>KE159795.1:2216756-2272441 GCA_000403475.2 Lachnospiraceae bacterium MD308
ATAGATACGATATGCAAATGGTCAGTGGGGCTGAAGATGGTACTGCTGGTGTGTGCGGCGGCAACGGCTGTGGCAGTCGGTTTCCATATCGTATTTAACGGAGGGCATATTTAGAAAGCGGCTTTGAAGATTGCGCCGTAATCAGTTTTGGTGTGCTGTGGAATCTATATAAAAATGTTTGTAATTATATTTTCAGGCTGGATGATTGTGTTGCCTTCACAGTATAATTGAATATCCGAAGGGGATACGAGAGCTTTAAAATTTCCTTTACATTTCTATACAATAAAAGCGTACAAACAGGAATTTCGCATGTAGAAAGTTGATGTTTGCTTGAATAAAAGGGAACTTGCAAGAAATGAAATTTTCAATAAAGCGGTCAATGCCTATGCCGCTGATGACAACAAAAGATGAAACAATGCAAAAGAAATGGAAAGCGTTCAGTCGAAAAATTAATGCAGACATAGTGGATTATGGAATTGTTTTGAAGAAGATAAATGATTTTCTTGCAAAGCCGTTTCACATGGCTAAAATAATGGAAATTATTGTATCAAACGTTTCTGTCCGGATATGTCTCAACTTCCTGTTGCCATGACAGATATAATAATGCTTGGATCATATATACTATATGGAGCTAATATTTTAAAGCGAATTGTTATCTGGGAAAAGTTTTGCCCCAACATCTTTATATAAGAATAGTCAGGCCGATATTATATTAAAGAGGGAATTGCTATATTTATTTGCATATGAGGACGGAGAGGAGAAACTTATGAATAAAATAGTGAAAAAAGCAGCGGCGGCAGTCATGATATTTTCCTTAACTCTGGGGGGAGTGGCACTGAACCCCATCCCTGATGTACAGGCTAAAGCAAAGAAAGTGAGCATTGCAAAATCTGCGGATGTGACGGTTGGGAAAACTGTCAAGGTAAAATTAAAGAACAATAAGAAAAAGGTCAAGTGGAAGGTTATAAAAGGCAATAAAATAATCAAAATCACAAAGAAATCAAAAACATATGCGTCAGTAAAGGGGCTTAAAAAAGGTAAGGCAAAAGTCCAGGCGGTAATCGGAAAGAAAAAATATACGTGTATAGTGACAGTTACGGCTAAAAAGAAAGCGCAGCCGGCAAAGAAGGCACAGCCGGCAAAGAAACCGTCGGCACCGTCAGCCCCATCGGTGCCGTCAACCCCGCCAAGTGCAGAGACAGCGGAAGTGGAAAAATATTCCTATGAGGTGATTCCGCTCATGGCGCCGTTTAATTACTATTTTTACGTTAAGACAGACAATCCGGATCCTGGATCTTTCAGATTTGCGGATAAGGAGACACGGTATGCGGCCGGCGGCAAGACGGGAAGTATAACTCCGGTTGCTGCTGCTTATGCAGATGTAAAATACGAGAACAGCAAGACGAAGAGAGTCAAAGGGGGATATATTGCGGCAGGAGACGCAACAGATGGCGGAGAACTGAGACTTCAGCAGAAAAAAGGATATACCTATAAGGATACCGCGGTCACGGTTCAAGTCGACGGGCTTAAGGATGTTGCGGACTATCTGATATCAACTTACGGTGACAGTCAAAAGACGTATTTTGATAATCTGACGGGAATCCAGGAGGGATTTAAGAGTGAATGCCTCTATGAAGGCGCATATGTGTTGGGCGAGCAGAAAAAGTATGATGCAGCGCCATATTACGGTCTTTCAACTTCACCCCATGTGGATCAGACTTTCTATATTCAGAGCCCGTACTACAGGGAAGACAACAAGTCGATGTTCGTATCGGCGATATACCCGATGAAATACGATTCCAGCGGTTTTCCGTCCATGATGGGCGTGGTTGCCAGGAGGCTTGACAGCACGGTGACCGTTAAAAAGAATGCCTATAAGCATGAACTTATAGATGTAACCTATAACGGTGAAACGAAAACATATGGCGGTGCAGGCGAAGGACGCGGACAGGGTATTAATGCCAGCCAGATTAAGTATTGGTATTCATTTGACGAATCCGGCGAGGATGCGTACATGATGTGTAACCTGACGGATGTCTCGGCAATGATCCGGGAATACGGCGCAATGAATGTTCCGAAGGAATCCACAGACCAGCAGGAGCTTACATGGGCATCTGTCCGGAATACGGTTGGCACTTCAGGGAGCTATGTAAAGCTTGCTTTGGCAGGAGCAGATACGGACGGCTATACATTTATGTATGATGACGGCAGCACCGATGAGGGTGGAGCGGGTCATGGAGCAGTTGGATATTTTACAAATACGTGGTATGACGGAAGGTATTTTAATAAATATGAATATTATGTACCGGGCGCCAGATTCGAAGATACCGTTAAAACGGAATCGCCCTATATCGTAAAGAAAAATGTAACAATCAAGCTCCCTGATGACGGAAAAGATTACCGGTACGAGGGAAAACCGATGAACGAGGTAAGCCGGTATAATGCTGAGACAGGCGAGTGGAGCGGATTTATGTGGTATAACTATAATTCCAAAAGCCAGACATGGAAGGCGGAGATTTGCAGTTCCCGGATATATTATATTGAGAATAACGAGCGCCGCTATATAGACGATCAGGACTTTATTGATGCCTGTACGATTACGATGGATGAGGCGAAGGGGATGAGTCTGGATGTCAATACTGATAAGGAACCAGAAAGTTATTACATCTATAACCGTGTGACCCAGCCGGGAACTTATTACAGAGGGAACTGAGATGCACGGTTTTGAGAACATTGCAGCCTCTAAAATTCAGGTGTAAAATCCAGGATAACTCAATGGACTTTACACCTTTTCTTTTAGTTGCTGTTTTGTTTATAATTCAAATTCTTCAGTGGGGATGCCCAGAGATGCCAGTTTGTTTTTGGCGACTTTGAGCTGATACATTAATTCGGGATTGTTTTCGGTATCGGCTTTTTTGATTCGCTGTAGATTTACATAATAGTCAATTGTGATTTGCTTTAATTCGTCAAGTGTCATTTCTTCAACCATCCTTTCACCGCCTTTTTGATTGATTTTTAGTATTTTCATTATAGCGGATTCTGCATAAGGTGTAAAGTCTGTTCAATTATCCAGGTGCAGTGTAAAAATTTTAAAAAAGTTTGTAATAAAACCCGGTTACGTTACTCTTAATAATATAAGCAGATTTAATCAATGCTTTGCCGGCAGAATTTTATGTAAAACACGTAAAAATTTAGTTTTACGGTGATAAGGAAGTATTTACAACAACTTATCATCAACGCTGACAAACAGGGTGCAAGCAAAAGCAGAGAATATATCACTTTCATTAGTGGTCGGTTCTCTGCTTTTCTGTTACGCAATAGAACACCGTTTTTGAGAGCAGACATATAAAACCCTTACCCCGCCACTTCAATACCCGCAAAGCCACATAAATCAAGGACAAAATAACCCCTACTGCGTAACAATCCCCATAATAAATTGAGGGCGAAAGCAGTTTGCTGATTTCGTCCTCTTGACTATCCATCAGCAAAGGCAGGGAAAGCTGTCAAGGGCGCGTAGCGCGAAGTCTACCCTTGACAGCTTTTCCTGTCTTTGCTACCTACTATCGGTCGAAGCGGAATTTCAATATGGCTTCAATCAGTTTTGCCTTTAATCTGTCCTGCGTATCGTCATTGATATGCCCTTTATACATAGACAGATATTTGATGTATGCGGTATAGTGCCGCAATACTGCGTCTACCGCTTCTGGCTTTCCGGCAACGGCTTTTTCGATTACCTCAAAAGGTATCAGCTTTTTGCTCCTCATGTTTCAATTTCTCCCATTCTTTTCGTAACTGTTTCAGCGCAACATTTCTTCTATGGTTTATCGTACTTCTGCAACGTCCGTACTGTCTGCCGATGGCTTTATCACGATAGCCAACGAAGTAATAAAGCAACAAAACTTCCCGCCTTAACTCCGGCAATTTTGATAATGCCGTTGCCAATCGTTCATCATCAACAATAACTTCCTTTCCCAACACAATAAATACAGTCGGCTTATCCTGTTTTTCAAAGTAGCTGTCCATAGCAGACGGTTCAAAATATCGTTCTGACATCAGATAGTCAAGGGATATTTCTCTTGCTTCTTTCCGCTTCAAATCCCGCCATGCGTTAATTGCTTCATGGCGCAGGACAATCTTGCAGAACGCATGGAAAGCATATTCGATATGTTCCATGAACTGTTCAGAATATCTCATTTTCTCTCACCCCCTTTCTTCCCAGTAGGGGGCTATTACAACAAATGCCCATACAGCATAAAGCGGCATAAGCATTTGAGTAATACGAGTTATCAAGACATACTAAATGATTTGACAGTTCATATTCATGGGTAGTATATCCCCTAAACGAACACTGCGTTTTTTTGACAGAAAATAGTTTGTCTGATTTTGCGGATATAAAAATAACACGACGGTACATCCTGATACCGCCGCATTATTAGTCATAGTTTCTAAAAGTCCTCCGCTGTCCGTTTTGAAGAAACGGCGGCTTATGAGTGTTACCAAAAAGAAAGAGCCGATAACCGCATTTTTAATCTGCGTGTTATCGGCTCTGCGTCTGTGCGTCTGGCTCTTTGATAACTGATATATTCATTTGTTGTACGTTAATAAGGGTTTCCTGTCTGCATTTCGGGCAATACAGGGGAAAGTTTTTCAGTTCGGTATCGCTCCGTATCTTTAACCTTGTTTTACTTTGGCAAATAGGGCATATTATCCATTCCGTATTCATACTAAATGCCCCAATCCTTGCTAATCATTTGCAGCTTTACCATATGCGGGTAAATCCTGCCTGTGTTCATCAGCTTTTCCGGCGTTCCCTGTTCCGCAACAGAACCGTCTGAAAGCACAACCACTTTATCCGCGCCGCTTACGGTACGCATACGGTGGGCGATAACAAGTACGGTCTTATCCTTTATCAGCCTTGACAAAGCAGCCTGTATCAATGTTTCGTTTTCTACATCAAGGCTTGCCGTTGCTTCATCAAGTAAGATGATAGGGGAATTTTTGAGGAAAGCGCGGGCGATTGAAATACGCTGCCTTTCTCCGCCGGAAAGTTCGCAGCCGTTTTCACCAATCATACTGTTATAACCGTCCGGGAGTTTTGCCGCAAATTCTTCGCAATTTGCCAGCCTTGCCGCTGCAAGCACTTCTTCGTCGGACGCGTCCTTTCTGCCTATTCTGATATTCTCCATAATTGTGTTGTTAAACAGCGTCACATCTTGAAATACAATAGAGTACAGCGACAGCAAGGTTTCCGGCTCTATTTTCGATATATCCATACCGCCGACAGTGATTTTCCCCTTGCTTATATCCCAGAACCTCGCTGCAAGGCGTGATACCGTAGTTTTGCCGCCGCCGGACGGTCCGACTAAGGCGGTGACTTCTCCCTGTTTCGCCGTAAAAGACACGTCTTTCAATACGGTTTCCCCGCTATTATAAGCAAATCCCACATGGTCGAACACAATATCGTAACCTTTATTTGTTACTCTGTCTGTTCCTGTCTGGATAGGCTGGTCAAGGATTTCATTCATGCGGTTTATGTTCGTTTTGGTGGAGATTACCGCAGCAAGATTTTGCAATGCACCCTCAAGCGGGGCATATAGCCTTGAAACCACAAGCAAAAACATAAAGAACAGCGGAATATCAATTTCCCCACGAATGAGCAGCGCAGAACCTACAAGCGCAACCGTAGCAATCCCAAACTTTAATATCAGCGTAGAGGAAACAACAAAAAGGGCAGTCCCAAGCTCTGTTATAATGTGCCGCTTTTCCACATAGTCAATTTTTTTGCCAAGCCCTTTCAGATAGCTTTCTTCCGCATTGTTCGCCTTTAAGTCCTGTAAACTTTCGATACACTCCTGTACGCCGCCTTCAAGCGCAACATTCGCCGCTACGGATTTACGGTTGAAGTATTCCTGTATGCGGGCTGAAAAGAATGTGATTGTAAATGCAATCGGCAAAACCCAAACCGCCGCAAGAGCCATTCGCCAGTCGTAGGCAAAAAGGCAAACTGCAATCAATGTTGTGGAAATAAGGGAGCCTGCCAGTGCGGGTACATAATGGGAAAATGCCTGTTCAAGAGTAGCACAATCGCCCATAATCGAATTTGTCAAATCAGCAAGGTCTTTCTTGCCAAAAAAGGACAATGGGATTTTACGGAGCTGTTCTGCTAAGGATATACGCCTTACACCACTTTCCACATAAGTCGCTAAGTAAGTGGCGTTATACTGAAACCAGGTCACAATAAAAATAAAGCATAAGCAAACCAGAGCACCAACCGCGTAGAAGAGGGCGCGACTTCCATTTATGCCCCCGTTCATGGTATCAATGACAAAGTAATAGAGCAGTCCGACAGGAAGCATAAAGGATATATCCTGTGCGACACAAGCAATACAGCCCTTTATCAAATCGACAGCCCCCTGTCTTGATAATGCAAAACGTCTTTGCAATGTCTTAATCATGCGTTTACCTCCAATCCCTTACTTTCATTCAAAATCTTCCATTCTGCCGCTTCGGAATAATTCTTCCACATTTTTGTAAATATGCCGTTTCGCTCTATCAGTCCGCTATGTGTGCCGCTTTCGACAATTTCCCCGTCTTGCAGTACATAAATGCAATCCGCGTCTGTGATTGACGACAGCCTGTGTGCAATCATAATGACGGTCTTTCCCTTTGAAAGAGCAGATAAAGCCTGCTGTACGCGCACCTCATTATCGGGGTCGGCAAACGCGGTCGCTTCATCAAGAATTAGGATAGGCGCATTTTTCAAAATTGCGCGGGCAATCGCTATTCTTTGCTGTTCGCCGCCGGACAGATACACGCCTTTTGTTCCGACAACCGTATCTATGCCGTTCGGTAATTTTTCAATAATATCCAAACACTGTGCAGCTTCCAGTGCATAAGCGATTTCTTCGCGTGTGGCGTTAGGTTTTGCCATACGCACATTTTCCAATATGGACGCTTTAATAAGGCGGCTGTTCTGAAATACAAAAGATACCTTATTCATCAATATTTCTTTCGGAATGTCGCGTATGTCGATATTCCCTATCAGTATGCGTCCTTTTTGCGGGTCAAAAAATCTTGTGATAATATTTGCAAGTGTCGTCTTGCCGCCGCCGGACGCTCCTACCAATGCGACTGTCTGCCCCGGCTTTATGGAAAGAGATACATCATTGAGCGCGTTTTTTTCTCCGTCATAGCTGTAACTAACGTGTTCCAATGTAATTCCATTATTTTTAGGAATATTATTCACGCTGCTTTCAGATAATGGTTTTTCGTTCAGCACTTCATCAATCCTGTTGATTGCGTCGCCTACAATCATTGCGTCCTCGCTCATAAACATAATTTTTGTAAGCGTCGTACCGATAACAGGCGTAATCACAATATAGAAGATAAGGTTTAACAGAAGTTCATTTGTTACGCCGCCCCTTGTAAAGAGAATACCCCCGGCAATCAGAAACGCGAATACGCCGTTAATTGCCGTTGTATAGAACATCATAGGCAGACGCAGCCCCTTTGTATATGCAATTACCCATGTTTCGTAATTGTCTATCGCGTCTTTGAAGCGTTTGAAAGAAAAAATTGTCTGCCCGAAAGTCTTTACTACGGGTACGCCCCGCACATATTCAACAGCTTCATTTGACATATCAGCAAGCGCGTTTTGATATTGCTCCATTCGCTTCTCCATGTCTTTTCCTGTCATTTTCATCATAATCAGAAAACCAAGCACAACGGGAACAAGGCTTAAAAGCCCTAACCGCCAGTCAAAGGCAAGCAACAGGAAAAGCAGCCCTATGGGGGTGGCAACCGCCCCTGCTTTGTCGGGGAGCCTGTGTGCAAGATATGTTTCCGTAGCGGCACTGGAACTATTTACTATTCTCCGCAGCTTTCCGCTTCCATACTTTTCCGTTACCCCAAGCGGCAATGCTGTAATATGGCGCATAAGCTCTTTTCGGATATTTGCGGCAACCCGGAACGCGCTCATGTGCGAACATATCAAGGCGGCTATATAGACAACAATAGAGATAACCGCAAACAATACCGCAGACCAGCCGTAGCCTGTGACATTCCCCGCTTCCACGAAGTCCGGGGAAGCTTCCAGTATGTCGTGAATGATACGCCATATATACCAAAAAGGCACAAGAGCTAACAGCGCACTCATTACGGACAATACCCAAGAAAGATAGGTTAATATTCTGTGCCCTCCGGCATAACCCATCAGTCTTGATAGATTAGACTGTTTTTTCATTGAAAAAAACCTCCTTGAAAATTTTTTATGATATGAGGACTAAATAACTGCCCTCGAATATCCTTATTTGATTAGTGGTGTCTTTATAAAGTTAGCTAAAACTAACCTATGCGTCAAATAGGGGCTGTCGCACTAAGTAATTAGTGCGTAGCCTCTTTTCTTTGCAAAAAAAATTACAGCCAGACTTCGAAAAGTCTGGCTATTAGTGTAAAATATAAGTATGCGAAAACCTATATATTTACATCAAGATTATACTTTGAATGAGGAAGGATATCAACTAAAACTTCCTTTAAATTTAGAAACGATTATTCCAGCAGATGATTCTGTGCGATTGCTCAGTCAGTTTGTGGAGGCTATGGATTTAACTGACTTATATTCTACCTATGAAAGAATAAATACAGTTTCGCCGAGAACTCTCTTGAAGATTGTTTTATACTCTTACATGAATGGTGATTATTCCTCTCGTTCTATGGAACTGAACTGTAAACGGGATATTAACTTCATGTATCTTTTAGAAGGTAAACCAGTTCCTGACCATGCCACTTTTGCACGTTTCCGCAGTATCCATTTTGCTCCGTGTGCGAAACGGATTCTCGCTGAAATGTCTGCTCTCCTTTATGAGCTTGGAGAAGTTTCAGGAGAAACGATTTTTATAGACGGCACAAAAATTGAAGCCTGCGCCAATAAATATACCTTTGTATGGAAAAAAGCGGTCACAAAAAACCATGAAAAGTTACTGATAAAAATCGCCGCCCTCATTGCAGAATGCGAGCAGCTTTACGGTATTCAGATCGTCCATGGTGATACAGTAAAAATGAAACATGTAAAACGGTTACGCAAAAAACTGTATGCTTTGAAACAGGAAGAAAACATTGAATTTGTGCACGGAATTGGGAAGAGGAAATCTCCCTTACAAAAGAGTATCGAAACATTAGAAGGGTATCTGGAACGTCTGAAAGGATACACAAAGAAACTGCACATCTGTGGGAAAAGAAACAGTTATTCCAAAACAGATCCAGATGCAACTTTCATGCGGATGAAAGAAGATGCAATGGGAAATGGGCAGTTAAAGCCAGCATTTAATTTACAGCATGGAGTTGATTCCGAATACATTGTATGGCTGACGACCGGACCTCAGCCTGCAGATGCCACCACCCTGATTCCATTCTTAAAGGAAACAGAAGAATATCTGGCGTTCAGGTATCAAAAAATCATTGCAGATGCCGGATATGAGAGCGAAGAGAATTATGTATTTCTGGATCAAAATCAGCAGCTGGCATTCATCAAGCCATCGAATTATGAAATATCAAAAAAGAGGACATATAAAAATGACATCGGCCGTATAGAAAATATGGATTACGATGAAAAAAGTGACGCTTATATCTGTAAAAATGGGAAACAGCTGTCATTTACACATGTCCGACGTTCTAAATCTAAAACCGGATATGTCAGTGAAAAAAGCATTTATCAATGTGAGGAATGTAAAGATTGCCCTTACAAGAAAGAATGTATCAAAGGGAACAACTGTAAAACACCAATAGAGGGGCGAAACAAAGTCCTTTCTGTAGCAAAAACATTTTTGAAATATCGGGAAGAAGATTTGGAACGGATTCTTTCTGACGAGGGGATTCTTCTCAGAATAAACAGAAACATCCAAGCAGAAGGATCTTTTGGTGAGCTGAAGCAAGATATGGGGTTTCGCAGATATTTGAGCCGTGGCACATCGAATGTTCTTGCCGAAAGTGTTTTGCTTGCAATGGCAAAAAATGTGAACAAACTTCATAATAAGATACAAAAAGGAAAAACAGGAAAACACTTATTTCCTTTGAAGAGTGCATAAATTTTGAAAATCTAAAATTATCTAAAGATCTAATTTGAAGCTGTGTTAAAGTACGGCTTTTTTACGAAGATGTTATTTTTTTTACGGAAATAGAGCAACCATATAGAAAAAACTGCAAAAAGGAAGCTGTCGTTTCACGATTTATTAATCGTTAAATGCATTCTGCGGAGCGCAGCGTCCACAGATGCGTTTTAGAGCGGCCGCCTTGCGGAGCAAAACGGCCACCCGTTTAATGCAGGTTATCTCCTGTTGATCATAACTGTGTAATGTTTGGTTGCTCTTTTAAGTATGGAGTTTGCCGATATCTCATCGTTCATGATCATTGGCTTCCAGTTCTCCGGCGCCCTCTGAGAACAGATGATGGTGCTTTTCTTTTTCTCCGATCTTCCTTCCAGCAGTGCAAACAGGATCTTGATTTCTGCTTCATCTACGATTGTGTGGAGAAGAAAGTCATCAAGTATCAAAAGATCCTGTTTAAGCAGTCCGGACAGTTTCCGACTATACTTACCATAATCAAGCTGTTTCTGTGACGAAAGGTTTTCAAGCAGTTCCTCACAGTGGAAATATCCCACCCGGTAATCCGTACATGCTTTTATGCCGATTGCTTTTGCCAGATACGTCTTGCCAGTATCGGACGCTCCGAGTATACAAATGTTAAACCCCTTTGGAATAAAATCCAGTGTGGAGAGCATCTGCGGAATCCCGGAAGGTAAGTATTCCCTTTCCTGGGAATCCGTACAATTCCCGATTTCTGCCGGGCATCCTATGAGTTTTGCCGAGCGGAGGCGGTTATTTATCCGTTTACTGATCTTATCCTTGTATTCGGGAGATATAAGCTCCGAAATCAGCGTAAGGCGGTCCATCTCAAGGAATCCGGGGGCAGCATAGAGTTTATCCAGTTCAGCCGCCATATTTGGCAGCCCCATTTCGTTTAATTCATCCACGAGCATATTCAGAAGGCTGTTTCCAGTGAGCATTACCGGTCACCTCCCCTCTGCCTGTCTGCCAGCTCCCTGCTGCGGGACAAAAGTTTGTTTATATCTGCCGAATCAGGGCTCATCGCGTATCCGCCCTTTTTTTCAGGGGCAGTGCTGCATTTTCGGACTTCTGCTCCCATCTCATCCGCAACTGCGGGAATGGTGTTTTTTATGAACGTATATGTGGTTTTCCCACAGTCAATGGCACGACGGCAGCACTCCTCCAGTACAGGCTTCCCATATTTCCCGCCGAAGTTGAGTACGCCAAGGCACATACGGTAGGTCTGGACTTCATATTTACGGCACTTGAGGATGTTCTGGATAACCGCCTCGGTCGATGTGCCCACAAGCCTTGCCTTATTGATAAAAAATGCTGCATTCCACTGTCCGTATCCCTGATAGCTGGCGGGGAGATGGTGGGGATTCGTAGACCATTTTCCCTTGTACTCTGCACGGGGCCACTCGCACAGGAATTCACCCTGTTTACTGTAAATTCGTACAATGGCTGCTGTCGCCTTTATGAGAACTTCTTTGTGCACATATGCTTTATTTACGCTATAATAAGCATTATCAAAGCGGACATGGAAATCGCTTGATACTTTTGCCATTCGTCTCTCCGTGTACTCGTAATGCACGGAGGGCAGCGGCATCAATTCCAGTCTTTCTTCTTCCCAATAGAAGTATCTGTTGTGTTCCTTTTTCTTAAAAGGCTCCCGGTTTAACTGTTCGAGGAAGACCCATAGATCCTGATTGAACTGTTCCAGAGAGAAATACTGCCGCTCCTCCATCTCGTGGAAAAATCCCTTTTCAAGGATGCCCACGGCGTTTTCCACAGAACTCTTATACTTTGGCTTACGAACCTTCGCAGGCAAGATAACCGTCTGGTTATGTTCCGCCCATTCGGCATAATCTTTATTCAGTTCTGGTGCGATCCAATCCCTGTTTGCTATGACGGCCTGCCTGCAGTTATCGCAGACCACAAGCGCAGGCACTCCGCCAAAGTAGTCCAGGGCATGGTTATTTACATCGATCCACTGGGGCTCTTTTACCGAAAGCATTCCCTCTGCGTATATGTACTGTGAATAGGGCAGAATGGCAACAAATACCACGACGGTATAGATTTCACCGGTTAACGGATCGGTAATCTCAAATGTTTTGCCGGCAAAGTCAACCTCCATCTTTTCCCCAATGACGGCATCGAAGTGTAAGGTTTCGGCATTTTCGGCACACCATTCAGAGTAATGTTCGCAGAACTGGCGGTATTGATAATAACGCCTGCCAGTTTCCTCGCACTTCTTTTTGTACCTGTTCCAGAGGAACACCAAAGTCATGTTCTTTCTGGTGGAAAGCTGCCTGTTCACATCCCCGTAATCAGGATACTCAATGTTGGGATTTCGACCATTGTTTCCTGGCGGATTTCCATACACTAACTCAGCTATTCCATAGTTGGTGATGCCGTTCGGGAGCGGGTAGCTGATGCTGTCACACTCCTCAAATGCTTTCAGGAATTCATTGACTCCTGACTTGCTTGCACCAATCTGTCTGGCAATCTCTCTGCCAGACAGATTCAGCGCATAGCGTTTGATAATGATTGTTTTGTAGTCAAGCATTCATTATCCTCCTTCAAATGAGTTTATTTACCTCTTTATGAGGCATAGACCCATTATGAGAGGATTCGGCTTACAAAGGCAACGGCCTGTGGCCGATCAGCTTCGCATTGCGGCCGTTTTGCTCCGCAAAATCGGCCGTTGGATGCCGCAATATGCAGTTAAAGCGACAGCCCCCAAATCTTATTGGACATTTATTTGTAATCAAGCCTGCTCGATTTATTATTGCCCCATAATTTTCATCCACCCGGCGGTATAGAAAGCTCTCATTTCTTTCAAATAGTGCTTTGCTTCTTCAAGCGGCATTTCATGTATAATCAACTCAAAAAATGTGTTGAACATTCCCGTAATCAAAATATGCTCTAACCGTTCATCAATGGGCGGCGCTGGTCTGCCTAACTTTTCAAGAACTGCTAAATAATCATGTGTTCCTTTTGTTTCTATTTCCACCATTTCATCAATCAGCTTTGAAAAACGTGTTCCCTCCGAACAGCAAAGTATGAGCTTAAATTCATTCAAGTGTTCATAGGCGTACAAGAGCATTTCATACATATACACGCCGGAAGTAGAAGTAAGATTGTCGGGCTGTTCCTCTGGCGGTATTTCTGCAAATTCTTTCTGTGCCTTGCAAAAGAGTTCCAATAAGAAATTGTAGTGTTCGCCTACCAGTGCTTCAAATAAATCCTCCTTGCTGTTATAGTAGCCATAAAACGCGCCTGTCGTTACCCCCGCCATTTTGACAATATTCCGCAGGGAAGCAGACTTATAGCCTTTTTCAAGAAATTCCTGCATGGCGGCTGAATGGATTAAATGTAGTGTTGTCTGCTCTGTTTCGCTCATTTTCTCACCCCCTGTATATAACGGCGTTATATATCGCTGTTATATGATACTGCAAATCTGAGAATTTGTCAATGGCACAAAAAAATTTTTGCTGATTTATTCTGTGGCATTGGCATTTCCCAAACTTCCCCGTATTAAGAAACAAGGAAAACTTTTTGAAGAATTTCTCTCAAAACTCCGTCAAAAACGCCCTGTGCGGTGTTGTAGGTAGTGAGAGGGTTTTCAAGAGGGTTTGGGATTCTTCCCAACAAGCAAAATCTGTCCGGCAAGCCATGGAGCGGACGGGTAGATTTACGGAAAAGGGTACCCTTTTCCTATGCTTGCTCCGAAACTTATCACTTTAGCAAATGCGGAAAGGAAGGGAAAAGAATGGATTGGGAACTGGAAATCAAGGACAGCGGCTATCTGCCGGAAAAAGGGAAACCGACAGAGGAAACCGTCTGCTACAAAATCGGCGGCACATACTATGAAGTGTCTACCTCCTGCGGCGGCTCGGAACGGCTCCGCGACAAGATGATACGGCTCATAAAATCGGAAACCGTCAAACCGCCCAATGACAAACAGGGATAAATGCGCTATAATAAGGATAGCACACTGTTTGTCGGGCGTTCATTACAGGAGGAATGAACATATGACAGCAAATACATATAAGCCCGGACAGATAACAGCATTATACGCCCGTCTTTCGCAGGAAGATACGTTAGAGGGCGACAGCAACAGCATTGTAAACCAGAAAGCAGTCCTTTCCAAATATGCGGCGGACAACGGCTTTACAAATCCCGTTCTCTTCATTGACGATGGTGTATCGGGTGTGACGTTTGACAGACCGAATTTTAACAGAATGATTGCAGAAATCGAAGCTGGAAACGTGGCGACAGTCATTGTCAAAGATATGTCAAGATTAGGGCGCGATTATCTGAAAGTCGGCTACTATACGGAAATCTTTTTCGTGGAACGTGACGTGCGCTATATTGCAATCAATGATGGTGTTGACAGCGCAAAAGGCGACAACGATTTTACCCCGTTCCGTAACCTGTTTAACGATTTTTACGCCAAAGACACAAGCAAAAAGGTACGGGCAATCAAGCGAGCGCAAGGACAGGCGGGGGAACATCTGACAAAGCCGCCTTACGGCTACATGGTAAGCCCTACTGACAAGAAGCAATGGATTGTGGACGAAGAAGCCGCCGCTGTGGTGAAACGGATTTTTGATTTATGTATCGGCGGGAAAGGCCCTATGCAGATAGCAAAAATCCTCAAGAAAGATAAAGTACCGACTGCCAAAGCCTACTATGCCGAGAAAAAGGGGAAAGCACTTCCCGAAAATCCGTACAACTGGAAAGACAGCACGATTGTCGGCATTTTGGAACGTATGGACTATTGCGGACATACCGTAAATTTCAAAAGCTATTCCAAATCCCACAAATTAAAAAAGCGGATTCCAACCACAAAAGAACAGCAGGCAATCTTCTACAATACCCATGAAGCGATTGTAGAGGACGCTGTTTTTGAACGGATACAGGAACTAAGAGCAAACAAACGCCGCCCCACAAAGGCAGAGCGGCAAGGTTTATTCTCCGGCTTGGTATACTGTGCAGACTGTGGGAGTAAATTACATTTCGCAACTTGCAGGAGTTTTAACGGTTCACAAGACCATTACCGCTGTGCAAAGTACAAGAGCAATACGGGAAGCTGTACGGCTCACTTTATCCGCGAGGAAGTGTTGAAGCAGATAGTATGGAGCAGGATATTTGACGTGACTGCCCTTTTCTTTGATGACATTATGGCTTTCCATGAAATGATGTATCAGCAACGCTCCGCTGAAACAGAAAAGGAAATGAAACGCAGGAAGCGTGAAGTCGGACAGGCGTGGAAGCGTATAGCGGAACTTGACCGTATCTTCAAGCGGATTTATGAGGACGATATCAGCGGCGCAATCAGTCACGACAGGTTTTTGAAGTTGTCCGCAGAGTATGAAGCGGAACAGCGGGAACTGGAAGAAAAGGTCAAGACAGACCAGCAGGAAGTCAATACATACGAACAGAACAAGAGCGACTTTGACAGCTTCGCCGCGATTATCCGCAAATATGTGGGGATAAAGGAACTTACCCCCGCAATCGTCAATGAATTTATCAAGAAAATCATAGTCCATGCGCCGGAAAAAGTGGACGGGAAACGGGTACAGAAAGTGGATATTGTTTTCAACTTTGTGGGTGAAATCAATTTCCTTTCTGTCACACAACCGAAACGGCAAGGCGCATAGGAAATCGAAAAGACGGTACAGCCCTTGTAATTGGGGCTATACCGCCTAATCTGAAATTACTTCCCTCTAACCGCAAACCCTTATCATAAGGAGGACATTACAATGATGACATATTTAAGAGACGGGAATTTCAGAAGATGGATTTTAGGAGATACAATTTTAAACGTGGTGTTGGCAGTGTGCCTGTTCAAGCACGGAATGGATGGGATGACAGGGATTTCTGTAATTGTAGATACGATATGTAAATGGTCAATCGGGCTGAAATCGGTATTGCTGGTGTGTGCGGCGGCAGCGGCTATGGCAGTCGGTTTCCATATCGTATTTAACGGAGGGCATATTTAGGAAGAAATCCTGTGTTTTGTTAAACCGTTCCTGCTGGTGCAGGGGCGGTTTTTAAAATTTGTGGTTAATGCCGCTTTGTTTATCCTCATCCCAGGTAAAATTTATAATATATTCCATAAATCAGATACTCCTTTATTTTAGTATTTTCTATTTGTATGCAATTTTACGATTTTTAAGCAAAAGATACCTAATGTCATTATTATAACAAATATAATAAGATGCGCCAATGCAAAAACGAATATTATTATATTTGTTTACAAAGGAACTCTCACAGTCTCATCAAGCCTCAAACGCTTGCCGGAGTTCCCCTTTTCATCGGAGACATACGCTATGATTTGGAATTCTAAAAAGTCCATGGAGTCAATCTTGGAGTAGAGGGTGTTTATATGGTCTGGGGTAAAGACAAGGATATTTCCCTCAAGTTCCCGCTCCCGGAGGGTCTGGATGATTCCGCTCTTGTCGTAACACTCTAAGTAGATTGGGCGTTTTTTCTCCGGGGATATGACATCTTCGCTGTATTCCGCCTCTATATAGAGACCACGGATATTGTGTACGAACTTTTTAAAATGCACCGTCCGCCCGTCCGGCAGAGTCGCTTTCTGGTCAAGCCTTACACTCGTTGTGTCCGTAACGAGATTTTTTTCTGTGAGAGTAAATTCGAACACGGTTTCCGGGGTTTGGTCTTCCGGGCTTTTCCAGATTTCCAAAGTAGCGTGAGCCGGAAGGCTTATCGTTTTGGTGTCGAAATAATAGGAGGCAGTGTCCTGAAGTACGCCGTTGGCGCTTGCGTACAGGTCGCTTTCTGTCTCGCACAGAATCTCTTTTCCGTCAATATACAGCCGTTGGATATAAGGTTTCTCTTTGGATTCGGTGTATGTCGGATTGAAAGAGCCGGATTCGCGGCTTTGCGGTTCGGGTTTGAACAGGAAAGCGTCCGTCCGGTCAAATGCACTGCCATAGTCTCTCCCCCAGCCTCCGTTTGTAAGCCGCGGGAGTTCCTGCATTTCTTCATAATAATAGGTGCTGGAAACGGAGAGGCAGATGCCGTCCAGCACGGCGGAATTCAAAGTGACAGAACCGCCTTTCAGCGGGTGGTTTTCATCGATGTGCAGCGTGTAATCCTCAAGGCCGCCGTTTACGCCCAGCATGGAGCTTAAGCTGTAGTAGTTGGTATGTCCGGAGGCGCGCAAGTCATCGTCTTTGGGCTGCAGGCAGACGAAGACTAAAGCAAGGGCGGCAAAGGCGGCAGCGCCTGCCGCGGCAAAGCGAAAGGCTTTCCGGGTCTTCTTTGCGGACGTGCTGCCGAGGGAGTCTCTTAAGTTCTCCCGGTAGTTCCAAAGCTCGTCTCTTGTAAGCTCTGCCTCGGGGTAGCTGCAAAAGTCGGTCGATACGTCATTTAATATGTCAAAAAGTTTATTTTCATCCTCGTTTTTTCTTTTTTCATACATATCAGTTCGCCTCCTTTTTTCTAAAACTAATGATTTTTTTCTTGCCCCGGGATAATTTCTGATAGATTGTCGCCTTTTTAAGACCTGTTTCCCGGCTTATTTCCTCCACGTCCTGCCCTTCGCAGTAAAGTTTTAGAAAGAGGGCGCGGTCTTCCGCTTTCAGGCAGACAAGCATCCGCTCGGTCTCCTCGGAAAGCTCCCTGTCGATGAGAGCAAGAAGAGATGCATCCTCCGCGCCGGCATCCCAGGCGTTTTCGGTATTGACGGCATCCAGTGAAAGCTCTTCCAGACGGTTTTTATATTTTCTGAGATAAGAGATGGAGCGGTATCTGGCGATGCCCGCAATCCAGTTTTTAAATGTGCTGCGTGTCTCGTCAAACTGGGCGATGTGCGCCCAGATAGAAAAAAGAACGTCATTCAAGCACTCTTCCTGCATCTGGGGAAGACAAAAGAGGTGCCTTCGGATGACGGACATAAGGAGCCCGCCGTATTCTTCCAGCACAAACTCTAACGCCCGCTCATCATGAGCCTTCAGGCGCGTAAGAAAATTGTCTCTGTCAATCCGCAACTGTCCTCCCTCCTTCCTTAATGCTCCGATTCACAGGCAATTGCGAAACTCGGAGCGAAAGCGCGTCTGTGTTGGAATATACAAGCTGCACAATGACTCCGGTTAATCTTCGGGTTTCGCAATCGCCTGTTATCGGGCTCATCGCTCCTGTTTTGTTCCGGACAAAAGCTCAAGCGGTTCTTTCTTTAAGCTCCCCGCTGCCATGAGAAAGGCAGTCAGCAAAGCGGCGGTAAGATTAAGCGCGCCGGAAAAGCATGGAAGGACGACATCCATGTGCTGCTCCTTTAAAAAATCCTCCGGCAGCACGATTTCTCTTGCCGCCGCCTGATTGGCGCTGAAAGCGGAGGAGTAGATGTTTCTGCTGTCTGAAAGGGTCACGGCCTTTTTGGTGAACGCAGCGCCCATGCTACTTCCTATCATAACACCAATCAGCACAATTAGCAAAATCCCTCCGCACAGAGAGACAAGGCATTTTCCCTTTGGAACGCCCAGAGAACGTTCCAGGGCTGTCCGTACCTTCTGCTTTGTGATGAACATGTGGCAGAAAAATACAAGAATGAGGAGCGTGATTCCTGCCCCCGCCCCTAAGAGTATGACGGACATTTTCCGCGTGTTTTCAAAACTGTGCATAAGCTCTGAGTACCCGTTATCTTCAAAAGCAAGCTCCAGCCCGTCTATGCCTTTTTCCTCCCAGATTGCCAGAAAATCATCGATAGTTCCGTTCTTAATCTGGAAAATAGTGTTGCTCGGTTTCATAGGTGAAAAGTTCAGGATGTTGTCCTCGTCGCTGTTCTCTACAGAGGCCGCGGGGATAATGACGCCATTTTGCGGCGCCTCATACCCTGTTAAATCTTGCATCCCCCCTGTAACCTGATAGATGCCGGCAATCTCGTATTCATTTTCCTCAAACACATCATAGAGCTGCCCGTCGGCAGTAATCATCTTCTCGGTGACAGTCCGCTCCGTCCAGTAGGGGTAATAGTAACAGGCGGGAGCCGAGTAGTCCGCGTAATAGAGGGGGAGTCTAAGCTTATCCCCAGGCTTTAGCTGGTTGTTGGCGGCAAATTTGCTGTCTACAAGACACACCTTTGCCCCGGAGGCGTACTCTTCCTCCGTGATATCCCGCCCTTCGGAAATTCCGGCGTTTCCGTTATAGAAATACATGAGGAGTTTTGTGGCGTTAGTGGGAGTGACGGGGATACTGTAATTGGCGATAGTAAAGCCTTCTATAATATTGAGCCAGCGTTTCCCCTCGTCAGTCTCGTAAAACCCTTCCGTCACCTGGTCGAAAAAGCGGCCTTTATGTTTTTCGTCTTTAAGCATCGTGCCGTCTTTTTTGTACTGCGAGCCCCGGACATCCAGCCAGGGCGTCCAGACGGCAGAGACGCCTTCGTATTTGTCCAGTATTCCGGAATATCCGAGGTGGGTGTCCATATAGAGCGCCATAATATAAGTCTGCCCTGCTTTGAGCGGTTTGGGATGCGGATTTTCATAATCCCAGAACCAGATCCAGGAGAGCATCCGGTCTGTGATATTTCCGTATAGGGATTTTTTAAAATGCAGTTTTACCGGATGGTCCGGCATACAGTCCTCAAATGGCTCCATCTCGGCGATGACGCAATCGGCGCCGATGCCCCACCAGGATTCGTCCACTTCGCTGTGGGTGTTGCGGACTACATAATCACCCGTATACGCCGCGTAAAACGGCTGGTGCTTTGGCTTGTGGATATAGGGCAGCCCC
The DNA here is from genome assembly GCA_000403475.2 of Lachnospiraceae bacterium MD308. GTDB lineage: Bacteria > Bacillota > Clostridia > Lachnospirales > Lachnospiraceae > MD308. Next base: position 2,236,625 of record KE159795.1, read on the forward strand.
TCAATGTCAAGCGCTGAATCAGGGATTGCCGCGCCGTACTGGTCAACAGAGTACGCCTCGTAATCTCCCGTTTCCGGGTTCCAGTATTTTTCCCTGGCAGCGCCTGAGGGCTTTTGCCTTACGGTGCCGATGGTGGCAAATGCACCTTTCGCCGCCTCCTGAGTCCGCGCGCTGATGTAGAACAGGTTGCATCCCAGTGTCAGCAAAAGACTGGAGATGCCGATAAGAATCAGGAATGCCGCAGTCCGGAAGGGAGTCCGCAGCATCTGTTTGATACTGTTTTTTAACATACGCTCACCAGCTTTCCGTCCAGCATCCTCAGGATAACGTCCGCCCGGGCCGCTACCTTTGGGTTGTGGGTAATAACGATGACCGCATAGCCCCGCTCGTCCGCCGACATGCGGAGAAGGTCTACGATGCGCTGTTCATTTTCGGTGTCAAGGTTTCCGGTAGGCTCGTCCGCCAGAAGAATCTTCCCTCCGGAGGCAAATGCCCTGGCGATTGCCACCCTCTGCTGCTCTCCGCCGCTCATCATCTGAGGGAACTGGGAGAAGATTTTCTCGGAAAGCCCTACCTGTAGGAGCAGCTTTTTCGCCCGCTCCTTCGCTGCTTTCTTCTTCATGTTCCGCAGCTCCATTGGAAACATGACATTTTCCAGGGCGGTGAGCATGGGGAACAGGTGGAATGCCTGATAGATGACGGATGCCTGCTCGCGGCGGTATTTATCCCTATTCATCTGTGCCAGGTCGTTTCCGCGGACAGTAATCTTTCCGGACTCGGGAAGGTCAAGCCCGGCGAGGAGGGAGAGGAGGGTAGTCTTTCCGCTGCCCGACTCTCCGGTGACGGCGTACATCTTTCCGGTGTCAAATTCGCAGGAAACATCCTGGACGGCGTGTATGGTCTGGTATTTCGTGCGGTAAGAAAAAGATAGGTGTTCTGCTTTCAAAATAGTCATTTGGGGAATCCTCCTGTATAAAAATTTTGGGGGTGTGCGGATTAGGGTGTGTTAGGGCAGCGCCAAACGGCCTGTGCACTGACAGCCTCCAATGCACGCATGGGGGGGGGGGGGGGCATATTAATGCAGGGGTATATTGCGAAACAGGGCGGCGGTCAGGAGGGTGGCGGTGAAGTAGCAGAGGAAAAATACGGCTCCGCATGTGAGGGCGCGGTCTATGCCTGCATTTGTGAGCAGGGAGCTCAGAGCGCATCCCGCTGCGCCGCCTAATAGTTCAGTGAGGCCCTGTTCAGTCAGGTATACTGCAATGCAGTCCGGGAAAGGCATGCCGAGCATACGGCGGGTGACATATTCCTGCCGCCGCCCGAGGGCAAGGAGATATGAGGTGATAAGCCCTGCTCCCAAAAGCGCGGCGCAGATTGCCGGGAAAAATATCTTTAGTACCTTGCGGCTTTCCCGGATGCTGCCCGCCGCCCGGATGAAGGTCTCGTCCTTTACCGTCAGCGCATACCCTTCAAGGGCAGGTTTTGACTGCGGGATGATTTCAAGGAACCCGACGGCATCCATTTCTTTTTTAAATCCATTGAGCTCCAGAGGGTTCTTTACACGGAAAGTTCCGGAGCTTACGAAAAACGGAATGTCCTGATTCCGGTAGCTTTCTCTTGCCGTCTCCATAGGAATCATAATCTGGGCTGCTGAGTTTTCCCCTTCTGCAATTCCTGCAATCTGGTAGGAGACGGTTTCCAGGGGCAGAATGAAGGAGGAAAGATGGCTCTCGGCATCAAGCTTATAATATTTCAAGTCAAGCTTAAGCGTATCGCCCTCTTTTAGTTTCTGATCCTTCAGAAAATCCGGGGTAACAACGCATTTTTTTTCATTGGAGGAAAAAAGGTCTTCATATCCCTTTAAAGAAGTCTGTGCGAGCACGGTATATTCATTTTTCCCTTTTGCCCCCAAAAGCTCCAGGGTAAAGTCCGGCTCGCTGACATAGGGCGATGCCATCACGCCGTCGTAAAGCGGCTCTTTGATAAAAAGCCCTGATTCCCTGCCTCCCGCAAGATTAATGACGGTCGCCCTGACCGGAACCTTTTTCGCCAGCTCCTCAAGCCGCGCCGTTGTATCGTCAAGGTTTCCCGTGTAAATTCCGAGAAATAAGACCGACAGGATGCAGATCATAAAGTGGAGAGCCGTCCGAATCCGGTAACGCCAGAATCCGGTCAGAGCCATCCGTATGTAGAACATAAAAAAGCCCCCTTTCGTGTGTAGCGTATACTATCTATTACGCTCACCCAAGGAGGAAATCTGACAAAACCTGAAATGTTTTTTATGAGGACGGCGTTTTGGGGCTGCCTTTCCTCACGCAGACAGGGGAAGCGCTCCGGTTATGCGGTATCCCCGCGTCCTCTTAGAAACTGTACAGCAAAGGTTTGGACATCCGATTTTTGTTGTGCAAGATGCATAAAAAGGAAAAAGTTGTACATGTACAGCAACCCTAAACATGTATTGAAATAAAACATATGCATAAAAAGTTGTATGCAGATTTGTATACTATTGCGGGTTGAAAAATGCACAGGGGGGGGGGTATAATAAGAATATAGCAAACAGACAGCAAAAGCTGTCAGGATAAAAAAAGGAGGATCATATATGAAAAAGAAGTTGTTAAGTGTACTGTTAGCAGGCGTGATGGTACTGTCACTTGCAGCATGCGGCGGCGGTGGCAGCAGCAGCTCATCCAGCGATGGCGGAGACGGCGGCGAGAAAGCTGAGAGCAATGGCAAGAAGGTTGGCGTTGCAATGCCGACGCAGAGTTCTGAGAGATGGATCAAGGACGGAGACAACATGAAGAAACAGCTCGAGGCTCTTGGCTATAAAGTAGACCTTCAGTATGCAGAGGATGATATCCCGACGCAGACAAGCCAGCTTGAGACTATGATCGCACAGGGCGTTGACTGTCTTGTAATCGCAGCGATTGACTCCGGCGCGCTTGTAAATGTTCTTGACCAGGCAAAACAGGCAAACATCCCGGTTATCGCTTATGACCGTCTTCTTATGGACACAGACGCAGTAAGCTACTATGCATCATTCGATAACGAAGGCGTCGGAAGAAAGATCGGCGAGTACATCGAGACAAAAGCTGACCTTGCAAATGCATCCGAGCCGCAGACGATTGAGTTCTTCATGGGCTCACCGGATGACAACAATGCAGTTCTTCTTCACAAGGGCGTTATGAGCGTTCTTGAGAAATACCTCAAGGACGGCAAGCTGGTTTGTAAGTCCGGAAGAACATCCTTTGAGGATACCTGTATTTTAAGATGGTCTCAGGAGACAGCTCAGCAGAACTGTGAGAACTACCTGACAGGTTTCTACGCTGACGAAGACCTTGACATCGCTTGCTCCGCATTCGACGGTTTCGCTTATGGTATCAAAGCTGCTTTAGAGGGCGCTGGATACAAAGAGGACAACTGGCCGCTGATCACAGGACAGGATGCAGAGGTTATGGCAGTTAAGAATATCATCGAGGGCAAACAGACACAGACAATCTTCAAGGACACAGGACTTCTTGCTGAGAAGTGCGTAACGATGGTACAGGCAGTAGTAGAGGGCGGCGAGCCGGAGATTAACGACACAGAGACATATGACAATCACAAATTAGTTGTTCCGTCATATCTTTGCGAGCCAGTATCTCTTGACAAAGACAACTACAAAGAGCTTGTAATCGACAGCGGATACTACACAGAAGAAGATATCGAGAAGGCAGAATAATCTTAAATGACAAAGATAATGGGGCGGTGGCAGATAGCCGCCGCTCTCATTATTTTGGCAATACAAAAATATAAAAAGGAGTTGAGAAAATGTCTGATTACATTCTGGAAATGAACCATATCACAAAAGAGTTCTCTGGCGTAAAGGCACTGGACGATGTCAATCTGAAAGTAAAACGCGGTGAGATACACGCTCTTTGCGGTGAGAATGGTGCTGGAAAATCCACGCTGATGAATGTACTGTCCGGAATCTATCCCTTTGGCACTTATACAGGCGACATCATGTACAACGGTGAGCTTGTAAAGAACCACAACATCAAGGACAGTGAGAAAAAGGGAATCGTTATCATTCATCAGGAGCTTGCCTTAAGCCCATACCTGTCAGTGGCGGAGAACGTGTTTATGGGAAATGAGCAGACTTCCATGAAGGGCGTGATCAACTGGACGGAAACGAAGAGCCGTGCGAAAGAGATGCTTGAGAAAGTGGGCCTTGGAAATGAAAATATCGAGGCACCGATTAATTCTCTCGGCGTAGGAAAGCAGCAGCTTATCGAGATTGCGAAGGCGCTTGCCAAGAAGGTGGATCTTCTGATCCTTGACGAGCCTACGGCAGCCCTCAACGATGAGGAGAGCGCGCAGCTCCTTGAGATCATGCTGAAACTGAAAGAGCAGGGAATCACCTGTATCATCATTTCGCATAAGCTCAATGAGATCAGCTATGTTGCAGACGCCATTACGGTTATCCGTGACGGACACACCATCGAGACGCTTATCAAGGGCGAGGACGAATTTACCGAAGACCGCATTATCAAAGGCATGGTTGGGCGTGAGCTGACGAACCGTTATCCGGAACGGACAGACTGCCCCATCGGGGATGTGGTGCTGGAAGTTAAGGATTGGAACGTATTTAACCCGGAGGATGCAAGCCGCCAGATGTTAAAGAACATTAACATCAAAGTGCGCGCAGGCGAGGTTGTAGGCCTTGCAGGGCTGATGGGAGCCGGAAGAACAGAGTTTGCCATGAGCCTTTTCGGCCATGAGTACGGCCAGAAGATTACCGGTGAAGTCCTTATGCACGGGAAACCAGTGAAAATTACCAATGTAAAAGAGGCCATTGAGAACAAGATTGCCTACACATCGGAGGACAGGAAGACATACGGGCTTGTGCTGATCAATGATATCAAGTGGAACATGACGCTGGCAGCGCTCCGCGGCTTCTTCTCCAAGAACGGTGTCGTAAACAGCAACGATGAAATCGTAGCTGCTGAAAAATACAAGAAACTTATCAATATCAAATCGAACTCCATTAACCAGACAGTAGGTTCTTTGTCCGGTGGTAATCAGCAGAAGGTGGTGTTGGCAAAATGGATGCTGACAGAGCCGGATGTCCTGATTCTTGACGAGCCTACCCGCGGTATCGACGTAGGCGCCAAGTATGAGATTTACTGCGCGATCAACGAGCTGGCAAAATCCGGCAAGGCGGTTATTGTTATCTCTTCGGAAATGCCGGAGATCATCGGTACATGCGACAGGACATACGTTTTGAACGAAGGCCAGATTGCCGGGGAACTGTCAAAAGAAGAATTATCACAGGAAAAGATTATGAAATGCATTATGCAGCATAATAATCAGAAAGGAGCTTAATGATGGAAAAGAAAAATACAGTTAATCTGAATTTAAAGCAGTATGGCATGGTGCTGGCGCTGCTGGCAATTTACATTATATTTTATATTTTAACAGGAGGATCCAACGCGACTCCTATGAACATGAACAACCTTCTGATGCAGAATGGTTATATCGTTATTCTTGCAACAGGTATGCTGCTTTGCGTACTGACCGGAAATATCGACCTTGGTGTCGGCTCTTACGTTGCTCTTTGCGGAGCGGTTGCGGCAAAGCTTGTATGTGAGGGAGGCATGAGCATCCCGGTAGGTTTCCTGGCGGCAATCGGCGTTGGACTGTTGTTCGGCGTATTCAATGGATTCTTTATCGCTTACATGAGCGTTCCGCCATTCGTAGCGACGCTGGCATCCATGCTGATCGGCCGCGGACTTACCTATACATTCCTTGCGTCGCAGACGGTAGGGCCGGTTCCGGATGCATTTAAGTTTGTAGGCGCAGGTTTCTTTGTTACCAACAAAGTTCCTTTTGGAGAGGGAACGATTGATATCGTTACGATTATCGTAGCAGTTATCGCAACGGTGCTGATCGTCTTATCAGAATTAAAATCCATTGCGGCAAAGAAAAAATACGGATTTGCCCTTGTTCCGGCATGGCAGCTTATCATCAAGGATGCAATCATCCTTGGAATCGTATGGTTTTACGCATACAAGCTGGCGCGCTGCAACGGCCTTCCGATCGTGCTCCTGCTCATGGGTGTGATTGTTGCCATCTATCATTTTGTCACAAGCAAGACAGTTGCCGGCCGTCAGATTTACGCCCTCGGCGGTAACATGAAAGCGGCAAGGCTTTCCGGTATCAATACGAAACAGGTATTTTTCTGGGTATATACGAATATGGGATTTTTAGGCGCGGTTGCAGGTATCGTCCTTGCGGCCCGTGCAGGTTCAGCGACGCCGAAGGCCGGCGACGGTATCGAGCTTGACGCCATCGGCGCATGTTACATAGGCGGCGCGGCGGCAGCCGGCGGTGTAGGTACGATCCTCGGAGCGGTTGTAGGAGCGTTCGTTATGGGTATACTAAATAACGGAATGGTTCTGTGCGGATTGTCCACAGACCTCCAGAAGGTTGTAAAGGGTCTTGTACTTCTTGGAGCAGTTACATTTGACGTTATCTCTTCCAAGAAGAAGAATTAATATTTGCTATATCAGTCGGTATGCTGCCGGGAATCTGGCGGCACCGACTGTAAAAAATATGAAAGTTGGGAGATGGCATGGCACAGCAGAAGGCGAAGTATGAAGAAATCGTTGATTGGATCACGGAAAAGATTGAGAATGGAGAGCTGTCCGCAGGAGATAAGATCTATTCGGAGAATCGGCTTGTGTCTATTTTCAAGGTGAGCCGCCAGACTGTCCGCCATGCAATTTCTGTCCTTGGAGATAAAGGACTTGTCGTCAGCATACGGGGCAGCGGAACGTATGTGAAGGACAGCCGGCGCGGCATAAACAAAAAGCGCAGGACGATGCGGATTGCCATTATGATGACGTATGATGACGAATATATTTTCACGGGAATCATCAATGAGATGGAGCGGATTCTCTCAAAGGCGGAGTATTCGCTGCAGATTGCATTCACCCACAATGCGGTGGAGCGCGAGAGGAATATCTTGAAAAATTTCATCCATGAGGATGTGATAGACGGCGTGATCGCCGAGACGACAAAAAGCGGGCTGCCCAATCCAAACCTTGAGCTGTACCGGGAACTTAAGCGTAAGGGAATCCCGGTAGTATTCATAAACAGCAGCTATCCGGAGCTGTCGGCCGTGCATGTCAGCATGGATGACTTTTGGGCAGGTAAGACGGCGGCGGAACATCTTCTTGAGTGCGGGCATCGGAAAATCGGGGGAATATTTAAGCTGGACGACGGTCAGGGCCATAAGAGGTATGCCGGATATGTGGCTGCGTTAATGGAGCATGACATAAAAATAAGGAGCGAAAACATCAGCTGGATCGATACGAGGGGGCTTCGGGAGATGGAGCAGGAGGGAGAGTCCTATCTGCGCCGCCTTAAAGATTGCACGGCATGCGTCTGCTATAATGATGAAGTCGCGGTCAAGCTTGTGAATATATGTAAGATTAACGGGATATCCATTCCGGGGGAGCTGTCGGTAGTGGGGATTGATAACTCGGATCTGGCAGATTACTGTGAAGTGCCTCTTACATCGGTGAATAATCCGGTGGATGAACTGGCAGGAAACGCCGCCAGGATAATGCTGGCGCTGCTTGGCAGCGAGAAAGTGTCTGATAGCATAGAGTTAAGGTCTAAGCTGGTGGTGAGGAAGTCTACAAGGATCATCGGAGAATGCATATGATGCGGGGCAAAGGTGCTTTGACCCTAAGATATAACGGAACGGGAGTGTTAAAATATCCCGTTCCGTTTTCGGTATTTTGACGGTGTAATCCCATATTTTTCCTGAAAAATCTTATAGAAATACCCTTTGTTGCGGTAACCAACAGCGGCCGCAATCTCTTCCACGCTTTTCTGGGTGGAGGTAAGGAGGTGCTCTGCCCTCTCAAGCCGTATCTGCTGCAGGAAAGCGGAGTAGGTCAGCCCGGTCTTGCTCTTTATGAGCCGGTTGAAATAATCCTCCTGAAAATGAAATGCATCGGTCAGGTCCTGAATCTTTATGTCGGCATGGTTCTTGCGGATATATGCGGAGATCTCCTCGAAAATCAGCCAGTTCATGGTCTTGCGCTGGTCTTTTGAGAGGGAGAAATCATATTTTGTGCTGATGATTGCAAAGATGCGGAGGAGCAGGCCTTTGCAGATGTGGTGGGAGCCGACGCCGCCCTCATACAGTTCCCTCAGCAGCCAGTAAAGGCAGTCTTCCAGCTCGGCCGCGGCGTGGGTGTTGGGCTTGAAATGCAGGTATTGCTGGACATCCTTTTGCTTTAGGAGGGCAGACTGCAGGAATGACGTAATCTTCTGTGCGGTTACATTTTCCTCCATAATCTCGGAAAACATGTCGTTGGAGATTCCCAGGAAAAGGATGGAAGCGGGCTGGGAGAGCAGATAGTCCTGATGGATGCAGTTCTTGTCGATCAGGCATAAGTCGCCCCTGGAAAAGGAGATGTCATTGCCGAGGATGCGCTGGCTGAAACGGCCGTCCATGATATAGGCAAGCTCAATATAGTCGTGGGTGTGGAGCTGGGTTTTTTCGCCGTCGGCAAAGTGATGGCAGCAGCAAAAAGGCTGCGGGGAGGGGCACATTGTGGCGTAAAGCTCGTTGGAGCTTTGGATGTTCCAGCACAGTGCAAAGACCCGCTCCTCCTGCATAAGCGGATAAGTCTTTACCTCCTGGGCAGACTTTGAGTATTCCGGGCATACCAGGCGGGTGTTCAGCTTGTGCTCCGGGGGGAGGAGCAATCGGTGGTTTTCGGTGATCTGGTGGGATAGCTGTAAAAGGGTCATTGTGATTTTCTGTCTCCTGTTTTTTCAAAATATATGTTTTATTACACTATTTGTTTCTATTGTACCATTATTACTACTCTGACTGCAAATAACTTCAAAATGTTTCAACTGTTTCAAAACATGGTTTTTAGTTATTTTTCACGGGTAATGTCAGTTAGTTAAGAACTTTGAAAATTGAATAAATGATCTAAATATAGATAAAATGGCAATTAGAAATAAATCTTGAAATAAACGGTACTATCCGCGTCATTTATTTCAAGAATTGTCCATGAAAAGTAACTATTTTACATATTTTACATACTTTACATTCTGAATTTAAATGTGGTAGTATGATACATAAAATAATTATTAGGTTTTATTTTTCGTGCAAGAAAGGAATATAATGAATACTGAAATTTTAGTTCGTAATAGAAAAGATATGGTAATACTTGACGAAGAGGAAATTAATTATGAAGATTTAATGACTATCTTTTTGTGTGATATCCATCAAACTGTATATGTGACAAGGAATGAAAAATTATACGGCATAATTACATTGGGAGATTTTCGGAGAAATCAATTTTATAAAAAAGAATTAATTAATAGTAAGTTCGTCTACTTTTTATTTCAAGATGAGGATAAGGCAATTAATTTTCTATGTGAAAAGGAAAGCATACATGCGGTTCCAGTTTTAAATAAAGAGGGAGATATAGTTAAAGAGTTCTATCGTGAAGTGCCATTTGAAAAGACGTGTTTTGAACAGGTTTTAGTTGTTTGTCGCTCTATAGTACAAAATATTTTTATAAATTATGATTTGTTTTTTTGTGTAGTTTCATGTATGACAAATGAAGAGAAACAAAAAGCAAGAGCTTTCTGTAAATCTTATTGTAATCGAGTTTATTTTGTTGAAAAAGGGCCTGCGAAGATATTGAAAGAGGAGCAGTCTGTTTTTGTGTGTGATTTTTCAAGGTATTTTCCTTTGTCAGAAATCTTATATAAAAAATGGAATGTTGATTATATGAGTTATAATTTGGCACTATTATGCCGAGAGGAAATAAAAAATAATATACGGGGCATTGCAAAGTTATATAAACAGATTGCAGTGGTTGATAATGATTTGTTGGGGGATATGTCTTCTGAGATTCGTGATGATGTCTTTGTGTTAAATTCTGAAGAATTGAATTGGAATAAAGAGGAGAGTTGTTATGAGTATGTAGGTAAAGTACCAAAAGAAGTAGAATGTGTATTTATGGCAGTATATTTTTACGGAAGAATGTTGCTTTTCCAGAATAGACGTTATGTGCCGGTATTTATGTTGCCGCACGCTATTGGGGATATAAACATTTCTACAGTTTTTCATGATCAAAATGATAAGCTTTATCAAGAAAGCAATAGGAAAAAGAAGAATGATATTGAAAAAATTTCATCTGAGTTTGATATGATTTACAATATTATTCCGAAATTACAGCGTCGGGGAATTGAATGTGTGGTAATTGAACATATAGGAAGTAAAGAAAATTTACATGAGTTATTACCGCAGGGCCCGATGCCTAATCGCCTGTTTGCTCCAGGGAAAGATTTGACGCAAGAATTTATGCGATTTTTGGATCCGGATTATGGAGAGAAAATTGCAAAAGAAAGAGGAAGATTGAAATGGATTGCTCCTCGAGGAATATATCAATTTGCAGATATAACTGGGAAATATGTGAATTATAAAGGGGGAGAACGATTTACGGTGGGCAATCCGGATGAATATAGTAACACCGTGTTTTTATTTGGCCCTTGTTTTGTTTGGGGATCATTTGTTGAAGATTCTTGTACTATAGCCAGTGTTTTGAGAAAGAAAATTATAGCCAAATATTATATTAAAAATGCAGGTACGGCATGGTTTGCTCAAAGTTGGTGTATGAGAAAACAATTTTATAAAACGGGCGATATTGCAATTATTTTTTCTTCTCTTGATAAAAACAAAACATATTATAAAGAAAATGGTTTAAGGACATATAGTGTTATTGAAGCATATAAACGTGTAGAAAATTTACGAGAGCATATATGGGATCGTTTGACACATTGTGATAAAATGGTTATAAAAGAAATTGCTGAAGAGGTATTTTCTATTATGTTAGAGAAGAATGTATTTTCTGGCATTTCCCAAAGAGACAATGTATATTTTGGAGTAATGGAAGAGAAAACTGAGATTCCAAAAGAGTTGGAGGAATGGTTGGAGTCGGTATCTAAATATAAAGTACAGTCAGAATATGTAGGTGCAATTGTTATGAATTGTAACCCTTTTACAAAAGGACACCGGTATTTAATAGAGGAAGCTTCTAAGCAAGTTGATGTTCTTTATATTTTTGTTGTAGAGGAGGATAAATCTTTTTTCTCATTTCAGGATCGCTTGAGGATGGTTATTAAAGGAACTTCGGATATATCTAATGTTGTAGTGATTCCAAGTGGAAAATATATTATTTCAACGGTGACATTACCAGGATATTTTAATAAAGAGGATGCTACAAATGCGGAATTTGATTTTGCAGAAGATTTAGAATTGTTTGGAGCTTATATTGCGAAGAATTTTGAAATTAAAGTTAGGTTTGCAGGGGAAGAACCAAACGACATTTTTACAAATCATTATAATCAAGAAATGGCACGAATTTTGCCCCAATATGGTATACGGTTTTGCGAAGTGCCTAGAAAAAAATTTGATGGTCAAGTGATTAGTGCTACAACTGTACGAAAATATATTAAACAAAGGAAATGGGAAAATGTTCAGAATTTAGTGTTGCCACAAATATATGAATATTTGTATAGAAAGCGGTATGAATATGAGAAACATGTTAGCGAAAAATAAAGAGTACTTAAGTTTTTTTGATACTGTACGATAATATTATCTATAAATGAAAATTTTTTAAATTATATTATGTATATATATCTTATTAATTATATAAATGAAGACAAAGAATCAAAAGTAGTTTATGAGTCATAACTGAAGTTTTGTCTTTATGCATCTCTATGGATATGTAAGAAAATTTACTTTATCTCGAAGAAATTAGAAAGTCTAGCTTTGTAAAAAAGAAACTATATTTTGAAGGTAAGAAAAATGATAAATACGCCTAATATTATATTTACAACAGAATATGTAGCGAAAATAGGAGGAAAGTATTATTTTGTTGCATCAGAAATGAATGCTGTTTGTTCTATTGATGTACAAACGGAAAGGGTAGAAATTATTGGTAGTATTCCAGAGGAAGCTGTTTTTTCGGAAAGGGTTTGTGCTAAAATAGTCGTCTGGAATGGGGAACTAATATTTGTTCCTATGAATGGGAAAAAAATTTGGTTCTATCGTCTTGAGGGGAAAATATGGCATTCATTATATATAAAAAATGAAAAATTGCAAAGGAAGGTAAGACAGGCTTTTATATATAAAGATAAATTATTTATGGTTGGATGCCATTATCCGGCCATTATTTGTGTAGACTTAATAACAGAGGATGTTAAGTATATAGAAGCGCCTTTCAAAGTGGTGCAGGATATATATATAAAAAGAGATTTGTACGGATATTTTAGACATGATTGTGTGTTGAAAGAGAATTTGTTATATTTTGCTTCTTTTATAACAAATAAAGTGTTGCTTTTTAATTTGGAAGATTTTCATTGGGAATATGTGACGGTGGGAAAATCAGAAAACGGATATTCTGGTATTGCATGGGACGGGAAATTTTTCTGGCTTGCTCCAAATGATAAAACATATATCGTAAAATGGGACGGAAATAAATTGTATAGGGAGTATCCTCTTCCTTTTCACGGAATGAATAAAAAGATTTTGTTTCTCGGGGTGGTCTTTTGGAACGAAGATATTATTTTTCCGGCATTTAGGACAGAATATACATTAGTATTTCATCATGCGGATGTTGAAAAATGTGAGCTGAGAAAAGAACAGTATTTGTTTTACGTTGTGTGTGATGATAACGAGATTATATGCGGAGATGAAAATGGAAACATATCAATTGTTACGAATAAAGGAAAAAGGTATTGTGTAAGGTGTAGTATTCCAGAAAATGAGTTGTTAAAAAAGCTCAATATTCCGGACGAAGAATATAAACAATATTTACTGAATAAGTTTTCTGGGATTGTGCGTGAAAATGGTAGCTTTGGACTGGGGACATTATTGTCTTATATAGACACAGGAGATCAAAAAGAGAATGAAGGTATCATTATGAAAAATGTCTCTACAGATTATAACAACGGAAAAAGAATCTGGGAAAGGTTAATTTAAGAGAAAATATAATTTTATAGGAATCTAAAAAATATGGAAAATATAAACAGCAAAATAGATGAAATTATTTTGAAATACCAACTTGATAAGTATTATCCTGCTTTTCGAGAAGAAAGGAAAGGAGAAAAAGAGCGTTTTGCAAATTTTATACCATGGGAAAGTAGTTATTATGACTATATTGATCGAGAAAGTATTGACATATTGAAATATCAGAATTTGATGGATCGTTTGGACATTACCGTACTAGAATCAATTAGATGTATGTGTGAATTAGCTAACGAGTTAGAGATGAAGAGAAAAAAAGAATATTTAGAACGTCTGTTTTTCTTGGCCATATATAAAAGAAATTTTATCCTTGCAGAGGAAGTGTTTCAACAACTGCAACAGGATTTAGAAGACGAATGGGAATGTCGAAAAGCGTGGGAGGAGATTTGTACACTTATAAAATTTGTTAAAGGAGAATTAAGAAAAAGAAAAATTCAAGATACTATAGGCATATGGCTAGATGCAGTGTCTTATAAAAATATAAAAGAAATTTCATATTTGGAAGAATTAATGCAGGCAGATCATACTGTTTCTTTTTCTAACGCATACACTATGACACCTTACACTAATCCAACATTTGCATTAATGCTGACGGGAAAAAAAAGGATTGATGATCAGAGTTACTTAATAGAAAGAATAGATGATAGTAATAGTGAAATATTAGAACTTTTGAAAAATAGAGGATACAGCTGCAAATTTCTTGGTGCTTATTGGAAACAAATAGATGACCTTTTTAGAGGCGATGTAAATCATTATGTATATGCACCATGTTCAGAAATGTTATGGGATATGATTTGTCATTTGTTAGATTCGCAAATTCCAACATTTACTATGGTTCATATTTTTTCCGAACCGCATTTTCCTTATTTTTCAATGAATCAAAGGACGATATTTGATTGCAAAAAAGATATGCGAAGGTTGCGAGGAAGGCAGGAGATTGACCGACAACTAAAGTATTATATGGAGTTTCTCGGAACAAATACAACTAGGTTGTTTTTTTCTGATCATGGAGATGATGGTTTTTCTAAAGATGTTTTTCATACAGTTTTGGCGATTCATGGACAAAGTTTAAAAAAAGAAAACATCGAAGAAATTTTTTCTTACGAGAAATTTTCCAATCTTCTTAAGCAAATTGTTTTTGATAAACGGATTAATAAATCTGTATTAATTTCTGACTACGCAGAAATACAAGAAATACCTTTATATAACAAAGATAAAATTAAAAGAAGTATAGTAGAAAAAAAACAGCTAGGTAGTCAGAATATATGGGGATATAGAGGCATTATCGATAGCAATTATATATATTTGTATCATGGTGAATCTAATGATATGGTAAGAGAGTCGTTAATAGAAAATGGGACAGAAGATTATTTTGGAAGTATGTTCGTTCCAGGATATTATCATATTTGTAATGAAAAGTTGGTTTCGCATTATCGAGAAATAGTTCGAAAAAAGCCTATGGCTTATATGGAAGATGAGAAATTCAAATATTCTCGTTACATTCGAAAAGCGGCTGATAATGCAATGCCAAAACAAATTCATAAAAGAAACTTGTTGAAGAAATTATTTTTATCTTTACCTGATCACGGAATTGCATTTCGTGGGGGAGGGTTAGATACGGGGAGAATTCTGACTTTTTACAAAAAAGAATTGCAAGGAGTAGAGTACATAGTAGACCAGAATAAAAACTGTCAATGTTCTAAGCTTAATCTTCCGATTATTTCTGTTGAGGAGATCGAAAAACAACCAATTCATACTGTGCTGCTTTCTTCAAAAAAGTTTATAAAGGAGTTTAGAAAAGAATCAATGAATTATCCGGCAGATATACAAGTAATAGATGTCTATCAATATCTGGAAGATAATGGGATTATTGAAAAATATCCGTTTTATTATTTTCAGCCAGATGATGAGGATTATGATGTGGGATTTCCATTTGATGAATAATAAATAGGGGGTGTGTAAATATTATGATTTTTTGGTTAATTGGAATTTCTGGAGCTGGAAAAACAACATTGGGACGAAAATTGGAAGAGCATTTTAATAAAATCGAAAAAAAATGTTGTTTGTTGGATGGAGATGAGATTCGTGATTTGTTTGAGCGGGACTTAGGATATACTGACACGGACAGAGAGATAAATATAAAAAGGATAATATTGGGTGCGTATCTCCTGGATAAAAACGATATTATTGGTATTATCTGTAATATAGGTCCGTTTGAACATTTGCGGCAGCTTGCCAGAAAAAAAATTGTTGGATATAACGAAATATATTTAAAGAAAAATTTGAATGTTAGTATTAAAAACGATGTAAAGGGAATGTACCGCAATAACATCGGAAAAACACATATTGTAGGATTAGATTCTAGTTTTGATGAACCTATATCGCCGGACTTGATTCTTGAGGTTGATTACGAAACAGAAATGGAGAGTTATCAAAGGATACTAAGTTATATCAAAGATAAGTATGGAGAACAATATGCATGAAATATCAAACAAAAATTGATGAAGAAACTTTACAAGATTTAATCAATATAGAAACAGGACTTTTTTTCCCGTTGAATGGATTCATGGGAAAAGAAGAAGTTCTTTCCGTTATTGAAAGTGGGATTTTGCCAGATGGGAAGGTGTTTCCGATTCCCATTACTTTGGATGTGGAAGAAGATCTTTTTAAACGTGCTCCAGATGGGGCGAAGATACTATTGATGTATCAAGGACAAGCAGTTGCTGAGGTGATAATAAAGAGTCGTTTTCTCATGACGGATACCTTTATAGAAAAGATATTTAAAACTGTAGAAATGGCACATCCTGGAGTGAGAAAAGAAAAGGAAAGAAGGCCATGGAGGATCGGCGGGAAGACAAAATTGCTTGATGTGGCGTTGCTTGCTGAGGCATTGAAGCCGGAGACGACTAAAGATATATTTAGAAAAAAAGGATGGAGCACGATAGTGGGATTTCAGACTAGAAATCCTGTACATAGGGCACATGAGTATATTCAAAGGTTGGGGTTGGAAGTATGCGATGGTCTGTTCATTAATCCGGTCACTGGATGGAAAAAGAGAGGGGATTTTACACAAGAGGCAGTCGTTACAGCTTATGAAACAATGTTTCGTAAATTCTATCCGGAAAATAGGGTGTATTTTGCCGGACTAAAAACACAAATGCGCTACGCCGGTCCAAGAGAAGCTGTTTTTCATGCAATTATACGTAGGAATCTAGGGTGTACACATTTTATAATTGGACGTGACCATGCGGGTGTCGGTGGATATTATGGTGCGTACGAAGCCCATGATTATGCAAAAAAAATTGGGAAGGAACATAATCTGGGAATAGAGCTTTTACTTACAAGAGAACCTTATTATTGCACAAAATGTAAACAGATTGTTACCGACCGTACATGTGCCCATTATGAGACAAATCGGGTAGAGATTAGTGGAACAATTATTCGGAAATATATTAGCGATAAAGCAATTCCTGATGAAACGATGCTTAGAAAAGAAATATTCGATGCCATATTGTCTTGTGACCACGTTTTCATGGAGTAGTATATGAAGTCAAAAGATGCATTGTACATGTTGAAAGAAATAGTAGGGGAAAAATATTATCAAGAGGTGCTAAAACAATTATCTGGTGCAACAGTATATTTTCCTTCTGAATTTGAATTTACTGACAAATCTTTAAGAAATCTATCGTTGCGAGAGGATTTTTATACCGGAAATTATGAGGTTGCCGATTTGGCAAAAAAATATAATTTGAGCATTTCTTATGTTTATAAGATTTTACAGAACAGAGCATAGAATTGATTATTTTCTTAGAAAAACGCAAAGGTTGATAATTATCTACTTTCTTGGAGAAAGGTTATAATGCTAGTAGATCTGTTGATAAAAATTATTTAAACAGGTAAAGTTATACGCGGTTATAAAATTAAAGGAGGAAGAAATAATGAACCTTGTAACTTTATCTGAAAATGAAATTATTATGACACTTACAGCAATTGCCTTGTTGCTTTTATCTGCATTTTTAATGGGTGAATTGATGGAGAAGATAAAGGCTCCTCGTGTGGTTGGCGAAATAACAGGCGGAATTTTGCTGGGGAGTACTTTTCTGTACAGACTTTTTCCAAATCAGATTGGGAATATATTCATGGCATATGAGATGGAGGGAAAAGTACTGAATATATTTTATCAACTAGGATTGATTTTTTTAATGTTTTTGTCTGGCTATAATACTAAACTGGAAGTGGATAGGCGTAATATAAAAACTATTAGTTGTGTATTTGCCGGAGCAACAGTACTTCCAATGTTGGGGGCGATTCCGTTTATTGGGTTATTTCGTGAAGATTTTATTGGAAGTACGTGCAATGAATTATCTTTTGGATTGGTATTTACAATTGGTGTGGCAATAACTTCTATTCCTGTTATATCAAAAATCTTTTTTGACATGGGAATTATGAATACACATTTTTCCAATATAGTACTTACCGTATCAACCTTTCAGGATCTATGTCTATGGATTCTGTTGAATGCGGCTACACGAATTGCAGAAACCGGAGAATTGAAACTTCCTGACATGTTGATTGTTGTGGGGACAACAGTTGGATTGTTTGTGGCAGCGAAATTCGTCTCTGAACATGTGCATGCTAAAAATATAGAAGTAAAGGCAATTACATTTTATACAGTTAGTTTTGCGCTACTGCTTTTTGTATGTGCAGGATTATATAAAGTTGGAATTAATATTATGTATGCTGCTTTTTTGGTAGGATATTTAGTGAAGTCTTTTGTGGGCGATAAAGAAGAGAGTAGCGCTAAAAACAGAATGGAATCTTTGGGGAGCTTTTCGTTTTCATTTTTTGTACCAATTTATTTTGCTCTCGTAGGAATTCAACTGGATTTAATTCATGACTTTTCAATGTTTAGGTTTATAGTTTTTTTTGTAATTGCATTTGGGTTAGAGGCGACAGGTACATTGATTTTTTTACAGCATACTAATTTAAATTGTAAGACAAAACTAAATTTTGCGATTACGATGAATGCGAGAGGTGGACCAGGAATTGTACTTGCTACAGTGGCATATTCTTATTCAATTATCAGTATTGAGTTTTTTACTGTACTAATATTAACGACAATGCTTTCTTCATTGATTGCAGGATATTGGTTGAGGAGACAACAGAAACTTGATGAAAAGATTTTTATGAATTTAATGAAATAACATGGAGGAAACGAAATGAAAAGATTTATTTTGACAACAGGGCCGGCGCTGCTTCATGAGGTGCCACTTAAAGAAGTACACAATGAGAGAAATATCTATAGAATTAATGGAGCACATGGAAACATTGATGATATTGAGCAATATATACAGGAAATCAGAAAACAGATTCCAGATGCAGATATTTTGATGGATCTTCCAGGAAATAAAGTGCGTACAAACAATTTGCCTAATGGTGAGATTAGGGTCGAGAAAGGAAAAGAATTCGCAATTTCTTCGGAATGTTTTAATTATTCAGAGTTTTACCGGCACTTGATGCCTGGCATGATTGCATGGGCTAACGACAGTGTTTTTGAATTCGAAGTAGTTTCCGCAAATGAAAAAGAAATTGTTTTTCTCTCAAAGTCGGATGGGGTATTGATAAATAATAAGGGAATTCATATTAGAGGAATTCATAAGAGTATTCCGTTTTTATTTGAAAAGGATAGACAATTAATTGAACTAGCAAACAAATGGTCTTTGGAATTTGTTGGACTGTCTTTTGTGAGAAATCCCGCAAATGTAAAAGAAGCAAGAGAATTGATAAGTAAAAAAACTGATATTATAACAAAAATAGAAACATTGGATGCAGTCGAGAATATAAATGATATTTTGCCGTTGACACCATATATACTGGTGGATAGAGGAGATTTGTCTACGGATATTGGTGTTGATAAGATTCCAAGATACCAAAGATTTATTATTGAGAAAGCATTATTTTTTGATGTAAAGGTATTTCTTGCAACACAGGTGCTTAAGAGCATGGAGACAAGACCAATACCGAATATTGGTGAAATAGAAGCGTTATATGATATTTACAAGTCAGGAGTATATGGAGTGCAGATGTCCGAGGAAACTGCGGTCGGTCAATACGTAACTAATTGTGTGAAGGTATTATATAATATGCTGGAAGAAGTAGGGGTGGAGAAAATATTTTAAAGGAATAGACAAAATAAACATGGAGAGGGAAAATAATGAAAGGATGCCAGAGTGTATTAATAAGACGAGGTTTAGACTGGGAAGATGTTACGGATAAATATGTGGTTATTTATGGTGCGGGTCAAGGCTGTATTTACATGATGAGTGAACTTCAGTTACCCAATGTGAAATATATAATAGATAGTGACGAAAGGCAATGGGGAAAACAATTGATTTTACTGGATCAGATATATACGGTACATTCTCCAGAACTTTTAACAGAATTACCAAAAGAAGATTATTATCTTATTATATCTAGTGAAAAATATGCGGACGAAATAAGAGTAAATATTGACAACTATGTGGACTGTGAAAAAATTACAATATGTATGCATCAAAAATATCTAGCTTTTTCTTATGATTCGCTAGAAAATTTATTGTTCTATGACCCAAGAATAAAAAAATCATTATTAAAGGCGAATTGGACACGGAAAATAGATCATTTGAGATATCTATTTATATCTGTAACAAAAAAAATTTTCCCAGAGAAAACTATTAATTGTTTTATGTCCACTTGGAGCGGTGCCAGCAAAATTCTGTTCTGTTTTTGTGTGGATAAAATATTTTATTCGTTTAGTATACCAGCGCTATACTGTGAAACCAGTACAACATTATTTCCCCATAATCCAGATGAGAGGAAAAAAAGGTATCAGTTTCGGAAGAAATATAATATTGGAAATGAAATGACAGTGTATGAAGAGGATACAGGAGTATTGATACAATTTTGGGCAGATTCATTTGTTGATTTTAGAGAAGAGTGTCATGTGGAATCAGTTTTAAAAAAATGTTATGAATTGCATCAACTGGATTATAGGTTGGAAGTCAAACATAATTTTGGGGAGGAAATGTACTCAGCGGCATCAATAATTTTAAAAAGAGTTGCACCATGGGAATATGAAAAGATAAAAGAATTAAATTATCAAAGCAAACTTCTTTTTGATGAAATAAAAAAAATAGGAGTAAAACAAAAAATATGTCATGGGGATTTGAATTGTACGAATGTAGTTTCTTGGAAAAATGACGTTTTGTTAATAGATTGGGAGCATATGTCGATGTCTGATCCGTTGTATGATGTATGTAGGTTTTTATTTCACAGGGGTATTTATGATAGTTATCTAAATAAGTTGTCATATATAAAAGCATCAAGACAGATTTACGCAAGTCTGAGGCATTATTTATCATTTTATTATGGAAGAATATGTACAGATGAAGAATATTACCATGGATATTTAGTTATGCAAGCAATAGAGTGCAGTGAAATTTTGCGTTCTGCTTCCTGGGCGAGTCATGTTGAAGAAGAACGATATGTTGATTTGTTAGAACGTCTAAAATACAGAGAAGTAAAATAAAAAAATATACTGTTGAGAAGAACGATATAGAGAAAAGGTTAGGGTATATGAATAAAGTAAGTGTTGTGATACCAATTTATAATACAGAATTGTACTTGGAAAAATGTTTGGAAAGTGTAGTTAACCAGACAGAACCTTTTTTTGAAATTATTTTAGTGGATGATGGTTCGATAGATAGAAGTAGAGAGATTTATGACAAGTATTGTCGTGAATATTCTAATATCATGTTGATTTTACAGAAAAACAAAGGTCCGGGAGCAGCCAGAAATGTAGGAAAATCAAATGCTACAGGTGATTATATTGTATTTGTTGATTCAGATGATTATGTAAGTCGGGATATGAATCGGAAAATAGTGAACGTTTTATTTACTGATGAAGTTGATATTTTATATTATGATGCAGACATTCAATATGATATCGATACAGAAATACCTTTGGATACTTTTAAGAATAAAAATATTTTAGATGAACAAGTTATGACAGGTATGGAGTATTTAAAAGGTACATTTTCAAACTATTATGTTATAAGCCCAGTAATGGCGGTATATAAAAGAGAGTTTTTAGATAAACGGGAAATTTATTTTCCAGAAGGGATTTATTATGAAGATATTTATTTTTGCTTGCAGACGGTTACATTGGCTGAGAAAGTCAAGCATATGTCGGATTCTTTATATGTTAGGCGCTGTCGAAAAAATTCAATTATGACAGGAGGGATAGATGCGAAGAAATGTCATGATCTCGTTATTAATCAGAAATTGATGTGGTCATTTTTATTTGAAAATAAATGCTGGTATACACAAAGTAGCTTGTTAAAAAAATTTATCGCGTTTTTTCTTTTAAACGCGATTTCGCACATTTTTCAATGTCAAGATAAAGGAATAATAGAGACACAAGAAAGAATTCTTATAGAAGGTTTTTTGGAAAAGTGTTTATTTTTATTTATAGAAAAAGAATTAACGTGGGGAGAGAGTCTGGCATTTGTTTTCATATTATGTAAAACGCATGAGATATCCAATAATTCAGAAGACAATCTCATTAAAAAGTATTTTGGAACATTTAACAGATATAAAATGTGCTTGGAGCGAACCAAAGTTTGTTTGAAAGAAGGTTTTTTGCAAAAGATTTATTCATTACCCTTAAATAATGGCAGGGTTAAAGTAGGAATTTATGGGATAGGAAAGCACACAATGGCTTTGCTTCGGTTATATAGTAAATATGTTGATGAAATAAAATGTAATTTGTCTTTTATTGTCACATCTTGTGATGCTAAAATTGATTTTTTTAATAGATCTGTAATTACCTATACAGAGATTCCGAAAGAAATTGATTGTATTATACTATCAAGCCGCCAATATGAGAATGATATGAAAAAAAATTTGTTAAATCGAGGTGTTAACAAGAATAAGATACGTTCATTTTATGATAAAAGTGATATATGCGATTTGATAATGGTGGAATGTGTAATGAATCAAATTTTTAAGAGAGACAAGAAATCAGTAAAGGAAATGTTTTGCAAATGAAAGGAAAGTGTTAATGCAGGTTTATGATTATTTAACAGATGATATTTCTAGGAAGATATATTTGGCAAGAGTCAATTTTTCTGTAACCGGGGAATGGGACTATATAACAAAACTTCCGATGGAATATAGAAATTTGAGTGCTGATATTATCGAGTTTCACCGGAAGATGTATGATGTTAAAGGGAAAATAGCAATTTTTGGTGCGGGAGGCAACGGCAGTTCCCTCATTAGAGGGTTCAAGGAGTTAGAGTTTATTTGTCTTATAGATAATTATTGTAAGAATGTTAGGGAAGCGTGGAGTGGACTTCCGATTTATTCTTTTGATCAATATTTGAGCCATTTTGGAACAGATTATGCAAAGATTGTTATTTCCATTTTTGACAGGGAACAGTGTGCTAAAGTAGTAAAGCAATTAATTGACGGTGGAATAAAGAAGCAGGATATTATATGTATACCGCGAGATTGGAGAAATAATTTTTCACAGTATTTTGATGTGTTTACTCCACATGCGAATGAATCGTTTGTAGACTGTGGGTGTTATGATGGAGGATCGGCGTTTCGTTTTGCTAGTTGGTGCGGGCACTTAGGATATCAAAAGATATGGTCATTTGAGCCAGATAAAAATTCTTATAATTTATGCAAAAAAACCTTGTCTGTGCTGGATAAATGTAATGTGTATCCATATGGTGTTTCTAGCCATAATGGCGCAGTATTATTTTGTGGAGATGGAAAAGAGGACTCAAGAATTGTGAGGAATATGTCTTCGGGAAATGTGACAGAAGTTCAAGTAGTTGCGCTTGATAGTTTTTTGAAAAATGAAGTGGTATCTTTTATAAAAATGGATGTTGAAGGAGAAGAATATGAAGCTCTGAAAGGAGCAGCCAGAATCATTGAGGAACAAAAGCCTAAACTGGCAATTTCTGTTTATCATAAAAACGAAGATATCTTTTTAATTCCACAGCTATTACTTGAACTGCGGAAGGATTACAAATTTTATCTCAGGCATTACAGTCTAGTTACAAATGAAACAGTTTTATATGCGGAATAACAGTATTTTATGCAAGATATGACAAGGAAGTGATATATGAAAATTCTTATTTCAGTTATTGTACCAGTATATAATACAGCACAATATTTGCCAAGATGTATTGAAAGTGTTTTAAATCAAACATTAACGAATATTGAATTGATATTAGTGAATGATGGATCTACGGATAATAGTAGCGAGATATGCAACCAGTATGCCAATAAGGATAAAAGGGTTAAGGTTTTTCATCAGAGAAACCAGGGAATGGTGAGTGCGAGAAGAAAGGGGTTATTGGAGAGTAGAGGCAAATATATAACATTTGTAGATTCTGATGATTTTGTTGCACATAATTCATTTGCGATGGCTAAAGAGTCGATAAAAAACAATATTGATATGATTATGTTTCAAAAGATTAAATATTATGATGCGGAAAGTCAAAATATAGAAAATAATACTTTTATGGAAAAAGTATATAACAGGGAAGCAATAGAAAAATATATTTATCCACGGATGATATGGGACAAGAGGAAAAATTATTTTGGAATAGATCCATCGCTTTGCGATAAAATTGTCAAAAAAAAGTTGGCTGTATTATGTTATGAAAATATAAAAGATATGAAGATTTCTCTTGGAGAGGATGTAGCACTAACATACCCCATGATAAAAAATGCGGAGACGATTGAGATAAAGAATCAGGCTTATTATTATTATCAATTACGAAAGCGGACAGAAGTTCCGCCTTACGTGGCGGATAGACAATTTTTTGATAAGTTATATATGCTTTTTAAATATCTTACAGAGCAATTTATGGGAGAGCCGATACTACTTGAACAGATAGAATATTATTATATGTATTTTATTTTGTGGCGCAAGCATTTATATGGGGATTATCAGAAAGGAACAGACTTTTTATTCCCGTTTGATAGAATAGAAAAAGGAAGTAAGATTGTAATATACGGCGCTGGGGTAGTAGGTCATTCATATATGGAGCAACTTAGAAAACTGGACTTTTGTGAAGTGGTTTTATGGGTTGATAATAATTGGAGAGAAATTGAGTCGAGGGGGATATCCGCTGTAGAGGAGATAAAGTCGGCGGTATTTGATAAGGTAGTGATTGCGATTGAGAGCAAGGAAATATGTGGAAATGTAAAAAAAACATTGTTGAATTTGGGAGTAAAGCTTGACTGCATTATATATTAACGGGTCAGGATATATAATTGACAATGTTATGTGAGGGAGAAAAATATGACATATCTTTTGTTTGGGGCAGGGGATTACTATGAACGATATAAAAAATGGTTTGACAAGAAAACGGTTTTGGCTTTGTTAGATAATTCTTCCAAAAAACAAAATAGATTAATTGATGGAATCAAAGTACTTTCGCCAGAGGATGGGGTAAAGCTCCAGTTTGATATTGTAGTAATTCTTAGTTTTCATGTAAAAGCAATGAAGAGACAACTATTAGAGTTAGGTGTACCGGAAGAAAAGATATATCATTTTTATGATTTGCATCGTTTATTCTATAAGAAAGAACATAAGAAACCAATTTTATATTATGGAATATCAGAGGAGATAGCGACATCAAACGAATATCAAAAGAGAAGAATATTGTTGCTGTCACAGGATATGCTATTGGGTGGGGCATCTATTGCACTTTTTCATGCTGCAAAAGTTTTGGCGGAGAATAAATATAATGTGGTATTTGCTTCTATGATCGATGGCCCGTTGAGGGAGAAGCTATTATCTGAAAATATTCCTGTTATTATTGATGTAAATTTGCAATTGCGAACGATGAGAGAAACTGAGTGGCTGGCCGGATTTTCTTTAATATTTTGTAATACAATAAATTTTCATATTTTTTTGTTGAAAAGAAATAATAATGTTCCTATTATCTGGTGGTTACATGATTCTGCTTTTTTTTATGCAGGTGTGAGTAGAGATGTTCTGCAAAGTCTGGATAGGACAAATATGAAAATTTATTCCGTGAGTTCAATACCAGAAAATGCTATCAAACAGTATATTTCAGACATAGAAACGGAAAGATTATTATTCGGGGTTGAAGATATAGTTGAATGTGCTGATAGGAAAGGCCAGATACAAAAAGATAAGATTTGTTTTACAGTGATTGGGGATATTGAGGAAAGAAAAGGACAGGATATATTAATCCGCTCTGTGCGGAGGATTTCGGAAATAGAAAGGAAAAATATTGTTATTTTTTTGGTTGGGCGGAGTGTTTCTATGATGGCACAACAATTGAAAATGGATATCAAGGAACTGCCGGAGATTATTATGACAGGTGCAGTAGATAGAAAAGGGATAGATGAGATTCTTAATAAAACAGATATATTAATCTGCCCATCAAGGGAGGATGCGATGTCTATGGTGGCTGTGGAAGCAATGGCTCATCAGGTACCGTGTATCGTATCGCATGTAACAGGGATTGCAGAATATATACAAAATGGAATAGACGGATTAATCTTTCGCAGTGAGGATACAAAAGAGTTGGCTGAAAAGATTAAATGGTGTATAGAAAACCGGGAGGAGCTTCCAGGCATGGGAGTTCGTTCCAGAAAAATCTATGATACATATTTTTCTATGGATGTTTTTGAAAAAAATCTTCTGGATATTGTGGATGACATATTGTTGCAGAAATAAAAGAAAGCAGGAGTGGAAAGTGTCTGGTTTATATCAAGTATTTCAAAAATATAAGGACAAGCCTATTGCCATATATGGCCTTGGCACAGAGACACAAAGAGTGTTGGCGGAATTGGATGGAGCATTTCAGGTCATCGGCTTGCTGGACGGTTATAGGGAGAGCGGGACTCTATATGGGAAACCGATTATATCCATGAAACAGGCTATTGAAAATCAGACAGCATTGATTCTGGTCGTGGCAAGACCTGGCTCATGTAAGGCGATTGCGAAAAAAATAGGCCGGTTGTGTAAAGACAATCAGATTGCTCTACTAGACGTGAGAGGGAAGGATTTATGCGATGTAAAGAAGGCGGTATATTCTTTCAGGGAAAATGACGGATTTACGAAAGATAAGCTTATGTCTGTTGTGAAGGCACATGATGTCGTTAGTGTGGATTTGTTTGACACTCTTGTTATGAGGCGGGTTTTATTTCCAACAGATATATTTGAAATTGTGAATGAAAGACTGAAAGAAAAAGGGACATATATAGAAGATTTCAGTGGAAAGCGTTTGAGAAGCGAGAAATACCTATCAAAAAATTCAGCACCTACACTTGTAGCCATATATCAGCATATGAAGGATACGTATTCTTTGTCTGAGATAGCGCCGGGTGAGCTGGCCAAGCTGGAGTGGGGGATTGACTGTGAGATGCTGGTTCCCAGAAAGGAAGTATGCGAGCTTCTTGAAAAGATGTCCGGGCAGGGGAAAGATATCTACATCGTATCAGATACTTTTTACGGCAGAGAGCAGCTGGTAAAGATGCTGGAGAGATGTAATATCACTTTTTTTAAAGATATTCTGGCGTCTTGTGAGTATGGAACAGGTAAAACACAGAGCCTTTTTCATGAATTGAAAGAGAGAATCCATAATAAAAGCTGTATACATATCGGGGACGATATTGCTGCAGACATAGAGAGCGCAAAGAGGAATGGGTTTGCGGCCTGTCAGCTATACAGTGGCATTGAACTATTTGAAATGGCTGGCTACCTGGGGCTTTGGGAAAACATAAATGGACTGGCAGACAGGATTAAGACAGGGATGTTAGTGGCAAAGTTGTTTAACAGTCCTTTCCAGTTTGAAAAGACAGGGAAGAAAATTAGTGTGAGCAATACATATGATATAGGCTATCTGTTTTTTGCACCGATGATCAGTGACTTTGTTATATGGTTTGATGGGCAGGTCAAACGCAATAAAATGCAAAATGTCTGGTTTTGTGCCAGGGACGGATATCTGATAAAAAAATTATACGATGAGTTAAAAAAGGATGAGACATCGGTGTATTTTCTGACGTCGAGAATAGCTGCAATCCGGGCGGGCATGGAAAGTGAAAGAGATATTCATTACGTTGCAGAGATGAAATACAGCGGGACGGTGCAGGAACAGCTGAAAGAACGTTTTGGCATAGCAGTACAAAAAGCGGCCGGGACAACGGAAGACAGAGAAGAATGTCTGATGGATTATTCACAGGAGATATTAGAAGAGGCGTTTGTTAACAGAAAAAATTATGAAATCTATATTTCAAGCCTGTCTGTAAAAGAAGGGGAGATTGCCTTTTTTGATTTTGTGGCGAAGGGGACGAGCCAGATGTATATTGGCCGGTTAGTAAAAAATCATCTGAAAGGTTTTTATTTCCTGCAGTTGGAAGCGGGATATATGAGAGAGAAGAGTCTGGATATACAGCCCTTCTATAAAGCGGAAGAGTTGGAAAACAGTGCGATTTATGATGATTATTATATTCTGGAAACTATGTTGACCTCTCCGGCTCCATCAGTGTTGGGATTTGATGAAAAGGGAGCGGCACATTATGCAGAGGAGACGAGAACGAAAGAAGATATAGAGTGTTTTTTGGCAGCGCAAAATGGGATATTTGATTATTTTAAAACGTATTTAGGATTATGTCCGGAGACAGAAAAAAGAGTGAATAAAAAGTTGGATGAGAAGTTGTTAAGTCTGATACATAATCTTGATGTTTTGGATAAGGATTTTTTAGGGCTAGAGGTAGAGGACCCGTTTTTTCACAGGAATACGGATATGACAGATTTGATATAAATGATATGAGGTTAAAGTTATCGGGGGTAAGGACATATGGCCAATATTAGTGCAGACATAGATAGTTATGATGTGATTGTAGGCTATGGTATAGGGTTAAACTATGAAGAACGTAAGCGATACCTTAAAGGTAAAGTGAAGTTTAATTATCTGGCAGATAAAAGATGGGAAACAACTAAAATACAGGAATATGATGGAATACCAATTATAAGATGGGATGAGTTGCAACAATTAGAAAAGGCATTAATTGTTCTTTTCCCAAAATCTGAATCTGTGAGAAGCAATATTATAGAAGAATTGAAGGAGACTAAGGCAGACATATATTATGTTCATGATTTATTTGAACTAGAGCATTGTATCAGTGGTGAGGATTTAATATCGTTACTTCCGAAAACAGAATATAGAGATGATTTTCAAAACTGTATTATGTTTGATAGAACAGTGCCCTCTAATATTAAGATTTACTTTTCGGGAGAAAAAAGTTTGGTAAAAATAGGATGTGACGTGTTCGTAGGATATTTGGATATTTATTGCGGAAATAATGGGAAGTGTTTAATTGGGGACAAAACGTCTGTCCAAGGGGCTGAATTAACAGTATCAGAAGCAGAGGTAAGATTGGGTGAAAATTGTATGCTTTCTTCAGGAATAAGAATACGTACCCATGATTGGCATCATATATTTGATAAAAAAACAAGTAAAAGAATTAATTACGCCAGAAATGTCATTATAGGAAACAGAGTTTGGATTGGACAGGATGCAATATTGGCACCAGGTGCTAATATCGGTGTGGGTTCTATAGTTGGAGAGAGAGCTGTAACCTCTTCCAGTTTTGGGGATAACATGATTATTGCAGGATGTCCGGCAAAAATAATTCGAGAAAATATATGTTGGACTATAGATAATACGAGTTTGTTGAATCATAATCGATTAGAAGAGAGTGTTGATGATATGGTATTAAAATATATAAACGATAATAATTATTTGTAACAATAGGAGAGATTAAAATTATGATTTTTGAATTAATGGCTTCTATGATGTGTGCCGATTATGGTCATCTGGAACAGGAAGTAAGGAACTTAGAGGAGGGGGGGATTGACTCTTTTCATATTGATATAATGGATGGACGGTATGTGTCAAATTTTGCTATGTCTTTAAATGATATGAGATACATAGCTGGAGCTACTAGAAAACCATTAGATGTACACTTGATGATTGAACATCCTAATAATCGTATTACTTTATTTCTGAAAAACCTTAGAAAAGGGGATACAGTTTACATTCATCCAGAAGCGGAGTATCATCCTTCTGCAACTTTAAAGAGTATTATTGACGCAGGAATGATACCGGGAATAGCTATTAATCCTGGCACGTCGGTTGAGACAGTTATGGAAATGCTTCGTATTGTTAAGAAAGTGCTTGTGATGTCGGTTAATCCTGGAAATGCCGGGCAAATGTATTTGCCTTACGTGGGAAAGAAAATTACAAAGCTTTTGGCTATGAAAGAAGATATGGATTTTGAAATCTACTGGGATGGAGCATGTAGCGCGGATAAGATTATAGACTTTGCACCTAAAGGAGTAAAAGGGTTTGTACTTGGCACCACATTATTGTTTGGGAAAGACAAAACGTACAGTGAAACGTTGCAGAATATTCGGGAGCTAAAATTTTGAAGAGTTGGATAGGGCAGATGAAATAGGAAAGGATAATGAGTAATGAATGTCGCGCTAATTTTATCTGGAGGAAAGGGAAGGCGCATGGGAATGCACGTGCCTAAACAATATGTAGAAGCAGGAGGACGACCAATTTTTACTTATTGTATAGAAAGTTTTTCTAGAAATTCCCAAATTGATGCTATTTCGATTGTTGCAGATTTGGAATGGCACAATTTAATTAGAAAATGGTTGAATGTATATGACAGGAAGGAAAAGTTTAGAGGATTTTCTTGCCCAGGTGCAAATCGGCAGCTTTCTATTTATAATGGACTTTGCGATATCAGAAATTATGCTACGGATAAAGATTGTGTAATGATTCATGATGCAGTAAGGCCCTTGATATCAGAAGAGATGATTAGAGCGTGTTTTCAGGCATTAGAGGGACATGATGGTGTTATGCCAGGGCTACCGATGATAGACACGGTATATTCCAGTGTAGATGGAAGTAAGATTACGACATTGTTAAACCGTGGAGAGATATATGCTGGACAAGCACCAGAGGTTTTTAATTTGGGGTTATACTATAAAGCAAATCAAAACTTATTGCCAGAGCAGATTTTGAGGATTAATGGTTCTACGGAACCTGCGATTATGGCAGGGATGGATATTGCACTTATCCCGGGGGATGTAAATAATTTTAAGATAACAGCCAAATCAGATTTAGAAAAATTTATGTTGTTACTGGAATCAAGAAAAGAAATTGATGGAGAAATATATGATGAAAGCTTGGGTGCTTCATGGAGTGAACGATATAAAATATGAAAATGTTGAGAAGCCTGTACCAGGTAAAGGAGAGGTACTCATTAAGGTGTCTGCTGTGGGAATTTGTGGTTCAGATATTCCGCGGATTTATAGAGATGGTGCACACAAATATCCTTTGATTCCGGGACATGAGCTTTCTGGTGTTGTAGAATGTGCAGGTAAAGAAGTGAACAATACATGGGTAGGCAAACGAGTTGGTGTCTTCCCATTAATTCCATGCCATAGATGCGCCATGTGTCAACAGAGATACTATGAGCTTTGTGAAAATTATAATTATTTGGGTTCTCGGTGTAATGGAGGATTTGCAGAGTATGTTTCTGTACCGGAGTGGAATTTGATTGAATTGCCGGAGAGTGTAGAAATTACTGCGGCTGCTATGTTAGAACCTATGGCTGTTGCAGTACATGCCATGCGACGAGTAGAAGTTGAAAAGGATAAAAAGATAGCTGTTATCGGAATGGGAACTATTGGTATGTTCCTTGTTATGTTTTTAAAAGAAGCAGGTTTTGAAAATGTTTATGCATTCGGAAATAAGGAGCTGCAAAGGGAAATAGCGATGCGTTTTGGAATGCAAAACAAATATTATTGTGATATATGTGAAAATGATGTATTGGCATGGTTTTTAGAACATACGGATGGAAGTGGAGCGGATGTCATCTTTGAATGTGTAGGAAGGAATGAGACTTGCGTCCAAGCAATATCGTTAGCTACAGCATTTGGTAAAGTTGTTCTTGTAGGAAACCCGGCATCAAATATGGCATTTACAAAAGAGGCATATTGGAAGATACTTCGTAAGAACTTGAGTATTTATGGAACTTGGAATTCTTCGTTTACCAAAGATGGTACTGACGATTGGCATTATGTGTTAGAAAAACTGTCAAAGGGATTGGTTCACCCAGAAATGGTGATTTCCCATAGACTATCGCTTGATGAATTGGAAATGGGAATGCATCTTATGCGTGATAAAACGAAAGATTATATAAAGGTGATAAAAGAGGAAAACAATGAGATTTTATAGAAAGAAACAATGTTTTGAAACTATTGGACTGCTAGACGAAGCGCATGGAGAATTGGTTAGATTTATAGAAAAAAAACATATAGATGACGCGGTTAGCCTTCTTGAGCAATGTCAGCAAGGAGCTATTAGTGTTGGGATGTTAATTGATGAATCAGAAGGAGAAGGAAGATATGAGGTGAATTGTCTAGAAGAGTATTGTGAATTGATTTATCAGATCCATGAGAATCTTTTGGGAGGAATTCCTGTAAATACTAAGCAACTGCGAAAGAAATTACGGAAGCCTTTGGGAAGAGTAAAGAGCGGATTGAATAATAATATTGATACACAGCGAGAAGTTGTATTTCTTCCTTATAAAGCATCAATGTGGGATTCTCTGGAATCTGTATGGGAAGCGGCGAATGCAGAACCAGGTTGCAAGGCGGTGGTAATACCAATACCATATTATGACAAGGAGTCAGATGGAGCTTTGGGTAAAATGCATTATGAAATAGAGCAGTTTCCACCAAGTGTGCCAGTTGTAAAATATGATGATTATAATTTTGAGAAAAAGCATCCAGATATGATTTTTTTTCATAATCCATATGATAATGGGAATTATGTGACGAGTGTACACCCGTTTTTTTATTCTAAAAATCTTAGACAATATACAGAAAAATTAATATATATACCATATTTTATATTAGAAAATATTTGTATATCTAATAAACAGGCGATTGCGGATATGGAACATTTTTGTACGGCATCTGGAGTAGTGAATGCAGATTATGTGATTGTACAGTCGGAAGCAATGAGGGAAATTTACATAAATGTATTAATGAAATATTTTGGAGAAAATCGGTCATATTGGGAGAAAAAGATTTTAGGACTGGGATCGCCAAAAGTAGATAAAGTATGTAATTTAAAGATGGAAGATTTTGAACTTCCAGAGGAATGGAAAAAATTATTACAAAAAAAAGATGGGAGAAGAAAAAAGACTATTTTTTATAATACGACTGTAAGTGCTTTGTTAAAACATGGTGAAGAAATGCTAGAGAAAATTAGAAGAACTCTCCAAATATTTAAAGAAAATAGTGATAATACAATCCTCATATGGAGACCGCATCCCTTGACCGAATCTACGATTGTAGCTATGAGACCGCATTTATTGAAAGAATATCAGGATATAGTGCTGGAATTCAAAGAAGCTGGGTGGGGAATCTATGATGATTCGCCTAACTTGGATAGGGCAATAGCTGTGAGTGATGGTTATTATGGCGATTGCAGTTCCGTTGTCTGGCTATATCAACAGACAGGAAAACCAATTATGATACAGAATATAAAAATATAATATATAACCATATCAAAAGTATTAAGATACGCCAGAGTCTTGTGAGGGTTAAAAGACTTTAACTTCATAAGAACTCTGGCATGTTTAATGTTGTGGGGGAATTATCTCTTTCCGTCCAGCCATCCTCTTTCTTCATCCGTCATATTTTGTCTGATAACTTCCTCGAGTTCAGAATACCCTAATTTCATAGCTGTTTTCAATACAAACAGTTTATCTTTCAAGTTATCAAACTTGTAAAGCCCTGCCAAAAAGTCATATGCCTGAGTTGCGGCAGTATTTGGATCGCCTTGTAAAAGGCTTGTCAGCGCTGTAAGGGTATCTTCTTGATAACGGTTCACACGAAGTGAGAGAGTGCCGTAATAAACACATTTTGCGGCATCACCACGCTGTGCGTAACAGAGTCGCAGCAGGTTGTATACAAAGTCAAGCCTTCCGGAAAGTCTCAAAGAAGCGCTTCCTTTATATTGTTCAAGTTTTTCAAGAGCAAGTTCTAAAAATTTCACAGCTTCATCTTGTTTCCCGATACGAATCAGGAAACGTCCCATATAGAATTCCACATCCGGGAATAGTTTTCCAATCTGCAAAAAAACATCATAGTATCGGCGTGCCTGCTCTTCATAGGAAGACACCGCGGTGTCGGGCAGGAAAGATACTGCGGAAAACCAGACGGCAAAAGCAGTCAAGAGCCGGTCCTCACTAATATTGAGCGTAGTATTTTGAGATGTAGCAATTTGAGACGCATTATTTTGGGCTATATGTTCAATTACGTGTTCCATGCTTTCAATCGCTTCTTCTGCCTGATCGCTTCCGGCATAGGATTCTCCCAGATATGCCCAAAGGTCGTAGTTTTCCGGGTCTTCTTCCACAGACTTCTTAAGCAGGGAGATGTTGCGGTTTCCCTTTTCGGCGCTTATGGATTGCCTGTAACCGGTGTGCATGATGGACAAATCCACTGTAATACAGCGCGGGAGCTGACCGCTTGAAAAACATATAACTTCATGGACACGGTTTTTATAGCGCAGTCCCTTCATGTTTCGGAAAATCCGGTCCTGCTGGCCGACAGAAAATATTTCGCCTTCATCGTTTAAATCGACTAATGCAGTTCGCACCAGATGGATTCTTCCGCTTTTTAAAGAAGCATTTTCTATCTTCTTTAATAAACCGGGAATCTGTCTGGCATCCTGTTCCGAAAAATATTCGTCTGCGTCCAGGAATGCGATCCAGTCCCCGGACGCCTGCTCGATGGCATAATTTTTTGCTGCGGAAAAATCATCACACCATTCAAAATGGAACACTTTTGCACCCATCTCTTCAGCAATCTGCACCGTGTTGTCTGTAGAGCCGGTATCTACGACGATCTGCTCACTGACGATACCCTTCCCCCAGGAAAGGGCGCGGCGTATATCCTGTTCCTCATTTTTTACAATCATGCACTGAGATATCTTTATCTTACCTGCTTTTTTACCCATATATCTATTCTCCTGAAATGCAAAGCAGGCACCTGCTTCTTAATATGGAAGCAGGTGCCTGCTGGTTTTTATTTAATTCCTACTGTAATTCAATTACTGAAGTAACTGAAGAACGCCCTGCGGAATCTGGTTAGCCTGTGCAAGCATAGCCTGAGAAGCCTGAACAAGAATGTTATTCTTGGTGTAAGCCATCATTTCCTCAGCCATGTCAACGTCACGGATACGGCTCTCGGCAGCAGTCATGTTCTCTGTTGTTACACTCAGGTTGTTGATGGTGTGCTCCAGACGGTTCTGGATAGCTCCAAGGTCACCACGAGTAGAGGATACATAGTTGATAGCAGCTTTGATCTTATCAACTGCAGCAGCAGCTCCAGCCTGTGTGCTGACATCAATGTTTGAAATACCCATAGCCTTCGCATGCATATCTTTTACAGATACACGTAACTTGTTGAATTCAGCAGAGGTATCACCAATCTGGAGAACCAGACCTCCGTTTGCCTCACCCTTGCTTAAGCGGATACCTTCGCCAGCATCTGGACCGGTAGCTGTACCAGTTCCATCACCAATAGTGCTTTCGTCAATAGCATCTGTAACATTCAGACCTGTAACTTCTTTAATCTTATCGATATTCTGCTGGAAGTTCTTATCAGCTTTATTGATACCTTTATCACCAGCATTATCACCAGCGATCAGGACAGTAACATCAGAACCAAGTCCAACAGTTGCATTCATATCTGTACCATTCTCACCAAGGCTTGCTGCTTTATCGCTTCCAGTCATGATTACGAATTTATGACCATTGATAGTGAATACTGCGTCATCGTAGTTTTTACCATTATATAAAGTGATATCATCGGCTGCAATCTCACGGCCATCATCATATGCCTGAACTTCTTTGACACCTACATCTACAGTGTTAGCGATTGTATTCAAAGTTCCGTCTTCTGTCCAGTTAGCATCCATTGCTGTAACACGAGGAGTATCTGTACCAGCTTTAAGTGCTTCTAACTTAATCTTACCTGCGTTAGCTGTAATATTGAAGTCCTTAGCAAGAGAAGTCTTATTCAATTCACCAAGGATAGCTGCGTCAACCTGAGCAACTGTTGCAGCACCAGATGTAATTGCATAGGACTGATTATCTGAACCAACTAATTTTGTAACGTTTCCGCTGGCATCTTTCTCTGCTGTCAATTTAACAGTATGAGACTCACCATTCTCCAAGGATACTGTATATTCAAAAGTATCGCCTGATTTAAAATCAAATGTACCAGTTGAATATGCTGCATTGGCTTCATAGGAACCTTTACATCCAAGAGACTTTGTGCTTGGTACGCCGTTAATTGTTACGTTCTTTGTTCCGCCTGTGGAAGACAGGGAGCCGTCTAACAGGTTGATACCGTTGAAGTTTGTTCCATCAGCGATACGGTCAATTTCATCTTTTAACTGTGAAATCTCGCTCTGAAGATTTGCACGGTCTTCATCCTGATATGTTCCGTTAGCGGACTGGTTAGCCAGCTCTACCATACGGTTCAGCATGGAGTGAACTTCTGTAAGAGCACCCTC
>KE159795.1:2273166-2274418 GCA_000403475.2 Lachnospiraceae bacterium MD308
TGCTTATGTTCTTATTATCATACATTTGTGCTAAACTGGAAAAAACGCGCAAGACGCAGAGTACAAAGGAGGAGCAAAATGAATATAAGGGAGAAAGGACATTTATACCTGGAATACTGTGAATTTCGGAAGGAATTGAACATTAAGACAATCAACGCCTATCGGATTGACTTGAAACAGTACTTTGATTACATTGGGGAAGATGCTTTGGACAAGCAGAGAATCGAAGACTATATCACGGTCTTGCACAAAAAATATAAGCAAAAGACAGTTAAACGCAAAATTGCTACAATCAAAGCCTTCTACATTTATATGGAAGAAGAAGAGCTTATTCCGGATAATCCCTTTCGGAAAATCAAAGTAAAGTTCAAAGAGACATTAAAATTGCCGCGGATTATCCCGCGTATGGAAATAGAACGGCTCTTGAATTATATGTATTCCCATCCGTCGAGAAATAACCGGTATTGGCTCCGGGATGTAGCTATCGTTGAGATGCTTTTTGCTGTGGGGGCGCGGGTGTATGAGATTTCCAATATTCACAGAGACTGCGTCGACTTAAGCTCCGGGACGCTTCGGATTATGGGAAAAGGCGGTAAAGAGCGGTATCTGAATATTGCGTCGCCGTCTGTATTGGTATTACTAAAGAAATATTATAACGCCAATGAAGAAGCAATCCGAAAGAGCGGATATTTTTTCATAAACAGGAACGGGAAACGCTACACAGAACAATCTATCCGGCTGATGGTCAAAAAGTATAGTAAGCTTGCGGGCATAGAGCGGAATATTACCCCTCACATGTTCCGTCATTCATTTGCTACATATTTAATAGAAGAAGGAGTGGATATAAGCTGTGTACAGCCGATCCTTGGCCACAGCTCCATCAAAACGACGCAGATCTATATCCATGTAGCAGCGGGAATGCAGGCCGAGATACTACGCAGCATGCATCCGCGTAATAAGATGGAGCTTCTTGGACTTGTGTCCTGACAGAAGAGTAATGATAATCTCTGTAAAACAGAGCAGTGCGTGAAATTGTAATAGTGCGAGAATAAAATATATGAAAATTAAGTCAGCAAAAACTGGTGGCTTTTTTGGTATGTAATCTGGTGGATATATACAAAGGACGGTATGTATAGGCGCATATCGCTTTCTTTGTTTGCTTAGAGGGTGGGTGTTTTGAGAAAAAATAAAAAAATAAAAAATTACTCTTAATTTTATCTGGAAATGTTCGATAATAAGAACATAAGCAACA
>KE159795.1:2283248-2301041 GCA_000403475.2 Lachnospiraceae bacterium MD308
GAAGAATGCGAACGATGGTATTTCTTTAGTACAGACAGCAGAGGGTGCTCTTACAGAAGTTCACTCCATGCTGAACCGTATGGTAGAGCTGGCTACACAGGCTGCTAACGGAACATATTACGATGAGGATCGTGCAAACCTTCAGAGCGAGGTTGAGCAGTTAAAAGATGAGATCAATCGTATTGCTGACGGAACAAACTTCAATGGAATCAATTTGTTAGATGGTTCTCTGTCTGCTACAGGCGGTTCCAGTACTATAACTATTGGTGGCAATGCATCCAGTTACAAGTCTATCGGAAGCAAAGGCGTGTATGAAGCCACAAAGACTGTTACAGGTGGTGCTGGTACTGCAGCAATGAAAGCAGGCGACGTTTTTGAATATACGGTTTCCTTAGAGGATGGAACGTCACACACCATTAAGTTAACCGCAGAGAAAGATGCCGCAGGAACAGGAATTCAATTAGTCGGTTCAGACAAACAGGTATATGCTGCTACGTCAGGCGGTGTAACAGACGCTCAACTTAGTGCTGCTGTCGTTGCAGAGTTAAATAAAACTTCTTTTGGTAAAGATTACAATATTACCAATACTGGCGATAAGATTAAATTTGAGGCATTAGAAGAAGGTACAGACACTCCTCGTGTTACGTCAATGGATGCGAGTTGGACAACAGGTGGCGGTACTACAAGGGTTGATAGTAAAGATATCAGTGTTAAGGAAACTGTAGCGCGTGATCCAGGGCGTGAAATTGATGCCGACAGCATTGTCTTATATACTGGCAATAACTATGAAGATGCCGTATTCACAATCAATGGTCATAAATTTGTCATGGTGACCAACTTAGATGATGCTACCAATCTTCCTAAAGATGATGGTTCAGGAGCTATGAATGCGACATCCGGTCTCGGATCAGATGTTACGATATTGGTTGCAGATTCGATAACCAAAAATGGCTTGAAGGAAGCTGATAAAAACTTCCAGCAGAACATTGATAAGATTGCAGAAGTTACAGGACTAAAAGTAACAGATGCCGTTACAGAAGCAACAACTAATAACATAAATGCAGGTGGCGGTATCCGTTTAAGCAAAGGCAACAGCAATGGCGGTCTGGTTCTTCAGATTGGTGATACTTCTGACAGTTTCAACCAGTTACGTGTATCTGTAAAAGATATGCATGCAAAAGCTATGGGTATTTCTGACATTGATGTTAGCTCTCAGACAGGTGCATCCAGTGCAATTGATAAGATTAAAAAAGCTATCACTTATGTATCCAGCACTCGTGGTGACCTTGGAGCTATCCAGAACCGTCTGGAGCACACCATCAACAACCTGAGTGTAACAACAGAGAATATGACTGCTGCTGAGAGCCGTATCCGTGACGTTGACATGGCTGAGGAAATGATGGCTTACACCAAGAATAACATTCTTGTTCAGGCTTCTCAGGCTATGCTTGCTCAGGCTAATCAGATTCCACAGGGCGTTCTTCAGTTACTCCAGTAATTAGTTGGTAATCTGTAAGGCAGTTATGACGATTCGTCCAGTCTCTATATGAGACGCAGGATAAGAATTGAATAATCAGCAGGCACCTGCTTCCACGTTAAGAAGCAGGTGCCTGCTTTGTATTTCAGGAGATTGTATATATGGGAAAGAAAGCAGGACAGATAAAGATATCACAGTGTATGATTGTAAAGAATGAGGAACAGAATATCCGCCGCGCCCTTTCATGGGGGAAGGGCGTTGTACATGAACAGATTGTTGTGGATACTGGTTCTACAGATAACACCGTGAAAATTGCTGAAAGTATGGGAGCTAAAGTGTATCATTTTGAATGGTGTGATGATTTTTCCGCAGCGAAAAATTACGCTATAGAACAGGCAGGCGGCAACTGGATTGCATTTTTGGATGCAGATGAATATTTTTCAGAGCAGGATGCGAAAAAAATTCCGGGTATATTGAAGAAGATTGAAAATGTTTCCGTAAAAAGTGGAAGGATTCATATGCTTCGTACGGCAATGTATCATCTTAACGATGAAGGCGAGACATTTTCAGCAGGACAGCACGACAGGATTTTTCGCAATATGAGAGGTCTACGCTATAAAAATCGGATTCATGAGGTCTTATCCTTTTCGAGCGGTCAGACCTTACGTTATGCTCTGACGGATTTGACTATTATGCACACTGGCTACAGCGATTCGGTACGCGATAAAAAAGGAAACCGCAATATTCCATTACTTAAAAAATCCGTGGAAGAAGATCCGGAAAATTACGATCTGTGGTCATATTTAGGAGAATCCTATGCCGTAGGTAATCAGATTGAAGAAGCCATTGACAGTATGGAGCACGTAATTGAGCGTATTACGGAAGGAGCTTCTATAAGAATCTGTGATGACCGCCTCTTTGCAGCCTTTGCAGTCTGGTTTTCAGCAGTCTCCTTCCTGCCGGAAGATGCGCTTGGCTGCTATGAAGAGAAGGCACGACGGTATTATGATATATTTTTAAAGCAGGACAAATTATTTCCTGATGTGGAATTTTATATGGGTCGATTCATGCTCCGTACGGGAAAGCAAACGGAGGGCGTAGACTTTTTTGAACTTGCACTTGCGAAACTTGAGGAGTATAAGGGTAGTTCGTCTTTAAAGCTTCCCAGTAGGCTTGACATGGTCTACAATGTGCTGATGTATCACTATGAACAGCACGGAGATGCTTCTAAATGCGTATATTACGGTACCCTTTCTTTACGTGTGGACCGCTATCAGGAGGCACCGCTGGAAGTTCTTGTGCGTTTACTGAAAGCCGATCCAAATACTGCTGCAACTCAGGCATATGATTTTCTGGCACGGCTTTACCTGTTTGTCAATCTGAAGGATAAGCTCTTTGTACTGAAAACAGCTATGAAGCTTGGGTACTCTGAATTGGTAGAAAAGATAAGACTCGAGATGACAGAACAGGAGAAAGGATGGCTGGACGGGCAAGAAGAATTTGGTAAATAGGCTTTACACCTTCATTCCCAATTGATAGAATAAAAGTACCTTTAAGTATTTTTAAAAGGAAGGGTGTGAGCAAATGGGGCGAACAGTCGGAATCGGACATCAGGATTTCGGGAAGTTACGAATGAAGAATAATTTTTATGTTGATAAAACCGGATTCATTAAGGAATGGTGGGAATCGGATGATGAAGTGACTTTGATTACACGGCCCCGCCGCTTTGGAAAAACTCTTAATATGAGTATGGTCGAGCAGTTTTTTTCCTACAATTATGCGGGTAAGGCAGCGCCATTTGAAGGGCTTTTTATATGGGAAGACAAAAAATACCGAGATTTGCAGGGGACATATCCCGTCATCGCTCTAAGCTTTTCTGATATCAAGGAACCAACGTATGAAGGTGCAAGGAAAAAAATTTGCAAAATTATTCAGTTAATGTTTAATCGTTTTCGTTTTTTGCTGGAAGGTGAATTACTCAGTGAGAAAGAAAAATCCGATTTTCACAGAATATCTGCAGATATGGAAGATTATATGGCATCATTGTCTTTAAAAATGCTTTCAGAGTATATGTATCGTTACTATGGCAAAAAC
Organism: Lachnospiraceae bacterium MD308; assembly: GCA_000403475.2. Classification (GTDB taxonomy): domain Bacteria; phylum Bacillota; class Clostridia; order Lachnospirales; family Lachnospiraceae; genus MD308. The sequence goes on from KE159795.1 coordinate 2,286,820, forward strand.
GTGATTATTCTTTTGGATGAATATGATACTCCGATGCAGGAAGCGTATATGCATGGATATTGGACGGAAATGGCAGAATTTACGAGAAGTCTGTTTAATTCATCCTTTAAAACGAATCCTTATCTGGAGCGTGCGATCATGACTGGCATTACCAGAGTCAGTAAAGAGTCTATTTTTTCGGATTTGAATAACTTAAAGGTAGTAACAACCACATCTTTAAAATATGGAGATTGTTTCGGTTTTACAGAAAAAGAAGTATTTGATGCTCTGGATGAATTCGGATTAATTGATAAAAAATGCAGTGTAAAAGACTGGTATGACGGATTTACATTTGGAAATATATCAGACATATACAATCCATGGTCTATTATCAATTATCTTGACACAGGCAGATTTGACACGTATTGGGCGAATACGAGTTCTAACAATCTGGTTGGCAAGCTGATTAGAGAAAGCGCGCCGGGATTGAAACAGATATTTGAGGAGCTTTTATGCGGCAGGACATTGACTACAGAGCTTGATGAACAGATTGTTTATGATCAGTTGGGGGAGGATGAACAAGCTATATGGAGTCTGCTGCTCGCAGGCGGATATTTAAAAATAAAAAGTTATAAGCTTCCCGCAGATGAATGCGGCACATGGAATCCGAGCTATATATTAGAGCTTACAAATTTTGAAGTCCGGGTAATGTTCCAGAAAATGGTGCTTGGGTGGTTCCGCCGTTCAATTGCTAATTATAATGGCTTTATACAGATGTTGCTGCAAGACAATCTGAAATTAATGAATATATATATGAATCGAATGACTTCAGAAATTTTCAGTTATTTTGACACAGGAAAAAGACCTTCTTCTTCGGAACCTGAACGCTTTTATCATGGCTTTGTGCTTGGGTTAATAGTGGAATTATCGGACAGGTACGTGATAACCTCTAACCGTGAAAGTGGATTTGGACGATATGATGTTATGCTAGAACCCAAAGAGCCAAAAGATGATGCGATAATTATGGAGTTCAAGGTACAAGAGCCGGAAGATGAAAAAGAACTTTCAGATACAGTTAATTCTGCCTTGCGGCAAATCAGGGAGAAGGATTACGCAGCGACACTCAAAGCAAAAGGGATTCCAAAAGCTCATGTACGAAGTTACGGATTTGCCTTTTGCGGAAAGCAGGTACTAATCGGAGCTGGCCATTATGTAAGAGATGTAGAAATCGCGGATGAAATACAAGAAACCGATATCTCATCCGACGAAATGGCAATTCATATGTTTATCGAAAATGGCCAGGAGTTTGGTGCGTCAAGGGCAGAGATTCTTCAAAAGATGATGAAAAAATTTGATTTGACACAGAAAACCGCAGAACAGAAAATCAGTAAGTATTGGAAGGATTAGATATTTTTAAACTCCAATTCTGATACTTGTTATTAAAAAGGCAGGTTGTACACAGAAAATTGGTACGGGCCGAGAAGAAAAAGGAAAAGCAATTATGCTCAAAATTTTCCTCTGTTTTGGCCCGCGCCGCTTTTTCTGACCTCTCTTTTTTTGATTATACAGATTTTTTCTGCCCGTTCAGCCAACTTTTCTCCTGTTCCGTCATCTCAAGCCTTATTATTTCTTCCAGCTCAGTATATCCGAGCGTCATAGCTGCCTTCAGTACAAACAGTTTATTTTTCAGGCTCTTAAATTGATATAGTTGAGCTAAAAAATCATATGCCTGCCTTGCCGTAGTATTCGGGTCGCCTTGAAGCAAACTCACCAATGCAGTCAAAGTATCCTCCTGATAACGGTTCACCCGCAGCGAAAGCGTGCCATAATAAACACACTTGGCGGCATCCCCCCGTTGTTCGTAGCACAGCCGGAGAATGTTATAGGCAAGGTTAAGCTGTGCTGAAAGCTTTAAGGAAGAACTCCCCTTATATTGCTCAAGCTTCTCAAGGGCAAGTTCCAAGAAGTGCACGCCTTCGTCCTGTTTTCCGATACGGATCAGGAAACGGCCCATATAAAACTCCACATCCGGGAACAGCTTCCCTGTCTTTGTGAATATATCATAGTACCTGCGCGCACGTTCTTCATAGAATGGCAGCTCACCTTCCGGCAGGAAGGATACTGCCGCGAACCAAACTGCGAAAGCAGCAAAGAGCCGGTCTTCACTGATCTTAATCGGAGTATCCGGATTTTCTAAATTCTCCGCAACGCGCTCAACCACATGCTCCATACTTTCAATTGCTTCAACTTCCTGGTCGCTTCCGGCGTAGGATTCCCCTAAATATGACCACAAGTCGTAGTTTTCAGGGTCTTCCTCCACGGATTTCTTCAACAGAGGGATGTTGCGGCTCCCTTTTTCGGCGCCCAGCGACTTCATGTACCCGGTGTGCATGATGGCAAGGTCCGTCAGGCTGCAGCGCGGTAGCTGGCCATTTGAAAGAGTCAGGACTTCGTGAACCCGGTTCTTATAGCGCAGTCCCTTTATATTGCGGAAGATCCGATCCTGCTGTCCGGCGGAAAAGACCTTTCCCGCGTCGTCCAAGTGGAGCCATGCTGACCTCAGCATATGGATTCTTCCACCTTTCAGGGATAAACTTTCTATCTTTTTCAACATCCCCGGAATCCGGTGAGCATCTCTTTCCGAAAAGTACTCGTCTGCGTCCAGAAATGCGATCCAGTCCCCGGACGCCTGCTCGATAGCATAGTTTTTCGCCGCAGAAAAATCATCGCACCATTCAAAATGGAACACTTTTGCGCCCATTTCCTCTGCAATCTGTACGGTCTTGTCTGTAGAACCGGTATCTACGACAATCTGCTCATAGACGACCCCTTTTCCCCAGGAGAGGGCCTGACGTATGTTCTGCTCCTCATTTTTTACGATCATGCACTGTGAAATCTTTATCTGTCCTGCTTTCTTTCCCATATCTTTATTCTCCTGAAATGCAAAGCAGGCACCTGCTTCTTAATATGGAAGCAGGTGCCTGCTGGTTTTTATTTAGTTCCGACTGTAATCCAATTAAATTACTGGAGTAACTGAAGAACGCCCTGCGGAATCTGGTTAGCCTGTGCAAGCATAGCCTGTGAAGCCTGAACAAGAATGTTATTTTTGGTGTAAGCCATCATTTCCTCAGCCATGTCAACGTCACGGATACGGCTCTCAGCAGCAGTCATGTTCTCTGTTGTTACACTCAGGTTGTTGATGGTGTGCTCCAGACGGTTCTGGATAGCTCCAAGGTCACCACGAGTGGTAGATACATAGTTGATAGCAGCTTTAATCTTATCAACTGCAGCAGCAGCGCCTGTCTGTGTGCTGACATCAATATCTGCAATACCCATAGCCTTCGCATGCATATCTTTTACAGATACACGTAACTTGTTGAAGTCATCGGAAGTATCACCAATCTGAAGAACAAGTCCTCCGGATGCCTCGCCTGCACTTAAGCGGATACCAGCTCCAGGAGCTACTTTATCTGCACCAGCATCTGTAACAGCATCTGTTACTTTAAGACCTGTAACCTCTGCGATTTTTTCGATATTCTGCTGGAAGTTCTTATCAGCCGCTTTTAAGCCGAGACCACCATTATCATCTGCAATCAAGATAGTAACATCTGAACCCAAACCATGTGTAGCATTCATATCTGTTCCCTGTTCACCAAGGGACGCGCCAAGAGAACTACTTGTCATAACAACAAACTTATGTCCGTTAATGGTAAACACTGCATCATCGTAATTCTTACCATTATATAAATTAATGGAAGAAGCATCAATCTCGCGGCCGGCATCAAGCGGAGCAGTAGTTACATCAACACCAATCTTGGGCTGTGTCTGTCTGGCACCGCCTATTGTCCATTCTGCATCTATAGCCTTAATAGCAGGAGTGTCTGTACCTTCCTTAAGTGCCGTGAATGTAGCTTTACCACCAGTCATCGTAATATTGTAATCTTTCGCAAGGGAAGTTTTGTTTAATTCACCAAGAATAGCTGCGTCAATTTCAGCCTGAGTTGCAGCAGCTCCGGTTGCTGACGTTGTCATTGCATAAACCTGTCCGTCACTTCCAACTAATTTATTCAACTTTCCAGATGAGTCTTTCTCTGCTGTCAGCTTAATATTATGCGTAGTTCCATCTGCCAAGGATACTGTATACTCAAAAGTATCACCTTCCTGAGTAAAGTTAATCGGACCAGCTCCCCATGTCGTATCAGCAGCGAAAACGCCCTTTACTCCTGCTGATTTATAACTGGATGCATTGCCGCCAATTGTTACATTAGTAGCTCCGCCCTTAGCAGACAAAGAACCATCTAATAAGCTAATTCCATTAAAATTCGTTCCGTCAGCGATACGGTCAATTTCGTCTTTCAACTGCTCGATCTCGCTCTGCAGGTTTTGGCGATCCTCATCCTGATATGTTCCGTTTGCAGACTGGTTAGCCAGCTCTACCATACGGTTCAGCATGGAGTGAACTTCTGTAAGAGCACCCTCTGCTGTCTGTACTAAAGAAATACCATCGTTCGCATTCTTCTGTGCTGTCTTAAGACCTGTAATCTGTGCACGCATTTTCTCGGAAATAGCAAGACCTGCCGCGTCATCACCTGCACGGTTGATTCTGTAACCAGAAGACAGTTTCTCTAAGTTTTTGGAAACTGCGCTGTTGTTATTTGTTAAATTTCTGTACGCGCTTAATGCGGTAATGTTGTGTTGAATTCTCATAAATAAACCTCCTTGAATTGTACCGGAGACCTCCTTGTCTCCGCAGTTTCTTTTTGTTTGATATGTTCATCCGATATGGGGATATCGGATTTTGCCGTTCACTTCCTTATGGGCCCTTCATCCGGAAAAACGGCGTTTTTTTAAGCAGCATACTGTGGATGATTCCAGACTGTTTATGTTGCTTATGTTCTTATTATCAGTCATAAATAGATTGGAGCCAGAATTATATGTGATATTTACAGGAGAACGAGTAACTGAAGAGCTTTTTAAGGAAAGAAATCTGCCATTGAAGTAAATGTAAAAATAATTTATGATGGAAAAAAAGCAGAGCCTGTTTTGACATAGAAAGAGCCGTTCATGTAGAACGGCTAAAGGTCATTGTGTGTTATAAAATGTTCATTGTCTCCAAGTAATCTTGAACAAGATTATGAAATTTTTCTGCTTTGAGAAACTGTTCTTCAGCTTCCTGTCTGGAGGCTACAAAAAAGTCTTCATAATCTGCATGCTCACGCATTTCAGAGGCAGTTCTGATAATTTTGGAAGCCTCTTTTGGGAAATGCCCTTCCTTTACATGAAACTGGTTAAAGTGTGCAATGACACCGCTGTGTTTGCTGCTGTCAAAATCATCCAGAACATTTACTGCCCGCATAGCATGAAAAATAGAATAATACGAGCGGTTAAGTGATAATTTGAATTTTCCTGAATCCAATAATATTTTAGAATTCTCTAATTCTTCAAAGCAGCGTTCAAAACGGTATTTGGATAAAGCTTTTATGCTGCCGGCCATAATTGGATTCCTTCTTTCTTTACGTTTTTATAAAAAGGCATTACATTTTCCCATTCTTTGAATTTATCATAATCAATCAGAAGAACAGAAAGAACTTTGTTATATTTCAATTCTAAATCAACAACAAAATCCGTCATAGTATCGTGCATGGTTTTTGTATATCCATTTACAATGACAGCAATATCGACATCTGATTCGGAGGTTTGTGTTCCTCTTGCAACAGAGCCATATAAGATAATGCTGCTGACAGAATCATGAAAAATATTTAAAAGTCCTGGAATCAGTTTTTCAAACACTTCTGCATAGTTTTCCATCTGTTCATCTCCTTCCTGCTATTGATACTTTTATCTTATCTTATTTCCAACATAAAAGCAATCTCTTTTGGTTTTCACTAGTGTAGGGCGCGAAGGAAGGTTATATCTGCTTATTTATATCTTTTCCCGCGAAACACGTTTTAGACAGATCATATGTCAAATTTGCTATAGTTTTATTATACGTGGAATTAAAGAGTTCGTACTGCATGTGACTGTGGTATTAAAACATTCTGCTTTCCTTCATAAACGGAGCGATATTAACATGCTTAAACCTTCCGAATTTTTACTCGTTTTCGAATATCCTTTTCAAAAATTTCTTTAATTACTCCCTGTATATAAGTCTGTTTATCTTCTCCTTCATACTGCAAAGCCTTGGGAAACCCTCCTTCTGAAATATACAGGTCAAATTCGTTGGTTAGTTCTGGTTGAATAGATTTCCCCAGAAATTCTTTCATTCCCAAATATTCTTCAAAACTTAACGTAGACAATTCAAACTCGAGATAACGGCCTGTCAGTTTTGTTGCTATTTCACCGCTAAGCAGATAAGAATTAGAACCAGTGATAAATATGGAAAATGTGTCCTCTTCTCTAAATCCATTTAACACTTCTTCGAATCCTGTCACATTTTGAATCTCATCAATAAAGAGGTATTTTACCCCCTCTGCAGCCGAGTGTGCTTCAATTAAACTATCTAATTGATTTGCTGTTTTAACCTACAATTGTTTCCATTAAACATGATTTCCCACAACGTCTCACACCAGCAATCACTTTAATAAGATCTGTATCATGATAATCTCCATTCCGCCGCCTTCAGTCGGCGGCACAAATAGTAATGAAAGTCTTCAAATTCTCCACGTTTCTGATAAAATAATTCTTAAAGAAGCTACACTACAAAGCACGAGGAGGCGAGTCGTAAAGACTTTCTTCGTTTTAGACAGCATGATAATCAGTGTAAGTCCCATCTTTCAAGCACAAATGAGTGGCTCTATAAGACCGTACAGTAAAAATTGTTTTAACTTCTCTGTTAAATGTGTGATGGGACAGTCAATGGCTTCTTTCCCATTTTAATCCGAAAGGAGTTTTTGACCTTGAAAGTTGTTTACCAAACCTGTTGTGCTATCGATGTACACAAATCTTTTCTTGTTGCAACAATCATCAAAACCACTTCCGGAGTCGAACCCTCTTACCACAAGAAGCGTTTCTCCACCTTCAACAATTCTATCCTGCAATTCAAAGAATGGCTGATTGCAAACAAATGTCGTGATGTCTGCATGGAATCTACCGGAAAATACTGGGTTCCTGTGTTTAACCTTTTGGAAAACGATATTAACGTTACCATCGCTAATCCCAAATGGGTGAAAGCTGTCAAAGGCAACAAGGACGATGCCAAGGATTCCAAGTGGATTGGGGAGTTATTTCGATTAGGTCTGGTTCCTGGAAGTTATATTCCTTGTAAACCAATCCGTATCCTGCGTGAGTTCACAAGATACCGTTACAAGTTGACCTCCTGCCGTTCCAGCGAAAAGAACAGATATCAGAATGCTCTTACTGTTTGTAATGTCGCATTAGATTCGGTTGTTTCCGATATCTTTGGAAAATCAGCCACCTCTGTTATTGACTACCTAATCGAGCAATCCGACAATTCCATCAACCACGAAGAAATCGCTTCCAGACTGCTTCGTTCCCTAAAGAAGAAGTCTGACAGTGTCATTGAATCCATCGAAGGGTACCAGATGACTGATTCCCAAAAATACCGTATGCGCCTCATCCGCGCACATATGGATTATATCACATCTATAATAAATGATATAGACACTATGCTTGATTCTTTGATTACCCCCTATGAAAATGCTGTCATGTTACTATGTACCATTCCAGGTGTTGACCGTAATAGTGCCATTACTATTATCTCTGAAATTGGTACCGATATGACTCAGTTTTCTGATTCCAAACGTTTATGCTGCTGGGCAGGATTAACGCCCGGCAACAACGAATCTGCTGGTAAGAAGAAATCCGTCAGAATAACACGTGCCGGTGTCTACCTCAAACCTGCATTAGTACAAGTTGCTCATGCAGCCGTGAAATCTGATAAATCGCCTTACTACAAACAGAAATATGAACGCATAAGGAAGCGCCGTGGCAAAAAACGAGCCATTATTGCAATCGCTCGGATGATCCTTACTGCCATTTACCAGATGCTGTCTGCTGGTGAAGTATGGAATCCGACCGATTTATACAAGATTGATATGCCTGAACCTCTGAAAGAAAAGCAGAAGGAAAAAGCTATCAGGCAGGCTAAGAAACTACTAATCTGCGAAGGGATTATTTCTGAATCCCAACTGGTTTCTTAGCTTTCTAAAACAATACTTTTTCAAAGGCTGCCATGAGGCAGATTGTTAAAGTGCGCCATTTATCGGCTGTCCTCTACTTTCTTTCACAGTAAAACCCTCGTATTTTTTTAGGGGGTAATATTTGTATTTTTTTTAATATTTTCCCTTTTAACAACATTTTTTGATATGTCTTATTATTTCCTGCCTGCATTCAATCAGCCTGATCTTCAAGTCATTCCGCCCGGCTGCCACGGCTAACCGAAGATCCTCTTTCAAACAGGCAGCCACCCCCGCTAGTTCCGCTTCGGAAAGAGACTCCCCTGATAAAAGCGCCTCCGCCCTTTCAAGGTCTTCCCGCACCTGCCTGTCCAGATCCTTTTCTGCTTCTTTCTGCCAGCATTTGTCCTTTGCTTTTGCCAAAAATACTTTCCGGGAAGGGGTGATCTCATATTCCTCCCGTTGCTCAAAGTACAGTTTGAAGGTACTCTCAAGCAGAGCTGTTTCCTCGGAATAGCATATAAGGATTCCATCTTTCGTTACAAGACGCAGCGCATCATTAATGACTTCTTCCGGCTGTAAATAGTTTACCATCCCATTGATAACTACGATATCAAAATATTTTTCCGAAAGCTTAAGCTGGCCGAAGTCTCCCGCGAAGTAGCTTAATTTCGGGAGATGCTGTACCTGGGCCATCTGCTCCATCCATTCTGGTTCTATCGTGTCATAGGCACAGACAAGAACCGACTCCTCGTGAAATGTCCCTAAAACCTCCGCCAGATGAAGGCTCAGGCTTCCATTTGCAGAGCCGTATTCCAGCACATTTACCGGGGAGGATGTTTTTATCAGCCGGGAGGCAAGCAGGATGTCCAGCAGGGCGGCTGAAAATTCCAGGTCTTCTCCATGACCCTTCTCCTTTTCAAGCAGCCCGAGCAGCAGATCCGGTATGGTCAAATATTCCATCCCTGGCAAACGGTGCATGGGAACACGGCTCTTATTGGCCAGGTAGCAGCCGCAGTCCAACAGAATCCGGCTTTCACCTCCCTGATCTTCATATACAAATCTGGAATCATTATAGAATAAATTTCCCATATCCACCCTTCCTTTATTCAAAAATCATCGTATAAAGTCTTGCTACGATTTTCTCCATATCAAAGTTGTCCCTTGCATACTCGTGCGCATGACGGCACATCTCCTCCAGATGTTCACTGCGGCACAGTTTTCTCAGGTTATCGGCAAATCCGCTGATATCACCGATATCCGAAGCCATGCCGCATCGTCCGCAGTCTGTCGCGTCTTTGTATTCATCAATCTTCGTTATCGCGATGGCATTTCCCGCGTAAAGCGCCTCGGCGATTACATTGGCTCCGCCTTCGAACGTGGAGGGCAATGCGAATACTTTGGCTTTTTGGTACTCTTTATAAAGCATGTCCCTGTCCGAGATATGTCCGAGGAACCGGACACGCTCCTTTAATTCCGGGAAACGTTTCCAGTAGCTTTCAATGACGCTATTAAACTCCTTTACAACATCTCCGGCCAGATGCAGCTCCCAGCCGGGCAGATCTCTGGCAGCCAGTGCGAATGCATCCAGAAGTACATGCGTACCTTTCTGCATTGTCCCAAGCCGCCCGACAGTAAGAATGACATTCTCCTTCTTATGGAAATCGAACTCCATGGGAATATCGGAAAAGTTATAAAAACCATTGGGGATATATTCAATCGCCCACGGCCATTTTTCATTCAGATGCCGCTGCATCGTCCGCCCGGCGGCGCTGATCACATCGCACTGTCCCATAAAGCGGCGAAAGTTTTCCGTATCCCACGAAATCCGGTCCATCCAATGGGAATTGGCGTCCAAAGCCAGGGCTATTTTCCCGTCAGGATTTATCTGTTTGTAGATATCCGCCAGAGGTTCATAAAAAGGATAGCAGCCGTACAGCAGAAGGCAGTCGGTATCTGCAGCTTCCTTTTCGATATAGTCCGCCATACTCCCAAGGCTTCCGTCCGTGAGAAATTCCATCTTAAGCCCCGGCACATATCTAAGGTTCGGGTATTCTCCTCTGCGTCCTCCAACCATGCAGGTGTCACAGCCGTGGTTCTTATGGAGCAGATAGGGGATAACCCCGCAGTCTTTTAATATCTGCGCGTTAAACCATCCTTCATTATGGGCAGGGCTGATGATTCGTTTCGGCTTTGCATCTGCCGTATCGGTTTCTGATAAAGATTGTCCTTTAGGCAGGGCGCCCGGCCCGTCATCCGGCGGGATTGCGTAGATGACTGTCTCCCAGTTCTGCGTCAGTTCATAATGGCGCAGGAAGAAGCGGTATCCGGGACGGATGGTATCAATCAGTCTTGGGATTTCCCACATATCACTGACGATATGGTAAGTGCAGATGGCAAGCTTGGGGAAATCCTCCCGGATATGCCGTTTTGCTCCCAGAAGAGCCGGAATCTCAAATCCTTCCACATCCATCTTAAGAAATGTAATCTTTTCACGGATGTCCTCGTCAATGGATATAATCTGGACGCTGTCAGAATCCGCGCCGCCTTCGGCCTTCTGTTCCATGAAAGAACTTGAAGAGCCGCTTCCCTGAATCGCAAGGGAAGCGCCTTTTTCACCGACTCCGCACTGCCGGATTGTAATGCGCTTGTATTTTGACAAGTTTTTGCGGCATACGGCAGCGTTCTCCTGCGAAGGCTCGTATACATAAATGCGTTTGTATTTCCCAAATTGCCGGATATAGCTTTCTACAGTATCACCGGTAAAACCTCCGCAATCTGTCAACACTTCCTGCTCGTCACAGGAAATGATACTTTTGTCAAAATACTGGGGGTGCTCTGCGTCATAAGCTATCTTAAGAAACTCCTGGGAGGGATATAAGCGGTAGGCCATCAGGCTGTTGAACGTCCGGCGCGAAACCTCATCTTCCAGCCGGGAATACAGCCAGTCGTAATGTTCGACATTTTTAAGCAGATCCAGCAGTACAAAGTGGTACGCCCCACTTGTCCTTCCCTTGGAATACCCGCCCATAGGGTATTGCTCCAATTCTTCCGGCGTTAACTGCCCTACGCTGGATGCCGCCGCAAGTATCTCTTCGTAGCTGTGGGTTTTCAGCATACTGGATATACTGGCATAGTCGTTCAGTGCATCAAGAAAATCCTGCTGTTCCATATATTTTCTCCTTGTGTTCGAATCCATATCCTGTTATCAGATCTCTTCTCCCTGTGCTGCCGCAGCCTGCCTGAGCAGCTCCGCCAAATCAGCATATCCTGATTTCAGGGCTGTCCTTAAAACAAAAAGTATGTCTTTCAGATTGTCAAAACGGTAAAGCCTTGCCAGGAAATCATATGCCTGCCCTGCCGTAGTATTCGGGTCGCCTTGAAGCAGGCCTACCAATGCAGCCAACGTATCCTCCTGATACCGGTCAACACGCAGTGAAAGCGTGCCATAATAAACACACTTGGCGGCATCCCCCCGTTGTTCGTAGCACAGCCGGAGAATGTTGTAGGCAAGGTTAAGCTGTGCTGACAGCTTTAAGGAAGAACTCCCTTTATACTGCTCAAGCTTTTTAAGTGCAAGCTCCAAGAAGTGCACGCCTTCATCCTGCTTTCCGATACGGATCAGGAAACGGCCCATATAAAACTCCACGTCTGGGAACAGCTTCCCTGTCTTTGCGAATATATCATAGTATCTGCGCGCACGTTCTTCATAGAAAGGCAGCTCATCTTCCTGCAGGAAGGATACTGCCGCGAACCAAACTGAAAAAGCGGCAAAGAGCCGGTCTTCGCTGATCTTAATCGGAGTATCCGGATTCTTTAAATTCTCCGCAACGCGCTCAACCACATGCTCCATACTTTCAATTGCTTCAACTGCCTGTCCGCTTCCGGCGTAGGATTCCCCTAAGTATGACCACAGGTCGTAGTTTTCAGCGTCTTCCTCCACGGATTTCTTCAGCAGAGGGATGTTGCGGTTCCCTTTTTCAGCGCCCAGCGACTTCATGTACCCAGTGTGCATGATGGCAAGATCCGTCAGGCTGCAGCGCGGAAGCTGACCGTTTGAAAGAGTCAGGACTTCGTGCACCCGGTTCTTATAACGCAGTCCTTTTATATTGCGGAAGATTCGATCCTGCTGTCCGGCGGAAAAGACCTTTCCCGCGTCGTCCAAGTGGAGCCATGCTGACCTCAGCATATGGATTCTTCCCCCTTTCAGGGATAAATTTTCTATCTTTTTCAGCATCCCCGGAATCCGGTGTGCATCTCTTTCCGAAAAGTACTCGTCTGCGTCCAGAAATGCGATCCAGTCCCCGGACGCCTGCTCGATGGCATAGTTTTTCGCCGCAGAAAAATCATCGCACCATTCAAAATGGAACACTTTTGCGCCCATTTCCTCCGCAATCTGTACGGTCTTGTCTGTAGAACCGGTATCTACGACAATCTGCTCATAGACGACCCCTTTTCCCCAGGAGAGGGCCTGACGTATGTTCCGCTCCTCATTTTTAACAATCATGCACTGTGAAATCTTTATATGTCCTGCTTTCTTTCCCATATCTTTATTCTCCTGAAATGCAAAGCAGGCACCTGCTTCTTAATATGGAAGCAGGTGCCTGCTGGTTTTTATTTAGTTCCGATTGTAACCCAATTAAATTACTGGAGTAACTGAAGAACACCCTGCGGAAGCTGGTTAGCCTGAGCAAGCATAGCCTGAGAAGCCTGAACAAGGATGTTATTCTTGGTGTAAGCCATCATTTCCTCAGCCATGTCAACGTCACGGATACGACTCTCAGCAGCAGTCATGTTCTCTGTTGTTACACTCAGGTTGTTGATGGTGTGCTCCAGACGGTTCTGGATAGCTCCAAGGTCACCACGAGTGGTAGATACGTAGTTGATAGCAGCTTTGATCTTATCAACTGCAGCTGCTGCACCATTCTGTGTGCTCACATCGATATCTGCAATACCCATAGCTTTCGCATGCATATCTTTTACGGATACACGTAACTTGTTGAAATCATCAGAGGTATCGCCAATCTGAAGAACAAGTCCTCCGGATGCTTCACCTTTGCTTAAACGGATACCAGATCCAGCAGCTACTTTATCTGTACCAGCATCTGCTACAGCATCTGTTACTTTAAGACCTGTCACTTCTGCAATCTTATCAATGTTCTGCTGGAAGTTCTTATCAGCTTTCTTCAAGCCATTTTTGGTTACCGAATCTGCAACCAATATCGTAACATCTGATCCGAGACCGGATGTCGCATTCATAGCTCCTGAACCATCATCTTTAGGAAGATTGGTAGCATCATCTAAGTTGGTCACCATGACAAATTTATGACCATTGATTGTGAATACAGCATCCTCATAATTATTTCCGGTATATAATTTAATGCTGGCTGCATCAATTTCCCGTCCTGCGTCAAGCGGAGGAGTTGTTACAGCAACACCCATATCTGTTTTGCCGCGAGTGCCCCCTACGTTCCATTCTGCATCAATTGCTTTGATCGCTGGAGTATCCGTTCCTTCATTAAGCGCTGTAAAGGTTGCTTTTCCGTTAGCCATCGTAATATTATAATCTTTAGCGAGAGATGTCTTATTTAATTCTCCCAGAATTGCTGCATCAATCTCAGCTGTAGTTGCAGCACCGGCAGCTCCGCCAGCAGCTGTAGTCATAGTATATACCTGTCCACTGCTGCCAACCAATCTGTTAACCTTTCCAGAGGAATCTTTTTCAGCGGTCAGCTTGACATTGTGGGTTGTGCCATCTTCAAGTGCTACTGTATATTCAAAAGTATCTCCTGCCTTAAATGCAACATTGTTCTGTCCATGAGCTACGCTTGCTTCATAAACACCTTTAATCCCTGCGGATTTATAACTGGATGCATTGCCGCCAATTGTTACTGTAGTAGCTCCGCCCTTAGCAGATAAAGAACCATCTAACAAGCTGATTCCATTAAAGTTTGTTCCGTCAGCAATACGGTTAATTTCATCTTTCAACTGTGTAATCTCACTCTGCAGATTCGCACGGTCTTCATCCTGATATGTTCCGTTAGCGGACTGGTTAGCCAGCTCTACCATACGGTTCAGCATGGAGTGAACTTCTGTAAGAGCACCCTC
>KE159795.1:2301356-2382349 GCA_000403475.2 Lachnospiraceae bacterium MD308
ACTGCGCTGTTGTTATTTGTTAAATTTCTGTACGCGCTTAATGCGGTAATGTTGTGTTGAATTCTCATAAATAAACCTCCTTGAATTGTACCGGAGACCTCCTTGTCTCCATAGTTTCTTTTTGTTTGATATGTTCATCCGATATAGGGATATCGGATTTTGCCGTTCACTTCCTTATGGGCCCTTCATCCGGAAAAACGGCGTTTTTTTAAGCAGCATACTGTGGATAATTCCAGACTGTTTATGTTGCTTATGTTCTTATTATCATACATTTTTAAAAGTGTGGGTTTTTAGAACTGCTGTTGATAGAAATTATGTGTATAATATAAATGGTACCCTCTGCGAACGAAGGGTATTGTTAACAGTCAAACAAAACAAAAAAATCAGAGGAGATACCCCAGATGAAGACAAAGCTAAAAGAAATAAGCAGAGAGAATCTGCAGAAAATCGAAATATTATGGGAGATTATCAATTTTGTGCTTTGAAGTTTTATACCGGTGATTTTGCTGCAGCGAAGGAGGCTTCTAAGAATCCGAAAGGCTTTTTGGGGTGGAGCGGCCGATTTATCCGATACGGTATTCGTCTGTTTATGCTGTACTTGTATGATGAGCCGCTGCCATCAATAGCGATGACAAGCCTTGCGGGCGATATTGACTATGCAGGGGACAGTGAGCCGGAGCATTTATTAGATTTTGAACGTGAGATTATAGAAGAAAGCCTATGTAAAATGGGCGGGGAAGATTGTGCATGGCAGGGCAGATGCGATTGTTGCGGGGCAGCACCGCGGACATTACAAACAATCTGCGGTGTTGTTAGCGGCACTTGCTGAGATAAAGGAAAGTATGGGAGAGACGGGAGCAAAAAATGAAATTTTCTTGCAGTATAAGAGGAAATTTCCGAGACATTCTTCGTTTCAGGCAGAGATGAAGAAATATTTTCGTTCATGACATCAAAACTGGCTTCATATTACAAAGAAACGGTTACAAGAAAAAACAAGAAAGTGTCAAAGACACTTTCTTGTAATTTTTACAGTGTATTCAGATAATTCATCAGTACAGACGGAATATTAGCACATGACGCCTGTATGGTTACTGCGCCGATATTCTGTGCTACCATTGGCATGCCATATACGACACAAGATTCTTTATCCTGCCCGATGGTATAAGCTCCGGCTTTGTGCATATCTAAAAGTCCGTAAGCACCGTCTTGCCCCATGCCGGTAAGGATAATCCCCACGGCACCGGATTTGGCGGCCTGGGCAACGGACTGGAAGAGGACATCTACGGAAGGGCGGTGTCCGCTTACTTTTTCGCCGGGATATATGCGCACAGTATAGTTAGTGCCCACACGTACGACTTTCATCTGACACTCACCGCCTGGAGCGATGAGAACAAGTCCTCTGCGGACAATATCACCGTTTACCGCTTCTTTGACTTCCATCTTACACAGACGGTTCAGCCGTTGTGCATACATCTGGGTGAAGCCTTCCGGCATATGCTGGGTGATTACCATACCAGGTATATCAGCAGGAAGCTGTTCTAAGACTTGTAAAGTTGCTTCCGTTCCGCCGGTAGAAGCGCCGAGAGCAATGATGAAATCATTCAGTTTCGGGCTTCGGTTCGTCAGCTTCGATGAAGGGACGGAAGAAAGTACCGGCCTTCGAATGGCTGGTGCCGGTGTCGGTGTTGTTGGCTGCGGAGCAGCGGCAGTATCTTTTTTCAGGACAGAGCTTCCGCGGAATACTCTTGGAAGCTTGACTGTCGCATTAGAAGCGATGTTGATCTTAGAAGCAAGACTTTGTACGAAGACGCGCGAACTGTAGTTGCGGCTCATATCCGGCTTTTTCACAAAATCAACAGCGCCGTTTGAGAGGGCGTCAAAGACACTTACATTCAATGAAGATACAAGAATTACAGGAAGGAGATGCTTTGGAAGCAGCTCCTTCAGAAAGTCGATTCCGTTTGTTCTTGGCATTTCAACATCAAGGGTAATGACGTCCGGTTTTGTACTTGGAATCTTACGCATGGCATCTGCCGCGTTCATGGCGTAGCCAACAATCTCAATGTTCTTATCCGCATGCGGAAGCTCTTTGGAAAGAAAATTCACAAATACAAGAGAATCATCTACAATTAATACTTTTATTTTTTTGCTTACCATTTAATAAGTACCTTTCTTTTTGACATTGCCGGCCGGCTATTCCTTTCGATAAGCTGATGGCATGAGATATTTATAAGGAGTCGTTGCCTTATTTAAACTCTCTGAATGACCGATAAACAGATAACCGCCAGGCACGGTAGCATTAAAAAACCGCTGTACAAGGGCGTCTTTTGTCTGCTGGTCAAAATAAATCATTACATTACGGCAAAAGATCACGTCAAATTTCAATTTAAAGCGAATGGGATCCATCAGATTAAATGTTCTGAAAATCACGTTATTTTTAAGAACATCCGCTACCTGATAGACACCGGCTTCGTTGGTGCGCTTGAAGTATTTTTGCTTCCATGCTGAGGGAATCGCACTTAAGGATTCCTCGTCATATATTCCGGACGCCGCCGCTTTCAGGGCATTCTGTGAAATATCAGTGGCAAGGACACGAGTATCCCAGTTTCCTGACTTGGATCCAAAATATTCTTTCAGGATCATCGATAAAGTATATGGCTCCTGTCCGGAGGAGCAACCGGCGCTCCAGATACTTAACACATGGTCGCGTTTCGTTTTTTCTAAATAAGGAAGAACCGTATCCCGGAAATAGTCGAAATGAGCGGATTCCCTTAAGAAGAAAGTATAGTTTGTAGTTAGTTTGTTGAGCATAAGCTCAATATCCTGCGGGTTTTTCTGTGACAGGATATGCTCGATGTACTCGGTGAAGGTAGAATACCCCATCGATACAACAGTATTAGAAAGCCTCCCGATAATCAACTGCCGCTTCTGTGAAAGATCAATACCATAGCGGCCTTTGATAAAGGTTATAAGCTTTCGGAAATCATTCTCGTTAAGTGTTAACATACTGTAGCTCCTTACTTCATATTATATAATCCTCTTACTGGCTGATCAGTTCCTCACAGTCAAGGAAGAGGATAACCGAACCATCTTCCCTTGAAATCATGGAAGAGGTCAGTTCCTGCTGATTCTGTGTCGGAATCGGAGAGATTCTGTCTAAATCAATATCCAACACCTGTGTCACTGAATCAACTACAATACCTACAGAGATATCCTTGATCTCAAGAATGATGATACAGGTAGCATCCGTGTAATCCTGGGGCATCTTCCCCATACGAAGACGGATGTCAATAATCGGAATCGTCTGCCCGCGCAGATTGATGATTCCCTTAATATAATCGGGAACCATCGGCAGCGTGCAGATCATGTAGCTGGAAATGATCTCGATAACATAATCTGTGCTGACACCGAAAGTAATATTGTCAGACACAAAAGTAAGGAAACGCTGAATGCTCTTAGGGCTTTGTCCTTCGTCAGTTTCAATAATATCAACAGTTGTTTCTGCCATGTTGTTACCTCCTCATCTATCTCTAAAATATTCCTCTTGCGGCTTCATATACATGCGCTATATCGAGGATAATACTAATGTTTCCATCTCCAAGAATCGTACATCCGCTGATACCGGAATCTTTAATATGGAACTGCTGCAGATACGGCGGAAGAGGCTTCACAACAACCTGGTGCTCCCCGATCAGCTTATCAACAAACAGGCAATAGGACTTGTCACTTGCGTCTACCCACATCAGGATACCATCGTCAATCTTCGTGCAGGCATCCGGGATGTTATAAAGCTCGTGAGCACGTACGATCGGATAAAATGCATCCATGCAGCGAATCATCTCGTGGCCCGCCGGGTCAAGTACAATATCTTCTTCTGTTGCCTTAAATGACTGCCTGATATTGGAAATCGGAACAGTAAAGATAGATTTGCCGACAGAAATCTCCATTCCGTCTGCAATTGCAAGGGTAAGCGGAATCTTTAAGGTTGTACAGCTTCCTTTGCCTAATTCACTTGTAATAGTAACAACGCCGCCGATTGCTTCTACGTTCTTTTTCACAACGTCAAGCCCGACACCACGTCCGGAATATTCGGTAACCTCCGTGTTGGTAGAAAAACCAGGCGTCATCAGAAGCATCAGAATCTCCTTCTGAGAATAATCGGACTCCGGTTTGGTCAGGATTCCATTGCGCGCTGCTTTTGCGAGAATCGCGTCGGTATCCATGCCCCGGCCGTCGTCGGATACGGAGATAATAACCTCGCTTCCTGTATGTGTAGCCGAAAGGACAACCTCACCCTGCGGGTCTTTGCCGGCAGCGATACGGTCTTCGACATTCTCCTCGATTCCATGATCAATCGCATTACGGACAATATGCATCAACGGATCGCCGATGCCGTCCACGATTGTCTTGTCCACTTCGGTGTTCTCGCCGATGATCGTAAGACGTACATCTCTGTTCAGATTCTGCTTCATATCCCGCACAATACGGTTCATCTTCTGGAAGACACCGGATACAGATACCATTCTCAAGGACATGGCGATGTCCTGAAGATCATCTGTAAGCTTGCGGAGCTGGCGTGCAGATTTATTAAAATTATCAAGATTCAGCCCCTGGAGATCCGGAGAAGAAGTAACCATTGATTCTGTGATAACAATCTCTCCTACCAGCGCCATCAGGGCATCAAGCTTCGACAGGTTGACACTGATAAGATCTTGCTTAACAGCGCCGTGAGGAGCAACTTCTTTCTTTTTGGCGGGGGCAGCGTCTGACTTGCCCTTTGCCGGAGTGGAAGTTGCCGGTGAAGCAGTATTCTTTTCAACACTTGCGGCCTTTTCCGCCGGTTCGCTCTCTTCCGGAGCAGAAGCCTCCTGATTCTGCACCGTCTCATAAGAACGGATATTCTGGGCGTTGCTGACTACAGTACAACCCTTCCCCAGCTCATCTTCTGTGTGGAAGCCAATATAAAATCCGTCTTCAATAATCTTTTCGGCGCTGTCCGGATTGCTGTCTATATCATCCGGGTAATAAGTAAAGTTAAGCTCTCTTTCCTGAAGAGCATTCACAATCATAAATGCACGCAGATTCTCCATGCCGCATCCATCTTCAAAATAAATGTGAATAAAATATGGAACATCACCTGCCGAAACAGGGATAGCTGCCGATTTTGTACCGTCAGCGGAAGTCTCAGCGCTGCTGCTGTTTGTTGTGTCGTCAGCATCTGAAGATTCTCCCGAAATCTTTTTAAGCAGTCCGTTAATTTCCCCAACAAAACTGTCGATATTAGTTTCGAGAGGTTCGTTGTTCTCAACCTTTTCAATCTCTGAACGAAGTTTGTCAGTTGATTTGAACATCAGGTTAAAAAGTTCGCTCTTATGTGTCTGATCCAGAGAATCAATGCCGTTTTCACGAATATAGAAGAAAAGATCTTCTATATGATGGGCAATCTCCATAAGACCGTTGAATTCGAGCATTGCAGAAGACCCTTTGATTGTGTGCATACTGCGGAAGATTTCGTTAACGTCATCCTCAGAAAAGTCTCCAATCTTTTCAGCGTTAATCAGGAGTTCATCCAACCCGTCAAGCAGAGAGTTGGTTTCAAAGAGATAAGTCTCTAACAAGCTTTCCATAGAAGCATCCATAGTGTTCGCACCACCTTATCTTATTAATAAATTTATCTTAAAATATTGCCAACAGAGAGTTAGATGTGTTACTCTAATGTCAACACATTTTATAAACATATATATCGACCAAAAATCGAAAAAATTAATAGAAAAATAGTAGTAGGTGAAAAAATGTCTAATATTTTGAGAGTCACGACTCCCATGGCGGGGAATTATGACAACATGTCGCAGCCAAGAGCTGATATGCAAAATCGCGAGGATCCTCGGATTCAGGGACCGGTCAATCCCAATAAGGTCGTCCGGGCAGATGCAAGAAGCGACTCCGCCGCAGAGGAGCAGAATGTAGGACTTAAGTTCCAGTATCAGTCTAATTTTGAAGGATTTATCTCCCAGATGAAATCTCAGGGAGTGATGACGGAAGAATTTGCCACAGTCTTTTTTGAACAATTAAGCAATCAGGTAAAAGCGGGGATGAGTGAAGGTTTTGCGCAGGAGATTGCGCAGTTCCTTGAGATGATTCAGGTGGACCCTGAGAATATGCTTGCGTTTTTAAAGGAGCAGGGGGATGCTGCAATTCGTTTTCAAGGGGCATTTTTCTCCCTTTTGCGCCAGGCGATGAATGATACGAAGAATGTGGAGCTTCGTGCGGGAATATTGGACTTTATGAAGCGCTATACAGATATGGCGGAGGGGAAGCATATTCTTCGGGAGATTGAGCAGACCATAAAAGAATTAAAGAGCGGGATGCTGCAGAGCGGACGGGAAAAGATGGAGGAGATGGAGCAGCAGCTAAAATTCGGAGGTAATGCCGGGCCTGGAAGTACAGAGGAGAACGCTTCATTGATTAAGGGCAAGATGCTGCCTTATCTGAATAAATATATCGGCGGCACCCATGACCGGGGCAGTGTTCGCGAGGGGGCGGCTTTTCTGGCGGCTCTTACAGCACGTTATGAGAATGGCGACGCGGCAAGAGTTTTAGAACGCTTTGAGCAGTTAATGGAGTATTCTGCCATGCAGAAGTATTTTAAAGGGTTTGAGACGCAGAGCTTATTGAAAGTATTAGAAGCCACCGATTTTGAGAAGACGATTGGAAAAAATAAGTGGATGAAAGGTTTTGTGTCACTGATTCAAAACGGGATGCAGCAGGGGGCTAATATAGAGCAAAAGCAGGTGTTCCGGAATATGATGACTTCTATTCTGCTCAATGAGAGTGTATATATGCCCGTTCTCCATATGATGCTGCCTATGCAGGTGAACGATAACCTGACATTTGCAGAGATGTGGGTGGACCCGGACGCCGGGAAAAATTCAGGCGGAAAGGAAAAAGAGCGTATTATACAAGGGCTTGTAAAGTTCGATATTCAGGATGTAGGCTTTTTTGACCTCTTTTTTGTGTATCAGGACAAAAAGGTGAATATGCAGCTTAATTACCCGGATGCCCTTAAAGATAAGGAAAAGGAAATACGGAACAAGGTTGCGGAAGCTTTGGCGGAAAACGGACTTACGGGACAGGAGCTGTTCTTTGGAAGCAGTAAAGATTCCATAGCGATTTCAGAAGCATTTCCGCAGATATTTGAAAGGAAGAACTCAATCAATGTCAAAATTTAACGATGTATTGAATAAGAAGGCGGTAGCCCTGTCTTATGATGAGAACAAAAATGCGGCGCCCATTATTGTGGCATCGGGTATGGGTTATGTGGCGGAGAAGATGGTCGAGGTGGCCAGGGAGTCCGGGGTTCCGATTTATGAGGATAATTCTCTTGCTACGATGTTAACACAGCTTAATCTGGGGGCGGAGATTCCGACGGAATTATATCAGGCGATTATAGATATCTATGTCTATTTCCTGAATTATGTCCCGGGAAAAAAGAATGAAAAGCAAATAGAAAACGAAAAAGAAAAGGAAAATGAAGAAGCTTCGGAATACCCGGAAGAAAATGAGGCGGAGATAAAAGAATCTCCTGCCCCGTAACAGGGCAAGAGATATGAGTGCTAATCGAGAGAAGAAATCCATCTTCGGTGGATCAAATCCTGCCGGAATACATAGTTGCGTATCTGAGATTCGGCGCGGGACGGAAGGCGGGAAAACCTGCATCCATATCCGATAAGCTCTGTGTCCTTTGCGGCGGAGCCTATGATTTTGCGAAGATGCCTGTGTTCCTGTATGCGGAGAATCTCTGCGTGGAGAGGAACGGCAGGCAAGTCCGGATGGAAAAAGTGGAAGTCTACAATATCGCCTACGCGGAATTGCTGATGGCTCGTAAGAAATATCCCTCCTGCACTGATATTCCATATGGTTGCGGCGATATCAGACTGCGTTTTCCCCTCTATCTTTGCAGAGAGAGTGACAGGAATATTGACAGATACTTTGATATCGTTGCGGCGCTGCATTACAGAGAGCTGTTCGATGGCAGTGCACCGGGTAAAGAGAAGATCTGCATTGGCAGTGCGCATAGATTTTTGGAATTCAGTAAACTCGCAGGAATATGTAACCAGCCCCTTTGATGAGTCGAAAAAAGTGACGTGGGCTTCTGTGAGTAATTGGTTGGTATTAAGTTTGTTTACAGTGAGGATGGCTGAGTCTTCTTCGATATGGGATACAGCGGCATCGCACAGATAGACATCTTCTGTGGTATAGATGGCTGCCTGCTTACATTCTGTCAGAAACATGGTCATTGCCCCTTTCAAATATATGTGATATTCTAATATCATACCGTGTAAATTTAGAAAATACAAGAATAATTGACTAGAAATATTAATAAATTCAAGAAATATAAAATGTGGAGGTTAAGAGTATGGACATAAGTCAGTTGTATCAGCTCCTGGGAATGTATTCCGGAGTGGGAAATGGTTATGGGCTGTATGGGAACTATGGAAACTATGGGAATTATAATAGTTATGGCCAGAATACATTCAGTCAAGTGCTGAGAAATACGGCGGCTAATACTACCGGGGGAATTTCGACGCCGATGGATGAGATCTTCGAGGAAGCATCGAGGGAGACGGGAGTGGATATTCGTCTTTTGAAGGCTGTGGGTAAGGCTGAATCGAACTTCCGGGCATCTGCCACGTCGCATTGCGGGGCGATGGGTGTTATGCAGCTTATGCCGGGGACGGCAAAGAGCCTGGGAGTGACAGACGCATATGACGCAAAGCAGAACATCATGGGCGGCGCTAAGTATCTGGCAAAGCTGCTTGATAAATATGACGGGGACACGAAACTGGCACTTGCGGCATATAATGCCGGTAGTGGCAATGTCGCGAAATATGGAGGTATCCCGCCGTTTAAAGAGACGCAGAATTATGTCAAACGTGTGCTTGAGTACGCCGGGGAGGATTTCAATACAAATCAGACGGTGCAGGCAGCAGCGCCGGAAAGCCTTCAGGAACAGACGGAAACGCCGGTGTCGGCTTATAATTCGGAATATGGAGACGTATATAAGATGATGGTGCAGATGATGCAGCTTCAGATGCAGCAAAAACTGCAAAGTATTCTTGATTTTGGCAATAATGAAAGCGGAAGCACTTTCTTGTAAATTTTTTAACGATCTGAAGCAACGGTAGAAAAATGGTGGAAAATGTGTGAAAATATATGGAAGAATTGTGCTTGAGGTTGACAGATAAAAAAAGAAGTAGTATGCTGTATTAGTGTATTTTTCGCTTTTTATGGGCGTTTGAAGTAGCGCTTCGGTATGAAAAAAGTTGTTTGGATTACCACATTATAATAAGTAAAAACAGGATAAGGAATGGTGAAAGATGAATCATATTTTTGGAAATGGTATTCTTGTTTCAGAAAGATCGCTTGATTTTTTGTGGAAAAAGCAGTCAGTCACTGCGGGGAATCTTGCGAATGTTGATACGCCCGGATATAAGGCGAAGTACGTGACGTTTGAAGATATGTACCGCGCGAAGCTTAAGGGTGCATCGGGAGATAAGGAGCGCATCAGGCAGGCAGCTGACTCTGCGATGTGGCTTGTGGAAGAATCGGATACGGAGACTGCCCGTATGGATGGTAATAATGTAGTTGCGGATGCAGAGATGACGGAACTTACCAGAGCGGCTCTGCAGTATCAGTATGCAATTCAGTCTGTAAATGGGGAAATATCAAGGTTGGCCACGGTGATTAAAGGGCAATAATATATTTTAAGGAGGAAAGAAGAAATGGCAACGGAGTTTATTACACCGATTCAGCCGTTAAAGTTTGGGGTCGGTGGAATTACAGCGAGTAAGAGTTCGGTTATAGAGGAAGGAACGGCCTTGTTTAAGGACGTTTTTTCGGATGCAATTCAGAATGTGAAGGACACACAGAAGAATCTGGAAGATAAGCAGTATCTTTTGGCGACGGGACAGATTGACGATGCCCATACGGTTCCGATAGCAGCGGCGGAAGCGCAGCTTTCGGTGGATCTGCTTGTTCAGCTCCGCAACAAGGCGGTAGAGGCTTATAACGAGTTGATGCGTATTTCTTTGTAAGATTAATAGATTATAGATGGGACAGACTGACCAATGAAAGAAAAGCTGAATACAGTAAAAGAATATCTTATGAACCTGAGCAGGAAGACGAAGATAATAGCCATCGCTGTACTTGCGGCTATTGTTGTCGGGGCGGTTGTGATTGCGCTGGTGCTGAATCATAAGGATTATGTGACACTTTTTACGAATGTGACAGAGGAAGAGACGACACAGATTCTTGCAAAGCTGCAGGAGATGCAAGTCCAGTATACTTCTGATGGCTCAGGGAATATAAAGGTTCCGGCGGATGTGGCGGATACGACCCGGGCGCAGCTTGCACAAGAAGGTTATCCGAAAAGTGGATTTACATATGACGTTTTTACAAATAATGCAGGCGGCATGACCACTGACATGGAAAAACAGACGTATAAGCTATATGAGTTGCAGAACCGTATAGGGGCAACCGTACGGCTTTTTGACGGTGTAAAGGACGCGAAAGTGACGATTGCTCTCGGAGAGGAGAGTAAATATGTGCTGACGGATGCAGAGGACGCCGCAAACGGGCCCAGTGCATCGGTGGTTGTTATGATGGAGAATAACGGCTCGCCGACGTCAAAGCAGGCGGTGGGAATCCAGAGGCTGGTAGCACAGAGTGTTCCGAACATGAAATTAGAGAACGTGACGGTATTGGATGGAAATGGGATTATCGTCTCGGACTCTATGAGCGACGGAGCGTCCTCGGGAGAGGAAAGTCAGGCTCTGGCGAAGCTGATTGAGACGCAGCTCGCTCAGAAGGTTGTTCATGTGCTTGAGCCGTTCTACGGAGAAGATAATATCAGAGTCTCGGCAAAAGGCTCGGTAAATATGGAAAAGATCATCCGGGAGTCAACGACATATACGACGCCGGAAAAGATTGACGAAGAAGATAAAACAGGAATTCTCTCTAAGGACACTGGAGCGAGAGAAAGCGGCGGAGATACTGCCGGCGCCAATGGTGTTGTGGGGACGGAGACTAATTCGGATGTGTCGCAGTATACGGCGAATGCCAACCAGAATGGAAATGGATATACAAGTGAGAGCTGGACGAGAGACTATCTTGTGAATCAGATCAAAGAGCAGGGCGAGATTGATACAGGAGTTCTTGAGGATGTAACGGTGTCTGTGGCAATCAATGGCAGGACGCTTGGTGATCTTACCACGAATAAGCTGATGGAACTTGTGGGCAATGCGGTAGGTATTGCGCCTGAGGACAGAACTGACAAGATTGCAATTGCTAATGCTCCATTCTACGAGGATAAGGAAGCTGATAAGAGAAGTACGATGGAAGTGATAACAGAGGCGATTAAAGATAATCTGCTCTTTGTAATCATTGGCGTAATCGTATTGCTTCTGCTGTTAACGGCATTGTTTATTATGCTGAGAAAGCGTAAGAAGAAACAGGAAGAAACGGAAGCAGAAATGCTCGAGGAGATTCCGGGAGAGGAGCTTTTAGAAGGCGAAGAGACGGGAGAAGGCGAAGAACAAGAGCCGCTGCCGTCACCGGAGCTTTTGAATGTGCAGAACGAGAGGAGCCAGGAGCTGCGTGAGAGAATAAGAGCATTCGCGGATGAGAATCCGGAGCTTTCGGCTCAGATGCTTAAGAACTGGCTGCGCGGAGGTGATGAGGATGGCAACTGATGCAAATGTAACGCTGATGCCGGAACAAAAAGCGGCGGCGGTAGTAATTGCGCTTGGGACTGACAAGGCTTCAAAGTTGTATCAATATCTGGGCAATGATGATGCGGAAAAACTGACACTTGAGGTGGCGAAACTTGGCCACCTTGAGGCAGAGCAGACAGAACAAGTCCTTGATGAATTCTATAAGACTTGTCTGACGCAGAAGGTTGTGACAGATGGAGGTCTGGAGTATGCCCGGGCAGTTCTTGAGAAAGCATACGGAGAGAGTACGGCGACGGAGCTTTTGCAGAAGGTGTCAAAGTACCTCAAAAACCGGTCTTTCGATTTTATCGAAAAGGCGGACGTCAAGAACCTGTTTTCTATCCTGCAGCATGAGAGGGCGCAGACAATTGCGCTGGTGCTTTCTTATGTAGAGTCGGATAAAGCGGCTTCGGTTATTGCGGAGCTTCCGGAGGAGAAGCGTATTCAGGTTGTTAAGAGCATCGCTATGATGGACAGCGCGTCTCCGGATGCGATTAAGATTGTAGAGCAGCAGCTTAGAAGCAGATTTGACAATATTCTTACTACCGACTTTACGAGTATCGGTGGTATTGATTACATTGCGGATGTCATGAACCATATGGACAGAAGCAACGAGAAGTTTATCTTCGACGAGATGGGCAAGGACGATCCGGAACTTGCGGACACAATCAGAAAGAAGATGTTCGTATTCGAGGATATCCTTACGATGGACAACAGATCTATCCAGCGTTTCATCAGAGATTGCGATATGAAGGATGTTGTGTACTCATTGAAAGGTGCAGGCGAAGAGATACTGGCTGCATTCTACTCCAACATGTCCAGCCGTATGGCAGAGCAGGTCAAATCAGATCTGGAAGTTACAGTCAATGTAAAGCTGCGTGACGTGGAAGAGGCGCAGTCACGTATTGTCGGCGTTATCAGGAAGCTTGAGGAAGAGGGCGAACTGGTAATTAACAAGGGTGGAAAGGACGAGATCATTGTATAGAGTGGTGAAAACATCGCAGGCGCCCGATGACATTCAGAGTTCTTTTGAATATCCATTGCTTGATGTCGCGAAAGGGATTGAAGATATCCTGAAGCCGGAAGGAACCGCAGAAGAAGTAAATGCTGCGGATGCCCCGGCGGAGGAAACAGAGGAAGACCGATTAGCGGCAGAATATCAGCGTAAGCTGGATGAGATGATGAAACAGGCAGAAAAGGTGCTTGAGGATGCAAGGAATGTAGCAGAACAGATTAAGCAGGATGCGTATGACGAAGGGTTTGCCGCGGGACAAAAGTCGGGGTATGACAAGGGGTTTCAGGAAGGGGAATCCCAGGGCTTGATTGATTATCAGAAAAAGATAACCGAGCTAGAGGATATGTTTGCGGCAAGCATCGTGGATGTGGATCGTATAAAAGAGAAAACGCTTGAGAAATATATGGATGACCTGAAAGAGATCTCGCTGTCCATCGGAGAGAAGATTGTCCGTACCAGCCTTCGTTCTAATGTCAGGGTCATTGAGAGAATGATCCTTGCAGCTACAGAGAAGCTGAAAAAAAGTGCATGGGCAAAGATTTATATTGGCGCTACGCAGGAGATGGGGAAGGATATCAATGCCGACCCAAGGTTTTTGCAGGAGCTTAGCAATATCTCTGACTCGGTGAAGATTATTATTATGGAAGATGTAGAGACAGGGACATGTATTGTTGAGCGTCCGGATGAGATTATCGACATGAGTGTAGGTACTCAGCTTGAGAATATCCGTGAGATTATGAATAATGCAAGATTATAAAGGAGTTTAGAAGTATGCTTAAAGAACTGCCGGGAAGGATTCTGAATGCAGAGACAGTCAGCTATATCGGGAAGATAGAAAATATTACCGGGATGTCGATGCAGGCGTCCGGCAGTAATACAAGTATCGGCGACATCGTTCTGATTTATAATGAGAAGCAGAAAAGAGAAATTCCGGCAGAGGTTGTAGGATTTCGGGATGACAAGGTACAATTGATGGCATATGAGAATATTAATGGTATTGGGTCCGACAGCTATGTACGCAACACAAGAAAGAGACTCAAGATTCCGGTAGGCGAGTTCCTGCGGGGAAGGATTATTGATGCATTAGGCCATCCGATTGATAATAAGGGCGGGTTTGAGTCGGGAAGATATTATTATGTTGAAAGCCCGAGTATTAACCCGCTTGACAGACCGCCCATTCGGGAAACGCTGGAATTTGGCGTGAAAGCCATTGACGGGCTGAATACGATCGGCAAGGGTCAGCGTATCGGTATATTTGCCGGAAGCGGCGTGGGCAAGAGTACCCTGATGGGAATGATTGCCCGGAATGTAAAAGCCGATATTAATGTAATCGCTCTTGTGGGAGAGCGTGGCCGGGAAGTTCTTGAATTCGTGGAGCGGGATTTGGGCCCGGAAGGAATGAAGCGCTCGGTGCTTGTGGTGGCTACGTCTGACCAGCCGGCAATGCTCAGGATGAAGTGCCCGATGGTGGCGACGACGATCGCGGAATATTTTAAAGACCAGGGAAAAGATGTTCTTTTGATGATGGATTCCCTCACACGTTTTGCGATGGCGCAAAGAGAGATTGGCCTGGCAACCGGAGAGCCGCCGATTGCCAGAGGATATACACCTTCAATCTATGCAGAATTTCCGAAGCTTTTGGAAAGAAGCGGGAATTTTGACAGTGGTTCTATTACGGGGGTTTACACCGTATTAGTAGAAGGAGACGATACGAATGAACCGATTGCGGATACCGTCCGCGGTATTCTGGATGGTCATATTGTATTGAGCAGAAAGCTTGCGAATTCCAATCATTATCCTGCGATAGACATTAATGCCAGTATTTCCCGTCTGATGTCGTCGATTGCAACGCCGGAACATAAAAAGCTGGCGGGAAGACTTCGGGATTTATACAGCTTATATACGCAGAATGAAGATTTGATATCAATCGGGGCATATAAAGCAGGGACGAATAAGGAACTGGATTATGCGATTTCAAAGATTGATTCGATTAACAGCTTTCTGATGCAAAATGTAGAAGAACCGTTTACAGTGGAACGGACGGTGAGCATTTTGCAGGAAATGTTTGCGAAATAAAAAAGTCGGGGGACATTACAGTGAAGAAGTTCGCGTTTGCGCTTGACAAGGTACTAAGTTATAAACGTCAATATGAAGATAGTATCCGGAATGAACATGCAGTAATTATGCATGAGATTAGAATTCAGGAAGAAGCGTTCCGGCAGTTGAGTGATAAGGATGTTGAAATCAGACTGCAGATGAAGCAGGAGCAGGAGATGGGATGCCAGATTCTTCGGATACATACTTATGAAAATTACCTGGAGTACTTAAAGGGTGAGATGTTCCGGGTGACTCAGAGACTTAAAGCTCTTAAAGCCAAAGAAGAGAAGAAGCGTAAAGAGCTGATTGCGGCAAAGACAGATACCACTTCGTTAGATAAGCTGAAGGAGAAAAAAATACAGGAATATAATAAAGAAGTTCAAAAGGAGCAGGAACAGCTCGTGGAAGAATTTGTAAATCATGGGCTAATTGCAGCGCGGTAGTAATTTCTGCTTTGCAGATTGCTATAAAATGTTATATAATAGAGAAAACAGATTAACAATTTGTTTTTTCATAAAAAGAAAGGAGGTAAAAGACATGGTCAGTAACAGCGTTATGGACATTGTGAAAACCGGCAGTTCAAAGGGTTCACAGGTTCAGAAGAAAAAGACTGCGAATGACAAGACAGATTTTGGCCAGGCGCTTACAGATGCAGCTGGTGCGGCAAATTCTGCGAATGCACAGGCAGAAAAGCAGACTTACGAGCAAAAGGATGATCCTGTTGCGGAGAAAGGAACAGAAAGTGTTCAGGCGGCAGAGGGGAATCTGGATAAGCAGCCGATGCTGAATCTGGAAGGCACAGAGGGAAAAGACGCGTTGTCAAACTTTATGCAAATGGGAGCAGAGAGCGCCCAGACAGCAGAGGAAGCTAACGGCTTATGGGCACAGAACATGGCAGAGGCGGCGATGGAGACAGGCGTTGCCAATGAAGCAGACGTACTTCAGACAGCAGATATGCTTCAGACCGTTCAAAAGCCGGTGAATGACCTGCCGAAGGAATCCCAGACGGAAAACGTTCTTACTATGGGTTCAGAGGAGCTTGCAGCCGACGCGTCGATTATGAAAAAATTGGCGGAAGCGAAAGGCGGGCAGACGAATTCCGATACAGGTGAAAAAGCCAATCTGTCAAAGTCATCCAAAGAAGAAACCAATGTTGTCGATGTCAGTGCGCAGGCAGCGGCAGATAAGGCAGAGACATCCTTTATGCGTCTTCAGGGGAACAGCGACAGCGGAGTGATTGAAGCGAAGGTAGAGGTTGCCGAGACTGGAGAGATTAAACCAGAATACGCAAATATGCTCAAGGACATGATTGCGAAGCAAATCAGCAGCGGAAGGCAGGAGTTTGAACTTAGCCTTACGCCAAAGAATCTCGGTGCGCTTATAGTTAAAGTGGCATATGAGGCCGGGGAGACGACAGTTTCTATTATGTGCTCTAATGCCAAAGCGATGCAGGCAATGGCAAGCAAAGCGGGTGAACTGGGCAGAATGCTTGAAGGAACCCTGGGAGAAAAGATGGATGTTGTTGTCGAAGATAAAAACGGTCAGGAGTCGCATTTCTATGAAGAAGGGCGCAATGACAGCGGGGCGCAGGCACAAAAAGAAGAACAAGAACGCAGGCATGAGGAAAGCCGCAGAAGGATGGGGCGGGAAGCCGACTCTAAAGATTTTCTGCAGCAACTTAGATTAGGGCTTGCATAAATGAAGAAAAAGTATAATAATATGACGGTGGGAAAGGAGTGATTATATGCCGGTAAATGGAGTTAACACACTCGCTGCACAGAATAATACTGCGCTGGGCAACCAGTATGCAAGAACAGAAAGTACAGGTGGCACCGGAGGCACTAACTATGTAAGGTATGATGTGTCGGCAACTTCAGAAGATCTGACAATGACAGATTTCTATAAGCTTATGGCTGCACAGATGCAGTATCAGGACCCAGATAATCCGATGGATACCTCTGAGCTTATGGCGACAATGGTACAGTCTAAGATGATTACAGCCTTAGCACAGATGACAAGTACCAATGTGATTACGTACGCTACTTCTATGCTTGGCAAAGATGTTACGCTGGCAGAGGTAGATGCACTTGGCCGGGGAACCGGGGAATACACCAAGGCAACGATTACAGGTGTTTCACTGGCGGGAGACTCTCCGACGCTTTATGTAGGTGATAAAGCCTATTCTATGTCACAGATTATGTCTGTCGGCGATGTAAAGCTTAAGGATGAGGTAGAGGATGACAAAACAGAAGGCGGAGATACAGAAGGCGGAGACACGGAAGGCGACGGTGAGACATCCGGCGGCGAAGCAGTGTAGGCAAAAGTAAAGCTATTTTAAACGCGTAAGCGGAAAGGCGGTGGAAAAGCGATGGGTGTTTCAAAGCTTGCGAATCTTTCTAATATATCTGAATTAAAGCTCTCTCATCAGCTAAATGTACCGGAAAAAACTGGTTCCGCAAATTTCGCGGAGTCTTTGCAGACGGAGTACCAAAAAAGCGAAATACATTTTTCAAAACATGCCGCGCAGCGTATGCAGTCTCGTGGTATGGAGATGACACCAGGGCTTCTTAGTGATTTGAATCAGGCAGTCCAGCGGGCGAGAGACAAAGGCTCAAAAGATGCGGTCTTGATTGGTGACAGAAGTGCTTTTATCGTGAATATACCGAATAATACGATTGTCACGATGATGACTGAGAGAGAGATGAAAGAAAATATATTTACTAATATTGACAGTGCCGTTTTATTTTAGCCGGACCACATGTGGAGGCAGGGCATCCAGTCCGAATGACAGATGCCGTGGCGGTACGAAAGCATATAACAGAAAGGAAGTATGAACATATGGTCAAATCAATGAATGCTGCAATTGCAGGTCTTAAAGCGCATCAGACAAGATTGGATGTAATAGGAAATAATATTGCGAACGTAAATACGTGGGGATATAAGTCAAGATCAACGAACTTTCAGGATTCCGTGTATACGAACGTTATGAACGGGCAGGCCGGAGAAGTGAGGACAGGAAGCCTTGGAGGTATCAACGTATCCCAGCTTGGTTATGGTTCCGTAGTAAGTTCGATCAGTACGAATTTCGGAACCTCGAATGGTCAGTATACAGGAAATGAATTAGACTGTATGGTTGACGGACCTGGATTTTTAATCGTGGGAGCTTACCGGGATCAGGCGGTTGCGGCTGACCCGGATACCGGCGAGGTGAATCTGGCAAGAGAAGGATTGTATCTTTCGCGAGTTGGAATCCTGAGACCGGATGCGAATGGTTTCCTTGTAGACGACAGTGGTAACTATGTATATGGTTACGCACCCAGCGGGGAAGTAGACGAGAATGGAAAAGAGCTTATGAACCTTGGCGAGCTTAAGCCTATAAGGATTCCGTATGTGACGGACGAGAACAATGTACCGATTGAACCGAATGAGCTCTATGCAATCTCAACGTGGCGTATCGGTACAGACGGTACGGTTGTAGGTACTGATAAGGATGGCGTGCCGCATACGATCGGCCAGATAGCAGTTGCATCCGTAGAGAACCCGAACGGTCTTAATCAGAAATCAGGTTACTATTATGAAATCGGGAATAACACGGGAAGAGTTATCGGTATGCGTGCAACGGATGCCACGGGAATGATCAGAAGCGGTTTCCTTGAGATGTCCAATACAGACCTTGCTTTGGACTTTGCGACGATGATTACGACTGAGCGTGGATATCAGGCCAATACCAAGATTATTACAGTAACGGACGAAATACTTGAACAGCTTGTAAATATGAAGCGTTAGTGTAAATACATAAGCAATTGAAGAAGGCAGGATAAGGCATCTGCTGTTATGGCAGATGCCTTCGGACAGGAGGTTTCGGTTTGATTATATTAACAAAACTGAATGGCGAATGCGTTACAGTAAACAACAGACAGATTGAATATATAGAGCAGATACCCGAGTCGAAGATTACAATGATGAACGGAAGGTATCATATCGTCAGAGAAAGCCCGCAGGAGATTATAGAAAAGGTCACTCAGTTTAATCAGGAAATTGTAAGCGGGATAAAGGTGGAGGTGTAATTACAGTATGGATCCGACAACAATTATAGGAATAGTCGCCGGTTTTGGATTTATCTTATTCGGAATCATGTCAGGTGGAGAACTTGCAAACTTCTGGGATCCGGGAAGCGTTCTCATTGTAATAGGCGGTACGTTCAGTGCCGTTATTGCAAGTTTCCCTCTTGACAAGTTGAAAAAGATGGGAAAGCACATGACAAAGCTGATTTCAGGTAAGAAATTTCAGCCGGAACCGGTCATTGAAACGATCATTGAATTTGCACAGATGGCGAGAAAGGATGGACTTCTTGTTCTGGAAGAAAAGGCGAATGAACTGGAGGATCCGTTCTTTAAAAAAGGTATTCTTCTGGTTGTAGATGCGATGGAGGCAGAAAAGGTCCGGGAAATTCTGGAGAATGAAGTCGGAAGCATGATTGAACGTCATGACGGCGAAGTGGCGATTTATGATAAGGCTTCGAGCTATGCGCCTGCGTTCGGTATGATCGGTACTCTGGTCGGACTTGTTAACATGCTGAAATCTATGGATTTGTCATCAGGTTCTTCCAGTAACCTTGGTGTCAGTATGGCGACGGCGTTGGTTACAACCTTCTACGGATGTATCCTGGCCAACCTGCTATTTGGACCAATTGCGAAGAAATTACGTATCCGTAACGATGAAGAGGTAATATACAAACAGGTTATAATTGAAGGTGTTGTCGGTATTCAGGCCGGAGATAATCCGAAAGTTTTGAAAGAGAAATTAGTATCTCTCCTTCATCAGACGAATCAGCAGAAAATCCTGAATGGTGAAGAAGGCGGCGGCGGAAAATCCAAAAAGTCTAAGAAATAGTAAACAGTTGGAGTGAGTATAAATGAAAAAGAGAAATAAGGCACCGGAAGAAGGTTCTTCCTGGATGGATACATATGGTGATATGGTTACTCTGCTTTTGTGTTTTTTCGTACTGTTATATTCCATATCATCTGTAGACCAGGTAAAATGGGAAAATCTTGTTAAGAGTTTAAATCCCGATGCGGCAAAGGAAGTATCGCAGCTTGTCACTACGGAGACCCAGCCAGGTGATGATGACGTGCCGGGAACGACTGAGCTTCCAAAGGACACCAATCGGGATGCGATTTACGAAGACGATCTGAACGACCCTAAGGAGAACACCGGAAGAAGCCCGGAGGAGCAGGAAGCATTGGATGAGCAGTTTGAATCTCTCTATGAGCAGCTGCAGGATTTGAAAGAACTTGCAGAAGATGCCTCAGAAGTTGAAATTGCTAAAGGAGACGGGTATACATTTATTACATTTCGTGATAAAGTATTCTTTGACGGCGACGATTGGGTGATGCGGGACGATGGTAAAAAAATGATAGACCGTTTCGCGGAGATAATTAAGCCAAGTGCGAAGGCAATTGAGCAGATCCAGATTATCGGCCATACTTCCCAGGGAAGTCCGGATAGGAAGAATAATATCAACACGGACCGTGAGTTGTCGGCAATGCGGAGCGCGGTTGTAACGGCTTATCTGCAGAAAAAGAAAGTAATTGCCGGCGACAGGCTATATAGCTCGGCGTTTGGGCAGCACCGTCCGATTGCGTCGTTTGATACCCCCGAGGATCGGGCAAAAAACCGTAGAGTAGAGCTTCTGATTACCAAGACCGGTAATATAGAGAATCAGCTTGACAGATATTATAAACAGGTATACGGCGATACTGCTACTACTGAATAGAAGGAAATGTGAATCATTATGTCAGACGTATTATCACAAAGCCAGATAGACATGCTGTTGAATTCCATGAGGGAAGGTAATTCAGGAGCTGACAAACAGGAAGAAAAGAAAGAAAAAGAATATAAGAAGTATGATTTTTACAGCCCTAAGAAGTTCACAAGGGAAAGATTAAAGATTCTTAAAGGTATTCATGATAATTATTGCAGAATCATTGTATCGCAGCTTAATGGAATTTTGCGTATGAACTGTGAGATTGAGGTGATCTCTGTAGAGGAACAGCGTTATCATGAGTTTGGAAATTCTATGGGCGAGAATGATGTCATGGTAATTTTGTATATGAAACTTCCGGATGATTCAAAGAATCCTCCGATTGTGTTTCATATCAGCCAGCTTCTTGTGACGAATATGATCGACAGAATGTTAGGCGGCGAAGGGGACAGTTCGGAGTTGGCGGTAGAATATACCTACACGGACATAGAATTAGCGCTTTATGAGCGTTTGCTTGGATACTTTTTGGGGGCGATCAAGGATTCGTGGAAGAATTATATCAGTCTGTCTGTAGAGCGCAGAAGACTCGAACAGTCGCCAAGTATGTTCCAGGAAATTGGCATGGACGAAACGATAGTGATTATCATGCTGGAGATGAAGATTCCGAATGCAAGCGGATACATCAGTATCTGTATTCCGGGTAATCTTCTGTCGAATATATTCTCAATTATGGATAAGAGGCGTAATGTTGAAAATGCTTATGATAACGGCATTGCAAACGGCAGAGAGATTATTATGGAGAAGCTCAAGACCTCTGCGCTTGACATGAGAGTGCAGCTTGGCACAGCGAAATTAAACTTCCGGGATGTCTATGGACTTAAGGTGGACGATGTTATTGACCTGAACAAGAGCAAGAATTCTGATGTGAGGGTATACGTTGCAGGTCAGCCATGGTTTGATGCAAAACTTGGCGTACATAAAAACAGCGTTGCCGTAAAGCTGGATGAAAGACTTGAAAAGGAAGAAGTCGAGCCGGGTGAAGTCGGGGAACAGCCCGCAGAAGAAGTAACGGCTGAGTAAGTACCAGTGGAAAAGGCCACTGTTACAATATATTAAGAAAAACAAAGAGAGAGGTGCTGAAATGGCTAAAATAATGGTAGTTGATGACGCGGCATTTATGCGGATGATGGTTAAGAATGCGCTTGCGCAGGGTGGATATACGGATGTGATCGAGGCTACGGACGGTCAGGACGCTGTAAAGATATACGGCGAGCAGAATCCGGATTTAGTTTTGATGGATATCACAATGCCGAATATGGATGGATTAGAAGCGCTTAAGAAGATCAAGGAGATGGACAGCAATTCACAGGTCGTAATGTGTTCTGCAATGGGGCAGGAAAGTATGGTTATCGAGGCTATTAAGTCTGGTGCTAAGGATTTTATCGTGAAACCGTTCAAACCGGAGAGAATTCTTAAGACAGTAACCGGCCTCTTAGAAAAGTAGGAGGAAAAGGCATGGCTTTTTTAAGTTCATTGGATATTAGTGCGTCGGGTATGACAGCACAACGTCTGCGGCTTGATGTCGCAGCGCAGAATATTTCTAATATTGAGACGACAAGGACAGAAGAAGGCGAGACTTACCGCAGGAAAGTGGTAAGGTTTCAGGCTGAAGAAGAATCTTTTAGTTCTGTGCTGCGTCGTACCAGAAACGCAGGGCGCTCCGGGGAGCGCAACGGCGGAGTAATTGTGACAGAGATTGCCGAGGACCAGACGGATTTGAAGATGGTGTTCAATCCGGAACATCCCGATGCGGATGAAAATGGTTATGTAGCAATGCCCAATGTGGATTTGATTAAGGAAACTACGGACAGTATGGCGGCAACCCATTCTTATAATGCGAATATTACTGCGTTTAATGCAATTAAGCTTATGGCTCAAAAGGCCCTTGAAATTGGTCAGTAACAGCGTGAAGGGACCGGATGATGCCGGAAAGAGGGATAAGAAATATGGATACTTACAATTTAAGCAATATGGAAATTGACGCCGTTGGCGAAATCCTTAATATAAGTCTTGGAGCCTCTGCAACTGCTGTTTCGACCATGCTGGATACCAGGGTTGATATTACAACTCCGGTGGTTAAGGTAAAGCATAAGGATGAATTCGAATTTGCAAGTATTGAACCGGCAGTAGGAGTGCAGATTGGTTACGTGGAAGGGCTTGACGGAAGTAACATCATGTTGCTCAAACGCATTGATGTTAAAGTAATTGTTGAGCTTTTGATGGGGATGGAGATTCCGGATGAACAGTTTGAGCTGGACGAGATGAATATCAGCGCAATCTGTGAGGTTATGAACCAGATGATGGGAGCTTCTGCGACCGCTTTATCTGAGCTTCTTTCCAGAAGAGTTGACATCTCTACACCCGTTTCGTTTGAAGTGGAGAGTCCGGAGCAATTTAAAGAAAAGTATTTTGCAGAGAACGACCAGATGGTAGTTATCAGGTTCAACCTGATGATCGCGGATAAAATGGAAAGTGAATTTCTAAATTTGATGCCTATCAGTCTGGCAAAAGATCTTGTATCAGGGTTCTTTCCGGACGGACTTTCAGGGGGGGAGAGTGCGCCAGCACCAGAACCGGCACCAGCGCCGTCCCCGGCTCCGCAGCCGCAGCCTTCTGCAGTGTCAGACGGCGGGGAAAACAGGACGATGTCGCAGGAAGAGATTGAGAGAATGCTTCAGGGAGGGGCAGGGGATACTGCAAGTGCACCGGCTCCGGAGCCGGCACCGGCACCGTCGGGAAGTGACGGCGGCGTAATGTCACAGGAGGCAATTGAGCAGATGCTTCAGGGCGGCATACCAGGGGACAATGCATCAGCAGCTCCGCCGGTACAGCAGGAGCAGCCGCAACCGCAGCCATCAGCGCAGCAGCCAGTTATGCAGCCGCAGGCACAGGTTCCGGCACAGCCTCAGATGCCGCAGGCGCCTGTATATATGCAGCCTCAGATGGATCCGGCAATCATGAATAATATGATGCAGATGATGGATATGATGCGTCAGTCTTTAGAACAGCAGCAACAGCAGATCCAGCAGCTCAGAGATGCATCGTCAGGACCTAAAAAGCTTAAAGTCCACACTGCTCCGCAGCCGAATCTGAATGCAGATAATACTTCAGATGGAATGCTGGATGAAAACTTAGATATGATGATGGATGTTCCGATGGAACTTTCTGTAGAGATCGGAAGGACGACGAAGGTAGTCAGGGATATTCTGGAATTAAACAAAGGCTCACTGGTAGTATTGGATAAACTTGCCGGAGAGCAGGTTGATCTGTATGTCAACGGACAATGCATAGCGAAAGGCGACGTCGTTGTTGTGGAGGATAATTTCGGAATTCGAATTTCGGAGATTGTATAGAGGGAAGATTAACTGAGAAGGGGAGAAGACTTTATGCTGCAGAGTATATTGACGGCGATAGGTACGCTGCTGATTGTAGTCGCAATCTTATTTTTAACTTATATATGTACAAAATATATAGGAACAAAGATGAGTGTTGGAAGATATGCAGGAGGCAGTTCACGCTATGTCAGCGTTATTGACCAGACACTTTTGGGGCAGGAGTCTTCGATAGCTCTTGTAAAGATTTCCGGCAGGATATTCCTGTTAGGAATAACCGGACAGAATGTTAATCTGCTGACAGAATTAAGAGAAGATGAATTGACAGAGCTTTCCGTTCCGGAAAGCACGAATTATGCAAGTGCAGCTTTTAAGGATGTAATAGAACGGCTGAAAGACAGGAAGAAGTAATTTATGGATATTGAAAATAATAATTTAGTAAGCATTAACGGTGCAGAGGTTCCTACTTTGCAGATTCTCGTGATGTTAACAATTCTGATGATCCTGCCATCGCTCCTTATTATGATGACATCTTTTGTCAGGATTATCATTATTCTTTCTTTTACCAGAAATGCGATAGGAATCCAACAGACACCGCCGAATATGGTGCTAGTGGGGATGGCTCTGTTTTTGACGCTGTTTATTATGGATCCGATTATAAAGCAGGTGAATACGGAGGTTTACACTCCATATAAAAATGGTGAGATTACCCAGACGGAAGTATTTAAGCAGGCACAGGTGCCGCTTAAAGAATTTATGTTGAAGAATACGGAAACAAGTACATTGAATCTGTTCATAGATATGTCGGGGCAGGAGCTGGAGGAAAAGCCACAGGACTTGTCCCTTACTGTGATTATTCCGGCATTTATGACAAGTGAGCTAAAACGGGGATTTATTTCAGGGCTTCTTTTGTATATTCCATTTCTGCTGCTTGATATCATTGTGTCCAGTACCTTGATGTCCATGGGTATGATTATGCTTCCGCCGGCGACGATTGCGCTGCCTTTTAAGGTGCTGCTATTTGTATCGGTTGACGGATGGGAGTTGTTGTTCTCGTCAATTGTGAAGAGTTTTAACTAGCGGGGAGAGGTTGTATGACTACATCAGAGATTACAGATGTAATGTACCAGTTGTTTGTCCTTGCGGCACAGCTTGCAGGGCCGGTTCTGATTATCAGTATGATGGTCGGAATCGTTATATCAATCATTCAGGCGGCGACGCAGATTCATGAGCAGACGTTGACGTTCCTCCCAAAGCTGGTTGTGATTGGCGTAATTCTGGTAATAAACGGAAGCAATATGTTAAGAGCGTTGCAGGATTTTACAAGGCAGATATTTGAAATGATTGCCAGATAGGAGGAAAAATGATACTGTTTTTCCTGATTCTTATGAGGATGTCAGGCTTTGTTTTCCTGAATCCGGTTATCGGCAGAAAAAATATCCCTGCTATGTTAAAGACCGGACTTACTCTTGGGCTTTCCATTATTGTTTATTCTACGGCGCAGGCTCAGGGAGTAACCGTGGATTTTGATTCGGATTCTTCGCTGGTATTCGGATTTTCATTGTTGAAAGAATTCGCGGTCGGCTATTTGTTTGGTTATGTGATGATATTGTTTGATATGGTGATGACGTATGCTGGAACGGTGATGGATTTTCAGATTGGAATCTCAATGGCGATGGTTTATGATCCGCAGACTGGTTCTCAGATAGCGTTGTCAGGAAATATTCTCCAGATTTTTTATTTACTTTTGTTTTTTGCTGTAGACGGGCATCTTGCATTGATTAAGATTGTCGCCACTTCAGGCGATGTAGTTCCTTACGGCGCAGCCGCTTTTTCGCAGGGTGCGGCGTGGATGATGGTGGATATATTTGCCCAGTGCGTTGTGCTTGCTATGAAGCTTGCATTTCCGCTTATAGCGTTTGAGTTTATTATGCAGATTGGCGTTGGAATTCTGACGAAGATTACTCCGCAGATTAATCTGTTTGTATTGAGCATTCAGCTCAGGCTTGCAGTGGGATTTGCGCTTTTGGTATTTCTTGTTTCGCCTATAGGAAGTTTTTTGGGGAATGTAATCACAACAATGATGAGCAGTCTGGAAGATGTCTTAAGAGTGATGGCGGCAGGATAAAGGATGTGAGATTAAATGGCTGGAGATTCCGGTGAAAAAACCGAAAAAGCCACGCCTAAAAAGCGAAGAGACCAGCGTAAGGAAGGTAATGTATTCCAGAGCAAAGATGTAGTAACGGTTGTTTCGCTTTTTGGCTCTTTTTATATATTGAAGCTGTTGTTTCCAAAGATTTATGAGACAGTTCGTGCATTTATGATAGATTTTATCGGATTTGCGGGCACTGTAACGGATACAAGTCAGGGGAAGATCAACGAGATTGGCATGATGGTCATTGCAGCGGTTGTGAAGACAATCTTTCCTCTGCTTTTAATTACCGGTGCACTGGCGATTGCTGCGACTGGTGCGCAGACAAAATTTCTCGTGTCGGGTAAGAGTGTCAGACCACAGTTTAACCGATTAAATCCGATTTCAGGTATAAAAAAGTTATTTTCTCTTCAGAATATGGTAGAATTAATTAAAAGTATTCTGAAGATTATTATATTAATTGCTGTGATTTACAACATAGTGATCGATGATATGGTTCAGGTAGTAAGAACCATGGATATGGATATTACCATATCGGGCGCCTATATGCTTGAGATGGTGATGACATTGGTAATACGGATATGCATAGCGTTTCTTGCAATTGCCGCACTGGATTTTATGTACCAGTGGTGGGAATATGAGCGCAAGCTCAAGATGAGTAAGCAAGAGGTCAAGGAAGAGTTTAAGCAGACAGAAGGTAATCCTGAAATCAAGAGCC
The DNA here is from genome assembly GCA_000403475.2 of Lachnospiraceae bacterium MD308. Classification (GTDB taxonomy): domain Bacteria; phylum Bacillota; class Clostridia; order Lachnospirales; family Lachnospiraceae; genus MD308. The sequence continues at coordinate 2,328,266 of KE159795.1, forward strand.
GTATCCGTAATATTCAGAATCAGCGTGCAAGGCAGCGTATGATGCAGGCTGTGCCGGGGGCAGACGTAGTTGTCCGTAACCCTACGCATTTTGCAGTAGCATTGAAATATGATGCAGATTCTTACGGCGCACCGGTTGTTCTGGCAAAAGGACAGGATGAGTTGGCGCTTCGGATTGTACGGGTTGCCGAGGAGAGCGGCGTTGCCGTGGTTGAAAATCCGCCATTAGCCAGAGGAATTTATGCTTCCACAGATTTATCACAGGAGATACCGCAGGAATACTACGGAGCGGTAGCGGAAGTTCTGGTTTATGTTTATAAGATGAACAATAAGTTGGAGTAAAGCATGAAAAAAATACTAAGTAATGCAGTGACAGTGTTTGTACTTGTCATTGTCCTGCTTTTGATTATTCCTTTGAGTCCGTTTTTAATGGACATATTAATTATTATAAATATTGCGGTTTCTATGGTTGTTCTGATTATAAGCATGAACATCAGGGAGCCGCTGGAATTGTCTACGTTCCCTTCCCTTTTGCTTGTTACGACGTTATTTCGTCTGGGACTTAACGTATCTTCTACAAGAAACATCCTGACAAATCAGGGACAGTCCGGACAGGTGATTCAGGCATTCGGTACATTTGTACTGCGCGGGAATGTTGTCGTCGGCTTTGTAATCTTTTTTATCATCGTTTTGGTACAATTTATCGTTATTACAAAAGGTGCAGAGCGTGTCGCTGAGGTTGCAGCCAGATTTACGCTGGATGCTATGCCAGGTAAGCAGATGGCAATCGATGCAGACCTTAGCGCAGGCTTGATTACAGAGGGCGAAGCAAAAGCAAGACGTTCGAAGATCCAGCGGGAATCAGACTTTTATGGCGCTATGGACGGCGCTACGAAGATTGTAAAAGGTGATTCGATTATGTCGATTATTATTACCTTTGTCAATCTGATCGGCGGATTTATTATCGGAATCGTGCAGGCAGGCATGACACTTGAAGATGCGCTTTCCGTTTACTCGATTGCGACGGTAGGCGACGGTCTGGTATCCCAGATACCGGCACTTCTGATATCCACTGCAACTGGTATGATCGTAACTAGGTCAGTATCGGAAGGAAGTCTTAATGAGGATGTTTCCGGCCAGTTCAAATCTCAGCCGAGGGCGATTATGTTTACCGGTGCGGTATTAGCAGTCCTTATACTGATACCGGGAATGCCGAAGATTCAGTTAGGTATATTAGCGGCAGCGCTTTTGATTACCGGATATCGACTGCAGGGAAGAATGAAGGAAGTTGCAGAAGCAGCGGCAGCCCAGGAGCTGGGTATGCTGAGCGCGCCGGATACGGAAGCGGCAGAGCCGAGCGAAGAAGAGTATTACAGGGATATTAACAATGTCTATGCGTTGATTGGCGTTGAGCCAATTGAGATGGAATTCGGATATAGCCTGATTCCTCTTGTGGATGAAGGAAGCGGCGGGAAGATGATCAACCGTATTGTCATTTTCCGAAGACAATATGCACAGGAGATGGGATTTGTCGTGCCCTCTGTGCGTCTGCGCGACAGCTCCAGTCTGACTACTAATCAGTATGTCATTAAGATTAAGGGCGAAGAAGTTGAGCGCGGAGAGATTCTGGTAGATCATTATCTGGCGCTTGAGCCTGATGAACCGGTCGGAGAGATTGACGGAATCGAGACGATTGAACCGGCATATGGTATTCCGAGTAAATGGATTCTTCCGGAGAATAAGGAGATGGCGGAGATTTACGGATATACAGTCATTGACCCGTTATCTGTTATGGTTACTCATCTTTCTGAGACAATCCGAAGGCATGCCCATGAGCTTCTTAACAGGGAAGAGGTAGTGAAGCTGGCGGACAGTCTGAAGGAGAGGGCAGGAAGCCTTGTAGAAGAAGTGGTTCCGGGGATAGTTCCATATGGAACGCTTCAGAAAATCTTAGTAAGTCTCTTAAAAGAGGGTATTCCTATTAAAGATATGGAGACGATTATGGAGACAATCTCGGATGCGGCGGGGACCGGAAGCGATATGACTACGATTATTGAGAATATAAGGACCGCTCTTAAGAGAACGATAACCAGTAAATTCTGCCGGGATGGGCAGATGCGGGTACTTACACTGGATGCAGATCTTGAGAAGATGATGGTATCGAGCCTGACAAAAGGTGAGCAGGGATATTATATGGCATTGCCGCCGGATGTGATGCAGAATGTGGTAATGCAGATTGGAAATGCTGTGAAGAAGTTCCATGATTTATCACAGGAACCGATCATCCTGACCAGCCAGGTGATCCGTGTGTATGTATATCGGATGTTAGAGCAGTTCTATCCGTCAATTTATGTTCTGTCATTTCATGAGATTACCAACAATGTGCAGATACAGGCCATTGGAAATATAACCAAGTAGGGAATTAAAAGGAGGGGAGAGGGCTGATGGAAGACAGCAGGACAAATGAAGAGCTTCTTGCATTATATCAGACGACAGGCAGTGCTGAGATAAAAAAAGAGCTTACTCTCCGTTACCTGTATATTGTAAAGAGCATAGCGGTTCAAATGCGGGATGTCTATCTTGGGTTTACGCAGGTGGAGGACATTATAAATGAAGGAGTTATCGTGTTGATGAAAGCTCTTGATAAATATGACGCAGGAAAGAACGCTAAGTTTGAAACATATGTGTCTCGAAGGATACATGGAATGATAATAGATATAGCAAGAAAGCAGGATTGGGTGCCGAGAACGGTGCGCAAAAGCTTTAAAGAGATACAAGACAAGGCAGCAGAGATGTATGCAAAGACCGGTTTGATGCCGGCGATTGATGAGATTGCCAAAGAACTGGGGATGAAGCCGGATAAGATTCAGGAGGTTATGGGAAAGATGAATCTGTCCTCGGTGCTGTCTCTTGATATGGTGATGGAGGAAACGCAGGAGAAACAGAAAGTGTCTTCACTTCTCTCACTGGATTTTGCAAAGCAGCCGGAAGAAAAATATCTTGAAAATGAATTCCGCCAGGTTTTGAAGGACGGAATTGATGCTTTGAAGGACAAAGAGAAACTGGTAATTTCCCTCTACTATGTAGAGGAATTAAATATGAAAGAGATTGCATCAGTCATGGAAGTAAGTGAGCCGAGGATTTCGCAGATTCATGCAAATGCAATCCGCAAGCTGAAAGAATATCTTCAGCAGGAAATGGATATAGGGGCAAAAGGAAAGGAGGGGTCTCATGTTTAAAGGATTCTATAACCTGGCGTCGGGTGTGCTGACACAGACAAGGAACTTGAATGTAATCGGTAATAATATGGCGAATATTTCAACGCCAGGGTTCAGACAGGATACTTTTACACAGACGACATTTCAGGATGAGATGATATACCGGATTGGTAATACAGATAAGAGCAACCCGACTCCAATCGGACGGATGAACTGTATTGTTACCGGAGACGGCAATGTAACGAGCTATAAGCAGGGGGGACTGAATCCCACCGCAAGTACACTGGATTTTGCTCTTCAGGGCGAGGGCTTTTTTGCCGTTCAGTCAGGGAATGGAGTTACGTATACAAGAAATGGTTCCTTTATTCTTGACAATGAAGGGTATCTTTATCTTGACGGCGTTGGCCGTGTCCTGGGAACTAACGGGCCGATTTATCTTGGGACTGATAAGATCGCCTGCGACTCACTGGGAAATCTGACATCAGAGGAGAACGGACAGTATTTCGGAAGGATAAGAGTTGTAGATTTCCAGGATTATGATACAGAGTTAGAGAAGACAACAGGCGACATGTTTGTTGCAACCGGAGCGCCCCGGGACGTGAATACGCCTATGAGACAAAAATTCTTAGAGGATTCTAATGTAGACGTTATTAAGGAATATACACAGATGATGGCGACAGAGCGGGCGCTGCAAAGTGCTGCGCAGGTGCTTAGAATGTATGATCAGCTTGCGGCAAAGATTGTGCAGATTGGACCAACATAGAGAATAACGCGGAGGTGATTAACGGATGAATGCTTCTTTTTATTCAGGTGCCAGAGGCATGATGACAGAACAGGATAAATTAAATGTAATATCAAACAATATAGCGAATGTAAATACAGTGGGTTATAAGTCTAAAAGTTCGGTATTTATGGATTTGATGTATTATAACATGCATAGCCAGGACAGAGTCACGACGGGTACGGGCGTCCGTATGCAGCATACCAACACAGATTTTTCATCAAATGGAGTTACGGGAGCGGCGGAAGGCGGATTTAATTTTGCGATACTGGATCAGGACGGATTTTTTATGCTCCGGAATCAGGTGACAAATGAGATTACCTATACACGCGCCGGGAATTTCTCGGTATCCCTGCACAATGACGGATATTTTTATCTGCTCAGTGATGCGCAGAAATATGTCCTTGACGGAAACGGGAATCCCATCCGATATATTAACGGTGAGCTGACCGGAAGGCCGGGAGTTTTTTCGTTCGCGAATACGAACGGCATGGAGTCTGTCGGGTCGACAGAGTTCAGCCCGGTGCCTAAAAACGGCAATCCGATTCGTGTGGACGGGGCGAATGTATTAGACGGGTATCTGGAATTGTCTAATACAGATATGGCTCAGGAAATATCAGATACAGTTGTAGCTTCGAGGGCGTATACTTATGCGCTCAAGATGGTTCAGACATCAGATGAAATAGAGCAGACGGTTAACGGTCTGCGCTCATAGTGAAAAAGACGGGAGAGGTGGTGCAGTATGAAAATTACACGTTATGAAGACATGGATGATACCGCAAAAGATATGATGCGGGAAATCGGAAGTATCGGAACAGGAAATGCAGCTACAGCGTTGTCGAGTCTGTTAAAGACCGGGGTTGAGATGACGGTTCCCAAAGTGGAGATTCTTGGTTATAATGAGGCCGTGGACTTGCTGGGACATCCGGAGGAGATCGTATCCGGCGTGCTTGTACAGATGACCGGCGATGTCAGCGGGGTTATGCTGTTCATCATGAAACTGGATTTTATTAATGAAGTTCTGCAATGTGTCCTTCAGGAAAACATTAGCGGATATGAACAAATGGGTGAAATGGAAATTTCGGCGTCGACAGAGGTTGGTAATATTATCATATCTTCTTACATACTCTCTTTGTCGAAGCTGGCCGACATGGAAATTTCTTTATCTGTACCGGCTTTTTCCGTGAATATGCTGGGTGGGATTATGACTGTCCCGATGGCGGAATTCGGATATGTGTCTGATAAGCTGATGATGATTACAGGAAAGTGTATCATCGGGGGAAGGAATGTAGACAGCAATCTACTGATGCTTCCTGATATTCAGTCTTTAAATTATCTGATGGATAGGCTGGTGACTCCGTATGAATAAAGAAATCAAAGTTGGAATAGCGGATATGAAGATTGCAAGAAGAGAGGGAGTGCTCATAACTTATGCACTCGGCTCTTGTATTGGTATCAGCCTGTATGACCCGGCAATTAAGCTTGCTGCGCTGCTTCATATCATGCTGCCGGAAGCCGGCAGCATGTCCGACATGAATGTCTTTAAGTTTGCAGATACGGGAATACATGAGATGCTGCGCAAGATGGGGGCCTTTGGCGGAGTTAAAAGGCGCTATCAATGCAAGATTGCAGGCGGCGCCAAGATGTTTGACATGAAGGGCGCCGGAGGAATCGGTAATATTGGGGAGAGAAACATCAGAAGTGTGGAAGCGATTATGATGGCGGAGCAGATTCGAATTCTGAAGAAAGACGTAGGTCTTAACTATGCAAGAACAATGCTGGTTGACGCGGAGGACGGAAGTGTGAAAATTCGTACCGCAGGCCGTCCTGAAATCATACTTTAGAGCTTTCGCGGCTTAAAAATAAGAGATTTCTGCCGATATTAAATATAGGACTATGTATAAGAGAAGGGATGGCATATTATGGCGAATACAGAGATACTTTTAGAATCTGGAACGAATGAAATAGAAATCATGGAATTCATGATTTACGGCGAATTATATGGTATTAATGTGGCAAAGGTAAAGGAGATTATGATGTCGGATAAGGTAAAGCCGATGCCGCATGCCCACTCATCGGTGGAAGGGATTTTTAAACCGCGTGACACAATGCTTACGGTAGTGGATCTTCCTTTTTATCTGACCGGCCAGCAGACGGAGAGACAGCCGCGTGATCTTTTTGTGATTACAAATTTTAATAAGATGAATATCGCATTCCGCGTACAGTCGGTTGTCGGTATCCAGAGGATTTCGTGGAATGATATCCAGAAGCCGGATAAGACACTGAATAAAGGCGAAGAAGGCGTTGCGACAGGAATTGCCCAGTGCGGAGGAGAACTTGTCACAATTCTGGATTTTGAAAAGATTGTTGCAGAGATTGCTCCGGAGACCAGCATCCAGATAGATGAGATTGATGCGTTAGGAGAGCGTCAGAAGAATTATGCGAGAATTATCTGTGTAGAAGATTCGATTCTCCTGGCGAAGCTTATCGAGAGAGCCCTTCGTCAGGCGGGCTATGTGAACCTTGTGCAGTTCAATAACGGACAGGAGGCATGGAATTACTTGCATGCAATTAAGGATTCTGACCCGGATGAGCTGCGGGAGCAGGCAGCGCTCATTATCACGGATATAGAGATGCCGAAGATGGACGGTCACAGGCTGACCAAGCTTGTGAAATCGGATAGCAATTTAAAACAGATTCCGCTTATTATCTTCTCATCGTTAATCAGCCCGGAGATGCAGATTAAGGGAAGGGAAATCGGAGCGGACGAACAGCTTTCAAAGCCGGAAATCGGCCATCTTGTAACTGTTATGGATGAATTGTTGACTAGGTGGGATGCGTAATGGATAGATGTGTAGTAAGACAGGCAATTAAAGAAAAACAGAGTGGTAAGGTTATCGGCTACGAGCTGGTATTTCAGGGCGGGAAGGACAGCATGTATAACAGCAGCGAGGCTACGGCGGCAGATACAATCTCGGACTTCCTTGTTGCCAATAGTGCGAAGATTATTAACGATGGGTTAATGTTTGTAACATTTACACCGTCACTGCTTCTTAGGAATACGCCGAAGATGTTTGGGCAAGATAAAGTTATCATTCAGATTGAGGACACGGTGATTATTCATCCGCTGGCGATGCCGCTGATTAAGAAATACTGTGAGGCAGGCTATAAATTTGCCATCAATGACTTCCAGTTTTCGCCGAAGTATTTCAGCATGTTGGATTATGCATCATATATCCGCATTAATATGACGGGGTATGAGAATAATCCGCAGAAGCAGCGGACAGTGCTTAACATTATCGAGATGGCAAAGGGATTTGGAAGGCAGTGTATCGCCACAGAGATTAACACAAAAGAGCAGTATGAAGCAGCGATGGAGCTTGATATTGATTATCTGGAAGGAAATTATATGGCTAATACTATGGTTTCCAAGGTTGACAAAGTGGAGTATATGCAGGGGAATTTCTTCCAGCTTGTCATTGCAGTGTCCAAGGATGAACCGAATTTTGGTGAGGTGGAAGAGATCATCAGCCGTGACGCCGGGCTTACATATGCGCTTCTGAGACTTGTCAATTCTGCATATTTTGCCCTCCGGACGAGAACGGCATCCTTACGGCAGGCGTTGATTACGCTGGGAATCGGACAGCTCAGACACTGGGTATATATGTTAAGCTTTGATCAGGATAGGAGCGAGGGCTCAGAGGAGATTCTTAAGATCTCATTCCTCAGGGCGAAGCTGGCGTCGGAGCTTGTAAAGAGAGCTCCGGAATGTAAGATTTCTTCCAATGATGCGTATATGATGGGAATGTTCTCTACACTGGATTATATGGTAGAGGCGCCTTTGGCGGAGCTGCTTGAAGAGATTCCGGTTGCAGATGAGATTAAGGCGGCGCTGCTTGAAGGCACCGGACCGGCAGGAGCAGTTCAGAATCTTGTAGTTGCCTATGAAAAAGCGGATTGGAAAGCAAGTAAGACTTATGCGGATCAGCTTGGAATATCAAGCGCCGGGCTTGCACAGATTTATGTGGACTGCGCAGAGGAGGTTAATGCAATCTGGCACAGTCTGATGACAGATATGGAACGGCCGCAGGAAGAGGTAAAAAAATTAGAAGAAGAAGTGTTATAAAATGATATAACTTGGATAAGCTGACAAAGGCAACGTGTCCCTGTCAGCTTATGTCATAGATGGAGGAATAAAAAGTGGCACATACGATCGTATTAACAAACCAGAAGGGCGGAGTCGGAAAGACGACAACTACTGCCGCACTTGCAGCCGGCCTGGCGAGAAAAGGGTATAAAGTACTGGCTGTGGATATGGACCCGCAAGGTAATCTTGGCTTCAGCCTGGGGGTGGACATTGATAAAGGACCGACAATCTATGAAGGACTTAAGGGAGATGCCACTGTTTATGAGATTATCCACCGAATCAGCGATATTGATATTATTCAGTCCAACATTTTATTGAGCAGTGCAGAAGCCACTCTAAGAGGCGAGAACCGGGAGCTGCTGCTTAAAAAGCTATTAGAGCCTGTAGAAAAGCTGTATGATTATATCATTATAGATACTCCGCCTGCATTTAACATTCTTACTCTGAATGGATACAGTGCAGCGAACTATCTGATTATTCCGATGTCGGCTGAGATACTGAGTCTTGTCGGTCTTGTACAGTTAAAGGAAACTTACGAGACTGTACGCCAGTCGGTGAATCCGAAGTTGAAGATTATGGGAATTATCCTGACGAAATATGAAAAGAGAAGGAAACTTTCCAGGGATGTACAGGAAATGGCTGGAACCGTGGCGGATCAGCTTGGTACAGCCGTTTTCGATACAGTGATACGCAATAGTGTGTCGGCGGCAGAGGCGCCGGCTCACGGAGTGAATATATTTGAGTATTCGTCAAGGAGCGCTCCGGCGAAAGATTATGGGGCTTTTATAAAAGAGATTTTGCAGATGGTTGAGGAGGATGAGAAGAATGGCTAAAAAAACAAAAAGGACGAATAAGACAGATCATGTACTGGGATTGTTGGCAGGAAGAACCGAGGATGTGTCGGATGCTGTGGACAGCGCTGAAGACGCGGCTTCAAAGGTTGAGGATGCGGGCGCAGGCAATGTACAAGTAGTTGCAAAGCAGGAAGAGGATGAGGCGATTGCCGATGCGGTAAATCATCTTCTTGAAGAAGAATTAGAGGAAGAAACAGGCGCGCCGGAGGCTTCTGAGATATTTATTGACGGAGAAGAGGAGGCAGAAGCAATCAGGGAAGCTGAGGACGCAGCGAAAAGAATAAAAGCAGAGTCACAAAGTGAAAGCGCTGAAGCTGTATTGCGGGCAGCCGAGGAAGAGCGTAAAGCCGCTGAGGAAGCAAGACGGGCAGCCGAGGAGGCGCGTAAAGCTGCCGAGGAAGAAAGAATGGCAGCCGAGGAGGCGCGCAGAGAGGCGGAGGAAAAAGAAAAAAAGGCTGAGGAAGAAGCGCAGAAGGCTGAGGAAGCTTTAAGAAAAGCTGAGGAAGAGGCGATTAAGGCAGCCGAGGAAGAGGCGCATAAGACGAAGGCAGATCAGAAAAAAGATGAGTATGTATTCTTGAATGTCATGGAAACGCTGGTTCGGGAAAGAGTAGATACTTATATCGAACAGTTTGCTGCCTGTCGCTGTTCCAGATGCAAGGCGGATATCGTAGCCCTTGCCCTTACAAGCCTGCCTTCCAAATATGTGGTTGTGAGCCAGAATGCGGCGACTCCTCTTATGAATTTCTATTCTCAAAGGTATGCAGGAGCCATAACTGTAGAGATTACGAAAGCATGTACAAGGGTGAAGGAGCATCCGCATCATAACAGAGACTAATTTCCGGGAATAAAAGAATTAATTTATTATGTTTTATGCCGATATTCAATTTAGACAAATAGAATAAATTTTATTTTGATAATTAAATTGGATTCGATAAAAAAGGAGTGATATTATGGCAGGAGTTTCAGGTAGCAGCAGTTCTTACAACAGTCTTTCTTCGCAGATCAGAGGATATGGCGGACTTGCCAGCGGGCTTGACCGGGATACGCTTATAGAACAGATGACGGCCGGCACACGCAGCAAGATTGCGAAACAGGGACAGCAGAAGACCAAAATAGAGTGGCAGATGGAAGCCATGAGAGATATTACAAGTAAGATTTATGGATTTACTTCTAATTATACTTCATATGCATCATCAAATAACCTTCTTTCTTCGACTTTGTTTTCGAGAAATCTGGTTACGGCAGTTGGCGCGAACAGTAAGTATGTCTCTGTCTCCGGTACGGCTAATGCGGCAGAGAACATGTCTATTGCAGGTATAAAGCAGCTTGCGTCCAACGCGAAATTAACGACGGGAACAGTATCTAACCGGAAGTTGGATTCAGGGATGATGATGGTCGGAACGAACGGCGAGCTCTCTGTAGAGACAGAAGTCAGCACGATTGCAGGAGATGCTTTCTATATCAAGTATGGGAATAAGAACTATACCGTAAAACTTCCAGATACAGACGATTACAACTATTCTATGGAAAAGAATCCGGATACCCAAAAGCCATATGCCATTGAGTCGATTCAGAAAGCCCTTGACAATGTGACTATCGGAAGCGGGACGGATGCGCAGAAGCTCGGCGACATCGTGAAGGTTGAGATGGACGGCGCCAAGGTTAAGTTCACGGTTGATGAGAGCAAGTCTCATGGTAATACAGTCATGTTCAACGGCGGCACCGGCAATATCCTGCAGGATTTGGGTATTGTGAAAGTCGGGCAGGATTTCAGCGATCTTGATGATGATGAGAAGACGATTACTGCAGAGGGCCTGACAGGCACATATGATGCAAAGCTTACTGAGAAGAAGACTCTCGCGGAGCGGCTCAGCGGCTCACAGATCAGCTTCAACTATAACGGAGAGACGAAGTGGATTACCTTAGATAAATATAAAGATGAGAATACATTGGAAGATGTTCAGAAAGATCTGCAGAAAAAATTAGATGATGCATTTGGGAAGGGCAGAATTCAGGTGTCCCAAAAAGTTGAGACATTTCCGGGCGACCCTAACAGAGCAGCAGGATTCCTGGCTTTTGAGACAGTAAAGAAAGATGGGGCGAACATGGTGAACGACGGCTCCTCGACGCTTTCTATCACTGCGGGGGCAGGTATTGTTGGCAAGACCGGCGCTTTCGGTATTCTCGCAGGTTCTTCAAATCGTGTGAACTTATCAGCGAGCCTGAAAGATTCGGGACTTGCAACTTCCGGTATCTTCAGCACAGATGCGGACGGAAAGAATCCTATGATGGACGCAGACGGTAATTATACTCTCAAGATTAATGGCGTAAAAGTAGAAGGGATTACCAAGGATACGACTGTTAAGGAGATTATGAACAAGATTAACGCCACAGAGGGAATCGGAGTGACGGTTACTTATCAGGAAATGTCAGACCGTTTTGTTGTGACAGCTACAGGTAAGGGAACGAGCGGGGATATACAGTTTGATGATGACGATCCGAATAACATAGCAAAGTATCTGTTTGGCGATCCGACGGGCACAGATACCACGGCTAATTTGCCGGATGCTACTTATGAAGAAGGAAAAGACGCGATTATTAGCGTAAAATACCCGGGGTCAGATGAAGCTATCGAGATTACACGTGGAAGCAATACATTCACTCTGGACGGTCTGAATGTAACCTTAAAAGGAACCTTCGGATACAAAGAGGCGGCAGATGGAAGCGGAAAATTAGAACTGGATGATACAGAAGAAGCGATTACTTTTGATGCAACTGTAGATGCCGATAAGACTGTGGAAGCTGTGAAGGGCATGGTCGAGTCTTTTAACGAGATCCTTGAGCTGGTAAATTCGCATGTTAAGACAAAGCCGGATCGCGATTATTCCCCGCTGACTGACGAACAGAAAGATGAGATGAGCGAAAGCCAGATTGAGAAATGGGAAGAAAAAGCGAAGCAGGGAATTCTTTTTGCGGATATGGATCTGCGTATGATGGCAGATAACCTGAGGGCTATTATTAATTCAGGAAACAGTACAGAGTTGTCTGCTATGGGAATTACCACATCTACCAACTACAGCGACAACGGCAAGCTGGTGTTTGACGAGACAAAGTTCAGGGCAGCACTGCAGAATGATCCGGATGCGGTGCGCAGTGCATTTACCAGAGCAATTGGCAAGGATGATAACGGGAATGTGACAACACAGGGCGGCCTCATGGTTTCGATGAAGAATGTCATGGACAAATATGGTTCCACGACAGGAGCGACCAAAGGTATACTCATCGAGCGTGCAGGTTCTATCTACGCACCGACAAGTGTCCTGTCCAACAGTCTCCAGAAGCAGATCGATCAAATTGACGATTATATCGAGCGGCTTCAGGATAAGCTGGAGACAGAGACAGATCGTTATATCTCCCAGTTTACATCACTGGAGACGTTGATTTCACAGATGAATAACCAGAGCAGTTACATAAGTTCTATGTTTGCTTAAAGTTAAAGTAAAGAAAGTGAGAGCAGGAAGCATGGCAAATGGATATCAAGCATATAAGAACCAGTCGGTTATGACTATGACACCGGGAGAGATGCTTCTTCTCCTTTATGATGAACTGACAAAGAGACTGGTGAGAGCAGAGCTGGCGTTGGAGAAAGAGGATTATGCATTGTTTGACGCATCGGTGCAAAGATGTGTGGATATTGTCCAGCATCTAAAAGATACTTTGAATTTTAATTACGAGATCAGCAGAGAGCTGAATGCAATGTATGACTTTTTCCTGTATGAATTGAGCAGGGTTTCTGCCGGAAGGAAAAGCGATGTTATTAAGGAGCTTAAGCCGCTTGTCAAAGAGCTGAGGGATACTTTTGCAGAGGCTGCAAAGAAAGTGTGATGTGTTGATGGAAGAAAATTATGGAGAATTATTGACTGAGATTGCCAAAATCCTTCAGAAAAAATATACACATATGTCAGAAATCAGCCGTTTGACAAATGAGATGGCGGAAGAGCTTTCGAGAGATGACAGAGTGAGCGTTCAGATGACGCTGGGTATGCGCGGGGAAGAGCTTGAAAAGGTGAGAGAATGCGACCATAAGCTTCACCTGTTTATAAGCAGCGTGCCGCCGGAACTTAGGGAATGGCTTACAGATGTGCTTAAGGGGAAAGGCAGCAGTTCAGAAGAGTATGGAAAAGAAGGAAGTCTGGTGACGCGGTTGGCGGTGAATATACGTAATGTCTGGGAGAAGACTATGACGATTGACCGTCATATGAATAAGCGTTTGGCAGGAGCGGATTCTTTTTACACGGACAGATAAAGGTAGTATTAAGATAAGTAAAGATGCCGATACGGAAAGCGGTTGTTTAGCTGCTTTCCATATTTGGCATTTTTGTGTTTCATTGATGTTTTAGCAGGTGCATTAGTCTGATAGGTGGATTATGAAAGAAATTGAATTGAAAGCTGTAAACAAATTTTATAAACCGGATGTTGTAGCGCTTGAGGATTTTTCGCTGACGGTTGAGGAAGGGGAGTTTGTATTCGTAACGGGCCGGAGCGGCTCGGGCAAAAGTACATTTTTAAAACTTTTAAGCGGTCAGATATTCCCGACATCCGGGGAGATGTGGGTTCGCGGAAATGATGTGTCTGCTTTAACCAAGGAACAGATTCCGTATTATCGGCGTCAGTTTGGCATCATGCAGTCGGATCTGGGACTGTTGAAGGAAAGAACGGCAAGGCAGAATATTGAACTGGCGATGCGTGCAACGGAACAGCCGCCTGAACTTACAAAAAGGCGGGTGGAGCATACGATGCGTGCCCTTGGGATCTATGAGCGTGCAGAACATTATCCGAGGGAGCTTTCGGGCGGAGAGGCGGCGAGAGTCCTTCTTGCAAGAGCGCTGGTAACAGACCCTAAAATCCTTGTGCTGGACGAGCCGACGGCGAATCTTGATTCATCTGCCGCATGGGATCTGATGTGCCTGATTGACGAGATTAACCGGAAAGGTATTACTGTACTTGTGGCCAGCCATAACCGGGAATTGGTGACAATTATGAAAAAACGTGTAGTTACTTTGGCGGCAGGCGTTAAGGTTGCGGACGAGAAAAATGTAATTTACAGTTCGACGGCCGGCGACATATTTGACGAACGGCGGGTGTTGAGAGAGCGCGAAGAACGCAGACGTAAGCAGAGAGGGCGTTGAGAAAGTATCGAAAATGCATGGAAACATGCTTAACATTTGTAAAGAGGTGACGATATTTATTATGAAGAATAAAAGTCCATAAAACGACCAGTATGTATTGCTATATAGTGTGAGGAGGAAGGACAATGAAGATAGCTATTAATAAAAGAATTCATCACTATGACAGTTTATCATATAAGTCAAAGCTTGCTGCCAAGGGGATGGAAGCAGGAAAGACCTGCCAGAATCGTGACCAGGTGTTCATTGGTTCAGATGCTTCACAGAGTGATAAGATGATTGCTGGTGAAGCAGCCCATAAGGTAATTCAGGAAGTGCGCAGCGCGACAACACAGGATAAGATTGAGAATCTGAAACAGCAGGTGGCGGACGGGACGTACCGCCCGGATGCGGAAAGAATTGCGGCGCGTATACTGCTTGAGAAGGGGACTGTATAGGTATGGATGAATTTAAAAAAGTAATTGAACAATTGACCGGATTGTTCCGCCAGCTTACGAAGATTGAACAGGTGAAGCTTACCGCGGCTGCCGAGAATCACGCAGGTACGGTGGAAGATTGTGTCACGCAGCAACAGGCACTTATGTTAAGGCTCAGAGGACTGGAGCAGACGAGAGAGAGGGTGCAGGCAAGGGCCGGATTTGCAGGAATGCAGTTTCGAGAGATTCTCGGAAAAGTTCCGGATGATGAGCGTAAGGAATTATATCAGCTCTTCGATGAACTCAGCAGAGAGATTCAGATGTTTCAGGAAGTGAATGAAGGTGCGAACCAGGTTCTGCGTACGAATCTTCATATGATTGATAAAGCATTGCGTGAGAAGACAGGAAAGATATATAACGGTGAAGGAAAAAGTGAAACAAATACCCGGCATATGACAAGCCGGAGAGTATAGACAGGAGGAATCGCTTATGATACGTTCTACTTTTGCAGGTTTTAACATGGCGGCACTTTCAATGGGGGCCAGCCAGAGGGCTTTGGATGTAACAGGACAGAACTTGTCCAATATTCATACACAGGGGTATACAAGGCAGCGATTGGATCAGGTGAGTCTTAATCCGGTGGGACCGGGTGTGTCAAGTTCACAGTATGATGCTAAAGTTGGCCAGGGTGTTATGATGACCGGTGTCAGCCAGGTCAGAGACCCGTTCCTTGATGTTCAGTATCGTACACAACTTCCCAAGGTAGGGACTGCAGATGCGATGGATTCAATCCTTGCGGAGATTGGACAGATATTTGACGAGACTGATAAGGATGCGATTGCGGTTCAGTTTAATAATATTGTAACCGCTCTTAAGAATCTTGCAGATCCGGAGAATTCCGGAACAAACAGTGCGGATACAGTTGTCCGCTCTGCTTTTGAGGTACTTTTGAATACGATTCACCAGAACGGCAATAAGGTTCAGGAAGTGTATGATGAATTAAAGCAGAAACTGGATGAACATATTGTTCCGGATATTAATAGCTACCTGCAGGAGATCGTAGAGCTTAACAAGTCGATCAAGAATACACAGATACTTGGTAATCCTGCATTGGAGCTTCAGGACGACCGAAACGAATTGATTGATGCGCTTGCTACATATTTCCCGATTGAGACGCAGTATGAAAAGAAGTACATGGGCGGCGGAATTACAGTGGAAGTGCTGAATATCAACCTCAGGCTGTCAGACGGTACGAAGATTAATCTGGTTGCGGATGACCAGAGGGGCGAGGTAGGCATAGCGAAGACGGACGACGGGAAGATTGTTGAGCCGGTTGAGCTGTATATTACTGAGAGCGGAGAGAACCCTAAGACTTACGGCGGCGGAGATACGGTAATGCTTGACGCTCTGCCGAATGAGATAAACGGTTATATATCCGACATTGTAAAATTAAATGAAAGCATCAAGAATAATAAACAGTTAATCACGGATTTAGAGGCCCAGATTCAACAGGCAGCCAACGACAGCGCGGCTGCAAGTGCAACTGCGATCAACGGAATTGTGAGCAATATTTCGGATCTTAACGAGCAGATTAAAAATGCCAGGGCAGCTCAGAATCCGGACACGAAATTGATTGCGCAGCTTGAAAAAGACCGTACAAAAGCAGTGCAGAGTCTCAAGTCATATTTCCCGAAGGACGCAATACAGAGTGAAGTTACTGATAATGTGACAGGGGAAATAACGGTAAAAGTGAATACTACGGCGAGCGGGGCCTATACATTGGTTGCGCCTAACGCGCAGATTGGTAATGTCGGCGTGAAAAAGGATGCCAATGGCAACGTGATTGAGCCGGCCACCCTGCAGGTAGTGGAGCCGGGAGGTACGGTTAGCGGCGAGGTAGAGGCCGGAACAGCAGTGACGAGGGCGATGGCAGAAGCAACGGAGCAGTTAGAAGAGAACCTTGCCAATGTCAAGAAAACTACGGAAAAGCTTGAGCAGCGCCGTGATGAAAAGCTTCAGGGATTAGAAGGATATTTCCCGGCAGGTACGATTACTGCCACTACGAATCCGGATGGGGTGATGTCAATTACCGCAGGCGGTCAGGATTTGATTCTTGCAGACAACACTTCCAACACAGTCGGAGTTACCCAGCAGCCGGACGGAAAAGTGACATTAGATATTGCAGGAGCCGCAACAACTATAGAGATTCCCGGCTCAGTTGTCAACCGGTCAAAGAACTCTCTCAACGATAAGCTCAGCGAGGGCGTGCTTAAGGGCGATCTGGATATGCTTAACAAGGCGGAGGTATTCGATAAGGATATTGCTAACGGCATAGAGGCTACGGATACTAAGGGAATCAAGTATTATCAGGGAATGTTGGATTCGTTCGTAAATCAGTTGGTTACTACTATGAACCAGTACAACGAGACGGTACAGGAGGTGCCGGTGGTTGATGCAAACGGCAATCCGGTGATGGAAGAAAAGGAAGTGCCGGTGATGGTTCAGAAGCTGGATGAGAATGGGAATCCGGTGACTGACTATAAGGGCGAGCCGGTTATGACTGAGAAGCTGGATGCCAACGGTGATGTGGTGACGGAGACTGTCAAAGAGCAGAAGACTGTGAAAGTGACGACACAGAATCCGTTGTTTGAGACGACGGGCGGCGACATGGTACCTTTGCTGGACGCAGACGGCAACCCGGTAAAAAGGCCGAAGCTGGATGCCAATGGCAATGCTGTACTGGATGCAAGCGGCAATATCGAAGAAGAAGAAGTAATGGTTCCCGGTAATTTCACCGCACAGAACGTTAAGATATCTGATGCGTGGATGGGCAATGAGACCAAGATCAATATAAAGAGAGAACCTTCCGAAGATGGAAACTCTTCTGATAACTGGAACGTGAATAAGATGATGGATGCGTTGTCCAGTACGACTTTTGAATTTGTCGATCCGCAGAGCGGAAAAGTCTTTAGCGGAACGCTTTATGACTGTTATACGAATATTCAGAGAGTACAGTCAATCGAGAGAAAGGCAACATCAACGATTCTTAAAACGCATACACAGGTATTAGACCAGATTGCGGATTCTAAGGATTCTGTCTCTGGTGTCTGGATGGATGAAGAGGTTATGGGTCTGATGAAATATTCTCAGTCGTATAATGCAGCATCACGTCTTATGACAGTAATGGATGAAGTTATTGAGAGACTTATTACACAAACCGGCGTCTGCGGCAGGTAAATAAGGAGGTAATATATATGGGAATGCGGATTACAACTAATATGTTGAGAAGAAACTATACAAATAACTTGATGGAGAATATCGGCGGGCTGGAGAAAGCCCGCCAGCAGGTAGAGACCGGGAGAAGGTTCCAGTGGTCTTATGAAGATCCGACATCGGCGGCTAAGGGAATGATTCTTGAGCGCAGGAATGCGAGAAATGCAGATTATATTGACACTGCGAAGAACGCTCAGAAGTGGATTGATTCTCAGTCAGATATCTTGAATCAGATGAGTGGTTACGCGAATCAGATTGATGAGAGCGAGTTTATGGCTGCATTGAACGACCCGACCGGCACAGAAGGAAGAAGCGCCTATGCCCAGAACCTCCGGGAGCTGCAGCAGAGTTTAGTACATTCTTTGAATACACAGTACGGCGATACTTTTATTATGGCCGGTACTGACGGAAGAAATGTTCCGTTTGAATTGAAAGACGGGAAGCTCTATTACCAGGGAAAGGATGTCAATGATGCAGAGGCGATGTCCGAATTGGCAAAACAGACATTGTATGTAGATATCGGGTTCGGAATGACATTTTATCCGGAAGGTCATGAAAATGCAGGCGACATTGTTCCTTCCAGCGCTTTTGATATGGCGTTTCCGGGAATCCTGGCAGTAGGATATGGAACCAGTCCGGTAGGAGTTAACGGCAAGGGCGGTGATATGCCGAATAACATTATTGCTCTTGCAGGCGAGATGGCAGACGCTCTTGAAAAGGAGCCGTTTGACCGCGATTTGTGTAATGCTATGTGGGACCGGTTCAAAGAAGGTCGTGATGAACTGCAGAACCAGTTCGCAAGAGTGGGAACAAAGGCACAGCTTCTTGAGAATACGCTGGGAAGGTTAGAGACAGAAAAACAGAATATAACAGAGCAGTATCAGGACGCGGTAGGTATTGAACCGGCGCTGGCGATTACGAATGAAGCATATGCAAAGTATTCTTATGATGCAGCGTTAAAGATTGGAATGAGCCTTTTAGGAAATTCGTTGCTCGACTTTATGAATTAAGTTATAAAAAGAGGAAAAAGAGAAAGGAGAGAGCGCTATGGAACAGTTGCTGGAGATTAAGACAATACCGATTAAGTATGAGCTTAAGGTACAAAACGCATCATTGGAATATCAGAACAGCACTGCCGAGGTAGAGATCAGCAGAGATAAGGGCGGAATGAAAATTAAGAGCCGTCCGATAAAGCTGCATCTTGACACATATGAAGCCAGGAATTCTGTTGTTCCTACGACAAAAACAAGTATTGCCCAGAGTGCACAGAAGGGGAAGAGCGCTGCGTACAGTGCGACGGCGAGTTATGTAAGGGAGGGACAGCTCTTGTTGGATGCTAAAGTAGGCCAGGGAAGTGAAGTGTTGAATCAGATTTTTGCTGAACGTACAGCAGAGCCAACCGGAGATTTTGTTTTGGATTTTATTCCGAAGACAGGGCCTAATATCCAGTGGGAGGCGCCGGAGTTTCATATCGAATACCAGATGGATAAGCTGAATTTTGACACGAAGGTTGAAAAAGGTGATATTCAGTTTATTCCGGGTGATATTGAATTGTCTATTCTGCAGTATCCGGGTATTGAGATTAAGTATGTCGGCGGACCGATCTATGTACCGCCGAGTGCAGCGGAGATTTTTGAGGGACATCAGATAGATGTCGAAGCTTAGGAGCGCAGATATGGAGAAAGAGAATACAAAACAGGACAGTATCAGCGAAGAGAGCCAGTATATTGAGTTTGAGGAAGGGATTTTTGGCTTCGAGGAAGAGAAAAAATTCCTTCCGGTTATGCTTTCGGATGGCAGCGACGCAGTTTTATATCTGCAAAGCGTTGGAAACGAAGAGCTTTCATTCGTCGTTATGAACCCATTTATGCTCAAGGAGGATTATAACCCTGTACTTAGTGAAGAGGATTATAAAAAGCTTGGGACAAATGAGGAGAAGGATTTGTCTTTTTATGTTTTCTGTGTACTTGCCAATGCTGCCGAGGAAAGCACAGTGAACTTAAAATGCCCGATTGTGGTGAATCATGTCACAAGGAAGGCGCGGCAGGTTATCCTGGCTTCCGAAGAATACGGATTCCGTCATTTGCTGAAGGAATTCGGGAAAGAGGAGGCATGAAATTATGCTGATTCTAAGAAGGAAGACCGGTGAATCGCTGATATTAAACGAGAATATTAAAATAACAGTTTTAGAGAGCGGAACTGACGGGGTGCGGCTGGCCATTGATGCGCCTAAGCAGGTTCAGATTCTGAGGGAAGAACTTGTCGAAGCCACAAAAGCAAATCAGGAAGCAGTTGCAGCCGTCGACAAGGAGAAGCTTGAGAAACTTAAAGGAATGTTAAAGGCCCGGCAATAATTTCGCGTCCTATATACAGATTCAAATTAGAGCGGGACTGCACGTTCCATTTTACTAAAGTAATCTTATCATTGCAGATTTCGATGGCAGTGATACAGTGAGGGTGTACACAGCTCCCACAGTTAAAATAACAGGAAGTATTGTCTTCAGGGAAACTGGGGCGATGTGTATGACCCGCGATTATCATTTGAGAATGTTTTGACGACCATGCAGAAAGGCGCTGTTCAACGGCGCTTTTTTTCGTGTTGTTTTTGGCGGCGCTGGTCGGGTCGTTGAGGGCAAACAGCTCCAAAGGACGCCAGATATAGCGTACAAGGAATCTGCTCAATTTCCATAGTGTATCATTTAACAAATCCCCTTGATGTCCGTGTACCAGAAATATACTGTGTTCGTTGATTCTGTTTTTGAGGATAAGGCTTTCATGAACACAAAGTCCGGGCATAAGTGGGAGAGAACAGCATTGACTCTCACAGTAATACTCGTTACAGCACTGCAGGAATCTTTGTTTCTTTTTTATATTGTCGTGATTGCCGCAGAGCATATACAGACGGTTCTCTTTGTAATAGCGGGATAAAAGCTCAAAAATATCCGAATGTGCTGTGATGATCTCTTTCATGCACCGGTTTTCCCAAAGCTCGTCGCCGTCCCCGAGCTCGATGTAAGTAAAGTCATTTTGATAATAAAAATTGAGTGCGGCAGAATAGATGCTTTCATTTTTCAGGAAGTTATCCCCCCAGTTGCCGACGCCTCTGTGACAATCGCTCATAATTACAAAACGGGAGAGATAATCACAGGGGACGACAGGGGAGGTTTGGAATAATTTATTGAGCCGGCTTTCTGTGGACATGGGATGTCTCCTTTGCGGTACGATATCTTTTATAGCGTTTTCCGGTATTGGTAAAACGCAAAGCTAACTTAAGGAGTACAGGGCTTAAAAGAGCCAAAAACTCCAGCTTGTCGATGGTCTTAGTGTAATGTCTGGTGATGCGGTGGTACAGGTAACAGCTAAAGCGATTCAAACGCAAACGCAGGCGCGCAGACCAGGAACGTTGCGTGACAGGCTGCACTGTCTTTGGTGTTGTAAACGGCACAGTGACAGTAAGAAGGCATCTGCTGATGTCTGAGGGGGCATATCCGGCCCGTTTAAGGCCTTCGATATAAGCGTTGCACATCTCATAGTCGGGAAAGGATATGCTGATTTTTGCAGTCAGCGTATGGGGAGGATAGAACCGGCCGAGGAAAAAGGCGGTCAGCCACCAATGCTGTCTGTCGCGCACTGCCACCAGCGTCTTTTCATGAAAAAGACTGATTCTTACAGGCATCAGTTCTGAATCGTCAATGCTTTTATAATGATTTTTTTGCGGCTCCTCAGACTGGGCTTCGTCATCGTCAATTGCATAGATGCCAACTTCCGCTCCGGCGGACATTCCGTACTGTCCTTTCCAGAATTCAATGAGCCAGTGCCTTTCTCCGTAATCAAAGTAAACAGGTTCACAGTCAAATATCATGCCGAGAGCGGCTGCGGAATTATCATACAGGCTGTGGTAGCCGTACTTGCGCTGCCAGCAGTGCATGGTCGAGTAAAAATAATCTGCCGCGGGCTCGTATTGAAAACCGTAAGGGTCAAGCAAGCTGTTGAGCCGTTCTAATTTTTCCCAATCAGATGTCTCCTGCACCTTTAGATGTACATGTCTTAGATGTACGTGTACAGCAAATAAAATGAAAAGTAAAATAATGAAAAATAACAGAATAGATGTATAATATACAGGCATAAGAACCTCCGCAAATCTATAAAATAGAAAGTCATATTCCAGTCTATTCAATAGAAGCGGAGAATGTGCATTTTTATATGTATTTAAGAATTACAGAATAAGCTTTTTTAAGCTCTTCATAGGAAACGCGACAGTTTGCAGGGCTTGTGGAGGGGAGCAACACAGAGCTTATACCTGTTGCCGGGAAACAATGCTTTTGGTACAGCTGGTATGCTTTCGTGCCGGTGGCAAAGACTGCTTTGATGTCTGCGTGCGTTAAAATCGTATTCAGATCGTTTGGCTTTGGATTGCGGATGCTGCTGTCATCAGCGCCGCAGATATCACAGCCTGCAAGGACATCCCAGATTGCTATATGATGGGAAAGCGCAAAAGATATTTTTTCTTCTTTGGTCTCCGGAAGAGGAGCGCCGCATACATCAGACATTACTTTCCAAAAGCGGTTTCTCGGATGGCCGTAGTAAAACCCGGTTTCTCTTGATTTGGGCGACGGCATAGTGCCGAGCATGAGAACCTTGGATGAAAGGTCAAATATAGGTGCAAAGCTGTGGGTAATATATGTAGATTCCATTTTACTGTACTCCGTGTAGAATTTAACCGATAATATCATAAAAGGACCTGCGGAACATCCGCCGGTCTTTTTATAAATATCTAGAGTTTGGATTTAGAAATACAAATATTTCGGGGTTTGTTCATTTCTTATTTGTATTTCATAACTAATATAACATTAATTAAACTCTTTGGGTATGTTTCGGGATTCCAGAAAAAGAAAAAATAATTGTGCTCCGAGCACAAATTATGGTATATTTGTAATATCTGGAAGGATTTCTGGATTCTATAAGCTGCTGAAAATGGCAGCGCGGGAGGGAGAAGGTATGGCGGTAGAGCTAAAAGATCTTTATGCATATGTTCAGTCAGAGTATGACTTAAAATTACTTACAACAAGTTGCTTTGGGAAAAAAATCGGATGGGTACATATGGTTGAAGAGAAGGAATTTGCGCCCCTTCTTCACGGGGACGAGCTGGTATTCAACTCGGGACTGAACTATACGTCAGAGGAGTGGGTGAAAGGATTCATCGACTCGCTGTTATCGGTGCATGCCGGAGGGCTGATCATCTCTTCGCACAAAGGGAGGACTGTCTCGAAAGACACGATAGAGTACTGTAATCAGAAGCATTTTCCGCTCTTTTCTTCTTCGTGGAATACACCGTATATTGACGTAATGCGTAAATTTTCAGAGATACTTTTGAAAAATGAACAGAGGGAGACGAACCTCATTACAGCGCTCAAGAATGCAATTTATTATCCGGAGGAGGAAGGCTTATATCTCAAGCATTTTGAGCATAACGGATTTTTCAGGGATATGTCGTATACGGTTATTATTCTGAGCTGTTTTACTTACGACACTGAAAGAGGAAATGAAAGGCTTAAGCAGATTGAAAATACGCTGCGGTATGTGCTGCGCAAGTCGGTTATTTACGAAGAAAAGGGAAGGCTTATCATACTGGCAGCAGGATATCTTATTACCAGGCTTCAAAAGGAGTTCGGGAAAATCTGCCGGGAGGATTCGAATATCTATGCCGGAATCGGCACTACAGAAAGGCGAATCGCAGACATTCATAATTCTTATGAAAATGCATATACAGCTTACCGCCTCACTAAGACGACGATACCGAAAAATCTCTTATACTATAATGAACTTGGGATATATAAGCTCCTTGCAGATGTGAAGGAGCCGTCAATCTATCCGGCATTTGTGGAGGAGACACTGGGAGCGCTGATTGCCTATGACAAGAAAAAGAACACAGAGTATATGAGAATTCTTGAAACATTTTTTGAGAATGACTGCTGTATCCTGCAGACGTCAAAAGCGCTGTATTGCCATAAAAATACGCTGAATTATAAAATGAATGCTATAAAGGAGATCCTGGACTATGATATTATGTGCAATGAGAACAGGGTGCGGATTATGATGTCTTTCTATATTCTGAAACTGGGCGCGGATTACTTTTAAGTAAAATAAAAACCCAGAAACAAAAGTTTCTGGATTTTTTATAGAGGCGCAGACCGGATTTGAACCGGTGAATCAGGGTGTTGCAGACCCATGCCTTACCACTTGGCTACTGCGCCGTACTTCAAGCAAAAATTATTATAACAAATATTTGAAAGATAGTCAATAACAAATTATTAAAAGTTTTACGGAAAGTTTTGCATAGATAAATTTGCCCTGGTAGTTGCCTATGGGCTGCCATACGTGCTAATATTATGTAGGGACGCATTCGCCGTGAAAAGATATTAGATGTGGCGGCAATGGGAGGGAGTATATGGAAAGATTGACAGAGTTAATAAAAACGGATATGAAACCGGCGCTTGGAGTAACGGAGCCCGGGGCAATCGCATTTGCAGTAGCAACGGCGAGAGAATATACCGAAGGGGAGATTGTAAAGGTAAAGGTATCGCTTAATTCGGGGATGTATAAGAATGCCTTTACATGCGGAATCCCTAATTCATCACAGTTTGGGAACCTTTACGCAGCGGCGCTTGGAGCAGTTGCGGCAAAGGCAGAGCTTGGCCTTGAATCGCTGGCGCATATTACCCGGGAGGATAATGACAGGGCTGCGAAGATGGTTGAGGATGGCAAGGTTGAGGTGGTGATGGACCATGTGGGTTCACAGATTACCATCGATGCTGCTGTAATTACAGAAAAGGACAGTGTTACTGTTCGGATTCGTGAGAGTCATACGGGGATTGTTAGTATTGAGAAAAATGGGGAGATTATATTTTCCAGAGAATCTTCCGGGGAAAATAAGAATGGAGCGGAGGAAATACCGGTGATTCACCAGTATACGCTTCATGAGCTGCTTGCGTATGTGTCGGATGTACCGGAGAGGGATATTAGCTTTATAAGAGAAGCTTTTTCTATGAATATGGAACTTTTAGAAGAGGGGCTTCACTCTGACCGGACGATAATTACAAAGCAGTTATTAAGGGAAAACCAAAACCAGATTATCTCAAAGGACGCACTGCGCACAGCACAGCTTTTGTGTAATGGTGCAATCGAGGCCAGAGTGCTTGGGCTTAACCGTCCGGCTATGAGCATCACTGGAAGCGGCGCTCACGGAATTATCGCGACGATGCCGTTGTTTGCCTATTTTCAGGTGCATTATGGGGAGGTGGGGGATGTGCTTCTCCTTCGTGCGACAGCATTGAGTTATCTGATAACGATGTATATTAAAGAATATTCCGGGAAGCTTTCGGCTTTTTGCGGATGCGGGATTGCGGCAGGCTGCGGCATGGCGTGCGGACTTGCGTTCTTAAGAGGGGCGAAAGAAAGACAGATTGGTATGGTAATCCGCAATATGGCAAGCGGCCTGACCGGGATGATCTGTGACGGCGGCAATCATGGCTGTGCTATGAAAGGGATTGTGTCTGTGGATGCTGCATATCGTGCGGTGGATCTGGCGATGCAGGATGCAGGCATCGGGGAGATTCATGGAATCAATGGAAGGACGCCCGAAGAGACAATGAGATATATGGGGATGATCGCGTCTCCGGGAATGGTTCATACAGAAGAGACAATTGTAGGTATAATGGAGCAGAAATAAGAATGGAGTGAATGAAGTTGAGCAGGAAAATAAAGGATAAGAAAAACCATGTGCTTTCCAATGTCGTTTTGGCGGTATCGGTGGTAGTATTTATCTTGGCGGCATATCAGTTGTTTAGGATTGGCAAGGGATATCAGGACGGAAGAAAAGATTATAAGGAGATACAGGACCTTGCGATAACGAAGAAAAAGGATAAAAAGAGCGGAGAGGATAAATTTATTGTAGATTTTGAAAAGCTTGCCGAAAAGAATCCGGATGTTATCGGATGGCTTAGATTTGACCCGGAGCCGAAGGTTATCAATTATCCGATTGTACAGGGAAAGGATAACCAGGAGTACCTTCACAAGACATTTTCAAAAAATGAGAACGGACTTGGAGCTATCTTTTTAAATGTAGATAACAGCAGTAAATTCAAAGATAAACATTCTATTATATATGGACACCGTATGAAGGACGGCTCTATGTTCCGGCATTTGCAGGACTACGAAAAAAAAGAGTTCTGGAAAAAAAATCAACGGTTTTTCATCTATACGCCCAGCGGACGGGTGATTACTTACCGGGTCTATTCGGCGGGAGAGGTGCTTGATATGTCGGATGCATATGAGACGGAGTTCGCGAACGGAACCGAATATCAGGAATTCATAGATCAGACGAAAAAGGATTCTATCTACGATACGGGGGTAAAGGTGCGGACGTCCGATAAGGTCGTTACGCTGTCCACTTGTACTCAGGCCAGTGATAATCACCGCTTTGTAGTGCATGGAGTGAAAGAGTCGGAAGACGTTGTGGAAGAATAAAGAGGAATTGAGAGGTGAATCGGATGGCGGCGTACACGTATGAAGTCGGTGATACCGTTACATTGAAAAAACAACATCCATGCGGGAGTAAAGAGTGGGAAATCCTTCGTGTGGGGGCGGACTTCCGCCTGAAATGCAAAGGATGCGGACACCAGATTATGATTGCCCGCAGACTGGTGGAAAAAAATACAAGAGATTTGCGGAAAAAAGCTTGAAACAGGCATTAGAGTATGTTAACATATCTAATTGTGATACATTGAATTCATACCGTATACATTTTCAGATACGGTATGGATATCCTTGCTCTTGCCGTTGAAGCGAGAGCCAAAAGACCAGAAGGAGGTGCAAAGGCGACATGAATAAATATGAATTAGCTGTTGTTGTCAGTGCAAAAATCGAAGATGACGAGAGAGCACAGGTAGTCGAAAAAGTGAAAGCTTTAGTAGAGCGTTTCGGCGGCCAGATCTCAGATGTCGATGAATGGGGTAAGAAGAGATTAGCTTACGAAATTCAGAAGATGAAAGAAGGATATTATTATTTCATCCACTTCGAATCTGATGCTGAGACTCCAGGCGAAATCGAACAGAGAATTCGCATCATGGATAACGTGCTCAGATATTTATGCGTTAGACAGGAAGCATAAGCAGGAAGCAGAGGTAGAATATGAATAAAGTAATTTTGATGGGACGCTTAACAAGAGATCCGGAAGTAAGATATTCACAGGGTGACAGTTCTATGGCAATCGCAAGGTATACCCTGGCAGTTGACCGCAGATTCAGACGGAACAATGACGGGGAGCAGACTGCTGACTTTATCGGCTGTGTTGTTTTCGGTAAAGGTGCGGAATTTGCAGAGAGATATTTTCGACAGGGCCTTAAAGTTGTAGTGACCGGCCGTATCCAGACGGGCAGCTACACGAACAAGGACGGCCAGAAAGTATACACGACGGATGTCGTAGTTGAGGATCAGGAATTTGCAGAGAGTAAAGCGATGAGCGATGCCAATGCAGGAGGCTTTCGTCAGTCAGCGCCCACACCGGCTCCGGCACCGGTATCCGATGCAGGTGACGGTTTCATGAATATTCCCGATGGAATAGATGAAGAATTACCTTTTAACTAATATTGAATAGGAGGTTGAGAAACAATGGCTTACGATAAAGCAAATCGCCCGGAAGGCGGCTTCAAAAGAAGAGGCGGCGGACGCAGAAGAAAAAAAGTCTGTGTTTTCTGTGGAAAAGAAAACAATGAGATCGATTATAAAGATGTTGCAAAGTTAAGAAAGTATATCTCTGAGAGAGGTAAGATTCTTCCGAGAAGAATTACAGGAAACTGCGCAAAGCATCAGAGAGCGCTTACTGTAGCAATCAAGAGAGCGCGTCATATTGCATTGATGCCATATGTACAGGATTAATGAGTAAGTAAGAGGGAACCTGACAGGCCAGAAGCTATATTGGTCTGAAGGGAATCCCTCTTTTTTTGTCATACAGCGGAGCTTATCTTTGAACAGCGGGGCATTCTGGCCGCAGGGGTAACGTTTTTAACCGTTTTACATATAATAAAACAGATACCAGTGCAAGGAGTGTATGTACATGGACCAAAAACTGCCTTTTTATATGGTGTACCAGATGCCGATATTCGGCGATGAGGATAGAATGCTCCGGCGGGATTACACTTATATGAAGAGTGCCTATCCTGATACGGCAAAGCGCCTTCTTCCATTTATAGAAGAGGAATGTGATCGATTAGAGTACGATGGCAGCATGATGTTTGATGAATATCCGGATAAACTGCAATTGCGGATGATGTGCCGGAGAATTTACGATAAAGCAGAAAAAGAGGAAGAAAATCCGGGAGAGTGGCTTAATGAGCTGATTCAGGTCATGGCATTTCAGGAATTGTGCCAGAGACGCTGTGAACACAGGCATTACAGAAAAAAATTGTATTAGTTATCCGGGTGGGCGGATGGTTCGCAAAAAAGGGGCTGTGCAGAGGGGAACAAAACGTATGTGCGCAGCCCTTTGCAGATTTGTGGGTAGACGGATGGATAAAGATATGTTAAAATGTCTTTCGTATTGTAGATAAGGGGAGTTGGACATGGACAATATCATTTTTATCGGTATGCCAGCCGTGGGGAAGAGCACGATCGGGGTCGTGGCGGCGAAGCATCTGGGGTATAACTTTATTGATACGGATTTGCTGATTCAGGAAAAGGAGAAAAGACTCCTGAGAGATATTATTGCTCAGGAAGGGCTGGAAAAATTTTTAAAAATTGAAGATCGCATTAATGCGGAGGTTCAGGCGGAGCATTCAGTGATTGCTCCGGGCGGAAGCGTTATATATTGTGAAAATGCTATGAAACATTTTAAAGAGATTGGAATCATCGTATATTTGAAAGCTTCTTTTGAAACAATAAGTAAAAGGCTTGGAAATGCGAAAAAGCGCGGGGTGGTTTTCAGAGAAAACCAGACGCTTGAGGATTTGTATCAAGAGCGCACCGCTCTTTTTGAAAAGTATGCAGATGTTACCGTATGCGAGGATGGTGTAAGCTTAGAGGAAACCTTTGAACTTGTGCTTGATACGCTAAAAAATGGTAAATATGTTACGGATTAGTTACACAATTGTAAAAAAGATTTTACAATCACGAAATTTGTGATATAATAAGCAAGTATGAATATAGTAATTTACATATCTTACGGAGTAAGATGAGATGGTTTGATATAGAATAAGTTAGTGTCGAGGTGCATGTATGGAGCAATATATTATAAAAGGCGGACACCCGTTGGTAGGAGAAGTTGAGATTGGCGGAGCAAAGAATGCAGCTCTTGCGATTCTGGCGGCAGGTATTATGACAGACGATACAGTACGCATTGATAATCTTCCGGATGTTAATGATATCAATGTCCTTCTGGATGCGATTAAGGGAATCGGTGCGAGTGTGCATCGCGTTGACCGGCATACAGTTACAGTTAACGGAAAAGGAATCAGGGATTTTAGTATAGAATACGATTATATAAAAAAGATTCGGGCGTCCTATTATTTGCTCGGCGCCTTGCTTGGGAAATATAAACATGCGGAGGTGGCGCTTCCGGGCGGATGCAATATCGGGAGCCGGCCGATTGACCAGCATTTGAAAGGATTCCGGGCACTCGGTGCGGATGTGGATATTGAGCATGGTAAGATTATCGCAGAGGCGGACCGCCTGGCAGGTAAGCATATTTACTTTGACGTGGTGAGCGTCGGGGCCACGATCAATGTAATGATGGCTGCTACGATGGCAGAGGGGCTTACCATTATGGAAAATGTGGCGAAAGAGCCGCATGTGGTGGATGTTGCCAATTTCCTCAACAGTATGGGCGCGAATATCAGGGGAGCCGGTACGGATGTAATCAAGATCCGCGGCGTAAGGAGCCTTCATGGAACGGAGTATTCCGTTATTCCGGATCAGATTGAGGCGGGGACATTTATGTTCGCGGCAGCAGCTACCAGAGGAGACGTTACGGTACTCAATGTTATCCCGAAGCATCTCGAAGCAACGATCGCAAAGCTGCTTGAGATTGGGTGTGAGGTTGAAGAGTTTGATGATGCGGTGCGTGTAGTGTCCAAGGGAGGACTTCGCAGTACCCATGTAAAGACACTTCCTTATCCGGGCTTCCCGACAGATATGCAGCCGCAGATTGGTGTGACTTTAGCTCTGTGCAAAGGGACAAGTACGATTACAGAGAGTATTTTTGAGAATCGTTTTAAATATTTGGATGAGCTGGCGAGAATGGGCGGCAACGTAAAGATTGAAGGAAATTCTGCCACGATTGAGGGCGTGAAAGAGTTTTCGGGCGCCAGAGTGAGTGCGCCTGACCTTCGGGCAGGAGCGGCGCTGTGTATCGCGGGCCTCGCAGCCGAGGGCATTACGATTGTGGATGATATCGTGTATATTCAGAGAGGCTACGAGAGATTTGACGAGAAGCTCAGATGCATCGGCGCAGTGATGGAGAAGGTAGAGACGGAGAGACAGATTCAGAAATTTAAGTTGAAAGTAAGCTAATCTTTGAATTATGATGATAATCCTGTATAATGTTATCTGTGAAAGGAGCAGATGGCAATGTACAGGATTTTTATTGTTGAGGATGATATGACGATTGCGGGAGCGCTTTTGGACCACCTTGGGAAATGGGGGTATGAGGCGGAATACGCGAGGAACTTTGAAAATATTGTGGAGAGATTCGTGGAGTTTGACCCGCAGCTTGTGATTCTTGATATCATGCTTCCGCTG
Source organism: Lachnospiraceae bacterium MD308 (assembly GCA_000403475.2). Lineage (GTDB taxonomy): Bacteria > Bacillota > Clostridia > Lachnospirales > Lachnospiraceae > MD308. The sequence goes on from KE159795.1 coordinate 2,358,935, forward strand.
TTCAACGGATTTCATTGGTGTCAGGAGATTCGGAAGGTATCGAAGGTGCCGATTATATTCCTGTCGTCGGCAAGTGACAATATGAACATTGTCATGGCGATGAATATGGGAGGCGACGATTTTATCGAAAAGCCGTTTGACTTAAATGTAGTGACGGCGAAGGTGCAGGCAATTATGAGACGGGCGTACGCTTTTCAGGGTGCGGTGGAGGTCATTGAGTGCCAGGGAATCGTCTTGAAGCTTAGTGACGCCACGGTAAATGTCAAGGGGCAGGAGAAGGAGCTTACGAAGAATGAATTCCGGATTCTAAGGCTCCTGATGGAGAAGGCAGGGCATATTGTCCCCAGGGATGAGATTATCGGAAATCTGTGGGAGAGTGACGAATTTATCGATGATAACACGCTGACTGTGAATATCACAAGGCTCAGAAAGAAACTGGAATCTCTGGGGGCCTCTGACGTGATACGGACGAAGAAAGGGATTGGGTATATAATCGAATGAAAGAAACGGTAGAAATGCTTGTCAGATACTTGCGGGAGCATCTGTGGGAAATTATTATGTATATTGGGTTTATGCTTATCTTTCCGGGAATGTTCTATCTATATAATATCCGAACGGATGCGGTGAAGTATACTACTCTGCTCTCTTTTGTCTGGTTTACTGCCTGGGAGAGTGCCGGATTTCTGAGGTACAAAAGACGGCATGAGGAATTGCTTGAGATTGAGAAGAGAGCGCCGGCGGAGCTTAGCAGGCTTCCAAAGGCTGCCTCGTCTATAGAGGAAGACTATCAGAGGATATTGGAGAAAGTGTATCATGAGATGGTGGCGGAGGAATCTTTAAGCAGGGAGTTCCGGCGTGAGACTGCGGATTATTACGGTATGTGGGTGCACCAGATTAAGACGCCTATAGCAGCGCTCAGGGTGCTTTTGCAGTCAGGAATCCTTACGGACGCGGCGGATGGTTCGGCGGCGGAAGAAAGGCTTTTCGGATTAGTTCAGGGGATGAAACAGGAGCTTTTTAAGATTGAGCAGTATGTGGAGATGGCGCTGGTTTATCTGAGGACTGCGGATATGACTTCGGATTTTGTGTTTGAGCAGTATGATCTGGACAGTATTATCCGGCAGGCGGTGAAGAAATATTCCCAGATGTTTATCCTGCAGGATGTAAAGCTTAATTATAAGCCGGTGGAAAAAAGGGTGCTTACAGATGAAAAGTGGCTGGTGTTTGTGATTGAGCAGCTTTTGTCTAATGCGCTTAAGTATACCGGGCAGAAAGAGCATCCGGCCATTTCCATCTATACGGAGGGGGAGTGCCTTGTGATTGAGGATACAGGAATCGGAATCTGGGCGGAGGATCTTCCGCGGGTATTTGAGAAGGGATTTACCGGGTATAATGGGAGAGAGGATAAAAAGTCAACCGGAATCGGCCTGTATCTTTGCAAGACGGTGACGGATAAACTAAGGCATGAAATCCGGCTGGATTCAGAGGTGGGAAAAGGAACGAAGGCGTATATCGGCTTCGGGCGAAGGACAGAGAGAATTTATGAGTGAGCGCGGCCGGTTTGGGCGCGGAAGGGGCATAAGTTTATGTACGAGAAAAAATTTTCGATGACCCGGGAGGAGAATATTTTCTGGGCAAAGCGAAACCTGGTAGATTATATATGGAAGAGTGCGAATCTTGAGGGGATTGCAGTTACATTTCCGGAGACGCAGACGATTGTCGAGGGTGTCAGCGTACAGGGGAAAAGTATTGACGATATCAATAATATCGTGCAGATGAAACATGGGTGGCAGAAACTTTTTGAGACTGTCGGCGAAGAATTTTCGCTGGGCTATGTGAAGGGGCTGCACCGCGAGCTTGGAAAGATGACGGTTATCAATGCAGGAGCTTTGCGGCTTGATGAAGTGCGTATCGCAGGCAGCAGTTGCGTTCCCCCTGTGCCGGATGAAGAACGGACGGAAAAAGAGGTGGCAGAGCTGGTTTCCGGGGATAGGGGATGGACGGAAAAAGCTCTGGATGTGATGCTGTATTTTGCAAAGCGGCAATTATTTTATGACGGGAACAAGCGGATTGCCATGATGGCGGCGAATAAGATATTGATTGAACACGGATGCGGGATTCTGACAGTGGGGCAGGAGAATTTGCAGGAGTTCTTTACGCTGCTTGTCGGGTATTATGAAGATGATGGAGAAGGGGATAGGCTGAAGGAGTTTTTGTATGGGTGCCTGGACGGATTTAAGGCTTGCTGATCTGAGGAAACCTTACAAACATGTAAGTTTAAACGGGGAAAATGTAATCTGATTCGATGGATATACATTTTCTCTTTTTTTATAATAGAACCAGAAAATAAATCAGAAAAGGAGAAGGACATATGGCACTTTTAGAAGTAAAAAATGTGAGAAAGATATATACGGCCCGTTTCGGCGGCAATCAGGTAGAGGCTCTTAAGGATGTGAATTTTTCCGTGGAGCCGAGGGAGTTTGTAGCAATCATGGGGGAGTCTGGTTCGGGAAAGACGACGCTGCTTAACATACTGGCGGCGCTTGATAAGCCAACCGGCGGCAAAGTGTGCCTTAAGGGGCGTGACTTAGCGCATGTGAAGGAGCGAGAGCTGGCGGCGTTCAGGCGGCAGAATCTGGGGTTTGTGTTTCAGGACTTTAATCTTCTGGATACGTTTTCTCTCAAGGATAATATCTTCCTTCCGCTGGTATTGTCCGGAAAGAAGTATGACGAGATGGAAAAACGGCTTATGCCGATTGCAAGAACACTTGGGATTGAGGAGCTTTTGGAAAAGTATCCGTATGAAGTGTCGGGCGGGCAGAAACAGCGGGCGGCAGTAGCCAGGGCACTGATTACAAAGCCGCAGCTTGTCCTGGCGGACGAGCCGACAGGAGCGCTTGACTCGAAGGCGGCGGATGAACTTTTGCGGTTGTTTGGACAGATTCATGAGGACGGACAGACGATTCTTATGGTTACTCACAGTGTGAAGGCGGCCAGCAGCGCGGACAGGATTCTGTTTATCAAGGACGGCGAGGTGTTCCACCAGCTTTACCGGGGCAACCTTTCGAATGAGCAGATGTACCAGAAGATATCCGATACGCTGACGGTACTGACAACAGGAGGTGCCAGGCATGAATAGTTCCATATATTCAAGACTTGCGGTTACGAACCTTAAAAATAACAGGAAAACTTATGTGCCCTATATTCTCACGGCGGCGCTTACGGTCATGATGTATTATATTATCGACGCGCTTTCGAGAAATGACAGTGTGGGGCGGGGCTCCCTGTGGCAGATTCTTTCTATGTCAACGGTGGTGATTCGGGTGTTCTCCGTTATTCTCCTGTTCTATACCAACAGCTTTCTGATGAAGCGCAGGAAGAAGGAAGTGGGTATGTACAATATCTTAGGGATGGGAAAAGCTCACATCGCGAAGATGTTTCTGGTGGAAATGCTTATCACGGCGTCTGTGAGCATCGGCGCGGGAATTGCCGGGGGAATCTTGTTCGGCAAGGTGATGTGGCTGCTGCTTCTTAAAATCCTGCATTACGATGTAAATATGGATTTTGCCGTGTCGGGGACGGCAGCAGTTTATACATTGGTACTTTTTGCGGCTATCTTTGCGCTGACGCTGGCCTATAACCTCTGGCAGATTAAGCTGGCGAACCCGGTGGAGCTTCTCAGAGGCGGCAGCGAAGGAGAGCGGGAACCGAAGACGAAGCGGGTTCTTGCCATCGCAGGCATTGCTCTCGTAGGTTATGGCTACTTTGTGGCGCTGACTACGGAGGCTCCGCTGAAGGCGGTTCAGCTATTCTTTGTGGCGGTAGTGTGCGTGGTACTTGGCACTTATGCACTGTTTGTCGCCGCCAGTATAGCTCTTTTGAAGATTTTGAAAAAGAGAAAAAACTTTTATTATCAGTCAAGGTATTTTACAGCGGTGTCCGGCATGATCTACCGTATGAAACAAAATGCAGTGGGGCTTGCTAATATCTGCATCTTAAGTACTATGGTGCTGGTGATGGTTTCTACTACCATATGTATGTATATGGGGATGGACGATATTTTAACAACCCGCTATCCCAGAGAGTTTGAGGTGACGTCCTTTTATCCGGACAAGGAGGCAGAGGAGAAAATTCTAAGGATTATCAAAGAAGAGGCAGAAAAAGCGGGGGTGGAAGAGAAGGACATAATGGCGTATCACAGCGGAGGAGCGGCGACTGTAAAGAAAGAAGGTGCATTTAACATTGCGGTGGACGAGGATGTGTACAGCGGCAGCGAGGATGTCTATGAGCTGGTTATGATTCCGGCGGAGGATTACAACGCGTTGGAAGGGAAAGATATAAGCCTTGGCGATGGGGAAATCCTTTTATATAATCCAGACGCTGACTCAGAAAAAATCGGGGGTACAGTTAAGATACAGGGAGAGGCCTATAAAGTAGTGGAAGAGCTTGATACATTTTCGTTGGAGGAAAAGAACAGTTCCAGAGTCATAAACGGTTATTACGTTATCATGAAGGATGAGGAGCTGATTCAGGAATTTCTTAATAAAGCTTACCAAATGCTTTCAAAAGAGTATTCGCAGCTTGATGAGATAAAGGTTTCGTATAAAGTCTGCCTTGACTTTGAGGGGACGAAGGAGGACTGCCGGAAGGCGGAGGCGGCGATAAAGAAACGGATAAAGGAAGAAGTGCCGCAGGCTTACTGCGACGGGCGGGAGATTGAGCAGGAATCCTTTTACGCTGTGTACGGCGGGCTGCTTTTCATCGGGCTGTATCTTGGCAGCATGTTCCTGATGGCGACGGTTCTGATTATCTACTATAAGCAGATCTCGGAAGGGTATGACGATAAGGAGCGTTACCAGATCATGCAGAAGGTGGGCATGAGTAAGAGGGAGGTAAAACGCTCGATAAGAAGCCAGGTGTTGATGGTATTTTTCCTGCCCTTAGCGGCAGCAGTCGTCCATATCGCGGTGGGCTTTAAAGTCATCACGAAACTTCTGGCCGTTCTCAATATGGTGAATGTTCCGCTGTTTTTGACATGTACGGTTGCCACAGTCGGAGTATTTGCAGTGTTCTACGCGATAGTGTTCGGGGTGACGGCCCGAGAGTATTACCGGATTGTAGGGTAGATGGACGGATATGCGGGAGCGTTAGGCAAAAAAAGAGAACTGGAAAAATAAACCGGGGAAATCCTGTTGCTTTATATTGACATTCCCGGTAAAACATAGTAAAGTTTATTTGTAAAACAAAATATTGCAAACTTTCTCTTATTCAGAGCAGTGGAGATACAAAGGATCTGTGAAGCTGCGGCAACCCCCAGATGCGGGAAGGTGCCAACCTGAGCGAGATATCGAACAATAAGAGGATTGGTTTATCAGAATATAAAACAGTCCGCTTTTGCGGGCTGTTTTTTGAGTAACAGAAAAGAACGGGGGCTTTTCCTGTAACCAATTTCTTTAAGAGAAAGTATGCTAAAGGGGCGGAAAATACGTCTCTTTCAGTAGGAAAGGAGAAGAAAATGGAAAAAAGGTTATTTACTTCGGAATCTGTAACGGAAGGACATCCGGATAAGATGTGCGATCAGATTTCTGATGCGATTTTAGACGCGCTTATGGCTCAGGACCCTATGAGCCGGGTGGCGTGTGAGACCAGCACGACAACAGGGCTTGTGCTTGTGATGGGAGAGATTACGACGAATGCGTATGTGGATATCCAGAAGATTGTGCGCGACACGATCAAGGAGATTGGGTATACACGTGCGAAATATGGATTCGACGCGGAGACATGCGGGGTTATCACAGCGATCGACGAGCAGTCCAGCGACATCGCTATGGGGGTTGACAAGGCTCTTGAGGCAAAGGAAAATAAGATGTCCGAAGAAGAGATTGCTGCAATCGGAGCCGGGGATCAGGGGATGATGTTCGGCTATGCGTCCAACGAGACGCCGGAGCTTATGCCGTATCCGATCTCGCTGGCGCATAAGCTTGCGATTAAACTTACAGAGGTTCGCAAGGACGGAACGCTTGAATATCTGAGGCCGGACGGAAAGACACAGGTTACGGTAGAGTACGATGAGAATGGCAATCCAAAGCGTTTGGATGCAGTGGTGCTTTCGACCCAGCACGACCCGGATGTGACACAGGAGCAGATTCACGAGGATATTAAGAAATATGTGTTTGATGCAGTGATTCCGGAAGGAATGGTGGATGGGAATACAAAGTTCTTCATCAATCCTACAGGACGCTTTGTAATCGGCGGGCCTCACGGAGACAGCGGACTTACAGGACGTAAAATTATTGTAGATACATACGGCGGCATGGCGCGTCATGGCGGCGGGGCATTTTCCGGGAAGGACTGCACGAAGGTTGACCGGTCAGCAGCATATGCGGCGCGTTACGTGGCGAAGAATATCGTGGCAGCAGGGCTGGCGGATAAGTGCGAGATTCAGCTCTCCTATGCGATTGGCGTTGCAAATCCGACTTCTGTTATGGTGGATACTTTTGGGACAGGGAAAACATCGGATGAAAAGCTGGTAGAGATTATCCGGGAGAATTTTGACTTAAGACCTGCGGGAATCATTAAAATGCTTGACCTTAGAAGGCCGATTTACAGGCAGACGGCTGCTTACGGGCACTTTGGGCGTACAGATGTGGAGCTTCCATGGGAGAAGACAGATAAGGTTGAAGTGCTGAAAAAGTATATGGCATAGGAAGAGAATTCGGACGTTTACTGCGTCCGTCTGCAACTGGTTTTATAGAAATTTTAGAATTATTTATTGGCGCTTTGGTGTGAAGCGCCTTTTTTCATGCTATACTTCTTTAGTAAGATGAGATTTGTTTCGGAGGATAGTTTATGAAGTTGAGGAACCGGCTTTTGATTGCATTTTTGACAATTACGATCATACCGATTATTTTATCGGTCACGCTGGTTGTTGTATTTGCAAAATTACAGCTTGGGGCGATTGACAAAACTTATGGAATCAGCGGGATGACCGTGGAATCACTGTCTAATTCGACGGAGGTACTTGCAAGGCTTGCAGAAAAGCCTTTTCATGAACTGAGGAAGACGGTGAAGGAAAGACCGGGGCATATGGAGGATGCAACCTATCTGAAGGAATTCAATCAGAAGCTTAAGGAGAGAAAGACGTATCTTCTTGTGAGAAAAGAGGATACGATTATTTTCATCGGTACGGAATCGGATGAGTCGGAGCATGTGCTCAATCAGCTTCCGGCTTACGGGGCGGCGGATACTTCATTTGAAAAAGTTATTTATTTCAGCGGTGAAGCACAGTCGTTGGTAAGGCAGATTGATTTTCAGTATCCGGACGGAAAGGAAGGCAGTGCGTTTGTCGTTACGGATATCAGCAATATGATTCCGGAAATAGAACAGTTTTTTGTTGATATGCTTTTTGGCATTGTCATTGTACTGATCTTCAGCGCATGCCTGTTGGTTGTCTGGATTTACCGGGGAGTTATGGGGCCGCTTAAGAAGATGCGGGCGGCGACAGAGAATATCAAGGAGGGCAATCTTGACTTTGAGCTTTGTCCGGAGGCGGACGATGAGCTTGGGCAGCTCTGCATGGATCTTGAGGATATGCGCAAGCGTCTTAAGAGCAACGCGGAGGAAAAAGTCGTGTTCGACCGGGAGAATAAAGAGCTTATCAGCAACATTTCCCATGACCTTAAGACGCCGGTGACGGCCATCAAGGGCTACGCGGAGGGAATCATGGACGGCGTGGCGGACACGCCGGAGAAGATGGAGCGGTATATCCGTACGATTTATAATAAAGCGGAAGAGATGGATACACTGATTAATGAGCTGACATTTTACTCGAAGATTGATACCAACCGGATTCCGTATAATTTTAATATTATATCGGTAAATGAGTATTTTAATGACTGTGCAGAAGATTTGTCTCTGGAGTTGGAGTCGAAAAATGTAGAATTTGGGTTTTTCAATTATGTGGATAAGGGAATAAAGGTTATTGCTGACGCAGAGCAGATTAAGCGGGTTGTCCACAATATTATCAACAATTCATTAAAATATATGGATAAGCCTAAAGCGAAGATTAATCTTCGGGTGAAAGATGTGGGGGATTTCATTCAGGTGGAAATAGAGGACAATGGAAAAGGAATTGCGGCCAAGGATCTGCCGAACATCTTCGACCGGTTTTACCGCTCGGATGCTTCGCGCAATTCATCGAAGGGCGGAAGCGGAATCGGGCTTTCTATTGTGAAGAAAATCATCGAGGAACACGGAGGCAAGATCTGGGCGACAAGCAGAGAAGAGACAGGGACGACGATGTATTTTGTCCTTAGAAAATATCAGGAGGTGCCGGTAAATGAGTAAGATTTTGATTGTGGAAGATGAAGAGGCGATTGCTGATCTTGAGAAGGATTATCTGGAGCTCAGCGGATTTAAGGTTGAGGTGGCCAATGACGGGCAGAGCGGCCTTCATAAAGCGCTTAAAGAGAATTATGATCTGTTTATTCTGGATCTTATGCTGCCGGGTGTGGACGGGTTTGACATATGCAGGCAGGTAAGGGAGGAGAAGAATACGCCGATTATCATGGTGTCGGCGAAAAAGGACGATATAGATAAAATCCGTGGGTTAGGCCTTGGAGCGGACGATTATATGACGAAGCCATTCAGCCCGAGCGAGCTTGTAGCGCGGGTAAAGGCGCATTTGGCGCGCTATGACCGGCTGACGGGAAGCGCGGCGCAGAAGAATAAGGTGATTGAGATCCGGGGGCTTAAGATTGACACGACGGCCAGAAGAGTGTGGATTAACGGCGAAGAGAAGACTTTCACGACAAAGGAATTTGACCTTCTTACTTTTCTTGCCAGCCATCCGAACCATGTGTATACGAAGGAAGAGCTGTTCAGGGAGATTTGGGATATGGAGTCGATTGGTGACATAGCCACGGTGACTGTGCATATTAAAAAGATACGGGAGAAGGTGGAGATGGATACGTCCAATCCGCAGTATATCGAGACGATATGGGGAGTGGGATACCGGTTTAAAGTATAGGACTTAAGAGGGCATTATGCAGGTGTGCCCTGACGGATGAGGAATGGTCGGGAGTTAAGATATGATTACGAGTACGTCAAATGCGAAGGTTAAGCGTCTGGCAAGTCTCCAGAAGAAGAAAAAGCTCAGAGACAGCGAACAGGTCTTTCTTGTGGAAGGGATTCGGATGTTCCGGGAAGTGCCGGAGGATATGCTTCTGGAGATCTATACGACGCAGGCATTTATGGAAAAAGAAAGAAAGATAATTGAGGAGAAGGCAGCAGCTTCCGGTATCACGGCAGAGCTGCTTTCTGATTCGGTATTCGGGCATGTTTCCGATACGAAGACGCCGCAGGGGATATTGTGCGTGGTGCGGCAGGTCAAAAGGGATATAGGGGAAATATCCGGCGGAAAGGCGCCGCTGCTTTTGGCGCTTGATAATATCCAGGACCCGGGAAATCTTGGCACAATTATAAGGACGGCAGAGGGGGCGGGAGCGGCAGGTGTGATTATGAGCGGCGGCTGCGTGGATATTTACAATCCGAAGACAATCCGTTCTACAATGGGGTCTGTATACCGTGTGCCGTTCGTATATGTGCATGATCTGGCGGAGACTATCCTGGGGCTTCAGGCGGAGGGTATCCGCTTTTTTGCAGCGCATCTTGAGGGGAGCTGCGCTTATGACCAGGTGGATTGCCGAGGGAAATGTGCGTTTCTTATCGGAAATGAGGGGAACGGGCTGAGAGCGGAAGTTGCGGCGTGTGCAGACCAGTATATCAAGATCCCGATGTGCGGGCAGGTAGAATCGCTGAATGCGGCAGTCGCGGCCTCTGTACTGATGTTTGAGGCAGCAAGGCAGCGGCGGCAGATTAAGGGAGTATAACGGATATTACATTCCTGTTACATTAATATTACATTAAGGCGGGACGATTGCTTTATCAGATAAAGTATAGTAAAATCATAAACAAGAGATACTAAGGCATTAGACATTAGAAAAGAGGGAAGAATATGCAGACAGTATATTGGCTGGTGATATTCGTGGCATTGCTGATTATTGAGATCGTGACGATGGGGCTTACAACCATCTGGTTTGCAGGGGGCGCCCTGGCAGCTTTCCTTGCGGGGGTGATTGGCTTTGGAGTTACGGTTCAGGTAATTGTATTTCTTGTAGCATCAATTGCACTTCTTGTGATGACAAGGCCGATTGCGGTGAAGTATTTTAACCAGGAGAGGCAGAAGACGAATGCAGAGAGCCTGATCGGACATACGGCTCTGGTGACAGAGTATATTGATACGATCAAGGCGGCGGGCAAGGTCGAAGTCAACGGGCAGGAATGGTCGGCAAAGACGGATGAACCGGACGGAAAGATTGAAAAGGATGCCGTTGTAGTGGTTGAGGGAATACAAGGTGTCAAACTGATCGTAAGGGAGAAGGAGGACTAGATTATGTATGGTGTAGGTAGTATAATTGTCAGTTTGTTTTGGGTATTCGTAGTTATCGTACTGCTTGTGATTCTGACATCTTGTATCAGGATTGTAAGGCAGGCGCAGGCATTGGTTATAGAGAGACTGGGAGCTTATCAGACGACGTGGGGTACAGGGCTTCACTTTAAGATGCCGATTCTTGACAGGGTTGCAAGGAAGGTTGACCTTAAGGAACAGGTGGTGGATTTTGCGCCGCAGCCGGTTATCACAAAGGACAATGTAACTATGAGAATTGATACGGTAGTATTCTACCAGATTACCGACCCGAAGATGTTCTGCTACGGTGTTGCGAACCCGATCATGGCGATTGAGAACCTGACGGCAACAACGCTTCGTAATATTATCGGTGATCTGGAACTGGATCAGACGCTGACCTCCAGAGAGACAATCAATACGAAGATGCGGGCTTCGCTTGATGTGGCGACAGACCCCTGGGGAATCAAGGTTAACCGTGTGGAGCTTAAGAATATCATACCTCCTGCAGCCATACAGGATGCGATGGAGAAGCAGATGAAGGCAGAGCGTGAGAGACGTGAGGCTATCCTGCGTGCGGAAGGTGAGAAGAAGTCTACGATTCTTGTTGCGGAAGGTAACAAGGAGTCGGCAATTCTTGACGCGGAGGCGGAGAAGCAGGCGGCTATCTTGCGTGCAGAGGCGCAGAAGGAAGCTATGATCCGCCAGGCAGAAGGTGAGGCGGAAGCTATTCTGAAAGTACAGCAGGCTAATGCGGACGGTATCCGTTTCTTAAAGGATGCGGGAGCCGATGAAGCGGTTCTTACGATGAAGAGTCTGGAGGCGTTTGAGAAGGCAGCGGACGGAAAGGCGACGAAGATTATCATCCCATCTGAGATTCAGAGCCTTGCCGGACTGGTAAAATCCGTTGTGGAAGTAGGAGAGAAGGAAAAGTAAAGCAATAGAAGAAGATTACATTTTGCGGACACCATTACTGCGTATCGACGGGGTAATGGTGTCGCATTATAGTGTCTCTGTAAGGGATGAAAATGATGAAGAATGAGATATTGCGATTGCTGAAAGAGAGTGATACATACATTTCGGGGCAGCAGTTGTGTAGAGACTTTAAGGTGTCCAGGACTTCTGTATGGAAGGTGATGGAACAGCTCAAGAAAGAAGGGTATCAGATTGAGGCGGTGAGGAACCGCGGCTATCGCCTGCTTGGGTCGCCGGATGTTATATCTGAAGCTGAGATCAGCAGCCTGCTTAATACACAGTGGGCGGGGAAACAGGTGGTATATTTTGAAGAGACGGACTCGACGAATAACCAGGCCAAAGCTTTTGGCGAAAAGGGAGGGGCTCATGGGACACTTTTCGTGGCGGACAAGCAAAGCGCCGGGAAAGGACGACGGGGCCGGGCATGGAGTTCGCCGTCGGGGGAGAGCATCTATATGACGCTTCTTCTGCGGCCGGAGATTACGCCGGAGCGCGCGCCGATGCTGACGCTGGTAATGGGGCTTAGTACAGCGGAGGCAATCAGGCAGGTGACAGGAGCGAAGGCAAAGATTAAGTGGCCGAATGACATTGTAATCAACAAGAAAAAAGTGTGCGGAATACTGACTGAGATGACGACAGAGATGATGTATGTCAATTATGTTGTGATCGGGGTCGGTATTAATGTGAACCAGCAGAGCTTTCCGAAAGAGATTGCGGATACGGCGGTATCCCTGCGGGAAGTTACGGGAGAGGTATGCAGACGTTCCGAGCTGATTGCGGCTGTGTTAGAACGGTTCGAGGTGAATTACGGGACATTTCTTAAGAACCGGGATTTGTCCGGTCTTAAGGAAGCATATGATGCGGTTTTAGTGAATTGCGGTCAGGAAGTTAAAGTATTAGAGCCGGGAAATGAGTATGATGCGGTTGCGGAAGGAATTAATGAAAATGGGGAGCTGATCGTTTCGCTTCCGGATGGACAAAAAAAGAGTATCTTTGCCGGCGAGGTATCAGTCCGGGGAATATACGGCTATGTGTAGCTGTCTGATGAGGAGGGAATATGTACGAAGAAAAGATTGTACTGTGCGGTGCCAGTTCTTATGAGGAAAAATATTATCTGAATCCGGATTTTGATGCGCTTCCGGACAGTATCAAGGATGAGTTGAAGATTATGTGCGTGCTGTATGTCAGTGATGTGGGCGGGATACTTACGCTTGTGTATGACGAGGAGGGGAACTTGAATTTTGAAGTCACGTCTGAGGAGTTCGATCCTATGTTTGACGAGATTGGAAGCCGTCTTAAGATTAAGCAGCTCCAGAGAGAGAAGGAAGAATTGCTGACGGCGCTGCAGATGTATTATAAAGTATTTTTTCTGGGAGGGGAGCTATGTTATTAGTAATTGATGTGGGTAATACGAATATCACGCTGGGCGTGTTTAAGAAGGAGGAACTGCTGGGAACCTTCCGTATGACGACAAAGCTTCCACGCACTTCTGACGAGTACGGGATTATGTTAAAAGAGCTGATAGAGAGACAGGGAATCTCAAGTAAGGATATCAATGCGGTCATCATCGCATCGGTTGTGCCGGATATCATGCATTCTCTCGGGAGCGCCATGATCAAATATTTCGGGATTAAGCCGGTCATCGTATCGGCGGGGATTAAGACGGGTATCCGCATCATGACGGAGAATCCGAAGCAGGTAGGCGCAGACCGTATCGTGGATGCAGTGGCGGCATATACGCTCTATGGAGGGCCGGTGATCGTGATTGATTTTGGGACGGCGACGACTTATGATATCGTAGGGCCGGACGCTACATTTGAAGGAGCGGTTATCGCACCGGGTATTCGTACATCCGCGCAGGCGATGTGGGGACAGGCGGCGATGCTTCCGGCGATAGAGATAAAAAAACCGGATACGATTCTCGCGAAGGAAACGGTGTCAAGTATGCAGGCAGGAATCGTGTTTGGACAGATTGGACAGGTGGAATATATCGTAGAGCGAATCCGCAGGGAGTCCGGCTATAGAGACGCCAAGGTGGTGGCAAGCGGCGGACTGGGCAATATCATCGCCAGGGAAACGGAGGCTATCGATGTCTACGATCCGCAGCTTACTTTAAAGGGACTGCGGATTATTTACGAAAAAAATAAACGGTAGAATGGTGTTTAGATGAATATCGGGGATGTAAAACTTGAAAATCCATATATACTCGCACCCATGGCGGGTGTCACAGATCTTCCGTTCCGTCTGCTCTGTAAAGAGCAGGGAGCGGGACTTCTATGTATGGAGATGATCAGCGCAAAGGCGCTTCAATATAAGAATAAGAACACAAAAGCTTTGCTCTCTATCCATCCAAAAGAGTATCCGGTATCTTTACAGCTTTTTGGCTCGGATGCGGATATTATCAGCCGGATGGCGCAGGAGATTGAAGAACTGCCTTTCCAGATTTTAGATATCAATATGGGATGTCCTGTGCCTAAGGTAGTAAAAAACGGGGAAGGGTCTGCCCTGATGAATCGTCCGGAGCTGGTCTATGAGATTGTGTCAAAGACTGTAAAGGCGATTAAAAAGCCGGTGACGGTAAAGATTCGCAAGGGCTTTGATGAGACTTCTGTAAATGCGCCGGAGATAGCAAAGATTATCGAGCAGGCGGGAGCCGCTGCAATCGCCGTCCATGGCAGGACCAGGGAGCAGTATTATTCCGGGAAGGCGGATTGGGATATTATCCGGCAAGTCAAAGAGGCGGTGTCTATCCCGGTCATTGGAAACGGAGATGTATTTTCAGGTGAAAGTGCGCTTCGTATGCGCCGGGAGACAGGATGCGACGGGGTGATGATCGCAAGAGGCGCCCAGGGGAATCCCTGGATATTTTCTGAGCTTTTGGAATATGAACGGACAGGGAGGATGCCGAAGCGTCCGATGCCGGAAGAAATCCGGGATATGATGCTGCGCCATGCAAGGATGCAGATTGAATTTAAAGGGGATTATCTGGGAATCCGTGAGATGAGAAAGCATGTGGCATGGTACACGAAAGGGCTGAAAGGCTCGGCAAGGCTCAGGGATGAGATTAACAAAACAGAGTCCTATGAGGAGCTTAGTAAGCTGTTGTATGAAAGGATATAATAAAAAATCCCTATCCTGCATATAATGAACCAATGCCGGATGGAAAGAACAAGCCTTTTTTGGTTGAATGTATGCTTTCTGTTCGGAAAATGTTGACATCGCAGGGGGCATTATGTATAATATTGAAATTGTGAAAATATCTTTATTTACATAAATGTTCGTTACTTTTACAGTAACAGTTATTTGCAGAATTTGCTTGTATTATGAGTCACGCAGACTGTGTGATAACGAAGAAAGAAAAGGAGCTAGACAAATGGAAGCAAAGAAAAGATTACTTACGTATGCGGGCCTGAAGGCACTGGAGGATGAACTCGAGAATTTAAAGGTTGTAAAGCGCAAAGAGGTTGCCCAGAAGATTAAAGAAGCGAGAGAACAGGGCGATTTGTCAGAGAATGCGGAGTATGACGCGGCGAAGGACGAGCAGAGGGATATCGAGGCTCGGATTGAGGAATTAGAGGGTATTCTTAAGAATGCAGAAGTTGTCGTTGAGGATGAGGTTGATTACGATAAGATCAACGTGGGGTGTACAGTAAAGGTATTTGACATAACATTTGACGAAGAGATGGAGTTCAAGATTGTCGGCTCTACAGAAGCGAACAGCCTGGCAGGAAAGATTTCCAACGAGTCGCCTGTCGGACAGGCTCTAATGGGCAAGATGGTCAATGATGTGGTAGAGGTAGAGACGCAGGCCGGAATGATGGAGTATAAGGTCTTGGCGATTGACCGTACAGTCTAAGAGACAGGCAGTACGGGGGCACAGTGCCTCTTGCAGTTTTAGATATTCATGTATATGGAGAATAGAGAGAACCCCTCGGTCCAGAGGGGTTTCATTCGACTTTGCAGAGTTGCGGAGGAACAGAAAGGAGAGAAAACGTGGGAGAACAGAAGAACATTCAGCAGAATAACCAGCAGAACAATGCGAAAGAGCCGGATATGAACCAGCTTAGGAAGGTGCGCCGTGAGAAACTTGCGGAGCTGCAGGAAAACGGTAAGAACCCGTTTGTCATTACAAAATATGATGTGACACATCATGCAGTTGATATCAAGGAGCGTTATGAAGAGTTGGAGGGACAGCAGGTCACTCTGGCCGGACGCGTGATGCAGAAGCGTGTGATGGGAAAAGCATCTTTCTGCAATATTCTTGACCAGACCGGGAATATCCAGTCATATGTGGCAAGGGACAGTATCGGCGAGGAGGAATATAAGGACTTTAAGAAACTGGATATCGGAGATATCGTTGGCCTTGAGGGCGAAGTGTTCAAGACGAAGACAGGTGAAATCTCCATCCATGCGTCCGCGGTGAAGCTGCTTTCTAAGAGCCTCCAGATATTGCCGGAGAAATATCATGGACTGACCAATACAGACATGCGTTACAGACAGAGATATGTGGATCTGATCATGAATATGGAGTCCAGAGATACTTTTATCAAGCGCTCTAAGATTATCAGCGCCATCAGAAGATATCTGGACGGACAGGGATTTTTAGAGGTGGAGACGCCGATGCTGGTAAGCAATGCGGGCGGGGCGGCTGCCAGGCCGTTTGAGACGCATTTTAATGCGCTGGACGAGGACTTTAAGCTGCGTATATCTCTGGAGCTTTACCTGAAGCGTCTGATTGTGGGCGGCCTTGAGCGTGTCTATGAGATTGGGCGCGTGTTCCGCAATGAGGGACTTGATACAAGGCACAATCCGGAGTTTACGCTGATGGAGCTTTATCAGGCGTATACGGATTATAATGGCATGATGGATCTCACGGAGAATCTCTACCGCCACGTGGCGAGGGAAGTTCTCGGGACGACGACCATCGTCTACAATGGCGTGGAGATGGATCTCGGAAAACCGTTCGAGCGAATCACCATGGTTGATGCCGTGAAAAAGTATGCGGGAGTTGACTGGAATGAGGTGGAGACGTTAGAGCAGGCAAGAGCGCTTGCGGACAAGCACCATGTAGAGTATGAAGACAGGCACAAAAAGGGCGATATCTTAAGCCTGTTCTTCGAGGAGTTCGCAGAGGAGCATCTGGTTCAGCCGACTTTTGTTATGGATCACCCGATAGAGATATCCCCGCTCACGAAAAAGAAACCGGAGAATCCGGAGTATGTAGAGCGCTTCGAGTTCTTTATGAACGGCTGGGAGATGGCGAATGCTTACTCAGAGTTAAATGACCCGATTGACCAGAGGGAGCGGTTCAAGGCGCAGGAAGAGCTGCTTGCACAGGGGGATGAAGAGGCGAATACAACAGATGAGGATTTCCTGAATGCGTTGGAGATCGGTATGCCGCCGACAGGAGGAATTGGCTTCGGAATCGACCGGATGTGCATGTTGATGACTGATTCGGCAGCGATTCGTGATGTGCTTTTGTTCCCGACGATGAAAACGCTTGGCGGAAAAGACCAGTAAAATCAAGGGTTTGCGGACTTAAAGCTAGTATGGTACGACAAGAGTACGACAAAATAAACTCTCTTAAAGGGTTAAAATAAATGATTTTAAATTAAACTCGTGTCAGTTCAAGTTAATATTTTGTACGATAAGGACATTTTTCTAAAAGAAAATTTTAGGGAAGTGTCCTTTTGTTATGGTCAAAAAACAAAATAAGAGATGGAGGAAATGAACATGAGTAGTACAGCGTTAGGAGCAGAGAAAGCGATTATTTTTATCAGCGATGCACATGAAAAATTCTACTATGAGAAATTGAAAGAGGTCAGGTATCAGGACGTGTACCACAAAGCACTTGTATATTGTCTTGGTATCAGTGATGACACAAGAAGGAACATTTACAGTATCTATGATTTTAAGACAGGCTGTGTAAAAACGGAGTGCCTGCATGAAGGCTGGCAGACCAGCGGGAGCGTGAAAGTAGTCAGGATGGCGTATAACCTTTACTGCAACGGTACGCCGAGTGTCCTTGATTATGATGATGCGGAGGAACAGGTGGACGAGTGCAGACGGTACACAGTGGAAGAACTGTTCTGCTGTGCCTATGCGCCCTATTTTTGGCAGGCGGTACAGATTCGTTATCCGGAATATGTAACATATAACCACAACTTGTACGCCATGCTTGGAGGACGGGATTGATGTTAAAAGTCAGGCTTATGGGAACAAAGAACGATATTAAGTGGTTCGGGAAGATTTTACAGAGGAACCCGAAAATCGAAGTGACGGAGTTTTCCGATATGTTCCCAAACAAAGGGACAAAGAAATATTACAGGACTTATGTGGAAGTCAGGAAAAGCAACGTAAAAGAAAACCAGTAGAAAGCAAAGGAGAATTATCATGTGTAAAATAATCGCAATCGCAAACCAGAAAGGCGGAGTCGGTTATGAAAAGTAAGTTATTATGCAAAGTTGAGCCTACACTTTTGCTGATTTTATAGGGTATAGGCTCTTTTGAACTTTGCATAATCAGGAGTAAACCCTTATAAAGATTTCAACCAATCAAGAAGGTCTTTATCCTTTTTCCACGCTGGCAGTTCGTCAGATGATGGACTGTTGTAAGCTTCCGTCAATGCTTTTCGCTTCATTTTTTCGTCTGCCCGTGCGTAGATTTCGGTTGTTGAAATATCAGAATGTCCCAGTAGATCTCTGATATAAACAAGATTGACTCCGGACTGAAGCAGATGCATTGCTTTGCTATGCCTCAGCCAATGCGGTGTGATTTCATCGGATATATCCTTTATTCCCATTGCTTGAGCCTGTGCAGCATATTTTTTCAAAATATATGTCACTCCGGCTCTCGTCAGGGGTTTATTGCTCCGGTTGGTAAATAACGGATTGCGACCATATACAGGCGAAGCCAGACCAGAACCTTCCATATACTGCTTCAACAATTCCCCAGTTGGTCTCATGACTGGAACAATGCGGCTTTTACCGCCTTTGCCTGTCAGTACGATGGTGACAGTATCATTTAAAGCAACATCACAAACTTTTAGATCCACAAGTTCCTGAACCCTTGCTCCGGTATCATATAAAAGTGACAGCAGAACAGCATCTCTTTTCCCCTGGATCGTTGTCCTGTCGGGTTGTTCTAACAGGCCCTTGATGCTATCCAATGGAAGATACATGAGTGGCACCGTATCCGTTTTTTTCATTGGAATAGCCAGGATTTTCTGGCTTTGCTGTATATACTGTGGTTCTTCTACCATTAAAAAGCTGAAAAATGAATGGATTGCAGCGAGACGTTGATTCCTTGTCGCCGCTTTGCAGTTACGTTCTTCTTCCAGCCATTGCAGAAAGCGGAGGATCAGATCCCTGTTTATTTTTGCAACTGTCAGCTTTTCCGGCAAAAGGTTCTCCTGATCTCTGCAGTATCTTAAAAATAATGAGAATGAGTCCCTGTATGCTAACTGGGTATTACGTTTGCTGCCGACCTGGCAGGGAAGATATACTGACAGGAACTGCGTTAAATACTGTGCAAAATCAGTTTCCTTCATGGCATACCTCCGGGATGACGTATGCACATGACCTTTCCACTTCCCTCATCAGGTCTGGATAAACTTCCGCTGTCAGGCGCAGATACCTTGCTGTTGAGCGTATTGTTTTGTGCCCCATATATGTGGAAAGAATCGGGAGCATAGCCGTTAAATCGGCTTCTTCCCTGATCCACTTTTGTAAAACATGAACCGCAAATGTATGGCGTACATCATGCAGACGGGGGCCCTGCCCTTTTCCTCCATGTGAAATCCCTGCCGCTTCCAGATACCTGCGGTACCTTTGATAGATAGTCATCGGACTGATCATGGTCTTATCAGGAGCAGGGAAGAAAAAGTCACAGTCTTTTTCCCACCAGATTTTATCTGCATAGGATATACAGGCTTCTTTTACGGAATCTGATAATGGGATATACCGGTCACGGTCAGTCTTTGCTTCACGGATCGTAAGAATCCCATCTTCGAGATTTACATCCCCGCAGCGAAGTCCGACAACTTCTGACACACGAAGTCCACAGCCATAAAGAATCCTGAAGATCACTGGTAACGCCAGATGCATATTTCTTGCAACTTCTTTGGGTTCTGTTTCATCAGCGGCTTTGATTACAGCTGCTATCTGCTCATGTGTAAATATATATGGTACAAATGAACTGTGATTCAAACCCTTCACTTCCGGCACGATATAAGCGTCATAACCAAGGGTATTAAGGTATATGGCAAACTGTCTTATGCAGGTAATGCGGTGTGACCGACTTTTTTCGGATTCACCTGCCCGGGGCGCTGTCCATTTTTCTGCAAGGGAGCGTGATATTTTTATTTCTGTGACACTCTGTTCTTCACTGAAACGACAAAACCGGGATAAACATTTCGGTTCATCTGCATATTTAAAACCTGTGCTTCTTTTGTACTGAATGAATTCCTGGGCAACTTCCGCAAATGAACCTGTCATGGATGGAGATTTTCTGATTCTTGTCATTAGATTGCCACCTCCAATGCACATTTCCGAAGCTCGGTGATATCAATACGAAGATATGCCATCGTAGTTTCAGTAGTTGTGTGCCCCAGGATTTCTGAAATGACCGGAAGCGGAATCTCATGCTCCAACAGGCGGCTCGCAAGGCTGTGGCGGAGTGTGTGGGAGCCTTTCTTTTTCCCTTCAAGATGGATTCCCGATCTCTGGAGACGTACCCTTACAAGGGCGCCGACCGCACCCGGATTGAAATCCGTATAAGGAGGAACCTGTCTCACAAAAACGTGATCCGAGCCGGTTTTAGGCCTTGCGTTCTTCAGATAGTTAATGATCGCTTCGCCAACATCTTCTAAAAGAGGAAGTTCTAACGGATTTCCTGTTTTTACCTGGTTCAAATGGATTACTTCTCTTTCCCAGTCGATATTGGAAAACCTTAAATTTGCGACATCACTACTGCGTAATCCAAGTCTTGCAATCAGAAGAATGATTGCATAATCACGGATTCCACAGGGATTCCCAAGGTCAATCGAGTCAAGAAGTTTTGTCACCTCATTCGCAGAATACGAAGAAGGTAATCGGCTCTGCCTGTTGTAATGAGGGTTTGGAAGTTTTGAAAACATCTCCTGCTCCATAAGACCATGTTCATAGCAGTATTTCAGATAATAGCGCACCGCACGCATTGTATGATTTATGGTTGGCTTTTCATAACAGTTCAAAGATGCCATGAAATCCAAAACGTCTTTGAGAGACAGTGTATCTAAAGAAGTAATGTTCTTCCTGCTTAAAAACGCAAAAAAGCGCTCCAAATATAAACTGAAAATCTTATTTGATTTTTTTATTATCCCGATATCTTCTCGATGGGAAATATATGCTTCTGCGCTATATCTAAATCCCTCTGGGAAAGTGTATGCTCTTTTATCCATGGCAAGATAAAGAACTACATTCCCTGAACGCTGGTATTCTGCCAAAGCATTTATACAACGGGAATAGGCTGTACACCATTTTTTCAACGCTATCTTAGATGACATAGAATAATGGTCTTCTAAAAACTGTAATCCAAAATCCATGCTGAAAGAATCAGTACCTTGTTCGTGGGAGTAGAGCAAAAGCTGTTTTGTAAGAGTTTTAAATACTTTTTGGTAATAGCTGGATGCACCTGCCTGTACGAGTGCTTCCCCGGTTTGGTTGATCAGTTGCTGCAAAGTTGATTTTTCCATCATGTGTTCCTCCTTAAGTGATTTGATAAAATACACTTAAATCGTGATAGATTATGGAAAGTAAATCAACTAAAGAATCCTTTATTTATAAGGATTTCTATCATTAACTTTGCATAATGTATAGCTTTTCATAACCCGTCTTATGTGAAGCTTCACATAAAACTGGCAAGACCACCACCACAAGCAATTTAGGAATCGGGCTGGCAAAACAGGGAAAGAAAGTGCTGCTGATTGATGCGGACGCACAGGGCAGTCTGACCGCAAGTTTAGGCTTTACAGAGCCGGACAGTCTGGAAGTCACGCTTGCAACCATTATGGGCAATCTAATCAATGACGAGGAAGTAGAGCCGGGAGAGGGTATCCTCCACCATGAGGAAGGGATAGACCTTATGCCGGGGAACATTGAATTATCTGGTTTAGAGGTTTCCCTTGTGAATGTCATGAGCCGGGAAACGGTACTCCGGTCATACATAGAGATTGTCAGGGAGAGCTACGATTATATCTTAATTGACTGTATGCCTTCCCTCGGCATGATTACCATAAACGCCTTTGCCTGCGCCGACAGTATCCTGATACCCGTACAGGCGGCATACCTGCCCGTCAAAGGCTTGCAGCAGCTTATTAAGACAGTGGGAAAGGTAAAGCGGCAGATTAACCCAAAACTGGAGATTGAGGGGATTCTGCTTACAATGGTGGACAGCCGGACGAACTACGCAAAGGACATCAGTGCCATGCTGAAGGAAGCCTATGGAAGCCGGGTAAGAATATTTGCCAATATCATTCCTATTTCTGTTCGGGCGGCGGAGATTTCAGCGGAGGGTGTCAGCATCTACAAGCATGATCCAAAGGGAAAAGTGGCGTCAGCTTACGATTCTCTGACAAAGGAGGTGCTTGCAGATGGGCAGTAATACAAAATCAAGAAGCGCATCGAAGGTTACTCTGGAAAAGTTTGATGACCTGTTCGGCGGGAGTGCCGCACAGGAAAAAGGGGTAGAGCAGATTATCAATGCGCCGCTGGCAGAGCTTTACACGTTCAAAGACCACCCTTTCCGGGTGGAGGACGATGAGAAGATGGAGGAAACAACCGAGAGTATCCGCCAGTACGGGGTGCTTGTGCCGGGGATTGCAAGACCGAGGGAGGGCGGCGGCTATGAAATCATAGCCGGACACCGCCGCAAACGTGGCTCGGAGCTTGCCGGAAAGACGGAGATGCCTGTGGTTGTCCGCAACTACACCGATGATGAAGCTACGATTATCATGGTGGATTCCAATATCCAGCGGGAGGACATCTTGCCAAGTGAAAAGGCGAGAGCCTATAAGATGAAATACGAAGCCATGAAGCATCAGGGGAAGAAGTCAGGGAAGAACACCCTTGATGAAGTGGGGGAAGCTGCCGGGGAGAACGCAAAAAAGGTTCAGCGGTATATCTGGCTCTCCCGCCTGTCTGATGAACTCCTTGTCATGGTGGATAATAAAAAGCTCGGATTCTCACAGGGCGTGGATATTTCCTTTCTGGTGGAGGAAGCGCAGCAGTGGGTACAGGAGGTTATAGAGGAAAAAGGCTGTAACGTCAGCATGGTGCAGTCGGCAAAAATCAAGGAATACGGCAAGACAGGGGAGCTTACCCTTGCAATGGTGCGCCTGATACTGACGGAGGAAAAGCCGAAGGAACGGAAAGTGACACTGAAAGCGGATAAAATCAGCGAATATTTTGCGGAGGATTGCAGCAGTGAGGAAATAGAGGGCATCATCATTCAGCTATTGAATGAATGGAAGAAAAGACAATAGGAAGGAGGTCGGGCAGAATGGATGGCGGTTTGAAATTCGATTACTATTACGGTGCGGAAGCGGAACAGTTTTCCTTTTACAGAGTGCCGAGGCTGCTGATAAAAGACAGGCGTTTCAAAGGCTTATCCAGTGATGCGAAACTCCTTTACGGTCTGATGCTTGACAGGATGGCATTATCCATGAAAAACGGCTGGTTTGATGATGAGAACAGGGCGTATATCCATTATACGGTTGAGAACATCATGGAAGATTTAGGGTGCGCCAGAGCCACCTGTGCAAAGGTGCTTGCGGAGCTTGACAGCAAAAAAGGGA
Source organism: Lachnospiraceae bacterium MD308 (assembly GCA_000403475.2). Lineage (GTDB taxonomy): Bacteria > Bacillota > Clostridia > Lachnospirales > Lachnospiraceae > MD308. The sequence continues at coordinate 2,382,208 of KE159795.1, forward strand.
TTGGTCTGATTGAGAAGAAAAGGCAGGGATTGGGAAAGCCGGACATCATATATGTCAAGAACTTCGTCCTTTCAGAGCCGCCCGCAGGTGGGGAAGGCACAGCGGCAGAACCCGCAGGCACTGATGTTTCCACAGAAGTTCA
>KE159796.1:0-2929 GCA_000403475.2 Lachnospiraceae bacterium MD308
GATTAAGATAGCTCTTGCAGACTTTGAAGAATACTTCAATATCCCAGCGTTTTCCATAAATGCGGATAATCTCTTCTTCACTCAGACTCACGTCTGTGGAAATGAGACAAAGATATTCCTTTCTCTTGTTTTTGTTACGGATATAGACCACTTTGGCAGGGATGGTTTTTCCTTCCTTTACAACATCCACCATGACGGAAAGCAGATACCGGGAACGTCCACGCCGTTTCCTGTTTTTCTTGTAAATAGTTGTCAGCGGCATATCTTCGCTGTTATACCGGAAGAACATTTTAGGTGTTTTCTTTACCATTGCAATTACATCATATCCGATTTCTTTGACAGCATGAAGGGAGCTTGGAGAAGAGAACCAGCTGTCAAACAGAACGTATTTAGCCGGAATACCAGCCTTTTTAGCAGATTTTAAAAGCTCCAGCATGGCGATCGTTCCTTTCTTGACAGCAAGCATACGGCGCTTATATCCAACCGTTCTTTTATCCGTTTCCTTTGCTTCATTGATTCTGTTCTTTTTATTTTCGGTGGAGAGAAGGACACTGTTGACCGGGAGAAAAGTGCTTCCATCTGACCAGCCTAATGTAAGCATGAGAAAACCAAATTTATAACAATGTTTTGCATGGTCATATACCTTTGCAAGAAGTTCCACTTTTTTGGAACGGTTACGTTCAAACATGGAATCGTCAATGATCAGTACGTTGACACGGTCTGCTGAATCAAGTGGAGCAATGGCATCCCTAATGATTCGGCTGGATAAAACCGTTGTGAACCGAATCCAGTTGATCTGGAGCATTTTCATAAAACGATAAACCGTATCTTTTGCAAAATCCGGTGAGTCTTTTCCAATCAGCAGGTTCATATACATACTTCTGTTTGAAAATATCAAAAGAAACAGATACTGAAAAATCAGTGCTGCAGAAATTCCCTTCTTTTTGTAGGCATTAGCAGTTTTCAATGCAGAAGAAAGATGAAACCGTGTAAAAAATCTTCTGATAGATTTCGAAATCTGGTTATCATTTTGATTGTCTTGTGTTATACTTTTATTCATAGCATGAGCCTCCGGATATATGATTGTTTCTGAACAACTCAATTATATCAAAACCAGACGGTTTCATGCTATTTTTATGCCAGTTATTATTGAATTTTCAACGAATCATGAAGGGTTATCACAGCCTATAATGAAAATAGGAGGGGGCTGGCTCCACTACTGTTTTAGCTTCCTGTCTTGATTTATAATAGTTTTAGGCAGGATTAAGTTTGAACGCACCTTGGAGGATCTGCACCCCGTTTTTCAACGTAAATGTTTTGCCCTTGAGCACAGCATATTGTCGCGCCTTTTATGGTTAGCACGAGTAGCAAAGTCCGTATCACCTCGGGCAAATCTCCTGCCCATTCTATTGCAAAGGAGATGCTCTGTATGAAAGACCTTCTGGAAATTTCCTGTGGGCTGGATGTCCACAAAGATAAAATTGTTGCCTGTATCCTGACCGGCCCTTTGGGTAAGCCGACAAACTCTGAAATCCGGGAGTTTACCACCTTAATCCCGGATATGATTGCTTTACGGGACTGGATCGTTTCTCAAAACTGCCATCATGTTGCTATGGAAAGCACAGGTATTTACTGGATGCCTATTTATGAAATACTGGAAGAAGCGTTTGGCGGCGATATTACTTTGCTGGTTGTAAACGCACGCCATATGAAGAACGTCCCTGGCAAGAAAACAGACATGCGGGATTCTGAATGGATTTCCACCCTGCTACGTGCCGGGCTATTGAATGGCAGCTTTATTCCGGAAAAAAGAATCCGGGAGTTCCGTGATTTAAACCGTTACCGTAAGAGCGTCATCCGTGACATCACATCCCAGAAAAACAGGGTTGAGAAGTTCCTGCAAAGCTCTGGCTTTCGCCTTTCCTCTTTTATTTCTGATATCTTTGGCGCTTCCGGCAGGAACATCATCCGGCATCTCACTGAGCATGGACGGATTGACCGGTCTGCTTTGGATTCCTGCTTAAAAACAAAGACAAGAAACCGTATAGATGAAATCCTCATGTCCGTAAATGGAACCCTGTCAGAACATCAAAAAGCCTTCCTGAAGATTCTTATGGAGCATTATGATTCCTTAAAAGAACATCTTGCCGAAATCGAAAAGAGTCTTGAGGCGGACATGGCCCCATTTGCTTTGCAGGTGGAGCAGTTAAGCAGCATTTATGGAATCAGCACAACGGCTTCCTGCGCAATCATTGCTGAAATCGGCATTGATATGAAGCCGTTCAAAACCGCGGGGCATATCTGTTCATGGGCAGGCCTGTGCCCCGGCAATAATGAAAGCGCCGGGAAACGGAAAAGCACATCTGTCACGAAAGGCAATCCTTACATAAAAAGTATGCTTTGTGAAATCGCCTGGGTAATCGCCGGAAAACGCAATACCTATCTGTCCGCCTGGTATTGGAGAATCAAACAGAAGAAAGGGGCTAAAAAAGCTATTATTGCCCTTGCAAGAAAACTTCTTGTAATTATTTACACCATGCTAAAGCAAGGCACTCTTTTCGATGAATCCTGTTTTGAAGCCAGACGTAAAAGCTGCGAACAAAAACAGCTTTCCCGATACATACGTGAATTAGAGAAGCATGGCTACCATGTGGAAGCGCAAGCCTGATTTTTTTATAATACCAATATTTCACTGACGGCAGCCATTTTTATGACTGCTTTATCGTGATGCTTCCATGATTGTTGAAAACATTTGTTGTCAAGGTTCAGTTCTTGGCTACGAGTTTTATTTTCGTAGCAAGGTGCATAGGTACTTATTCAAGTGCGAAGTTTGAGTTATTTTATTAATAACTACACGGAAGATGTTTTGTGACAACCCGGAGTGCCAACATACAACATTTGCTGAGGTACATCCTTTTGCAACGCCAAA
>KE159796.1:3569-368780 GCA_000403475.2 Lachnospiraceae bacterium MD308
AAAGCAGTATTTGCAGTCTGCTTAAAAAAAATGCCAGCGATTGTGGATAAGTCTTCTGTTACAAAAGTTTGTGTGGATGATTTTGCACTCAGGAAAAGGTTCTCCTATGGAACGGTCATGGTCGACCTTGAGAGCCATCGGATCATTGATCTGATCTCTTCCAGGGAAACCACTGATGTCGCCAACTGGCTTGCGACATTTCCTAATATCCAGGTCATATCAAGGGATGGAGCAGCCACTTATTCTTCAGCGGCAACAGGCTCACATCCTGAAGCGATACAGGTTAGCGACCGGTTCCATTTGATAAAAGGGCTTTCAGAAGCCGTAAATAAATATATCATCCGGGAATTTCCTGCCAGGATAGAGATCCCACTGACGGAGGAGGTTTCAGAGGAGAGGAAGGCCCTGTATAACACTGCAAACCGTCCACTGCGGATCCGCTATGCCCATCAAAAAAAGAAAGAAGGGCTGACCGTATCCGATATCGCACTATTGATGCATTCATGCCCTACAACAGTCCGGAAATACCTTGCCATACCAGAAGATGAAATCCCAGAAAACAAGGCAATCTCCCGGGAACGGCAGCACCAGTTGGCAATGCGGCAGAAACAGTGCGAGGTCGATGAAGCCCGGAAGCTGGCGAAGGCCGGATATCCAATTGAACAGATCGCCACCATGATGCACCATACACGCAAAACAATACAGAACTACCTGGATCCTGGCTATTCCGTTACAAATGGCCATTATAATGGAAGGATTCCGGGCAAGCTGGCACCCTATGAGAAAGAAGTCATAGAACTAAGGAGCCAGGGGCTTACATATCCAAAAATCCATAACATCCTTTGTGGAAAAGGATATACTGGGAGTGTCGCTTCCCTCCGGATGTTCATGCAAAAAGAGAGGACACGGATGCAGGAACAGGAAGAACAAAACAAGCCCCAATCGGAATTTATCCAAAGAAAGTCGTTATGCCAGCTCATTTATAAGAAACTGGAAGATGTTGCAACAATCACAGAAGACCAATATGAGCAGGCTTTAGAAAGATATCCGTTATTAAGTCAGCTATATACTCTGGTGAAAGAATTCCATACAGTAATGTTTTCGCAAAAACCTGAAAAGCTCGATCTATGGATAAAATCCGCCAAAAAATATGACATACCTGAACTGCAATCATTTATGGAAGGCATCTGTAACGATATAGAGGCTGTCAAAAATGGAATTGCCTACTCTTACAATAATGGTTTGGCAGAAGGCAGTGTAAATAAGATTAAGGTTATAAAGCGGATCATGTATGGCAGGAACAGCTTTACACTACTAAAGGCAAAAGTATTGTTCCATGAACTTTTCTACACTGAATTCAACTAATCTTGGAAAGAACCGGTATTTTTACCGATTGTCAGCATTTCACATAGGTCTTCTATGCTTATCATGTCATTATAAGTCTCCTGGAACATTGTCTGATACCTCCGCGAATGATTTTATTTCTTACTGCTAATGTTAGTAATCTTATGCAGATTTAATATGAGTAACAGCTTATAAAATCCAGAGGCATAAGATAAAAGAAAATAAAACTGCTAACAGACAGATAAAGCAGAGTAATGAAACTGACAGATAGAATTGTCGGACAACGCATTACCTGTTAATAAAAGAGAAACGGAGGCAAGCGGTAATGGAAACAGGCAAACAAGTAAAGGAGACTTTCAGATTGGAAGAAAAAGACCATATAAAGTTAATGAAGGAGGTAAAAAATGCAGGTATAAACAAGAGTGAGTATATCAGGCAGGTATTACTGAGAAATATTTATAATAGGAATCCGGATAATAATATCATGGAGCAGATATGCCGGTTATCTACAGAATGTACATTGATTTTAGAAGAGTGTGAAGTTAATGAAAAACAAAGACTGCTGTTAACGAAGGAGGGAAAAAAGCTGTGGAAAGGGTTGTAATCAGGATACCGGATGGAACTTATGAAAATTATAATGCAGTGGACAATGTGATTGCTTATATACTGCGGCTGGATAATATCAGACTTGTCGGTGGTTATGGGATCATACTGACAAATGCAAAAGATATTATCAGGCAGTTTTATAAGGTAAAATATTATTATGGAAAGACAGATGGAAAGCAGATCCGCCATTACATATTCTCCGTAGAAAAGACATTGTATTTCTCGCCCTGGCAGGTAAAAGAATTGGGATATTTATTAGGCCTGTATTTTGGGAATGAACATCAGGTAGTGTTTGCGGTACATGATGACAGCCGGCATTTACACATTCATATGGGAATCAATACAGTTGCTTACACGAATGGAGCATACCGGGCATACTGGGAAATTGAAGGATTAAGGGCATATGCAGAAAAATGTGTAGATCTGCTTACAGACAGGGTTTGGTTTGGAAAGGAAATGAACTTAGGCAGTCTGAAAGTATGGTGAAAAGAAAAGTGTCTATTGACATTTTCAGAACGGCAATCTATACTACTCTTGTAAATAACGTAACTGAAAACCCAGTCACTGAAAGGAGGATCATCATGACACAGAGAACTTTATCACAGAAGAATTTAATAGCGGTTAATAACAGAGAGCAGATGATCCTTGATGTGGCGGCTGGATAACAGAAGAAAATATTCTGTATCCATTTACGAATTGCATAGAAGGATTTATTCGGCATCTCTATTTTGAGGTGTTTTTTTGCGCTCATTTTTATGGTATGGAACGAAGATTTCTACGAAAAAAGCACCTGTCTATAGTTTCAAAAGCAGGAAGTAAGGAAAGGGGTTAGGGTTATGGCAAAATACAGGGAAATACCATGTAAATATTATATCGCGCTTGGACAGTGTAAGAAAGGAAGGGCGGCAAGACATACGGCTTACTGCCAGCACTGCGGCAAATACTGCCCCCGTGCGAGGGTAAGATGCGTGAACAAAAAGAAACAATATAACGAAAAGATGAGAGGCCGGGAGATGGCCTGAGAGACGAAAGGAAAAGAGTATGAATTTACCAATGAGTGTCACACAGAATGAGGTGGCAGAGATTTTATTAAATATCGCTACCGTGCGTCCGGTGTTCCTATGGGGAGCGCCGGGAATCGGGAAATCAGCGCTGGTAGAAAAATTTGCGGAGGACGTGGGGCTGCCGTGTGTATCCATGCTGGGGAGCCAGCTTGCCCCGGAGGATATTATCGGGATTCCGAGAATTAACGGGGAAACGTCGGAATTCCTTCCCCCGAAGATGATCGCGAGGAAGGAGCCGTATCTTTTATTTCTGGATGAGTTAAATGCCTGTTCGCAGGAAGTACAGAAAGCATTTTACAGCCTGATCCATGAAAAAAGGATCGGGGAATACCATTTGCCGGAGGGCAGCATTGTCATCGGGGCGGGGAACCGCGCGCAGGATAACGCAATTGTAAAAACCATGTCCTCGGCCCTTGTAAACCGCATGTTCCATGTACAGCTTACCGTGAATACAAAGCAGTGGTTATCATGGGCATATGAGGCAGGAATCCACCCGTGGGTGACGGATTATATTACGGAGAGGCCGGACCACTTATTTTCGGAACCGCCAAAGACAGAAGAGCCATATTCCACGCCCAGGTCATGGCATATGTTAAGCGACGCCTTAAAAGCATACGGGGCAGGGGAAAAGGAACTGCCGGAAGGGACGCTCCGCGCGCTCGCGTATGGCTGTATTTCAGCCGCCCATGCGGGAATGTTCCTTGCCTTTACAAAGCAGTCAGGGAACAGGCACCTGCTTAGGGATATCATCAAAGGGACTGCGAAATTCCCGTCAAAACCGGAGGAGCGGGATGTCTTATATTTTGTGGCGCAGTCTTTCAGGGCGATGCTCCTTCATGAGCTGCCGGAGAAAAAGCAGAAGATGAACCGGGAGGCGCAGTACCTTTCCCACCGGGCAAAAGCAATGATAAAAGAACTGTCCTCGATTAATTATGAGATCGCGCAGATGGTTGTCAGTGACGATAACGGGAAAGTCCTGCCGGACTGGTTTATGGTGGAGATCGTAAGGGACCTGCCGAGGCTGGTTTCCGGGAAATAAGGAACTGTAAGAAAGGCAGAAGGTAGACAGGGAGAAAATATCATGCAGAGAAAAGGCATCATAGAGAGAAAGTATCATAGAGAGAAAATTTCATAGAGGGAGAAGGTATCATATGGGAAAGAAGGGGAAGAAATCAGGTCAGGGGAAAGGAAACCAGAAGGAAGGGAGTCGGAAAAAAGACATTACGCTGGAGAATCTCGAAGCAGGATATGGAATCTATAAAAAACATCCGCTGTTCTCCCGGTTACAGGGACAGATCCTGGTCAGGGACAAAAGGACGATGGGAAAGAAGATCCCCTATCTGGTAAATAGGAACGGGGAGATTTATCTGAATCAGGATTATTTCCTTTCCCCGAAGCAATGGGCATATGGGATTGTACACTGCCTGCTGCATCTGGCGTTTGGACATTTTGACGCAGAGAAGATGGAAGGGTGTGATATCCGGGTCTGGAATCAGGCATGTGATATTTATATTGGGAAGTTCCTGACGGATGTAAAGTTTGGGGAGCCGACGGCAAGAAGCGGGGACGACGGATTTTCCGGAAGGAAGATGGACGAGAGGGAAATCTACGAAGAACTGCTGTTAAGCGGCGGGACGGAAGGGGACAATGGATTTATGGACATGGTTGGGTTAGAGCGTCCGGTTATCTATGATAAGAATGGGAAAAATCCGTATGCCCTTACATTTGCTTACGCGCTGGCGGATTCTGCGTCCGAGGCGGTCAGCGTTGCAGGAGGGCATGAAAAACGCAGGGGACATCTTATGGGGAAGGCGGAACATGCGGCCCAGTGGTTCTTAAACCATTACCCGCTGCTTGGCGGCCTTGCGTCGGCGTTTCATATTATAGAAGATTACCGTATCTGTGAGCGGAAAGAGATACAGGTTGCGGCGGTTGATGTGGCGCTGGGGGAGATCTATATCAACCCGACAGCAAACCTGACGGAAGAAGAGCTGAAATTCGTACTGGCGCATGAATACCTCCATGCCGGCCTCCAGCATCAGGAGCGGTGCCGGGGAAGAAACCCTTATCTCTGGAATGTGGCATGTGACTATGTGATTAACGGATGGCTGTCAGATATGCGGAGCGGGGAAATGCCAAAAGGGGAGATTCTCTATGATGAAAGCTTAAAAAATCTTTCGGCGGAAGAAATCTATGACCGGATCTTAGCGGATATCAGGAAATATGAAAGACTGGACACGTTCAGGGGTTATGGGAAGGGGGATTTTTTTGGAGACGGCAAAAGAAAGCAGATGGGGGAAGACGGGGTAACGCTGGATGAATTTTGTAAAAGCGCGTTAAGCCAGGGGCTTGCTTACCATGAAAGGGGCGGAACCGGAAGGGGCTTTATTCCTGCGGGGTTAATAGAGGAGATCCGTGCGCTTTCCATGCCTCCCATTCCGTGGGATGTGGAGCTTGCCAGATGGTTTGATGAGCAGTTCCCTTATCCGGAAAAGAAAAGGACATACGCAAAGCCGAGCCGCAGGCAGGGGGCGACGCCGGACATCCCAAGGCCGAGATATGGAGAGGATGAAGCATTTACACAGGGGAGGACCTTTGGCGTGGTGACAGACACCTCCGGTTCTATGAGTGTGGAGATGATCGGGAAAGCCCTTGGCAGTATCGCTAGCTATGCGGCAGGGCGTGAAGTGCCTTTTGCGAGAGTGGTATTCTGTGACGCGGCGGCGTATGATGCCGGATACTTAAGTCCGGAGGAGATCGCCGGACGGGTGGAGGTAAAGGGCAGGGGCGGCACAAGGCTCCAGCCGGGAGTTGACCTTCTGGAAAACGCAAAAGATTTCCCAAAGGATGGTCCTATCCTCATTATTACAGACGGGGAGATAGAAGACCGGATGGTGGTACACCGTGAACATGCCTTCTTGCTCCTGAAGGGGAAGAGGCTGCCGTTTAAGGCAAGGGGAAAGGTATTCCAGTTTTCGTAAGGGTAACAGAAGATTTATCAGAATTATTTTATTATAAATGGACGAAGGGATAAGCCGGGCAGAGCTGTTCCGGCTTTTTATTACGAAAAAATGAGTATGCCAAAGAAGGGCATAGAAAGCGAGGGAAAGGATGAAGGTTATTAATTTACTAAACATGAAAGGCGGAGTAGCCAAAACATTTTCAGCGGTAAATATGGCATATGAGCTGTGGAGAAGTGATTATAAAGTGCTTGTTTTAGACAATGACAAGCAGGGGAATATAAGCAGGGCGTACCGAAGATATGACGCAGAGAATGCAGCTCCAGTGGCAAAGCTTTTGACGGGGGAGTGGAGTTTGCCGGAAGAGCTGATACAGGCGACGGATTATGACGGCATTGACATCATAACAGCAAATATGTCGCTGTTCGGGGCGGTTTGTAGCCTGATGAGGGAAAACAGCGGGGATATTACAGGGAGATACCGGAGGCTGTTCGGAAAAATCTGTGATAAATACGATTACTGTATAATCGACAATCCTCCGGATATCGGGATTAACGTGGTCAATGCCCTTGCCGTATCCGAAGAGGTGATCGTTCCGGTGAAGGTCGACGAGGACGCCCTTGAGGGACTTGACATCGTGGCAGAACAGATTGAGGATGCAAAAGCTATCAACCCGTCATTGACGCTGAAAGGGGTGCTGGTCACGTCCTATCAGAAGACGGACGGGGAGGCGGCAGGGTTAAAATGGCTGGAACGGGAACGGGAGCGTGGGGATAGTTCCTGCTGCAGAAAGTATCCTGTCCTTGGCATCATCCGCTACTCAATGAAGGTGGCAGAAAATACATTTTTAAGGAAACCGATTTATGAGTACAGCCCGTGCTGTGGCGCGGCTCAGGATTATAAGAAGTTTGTGACGGCATATACAGGGAAAGGAAGGTAAGGAGTATGGCAAAGTTTGGAATTAATGATATTTTGGATGCCAGAGGTACGGTATCTGGAATCGGAAAGGTAAATGAGTATAAGGAAATCTGGTTAAGTCCTTATGAGGTATCGCCCTCGGAGGGTAATTTTTATTCCCAGGAGAAGATTGAAGAACTGGCGGACAGCTTTCTGGCGGTAGGACAGCAGCAACCTACAGTGCTGGCGAGGATGGATGGGAAGTTTATCATTGTCAGTGGGCATAGGAGAAATCTTGCAAATATCTGTAACCTTGAGCGGGGGTATAAGGAGTATGGGAAGGTCCGATATCTGTATAAGGATATGACCCCGGCTGTACTGGAGCTTTCCCTGCTTACGGGGAACCTCTATAACCGGGAGCTTACGGCATGGGAGAGGATGCAGCAGTCCCAGAGGTTCAAGGAGGCGCTGGTGAAGGCAAAGAAGGAGGGGCTTGTGTTAAAAGGGAGCCTCAGGGAGATGGTAGCAGAGCTTATGAATGAGAGCAGCTCCAACATTGCCAAGATGGACAGTATCGGTAAGAACGCTTCAGCAGAGCTTAAGGAAGAACTTAAGAAGGGGAATTTAGGTATTACTGCGGTGTATGAGGCGGCAAAGCTACCCCTTGAAAAGCAGAGGGAGATTGCGAAAAAATCAGCAAAAAGAAGGAATGTATCCATTAAGGAGATTACAAGGAAAAAGGAATTACAGGATCAAAAGAAAGGGAAGGAAAGAAATGTAAAGGAAGAGTTGGCAGATACTTACGCAAGACTGGTGGAGGAATGGCTGAAAAACAATACGGGAGAGATAACAAAGGCGGCTGAAACAGCGATTCAAAAAGTGTTCAAAACGAACATCCCACAGACGGGGTGGACAGATATTGAGTGGGTGGTATTTACCGCCGGTGCAATCATGCAGAGGGCAGACTGTGTGAGGACGGAGGATTTGTGTCTGATGAAAGAAATCCTGATGCGGTGCCGGTAAGTCGCGTAAGAGAAGAAGAAATGGAATAAAATAGCAGGATTATGGAGGATTGGAATGAGATATGATGCAAAGGAACTTAGCTATGAGAAAGTAGAGGTGTTTGGGGAAAAAGCTATATTTACGGATGTGAGGGTTGAGAGGAGGTCTGTACCGAAAGGGCTTTATCAGTATGAGGTAAGGCATGATGATGAAAGCTTTGGGTATCCGGTAGAGATCGCCAAAGGGATTCTTGTAAACTTTTATGGAACATTGCTTACGAAAAACAGGTTGCATGGGGTAGAAGAACATGGATGGATGCTTGTAGAAGATGAGGAGTGGTATTATATAGGAGAAAGAAACTGTACATTGGAAGAATATTTAAAAAATTAATACAAGAAATAAAAGAAAAGCAACAATGGTACGAGAGTGTTTAGCGAAAGAAATTGAGAAATTCTGAGAAGAGAGTTTTATGAACGGATATTGCTATGCAATAGAAATATTGAAAGATGGGTGCAAAAAACAGAGTAACTGGAAGTTCCAGTTACTCTGAATAGCCAAGAATATCATTAATAATTTGTTGCACATGAGTTAATTGCTTATCGGACAAGCCTGTAATTTCAATATATTTTCGATTATCCAATTCTAATAAAAAATCTGTACTCACAGAAAAAAATTGTGAAATTTTAACGAGCATTTCAATAGAAGGGAGTATGTTATTGTTTTCCCAGTTTGAAATAGTTTGCTTAGATACATTGATTTCATTGGCAAGTTGCACTTGATTAAGATCGCGGGAAATCCGCAAGGATTTGATTATCTCGCCGAACATAAAACTCCTCCTTTTTAATAAGAATAATTGCTAGGGAGTATATTTGCAAAATACTAAAGTATTGGTATAATAGTCAAAAAAGAGAGGAAGAGTTAAAATGTTTGATTTTAAGAAAAGTAAAGGAGAGCGTGAGGATGAAAGACTTGGTAAAATGTTAAGAAATATGGAGCGTAAAGATCGCGTGGAGCAAAAATTAGGTATAGATCGAACGCTTACTAGAATTAGAGATGAACGTGCATTAAGAGAAGTGGATAGAGTAAATAATAAGAAGAAAAGATAGATGTATTTAAGGAAGTGAAACAATTATGGGATTTTTATCAAAGATAGCGAAAGGAATAGGGGATTCTTTTGAGAAAAACCTAGAGGATTCAATATCAAAAACTACTGGGGTGAATGTAAGAAGAGAGGTTGCAGAATATAATCGAGAAATTGAAAATTTAGAGCGGGAGTTGGAGCTTTTAGAAAAAGAGAAAGAAAGTTTCATCAGCAGTTATGGGGAAAGAGAATATGTTAGCAATGTCAGAGATATTAGACAAGAGATTAACTTATGTAAGAAAATTAAAGTAGATATTTTAAAAGAAATTTTAGATGAACATAATGAAGAACAAAGACAAATATATCGTGAAAGATTAGAGGGAGTGTCAAATAATCGATTAAAAAAAATTATCAATAATGTGAATGCGCCAAAGTTATTGAAAGATGTGGCGAGAGAAAAACTTAATTCATGATAATAATTACTATCTAAACACTATGATTTCATTTGCAATAAAAGGTCTGATGAATGGAGAGAATTTTTAAATGAAAATTTTTCTACAAAAACTGATATGTAGAATAAAAGGTTTATGAATGAGGAGAAGGCAATGAATAAAAAAATTATATTATTGTTTTTATTAGTATTTGGGATGACATTTGGACTCCCATTAGTTGGAAATGCGGAAGATTATTTTCCATTTGATAATCCCCCAGAAAGTCTAAGTGAGCAGGATCTTCAGAAAATGTGGGTGGGCGATACAATTTATTTAAGAAATGAATATGAGTATGTAGTAATAGAAAGTAATGAAAATGTAGATATAACAGAGATAAAGGAAACGGATGATTTTTCTCCATATTCAAAAACTCTTACATTTACTAAAGAAGGTATTGTTAAAATTAAGGTATTTAAAAATGAAACACCTACAATAGAAAAAATTTATGAGTTTAATGTACAACCGGCAAAGAAACCTTATATTGAACAACTAGTACCGACAAAAATAAAGGTTGGAGATAGTTTTGGAGATTTGTATATTTATCATAATTGTATTATGGGAGTAGCATTAGAAGATGGGTTTTATCTTTCAGAGCATACATGGAATGAGCAGCCTAAATATTTTATGCAAGGAATAAATTGGGGAGGTTCAAATGTAGTAGATCCTCAAACACGTACATTAACAGAATATTTGCCCGGAACTGCAACAAAGCCGGGAGTATTTAAGGTTGCGGCATATAGAGATGTTGATAATCCATATGAAGTGACAATAGAAAATCCTATTATTGAATCAAATTTACCTAAAACAATAAAAGTGGGAACGGAATTAAATGTAATCACCTCTCTAAAGAATACTTCCGTAATCAATAGGAAAGTTGAAGATGTAATAAAGCAATTAACAGACACGAGAGAAAACCTTGATTTTTCAATCGAACCCATCGGATATAAGCTTAAAATGGAGATTATATCGGGAGCAGAGTTAATAGAAAGAAGTAACCCAGATTATACGAATATTTTGAATACAACTGAGACAATAAAATTTGTTGGAAAAGGGACAGTAAAATTTAAAGTAACCTACGATATGCATACTTTTTATAAAGAAATTCTTAAAAAATCAGATACTTTTGGATATTTACCACCTAATGGTTTCCCTGTTGCTATTAGAGAAGAGGCAATGTATAGTCCAGAGGAAATATTCACTGTGAATATAGTGCCAGAAAAAGATGTCTGTAAAGTGACTTTTGATGCAAATGGAGGCAAGGCGTCAACCACATACAAAGAAGTGAAAAAAGGAGAAACTTATGGGGCATTACCGACACCTACAAAACAAGACTACACATTTAGAGGTTGGTATACGGCAAAAACTGGAGGTTCGCAGGTTACAGCACGAACTGTGGTAAACGAAACGGCAGATCATACGTTATATGCTCATTGGACAGGATCAAAATATACGATTAAGTATAATCTAAATGGGGGAAAAAATAACAATAGTAATCCATCCTCTTATTATAAAGAAAATATTACGTTGAATAATCCGACTAGAAAAGGTTATTTTTTTAAAGGATGGTATACGGATAAGAAGTTCAAAAATAAGATTACAAAGATAACAAAGAAGGATCAGAAAAACCTAACGCTTTACGCAAAATGGGAAAAAGTGAATACCGGGAAAACAACAATTAGTTCTATAAAAAAAGTAAGCGGACAGAAAGTTACATTAAAATATAAAGTGGTTAATAAGGCATCAGGATATGAAATTCTTTACAGTACAAATTTGAAATTTAAAAAGAATTGCAACACTGTTACTACAACAAAAAAGTCGTTGACAATTAAAAAACTGACGAAAAAGAAAAACTATTATTTTAAAGTACGTGCATATAGAAAAGATTCAACTGGAAAGAAAGTATATGGAAAATATTCTGCTGTGAAGAAAATAAAGATATCAAAATAGGAACTGTAAAGAATGATGAATCATGATTTGCAGCAAGCTATATAGCGAATGTAAAATTTTTATTTTTTAGTTACATATTATAACCATGAAGTAGCCTGATACCGGCGGCAGGAGATTCAATTTCTCCTGCCGCCAAATTTATGTTAAAGGAGGGGAGAGGCCTGTCAGACTGCAGCGTAACCTGTTGGAAAAGAAAAATAAAAAAGAAAGGAAGAGTCGGTGGGTGCGTTTTTAAGGTTTCTTTGAAATGGGATTTACAGAATTGAAAATTGAAAAAATATTATGGTGCGGCGGGGATAGCTTTATCCCTACCGTTTTTGGAGGAGATGCTTATGTTTGAGATTTTGGTGATTGTGAAGAGAGCAGGAAGGGTGATTCTGGATTTCTTTATAAAGATTTAAGGGGGAACAAGAAAAACAGAGCGATGAATAAAACCGGATGGGCAGTGCTGGAATGCGGGATGTTCGAAACGAACATTTTGACGGACAGACGGCAGGAACAAAACAAAGAGTAATGCAAAATTATTTTAAGGAGGGATTTGTATATGGCAGCAAATGTAGAGAGTATGTTTTATGTGAGGGAAACTCCATGGCATGGCCTTGGGGTACGGGTAAATGAGGCGGCCGGATCAAGGGAGGCCCTTGGACTGGCAGGGCTTGACTGGAACGTGGTACAGGAGCCGATTTATACGGAAGAGGAAGAGCTGATTGATGGCTACAAGGCAAATGTGAGGGATTCAGACCGGAGGGTGCTTGGCGTGGTGACAGACCGCTACAAGATCATTCAGAACCGGGAGGCATTCGCATTTACGGATGCGCTCTTAGGGGAAGGGGTGCGCTACGAGACGGCGCGAAGTCTTCTGGGCGGCAGGAAGGTCTGGCTTTTAGCGCATATGCCCCATGAATATATCATTTCCGGGGAGAGAATCAGCCCGTACCTTCTTTTTTCTAATACCCATGACGGCTCCGGGGCGGTCAGGATCGCGCTGACTCCGGTGAGGGTGGTGTGCAACAACACTCTGAACCTTGCTCTGTCCACGGCGAAACGGTCATGGTCCATGATGCATGTGGGGGACATCAGGGGCAAGATCCGGGAGGCGAGGGATACGCTTTTCAGGGCGGAAGATTACATGGACCGGCTGGGGAAGGAGTTTGAAGTACTGCGGATGAACCGCCTGACGGATAAGAAGGTCATGGAATATATAGAGATCCTGCTCCCGGTGGAGGAAGGGGCGACCCCGCAGCAGGTGAGGAACATGAAACGGCTCAGGGAGGATATGAAGATACGGTATTTTGACGCCCCGGATTTGCAGGATATCGGGAAAAATGCTTATCGTTTCATCAATGCGGTGTCGGACTTTGCCACCCATGCACAGCCCCTCAGGAAGACGGCAAATTATAAGGAGAACCTGTTTGCGCGGACGGTGGAAGGGAACCCGCTGATTGACAAGGCGTACCAGTTAGTGAGCGCAGCGTAGGGAAATAAGGAAAGGGGGATGGATATGTACCGAAAACAGTTGGAAAAGACATTCTGCAGAAAGATTGAAAGGGAGCTTAAGCAGTTTAAGAGCCGTATGCTGAAACTGGAGAAGGAGGAAATCTTTCAGGCGGCTTACCGGATCGACAGCATGATCTGCATTTATGAGGCACTGATGGAAATGAGCGGACGGATAGCGGAAGAGACGCTGGAGGCAGTGACTGCGTTTCCGAGCCTTCTGGCTTTCCTTTATGGGAGGTGGATGAAATATGAGGACTCCTATATGGAAGATGTAGAGTATTGCCTGAATAAAGAGCTTTCAAGACTCAGGGGGAGATATAAAAAGCGGAGAAAGGAGCGGACGGCATGAGAAAGTTAGTAACCACACTTGGACTTGACAGGCAGGAGTGGCTGAGATACCGGAAACGGGGGCTTGGAGGGTCTGATGCCGGGGCGGTATGCGGGCTAAACCCCTACCGGACAGCCATGCAGGTTTACCAGGACAAGACAACGGACAACATTGAAGATATAGACAATGAGGCTATGCGTCAGGGAAGGGAGTTTGAGGATTATGTAGCAAGGAGATTTACAGAGGCGACGGGAAAGAAGGTTAGGAGGGCTAACTTCATGTATTATGATGAGGAACATCCCTTCATGCTTGCGGACGTGGACCGGATGATCGTGGGAGAGAACGCGGGGCTGGAGTGTAAGACCGCAAGCCCTTATATGGCGGAGAAATGGGCGGACGGGAAAATACCTATGTCCTATCAGATCCAGTGCCTCCATTATATGTCCGTCTGCAATGCGGACGCCTGGTATATCGCCGTACTCATTTATGGGAGGGAATTCAAGTATTACCGGATAGAGCGGGATGAGGAAATGCTGGCAGACCTGATACGGATAGAGGAAGATTTCTGGGAGAACCATGTGTTAAAGGGAGTGCTGCCGGAGCCGGACGGTTCGGAATTAGCGGACAGCGTGATTGCGGAATATTATAAGAAAACCAGAGCAGAGGCAGTAGAGCTTACGGGATTTGACGAGAAATTAAGCCGGAGGCAGGAGCTTTTGGAGCTGATTGAAAGCATGGGAACGGAGAAACGCCAGATTGAACAGGAGCTGAAACTGTTTATGGGGGAGGCGGAAATTGCGGAGAATGACCGTTACCGTATCTCATGGAAACCAGTAAGCAGCCCAAGGCTGGATGAAAAGCGGCTGAAGGAAGAGAGGCCGGAGATCTATGAGGAATACCGGAAGGTGTCGCAGTACCGGAGGTTTATGGTGAAGGCGGCATAAGGGAAATGTTCCAGCCAGACATTTTACAAAATGAGCAGGATGCGTAGGAATACAGGAAGGGGCGATGGTGTCTCTTCCTGTTTGTATTGCGAAAAAGATGGAATAAAAAGGTGATATCTATGGTGAGGAAAGAAAAGAGTGCAGACATTACCGTTGAAGGAAGGGTGTTCGAAACGAACATTTTGTGCGGTAAAGGAACAGGAAAGAAAAAAAGCGGAGACATCAGCAAGGGGACAGGGAGAAGAAAGGGGATCACTTTGGATTTTCCGGAAAGGGTGAAAAATGACAGGAAACAGGGATATAAAGACGGAGCTGGCAAAAAAAGCAGGCAGTATCAGGAATGGGGGAAGAGAAGAAAAAGCTGTATATTCAGTGTCAGCAGAAGAAAGGGAAGGTATGGCAGGCATGGGAAGAGATAACAATAGCAGCGAATTTGTCCGCCTGCTCAGGGCGGATGAGATTGAGTGCCGGGTATCGGTGATCAATGAGAAAGGGTTAAGTTTACTTTTATTTAAGGATGCTCGTGTGGACCAGAAGATTCTGGACGAGACGTTTACGCCTTTTGGGTGGCGCAGGACGCATCAGAGCATTGACGGGAATCTTTACTGTACCGTGGAGGTGTGGGATGAGGGAAAGAAACAGTGGATCGCAAAACAGGACGTGGGGACGGTCAGTTATTCGGAGAAGGAAAAGGGGCAGGCATCGGATTCCTTTAAGAGAGCCTGTTTTAACTGGGGGCTGGGAAGGGAGCTTTACAGCGCGCCGTTTATATGGATTTCAGCGGGAACTGCCAGCATCCAGAAGAAGGGAGACCGTTTTGTAACGTCAGACAGGTTTTCCGTGCAGTCTATCTCCTATAATGAACAGCGTGAAATCGTATCTCTTGTGATCGTCAACGGCAAAGGGATCTCCGTATTCGAGATGGGAAAGAGGCAGTGGAAAGGGAAGGAAAAAGAGACGGATACAAACATTTCCCAAAGTGCGGGGGCCAATGCAGGAACGGGTATCTTTGTAATCACAGAAGTTCAGCGGATGGCGCTGGAGAAGGAGCTTAAGCGTACCGGGGTTCTGATGGAGGCGGTGCTTGCAAGATATAATATCCACAGTCTGGATGAAATGACAGAAGAAGTGTATACAAAGGCGCTGAACGGATTGAAAAGGACGAAGACGAAGGCGGCATAGGAAATGTTGTATAGAGTAATGTTTAATATGGAAGAAAGACAGGAGGATGAAGAGAGTAGGAAACATAAGATTCCGAGCGAAGATCATATATCCGATATGGGAGGATGTAAAGAAGAAGATCAGGCTGCGGCTTGTTAATAAGGAAGGGAATACGGAATATCTGAAGGAGCGTGTCTATAAGGAGTATCTTGACCTTGTGGCAGTATTCATGGTCCGGGCAGCAGAATTTAAGACGGGCGGGGCGCTCATACCAGTGACAAAGAAGATGCTGATGGAATGGGAAGTCACCATTGACGGGTTATGGGAGGCAGCCCTTGAAAATCTGGAAGAAGAGGAATGTATCATTGAGGATATCGGAGCGGTCCTGCCGGGAGATATCAGAGGACGCGGGGAGGATGCGAAGATCTATATGTGCATGACGTTAAACAGCAGCGGCGGGGCAGAGGCGATATTAAAGAGAGGGCTATTGAAGGAATTTGCGGGAGAATACAAAGAGCAGGTCTATATCCTGCCAAGATCGGTACGTGAGACAATGCTGGTGCTGTATGACGGAAAGGATGCCGGAGAAATTTCAATTAAGTGAATACTTACCAGTGCGATTAATATAATTTTGCACAGAATATAAAATATTATGTTGTCAAAATATGTGGTTGCGACATGAAATTAATTTAGAATCAAGTTACCCGACAGGAAAAACCTGTCGGGATTTTTGTATAAATAATTAGCTAACAAATTAAGTCAAAAGATATTCTTATATGAGGGGAAAATGGCAGGAGCCTTATAATATATAGGAGACATTTTTTAAAACATTTTTATTTTATCATTTGTTAGGGTAGCATGAGAATAGTGTACTGGCCTGTTGATATTTAACTAAATTATTATGGAAATCACAGCTGTTTTGATGTATAATAAAAGAAACGGCGGTGATTTCTATGGCAAGACCAAAAAAGTATAGCATCCATCTTACAGAAAATGAATTTAAAAAGTTGAAATCTGTTATCCGTAAGAAGGAAACTTCAAAAACTATTCGCAGCAGATGTCAGATTATTCTCGACCTGGACGAAGCGCATGGAAAAGTTTTGACCCACGAACAAAGCGCAAGATCCAATGGTGTCTGCATGGCAACTGTCACGAATACTGTATCGAAATACGTGAATGGCGGCATTGATGCCGTTACCGAATTTAAAAGGAGCATAAATTCAGATAATGCAAGGCGCAAGGTTGACGGGCGTACAGAAGCCCGGTTGATTGAGCTTGCCTGCGGCCCCGTTCCAGAAGGACACTCCCGGTGGACCATCCGCCTGCTCGAGGAAGAATCAAAAGTGATTCTGGAAACTCCTGTAGGCAGGGAGGCAATCCGCAATGCCTTAAAAAAAACAAACTTCGACCTCACAAAAACGACTACTGGTGCATCCCGGCAAAAGAAGACCCGGAATTCATAGCCTGCATGGAGGATATCCTTGACGTTTATGAACTTCCCTATGATGAAAAATATCCGGTTGTGTGTATGGACGAAAAACCATACCAGCTTCTGGGGGAGGCAAGGGAGCCTTTGCCAATGATTCCCGGAAGCAGCCGGAAAACCGATTCGGAATATGTCCGTAATGGCACTGTGAGCATCTTTGCCTTTGTGGAACCACTTGGAGGGGTTCACCATGTGAGTGTCCGGGAACACCGCGCAGCCGTCGACTGGGCAGAAGAAATCAGGTATCTGGCGGACATCATGTACCCTGATGCCGAGAAGATTATCCTTGTGATGGATAATCTGAACACCCATAAACCAGCTTCCCTGTACAAACGGTATCCGCCGGAAGAAGCAAGGCGTATCATTAAAAAGCTGGAGATACATTATACGCCAAAGCATGGAAGCTGGCTGGACATTGCTGAAATAGAGCTTAATGTAATGACCAGACAATGCCTCAGCCGCCGCATTGCTGAGATAGGACTATTACGCAAAGAACTGTCCGTATGGGAAGCGAAGCGGAATACAGCTGCGGCAAAGGTCAACTGGCAGTTCAGAACCAGTGATGCCAGAATAAAGCTCAGCTCCCTGTATCCTGTATTTACTACTGCCTCTTAATGAGGCGGTAGTAATGCTAAATATCAACAGGTCAGTACAATAGTTTGTAACTATGATACTATAATAATTCATTAGGCATTGTCTACAGTCATTAACGGATGCAGGTGGTGAAGCTTCATTTTGTCTGCGTATTCCAAAATAATCATATTTATCATGGTTATAATAAGCGCGGCTGAATACCTCATTAAACGTATAGGAAATATTTGTACTAGGTATATTTTCTATAAGAGAACGAATGTCATCAAATGGATAGGATATGTTCTTTGCCTGCTCATAATATTTTTTCAATTGAATATAGTATGAAGAATTATGGACATCTTCATAGGACAAATAATAAAAAATAAACTTTTTTAGTTCATTTACAATCTTGCATATGTCGTTGCTGTGTAGGAAAAGAAGTATGTCTTTAATTGTGATGAAGAGTGAGGGCAGTAGATAGGTATTGTATGTTTCGATTTCAATAAGCAGGAATAACACCTCATCTATATTTATAGTGTAAATATTGCTTAAGATATGGTTATAAGTCTTAAGACAATAGTCCGAAAGTGATAAATAATGAGTATCGAATAGCTTTGTATATAAAAGCAATGGTAGGTAATGCATTTTAATTAATTCAGAGTCGTATTTTTGGCTACAATAAGAATTTACACACTTTTGGAACTGTATGGCATAATGCAGTTTTTCAAAAAGATAAGCAGAATATTCGTTCTCAAAAGTAGGAATACTTGATTTCTGAGTATGCAACAGAAGATATTCGGATATAACCTTTCTAAAATTATAATATTGAATGCCTTTATCCATCTTTTTTCCACTATAAATACAATGAGGATAGTTCCGAATATTAAATACCAGATCTTCCGTAGGAATAATTGGGAAAATGCCGGAATGTCCTGAATTTAAGGAATAGCTGATATAGTTATAATAAGTTTTTGCTTTAAGAGGATAATTGTTATATATTGCTTTGTCTTTATAATCAGAGAAAAAAACTTCTTTCTTTTTTGAGATATCTTGCGCTATAGTAGCATCTGTATTTGTTGTCTGAGTGAGAGTGGAATATTTGCGGATACCTTCTGATATGGTAGTTGTTAAAGGATTTGTTTGAAATTTAAAAAGGTCAAAAAAGTGGTAAAGGTCAAAAGTACATTCATAACAAAAGCTTTTATAATGTGTGTGAAAAAACGTGTTTTCATTGGGAAATAAAGGAATTAAAAATTCTTTGAGTTTTTTGAAAAAGTCAGTTAATTCAAAATTCTTATCTTTAAAATAAGAAACCATTTCATAATATAAATATTCAGATAAATCAGATACAAAAATGTTCCTATATCTGTCTGTGACATATTTTCCGTATGATTCTTTAGTCATTTCGTAACCTCCAAACTTGGTAAAAAAATCCGATATTAATACCAACTAATATTGCTGGGAAATGTTGTACACTGTCATTACCAGGAAGGAGGTAGAGATGGTGTACTTGACAAACATTATAAACGATGATTTACGTAATTGGAACCCGCATTCGCAAATATTTATTGCTGCCCCCACAGGGAGCGGCAAGACTCAATTTATTCTGCGGAAATTACTCCCATATGTAATAAAAAACGGTCGGGAGATACTTTATCTGTCAAATCGTGTATTGCTGCACAAACAAATTGTAAAGGAGGTATGTAGTTTACAAAACGTTCCCTATGAATTACTTGAAAATCAGAAGATTGCCGAACTGTCGGGAATTACTTGCCTAACTTATCAGACCCTTCAGGAAATGAATGATTGGGGAACAATTATAAATCAGTTCTTTCATTATGTTGTGTTGGACGAAGTGCATTACATCACAGAAGATTCCTTGTTCAATCCTAAAATTCAGAGGTTTTTAGACTGGCTGGAATGGAGGAAAAATTGTTTTGTGACCATCGCAATTTCTGCAACAATTGAGCCGGTATTGGGATACTTGGGGTTCTACAACTCAGAGTGGCAGTTGGTTTATGAAGACGAGAACAAGGAGCACTACTTAAGGAGAGCGCATGATATAGTTTTGAGACTTAAAGGAATCCCGGAAGAGCTGATTTTTTATCACATGGAAAGAACGATGCCCCAATTTAAAGTGTATATATATGAGACAGTAAATGAGCTGGCGCAGATTATTTCAGAAGATATCTCAGAGGATAAATGGCTAGTGTTTCAGTCCAATAAGGAAAAAGCGGCCTCTCAGCTTTTAAGAAACCTCAATGGAAACGCTTTCCTGTTAACAGCGGATAACAAAGAATGTGAGGAGATGCAGAGAATTGTCGAAAGAAATCAGTTCCGAAGTAAAGTCTTGGTGACAACGAAAGTTCTTGACAACGGGATTTCGCTCCATGACAAGAAATTAAAAAATGTTGCGTTGGAGACAATTAGCCAAACCGAATTTATACAAATGCTGGGGAGAAGGAGAATAGAGGAAGGAGAAGATATTGCCTTAAATGTCTATATCCCAAAGTTATCGGCCAATTATCTTAAAAATCTTGTGTTTAATACACTAGCTCCTATGCTCAAGCTGGCAGAGTTATCCGAGAAGGAAGTGCTTACTGAAATTATGAACGATGAGGAAGCTTACCAAAGGGCCAAGATGCTTTACGATGTTAAAGATGGGAAATTGTTGCTTAATACGATTGCGGTTAATATGCTAAAGAAAAGACGGCAGTTTGCAGAAAAAATGGCATTAGAGCTGGAGAACAATGCAAATGCTTTTGTTGAGCAACAGCTACAATGGCTGGGCGTGCAGGAATTAGAAGGAACAGTGATTTATTTGAGGGATGTCAACAACAGGAAAAATGAAGAGAAGTTGAGAAAAATGATTTTATCATACGCAGGGCGATCTCTTGATTCAGAAGAGCAAAAGAAATTTCGCAATGAAGTGAAAGAAATTTTAGTACAACTTTTTCCTGAAAAGTTTCCTCATAAAAACCGAATTCCCGGTTTGAAGATGATTAATGAGGTTTTAGAAGAGTTGAAATTCGGATTTTGTATTGAAAGCAGCCATGGAAAGCGGAAGGGAGAAAAAACCATATGGAAAATCAAGAATTTACCACGCTATGTTTAATCGGTGAGACAAGGTATTCGGCAGGAATATTTTTATCGGGAGCTATTGCAAGGCGAAAAAGCTATGGGATACATCTTCGGCTAACGGTTTTTCAAGACTTTCAGAATGCATATGAGCAGTTTGTAAGCATGTATTCCGGGAAAGTAGATATGAGAACATTTCAGGTGAATAGGCTTTATAAGGTGAGGGAAGATAATATATTTTCTGTGTTTTCTACTCCATACATGATAGAAATATGCCGCTCGTGCGACTTTGTTTCGGAGATGCGGAGACATTTTGGCACGGAACATTTCCGGGTATGGGAAAGAGGTAATCTCGCATATGAGGAGGCGATGAAAATTGCAAAAGAACGGTTTGTAAGGTACTGGAGGGATGAAAGTTTGTATATCGAATTTACGATTCGTTTATATCAGCCAGTTTACTTGGACGATGTAAAAAAGTATCGTTAGGGTTAGCATTGTGAGATATTAAACTATTAAGGATATAAGTGAAAGGAAATGTACTGTGAAAGAAAGTAGAGGACAGTCGATAAATGGCGCACTTTAACAATCTGCCTCATGGCAGCCTTTGAAAAAGTATTGTTTTAGAAAGCTAAGAAACCAGTTGGGATTCAGAAATAATCCCTTCGCAGATTAGTAGTTTCTTAGCCTGCTTGATAGCTTTTTCCTTCTGCTTTTCTTTCAGAGGTTCAGGCATATCAATCTTGTATAAATCGGTCGGATTCCATACTTCACCAGCAGACAGCATCTGGTAAATGGCAGTAAGGATCATCCGAGCGATTGCAATAATGGCTCGTTTTTTGCCACGGCGCTTCCTTATGCGTTCATATTTCTGTTTGTAGTAAGGCGATTTATCAGATTTCACGGCTGCATGAGCAACTTGTACTAATGCAGGTTTGAGGTAGACACCGGCACGTGTTATTCTGACGGATTTCTTCTTACCAGCAGATTCGTTGTTGCCGGGCGTTAATCCTGCCCAGCAGCATAAACGTTTGGAATCAGAAAACTGAGTCATATCGGTACCAATTTCAGAGATAATAGTAATGGCACTATTACGGTCAACACCTGGAATGGTACATAGTAACATGACAGCATTTTCATAGGGGGTAATCAAAGAATCAAGCATAGTGTCTATATCATTTATTATAGATGTGATATAATCCATATGTGCGCGGATGAGGCGCATACGGTATTTTTGGGAATCAGTCATCTGGTACCCTTCGATGGATTCAATGACACTGTCAGACTTCTTCTTTAGGGAACGAAGCAGTCTGGAAGCGATTTCTTCGTGGTTGATGGAATTGTCGGATTGCTCGATTAGGTAGTCAATAACAGAGGTGGCTGATTTTCCAAAGATATCGGAAACAACCGAATCTAATGCGACATTACAAACAGTAAGAGCATTCTGATATCTGTTCTTTTCGCTGGAACGGCAGGAGGTCAACTTGTAACGGTATCTTGTGAACTCACGCAGGATACGGATTGGTTTACAAGGAATATAACTTCCAGGAACCAGACCTAATCGAAATAACTCCCCAATCCACTTGGAATCCTTGGCATCGTCCTTGTTGCCTTTGACAGCTTTCACCCATTTGGGATTAGCGATGGTAACGTTAATATCGTTTTCCAAAAGGTTAAACACAGGAACCCAGTATTTTCCGGTAGATTCCATGCAGACATCACGACATTTGTTTGCAATCAGCCATTCTTTGAATTGCAGGATAGAATTGTTGAAGGTGGAGAAACGCTTCTTGTGGTAAGAGGGTTCGACTCCGGAAGTGGTTTTGATGATTGTTGCAACAAGAAAAGATTTGTGTACATCGATAGCACAACAGGTTTGGTAAACAACTTTCAAGGTCAAAAACTCCTTTCGGATTAAAATGGGAAAGAAGCCATTGACTGTCCCATCACACATTTAACAGAGAAGTTAAAACAATTTTTACTGTACGGTCTTATAGAGCCACTCATTTGTGCTTGAAAGATGGGACTTACACTGATTATCATGCTGTCTAAAACGAAGAAAGTCTTTACGACTCGCCTCCTCGTGCTTTGTAGTGTAGCTTCTTTAAGAATTATTTTATCAGAAACGTGGAGAATTTGAAGACTTTCATTACTATTTGTGCCGCCGACCGAAGGCGGCGGAATGGAGATTATCATGAAAACTGTATATGATCAAATTACCAATGGAATAGGGAATGATAAGGAAAATGAAACACGCATTCCGCTCAATGAAAAGCGCCTTTTGGCAATTCCTGAGTTTCAATTGTACGCTAGTATTGGGCGAAATAATGCCTTAAAGTTAGCGAAGGAATCTGGTGCCGAGATTCGGATTGGGCGGCGTTTGCTGATTGACCGTGTAAAATTCGATGAATGGTGCAGCAGTCAGTGTTAAAGGAAGGGGGTATTACCCTCTTCCTAAAATAATGGAGATGAGAGAGTATGATGGAGACATCTGATGCAAAGAAACTGCCCAAAGGTATTACAAGACGTTCAGACGGACGTTATATGGGCCGTTTTCAATATGAAGGACAGAGATATACGCTTTATGACGCAAGTGTAGACAAGCTGTTACTGCGTATAGAGGATATGAAATATGAGTTAAGGCATGGCATTTATGAACATGAGCAGAATATTACATTGGACAAATGGTTTCATACATGGATGGAGGAATACAAAAAGCCGACTGTAAAGCTGACGACATATGAGTTATATCTGCGTACCTATGAGCATCATATAAAGCCGCATTTTAAAGGCAGGAAATTAAAAGATATAAAGCCGGAGAATATTCAGCGTTTATTAAATCTGGAATCCAAAAAGCTGAGTAAAAAGACACTATCAAGACTTAAGGTTATTTTGAACGGGGTTTTCAGCCAGGCCTATAAGAATGAAATGATAAAGAAGAATCCAGTACCGCTTACACAATTCCCTAAATATCCTTCAGAAAAAGAGAGAAGAGTAATGTCAAAAGAGGAACAGAATATTTTTCTTAAATATGTAAGACAGCTATATTATGGTAATATATTTGAAGTTGCTTTGTCTACAGGAATGAGAAATGGAGAGCTTAGGGGGCTGGAATGGACGGATGTTGACTTTGAAGAAAAAATGATCCATGTAAACGGAACGCTTGTCTATTCAGAAACGAAAGGATATTATAAGACAAGCCCAAAGACGAGAAGCAGTAAAAGAGATATTCCGATGCTTGACAATGTATATACGATCCTAAAAGAACGGCAGGAACGGCAGTTAGAACTAAAGGAGCTTCTTGAAGATAAATGGAAGCCATATCCGGGACTGGAAAATCTTGTTTTCTGCAAAGAGAATGGGAATCTTATTGAACCTGCTGTCATGCAGTATTATATAGAGCATATTCAGGAGATGATTAAACGGGATGGAATAAAATTTGCAAAGATATCTGTACATACGCTTCGCCATACTTTTGCAACGAGATGTATAGAAAATGGTATGCAGCCACAGGTTCTAAAGAGCATCTTAGGTCATAGCAGTCTTGCCATGACAATGGATTTATATTCTCATGTACTTCCGGATACCAAATCAGAAGAGATGAAGAAGATTTCAGGCCTGTTCTAAGTGGACAGGCCCTAATAAGATTGCTATAATATGGATACTACTTGTTAAAATAAAGGATTCACAGTATACTAAATAATGGACTGAGGAAATCTTTGGGATAAGGTTAATAAGATTTTGTGAAAGAAGGTGAGGATATGAATTTATACAATCCATATACACCGGGGGCGGGATTTCCACCAAGTTTTTTGGCAGGAAGAGATGATACGATAGAAAATGCCGAGCAGACTTTATTATATGTACAAAATGGTATTGTACAGCGTTCTAAGATCTATTATGGTCTGCGTGGAGTAGGGAAAACTGTATTATTAAATAAAATAGAAGAAATGGCAGATGATAATTTGGTTATGTATGAACACCTCGAAGTTTCAGAAGATGGTTCATTCAAATCAATGATGGCAACATCCGTCCAAAAATTACTTACACAGATGAGCGTTAAAGCTGAGATTAAGCAGTTTGCACATAAAGCAATATCTGTCCTCAAAGCATTTCAAATCAAATACAGTCAGGGAAATATGGAGTACTCTTTTAACATGGGAGATATCATACCTGCCTATGGAACTGCGGATACAGGGCAGTTTGAGAATGACCTGAAAGAGATTCTTATTTCTATGGGAGTAGTTGCCAAAAAGACGGATAATCTTGTATGTTTTTTTATAGATGAGGTACAGTATCTGAAGCAGGAAGAACTAACAGCATTAATGACAGCGCTGCATCGTATTAACCAAAAGCAGTTGCCAATCCTTATTTTTGCTGCAGGACTTCCTAAGATTGCAAAGCTTGCAGGGGATTCTAAATCATATGCAGAAAGATTATTTGAGTTTGTTTCGGTCGATTCATTAAAATATGAGGATGCAAAACAAGCTTTAGTGGAACCTGCCTTAGATCAGAACGTACAGTATACGCAGGAAGCCATTGATTATATTATAGAAGCTACAGGCGGATATCCATATTTCCTGCAGGAGTATGGAAAACAGGCATGGGATAAAATGACAGACCGCTGTATTGATTTAAATTGTGTAAAAGAGGCCCGGAGGGATTTTATCTATAGTCTGGATAAGAGCTTTTTCAAGGTTAGATATGACAGGGCTACGAAAAGGGAAAAAGATTTTATGTTTGGTATGGTTAAATGCGGAGATCTGCCATGTACAATTGCTGAAGTGGCAAATCAGATGGGAACAACACCTAAGTCAATAGGACCGTTAAGAAGCCAGCTTATTCATAAAGGGTTTATCTATGCTACATCTTATGGAGAGATCGATTTTACAGTTCCTCAGTTTGACAAATATTTGTTAAGGATAAATCCGGATTTGATAATAGATAAAGATAGAACGATGTAACAAGAGGACACCATGAGAGTATATCTGATGGTGTTTTCTATGTAAAATGACAAGTGGTGTAAAAAGTGGTGTAAACATTTTTGACGGGGAAAATATAGATTGGCAAGAGGACTTGAAAGTCCCGTAAAAAGGGAGGATGCCGGGTCACCGCTTTCGCGATGCCCGGCATGTATTATGAAAAAGTTTATTCAAAATAGTGTGCTACTATGATAACGTCACTGTTTTCTTTTGATGATTCTATTATACGAATCAGCTGTGAAGAAATAATGTTAAAGGCGTAAAAGAATTTTAAAAGATAAATGAACAAACTGTTAACACTGCTCCTCCTGTAAAATATTTTGAGTTTATAATTACTTACGGTACGCGAAAAGAGGGATTCCGTTTTTGGTAGGAAGTTCGACGTAGCCTTGTGTCAGCGGTCTTGCATAATCAATAAATGCATTGCTGATATCAGAACCGTCATTGATAATCCATTCTGCCGGAACCGGTTTTTCTTTGTTGCAGATTATATTGACATCTGCTGTACTGTAGGACAACTCATAAGGTACACTCTTGTTTCTGATAAAGGTGATCATCTTTCCGGTCTCTCCATCGAGTGCGGCCTGTACTGCATAGATGCCTGCATTAACGGCTTCATCAAGATCTACTCTGGAGAGATGTGCGCAAGAGCAGCGCTGACATACGTTTAGTTCTATAGAGCGCACTTTTACACCTATCTTTTCTTTTACCAGATTTTCCAGATATTTTCCGGAACCGGTCAGCATCTTGTGACCGAAATTGTCAACCCCTACATCGCTTGCATATTCACAGATAAAAGTACCTTTGCCGTCATTGATACCTTCTGAGATACATACTACAAGGTTCGGGGTGCTTTCCAACCCTTCTTTTACCTTTTCAATAAATTCATCTTGATTGAAGGCAACTTCGGGAAGGTAGATTAGTACCGGATTGTCTCCTTCAAATTTGCGGGCAAGAATGCTGGCGGCAGTGAGCCAGCCGGCGTGGCGGCCCATAACCTCCACGATAGTTACAGATTGTTTGTTATCGTAGACGGTAGCATCAGTGGCAATCTCTCTGACGACAGTAGCGACATATTTTGCCGCGCTTCCATAGCCCGGGGTATGGTCTGTTTCTACAAGGTCATTATCAATTGTCTTAGGAACACCGATAAAACGGATATCACTGCCTATTTTGTCTGCATAACGGGAAAGCTTGCTTACTGTGTCCATGGAATCATTTCCTCCAATATAGAAGAAATATCCAATATTCTTATCATCAAACTTTTTGAATAATTCCGGGTATACGGAATCACCAAGATCTTCCGGGAGCTTGTAGCGGCAGGAGCCAAGATATGCTCCGGGGGTTGTCCTTACAAGTTCCAGTTCATTTGTGGCTTCAAGAGAGCCGATATCCATGCAGTGATCGTGCAAAAAACCTTCGATTCCGTTGACCATGCCGTAGACGTGACCGGTTTCTTCCATGTGCTTTAAGCCTTCTGATACAACGCCGTACAGGCTTCCGTTGATTACTGCTGTAGGTCCGCCGGATTGTCCGACAATTATGTTTTTCTTCATATATCATTCCTCCATCTGTAATAACTATATCTGATATTTGTATATTTTACAATGAATAATTGCTTTTCTTAAAAATAAGTTGGAAAATACGGGGGAATGATTTATACTGGGTAGAAGTGATTAACAACGAGGAGGAGATTAAGATGAAATACATTTCGTTTGCAATTCCATCGTACAATTCGCAAGACTACATGTCTCATGCGATTGAAAGCATTCTTACAGGAGGAGAGGATGTAGAAATCATAATTGTTAACGATGGTTCTGGCGACCGGACTTTAGAGATAGCACGAGAGTATAAAAAAAAGTATCCAGGTATTATTAAAGTGGTCGATAAAGAGAACGGCGGTCATGGAGATGCGGTAAATTCAGGTCTTTCGAATGCAACGGGAAAATATTTTAAGGTAGTTGACAGTGATGACTGGGTGGATGAAGAGGCGCTGCAAAGTATTCTTGTTTTTTTAAAGGAGCTGGAACGGGAAGATAAAGAGATAGATATGTTAGTTTCCAATTATGTCTATGAAAAAGCGGGAGCAGCTCGTAAAAAATGTATTCATTACCGTAATGTGCTGCCGCAGGATAAGATTTTTTCATGGGATGAGATTGGCAGATTCCGTCTGGATCAATATATTCTGATGCATTCTGTGATTTACCGGACTTCTATGCTGAAGCTCAGTCAGATGACTCTGCCAAAGCATACTTTTTATGTGGATAATATTTACGTCTATTATCCGCTTCCTTATGTGCAGAAGATTTATTATCTGGATGTAGATTTTTACCGGTATTTTATTGGGCGGGAGGACCAGTCAGTAAATGAGAAAGTCATGATTTCCAGGGTGGATCAGCAGATTTTTGTCACAAAGACGATGATTGATATGTATCAGCTCCGCGATATTGAAAGCAGGAAACTTCGGCATTACATGGTGAATTATCTGGCGATTATGATGACGGTATCCTCAATTTTGCTGATACGGTCAAAAAAGACGGAGAATTTGGAGAAAAAAAGGAACCTGTGGAGGTATCTCAAAAAAAGGGATATAAAGACATATTTGAGAATTCGCTATGGGATACTTGGCCAGACTATGAACATTCCGGGAAGATCGGGACGCCGGATTTCATCACTGGCGTATTCCGTTGCAAGAAGACTGATCGGATTTAATTAGAATATAAGAATATAAAAACTTTAAAAATGGGGCTGTCGGTTGACACCGATTTTAGCCCCTTTATAGATAACACATTTATATAAAAATTTTTTTCAGCATTTCAAACGGAACCTTTGGTTCCCGCTTTGCTGTCAATAGTCCATTGACTTCTTGAAAGACGTCTGTAAGCTGCGTATAGCAGTAACCACAGCAACCGGGAAGATTTCCCGCAGTTTCAGTCAATGCCTTGACTCTCTGGACATACTCTTCAAAGGTTTCTGCAAATTCATTATATCCCCAGTTTTCTTCTGAGGAATCACATAAAAGTGCGACGCCGCCATATTCGCTCAGGAAAAAGGGCTGACTGCGGTAAACAGAAGGTTGCGTCAGCGCAGGCCTGTTGGGAATCCCTGTTCTGGAGAATGCTCCGATATCCTGATAGCGCTGCCGGAGAGTATCTGCATCGCCCTCATAGTCATGGATACAAAAGATATCGGTCTCATCGGGAACTTCCCAGCCGTCATTTGTGCTGATGAGCCGTGTCGGGTCGTAGGCTTTTGTAAGATGGTAAGCGGCTGCAAGTAAGTTTTGTTGCTGCTGGTCTTTGAAGACATTTCTTATGCCCCATGATTCGTTAAAGGGAACCCATGTGATAATGCAGGGATGGTTATAGGCTTCGCAGATAATTTCCTGCCACTCAGACAGGAAAGAGCTTATCTCGCAGTCGTTGAACTGGTAAGGGCTTGGCATCTCACACCAGACAAGGAGCCCTGTGACATCCGCCCAGTAATAGTAAAAGGGGTCTTCTAATTTCTGATGCTTTCTTGCACCGTTAAATCCCATCATTTTTGTCAGGTGAATATCTTGCTTTAATGCGTCTTTTGACGGGGGCGTCATCAGGGAGTCTTTCCAGTAGCCCTGATCTAACACCAGCCGCTGGAAAAGCAGGCGGTTGTTTAAGAATACTTTCCCTTCGCGGGTTTCGATTTTCCGCATGCCGAAGTAACACTCTACGGAGTCGCCGATTACGGTATTATATTCTTCTGTATCATCTTCTAAAGTATTCGCTTCTGACAAAAAGAGGGAAAGATGATAAAGATTAGGTTTTTCGCAGCTCCAATAGTGAACTTCATCGACAAAATCTTCTTCGGCAATATGGAGCGACTCACAGATATAATGGGTATCAGTGAGAGAAAAGGCGGCAGTTTTTTTCAGGGTGTCATGAAAGAAAATGTCGGCTTTCAGGGTTCCCGAAAAACTTTCGTTTAAGTATGCCTCTAGCTTTAAGCAGCGATTGTCTGTATCGGGAGTTAGCTTTACCCGTTTGATATATTTTTTCGGGACAAATTCCAGCCAGACGGATTTCCAGATACCGATGGTATCGGGATACCAGCACCGATCCGGCGTATCCTTCCAGTATTGCTTTCCCCTGGGGCGGTCGCATGTCCTGTCGTCTCTGACGCGTAAGAATATACGGTTTTTGCCGGGGTGAAGGTAAGAGGCTACAGGGAATTCGAACTGCGTATGTCCGCCTTGATGGGAACCGGCATAAGTGTCGTTTATCCACACGTCGCAGCAGTAGTCTGCTGCCCCGAATTTTAACAGGGCTTCACCGGATAGTTTATTTTCTTGGACGATAAGGTCTCGCGCGTAGCAGACGCAGTCCTCATAAATTTCGTGTCCGATTCCGCTTGCATTGCATGTATAGCTGAATGGTACGAGAATCTTTCCGGGAAGCGGCCTGTCCTGGTAGCCCTCC
The DNA here is from genome assembly GCA_000403475.2 of Lachnospiraceae bacterium MD308. Lineage (GTDB taxonomy): Bacteria > Bacillota > Clostridia > Lachnospirales > Lachnospiraceae > MD308. Next base: position 33,462 of record KE159796.1, read on the forward strand.
GGAAAGGGATGTTCTAACTGTGAGCAGAAAGAAAATTCCCATTCTCCGTCAAGGGATATAAAGTCTCTGCGTATGAAGTCAGGTCTTGGAAACCTGGCTTTTTCTAATATCTGTTCGTTTGGCATAATGCGTCCTCCTATTATAATTTGATAGCCGGCATCTTTAATGTATAGCGTTCTGCCTGGTTTTACAATGGAGAAAAATGTGTTCTTGCATTGCTGCGGTATCTGGTAGGGGGAACGCCTACAGTCTGCCGAAACACTCTGGAAAAGTAGTATTCGTCTGTCATGCCTACAGAAAAGCTGATTTCCTTTATGCTGTAGTCGGTCTGCTCCAGCAGAAATTTTGAGCGCTGGATGCGGACGTTCTGGAGATATTTCTGGATTGTGCAGCCTGTACACTGGCTGAAGATTTTGGAAAGATAACTTCTTTCCAGCCCCACATGTTTTGCGATATCAGTGACGGAGATTGGATAGATATAATTGCACTTTATATAGGACTTTGCTTTTTTTACGTGGACAAAAGCGGCAGTCTGGTCATTCTTTTTCAATCTTCCGGAGAGGGAATATGACTGTGCGATATTGGACATGATGGAATAAATGACGGATTGTATCGTGAACTCATTCTGGTAACCCGGTGAATTGATGAGTTCTACCAGATGGCGGATGCTTTCATCAATGGAGTATTGGGGGTGGAGCCTGCAGACGGGGGAGTCTTCGGTAAATCCAAGGGGAGTAAGGTGCTGCTCTGATTTTTCGCAGGCGAAGGCGAACCATGAAAAATGCAGGGGACTTTCAGGGACGGTCTTGTAACTTACAATCTGCTGCGGCTGTATGATAAAAAGATCGTGCTGGCGGATGGGGTAGGCGCGGCTGCCGCAGGTAAATACCCCTTCCCCCTGGGTGACGTAATGGATTAAATATTCGGAGCGGACGTGGGGAGCCATCCGAAAGTCAGAGGTACATTCCTCATATCCGCAGTATCTTAGATTGATGTCATATTCATTTTTTGATGCGTAGTATGTTTCAGCTTTCATAATAGAGCCCCTCCTTTTGTGACAATGTACCACAAGAATGTACAAAAAACAACATAAATCCATCTCTAAGACACAAGAATGTATGTATTTTAAGACGGATTTTTATAAAATAATAGTATAAATAGCCGGCTGGAAATAAAAATAGTGTGAATCAAAGGAGGAAATTTTATGACAAAAAAGAGAATTTTAGCATCGCTTTTGGCAGCAGGAATGATTAGTGTACTGGCGTTTTCAGGATGCAAAAGTTCTGGCGGCGGCGAGACGGCGGACGGGAAAAAGACAGTGCGTTTTATGGTTGGAGGTTCTGCGGGGGAGCTTGAGCAGTATCAGAAGGCAGTGGACGCATTCAACAAGCAGAGCGAGAGCACAGAGGTAAAATTAATTGGGGTTCCCGGGGACAATTATAACGAGAAGGTGCTGACACAGTTAAAAGCCAAGGAGGCTCCGGACTGTTTCTACTCTGAGGAGGCATCTTACGGGGAGCTGAATAATTCAGATGTCCTTCTGGATCTTACAAAATATCTGGAGGATGACGGTTCGGCGCTTAAAAAGAGCGATGTTCCGGAAAATCTTTTGGAAAGCTATACATTTAACGATAAGATAACGGGCGTTCCGGTGGACTGCAATCCCATGGTCATCTACTACAATGCGGATTTATTTAAGGATTTGAACCTGAAATCGCCCCAGGAATATTATGATGAAGGAACATGGAATTTTGCTGCGCTTCAGGAAGCGGCGGAAAGCTTAAGGGATGCATCTAAGGTCGGATTCGTCTACAGCAATTACTGGTGTCCGCTGTATTCGATGATGTATTCTTCGGATGAAGATATTTATTCTGATGATATGAAGACATCCGGTTTTGGCTCTGAGCGGGCGAAGAAGGGATTAGAATACTTAGAGAACAACATAAAGTCAAAAGCGTTTACATTTGCGGGAGCTTTGACAAGCGGTGAATCGGAGGACACGCTGTTTGTGTCCGGACAGGCAGGCATGCTTTATGCGGGCCGTTGGTTCGTGGCAGATTTTACAGATTTGAGCTTTACGTATGACGTGATTCCGTTCCCGTATTATGATGACCCGGCGCAGCAGATGTGTGCGATGCCGGCAACGCCGATGGTTATCAACAAAAATACGAAGAATCCGGACGCTGTGTGGGAGTTTGTATCTTACTACTGCGGAAAAGAAGGGCAGCAGATTCGTATGGAGGGACAGGGAAACGCGGTGCCGACAGTGAATGGGCTGAGTGATATCGTGCTTACCGGAACGCCGGAGCATGCGCAGTATTTTCTTGATGCTATTGACAATGCATTAGTTTATCCAAAGGCAGAGGCAACTCACCCAGGGCTTACAGATGCCGTTACAGAAGAAGCGGAAAAGATGCTGGTAGGTGAACAGACGGCGGCACAGGCATTGGAAAATATGAATGCAGCGGTGGAAGAGGCGCTGAAAGAGCAATAATAAAAGAAGGGGCGGGTAAGCATATGAAGAAAAGTAAGCTGGAGAGATCCAGAAACCGCTGGGGGATCGTGTTTATCCTCCCCCAGCTTTTAAGCCTTATATGCCTTGGTATAGTGCCGATCATGATTGCATTTGTTTTGAGCTTTTTTGAGTGGAATGGATTCGGTTCGCCGTCCTATGTGGGAATTGCTAATTTTAAAGACGTGTTTATTGACCCGGATACGGTGATTGCTATTAAAAATACCTTTGTCTATGCGGTAATCTATGTTCCGTGTTCCATCGTGCTTGCTCTGGGGCTTGCGCTGCTGCTTAACAAGGCGTGGGGAAAGATGTTTTACCGGGCAGTGTTTTTTATGCCTCAGATTGTTACATCTGTAGCGATTGCGGTTGTGTGGTCATGGATTTACCAGCCCCAGTTTGGGATTCTCAACATGCTTCTTAGGACTTTCGGATTTGAGGGTAAAGAATGGCTCAGGAATCCGGCGACAGCCATGGGGGCGGTAATCGTGATGAGTATCTGGTGGGGACTAGGGTACAACGTTGTGCTGTTTCTTGCGGGACTTCAGAATGTGGCACAGACGTATATAGATGCGGCGAGAATCGACGGGGCAAATGAGAGGGATGTATTTTTTCATATTACGGTTCCCCTTATATCGCCGACTACGCTTTTGGTGACGGTTACGACGATGATCAATGCCTTTCAGGTGTTTGACCAGATGTTCCTCCTGACATCGGGAGGGCCTGCCAAAAAGACGTATACGCTGGCAATTCATATCTACCAGACGGCATTTGGGGAATATGAGCTTGGAAAAGCGTCGGCCATTGCGCTGATTATGTTTGCGATAGTAGTTGTAATATCTGTTGTGCAGTTTAAGCTGTCAAACAGGTGGGTTCATTATGGAGAGTAGGTGGAAAGTTTGCAGAAAACAAAAAAGACAATTTATCGTGTATTGATGCAGATTATCCTGATTATTATGGCTGCGCTGGCTGTCTTCCCGTTTCTGTGGATGATATCTACTTCCCTGAAGGGAGCAGAGGAGGCGTTTGCATACCCGCCCAGCCTGATTCCAAAGACGTTTCGCTGGGAGAATTATAAAAAGGCACTGACAGATCTGCCCTTTGACAAAGCGTATTTCAATAGCCTGAAGCTTGCAGCTATCAATGTGACCGGGCAGGTTTTGACGTCGGCAATGGCGGGCTATGCGCTGGGGAAACTTAAGTTTAGAGGGTCAAATGTTGTATTTGGGGGATTTATCGCGGTGATGATGGTGCCGTATACGGTGATTTCCATTCCGTTGTTTTTGATATTCAGCGAACTGAATCTGATTGATACGCATCTGGCGATTATCTTGATGACGGCTGCTTATATGCCGATGGGAGTATTTTTGTGCAGGCAATTTATTATGGCACTGCCGGATGAGCTGATTGAGGCGGCGGTTATCGACGGCGCAAGTTACGGTTCTATTTTTTTCAGGATCATCATACCGCTGATCAAACCGGCGTTAGCATCCCTTGGAATCTTTTCCTTTATGTGGAACTGGAACAGCTTTTACACGCCGCTTATTTTCTTAAATTCCCAGGATAAGTTCACGGTTCCTTTGCTGTTAAATATGTTTAAGGGGAAATATACGGTGGACTGGTCTCTCATTATGGCGGCATCTACGATTTCTATCATACCGGTGTTAGTAGTGTATTTGTTTGCCCAGAAACACATTATTGAGGGAATTACGATTACAGGATTGAAAGGATGATGAATTTGGGATGAAGATGCAATTGAAAGGAAAGGGGATTTTACTATGCCTAGAATAACTTTTATGGGCGCGGGAAGTACGATTTTTGCCAAGAGTGTATTGGGGGACTGTATCCTGACGCCGGAGATTAAGGATTTGGAAATATCGCTGCACGATATAGATCCGGTGCGCCTTGAGGATTCAAAGATGATGCTTGAGAATCTTGCGGCAAATGCCGGAAGAAAGATAAGGATTGATGCGAGTCTGGACAGAAAAAAAGCGCTTAAGGGTGCAAAGTATGTGGTAAATGCGATACAGGTCGGAGGGTATGACCCTTGTACGATCACGGATTTTGAGATTCCGAAAAAGTACGGGCTCAGGCAGACAATTGCAGATACTTTGGGAATCGGCGGGATATTTCGGGCACTTCGGACAATCCCTGTTCTGGAAGAGTTTGCAGGGGATATGAAGGAAGCATGTCCGGAGGCGCTTTTTATTAACTATTCAAATCCCATGGCTATGCTGACGGGATACCTTCAGACCTATACGGATATTCAGACAGTGGGGCTCTGCCATAGTGTGCAGGTGTGTATCCCTCAGTTATTTAAAGCGCTGGATATGGAGGCGTTAATTTCGGAGGCAAAATGGGATATCGCGGGTATCAACCATCAAGCGTGGCTTTTGAAGGTGGAGGATGGGAAAGGGAATGACCTTTATCCGGAGATTAAGAGGAGAGCGGCAGAGTTCCTTTCGGGAAATGCAGCGTATGATGCGGACTGGGACCGGGTGAGGTATGAGCTTATGCTCCGGTTCGGGTATTACATAACAGAGTCTTCGGAGCATAATGCAGAATATACTCCCTGGTTTATCAAGGAAAAATATCCGGAATTAATTGAGCAGTACAAAATTCCGTTGGATGAATATCCGAGACGGTGTGTGAAACAAATTGAGGACTGGAAGAAAATGCGCGGAGAGCTTGTGAATAATGAAATGCTTGAGCATGAGAAAAGCCGGGAATTTGCGTCATTTATCATCAACGCCATGGAAAATGATGTTCCTTACCGTATCCATGGGAATGTCATGAATAATGGCCTGATTCCCAATCTTCCGCCGAATGCATGTGTAGAGGTGCCGTGTCTGGTTGACCGGGCGGGAATTCATCCTTGCTATGTAGGAAATCTTCCGGAGCAGTGCGCAGCCATTAACCGGACGAATGTCAATGTGCAGTTACTTACGATCCGCGCGGCGAAGACAAGGCGGAAGGAAGATTTGTATATGGCGGCTATGATGGACCCGCATACAGCGGCAGAGCTTTCCATGGATGAGATTCGCCGGATGTGCGACGAGATGCTTGAAGCTCACCAAGGCTGGATGCCGGAGTATACATAGACGGACGAAGTCCGCCGCCCCGAAGGGGAATAGGATACGGGATGCCCTGTGGGTATACATAGACGGACGAAGTCCGCCGCCCGAAGGGGAATAGGATACGGGATGCCCTGTGGGTATACATAGAAAGGAATCGGAATATGGAGAGAATATTAAAAGCGGCTGTGCTTGGCATGGGAAATATGGGGAGAGGACATGCCCGCAGCCTTATGAGGATGGAACAAGTTGATATTGCAGCACTTTGCTCAAACCCTGTGGATGACGCGAGGCATTTTGCCGAGGAAAATCATCTGGTCTGTCCGGTGTTTGACGACTTTGACCGGATGCTCGATGAGGTGCCGATCGATGTCCTGTATATCTGTCTGCCTCCCTTTGCGCATGACGGGCAGTTTGAGAAAGCGGCGGAAAGAGGAATACATATATTTATTGAAAAGCCTGTTGCTCTCACGGCAGAGCGGGGAATGGCTATGGCAGAGGCAGCCAGGGAGAACAAAATTATTACTCAGGTAGGTTATCAGATGCGCTTTGGAACTGCGGTAAAAAAATTCAAAGAGTACATGGATAATGGAAGGGCAGGAAGGCCGACGCTTTATATGGCGGATTATGAGTGCAACAGCCTCCACGGACCATGGTGGAGGGATGTGAAAAAATGCGGCGGTCAGGTGTTTGAGCAGGTCATCCATCTCTATGATATGGGACTGTATCTGATGGGGAGGGCATCTTCGGTAAACGGCTATATCGCCAACCTCTGCCATACACAGGTGGAAGGGTATACCGTGGAGGACACGAGCACATGCAGCATCCGGTTCGAGAATGGGGCGCTTGGCTCTGTCTGCGGCTCTAATTGTTCGGTGAAGAATCAGTGGAACGCGAGATTCCGCGTTATATGCGAGAATATGACGGCGGATTTTACGGATCAGAATCATGGGGTGTTTACATTTACGGATAAAGAATCTGTGGAAATTGTGGAAATAGCAGGAGATACGGACTGTACTTATGAGGAAGATTGTTATTTTATCGGTGCGGTTCTTGGCGAACATAAAGCGATGGCAGATATTCAGGAAGGATATGAGGGATTGAGGCTTGTCAGCGCAGTGGTAGAGTCTTCTGGGCAGGAAGGAAAAACGGTCAGGATTCATCCGTAAGATTTTAATCGAAATTAGTAAAAGGAGTAAGAATATGACAAAATTAGAAGTTGTATCAACAGAACCGCGGAAGGCATCTTTAAGAGAATATGAGGAGGCACCGCTTAAAAGTAACGAACTTCGGGCAGAGGTGTCCTTTGCAGCCGCAAAACACGGGACGGAATTTACGCATTTCAGGGGAGAAGACCCGTTTCTGGAAAATGTGTTTGATGAGGAGCTGCAGTTATTTCTCCCAAGTGCAGAAGCAGCCGAAAAGCCGTATTTTATGCGTCCGGGAAATATGTGGGTGGGGAATATCATAGAAATTGGTTCGGAAGTATCCGGCTTTTTTATCGGCGACAGAATCGCGGGATATGGCCCGTTTAAGAGTACCCACACGTTAAAGGCCGATGAGGCGCTCAGAATGCCGGAAAAGATGAGTTGGAAAGAAGCAGTATGCTATGACCCGGCACAGTTTGCTCTGGGAGGAATACGCGACGGACAGGTGAGAGTGGGAGATAGTGTAGTGATATCGGGGTTAGGAGCGATCGGCCTGATCGCCGCACAGCTTGCGCGCCTTGCGGGGGCAGCGAAGGTTATCGTGTGCGACCCGATTAAAAAAAGGCGCGAGGCGGCGCTGGAAAATGGCGCGGATCTGGCGATTGATTCTTTGGCAGCCGATGTGGGGCTTGAGATTAAAAAGGCCACGGATAACCGGGGAGCGGATGTCATCATTGAGACAAGCGCCAATTATAACGCGCTTCAGCAGGCTGTCCGGGGAGTTGCATATAATGGTAATATCGCAGTTTTGGGATGGTACCATGAGTGTATGGGAGGTCTGAATCTGGGAAGGGAAGCGCATTTTAACCAGCCGAATATATTGCTGTCCAGGGCATGCAGCGAGCCGAACAGGGAGTATCCGAGATGGGATTTTGACCGTATATGCGCTACATGCTGGGAGATGCTTGGGGCAGGAAAGATTCGGTGTGAGAATATCGTTGACCCGGTAGTGTCTGTAAAGGAAGCTGCCGACGCTTATATGGCAATCGAACAAAATCCTTCAAGCAGCATAAAACTAGGGGTTAGATTTTCTCAGTAGTCTCCCTTCTAAGCAATATCGGGGTGATCACTTTATGGACCGGTTCTTTTAATGGAACCGGTCTTCTTTTTTTACGTTCGTCCATCTGCTCTACCAGAAGGCTTACCGCCTCATAGGCAATTTGATCAATCTGCTGCCCGATAGTGCTGATGGGAATTACCGCTTCCCGGGATATGGGAGAGTTGTCGAAGCCGATGAGCAGGTAATCTTTGGGAAGAGTGCCGTATTTTCTCATCAGAAGATTTAAAAATACATTGGCTTGTGTGTCGTTGGACAGGAAAATTCCCTTTTTCTTCCCGGGGTATTTCAATTCCAGGTTCTCAATGATCTGATTAAGCTGTTCCTGGAGGGATTCGTAACCGTTGCCCATCTCTTTTAAAATCAATTCATGAACAAGCTGTTTTTCTGCGCAGACATCCATAAACCCCTTTATACGGCCGTAGGCAGGTATATTTTCATTGGACGGTGAATTAATGTGGATGAGTACGTCGCAGCGGTGCCTTGCTAAGAGGTTGGTGGCCTGGTAGCCGCCCATATAGTTGTCTGTGTTGACGCTGCATACATACTTGTCTTCACGCTCGATGGTCACGATGGGGAGACTGAGGGCGGCAAGCTCCTTTGACGGGATAGTGTGGCTTAAGATGATCAGCCCTTCAATCTTATAGGACAGCAGTTCCTTGATATAGCGGCGCTCATTTTCCTCATTTTGATTGCCGATAAATACAAGAAATTTATAGCCGAACTGTTCGTAGGTAGAGAGGATCTTATCTAACATCTCCGAGTAGTAGTGGAGAAACAGGTTCGGGACGATAATCCCGATAAATTCTGTCTTTCCGTTGGCCAGGATGCGCGCCACTTTATTTTCCTTATAATCTAAGTCGACCAGTGCTTTTGCGATGATCTCCTGGTTTTCGAGAGTAAGGGAATCCGGATTGTTAAAATACCGGGAAATGGTTGTCTTTGAAAAATTAGTGTATTTTGCGATATCGTTAAAAGTTATGTTTTGCTTCTTTCCCATGGCCGCCTCTTTCCGAACGTGTAATTCTGGTTTCTGTAGATTAGTATAGCAAAAATCAAAAGAGGGGGCAATGAGTAATCGGTTAAGTAACCGGTTTTGTGAAAGGTATACAAGCAGGGCTGTACAGAATCGGACATATTTCACAAAAAATATTTTGGTAATTGACGTGAAGGCGTCTTGGTGCTATGATGAAATCACCACAAAGTAACCGGTTACTTTACCGGTTACAAAAACGGGAAAATATGAATAGGAGGAATGATTCATGAGAAAGAAAGTCATGGCGCGGATTGTCTCATCTGTACTTGTCACTGCATTGGCGGCGACTATGCTGACAGGCTGCAGATTTGGGTTTGCCAGCGATCCGGACGATCCGAATGAGGAGGAGAAGAAGGTGCCCATCGACACATCAACCGATACGTTCACGTACGATGCGTCCCTTAACGGTACGAATATCACGCTTCTTAACACAAAGGCGGAAATTCAGGCAGCACTTGAGGAGATGGGGGCAGAGTACGAAAAGAAGTCTGGTGTCCATGTGGATGTTATGCCGGTAAGCGATGATTCGCCCTACACGAAGATGATCAGCTTGTACAATTCGGGTAATCCGCCTACGGTGGCGATTCTCGATACTACGGATGTTGTCGCTCTTGCCGAGGAGAAAGCGGCCGATTTGTCCGGAGAGAAATGGGTTTCGGAGGCAGAAGGCTACACTACAGAGCTCAATGGTAAGATATACAGCTTTCCGCTTTGTATTGAGGGGCGGGGGATTATTTACAATAAAGCTGTAATCGAAAAGGTACTCGGAGAGGAATTTGACCCGGCGTCTGTCACGACACTAGACGAGTTTCGGGCACTTCTTGACCGGTTGGTGGATAAGGGCATGGAAAAGCCGGTATCTATGGCGAAGGAAGACTGGTCTTTAGGCGCGCACCATCTTCAGTACATCTATGAGACCTACGACGGGACTTCCGAGGGAGCGCAGAAGGCGGTGGAGGAGATTAAGGCCGGGAGGCTCAATCTTAATTCCTACAAGCGGATGTCTGAATTTTTAGATATTTTTGATGTGCTCAGGGAGTACAACGTGGCAAAGGGAGATCCTCTCGGGGCTGATTATGATGAGATGGCCATTGACTTGGCTGACGGAAAGACCGCATTCTGGTTCAACGGAAACTGGGCGTGGCCGAATCTTTCGGAGGCGGGAGCCGAAGAAACAGATGAGTACGGCTTTCTTCCGTATTTTATGAACAATGATAAAAGTGATTTTGCCAATCAGATGATTCAGGGAGCGCCTTCTAAGCAGGTGATGGTTGACCGTCAGATTGCCACGCCAAAAGAGCAGGCTGCAGGAAAGCAGTTTTTAAGTTGGATGGTGTACAGTGAGATTGGGCAGCAGATGTTGGTAAAGACTTGCAATATCATCCCGCCCTTTAAGAATAATCCGTATGAGCCGGCTGACCCGCTGAGCCGCGACCTCTACGAGAAGGTTCATGCACAGAAAGCGTTCAGTGCGTCTGTCATCGTGCCGAATGACCACTGGGCAGTTCTGGGGGCGGCCATGCAGAAATATCTTGCAGGCAGAAGTGACCGGGATGAGCTGATGGAATCAATCCAGGATTACTGGAATGAGCAGGAATAGGAGGAGCAGAAGATGAGAGGAAAAAATAAAGGGAAAGATTTCTGTATGTTTGCATTACCGGGAATGTTTTGCTTCTTTGCAGTTGTCATCGTACCGTTTATCTATGGAGTGTACCTGACATTTACAGACTGGAACGGTGTGGCACAGGTCAAGAATTTTGTGGGATTTAAAAACTTCGGAGGAGTAGTAAAGGATGCGCAGTTCTGGACTTCGCTTCTGCTTACCTTCAAATATGTAATCTTTGTGGTGCTTATCGTAAATGTGCTGGCTTTTGCCATCGCATACTTGTTGACGCGGGGGATGAAGGGAGAGAATTTCTTCCGGGCAGGATTTTTCACCCCGAACCTGATTGGAGGTATCGTACTGGGATATATTTGGCAGTTCGTTTTTTCCAGAGTGTTCGTGAGTATCGGCGAGAGTACTGGATGGAAGATTTTCGAGGTATCATGGCTGTCTGACCCGACCAATGCTTTTATCGCACTGGTAGTAGTGTCCGTATGGCAGTTATCAGGATATATGATTCTCATCTATGTAGCAGGCTTTATGGGACTTTCCGAGGATGTTATGGAGGCGGCAAGCATTGACGGGGCGTCAGGTTTCGTGAAATTAAAGAGTATTATCATGCCGCTTATGATGTCATCTATCACAATTTGTCTGTTCCTTACATTGTCACGGGCGTTCATGGTGTATGATGTGAACTTGTCGTTGACTGCGGGCGCGCCTTACGGGACGACAGAGATGGCGGCAATGCATGTGTATGAGAAGGCGTTTACATCCAGACAGTTCGGCGTAGGGCAGTCTGAGGCGTTGATTTTATTCCTTATTGTTGCATGTATCAGTGGTGTACAGGTGTATCTGACAAAGAGGCAGGAGGTGGAAGCATAATGAAGAAGACAATCGGAGGGACAAAGAGAAAGATAACGAATGTACTTGCAGTGCTGGGGCTTGTTATTATATTTATCGCATATATGTTCCCATTTATTATGGTAGTGATTAATTCTCTGAAGCAGAAGAGGGATATCATCAAGAGTCCGTTTTCCTGGCTGTTTACCATTAAAGGGCTTTCTTTTGACAACTTTGTAAAGGCGTATACCCAGATGGATTTCTTAAATGCCTTTAAAAATTCGCTGATCGTGACGGTATCGGCAACCGTGTTGGTAACCCTTCTTGCGGCGATGCTGGCGTATTATATTGTCCGTCACAACAACGGAGTATCCAAGCTTACGTTCGGGCTGATGGTGGCATCTATGATCATCCCGTTTCAGGCGATTATGATTCCTCTGGTGAGTATCTACGGAGGGACGCTTAATCTGTTAAATCACAGGATTACGCTGATTTTTCTACATACCGGGTTTTCTATGGCTATGTCGGTGTTCATGTTCCACGGGTTTATCAAGGGAAATGTGCCGATGGCCCTTGAGGAAGCCGCTTATATAGATGGGTGTACGCATTCACAGACGTTTTTTAAGATTGTACTGCCGCTTTTAAAGCCAATCATTTCCACGATGGTAATCTTAAACTCGCTGGCATTCTGGAATGATTTCCTTTTGCCATCCCTTGTACTGACGGACAAGAAGCTGTTGACACTTCCTCTTTCTACTTACAGCTTCTACGGAACTTATTCCGCGGATTACGGTACGATTATGGCGGGACTTTTACTGTGCGTGGTTCCGATACTCATTCTGTACGTTGCACTGCAGAAACAGATTATCGGCGGAGTTGTGGCAGGTGCTGTGAAATAAAAATATTTTGTGTATCACCAAAAGAGGGTATTGAAAAATGCCCTCTTTATTACTATACTGAATTTAAAATGATATGGACAGACAGGAGATTGGCATGGTAAAGAATACATTACATCTGAAGGCACCGGGAAACTGGATCAATGACCCTAACGGGTTTATTTATTATAAAGGGAAATATCATCTGTTCTACCAGTATTTTCCATACGCACCAGTGTGGGGGACAATGCACTGGGGGCATGCAGTCAGTGATGACCTGGTGCACTGGGAGCATGTGGGAGTGGCGCTTTTCCCAACAAGATATGAAGACCAGAACGGCTGCTTTTCCGGGAGCGCCCTGGAGCGCGGCGGAAGGATGAACTTGTATTATACAGGGGTTCATTACAAAGAGCCGGATGCAAAAAATATACATGTCAATGAGGGTGATTTTGAATCCGCGCAGCTTATGCTCTCAACGGAGGATGGTTTTACCTTTGACAACTTCGGCGGAAAAAAGGTTGTTGTGCCGATGATAGAAGACGTGGAAATCGGGGACTGTAAGGATACAAGAGACCCCAAGGTATGGAAGGAGGGAGACACCTTCTATATGGTACTTGGCAGTACATACCGGGGGGAGACAGGACGGGCGGTGTTTTATCGGAGCGTTGACGGTGTGAACTGGCAATATGCGTCCCAGTACCGGAGTGAGAGATTCGGGAGGACGCTGGAATGTCCGGACATCTTCCGAGTGGGGGACAGCTATGTGTTTGTGGGCTCGCCGATGTATATCGAGCAGGAGGCAGGAGGCTATGAGCACCATGCAGTCTGTATGCCGGCGGATTTTGAGCCGGAGACCTGCAAGCTTACCCTTCATGGAAATTATCAGTATATTGATTACGGTCTTGACCTCTATGCCCCTCAGACAAATGTGGACAAAGAGGGCCGGCGTGTGATGATTGCCTGGATGCGGATGCCAAAAGCGGTAGAGAAGACGGGATGTACGCCCTGGAATGGCATGATGTGCCTTCCGCGTGTTGTGGAGCTTGAGAAGGGGCATGTTTATTTCCGGGTACATCCTTGTGTTGACGAGTATTTTACCAGGGAAGTGCTGGCACAGGAGAAGGTGTTTGCCGGTGAAAGAGCGGTGAGTGAGCCGGGTATTTTGGACGGGGAAGAAGCCGTTCAGAAAGGAACTATGGCAGGGGAAGATACCAGCGGGCTGGGAATCCTTAACGGAGAACCGTGTCGGATTCAGGTGACGCTCAAAGACGGGGAAAGCCTTGATATCGGTGGATTTAAGATCCGGGCGGAGAGAGACTTCATCCGGACAGACAGGAGCAGTGTGTTTGGCGGCGTTGAGGGACATCGGATGATAAGCAGTACACCGAAGCTTTACGGCAATTATAAGCTTGACATCTTCGTAGAGCCTAATTTAGTCGAGGTGTTTATCAATGACGGGGAGTATGTGATCAGCAATGTCGTATATGACCTGGGTGAGTTTCTCAGCGGACGTGTGGAGAAAATATTTACAGGCAATAAACGGGAAGCTGTCTGATGGAGATTTTGCTTAAATTATAATCAGAATATGAATAAATTGATAGCCATGGCACATACTACCAAAAAAAGAAGGAGTGTGTGACATGGCTGTTGAATTTAAAGAGAGCAAGACAAGAGAAAACCTGATGAGGGCGTTTGCCGGGGAGAGCCAGGCGAGGAACCGCTACACCATAGCTGCGGAGGCGGCGAAGAAACAGGGGATGTATGCCGTAAACCAGGTGTTCCTTTTTACTGCCGACCAGGAGCGGGCACATGCGGAGAGGTTCTACGGATTGTTAAAGAACCTGTCCGGTACGACAATCCATATTGACGGAGGATATCCGGTGGATCATTTTGACGATGTGGTGAAACTTTTAAAGTCTGCACATCACAATGAGATGGAAGAATTCGGGGATGTGTATCCTGCGTTTGCCAAAGTGGCGAAAGAAGAGGGTTTTCAGGAGGCGGCGTATGTTTTCCAGGAGATTGCGAAAATTGAGGAAATCCACGGGAAGCGGTTCGGAAAGTTGGCGGAGCTTATCGAGAACGGCAAGATATATGACAGCAATGAGGGGAGAGATTGGATGTGCTTAAACTGCGGGCATATTTACCGCGGAACAAGCGTTCCCGCGCAGTGCCCGGTGTGCCTGCACGGAAAAGGGTATTTTATACCGGCGGGATTGGCACCGTATCTGGCGGAGTGCTGTATGAACTGATGAATATGTAAGAGTGTTTTTGTGCGCGAGGTATTGTCCTGATACTGACTGTAAGATTTGCTGTTTCATCAGACAAGTGTCTGTTAGCATATGATAGAAGGATAAGGAAAAACGGAGCAATATTTTGGCAGGGCAGAAATTAGAAAATCTTTTAAATCTGGCGCTTGACGCCACGGAGGATGAGAGGGAGAAGTCATTGCAGCTGGAGACAGGGTATAATCCGATTGAGAGAACCTGGGAGCTGATTGTAAAATATTCAGGGAATCTTGATGCAGCCAGGGAGCTTGCGGAACGGGTGACGGAACTGATGAATGAATATGCGGTAATAACTATCCGGGAATCCCGCATAGGAGAGCTGACGGCACTGTCTCAGATTGAATATGTAGAAAAACCGAAAAGATTATATTTTCAAGCAGTAGAGGGAAGGCGGGTGTCCTGCATTGATTCAGTGCAGGACGGCCGTTTTTCTTTGTATGGACAGGGTGTTTTGGTCGCGGTGATTGATTCGGGCATCGATTATACGTTGGCGGATTTCCGAAATGATGACGGAACCACGAGGATACGCTCGCTCTGGGATCAGTCGCTTCGCCCAAGGGAGGGGGAGAGAGCGCCGGATGGATACGGCATCGGTGTGGAGTATACGAAAGAGAGGCTTGACGAGGCGCTGAAAGCCCAGACTCCGGTGCAGCGGGCGGAGCTTGTGGCGACAAGAGATACGTCCGGACATGGAACGGCGGTGGCGGGAATCGCCGCAGGAAACGGCAGAGGGGCGGGAGAAGACTACCGCCGCTATGCGGGCGTGGCGCCGGAAAGCGGGCTTTTGGTTGTAAAGCTTGGGAATCCCACAGGAGATGGATTTCCACGGACAACGGAGCTTATGATGGGGATTGATTATGTGGTCAGAAAGGCGCTGGAGTACCGAATGCCGGTGGCGGTGAATATCAGCTTTGGGAACACTTACGGCTCCCATGACGGAACATCGCTTTTGGAGAGGTTTATCGACGATATCTCGAACGTGTGGAAGAGCTGCATCTGCATTGGAACAGGAAATGAGGCGGCCAGCGCGGGCCATGTGTCCGGGCGGCTTACGGACGAGGGGGAGAGGGTCATAGAGCTTGCTGTCCAGGAAGGGCAGCCGTCACTGAACATACAGATCTGGAAGGAATATGTGGATCTGGTAGATATATCCATCATTTCGCCGTCAGGAATCCGGATCGGCCCGGTGCAGGAAATCCTTGGAGCCCAGCGGTACGTGGCAGGACAGACAGAGATTCTTTTGTATTATGGGGAACCAAGTCCCTATAGCGTGGCGCAGGAAATCTATATCGATATGATTCCGAGGGAGAGCTACATAAACGGCGGAGTGTGGCGGATCGTGCTGATACCAAGGAATATCGTATCCGGGGAATTCCAGATGTGGCTGCCAAGCGAGGGAGTGCTCAACCGGGGAACGGGATTCTTATATCCGACGGATAATATGACCCTTACGATACCGTCAACGGCGAGACGGGTGATATCCGTGGGGGCGTATAACGGGCTGACATTTGCTTATGCAGACTTTTCCGGACGGGGGTCTCTGTCGCGATGGGGGGAGAATATCGTTAAGCCGGACATCGTGGCGCCGGGAGTAGATATCACAACCGTGACAGCAGGCGGCGGGTATGCGGCGGTGAGCGGAACGTCGTTTGCAACGCCCTTTGCGGCGGGCGGGGCGGCGCTCATGATGGAGTGGGGGATTGTAAGAAATAACGATCCCTATTTGTATGGGGAGAAGGTGAAAGCGTATTTGAGACGCGGGGCGAGGGAGTTTCCTGGATTTACAGAGTATCCGAATCCGTTAGTAGGGTATGGGGCGTTATGTGTGAGGGAGAGTATACCAGTGTGAATTAAATTATTGGATTGAGGAAGTTGCTCAGATGTGATAAAATTCAATATAAACTATGTGAGTTAAAGATAGGAATGGATGGGAGAAACGTGTTGGATACAGTAGAAAAAATTAGCGCTATAAAAGATAAGCAATATACTATTATAATTCATTCAAAAGAATATCAGCAACTTCTGGAAGGGATGAGTAGGCGTATTGTCAACAAATCAAAGATAGCACCTAATGGTACAAAAGGGTGCTTTGTAATGCGTAAAGAGGAAAAAATTTATCCGGAACATTTCAGTGATTTATCTTCCTCACAGTTAGATAGGTTTATACAGTATGCGATACGCTTAAACTTAAAGGCGTTGAATTCAAAAAATTTGGTAGATAGTTTTTGTAATTCTCCTGAAAATGATGGTATAGCTTTTCAATTAGTCAAGGTATTGTATCAAAATTTATCAGATTTTATGATTCCGAAAACAAAAATGCTTTATAATGAATGGAAAGAACTTTTTCGCCTTGCACATGATACACAAAGCGATTCATCGAAACAGCAGGCAATGATAAACAGAAAACAATCTTTAGAAAGTTTGTTAGAAGTAACATTGGATGGAAATAATGAAGAATATTGTGCTTTGTTTGCTTTACAAACAGCCTATGCAATTATTGTTAAAATTGTTGCATACAGGATTGTAAGTATAGTGCGTTACAAGTCCTCCTTTATAGATTTTGAAAGACTTGTAGGGATTGAATCGGAAGCAATGAGACAACATTTATCGTCTCTTGAAGAGGGGGCAGTGTTTCGCGATTATGGGATAACAAATTTGCTGGAAGGAGATTTCTTTTCATGGTATACATCGAAAGGTCAATGGACAGATGCAATTGCAAAGAAACTTTCGGATGTATTTAGAATGTTGAATATGTATTCTGATAAAGCAGTTTTAAATACAGGTTCCGGGTCATCCGATTTTTTTAAGGAACTATATCAAGGAATGATTCCATCAGCAGTTCGCCATTCATTAGGTGAATATTATACTAAGCAATGGCTGGCAAGTCAGGTTGTTAAAGACGCATTAGAGCAAGTAAATATAAGTAATTGGAGAGGTTTAGAGTAGACTATGACATTCAAAAATTAAATGAACTTCTATGCGTACCGTTTGATTTTTGCGTTCCAACTGTGAAAGCAGAAATAGAAAAAATACAGTGTATAGATTTTAAAGGCAGAGAGAATCATGTGATTTTGATGCATATAGAACCAAGCATGGAAGTGCATGCAAATCAGGCAGATGAAGTTTTCATGCGTGTGGGGGATAAGTCAAAGAAACTTACGTTTGAAGAACGGATGCAGTTGATGTATGACAAAGGAGAAAGATTTTTTGAGGATAAACCTGTTCCTGAAGCAGATATAGAAGACATAGATTTAGGTTTGGTGAAAGATTATATTGATCAAATCGGATATTCCAAGACGCCGATGGAATATTTGAAGGAAAATAAAGGATTTGTAAAAGAAATGAATGGTAAGATACAGATAAGTTCTGCCGCAATATTATTGTTTGGGAAAAATCCACAATTGTATTTCCCGAGAGCTCGTGTACGATTTATCCGATATGAAGGGAATGAAGAACGAGTCGGCGTAGAGATGAATGTTATAAAGGATGTTATTTTTGAAGGAACCATATTGAAGATGATAAAGGATGCCATTGTATATTTGGATACACAAATTAAAGAGAAGACATATTTAGGGGAAAATGGGCTTTTTGTAACAGAAGAGGAATATCCGAAATTTGTCCGACAAGAAATTATTGTAAATGCTGTTACACATCGTGATTACAGTATTCGTGGAACAGATATTCAAATAAAGATGTTTGATGGAAGAATTGTTGTAGAAAGTCCTGGGAAACTACCGGGGCTTGTGAAGACAAATAATATCCGTCATACGCATTTTTCAAGAAACCCTAAAATTGCGGAATTTTTGAAAGCGTATAGTTTTGTAAAAGAATATGGTGAGGGTGTTGACCGTATGTGGAAAGAACTTGAAGCGATTGGGTTGCAAGGACCGGAATATAGGATAAATGCTTTTATGTTGCAGGCAATAATTAGAAATGATACTTTACATGAAACAAAACCGATGTTTGAAAAAGAAAATCATGGCTTGACAATCGGAAAACCACTGTTTGAAGAGAAAAATCACTGTTTAACTGCTGAAAAACCACTGTTTGAATATAAAGAACCATTGTTTCGTGTTATTGACAAAGCAATTTGCAGTAAAGAATTGACCCCTATTATTGCAGGAAATGTGAAAAGAATTGTAGAAACATTTGATTTAAATCAAGTCTTTGGCCGAAAGGAAATAAAAAAGGAATTAGGATATGGTGATTATAAAGCGGGGAAAGCAATTGAGGCAATGCAGTTGTTAAGTATTGTAATTCATGTAGAGGGAAAGGGCAAAGGAAAATATATTTTAAAAAAATTGTAGGAACGCTTGAATTTATAGAAGGAAATGTGTTTAGGAGAATGATCCCATTGACGGCTGTTTCTAGTATTGAAGGATATGGGGCAAAAGGGAGTTATTCAGGTTCCACGCAAAAGGAACATCTGAATTAAAAACGTGTTAAAAATAAATGGATAGGCTACAATAAACAGGACTAATTTTTAGAGCTTATTAATATCGAAATACAGATCCAATGATAAGGGGGCAACAGAGTATGGAACTTGTAAAACTGACACAAGAAAATATTGATCAGGAGCACATCTGCTGTGCCATATCGAGCAATAAGGATATTCAGGTCATGTCCAAAAAGAACTGGCTGAAGGAGCGGCTGAAAGAGGGACTTGTATTTTTAAAAGGCAATGTCCGGGGGAAATGCTTCATTGAGTATATTCCGGCGGAATATGCATGGGCGCCCATCAGGGCGGACGGCTATATGTACATCGACTGCCTGTGGGTATCCGGACAGTTCAAAGGGCATGGATACTCGAACCTCCTGCTGGATGCTTGCATCGAAGACAGTAAAGCGAAAGGAAAAAACGGGCTTGTGCTCCTGTCTTCAAAAAAGAAAATGGGATTTCTTTCTGACCCAAAGTATATGAGGTATAAGGGATTTCAGACAGTGGACACAGCAGAGCCTTATTTTGAGCTGATGTACCTGCCCTTTGAGAAGGGAGCTGCGCTTCCCCGTTTCAGGGATGCTGTGCGCGGGCAGGAAGATATGGAGGAAGGATTCGTGCTGTATTACACAAACCAATGTCCCTTTACGGCGAAGTATGTGCCGATATTAGAGAATATGGCAAAATCCAGAAATGCGGTGTTTCAGTCCATACAGATTCAGACCAGAGAGGATGCGTGGGAGTGCCCTTCGCCCTTTACAACTTTTTCGCTTTTCTATGATGGTAAGTTTGTGACCCATGAAATCCTGTCGGAGAAGAAATTCGATAAAATTTTAATAAGTAAGGGACTGTGAGCTGACGTTGCAGGAATCAATTAGACTCAGGAGTCGCTTATTGAAGGAAAGCAGCAGATGATGCAGCCGAATGAGCCGAATAGTAGAAATCAAAAGTATATTGCAGTAAAGTATTAAATGGCTTAAATAAAAGGGCTGTCAGAAATGAATAATTCTGATGGCTTTTAATAATTAGGGATTAGAGTAAAAGATGTGTGAACGTTATAAAATTAAAAAAGGGTATTGACTCTGACGTTATGTAATAGTTTATGCTGTAATTACCACAGAGAAAGAGGTGAACAACATGATGACAGTACATGAAGTTAGCAAAATATCGGGAGTAAGTATACGTGCTCTGCATCACTACGATAAAATTGGACTTCTGCCGGCCACAGAGGTTTCTAACGCAGGATACCGTTTGTATGATGATACATCATTGGAGCGGTTGCAGCATATTTTGCTATTCAAGGAACTGGAATTTTCGCTGAAAGAAATCAAGGATATTCTGGATAGTCCGGATTTTGATAGAAGCGAAGCCATAGAACAGCAGATACAGTTGCTTGAACTTCGAAAGGAACGTTTGCAGAATTTGATTGATCTCGCCTGGGGAATAAAAATGATTGGAGTAAAACATATGAGTTTTGAAGCGTTTGATACAAGAAAAATTGATGAGTATGCAAAGCAGGCAAAAGAAGCCTGGGGAAAGACAGATGCTTATAAGGAGTATGAGCAGAAATCGGCAGGGCGCAGTAAGGAGGAGCAGCAGACAATTAATGTTAAGATGATGGAAATTTTTGCTAAATTCGGTAAGATAAAAGACCAGAGTCCAAACGGAGAAGAGGCAGTAGGTTTGGTAAAGGAGCTGCAGGATTTTATCACTGAGAATTTCTATACTTGTACGGATGAAATTTTATCGGGACTTGGAGCAATGTATGCGGGCGGCGGTGACTTGACAACCAATATTGATGAGGTTGGGGGAGAAGGAACTGCGGCGTTCGCAGGCGAAGCGATTCAAAGCCTGCAAAAGCTGTTTAGCTGTGATACCGAATAGACAAAAGAAGGTTGATGTATATGGAGAGTGGAAGAATCAGAATTGTTGCTATTGCGGAAGAGCTGGGAGTAGTATAGACGGTATCGAATGTTATTCGTGGAATGACAAAGAAAATATCTGACGAAACTGTGAAATGCGTACAGCAGCTTTTGGAAGAGAGGCGGATTGGAGGAATAATAAGATGGAAAAAAGGAAGCTGGTAACTCCGGACGATATTACAACTGCTTTGAAGGATATTGGCGTCCAAAAAGGACAGGCGATTATGGTACATACATCGCTGAGTAGTCTGGGGTATGTGTGCGGCGGTGCACAGTCAGTTATTGAAGCGTTACTTGAGAGCGTTGGCGGTGAAGGTACGATTATGATGCCGACACAGTCATGGAAGAATTTAGATCCGGTGTCAGGTGTTTACTGGCAGGAGCCGGAGGAATGGTGGCCTGTCATACGTGAATATATACCTGCTTATGACAAACGGATTACGCCGACAAATACAATGGGTGTCGTGCCGGAAATGTTCCGTCAGTGGCCGGGGACACTTAGAAGCGCTCACCCTGCAAGGTCAGTAGCGGCATGGGGATGCTATGCGAGGTATCTGACAGAAAACCATGACCTGTCTGATATTTTTGGAGATAACTCACCTATTGGCAGATTATATAAACTTGATGGATATGTTTTGCTGGTTGGAGTCGGTTATGACAAAAATACTTCTCTTCATTTGGCAGATGTAAGGGCTGAATATCCGGGTAAGCATATGGTCATGGAGAAATGCGCCAAAGGGAGCTGGTAGATTTTGCTGTGAAATGGATTGGGGAAAACAGAAAATGAAAGAAGTAAGGAATTTAGGGAATTCTTTGCAGGCGTGGTATTCTATAAGAGAAGTTTTTTGTGATTCATAGCTTTTGGAGGGGTTATATGTCTAAGTCGTCAAATCAAAAACTAAAACTTATATATCTTATGAAGATTTTACTGGAACGTACAGATGAGACACATAGTATTACTATGCCGGAAATTATAGATGCTTTGGCTGCGTATGGAGTAGGAGCAGAGAGAAAGAGTATCTATAATGATATAGAAAATTTACGATTGTATGGACTGGATGTTATAGGTACGCAGGAGAACAGAACTTACTATTATCATATCGGAAATAGACAGTTTGAACTGGCTGAACTGAAACTGCTGGTAGACTCTGTTCAGTCTGCGAAATTCATAACGGCTAAGAAGTCTAATGAATTGATAAAAAAGATTGAAGGCCTTGCAAGTAAGTATGAGGCGTCACAGCTGCATAGACAGGTATTTGTGGCAGGCAGAGTAAAGACAATGAATGAAAGTATTTACTATAATGTGGACAGCATTCACACAGCAATCGCGGAAAATTCGAGAATAACTTTTCAGTATTTTCAGTGGAATGTGGATAAAAAAATGGAACTTAGACATAATGGAGAATTGTATGAAGTCAGCCCATGGTCGTTGTCATGGGACGACGAAAATTATTATCTGATTGCATATGACAGTGCAGAGGATATTATCAAACATTTTAGAGTGGATAAGATGCTTAATATTAAATCTACTGGAGAAAGACGAGAAGGAAAACAGGTACTTAAGTCTTTTGATATGGCAGCCTATGCCAGAAAAATGTTCGGAATGTATGGCGGTAAGGAAATGTGGGTGCGAATTGAATGTGATAATTCGTTTGCCGGAGTAATGATTGACCGTTTTGGAAAAGATGTTTCGATGATTCGCCTGGATGACAAGAGGTTAGTGGTAAATGTCGAGGTCGCAGTAAGCAGACAATTTCTAGCCTGGATTATTGGATTAGGAGAAGGGGTGACACTTGCAGGCCCTGAGTTCGCAGTTGAGATGATGAACGAGGAAATTGACAGGCTTGTAAAACAGTATAAAAAATAGCAGAACATAAATTCGCGTTGCAAGGTATGTTTATCGGACACCAAAGTTTTTATAATGAGAACCAGATAAGAGATAATCTTTTTCGGGTTCTCATTTTTTTATAGAAGGAGTGTTGGAGTGTCAAGACTGTGGTATTGGATAAGAAAAACTGTATTACATGCAAAAGGGTGTAGAAAATGCTGCGTAGTATGCAAGTATTATGAAACTTGTAAAGAGGATGGGGATTTAAGATAAGGAGGTGCCTATGAGTGCAGATTCACTTTGTTACATTATGGATTATAGTGGTAACTATTTCAGAGTAAATAAGGCAGACCAGTTAGTCGTGGCTGCAGGCGAGAAGGAAGCAACTGTGTTTACATATGCACAGGCAAATAGCAGGGTATGTGTTGGAAAGAAGTCTTCTTTTTATTGCATGATACCGATAGAAGAGGAAAGGGAGATAGAAATGTCCTGTGAATTATTGAAGGAACTTACCTATGATGAACTTCAAGAACCAGCCCAGAAAAATGTATCTTCATATGATTTATCAGAGATGGATTGGTCGGAGTATCTGACGCATTTTACTTATGTAGCGTCTGGAATTAAAGATTATAGAGATGAACTGGCAAGGAGGCATTCTGATATAGAACAGAAAATCTGCGATATTCTGCATTATGTTGAACTGTGTGAGACAGATGAAGAAGAAGCGGTTGATTTGGTAGAATTACTAAGGGTATGCCGCGAGAATCGCAGGGATATCAAAGATGAATTGATGCGTATAGAGTATTTTCAGAACAATTTTGGTACGAGTGCAAATGTGGCGAAGGCTAAACAGGCGTTAAAGAGCATGAAAGGTCTTGAAACAAGAAAATATAAGCCGAGAAAATACGATGAGCTATTCGAGAATTGCGCTATGAAGGACAGGCACAGAAAAAAAGCGGCTATGGATGTGGAAGATGCAGGAATTGAGAATACAAAAATGAAATATAAAGCGGTGCAGACAATTAAGGATGTAGGCGGTGAAGATTTTATGATAGAGGAAAGAAAATATACCCCATATGATGGTAAAGAGAATGACTGGCTGGCATTTGCAAGACAGCAGGCGGAATTTTACCGCAATGCCGGTCAGTATATTGAAAATCTTCGGATAACGATTAATGAGATTGAGCTGGAGATTGAAGATATTCTGCAAGAAACGGAAGTTGCTAATTGTAATGTGGCCCAGGGATATAAGGTATTTAAAAGACTTAAGGAATTGCGGCTTGAAAGAAAAGTAAAATCACAGGAACTCAATTGTCTGTATGCATTAACAGATTACATAGATTGTGATGCATTGGCAGATACATGTGAAGGTGCTTTTGCTGAGGTTAAAGAGATTATGAATGTAAAAGATGAAAGTATTGTTATGAATGTACAGGTTGTTGGTGACGAGCCAGAACAGATACAGGTAGTTGATACAATGCGGGATATGGTTGGTTAATGAGGATGTGAACGTTAAATGGATTGCGGTAGCAGGGAAGAGCATTATGCCGGATATGATATCGACAATGACTGCACAGATGGTATAGATGACGTAATGGATGGGTTTGGAGAACAAGTAAGGATATACCGATTTTATCAAGTAATTATCCCGCCTTTAATCATCTTCAGTCCTGTATTCTAGTATGTCTGATACTTGACACTCTAAAATTTCACAAAGGGTATCTAAAGTCTTTGTTGTAATCGCTTCTCCATGTTTCATTCTATGGAGCGTATGTGCCGAAATACCTTGCTTAAAGATAAGGGCATACTCTGTAATACCTTTTTTCAAGAGGGTATTGTAAAAAGGCTGGTATGAAATCATGGGAAAATCTCCTTTCGATTTTTTAAAATCATACCATGCTCATTCTATTGACTATGATAAAAATATTGAGTATAATGAAAAAGAATCTTATTTTGTTTCCTTGTGCCTGCACAGCCAGTAAATGCCGCAACAAAAAACATTAATCTGACCGTCCGCTATAAAGGGAGAAACGTAACATTTGAGGCATATCGCAACATGAACACCTCTGAAGTCAAATGTACTCAAAAAGCAAAGACATATGCCGCTGTGAAAAAAGCGTGGGGCAAGGCGAATAAAGTTCACAAAAATGGCGATTATCGCAGCTATGCCTGGAAAAACGGAAAAACAAGTATTTCGTTTGTTACGGATAAAAAGGGAAAGCGCATGGGAGATATTGTCATAAATATCCAAAACAAGAAAGCTACTTTATGCGGTATAAAAGTCGGAATGTCAAAAAAACAGGCTTTGCAGAAGTTAAGAAAACAGTTTGGCAAAAAGAATGTCTCTGACACAAAGAATCAGATTCTTGTTAAGATGGGACCATTTGACCCAATGACTTTTAACTTGAAATCCGGAAAGATTAGTTCCATCTATTTTTGGCACTCTTAAACTGTTGATATAAATTCTTTGACAGAGATAGCTGATAGACAGAAAAACCGCCGTTATGGTGCTATCCATAGCGGCGGCATATATATTTCTTCCTGTTACTCAATCATAATTTCCTTAATAGAAATTTTTTTGATTTTTTCGGAATATACATACATCAGGATTTCATAAATCGCAATAAAAGCAGTGAATGAAATAAACATCACGGAAACATCAAATTTATATGCAGGTACATCTCCCATATCTTTAAACACAATATCCACCATAAGCCGCAGTAATCCGTACTGATATCCTGTTCCGATTATAAAACCAATATAAGACAGCGGTCTGTATCCGCCGAGAATTGCCCTGCAGCATTCTTTTTGTGAATAGCCGAATACCCTCATCATAGCAATCGTTTTTGTATTTCCGTTTATTACTGTGGTTATGGCAAGAAACAAAGTTGTAAATGCTAATATAAGTCCGATGACCAACATCATCACAGCCATCATTTCACTCGATAGATCTTTCATATTAAACGACATTTGTGTCATAGATGAAAAACAAAACGAAGCGAAAATAATGAAAAATACAAGTGACTTTTTCGATTTCAAGGTATTCCTTTTCAAATCCTCTACAAACGGCAATTCTCTGTTTTTTTCGATTTTATGATTGGGTGTCTTAGAAGCAGTTTGCAGATTATCTTTCAAAAGCAGCAACACGGGTTTTTTTAACTTGTACCAGGCGTAATAAACCGAAAGTGCCGAAAAACACATGGTCGGCAATATTACGAAATAAAATAAAGTGATTGGATGAAAATTTATAGTTATTTCAGGAAGCATTTTATCTTCATTTTGTAGAGCGTAAAACCGCGGCATTATGAGAAATGCTCCTGCATATCCGATTGCAGTTCCGATGAAAGTACTGATTCCGAATACCCAAAAGCTTTTTGCAATTTTGATATTTGAATATCCCAATGCCTTTAATATCCCAAGTTCCTTCTTATGCGTGTCAATATAATGCTTAATATAAAACAACAACATAACAACTGCGGTTAAAAGCAAGCATCCGCCGCTTACAAGGCAGACGACTTTTGCGGTCGAAACCTGAGCATTATAAAAAACAATTGACAATTCAGATGTTATTTCACTCTCAATTAACCGAACGTCAAAATAAAAATTCACAAACATTGTACATACAAGCACAGCGCAACAGGCAATAATGGAAAGGCCGATGAGTTTTGAAGCATTTTTTATTCCAATAAGCATACCATCACCACCCAATCTCATAAGCAGTCTTTTTTGTTTCATTTGTATAAATTTCAGATATTTTTCCGCTGTTCAGAAGAGCTTATTAAATTTGTGCGCTGGATTATGTTTAAAATTTAGAAAGGGTGTGATAAGATATATCATATATCTTTACGAAAGGCTTCATTAGGTGATATCCTAAAGGATGTTAAGAAATATGTCGTTAGGAGTATGTATATAGAGGAGAAGACATGGAGAAAGTTAAAAAGAGACAAACGGGACAGATGGATATGCTAAACGGACCATTGATGAGTAGGATTATATTGTTTGCTCTGCCGTTGGCGGCGAGCAGTATTTTACAGCAATTATTTAATGCGGCGGATGTGGCGGTGGTTGGAAGATTTGCGGGCAATCAGGCGCTGGCGGCTGTGGGCGGCAATAGCTCTGTTATAAACCTTTTGGTGAATTTGTTTGTGGGCTTTTCGGTAGGAGCTAATGTAGTGATTGCGAGATATATCGGGGAGGGGAAAACAGAGAAGATTCAAAGTACCGTTCATACAGTTATCTCGATGGCGCTCATCTGCGGCCTGATATTGTCAGTGTTAGGGAATGTTGTAGCGGGGCCTCTTCTTAAGCTTATGAACACCCCTGATGAGGTGCTTCCGCTGGCGACGGTGTATCTTAAGATTTATTTTGGAGGAATGCCTTTCTTCATGTTGTACAATTTTGGCTCGGCAATCTTAAGGAGTATCGGAGATACCCAGAAGCCGCTGTATTGCCTGATTCTGTCGGGGTTTGTAAATGTGGGGCTGAATCTTCTTCTTGTTATTGTTTTCAAACTATCTGTTGTTGGCGTTGCGATAGCCACGGTGACGGCTAACGGAGTCAGTGCAGGGTTGATTCTATTGTTTTTGTGCAGGAGCAAGGAGTCGATTCGGCTGGATTTGCGGCGATTGAAGCTCTGTCTGGAAGAAGCGGTCAAGATTGTCAAGATTGGTGCGCCGGCAGGGTTGCAGGGAATGGTATTTTCATTTTCTAACGTGTGTATACAGTCTGCAATTAATGGGTTTGGCACCGATGCAATTGCAGGCTCGGCAGCAGCGTTGAATTATGAATTTTTTACATTTTTTGTGACCAGTGCCTTTACTCAGGCGGCGGTTACATTTACGAGTCAGAATTATGGAGCAAGGCAGTATGAACGATGTAAAAGTGTGTGGCGTATCAGTGCCCTGCTGGGGGTGTGCGGTACTGGTATTTTGTGTGCCGTGTTTGTGTTGGGACGGGAGTTTTTCCTCGGACTTTTTGCGGCAGATGCGGTGGCTGTCAGTTACGGGGCGGTTCGCATGTTACATATCCAGGTGTTTAGCTTTATGCCGCCGCTTTATGAAGTGACAGGAGGCGTGCTTCGAGGGATGGGCTACTCTATGACTCCGGCGATATTGACCATGTTCGGCTCGTGTGCGGTAAGAGTGATTTGGATATATACGGTGTTTGCGTGGAAGCCGACACTGAGAATGCTGTTTTGGGTATATCCATTTTCCTGGGTGATAACGATAGCTTTGGTAGTGGGGGCATATGTTGTCATCAGCAGGAAGACGCTGGTATGTGAGAAATAAAAATATTGGATTAGGGAGTGGCTGTTGTGACACAGGAAAGCCGTAAATATATAGCAATTGATTTGAAATCATTTTACGCGTCTGTGGAATGTGTAGAGCGGGGACTTGACCCCATGACTACTAATTTGGTGGTCGCCGACCTTGGCCGCACAGAGAAAACGATCTGTCTGGCGGTATCTCCGTCTCTAAAGGCCTATGGAATTTCGGGCCGGGCAAGGTTATTTGAGGTAGTGCAAAAAGTGAAAGAAGTAAATGCAAAGCGTCAGGAGCTTGCTCCGGGGAGAAAGCTTGAGGAGACCTCATGGGACGACACAGAGCTTAAGGAATCACCCGGGAAGGCTGTAGGATATATTGTAGCACCGCCGAGAATGGCGCACTACATCGAATACAGTACAAAGATTTATGAGATATACCTGAAATACGTCGCTCCGGAGGATTGCCATGTGTACTCCATCGATGAGATTATGATGGATGTCACAGATTATCTGAATACGTATCAGATGTCCCCTCGTGAACTGGCAGGGAGGATTATGAGGGATATTCACGCTGCTACCGGAATTACGGCTACAGCGGGTATAGGAACTAATCTTTACTTGTGTAAGGTTGCTATGGATATCGTTGCAAAGCATATTCCGCCGGATAAAAATGGTGTGCGGATTGCAGCGCTCAACGAAAAAAGTTATCGGCGGATTTTGTGGACGCACCGGCCGATTACGGATTTTTGGCGTGTGGGACGGGGATATGCGAAAAAATTGGCAGAGCAGGGCATATTTACTATGGGGGACGTGGCGAAGTGTTCTGTGGGGAAACCAGATGAATATTATAATGAGGAGCTGCTTTACCGGCTGTTTGGGGTGAATGCAGAGCTTTTGATTGACCATGCCTGGGGATTTGAGCCTTGTACGATGGCGGATATAAAATCGTACCGTCCGCAGAATAACAGTATTGTGTCCGGACAAGTGCTGCATCACCCTTATACGTCCGACAAGGCAAGGGTTGTCGTCAGGGAGATGGCGGAGATGCTTGCGTTGGATTTAGTAGATAAACGGCTGGTTACCGATCAGATCGTACTGACAGTGGGCTACGATATGGAGAATTTATCAACCCAGGGAATGAAGGATTATAAGGGTGAGATTACCACGGACCGTTATGGCCGGAAAATTCCGAAACATGCACATGGGACAGAAAATCTTAAAGAGCAGACATCTTCCGGAAAAATGATTGTGAATGCGGTTTTGGAATTGTATGACAGGATAATTAACCATAAGCTTCTGATCAGAAGGGTATCCCTTTGCGCAAATCATGTAATAGAAGAAACTTCTGTAGAAAAAGAGCAAGGCTATGAACAGCTTGATTTATTTACAGATTATATGGCTTTGAAAAAGGAGCAGGAAGCGAAGAAGGTGAGCCGGGAGAAGGAGAGAAGGCTTCAGGAGGCTATGCTGGATATAAAAAAACGATATGGGAAAAACGCCGTTCTTAAGGGAACGAACCTGATAGAAGGAGCTACAGCCATTGACCGGAATACGCAGATTGGCGGACACAAAGCATAAGAAGGGGGATAAGATGCTGAAGTTCAGTTATGAGGACAGACATAAATATGATGATATCATTAATCTTCCGCATCATGTGTCAAAGACACATCCAAGGATGCCGATTGCTGACCGCGCCGCGCAGTTTGCGCCTTTTGCTGCGCTGACCAGACATGGGGAGGCAGTAAAAGAAACTTCACGTTTGACAGAAAGCAGAATAGAGATTGATGAGAGCTGGAAAAAGGTTTTGGATGAAAAGCTGCAAAGCCTCCGGAAACGATGTGATGAGAAGCCGGATGTATCTGCGACATACTTTGTGCCGGATACAAAAAAGCAGGGAGGTGCTTACGTAACTGTATCCGGCAGCTTAAAAAAGATAGACGCATATAGACGTGTATTAGTTCTGACGGACAAGACGGAGGTTCCTATTGATGAGATTATTGAGATAGATTCCACCGTCTGTTGAGTTTCTTTTTTCTATAGAAATAGTAAGGAATCAATAGTAATGCTGTGGCTGCCCACGCAATAGGGTAGCTTACAAGTATAGTAAAAAGTTCCTTGCGAATAGGAGTTACAATTAAAATCCAGGGGAGCCGCACCAGACACACTCCGCCGAGAGTAATTAAAGTGGGAATCATAACATCACCGATTCCGCGAAGTGCTCCGGTAAATATTTCCACAAAGATAAAGATAGCGTAGCTTGGTACAATGTTGATCATCATATAAGTGCCGATGTCAATTACCGCCTCATCGGATGTAAAGAGAGACAGCAGCGGGTGGGCGAGGACTAAAAGCCCGATAAGGATGGAACCGCATAGCGTCAGGGACATGGCAAGGCAGACCCGGACGCTCTTATATACTCTCTCAAGCTTACCTGCACCGTAATTTTGTCCGGAGAAGGTAGTGATTGAGATGCCGAAAGCGCCGCTTACGGCCCAGAAAATCAAATCTACCTTGCCGAAAGCAGCCCATGCAGCGGCAGTGTCTGTTCCGAACTGGTTGATGGAGGTCTGTATGATGATATTGGTGAGTCCATACATGGAGGACTGGATACCGCCTGGAAGACCAATGCGCAGTTGGGAGGTCAAAAGCGGCAGATCAATTCGGATGTCTTTTGGAATCAGCCGAATCATGTCATAGGAAGTCATAAGTGCGCGGATAACCAGAATAGCACTCACTGCCTGTGAGATGATGGTAGCAATAGCTGCTCCTGCAATTCCAAGTTTAAAAAAAACGACCAGGACAATATCCAGTATAATATTCAAAATACAGCATATGATCAGATAGTAGAGCGGACGTTTTGAATCACCGACAGCCCGCATGATTCCAGAACCCATATTATAAATGAGCGTGGCAATAATGCCTAAAAAATAAATCCGCAGATATGCGATGGAATCCGACATAATATCCGACGGAGTTTTCATAATTGACAAAAGGATTGGTGTAGCTATGTATCCGGCAATAGAGATAAGAACACTTGCAATTATGGAGAATGCGGCGGCTGTGTGAAGCGCGGTATGAAGCCGGCCGGTGTTCTTTGCTCCGTAAAACTGGGAGATTACAACCGCTGCACCGTTTGCAAGGCTGGTAAAGAACATAACTACCTGATAGGTCAGTACCGCGGCGGAACCGCCCACACTGGCAAGCGCAGCCTTTCCTACAAAGCGTCCTACAATCACTGCGTCAACCGTATTATATAACTGTTGAAATAAAGTCCCTACAACGATAGGAAAGAAAAAGATAAGAAGCTGTTTCCATATAATCCCATCTGTAATTTCATTTTTATTCATAACGTCTGAAGACATGATTATACCTCCCATAATAAAGATAACTCAATCTTAACACAAGTTGACAAAAACACCAGTATATTTTCAAAAAAATATGTAAATACAGGTAATTTGGTGTATAATAAATGCAAAAAAGCGGGAGGGAAAAGGATGTTAGAGAAACTGGATTTGACAAAGAAGCTTGAGAAAGATGAGTATAAAGAAAAAATGTTCAAGCTGACGCCAAAGATTGGAAAGCTTCAAAGAGAATGTAAAGAACTTGGGATTCCAATAATGATTGCATTTGAAGGGTATGATGCAGCAGGCAAAGGTGTACAAATCAGTGAGCTTATCAAAGCTCTTGACCCTAGAGGATTCGAGGTACATGCTGTAAAAACAGAGACGAAAGAAGAGCGGATGCATCCGTTTCTTTGGAGATTTTGGACAAAGATGCCCGAGAAAGGCCGTATTGCTATATATGACAGCAGTTGGTATCGAAAAGTATTGATCGACCGTTTTGATAAGAAGACAAAAAAGAGTGAGCTTGCAGAAGCGTACGATTCTATTTGCGCGTTTGAAGAGCAATTAACATCGGACGGAATGGTGCTTATTAAGATATTTTTAACGATTGATAAAAAAGAGCAGAAGAAGCGCTTTAAAAAGCTTCTGTCTTCCAGGGAAACGGCTTGGCGTGTGGGGACAGATGACAGAAAAAGAAACAAGGAGTTCGAAAAGTATCAGGCGATTAATGAAGAGATGCTTCTTAAAACAGATACAGAGTATGCGCCGTGGAATATTGTAGAAGCTGTAGATAAACGATTTGCAACGGCAAAGCTCTATTCTGTTGTCGCAAAGATTCTCACTGAAAAGGTAAAGGATGTCAAGGAGAAAAAGAAAGCAGTACAGCAGGCTGCGGCAAGAATGGCGGAGACGCCGGCTGTGGTTGAGCTTGAGAAGGCAGATCGTGACAGGAAGATGGGGGAGTCTATTCTTTCAAGGGCGGATTTGAGTCTGTCTTATACGAAGGAAGAATATAAGGAACGCTTAGATGAGCTTCAGAAAAAGATAGAAAAGCTTCATGGGGAACTCTACCGGAGGAGGATACCGGTGGTACTTGGCTTTGAGGGCTGGGACGCCGGCGGGAAGGGCGGCGCTATTAAGCGTCTGACAGAGAAGATGGACCCGAGAGGATATGTCGTGCATCCGACGGCTTCCCCGAATGATATCGAGCGGCAGCATCATTACTTGTGGAGGTTCTGGGTAGATATGCCGAAGGCAGGACATGTGACGATTTTCGACCGGACATGGTACGGACGCGTTATGGTTGAGCGGATTGAAGGATTTTGTACGAAACAGGAATGGCAGAGGGCTTACAAAGAGATCAACAGCATGGAGCGTGACCTTTCAAACGCCGGAGCCATTGTGTTGAAATTCTGGATGCAGATTGACAAAGACGAGCAGGAGCGAAGATTTAAGGCAAGGCAGGAGAATCCTGAAAAGCAGTGGAAGATTACAGATGAGGACTGGAGAAACAGGGAGAAGTGGGACCAGTATGAAGATGCGGTGAATGAGATGCTTATCCGCACTTCAACTCCTTATGCGCCGTGGGTCGTAGTGGAAGGAAATGACAAATATTATGCAAGAATCAAAGTGTTGGAAACAGTTGTGAATGCTATTGAGGAGCGGTTAAAGGATTGATAGGATGACAATCAGGGAGCAGTTAGAGCGCCGCGAGATGGAGTATTTAAGCTCCTATGCGGCGCTCAGTAAGAATTCAAAAGGAAGAAAGACACAGGAGCCGCAATGCGATATACGCCCTGTTTTCCAGAGAGACAGGGACAGGATTTTGCATTGCAAAGCGTTTCGCCGGCTGAAACAGAAGACACAGGTGTTTTTGCTGCCGAACGGGGATCATTATCGTACAAGGTTAACACATACGCTGGAGGTGTCCCAGAATGCAAGAACGATTGCAAAAGCGCTTCGTCTGAATGAGGATCTGACAGAAGCGATTGCTCTGGGGCATGACTTGGGGCATACTCCTTTTGGCCATGCAGGAGAGCGGGCACTTAACGAGGTGAACCCTTTTGGGTTTAGCCACAATATTCAGAGTGTGCGTATCGTGGAACGGTTAGAAAAGGGAGGAAGAGGATTAAATCTTACGTGGGAGGCAGTAGACGGAATCTTAAATCACAAGTCAAGCGGCAGACCGAAGACATTAGAAGGACAGATTGTACGGCTTTCTGATAAGATTGCTTACTTAAACCACGATATTGATGATGCGATCCGAGGAGGGATTCTTAACGAGAAGGATATACCGGAAAGGTTTCACCAGATTCTGGGAGATACGACAAGAAAGAGGCTGAACACTTTAATTCATGATGTTGTTACAAACAGCATGGACCGGCCTGAGATTTCTATGTCAGATGAGGTGGAAGGAGCGATGCGGGATTTGAGAGCCTTTATGTTTGAACGTGTCTATCTGAATCCGATTGCCAAAAGAGAAGAAAAAAAGGCAATTCATATGATAAAAGATTTATACTGGTTTTATATGGAAAATTTGGATGAGATACCGAAGGAATACCAGAATATGCAGGGAGAAACCGGTGTAAATAAAGAACAGATGGTGTGTGATTATATAGCGGGAATGACGGATACATATGCGGTAAAAAAGTTTGAAGATTATTTTGTTCCAAAATCTTGGAAAATTTAAAAGGAAATCAAATACTTTTGTCGAATATTATATATGAGGGCTATTTTGAGGCAGATCATAAAGGTGTTCACATATGTATTATTCGGATGAGATAATTGAAGAAGTAAGAATTAAAAATGATATTGTCGATGTAATTTCTGGTTATGTCAGGCTTCAGAAAAAGGGGAGCTCCTATTTTGGACTATGTCCGTTCCACAATGAAAAGTCACCGTCTTTTTCGGTGAGCAGGCAGAAACAAATGTATTACTGTTTCGGCTGCGGCGCCGGAGGTAATGTTTTTACATTTTTGATGGAATATGAGAACTATTCTTTTCAAGAAGCGCTGAAAGTACTTGCCGACAGGGCGGGCGTAGCACTTCCTGAGATGGAATACTCCGAAGAAGCGAAGAAGCGGGTAAATCTTAAGGCAACTCTTTTGGAGATCAATAAGCTGGCGGCAAAATACTACTATGCGCAATTAAGACAGCCCCAGGGCGCGGCAGGTCTTAGATATCTGAAGGACAGGCAGCTTAGTGATGATATGTTGAAAGCTTTTGGTCTCGGGTATTCTAATAAATACAGCGATGACTTATACAAGTACTTAAAGGGAAAAGGCTATAAAGATGATATACTTACAAAAGCGGGCCTCATAAGTTATGATGAACGTCAGGGTGTTTATGACAAGTTCTGGAACCGCGTGATGTTTCCGATCATGGATACAAATAACCGTGTGGTAGGATTTGGCGGACGTGTGATGGGTGATGCAAAGCCCAAGTATCTCAACTCCCCGGAGACAGATATCTTTGATAAGAGCCGTAATTTGTATGGACTGAATCGGGCCAGAAGGTCTAAGAAGACATATTTTTTGCTGTGCGAGGGGTACATGGATGTCATCTCGCTTCATCAGGCAGGGTTTGACAATGCGGTTGCGTCTCTTGGAACTGCGTTGACGAATGGACATGCTTCTTTGATCAAGCGGTATGTGAATGAGGTCTATCTTACATACGACAGCGATGATGCGGGTACGAGGGCGGCTTTAAGGGCGCTTCCGATACTCAGGGATGCAGGCATCACGGCAAGAATTATACGCATGGAGCCTTATAAAGACCCGGATGAGTTTGTCAAAAACATGGGCGCAGAGGCTTTTGAGGAGAGAATCCGAAAAGCCCGTAACGGATTCCTTTACAGTCTGGAAGTACTGCGTAAGGATTTTGATATGAACACTCCGGAAGGTAAAACCGATTTTATGAAAGAGGCGGCAAGGCGGCTCGCCGAATTTACAGAAGAGATTGAGCGCAATAACTATATTGAGGCGGTTGCAAAGGAGTACCATACCGGTTACGAGGAGCTTAAAAAGCTGGTTGTCAGGATGGCGATACAGACGGGGATGGCGAAGCCGGCATCAAGACCGAAGTCCGGGCACAGTAAAGAAAAAAGGAAAGAAGATGGAATTCAGAAATCACAAAAGATACTGCTTACATGGCTGATTGAGGATGAAGGGATTTATAATCAGATTAGCAAATATATTGTTCCAGAGGACTTTTCAGAAGGGATTTGCCGGACTGTTGCGCAGCTTCTGTATGAACAGTATGAAAACAATGATGTGAACCCGGCAAAGATTATGAATCACTTTATTGATGAAGAGGAGCACCGGGAGGTTGCAGGTCTGTTTCATACGAAGATACGGGAGCTATCTACTCCCCAGGAGAGAGAAAAAGCGCTTAGGGAGACAATTATACGAGTGAAGAATCACAGTATTGAACAGGCGGGAAAGGACTGGGATGCAGCGGATATTGAGGGGATGCAGAGATTGGTGAAAGCGAAAAGAGATTTGCAGAACCTGCGGAAACTGCATATTTCCGTTAATTAAGGATAAAATATAATCAAGCTATGAGAGGATGGGTACTACATGGAAGAGAATGTGGCAAAATTTGAGGAAAAATTAAAAGAACTGGTAGCGCTTGGAAAAAAGAAGAAAAGTATTCTGGAACTTCAGGAAATTAATGACTTTTTCGCAGATATGGAATTGGATCTTGATCATATGGAAAAAGTGTATGAATATCTGGAAGCA
Organism: Lachnospiraceae bacterium MD308; assembly: GCA_000403475.2. Lineage (GTDB taxonomy): Bacteria > Bacillota > Clostridia > Lachnospirales > Lachnospiraceae > MD308. The sequence continues at coordinate 69,489 of KE159796.1, forward strand.
CAGAACATTGATGTTCTTCGGATCGGTTCTGACAGTGACGATATGGATGATGTAGATATTGTCATCAGTGAAGAGAGTGATGTGGACCTTGAAAAGATTGATCTGTCTGTGCCAGATGGCGTCAGCATAGATGATCCGGTTAAGATGTACTTAAAGGAGATTGGAAAGGTACCGCTTTTGACGGCGGAGGAAGAAGTGGATCTGGCAAAACGTATGGCAGATGGGGATGAAAGTGCGAAGAAGCGTCTTGCCGAGGCAAACTTAAGACTTGTTGTCAGTATCGCAAAGCGGTATGTAGGGCGAGGGATGCTTTTCCTTGATCTGATTCAGGAGGGCAATCTGGGGCTTATCAAAGCAGTGGAAAAGTTTGATTATCATAAAGGTTTTAAGTTCAGTACCTATGCTACCTGGTGGATCAGGCAGGCGATTACAAGAGCTATTGCGGATCAGGCAAGAACGATTCGTATTCCGGTGCATATGGTTGAGACGATCAATAAACTGATTCGTGTATCAAGACAGCTTTTACAGGAATTAGGGCGTGAACCCACGCCGGAGGAGATTGCTGCCGAACTGGACATGCCTGTGGACAGAGTTCGCGAGATTTTGAAGATTTCTCAGGAGCCTGTTTCTTTAGAGACACCCATTGGCGAAGAGGAAGACAGTCATCTTGGAGACTTTATTCAAGATGATAATGTTCCTGTACCTGCGGAAGCGGCGGCTCAGACTCTATTGAAAGAACAGCTTGACGATGTGCTCGATACTTTGACAGAGAGGGAGCAGAAGGTATTAAGACTTCGATTTGGCATGAATGACGGGCGTGCCCGTACCCTGGAGGAAGTGGGGAAAGAGTTTGACGTTACCCGTGAGCGCATTCGTCAGATAGAGGCTAAGGCGTTGAGAAAGCTTCGTCATCCGAGCCGAAGCAGAAAATTAAGAGATTATCTGGATTAAGAAAGAATAGATTATGGAGTTATCGAAAAGATTGACCGCAGTTGCAGCTCTTGTGCCGACAGGCACTTGCGTTGCAGATATTGGGACGGATCATGGATATGTGCCTATTTTTCTTGTGGAGCAGGGGATTGTTAGAAAAGCTGTTGCAATGGATGTGAATCGGGGGCCCCTGGAGCGTGCGCGGATTCATATCACGGAAAAAGGACTCTCTGACAGAATAGAGACGAGGCTTTCGGATGGCCTTAAGAAATTAAATGTGGGTGAAGTGGATACGATTATAGCCGCAGGAATGGGCGGCGGTCTGATCATTCGGATTCTGGAAGAGGGAAGAGAGATTGTAAATTCTGCGAAAGTGTGTATTTTGCAGCCGCAGGCAGAGATTGCAAAGGTCAGAAAGTATCTGCAGACGCAGGGACTGGCAATAGAAAGAGAAGATATGGTCGAGGAGGATGGAAAATATTATCCGATGATGCGGGCGGTTCATGGACAAGGAGAATGTTATGAGGAATATGAATATCTCTATGGGAAAGAGCTTCTTAGAATGCGTCATCCGGTTCTGAAAAAATATCTGCTGCGGGAACAAGGGCTTAAAGAGTCTATAATCCGAAAGATTTCGAATCATTCTGAGAGCAATAGGACAAAGGGACGGCTTGACGAGTTGAAAAGGGAACTTATATATATCAGGCAGGCGCTTGCATGTTATGAGCAAGGCGGTCCGGGGGAGGAAATAAAGATAAGATGATATGTAAAAAAGTCATGGATATACTTGAGAAAGATTATCCGGTAAAGTATGCTCTTGAGTGGGACAATGTGGGGCTGCTTGCAGGCAGGGATGACAAAGAGGTTGCGCGCATATACATAGCACTGGATGTGACGGATGAGGTGGTCGATGCGGCAGTCTCTAATGGAGCGGATATGCTTATTACGCACCATCCCCTGATTTTTGGCGGTTTGAAAAGAATTCACAATCAAGATTTTATTGGGAATCGTATTCTTAAATTAATTCGAAATGACATATCGTACTATGCAGTACATACGAATTACGATGTCTGTAGAATGGGGAGACTTTCCGGGGAAAAGATGGGGTTTGTGAACCCGGAGGTCTTAGAGGTTACTTGTATGGAAGAAGGTTCTTTAGGAATCGGAGAAATAGCGGATTTGACCAGGGAGATGACATTAAAAGACTGTGCGGAGGCGGTGAAGTCTGCCTTTGCGCTTGAAAATGTAAAAATATTTGGAAGTCTGGATAATAAAATAAATCGGGTTGCCATTTGTCCGGGGTCTGGAAAAAGTGTAATTAATGAAGCAGTAAAAAAAGGAGCAGATGTTCTGGTTACAGGGGATATTGGACATCATGAAGGGATTGACGCCGTAGACCGGGGGCTTGCGATTATTGATGCGGGGCATTATGGAGTGGAGCATATTTTTATAGAGGATATGGCACGACAGTTAGGCGGGAAGTTAAGCGGCGTACAGATTATAATGGCGCCGGTATCACACCCGTTTCAGATAATATAGAAATCAAATAGAGAGGTGTATTATGAAAGAAGAGAGAATTTGCCATGTGCGCATAGGTAATGAAGTAAGAGAATACATAGCCGGGACATTATATAAGCAGATTGCAGCAGATTTTCAGGACAGATATCAGCATGATATCGTACTTGTGTATGTGGATGGGAAGCTGCAGGAGCTTCGCAAAACGCTCCAAAAAGACTGCACGATAGATTTTGAGACGACGGCAGGAGCAATCGGGCATGAGACTTACAAAAGAAGCATGAAGCTCATGCTCGTAAAAGCAGTCTACGATGTGGCGTCCCGGGAAGATATTCGTAAAGTGCGGGTTCATTTTTCCATAGGCAGGGGATATTACTGCACAATTGAGGGAAAGGTTGAGCTGAATCAGGAATTTCTTGATAAAGTAGAGAGCAGGATGCGTGAGATTGCAAAACAGAATATTCCGATTGAGAAAAGAACGATCAGTACAGATGATGCTATCGCTCTTTTCCGGAAACATGGGATGTACGACAAGGAAAAGCTGTTTGAATACCGCAGAGTGTCCAGAGTCAACATTTACAGTATGAACGAGTTCGAAGATTATTTTTACGGTTATATGGTTCCGAGCGCCGGTTATCTGAAATACTTTAAGCTTTACTTGTACGATGAAGGCTTTGTAATGCAGATGCCGGATAGAAAGGAACCGGAAGCTGTTCCGGAATTTTGCCCGCGGCATAAGCTTTTTGCAGTACAGAAGGAATCTGTCAAATGGAGTGATATGCAGGGCATAGAGACGGTAGGTGCATTGAACGATAAGATAACGAAGGGAGATGTCCAGGAGCTTGTTTTGGTTCAGGAGGCGCTTCAGGAGAAAAAGATTGCGGAGATCGCGTCAGAGATTGCGGACCGCAAGGATATTAAGTTTGTATTGATTGCCGGGCCTTCCTCTTCCGGAAAGACCACTTTCTCTCACCGTCTTTCCATTCAGCTTCGGGCTAACGGACTGAGACCTCGTCCTCTTGCGGTAGATAATTACTTTGTGGAGCGCGAGGAGAACCCAAGAGATGAGAATGGAGAATATGATTTTGAATGTCTTGAGGCAGTAGATGTCGAATTATTTAATCGGCAGATGAGGGAGCTGTTAGAGGGAAAAGAAGTATTGATTCCACATTTCAATTTTGTAAACGGTCATAAGGAATACGACGGTCCGACTATGAAATTAGGAGCAACTGATGTGCTTGTCATAGAAGGAATTCATTGTCTGAATCCAAAGCTTACAAAAGAATTGGCGGATGAGAATAAATTTAAAATCTATATCAGTGCGCTCACGCAGCTTAATATTGACGAGCATAACCGTATTCCGTCTACCGATGGCAGGTTCCTTCGGCGAATCGTAAGAGACGCGCGTACCCGCGGGTCAAACGCCCAGAGGACAATTCGCATGTGGGAGTCTGTGAGACGGGGGGAAGAAAAGAATATATTCCCATATCAGGAAGAGGCGGATAGGATGTTTAATTCTGCGCTTGTCTATGAGCTGGCAGTATTGAAGCCTTATGTGGAGCGGCTTTTGTTTGCAATCGACAGGGATTGTCCGGAATATTTGGAAGCGAAGAGACTTCTTAAATTCCTGGATTATTTTGTAGGTATCGGAAGTGAGAATATCCCTATGAATTCTTTACTGAGAGAGTTTGTGGGGGGAGGGTGTTTCCGTGTGTAGATACAGTGTCGTGGAAATAACAGCAAAAGCATCCAGCGCTGGACATAAGGAATTACGGAGGTTTTTATGGTAAGGAAAAAGACATTAAAATTTTTACGGAACAGTGCCATCTTTATATCCATCCTATGTGTTTTTACTTTTAGTTTTCTGGCAATTTATATGAATGGAAAGAGCTCGGAGACGATGACAGAGATGGGTACAATCTATATGGCAGGCATGAGTGAACAGATATCCATTCATTTTGAGAAAACGGTTGGTTTGCGTCTGGAACAGGTAAAAGAACTAGAGCAGGATGTGCCTCCCCAGGAGGTAGACGATGAGCTGATAAAAGAGCTTTCCTACAGCGGACAAGCGAGAGGATTTGATTATCTTGCCTTTTACGGCGGAGATGGAAACTTTAATATGATTTATGGAGAGAAAATTAAGGTGACAGATCCGGAGCCGTTTTTCAACTCTTTGAGCAACGGTGATAAAAAAGTTGCGGTTGGAACCGATACTTCGGGGAATGAGATTGTTCTTATGGGGATTCCGGCGTCTTACGGGATGAAAGACGGGAAGACGAGTATCGCTCTTGTGGCGGGTATTCCGGTTGACTATGTCAAAGAGGTGCTCTCGTTAGATGAGAATGATTCCATGGTGTATTCCCATATTATCCGGCGGGACGGCAGTTTTGTCATCCGTAGTAATGCAGCATTCCGGGAAAATTATTTTGACCGGATCAAAGCAATGATTGAGGAGATGGATGGTGAAAGCGCACAGCAGCATATCCAGGAATTAGAGGCGGCTATGAGTGCCAAGGAAAAATATTCAAAGGTAATCAAAGTCGAGAATGAGAGAAGGCATTTATATTGCGTTTCCCTGCCTTATTCGGAGTGGTACTTGGTGACAGTGATGCCTTACGGAACTTTAAGTGAAATTGTGGGCAATTTGAGTAATCTGTGGGCTATTATGGCAATTGTGTCCTGTGTCGCTGTATTGTGTGCACTTCTTTTGGTATTTTACAAGTTCTTTATGCTTACAAGAGAACAGTTCAGGGAACTTGAAGAGGCGCGTCAGGAGGCTGTGTCTGCGAACAGGGCGAAGAGCGAGTTCCTCTCTAATATGAGCCATGATATCCGCACGCCGATGAATGCCATTGTAGGTATGGCGGCGATTGCCACGGCCAATATAGGAAATATGCAGCAAGTGCAGAACTGCCTGAAGAAGATTACGATGTCAAGTAAACATTTGCTGGGCCTTATTAATGACGTCTTAGATATGTCCAAGATTGAGAGCGGAAAGATGAGCCTGAATATTGATCAAGTATCCTTGCGGGAAGTGATGGAAGGGATTGTGAATATCGTACAGCCGCAGGTGAAGGAGAAGAATCAGCATTTTGATGTGTTTATTCATGATATTTCCTCTGAGAATGTATGCTGTGACAGCGTGCGCCTGAACCAGGTACTGCTTAATTTTTTGTCAAACGCCATTAAGTTTACGCCGGAGGGGGGAAGCATTCATCTTGCAATGGAGGAGGAACCTTCGAATCTTGGGGAAGACTGGGTCAGGATACACCTTATGGTGAAAGACAGCGGAATCGGTATGTCAAAAGAGTTCCAGGATAAAATCTTCGACTCATTTACCCGAGAGGACAGTATGCGTGTGCAGAAGATACAGGGTACAGGACTCGGAATGACAATTACCAAATACATCATAGATGCAATGGGCGGAACAATTGAAGTGAAGAGTGAGCCGGGAAAAGGAACGGAGTTCCACGTGATCCTTGATTTCGAGCGTGCGACCGTACAGGAAGAGGATATGGTTCTTCCTGCCTGGAATATGCTTGTTGTTGATGATGACGAACAGCTTTGCCGTACGACAGCGGCGTCACTGAAGACAATTGGTGTACAGGCAGACTGGACACTGGACGGCGAGACAGCCCTTCGGATGGTAGAGAGAAAGCACCGTCAGCATGATGATTATCATATTATTCTTCTGGACTGGAAGCTTCCGGGGATGGATGGCATTAAGACGGCCAATGAAATACGTAAGATGATGGGTGAAGAAATCCCGATTCTGATTATCTCTGCTTATGATTGGGGTGATATTGAAGAGGATGCCCGCGGTGCAGGCATCAATGGATTTATTGCCAAGCCTCTGTTTAAATCTACCCTTTACTACGGCCTCAGGAAATATGCAGGAATTACAGAAGGAATTGTAGAAGAGGAAGTAGAGGAGACGAAGGATTTTAAAGGCAGGCATATCTTGCTTGCGGAAGATAATGACTTAAACTGGGAGATTGCCGAGGAGCTTTTAGGAGAGCTGAACTTAAGTATTGACCGGGCAGAAAATGGTCAGGTCTGTTTAGAGATATTCGAGCAGTCCGAACTGGGTTATTATGATGCGATTCTTATGGATATCCGGATGCCTATTATGAATGGCTATGAGGCGACAAAGAGGATTCGTGAGCTTGAGCGTGCCGATTCTAATATTCCGATTATAGCGATGACGGCGGATGCGTTTTCAGAGGATATCAACCATTGTCTGGAGTGCGGAATGAATGCACATATTGCAAAACCTATTGATATTCAGGAAGCTGTACGCCAGATGGAAAAATATATGAAATAGAAATCATGTAAAGCAGAATGCATATTTTTTGAAAAACGGCGCATACTATCTATGGGAAGATAGTGAGCGAAAGGAGTATGCGCCAATGAATGAGATAAAGACAGACCTTTTTCCGGGGAATCTACGTGCGGCAAAAAATAGTATGGAAAATCAGGCAGACAAAATAGGGATAGACAGCATGTCGGGAGCTGTAAAAGAGGAAACCCAATATAAGGATACCATGACGCCGGCGGAGCCTCTTCCGGAGGCAGAACGTCCGAGGAAAGACGGACCGGGCGGAGAATAAGAAAAATAACAGGCAGACGTGATTTGTAATTTCTCGTCTGCCTGTTCCCATGAACATATTTATTTGGATTTCACTTCCCGCCACATTTCGTTGTAAATAGCGTCATTCTCATCTCCCAGAAATTTGAAAGTTTCGCAGCGCTCCAGCTCTTTTGTATCAGGGAAAGCAATTTTGCTGTTTCTCAGAGCAGGTTCTTCGATTAGCTTACGGCCAGCATCGTTGGGGATGGAATAGGTGATGTAGTCAAAGTTCATTTTTGCGATTTCCGGACGGCATATAAAGTTTATAAAAGCTTCGGCATTTTCTTTATGTTTCGCATTTTTCGGAATGACGAGAGAATCAATCCAAATATTGGAACCTTCTTTCGGGATGACATATTCAAGGTCCGGATTTTCCAACTGTGTATAAATTGCTTCGCCTGAATATATAACACCGATGGCTGCCTCATTGCCGATCATCTTATCACGTACCTGATCAACGACGTAAGCCTGGACGAGAGGTTTCTGTTCGATTAAAAGCTTCTGGGCGGCAGTCAGTTCATCAAGGTCTGTAGAATTTAAAGAATATCCGAGATATTTTAATGCTACCCCGAAGGCATCACGTACACTATCTTGCATAAGGATGCTGTCTTTGTATTTTTCATCCCAAAGAACGGACCAACTGTCAATAGGCTCGTCAACCATTTTTTTATTGTACAAGATTCCCACTGTACCCCAGAGATAGGGGACGGAATATTTGTTGTTCGGATCAAACTGCCGGGACTGTTCCATATAAACATCTCCGATATTTTTAATGTTGGGAATATTGTCAAAATTGATTTCCGCAAGCAAGTCATTTTCAATCATTCGCTCAATCATGTAATCTGACGGACATACCACGTCGTAGGCAATAGCACCGGATTGAATCTTTGGGTACATAATTTCATTTGTCTCAAATTCTTCGTATACAACATTGATTCCTGTTTCTTCCTCAAACATCTCAATGGCATCTGGGTCCAGATATTCTCCCCAGTTGTAGACAATTACTTGATTGTCCCCATCCATCCTGTCGGACTTCAGACTGTAGAAGATGCCGCTGACGGTTACAATTACAATCATTACGGCAGGTACTACTTTGCGGAACAAAAAACGGCTGATCTTGTGCCGTCTTACTGTGGCAGCGGAAAGAATCTTTTTTCTGTCTTCCTTTTCATCCGGTGCAATATTGACCAGAACGAGCAGGAGAAGAACAGAAAGGAACATAATTGTGGACAATGCATAGATTTCCGGGCGGATGCCTTTTCGGACTTCACTGTAAATCTTGGTGGACAGGGTATCGACACCTGGTCCTTTTGTAAAATGAGTGATTACGAAATCATCCAAAGACATCGTAAAGGCCAGAAGGAATCCTGAGGATACGCCCGGTAAGATATCAGGAAATACTACCTTGAAAAATGCATAAAACGGCGACGCTCCCAGATCCAGTGCGGCTTCATAAGTATTGATATTCGTCTGCTTTAAGCGGGGCATAACACTTAATATGACATAGGGAATGTTAAATGTAATATGTGCCACGAGGATTGTGGAAAATCCAAGGGAGAACCGGAATGCGATAAATAAAAGCATCAGTGAGATTCCCGTTACGATGTCGGCATTGAGCATGGGAATATTTGTGATTCCCATCATCAATGTCCGGTATTTGCGCCGGAAAGCATGGATACCAATTGCGCCGGCAGTTCCAAGCAGCGTTGCGATCAGTGCAGATAGAAGTGCTATCTCTAATGTAGTGTAAAGCGCGGTCATGATCTGGTCGTCCTGAAAGAGCTGGGTGTACCATTGTGTTGTAAAGCCGCCCCATTTTGCACGACTTTTGGAAGAATTAAAGGAGAGTGCCATCAGCGTTATGATTGGCGCATATAACAATACGACAATAAAAATAAGATAAAATCTTTGTAAGGTTTTTTTGATCAAAATGCTGTTCCCTCCCCGTCTTTATCATATTTGGCAATAAGCGCCATACTAAAGATAATAAAAATCATAAGGACAAGAGACATGCCGCTCCCTGAGTTCCAATTGCTTCCCTGTTTGAATTCCTGTTCAATAACATTTCCGATAAGCAGAATCTTGCTTCCACCAAGCAGGTCGGAAATAACAAAGGTTGTCAGAGCGGGAACGAATACCATCGTAATACCGCTGATGATTCCGGGGACGGATAAAGGAAGGATGATGCGCAGGAAAGTCTGCACACTGTTTGCCCCTAAGTCTCTTGCGGCAGCGATAAGGTCTTTGTCAATTTTTGATAGTACATTGTATATCGGCAGTACCATAAAGGGCAGGAAATCATACACCATGCCGAGTACAATAGCGTAAGGGGTATTGATGATCTCCAGTGCCGGAAGATGGAAAAATCCTAGTACAATGTTAATGATACCGTTTCTCTCTAAAAGGTTCTGCCACGCAAGGGTGCGCAGCAGGAAATTCATCCACATAGGAAGGATGAATATCAGTACGATAAAACTGGATTTGTTTACCTTTAAATTCGACAGAACCATGCAAAGGGGATAAGCCAGTATAAGGCAGATCACGGTGCTTATAAGGGACAGAAGCAGTGCCAGTCCCAAGGCCTTTAGGTTCTCCGGTGTTGTAATCTTCGCAAGATTAATAAATGTAAAATGCCCTTCCTTGTCGGTGAGCCCGTAATAAAAGATCATAAGGAGGGGGATGATGATAAACCCCGCAGCCCATATAACATAGGGGCCGGCAAGCAGGCGCTTGATTTTTTTATCTTTATTCTTCAATTGATACAGCCTCCGCATCTTCTGATTCCGGTTTTTTCATAATTTGGATGTCAAATGGATCTACTTTGATTCCTACCTCTGTTCCCACAGGAAACATATCTGTACTGTGAACCAGCCATTCATAGCCGTTTGCCATGACGTCCATCTCATAGTGTACACCTTTGAAAATCAGGGAAGTGACGATTCCCTGCATCAGTCCTTTCTTTGGCTTTACCAGGTCTACATCTTCCGGGCGTATAACAGCATCCACCGGCTTGTTTTTCCCAAATCCGGTGTCGACACAAGGGAACTTTACACCTTGTATTTTAACAAGTTTATCTTCTACCATGATTGCCGAAAAGATATTGCTCTCTCCGATAAAATCGGCAACAAAAGCGTTCTTCGGTTCGTTGTAAATATCTTCCGGAGTGCCAATCTGCTGAATGTTTCCCTGGTTCATGACAACGATAGTATCTGACATGGTCAGAGCTTCCTCCTGGTCATGGGTTACATAGACAAAGGTGATACCAAGCTCATTTTTCAGTCGGATCAATTCATATTGCATGTCCTGCCTGAGCTTTAAGTCGAGTGCTCCTAAAGGTTCATCCAAAAGAAGGACTTTCGGCTCGTTGACAATGGCGCGGGCAATGGCAATCCGCTGCTGCTGTCCGCCGCTTAAGGAATCCGGCATACGCTGGTCAAAACCATCTAAATTGACAAGCTTTAAGGCGTAGCGAATCTTATCTTCGATATAGCCCTTGCTTTTCCCTTTAATCTTCAGGCCAAAAGCGATATTTTCCGCAATAGTCATATTAGGGAAAAGTGCATATTTCTGGAATACGGTGTTGAGCTGGCGTTTGTTGGGGGCAAGCTCAGTGATGTCTATTCCGTCAAAGATGACTTTACCTGTATTCGGAGACTCAAACCCGCCGAGAATCCTAAGAAGCGTCGTCTTTCCGCAGCCGCTGGGACCGAGGAGAGTCAGGAATTCGTTCTCTCTGATGTAGAGGTTTAAGTCGTTTAACACGAGATTCTCTCCATATGATTTTGAAACATTCACGATATCGATTAACTTATTAGACATATCAATCCTCCTTCAAATATTAAAAACTAGGCGGGGTGCTGATCCAGATAAGGACAGCGCCGTTTATTCCAGCTTCAATAAAATGCTCTGAGTGCGGAGTGAAGTAAAAGGATTCTCCCTTTTTGGCATTGTAAATCTGTTTGCCTATGTGGATACGTATGCTTCCCTTTAGGACATAGCCGAACTCTTCACCCTCATGAGGGACATCCCTGTAGGTGTGGCCGCCGGGTTCTAAGGTCAGCCGGATTGGTTCCATCAGATTCTTTTGTGCATTGGGAATAATCCATTCAGTCTTATTTTTTAACTCCGCGTCAATTTTTTCAAAATAGTCGTCGAAATGGAAGACTACCTGTTCCTCTGGTTTCTCGCTGAAAAATTCGTTGATTGTTGTTCCGAGACACTGGAGGATATCTACGAGCGTTGCGATGGAGGGGGAGGTTAAATCCCGCTCAAGCTGTGAGATAAAACCTTTCGACAGTTCCGCGCGGCCGGCCAGTTCTTCCTGTGTTAGACCTTTCTCAATGCGGAGCTGTTTTAATTTCCTTCCGATTTCCATCTTTCTCTCCTTTTCTTTGTTCCCACGAAGCAACGAGCCAAGTAGCCATGCTTGCATGGATATTTGGCAACTGCTGCGGGGTCTTTGACTGTCGAAATATGTATGACAGTAAAAATAAACAAAAAGTTTAGTATTATTATACACAGAATGCAGAAAAAAGCAATAGAAAAAAAGAAAGATTTTTTTAAAGATAGAACCGTTCCAGATTGTCCAGTCTTGCAGACATATTCATCATTAGCAGATCAGCTATAGTCAGTGCTGCCATAGACTCTACGACTACAACTGCCCGGGGGACGATGACGGGGTCATGGCGTCCGGTAATAGAAATTGTTGTGTTATCTCCGGCTGAAGTTACGGTTTCCTGTTCTTGTGCGATAGAGGGAGTAGGTTTTATGGCAGCTCTAAGGAGGATGGTGTCCCCGTCACTGATACCGCCAAGTATTCCGCCAGAGTGGTTCGTCTTTTTTAAAATATGATTGCCCTTTGAATAGAATGGATCGTTGTTTTTGCTTCCTACATTAGCAGCAGCCAAAAAGCCGTCTCCGATTTCCACACCTTTCACAGCACCAATTGACATGATACCGCCTGAAAGAGCAGCGTCCAGTTTGTCAAAAACGGGCTCTCCAATACCGGCGGGGACTCCGGTAATCTGACATTCAATCACACCGCCGGAGGAATCCATAGACTTTATGCATTCCCCAAGATACGCGGAAGCTTTCTCTGCATATGCGTTGTTTGGCATGTATAGTTCGTTTTCAAAAATACATGAAAAATCATATTCGGATTCCGGAACAAGGATCTCTCCAATGGAACGGGTATATGTGGTGAATTCTATGCCGAGACGCCTTAAGAGCTTTGCGGCAACAGCTCCGGCGGCTACGCGCCCGATTGTCTCCCGGCCGGAGGAACGCCCGCCGCCCCGGTAATCCCGAAAGCCGTATTTGGCGTCAAATGTGTAGTCGGCATGTCCCGGACGATAGCAATCTTTGATCTTTCCATAATCTTTAGAACGCTGGTCTTGATTTTTTACTAAGATAGAAATCGGAGTGCCAGTCGTTCGTTCATTGAAAACGCCGGACAGGATTTCTGCCTGGTCTGCCTCCTGTCTTGCAGTGGTGAAACGGCTTTGTCCTGGCTTTCTCCGGTTTAAATAGTGTTGAATATCCTCCTCAGAGAGAGGGAGTCCTGCAGGGCAGCCGTCAATTACGACTCCGACGGCAGCGCCGTGAGACTCTCCCCATGTAGTAATTTTAAATAAATTTCCGTAGGTTGAACCGGCCATAATAATTTCTCCTTTACTTTTATTTGTCTTCAAATATCATACATTATAAAACAATAATTGTAAAATGATGTAATAATTCATCATAAAATCTTCATTTTAATTTAAAAGAATTTTCCTATACATTTATGGGAAAGCATATTATAATAAAACAGTGTGGATGATACAAAGGGAGTATATCGTTCTCAGCAGATTATTGTAACCAAATGATATAATAAGGAGTTTAAGGTATGGCTGGCAAGGATAAGAAGACAGATGATATGATGGAAGAGACTTTGATCGAGTTATTTGACGAAGAAGTCAGTGATAAGAAGAGTAAAGACAAGAAGAGTAAAGATAAGAATAACAAAGATGCAAAAAACATGGACAAAAAAAGACGGCGCAGAAAAAAAGGCGGTGCAGGAAAAAAGGTTTTGATTTCCCTCGGCGTTACGACAGCACTTTTGGCTGCGTCATATTTTGGTGTTGCGATGTATTTTAATAGTCATTTTATGTTTGATACAAAAATTAACGGAGTGGATTTCTCATTAAAGAGTGTTGAAGAGGTTGAGAGCTATTTTAAGAAACAAGTGGCAGATTACACGCTGACTCTTGAGGAGTCTGACGGAAGCAGGGAGATTATAAAGGGATCTGACATTGATATTGAGTTTACTTCCGGAGAGCGGATTAAGCAGTTAGCAGAGGGACAGCAAAAGCTTTTGTGGATTAAATCCTTGTGGGAGCCGACGGAAATTGAGGCAAAAGTGGGCGTGAAGTACAATTCAGAAAAACTAAGTGCAGTTATGTCGAATTTGAAATGTATGGACGAAGAAAAGCAAAAAGCTTCTAAGAATGCTTACCCGGCGTTTAAAGACGGGAAATTTGAAGTTGTGCCGGAGGTTATCGGGACTAAGATTGATGAGGAGATATTTCAGGAAGCAGTCACGAAGACAATTGGTGAGTTCCAGAGCAATGTGAATCTGAGAGAAGAAGATTGTTATATTTTGCCGAAATTCACATCAGAATCAAAGGAAGTTACCGAGGCTGCGGACAAGATGAATAGTTATCTTGGCGCCAAGATTACTTACGAATTCGGTTCTGAGACAGAGGTGGTGGATTCTGCTGTAATTTCTGAGTGGGTTAAGGTTAATAAAAAGAAAATGAAGGTATCCTTCAATAAAGATGATGTCAAAGAGTATATTAAAAAACTGGCGAACAAATACGATACAAAATACAAGGCGAAGGAGTTCACAACTGCGGATGGCGATACGGTAAAAGTAGAGGGCGGAAGCTACGGATGGCAGATCAATCAGGACGCAGAATACGAACAGCTTACAAAGGACATTAAAAAGGCACAGGTTGTATCGAGAGAGCCGAAGTATACGAGCAAGGCCGCTTCCCATGGAGGGGCGGGAGTAGGAAGTACTTATGCGGAGGTTGACCTTACAGATCAGCATATGTATTTTATCAAAGACGGAAAAGTAGTGTTAGAGACGGATATAGTAACGGGAAATCCTAATAAAGGCAATGCGACTCCGCAGGGCGTCTACACATTATCCTACAAGACAAGGAATGCAACGCTGCGGGGCGAGAAAAAAGCGAACGGTGAATATTCCTATGAAACACCGGTAAAGTACTGGATGCCTTTTAACGGGGGAATCGGATTCCATGATGCTACGTGGCAGCCAACATTCGGAGGGGACAGGTATAAGAGCCACGGCTCTCACGGATGTGTGAATATGCCGGAGGAGAAGGCGGCGGAGCTTTACGGCTTGATAAGTGCGGGCATACCGGTAGTGTGTCATTTTTAGAGGAGAGCAGACTTAGATAGAATTATAGAATGGAAAAGGATAATCGCATGTATGAATTGCTAAAAAAAGACGGGACAGCCAAACGGGGCAGACTTACTACGGTGCATGGTATTATAGAAACGCCGGTTTTTATGAATGTAGGGACAGCGGCGGCCATCAAGGGCGCAGTTGCCACAACAGATCTGAGAGAGATCGGGACTCAGGTAGAGCTGTCAAACACGTATCATCTTCACGTGCGTCCCGGAGATAAAGTAGTAAAAAAATTGGGAGGATTACATAAGTTTATGTCGTGGGACCGGCCGATCCTTACTGACTCCGGCGGTTTTCAGGTGTTTTCACTGGCAGGGCTGAGAAAGATTAAGGAAGAAGGGGTCTACTTCAACTCCCATATTGACGGAAGAAAAATATTCATGGGACCGGAAGAAAGTATGCAGATACAGTCGAATCTGGCATCTACAATAGCGATGGCGTTCGACGAGTGTCCTTCCAGTGTGGCGGACAGAGAATATATGCAGAGATCCGTGGACAGAACGACGCGGTGGCTTATTCGCTGCAAGGCAGAGATGGAAAGGTTGAATCAAATTTCGGACACGCTTAACCCTCAGCAGCTTCTATTCGGGATTAATCAGGGAGGCGTGTATGAGGATATCCGGATTCGCCATGCCAGGGAAATCGGATCACTTGACCTGGATGGCTATGCGATAGGGGGTCTGGCAGTGGGAGAGTCCCATGAGGAGATGTACCGGATTCTGGATGCGGTTGTGCCGCATCTCCCTCAGAATAAGCCCACGTATCTTATGGGAGTGGGGACGCCTGAGAATATTTTAGAAGCAGTGGACAGAGGAGTTGACTTCTTTGACTGTGTGTATCCCAGCCGGAACGGAAGGCATGGGCATGTATATACGAACCGGGGAAAACTTAATCTGTTCAATGCAAAGTACGAGTTAGATGAACATCCGATTGAGGAAGGATGTGAGTGTCCGGCCTGCAGGAATTATTCCAGAGCATATATCCGGCATTTGCTGAAAGCGAAAGAAATGCTGGGAATGCGTCTTTGTGTGCTGCATAATCTGTATTTTTATAATACGATGATGAGTGAAATCAGAAAGGCGATTGAAGCAGGCACGTACAAAGAATATAAGAAAGAGAAGATTGCCGGTATGCGTGAAGGGAGCAGCGGTGATTTATAAAATATATATGAATTGCTAAATTTTGCTTGATGAAATATGTAATATTGTGTATGATAGCAATAGTGTTTAAATTTAGGAGGATTGAATATGTTCAGTTTAGCAGCTCAGAACGCTGCCGCCCCGAGCGGTATGGTTATAATTTTGCTTTATGCAGCTATTTTTGCCGGTTTTTATTTTCTTTTTATGAGGCCGCAGAAGAAAGAGCAGAAAAGAGTACAGGCGATGATCGCGGACTTAGAGGTAGGAGATACTGTGCTTACCACAAGTGGATTTTACGGCGTGGTTATAGATATCACGGATTCCGATGTGATTGTGGAGTTCGGAAGCAACAGGAATTGCCGTATCCCGATGCAGAAAGCAGCGATTGCTCAGGTAGAGAAAGCATCAGTAGCAGAGTAGGACAAATAAAGTACAAGAAGAAGGATTTTCATACAGAAGGTCCTTCTTTTTCTATATTTTTTGGGCAATCTGCTATTAGACAAGATATAACAGTTATGGTAAACTATGGTTTCAAAGCAGCAATGAAAGAGATTGCAATATATTCTATAAGATTATCATATGTAGGAGGAAGACCATGCTCAGAGATGAATTGAACAATCTTGTACAGAAAAGAAGCCAGAAGGCACTCAGTGAAGCAGATGACCATGAGATTTACGGTGCCCTGCTGGAATATACGAAGGAAAAGCTTGATAATACGCCGGTTATTCAGGGCAGTAAAAAATTATATTACATATCAGCGGAGTTTTTGATTGGAAAGCTTCTGTCTAACAACCTGATCAACCTTGGCATATATGAGGAGGTGGCAGAGCTTTTAAAAGAGAATGGAAAGAGCCTGGCGGACATCGAGGAGCGTGAGCCGGAACCGTCTCTTGGAAACGGAGGGCTTGGAAGGCTTGCCGCATGCTTTTTAGATTCAATTGCGACGCTGGGGATGTCGGGGGACGGAATCGGACTCAATTACCATATGGGGCTTTTTAAGCAGGTGTTTGAGAACCGTAGACAGAAGGAAGTACCGAATCCGTGGATTGAGCCGGAAGGGTGGCTTCGTGACACGGGAATTTCTTTTGAGGTGCCCTTTAAGGACTTTACATTGACTTCTGCATTGTATGATATCGATGTGGCGGGATACGAGAATGGGAAGAACAAACTTCATCTGTTTGATGTAAAAGGAGTTGATGAGAGTATCATAAAAGACGGGATTTCCTTTGACAAAAAGGAGGTGGCGAAGAACCTTACTTTGTTTTTGTATCCGGATGACAGCGATGAAGCGGGGAATCTTCTTAGGATTTATCAGCAGTATTTTATGGTGTCAAACGGTGCGCAGCTTATCTTAAAGGAGTGCGAGGAGAAAGGTTTCGAGCTTCGGAAGCTGCATGAACATGTGGCAATCCAGATTAATGATACCCATCCGTCTATGGTGATTCCAGAGCTGATTCGTCTGCTTGTTCAGAGGAATATTGATTTTAATGAGGCTATAGAGATTGTGGAAAAGACCTGTGCCTATACGAATCATACCATACTTGCGGAGGCATTAGAAAAGTGGCCGATTCATTATCTGGAGCAGGTGGCCCCTCAGATTGTGCCGATTATTAAGGAACTTGATGTGCGGGTGAGGGCGAAGTTCCATAATCCGGAAGTGGCGATTATTGACGATAAGAATCGGGTGCATATGGCGCATATGGATATCCATTACGGGTACAGTGTGAACGGAGTAGCGGCGCTTCACACAGAGATACTTAAAAATTCCGAGCTTAAGTCATTTTATGACATTTACCCGCAGAAGTTTAACAACAAAACAAATGGCATTACTTTCCGACGTTGGCTTCTTCACTGTAACCATGAGCTTACCCGGTGGATTGGAAAATATGTAGACGGTTTTCAGAAAGATGCGGAAAAGCTTGAGGGACTTCTTAAGTATGCTGACGATGCGGCGGTTCTTGATGAGTTGCTTGAAGTAAAGCATGAAAAGAAGAAACAGCTTTCTGCGTATCTTAAGGAGACTCAGGGGTTGGAGATTAATCCGGATTCCATTTTCGATATTCAGGTTAAGAGGCTGCATGAGTATAAGAGACAGCAGATGAACGCGCTGTATGCGATTTATAAGTATTTAGAGATTAAGGCCGGGAGGAAGCCTGCGACACCGATTACGATGATTTTTGGGGCGAAGGCAGCTCCGGCTTACCATATTGCCAAGGACATTATTCATTTGATTTTGTGTATCCAGCAGCTTGTAGAGAGTGATCCGGAGGTGGCGCCGTACCTGAATGTTGTAATGGCAGAGAATTATAATGTCACTATGGCGGAACACTTGATTCCGGCTTGTGATATCTCCGAGCAGATTTCCCTTGCGTCCAAGGAAGCGTCAGGAACCGGCAATATGAAGTTTATGTTAAACGGCGCCGTGACCCTCGGAACGAAGGATGGTGCGAATGTGGAGATTCATGAGCTGGTTGGAGATGACAACATCTACATCTTCGGCGAGACAAGTGATCAGGTAATCGCTCATTATAAAAACTATGATTACCGGGCGGCAGATTACTATATCAATGATGAGCAGATCAGGGAGCTGATCAACTTTATCATCAGTCCTGAGATGATGAAGATTGGGGAGCCTTATCATCTGCTACGGATTCACGCAGAACTGATCCAAAAGGATTGGTTCATGACTCTTCTAGACCTTAAGGCGTATATAGAAGCCAAAGAGCGGGCATATCGGGATTACGATGACCGCAGGGCATGGAGTAAGAAGATGCTTGTGAATATCGCGAAAGCGGGATACTTTTCTTCAGACCGCACGATTGCCCAGTATAATGAGGATATCTGGAAATTGAAATAAAATCTGTATCCGGAAACGGATGATTTGAAATGACAGGAGAGACTCTGACATTCATGTTCGCATGGATGGGCAGAGTCTTTTTGGCGTGCCTGACAGGTTTGTTTGTGAAAAATGTCAAAAAGTGCACAAAGGAATTTGTGCAAATAGCCTAAAATCGGAAAAATACACCGAAAGCGACATATGTCGTTTTAGGAAAAATGAAAAATATGTATAATTTATTTAAAGCAGGGTGCTAATTTATTATGTATTGTGTTAAAGTAAAAGAAAGGATAGTGAGATGATGTATAACAAATTAATGACATGTTTGGAAAGTGTAAGAAAAAAGATTGACTTCAAACCAGAGGTTGCACTGATCTTGGGCTCGGGGCTCGGCGATTACGCCGATGAGATTAACATTGTGGATGCCATTGAATATACGGAGATTGAAGGTTTTCCGGTATCGACGGTAAAAGGGCATAAAGGCCGTTTTGTGTTCGGATATGTGGAAGAAACGCCTGTAGTTATCATGCAGGGGCGCGTACACTTCTATGAAGGGTATCCGATGGCGGATGTTGTGCTGCCTACCCGTCTGATGGGGATGCTTGGAGCGAAGAAGATACTGCTGACAAATGCAGCGGGCGGTGTGAACGATACATACAGGCCGGGAGATTTTATGCTGATTACGGATCATATTACAACCGGAGTGCCAAGTCCGCTGATCGGGCCGAATATGGAAGAGCTGGGAACAAGGTTCCCGGATATGAGTGAAGTCTACAGTGTACGCTTGCAGAGTGTCATCAGGAAATATGCAGCGGAGTGTAAGATTGACATTAAGGAAGGAGTCTATGTACAGTTTACAGGACCTAATTATGAGACGCCTGCGGAGGTTCGGATGGCAAAGCTCTGGGGCGGAGATGCTGTCGGCATGAGTACAGCGTGCGAGGCTATGGCAGCCCGTCATATGGGAATGGAAGTCTGCGGTATATCCTGTATTACCAATATGGCGGCAGGGATTTCACAGCAGCAATTAGACCACAAGGAAGTGCAGGAGACTGCGGACCGTGTGTCAGCGGCTTTCAAAGAGCTTGTGACGAAAGTCGTTACAAATATGTAAGAATAAAATAAAAAGGAAATAAGCGGCGATGAAGAACTATGTAATAAAAGGGAATATCTGTTACAGTAAAACGAGAGAAGAGCTGTGCATAACAGAAAACGGCTATATTGTGTGTGAAGGCGGAAGGTGCGCCGGCGTATATGAGACGCTGCCAGAGGAATATGAGACGCTGCCTTGCTATAATTATGAAGATAAGATCATCATTCCCGGGCTTGTGGATCTGCATGTACACGCGCCGCAGTATGCATTCCGCGGCATGGGCATGGATCTGGAACTTCTTGACTGGCTGAATACCCACACATTTGTAGAAGAGGCAAAGTATGCGGATTTGGAATATGCAGAAAAGGCGTATGATATCTTTACGGAGGATTTGAAAAACAGCGCGACTACAAGAGCATGTATTTTCGGGACCATCCATACGGAGGCTACTCTTCTGCTGATGGAAAAGCTGGAAGAGACGGGGCTTAAGGCATATGTGGGAAAAGTCAATATGGACAGGAACAGCCCCAAATATCTGTGTGAGGAAAATGCTGAGAAGTCGGTAAAAGACACAGAAGAATGGCTGATGAAAAGCCAGAGGTTTAAGAATATAAAACCTGTGCTGACTCCGAGATTTACCCCGTCATGTACGGATGAATTATTAGAACGGCTGTCAGGGCTGCAGAAAAAATATCAACTGCCGGTGCAGTCTCACCTGTCTGAGAATCTGGGAGAGATTGATTGGGTGAAGGAACTGTGTCCGGGTACGGCATGCTACGGGGAATCCTATGACCGATATGATATGTTCGGAAATAACTGCCCGACGGTTATGGCTCATTGTGTGCACAGCCCGGAAAAAGAAATAGAGATGATGCAAAGGCAGAAAGTATTCATTGCCCATTGTCCGGAATCCAATGCGAACCTGTCTTCGGGCGTAGCACCTGTAAAAAAATATCTTGAGAAGGACATGAAAGTAGGACTTGGGACAGATATTGCGGCGGGTTCTTCGCTGTCTGTGCTCAAGGCGATGGTGACGGCGGTTCAGTGCTCGAAGCTCAGATGGAGATTATATGACCAGTCAGTGCTGCCATTGACGATGGAAGAAGTGTTTTTTATGGCTACCAAGGGCGGGGGAGAATTCTTCGGAAAGGTCGGAAGCTTTGAGGAAGGATATGAATTGGATGCGGTAGTGTTTGACGACAGTAAGATAAAGCATCCCCAGACGTTGAGCGTGAAAGAGCGCTTAAAGCGGCTGATTTATCTGGCCGATGAGCGCAATATCACTGCAAAATTTGTGGATGGTCAGGTGATATTCCGGGAGAATTAAGATGAGATCGAAACAGCAGTTGATGGAGATTATAGGGAAAACGGAACATGACAGAAGAAAGTATTTAATGCAATTATTCGAGTATGTTCCGGATGTGATTGCCGAGGAGCTGAACTATGAAGAGGTTCCGAAGGGGGAATACATTCTTCGGGCAGGGATGCCCGGCGATACGGTTTATATAATATTATCCGGCCAGATTACGGGTGTAGACCATCAGAGGATGGGACGGGTGTATTATTTTATGGATTTCACAAGAATGTACATTATCGGCGATTTTGAAATATTCGCGGAGATTCCGGAGTACTGCATCTCTATATGTGCGGCGAAAGACTGCAGGCTGCTTAAGATATCGTCGAAGAGTTATATGAGCTGGGTACGGCATGATGAGAATGCGCTGTTTCTCCGGATGAAAAATATTATGGCTACGCTTACTTCTGAGCGGATTGTTGACCGCGAGTACATATTCATGAGCTGTACGGAGAGATTGGCGGATTATCTGCTCAAATCATACAGGAACGCCAAAAAGGACAGTGCAGGACGGCACCGGGTCACGAAGACCCAGGCGCAGCTTGCGGACCGGATCGGATACAATGTCAGAAGTGTACAGAGAAGCATCGCATCACTGGAAAAGGATGGTTTTATATCCAACGAAAACGGAAAAATAACGCTTTCCAGGGAACAGTATTTAAAGTTAAATCAATATAGAGATTAGGAAGGAAGGGTGACAGTATGAAAAAATACAGGCGTATATTTACAATTGTTGTGGATTCTCTCGGTGTAGGTGCGCTGCCGGATGCAGCAGATTACGGCGATGCAGGAACGGATACTTTAGGGCATATCTCTCAGCGGATGGATGAGTTTTGTATCCCGAATCTTAAGAAACTTGGAATGGCCAATCTTCATCCTTTAAAACAGGTAGAGGCAGCAGAAAGGCCGATGGGATATTATACATATCTTTATGAGGCAAGTACCGGGAAAGATACGATGACCGGACACTGGGAGATGATGGGGCTTTATATTACAAAACCATTTAAGACATTTACGGAGACCGGATTCCCCAAGGAGCTTTTAGACGAATTGTCGCAGAGGACGGGACGCACGATTATCGGAAATAAGAGTGCCAGCGGAACGGAGATTTTAGAAGAGCTGGCGGAAGAAGAGATTGCTACGGGACATATGATTGTATACACCTCGGCGGATTCTGTTCTTCAGATCTGCGGCAATGAAGAGACTTTCGGGCTTAAGGAGCTGTATCGGTGCTGTGAGATAGCCCGTGAGATTACGATGAGGGATGAGTGGAAAGTTGGACGTGTTATTGCAAGGCCATATGTGGGGAAAAGGAAGGGCGAGTTTAAGCGTACCAGCAACCGCCACGACTATGCTTTGAAGCCCTACGGGAGAACTGCGCTTAATGTGCTGAAGGATGCGGGTCTTGATGTGATATCAGTGGGAAAGATCTTTGATATCTTCGATGGTGAAGGGCTTACCGAATCAAATAAATCCAAAAGCTCTGTACACGGAATGGAACAGACGATAGAGATTGCAAAAAGAGACTTTGAAGGACTCTGCTATGTAAATCTTGTGGATTTTGACGCTTTGTGGGGGCATCGCCGGAACGTGGAAGGATACGCGAAGGAAATCGAGAAATTCGATGTGAAGCTTGGAGAACTGCTGGGGCTTTTGAAAGAAGACGACCTTTTGATCATCACAGCGGACCACGGAAATGACCCGACACACACGGGTACGGATCATACAAGGGAAAAGGTGCCGTTTCTTGCCTATTCTCCGTCCATGGAGGGTTGCGGCAAGCTGGAGGACGCCCGGACCTTTGCAGTAATCGGCGCGACGATTGCCGATAATTTTGGACTTGATATGCCGGAAGGGACGATTGGAAGTTCTGTACTTGGGAAATTATTATAAATGTTAAAAGGAGTTTGGAGAAGTGAAAGTCATATTGAATTTGATTGGCATCGCTGTGGTGCTTGGTATCTGCTGGCTGCTTTCCTGGGACAGAAAAAGCGTGCAGTGGAAGACGGTGGCCAAAGCATTTGCGGCGGAAGTGATTATTGCGGTCATTATCGTGAAGATTCCCCTTGGGCAGATGCTTATTACGGCTCTGTCTAACGGGCTTACGGCTGTCATCAATTGCGGGAATGAAGGACTCTCTTTTGTATTCGGAGACCTTTTTGACGGCTCGAAAATGAGCGTGTTTATCGTTCAGAGCTTAGGGAACATTATATTTGTCTCTGCGCTGGTGGGGGTCTTGTACTACCTTGGAGTAATTGGATTTATTGTAAAATGGATCGGTAAGGGCGTGGGAAAGATCATGGGAACAACGGAAGTAGAAAGCTTTGTCGCTGTGGCGAATATGTTTCTGGGGCATACGGACAGCCCAATCTTAGTCAGCAAGTATTTGAAAGATCTGACAGAGAGTGAGATATTTGTCATCCTGGTGTCCGGAATGGGAAGTATGTCTGCGTCTATATTGGGCGGTTATCATGCGCTGGGAATCCCGATGGAGTACTTGCTTATCGCAAGCGCGCTGGTTCCGATTGGAAGCATTATGATATCGAAGATCATCTATCCGCAGACAGAGACGATAAAGTCGATTACGGATGTTAAAATGGATAATAAAGGGAATAATTCTAATGTAATCGACGCTCTCGCGGAAGGCGCATCGACAGGCATGCAGATGGTAATCTCTATCGGCGCGTCCATCGTAGGATTTGTAGGGATTGTTGCGGTATTCAACCTGTTCCTTGGGCTTGCGAATATCAGCCTATCCCAGGTGTTTTCTTTCGTGTTTGCTCCGTTTGGATTTTTAATGGGATTAGACGGCAGCCAGATTCTAATGGAGGGGTCGCTGCTTGGCAATAAACTGATTCTCAATGAATTTATCGCATTCGGTGAACTGGCAGGAAAGTTGGAAAGTCTTGAGCCAAGAGTGGGAATGATCTGTGCGATTTCCCTCTGCGGGTTTGCAAATCTCTCAAGCATGGGAATGTGTGTCGGAGGAATCGGCGTGCTCTGCCCGGAAAAAAGAGGAACGATATCCCGTCTTGTGTTTAAGTCTATGATCGGCGGAGTATTTGTAAGTATCATGAGCGCGTTATTAGTTAGCATTGTTTCGTTATTCTAGGAAAGAGAGGATATATTAATGAAGAAAGAAGATATTTTAAAATTTGTCGACCATACACTGCTCGGACAGGCGGCTACATGGGAGGAGATTCGCGGGATTCTTGACGATGCCATGAAGTATGAGACTGCGTCTGCCTGTATTCCCGCATCCTACGTAAAGCAGGCAGCAGAATATGTGGACGGAAAGCTGCCAATCTGCACTGTTATCGGATTTCCCAACGGGTACAGTACTACAGCGGTAAAGGTCTATGAGGCGAAAGACGCAATTGAGAACGGGGCAGAAGAGATTGACATGGTGATCAATATCGGGCATCTGAAAGATAAAAGGTATCAGGAAATCGAAGAGGAAATTCGCCGGATTCACGAAGCCTGTGATGGTAAGATACTGAAAGTGATTATCGAGACATGCCTTCTGACGGAGGAAGAGAAGATTAAGATGTGTGAGATTGTCACAAGTGCCGGAGCTGAATTTATTAAAACGTCCACAGGCTTTTCCACCGCAGGGGCGACGCTTGCAGATGTGGAGCTTATGCGCAAGCATGTGGGAAAAGAGGTGAAGGTCAAGGCGGCAGGAGGCATCTCATCCTTTGACGATGCAGGGGAGTTTGTAAAAGCCGGTGCAGTAAGGCTTGGCACAAGCAGATTAATCAAGATTATGAAAAATACCGATTCAGGAGCGGGATACTAAGGAGAAGATTTGGCCATGAATGTTTCGACGATAATTGAAATGGTAGGATATTTGGGTTCTGTTTTGGTTGTGGTATCTATGCTGATGTCGTCGGTAATCAAATTGAGAGTCATCAATACGGTAGGAAGCGGCATATTTGCAGTATATGCGCTGATTATCCATTCTTATCCGACGGCTTTGATGAATTTCTGTCTCGTGACAATTAATGTCTATAATCTGATAAAACTCAGTAAAGCAGATCAGAGCTATGACCTGATTGAAGCAAAGAGTGACGACGGCATGCTGAAATTCATTCTGAACTATTACTACGATGACTTGAAAAAGTTTTTCCCGGGTTTTTCCGGGCTCTCAGAGGCATTGAATAAAGCGTATATTGTCTGCTGCAACGGGAATCCGGCAGGGGTGATGCTGGGGAAAGATGAGAAGGAGGGAACGGTGGAAGTTGTGCTTGACTATTCCGTACCAATGTACCGGGACTGCTCAGTAGGGACTTATATGTACTCCAAGCTGCCGTCTAAGGGCATTCATACCCTCATTTTTAAGGAGGAAATGTCAAAGGCTCATGCCGACTATCTGGGAAAAATGGAGTTTATCAAAGAAAACGGCGTATATGTGAAAACGATAAATTAATTATCTTAACTGTCATTCCCAGAGCCGGGGATGGCAGTTATTTTTACTGTTAAAACAGGAAAATGTGTGGAGATTCCGGCGGTGAGGTGTTATGATGGAAGAAAGAGAAATGACAGATAATTCAAAAAGATGAAAAGGAGGGTGGTTTTATGGGAACACCACATAATGGGGCAGAAAAAGGGCAGATTGCAAAGACAGTATTAATGCCGGGAGATCCTCTGCGGGCAAAATATATCGCGGAGACATATCTGGAAAATCCGGTATGTTTTAATGGAGTACGGAACATGCTTGGATATACGGGAACTTACCGGGGAAAGGAGATTTCTGTTATGGGCAGCGGCATGGGGATGCCGTCGATTGGGATATACAGTTATGAGCTGTATCATTTTTATGATGTTGAGAATATTATTCGTATTGGCTCGGCAGGGGCCATGCAGGATGACGTGAACGTGATGGACATCGTGATTGCCATGGGCGCATGCACCAACTCGAATTACGGGGAGCAGTACCAGATTCCGGGAGCCTTTGCACCGATTGCGGATTACGGGCTTCTTGAAAAGGCGGTAAATGCCGCGAGGGAGAAGGGTGCGAATGTGAAGGTGGGAAATGTGCTGTCTTCGGATGTGTTCTACCATGACAGGGAGGATTTTAACGACCGTTTCCGCAGGATGGGCGTGCTGGCAGTGGAGATGGAGTCTGCGGCCCTCTATATGAATGCTGCGAGGGCGGGAAAGAAAGCCCTCTGTATCCTTACAGTCTCAGACCATCTATATAAGGAGGCTTCTCTTAGTGCGAAGGAGCGTGAGACAGGATTTAATCAGATGATGGAGATTGCACTGGAGATTGCGTAGCGGATAAATGGTATGTCGGGCGGTGATTCTTTGAGGAAAATCAGGATAAGCAATGAGTTAATCTATGTGTTGGCGGTGGTTATACTGTCATTTGCCACAGCTATGCTGGCGGCAGCGGATATGGGCATGTCTATGGTAGTGGCTCCGGCGTATATCGTCAGCCTTAAAGTGGAATTCTTAACCTTCGGGCAGGCGGAGTATATCGTGCAGGGAATGCTGTTTGTGCTTTTCTGTATTTTGATGAGGCGGGGGAGGGGATTGTATTTTTTCGCTTTTGTGTCAGGACTTTTTTACGGGGCGGTACTTGATTTCTGGCGGATGGTGATTCCTCATTTTAACCCGGAGCTTTTTGCGCCGGGCACGCTTCCTGTGTCTGTACGTATTCTTTACTTTGTGGTTGGTTTTTTGTTGAATTCATTGGGGGTGTCCCTTTATTTTAAAACTTATTTTTACCCGCAGGTATATGAGTTTTTGTGAAGGGAATCAGTGGGCACTTCGGAGTGGCGCTGCCGAAGTTCAAGATTGGATTTGATATGAGCTGCCTGGTGATTGCAGTCGTCTTTTCCCTTTCTTTGTTCAAAGGAATTGTAGGAATCGGCGTAGGAACAGTAGTGCTGGCTTTTTTAAACGGCCCTTTGATCGGCTTTTTTGGACAGTGGATGGACAGGCGTCTTGATACGTGGAGCAGATGGGTGAAGTTTTCCGAAAAATTTGACTGACCGGGTTGTAAGGCATGTAAAGAATAAAGAAACAGTGCCAGAGTATAATAAAAATCTGAAAAGGATGAGATCGTATGGGAAGGAGATTTAATGTGACGGGCGTCTGCAGGCCACAGATGCATTATATGGTTAAGATGGACAGCCGCCTGGCAAAGATCCGGGTATTTGTGGATGCAGGAGAGTATTTTTCAATCAGCCGGGCGAGACAGTACGGAAAGACGACAACACTTCATGCTTTGGTGGGATATCTCAGGGAAGATTATTTTGTATTGGGCATGGATTTTCAGATGATGAGTTATGGAGATTTTGAGTCGGAGGATGCATTTGTAGCTGCTTTTGCAAGAGAAGCGGTGGCGGCGGTCTCGGGCAGAGAAGACATGCCTGCGGATGTTGAAGAGAAACTCCGCGGGTTTGCAGAAGGGAACGAAGGAAATGCAAAGCTTGCAGTTTTGTTTTCTTGTCTGAGTGAATGGTGCAGAAAGTCGGAAAAACCGGTTGTCTTGATGATTGACGAGGTAGATATGGCATCTAATAATCAGGTGTTTTTAGATTTTCTTTCCCAACTTAGGGGCTATTTTAACCATCGCTTGGAGCGTCCGATATTCCATTCAGTGATTCTCGCGGGAGTATATGATATCAAAAATCTGAAACAGAAGATTTGTCGGGATTCGGAGCGCAGGTTTAACAGTCCGTGGAATATAGCAGCAGACTTTGATGTGGAGATGAGTTTTTCGCCGGATGATATAGAGGGGATGCTTGCAGAGTACGAAACAGATTATGAGACAGGGATGGAGATCGGGCGCATGGCACAACTGATTTATGATTATACGTCTGGATACCCGTTTCTTGTGTCACGCCTGTGCAAGATTTTGGATGAGACACTGATAAAGGGAGGAAACGTGGCCTCTGAGAGAGAGGCGTGGACGAAAGAGGGCGTTTTACAGGCTGTGCAGCTTTTGCTTGCTGAAAAAAATACGCTGTTTGAATCCTTGGTAAATAAACTGAATGACTATCCAGAGCTTAAGAGGGTTCTGTACGAACTGCTTTTTACCGGCAGAAATGTGGCGTATAATCCGGATGATGAAGCGACGGATATTGCGAGGATGTTCGGCTTTGTGAAAGTGTGCGGCGGAAATGTCGTGATTGCAAACCGGATATTTGAAACACGTCTCTATAATATGTTTCTGACTGCCGAACAAATGCAGGGAACGGATATGTATAAAGCGGCTCTGCAGGATAAAAAACAGTTTGTTAAAAATGGGCGTTTGGATATGGAGCGAGTACTTGAGCGGTTTATCGTGCATTTTAACAGTTTGTTCGGTGACCGGGGAGAGACATTTTTAGAGGAGGATGGGCGTCGGTATTTTCTTCTTTATCTGCGTCCGATTATCAATGGAACAGGGAATTATTACATTGAATCCAGAACAAGAAATATGGAGCGGACGGATGTCATTGTCGATTATCATGGAGAACAATTTGTGATAGAGATGAAGATATGGAGGGGAGCCGCATATAATACACGGGGAGAACGGCAGCTTTTAGATTATTTAGAGCATTATCATCTGGATGTGGGATATATGCTGAGTTTTAATTTTAATAAAAATAAAAAGACGGGAATCAGGAGAGTTCGGCTGAGAGAAAAGGTTTTAATCGAGGCTGTCGTCTGATTCTCGGTCGGTAAAAAAATAAAGATGTAAAGTCTTATTGGGTATCAGAGATAAGTCTTTACATCTTTTTTATATTTTTGATTTATATTTAGTGATCTTATATCGCAGATTTACTTAATCTGCGAAAATCTTTATGCTGAATCGTCAGCCATTTCCTACAGATGCTTATGATTACCAGTAAATTTTAAAACAATACGTGTGAACCGAAAGGCACAAAGCATAATGAAAGATACTGTAACAAAGACGGTATGGCAGCATAGCGAGAGCCTGCCGCAGGATACGATGGAATTCCTGAGAGGGATTGCCAAAGATTACTGCAAAGTCAGGAATTATGTATACGGGAAATATTCAGGGGTCAAGAGCCTTGGCAGACTGACACCAGTGTACAGTGTTTTGAATGAAATGCGCCATTGCGGGCTGAGGGAGCAGCTGAATCTGCCATCGGTATATTACGAGCTGGCGATAGCCGATGCAGTGACGGACATTAAATGCAGCTGGGAAATCACGAAGAATAAGATTAATGAAAAAATAACGGCCAACGAGGGCTTGAGCACAGAGGATAGGCTCTACCTGAGAACAGTACTGAAAATGGGAAATATATATGCGTCCATTTTAAATTATCAGGAATATGAGATGCCGAGAAAGGCCGCAGGTCTTGATATTGATACAAACCGGCTTAATAATTTACTGCGAAGGCTTACGAGGAGAACATTGGCAATTCCGGAAACTGAGGGCGCGGATTGGTTTAAGGTGTCTCCTAACGGTTATTCCTACAGAGACGGCGCAATATGTGTCGTGAGCAGGACTCCCCGGAAAAGAGTGTCTATACCGCTGAAGGATGGCCGGATATTTGACAGGCAGATACGGGTCGGCATCAGGAAAGATTCAGTGATTCTTGCAATACCTGTTGAGACAGAAATAAAAAAACACCGGGATTATACTAATTCTTTGTATGTTTATATCGGCGACAGGGATATGTTTACTTTGTCCAACGGAAACGTATATGGGGAAGGCTTAGGAGAGCTGATAAATCCTGAAACAGAGCGACTTGCAGGTAAAAACAGGGAGCGGCGGAGGATGTATGAGGCCTATAAGCAGTGCGCCAAGGATGGGGATTTGCAGAAGGCCGGGAATATTGAAACCAATAACCTTGGAAAGCTTAAATATGATAAACAGAAAAAGAAAGAAAAATCCAGGACAGAGACATTTATTAACTCAGAAATTAACAGGATGCTAAAGAGAGAAAAGCCTGCCCGGATAGTGATAACCAGACCTGTTGTAAAAAATAGGACAAAAATATATTCAAAAACAGCAAACAGAAAAGCGGCGAGGAGTTTCAGAGGATTTATCAGAGGGCGCCTGGCTTATAAGTGCAGAGTGAATTCTATAGAACTGGTTGAGATCAATTCTAAAGGAACCGGAAATAAATGTTCTGCCTGCGGCGGAGACGGGATAAGGCAGGGAAAGGAATTCCTGTGCGGGCGGTGCGGGATGCAGACTACGATAGCTTTGAATTCCGCAAAAAATATAGAACATAAATATGTAGGTTAATGTGTATTTATCTGAGAATGAATAGCCGGAAGGCTGTTTTACCGCCTGGCGGATCGCAGAGAAAGTACATTGACATAGAGCAAAAAGTCGGCGTTAGCTAAGCCGGATATACGGCTTTCGGGTACGCCAGGATCGCAGCTTATGCGGAGCGAAGTGGGCCGCCGCCTTTGGCAGCGGATGCACAGGCAGAAGATGCCCCGATAATCCTTATGATATTAAAATATAAAGAAAGCAATCAGACAGTAAGGTGAGTGGAATGAGAAAAGCTCAAAAAAAGCAGGCAGAAGATTTTGTGAGACTTCTTGCGGATGCACATAATGAGTTAAAAAAGTATATCGAAAATAAGAATTATGAACCGGCAGCAGATTTACTTGGCGAATGCCAGAGAGGCGCTATTGAGCTTGGAGGCCTCATAGAAAAAACGGAAGGGGAAGACCAGCATACGGTTTTACTGCTGGAGGAGTACTGTGAGAGCATCTATCAGTTATATGAGCAGATAAGCGGAAATCAGGAGGTCCAGGCAAATAAGCTTTATAAAAGGCTGCGCCAGGCGCTTATCAGGGTTGAAAACAGTATAAAAAATGATATAAAAGCCAGGCTGGAAATCGTATTTATGCCATATAAGGCAAGCATGTGGGATTCCCTTGAGAGCATTTGGGAGGCGGCGAAAGAGGATCCGGATTGTGATGCATATGTTGTACCTATACCGTATTATGACCGGAATTCTGATTATTCGCTTGGACAGTGCCATTATGAGGGCGAAAAGTTTCCGGACTATGTGGAAATTGTAGATTACCATACATATCATTTGGAAAACAGAAGGCCGGATATCATATATATACATAACCCGTACGATGAACACAATTATGTGACGAGCGTTGACCCGCAATATTATTCTTATAAATTGAAAGATTATACGGAACAGTTAGTGTATGTACCTTATTATATATATGAGGAACCGGCGAAGCCAGACAGTAAGGCAACGATTGAATTCTGCTCCAGATATGTGAGTTCCGGCATATTGAATGCGGACAAGGTGATCGTGCAGTCTGAAAATTTCCGGCGTGCGCTTATCAATGCATTGCTTGTATACCGGGGCATGGACAGAGAATTTTGGGAAAAGAAAGTCATTGCTTTAGGGTCGCCGAAACATGACAAGGTGACGAATGAGGATATAAACAAACTGCATATACCGGAGAGCTGGGAAAGGCTTATCAAAAGACCGGATGGGAGCAGGAAACGGGTTATTTTCTATAATACAAGCTTAAATGCGCTGCTGCGATATGGTGAACAGATGAACCGGAAGATACGGAGCGTCCTCAGGTTTTTTTACGAAAACAGGGAAACAGGTATATTGCTGTGGAGGCCGCATCCGTTAGTACAGGCAACCATAGAGTCCATGCGCCCTGAATTGTGGGAAGAGTATAAAGAAATCACAGATGCATATAGAAAAGAAGGATGGGGAATCTATGATGATACTCCTGATTTTCATGCGGCGTTTGCTTTAAGTGATGCGTATTATGGGGATTACAGCAGCCTGCTGCTTTTGTATCAGGAGACATGGAAACCTGTGCTGCAGCAAAATGCAGATATTTTGGATTACAGGAAACGGTTTGTCACGGACAGGCTTTATTATGACGGAGAGTATGTGTGGGGAACGGCACGGGAATTTAACGGGCTGTTTCGGATAAACCCGGAAACGTTTGAGATAAAGTATATGGGGCAGTTCCCGGATGAAAATCCGGAAGAATACAGGTTGTTTTACGGAATTGCACAATATGGCGGGAAATTGTACTTTTGCCCTCACAATGCAAAGTATATTGGCGTTTATGATAAAGTTTCGAAAGAATTTAGCAGTGTAGCATTAAAGGAAGATATAAAAGATATAGAGAGAAAATTTAGCGGTATTTTAGTCTTTGGGAAGTTTATTTACTTATATGGCGGCAGGGCGAACACGATTGTGCAATTGGATGCGGAGTCAAATAAGATAATTTATATTGAGGATTGGATAAAAGAAATTGTAAAGCATCAGGAAGATTATTTTGATTTTCATATTTTAAGCGGATGCATATATAATGGCAGTTTGTATTGCCCCGGATCCGGAACGAAGGGGATACTCCGGATAAGCCTGATTGATCTATCGTATGAATTTATTTCATATGCGTCTGATAGAGCAGATTGTTTTGCAGATATAATAAATCAGGATGAGACGCTTTGGCTGCGGCCAGATGGCAGCGGCTTTATCTCTAAGCTTGATCTCCGTACACGGATTTTGGAAAGAATGGGAAAAATAAACGAATCATCAAGTGTTTGCAAAATAAACGGGGATATTTACTATTTTTCAGTGACGGAACCCTATTTTTACAAGATAAATATTGAGTCGGAAGAAATGGTTAAGATTCCGGCAGAAGAAGGTATATATTCAGTATGTCCGGCGGGAGATGAAATTTTAATGACAACTTATCTGACCGGGAACTTATATGTGTTTGATACAGTCAGTATGGAAACTTTGAAGGTGGAAATGACTTTAAAGGAAAATGATATTTTGGAACAAAATGATTGGGAAATGCTTAGATGTATTCGTGAATATAATCAATACGTTTCAGAATCAGGATATGTAAATTTGAAAAAAATATTGGAGGGGAATCTAAAAAATAAAAATCGGAAACAAGGTGCAGGGAACAGCGATTGCGGCAAAAAAATCCATGAAAATATGAAAGGGTTGATAGAATGAAAGTCGGTACAATAAATTTTCACCGTTCTCAAAATTACGGGGCGCTTATGGTGACATATTCTTTACTTACTTATTTGAGAAAAAGAGAAATTAATGCACAGGCAATTGATTATTTTCCAGAGCATCATACTTCTATGTATCCTCTCAGAAATGCGGCATATGACAAATTTATTGACAAGTATCTACAGCCTTTCAGCAGTGCCGAAGAGGAATACGATCTAATAATATATGGTGCAGATACGATTTGGGAATATTATAGAGGGTTTGGGTATGACAGTACTTATTGGGGAGCTGACAGTCTTAAGGCCAAAAGAAGAATCACATATTCTGCAAGCGGTACGCTAAAAAATTTTTCTGAAGAAAGTGATGAGCTGTTCCGAAAGCATCTTGATAATTTTGATGCAATTTCGGTGCGTGAAGATGTACTGGCAGAGTATTTGAAGAACTTTACCGATAAACCAATTATACATACCTGTGATCCGGCTTTTTTGCTTACAGAAGATGATTATCTGAAGGTAATGTCTGAACGGCTTATATCTGGTGAGTATGCGGTGCTGTATAATCGGCAGTTAGGAACAAAACTGTTTGAGGCAGCAGAAACAGTGCGGCAGAAAACAGGTCTTAGGACTGTCGTATTAAAAGGGGACGGGTGCCTTTATAGCAGTGATGGAGAATTGTTAAGGACAGATATAGGACCTTCGGAGTTTTTGTCTTTAATTAAATATTCGTCTTATGTGCTGGCGGCATCTTTTCATGCAGTGGCTTTTTCTGTAATTTTTCAAAAACAGTTCCATACCATAATGAAAACGGGAGCGGAAAGAGTGGAGTCATTGCTGCGGAGACTTGGGCTGGAAAGCAGGAGGATTCAGCATTCAAGAGAAATATCTTTTGAAGAAAATATTTGTTATGCAAAATTACACTCGCTTAATGAGTATGTGGAAAATTCAGAAAAATATTTAGACAGGGCGATTAATGATTGAAAGGCAAGGTGTTTATGAATCATACAAAAATAAAAAGCTACGAACTGATAGGGAAAAGGGTAGCGATCGGACAGATAACATTTACGAGCATTAAAACATATCATATGCTGAAAAAAGAAGGTGTTGATGTTGCGATGTTTTTTGACAGAGATTATCGTCTGCAACATATAAAATACAGGAATACACCAATTTTTCCGTGGTCCAATTTTCACGATACATATGTGATCTTGACAATTTCTTCTCGTTACAGTGAGTTGAAAAAAATGCTAATCGAGTCGTGCGGATATTCCGAAGACAGGATTATATTATTGGACGACATTTTATTTGAGTGTTCTGAGAGTGATGTTAGTAATGAGTATGATTGGGATTGGTTCAAAAAAAATCTGAATAACGTATCGGATGCTTATCTTACTTACAGATATTCCATTTTGCAGAAACAGAGAGGGCCGGAGGGGATTCCGCTAAGGAATTTAATGGTTGATGTTAATAATAAATGTACTTTAAATTGTAAATATTGTTATACTCAAATGCCATATTACCGTGCTGAAGAGAAAAGAAATTATGACATGGATGAAATTATTGAAAGCTTAGACCATTTGTTGGATGTAGTGGATTTTATCCCCTATCTTTCAATATTTGGGGGAGAACCGCTGCTACATCCAAAACTCCACAAGCTGATTTCATTTCTCAATAGTAAAAAGGCGCAGGAAAGAGTTGTGTGTGCCAATATTACGACAAATGGAACTTTATTATTATCGGATGAAGTGGTTGGAGCGATAAAAGAAAATACATTATTTTGGCGAATAGGTGTTTCTCCGTATGGAATACATTCAAAAAAACAGTATGAATTATTTTCACAGCTGAATGAAACGGGAATTCCATATTATTCAAAATATATGGTTTATTGGCAGATAACAGGACAGACGATCGAACCCAAGTCAGTTGATATGGAAAGTATTCGGAAAAAATGTGAGAAATGTGTATGCAGAGATCTGCATTTCCTAAATGGGAAACTGTATCAATGTACAGTATTGGCTCATTTTGAGGCATTACATAGAGTGCCGTATGATAATAGAAATTCGTTTGACTGCAGAAAGTCATACACGAAAGACGAATTGAGAGATTTCCTGCAAAGCTATTCTCCAGGAATGGCATATTGCAGCGGTAATCATCAGATATATTTGCGTGACGAAAGTGAGATGGATAAATGCGGCGGTAAGATGGTGCCTGTGGCAGAGCAGACAGAAGAAATCCTGCAATATAAACGTTATGAATAAAATAACAGAAGAATTAACGCCGGATCAGACGCGTGCCATACAGACAGTCCTTCTTGAACTCCTCTGTGAAGTGTGCCGTGTCTGTGAATTGGCCGGAATCCGTTACACCGTCATTGCAGGAACTTTGTTAGGAGCAGTCCGTCACGGCGGTTTTATTCCGTGGGATGACGATGCGGATATCGGAATGCTCAGGGAAGAGTATGAGGCATTTCGCAGGGCATGTGACAAGTATCTGGATACGAGCCGCTTTTATTTTCAGGACCATACTTGTACAAAAGGGTATCGCTGGGGTTATGGCAAGCTCCGGCGTAAACACAGCAGTTATGTAATATGCGGCACGGAAGGGCTGCCTTATGAGCA
Source organism: Lachnospiraceae bacterium MD308 (assembly GCA_000403475.2). GTDB lineage: Bacteria > Bacillota > Clostridia > Lachnospirales > Lachnospiraceae > MD308. Next base: position 105,028 of record KE159796.1, read on the forward strand.
GGGAATCTGGATTGACATATTCCCTTTAGATCATGTTCCGGACAGCCGTTTGGGCCGGGCTTTATGCAGCCTGCATTGCTTTTTGATTCGTAAATTCATGTATTCTGAGTCGGGAAAATACCGGGAAAAGAATCCGGCAAAACGGATCATGTACGCAGCAATGTCGAAAGTTCCTATTTCGGCTGTACATAAGCATTTTGAAAAATATATCAGGCGGAGAAATAAGAAACGGACAAGCTGGGTGCGTATCCTTACGTTTCCCACGCCAAACCGGGAATATGGATACCGCCGCAGGTGGTATGAAGATATGTCTGATATCACGTTTGAAGGAGAGGTATTTACCAGTGTGCGGGATTATGAGGAATACCTGACTTTCAAATTCGGGAATTATCTGGAGCTGCCGCCAAAGGAAGAGCAGAAGATCCATCACCGCATCAGTGAATTTAAAATTCCGGAAGAGACGGAGGTAAGGGGATGAAGAAAGTAATTACATATGGCTCGTTCGACCTTTTCCACCGGGGGCATTATAACCTGCTAAAACGTGCAAAGCAATTGGGGGATTATCTTATTGTCGGGGTTACGACGGAGCAGTATGACAAATCCAGAGGGAAACTGAATGTCTGCGACTCTCTTTCGGAGCGGATGGAGTCTGTGCGTAAGACAGGTCTGGCGGACGAGATCATCGTGGAGGACCATATTGGGCAGAAAGCAGAAGACATCTTAAAGTATCAGGTGGATATTTTAACGGTCGGTTCTGACTGGATAGGCGAATTTGACCATTTTAGAAAATATTGCGAGGTTATTTATCTGGAGCGGACAAAGGATATTTCCAGTACTATGCTGCGGACAAATAATTTTAATCTGGTGCGTTTGGGAATTGTGGGCTCCGGCAAAATAGCCGGACGGTTTATGCCTGAAATCAAATATGTAAGCGGAATTGTTCCGGTCAGCGTGTTCAATCCCCGCCTGGAGGGCGCTAAAAGCTTTGCGGAAAAATTTGGGCTCAAGTTTTATGAAGACGATTGGGAGACATTCCTTTCCAAAATAGACGCAGTGTATATCGCATCGCCCCATGGAACCCATATAGATTATGTTATGCGGGCTTTGGAGGGCAACAAACACGTCTTGTGCGAAAAGCCGCTTGCATTCTCAGGGGAAGATGCAAAACGTGCATATGCATTGGCAAAAGAAAAGAAACTGGTTTTGATGGAGGCGATTAAAACGGCATATTGTCCGGGATTCCATCAGCTGGTCGGCGTAGTCCAAAGCGGTATCATCGGTACGGTATATGATGTGGAGGCATGTTTTACGAAACTTGTACCAATAGGTTCAAGAGAGTGGACGGGAGAATATGCGGGTGCTTTTTCTGAGCTGGCAAGTTATCCATTGCTGGGGATATCGAAGATTCTTGGTGTAAATTATAAATCTGTCCGTTTTGAGAGCTTTTGGAACGAGCAGCAGACGGATATTTACTCGAAAGCATATTTAAAGTATCCGAATGCGGCGGCAACGGTGAAGGTGGGAATCGGAGTTAAGTCACTTGGCAGTATGCTGATATCCGGCACAAGGGGATTTATCGAAGTCAAGGCACCCTGGTGGAAAACGACGGAATTTGGGGTTCACTACGAGAATCCGGCCAATGATGAAGTTTTTTTCAGCAGATATCTGGGAGAAGGGCTGCGCTATGAAATCAGTGAATTTCTTCGTGCGATACTTGGCCATAACAGCAATTATTTTCCCGCTGAAGAATCTATTGCAATTGCGGCTGTAATGGAAGAATTCAGAAAAGACAGAGAGAGGTGTATGAAGTGATCGGTGTAGTAGGTCTTGGATATATTGGGCTGCCGACGGCGTTGATGCTTGCGGCAAGCGGGAATGAAGTTGCAGGTACAGATAAGAACGGGGAGATTTTAAAATTACTCAACAACCGTCAATTGACTTTCCAGGAAGAAGGGATGACGGAGCTTTTTGGACGTGCGGCAGACAATGGAATCCTATTTACATCAGAGATGCCGGTGGCAGATGTCTATATCATATCCGTGCCTACGCCATATGATAAGGGCAGCAAAAAAGTAGATATGAGTTATGTGGCGGCTGCTTTTGAGGCTGTTTTGGAGGTATGTCCGAAAGACAGCATTATTGTAATTGAGAGCACAGTGTCTCCTGGAAGTATTGACAAGGTTATCCGGCCGCTTGCGGATAAAAGTGAAAAAAAGGTAAAGATTGCACATGCGCCGGAGCGGATTATCCCAGGTTCTATGATCTATGAACTGGAGCACAATTCCCGGACGATTGGAACGGATGACGCTGAAACAGGACATGCATTAAAGGAAATATACGGCTCCTTTTGCAAGGGAGAGATTATTTTGACGGATATCCGTTCGGCAGAAATGTCAAAGGTCGTAGAGAATACTTTTCGGGATATCAATATAGCTTTTGCAAATGAGCTGGCGAAGATATGCCGTTCTGACGGGATGGATGTATATGAAATCATCCGTATTGCAAACAATCATCCGCGTGTGAACATTCTAAGTCCCGGGCCGGGCGTGGGCGGGCACTGCATCTCCGTTGACCCTTGGTTTCTTGTGGGAGATTATCCGGGGCTTGCCAATATTATCCTGGCGGCGCGTAAGATCAATGATTCTATGCCGGAATTTGTACTGGGGCGGATCTATGAGATTATGCAGGAGAACCATATGACGGATATCTCAAGGGTAGGGCTTTATGGACTGACTTATAAAGAGGACGTAGATGATGTGCGGGAAAGTCCGTCTCTGCAGCTTTTGGAATGTATGAAAAGGCATCTTGCACCTCCGCTTTTGTGTTATGACCCATACATAAAAACGCAGATTGTTGACAGGCAGGTGTTTGGATTGGAGGAGTTTGCAGAAAGTGTCGATTTAATCGTTATTATGGTTGGGCATAAGGAGATTGTCGATAAAGCTGAATATGTAAAAAATAAACTTATACTTGATACGCGTAAATGTGTTTGTGGGAAAGTTTATCATTTATAGAAAGAAACGAGGACGATTATGGAATACGTTTTGATTGATGAAAAATCATTTATGCCTTATAAAATGAAATTTTATACAGATCGGAGTGCTGCTGTTACCTATAGGGAAATTGCTGATCAATGCGTAAAAGGCATTTTGGCTTTGTGGGATGATCATTATCTTGATATTAATACTTTGGAGGGCAACATTTTTCAACATAAATTTGATGGTAATGATGTGATTTTAAAACATGAATATCTTTTTGCTATGGATTATTTATCGAATTGTCTTACGGCATATGAAAAAACCAGGGAAAAAATTTATAAAGAAACATTTGAAAAAATTATAGATCAGTTTCATGAATATTTGGAGAGGAATGGTCCCGTTTATGAAGATCTTGCAGTTTATGCCCAAACGCTGCTGATCATTAAAGCATATGACATTTTTGGGCAGTTTCCGCATATAAATGATTTTCTGGATTTATTAATGAAATACGCTTATTGGCTGATGGATGACAGTAATTATCAAGGAAATAATAATCATGGTTTGTTTCAGGACCTAGCCTTACTGCATATTAGTGTTTTCCTTGGAGATTCTGCGGATGCGTGCACATGGAAAAGACATGCTGTTAAACGGGTGCGTCAGTTGTTTGAAACTGCATATTATGATGATTTTACAAATAATGAAAATAGTATTATATATTTTCAATTTAATAATTACATGTACGAGCAGATATTCGAATTCTGCAATTATTATGGTATTACCGATATTAAGCATATAGAAGAGAGGCTGGAAAGGTCAAAAGAGGCGTTAATTACATTTGCACATAAGGACGGTTCTTTTCCTGTAATTGGTGACGGGAGGGTTTTTAACTGTGAAAAGAGCAATCATAGTTCGTGTCTGTTCCCGGATTTAGGGATGGCTGTCTTAAAAATTAAAGAGACATATTTGAGTTTTAAAAATAAGACAGTGTATCAGTCGCATGCTCATGTAGATGTTTCAAGTATAACAGCCAGGTATAAAGATATAGATTTTTTGATTGATTCCGGACAATGTAATTATGACCGATATACCCCAACAAATCGTTATATGCGTTCATCTGTGGGGCATACAGGTATATTTCCTGTTTTTGCAGATGGCATGTTTTTAGGAGAGTTTTGTGATTCATTGGAGTATGCAGAGATAACTTCATATGAATGTGATGAAACAAAGGCATATGTGAGAGGCGAATATCGGCTCAAAGATATACAGGTTGTCCGTGAAGTTATTGTTTTTCCTAATGAAATAAAAATTAAGGACAAATGGAGCTGCGGCAAACCGACAATGATGCGCCAAAGATTCATTATTCCCAAAGAGTTGATTGAAAATAGCACGTTTACAGTTTCTCGGAGGACACTTACATCTAAAGTGGGAAATGTAAATTTTAAATTTGAGATTAAATCTGAAAAAACGAGAGCTTTGACCGTTGTTCAGTTTGGCATAGCTGCTCCACAGTATAATTCCTACGAAGAAACGATGCTGCTGGATACGTTTGCAGAAAACGCATTAGATGGAGAAATATCTGTAAAAATAACTTTCTGGGAGGATGAATAATGGATAAACCAAGATGTATGCTAACGGTTGATGTGGAGGCTATGCCGAACAGAGCGGTCTCAGACCATGTTAATACATTGATCTATGGAAGAGCAGGAGGCAGGGAATACGGAATTGGCAGGATGATGGATATTGCAGATAAACATCACGTGAAAATGACTTTTTTTGTCGATTTTGCAGAATGTGAATTGTATGGGGACGAGATTATTGAAGTGGGAAAATATATCGTTTCAAAGGGGCATGATTTGCAGGTTCACTGCCATTATGATTTGCTGAAAGATATAATTGGAAAACCTTCTTGGGTGAATATGCAGGAGAATTATTATTCATGGTATAAGGATGAGAATGACTCAAAAATTATGATAGATTATGTGACTGATAAGTATTATCAGTGCACCGGGAAAATGCCGGTTGCCTTCCGGGGAGGTGAATATCGGTTTGGAATCGGTGTATTAAAAACTCTTAAAGAAAAAGGGTATCAGGCTGATTTGAGTTATAACTGTCTGCGTCCGGAAATACTTCCTGAAAATAAACAGTTTCGGTTTGAAAATGGTTTAATGGAACTTCCTATTGGCATCTTGACAAATCGTAAACCTTTAAATTTTAATTACCGGGCATTGGAACCCAAAACAAAAGAAGATTTTGACAAAATTATTGCCGAATATACGCGTGTGTTTAATGGGTATTATCAGCTTTATGGAAATGATGCAATTGCTACGATGCTGATGCACGGATGGTCTTTCATGCATGACGTTAAAAGGTTTGATTCTGTGGGGTTTATGGATGAACCAAATGATATGTTAGTTTCTTTTTTTGATTATTTTCTTGAATCTTTAAAGGATAAAATTGAATTTATCAGCGTCACGGAGGCAGTCAGACATATACAAAATAAAAAATTAAAAACTGTTGATTTCCAAACAATTTTTTCATCAAAACCAACATTCTCTAAAGAAAATATAATGAAAATTGGAAACTATATAAAAGAAAAAGCAAGAGGGAGGAGAGTCATTGTCTGGGGAAAAGGGTGGATGGAGTCGATTCTTTTTCAGACAGTAAATCTGCATCAATTGCTGGATACAGCGTGTTACATTTCAAATGATGCACAGTATTGTCCACAGTGGAGAGGAAAGCCGGTTTATAGATATACGGACATGAACATTACACCGGAAAAAGATTTTGTGTTTGTATTAGCACAGCCTACATTCCCGGAGATTCGGGATGCTTTGAGAGAAACGGGGTTCAAGGAATTTGAGGATTACTATGATATTCAGAAAAAAGTGCCGATGACAAAAAAAACAAAAGGAGAAATGGCGGAACTGGATGATTCTTGTCCGATTTGCGGAGGAAATGTGTTTGAAACATATAATTCCGAAACATACCGCAGATGTTCTGGCTGTGGTTCTTTGGAACGTACACGTACAATGGTGAAGCTGTTGGATGATAATATTCCGTTGGATTTCTCAAAGATAAAGGTGTTGCATATTTCTCCCATAAAATCGGAGTATATATTTTTTAGGAATAAAGGAGCAGATACAGTAACACTTGATATCAGACCGGAGAGGGGAACAGATATTGTTGCAGATATCTGCAATATGCCGGAAGTTGCATCAGATTCTTTCGACATGGTGCTTGCAAATTGCGTGCTGAATCATGTCTATGATGATGAGAAAGCGTTAAGTGAGATAAAAAGGGTTTTGCGTCCGGGCGGTATAGCGCTGTTATGGGTACTTGACAGCGGTACGCTTAAGACTGTTGTAGATGAGGACCCGACTGGCTGGTATGGGAAAGAAAACTATGACAAATATAAAATAGGTACTTTTAGGCACTATGGGGAAGTGGATTTTACTGAGCAGCTTTGCAGGTACTTCCCGGAAGTTCGCTGTTTTGAAAAATATGATGCTGTTACAGACAGTTCTTGTAAATGGTATTGCTGTCGGAAAAAGTAGGGGAGAATAATATGTTGGATAAACCCAAATGCATGCTGACGGTAGATGTGGAAGCTCTGGCGCTGCGCGCGCCGGCGCATCATGTAGACAGCCTGATCTACGGACGTTTTAACGGTGAGGAATGGGGCATTGGCAGGATGATGGACATTGCGGACAAGCATCAGGTCAAATTGACCTTTTTCCTTGATTTTGCAGAAACGGAGCTTTATGGAGAGGACATTATACAGGCAGGAAGATATATAGCGTCACGGGGGCATGACCTTCAGATCCATTGCCACTATAACCTACTGGAAAACCAGGTGCGAAATCGTTTCCCAGAGGCGGCAGAAAGCTATTATACATGGTATGAAGATGAGGCTGTCTCTGAGTTTTTAGTTGATTACTGTCTGGAACAGTACCGCAAATGCACAGACAGAGAACCGATTGTATTCAGGGGCGGGGAGTACCGCGTCGGAAAAGCGCTTTTAAAGAAACTGAAAGAAAAGAAAGTTGCGGCTGATGCCAGCTATAATTATATACGTCCAGTGGAAAAACCGATGAATAGACAGTTTGTATTTGAAAACGGGCTGTTCGAGCTGCCTGTAGCGGTACTGCCGGAAAAAGAGGGCATTGCTTCAAAAGTACTTAATTTTAATGAGGCTCATTTGTATCCTGTAAAAGAGGCTGATCTAGAGCCATGCCTGAAAGAATATGAAAAGGTATTCCGGGAATTTTATGACTGCTATGGAAAGAATACGCTTGCGGCAATGGTCATGCACAGCTGGTCTTTCTGTTATGAAAAGGAGCGTTTCCAAAGCAGCGGATATATGGACAGGCCCAATATTTACGCAGCAGAATTTTTTGACCGCTTTCTTGCTCATTTTAAAGGGAAGTATGAATTTATTACTGCAGCGCAGGCTGTCACGGCGGAAGAAATACATTTTTCAAAGACAATAGATTTTGACGCAGTATTTTCCCTGCATGAGCAGCGGGAAAGCAGGGAAAAGTTTAAGTGGATTGAAAGCTTTATCAAGGAGAAGGCAAGAGGGCGGAGGATAATTATCTGGGGAAAAGGCTGGATTGAAGGCAGGGTTATGCGTATATGGAATCTGTCGCAGCAGCTTGATGCAGCTTTTTATATTTCGAGAGATGCAGATAAAAAAAGATTGTGGCGCAGAAAGCCGGTGAAGACATTTGAGGAGGCGGAGCTATCAAGGGATAAAGATTATGTGCTTGTAATCGCAAATACACGTTTTCCGGAAATACGCGATAGTTTACATGAGATAGGATTTGTGGAATTTGAAGATTACATAGATATCGCGCAGCCACTGCCAGATATCGAAAACGGGAACGAAGAGGATAAAGAATATCCGGCCTGCAGTATTTGCGGAGGCAATAAATTTGTTCCGTTTAATTCTAAACGGCCGCGTTACTGTGAGGGGTGCGGTTCTGTGGAGCGTAATCGGACAATTCCTCTGCTTTTCTCAGAGAATCTTGGAACGGAACTTCTCTCCAAGAGGATTCTGCATGTTTCGCCAAGCAGGCCGGAAAGGATTTTCTTTGAAAAGACGGGGGCAAAAAATATTACGACTTTAGATGTACGTCCTCAGGTGAAACCGGATATTGTTGCGGACTTGTGCGATATGCCTCAGGTAGAGTCAGAATCTTTCGAAATTGTATTTGCCAATTGCGTACTCAATCATGTGTACGATGATAATGCTGCGTTGGCGGAAGTATGCCGTGTCCTAAAAGGTAATGGGCTGTTTATTGTATGGGTGATGGGCAGCGGAGGGATGTGCACGACCATTGACCAGGAACCGGCTGCGTGGTATGGGCAGGAGACGATGGACACATACCGTGTCGGCACATACCGACATTACGGTGAGAGAGATTTTTATCATCTGCTGATGCGCTATTTTGCGGAGGTCCATGCGTTTGAAAAGTATGATGCCCCCAGTGAAATGTCGTGCTGCTGGTATGTATGCAAAAAAAAGAATGGGGCAGGAAAGGATGTATAACAGATGTATCACGATTTTATTGCCGCTTTAAATAAAAAGTATAATTGCTCAGACCAATCAGAATTATCAGGGATAGATTTACAGCATTATCAATTCGGCGCCTCCACGAACAGCCGGGGTCAGGATGCGATTGGAGTGTTTGAAGCGTATGGTTTTTCCATGACAGGACTTAAAATTCTTGATGTAGGGTGTGCATACGGGGGCTTTTCGATTGAAGCTGCCCGCAAGGGTGCATGCTGCTATGGGGTGGAGATATCAAATGCACTCTATGAGTTGGCAACGCTTAATAATAAGGGCGAGGCATATGATGGCGGAAGTTGTGACTTTGTACGCACGGATGCCACGTCTCCGGAGTTCCTTGAAAAGCTGCCCCATGATTATTTCGATCTGATTATTGTGAATGATGTTTTTGAACATGTATATGATACCGTTCAGCTGCTGAGCAATCTGGAAAAAGTTGCGAATGAGAAATGTGTGATTTATTTTGTAATACCAAATGGCAGCGATTTTCGTTTTGCCGCCAGGGAGGGGCATACGGGGTGCTGCGGGATCAGCTTGCTGGCGCCGCTTTTATGGCAGACGCTTATTCCGGGCAGGGAGTCCTATGAAAGAAGCATTTATTATAGGCAATATGAATATTACCGCGCTTTATTTGAGTATTTTGGATTCGGAAAGATTGCTTTGATAAATTATCCTGGATATGCAGGATGGGAAGAAACGAAAAAGGATGTCTGTGCCGGGCTGGAAACTGTAAAACAAAAAATTCACGAGAATGAAAATGATTTTCCCGCTGTCTATGCACAAAAATTATATGCTGCCCTGGAAAGATTTGAAAAGCAGCTTGCGTACGACCTTGAGCATTTGGAAGCATCGGAACTTGCATGGAAATATATGACAAATTTCTGGGGAGGTTTTGCACAAAGGCAGGAGCGGGTTTTAAAGCCGCTTGTAAAAGTTTGCGAACGTACTTCTAAATCGGATTCAGATGAGTATGGGATTTCTTTTGCCCTGTGCCGCAAGGGAAATATTTTGGAAATAGATATTGCTGATGTGTCTTCAGATGAGGAGCTTGATTTTGCTTTTCATCTAATGAGAAGAGGAGAGAGCATAGAGAGATCCCGATATCAAAGGGAAAGGCATTATGAGTGGGAATTGAAAGCGCCGGGGATGTATTGGGTGGCAATTTATGTGAAAAAAAGCGATAGGGAACATAAGGATTACCGGATTCTCACACAGCCGCTTTATATGCCCGGAGACAGGGAGCAGGACTATGGATCAGAATAATAAATTAAAAGTTGCCGCAATTATGGACGAGTTCACCTATTACTGTTTTGCGCCGGAGTGTGATCTGATGCAGGTGACGCCGGATAATTTCAGAGAGGAGATTGACGGGTTTAAACCGGACTTGCTTTTTATCGAATCGGTCTGGAGGGGAAAGGATAATCTGTGGCGTTTTAAACTTCACGACAATATGGAGGCGATAACTGCGCTGACAGGATACTGCCATGAGAAGAATATTCCGGTAGCGTTCTGGTCAAAAGAAGACCCGGTGCATTTTGGGGTATTTATCCGCACCGCGGCATTGGCGGATTATGTGTTTACAACGGATGCAGACTGCATTGAACTGTATAAGACCCATTTAGGCCATGGCAATGTGTATTATCTGCCTTTTGCGGCGCAGCCTTTGCAGCATAACCCGGTTGAGGAGTATGAGCGGAAGGATAAGTTTTGCTTTGCGGGTTCTTTTTATGTGAAGTATCAGGAGCGTTCCAGGGTGTTTATGGAGCTTGCGCCGTTTTTTAAGGAGTATGGCCTGGATATTTATGACCGGAATTATAAAAAGGGGGAGACGGATACGAACACTCAGACGACCTCGGTCGCAAGTCCTGTTGTCCAAAATTATTATTTTCCGGAAGAATTGCAGGAATGTATTCTTGGAGGCCTTCATTACAGCGAGATCACACGGGCATATAAAGGCTACAGATACGGGATAAACCTGACCTCTATGGTGCAGTCGGGGTTTATGTTTGCGAGGCGTGTTTTTGAGCTGCTTGCCAGCAATACGGTTACTGTGAGCAATTACAGCCGGGGGCTTGAGGTGTTTTTCGGAGATCTTGTGATTGCGACAGATAATAAAGAACGCATGAAAGAACGGATTGAAACTTTTTGCAAAACGGAGGCGGATTACCGCAGATACCGCCTTGCAGGGCTCAGGCATGTGCTGAGCAGCCATCTGTATGAAGACAGGCTGGAGAGGATCGCGGACAAGGTGCTTGGCAGGAGCGTAAAGCAGCCTTTGCCGGAAATCCTTGTTGTGTGCTTTGAGGATGCTGAGCGGATACGGGAAATGTTTGAAAAACAGACGTATGAGAGAAAACGGCTGTTTGTTGCGGATTCCCCGGCAGAGCTTGCGGAGCTGTCCTTTGACTTTGTCACGGTGTTTTCGCCTCAGGATTATTATGGGAAAAATTATCTGATGGATCTGGCGCTCGCTACACGGTTTGCGTCTGATCCGGTGATAGGGAAAGGGGCATATTATTCCGGCGGAAGATTGCTGTACCATGATAAGGCTTATATCCGTGTAAAGGAACCGGTTGAACTGAGAAGGCAGATGGCGAGGAGAGACTGTTTCCATGAAGGAATGAGAACGGATGAGCTGCCTATGTTTCATCCTGAGAAGACAATCCTGTCACTGGATGAGTTCAACTATTGTGAGAATGAGGCGGAGTGTGCAGAATCGGAAGATATAGAAATAAATACAGGGATTCCGCTTGAGGAGATTTACGCTTATACAGACCGGATTTTGCCGGTAGCTTTACATAAAAGCAGTCCTTTTTCCATGGAGGAGCTATACAGGGAAGTTATCATTCAGAAATCCGACCTTGTAGAAAAGTCATGGGATGGGGGAAAGCTGAAACTGGTGCGTGAAACAGATGATGACGAGATCGTCTGGCTCAGGACGGAGAAAAATTACGACATATCGGATTATTCATCAGGCAGCCGTATCGGGTTCTTTACGGAGGTGTCGGAAAAGTCCGGGAATGTGCGATGCCAGATTGAGTATTATGATGCAGAAGGGAGAAAACTTGATTTTCTGAATTTTGCATTGGACGGTTTTACGCTGCTGCGTATCAGCGACCATGCAAAGACTTTTAAGCTTATTTTCAGAATGCGGGGGAAATCCAGCGTGACACTGAAAAGCATGTATGTCTCTGCCCCTGATTCATTGGTTCCGGCACCGTTCCCGGTGAAAGAGTCTCTTCTGATCACGGAGGATTATCCGGACTATAATTTGCCTGATAAACTTGCAGGACTTCATGAGTTTGCGAAAGAAAAAAATCTGGAAGTATTGAAAGCGGGAGACTGCCCAAGGTATCTTCCGTATTCGGAATATGACGGCGTGCAGATCATATCTGCCCAGTATGATGCAATCAGGGAATATCTTGCTGTGCGTAATTTCACATATATTTATGTCTACTCTCCGTCAAATGAGATTACCAGGCATCTTTCAGACTATACCCACAGGGCATCCCGTAATACATGTTCCTGCGGAACAGGCGGACTTTGTCCGTCAAGGTATGAAGGAAAGGTTATCGTATTATGAAAAAGGTTTTGTTCGTTTTTGGCACACGCCCTGAGGCAATCAAATGCTGTCCGGTAGCGCTGGAGATGAAAAAGAGGGACGGCTTTGACGTAAAAGTCTGTGTGACAGGACAGCATCGTGAAATGCTCAGACAGGTGCTTGACGCTTTTTCTATCCGTCCTGACTATGATCTGGCGGTAATGAAAAAATCTCAGACGCTTTTTGAGCTGACCTCTAATATGCTTGGCCAGATATGCGCTGTATTGGAAAAAGAAAAACCGGAGATTGTTTTGGTTCACGGAGATACGACGACGGCGTTTGCGGCAGGGCTTGCATCTTTTTATATGGAAATACCTGTAGGGCATATTGAGGCAGGGCTGCGGACTTATAATCTATACTCGCCGTTTCCGGAGGAATTTAACCGGCAGGCGATCGGGCTGGTTGCGGCATGCCATTTTGCGCCTACCGAGACGGCCAGAGAAAATCTGCTTAAAGAAGGAAAGGACGCCTCTTCTATATGGGTTACGGGAAACACGTCTATTGATGCGCTTAGGACTACGGTCAGAGATGATTACAGGCATGCCCTGCTTGACTGGGCAGGAAACAGACGTCTTGTCGTACTGACTGCCCATCGCAGAGAAAATTGCGGGGAACCCATGAGACAGATGATGAGGGCTATCCGGCGTTCCGCGAAGGAATTTTCTGACGTTGCGGTTGTATTTCCGGCACATCCCAATCCTGTTGTTCAGGAAACAGCGAGAGAGATTTTAGGAGACTGCAAGAATATAAAGATAATCTCACCGCTGGATGTTATAGACTTTCATAATATCATTGCCCGGTCTTATCTTATTTTAACAGATTCCGGGGGCATACAGGAGGAAGCCCCGGCACTGGGGAAACCGGTTCTTGTCATGCGGGATACAACGGAGCGACCGGAAGGGGTTGCGGCAGGAACGCTGCGTCTTGTAGGTACAGAGGAAGAATCTATTTATCAGTCATTTGCGGAACTGCTCACCGACAAAGAGGCTTATGCAAGGATGAGCCGGGCATCCAATCCTTATGGGGATGGGTTTGCAAGCAAAAGGATTGCGGATGCTTTGCAGGAAAAGTATATTTCCGGCGCTGCCTGTTTTACTGCCGGGCATGGTGTCAGAAAGTAGATAATATATTAAGAAGTTTCCAACGTTTTTTATGCGTTGGAAATTTTTGCATTTTCAGTTATCCTATACCATGACGGACAAAGTCCGCCTGTTCCGCAGGAACATGTATTACGGGATGCCCTGTGGGTATATAAAATATAACATGAATTTCCATCAAGATTTTAGTAAATTAAAGTCTTGAAACATACCCTAAAATAAGATATGATAAAAAACATAGGTTTTTGGATAAAGGAAGGAAGATAAACGATGAATCTGAATATTGGAGTGATTAAAGGTGACGGAATCGGGCCGGAGATTGTCGCGGAGGCAATGAAGGTGCTTGATGCGGCAGCGAAAACTTACGGGCATACCTGTGATTATACTCAGCTTTTGCTGGGTGGAGCATCTATAGACGTACACGGAGTGCCGCTCACCGATGAGACCATTGCCGAGGCGAAGAAGTGCGGCGCAGTGCTTATGGGTTCCATCGGAGGGGATGCGAAGACCTCCCCGTGGTATCAGCTTGAGCCGTCAAAGCGCCCGGAGGCAGGGCTTTTGGCAATCCGCAAGGCGCTGAACCTGTTTGCGAACTTACGTCCTGCGATTCTCTATGACGAGCTCAAGGGGGCATGCCCGCTGAAGGAAGAGATAACGGAGGGCGGATTTGACCTTATGATCATGCGGGAGCTGACCGGCGGCCTTTACTTCGGCGAGAGGAAGACCGTTAAGGAGGACGGAGTACTGACTGCCTATGACTCCCTTACATATAATGAAAATGAGATCCGAAGGATCGCTAAGCGCGCTTTTGACATTGCCATGAAACGCGGAAAGAAAGTGACCAGCGTTGACAAGGCTAATGTGCTTGACTCCTCTAGGCTCTGGAGAAAGGTGGTTGAGGAGGTTGCAGAGGATTACCCGGAAATAGCCTTAGAGCATATGCTTGTAGACAACTGCGCTATGCAGCTTGTAAAGAATCCGAAACAGTTCGACGTAGTGCTGACGGAGAATATGTTCGGAGACATCCTCTCCGATGAGGCCAGCATGGTGACAGGCTCCATCGGGATGCTGGCAAGCGCCAGCTTAAACGAGACAAAGTTCGGCCTCTATGAGCCAAGCGGCGGTTCCGCGCCGGATATCGCGGGAAAAGGAATCGCGAACCCCATCGCAACCATACTGTCCGCAGCCATGATGCTCCGCTTCAGCTTTGACCTTGACAAAGAGGCGGACGCCATCGAGTCCGCGGTGGCAAAAGTGCTGAAAGAAGGCTACCGCACCATCGACATCATGTCCGAGGGCAAGACCCAGGTGGGAACAGCAGAGATGGGAGACTTAATTGCATCTTATATCGCATAACAGGAAAATTAGGAGGATAAAACCATGAAAAGTGATACAGTTACAAAAGGAAAACAGCAGGCCCCCCACCGCTCTTTATTCAATGCGCTGGGTCTTACTAAGGAGGAGATGGAGCGTCCGTTAGTGGGCATCGTAAGCTCTTACAACGAGATTGTTCCGGGTCATATGAATTTAGATAAGATTGTAAATGCCGTAAAGCAGGGCGTTTCCATGGCCGGCGGAACGCCGATCGTGTTCCCGGCTATCGCGGTGTGCGACGGGATCGCTATGGGGCATATCGGCATGAAGTATTCTCTGGTGACAAGGGATCTGATTGCGGATTCTACGGAGGCCATGGCTTTGGCTCATCAGTTTGATGCTCTTGTGATGGTGCCCAACTGCGACAAGAACGTGCCGGGGCTTTTGATGGCGGCGGCGAGGATCAATGTGCCGACTGTATTTGTCAGCGGCGGCCCGATGCTTGCGGGGCGCGTGCAGGGGAAAAAGACCAGCCTTTCCAGCATGTTCGAGGCGGTAGGAGCCAACGCAGCGGGAAATCTTTCCGATGAGGGGCTTTTGGAATTTGAGAAAAAGACCTGTCCTACATGCGGGTCCTGCTCCGGCATGTACACGGCCAACAGCATGAACTGCCTGACCGAAGTGCTTGGCATGGGCCTTGGCGGAAACGGAACGATTCCGGCGGTCTACTCTGAGCGTATCCGCCTGGCAAAGCAGGCAGGCATGAAGGTTATGGAGATGTATGAGAGAAATATCCGCCCGCTGGACATTATGACCGAGGATGCCATACTGAATGCGCTGACGGTTGACATGGCTCTTGGCTGCTCTACAAACAGCATGCTCCATCTCCCGGCGATTGCCCATGAGATCGGCATGGATTTTGAGATTGATTTTGCAAACGGCATCAGCGAGAAGACGCCGAACCTCTGCCATCTGGCGCCGGCAGGCCCGACTTACATGGAAGACCTTAACGAGGCGGGCGGCGTGTATGCGGTGATGAATGAGCTGGATAAAAAGGGTCTGCTCCACACGGACTGCATGACCGTGACAGGAAAGACCGTGGGGGAGAATATTAAGGATGCACGAAATCGGAATCCTGAGGTTATCCGCCCCATTGACAATCCGTATTCAAAGACAGGCGGCCTTGCGGTGCTCAAGGGCAATCTTGCGCCGGACGGCAGCGTGGTCAAGCGCTCTGCGGTTGTGGAGGAGATGCTTGTGCATGAAGGCCCGGCCAGGGTGTTTGACTGTGAGGAAGATGCCATCGACGCCATCAAGGGCGGAAAGATCGTGGCAGGAGATGTGGTCGTTATCCGCTATGAGGGTCCGAAAGGAGGGCCGGGCATGCGGGAGATGCTGAATCCGACTTCGGCAATCGCAGGCATGGGCCTTGGCTCCAGTGTTGCCCTGATTACGGACGGGCGGTTCAGCGGTGCGTCCAGAGGCGCGTCCATTGGCCATGTATCGCCGGAGGCGGCGGTAGGCGGCCCGGTCGCGTTAGTGGAAGAGGGAGATATCATTAAGATCGATATCCCGAATTTAAAGCTTGAGCTTGCGGTCTCCGACGAGGAGCTTTCAAGGAGGAGAGAAAACTGGCAGCCGAGAGAGCCGAAGGTGACAAGCGGATATCTGGCAAGATACGCGTCCATGGTGACTTCAGGAAACCGGGGAGCGATCCTGGAGATTCCGAAGAATTAGTATAGAAACGTAGAAGATAAAGGAGATTTTAAAGATATGCAGCTTACAGGGTCACAGATAGTTATCGAATGTCTGAAAGAACAGGGTGTAGACACCGTATTCGGATATCCGGGCGGTGCAATCCTCAATGTGTATGATGAATTATATAAGCACAGCAATGAGATTACGCATATTCTGACCTCCCACGAGCAGGGGGCGGCACATGCGGCGGACGGCTATGCGAGGGCGACAGGAAAGGTGGGCGTATGCTTTGCGACCAGCGGGCCGGGGGCGACGAACCTGGTGACAGGTATTGCCACGGCTTACATGGATTCCATTCCGGTTGTTGCGATTACGTGCAACGTGGGCGTGGCGCTGCTTGGAAAGGACAGTTTTCAGGAAATTGACATTGCAGGCATCACCATGCCCATTACCAAGCATAATTATATAGTAAAGGATGTAAGGAAACTGGCGGAGACGATCCGCAAAGCATTTGTCATTGCCAAATCGGGGAGGCCTGGGCCGGTGCTTATTGACATTCCGAAGGATGTGACGGCTGAAAAAGCAGAGTACCAGAGCGTGCAGCCCGGAGTGTGCTGTCCTTCCTGGGAGATTAATGAGGAAGAGATTGACAATGCGGTTAAGATGATTCAGAAGTCAAAAAAGCCTTATATCTTTGTGGGCGGAGGCGCGGTGCTCTCCGGGGCCAGCGAGGAGCTTAGAGCATTTGCAGAGAAGGTGGACGCTCCGGTTACGGACAGTCTGATGGGCAAGGGCGCATTTCCGGGAACGGATACGCGCTATACGGGGATGCTGGGGATGCATGGCACAAAGACCTCCAACTACGGGGTCAGCGAGTGCGACCTTCTGATCGTGCTGGGCGCAAGGTTCAGCGACCGGGTGACGGGTAATGCGAAGAAATTTGCCAAAAACGCCAAGATCCTTCAAGTGGATGTGGATGCGGCGGAGATGAATAAAAATGTCCTTATCACCGAGGGCGTTGTGGGAGACTTAAAAGTAGTCCTCAGTATATTGAATAAGCGCCTGGAGCAGCAGAGCCATCCGCAGTGGATGGAAAAGATCATGGATTATAAGGAGAAATATCCTATGACCTACCATCCCGAGGCGCTTACCGGGCCTTACGTCGTGGAGGAAATCTACCGCCAGACAGGAGGCGACGCGGTCATCGTGACGGAAGTCGGGCAGCATCAGATGTGGGCGGCTCAGTTTTACAAGTATACGATGCCAAGGACTTTCCTTACCTCGGGAGGGCTTGGCACCATGGGGTACGGCCTTGGGGCGTCTCTTGGGGCAAAGATGGGAAGGCCGGATAAGGTTGTGGTAAATGTGGCGGGCGACGGGTGTTTCCGCATGAATATGAATGAGATTGCAACTGCGGTGCGCCACAATATCCCGGTTATCCAGGTAGTGGTAAACAATCATGTTCTCGGCATGGTGCGCCAGTGGCAGAACCTGTTCTACGGGCAGAGGTATTCGGCTACGGTGCTCAACGATGCCGTAGATTTTGTGAAACTTGCAGAGGCTATGGGTGCAAAGGGCATCCGGGCGGCAAGCCGCGAGGAGTTTGCAGATGCATTTGCGAGGGCTTTGACACTTGGGAAACCGGTTGTCATCGACTGCCAGATTGACTGCGACGATAAGGTGTGGCCGATGGTGGCGCCGGGTGCGGCCATCAGCGAGGCATTTGACGAGAAAGACCTGGCGGAGAAAAATAAGTAGAAGGAATGGCAGCATACAGGAAAATGGAGGAATAGATGATGGGCAGAGTGTACAATTTTTCGGCAGGGCCGGCGGTTTTACCGGAGGAAGTGTTAAGAGAGGCGGCAGAGGAGATGCTGGACTACAACGGTTCCGGGATGTCTGTGATGGAGATGAGTCACCGCTCAAAACCTTTTCAGGAGATTATTGATGCGGCGGAGGCGGATATCCGCGACCTTATGGGGATTCCGGACAATTATAAAGTATTGTTCCTGCAGGGCGGGGCGTCCACCCAGTTTGCCATGATTCCCATGAACCTGATGAAAAACGGCGTGGCGGACTATATCGTCACCGGGCAGTTTGCGAAGAAAGCATGTGATGAGGCGAAAAAATACGGGAAGGTGAATGTGATCGCATCCTCAAAGGATCAGACATTTTCCTATATCCCGGACTGCTCGGACCTGCCGGTTTCCGAGGAGGCGGATTACGTGTATATCTGTGAGAATAATACGATCTACGGAACGAAATTCAGGGAACTTCCGAATACAAAGGGAAAGCCTCTCGTGGCGGACGTATCCTCCTGTTTCTTGTCGGAGCCGGTTGACGTGACGAAATACGGCCTGATCTACGGAGGGGTGCAGAAGAATGTGGGCCCTGCGGGCATGGCGATCGTCATTATCCGTGAGGATCTGATTCGTGAGGATGTGCTACCGGGAACGCCTTCCATGCTGACATACAAGATCCATGCGGATGCCAAGTCTCTTTATAATACGCCGCCTGCGTACAGCATCTATATGTGCGGCAAAGTGTTCAAGTGGCTGAAAAAGCAGGGAGGGCTTGCAGCCATGAAGGAGCGTAACGAGAAAAAGGCCGGGATTCTCTATGATTATCTGGAGGAGAGCCGCCTGTTTAAGTCTTCGGTGAACCCGAAAGACCGCTCTCTTATGAATGTTACTTTTGTGACGGGCGATGGCGAGCTTGACGCAAAATTCGTGAAAGAGGCGAAGGAAGCCGGCTTAGAGAGTCTTAAGGGGCACCGCAGCGTCGGCGGGATGCGCGCAAGCATTTATAATGCCATGCCTATAGAGGGAGTGGAGGCGCTTGTGGCGTTTATGAAGAAGTTTGAGGAGGAGAATCTGTAATGGGATATAAATATCATTGCCTGAATCCGATTTCCGAGGTGGGCATCCAGAACTTTACAGAGGAGTACGTGCCGAGCAGCGCGGAAAAAGCAGATGCTATCCTGGTAAGGAGCGCAGCCATGCATGACATGGAGTTCGGAAAGGAACTAAAAGCAATCGCCAGGGCGGGGGCGGGAGTGAACAATATTCCTCTGGATCGGTGCGCCGAGGAGGGAATCGTAGTATTCAACACTCCGGGAGCCAACGCAAACGGGGTGAAGGAGCTGGTAATCGCAGGGATGCTGCTTGCGTCCAGGGATATTATCGGAGGTATCAACTGGGTGCAGGAAAACGAAGAGGACGGCAATATTGCGAAAGACGCTGAGAAAGCGAAAAAAGCTTTCGCCGGATGCGAGCTGGAAGGGAAAAAGCTTGGGGTTATCGGCCTTGGGGCTATCGGGGTACTGGTTGCCAATGCGGCCACGAACCTGGGCATGGATGTGTATGGGTTTGACCCTTATGTATCTGTGGATTCGGCGTGGAGGCTTTCAAGAAGCATCCGCCATGCAAAGACCGTGGATGAAATCTACCGGGACTGTGATTATATCTCTATCCACGTTCCTGCTATGGAGAGCACGAAGGGTATGATGGATAAAAATGCTATCGATCTGATGAAAAAGGATGTTGTTGTGCTGAACTTTGCAAGGAATGTGCTGGTGGACGAGGAAGCGATGGTTGACGCGCTTATCGGTGGAAAGGTAAAGCATTATGTGACGGATTTCCCGACGCCGGAGATTGCCGGCGTGAAAGGCGCCATCGTAATTCCCCATCTTGGAGCGTCCACAGAAGAATCGGAGGATAACTGTGCGAAGATGGCGGTGAAGGAAATTCGTAATTTCCTTGAGCATGGTAATATCCGGCATTCGGTTAATTATCCGGACTGCGACATGGGATACCGGGGAGAGAATACGAGAATCGTGCTCCTCCATCACAATGTGCCGAATATGATCGGGCAGTTTACGCGGATACTGGCGAAAGATAATATGAATATCGCTGACATGACCAACAAGAGCAAGGGCGGATATGCCTACACGATGATTGATATCGACTCTGAGGTGCCGGACGGAGTTGCGGACGACCTGCGGGCCGTAAGCCATGTGCTGCGGGTGCGTGTCATCCGGTGACTTTTCTGCCGGAGTGCAGAGGAATACAGCTTAAAAAAAACATAATAATTGTAATAATTACGTCAGAAATATTCAATAATTATTAAGAAAAGTTTTTTGACTGTTCATTGCGGATTTTGTCGAAGTAATGTATACTTATTTAAGGTGGCTTTAATGCGTACCAATGGGGGATATTACTAATGACTGACAAAAGATTACGTAGAATACAGGAACTGAAAAAACATCGAATAAGAGTGAGGAGGCTGCATATTTCCCTTGCTCTTATTGGTGTATTTGCATTTATTGTTATTTGTTTTAAGGTGGTCGCTCTTTTTCAAAGCCTGACGGCAGCTTCCATCGAGCTTACCGTTGCCAATGCGCAGATCATGCAGGGGGAAGCGCTGCCTGCATTTTCAGCGACGGCAAAGCTTGTCAAGGCGGGGGATAAAGTATTAGACAAAAAAAGTAAATATACGGCATTGGATTTTGTAAATGACTTAAAGAACGGGAAGGGATATAAGCTTGACTGTGAAGCCGACCCGAACGTGGAGGGAGTTTACCAGATTAAAGCGGTACTGGAAGATAAGATTGCAAAGAAGATTAGCGGCGAGTGGAAGAAGCGTTTGAATCTGACAGTGAAGAACGGCCGTTTTGAGGTAAAGAATCCGGTTGGCGCATGGGAGGGAGACAAGTTCAAGAAATACGATAACTCCTATGTGAAAAGTAAATTTATTGAATCTAAGGCGAATACCTACTATCTTGACAAAGACGGCGTTAAAGTTACCGGCTGGCAGAAGATAAAAAAGAAGCTGTATTACTTTAATAAAGACGGTATTATGCAGAAAAGTAAATGGAAAGAAAAGAACGAAGATAAATATTACCTTGGCAAGAACGGTGCGGCGGTAACAGGCTGGAAGGAGATTAAAAAGGATATTTATTACTTTACCTCCGATGCGAAGATGGCAACCGGAGAGGTATATGTGGGACTTTCGTTATGTAATTTCGGGGAAGACGGGAAACTGGTGTCTAAAAAAGAGGCTCAGGTAGACCCGGCTAAGCCGATGGTTGCACTTACTTTTGATGACGGGCCCGGCAAGCGTACGGAAGAGATTTTGGATACTCTTGAGGAGTATAATGCACATGCAACATTTTTTATGCTCGGACAAAAAGTATCGTCTTTTAAATCTGTGGTAAAGAAGATGAAAAAGATTGGCTGTGAGCTTGGAAGTCATTCTTACGACCATACGAATCTTGTGAAGTTAGATGGCAAGGGCGTGAAGAAGCAGATGTCGGATACGGACAATAAAGTTAAAGATGCGGCGGGCAGCGGGGTGACTGTCATGCGCCCTCCTTATGGAGCAATTAACGAAACAGTGCGTGAAAATGTAGGATTCCCCATGATTTTATGGAATATTGATACATTGGACTGGAAGACGAGGAATGCTCAGAAGACGATTGATACGGTAATGGATAATGTGGGAGACGGAGATATCATCCTGCTCCATGATATTCATACGGAAAGTGTGGATGCGACCCTTGAGCTGATTCCCAAGCTGGAAGAAGCCGGATACCAGTTAGTAACTGTATCCGAGCTTGCGGCAGCAAAGGGTGTGGAGCTGAAAGACGGCGGAAAATACACAGATTTTACAAAATAAGAAAAGTAAGCGGCTGCAGTCTGTTTAGACGGCAGCCGCTTATATTATATGTTTTTAAGTTTATAACTCAAACTTCGCACTTGAATAAGTACCTATGCACCTTGAAAATTCAATAATAACTGGCATAAAAATAGCATGAAACCGTCTGGTTTTGATATAATTGAGTTGTTCAGAAACAATCATATATCCGGAGGCTCATGCTATGAATAAAAGTATAACACAAGACAATCAAAATGATAACCAGATTTCGAAATCTATCAGAAGATTTTTTACACGGTTTCATCTTTCTTCTGCATTGAAAACTGCTAATGCCTACAAAAAGAAGGGAATTTCTGCAGCACTGATTTTTCAGTATCTGTTTCTTTTGATATTTTCAAACAGAAGTATGTATATGAACCTGCTGATTGGAAAAGACTCACCGGATTTTGCAAAAGATACGGTTTATCGTTTTATGAAAATGCTCCAGATCAACTGGATTCGGTTCACAACGGTTTTATCCAGCCGAATCATTAGGGATGCCATTGCTCCACTTGATTCAGCAGACCGTGTCAACGTACTGATCATTGACGATTCCATGTTTGAACGTAACCGTTCCAAAAAAGTGGAACTTCTTGCAAAGGTATATGACCATGCAAAACATTGTTATAAATTTGGTTTTCGCATGCTTACATTAGGCTGGTCAGATGGAAGCACTTTTCTCCCGGTCAACAGTGTCCTTCTCTCCACCGAAAATAAAAAGAACAGAATCAATGAAGCAAAGGAAACGGATAAAAGAACGGTTGGATATAAGCGCCGTATGCTTGCTGTCAAGAAAGGAACGATCGCCATGCTGGAGCTTTTAAAATCTGCTAAAAAGGCTGGTATTCCGGCTAAATACGTTCTGTTTGACAGCTGGTTCTCTTCTCCAAGCTCCCTTCATGCTGTCAAAGAAATCGGATATGATGTAATTGCAATGGTAAAGAAAACACCTAAAATGTTCTTCCGGTATAACAGCGAAGATATGCCGCTGACAACTATTTACAAGAAAAACAGGAAACGGCGTGGACGTTCCCGGTATCTGCTTTCCGTCATGGTGGATGTTGTAAAGGAAGGAAAAACCATCCCTGCCAAAGTGGTCTATATCCGTAACAAAAACAAGAGAAAGGAATATCTTTGTCTCATTTCCACAGACGTGAGTCTGAGTGAAGAAGAGATTATCCGCATTTATGGAAAACGCTGGGATATTGAAGTATTCTTCAAAGTCTGCAAGAGCTATCTTAATCTAAGTAAAGAATGCAGATCCCTATCTTATGATGCAATGACTGCTCATACAGCAATCGTTTTTACAAGATATATGATGCTTTCCCTGGAGAACCGGGAATCTAATGATACCCGTTCTATGGGGGAACTGTTTTTATACTTTTCTGATGAGATGTCTGATATCACATGGATACAGGCTTTTCAAATGCTGCTTCAAATGTTCAGAACTCTGCTTGTGGATCAGATAGATATATCTGATGAAAAAATCGACGAGCTGGTAAAAGCATTTATGGATGCAATACCTGCACTTTTAAAATCGAAGCTGCAAGTGGCATAATTGACTGAACATTGACAACTGAATACTGCCAGATATTGAATTTTCAAGGTGCATAGCTAAAATCTATGTGCGAAGTTTGAGTTTATAATTTTCCAGTAATTTATGAATCTTATCTGTCGGAACCATAACCGTGCTGATGGGAATATCATGATTCAGAGAATCGATGATCAGAGACATGAATTTGCTCATGTCAGCAGTAAGAAAATAAGGTTTTTCTTTTGTACATGGCGGAAGGTATGTTAAGTTAGTGGTAATTACGCGGTCGATATAACCTTTTTCATAGTATTCGTCGAATTTGTCAAAACCATCAGTGAACAAGCCGAAAGTTGTACACACAAATACTCTGCCCGCACCACGGCTCTTAATCTGCTTTGCAACATCAAGCATACTTTCTCCTGAGGATATCATGTCGTCGATGATGATGACATCTTTTCCCGATATATTATCGCCGAGAAATTCGTGTGCGACAATAGGGTTCTTTCCGCCGATTACCTGAGAATAGTCGCGGCGTTTATAGAACATACCCATGTCCACTCCTATGACGTTGGAAAAATATACAGCTCGGTGCATTGCTCCCTCGTCTGGGCTGATGATCATTAAATGTTCCTTGTTCACTTCAAGGTCAGGCTCTGCGCGCAGAAGCGCTTTCATAAACTGATAAGCGGGACTGAAGTTGTCAAAGCCGTGAAGCGGAATTGCATTCTGTACCCGCGGGTCGTGGGCGTCAAATGTAATTATATTGTCAACGCCCATATCAACAAGTTCCTGGAGCGCAAACGCGCAGTCTAAAGACTCTCTTTTCGTGCGTTTATGCTGGCGGCTTTCATAAAGAAATGGCATAATGACATTCACTCGGTGAGCCTTGCCGTTGGCCGCTGAGATGATACGCTTCAGGTCTTGGTAATGATCGTCCGGCGACATATGGTTCAAGTGTCCGTTTACAGTGTAGGTCAGGCTGTAATTGCATACATCCACCATTACAAAGAGGTCTGCTCCCCGGATGGATTCTCTGAGAAAGCCCTTTGCTTCTCCTGTCCCAAAGCGAGGGCAGTGGCAATCGATTAGGTAGTTATCTTGTTTGTAACTGGAAAAAAGAGATGAATGTAAAGCGGTATGATATGTCTCCTGCCTGAATTTTACAATGTAATCATTTACCTTTTTTCCGCGCTCTAAGCAGCTTTCCAACGCTGCAATCTTAAGCGGAGCTACCGGGAGTATAGTCTCCATTTCCTTTATATCATTGGTCATATACATTCTCCTGCATAAAAAATTAATTAAAGTTTACTCTTTAGTTATATCACTATTTATAGGAGCAGGTCAATGTTTTGATTGGACTATTTTTGCTGGATACGTTATACTTAATATAGATTGGGATTTTTGTATGAAAGGATTTTGATATGAAGCATGAGCATATAGTGAAGAATGTCTGTCCGGACAGTATCGCACAGGAGCTTGGCATTGAACCGGGAGATTGTCTGTTATCTGTTAATGGCAACGAGATAGAGGATGTGTTTGATTATCATTTCTATGTGAATGATGAGTATCTCACGATTCTGATCCGGAAACCTTACGGGGAGGAATGGGAGTTAGAGATTGAAAAAGATTATGAGGAAGATTTGGGGATAGAGTTTGAGCAGGGATTGATGGATGAGTATCGTTCCTGCCGCAACAAATGTATGTTTTGCTTTATCGACCAGATGCCGGAGGGGATGCGGGATACGCTGTATTTTAAGGATGATGATTCCAGACTTTCTTTCCTTCAGGGAAATTATATCACTTTGACGAATATGAGTGACCATGATATAGAGAGAATTATACGTTTCCGTCTGGAACCAATTAATATTTCTTTTCACACTACGAATCCGAAGCTTCGATGCAAGATGTTAAATAATCGGTTTGCAGGAGAGGCGCTTAAGAAGGCGGACAGGCTTTATGAGGCAGGAATCCGCATGAACGGACAGATTGTGCTGTGCAAAGGAATTAATGATGGGGAAGAGCTGACGCGCAGTATTGGGAAGCTGTCCTGCTATCTTCCATATCTTGAGAGTGTGTCGGTAGTCCCGGTAGGGCTGACGAAATATCGGGAAGGGTTATATTCTTTAGAGCCTTTTACCAAAGAGGACGCTAAAGAGGTGCTTGATAACATTCACAGGTGGCAGGAGCAGATTTACAAAGAGAGAGGAACTCATTTTATACATGGGGGAGATGAATGGTATATTCTGGCAGAGGAGGAGCTGCCGGAGGAAGAGCGTTATGACGGGTATCTCCAGCTTGAGAATGGTGTAGGTATGCTGAGGCTTCTTATAGATGAGTTCGAAGAAAGTATAAGCAAGCTGCCCGGAGATATAAAAAAGCGGGAGGTATCTGTGGCTACCGGAAAGTTGGCGTACCCTTATATCTGTAAGCTTGCCCAAAGGATCACAGAGAAATATACCGGCACGGAAGTTCATGTCTATGCGATTGAAAATAATTTTTTTGGAGAGTTGATAACAGTATCAGGGCTGATTACCGGACAAGATTTGGAGGCACAGCTTAAGGGCAGGCCTTTGGGGAAGAAGCTTCTTCTTCCCTGCAATATGTTCCGCAGCGGTGAGGAGGTGTTTTTAGATGATATGACGTTAACGCAGCTTGCCGAGGCTTTACAAGTACGCGTAGATATTGTAAAATCAAGCGGACAGGACTTTATAGATGCAATTTTACATTTAGAATAGGAGATAGATTATGAGTAAACCAGTAGTTGCAATTGTGGGAAGACCGAATGTAGGTAAATCCACGCTGTTTAATGCGCTGGCGGGAGAGAAGATATCTATTGTAAAAGATACGCCAGGAGTAACGAGAGACCGCATTTACGCGGATGTATCGTGGCTTGATCGGAACTTTACCATGATTGACACAGGAGGTATCGAGCCGGACAGCAAGGATGTTATTCTGTCGCAGATGAGAGATCAGGCGCAGATAGCCATTGATACTTCAGATGTGATCGTATTTATGACGGATGTACGCCAGGGATTGATTGATTCAGACTCCAAAGTGGCAGATATGTTGAGACGTTCCGGAAAGCCTGTTGTTCTTGTGGTAAATAAGGTGGACAGTTTTGAGAAATACATGCCGGATGTGTATGAATTCTATAATCTGGGAATTGGGGAGCCGATTCCGATATCTGCTTCGTCAAAACTGGGCATCGGGGATATGCTTGACGAGATTATTGGCCATTTTCCGGAAAAGAAGGAGGAAGATGAGGAGGATGAACGACCAAGGATTGCCATTGTGGGGAAGCCGAATGTGGGGAAATCCTCTATCGTCAATAAGCTTCTTGGAGAGCAGCGGGTGATCGTATCAGATATAGCAGGAACTACGAGAGACGCGATTGATACAGAGATTGTGCATGATGGGCGGGAGTATGTGTTTATCGATACTGCCGGACTTAGGAGAAAGAGTCGTATTAAGGAGGAGCTGGAGCGCTATAGTATTATTCGCGCGGTGACGGCAGTGGAGCGCTCGGATGTGGTGCTTGTGGTGATTGATGCAGCAGAAGGAGTGACAGAGCAGGATGCTAAAATTGCCGGGATTGCTCATGAGCGCGGCAAAGGGATTGTAATCGTGGTAAATAAATGGGACGCCATCGAGAAAGATGATAAAACCATGAGGAATTACGAGAATGAGATACGCCGGGTTCTCTCCTTTATGCCTTATGCACAGATTATGTACGTGTCTGCTCAGACAGGGCAGCGCCTGAACAAACTTTATGACGTCATCGATGTGGTAATTGAGAATCAGAATCTTCGTGTAGCAACAGGAGTGCTCAATGAGATTATGATGGAAGCGGTGGCTATGCAGCAGCCGCCGTCAGACAAAGGAAAGAGGCTGAAGCTTTATTATATTACTCAAGTATCAGTGAAGCCTCCGGCATTTGTAATCTTTGTGAATGACAGAGAGCTGATGCATTTTTCCTATACAAGATATCTGGAAAATAAGATTCGGGAAGCGTTCGGTTTTAAGGGAACTTCGTTAAAGTTTTTCATTCGCGAGAGAAAGGAAAAGGAAAGGTAGTTATGGAAAGAATTATCTGTGTATGTATCGGGTATGCTTTCGGACTTTTGCAGACAGGATATATTTATGGAAAGATCCATCATGTTGACATCCGCAAGCAGGGGAGCGGAAATGCAGGAACAACCAATGCGCTTCGGACGTTGGGGTGGAAAGCGGGAGTTGTAACGCTCCTTGGCGATGCCTTTAAATGTGTGTTTGCGGTTGTGGCGGTGCATCTGATCTATAAGAGCAGTCATGCGCAGATATTGCCGCTGCTTTCGATGTATGCAGGAATGGGTGCTGTGTTGGGGCATAATTATCCATTCTATATGAAATTCAAGGGTGGTAAAGGAATCGCTGCGACGGCTGGTCTTCTTCTTAGTACCACGACGCCTGTGATGGTACTGATCTGTCTGGCAGCGTTCGTCGGTCTGGTAGCGGCGACGCGGTATGTGTCGGTGGGGTCTCTGGTTGTGGTAGTTATCTATCTTCTGGAAATTATTTATCAGGGGCAGACAGGCGTTTACAAGATGGCGGATCATTACCTCTATGAGATGTATGGAATTGCAGCGTTTTTGATGATTTTGGCATTTTTTAAGCACCGGGAGAATATCAAGAGGCTTCTTAGGGGAACAGAAAATAAGATTAGTGTTGGTAAAAGTAAGAGCAAATAAAAATAAGTTATGTCAGGAGGTTATAAAATGGCAAATGTAGGTATTATGGGTGCGGGAAGCTGGGGAACGGCGCTGGCGCTTCTGCTTCACAGCAACGGACATCAAGTGACAGTATGGTCGATCAGCGAGGAGGAGGTAAGGATGCTCTCCGAAGAAAGAGAGCATAAAAGTAAACTTCCGGGGGTTCCTATTCCAGAGGATATGGTGTTCACAGATAATATAGAGGAGACAGTAAAAGAGAAGGATTTTATTGTAATGGCTGTTCCGTCTCCATTTACGAGGAATACGGCGCGCAGTATGTGTTCATTTGTTGTGGACGGGCAGATTATCGTGGATGTGGCAAAGGGGATAGAGGAGAGTACATTAATGACCCTTTCCCAGCAGATTGAACAGGAGATTCCCCAGGCGAATGTGGCGGTGCTTTCCGGACCAAGTCATGCGGAGGAGGTAGGAAGAGGACTTCCTACGGCAGTTGTTATCGGGGCAAAGACGAAGAAAATTGCCGAGTATCTTCAGAATGCATTCATGAATCAGGTGTTCCGCGTGTATATCAGTCCCGACAGGCTCGGTATGGAGCTTGGCGGTTCCCTTAAAAATGTCATTGCCCTGGCGGCGGGTATTGCAGATGGGATGGGATATGGCGACAATACAAAAGCTGCGCTGATTACGAGAGGAATCGCAGAGATTGCACAGCTCGGGGTAAAGATGGGCGGAGCGATCGAAAGCTTTACAGGTCTTACAGGAATCGGAGACTTGATCGTTACCTGTGCCAGCGTCCACAGCCGGAACAGGAAGGCCGGATATCTGATGGGGCAGGGAAAATCTATGCAGGAAGCCATGGATGAAGTACAGATGGTTGTGGAGGGCGTCTACTCCACGAAAGCGGCAGTGAAGCTTGGAAAGCTGCACGATGTACCGCTTCCTATCGTCAGCAAGGTAAATGAAGTGCTTTTTGAAGGGAAGGACCCGAAGGAGGCGGTGAACGAGCTGATGTTAAGAGATTCCAAGGCAGAGCACCATGCAATGCCGTGGAAGGAAGAATAAATATTTTGTAATTGAAAAAAGTTCTAAAAGAAATACCCTCTTGCATACACTGTTATCAGCAGAACAAGGGGGTATTAGAATGAATACGTTTCAATTATACAAGGATATCGAGGCCCGGACAAAGGGAGAAATATACATAGGGGTAGTGGGGCCGGTGAGGACTGGAAAGTCTACGTTTATCAAACGATTCATGGATGTGCTGGTGCTCCCGCATATGGAGGATGAGCATGGAAAGGAACGGACAAAGGATGAACTGCCGCAATCGGCATCCGGGCGTACGATCATGACGACAGAGCCTAAGTTCGTGCCAAAGGAAGCAGCAGAAATCAAACTTTCGGAGGATGTCCGGGTGAAGGTGCGGCTTATAGACTGTGTGGGTTATATGGTGGAGGGCGCTTCTGGCCATGTAGAGGGAAACGGGGAGCGTATGGTTAAAACGCCCTGGTTCGATTATGAGATTCCATTTACCAAGGCGGCAGGAATCGGGACTCGCAAAGTAATACATGACCACGCCACGATAGGTATTGTAGTAACTACAGATGGAAGCATCGGTGAGATTGAGAGGGAGCATTACCGCGCAGCGGAAGGTCAGACAATAAGGGAACTTCAGACGATTGGAAAGCCTTTTGTAGTGCTGGTGAATTCCGTTAAGCCCTATGGTGACGATGCAAAAAAAGTAGTCGGGGAGATTGAGCAGGAATATGGTGTCAAAGCCCTTCCGGTCAACTGTGAGCAGCTAAAGGAAGATGACATCTATAAAATATTAGAGGAAGTTATGTTTGAATTTCCTGTTTCAGAAATCCAGTTCTTCATTCCGAAATGGGTGGAGATGCTGCCCAGGGATCATGTGATCAAGCAGGATATTTTAGGCCATATCCGGGATGTGATGGAGCAGATGAGCGAGGTGCGTGACGCCGCCGGGGGGCTTGGGATGCCGGAAAGCTCTTACATAGATGAAATGAAGATTGACCATATCGGTATGGACAACGGCTGTGTAAAGGTGCGTATCGGAGTGGCGGAGAAGTTTTACTATCAGATGCTCAGTGACCTTACCGGTATGACCATCGCAGGGCAGTATGAGCTGATTGCTGCCATGAAGAATCTTTCAGAATTAAAGACAGAGTATGAGGATGTGAAGGATGCCTTTGCTTCCGTGAGGATGAAGGGTTACGGAATGGTGAGTCCCAAGAAAGAGGAGATTACGTTAGATGAGCCGACGATCATCAAGCAGGGCAATAAATATGGCGTCAAGATTCATTCCCAGGCGCCTTCTATCCACCTGATTCGTGCCAATATCGAGACAGAGATTGCGCCGATTGTCGGAAATGAGCAGCAGGCACAGGATTTGATCGACTATATCAAGACGATGAGCGATACAGAAGAGGGAATTTGGGGCACTAATATCTTCGGCAAATCTGTGGAGGACTTAGTGACGGATGGAATGAGAAATAAAATGATGTCCATCAATGATGAGAGCCAGGGAAAGCTGCAGGATACAATGCAAAAGATTGTCAATGACAGTAACGGCGGAATGGTATGCATTATTATTTAACATTCAAAAATGCGCTGTTACATCAAGGATGATTTAAGTGAGCCGCAGGTGGTACAATGTTCAATTTTGTTTTATGGCATTGCTATCGGTGCGGCTTATTTTATTGGGACGGTGAATTTGAAAAAATAATTTCTAAATTTATATGGCAACTATGATGTATTTACGTTATATTATTTAGTGGAAGAAAGAATAAAATAATGTAAGAAAGAAGAATGCAGTATATCATGAAAAAAGTAATAGACTGGGTGACAATTAAATTCTTAATCGTTGGGGTTATCAACACGTTAGTTGGGACAAGCGTGATGTTTGTGTGCTACAACGTGTTTCATATGGGGTACTGGATTGCCTCCGCGATGAATTATATTATCGGGAGCATTGTAAGTTTTTTCCTGAACAAATATTTTACGTTTAAGAGCGGGAAAAAATCATTTGGTGAGATTGTGAGGTTTGTGATTAATATAACCGTATGCTATATTCTGGCTTATGGGATTGCAAAACCATGCGTACATTATATCCTTTCCGGATACTCCGGGGCGGTGCGGGATAATGCGGCGATGCTTGCGGGGATGTGCCTGTTTGTAGCATTCAATTATTTCGGGCAGAGGTTTCTGGTGTTCCGGCAGGAATAATGCAGCAAAAAAACAGAGCGCACTCTTGATTTTATGCGTCGGCGGTATTATAATAAAGGGCATATTTACAGATTATATATGAACGGAGGAGTTTACGATGGAGAAGAAGAACATTGACTGGTCCAATCTTGGATTCGGTTATATTGAGACGGATAAAAGATACGTTTCCAATTACAAGGACGGAGCGTGGGATGAGGGTATGCTTACCTCCGATTCAAATGTGGTGATCAACGAGTGTGCATGTGTGCTGCAGTATGCCCAGACATGCTTTGAAGGGCTTAAGGCTTACACGACGGAGGACGGGCGCATCGTGACTTTCCGCCCTGACCTTAATGCAGAGCGGATGGCCAATACGGCGACACGCCTTGAGATGCCGGCATTCCCGGAGGAGCGGTTTGTGGAGGCGGTCAGGCAGGTTGTGAAGGAGAACGCGGCGTATGTTCCGCCTTTTGGCTCCGGGGCAACTCTCTATATCCGGCCGTACCTGTTTGGCTCTAATGCGGTTATCGGCGTGAAACCTGCGGATGAGTATCAGTTCCGTGTGTTCACGACACCGGTAGGCCCGTATTTTAAAGGCGGCGCAAAGCCTATTACCATTAGGGTCTGTGATTTTGACCGGGCGGCGCCCCACGGAACGGGCCATGTAAAGGCCGGGCTTAACTATGCCATGAGCCTGTATGCGATCATGGATGCCCACAGGCAGGGATTTGACGAGAATATGTACTTAGACGCGGCTACCAGGACGAAAGTTGAGGAGACAGGCGGCGCAAATTTCCTGTTTGTCACGAAGGACGGGAAAGTGGTAACGCCGAAGTCAGACACGATATTGCCTTCAATCACAAGGCGTTCCCTGATGCATGTGGCGAAGGAATATTTAGGGTACGAAGTAGAAGAGCGGGAAGTGTACTTAGATGAGGTGAAGGATTTTGCGGAGTGCGGACTTTGCGGCACAGCGGCAGTCATCTCCCCGGTAGGCAAGATCGTAGACCACGGGAAGGAAATCTGTTTCCCAAGCGGCATGGAGGATATGGGTCCGGTTACGAAGAAACTATATGATACGCTTACCGGAATTCAGATGGGAAGAATCGAGGCTCCAAAAGGATGGATCTGCGAGATCTGCTAATCAAAGCGCAGATGGCAGAGTGACGGCAGCAAGCCGGATCTGCGGAAAATACAGAGAGTACAGAGAATACACAGGATAGATAGGGTACAAAAAATCAGGAGAATGCCCGGAGGGGTTTTGCCAATCAGGAGTTGGCAAGGCTCATCCGGGTGTTTTTGTTTGTTTCATACAGGCAGGATAAAATAATTTAAAATAAACAGTATATAACAGTTGACAACTGTTTAAAACTGTTATATACTGTTTATAACGAAGGGGGGATAGGATGAAATTGATTATCAGTCATTCTTCCATGCAGCCAATCTACGAACAGATCGTGGAGCAGATTAAGGGGCAGATTGTAAAGGGAGACCTTAAGGCGGACACGGCGCTGCCGTCGGTGCGGACGCTGGCTAAGGAATTGAAGGTCAGCGCCTTGACGGTGAAAAAGGCATATGACGGGCTGGAGGCGGAAGGATTTGTCATAACGGTTCACGGAAAGGGCAGTTTTGTGGCGTTTGCCAACCAGCAGATGATGCTGGAAGAAAAGAAAAAGGAAGTGGAGGCTGATCTGGAGGGCGCGATACGCAAGGGCAGGAGCTGCGGCATGACGGATCAGGAGCTTGAGGAGTTATTTCATATTGTTTTGGAGGAATAAAAGATGCTGCGATTGGAAAATGTGAGAAAGAAATATAAAGACTTTGAGCTGGATGTTACGATGGAAGTAAAGCCTGGCCGCGTCACCGGGCTGATCGGAAGGAACGGGGCGGGAAAGACGACTGCGTTTAAGGCTGCGCTGGGCTTGATCCGAACGGAGGGAGGGGAGATTTCCATGCTGGGGAAACCTCTTTCTAAGCTCAGTGAAAAGGATCGGGAGAGAATCGGTGTGGTGCTGTCGGATTCCGGGTTCAGCGGCTACCTGAAGATAAAGGATCTGGTAGTGATTTTAAGGAACCTTTACTCCGGATTTGACGAGGAGTATTTTACCGGGAAATGTAAGAGTTTCGGCCTTCCTTTTGATAAGCGGATCAAGGACTTTTCCACCGGCATGAAACGAAGGCTCCACGTTGCGGCGGCGCTTTCCCACCATGCGGATCTCCTCATTATGGATGAGCCGACGGCGGGCATGGATGTGATCGCGAGGGATGAACTTCTTACTATGATCCGGGAATACATGGAGGCGGAGGAACGCTCGGTTCTTATAAGCTCCCACATTTCCGGGGATTTAGAAGGGCTGTGCGACGACATTTACCTGATTGATGAGGGGAAGGTGATCCTTCACGAGGACACGGATGTGCTGCTTGATGAGTACGGCATACTGAAAGTGACAAAGGAGCAGTATGAGGCGATGGATAAAAGTTTCCTGGTGTGCCGGAGAAAAGAGGAGTTCGGGTATAGCTGCCTGACGAAGGAAAAGCAGTTTTATATGGAAAATTACCCGGATATTGTAGTGGAAAAGGGTTCGGTTGACGGTGTGATGACAATGATGATTCGAGGTGAAAGATGATGAAGGGATTGCTGATGAAAGATTTAAAACTGATGCTGACACAGTTTGCTTTTTTTATTTTATTGCCGGCAGTAGGAGCGGTGTTTGTAGTGCCTACCGGGGAGATGAGCATGGGATTTGGCTATATCACAGCGATTTCCGGGCTTATCGGGGTGACGACGGTCAATTATGACTCCTATGACAATGGATTTGCATATCTGTTCACTCTTCCTGTAAGCCGCAGGGGATATGTGAAGGAAAAATATATCTTTGCCGCGCTGTCTTCTGTGGCGGTGATGATGGCTGTCGGGGTTTTCATGTGGGCGCTCATGGCGGCGGTGCATCCGGAAAATGCTTATGCTTTCACAGATTTCCTTGGGGATATGGAGAACTCTTATCTGATTGCCCTGACGGCGCTGGCATTCATGTTGCCGGTATTCTTAAAATTCGGGGCGGAAAAAAGCCGGTTTGTACTCCTGATCATTGCCGGGATATTCATGGGAGTGATGATTGGCGTCTCCCAGGTGGAGGCACTGCGGGATGTTGAGCTTGGCAGGGGGAACTGGGCGAGGGTGATAACGCCGATTTTGTGCCTGGTGTGGCTTTCTGCATCTTATCTGATTTCTGTCAGGATTATGGAGAAGAAAGATTTTTAAAATGCTTTTTGATTTTTGGTATAAGGCGGGGCTTTGAAAAAATGAGGCTCCACCTTATAATAGTTTTGTAAAAAGAGCAGAAATATGGTATGATAAAAAACAATTATATTTTCGGGATTTCTATTACTCTTATTCTAGAGAGTATCCGGGTGTATTCGCCCAATAATGTTCCCAAATGAGAAAAAATATACAATAAGGGGTGATCTGTATGCCTGAAACTGACCTAGCGCCTGAAAATCGAATGACAAAAATGACGAGAAACGCTATAATAAAAGAAAGGAATAAAGATGGGCAGAAAAGAAAAAATATATGAAAAGGTTATGAGCGGAAAGTCTGACAGTAATATTGATTTCTCAGATTTCAGGTATATGATTCAATCTATGGGATTTAGAGAGAGAATCCGTGGGGATCATTATTTTATGAGCAGGGGAGACATGCTGGAGAGGATCAATATACAGCCTAAAGGCAACAAAGCGAAACCGTATCAGGTTAAGCAGATCAGGGAACTTATTAAAAAATATAAGCTGGAGGTGTAGGCATGGCAGATTATAAATACCAGATGATTATTACTTGGAGCGATGAAGATCAGGCATTTCTTGTAGATGTTCCGGATCTTCCGGGCTGCAAAGCAGATGGGAAGACAGTGGTAGATGCTGTAAAAAATGCAAATATCGTGATTGATGAATGGATTGAATATGCAAAAGAAGATGGGATTGCCATTCCGAAACCGACGAAAAAATTATATGTGTAACGCGTCTTTGGGATGGGAAATGCAGTTCGGGCCGGATGACGCTTATCCGGCCCGGTGGCTTTGTATGATCAGTCTCACTGACCGGTACAAAAAAGGCTTATATGTTTCGATTGGAAGCGGCTCGTTATAAAGGATGGAATTGTATCCGGCGGAGCCTGCCAGCTCTACGATGGTGAAGAGCATGACGTCGACATCTGCGTAGGAGTAGGCATCCGCCTCTACCAGCTGCAAGAACTTATCATAAAATTCACGGTCGCTGCTCTCGCCGGTCAGCAATGCGGAGCGCAGCGCGCCCATCACCAGGTTCTTTGAGATGAAGTTTAAGAGGGGCTTGTTTTCTACAAGCATATCAATGATGTGGTTGATGATAAAGATAAGCTCGTCCTCCAGCCCGGTGATGCCGGATTCTTCCAGCGCCGCCCCGGCGGCGGTGAAAAGCTCATTGGTCTTGTGGACGATGAGCTTGTTTTTTACATCGTATTTATCTTTAAAATACAAGTAAAAGGTTCCCTTGGCAACCGCCGCTTTTTCCACGATATCGGAGATGGCGGTGGAGTTGATGCCTTTTGTGGTGAACAGTTCGTAGGCGGCGTTAAAAAGCGCCTCTTTTTTCTTTTTTTTATTTTCATCTACTTTTCCCATAAAAGCAGCTCCCTTCCGGCTGTGAAATCTATAATATAAATCAAGTGTTAATTTGTATTATATTAGCAGAATGACCAAAAGTCAAATAAATATGACCAAAAGTCAAAAAATATATTGACTAATGGTCATATTTGCGTTATAGTACATTCAGAAAGAATGACCAACAGTCATAACAGAAAGGGAGAATAGTGGAATGAATAAGTTTGGAAAGGCGGTAGTAAAGTGCAGGGTTGTCATTCTGATTACCAGTATATTACTGCTCGTTCCGGCAGTGTTCGGATACATCCTGACGAGAGTGAACTATGATGTGCTCACTTATCTGCCGAAAGAGATTGAGACGATGCAGGGGCAGGATATCATGATTGAGGATTTTGGTATCGGTGCATTTTCCATGCTGATGGTAGACGGGATGGAGCCGAAGGAAGTAGCGGCTTTAAAAGCCGAGGTTGAGAAGGTAGAACATGTAGAGAAAGTGCTGTGGTATGATTCTGTCGCAGACATTTCCATGCCTCAAAGTATGCTGCCGGATAAGGTTTATAAAGTGTTTAATTCGGATAAGGGGACGATGATGGCAGTATTTTTCGATGAAGGTACATCGTCGGACGGCACGATGGAGGCAATCGGAAAGATTCGTAAGCTGACCGGGAAGCAGTGCTTCTTAAGCGGTATGTCGGCGATTGTTACCGATACGAAGGAGCTGTCGGAGCGGGAGACGCCAATCTATGTGCTGATTGCGGTTATCCTTTCGTCGGTCGTCCTTGGGGTTACGATGGAATCCTTTGTGGTGCCGATCTTATTCCTGCTTAGTATCGGGCTTGCAATTATCTATAACCTGGGAAGCAATATTATGTTCGGGGAGATTTCTTATATTACAAAAGCGTTGGCGGCGGTGCTGCAGCTTGGGGTTACGATGGATTATTCCATCTTCCTGATGCACAGCTATGAGGAGCAGCAGGCAGAGTGCGGCGGAGATAAGAAAGAAGCCATGGCCTGCGCCATCACTCAGACATTTTCCTCGGTCATCGGAAGCTCCATTACGACGGTTGCCGGGTTTGTCGCACTGTGTTTTATGAGCTTTACTCTTGGAAAGGATATCGGTATCGTCATGGCGAAGGGTGTGGTTCTTGGCGTTATCACTTGTGTGACCATCTTGCCTTCGATGATACTAGTCTGCGACAAATTGATCGAAAAGACGAAGCACAAGCCGCTTCTTCCGAATATCAGCCGGATATCCCAGAAGGTGACGAAGCACTATCTTGTGTACGTGGCTCTGTTTCTTGTTCTTTTGTTCCCGGCTATTTACGGAAATAGCCACACAGGAGTCTACTACAATCTGGATGAGACACTGCCGAAGGAACTGCCATGTATCATTGCCAACGAGAAGCTTAAGGAAGATTATGATATGAATACGACTCATATCCTTCTGGTTGACAGTGATGTGCCTTCTCCGGATGTGGGGAAGATGTTGAAAGAGATTGAGAAGGTGGACGGGGTAAAATGGGCGTTAGGACTCGACAGCCTTGTAGGCCCTGCCGTACCTTCAAACATGATTCCGGAGTCCGTGACGGAGCTTCTGAAGAATGATAAATACCAGATGGTACTCATTAATTCCATCTATAAGGTGGCATCGGATGAGGTAAATAAGCAGGTGGATGAGATCAATGAGGTGCTGGATAAGTACGATGAGGGCGCTATGCTTGTAGGGGAGGCGCCGCTGACGAAGGATTTGATTGATATCACGGATACTGATTTTAAGACGGTAAGTTTTGTGTCCATCGGAATTATCTTTGTGATCATATTCCTTTTGTTCCGGTCTGTATCGCTGCCGGTTATTCTGGTGGGCGTCATCGAATTTGCTATATTTGTGAACATGGGAATTCCCTTCTACATTGGAACGACGCTTCCCTTCGTGGCATCTATCGTTATCGGGACAATTCAGCTTGGCGCTACCGTGGATTACGCCATACTGATGACCACCAGATATAAGCGGGAGAGAAGCCTTGGGGCGGCCAAATACGAGGCGGTTACTATCGCTCACCAGGCATCGGCGCAGTCTATCATCGTCAGCGCATTGAGCTTTTTTGCGGCAACGATTGGCGTCGGACTTTATTCCAATATTGACATGATCAGTTCCTTATGTATCCTGATGGCGAGGGGAGCAATCGTTAGTATGGTGGTCGTTGTGTTTGTACTGCCGTCTATGTTCATGGTATTTGACAAGGTGATTGTAAAAACAAGCAGCGGATTCCTGCCGAAAAGGCAGCAGAAAAATAAAGCAATAGGAGGTATAGCTCATGAAAAATAATATAGTGAAAAGATTACTGGCAGGTTCTCTTGCATTGGCTGTCGGCGGTGCGGGACTGACAGGTGCTTACGGGTCAGAAAGATACGACTTAAGTGAAGTGAAAGCCGCAGATAAGGATACAGAAAAGCTGGAAGAGACCGCAGATGAAGTGTTAGAAGGTGATAAGGGTTCCGACAAAAAGAAATCCGAAGGCACGTTTAAGGATGAGTCTGTCTACATCAAGGCAGACCCGTCGGGAAATGTGACGGAGACAACCGTTACCGAGTGGCTCAAAAATCCGGGAACCGGTGAAGTAGAGGATGAAAGTGAGCTTAATGAAATCAAGAATGTAAAAGGCGAGGAGTCATTTTCCAAGGGAGACGGCAGCGGTCTTAAGTGGAAAGCCGAGGGCGAGGATATCTATTATCAGGGAACAGCAGGCGGCAGCCTTCCTGTTGGAGTGGAGATTTCCTACAAGCTTGATGGAAAGACCATATCTGCCAAAGAGCTTCAGGGGAAGAGCGGTAATGTAGAGATTAATATCCGGTATACAAATCAATCCAGAAAGAAGGTAAAGATTGGCGGCAAGAATGTGGATATGTATACGCCTTTTACTATGGTGACAGCTATGATGCTTTCTACAGATGAATACAAAGATGTGGAGGTAGACAACGGAAGAGTTCTCTCCGACGGAGATAGAAATATCGTAGTGGGGCTTGGATTTCCAGGGCTGCAGGAGAATCTGAATCTTGATGATACAGAGATTGATGCAGAGGTTCCCGACAGCGTAAAGATTACGGCCAAGGTGGAAAAAGCAAGTGTAAATCCTACAGTGACCGTGGCATCAGCAGAGATGCTAAGCGAGTTCAG
This sequence comes from Lachnospiraceae bacterium MD308, assembly GCA_000403475.2. GTDB lineage: Bacteria > Bacillota > Clostridia > Lachnospirales > Lachnospiraceae > MD308. The sequence continues at coordinate 144,256 of KE159796.1, forward strand.
CATGGATGATATTGACAGCTTCGATGACTTAGAGCAGTCTTTAGACGATCTTAAGGATGCGGCCCAGAAATTAAAGGACGGCTCAAAGGATGCTGCAGACGGAGCCAAAAAGCTTGCGGATGGTTCTAAGGATTTAAAAGACGGGACAAAAAAGCTTAAGAGCGGTTCCGGGGATCTGGCGGACGGATCAAAGCAGGTGGCGGACGGTGTCAGCACCTTGAATAAAAAGAGCGGGGATCTGATCAAGGGCGTCAATTCCCTTGTAGACGGTGTGAATACTTACACCAGCGGCGTGGGGAGCCTTGCTGACGGGAGCAAAGAGGTGGCGGGAGGCGCGAATCAGGTCAGCGCCGGAGCTGCCGCGCTGAATAAAAAAGCACCGGAGCTTGGAGGAAGCGTTAAGAAGCTCAACGAAGCTGCATCCGGAGTCAACAGTGCGATAGCAGCTCTGACGAAACAGCTTTCTTCCGCTGAAAATGCGGTGAGTAAAACCGATGCAGATGTGGAATACACCGGAGATACGGCCGGAAAAGTCGTGGCGACAAAAAGTGCTTCTGAGATTGCCGGCTCTACCGTGGGCTCCATATCCATCAGTGTGGATCTTTCCGGGATTCCGGAGGAATATCGGGATGAAGTGCGCTCTGCAATCCAGAAGGCGGAGGATGAGGCCAATGCGAAGCTTAACAGCCAGGCAGAGCGGATTGCCGAAAAAGCACTGGACAGTACAAAGGTTGAGATTACAAAAGAGCGGACGGCAAAAGCGGTGGTCAATACAGACCGGGCAGAGGATGCGATTGACAGCACCCAGGGCAGTATCGAAAAATTAAAGGCAACTGCGGCAGCCCTTGCAGGCGGGATGGAGCAGTTGAATGGCAAAGTAAACGGCGAGGGCGGCCTGACCGATTCCATCGGGGCGCTGTCTAAAGGCGCGGCCACTGTATCCGAAGGAGCCAGTACACTGGCGAAAGGAGCCGAGGAGCTAAACAGTAAGAGCAGCCTGCTTACTACCGGTACGAGTGAGCTGAAAAAAGGCGGTGCACAGCTTGCAAGCGGCGTAAAGAAGCTTGATAAGGGAGCCGGGGCTGTGGCGGATGGCGCGAAAAAGCTTGACAAGGGGGTTGACCAGCTTGACAATGGTGCGGGAACGCTGAATAAAGGTACGAATGACCTGGCGGACGGCAATCGGAAACTGGCAGACGGAATGTCTGAGTTTAAGCGGGATGGAGTTGATAAGCTGGCGGAAGCTTTTGACGGCGATTTTAAAAATGTGAAAGACCGGCTTGATGCCATGTCAGAGCTTGGCAAAGAATATAAGTCCTATGCCGGAATCAAAAAGGGCATGGACGGGAAGACAAAGTTTATCATTGAGACAGAAGGTGTTGATGAAGAATAAGGATGAGACGTGTTGTAGAGGCCCCCAGGTTGGGGGCCTTTTTATAGTCGGCGGGAGTACAGAATACTTGGATAATTAAATGGGCAGTAAATAGGTAGGATGCGATTGCTATGATGGATTTTTTTTGCTATGATAGTAAAAAGGATCCTGGAGGATAGGTAATATGGATGAATATACCGGCTTTGCCGAGGTTTACGATACATTTATGGATAATGTCCCTTATGAGGAATGGGCGGATTGTCTCGTAGGATTATTGAGAGAACAGGGAATAGACGACGGGCTTGTGCTGGATTTAGGGTGCGGTACGGGAAGCATGACCGAGAGCTTCGCGGGCCGCGGCTATGATATGATTGGCGTGGACAGTGCGGACGATATGTTAGAGATTGCACTGCGAAAGAAGGAGAGGAGCGACCATGATATCCTTTATCTTTCACAGGATATGCGGGAGTTTGAGCTGTACGGGACAGTGCGGGCGGTTATAAGCGTATGCGACTGCATCAATTACGTGACGAACGGGGAAGAACTGGTGGAAGTGTTTCGCCTGGTGAATAATTATCTGGACCCGGGAGGGATATTTCTTTTTGATTTTAATACCCGGTATAAGTATGAGCATGTGCTGGGGAGCCGGACATTTGCGGAGAGCAGGGATGAGTGCAGTTTTATCTGGGATAATTATTACGATGAGGATGAAGGAGTGAATGAGTATGAGCTGACGCTGTTTATTCAGGAGGAAGGGCAGGAGGGACTTTACCGCAGATATCAGGAGATTCACTATCAGAAGGGCTATACCCTTGCGGAGATCAGGAGGTATATCGGGCAATCCGGTATGGAGTTTTTGGGGGCTTATGACGGTTATACGCGGAAAGCTGCGGAAGCGGACAGTGAGAGGATCTTAGTGGCGGCAAGAGAACGGGGAAAGACCTTGTAATATTGCAGAAAACAGATTAAAATGAGAATTGACGCACAGAAAAGATATAGATTAAGCAGGAAGGAAAAGATAGATGAAAGATTATATTGTAAGGGCAACGGCAGCAGACAGTCAGGTGCGCGCGTTTGCTATAACGGCAGGAGAGCTTGTGGAGGAGGCGAGGAAGCGCCACAATACAAGTCCGGTGGCGACGGCAGCCCTCGGGAGGCTTCTCGCCGGCGGTGCCATGATGGGGAGCATGATGAAAAATGATACGGACATGCTTACAGTTAAGGTGCGTGGAAACGGCCCTCTCGGGGGAATCACTGTTACTGCGGACAGCAAAGCGGATGTAAAGGGGTACGTAGAGAATCCGGATGTGATGCTGCCCCCAAAGAATGGGAAGCTTGATGTAGGCGGGGCTGTAGGTATCGGAATCATGCAGGTGATTAAAGATATGGGGCTTAAAGAGCCATATATTGGGGATACGATGCTTGTGACCAGCGAGATTGCGGAGGATCTGACTTATTATTTTGCAAGCTCCGAGCAGGTGCCGTCCTCAGTGGGGCTTGGCGTGCTGATGGAAAAGGATAACACAGTGAAGTGCGCCGGAGGCTTTATCATTCAGATGATGCCTTTTGCAAAGGAAGAGACTATCGCACAGATTGAGGAGAACCTTAAGAATGTCACGTCTGTCACTGAGCTTTTGGACAGAGGATACACTCCGGAACAGATCTTAGAAGAGCTTCTTGGAAATGTGGGACTTGAGATTACCGATACTATGCCGGCGCAGTTTACCTGCAATTGTTCGAAGGAGCGGGTAGAAAAGGCAGTTGCAAGCATTGGCAGAAAGGACATTCAGGAGATGATTGACGAAGGAAAGGATATTGAGGTGAAATGCCATTTCTGCAACAGCGCGTATAATTATACGGTGGAAGATTTAAAACGGATTATGAAAAGAAGCAGATAAAATATGTTTGCCAGAGAACGGAGGGAAGCCCATGAAGGATGGATTTATAAAGGTTGCCGCGGTGACGCCGGATATACGGGTGGCGGATGTGGCTTATAATACGGAAAAGATATGCAGGCTGATTGACGAGACAGCCGGGGAGGGAGCTAAAATCGCAGTATTCCCGGAGCTTTGTATTACGGGGTATACGTGCGGTGATTTGTTTACCCAGGATATTCTTTTGGAGAAGGCAAAGGAGGGGCTTTTTAAAGTCGCAGCCTGTACAAAAGGGAAGGATATGCTTGTCTTTGTGGGAGTTCCCCTGGCGGTTGACGGCGCTCTTTACAATGTGGCGGCGGCGCTGAATGACGGGAAGATCTTAGGACTTACAACGAAAACATTTCTCCCGAATTATGGGGAATTTTATGAGATGCGACAGTTCCGTGAGGGGCCGTCCTACGCGGAAGATATAGTGCTTGACGGGGAAGAAGTGCCGTTTGGACCGCAGCTTTTATTTGAGGCGGAGGGCATAGAGGGGCTTATTGTGTCTGCGGAGATCTGCGAGGATGTGTGGTCTGCGGTTCCGCCGAGTATCCAGGCGGCAAGGGAGGGGGCGACGATTATCGTCAACTGTTCTGCCAGCGATGAGACCATCGGAAAAGCGACTTACCGCAAAAGTCTGATTGAAGGCCAGTCTGCCCGATTAATCTGCGGATATGTCTACGCAAACGCAGGGGAAGGAGAGTCTACAACGGACCTTGTATTTGGCGGACACAATTTAATTGCGGAAAACGGCGTTACGCTGGCCTCCGGAAAGAGGTTTGAAAACGGTGTGATCTATTCAGAGATAGATGTCAAGCGGATGCTGAGTGAGAGACGCAAGAACACTACTTTTAAGCCGGCGGATACAAGAGAACTTGTGCGGATTCCTTTCCGTATAGATGTAGAAGAGACAGTGCTCACGCGGAGCTTTCCTTCACGGCCGTTTGTGCCGGCGGAGGATAAAGAGCGCGCAAGGCGGTGTGAGGAGATTCTGATGATTCAGGCGATGGGGCTTAAGAAGCGCCTTGCCCATGCCCGCGCAGAGAGTGCAGTGGTGGGCATCTCGGGCGGTCTTGACTCTACTCTGGCACTTCTGGTGACGGCCAAGGCATTTGACGCCCTGGGAGTGGACAGAAAAAAGATTATGGCAGTTACGATGCCCTGCTTTGGGACGACAGACCGGACTTACCGCAATGCCTGTAAGATGTCGGAAATGCTTGGGGCAACACTTAAAGAAGTTCCCATCGGAGACTCGGTGGCGCAGCATTTTAAGGATATTGGACATGACATGGAAGATCACAGTGTGACTTATGAGAATGCCCAGGCCAGGGAGCGCACCCAGGTGATCATGGATATTGCCAATCAAAAGAACGGTATGGTTATCGGGACCGGGGATATGTCAGAGCTTGCTCTTGGGTGGGCGACTTATAACGGCGACCATATGTCTATGTACGGGGTCAATGGGTCGGTTCCGAAAACGCTGGTGCGGCATCTCGTGCGCTATTATGCGGATACGTGTGAGGATAAGACACTTGCAGAGGTGCTTTATGATGTATTAGATACGCCGGTAAGCCCGGAGCTTCTTCCTCCGAAGGATGGAGAGATTGCCCAGAAGACGGAGGATTTGGTCGGGCCGTACGAACTGCATGACTTTTTCCTGTATTATTTTCTGCGGTTTGGCTATGAGCCGGCGAAGATCTATCGGATAGCGAAACGGGCGTTTGCCGGGGAATATGAAGATGAGGTTATCTACAGATGGCTTCGCACCTTCTGCTTCAGGTTCTTCTCCCAGCAGTTTAAGCGATCCTGCCTGCCGGACGGACCGAAGGTGGGAACGGTGGCGCTGTCGCCGAGAGGGGACTGGCGGATGCCGAGTGACGCCTGCGTACAGGTGTGGATAGATAATTTGGAACAGGCGGGAGGTAAGAAGGATGGGGACGAATAAGCAGAAAGCGGCGGAAAATTTTATGGAGAAGCGGTACAACTGCTGCCAGTCGGTTGTCTGCGCTTACTGCGGGAAATTCGGAGTCAGTGAAAAGGATGTATTCCGGATGACAGAGGGGTTCGGCCTTGGGATGGGCGGCCTTATGGATACATGCGGAGCTGTTACGGGGATGTTTCTGGTCATCGGCCTTGCTAACAGCGCCGGGGATATGGATAAACCGCTGCTTACCAAGATGGATACTTACGAAAAACTCAGGACGGCGGCTAAGCTTTTCCGGGAGAAAAAAGGTTCTGTCTACTGCAGGGATCTGCTGACGCAAAAAGGCCCTCAACCGCTTCCTTGCTGTGCAGAGTGTGTGGAGACGGCGATAGAGGTTTTAGACGAGATGGGAGTGGACAACCGGTAATGGAAGACAAAAAACCTTCAGAAAAGGCGCAAGTTTACGCCGGTTCTGAAGGTTTTTATAATTATTCGTTGATTTAAAGTTTGATATCCTTGAATAAGTCGCCGAGATTTGTTCCGATGTTTCCGGCTTTCGGGATTACAACTTTCTCCTCCGGCTCTTCTTTTACTTCTTCTAAAGCCTTCATGCTGAGACTGATCTTACCGTCCTTGATACCGATAACCTTTACAGTTACTTCATCGCCTACGTTTAATACATCCTTCGGCAGTTTTACACGCTTCTGGCTGATCTGTGATACATGTACCAGTCCGGAGAGGTTGTCAGGGAGACGGATAAATGCGCCGTAGTTCTGTAAGGTTTCTACAGTTCCAGTAAGAACGGTTCCTACTTTTACGCTGGCGATTTTTTCTTCGCGTTCCTTTTTCTCTTTTTCTTTTAGAATCTCGCGGGCAGAAAGAACCAGACGGTTCTCAGCCTGATCTGCCTCAATTACTTTTACCTCGATATCTTTTAAAAGGTAAGATTCCAGATTCTCAATGTAAGAGAGAGATAATCTGGAAGCCGGGATAAAGCCGCGGATACCTTCTACCATTGCGATTGCACCGCCGTTCACAATGCCCTCCACCTTTACCGGGAGTACAGTGCCATTTTCCTTATAAGATGCAATCAGGTTCCATGGGTTAGCATCGTCAAAATGTTCCTCAAAATCAGCCATGGTCTGGGTCTCTTCCTGTAATAATTCTTCGCTCATTGTACCTTGTTCCTTTCTCATCATTCTAATATACTTAGTATAACATATAATCTGCGGGTTGTGGGGAGAAAAAATCATAAGTAGGAAAAATATAGTTGACTTGTTATGAAAAAAATGGCAATCTAACTAGTAGAAACTTTCAAAGAGGTTTTATAAGGAGATTTATATGGGGAAAAAATCAAAAAAAGTATATATTGTCGGACATAAAAACCCGGATACAGATTCTATCTGTTCAGCAATCGCCTATGCAGAATTAAAGAAAAAAATAACCGGTGACGATTATGTGGCAAAGCGGGCAGGGCAGATCAATGAGGAAACCCACTATGTTCTGAAAAAATTTAAAGTAGATGCGCCGGGGCTTTTGCAGAATGTAAAGCTCCAGGTAAAGGATATGGATATACATAAGATCAGCGGAGTGTCACCTAATGTTTCAATCAGGGATACATGGGAGAAGATGAAAGAGAACAATGTCAAAACGCTCCCGGTGCTGAAAGATGAGGAATTGGTAGGGGTGATTTCTACCGGCGACATTGCTACTTCCTATATGGAGGTGTACGATAACCGGGTGCTTTCTACTGCCAGGACTCAGTATAAGAATATTATAGATACGCTGGATGGAAGGTTGATTTGCGGCAACGAGCATGGCTGCTTTACGACGGGAAAAGTGACTGTGGGAGCGTCTAATGATGAGCTCATGAAGGAATTTATCGAGAAAGACGACCTTGTGATTTTAGGAAACCGTCCGGAGGCGCAGGCTTGTGCGGTGAATATTGATGCAAGCTGCATGGTTGTATGCCAGGATGCAAAAGTATCACCGGAGCTGATAAAGAAGGCGGAGGAGCAGAGCATCGTTATCATCAGCACTCCCCATGATACTTATACGGTGGCGCGTCTGATCAATCAGAGTATACCGGTGAAGCATTTTATGAGTAAAGGGCCGCTTGTCACATTTAATATGAATGATTATGTAGATGAGATTAAGGAGAAGATGACAAAGAACAAGTTTCGTGATTTCCCGATTCTTGACCGTCATGGAAGATTCAGAGGGTTTATCTCCAGGCGCCGTTTCTTGAATGTGAAGAAAAAACAGGTCATCTTAGTGGATCACAACGAGAAATCTCAGGCGGTTGACGGTATTGAGGAAGCGGATATTGTGGAGATTATCGATCATCACAGACTTGGCAATATTGAAACGATGGGGCCGGTATTTTTCCGAAACCAGCCGGTTGGCTGCACAGCTACTATTGTCACTCAGATGTATGAGGAGGCGGGAGTGGAGATACCGGCTGCAATCGCAGGGCTGCTCTGCTGTGCGATTATTTCGGATACCCTTCTTTTCCGTTCGCCGACTTGTACGGCAGTGGACGAAAAGACAGCGAAAAAGCTTTCTAAGCTTGCAAAGATTAATATGGAAGCGATATCTATGGAGATGTTCAATGCAGGGAGCAGCCTTAAAGGAAAGAGTGCGGAGGATATTCTCTTCCAGGACTTCAAGCAGTTTACGGTCGGTGATACTGTATTCGGGGTTGGACAGATTAATTCTATGAACAGAGAAGAACTGTCGGAGATTAGAGAGATGCTGATACCACACCTTCCAAAAGTCTTAGAAGGCGGGAAGATGGAGATGATTTATTTTATGCTGACAGATATCTTAGATGAATCAACAGAGCTGTTATGCTGCGGCCATGGAGCAAAGGGCAGTATTATCAATGCTTTTGATTTGCCGGAGGATACGGAGCGCATCATTTTAAAAGGCGTTGTATCCAGGAAGAAGCAGTTGATCCCTACGCTGGTGGCATCACTGCAGCAGTAGGAGAATAGGAGGATGGTTATGGGACGACAGATATGGAAACCGGGTAATATGCTGTATCCGCTTCCGGCGGTGATGGTCAGCACAGCGGATACGAAGGGCGAGGACAATATTATTACAGTGGCATGGACGGGTACGGTGTGTACTGACCCGGCTATGTTATATATTTCTGTAAGGCCGGAGCGGTATTCTTACCATATGCTCCGGGAGAGCGGGGAATTTGTAGTAAATCTGACGACAGAAAAGCTTGCGAAGGCAACGGACTGGTGCGGTGTGCGTTCCGGGCGGGACACAGATAAGTGGAAGGAGATGCACCTGACGAGAGGAAAGGCAGAGAAGCTTACTTACGCTCCGCTGATTAAAGAGTCACCGGTGAACCTTGAGTGTAAAGTTACAGAAGTTAAAGAGCTTGGCTCACATCATATGTTTCTTGCCGATGTATTAGCAGTCCAGGTGGACGAAGCCTATATGAAAAAAAGCGGCAAATTTGAACTGAATTCTACCGGACTGATCGCCTATTCCCACGGGGAATATTTTTCACTCGGGAAATCTAAAGGAAGATTCGGGTGGAGTGTAAAAGGGTTGGGGAAACATTAATTCCCCAACTCTTTAATTTTCTCTTTGTAGATCCGCATGAATAAAAGTGTACACAACAGTACGGATACAAGTTCAGCAATAGGGAACGACCACCATACGGCGGATAGCCCGAACAGCTTTGCAGATATGTATGCAATTGGCAGGATGACAAAAAGCTGCCTTGCTGCCGATACGATGAGGCTGTAGACGCCATTGCCCAATGCCTGAAAGGTGGAGCTTATGATGATGCTGTACCCGGCAAGAAGGAAATGGAGACTGATGATCTTAAGGGCAGGAACTCCGATGGCCAGCATATTCTCCGACGCGCTGAACAGCGAAGAGAGGAGAAGTGCCGGGCAGGTCAGGAAGATGACCGTTCCCAGAGCCATGATGGACATGGATATAGCGACACTTAAGCGTATAGTCTGTGTGATACGGCTTCGTTTTCTTGCGCCGAAATTATAGGCGATGATCGGTATCATGCCGTTGTTCAGGCCGAATACCGGCATGAAGATGAAGCTTTGAAGCTTAAAGTACACGCCGAATACTGCGGCTGCTGTCGAGGAGAACATCAGTAAGATCTTGTTGAATCCAAAGGTCATGACAGATCCGATGGACTGCATGATGATGGACGGGACGCCCACTTTGTAGATGATGCCGATCGTCTTTTTATGCGGCCGAAATCCCCGAAAGCTGATGCTGATTTCTTTATTTTTTGTCTGGTTAAAATAAAGGGACATGCATACGGCGACGACTTGTCCGGTGATCGTAGCGACGGCGGCACCTGCTACTTCCATACGCGGAAATCCGAACAGGCCGAAGATCATGATAGGATCTAGGATAATGTTTATAATCGCCCCGGTTCCCTGTGTGATCATGTTGTAAAATGTTTTGCCAGTGGACTGCATCAGTCGTTCGAAAGTAATCTGTAAAAAAATACCGGCTGACATGACGGTGATGATTCTTAGGTACTGTGTGCCATAGCTGATAATTGCCGGGTTATCTGTCTGCAGAGAAAAGAAAAGTTCTGAGCCGAAACCTCCAACTACAGCGAATATGATACAGCTTACAATTGCCAGGAATACACCGTTTCTTGCTGCCCGGTTGGCACCTTCAAAGTCTTTTTCTCCTAAGTTTCTGGAAAGCAGAGCATTGATGCCTACTCCGGTACCGCTGGATATTGATATCATCAGAGTCTGCGCCGGGAATGCCAGAGATACGGCGGTCAGCGCTTCTTCGCTTAATTTTGCCACAAACATGCTGTCAACGATATTATACAAAGCCTGCACCAACATGGACAGCATCATGGGCAGAGACATCGTAATAAGAAGCTTCGGAACCGGCATGATGCCCATCTTGTTCTCGGGAGCGTTGATTTGCTTTTGTGTTTCAGACATTTTAAAACCTCCTTCAAAATATGCATTGGCTATTATATCATTCATATATTTATATTGCAATGATTTTATGAAGCGGCGGGAGAGGTGTAAATTTGAGTAGAGCAAGAAAGAAGAGGTGCAGGAAAGAGAGAGAGGAAAGGTTGGTGATTCGCTGCCTGTGCACCATATTATATTTTTTCTGTATCTTAAATCTGACAGGGGTATCTTTGGACTTTCAGGTAAAAGAGAAGATGCATTATAACAATGCACAGGAAGTAAAGGAGGTAGTGTCAGAGCATGTATCCGGAGAGATGTCTGAATACGGGGATGTACCTAAAAAGATAGCGCTGACTTTTGACGACGGTCCGAATGTGGCATGTACCGGACGGCTTCTTGATGGGTTGAAGAAGAGGAATGTGCGGGCGACTTTCTTTGTAATCGGAAAAAATGCAAAGAAGAATCCCAAGCTTACAAAACGCATTTATGAGGAAGGACATATGATAGGGAATCATACTTATACTCATATAGACATGAGTAAAGTTTCCGAAGGAAAGGCAGGAAAAGAGCTTAAAAAGACAAGTCGGACAGTTCATGCAATTACCGGAGAATATCCTCAGTACATGCGCCCGCCTTATGGAGTGTGCAGCCAGAAGTTAGAGGAGTCTTTGGATATGATATTGGTGCGTTGGACCATAGACCCTCTGGACTGGAAGACGGAGAACACGAATGAAATTGTAAAGAAAGTAGTGACGAAGGCGGAGGAAAATGATATTATTTTATTACATGACTGTTACAAGTCTTCGGTGGATGCTGCGTTAAAGATCATCGATATCCTGCAAAAAAAGGGCTACGAGTTTGTGACAGTGGATGAATTGTTTTTGGATTAGAGGATGGCAGAAGATGGATTTGTTTGATTACATGCATGAGAAAAATATGGAAAAGGAAGCGCCTCTTGCTTCCAGGCTGCGCCCGACAACTTTAGAGGAAGTTGTGGGACAGCGGCATATCATAGGAAAGGATAAGCTTCTCTACCGGGCGATTCGGGCGGATAAGCTTGGCTCCATCATCTTTTACGGGCCGCCGGGAACCGGGAAGACGACCCTTGCCAGGGTGATTGCGAATACAACCAGCGCAAAGTTTACCCAGATTAATGCGACGGTGGCGGGGAAGAAGGATATGGAAGAGGTGGTGCGCCAGGCAAAGGATGCTCTGGGGATGTACCAGCAAAAGACGATACTGTTCGTGGATGAGATTCACCGGTTTAATAAAGGGCAGCAGGACTATCTTCTGCCCTTTGTGGAGGATGGTACGCTGACGCTTATCGGCGCGACTACGGAGAATCCCTACTTTGAGGTAAACGGGGCGCTGATTTCCCGTTCGAGTATCTTCGAGCTGTATCCTCTGAGCAGAGAGGATATCAAGACACTCATCAAGCGGGCGGTCTATGATATGGAGAAGGGCATGGGGAGTTATCGTGCGGAGATATATGAGGAGGCGTTGGATTTCCTTGCCGATGTTGCCGGAGGCGACGCGAGGAATGCGCTGAATGCAGTGGAGCTTGGCATATTGACGACGGAGAGGAGCGGGGACGGAAAGATTTATCTGACTCTTAAGGTGGCGTCTGAGTGTATTCAGAAAAGGGTGGTGTATTATGATAAGACGGGAGATAACCACTACGATACCATATCTGCATTTATCAAGAGCATGAGAGGGTCCGATCCGGATGCGGCAGTCTTTTATCTGGCGAAGATGCTCTATGCGGGGGAGGACATTAAGTTTATCGCCAGGAGGATCATGATCTGTGCTGCGGAGGATGTGGGGAATGCAGATCCCATGGCGCTTAACGTTGCGGTGTCTGCTGCTCAGGCGGTAGAGCGTATCGGGATGCCGGAAGCGCAGATTATCTTGTCCCAGGCCGTACTATACGTGGCTACAGCGCCAAAGAGCAACTCCGCATGTAATGCAGTGTTTGCGGCGATGGAGAGTGTGCGGGCCAATAAGACGACTGTTCCGGTACATCTCCAGGATGCGCATTATAAAGGGGCGAAAAACCTCGGAAGAGGGACTGGATATAAGTACGCCCACAACTATCCGAACCACTATGTGGAGCAGCAGTATCTTCCGGAGGAGATTAAGGATGCGAGGTTCTACGAGCCGGGAGACAACGGATATGAGAAGAAAATCAAGGCGTGGATGGAGTATATCAGAGAGTAGCTGCAAAGAGTGCTTAGGATGAAGGAGGAGATACGATGACGGAGAATGTGACATTTTGCTATGCACAGAGGAAAGATGTACCGTTAATTATGGAGTTTGTGAGAGCACTGGCGGAGTATGAGAAGATGCCGGAGTTGGTGTGTGCCACAGAGGAGAGTTTGGAAGAATGGCTGTTTGATAAGAAACGTGCAGAAGTATTGCTTCTAATGGTCTCCGGGAAGGCAGCCGGGTTTGCGCTGTTCTTCGAGAGTTTTGCATCCTATCCAGGGCAGGGAGGCATTTACCTGGATGATCTGTATGTAAAGCCGGAGTACAGAGGAAAGGGATATGGGAAAGCGCTGTTTCAACGGCTGGCACAGATTGTAAAGGAGCGGGGCGGCATGAGGATTGAATGGCTCTGTCTCAAAAGCAACTTGCCAAGCATTGGATTTTACGAGTCGATGGGCGGAAAGCAGATGGAGATGAGCACTACCTTCCGGCTTGAGAATGAAGCGCTTGAGAAATTGGCGGAAGAGTAGTATAATTTTAACTGTAACGAATACATAAAGCTGGGAGGAAGCAAAGATGAAGATTTACGATACGGTTAACAAGACAGAAGTGGAAGTTGACGGAACAAAGGGACTGATCCAGATCATGAAGGACGGGCGTCAGGTTGATATCTACCTGAAGGAGAAAAAGACAGACGAGGACGGCTACATGAGCTGGGATGTAGAGCACTGGTCAAGCGTGGACGGAAAGAGATTTATCCGGTGCTACTCTCTGGAGGGAAGAGTTCTTGGAGAGTCTACAGGACACAATATCTATGACCTTGAGAACGAGTTCAAGCCGGAAGATACGACGATGGTCGAGAAGGTAGAGTTAAGCTAAAAAGCAACGATGTAAAAAAGGAAGCAGGGGAGCGAGGTCCCCTGCTTCTTTTATATGGATGGGTAAGTCTCTTATTCTGTGATCAGGTAATAAAGGGCAGAATAGGGAGCGAGGGTAAGTGTCGCACATTCTTTCTTAAGATTCACCACAGTTTCTTTTTCATATTGTTTTATTCCGCCATAGATATCCCGGTCGCTGGCCAGCAAAAGAGTCAGCTTTTTCCCATTAGGAACCGTCAGTGCAAAGTCCTCCTGCTCCTTGTCGGAGAAGTTAAAGATGGCTGCGATGCGCTCTTTTCCGTCTGTGCGCTCGAAGGCGTAGATGCACTTTGCTTCTTGATGGCAGTCAAGCCAGGTAAAGCCTTTCTGGTCGTAATCTCCGGCAGAGAGGGCGGGGCGGGACAGATACAGGGCGTTCAGTTCCTTCATGAACCGATGGAAAGAGTCGTGGTTTGGATATTTTAATAAGAACCAGTCCTGTTCTTTTTTCTCATCCCATTCCCTGAGCTGACCGAACTCATTTCCCATAAAATTCAGCTTCTTGCCCGGATGGGCATACATATACATATAGAAAGCCCGCGCCTGGGGGAATTTCTCTTCATAGTCTCCGCTCATTTTCTGTAATATCGTGGCTTTGCCATGTACGGTCTCGTCATGGGAGAGAGGAAGGAGATAGCGGTCATTGTAGTAGTACATCATAGAAAAGGTGAGCTTGTGGTAATTCTCGGTCCGGTATTCCGGCGCAGTGCGGAAATAGTCCAGCGTGTCATTCATCCAGCCCATATCCCATTTGTAATCGAAGCCAAGTCCTCCCTCGGCTACCGGCTTTGTGACGCCTGGATAGGAGGTGGAATCTTCGGCAGCAAGGATAGCAGAAGGGTGCATGGACTTAAGTCCGCGGTTCATCTCCCGGATAAAATCGACGGCGGTATTGTTCACGCCACGGGCAGGCTCTCCCTGCCAGTAGATCATCCGGCTGATGGCGTCCATGCGGATGCCGTCGGCGTGGTATTCCGTGAGCCAGTAGTTGGCAGCGGACTGTAAAAAGCACCTGGTCTCCCCGCGGGAATGCATGAAGTTGCAGCTTCCCCATTCGCTGACACCCACGTCCTGATGAGGATACTCAAAGAGCGCTGTGCCGTCATAATTTGCCAGCGCATAGCCGTCCACGGCAAAATGCACCGGCACGAAATCCATGATGACGCCGATTTCATTCTGGTGGCAGGTATCGATAAACTCCATAAGCTCTAAAGCAGTCCCGTAACGGGAAGTGGGGCTGAAAAATCCGGTGTTCTGATAGCCCCAGGACTCGTCACAAGGGTGTTCGGAGAGCGGCATAATCTCAATATAATTGTAGCCATATTCTTTCAGATAAGGGATAAGGATATCCGCCATCTCCGTATAGGAATACCAGCCGTCCGTCTCATCGGAAGGCTTTTTAAAGGAGCCGAAGTGCAGCTCGTAGATATTCAAAGATTTTTCACGGCAGTCTGTCCGTTTTTTCATCCATTTTTCATCATGAAACTGATAGAGGGACAGGTCACGGATGATGGAAGCGCTGTTTGGCCGAAGCTCCATGCCGAATCCGTAAGGGTCGCAGTGATCCATAAAGGAGCCGTCCTGCTTGTAGATGCGGTATTTGTACATCTGCCCCGGCTTTGCCGTCTCTGCATAACACTCCCAAAAGTTTCCATCGTGGACGCGGTTCATGGCCCATTCTTCCCAGTCTGTAAATTCACCGATCAGCGCAATCTTTGCCGCGCCCGGGGCGAAGGTACGGAAGGTGACGCCTGCGATTGGCTCCACATGGGCGCCGAGGAATTTGTAGGCGTCAAATATTTTCCCTGTGTAAAATCCGTAAAAATCCATCTTTTTATCCTCCGGTAAAAATAATAGACAGCAGTTGTTTTTCTATCCTGCTTTGATTATAATGAAATCCGTAGCATTATTATAAAAGTAAACAGATGATATGAATACCAACAATTTCAGATAAGAGTCGGATAACCGACGATAGTCGGAAATCGTCGGGTTAATAGATAACAGAGGAAAAGTCAGGAAGGGGGAGAAGAGATTATGGACCTGCGGACCGAGAAGACGGAAAATGCTATTAAAAATGCATTTATACAACTGCGCGCGAAAAAGGCTTTAGAGAAGGTTACTATAAAGGAGCTGTGCGAGGAGGCGCGCATCCACAAGTCTACCTTTTACTCCCACTATCAGGATATCTATGATCTGTCGCGTGCCATGGAGACAGAAGTGGTGAAGAAGATCACCGGGAGTATTCCGGAGTACAGCTTTAACACGGGCAGCCTGGCCCAAGTGACAAGGGAGCTGACTTATGGATTCATGTCTCAGAGTTCGCTGATCAATATCTTGTTTTCCGGGAATGAGAGGAGCCATCTCGCCTACCGGATCGAGGAGAGCCTTAAGGAGATTATTTTTGAAAAATATCCTGAATACAAGGATGACCTAAGGTGGAATGTGGTGCTAAGTTACTGTATCCAGGGCGCATACTGGGCGTTTCAGGGAAGCCGGGGACAGGATGTCAATGAGGTGATCGGGATAATCAGCGAGATTGCAGAGAGGGTGTGCCGCCTTTAGAGATGGCAGGAACCTGCTGTTTATGTTAGAATATTTAATTAAAAAAAGGGTTGACATAAAGAACGTTTGTTTGTATAATTAAATTATCGAACGAACGTTCTTTTTGCGGGTTATAACGTTTGTCCATGGAGGTAGAAGATGAGGATTCAGGAAGCGATGTCTATATATGATAAACTGAACATATTAACAGATGCGGCTAAGTATGATGTGGCGTGTACTTCCAGCGGTGTTGCCAGGAAGAATGACGGAACTGGCATAGGCAACTGCAAGTTTTCTGGAATATGCCACAGCTTTTCTGCGGATGGAAGGTGTATTTCGCTGTTAAAGATATTGTTCACAAATGAGTGCATTTACGACTGCAAGTACTGTATCAACCGGCGGAGCAATGATGTGGTGCGCACTTCCTTTACACCGGATGAGATTTGTACGCTGATGATTGAGTTTTACCGGAGGAATTATATTGAAGGGCTGTTTTTAAGTTCCGGCGTATTGAAGAGTCCGGATTACACGATGGAGCTGATTTATGCGACTTTGTATAAGCTTAGAACAAAGTATAATTTTCAGGGATATATCCATGTGAAGGCCATTCCGGGGGCCAGCCAGGAGCTGATCCAGAGGGTAGGTTTCCTTACAGACCGTATGAGTGTTAATCTGGAGCTTCCTACAGCCGAGAGCTTAAAGCTTCTTGCGCCTCACAAGACGAGGAAGAATATTCTGGCGCCTATGCGGCTTGTGCAGACTTGCATGGCAGAGAACAAGCAGGAGATCGTAGCTTACCGCAATTCACCCAGGTTCGTCCCGGCAGGTCAGAGCACGCAGATGATCATCGGGGCGACGCCGGAGACAGATTACCAGATTATGCAGGTTACGGAATCCCTGTATCAGAAGTTTGAGTTAAAGAGAGTGTTTTATTCTGCATTTGTCCATGTGAATGAGGATTCTAATCTTCCGGCCAGGACGGATGAGGGGCCGCCGCTTTTGAGGGAGCACAGGCTCTATCAGGCAGATTGGCTGCTTCGATATTATCATTTTCAGGCGGATGAACTGCTGTCGGAGGAGAATCCGAATTTTAATGTGCTGTTTGACCCGAAGTGTAACTGGGCATTAAAGCATTTAGAGGAATTTCCGGTGGAAGTGAACCGGGCGGATTACAAAAAGCTGCTCCGAGTTCCGGGTATCGGTTACAAGTCTGCGGGAAGGATTGTCAGGGCGAGGCGGCTTGGGAATCTGGATTTTGCGGATCTGAAAAAGATTGGGGTAGTGTTGAAGCGCGCCCTGTATTTTATAACCTGCAGCGGAAAGATGATGTATCCGACGAAGATAGAGGAAGATTATATTACGAGAAATCTTTTGGATACCGGGGAGAAGCTGCCGCAGGAGGTAGTGAATATGGGGTACAGGCAGTTGTCGCTGTTTGATGATGTGAGGTTTGACGCAGATAAGGTGATTAAAGCGATATGAAAACAGTTTATGTATGTATGGATTCGGTGACGGGGATATTTTCTGCTGTTTACGATGCGTGGAAAGCGCAGAAGACGGAGGAAGAATGTGGGATTGCTCTGCGTGGATTTATGGAGCAGCAGTTGTTCTGTGATTATGTTGAGGTGGAAGAGACAGAGGAAAAGGCGGTTGCCGTGGAGAGCATGATACGCAAGCATATGGGGCTTTTGGCATATCATGATATCTATCAGGCGGCATTGGCGGCAGATGCAGAAAAAGGGGACGCGATTCTCGGTACGATGCTTGCAGCGAAGAAACTAAAGGACAGCAAGAAAATTATGGAGCATTTGAGCCATCCGAAGGTTGAGAAAGTGTTTGAACTGAGCCGAAGAGTGGGCAATGAGTCTCATTTTCTAGTTGAATTTATTCGGTTCAGGGAGCTTGAAAGCGGTATTTTATATGCTCCGATCACCCCGAAGTGCCAGGTGCTCACCTGTATAGCCCCTCATTTTGCAGATCGCTTTCCTCTGGAAAACTGGATGATCCACGATAAGACCCACTGTGCTTTTGCTGTGCATGAGGCGCGAAAAAAGTGGGTGCTTTTGCAGGAGGCTTACAGTGAGGCTCGGAAGGAGGAGTATGAGGAGCAGTTTACGAAGATGTCGGAGAAAGAGATGGAGTACGAGACGCTCTTTAAGAGCTTCTGCAAGACAATAGCCATTAAAGAGAGGGAGAATCCTGTTTGCCAGAGAGGGCATCTTCCCCTCTGGTACCGCCCGAATATGGTGGAGTTTTCTTAAGAGGCAGGCAGCTTATCTTGCACAGGGGAGATTGAAAGGTTCTGTGTAGATGTTGACAGATAGTGCCGTTATCTTTATCATGTTTTTAAGAGCAATGAAGTTGAGAAAGATGAAGGTACGATGGAGATGGAACAGCCTCTTGTAAAGATTTCTGTGCGTAATCTTGTGGAATTTATTATGCGCGGCGGGGATATAGACAATCGTATGGCAGGAGCGGATAAGGATACGATGCTTCTGGGGGGAAAGATGCACCGCAAGATACAAAAGCGTATGGGTGCGGGTTACCATGCAGAGGTAGCTCTGAAATATGAGATACAGTGCAAAGGTTTTATGCTTGTCATAGAGGGCAGGGCAGATGGGGTTATAGAGACGCCGGATGGGATTGTGATTGATGAGATCAAGGGGATTCTTAAGGAATTAGACGCTATAAAGGAGCCGGTTCCTGTGCATCTTGCCCAGGCAAAGTGTTATGCCTTTATCTATGCAAAGCAGCATCAACAGGAGCAGATTGGCGTGCAGATGACCTATTGCAATATGGAGACGGAGGATATCAGACGGTTTCAGTCCGTCTATGGATTTGAAGAGCTGTCAGCCTGGTTTTATGATCTCGTAGGAAGATATGAAAAGTGGGCCAGATATCAGATTCGCTGGAAAGAGAAGCGGGATATTTCTATAAAAGCGCTGGAATTTCCCTTTGGCTACCGGGAGGGACAGAGGGACTTAGTAGCTTCCGTCTACAGAACGATTCTGCGTAAGAAGAAGCTTTTTATCCAGGCGCCGACCGGGGTGGGGAAGACGATGGCAACAGTATTTCCGACGGTTAAGGCAGTAGGGGAAGGATTGGGAGATAAGATTTTTTACCTGACTGCCAAGACAATCACGCGGACAGTTGCCTGGCAGGCATTTGATATCTTAAAAGAACAGGCGTTGCGGATGAAGGTTCTTGTTCTGACTGCAAAGGATAAGATCTGCTTCTGCGAAAGTACGGATTGTAATCCTGACGGATGCATCTATGCAAGAGGCCACTATGACCGGGTAAATGATGCAGTCTATGAGCTTCTTACTACATCAGATGAGATGAGCCGGGAGATTATAGAGGAACAAGCGAAAAAGTGGCAGGTGTGCCCCTATGAGATGAGTCTGGATGTTTCCAACTGGATTGATGCGGTTATCTGTGACTACAATTATGTTTTTGACCCACAAGCGCACCTTCGGAGGTTTTTCGGGGAAGGGAATCAGGGGGAGTATCTTTTTTTGATCGACGAGGCGCATAACCTGGTAGAGCGTGGGAGAGAGATGTACAGTGCCAGTATTTATAAAGAGGACTTCCTGAAGATAAAAAGACTGGTAACAGGAAGGGATGAGAAGCTTTCAAAAAGGATTGACAACTGCAACCGCAGGCTTCTTTCGATGAAACGAGAGTGTGAGGATTATCAGGTTTTGGACAGTGTGGCTAATCTGTATGTGAAGCTGATGAACCTGATTACAGAGCTGGAACGTTTTTTAGAGGAGGAAAGGAAGAGAAAAACTCCCGATGAAGAGATGAGAAAGGAAGTGCTGGATTTCTATTTTAGCATCCGCAGTTTTCTATATATCCATGATAAGCTGGATGATAATTATATCATTTATGCGCAGATGGAGGGAAGCGGGAGATTCAAAGTCCGTCTGTTCTGTGTGAATCCGTCAAAGAATCTGCAGGAGTATTTGGAAAAAGGGAACAGCACTGTGTATTTTTCGGCTACTCTGCTCCCTATCCATTATTATAAGAAGTTGCTGAGTACGTCAAAAGATGATTATGCGGTCTATGCCGAATCTCCTTTTGATGTCAGAAAGCGTTTGCTGCTTTTGGGGACGGATGTCAGTACAAAATATACGAGGCGAGGGGAGGAAATGTACCGCAGATATGCGGAGTATCTATTAGAAACAGCGGGCGCAAGAGCAGGGAACTATATAGCTTTTTTTCCATCCTACCGATTTATGGAGGAAGTATACGAGATGTTTTTGGACATGCTGGATACTCATTTGCCAGGTGAGTCGGGGATTTCCATTGATTATGTTATGCAGTCTCAGTATATGTCCGAGGAGGCAAGAGAGATATTTCTTGAGAATTTTGAGGAAACAAGAGAGAACAGCCTGATCGGCTTTTGCGTTATGGGAGGTATATTTTCTGAGGGGATTGATCTGGCACAGGACAGGCTGATCGGAGCGGTGATTGTAGGTACGGGGCTTCCGCAGGTATGCAGGGAGAGGGAGCTTTTGAAGGATTATTTTGATGGCCAGGGACTTAGAGGCTTTGACTACGCATACCTTTATCCGGGGATGAATAAGGTTCTGCAGTCAGCGGGAAGGGTTATCCGTACAGATGAAGACAGAGGAGTCATTTTACTTCTCGATGAAAGATTCAGAGACAGCAGGTGCAGGGAGGTGTTTCCAAGGGAGTGGAAAGATATGGGACTGTGCCAGGTGAAGAATGCGGCGGAGAGGATCAGGAATTTTTGGGAGAGTGAAAGCTGAACTGATCAGGTGAAGGATGATTAGAAGATGCATGCGCTGACAGCAAGTGCCAGCGCATACACGGTTTCAGATTAAGTTGATTTTTTTGTTCATAATATAGTGTGTCATGATATACAGGAGGATGGAGGTTACGGACATCAGGATAGCGCTTAGTTTCATCACTTCTGTCATATAGGCGATAAAGTTAAAGCTGTTGTCCAGTAAATCGGCAGTCGCAAGCAGACGAACCTCGTGGCCAAAGAAAACCATGACTATAAATGATAAGACGGATATCACAGTAGAGATAACAAAGTAAGATACTACTGCGCCGAGTACGCGGTGGCTGGAAAAAAGCTGGCCAAGGGCAACGGAGGCATGGATCATAACAATGTAGCTTTTCGTGAGACCGTAACATTCTAAAATTGGATTCATATTATTCCACCTCCTTAAGCTGTTCCTGCGTGAGAGTAAGAATCTCCTCCCTTGAAAAACCAAGCTTATCCATCTTCTCCAAGAAGACATGGATATGTTCCTGCGCAAGTTCATTCTTCAGTTGCTTTAGCATCTCTTCATCCTCCGTAATCAGCCGTCCGCTGGTACGCTTTGCGTAGACGATGCCGCTGCGCTCGAGCTCGGACAGAGCTTTCTGCATTGTGTTGGGGTTTACTGCGGCTTCGAGGGCAAGTTCCCTCACAGACGGCAGCTTATCTCCGGGCCGGTAAATACCGGAAACGATGTCTAATTGTATTCTCTCCATTAACTGGAGATAGATTGGTCTGTTATTATCCAGATCCCATGGCATATATTTCACCTCTCTTAAATATGCAAAATGCGGTACATAATTGAATTGTCTTTATTGTATTAGTGAATTAATACAATTATCGCACAATGAGACCGCGATGTCAATAAGCAATCGAAGAATAAGCAATCGGAGAATAAAAATTCCGGCTGGGGTCATATTTTCAAAAAATACAACTTCAGCCGGAGAGAATATATATTTGTCTGTAGTCAGTCGCTATAATACGACAATAGCATTATTCGATTGGCACAAAATCAGCAACTCCATGCTTGCACAGTGGACAGATAAAGTCGTCGGGCAGTTCGTCGCCTTCATAGATGTAGCCGCATACTTCGCACACGAAGCCTTTCTTACCCTCGGTCTCCGGTTTTGGCTTCACGTTGCTCTGGTAGTAGTTGTAAGTCATCGTCTCCACATTGGAGATTACGCGGGCTTCAGTTACCGTACAGATGAACATGCCGTGGGTGTCGAGGTCTACATACTGCTCAACCTTGAGGGACATGAACGCGTTGATGTATCTGGGCAGGAACACAAGCCCGTTGTCAGAGCGCAAAGGCTCCCAGTCCGCAAACTTGTCAACAGTCCGTCCGCTCTGGAAACCGAAATTCTGAAATACTTTGAACGGTGCTTCTGTGGACAGGCAGTTTACATTCATGATACCTGACTGTTTGATGACATGATGTGAATAATTGGCCTTGTTGATGCAGACAGCAACGCGGTTCGGGCTGTCCGTAACCTGAGACACCGTGTTGACAATCAGTCCGTTGTCCTTCGTGCCGTCGTTGGAAGTTACTACATACAGGCCGTAGCCAATCTTAAACAGTGCAGTGTAATCATGTTTATTCGCAGTTTCGTCATGCTGTGCTAAGTAGTTCTTGCAGAATTCTTCAGCCAGAGCCTCAAGCTGTGCGCTGCTTTCTTCGTTGAGTGCAGATTTGATGGATACAGTAGTTTTAGCAAAGGTAAGGTTCTTGCATCCTTCTAACATCTTCTTCATGGTTCTTGCAGCCAGAGGAGCCCAGGAGCCATTTTCGATAAGACCGATTTTCCGGTTCTGGAAATTGCGCTCAGTCAGATGGTTGATGAACTCGCGCATGAACGGGAAGATGTCTGCATTATAAGTAGTGGTGGCTAAGATCAGCTTTCCATAGCGGAAGGCATCCTCAACAGCCTCGGCCATGTCACAGCGGGCAAGATCATTGACAACAACTTTAGGGCAGCCATTTGCGCGGAGCTTGTCTGCTAAGAGCTCGACCGCTTTTTTTGTATTGCCGTACACGGAAGTGTAAGCGATGACAATTCCGCCGGATTCTACGCCGTAGGAAGACCAGGTGTTGTACAAGTTGAGGTAATAGCCAAGGTTCTCTGTCAGGATTGGTCCGTGCAGCGGACAGATAATCTGGATGTCAAGCCCGGAAGCCTTCTTTAGCAAGTTCTGAACCTGCGCGCCGTATTTGCCTACGATACCGATATAATAACGGCGTGCTTCGCATGCCCAATCCTCCTCCACATCCAGTGCCCCGAATTTGCCGAAGCCGTCAGCGGAGAACAGAACTTTGTCGTAAGTATCATAAGTAACGAGAACTTCCGGCCAGTGCACCATAGGTGCGCCGACAAAGGCGAGCTCATGCTTTCCGAGGGAAAGTGTATCGCCTTCCTTTACGACAACCTGACGGTCCTCGAAGTCTGTCCCGAAGAACTGTCCCATCATTATAAATGCCTTTGTGCTGGAAACAATCTTTGTGTCAGGGTAAACTTTCATGAAATTAGCGATATTCGCGGAGTGGTCTGGCTCCATGTGCTGTATAACCAGATAATCAGGTGCTTTTCCTCCCGCTGCTTTCTGGATATTATCCAGCCATTCATGGGTAAAACGGGCGTCGACCGTATCCATAACGGCGATTTTATCGTCCATAATTACATAGGAATTGTATGCCATGCCGTTCTCGACAACATACTGTCCTTCAAATAAATCAATGTCGTGGTCATTAACGCCTACATATTTAATGTCATTCGTAATAATCATCGCATTCGCTCCTTTAGTTTAAATTTTTTATATTGAGCATTATATCATAATAATTTCTAAATGGCTGTCTTTTATTGAAAAAAATCAAAGATTATTAATATTTTTCCGGCGGGATTGTTAAGAAATGTGTGATAGAATACTTGGAAAATACAGAAGGAGGAGTGTGTAATGGGAAGGTTTATGGAGATTTACTCACTTTATGAGCTGGTTTGCGTTCTCCTGCCGTGCCTTTTATATGCCGTGTTCTGGTCGGTGAAGGAATGGAAAGCGGGAAGGAAGGTTTCAGGCGTTTATCTTGGATGGGTGTGTATTTTTCTGGTGTATCTGTGGATGGTGTTCGACGTGACCGGCGTGGGGACGATGGGGGATATCATGCGGAATATGCCGGATATCTTTATCGGCGGGATGAATTTTGTGCCTTTTGATTCTCTTGGAATAGGGTTTACTTTGAATATCGTGATGTTTATGCCTTTCGGGTTTCTTCTGCCGTTAATTTTTAAAGGCAGCAGAGCTTTAGGGAGAACAGCTGCTGCGGGAGCGGTGTTTTCTTTATTAATAGAACTAAGCCAGATTTTTAATTTCCGGGCGACAGATGTGGATGATTTGATGACAAACATATTCGGAGCGTGTATTGGATATCTGATCTGGCATGTTTTTGCGAAAATATCAGGAGCGCGTCTTCATGCAGCAGCGGAAGGAAGATGGGAGGCGCTGCGGTATGTGTTGTTGGCGATGGCAGGAGTGTTCTTTCTATACAATCCATTTTTAATAATTAATTTAAGCAGCTGTAGATTATAGCTTTACACTTATTTGCCTGTTCGCTATAATAGAAGCAGTAAAGACAATATTTTTATATGGAGGTGGAGAACATGACGGAAAAAGAATTGATTACGATAACCATTGACAGATATACAGATCTTCAGCGCGTGAAAAGAGCGAATGGGGGACACGAGAATCAGGAATTGGATTATTTGATTAAAATCACAGTTGCCAAATTATCCTCCATGGGTATCAATGTCGAGGATTTATCGCTTTGAAAACAAAAAGGTGTAAAGACATGTCTTTACACCTTTTGGCGTTTACTTTTTCTTATTCATTCTCCGCAATGATTTTTTCTTTCATCTCCGGGTCGAATTTATTATCAAGAAGCATCGCAATCTCATGTTTGTACGGCGCGTAAGATTTCTTCGCTTTCGTGGGGGAAGGGATATAGGGCGTCTCTAAGATCTTCGGGACGTCCGTAAAATCCGGATGGTGCACGATATAGGACAGTGCATCGAATCCGATTTCCCCGAAACCAATATTCTCATGACGGTCTTTTTTTGCGCCGGCAGGATTTTTCGTGTCGTTGACGTGGAAAACGGCAATCTGCTCTTTCCCGATTATCCGGTCAAATTCATTGATAACTCCGTCAAAATCATGGATGATGTCGTAGCCGCTGTCATGGGTGTGGCAGGTGTCGAAGCAGACGCGAAGCTTATCATTGCAGGTCACTCCGTCGTAGATGCGAGCAAGCTCTGTAAAAGAGCGCCCAACTTCCGAACCTTTTCCCGCCATCGTCTCCAGGGCGATGCAGAGGTTAGTATCTTTTGTGAGAACTTCGTTAAGCCCTTTGATAATCTGATTCGTTCCGATGTCCGTACCTTCACCGACGTGAGCGCCGGGGTGGAGGATCAAGACTTTACTTTTACAGGCTTCGGTCCGTTCAATCTCAGTCCGCAGAAAATTCACTGCAAGCTCATAAGTCTCGGGCTTAACAGCATTGCCCAAATTGATGATGTAGGGGGCGTGGACGACAATTTCGTGAATGGCGTGTGCCTCCATATATGTCCATGCGGCGTCAATATTCAGCTCGCTGATATCCTTTCGTCTTGTATTCTGCGGTGCTCCGGTATAGAACATGAATGTGTTGGCGCCGTAAGAGACAGCCTCCTTTGCCGAGCCAAGCAGCATGTCCTTGCCGCTCATACCTACATGGGAACCTATTTTCATCTGTGTATCTCCTTTTTATTATTTTTAATGTCAGGGCCAAAAACTCATATGTTTCATGTTGGCATGAAGACCTATGAATTTGGAACCTGAAAAACATAAAATGCGGGGTAATCCGCAGCATCATATTAGCATGGGATAGAATATTTGGCAATAATAGTATGGACTTTTCCAGCAAAATATAATACGATGATGTAGGTAGAAAAGCCTGTATTATCCAGGCGGCGGGAATGAATGAAGAATCAGGAGGAAGATCATGAAAAAAATTATAGATTTTATTGAAGAAGAGCTTAGTGCCGCATTTGAGAAAGCGGGATATGACCGGGAGTTAGCGAAGGTTACGCTGTCAAACCGCCCGGATCTGTGCGAGTATCAGTGCAACGGGGCGATGGCGGGAGCGAAAGCATACCACAAGGCGCCGTTTATGATTGCGGAGGATGTGACTGCGAATCTGACGGAGAAAAGGTATATCGGGGAAATCGAGGTGGTAAAGCCGGGATTTATCAATATGAAGCTTGATAAGTCGGCTGTTTCTTCGTATCTCAATGGGATGCGGGAAGCGGAGGATCTGGGTATCGAGAAGGCTAAGGAGCCGGAGATGATTGTGGTGGACTACGGTGGGCCGAATGTGGCAAAGCCGCTCCATGTGGGCCATCTTCGTTCGGCGATTATCGGTGAGAGCGTGAAGCGCATTGCCAGGAAGGCAGGGCATAGGGTGCTTGGAGATATCCACCTTGGCGACTGGGGCTACCAGATGGGACTGATTATTACGGAGCTTAGAGAGCGTCAGCCATCCCTTCCTTATTTTAATGAGGAGTTTGCGGGAGAGTATCCGGAGGAAGCGCCGTTTACCATCGGCGAGCTGGAAGAAATCTATCCCACAGCCAGCGCCAGAGCGAAAGAGGATGAGGCGTACCGGGAGGCGGCGCTTCATGCTACTTATCTGCTTCAGAACGGGCATCGGGGATACACGGCGGTCTGGAAGCATATTATGGAAGTGTCGGTTGCTGACCTTAAGAAAAATTATGACAATCTGAACGTAGAATTTGACCTCTGGAAAGGGGAGTCTGACGCCCAGAGCGATATCCCGGATATGATTGAGCGGCTTAAGGCAGACGGATTCGCTCATATGGATCAGGGAGCGCTTGTCATTGACGTGCAGGAGGAGTCTGACACAAAAGAGATTCCGCCGTGTATGGTGCAGAAGTCAGACGGAGCATCCCTTTACGGCACGACAGACCTTGCGACGCTGGTTCAGCGCCAGAGGGACTATCAGCCGGATAAGGTGATCTATCTGGCGGACAAGCGTCAGGAGCTTCACTTTGTTCAGGTGTTCCGCGCGGCGAAAAAATCAGGAATCGTGCCGGAGCATACGGGTCTTTCTTTCTTAGGATTCGGGACTATGAACGGCAAGGATGGCAAGCCCTTTAAGACAAGGGAAGGCGGGATCATGCGCTTAGAGAACTTGATTGCGGACATCGAGGAGGAGATGTATAAGAAGATTACCGACAATCGGACGGTAGAAGAAGGGGACGCGGCGGCTACGGCGAAGATTGTAGGACTGGCGGCCATCAAGTATGGAGATCTTTCCAATCAGGCTTCTAAAGACTATGTGTTTGATGTGGACAGGTTCACTTCCTTTGAGGGAAATACGGGCCCTTACATTTTATATACAATCGTTCGGATTAAGTCGATTTTGAATAAATATACGGCGGACGGAAAAGATTTGGAAGGACTTACCATTACTGCGGCGGGCAGTGACGGGGAGAAGGCGTTGATGCTTGAGGCTGCAAAATATAATGAAGTGATGGCCGCAGCATACGAGGAGCTTGCACCTCACAAGATTTGCGCCTATATCTATGATCTGGCAAACGCTTTCAATCGGTTCTATCATGAGACAAAGATTCTTGCTGAGGAAGACGGGGAGCGCAAGAAGAGTTACATCGCGTTGCTCTTATTGGTGAAGGAGATTTTGGAATCATGTATTGACGTGCTGGGCTTTGAAGCGCCGGAGCGGATGTAGAGAAGGAAGTGAAGAAATATGCAGGAGACAGAGAAGCTGTTCTATTCGGACAGTCATTTGAAAGAATTTGACGCGGTGGTGTGTTCTTGTACGCCGGACGGGGAAAGGTACAGGGTAGTTCTTGACCGGACTGCATTTTTCCCCGAGGGCGGAGGACAGTATGCGGATACAGGATATCTTGACGGGATAAAGGTGATTGATGTCCGTGAGAAGGAAAATGTTGTCTATCACGTTACCGAAGGGTCGTTGGCTGAAGGGACGGGTGTACATGGACGGATTAACTGGGAGGAGCGGTTTGGAAAGATGCAGCAGCACTCCGGTGAGCATATCGTTTCCGGGATTGTCCATGAATGGTTTGGCTACAATAATGTGGGCTTTCATCTGGGAAACGATTACTGTACATTGGACTTTGACGGGCCGATTACGAAAGAGCAGCTTAAGGAGATTGAACGCAGGGCGAACGGAGCAGTCTTTGAAAATGTGGACATTCAGGTGTCCTATCCTTCGAAAGCAGAGCTTGCAAAGCTGGATTACCGAAGCAAAATTGAAATCGAGGGGCAGGTACGCATTGTGATGGTTCCAGGGTATGATGTCTGCGCCTGCTGCGCGCCTCATGTGAAAAAGACCGGGGAGATCGGTCTGATCAAGCTGGTGAATATGATGAATTATAAGGGCGGCGAGCGTATTACTATGCTCTGCGGATATCGGGCCCTTCAGGATTATGACAGGAAAGATGAGAGTGCCAAGGCTATCTCTGCGTCGCTGTGTGCGAAAGAGATAGATATCGCTCAGGCGGTGGAGCATCTTAAAGGAGAGCAGGCATCGCTTAAGGGAAAGCTGGCGTCGCTTCAGCAGAAGATGATAGGGTATCTGGCACAGGAGATTGATATATCGGAGGATGTGGTCACTGTGTTTGACCAGGAGCTTTCGGGTAATGCGCCCAGAGAGCTGATGAACAAGCTGTTGTCAAGAGGGGCAAAGATATGTGCCGTATTCGCAGGAACAGAAGCCGGCGGTTACCGGTATGTGATCGGGAGTCATACGGAAGACGTGCGTTTGCTTTGCAAGAAGCTGAACGAGGCATTCGCGGGAAGAGGCGGCGGAAAAGCCGGAATGGTGCAGGGCTCCCTTATGGGCAGTGAAGAGGCAGTAAAGGAGCTTTGTAAAACAGCAGGCAAAGAATTCTTATAGTTTGATTAGGATATACGAGTGTCAAAAAGATAATATCGGGAAAGGAGCTTGAAATGAAGAAATTTAAGAAGCTTGTGGCGGCAGCGCCGGTAAATCTGGTGGGATGGGCCAGAGAGGAATTAAAGGAATATGCAAAGGAGGTAGTACTTTATACAGAGCCGCCAAAAGATGACAGTGAATTAATTGAGAGAATCAAAGATGCAGATGCGATTCTCGTAGGATTTGCTACTTGGATGGGAAGGGAGGTACTTGAAAAAGCTCCTTCTTTGAAATACGTAGGCATGATCTGCAGTCTCTATTCGGAAGAAAGCGCAAATGTGGATATTGCATTTGCACGTACCAGGGATATTACCGTAAAGGGTGTGCGCAACTACGGGGATAAGGGCGTAGCAGAATATGCCGTCTATCAGCTGATTAAGATTCTTCACGGCTATGGGCTGCCGCTTCGGGGTACGAAGATGCGTGAGATTACAGGACTGAAAGTGGGTATGGTTGGAATCGGTGATTCCGGAGGATTGATTGCGGATGCATTACATTTTTTCGGTGCAGAGGTATCTTATTTTGCAAGAAGCGTAAAACACGAACGAGAAGAGCAGGGAATACACTATAAGCCATTGGCAAAGCTTCTCTGTGACAGTGAGGTTGTGTTCACTTGTCTGAATAAGAATACGATTCTTTTGCATGAGGAAGAATTGAAGCTTTTCGGAAACGGGAAGATTATGTTTAATACGTCAATAGGGCCTGCGGCGGATACAGGTGCGCTGGAAGACTGGATTAAACAGCCGGGGAATCTGTTTTGCTGTGATATGACTGAGGCTCTGGGAGATATGTCAGAGGAAGTAAGAAACCGGGAGAATGTAATCTGTATGGGGGCATCTTCAGGGATGACGTTCCAGGCATATGAGCTGCTCAGCAGGAAATCTCTGGATAATATAAAAGCTTATTTGGAGAGTGTATAGAAAAAGGGGAGTTTCTATACAAATTTAATATTGGTTTAATCTTTGTTCTATAAGATGGCAGACGACACCAGTATAACTTTAACATGGGTTATACTAGATAAATACAATAATAAGGGGATACTAAAATGAAGAGAAGACACAGAATAATTGCGGCATTGCTAATCTTTAGTATGGCAATTTCTGCTTTCTCAGAGCCAGTGCTGGCAAAGGAATTGGAGAAGGCAGAGCCAGTTTCAGAAACCAGCGGTTCAGAATCAGATGTTTTGGGAGATGATGCTGATGGACAGAGCCGGACTGAGGCAGAGACAGACATACAGCCTGAGTCGGAGCAGGATGAGTCAGAGGATTCCGATTCTTTACAGCCGCAGGAGGCAGATGAAAATACAGACGTAAAGTCACAGGAGAATGAAAAAGACGAGGATTCTGTGGCTGAACCACAAAAAACAGCAGACAACAAAGACTTGGCGGAGGAGACTCCGCAGGAAGAGAATTTGTCATCTGAGGACATGGACGATCCGGGGCGGGGAAGGCTTGGAGGCTACGATGTTCCGGAGGAATTTTTTGGAAAAGGTACAGCGATGCGTGCAGCGTCAACATCGGTTACCCATGACAGCAGATTTACCGGTTATACGATAAAGCAGGGAATTGATGTGTCAAAGTGGAATAATACGATTAACTGGAGTAATGTAAAAAAAGCCGGGATTGAATTTGCATTTGTCCGTACTTCCTATAGAGGTACAGAGACAGGGAAGCTGGCGATGGACCCAAAAGCGGCGGTAAATATGAATGGTGCGGCTGCAGCGGGAATACGGGTCGGAGCATACATATTTTCTCAGGCAATCACAAAGGCTGAGGCTGTGCAGGAGGCAGAGTATCTTCTGGACACCGTAAAGGGATACAATATTACGATGCCGTTGGTATTCGATTTTGAATATTATTCCGGCGGGCGGCTGTCAAAAGCAAAGCTGAGTAAAAGGGCGCAGACAGATATATGTCTGGCATTTTGCGACAGAATTAAGGAAGCAGGTTATACGCCTCTTGTGTATGCCAATTTGAGTATGTTCACCAAGGATTTATATGCATCGGAAATTACTGCAAAATATCCGGCGTGGCTGGCGCGTTATAACAATGTGGCAGGTTACAGCGGGGACTATGATTTCTGGCAGTATACTTCTTCGGGAAAAGTATCAGGAATTTCAGGAAATGTAGATATGAATTACTGGTATATAAAACCGGGAAGCGACATGTTATTCGGAACAGGCAGCCTGTCATCGTCCACGCAGAATTCTGTAGCGCCATCGGCACCCGCAACTCCGAAGTTGTCGGGAAAGGCTTTATCTTATGATAAAGTGAAATTATCATGGAAGAAAGTTTCCGGTGCATCCGGGTATGCGTTATACCGTTATAATTCTTCACAGAAGAAATATGTAAAGTTTAAGACAATCAGCAGCGGCAGTACGGTTACTTATACGGATACGGGCAGGAGCATGGGGAAGACCTACAAATATAAGATTAAAGCTTATAAAAAAGCGAACGGAAAGACGGCATATTCCGGCGCGTCAAGTGCAGTCAGTGTCAAGACAGATTCTACCATGACGGGAAAGACAAATGGAACAAGCGTCGTTGTCCGCTCGGGTCCCAGTACATTAAAGAAGGCGCTTAAAAAATTGGGTATCAATACCGGCGTGACGATAACAGGAACAAGCGGAAGCTGGTATAAGATATCTCTTAAAGTTAATGGAAAAAAGAAGACAGGATATATTAATAAGACATACGTAACGATTATCCGCAAGCCGACTTTAAGTGCTTCGGCAACTTCAAGCAGCAAGATAAAATTGAAATGGGATAAAATATCCGGTGCAAGCGGTTATCAGATTCAGCGTTACAATGAGTCCAAGAGAAAATATGTGACTGTTAAGACAATAAAAAAAGGTTCTACAACTTCTTATACGAACAGCGGCCTGAAAAAGAATAAGACTTATAAATACCGGATGCGGTCTTATAAGACAGTAAGAGGAAAGAAGATATACAGCTATTACTGTTCTGCAAAGAGTGCGAAGACGAAAAAATAAATTGTATATTACGATTATAGAAGCAGGTAAATTCAGCTACCTGCTTCTTTTTCTTTGTTCTGTATTTCTAAAAGCTGATCAATCTGCTTAAGAATATATTTTTGGTATTCAGGTTTTAATTCTTTAAACGTGGCGGATGCCGTTTCAATAAATAAGTCAGCTTGTTCTTCGAACATATTACCTTCACCGGTTTTCAGCCAAATTTCACTTACATTAAAAGTAAAACAGATAAGTTTGATAATTCGGTCATTCACATTATTATGCTCTAATTCAATGCCGGCAACATAACCGTTGGACATGGACAGTGCTTTGGCAAATTTGGCCTGAGATAGATTTAGAGCCTGGCGTACTTGTTTTACCCGCTGGTTGATAGTCATCTGGATGCCTCCTTTCCATACCCATTTATGATAGCATAGACATACTCACATTACAAGTGAGAAATTCATATATAAAACTTGAAACACTCATATAATAATGATATAATACTCATATAGAAAGCAAAGGAGGTGCGAGTTATGAATGAGGAGAAGTCGATAAAGGATTTTATCACAAAATTCAGTATGCTTTCAGAGTCCAACAAGAAGTATGTTATGGCAATACAACAGGCATTAACATATGCGCAAGATGTTGAGAGGGATGTGAAAAAGAAGCAGTGTGAAAAAGTGTCTTAAGACTTGAGGAAAAATGAAGGAGGAGAAATATGAGGAATAATAAAAAGAAAAATTTTTATTTAATAATACTGGCGGTAATTGCAGTTGCGAGTGCGTTCATAAATATGGATGTGCATGCGCAAGATGTAACTCCAAACCCGGATATGACTGGATTAAAAGAACAGAATGAGGAAAATAATGAACCAGATATGGAATCAAGACAAATAGATGAAGAAATACCGTGGGTTTTGGGACGGGAAGTAGATGAAGAAACAGGAGAAATCATATGGCCAAATGGAGTAACTTACGATGCCGGTACAAACACATTGACATTGGATAATGTAGTACTTGAAATAAATGAGGATAATTGGGAATGGCAATTTATTGAATATTCGGGAACGAAGGATTTGGTAATTCGATTGCATGGGAAAAATATCTTTAAATGTACGAGAAACGATGATGCTCGAACGCCAGCTATTAGTGCTTCCTATCAATCCCAAGGAGATCTGTATATCACAGGTAACGGTTCACTTGAATTACAGGCAGGTTCGCTTATTTGGGATCAGTCATATAATGGTGATGCGGGAGATTTGTATATTGATGGTGTTACTATTATTTCTGATCATGAAGGGTTTATGTCACAATATAGCAATATTACGATAAAAAATTCGACAATAGATATTAATAACAGATTCGGGAAAAATAATGGTTTTTATGGGGAAGCTTTTGGGATATGCACAGGCAGGATAGATGGCAATAATGATGATATTGAAAAGGATGGCGTAAGATATGAAGGCTTGCTGACAGTAGAAAATTCCAATATTGATATCAAAAACTGTTACTTCCCGATAGCGGCAAATGAAATAAAATTAGTTGATTGCAGTCTGTATGGGGGAAATGAATATGCGGAATATAAGATAGACCCTAAACGAGTGTATCTACATGCTGATTATGGATACGGAGGAGCAGAACGATACTATTATGAAAATGGATGTATGAAAATTTCTACACAGGATTTGAAACTGCCGGAAGCATACTATCTGTATGATGCATATGAGCCAAATGATAAAAGCAATTGTTATATTACACTTCCGGCTTTTGCAGGGGCAGGTCAAACCGTAGATGTGAAAATGTATCTGGAAACAGGATATCGTTTGAAAAATATATATGTAAATGGAAGAGCGGTATCAGGAACAAGCTTTGTGATGCCTGAGCAGGATACAACCGTAAAAGCTGTGTTTGAAAAAATAGATGATACAAAGAAGCAGTCCTTGATTCCAGTTTCTAAGATATCCATATCAGGTATTTCTAAAAAGATAGCAGCGGGCAAAAAGATAAAATTAACCGCAATGGTTTCACCGTCTAATGCCACAAAGAAAGCTGTTAAATGGGAATCTGGAAATACAAATGTCGCGAAAGTGGATAGCTCTGGAATTGTTACCATGAATAAAAAATCCGGTGGAAAAACAGTTACAATCACAGCGACAGCAACGGATGGAAGCGGGGTAAAAGCATCTTATAAAATCACATCAATGAAAGGTGTGGTAAAGAAGGTGGCTATATCCGGGAAAAAGACGATGAAAGCTGGAAAAACGCTAAAATTAAAAGCCAAGGTGACCGCGACAAAAAAAGCAAATAAAAAACTGAAATGGACAAGCAGTAATAAGAAGTATGCAACAGTGAGTAGTGCGGGAAAGGTAAAAGCATTGAAAGCCGGGAAGGGAAAGAAAGTGAAAATTACTGCTGCGGCAACAGACGGAAGCGGGAAGAAAAAGACAATTACTATTAAGATTAAGTAAAATGGTAAGGGATACGAAATGAGAAAAAGTAAACTGCACTTGCGATAGTGAGAAAAGTGAGGTAGAGGTATGAGTAGTAAAAAAGTAATGAAGTGTATTGCATCAATACTTTGTGCAGTAATGTTGATTACAGGGATATCCCCGGGGATTGTAGCTAAGGCAGACGCCATAGACGATTTATGGGACCGGGTGGATAAATTACAGTTGCCGACGCAGACAGAAGCGGCAATCAGCCCGCTTACAATCAATGTGGGAGAGCAGGCAAAAGTGACTCAGACATATACATTTGGAAAGGGTAAGGCGATTTTGTCGGTACCGATTAACATTGGAGACAGCCCGCAGGCTTTCATTAAGATTTCTCTTGAAGGATTTTCAGGAATGTATGCGTTCAAAGTGGGGGATGCGACAATATTCAATGATATAGGAGGAGCCAGTTACACTTTGAATCAAAAAGACGGGAAAGAGCGAAAAATGTTAATCTTAAAAAATGCAGATGAAGATGAAAAGGACATTAAGGTTAAGATAACGCTATATCGGTACAAGAATACAGTATCTCCTCAGGGAGTTCTTCCGGCAGGACGCTGGGCAACTGGGTATAACTATAATGGAGAATGTTTGTATAAGATAAAGGTGCCGTCTGACGGGATTATTAAGATTGAAGCTGGTATAGACCCTACTACGAAATATGAAACCAAGACGTCATTCAATACTTTGCTGCTGAACAGTAAGAAAAAAGCAATCAGCGATGTGACGGTGAGTGGAGACGGTGCACAGTATTGTGTAAAAAAAGGTACATATTATCTGAAAGCGACGAATAAAGATGGAATAGTCGTGGCCCGCTATAAATTTAGCAAAGTAAAGACTTTGAAAAATACTAAGAAGTCCAAGGCAATCAGCATAAAAAAAGGAAAAACAGCAAAAGGTATTCTCCCGGCAGGGGAAAGTAAGAAGGAAAGCCGCTGGTATAAGATTGTAATTTCCAAAAAGAGAAAGGTGAGTATAACAGCAAAGAACTTAGCCGGTGAAGGGCAGAAAGTGTATTTGTATAAAAAAGGAAAGTCAAGACTTATGGCCTCAGGAAGCAATGAACTTGCATATATGGGAGAAAATGGGAAATATGCATTCAAGACAAGATTTCCATTAGATAAAGGAACTTATTATCTGAAAGTAACAAAAAAAAGTAAAAAGGCATCTGTTTATTATTCTATAAGATGGAAATGAGGAAAAAGAAAATGAAAAAGAATTTATTAAAACAGTTAGGTATCTTGTTGGCTTTAATGCTGACTATTATGTTGACGATTACACCGATGTCAGCGGAAGCAAAGGGAAAAGGGAAAGTTACATATTATTGTGCAAGCTGTCTAACGAAGAGACAGGCAGTTGCCTGGGAAGGAGGGGAGTTTGGGTATTTAAAAAAGATTTCTTTCAAGAAGAATAAAGTGATTACCTGGGGGGCCTTGAAAAAATGTAAAGGTAAAAAGTATCAGGATAATGGTACACTGTTAAAGAGCAAAAAAAGAACTTTTAAACTGGCCAAGACGGTTAAAATCAGGTGCGGTGCAGGAGGTACAGACCGATTGGAAAAAGTGTCAAAGAAGTTTGCGCAATCTTTCATTAATGAGCACTCGGGGTTTTTATGTGTAATTAAAGTTAAGGGCGGGAAGATTACAGAGATAACACTTTACCCATAAAGATGCTAATATTCCATATACGAGGAGAATTTCATATGAAAAAACAAATGAGATGGATAAATATTTTAGTTATTGTAATTATGCTGGTTTTTGCTGTAAATGTGCAAAGTGTACATGCGGCATCTAATCCATATCCTGCCACACAAGATGTAGATGGGGATGGAAGATATGAGATTCCATGTACCCGTTTTGCGTGGCAGCAGGTATATGATAATTTTGGAGTCGCTTTGCCGGCTTGGGGGAATGCTGTGAATTGGTGGCAGTCAGCAATTAATGCCGGATATGCAACAGGAAGTGAGCCGAAAGCTGGAGCGATTGCTGTATGGTCAGGGGATACTTATGGACATGTTGCTTATGTGACATCAGGCTCAGGCAATACATTTGTTGTAAATGAAGGTGGAAGGACGGATTTAGATCATACAGATTCTCACGGGGTTGCATATGGCTATAAAATTACAAATGCAGTTGGAGGATACAGACCGTATGATTCTAATAAAAAATTGTTAGGGTTTATATATCCAACTAATTCTGGAAGCACACAAAAACCATGGGTTGAAATACGGGATGTAACAGAAGTTACTGAAACAGAAGCAAAATTAAATGGCTATATACGCAATCCGGGCGGAGTTTATATTACAACCGTTGGAGTTTATGTATGGGATGGAAACGGCAATTTAATAAAAGAACATTATGAAGAGATAAATTCCCAGTCACACACCCGTGATGGTGTCGATATGTGGTTTTATCTGAATGCGGATCTTGGTCTTAATCGTCAGTCCCTTCCCAAATTCAAATACCAATTGTTTGCAATAAGTAATCTGGGTACAGTTTACACAGGGGCAGTAGAGTATTCCACAAGTTGGCATGCAACGCTGAAACCTGTCGATATAGGTACAGAGATTTATGCGGGGATTATAAAAAATGAAGGTTGGGCCCATTTAGGTAATGTAAAAGGAAATATGGAGGTAACTGGCAACACAGATGCAAAAGATGCGTCAGATATGTGGCGCTTTGTTAAGCAAGGCGACGGTTCTTATGCAATATTTAGTTGCTTGGATGATAAAGTGCTTACAGCTTTATCCAGCGGTCAGCAGGATGGAACCAATATCATGCTTGCCTCATGGGCAGGAATGGATAATCAGAGATGGTATATTTATGGCAGATGGAGTGGGGAATATGTACTCAGACCTAAATATACGGATAAAGTTCTTGATGTTGCTGGCAGTGGCAGTGCAGTGGGTACAAATGCTCAGCTTTGGTCTTATACTGCTGCTAATAAGGCACAGATGTTTGCAATTTATGTAGCTCCCGCGGTAGGAAATTCGGAATTTTCTGTAAAGGAAGGAAATTCAGCTATTGATACAAAATTTAGCTGGACTACTGCATCTAAAGCTACGGGATATGTCTTAAAAATACAAAAGGGAAGTAAGGGCAATGTAACAGTATATAAAGAAATACCGCTTGGAAATGAAACTTCTTATAATATTGTATTACCTGAAGGATATTATGAGGCATGTGTAATTTCATCTAATCGATATAGCCGGAAAGAAAGTAATAAGGTTACTTTTACGATTGAAAAAAATGATATACCAATTGCCAAAAATATGAAATTTAAGTGTAATGAAGACGAATCCTGTACAGTTACATGGGAGTTGATAGATTATAATCCGGCATATAAAGTGCAACTTATCGCAAAGGGAGAATCAAGTGAAGAAGTAGTATATAATATCACCTCATCAGGGAAAGGGTCTTATACGATTCCAATCAGTGTATTTGATAGTTTGGGGAAGAGAAAATATTATTGGGCAATGATAAGAGTGATAGATTCAAATAACAATGTTGTTAATCAGATAATCAACACGGGAATTGCACACTATTCGAGAATAATAACTGTTGTGTTGAATAGTGAAGGTGAAGATGTTACATTTCCCAAAAGGGCAGTGATAGGGGGAGAAGCTTTTTATGATGACACAATTATTTCAATTATAGATAATCCTGACTCTGAAATAGAAGAAGATTTGCGGATTGTCGGATTAAAAAAAGGCTTTACGAATATATGGTGGAGAGACAATAAAACTGGGGATCTTATAGAAAATGTCGGAGTAAAAGTAGTTGAATTACCAGCATCCAATATTTCAGGAGTTGATGCAGCTGGACAGAAAAATACTTCAATTGATGTAAAAAGTATTCATATTGATGGAATTTCTGATAAAATAGCCGCAGGCAAAAAGATAAAACTAACGGCAGTAGTTTCACCATCCAACGCCACAAATAAAGCTGTTAAATGGAAATCCAGCAATACGAAAGTCGCAAAAGTAAACAGTTCCGGCATCGTAACCATGAACAAAAAATCTGGCGGAAAATCTGTCACAATTACAGCGACAGCAGCGGACGGAAGCGGGGTAAAAGCATCTTATAAAATCACATCAATGAAAGGTGTGGTAAAGAAGGTAGCGATATCCGGGAAAAAGACGGTGAAAGCTGGAAAAACGTTAAAACTGAAAGCCAAAGTGACCGCAACCAAAAAGGCAAATAAAAAATTGAAATGGACGAGCAGCAATAAAAAGTATGCAACAGTGAGCAGCTCCGGAAAGGTAAAGGCATTAAAAGCCGGGAAGGGTAAGAAGGTAAAGATTACAGCTATGGCGACGGATGGAAGTGGGAAGAAGAAAGCAGTAACTATTAAAATCAAGTGATTTTATAGATGGAGGCAGGAGAAGAAATGAGAAAGAATGATAAGAATTCATACAGACAATTTTTATATCGTACAGTGCTCTGTATATGCCTTTTGCTTGGAATTGCAGGTGGTTTCCTTATATTTGGATGCACAGGCACAGCAAAGGTGACGGATTCTGATGAAGACAAGCTTTATGTAGAAGGGAATTATGAATATAAGGTTAACGAAGGTGCGGAGGGCAGAAAATACGCACAGATTACAAAGTATCTGGGAAATGAGTTGAATGTTGTGGTGCCGGATATGCTGGGTGGATATCCAGTTTATGAAGTTATGTTATTTACTATGAATCAGGCGGATGAAGAGCGACTTGCCAGGATAGAGTCAATTGTATTTCCGAAAACCATGATCAATCTGCATGGTATGGCGTGTATGTGGTTTGAGAATCTTACCAGTGTCACGATACCTGAGGGGACAAGATGTATCGGAGGAAATGCATTTTCAAGATGTTTTGCATTAAAGCAAATCACAATTCCGGCATCAGTCACTTATATTTCCGGCAATATCAGTGACAATAACGAGATTGAATACAGTGTGCAGTCCGGTTCCTATGCAGACAAATATCTGACGGAAGCAGGTAAAAAGGTCATAAGAACCGGAACGGCAATTCCAGTAGTTGATTTATCAATTGCAGGGCAAAAGGAATATGAAAAAACAGTGGAGGTCAAGTCACCTGAAGACAACAGGAAAGCATGTATTGAGGCATCTCTTATTCCTTCCAATGCATCAAATCACAGGATAAAATGGACAGTTGACAATCCGGAAGTGATTGATTTCAAAGAAGAAGAGGGTTTGAATAATTTTGGAAGCAAGATGTATTTTGATGTAAAAAAGGGCGGGAAGGCAACGGCGGTTGCAATTGCTGAGGATGGAGAATATACTGCCAAATGCCTGATTAGTGCGAAGATGAATATTGCCTGCCAGGAAATAACGTTGTCCGGGGAATCCTATGTGTATGATGGGAAAGAGAAGAAACCGGAAGTGGCTGTTGAAAATCTGACGGAAGGTGAAGACTATCTGGTAGAATACAGCAATAATACCAAAGTTGGAACTGCGACAGTAACCATCCGGGGGCTTGGATTTAATACCGGGAGCGTATCGAAAAGCTTCCAGATCATTCCTAAGAAGGTTGAGACAGAAAAAGAACCGCCTGCTGCAACTGTGCCAGATACGGGAGGTAAACGTACAGATACAGAAGGCAGTCAGCAGACTAAAGTGCAGGTGAAGAAACCGTCGGCCTTTAAGGTGAAAAATAGTAAAAAGAGGAAAGTCCAGATTACATGGAAGAAAGTAAAAGGCGCGAATGGCTATGAGCTATACCGGAGCACGAAGAAAAATGGAAAATACGTAAAGATTAAAACGATTAAAAAGCCGAACACTGTAAAATTCACAGACAGTAAGCTTAAAAAGAAAAAACAGTATTACTATAAGATACGTGCCTATAAAATCTTAAATGGGCGCAAGTATTATAGCCCGTTTACTGGAAAGAAGGGTGTTAAGATCAGGAAATAATGAAATTTGTTTGATGACTGGATATTAGGGAGCGGATTTGTTGCCGCTCCCTTTGTATTGTATGAGAGATGTTTTGCAATATACAGAGGGCGGAGGGACGATGTTACCGTTCGGGGGCAGGAATGCGCACCTGGAAACTCTCTGGAAACCTAAGCCTGCAATCGTTGACAAATCAGTTTCCGCTCATTATAATTAAAAAATAGCGAATGAATGTAGATTTGAGGAGAATAAGATGAAAAAATACGGAGTAAACGAATTAAGAAAGATGTTCCTTGAGTTTTTTGAGAGCAAGGAGCATCTGGTGATGAAGAGCTTTTCCCTGGTGCCCCACAATGACAAGAGCCTTTTGCTCATCAATTCGGGCATGGCGCCGTTGAAACCATATTTTACCGGGCAGGAGGTTCCGCCGAAGAAACGGGTGGCGACCTGCCAGAAGTGCATCCGGACGGGGGATATTGAGAACGTAGGGAAGACTGCCCGCCACGGCACGTTTTTTGAGATGCTTGGGAACTTTTCTTTCGGGGATTACTTTAAGGATGAGTCGATTCACTGGACGTGGGAATTCCTGACAGAGGTTGTGGGGCTTGAGGCGGACAGGCTGTATCCGTCCATCTATCTGGATGACGATGAGGCGTTTGAAATCTGGAATAAGAAAATCGGGATTCCGGCGGAGAGGATTTTCCGTTTCGGGAAAGAGGATAATTTCTGGGAGCACGGCTCTGGCCCATGCGGCCCATGCTCGGAAGTCTACTATGACAGGGGCGCAGAGTACGGCTGCGGGAAAGAAGGCTGCACGGTAGGGTGCGACTGCGACCGCTATATGGAAATCTGGAACAATGTCTTTACCCAGTTTGACAATGACGGGCATAACAACTATACGGAGCTTGACCAGAAGAATATTGATACGGGCATGGGCTTAGAGCGTCTTGCCTGCGTAGTGCAGGGAGTGGACTCTATGTTTGACATTGACACTCTTTTCGCCCTCCGGGAGCATGTGTGCCGGATTGCGGGGGTAGGGTACGGAAAAGGGGAAGAGTCCGATGTTTCTGTGCGGGTGATCACGGACCATATCCGCTCCGTGACATTTATGATATCGGACGGAATCCTGCCGTCCAACAGCGGGAGAGGGTATGTCCTCCGGAGGCTCTTAAGGAGGGCAAGCCGCCACGGAAGGATTCTGGGAATCGGCCGGGAGTTCCTTATCGAGCTGGCCCAGACGGTGATTGACGGCTCAAAGGACGGCTACCCGGAGCTTGAGGAGAAGAAGGACTTTATCTTTAAAGTGATTGCGAAAGAGGAAGAGCAGTTTAACAAGACGATAGACCAGGGGCTTTCCATCCTGGAAAAGATGGAGGAGGAGATGGTAAGGAAGGGCGAGAAGACCCTTTCAGGCGAGGACGCGTTCCGCCTCTATGACACCTATGGATTCCCAGTTGACTTGACCATCGAGATATTGGAGGAGAAGGGGCTTTCCGTTGATGAGGAGGGCTTTAAAAAGGCGGTAGAAGAGCAGAAGGCGAAAGCGAAGGGAACTTTCGGCGAGCATAATTACAGCGGCAGGGAGGCGACGGTCTACGATGAGATCGACCCGGCTGTTACAAGCAAATTCGTGGGATATGACAGGAGTGCGTCCCAGTCGAAGGTGACGGTGCTTGCGGCGGAGGAAGAGCTTGTGGAGGCTCTTTCCGACGGGGATAAAGGAACGATTTTTGTGGAGGAGACTCCGTTTTATGCTACAAGCGGCGGCCAGGAGGCTGATACCGGGGTAATCCGCGGGGATGGGTTCGCGTTCTGCGTGGAGGATACGTTAAAGCTGCCTGGAGGTAAGATCGGCCATAAGGGGCATGTGACGAAAGGCATGGTGAAAATCGGCGATACGGTGACCCTTGAGATTGACACAAAGAAGAGGAGGCTGTCGGCAAACAACCACAGCGCGACTCATCTTTTGCAGAAGGCGCTCCGAGAGGTTCTAGGAAATCATGTGGAGCAGGCGGGCTCGTCCGTCAATGAGGACAGGCTGCGGTTTGACTTTACACACTTTTCCGCTATGACGCCGGAGGAGATTAAGAAGGTTGAGGATATGGTAAATGAGCAGATTGCCCTCTGCCTGCCGGTAAAGGCGGAGAACATGCCGATAGAAGAGGCGAAAAAGACCGGCGCGGCGGCTCTCTTTGGGGAGAAGTATGGCGACATCGTCCGGGTAGTGAGCATGGGAGAGTTCTCCAAGGAATTCTGCGGAGGAACCCATGTGGAAAATACAGGCGTCATCACGGCATTTAAGATTATATCCGAGACCGGCGTGGCGGCTGGGGTAAGGCGTATCGAGGCGCTGACCTCCGAGGGACTTATGGAGTATTATCACGGACTTGAGGGCAGGCTTTCGGAGATTTCAAAGATTATCAAGGCAAAACCGGACCAGCTTATGGAAAAGCTTAAGTCTCTGCTGGCGGAAAATAAGGCGTTAAAGGGCGAGGTTGAGAGCCTTAAGAGCAGGCAGGCGGCAGACGCCCTGGGCGATGTGATGAACCAGGTGACGGAAGTGAACGGGGTGAAACTTCTCGCCGCGAAGGTGGAAGGCGTGGACATGAACGGACTTCGGGATCTGGGCGATCAGCTAAAGGATAAGCTTGGCGAGGGTGTCGTAGTGCTGGCATCCCCGGCGGGAGGAAAGGTAAACCTTATGGCTACGGCTACAAAGGCGGCGGTAGATAAAGGCGCCCATGCCGGGAACCTTATTAAAGCGATCGCGTCCCTTGTGGGCGGCGGCGGCGGCGGACGCCCGAACATGGCCCAGGCCGGCGGCAAGAATCCGGAGGGCATTGAGGCGGCTCTTGAGAAGGCAAGGGAAACCCTGGCAGAGCAGGTTTAATATAGGCGGTTCCCCCCGCAGAGGGGGAGCCGGTGCGTATGATAGAGGGAGAAGACTGTCAATCAGTTTATGGTTGGCAGTTTTTTCAGGCATGTTTCTTTTTTATTTTATGTTTTTCTGTAACGAAACCTGTATTTTTGACTCTTATAGATAGGAGGTGGGCTGGTGCAGGATTTTGAAAAAATCTATGTAGACTATCTGCGTGATGTGTATAATTTCCTGTTAAAATTAAGCGGCAGTGAAGATATTGCCGAGGAGCTTACTCAGTCCACATTTTCCATCGCGTTTGAAAATCTGGGACAATTCCGCGGAACGTGCAAGATGTCGGTCTGGCTGTGCCAGATTGCAAAGCATGAGTATTTTGCGTATTGCAAAAGGCAGCGTCCGATCGTCAGGGAGGAGGCTATGGAGGAGGAGCCCTGCGGGGAGAGCTTAGAGGAGCGGTTTATCGACCATGCGGAGCAGATCCGCATCCATGAGGTTCTCCATGTGCTGCCGGAGCCCTATAAGGAAGTCTTTACCCTGCGGGTGATGGCGGAGCTTTCCTATAAAGATATCAGCCGTCTTTTCGGGAAATCGGAATCCTGGGCGAGAGTGACTTATTACCGCGCGAAATGTATGATTGTAGAGCGATTAGAAGGGGGCGGAAAGGATGAAGTGTGAGGTAATCAGGGATTTGATGCCCTTATATCTGGATGAATGCTGCAGCGAGGGCAGCAGGGAGCTTGTGGAGGAGCATTTGAAAGAATGCGATTCCTGCCGAAAGATGGCGGAGCAGATGCGTAAGGAGCTTATTGTCGGAACAGAGGAAAAACAGGAGAATCTCCGGGAGGAAGAGCTTTTGCAGACCGGCAAGGAAGTAATAAGAACCGAGATCAGGGAAGATTATCTGGAACATATCATCTGGATGGACATTCCTCTCAATATATTGCTGACTATATTTAGCATTGGCACATTTTCGGAATGGGATGCGGTGAACAATATAGCGTATTCCCTGGAGCCGTACAACAGGATGTCCTGGGGGCCGGAGCTTTTAATGAACATGTATGGGTGCGTGGGAACGCCCTTTATGCTGGGGATGGCGCTTTACGGGATCATCGGGGAGATCTGGTATCTTCTGAATGCCAGGAAAAAGCGTGAGACGGCAATCCTGACATGTGTTGCGATACAGTCTGTGCTTTTTAAGGCGACGATGTTTATCACCTTTGCCCTTGTGGGAATCTGCCTTATTTTTGAACAGTGAGGGTATCTTGCGGAAAGCAGGGTCAGGAAGGAGTGGAACGGGCATGAAAAAAGAAAAAATCTCTCTCGGTCAGAAAATATTTTCCTGTACGGTTTATTTGCTCAGTATTTTTCTGACGTTTTTCCCCTGGATCGCGGTCGGGGGCAAGCGGTACCATATTTTTGAGGTGGCGGTGGCGCTGAAAAGGACGGGGCTTAAAGAGCTGGCTGTGGACGACAGTCTTTTTGCCTCCAATATGGCTGCGCTCAAGGCAGGGATCTGGGCGGAGTGCGGGCTGTTTTTTTTGCTCTGCGTTTTTGCTGTGCTGCATATGGCGGCGGTGCTCCGGGATAAAAGGCGCCTGTGGAATGTGTTCGCGCTGCTTACGTCCGTGGCGCTCAGTATGTGGAATACGAGCGGCGACACTGTTTCGGCTCTCAATTCCGGGAATACCTTGATGTGGTGTTTCCCGACAGTGTTTATCCTTTTGTGCGGGGTGGAATTTATCGCCGGGAAGGCGATGGAGCAGTGGAAGGAGATGAAACAGGAGTCCGCAGCGCTCCGGGCGAAGGAAAAAGCGCAGAAGGAAGAAGAAAGAGAACGGCTGGCTTTTG
Organism: Lachnospiraceae bacterium MD308; assembly: GCA_000403475.2. GTDB lineage: Bacteria > Bacillota > Clostridia > Lachnospirales > Lachnospiraceae > MD308. Next base: position 188,972 of record KE159796.1, read on the forward strand.
AGGGCAGGTACAATCCGCTGTTTTATCAGTTTTTGTGGAAGAATCTAAAAAAGACGTGGCGGGATTATGTGCTGCTTGTATTTTGCAGCAGCCTTGTGTTCTTCTTTATCGTGGTCGGGTTTGGCATGCGCTCGCTCCTTAAAGAGGAGAATAATATCGAGGGCATCGTGCAGGTGATGGGGAGCCTTGGCAGCATCCTTTTGAATGTCATGTTTCCTCTGGCGGTTGTGTCTGTGATCATGATCATCATTCTGTCGTTTTATTATCTGAGGTGCCGCGCGAAAAACTATGGGATTTTTCTGACTTTGGGGATGAGAAAGCGGACGCTGCAGTTTTTTGTTGCGCTGGAGTTTTTGTCAGTCCTTGGGTTTACGGTGCTTATCGGGGGGATTTTTGGCGCGCTGGCGCTGCATGTTTTTACATGGAAGTCAAAGCTTTTATTGGGCGTAGAGCTTAGGATGGGGGCTTTTGGGGCACTCCCGTATGTGCAGGCGTTCCTTGCCCTGCTTGTTTTGTATCTTGTGGCGTTTATGGCAGCGCGGGATATCTTTGTGTCTTTCCGCCTTGGAAGTTCCGTTGACCTGCAGTCTGTCAAAGAAAAAATGCCGGCAAGGCATAGAAAAATCTTTTTAGGCGCGGGCGTCGGGCTTATGCTTTACAGCATGTTCGAGTACCGCCAGTTAAGGAATTTTGAGAAACCTTTGCTGCTGTTTTTGTTTTTTATAGGGCTTTACTTGTCGTTCCGGTACGGCATTGCGGAATATCTGCTGAGGGAAAGGAGGGCGCCGTCCTATCTTCGCAGGCTGATGATGCATAACCAGCTTTTCCATAAGTCGAAGACGAATGCGGTATATGTTACGGCAATGTCCGTCCTTTTGTTCTGCGCGCTGTTTTATTTCCCTTTCCAGTTTATATCTGTGCTGATTGCGGAGGACGAGGATACGCTGTACCCTTACGATATCGTCTGCATGGCGAATGAGGAGGACAGGGATATCTTCGGGAAACTTAATGAGGAGTACGGGGCAGAGGTTGAGAGCTATCCCATGGTGCGTGTGGCAAATCTGGATTCGACGGAGAAAGTAGAAGGCGTGATGGAACCGGCTCCGCCCCAGGGGCAGCAGATCGGCATCTCGGAGAGTACATACCGGGCGCTGAAAAAGAGGGCGGACAGTACATGGGAAGAGGAGCCCGCCGGGCTGGACAGCGCGGGAGAGAAGGTGTATATCGTGCACCAGCAGGATAAGTCGGTCAAAGCCCAGCCGGTGGACTACTGGCTGTCGAGAAAGAAACCGGCCCTCCATGTGGGCGTGCCTGTTTATGGAGGCGTAGCCCCGAATGTTGCGTGCAGGGGCGAAAATCCGGTGTACAGTTTTAAAGAGATAGAGGGGGAGGAAATCGGGAGTCTTGTAGGAGTGTTCGGACAGGGGAAGTGGGATAACCTGATCGTATTTTCAGACGAGTATTTTGAGACGGCCCAGGATTTGTGGAAAGTCACAGACCCCTATACCGGCAATTATATGTCGGAGGAAGAGGTGGGAGAACGTGGATATTCGGAGGAAGACTTACCGCAGGGACCCAGCGAGCTTGTATTGGTCCGGGCGGATGAGAGGGAGCTGCCCGGGATTGAGAAAGAGCTTGATGTGTTCCGGGAGAGGCATGCCGGGGATGAGAGATACAATAAGGCGGTGCAGAGCTGCTATATCAAGAAGAACGCGGTGCAGAAACTCCGGACGGAGAGGATTATGAAGAGCGTGATGAACGGGCTTATGTTTTTCTTGTTTGTGCTGATCTATTTTGTGCTTTTGATCGTTAAAGTCCTGATGGAGAGGGAGTCTGTCCTTAGAAGGTCGGAGTTCTTAATGTGCATGGGGATGAGGGAGAAGGACAGGAAACGGCTGATCCGTTCAGAGCTGTTCCGGTATTTTTATGTCCTGCCAGGGCTGACGGCAGCGGCAGGAGCGGCTGTCTTTACGGTACTTGTCTTTCAGGCAAGGCAGTATCAGGCGGAGGATATGGTGAGGTATCTCCGGCTTGTGCTGCCGCTGTGGGCGGCCTGCCTGGCTGTCACGGGAGGATGCGTGGGAGCAGGGCTTTTAGGGTATGCGAGAAGGGTGGAGAGAGGATGAGAGGAGACAGAGGCATACTGCTATACTGGTATTGGAAGTTGTTTTATTTTTAGCAATACCGATACTTTGAAAATTTGGTTCTGATATTCAAATTTTGACAATCCGCTGTATTGGTCAATGATATTAAGGACGGAGGAGATGCCTATTCCCTTTCGTCCTTTTTTCTTGGAGGAAATGAAGGTGCTTCCGGATCTCTGGATTTCTCCTTCATAGCTGTTTTCAATGATGATTACGAGGAGAGAGTTGGTTGTCGCTGATATTTTTACATTGATAAAACTGTCTTTGCCGTTCATTCGTGCGCAGGCTTCGGTGGCATTTTCTAAGAGATTTGAGACTATAGCGCACAGATCCATATCTGGAAGGAGAGACTCTTTGGGCAGGGATACAGAGATATCAAAGGAGGAGCCATTTTTTTCTGACAGCTCTTTGTAGTACCCGATAATAGAGTTTAAGGCGAGATTTTCGCAGTAGATGTCTGCCGGCGGAGTCAGAGAAGCGCGGTAATTATTTATATATGTGTTAAGTCCTTCGATATCTTTTGTTTTGATATAAGTGCCTATTACGAGAAGATGATGGCGCATATCGTGGCGCTGACGGCTCGTCTGTTCGATTTGCAGTTGAAGGTTTTCAGCCTGCTTGCGCTGTGAGGCAGAAACCGTTTCAGAGACATGCAATTTTTCCTGAAGGTTGGCGTTTTCGATGATTACAACGACCATTCTCATGATAAGGACATAGGTGGCAAAGGTGAGAATTACCCAAAGCAGCGGGATATAATAGAAAAACTTGTCCGGCGCCGAGTCGGGAGAGGATATATTCAGAGAAAATATCATGTTGTAGAGTAAATTGTTGCAGATTGGAATAATCCATACTTGTTTCCATATGGAAAAGGATGCAGTATAATCCAGGGCAGGGCGCAGTGATTTTCGGAAAAAGTGGTATATGAGCGGAAACGTGACAACAGTCAGGACAGTCCGGATTAAAAATGAGTCAAAAGTATCATAGTCAGGAAGATGACCGTGAGATAGAAAATATATATACATGGAAAGAAGTGTAACATGTTCTGCATAGCATTTTGCGATGGATACTATAAAAATGCCGTGTCCCAGACGGTAACCGGTTGCCATGTCAAAAATGGCGGCGCCAAGAATAATGGTAGCCAGACCGAATGCAGCATATTTCAGCGGAGATGAGGTAAAATCGGCATACGTGTCAGAACCGTAAAAAGTAATTACGAGGTACAGCAGGATAGCTCCGATCATGTGAAGGAAGGCAGGTTGGCGCAGATGATCCTTAAAGGTAAGGAGTAAAAGAATAAAACAAGGAAATATAAAACAAAGAGTATTTATAATATGGGCAAATGTCACAGTCTTGTACCTCCATTGACATAATCGAAGATGTAGTTAGCATATGTCTGAATGATTTTATTGCGTTGGGATTTGAAAATCGGCAGCCGTTCTCCATTCTTGAGAATGAAATCATTGGCTTCCCAGGAATCTACGTAGTCCATATTGACCATGCAGTTCCGATAACACCATAAAAACTGTCTGTAGGAGGAGAGCATTGGTGAGAAGTCTCCAAAAGACATGTAGGAACGAATAAGCCTTGACGTAGTGTGTACCTGGGTGTAGTGGTTGTGGTAATCAACATACATAATATCTGTGATAAGGATACGTGTCTGGAAGCGTCCTTCTTTCAGCTCGATATAATGTGTAAATTTTGCGGCATCATTTTCATAACGATTGAGTGCATCTTCAAGCTGTGCATAAGTATATGGTTTCAGCAGATAATCCAGAGCGTGCAGGCGAAAGGCCTTGACGGCGTGCTCTTTGCTGGAAGTTGAGAAGATAATCTGACATTTGGGATTGAGCTTTTTAATTGCCTTTGCAATCTGGATACCATTTAAGTCTTGCATGAAGATGTCGAGAAAAACAAGATTATACTTTTCTATTTTAAATGCATTGAGAAAAGCCGTCTCGCTTGTAAATGTTTTGATTGATGTATGTATTTTGTGTTCATTGCAGTATCGGTGTATATATTCGTATAAAAGTGCAATGTCTCTTGAAGAATCATCCATGATTGCAATTGTCATAACAGCCTCCATAACATAATTGTAAAATGTTATAAATACATTTTTACTCAATTATATCAATATTAACATATTACGTGATTTGACAGCGTTCTGTAAATAGTAAAAATGTATTGAATTTAGTAAAAAGATTTTTAGCAGGCGGAGGAAGGTGCGTTCCGCCGCCTGCAAAGAGTATATCCGATAAGTTAGAAGAGGGAAGAGAACAAACTGGAAAAATGTCTGTAAAAGATATATCTTACTCTGCTGCGAAAAAGTGATTCAGGGAATCGATGACTTCTGAGGTTGTCTTTACTGGCCTGGTTGCGGCACTTACAGCGATAAAGATTATCAAAGCAGCCATAAGTCCCCACAGTCCTGCCATAAGTCCCAGTGGATTCGGTATAACAAACGTTGTAAAAAGCATAACGGCTTCCCCAACGAGGATACTGGAAAGCGCACCTGCCGGTGTTGTTTTTTTCCAGTAGATGCCGCCTAACATGGCGGGAGCTAATGCTGCGACGCCTCCGTTTGCCAGTGCCAGAATATCACTGATCAGACCCGGTCTCATCAAAGCTACGATGACAGAGCAGAATCCAAATGCTAATGTTGCAAGTCTGGCGATTTTGTACTGTGTGTAATCGTCTGCGGATTTGTTGATGTAGGTTTTATATATATCCGTAGAGACCATGGTGCTGACTGCGTGAAGCTGCGAATCGCCTGTAGACATAGAAGCTGCCAGTGCGCCCGAGATAACAAGGGAGGCAAAGACGATAGGCGTATATTTTAAAAGCAGCTCCGGGAAAATGGTGTCTGGCGATTCTAATCCCGGCATCAATATATTACCCGCCATACCTGTTGCCGGAAGGAATATATAGATGGATGTCAGGTAAACAGATGAAAAAACAGAAGACCACTTTAGAACTTTTAAAGATTTCCCCGCAAAAAATCTGAGGGTCACATGCGGAAACATCATCATGCCGATGGTGATTACGGTCCATCGGGAAATCCAATCAGTTGCCGTGACGACGCCATTAGGGCCGGGCAGCGTGAGAAGGGAGGGGACTTCCTGGTAGACGTTTTGATAGGCCGCCGCAACGCTTCCGAAATTCGTTTTCAGGATGAGGTATGAGCCGATAACCATCCCAATCCACATAAATACGCCTTGGGCAGCATCCGTAAGCGCAACACCCTTCATTCCGCCCATCCACACAAGGATAATCATGATTGCGAAAAATATAATTGTACCTACCTCATATTTCAGGCGCCCGCCGCTTATAGTCTGGAAAATGTAACCGGAACCGATGGCCTGCATTGCTACGTACGGCACCGTGAATATCATGGCGATTATGGTAACTATGAGACCGATTGTACGGTTCTCGTACACATCGCTGATGTACTGGGACATGGACATGTATCCTCTGGTTTTTCCAAGATACCAGAATCTTCTGCCGATAACCCAGAATAACAGGCCGGGGAATACAGTCCAGATTCCGTTGACCCACCAGCCGATTCCATTGTTGTATATAAATCCGCCTGCACCAAGGAAAGCGTAGGAACTGTGGTATGTTGCGCTGAAAGTGAGGGTCAGGACAAAGACGCCTAAGGAACTTCCGGCAGTTGCAAAATCTTTAATATTTTTTTTGTCCTGCCGGGATGCATAAAAGGCAATCCCGAAAAGAGACAGTGTATAGAGAGCCAGTATCATTAATCCTGTATTATTCATAAGGTTCCCTCCTCATTGTAGTCTTTTTTCCATGACCGGATGGTCAAAACTCCGACAAGGAAATCGATGAGCGCGATGATATACCAGGCGTTCAGCCAAACCAGGAGTGTCGGCCATCCAAGGACGAAAGGATGTGTCTTGGCGTAGTCACTTACTATGTTAACGATTGGTGGGTTTACCATAATTAAGACAAGTAAGAAGATAGCGTAAACTGCTTTTTCATTTGTGGATAACTTCATTCCTTTTTCCCCCTTTCAGTTACTGTTCTCTCAGTATTTCGATAACTTCCACTAAACGTTTTACAAGATGCTCATGATAGATTTTTCCTTTTTGGGCGTCGGCTTTTGTCGGTTCGCCGGAAGTTCCTCCTGCTATCTCTGCATTTTTTGCTGCATGGGCGTAGGAGCTTGGGACATAACAGAGAGTGTCCTTTTCATAGGATGGATCTACAGAGTATAGATGCTTGTCCTGTATTGGATTGTCTTTTGCCAGTTTTAAATTTACAAGATCAGGGTATCGGTACATCATGTGGGAAGTCTCAATCTCTTCTGCATGTCCGACAGCGCCGAAACCAAGTTCTTTGACAATTTCTTTTGACATGTAGGCGGGGTCGAAAATCTGCACAGACATGTCAAGTTCTCTTTGTATTTTTTCCGCTGCAAGCTGCATCCATACCACATTTACAATGCGGTGTCCGTTAATCATGATCAGATTGCGGATTCCGTGGTGGCGCAGGGATGCCGCAATATCGTATGTGATTTCTGTGAGTGTCTCGGGACGGATCGTAATGGTTCCCGGCCGCACCATATGGTGCGGGCTCCATCCGAACCAAAGCGGGGGAACTATGAGAGCATCTGTCTTTTTTGCGGCATCTTCCGCTAAAGTAATAGCTACATAGCTGTCGGTTCCAAGTGGCATATGATACCCGTGTTGTTCTACGCTGCCTACAGGAAGAATGGCGACTCCTTTGGCCTTTTGGATTGATTTTTCTGCTTCTTCCCATGACATGTCCTGTAACCATTGATTCATGTTGAATTACACCTCCTGATGTCCTTTTTTGAGGACAATAATTTTGATAATTTTATTTTACTGAAAAAATATTTTGAATAATGTGTCCTGCAACACATTACTGAAAAAAATAATGTTGAATTTATCAAAAGTGTCTACTATTATAGTAAGCATAAGAGGAGGAGAAAACATGCAGAAAAACATGGTTGATTTTTACCGCTGCTGTAATTTTAAATATTTTGGTGAATTTGGACAAAGGGAAGATTACCCGCCCAAGTTTATGATCGGGTGCGGCGGTGTGCATGCTGAATATGTGTATTTGATATTAAGCGGACGGATTCGTCAATACTTTGCCAACAGCAGAGGAGTGGAAAAGACTATGCTCCTGCTGTCAAAAGGCGATATGTTCGGGGAGGTTACTGCATTGCAGCGGGATATGGACCAGGTGGCAACTCAGACATTGACGAAAGTCTCTGTCCGCAAAATTCCGGTAGCTTATTTTGAGAAGGTGCTGAAAGAGAATTCTGAACTGTCTTTTTCTATGACACTTATGCTGACATGCAAAATAAGAATTCTTATGCCGCAGATTCAGGATGCGTCTTTCTGCAATACAGAAGAGCGGTTAAAGAATCTTCTGCTCCGGCTGTCCATTCAGCAGGGCATCCCATCTGCGCATGGAATTCGCCTTCCTCGGAAATATACGCATGAAGAGTTGGCGAATATGATCTCTTCCACTCGCAGTACGGTATCACGAATCATGAAACGGCTGGGGGAAGAAGGGTTTATAAGAATTATTGACCGGTATATATATTTTCCTTGAGTTATATTGCCATTTTTTTGAGACGCAGATCATGTGGAGAAGATTTTCACGGAATATTTAAGGAAGACCATCAGTATCTGTGATATGATTGAAGTTCCGTTGTCCTCTTGCCAGTCGAAAATAAGGATGCTCCTGCTCGAATCCCTGTTCCGATTCTAAATATGGAAGAACCGTTCATCTTGCAATGAAAGATAATCCCAGACTGATTAATTTCCCACCCCGCGACAGCGAGGAATGGAAGCTGGAATACAATGTCAGAACTTCGGCTGAACGTTCAAATAAACGTGAGAAAATAGACTTTCAATTAGAAAGCGGCAGACACCGCTCAACTAAGATGTGGTACTGCCGCCGGTATCATATCCTCATGCCTCAGCATTTGAATGTCTGGGAGCTGCCCTTTGAATTCACCCTGAGAAAGTTGACTTTAGAAGCAGCATAATCCTTTAAAATTCCTCCAAACTGGTTTTATTTACACAAACAGGACATAAAAAATCTATTCGGTTTCTCGTTTCATAATACACTCCAATGTAAATTTTTCAAGCATTAGATTAAGTTGCTTGGCATTACGCATTGGGAAGTCGTGGTTTGCTCCTTGTAATACCATTGTCTGACAATTTGGATTTTGAGCAAGTAATGTAAGAGAAGTTTTCATATCGCTGACTTCCTTACTCCCGCAAATTGCCAACATTGGTACTGTTACTTTTTGATATTCCGATAACTTTGATAAATTTAATGTATGAGCAAAAAAAGAACGATACACCTGTGGGGTAATCTGTTTTGAATAGTCCGTCATATTATTTGTTTGTTCTCTGGTGTAATTCCAATACTTTCCTTGAAACTGCACCAACCATTTCCAATGCAGCATTTTTGCGGATAATCCCGAAAAAGAACAGTACATCTGAATTGTTTTCGGCTTTGGATTTACCCATGCACTTAAAAATACGGCAAAGTTAAATAATTCGGGCTGCTTACTGACAAGCATTATTGCAATCTGACCTCCAAGCGAATGACCGATTACGCCGATTCGCTTTTTATGTAGGGATTTAATGAGCGTAAGGAGTTCCTCTACGGTCTGTTCTGGCTCATAAATCTCAGCAGCAGCCTTTCCCGCACCTGCTAAGTGAGGTACAACAAGATGATATTTATCAGCAAAGCAATACTGCCCACAAAATGTATCAAGCGCACCCGCTCCATGCAGCAGCAGGATAGTCGGATTTTCCTTGTTTCCATATTCATCATAATACAGCATAATTTTTCCTTTCTTGGTGGATAGTTTTAAAGCATTTTGCCATAGGAGCAACCTGCTTCAGCCACTACAAGTCTGATTTTGAGTAATATTTAAATCCAGATGGCGTTGTATCTAACGCCACAAATCCTTTTACAATATCAGGATACAAAGCAGCAAAATGCTGACATGCATAGGAACACCCCATAAGATGATTGCGTAATTATCTGAAAAGTACAGTTCTGCCTTGTGCCAAAATTGTTTTATGCTTCATTTTGTTCACACCTCCTGCGTATAAATCTTTTTCCAAAAATCAATTAAAACAATAATTTCTTTCTCAATTTCGTCTGGTATAATACAATTTGAACGATATTTTTTCAGCATATATCTATCGACAGTGTAAAATGTTTCAGCATACATTGTCTTTATATCAATATCTTTCTGAAATTTTGATATATCTATTTTCTCAAACACTGTCATTTCACTTGCCTTGCTGATATCATTAAAATTTTCTTGAATGGAATTTTGTATTTCTGGAGTCGTTTCATAATATGCTCTTAACGAAAAAGCAACGCTTTTGAAATGCCGCTCTCGTCTGCAATTTCCGACATTGGGGCCTTTTTGTGGCTGCTTTCGGAAAATACTTTATAAGCAGCGTTTATAATACGCCGTTGTTTTTCTAATGGAAGTTTAAAAAACTTGTCATTCATATACATTCTCCTTATTGGCTGTAACGGTTAATGCGAGTATATTATATATCCGTTGACCGTTTTTGAGAAGACTATTTCCATCGCACAAGCCCGTATGTTATTCATTCGTCCGAAAATCCCAACTTTTGAGAAATCCCAAAGTTTAGATTTGGCCTATCTATTCTATGGCGTTTTCTGCCTTTAGCAGTTACGTGATACCCTGTGACTGTTTCCTGCATTCTATAAACCGTTCAAAGCGTTTCTGCGCCTGTTTATCAATTTCAGCAAGGTAAGCATTGAGATTGCCGCTCGTGAGAAGATTGGTGTATGTAACCTTTCGGTAATGCTTCAGATAGTCCATATGCCGCTGTCTTCAAATGCTTATTGGCTTTTCTTCCTTATCTGGTAATCATAAATCAAGATCACACTCTTTCAGTAGCGTGAAATCAGTCATTGCCCCGCCGCTGTTATCCATTCATAAAGTAATATCCCCTGGATTATCCGGCGGATCAGTCACCTAATTCCTCTAATGATGTAACAACAGATGGATTTCTTTTTGCGGCAGAAATATATTCATATTTTTTCAAAGCCAAATTTCTGACAATCCTGCTCAAGAATACGGAAAATCTATTTGGGTGTTTATCCGGGATTGCGTTCCAGACTGCAAGGTAAGTATCGTTGATACATTCTTCCCTGTCTTGGTAGTTTGAGAGAATGTAGTTTGCGATATGATTACAAAGTCCGCCATATTTTGAAGATGTTTCTGCAATCGCACTTTCATCTCTTGCCCAATAAAGACTTACAATCGTCTCGTCATTCATTGTATGTATTCACCTCGTTATTTTGTAGATAAACAGCCTCTACTATATTAAGCCTGAATTATTCACGGAATAACAGCATTAACTGCTGAAACCCGCATAGTTACTGTATTTTAATTGAATATTGCTTTTCACTTATTTAGTGAATAGAAAAAGACCTCTATCTATGGTAAAATTTAGGTGTCCAATCCAAATCAAAACCAAAGAAAGGGTCTTTATATGGATATTTTAAACACTGTAAGCTTAGAAAGCAATAGCCAGATTAAAATTAATTTTGACGGAGGCGATTTATCCTCCGATGCAGGACTTCTCCTGTTCAAAGAGTTCCTGTTTAAGATTGGAGCGGTCAGGCTCGTTAATCGTATGTTCAAAACCAATGATACCGCATGGTTCCGCGTCCATAAGGATGATACGAATCTGATGCAGGTAATTTACCAGATTATCAATTCCTACTTTGAGGATGACTGTGCAGACGAACTGACAAACGAACCTGTTATGACAGTTATTTTAGGCAAGGATGCCCTGGCATCCCAGCCTACCCTGTCACGCTTTTTTAACCGCATGGATGGAGATACACTCAACCAGCTAAGCCAGATTACACGTGAACTCCGTAAAGTCATCTATTCCATAAAGAGACCGGAATTCATGCTTTTTGATATTGACTCCACACTTCTTGATACCTATGGGAATCAGGAAGGAGAAGGTTTCAACTACCATTATCAGGCTCATGGTTATCATCCGCTGTTATGCTACGACGGGCTGACCGGCGATCTGCTAAAAGCACAGCTTCGTGACGGCACCATGTATTGCAGCAAAGAGGCAGATATTTTTATGAAGTCCCTTCTGGATGAATTCCTCTGCGATTTCCCGGATATGCCGCTTTACTTTCGTGGTGACAGTGGTTTTGCGTCACCAGGCCTGTATGAAGTTCTTGAAGATAAAAACTGCAAATATGCCATCCGGCTCAAGGAGAATGCAAAACTCCGTGAATTGGCAGAAGAGGAAAACCAGGCACTGTACCGTGCAACGAAATCCAACCAGGTAGATTACGCTGTCGAGTATGGGGAATTCCTGTACCAGGCCGGTTCATGGAACCATCCACGCAGGGTGGCCTTTAAAATAGAAAAGCCGTATGGGCAGATGATCCATCTGTATACCTTTATTGTCACAACACTGGAAATGGAACCTTATCAGGTGATCCGGTTCTATTGCGGAAGAGACAAAATGGAAAATTTCATCAAGGAATGCAAAAGCGGTTTTGACTTTGCCTCTGTAAGCAGTTCCTCAAAGCTGGTAAATGCGAACCGCCTTCTGGTTCATGCATTAGCTTATAACCTATTCAATTGGTTTAGACGATTGGCGCTTGCTGCCAGTATGCGAAAACAGCGTATTGATACCATACGATTAAAACTGCTGAAGATAGCCGCAAGGGTGGTAAAATCAGCACGATATAAATATTTTAAACTGTGCAGCAGCTGTCCCTACAAGAAAGAATTCTACGAGACACTGGAAAACATCCGTAACCTGCAGCCACAGTTGGAATAATAACTGTTAATGGACCTTGACAGCCACAATAAATTTCCAACCCTATCACAGGAGAAGTCTGCCCATTTTTAGGCTATCTTGCGACAGAGTGAGGTATCTGGAGGGGTTGTAATGGTAACTACGGCGGATTTTATGTGAGTTTATACTGCCGTGAATAATTCAGGTTTAGTGAAAAAACATCGTGTTTCTATTACTGAAATGTGTTAATATTGACTATATATAGTTTTATCCATATATTAGAGGAGGAATCGTAATGGCAAACAGACTAGAATTGATGTGGTATGGGAAGGATGAGCCAATTCATGTAGAACCACGTCTGTTGATAGAGAATACAGAGTTGTCAAATATTGGTGCAGATATTGATACAGAGAATATGCTGATACATGGAGATAATTTACTTGCATTGAAAGCATTGGAAAAGGATTATGCAGGACAGGTTAAGTGTATTTACATAGATCCGCCATTTAATACAGGTCAGGCATTTGAGCATTATGATGATAATCTGGAACATTCTATATGGCTGAATCTTATGAATGAGCGTTTTAAGCATTTGTATAGATTGCTCGAGACTAATGGTATGTTTTGGATTCATCTTGACGATGTTGAAGTACACTATTGTAAGGTTCTTCTTGATGAAATATTTACAAGATGTAATTTCGTGTCACACATCACATATGAGCGTTCTGCGGTTGCTGGATTAGGGCAGGGGGGATATCTTGTTAATACAACAGAACATATACTTCTGTACAAAAAAGGAAATTTGCCGGATAAAGTTAATTTGAGTTATGAGGAATTGGGATTTAATATTATAAAACGATATAACAGATTTGTAGTAAACTTTGGGGAAAGGGTTTTAGTAAGAGAGTTTACTGCAAAGTCAAATGGGGAGTTAGTCAGAGTTTATGAACATTCAGGATTTGAAATTGCCAGTATTTCTCTACGAGACGCAAAGAATCGAGAAACAGAAATCAGAAAAGAGTTTGTTGCACATTTAGATAGTCTTTTTCGTGGGAATCGAGTTCAGAAAGAAAATGAATTTCAAAATAATATAATTGCGTTTTTGGATAAAGGGAAACTTTATTCTGTAGATTATGTACCTAGTCGTGGGAAAAATAAAGGAGAAGAAACCACGTTGTATTACTATAATTGTGAGTTGCTTTCATGGCTAAGAGACACGACTACACTAGAGGATGGTATGCTAGCTAAATCGCAGAAAATGACTACATTGTGGAAACATGGTGAAATCCCCAAAGCTGATATAGCGAACGAAGGAGGGGTATATTTTCCGAGGAGTAAAAAGCCAGAACAATTATTGTATCGTATTATCGAAATGTCAACAGAACCGGGGGATATTGTCCTTGATAGCTTTCTGGGTTCAGGAACGACAGCGGCAGTTGCCCACAAAATGGGGAGACGTTATATTGGGATTGAAATGGGAGAACATGCATATACCCATTGTAAAACAAGGTTAGATACAGTGATTGCGGGAAATGATTTATTGGGTATTACCAAAACTTTGGATTGGCGGGGAGGTGGGGGTTATCGTTTTTACGAGTTAGCGCCTACGCTTATTAATATAGATGCTTTTGGGGAATATGTTATAAATAAAGAATATAATGTGGATATGCTGGCGGCAGCAGTGGCACTACATGAGGGATTCAAATATCAGCCAGATAAAAATTTGTTTTGGAAACAGTCAGTGGGTAATGAAAACAGTTATTTGTTTGTAACTACCCGCCATCTGAATGGCGCTTATCTTGATTCTATCAAAGATTCGATGCAAGAGGAGGAATATCTGATCATTGCCTGTAAGTCCTTTGATTCCAAGATGGATAAAGTCTATGATAATATTATAATAAAGAAAATTCCGCAGATGCTTTTGAACCGTTGTGAATATGGAAAGGATGACTATGCGCTGAATATTGTTCATCCGCCCGTATATGAAGATGAGGAGGTGGGAGGTGATGAGTGATGTGCGTTTCCTGAAGTATACAACAGAATATATCAGTGGGGTAATGTCGCTACGGACACCACAGGAGGATTCGTTGAAGATATTAGATTCCATTATGGCTGAAGTAGATTTATCCAAAGATAGAAAACTGGAAGAAAAACTTAGCGATATTACTGCAATGTATCCTATTTGTACGGATTTTGAAAGAAACTTTCCGTCTCTCACCTTTGCTCTAGCTACAGGTGTTGGGAAAACAAGATTGATGGGTGCATTTATTACATATCTTTATACAGTGCATAGTGTACGGAATTTTTTTGTGGTTGCACCAGGAACTACTATTTATGATAAATTACAGAAGGATTTGGGTGATCCGTCAAGCGCAAAATATGTTTTTAAAGGTATTGGGTGTTTTCTCGAACCCCCGAATATCGTGACGGATGAAGATTATCATAATAAAAATATCCGGTTGTGGGAATCGGATATCAATATCTATATTTACAATATAGATAAATTTAATAAAGAAGATGCCAAGATGAAGGAAGTAACGGAAAACCTGGGAAAATCTTTCTATGATGCGATATCTTCGTTGGATGATTTGGTTTTGATTATGGATGAAAGCCATCATTACAGGGCAGCGAAGGGAATGGTAGCTCTTGACAATCTGCATCCTATGCTAGGCTTGGAACTCACAGCAACTCCTTTATGGAAAAAGGGAACAAAACAGGTTCCATTTAGGAATGTTGTCTATGAGTATCCATTATCTAAGGCGATTGCGGATGGTTACACCAGAACGCCTTTTGCTGTTACCCGTACAGACATAGATTTCTACAATTTTGGCGTGGAACAGTTGGACAAGCTGATGATTTTGGATGGCATAACTTGTCATGAAAATGCAAAGAAAAAATTAGAATTATATACAGATGAAACGGGAAAGAGAATTGTAAAACCCTTTATGTTAATTGTCTGTCAGGATACAGCACATGCCGAATGGGTGGAATCATTTGTAAAATCTGATGAATTTCGGAATGGGAGATACAAAAATAAAACCATTACAGTTCATTCTAAAATGCGCGGGGCGGAAAGTGAATTTAATATGCGGCTTTTATTGGATGTGGAGAGAAACGATAATCCAATAGAAATTGTGATTCATGTCAATATGTTAAAGGAAGGTTGGGACGTAAATAATCTATACACGATTGTTCCGCTCCGCACCGCGGCATCCAAAGTACTGCGGGAGCAGATGGTTGGACGGGGACTTCGTTTGCCGTACGGAGAAAGAACCAATAATCCGGATGTGGATGCAGTTATGTTGACAGCACATGATAAATTTCAGGATATTTTAGAAGAGGCAAGAAAGGGAGATTCTATTTTCCATGCAGGAAATGTAATTCGTGTGGAAGATATCGTTCAGGAAGAAAGTGTATATACACAAATAGAATTGTTTTTGGATGATGATAAACACGAAAAGGATTACAGGGAAACAGGGATAATACGTTCTTCTCAGATAGATGAATTGTTTGAGAAGGCAGAGGGAACAATTACATATGAGATAGCCAGTGCTATTCAGGAAGAAAAAGCTGTAATAGTGTCGGATGCTCGAAAGAAAGAAATCAAAGCAAAGGTAGAAAAAAAGATCACGGAAAATAAGGACTTAGGAGAGATTTATAAAGAAAATGCAAATCCACTGAGTGTCTGGATGGAGCAAAAAATCGAAAAAACGCAAAGGGAAGTGATAAAAAAGTTTATTCCTATTCCTAAAATTAAAATAACAGATGAAGGTATAGAAGAATACCGTTTTGTGGATTTCGATTTGGACTTAACGGTATTTAGGCATGTGCCCATTCAGAATGAAATGCTGATACAAAATTTGGAAGACATGTCAGATAAAGAGCGCATTAAGGGATATGCTATTGATTTTGAGGGATGTAATCCGAAGAAAGAAATCTTGAGTCAATTGCGTCTGAAATCAGAGATAGATTATGAAAGATGTTCTGAGTTGTTGTTTAAATTAATTACACAATTATGTGACCATCATCAGGATTTATATGGAAATAATGGGATGCAAAATATTGTTATGATGTATAAGCGGGATATAGCGAACCAGATTTATGACCAGATGATGCAGAATTTTTATTGTGAAAATGGATTTTTGGTAGAGAAAGTAATTGGAACAAGGGATTATAACCTTACACAGCATTATAATTTTGTGGAAAGGATGAGTCTGTATGCGAAGTATACAGGAAATATTAAGTCTATTTTGTTTGATGGAATACGGAAAGGTGTTTTCAGTTCCGCAAAATTTGATAGCTATCCGGAATTGCTTTTAGCAAGGGTAATGGAGGGGGATAATGCTGTGAAGAACTGGCTTAGACCGGCAAAACAGGAGTTTAATATTACCTATAACCATGGACATCCATATGAACCGGATTTTGTTGTGGAAACAAATCGGAAAATTTATCTTGTTGAGGTAAAGGGAGAAGATAAGTTAAATATTCCAGATGTTGTTGCAAAGAAAAAACGGGCAATTAAATATTGCGAGGTAGTAAGCAGTTGGGGAAAGGTAAATGGCTATAAGGAATGGCAGTATTTGTTCATTCCATCAAAACAAATACATGAGAATTCTTCTTTTGAACAGTTGGCAAAGAGATTTGGAGAAGAGTAATTTTGTGTTAGAAAAGGAAAAAGGTAATTGAAAAAGTAAGTGGGAGGCTAATTTGAAAAAAGAAGATATATACATAGTTGGAGATTCAGTTATTATAAAGTCTGTGACAGAAAAGGAAATAGATGATTACTTGCATATTAGGAGATTTGCCACAGTTTTTAAAGCGGAATACGATAAAGAAAACGGACTTTGGGAATACATGAGACCGAAATTGATAGACGATATAGAAGGTCCTGATATTATTTGTTTGATTTATCAGGAGAAATCAAACAAGGCGATTGGATATGTGGAACTTGAAATGAATGAGGCGGATCCTCCGAAAGTAGGGATTGGCATTTTGGAAGAAGAACGGAAAAAGGGATATGCTTTTGAGGCATCTTCTCTTTTGATTAATAAGGCATTTGAGAATGAAGAAATAGAGTATATAGAATGGATGGCTACAGAGGGTAACGATGCAAGCAATAGAATTGCCCGAAAATTAGGTGGGGAAATAATTAGAAAAGAGCCGATTATTCCGAAGGATGTAATGGAACATTGGGAAGAAGAAATTTCTAAGGGAGAAATTCCTTGCTATGTTGTATATGGAATATACCGGGAATGTAGTAGGTAATTAATTGCATGTAAAATAAATATTTTGCCCTAATGACATATGAAAGAAAGCGAGGAGCAGAGATGCAAGTATATATCAGTGTTAAAAATTTTGGAAAAATCAGCTCGGCAAGAGTAAACGTCAGCAATTTTACTGTTTTTGTGGGAAACAATAACAGCGGGAAGACACAATTGATGGAGCTGATATATGCTGTTATCAAGCATGTGTCGGCATTGACGCCTGATATAGATATTCCTCGGATTAAAGATGTAGATGCCTTTCACATGGGGAAAGAAGAAATAAGGTACTTGAATAAGCTGGCAAATGAACACCTGGCGGAGCATATTCATGAAATTATTGATGAGACGTTTAACGCATCTGTACCGATTGAGGAAATCACGGTAGAATTTTTAGATATAGATGTTGAGTATGAGATGTATTTCCTGACAGACAGAACGATAGAATATCTGATGAGCAGAAATATGATTGCTCAGGAATCCTTGCCGAAAATGATATTGAATAAGGATAAATTTTATGGCGTGCTTGTTTTTAAAAATGGCAGGCGAATGCCGGAAAAGACCAATTTTTCCAATAGTATACCTGTTAATGTTGCAAAAGGTATAGAAATAGGAGATATATTAGGAGGTATTATGGGCGGGGATTCTCCGGTATCTTCTAATGTATTATTTCTTCCGGCATCACGCATGGGCTTGATGCTCTTATACAAGCATTATTTTGGAAATACCGGTCAGAGTGCAGCAGAGATGATTCGCAATAAGTACCAGAATTCTAAAGGGATTCCAAAACCGGTTTTAGATTTTTTGTCGTTTTTATTAAAATACAGCTATACAGAGCGGATTGCAAAAGATAACGAGGAGTTGATAGAGTTTATTTTTAATCATCTGATTGACGGAACAATCAGTGAAAAGGGCGATGCAACTGTGTATATGCCTAATGACCAGAAAAAAGAGATTCCGGTTTTTGTGGCATCTTCTATGGTTAATGAAGTGGTGCCGGTAGTGAAAGCATTGACAGATTCGGATAAAATTGATTTTATTTTTTATGACGAAGTGGAGACGAGCATGCATCCCCTCAAGCAGATTGAGATGGTGAAACTGCTCAATCGTCTGAATAACAAAGGTACCCGACTATTAGTCAGCACCCACAGCGATACGATGGCGACCAAGATTAATAACCTGTTATTATTGTCACAGGGCGACTATGATTTTGAAAGAATAAAGAAGATATTGAAGAAAAACGGAATTCAGATAGAAAGGGAAGATTTGCTTGTATCTGAAAATATACATGTGTATCAGTTTGTTAATAAAGAGCAGGGAAAAAGTGTTGTGGAGGAACTGGAGTTCAGAAAAGCACCGTGTACAGGATACGATTTCAGCCTGTTTAATGACAGCATGATGAATTTGTTTGAAGAGGCGAAGGTTGCCATGGGGATTGAGGATGAAGATTAAGGGAGATAAAGTTAAGGATAATAAACCGCTGCTTTCAGGTCGGTTGTACAGGTTAGATGAGAGCAGGACAGTTATTTTTGAAGAGGGAGAAACGGGGGATGTAGTAAATATTATTTTTACTATAGGCAATCACCAATACGGGATATACGGAAATGAGTATAAGCCTCCGTTTATAGATGACAAGGGCGGAAAGAAAGCGGATATTCTTGTTCTGGTCGTTGATGATAAGAGGAGAAGTTTCTGTTCCTGGGTGCTTGATGTGAAAAAAAGTGTTGGCGGAGAAGATGTTATATGCCATCTGGTTGAACAGCTAATCCAGTCCATGAAACATAAAAGAGCGATTACTACTTATTTGGAAGAATATGAAGAAGAACAGCATATAGGATATATTACAAGAGATTTGCAGAGAGACAGGATACAAGAGACAATCTGTAAAAAACGAGAGTATTTGGACAAAGAAAGGGCAAATATTAAGGGCATGCCGGCATTAATTGGTATGGAGGCACATCTGAGCCTGTTAAAAGAAGAGGCTAAGCTTAGGCTTATTTCTGCGTTTCAGAATGACTGTATCGAAACTGGAGGGCGTATATATAAAATCGAAGGCTATATCTCCCGGGAACAGAATGGAAAGTTTGTTTATGATTTAGAGGCTGCGTGCTGATAGCCACCGGCGGACAAAAGAGAGCAGGCAATGTTTTAAAAGCAGTATTTTAACAGATTAGGAAAAAGTGGTTGACATAAGTGTGATTTTCGAGATAATTATAATTAGGGATTTCGTATTTTCCAGAGTTTCCCATGGAAATATGAAAGTATTGATAAAAGGAATGGTAATAGTTATGGAGAAAATCTTGATTGTTGACGACAGCCTTTTACAGGCTACCCGTTTAAAGGATATTTTAGATGACGAGTATGATATCACGATTGCACAGACGGCGGAGGACGGGCTTCGCCGGGCAAGTGCCGAGAAGTATTCGCTGATCTTGCTTGACGTGGTCATGCCGGGGATGGACGGCTTTACATTACTTAAAAAGCTGCAGGAGGAGATCATCACCCAGAGCATTCCGGTCATTTTGATCACCAGCCTTTCGGACGTGCAGAATGAGTACCAGGGGCTTATATTAGGGGCGGTTGACTACATAGTAAAGCCGTTTAACCCGCTGATCGTAAAAGCCAGGGTCAACACGCACATAAAGCTTTACAATTACCGGAAACAGGTGGAGCATCAGTCAAATACCGACCAGCTTACCGGGATCGCGAACCGGCGGCAGTATGAAAATTACAGCAGCGTGAGGTGGAGCGAGGCGGTAAGGCTGGAGACGCCATTTTCTATCTGTATGCTTGATATCGATCATTTTAAAGCATATAATGACACATTCGGCCATCCTGCCGGGGATAAAGTTATCGCGGCGATTGCCGGAACAGTATCCGATGCGCTGCAGCGAAGTACGGATTTCGTCGCCCGCTACGGGGGAGAGGAATTTGTAGTATGCCTTTTAGGGGACAGCTCAGGGAAAGCGTTTGAATATATGAAAAAGATAAGGAAATCGATTGAGGGTCTTTGCATTCCCCATGAGCCTTCGGTATCGGAGTGGGTGTCCGTCAGTATCGGAGGCGTGACGGTGATTCCGAAAGCAAAGTATTCTTATGACTTTTATCTGAAAACGGCGGACACGATGCTGTATGATGCGAAAAAGAATGGAAGGAACCAGGTTGTGTGGGCAGATGAAAAAATGAGACAGCTCTGGGAAAAATAAGATTAGCGGCGGTTTTGATACCGCCGCTTTGCTTTGCAGATCTTTTGACAGATTAGATTGCCCGTGTATACTCTTTAAGCCATTCTTTTTCTTCTTCATTAAGATGCGGGCTTACAAGCTCATATACCTTTGCGTGGTATGCGTTGAGCTGTTCTTTGTCTTCCTTTGTCATCATATCCGGATTCACCGCATCAAGATCGATCGGTACATAGGTGATCGGCTCAAAGCAGAGGAACTGGCCGTACTCGGTCTTTTCTTTTTCGCAGACGAGAAGTTCGTTCTCGGTGCGGATGCCGTGGGAACCTTCGATGTAGATGCCCGGCTCGTCCGTGATCACCATGCCCGGCTCGATGACAGCTTTTTCCCTCTCGCGGATTGCGATGCGGAAACCGCTTGGAGCCTCGTGGATGTTCATCAGGTAGCCCACGCCGTGTCCGGTTCCGTGGTTATAGTTGATTCCCCGCTCCCATGCAGGCATTCTTGCCAGGATGTCCAGGTTATAGCCGCAGGTTCCATGCATGAATACCGCTCTTGCAAGCCTTAAGTTGCAGAGAAGTACGGTGGTGAAATCCTCCGCCATCCGGTCTGTAATCTTTCCGAAAGCAAATGTCCTTGTGATGTCGGTGGAACCTTCCATATACCCGCCGCCTGTGTCGGTAAGGAACAGTCCGTCTGTGACAACCGGAACATTGGTTTCCGGAGTAGCGGCATAGTGAACGATTGCAGCGTGTTCGCCGGAGCCGCAGATTGGCTCAAAGCTCTGCCAGAGGTAGCCTTCCTGCTCTTTCCGGAATTCTTCCAGCTTTTCGGCTGCACTGATCTCGGTGATCTCAGTTTTTCCTACATTTTTCTTCAGCCAGTGCATGAATTTGGTGACAGCAACACCGTCTTTTACATGGGCGCTCTTGATGTTCTTGATCTCAGTGTCATTTTTCATGGCTTTCATCAGGACGGTGGGGTTTACCTTCTCGATGACTTTCGCGCCTTTTGGAAGGTTGTTGTAGAGCGCGTAGTTGAGCCTTGACGGGTCTACTAAGATTGCACTGTCAGCGCAAAGTTCCTTCACGTCCTCATAAACTGCGTTGTACGGGCGGAGGGAGATGTTGTCTTTGGCGAGATTTGCTTTCATCTCGTCGGTAAGCTTGCGCTCGTCGATGTAAAGTTTCATGTCCTCTTTTGTGATGACCGCGTAGGAGAGGAGCAGCGGGAAGAACTCGATATCATTTCCCCGGAGGTTGGTCGTCCAGCACACGTCGTCAAGAGCGGCGATAATGTGGATGTCTGCCCCTTCTTCTTCCATGGCTTTCCTGATTCTCTTAAGCTTGCTCTCAGTGCTCTCGCCGGTGTACTCTATGCCCAGCGCAAATGCAGGCTCCTCGGAAAGAGCCGGACGGTCCTCCCAGATCTTGTCGATCAGGTCTGTGGAGTAGTCGATCTTCCCGTTCTTTTTCGCTGCGGCAGCCTCTAATGCCTGTCCTTCTCCCATGGCTACGACGCGCCCGTCAAATCCAAGGGTTCCGCCTTCCGGAAGGACGTCCGCGATAAATTCCTCCACTGTCGGCACGCCTGGCTCGCCCATCTTAAAGAGCTTGACGCCGTTGCCGGATAACTGCTGCTCTGCCTGGATGAAATATCTTCCATCCGTCCAGAGCCCGGCTGCGTCTTTCGTGATGACTGCGGTTCCCGCAGAGCCGGTGAATCCGGTGATAAATGCCCTTGCCTTAAAATGCTCCCCTACATATTCGCTCTGGTGATTGTCGTCGGTCGGCACCATGTAGGCGTCGTATCCCCGCTCCTCCATCAGAGCACGGAGGGCAGAGATTCTTTCTGGTACATTCATGTGTGTAACCTCCCTGTGTTTACTATGTTTACTGTATTTACAAGTTTAACATATTTTGGTGGAAATGTCACCGTCTGGCATACAAAATAGATAAAACAATTGACCCCTTGACTTAAAAAACAACTGTGCTATAATCCAAAAAGTAAATAAAACAAACCGTTGAGGCGGAGATAACGGCAATGATGCCTTTACAGAGAGCCTGGGATGCTGAGAGCCGGGTGAGAAACAAGTTGTCAAATGGACCGCTGAGGGCGCAGTCAAATGGGGATTTCCCCAGAGTATTCTGCGACGTTGCAGGCAGACGTCATTTGCCGGGGATATGCAGGTATCCTGCTAAGCGCACGGCTCATGCCGTGAATCAAGGTGGCACCGCGGATGTGTTATGTTTTTAAAAAATGTACGATTCGTCCTTGACAGATTGCATGATTCTGTCAAGGGCGTTTTTTCTTGTTTAAAATGCTTTTGGCGGAAGGCAGGTCAAAAGCATTTTATTTTTTAGGAGGCTGGCATATGAAAATTTTACCGCACTTAGATGAGGTCAGGGAGTTTGCAGAAACAGGAAGATATAAAGTGGTTCCTGTTAGCTGCGAGATTTTATCTGATTTTACCACACCGATTGAGACAATGAAGATTCTGAAAAATATTTCTTCGCATTGTTATATGCTTGAGTCAGCGCAGGCGAATGATAAATGGGGGCGGTATACGTTCCTGGGGTTTGACCCTGAGATGGAGATCACCTGTGTCGACGGGGAGATGAAGGTGGGCAGCCTCAAGGTAAAGACAGAACATCCGTCCGATTACCTCCGTCAGATACTTGCTGAGTATAAGAGCCCCCGCCTGGAGTATCTTCCGTCCTTTACGGGAGGGCTTGTAGGTTATTTTTCCTACGATTATCTCGGCTACAAGGAGCCTGCTGTTAGGTGCCGTGTCCGGGACAGCGAGGATTTCAAGGACGTTGACCTGATGCTGTTTGACAAGGTGATTGCCTTTGACAATGTCAGGCAGAAGATTATCCTGATTGTCAATATGTCTCTCTCTGATGTGGAAACCAGTTACAATAAAGCAGTGATGGAATTAAGACAGCTATCGGAACTGCTTAAAAAAGGAGCAAAGAAAGAGGAGCCGGGAGGGAGGCTTACAGGGGAGGTAAAGCCGCTGTTCAGCAAGAAAAAGTTCTGCGCTATGGTTGAAAAGGCAAAGCACCATATCCGCGAGGGCGATATTTTCCAGATCGTGCTTTCCAACCGTTTGTCGGCGCCCTTTGAAGGCAGCCTCTTTCAGACGTACCGCATGCTCCGCACCATCAATCCTTCCCCGTATATGTTTTATTTTTCAGGAACTGATGTGGAGGTCGCGGGAGCGTCGCCCGAAACGCTTGTAAAACTGGAAAACGGCATGCTTCATACATTTCCCCTTGCCGGCACCAGGCCAAGGGGAAAAACAGAGGAAGAGGACAGTGCGTTGGAGACAGAGCTCCTTGCAGACGAAAAAGAGCTTGCCGAACACAATATGCTTGTGGACCTTGGCCGGAACGACCTTGGAAAAATCAGTAAGTTTGGGACGGTACAGGTGGAAAACCTGCATTCTATAGAGCGGTTTTCCCATGTTATGCACATCGGCTCCACTGTCCGGGGGGAAATCAGTGATAAATATGATGCCCTGGATGCCATCGAGGCGGTGCTGCCTGCGGGAACCCTTTCCGGCGCTCCGAAGATCCGGGCCTGTCAGCTTATCGGAGAACTGGAGGATAACAAGCGCGGCATTTACGGAGGGGCCATCGGTTATATTGACTTTACCGGCAATATGGATACGTGCATTGCTATCCGCATTGCTTATAAGAAAAACGGCAGGGTGTTTGTAAGGAGCGGGGTCGGAATTGTGGCGGACTCTGTTCCGGAGAAGGAATTTGAGGAATGCCTGAACAAAGCAAAGTCTTCTCTCAAGGCACTGGAGCTTGCACAGGAGGATGAGTTATGATTTTATTGATTGACAGCTACGACAGCTTTTCTTACAATCTCTATCAGCTTGTCGGAGAGATTGAACCGGATATAAAGGTTATCCGCAACGATGAGATGACGGTGGAGGAGATTAGAAAGGAGCAGTTTGACCGTATTATCCTTTCCCCTGGCCCGGGAAGGCCGGAGAATGCCGGGGTGATTGTTGAGACTGTAAAAATGCTTGGCAAGAGCATCCCCATCCTAGGCGTCTGCCTCGGCCATCAGGCAATCTGTACTGCCTTTGGGGCAACGGTCACGTACGCGAAGGAGCTGATGCACGGAAAACAGTCTGTGGCAAAACTTGATACGGACACCCTCCTGTTTAAGGGATGCCCGGAAAAAGTTCCTGTTGCCAGGTATCATTCCCTTGCGGCTGACCCTGATACGATGCCCGCAGAACTGAAAATAACTGCCGTCACTGGGGAGGGCGAGGTTATGGCAGTGCAGCACAGGGAATATCCGGTTTACGGCGTACAGTTCCACCCGGAATCGATTATGACGCCGGACGGAAAAACAATGCTTAGAAATTTTATAAAGGAGATGGAAATATGATTAAGAAAGCGATTGTAAAGATTGTCAACAAAGAAGACCTGACTTACGATGAGGCGTACACCGTCATGAACGAGATCATGGGCGGCGAGACGACGCCTACGCAGAACGCGGCATTTCTTGCGGCGCTTTCCACCAAGAGCGCCAGAGCCGAAACGACGGATGAGATTGCAGGCTGCGCCGCAGCTATGCGGGCGCATGCCACCAGGGTAGAGACGGATATGGAGCTGTTTGAAATCGTCGGAACCGGAGGCGACAACGCACACAGTTTCAATATTTCCACTACATCTGCCCTTGTGGCGGCGGCAGGCGGCATGAAGGTTGCCAAGCACGGCAACCGGGCCGCGTCGTCGCAGTGCGGAACGGCGGACTGCCTTGAGGCCCTCGGGGTGAATATCTGCCAGAGCCCTGCCCGATGTAAGGAGCTTTTGAAGGAGGCGGGAATGTGTTTCTTTTTTGCACAGCAATACCACACATCGATGAAGTATGTGGGAGCCATCCGCAAAGAGCTTGGGTTCCGCACGGTGTTCAATATTCTCGGGCCTTTGACCAATCCCGGCACTCCGTCCATGCAGCTGCTCGGCGTGTATGACGAGTACCTTGTGGAGCCTCTTGCACAGGTGCTCGTTAGTCTCGGGGTAAAGCGCGGCATGGTAGTGTACGGCCAGGATAAGCTGGATGAGATCTCGATGAGCGCCCCGACGACAGTATGTGAGATTCGTGACGGATGGTTCAGGACTTCGGTCATAACACCTGAGGAGTTTGGATTTGCCCGCTGTACAAAAGAGGAGCTGCGGGGAGGCGCCCCGGGAGAAAATGCAAAAATTACGCTTGCAATCTTAAACGGCGAGAGGGGGCATAAGAGAAATGCCGTGCTGATGAATGCCGGCGCGGCGCTCTATATCGGCGGCAAGGCGGACAGTATGAAAAGCGGCGCGGCGCTTGCGGCTGAGCTTATCGACTCCGGAAAGGCTCTTGATACCCTTCAAAAGCTCATCGAGATCAGCAATCGTCCGGAGGCGGAGCTATGACGATTTTAGACCGGCTTTCCGAACATGCCAGGGAGCGGGCAACGGAGGCCAAAAGACAGATGCCTCTTGAGGAAATCCGGCAGCGTGCCCTGTCGCTGGAAAATAAGAATTTTGCTTTTGAGGATGCGTTGAAAAGGCCGGGGCTTTCCTTTATCTGCGAGTGCAAAAAGGCATCTCCCTCTAAGGGGCTGATTGCCCCCGATTTCCCGTATGTGAAGATTGCAGAAGAATATGAGGAGGCCGGTGCAGACTGTATCTCAGTCCTTACTGAGCCGAAATGGTTTCTGGGAGACGGAAGGCATCTCCGTGAAATCGCAGATGCAGTGAAGATTCCGTGCCTCCGCAAAGATTTTACCGTGGATGAGTATATGATATACGAGGCGAGGGTGCTCGGCGCGTCGGCCGTGCTGCTCATCTGCTCCATACTGGATGAGCGGCAGATTGCGGAGTACATTGGCATCTGTGACAGCCTTGGCCTGTCCGCGCTTGTGGAATCTCATGATGAGGCGGAAGTGAGGACGGCGCTTAAGGCCGGGGCGCGGATAATCGGGGTAAATAACCGCAACCTGAAGGATTTTTCCGTGGATACGGACAACAGCAGGAGACTTCGGGAGCTGATTCCCCGCGATGTGCTTTTTGTCTCTGAGAGCGGTGTCAGCAGCGGGGATGATGTGAGGGAACTCCGGGAGATGGGAGCCGATGCGGTGCTTGTGGGCGAGGCTTTAATGAGAGCGTCTGATAAGAAAAAAAGGCTCCTGGAGCTTAAGGGGGTATTATGACAAAGATTAAATTGTGCGGGCTTTCCCGGCCCTGCGATATCAGAGCGGCAAATGAGATACATCCTGAATATATCGGATTTGTGCTGGCGCCGGACAGCAGGCGTTATGTGCCGCCTGCCCGGGCGGCTGAGCTGAAACGCCTGTTAAAGCCGGGAATCAGAGCCGTTGGGGTCTTTGCGGGCGAGGAGCCAGAGACGGTTGCCGCTCTTTTGAATGACGGGGTTATCGACATCGCCCAGCTCCATGGCCCGGAAGATGAAGATTATATAAAGAAACTGCGGATGCTTACCGGTAAACCGGTCATCAGAGCCTTTCGGGTGAAAACGGCATATGACATTGCAGATGCGAAAAAAAGCACGGCAGACTACGTCCTGCTTGACTCAGGGGCGGGCACGGGAGCGGTATTTGACTGGAGGCTGATACAGGATATTAGAAGGCCGTATTTTCTTGCGGGAGGGCTTTCCCCTGACAATGCAGGGGATGCGGTAAGAACCTTGAATCCATATGCGGTAGATGTAAGCTCCGGCATTGAGACAGATGGAAGGAAGGACAGGACAAAAATGGCGGCGTTTGCTGCCGCGGTAAGAAAGGAAGGAAGATTATGACAAATCCAAACGGACGCTTTGGCATTCACGGCGGGCAGTATATTCCCGAAACCCTGATGAATGCCGTGATTGAACTGGAAGAGGCGTATCATTTTTATAAAAAGGATTCGGAATTTAACAGGGAGCTGACGGAATTATTTAACGAATATGCCGGAAGGCCTTCGCGCCTTTACTATGCCGGGAAGATGACAAAAGACTTAGGAGGCGCGAAAATCTATCTCAAGCGGGAAGACCTCAACCACACGGGAGCGCATAAGATCAACAATGTGCTCGGCCAGGCCCTTCTCGCAAAAAAGATGGGGAAGACCCGCCTGATTGCTGAAACAGGCGCCGGACAGCACGGGGTGGCAACTGCGACCGCCGCCGCCCTGATGGGGATGGAGTGCGTGGTATTCATGGGAGAGAAGGATACCATCCGGCAGGCGTTGAATGTATACCGCATGCGTCTCCTCGGCGCCAGCGTCATTCCTGTCAGGACGGGTACGGCCACCCTCAAGGACGCGGTGTCCGAGGCTATGCGTGAATGGACTTCCCGCATCAGCGACACACATTATTGTCTCGGGTCGGTGATGGGCCCGCATCCGTTCCCGACTATCGTACGCGATTTCCAGGCAGTGATTTCCAGGGAGATCAGGGAGCAGATAAAGGAAAAGGAAGGGAGACTTCCTGATGCTGTGATTGCTTGTGTAGGCGGCGGCTCTAATGCCATCGGCAGTTTTTACCACTTTATTGAAGATAGAGATGTCAGGCTCATCGGCTGCGAGGCGGCAGGGAAAGGCGCGGACACCTTTGAGACGGCGGCGACCATTGCAGCCGGAAGGCTCGGCATCTTCCATGGGATGAAATCCTATTTCTGCCAGGATGAATACGGTCAGATTGCTCCTGTCTATTCCATCTCCGCGGGACTTGACTATCCCGGCA
The DNA here is from genome assembly GCA_000403475.2 of Lachnospiraceae bacterium MD308. GTDB lineage: Bacteria > Bacillota > Clostridia > Lachnospirales > Lachnospiraceae > MD308. Next base: position 217,141 of record KE159796.1, read on the forward strand.
TCGGGCCTGAACACGCACATCTGCACGATACAGGCAGGGCAGAGTATGTTCCCGTGACCGATGATGAGGCGGTCGATGCGTTTGAGTATCTTGCAAAGACGGAAGGAATCATTCCGGCGATTGAATCGGCCCATGCCGTGGCCTATGCCATGAAACTTGCACCGGCTATGGATAAAGAGAAAATTATCGTAATCACAATATCGGGCAGAGGCGACAAGGACTGTGCCGCTATTGCACGCTACAGAGGGGAGGATATCCATGAGTAATATAAGGAAAGCATTTGAAAACGGGAAGGCATTTATTCCATTTATAACCTGCGGCGACCCCGACCTGGAAACTACCGCCGCGGCGGTCCGTTCGGCTGTGGAAAACGGCGCTGATCTGATCGAGCTTGGCATTCCGTTCTCCGATTCTACCGCGGAAGGCCCGGTGATCCAGGGGGCGAATCTCCGGGCGCTAAAAGGGGGCGTGACTACAGACGGGATTTTCGGGCTTGTCCGCGAGCTCCGTCTGGATGTGAAAGTTCCGATGGTCTTTATGACATACGCAAATGTGGTGTTTTCTTACGGGGCGGAAAAATTCATCTCTGCCTGCAGGGATATCCAGATTGACGGACTGATACTGCCTGACCTGCCGTATGAAGAGAAAGAAGAATTCCTGCCGCTTTGCCGCAAATACGGTGTTGACCTGATCTCGCTCATCGCGCCGACATCTGAAAACCGTATCAAAATGATTTCCGGAGAGGCAGAAGGGTTTCTCTATATCGTCTCGAGCCTTGGCGTGACCGGGACGAGGAGCGAGATTAAGACAGACCTTGACTCGATTGTCAAGATGGTACGGGAGAGTACGGATGTTCCCTGCGCCGTTGGCTTTGGGATATCCACGCCCGGGCAGGCGGAGAAGATGGCCGGTATCTGCGACGGCGTAATCGTCGGGTCTGCAATCATCAAATTTCTTGAAAGATACGGCAGAGAGGCGCCGAAGTATATCGGAGAATATGTGAAGTTCATGAAGGATGCGATAAGGTAACGCAGAATTTTCTGCACCCTTCTTCTGTTATCTTACAGGCGCTTATTGATTAAATCATCCAGGGTTATGCTATAGAAAAAGTCGTGAATCAGTGAATCGTATTTTTTCCATAGCGGAAGAGTCAGGCAGTCCGCCTGTCTGCGGCAGTTCTCAGCGTCCGGCAGCAGGCAGGCGACTGGTACGAGCGGTCCTTCTGTCAGTTCGATGATCTCCCCTACCGTATATTCTTCCGGAGCACGGGTAAGGCGGTAGCCCCCTCCTTTCCCTCGAAGTCCTTTTAAAATATTGCCTTTTACAAGGGCTTTCAGGATAATCTCCAGATATTTTTCGGAAATATCCTGACGCTTTGAAATTTCTTTTAACGGAACAAAACCGCTTTCCTGATTCTGTGCAAGGTCAATTAGTGCTCTAAGTGCATAGCGTGCTTTTGTTGAGATCATAAAACATTCCTCCTGATATTTTCTTGATTATACCCTTGAATAAAAATAAAATCAATAAAAACATATAAACCTATTGACTTAATAGGTAAATAGTAGTAATATGCATCTAAAGATTTTTGGAGGATGGAAAGGAGAAAGAAAATGGCAAATTATTATAAGGGAACTTTAGGATTGATTGGCAATACGCCGCTGGTTGAGGTGGTGAATATCGAGAAGGAGCTTGGGCTTAAGGCGACTGTCCTTGTGAAACTGGAATATTTCAATCCCGCTGGGAGTGTAAAGGACAGGATCGCGAAGGCGATGCTGGAGGATGCTGAAAGCAAGGGGCTGCTGAAAGCGGGGTCTGTGATCATCGAGCCTACGTCAGGAAATACCGGGATCGGGCTGGCGGCCATTGCGGCGGCGAAGGGTTACCGGATCATCCTCACCATGCCGGAGACGATGAGCGTGGAGCGGAGAAATATCTTGAAAGCATACGGAGCCGAGCTGGTGCTGACAGAAGGCGCGAAAGGGATGAAGGGAGCGATAGAGAAAGCGGACGAACTGGCAAAGGAGATTCCTGACAGCTTTATCCCGGGGCAATTTGTAAATCCGGCAAATCCGGCGGTCCATAAAGCAGAGACCGGACCGGAGATCTGGAAGGATACAGACGGAAAGGTAGATATCTTTATAGCGGGTGTGGGAACCGGGGGCACGGTGACCGGAATCGGCGAATATTTAAAGAGCCAGAATCCGGATATCCGGGTCGTGGCATTGGAGCCTGCGGATTCTCCGGTATTGTCGGAGGGAAGGGCAGGAGCCCACAAGATTCAGGGAATCGGTGCGGGGTTTGTACCGGAGGTGCTGAATACGGACGTCTATGATGAGATATTTAAGGCGGAAAGCGAGGATGCTTTTCGCGCGGCAAAACTTCTGGCGAAAAAAGAAGGTATATTAGTCGGTATCTCTTCCGGGGCGGCGCTCCATGGGGCGATTGAACTGGCAAAGCGTCCGGAAAATGAGGGCAAGGTGATCGTGGCTTTACTGCCGGATACCGGAGACAGATATTACTCGACACCTCTGTTTACGGAGTAGACAGAGACGAGAAGGAGAGGCGGGTTTTAGACGGTGAATCTCTCATTACCATTATCCTGGCGGCGTTTTTTATGAACAGCCGCCAGGCATTTTATAGTCTGACCTTTGTCCGGGAATTCCGTAATATGGGACGGAGGATGCCCTATATGATCCATACCATGACAGACGAGACCTACGCAGTTAATCTGACATTGGAAGAGAAAGGAAAAGAGAAGGAAGATATGATGATTCTCATCGCCTTTTTTCCAGATGTTACTGGATGGCCGGAACTATGACGGTATTGGTTGTGTATTGTTTGAAAAATGTTGTAACAGACTGGGAAAACCGCGGAATATCAGAGATAGTTTCTGTATTTGCCGTGGCGGCAAGCTATAGATGGAAACATAATACATTGCTGTCTATTGTGCTCGGAACAGTGTGCAATATGGTTTTATTACATATAGGATGAGCAATTACTTTATCAGTGGAAAAGGGGAACGGTATGACAATTACGCAATTAAAATATGTAATTACAGTTGCAGAATCTAATTCGATGAATGAGGCGGCAGGAAAATTATTTATCTCACAGCCAAGTCTGTCTGCATCCATTAAAGAACTGGAGAGTGAGACGGGGATTGAGCTGTTTCGGAGGACAAACCGCGGGATTACCATAACTCCGGACGGGAAGGAGTTTATCGGGTATGCCATGCAGACGGTGCAGCAGTATGAACTGATGGAGGCAAAGTATGTCAGCAAAAAGGAGCTGAAAAAGAAGTTCAGCGTTTCCACCCAGCATTATGCCTTTGCGGTCAATGCTTTTGCGGAGATGGTAAAGCAGTTTGGAATGGATGAATATGAATTTGCCATATATGAAACAAGGACTTATGACGTTATTGAGGATGTCAGGAATTTTAAAAGCGAAATCGGTATTCTGTATCTGAATGATTTTAACAGAAATGTACTGTCTAAGATTTTTTCGGAAAATCATCTGGAATTTCATTCTCTGCTAAACTGCGGGATTTACGCCTATATGTGGAAAAATCATCCTCTTGCGGATGAAAAGATGGTCAGCTTAGAGCAGCTCAATGATTATCCGTGCCTTGCCTTTGACCAGGGAAGTAATAATTCATTTTATTTTGCGGAGGAAGTGCTGTCTACATATGAGTACAAACAGTTAATCCGTGCCAATGACAGAGCTACTTTGCTGAACCTGATGGTTGGGCTGAATGGATACACGCTTTGCTCCGGAATCTTATGCGAGGATTTGAACGGCCCGGAATACTGCGCCGTGAAACTGGACTCGGATGAGATTATGACGGTAGGTTATCTAATCCGCAAGGGAATGAATATCAGCCCGCTGGGACAGAAATATCTGGAAGAAATCCTGAAATTTAAGGATAAGGCTCTGATATAATAATTGTAAGGTTTTAGAAACCGGGAATTGGAAAGGTTTGATTTTACAGGTAGAAAAACTTAAAGACCAGCGGGAAAGCATTGCCCTCTGGTCTTTTTAGGTACTTTTATAGTATTTATTCTTCAGCCTTATCTTCAGTCTGTTCTGCCTGCTCTGTATCGGCGGCAGCATCTGCTGATGCATGAACCTCTGTGATGATAACTACGGTTGTCTCAGGGTCTGTTGCCAGGTTGATGTCCTCATTCTGTGCAATCGGCAGGTCTTTGACTTTGACGGTATCTCCAACCTTCAAAAGGCTTGCGTCTACCTCTACTTTGTCTACTAAAGCAGCGGGAAGTGCCTTAAATGAAATCTCATGCAACATCTGCTGCGGAACGCCTGCGGACAGTTTGTCCAGGTTGATCAGATGTATTTCCGCGGTAGAGTGTACCATCTCATTGCTTACCAATGCCTGAAAATCAATCTCATTGACACATCTTTTCATAGCATTGTAATCCACTTCTTTAATTAAAGCATGATAGGTCGTTCCGTCCACATCCAGCATGATCCGTCCGCCTTTTCCCTCCTGCTTGAGCAGCTGGTCAACGGTGCGTTTCTCCATCTGCAGCGGAATGGATGTTTCCAGTTCATGGCCAAACAGATTGCCTGTTACGAATCCTTCACGTCTGAGTTTTTTTGCTTTGATTGACAAGTCTCTTTTTTCAGCTTTTAAAGTATTCATTTATCTTTTCCTCCAAATACTGAATCTCACTTAGCAGCCTTCAACTTTGTCATGCAAGTAGGTTTTGTTAAGCTTTGTTTTTTGTTACATTCCTATTGTATCACCGCTGTCAAGTACCTGTTTGCTATAGATTGAAACTATAACCAGGCATTTCTTTTGTATATTAGACAAACAAAACCTACTGTGTTAGTATGTTTATAGAAATCAATGAAGGAGGAATTAAGAGATGGCAAATATAAAGGATTCAAAGAACTGGGGTTTTGAGACAAGGCAGTTACATATCGGACAGGAGCAGGCGGATCCGGTTACGGATGCAAGGGCAGTGCCAATCTATGCGACGACTTCTTATGTATTCCACGATTCACAACATGCGGCAGACCGTTTTGGACTTCGGGATGCAGGCAACATCTACGGAAGGCTGACGAATCCGACGGAAGATATCTTTGAGCAGCGCATCGCATCTTTGGAAGGCGGCGTTGCGGCTCTTGCGGTGGCATCCGGCGCGGCGGCGATCAGTTATACGTTCCAGGCATTGGCAAAGTCGGGGGAGCACATTGTGTCGGCAAAGACGATTTACGGCGGAACCTACAATCTGCTGGCGCATACATTGCCGCTGACGAACGGTATTACGGCAACCTTTGTGGATCCGGAGGAAGAGGGCGCTTTTGAGGCCGCCATCCGGGACAATACAAAAGCGATTTTCGTGGAGACATTAGGAAATCCCAACTCCAATTTGGTTGACCTTGAAGAGCTGGCGAAGGTTGCACACAGGCACGGCATACCGCTGGTGGTGGATTCCACGTTTGCAACGCCTTACCTGATCCGTCCGATTGAGTACGGCGCGGATATCGTCGTCCACTCTGCGACGAAATTTATTGGAGGACACGGAACGGCCATTGGCGGCGTGATCATTGACAGCGGCAGCTTTGACTGGAAGGCATCGGGAAGGTATCCGTGGATTTCCGAGGCAAACCCAAGCTATCATGGGGTGTCCTTTGCGGATGCAGCGGGAGCCGCGGCATTCGTGACCTATATCCGTGCGGTGCTCCTGCGCGACACGGGCGCAACGCTTTCCCCGTTCCACGCCTTCCTCTTCCTGCAGGGATTGGAGACGTTATCCCTCCGGGTGGAGCGGCATGTGAGCAACGCGCTGAAAATCGTAGAATATCTTGCACGCCATCCGCAGGTGGAGGCAGTGCATCACCCGTCTCTTGAGAGCGAGCCAAGCCATGGATTGTATCAGAAATACCTTCCCAAGGGAGGCGGCTCTATCTTTACTTTCGAGATTAAGGGCGACGCGAAGACAGCGCAGACGTTCATTGATAATCTTGCTATTTTCTCACTGCTTGCAAATGTGGCGGATGTGAAATCGCTGGTGATTCATCCGGCGACTACCACTCACAGCCAGAGTACGGAGGAAGAACTGTCAGAGCAGGGCATCAAGCCGAATACGATACGTCTTTCTGTAGGAATCGAAAAGGCGGAAGACCTGATTGCCGCGCTGGAGGCGGCATTTGAGGCTGTTAAGTAGCGGAAGGGTCTGTTGCGGGGATTGTTGCCAGAACCGCGGTATTGTAGTATACTGGGTATCAGGTTACGGATGGTGGAGAACCGCCAGAAAGGACAGAACATGAGGAACAAAAAAAGCAGAATATTTTTTCTGGCAATACTCAGTATATACATTATCTGCCTTGTGTCGGGTATAAGGATTGGTCTGCGAAGGGGCATTGATCTTGGCGATGATTTTTTCTATAAGAAGGGCAGCGGACATTACGCGGCGGATAAGGATAATCAGATCAGGCTGTCTTCCCAGGGGCAGTCTGAGCACGCCTCCATAGTTCTTAATGGGAAAGCGCAGGAGGCGGAGCTTTCCTGGAGGGGCAATGAGGTAAAGATAACTTACGGGGACGGCACGGTGACCGAAGGCACCTGGGGAAATGACTGCCTTCTCGATAAGGAAGGGATGCCGGTCATGTACAGCGGGGAGGCTGTTATAGCCGTCACCGGAGATAAGGCGAAAGAGGTGGGAAAGGAAGTTTTAAGCGACGCACTGTGCAGGGTCAGCCGGGATGCTGCAGAAATAAGAGGTTCTGTCTGGTTCATGTTGCTTGGAACGGTTCTCTATGGGTTTGGGATTTTCGCGCTTAAGAACCCGGAAGGTTCGCATTTCTTTTTAAACCGATGGAGATACCGCGATGCAGAGCTTTCTGAGGAGGGAAAAGCTGCAGAGCAGATTGGCGGAGCAGTATTTTTGATTTTCGGAGCGGTGCTTGTTTCGGGGGTGTTTTTGCTTGTATAGCCAGATGCTTTTTGGCTTTGCAGACACTTTTGTTTTCAGGTGGTACGCGGATCAGGCTGTTGCCGCGGCAGGCTATGGGAATCAGTTTTTGAGTATTGTGGGAAGATGGCGTATATTGTGTTTTGATGGAGCGAATATACCGCAGTACGGCAGATAAAAAGCCGAGCTGCGGTGTGTTATTATATTCTTGCGTTTGCCGGTATAAACTTTTGTGGCATCTCCTGATATAAGTCCTGGCGGAACGGGCGGACTTGCCCGATAAAGCATATTTCCTGATGCTCAGATCCGGAAGTTAAAGTCTGCATAGGCAGATGCCCCATGCTCATGCACATCAAGCCCGTCAATTTCTTCCTCCCTGGAGACACGCAGGCCGATGGTCTTATTGATCGCGGTGAATACAAGGACGGCCATCACGAGCACATAGGCGGCTGTTGCTGCCACGCCCAAAAGCTGTGTCGTAAAGCTGCATCCGTCGCCAAAGACTCCGGTGAGGACAGTACCCATGGCACCGCAGACGCCGTGGACGCTGATTGCGCCTACCGGGTCGTCAATCTTTACTTTCTGGTCAAAGAATTCTACGGAGAATACGACCAGGATTCCGGCGGCGGCGCCGATGATGATTGCCTCCCATTCGTTTACCACGTCACAGCCGGCAGTGATTGCTACCAGTCCGGCCAGGGAACCGTTGAAGGTCATAGACACGTCCGGTTTCCCGTAGCGCAGCCAGGTGACAGTCATGGCGAGAAGTGTGGCTGCCGCCGCTGCAAGGTTTGTTGTCATGGCGATATGCCCGAGGCTTGTTGCAGCCGCGGTAGTGGAGCCACAGTTAAAGCCGAACCAGCAGAACCAGAGGATAAATACGCCCAAGGCTGCGATGGGGAGGTTGTGCCCCGGGATGGCCTTTGCACGGCCGTCCTTGCCGTATTTTCCGATGCGCGCCCCTAAGATCTTCGCACCTACAAGGGCGCAGATGCCGCCGACCATATGTACGGCGGTAGAGCCTGCAAAGTCGTGGAAACCAAGCTGTGACAGGAATCCGCCGCCCCAGATCCAGTGTCCGGATACCGGATAGATGAAGATGCTGATGGCTGCACTGTAGGCAAGATACGCGGAGAACTTTGTCCGCTCAGCCATGGAGCCGGATACGATAGTTGCTGCAGTGGCGCAGAACACGGTGTGGAAGATCATAAAGACCCCGATGGGAAGACCGTTGAACATCCCGTCTGCATCCGCCAGGGAAGACGGCGAGAAGAATCCTTTTATGCCGATGATCCCGTTCCAGTCGGTTCCGTGCATGACGGCAAACCCAAAGATGAAGAAAAATAAGCTGCCCAGGACGAAGTCCATCATATTTTTCATGAGGATGTTCCCTGTGTTCTTCGCTCTTGTAAATCCTGCCTCACACATGGCGAATCCTGCCTGCATAAAGTACACGAGAAATGCCCCGAGCATTGTCCACATAATATTCATCAGAAGACCGGCAGCAGAAGATACATCCATGCCGGCTGTAATTAAACCTGTTAAATCCATAATCAATTCCTCCTAAGATCAGATGTTGCTGTAAGTTAAATCCCCATTCGGACACATCACAGTGCGTCCGTTCCCCGCTCACCGGTACGGATGCGGACGGCATCTTCTACTTCGTAGACGAAGATTTTTCCATCTCCGTACTTTCCGGTGCGGATTTCCGACACGATTTTTTCAATGAGCTGTTCGGAAAGCTCCGGCTCGATGACCGTCTCTACCTTTACTTTCGGCAGGAGGTTGACGCTGTATTCGGCGCCCCGGTATATCTTTTTATGTCCTTTCTGATTCCCGTAACCCATCACGTTACTAATCATCAGCCCGCTTGCACTGCTCTCGTCGAGAACTGTTTTTAAGTCTTCAAGCTTTTCCGGCTGGATGATGATTTCCAGTTTTTTCATATTATCTCCTCCTTATATTTGGAAACAAAAATAAGGCGCCTTCCCCGAAAGGAAAACGCCTTTGTTTTTGATGGTTTCCATTATACACGGGGGGAGGGATTTGTAAAGAAGAATTTGAGAAATATTTAACATTTTGGGATATCTGTACAGAATATTGTTGAAAGAAATTGAAATTTCGGCATAAATTTTATACGATTATTTGAAGAATCCTTAGAATCCCGGTTGTGAAAAACGGTTCATTATGCTACATTTATGGTGCATATGATGTTAATCTAAGGAGAGGAATTATTTATGAAGTTGATTTGTGGATGAAAGGGGCATGGAAATATGGATAAAGATACGTTTTCATTTATTATATATATGATTCATGCATGTGCAAATGATTGGAAACAAAATCCTTCGGAAGTATATAGAAATATGAAAAAAACAAATTGTATTATGGGATTTTTGGCACCTAATTATAAAATCCTCCACACGCAGAGCACAGAGTATATTATCGATAATATCAAAGAATACTTTGATGTCAGGGGGATATCTGTATGATTGTTTATCATGGCTCAAATGTGATTGTAAATCATCCGGATGTAGAACATTCTTTTCGGTCACTGGATTTTGGAAAGGGATTTTATGTGACAACAGTAAAGGAGCAGGCTGATAGATGGGCAAGGAGAAAGGCTGATATTTTTGACGCGGATAACGCAATTGTTACTGTTTATGATATGGCAGAAGAATTAAGCGGGCTGAATTGTAAACGTTTTAGAGATGATTTGACGGATTGGATTGATTTTGTGTGCAGATGCCGTGATGGGGAAACGGATTATCAGCAGTATGATCTAATTGAGGGAAAAGTGGCGAATGATAAGGTTTTTCGGGTTGTGGATATGTATCATGCCGGTATCTGGGATAAGGAGAGGGCTTTGAAAGAAATAAAAGTGTATCCGGATTATGATCAGATTGCCTTTATAAGCCAGAGGGCAATCAATCAGCTTTTAAATTACAAATCATTTTATGGGGTAATAGAGACATGAATGAAGAAGTATTAGAAAAGATATATCAGGAAAATCATGAAGAACGGCTGATTGCGTATTTGGCAGAGATATGTGATTTTACCTACGAAAAGGCAATGGATTTATACTACAGCAGCAAATTGGCGGATAAAATTTATCTTGGAAAAAATGGGATACAGTATTTGGATTATAAGGTATTAGCTCAGATATTGCTTGAAACGGAAAAAGAACTGTTGGATTCAGACAGGGATGAAAGATGAAAGTCCGGCGCAGCGAAGGAATGATGTTGATAAAGGAGAGGAATCATGCTTGCGGAGAAAAAGTATTTCTTATTTGACATAGACGGTACGCTGTCGGTGGACGATACGCTTTATGACGGCAGCAGGGAGCTGATTGACTATATCGGCGCAATCGGCGGACGGGCGTTTTACATTACGAATAATTCGGTGAAGAGCCGTAAGGATTATGTGGCGAAGTTTGCCAGGTGGGGAATCGAGACAACGGAGAGCCAGTTTATGACGGCCTCCTACGCTGCCTGCCGGTATCTGAAAGAACATTACGCTGGCGAAAAGCTGTTTGTGCTGGGAACGCCGTCTTTTGCGGAGGAGCTTAAGGAGTATGGGCTTTTGGTGACGGAGCGGACCGGGAAGGATATAAGGTGCGTGGTAGTTGGGTTTGACCGGACACTTTCCTATGAGAAAGTGGAGGCGGCGTGCGAGCTGCTTTTCTGCCCGGAGGTGGACTATGTCGGAACGAATCCGGATCTTCGGTGCCCGACGGCTTTCGGGTTCGTGCCGGACTGCGGCGGAATCTGCCGGATGATTGGCGCGGCGGTGGGGCGCGAGCCGCATTTCGTGGGAAAGCCCAGTGCGGAGATTGTGACTCTCTGTACGGAGCAGGTTAAGGCTTGCCCTAAGGAGGTGCTGGTGGTGGGCGACCGCCTGTACACGGATATCGCATGCGGTATCAATGCGGGAGTACAGACGGCTTTAGTGTATACCGGGGAGGCGAAGGCATCCGATTTAAGGGATACAGAGTTTCAGCCGGATTATACATTTGAAAATATACGGGAGCTTTACGATGATTTTCGAAAAAGCAGGGGAGAGTAATCATGTATTTTAAAGGGATATTGACAGCGGCGGCTGCGGCGGCAGCCTGCCTGTGCGGGGAAATCTGGCGGGAGCTGCATCATTTCCGCGTGGTGACTTACAGGCTCAAGTCAAAAAAGCTTGAGGGAATAGGGAATAATGTAAGGTTCGTGTTTTTGAGCGACCTCCACAATCAGACATACGGAAAGGGGAACAAGCGGCTGCTTAAGAAGATTAAGGAGACAGACCCTGCCCTGGTGCTTATCGGAGGGGATATGCTGGTAGGAAAGAAAGGGAAATCCTATGGGTCTGCCCTCGATTTTGTGAGAGAGCTTGCGGGGCAGTTTCCGGTTTACTATGCCAACGGAAACCATGAGCAGCGGCTGAAGGAAATGCCGGAACGGTACGGGGATGTTTACGCTCAGTACAAAGAAGAGCTTGAGGCCGCAGGAGTGCATTTCTTAGAAAACAGCTCTCAGGAGCTTTTTTGCGGCGGATGTAAGTTCCGGCTTACCGGGCTTGAGATTCCGGCGGAGTGCTACAGCCATTTTAGGAAAGTCCGAATGCCTGAGGGCGCTATCGAGGAGCGGATTGGGGAGGCGAAGGCGGCTGATTATGAGATTTTACTGGCGCACAATCCGACTTATATGGAAGAGTATCTTGAATGGGGGGCAGATCTTGTGCTGTCCGGGCATCTCCACGGGGGAATCGTGCGTCTGCCGGGAGTGGGAGGTGCGCTGTCGCCTGCTTTCAGCCTGTTCCCGAAATATTCCGGCGGCCATTACCGGGAAGGGGAGCGGGATATTGTGGTCAGTAAAGGGCTGGGGGTGCATACGGTATGCGTCCGGCTGTTTAACCCGGCGGAGCTTGTGGTGCTAGAACTTGGCGGGGAGGAGTGATCAAAATACTTGGGAGGCTTTTAAAGTTTATATTCAAAGCAGTGTTGTTTTTATTTTTGATAGTGGTAATCCTCGCGGTGTTTTTCGGAGTTATCGCGTTTTCAGAAAAAGCTCTGCTGCCGCGGGATTATTATTTTTATCAGCTTCATCCAATCGCGGAGAATGCGATGATCTATCTGTTGGTGGTTCCAATCGTGACTTGTTTTGGCGTTATGTATGGGAGGTTTCGCGGGAGGGGGGATGAGTCGCTGAAAGAGATGTATGAGCTCTTCTTTGTATGGAGGCTGTTTTACAAAGGAAGGCTTATATTGGTTGTCCTGTGGCTTTTTTGCCTGTACTCCTGCTTTGCTTCTGCCACTGTAGTTACGGAAGAGAAGATAATCTGCCATTCGCCACTCCATCCGTCAGGAACGTCGTACAGCTATAGTGATGTAACGCAGATTCATGCAGGATTCGGGCAGAAACGGTTCGCGCTTTTAGAATATCAGGAGAAGGGCAATTTTTATTATCAGATTGAGCTGGGAGGAAAGAAGAAAACATTCAGCACTCCGAGCGTCAATGGGGATATTGAGCGTTATATGGATGAGACATATCTGGAACTTGAAGACTTTGACCGTAGGCTTGTACTTTTAGGCATCCCAAAACAGGCCAGTGATGAGGGATGGGAGGCCTGTGGCCTGGATTCGGAATATGTGGAGCGATTCCGGAGGATTATTTCCTATTGAGATATTTCTTGAAATCCTGTATAATGGGTAAGCTGCCACTTTGGCAGACAATCTGACTGTGAGGGAAACAAATGGGAATTCCTGTGAAATTACCTGTATTTGAAGGTCCTCTTGACCTTCTTTTACATCTGATAGATAAAAATAAGATAGACATTTACGATATACCGATTGTTGAGATTACGAATCAGTATATGGAATATATTGAGGCCATGGAGAAAGAGGACTTGAACATCATGAGTGAGTTTCTTGTCATGGCTGCGACGCTTCTGGATATTAAGTGCAAAATGCTTCTGCCGAAGGAAGTGAATAGTGAGGGTGAGGAGGAAGACCCGAGACAAGAGCTGGTAGAGCAGCTTTTAGAATATAAGATGTACAAACACATGTCCTATGAGCTTAAGGACCGGCAGATTGACGGAGAGCAGACATTCTGCAAGAGTCCTACAATTCCGGAAGAGGTGTTAAGCTATGTAGAACCGGTGGATTTGGACAAGCTTTTGGGGGATTTGACGCTTGCGAAGCTAAACCGCGTGTTTCAGGACGTGATGAAGCGGCAAGTGGACAAGATTGATCCGGTGAGGAGCAAGTTCGGCAAGCTTGAAAAAGAGGAAGTGACACTTCCGGACAAGCTTGAATATGTTGCGGAATATGCGAGGGAGCATCACAGATTCAGTTTTCGGGAGCTTCTTACGAGGCAGAGTTCCCGGACGCAGATTGTAGTGACATTTCTGGCAGTGCTGCAGCTTATGAAAGAAGGAACTATATTTATAGAGCAAGAACAGCCTTTTGATGATATTATGATTGGCTCTGGCGTACATGCGGCTGCTGTCTGATGAAAGTGCCGGGCGGAGGTTATGAGAGAAGAGGTATGGAAGTAGTGGAGATAAAGAAATTAGAAGGCGTGATCGAGGCGATTTTGTTTGCTGTAGGCGATTCTGTGGAGTTGGGTAAGATTGCAGCGGCGATTGAACACGATGAGGATACGACAAGAAAGATTATCCATCGGATGATGGATAAGTATGCTGCCGAAGATCGGGGAATCCGGGTTTTAGAGCTGGAAGATTCGTTTCAGTTATGTACAAAAAAGGAGATGTACGAGTATCTTATACGAGTTGCAAAGCAGCCGAAAAAATATATCCTTACAGATGTATTGCTGGAGACTCTTTCGATTATAGCCTACAAGCAGCCGGTCACGAAGCTTGAGGTGGAAAAAATCCGGGGAGTGAAGTCGGATCATGCGGTAAATAAATTGGTGGAATACAATCTGGTCTGCGAGGTGGGGAGAATGGATGCACCGGGGAGACCGCTTTTATTCGGCACAACAGAGGAGTTTTTAAGACGGTTCAGTATCCAGTCCGTGGATGAGCTTCCGATGATGAATCCGGAACAAGTAGAATCATTAAAGTCGGAGGCAGAAGAGGAAGTACAGTTAAAGCTGGACATCTAGCGTATTCTGGAAAGATTCATAGCGCGAAAGACTTATGCATATACTTCAGTAATGTAAAGTTTGTGGTGCAGTGCATGAAAAGAAACAGACAGATACAGTTATATATGGTTTTGGCAGTTCTGATGATAGCACAGATATTCATGATGCTGTTTGATGGTTACAGTCTCTCCGGGCGAAAGAGCGGGCAGACGGATGAACCGGTAAAAGAAGCGTCTCAGGAGATTATCAGCGAGCCGAAAGAACTTTATGCCCGGTCGGCGGTACTTATGGATGCTGACAGCGGGCGTATTTTATTTGGAAAGGAAGAAAAGAAGGTGCGCCCGATGGCGAGTACCACGAAGATTATGACTTGTATTCTTACACTGGAAAATATGACAGAGGCTCAGAAGGCGAAAGTTTCCGACAATGCAGCCAGACAGCCGAAGGTCCGACTTGGTGTAAAAAGCGGGGAAGAATATTATATCAAAGATATTTTATACTCTCTGATGCTCGAATCTCATAATGACAGTGCTGTGATTATTGCAGAAGAGATCGGGGGATCTGTGGAAGGCTTTGCGGCAATGATGAATAAAAAAGCCAAAGAGTTAGGGTGTGAGGATACCCATTTTGTGACGCCGAACGGTCTCGACGGGGAAGATGGCGGCGGAGCACACGGGACGACGGCGGCAGACCTGGCCCGCATTATGAAATACTGTATTACAGAATCACCGAAAAAGGAAGAATTTCTTAAAGTTACAAGAAAAAAGAGCTATGAGTTTGCTTCTATAGATGGAAAACGAAGATTTAGCTGCAATAACCATAATGCATTTTTGACGATGATGGAGGGGGCGCTCTCCGGTAAGACAGGGTTTACATCGAAGGCGGGATACTGTTATGTGGGGGCATTAAAGCGGGATGAGAGGACATTTATTGTAGCGCTTTTGGCGTGCGGCTGGCCGAATAACAGGAGCTATAAGTGGAAAGATACAAGGAAGCTTATGGAGTATGCTCTCGATAATTATCAATACCGGGATGTCTGGCAAAAGCTGCCGGAGTCAGAAATTACAGTGGAAGGCGGTGTTGATAAGGAGAACGCTTTTCATATGGGCTGTGAAGTGTCAGTGGGGCTTCCTTTAGAAGAAGAGGAAAGTCTTAAAGTGCTTCTAAGAAAAGATGAAGAGGTATCTGTAAAAAAGGAGCAGAAGAAGGTATTAAAAGCCCCTGTGAAGAAAGGGGAGACAGCAGGAAAGATAACTTACATGCTTTTGGGGAAAGAGTTAAAAAGCTATGACATCGTTACATTTGATTCTGTGGAGAAAAGAGATGCAGAGTGGTGCTTTGACAGGGCGCTGCAGTTAGTTTTGCTGTGAAGAAAGATTATTAAGATTATATTAAAGCTGTTGACGGGAATAAGTGTATGACGTAGAATAAGTGTACTAGTAATGTTGGTACACTTATTTTATTATTTATAAGATTAAGAGAGGGGACGCTATGATTCTTATTGATTACAGTGACAAACGTCCGATTTATGAGCAGATTGCAGCACGCTTTGAGGCACTCATCATAAGTGGTGTGATGGAAGTGGATGAGAAGCTGCCGTCGGTCAGAACCCTTGCCGTCGAGCTGTCGATTAATCCGAATACAATACAGCGGGCTTATATGGAGCTGGAGAAGGACGGGTTTATCTATACGGTGAAAGGAAAGGGGAATTTTGTGAAAAAGGATGAAGAACTAATGAACAGGCAGAAAGAAAAGCTTCTGAAAGGGCTGGAAGAGCAGGCGCTCGCCTGTGTTCAGCGAGGCGTCAGAAAGCAGGAGATTCTTGACTGCATTGAGAAAGTGACAGGGGAGGTTAGCGCATGATAGAGATCAAGCAAGTCAGTAAGTCATTTGAAAAGATTGAGGCCGTTAAGGATATCAGTCTTAAGATCCGTTCTCAGTATATATTCGGAATGCTAGGGACTAACGGCGCGGGGAAAAGTACGCTGCTTCGAATGATGGCAGGGATTCTTAAGCCCGGGCAGGGGGAGATTCTTATTGACGGTCAGAATGTGTGGGATAACCCGGATGTAAAAAAACGTTGTTTTTATATCTCGGACGAGCAGTTTTTCTTTCCCAATGCAACGGCAAGGGATATGGCAACCTTTTATGGAAGATATTACTTGAAGTTTGATTATTCGCGGTTTGACGAGCTTTTGAACAAATTTGGACTGGATGCTGCGAGAAAGATACAGACGTATTCGAAAGGTATGAAAAAGCAGCTTTCCATACTAATAGGACTTTGTGCGAATGTGTCGTATCTGTTCTGCGATGAGACTTTTGACGGCCTCGACCCTGTGATGCGGCAAGGCATTAAAAGTATTTTTGCAAAAGAGATAGATGAGAGGGAACTGACGCCGATTATCGCATCTCATAATCTTCGTGAGCTGGAGGATATCTGCGACCATATCGGGCTTCTCCACAAAGGCGGCGTACTTTTGTCAAAGGAACTGGCAGATCTGAAGTGCAATATGCATAAAGTGCAGTGTGTGTTCCCGGAGGATACGCAGGTTCCGCTTTACAAAATGTTCCATATTCTGCAGTTAAAGCAGAAAGGACGGCTGCTGTCTATGACAGTCAGGGAAAGCGAGGAGGAGATTTCAAGCAAGATGGAAAGCTTAAATCCGGTTTATTATGAAATCTTGCCGCTGTCTCTGGAAGAAATCTTTATCAGTGAAACGGAGGTGGTCGGATATGACATCAAAACGCTCATTTATTAATTTAAGGCGGGAAAATATAAAGCATCGAATAGGGATGATATTTATTACGTTGTTCTTTTTCTTTCTGTCCATGCTGGCATTTCTGATGGCTGTGCAGAATCAATGCAGCCAGATTAAACCAGAGATGATTATGAAAGGGATTACAGGCCTTTCGCGGCCGGAGTTCGGGATGGGGGTTTTATCGATGGGAGCGGCAGTGCTGCTGGCAGTCAGCAGCTTCCGATATCTTCATTCCAGGACGGAGATTGATTTTTATCACTCGCTGCCGATAAGAAGGCGGGAGATTTTGTATATCTTTCTGACGAATGATATTGCACTTTTTGTGGGGCCGCTTGCTATTGTCACTGTATTTCGATGTGCGGTTACGGCGGCAGTAGGGTATTTAAGCCGGGATTTCCTCGAGGGCAGTTTTTGGTCGATACTTTGTTATACGGCTATATTTTCGGTTACTTATCTTACGATGTCGCTGGCGATGCTGATGACGGGAAATACTTTTATCGGGTTATTAGGCTTTTGCGTATTTGCAGGATATTCACCGGTGGTGCTCTGTATGCTGTACCCCTCTTTGGCTTCTACATTTTTTATTACTTATTGTGACACGGGGACAAATTTTGAGATTTACAGTTATTTTTCTCCGGCCTCCCTGGCTAACCTGCTATTGACTACAAAAGATGCATGGAAATGGGAGGAGCATATTGTACACTTTGCAGTGATTGGCGCATGGGTGGTATTCCTGCTGATCATCAATTATATACTGTTTGAGAGGCGGGCTTCGGAGATGGCGGGAAAAGCGATGGCATTCCCGAGATGGAATCCGGTCATCCGTTTTCTGTTGGTAGTTCCGGGGGCAATCTACGTGGGATTGGGGCTATATGCGGTTTCCTTTACATCTTTTAAGCCGTGGATTATTGCCGGCGTGATTATCGGCGGATTTTTTGTTCACGGTGTGATTGAGTGTATCTATCGGTTTGACGTGCGGGGACTGTGGTCTAATAAGCGGCAGATGTTAGCTTCTATAGCGTTTGCTTTCCTGATTGTGGCATTCTTCTGGATGGACTTGAGCGGTTTTGATAAATATCTGCCGAAGGAAGAAGAACTTGACTCCGTTGTGGTGGAGAGTCCATACAGCATGGACGGCTCTTTCTGGGGCAAGCAAAGGAAAGGACTAACCGGCGATACGATGAAGGAAACTCTTAGAGTTCTCGGCAAAGTTACCGAAGAAAACAGTAAGAATAAAGATATCTTAGACAGCGGTACGACGGAAGAATCCAGAGGATTTAGCAATTATCAGTTCAGTTACAGGCTGAAAAACGGGAGAGTGGAAAAGCGGGAATATATACTTTCACCAGAGCTTCAGGATGAAATAATGGAGCAGGTATTTGACACGATGGAGTATAAGAAAGATACTTATTCACTCTACACGGCGGATTGGTCGTTAGTGACGAATGTGGAGATCAGTTATCCGGTCTGTACAGAGACGCTGGATATGACCAAAGAGCAGCGCTCAGAGTTATTCCGTATCTATCTGGAGGAATTCTCAGCATTAGATTATAAGACTGTAAAAGAGACATTGCCTTTTGGCCAGCTTATGATTTCACACCGATTCAGTCCGTCAGGTAATTATTATTATGACAGTTCGGCAGAAACATCAGAGTCTTATAATATCTATCCCTCCTTCAAGAAGACGATAAAGTATCTGCGGGAAGAGCTTAAAGTGGATGTAAAGACATCCATGAAGGATATTCCGATTACGAGTATGACAGTTTCCAGATATGCGGAAGGTTCAGATGATTGGGAGAGCTTTGATATCTACGACGAAGAATTTATTGACTCCATTAAAGAAAGATTAAGTTACGGAGATCATTTATGGCTCTATGGAATGGAGCAGGCAGCAGATACAAGCGTTGACCTCACTGTCACAGTGAAAACAGAGAGCGGGGAAGGAAGCTATGGCGTGTATACAGATTCGGAGACTGTAGAGAAGATAAAGCAGCAGGGAACGTTTCATTGATCATAGCAGGAAACCTTAAGATTGCTATATGAATTTGATACAGGATATGTTATGATGGAACCAGTCTTTTAGGCTGGTTCCATGAGCGTGTCTAAAGATAGTTTCATATTGCTTGACAGTGTACCAAAGAAGCGGAAAGGATGGAAGAGATGGAAAAAGAAGTAGATGTGGAATTAGAACTGGATGTTGACGTTGTCACGCTGATGACGGATGATGGTGAGGTTGACTGCGGGATCATTACAGTGCTTGAGCTGAATGATAAAGAATATATTGCAGTGTCCCCGCTGAATGATGAGGAAGAACTGACGGAGGAAGTCTGGTTCTATCAGTTTGAGAGGGATTCATCCGGAGGCGATGAGCATGATCTTATCTTCATCGAGGATGAGGACGAGTATGATCAGGTGGTTGATAAATTTGATGAGTGGCTGGACACACTGGAGTTTGAGGAAGAGTAGGGGTATAGATTTATACCCCTGTTTTTAGGATTAATTTAACTGTGAAACTTCCGGATGTTTGGGATACAGAGAGCTCTCCGTTAAGGAGGCGTATCATTTTCCGGACACTTTTCAGACCGATATTATTATTGTCTTTCCGGGAGTGTTCTGCTTTAATCGCATTTTTAATCGTGACGGTAAAGGTTTCCTTCTGCAGAGTGAAGGAGATGAGCACCGTTTCTTTTTTGTCCCCATATTTAAAAATATTAGAAAACAAGTTGTCTAGTATGCGCTTGAGCATGGTTTTGTCGCTTTTAAGGACGATAGAAGATTCATCCAGGTGAAGGTCAGGCGTAAAACCGGCCAGACGGATGAAGTCGGCATTTTCCCGAAGACACTGGCGGATGAAGTCTGTGGATATCCACGTAAACTCAGCGCATTCCTGTTCTTCTGAGACAAGGGCGTATTCAAACATCCGGTCTGTCAGCTCTTTAATGTCCTTCGTTTTTATCAGGCATCGGTCAAGGTATTCGTCCTCATGACCGGGATTTTTCTTAAGCTTTATGACCTCAAGGTATCCGTTTAAGATGGTGAGAGGTGTGCGAAGGTCATGGGACAGGGCAGTGATGAGATCCTGGTTCGCCTGACGGCTTTCCTGCTCCTTTTCGATATTGTCGTTCAAGGTAGTCCTCATGTTATCAAGCTCTCTGGCCAGAATCCCGATCTCGTCGCCGCCCAAATGCGGCACAGGGTGGCTTAAGTCGCCGGAGGACATAACAAGAATCTCCTGCTTTAGCTTAAGTACAGACTTCATCTTGCGCCGGATAAAGAACAGGATAATGAGGAAAAACAGCAGGATGGAGAGAAACAGGCTGATGAATGTGTAAGGATACAAAACCACCGAACGCTTATAGCTCATGATTAAGGCGCTTCCGGAACCGTTGCTGAATTTGAGCGGGATGTAGCGAAAATCAGCGAAGTCTCCTGCGGTAAGCTGATCGCCGATACCAAGGAAAACCTGGAAGAAAATATTTTTGTCTGCAAAAATATCTGCCATTCGTGTTGTGCGGTGGTATCCGTCTTCCAGGCCATAGATGGAGATGGAGGTATATTTATCCGCCAGGTCAAGCAGTGGTGCAAGAGCCTGGATTCGTTCTTCATCTTCTTCTGATTCCGGCAGTTCGTAATTTGGCGCTTGTTCATAAAGCGTATCCAGCAGGTAGATGTTATCTCCATAAACATTATAGTATTCACCAAGTCCGAGCAGATTGAAAATAGAAAATTTGTTGGTCCAAAGTATTTCAAACACTGCGAATGCCGCGATAAGAGCACACAGAATCAATAGCGCGAACTGCGTGCGGATTTTTAAGGCAGAGATTTTCTTCCATATCTTTTTAATCACATCGATACCCCCTTCCCCATATGGTTTTTATCAGAACCGGATTTTTCGGATCATTTTCAATCTTACGGCGCAGGTTGCGGATATGAACCATGACAGTATTGTTGGCGCCATAATAGTAGGGTTCATCCCAGACGGCTTCGTAGAGATGCTGGGCGGAAAATATTTGTTTTTGGTTTTTGATAAGCAGAAGAAGCATGGCGTATTCTGTACCGGTGAGGGTAAGAAGATTTCCTTCGGAGAATACTTGTTCTTTTTCCTCATTGATTTCTAAATGATGGAAATGAATGGTTTTCGGATGGGCATTTGCAGTGGCAGCCGGGTTGGTATGGGATGGATGGGAATCGTCTTTCCCTTTATAGACCTGGTATCTGCGGATCAGGGCCTTGCTTCGGCTGATAAGCTCATTGTAGGAAAAGGGCTTTGCCAGATAATCGTCTCCGCCGCTGGAAAAGCCCAGTGTCTTGTCGCTTTCCTTTGTGCGGGCGCTTAAGAACAGGATGGGTGCGTTGCTGTTTTTTCGAATCTCAAGGCAGGTCTGATAGCCGTTCCTTCCCGGCATCATAATATCCAGGATAATCAGGTCAAAATCCGTACGTTCTGTGAGTGAAAGCGCGGTCTCTCCATCCCCGGCTTCCATAATCTCAAAGCCCTCCCCTTCTAAAAGCACATGTATAATCTCCCGAACCTCCGGGTTGTCATCTACAATTAAAATGAATGATTTTTCCATAATCTTAAGTTCACCTCTCTCGGGAATATTTTAACAGACAATTGGAAGACAGGTGAGTGTTCTTAAGAAATTTTAAGAATTAATTATGGCTTTTCTTAAGAGGCGGAGATTAGAATGTGAGCGTAACGGGAAAAGTCATACTGAAGGAGGTACGCGAAGATGAGTAAGATGAGTATTGTAGTTCCGTGTTATAACGAGGAAGCAGCGCTGCCGGTCTATTACGGAGAAATGTGCCGGGTGATGAAGGAGATGTCTGAGCTGGAGTTTGAGATTATCTATGTAGACGACGGCTCGACGGACGGTACGCTTACAATCTTAAAAGATATGAACGAGAAAGACGGAAGATGCAAGTTTCTGTCTTTTTCCAGAAACTTCGGGAAGGAAGCAGCGCTCTATGCGGGGCTTAAGAGTGCGCAGGGGGATTACGTTGCTACGATGGATGTGGATTTGCAGGACCCTCCGGGATTGCTGCCTGAGATGTATCGTATTCTGAATGAGGAGAGTTTTGACAGTGTGGCTACGAGGCGTTCAGACAGGACGGGGGAGCCAAAGCTACGTTCTTTTCTCTCGGAAAAATTCTACAAAGTTATAAACAGCATCTCCAAGACGAAGATTGTAAACGGGGCCAGGGATTACCGTCTGATGCGGCGGAACATGGTGGACGCGGTGCTTAAGATGAGTGAGTACAACCGTTTTTCAAAGGGGATTTTTGAGTGGGTAGGATTCCGGACAAAATGGCTGGAGTTTTGCAATGTGGGGCGCTGTGCCGGGGAGACGAAGTGGTCGGTTAAGAAGCTGTTCTCCTATTCAATCGAAGGGATTACCGGATTTTCAGTTGCGCCGCTGTCTTTGGCCTCGGTGATTGGGGTGATGTTCTGCCTGCTTTCATTTATTATGATATTTGTCATAGTTGTGCGGACGCTTGTGTGGGGAGACCCGGTGTCGGGATGGCCTTCGCTGGTTTGCATTATCTTCATGGTGAGCGGAATACAGCTTTTTTGTACCGGAATTGTGGGAGAGTATCTGTCGAAGACATATCTTGAGACGAAGCGCCGCCCGATTTTTATCTTGAAAGATTCCAGTGAAGAGAGTGGGGGAGGCGGTCATGAGGAGAGATAAAAGCTTTGCCGGGGACGCGGCGTATGGAGCGCTTTTTCTGATTACGGTATTATCTGTGTGGCTTTTCTGCCTGAGGCATGGATTGTTTGGAGCGAAAGTGGACTGGATCAGCCAGCACAGTGTACTGCCGGATTATTTCCGCAGGCAGTTTTATGAGACTTTTCATTTGTTTCCGGAGTTTGCGGCAAATATTGGCGGGGGGCAGAATATTTATAATTTTTCTTACTATGGACTTTTAAGTCCAGTCATACTTCCGGCCTATTTGCTGCCGTTCGTGGAGATGGGAGATTACATGATGGCAGCCCAGTTTGTCTGCCTGACAGTTTCGGTGATGCTTCTCTACCGGTGGCTTTTGGGGCGGGGATTTGAGAAGAAAATCTGTTTTTGCGAAAGCCTGATGTTTCTCCTGTCCGGGCCGATGATCTACCACTCTTATAATCAGATTATGTTTGTAAATTACATGCCCTTTTTATGTATGGGTTTTATTGGGGTGGACAAGTATTTTGAAGAGAAAAAAAGGAGACATGGCGGTCTGCTTACCGTCAGTATATTTCTCATGATCATGACCAGCTTTTATTTTAGCATTGGGGGGATGCTTGCGCTTTCGCTTTATGGCCTGCATCATTATGTGAGAGAGCGTGAGGAGGTTCATGGGGTGTTAGATGCGGGGAAACATCCGGGTATTTGGAAGGCAGAGGCTCGGATGTTTTTGAAAGAAGGGTTTTATTTTTTGCGCTCTTTTTTAACGGCAGTGCTTATGAGCGGCGTACTGCTTCTACCTACGGCAATGGCCATGGCGGGCAGGAATGGCGGGGGTGTTGAAATCACTCTTTCGGAGCTTTTTTGGCCGAAGGTCTGTCTTGGAAGATTCTTTTATACGCCCTACGGCATGGGGCTTACGACTCTCGTCTTTACGGCGCTTGCGGCCATGGCTTTCTTTCGCAGATGGTCGGAGAGAGCGCTGGCATGGGGGTGTATAGGGATTCTTTTTCTTCCTGTATTCGCGTGGCTGCTGAACGGGGGACTCTATGTGAGGGATAAGGTGATGATTCCGTTTCTGCCCCTTATGTGTTATATGACGGCTTATTATCTAGACAGGATGCGCGTGGGCAGGCTGAGAGACGCAGCGGCAGGTGCCGGGGAAATTAAGAGGTTAAGAGCCGGCGCTTTTCGGGGAGCGATTCCTTATGTAGCTGTTTTTTGTATCTTGTGGTTACATTTTGCCCGGTACGGCACAGGGAAGTGCGGCAGGTTTGTGTTGGGGGACAGTTTGCTGATGCTGGTTTGCTACGGAATCTATTGTGTGCGGAAGAATAATTATATCATGCTGTTACCTCCCATTCTGCTGCTGGGGGTGTTTGGGAACGGGTATCATGAGGCGGCGGCAAAATATTTGGATAGAGAATTTTACGAGAAAGTGACAGACCAGGCGGTTGAAAGGCTGACAGAGAGGGCTGCGGCCCGGGAAAAAGGATTTTACCGGACGGCGCAGTTTGGTACAGAGGATGAAAATGCTGCGAATTTAAACCGGATCTGGGATATGCGTCAATATGTGCCTTCCATCTATTCTTCGCTGTATAACGATGAATACCAGAGGTTTCGAAGGGCGTTCAAGGTGCAGGAGCCTTACCGGAATTTCCTGATGCAGTCCGGGTCGGAAAATCCGATATACCGTAGGTTTATGGGGGTTAAGTACTTGATAGCGAATCGAAGTTCAAAAAAAGAGATGTCACAGGAGTATGTTCTGAAGGACACGGAAAAGGATTGGGGACTGTATAAAAATTCTTTGGCATCTCCGGCAGCTTACGCGACAGATAAGTTGATGAGTAAGGAGGAGTATGAGGTATTGGGATTTCCGGAGAACCAGTTGTCGCTCCTTGAGGCGGCAGTGGTGGAGGAAGGAGGCGGATATGCCCAAAAAAACAGCGGCAGCAGGGAGCTTATTCCGGTGCAGATCTCTTTGCCGAAAGAGATAGATTCTCAGAAAACAGAAACGATCAGGGCGGATATCCCGCAAACGGAAAAGCAGCCAGGATTTTTGTTTCTGCGCTTTGAGGTTGAGAATCTCAAGCCTTCGAAAGATGTGGCCGTGTGGGTGGAAGGACAGCGAAATAAGCTGACATCCAGGAAGCATTTTTACTATAACGGCAACAGGGATTTTACTTATGTGGTTCCGCTGCAGAAAGACCAGAGCAGCCTGGAGATGGTTTTTGGAGAGGGGCATTACCGGATTTTTGATATGCAGTGCTTTCTTGGGGAGCTGCCGACCCGGAGGGAGGCTGAGACGCTGTATCAGTCAGAGCTTTTGATAGATAAGGGAAAAACGAAGGGAAATGTAATAGCGGGTGATATAGATGTGAAAAATAACGGGTATTTTATCACGATCATTCCGTATGATGAAAACTTTGAAATCTCTGTGGACGGAAAAAGTGTAAAGGTACAGAAGGTTAATACGGCATTTTTAGGATGTAAGATTGAAAAAGGGAAGCATGAGGTTGAGATCGTCTTCCATGCACCGGGGATGGCGGCAGGGAAAATCATGTCGATCCTTGGGATACTTATGTTTGTGTGTGTGAGTTTTGGGGCGGAAGTACTTTTATACTGGCGTAATATAACATGTAAGACTTAGGGTGACAAATTCTAGAATCCGTGGTAAGATTGGTATGAAAAAGACAGAAGAAGGGATTCAGAATTTATGAAAAAAAAGGTACAGGAATATTTTGTTTATTTTATGTTGTATTCTATGATTGGATGGATATATGAAGTTTTTTTGGAGGTTGTAGTGTACCGGTGGGGATTTTCTAACCGGGGAGTGCTGTTTGGACCTTACTGTGTAATCTACGGGACTGGTGCATTGATTCTTCTTTTTTCTCTTGGGTGGCTTATGGAGAAAAGGATATATATTGGTAAAGTGTTGGTGACGCCTTTGCTGGTTTTTCTTGGAATCATGGTTGTCACTACCGGGGTGGAGCTTATCGGGAGCTATATTATGGAGTTTACGTCAGGCGGATGGGCGTGGGATTACAGAAGGTTTGCCTTTAATTTTCAAGGACGCATTGCCCTGAATCCCAGTGTGCGCTTTGGAATCGGAGGCATGTTTTTTCTGTATGTCTTGCAACCGCTGTTTGTTAAGATGACAGAGAGGATGCCTTCGAGGGTCTTTCGTGCAGTTTTTGGGATACTGGCGATAGCGCTTGCAGCGGACACAGCCTGGCTGATAGTAAAAAGTTTTCAAGTGTGATGAAATATTGACAGAACGGTCATTTGTTATTATAATAAACACATGTTTGAATGTTGCAGGAATGCAATAAGGTGAAAAAGGAATCGTTATGCGGAAAGAGATATCAGCGGTAAATTTTGTCAGAGAAGCGATACATATTATTACGGAAGAAGGGCTTCCGGCATTATCAGTCCGCAGGCTGGGGCGGGAGATGCATTGTAACAGCGCCAGCGTCTACTATTATTTTAATGATCTGGACGAACTGATCGCATATGCTTCTATCAAGTATTTTAACCAGTATGTGGCGGAAGTGTCCAGATGCTATAAGGCTGCCCCGGATGTATTGACCGGTTACAGGAGGGCGTGGAACTCTTTTATAGAACTTTCTTTTGAGACTCCCTTGATCTACGAAAGGCTTCTTTTTGGAAAATACAGGGACAGGCTGGGGGAAATTATCAGAGGATATAACAGGATGTTCCCTGAGAAGGTTGAGGAATTAGACCCGGATATCGTAAAGACTGTTACCGCACCCGGGTTCAGCGGATATTATGACCATCTGGTTTTAAGTCACTGTGTTGACGCGGGGATGTTCGCGAAGGAAGACGGCTGGATCATCGGGCGGACATTGAACAGCCTGTACGGATATTTTTTGAGGGACAGAATAAACTGCGGGGAAGACAAAGAGAAGATAGCTATGTTAAAGAAAGAATTTTTTGTCTGTCTGGACCGGACATTGGAGGTGTACCGGGTGAAATAGTTTTTGTCTATTTTTTTTGATTGTTTTAATCGCGATTAAAACATGATTAAATCACGGTTAAAACAAGAATGCGGGATGAAAGGCCATTGGTTTTTCACATAAATTAATATGCCGCTTATATAAAAGCGGGGCGTAAGGAGGATAAGACATGGAAAAATTCTATGAACAGGTACGGGAGCGCTTTATTCGCTATGCGCGTGTGGACACACAGTCTCAGGCGGGCTCAGATACGGCTCCGAGTACGATGAAGCAAAAGGACTTAGGCAGGATGCTAAGAGACGAGCTTATTTCGCTGGGAGTTCAGAATGTGACTATGAGCGACGAAGGCTGCGTCTATGGCACGATCCCGTCCAATCTGCCGGACAGCAAATGTAAATCAGTGGGCCTTATTGCACACATGGACACTACGCCGGATGCCAGCGGCAAGGATGTGAAGCCATGGATCATGAAGGATTACCAGGGCGGGGATGTGCTTCTCAATGAGGAAAAAAATATTGTCATGGAAAGTGAAAAGTATCCAAGCCTTCGGAAATACATAGGTCAGGATCTGATTTTTACAGACGGGACTACGCTGCTTGGAGGAGATGACAAAGCGGCGGTAGCTGCCATCATGACGGCGGCGGAGTATTTCTGCAAGAATCCGGAGGTGCTTCACGGACCGATTCAGATTGGATTTACACCTGACGAGGAAGTCGGGCGGGGTACGGAAAATTTTGACATTGAGCGTTTTGGGGCGGATATTGCATATACCGTGGACGGAGACGCTATGGGCGGACTGTCCTATGAGACATTTAACGGCGAGGAGGCGCAGCTTGTCATAAAGGGGCTGAGCGTCCATCCGGGTACGGCTTATAATATTATGAAAAATGCGGTGGAGATCGGCGGAGAATTTATGTCCATGCTCCCTGCGCTTGAAAGGCCTCAGAATACCCGGGGGCGGGAAGGATATTATCATCCGTTTGTCTTTGAGGGAACGGTAGAGAGAGCGTTTGTCCGGTGCCTTGTCCGTGACCATGACAGACAAAGGTTTGAAGAACGGAAAAAATATATTGAAAAATGTGTGGAGCAGTTAAATGAGAGATACGGTGAAGGAACGGTAGAGATGGTCTGGGAAAACCAGTATTTCAGCATGAGAGAGGTCGTAAAAGAGGTGCCGTATATGATTGATTATGCGCGGCAGGCCATGGAGGAATGCGGCGTAGAGCCATTTGAAATTGCGATAAGAGGGGGCACAGACGGCTCGTGGCTTTCTCAGAAAGGCCTTCCCTGCCCGAATATAACGGCTGGATACGAGAACGCTCACGGACGCTTTGAGTATGTGTCGATTCAGGCGATGGAAAAGAATGTGGAAATTCTTATCAGGCTGCTGAAAATCTTTGCTGAAAATGCGTAGGAGGAATGAATATGAATATGTTATTTGGTTGTGTTTTAGCCTATCTGCTTTTTATGGTGGGCGTCAGTGTCTATATGAGTATGAAAAAAGTAAAAAGTTCTGATGATTTTGCAGTGGCGGGAAGAAAACTTCCTATGATCATCCTGATCGGCACGCTGCTTGCTACGTGGTGCGGCGGAGGCGGTATCACCGGAACGGCAGGATTGATCTACAGCAACGGTCCTCTCTTCGGTATACTGGTAATGTCCGGCGCTCCCCTTGGCATGATTGTCCTGTACTTTATTGCGGGAGCTGTGCGCAAGAGTACGACATACACGATTCCGGAACTTTTTGAACTGAGATACGGCGCTGCGGCGAGGTTTCTGGCAACGGTCTGCATTGTGCTTGCCTATATCGGTACTACGGCGTCACAGTTTAAGGCGGCCGGTAATATCGTTTCCATCACGACAGGAATTTCCTTTGAGACTGCTACGGTTATCTGCGTAATATTCATGGTTCTTCTGGCGCTGATCGGAGGAATGGTAAGTGTTGCCTATACGGATGCACTTTCTGCGTTTTTGATGCTGGGAGGTTTCATTGCGGGAATTATCTGTGTGAGCGGCCAGTTTGGAGGATTCGGGCATGTTATGACAAGCTTGCCGGCAGGGAAGGATTCTTTGCTTGGCACCCTTACGATAACACAGGCGATCGGATTCGTCCTGCCTACCTTATTCCTTGTTCTGGGCGACCAGAATATGATTCAGAGATTCAGCTCTGCAAGAGACAGCAAGACGGCGAGGAAGTCAAATGTCGGGCTTGTAATTGCAGAAGTGGTCGTATGTGCGCTGATTATTCTCCTTGTTGTGTGCGCGATTGCCGCCTATCCGACAAATGATCAGCCGGATATTATTTTATTCCAGCTGGCGGCAGAATTTATGCCTCCTCTTCTGGGCGGGATTGTAATGGCGGCATGTATGAGTTTTATCGTTACCACAGGTGATTCTTACCTGCTGTCCACGGCGTCCAACCTGACTTATGACATCTGGGGTCTGTACATTAAAAAAGAAGCTGATGACAGGCAGAAGATTAATGTGCTGCGTGTTTCTATTGTCATCGTGGCAGTCCTTGCGTTTGTTCTTGGCTTTTATTTCCCGGATATCCTGTCTGTGCAGTTGTATGCGTATACGATGTACGGCGCGACAATTACTCCGGCATTGCTTTGCGCGCTGTTTTATAAGAAGGCAACAAAGGCAGGCGGGATCGCAGGAATTGTATGCGGAGCAGTCATGACAATTATATGGGATGTGATTTTAAAATCACCTGGAGGAGTTAAGAGTGCGATTGTATCTGTTCCTCTGGCGTTTATTGCCATCTTTGTTGTCAGCGCTTTGACCCAGAATGGCGATAAGGTTTCTATTGAGGCGATTTATGCCCGGAGCGACGAGAAGGAGTAGGCGGTTTAAACGTATTATCATCCGGGAAAATTACTTGCATTCATAGGAATATTGTGTTATTTTAAATCTATCAGATCTGCCGGCGTTCTTGCCGGCAGAGATAAACTTAGAGGTATCAAGAGCCGTAAGGTGGTCTGATTTCCAGAGCTTTTTTCAAAGCAGAATCCAGTGATGAAAGACAAATGAAAAAGGAGTGATGCGTATGGGAGTGGAAATTATTTTGCGTACTTTTCATGCAATTTTCTATTGACATTTGAAAAATTTTATACTACTATATAAACCATACAGCGAACATTCGTTCGGAAACAGAAGGAGAATTGATTATGGCAGGCAATGAGAATAAGCAAAAAGCATTAGACGCGGCAATCGCGAAGTTAGAGAAGGATTTTGGAAAAGGAACGGTGATGAAGCTGGGTGACCCGGCGGCCCAGGTAGTTGTTGAGACGGTTCCCACAGGGTGTCTTAGCCTGGACATCGCCCTTGGCATGGGAGGAGTTCCGAAGGGAAGGGTGGTGGAGGTTTACGGGCCGGAGTCCAGCGGTAAGACGACGGTTGCCCTCCACATGATTTCCGAGGTTCAGAAAAGAGGCGGCATTGCCGGGTTTATTGACGCGGAGCATGCCCTTGATCCAGTGTACGCGGGAAATATCGGCGTGGATATCAATGAACTGTATATCTCCCAGCCTGACAGCGGGGATCAGGCGCTTGAGATTGCAGAGACGATGGTGCGCTCAGGCGCTATGGATATTGTTGTCATTGACTCGGTGGCAGCTCTCGTTCCCAGGCAGGAGATAGAGGGAGACATGGGTGATTCCCACGTGGGCCTTCAGGCAAGGCTTATGTCCCAGGCTTTAAGGAAGCTGACGCCGGTAATCAGCAAGTCCAACTGCATCGTCATCTTTATCAACCAGCTCCGTGAAAAGGTGGGCGTGATGTTCGGGAATCCGGAGACCACCACCGGAGGCCGGGCGCTCAAGTTCTATGCCTCTGTCCGCATGGACGTAAGGCGGATCGAGACGCTGAAACAGGGCGGGGAGATGACAGGAAACCGTACAAGGATCAAGATTGTAAAGAATAAGATAGCTCCTCCGTTTAAAGAGGCGGAATTTGACATTATGTTCGGCAAGGGCATCTCCAAGGAGGGAGATATCCTTGATCTGGCGGTGGGCCTTAATCTTGTGAACAAGAGTGGCGCATGGTTTGCCTATAACGGCGATAAGATCGGGCAGGGGCGCGAGAATGCCAAGAGCTATCTCGCAGAGCACCCGGAGGTCATGGGCGAGCTAGATAAGAAAATCCGGGAGCACTACCAGTTTGCGGGAGCCGGGAAGGACGAAAGCTCTGACGGGAAGAAAGAAGGAGCTGTAGAGAAGCCTTCTGAGGATGTGAAGGAGCCGGCAAAGACGACGAGAAAGAGAGCGGCGAAAGAAGAGTAGGGCATTGGAGAAGATGAATGATTGTCACGAAGATAGAGGCGGCAACGAATGCCAAATATAAGGTGTATATAGATGGGGAATACGCTTTTATCCTGTATAAGAAGGAACTTTCCCGCTACCATATTGCTGCCGGGCAGGAGCTTGAGGAGGGCGTTTGGCAAAAGATCCGCACAGAGGTTATAGGCAAGCGCGCGAAGCTGCGGGCCCTGCACTTACTGAATGATATGGGGAGGACGGAGGCGCAGCTTCGTCAAAAGCTTGAGCGGGACGGTTATACGACAGATGTGGTCGAAGAAGCAGTTTCCTATGTAAAATCTTTTGGGTATATCAATGATGAGAATTATGCAAGGATATATATTGACAACAGAAAGAACAGGAAGAGCAGAAAAGAAATTTTTGCAAATCTTCTGCAAAAAGGGATAGACAGGGAAGTTGTGGAACGAGTATTTGAAGAATGTTATGAGGGAGAAGACGCCCGCAAAGCAATTGCACAGATATTAAAAAAGAAGCATTATGACCCTGAAACGGCCGACAGAAAAGAGACACAGAAGATATTGGGATATTTGTCGAGAAAGGGATTTGGGTACGAAGATATATTTAGCGTTTCTGAAATGCTTGACATCTATGACAAAACAGTATAAAATTTAACTGTTGTATTTGTACAATGAAAACTAAATAAGGAGGTGCTCCTGTGCTAAGTAATGGATTCATTATTGCAATTGCAATAGTGCTTATCATAGCAGCGGCAGTGATCAGCCATTTTGCTACTGTATCCAGTCTGAAGAACAATGCAGAGTCAAAGATTGGAAATGCAGAGACAAAAGCCCGTGAAATCATAGATGATGCGGTTAAGACGGCTGAGGCGAAAAAGAAGGAGTCTCTTTTGGAAATTAAAGAGGAATCTATCAAGAATAAGAATGAGCTTGAAAAAGAGACCAAGGAACGCAGAGCGGAATTACAACGCTATGAGAAGCGTGTCCTTTCCAAAGAAGAGGCTTTAGACAAAAAGTCCGACGCCATTGAGAAGCGAGAGGCAGGATTTGCAGCAAAGGAAGAACAGCTCAAACACCGTGAAGCAAAGGTGGAAGAGATGAGTAGGCAAAGAGTACAGGAACTAGAAAGAATCTCAGGACTTACCTCCGAACAGGCAAAAGAATACTTGTTGAAAACTGTTGAAGATGATGTAAAGCATGACACTGCCAAACTGGTGAAAGAACTGGAGGCGCAGGCTAAGGAAGAGGCAGAGAAACGTGCAAAGGAATGCGTAGTGACTGCAATCCAGAGATGCGCGGCTGATCATGTGGCAGAGACTACGATTTCTGTTGTACAGCTTCCAAGCGACGAAATGAAGGGCAGGATTATCGGAAGAGAGGGACGCAATATTCGTACACTGGAGACGATGACCGGTGTCGAGCTGATTATTGACGATACCCCGGAGGCAGTAGTGCTCTCCGGCTTTGATCCGATAAGACGTGAAGTGGCAAGAATCGCCCTTGAAAAGCTCATTGTTGACGGACGTATTCATCCGGCAAGAATTGAGGAAATGGTGGAGAAAGCGCAGAGAGAAGTCGAAGCGATGATCCGCGAGGAAGGTGAAGCAGCAGCATTAGAAGCTGGCGTACATGGAATTCATCCGGAGCTTATCAAGCTTCTCGGAAGAATGAAGTTCCGTACAAGTTACGGACAGAATGCCCTTAAGCATTCCATGGAAGTATCACAGCTTGCGGGGTTACTTGCCGGTGAGATTGGGCTTGACATCAGAGTGGCAAAGAGAGCCGGGCTTTTGCACGATATTGGGAAATCCATCGATCACGATGTAGAAGGTTCCCATATCCAGATTGGTGTAGATCTTTGTAGAAAATATAAAGAATCTGCAACGGTCATTAATGCGGTAGAAGCACATCATGGCGATGTAGAGCCGGAGACCCTGATTGCTTGTGTTGTACAGGCTGCAGATACGATTTCTGCTGCAAGACCAGGCGCAAGACGGGAAACATTAGAAACATACACAAACAGATTGAAACAATTAGAAGATATCACCAACCAATTTAAGGGTGTTGATAAATCTTTTGCAATTCAGGCGGGTAGAGAGATTCGAGTTATGGTAGTTCCAGAGCAAGTATCTGATGCAGATATGGTATTGATGGCCAGGGATATTGCGAAACAGATTGAGTATGAGTTAGAATATCCCGGACAGATTAAGGTCAATGTAATCCGTGAATCGCGGGTGACAGACTTTGCCAAGTAATGTAATATAAAAAGTATGAGCATTGAAACCAAGGGAAGTCTTGAAATATTAAATTATACAGGGCTTTCCTTATTTTTTTGATTTACGCAAAATATATAGATATAAGCAGGAGGAAAGATCAGTGGGTGACGATATAAAAAGAGTAGGAAGAGAATTAATCCACAAGGGAGCTATTATTGATGTGTATACGGATCATATGGAGTTTTCTAACGGCCATCATGCAGACTGGGACTTTATTCATCATGACGGGGCGGCTGCAGTGGTGCCGGTACTTCCGGATGGCAGGATTATAATGGTCAGGCAGTTTCGAAATGCGTTAGAGAGGGAGACATTAGAGATTCCCGCCGGAAAGTTAGATGCTTCCGATGAACCCGGCGTTGCCTGCGCAAGCCGGGAGCTGGAAGAAGAAACCGGGTATAGGTCTGACAAATTGGAGTGGCTGATTACTTTGCGTACAACGGTTGCATTTTGTGATGAGAAGATTGAGATTTATGTTGCAGAAAACTTAGTGCCGTCAAGACAGCATCTTGATGAAGATGAATTTGTAGATGTAAAGGCATATACATTGGATGAATTGAAAGAGAAGATATACTCCGGTGAAATCCAGGATTCTAAGACAGTGGCAGCGCTTTTGGCATACGAGGTCAAATACCTGCGGCGCTAAAAAGATAAAAGATGAATATTTTCGAATATATCAAATATAACTTAACATATAATGAAGTATCTTGGTTAGGGAGGTACGACTGTGAGGATACAGGAAAACGGAAGACATTTTATTCTGTATTATATGTTAGGGTTTTGTGCGGGGATTCTGTATGCGAATCTTTTGGCAAAAGATTATATTGTCAGTATGGGAATCCTCAGTGAATATTTTTTGAATCAGTACAGTGCGGATGATATTGAGATGGCGGAGTATATTTGGTATGTTGCGAGAATCCGGCTGGCTCCTGTGCTGCTTTTAGGAGCCCTTGGATGTACCAGGCTTCGGAAAGGTGCGGTGGCGGCATTCATCTTGTGGACAGGCTTTTCCTGCGGAATACTGTTTACGTCGGCGGTTATAAAGATGGGCGTAAAGGGGATTGTCCTGTGTCTGATTGCGCTGGTTCCGCAATTTTTCTTTTATATTGCAGGATATCTTGCTTTGCTTTGGTATCTTTATACATATCCGCAGTTCCGGTGGAATCTGACAAAGACAGTAATATTTCTCTTTTTGCTGGCGGTTGGGATTCTGCTGGAGTGTTATGTGAATCCGGTTATCATGCAGATGTTTATTGGAACACTTTAGTTTCGATTATATGTTAAGCGCTTTTGGGAGAGCGCAGGTAATGGCTTAAGTAGAGGATACACAGCAGGAACGCGGCGAGCTGACTGGCCAGTAATCCTAAAAGATATCCTTCGATTCCGAATACAGGAATACAATAAAAGACGCTTAATATTCTTAAAATAAGGCTGAATGTATTGATGAGGAAGGAAAGAGTGGTCTTTCCGATTCCGTTGATGATACTGATCAGTGTTGTGTTTGCATATAAAAATGGGCACATCCATGCCAGAGTAACAATGTAATCCCCGGCATAGCGACTGTTAAATATATGAAATCCAATCCATTGGCCGCTTAAGAGGAGAAGAATACAGCATAGACTTCCCAGCAATACGCAGCAGCAGACGCTTTTTTGTATGATATTTTTCATTTGCTGCTCGCGTTTTAGAGTCTGTGCTTCTGCCACTGTAGGAAGCAGCATGGTGGAAACGGAGTTTGTGATGGCAGAGGGAAACAGAACACAGGGGAGCGCCATGCCGGTCAATACTCCATAGATACTTAGTGACTGGGAGACAGTCATTCCATGGGATTGAAGCTTTAAGGGAATGGAGACCGCCTCGATGCTCTGCAGAAGGTTTAAAAGTACCCGGCTTGCAGTCAGTGGTGCGGAGAGAAGGAAGAGCTCCCCAGCGAAAGTAAGGTATTTTGGAAGCTCGGCAATCCTTTTTGCCAGGCGTTGGCAGACGGGCGTTTTTTTTGTAATTATTTTCAGGCAAAACATGGAGGAAGCAATCTCTCCGGCAATCAGACCACCTACAGCGATAGAGATGCCGAATTCTGCTCCGCTTCTTGTTCCGATAAGATAAAATAAATAGACGGACAGGATTCTGACCAGCTGCTCGATTAACTGGGAGAAAGCAGGAATTCCGGTCTCTTTGAGTCCCAGGTAGTATCCGACGATACAACTGTGAACAGAGGCAAAAGGGAACGCGTAGGACAATATGATCAACAGGTCGCTGCAGCGCGTCTCCTGCAAAAACTGTTCGGCAATAAGTCCGGCATAACTTTGCAGCAGCAGCATGACAATGACAGACAGGCTGACAGAGAGTGCCATGGCAGTAAAAAGAAGCTTTCTTGCTTCTTTTTTTTTGCCCACAGAGGCGCGTTTTGCCACGCATCTTGCGAGGGCTGTTTCAATTCCGGCAGATGTAAGAGAAAAGCAGAGTGCATATACAGGGAAGATAAGCTGATAGAGGCCTACGCCCTCCTCGCCGAAGGTGTGGCTTAAAAAAATCCGGTAAAAAAATCCCATGAATCTGGTGGCAAACCCAGTGATGGTTAAGATAAAAGTTCCTTTTAATATTGTACGTTTAACAGACATTCATATGCTCCTTAAACTTATTATTAAAGCATATTCCGAAGGAGGCGGAACTATTCGCCCGTACTGTTCAAAGGAGTTTTGCGTTTGGGCAATGTGAATTATTTAACAACTACTTGACAGATTCTCTTGCGGGTGGTATTCTACATGTGGAAATAAATCCGAGTAAATTACTAGGGATTAAAAGAAGGTGAGAATTTGAAACTTTCTACAAAAGGAAGATACGGATTGCGGGCAATGATCGATCTTGCCAGATACAGTGGAAAAGAGCCTGTTACAATTGGCAGTATCGCTGCAAGGCAGAATATTTCGGAGCGGTATCTTGAACAAATCGTTGCACTGCTTAAGAAGAATGGATTGGTGAAAAGCATCCGGGGGGCATCCGGAGGCTATGTGCTTTCGAGAGAGATGAAAGATATATCCGTGGGAGATATATTGCGCGCGTTAGAAGGAAGCCTTGAGCCGGTGAAATGTGCGGCTTTTGATTCTGAAGATGGCTGTATGGCGTCCGGTGGATGTGTCTCGAAGTATGTGTGGCAGAGGATTAATGAAAGTATCACCCGCACAGTAGACGAGATGGACTTAGAAGAATTGGTACAGGAAAGTGAGCGAATCAATCCGGAGGGTGATTACACAAATCCCATGTGCAGTTCATAGAGTTTATGGGACAGGTTACAGGGCACTTACAGTATAGTGACTATGAAGATGGAAAAATTGGAGGTACGAAAATGGATCGATTGATATATCTTGATAATGCTGCGACGACGAAGACAGCGCCGGAAGTTGTGGAGGCAATGCTTCCGTATTTTACAGAAAATTACGGGAATCCTTCAAGCGTGTATGGATTTGCCGCAAAGAATAAAGAAGCAGTGGCGAGCCAGCGTGAGACTATCGCGGATATCCTTGGCGTTGAGGCGAAGGAAATCTATTTTACAGCGGGGGGTTCCGAGGCAGATAACTGGGCGCTTAAAGCGGCGGCGGAAAGCTATGCTTCAAAAGGAAATCATATCATTACGACGAAGATTGAGCACCATGCGATTCTTCATACCGCGGAATATTTGGAGAAGAGGGGTTTCGAGGTGACGTATCTTGATGTGGACGCGGACGGAGTGGTAAAGCTTGAAGAGTTGAAAGCAGCTATTCGCCCGACGACTATACTCATTTCCGTAATGTTTGCCAACAATGAGATTGGGACGCTGCAGCCGATTAAGGAGATCGGGGAGATTGCGAGGGAGCATGGCATACTTTTCCACACAGATGCGGTACAGGCGTTCGGACAGGTTCCGATTTCCGCGGATGAATGTCATATCGATATGTTAAGCGCCAGCGGCCATAAGCTGAACGGGCCGAAGGGCATTGGATTTTTATATATCCGTACAGGCGTGAAGATTCGTTCTTTCGTCCATGGCGGCGCGCAGGAGAGAAAGCGCCGGGCAGGTACGGAGAATGTGCCGGGGATTATCGGACTTGGGACGGCGGCCGCGCGTGCGGCGGCAACGATGGAAGAACGCTCAAAAAAGGAAACAGAACTGAGGGATTATTTGATCGGGCGTGTGTTAGAGGAGATTCCATATACAAAGCTTAACGGACATCCGGTAAAGCGGCTGCCAAACAATGCGAATTTCAGCTTTCGCTTTGTGGAAGGAGAGTCTTTGCTGATCATGCTTGATATGAAGGGCATCTGCGCTTCCAGCGGTTCTGCCTGTACGTCCGGGTCTCTTGATCCGTCCCACGTACTGTTGGCCATCGGGCTTCCCCATGAGACAGCCCACGGCTCTTTGCGGCTGACGCTCGGTGCGGAAACGTCGAAAGAGGATATTGACTATACGGTAGACTGCCTGAAAGAGATTGTGAAGAATCTACGGGGGATGTCGCCTCTTTATGAAGATTTTTTGAAACAACAGAAAGATAATTAGGAGGAATAAGTAATGTATTCAGAGAAAGTAATGGAGCATTTCCAGAATCCGAGAAATGTAGGAGAGATAGAAAACGCCAGCGGGGTAGGAACCGTCGGCAATGCAAAATGCGGAGATATCATGAGAATTTACCTTGATATCGACGAGAATAAGATTATAAGGGATGTAAAATTCAAGACCTTTGGATGCGGCGCCGCAGTTGCTACCAGCAGTATGGCGACAGAGCTTGTGAAGGGAAAGACTATTGAGGAGGCCATGCAGGTGACAAACCGGGCGGTGATGGAGGCGCTTGACGGGCTTCCGCCGGTGAAGGTGCACTGTTCTCTGCTTGCGGAGGAAGCGATTCACGCGGCGCTGTGGGATTACGCTGAAAAGCATGAGATAAAGATTGAAGGGCTTGAGAAACCAAAGTCTGATATTCATGAGGAAGAAGAGGAAGAAGAGGAGTATTAAGGAAGTTATCAAAGATACTGCAGGATGATTTATAATTAAGCAGGGGAAAGAGAATATGGACAAAAAGAAAGTAGTCGTAGGCATGTCGGGAGGAGTGGACTCTTCTGTGGCGGCATGGCTTTTAAAGGAGCAGGGTTACGATGTTATCGGTGTGACGATGCAAATCTGGCAGGAGGAGGACAACATCACTATGGAAGAAAACGGTGGGTGCTGCGGGCTCAGCGCCGTGGAGGACGCCCGCCGTGTTGCCGCGAAGCTTGAGATTCCTTATTATGTTATGAATTTCAGGCAGGAGTTCAAAGGAAAGGTCATCGATTATTTTGTGAATGAATATATACATGGCAGAACTCCCAATCCATGCATTGCCTGTAATCGTTATGTGAAGTGGGAATCATTGTTAAAACGGAGTGTAGAGATTGGTGCAGATTATATCGCTACCGGACA
Source organism: Lachnospiraceae bacterium MD308 (assembly GCA_000403475.2). Classification (GTDB taxonomy): domain Bacteria; phylum Bacillota; class Clostridia; order Lachnospirales; family Lachnospiraceae; genus MD308. The sequence goes on from KE159796.1 coordinate 255,552, forward strand.
TTATGCGCGAATCAAAGAGCTTCCCAACGGGCGTCTTACGCTCCGCACTTCTGCTACAAGCTCCAAAGATCAGACCTATGCGCTTTACAGCCTGACTCAGGAGCAGCTTTCGCGTACTTTGATGCCGGTGGGGGGATTTCACAAAGATGAGATACGTGCCATGGCAGAGCTTGCAGGATTTCGCATCGCAGGGAAACCGGACAGTCAGGATATCTGTTTTGTGCCGGATGGAGATTATGTCTCTTTTATCGAGAGAACTACGGGAAAAAGGGCTGTGCCGGGCAATTTTGTCACTCCTGACGGATTGGTTCTAGGGCAGCATAAAGGGATCATCCATTACACAGTAGGGCAGCGCAAAGGGCTTGGGATTGCTCTTGGCTATCCGGTATTCGTGCTGGAAATTCGTCCGGAGACGAACGAGGTGGTGCTTGGAAGCACTGAGGAATCACTGTCTCCCTATGTGCGGGCGAATCAACTGAACTTTATGTCTGTCCCGGATCTTGAAGGGGAGAAACGGGTGTGGGCCAAGATTCGTTACAACCATAAAGGGGCATGGTGCATGGTGAAGAAGACCGGGGAGGATGAGATTCTCTGCGAATTTGAGGAGCCCCAGAGGGCGGCGGCGCCGGGACAGGCAGTTGTCCTCTATGACGGCGAGTATGTTCTTGGCGGCGGAATTATAATTTGAGACATAATAATATGGAAGATAATGAACAAAATTGTGTAGGAGGAAGATGATCGTATGATAAAAGCAGATGTACATATGCATACAGATTTTTCTCATGATTCTGACAGTACGCCGGAGGAGATGGCGGAAGGTGCTATAGAAAAAGGGCTTGAGATTATTTGTTTTACTGACCATTTTGATAAGGACAATATGGATTGGGGGGCGGAGGATATCTTTGACCCGGAGAAATATTTTGAGAAAATGGTGCAGATACGGGAACAATACCGAGACAGACTCCGCATCCGCATCGGGGTGGAGCTTGGATTGCAGCCGCATCTTGGCAGCTACTATGAAGAGTTTGTGAAGAAATACCCGTTTGATTTTGTGATTGGTTCTGTCCATTCGGCGGAAAGAACAGATATTGCTCAAAAGAAGGTGTTTGCCGGACGTACAGACGGAGAAGCTTACAGAATTATATTTCAGGAAATGCTCGAGGATGTGAAAGCATTCAGCGGCTTTGACGTGTTCGGGCATGTGGACTATGTAGCCAGATATGGCAGGGAGAAGGAGAAAGAGTATTCTTATCAGAAATATGCAGATGAGATTGATGCGATTCTTCGACTTCTGATCGATAAAGGATGTGGAATTGAGCTTAACATGTCTGGGATTAAATACGGACTTCCTTTCGCCCATCCTCACACGGATGTACTGAAAAGATACAGGGAGCTTGGGGGAGAGCTGATTACGGTTGGTGCGGATGGGCACAGGCCGGAGCACATCGCCTATGATTTCCATAAAGTAAAGGATATCCTTGAGGGGTGCGGATTTACGTATTATGCGGAATTTGAAGAGAGAAAGCCGCATTTTTACAAAATATAAAGACAGATTCCGTAGATGTTATTGACAGAAAAATGTGTCCGGAGGTAAACTATTATTAGTTGCAGATAATAGTTAGCAGTAAAGGAGAAAAGAATGAATGTAAAAAGAAGGAGCGGATTTCTGTTAGGAGGAGCAATTGTATTCTTGTTGTTGATGGGGCTGTTTGCCGGAGAAACTGTACTGGCGGCTGAGAAGAAAGTGGCGAAAGTGGCGCTTGGCGATGCGCACAGCGCGGCGATTGACACAGAAGGAGGCCTCTGGATGTGGGGAGAAAATAGGAGCGGGGAGCTGGGCAACGGAGAAAGAACAAATCAGCAATATCCAGGTATAGGTACTCCGGTAAAGGTTATGGATGATGCGGCGCAGGTGTCTTTAGGTGATGATCACAGCGGAGCGGTGAAAAAAGACGGAAGCCTCTGGATGTGGGGAAACAACAGCAGCGGACAGCTTGGCGACGGAACAACCACTGACCGTTTGCGTCCGGTAAAGATCATGGACAGTGGTGTATCCCAAGTGGTTCTGTGCGGAAGCCGCAGTGCTGCGATCATGGAAGACGGGAGACTGCTTGTATGGGGGGCGAATACAAATAATAACCTGGGTCTCGGCGGTTCTTCAAGATATACGAAACCGCAATTGCTTCTGGAAAATGTAGTACAGGCAGACTTAGGATGCAGCCATGGCGGAGCGGTGAAAAAGGACGGAAGCCTCTGGATGTGGGGCCATAATAATTATGGTCAGTTAGGTTTGGGAAATTATCAGGGTGCGCCAAAGCAGGTGCCGGATATGACGGATATCAAACAGTTATCCCTGGGATATATGCACAGCGGCGTGGTTAAGACGGATGGAAGCCTCTGGATGTGGGGACATAATTGGTATCAAGAGCTTGGGAGCGGTATAAGTGAGGATCAGATTGACATTCCTCAAAAGGTCATGGACGATGTTGCACAGATTTCTCTGGGTACATGGATGAGTACAGTGCTGAAAAGTGATGGAAAGCTATTGATGATTGGCAAAAGTGATGTTTTTACTTTCAGGTCGGAGAAATGGGAAGAGGTCACAACAGGAGTAAAGGCAGTAGAGCTTGGGGGTACCCATGCCGCGGTTATCAAGCCGGACGGAAGCCTCTGGACATGGGGAGCGGGCTGGTGCGGTCAGTTAGGAGACGGCGTGGCGAATCGGAACGGATATAAACAGGAAATACCGGTCAGAATTTCAATAGGCGTGCCTCCGAACACAAATAACTCAGGCAATGCGAATAACTCGAACAACTCATCTTCCAATAATGGAACGACATCTGCCGGCACAGGTGCAAGTAAAGCGGTTCCCGGGAAAAGCAGTACCTACACGGATCAGAAGATAACATATAAAGTGACAAAATCAGATGCAATAAATGGAACGGTCGCGTTAACAAAGTATGATAAGAAAAAAACATCTGTTGTGATTCCTGCCACTGTAACCATAAATGGCTATACCTTTAAGGTGACGCAGATTTCCGGTAAAGCTTTTTACAAAAATAAAAAATTAAAGAAAGTTACCATCGGCAAAAATATCACCAGTATTGGAGCGAAGGCTTTCCAAGGGTGCACGTCGCTGAAATCAATCCAGATTAAATCTACGTCCTTGAAGAAGGTCGGAGGAAAAGCTTTGAGCGGTATTCACAAAAAAGCAACGATCAAAGTGCCGTCCAAAAAGCTGAAAGCTTATAAGAAACTGTTTAAAAAGAAAGGGCAGGCTTCTACCGTAAAAATTAAAAAGTAATTTATGGAAGTATTTTCTGTCAAGAGAAAGTATGTACAGATTTTTAAGAAACCTCTGTGCAAGCTGCTGAAATTGACAGTTCGGGAGTGAACAGCAGTAAAAATATAGAAAAGGCACTTGAATTTTTGTATCATATTTAGTACAATACGTAATAGTTGATGATTCTTTAACAAAGATTAAAGAATTCATTATAAAAGGCTGTGTAACCAGTTAATAAAACTTTTAGGAGGAATTTAATCATGGCAGTAAAAGTAGCGATTAATGGATTTGGACGTATTGGACGTCTTGCATTCAGACAGATGTTCGGAGCAGAAGGATACGAGGTAGTTGCAATTAACGATTTGACATCCCCGAAGATGCTTGCACACTTACTTAAGTATGATTCTTCTCAGGGCAAATACGCTTTGGCTGACAAGGTAGAGTCTACAGAAGATTCTATCATCGTTGACGGAAAAGAGATTAAGATTTATGCAAAGGCTAACGCTGAGGAGCTTCCATGGGGCGAGATCGGTGTTGACGTAGTTCTTGAGTGTACAGGCTTCTATACATCCAAGGAGAAAGCATCTGCTCACGTTAAGGCAGGCGCTAGAAAGGTAGTTATTTCCGCACCGGCTGGAAATGACCTTCCGACTATCGTTTACAATGTTAACCATGACACTCTGAAAGCAGAGGATACAGTTATTTCTGCAGCTTCCTGTACAACAAACTGTTTAGCACCTATGGCTAAGGCGCTCAACGATCTTGCAAAGATCAAATCCGGTATCATGTGCACAATCCACGCTTACACAGGCGATCAGATGACACTTGACGGACCGCAGAGAAAGGGCGATTTAAGAAGATCTCGTGCAGCAGCAGTTAATATCGTTCCAAACAGCACAGGTGCAGCGAAAGCAATCGGCCTTGTTATTCCGGAGCTTAACGGAAAACTTATCGGCGCTGCTCAGCGTATCCCGACACCAACAGGTTCTACAACAATCCTTACAGCAGTTGTTGAAGGAAATGTAACTGTTGATGAGATCAATGCAGCAATGAAAGCAGCAGCTACAGAGTCCTTCGGATACAATACAGATGAGATCGTATCCAGCGATATCATCGGTATGAGATTTGGTTCTCTGTTCGATGCTACACAGACAATGGTATGCCCATTAGACAACGGCACAACAGAGGTTCAGGTAGTATCCTGGTATGACAATGAGAATTCTTACACAAGCCAGATGGTAAGAACAATCAAGTACTTCTCTGAATTAGGATAAAAGACTCAACAAAGGGTCCGGTCTTTTGGACCGGACCCTTTTTCAATCCATAATGAAACCTTATATTTTACAGGAGGCTATATATATGCTTAATAAAAAATCAGTTGATGATATTAATGTAAAAGGCTTGAAGGTTCTTTGCAGATGTGATTTTAACGTTCCGCTTATTGACGGAAAGATCACAGACGAGAACCGTCTTGTAGCTGCTCTTCCGACAATTAAAAAGTTGATTGCAGACGGAGGAAAAGTGATTCTGTGTTCCCATTTAGGAAAACCTAAGGGAGAGCCAAAGCCAGAACTTTCACTTGCACCGGTAGCAGCACGTCTTTCCGAGCTTCTCGGACAGGAAGTAAAGTTCGCTGCTGATGCGAATGTAGTAGGTGAGAATGCAAAGGCTGCAGTTGCAGCTATGAACGACGGAGATGTTGTTCTTCTTGAGAATACACGTTACCGCGCAGAGGAGACAAAGAACGGCGAAGCATTCAGCAAAGATCTTGCATCTCTGTGTGATGTATTTGTGAATGATGCATTCGGAACCGCGCACCGTGCGCACTGTTCCAATGTAGGCGTGACACAGTTTGTTGACACGGCGGCAGTTGGTTATCTGATGCAAAAAGAGATTGATTTCCTCGGCAATGCAGTGAATAACCCGGAGAGACCGTTCGTGGCAATCCTCGGCGGGGCAAAGGTTTCCAGTAAGATTTCTGTAATCGAGAATCTGCTTGACAAGGTTGATACACTGATTATCGGCGGCGGTATGTCCTATACCTTCAGCAAAGCCCAGGGCGGCAGCGTAGGCGGCTCTCTTCTTGAGGTTGACTACTGCGAGTATGCACTTAATATGTTAAAGAAGGCAGAAGAAAAGGGCGTGAAGCTTTTACTTCCTGTTGATACTGTTATCGCAGATGATTTCTCTAATGATGCGAATTCTAAAGTTGTATCATCCGGTGAGATTCCGGACGGATGGCAGGGACTTGATATCGGACCGAAGACCACTTCAATTTTCTGCGAGGCAGTCAGAGATGCGAAGACTGTTGTATGGAATGGACCGATGGGATGCTTTGAGATGCCGAAGTTTGCCACAGGTACAGAGGCAGTAGCAAAAGCACTGGCAGACACAAAGGCAGTAACGATTATCGGCGGCGGCGACTCCGCAGCAGCAGTAAACCAGTTAGGATACGGCGATAAGATGACCCACATCTCCACAGGCGGCGGCGCATCCTTAGAATTCCTGGAAGGCAAAGAACTGCCAGGCGTAGCAGCAGCTAACGATAAGTAAGCACTTAGCAAGGTGTACATTAAATTATATTTTGGAGGATTTTTAAAATGGCGAGAAGAAAGATTGTTGCAGGCAACTGGAAGATGAACAAAACCCCAAGTGAGGCAGTAGCATTAGTTGAAGAACTGAAACCATTAGTAGCAAGTGAGGATGTTGATGTAGTATTCTGTGTTCCGGCTATCGATATCATTCCGGTTGTTGAGGCCTGCAAGGGCTCTAACATCCAGGTTGGCGCTGAGAATATGTATTTTGAGGAGAGCGGAGCTTACACAGGTGAGATCGCTCCGGCTATGCTTGTAGATGCAGGTGTAAAATACGTAGTTTTAGGACATTCTGAGAGAAGAGAGTATTTTGCTGAGACAAGTGAGACAGTGAATAAGAAGATGCTGAAGGCATTTGAGCATGGTATTACACCGATTATGTGCTGCGGCGAGACTTTAGAGCAGAGAGAGCAGGGCGTAACTATGGACTTTATCCGTCAGCAGGTTAAGGTTGGTTTCTTAAATGTTACTGCAGAGCAGGCAAAAGAAGCAGTTATCGCTTACGAGCCGATCTGGGCAATTGGAACAGGCAAGACAGCTACCACAGAGCAGGCTGAGGAAGTATGTGCAGGAATCCGCGCATGCATCGCTGAGATTTATGATGACGCTACAGCAGCAGCTATCCGTATTCAGTACGGCGGTTCTGTAAATGCGGGAAATGCGGCAGAGCTGTTCGCTCAGGCAGACATTGACGGTGGTCTTGTGGGCGGCGCGTCACTTAAGGCTGACTTTGGTAAGATCGTAAATTACAAATAATTGCTATACTAAGGCATATCATGAAGGCCGCCAGTTTTACCGGCGGTCTTTCTTTAAGAATAGCCGGCAGTGTATATATTTTTTGTGAGGTAAATTGCTATGCGTTATATGGAAATTCCGATTCAGGCAGAGGGTTCCCGCGATTATGTACGGATGGAGACTTATCTTTTGGATACGCCGACGGACAAGATCAGGATAAAGAATCGCCCTATGATTCTCATCTGCCCCGGCGGCGGTTATGAGAAGCTAAGTTACAGGGAGGGAGAACCCGTAGCCCTTCACTTTTTGAACCAGGGTTATCATGCTTGTGTACTCCGTTATTCGGTCGCACCGGCAAGACACCCGGCTCCGCTTCTTGAACTTGGAAGTGCCATGAAGGTAATCTGGGAAAATGCGGAAGAGTGGCAGGTTGATACAGGGAAAATCATTGTTGCCGGATTTTCGGCAGGGGCACATCTGGCAGCGTCCCTTGGAGTATTCTGGAACCGGGAGAGACTTCATAAGGCTTTGGGAGTGGGGAAAGAAGCGGCAGAAATGCTCAGGCCGGCGGGTATGATCTTAAGTTATCCGGTCATTACATCTGAGAATGGGATTTCCCACAGGGGAAGTTTTGAAAATCTTTTGGGAGAGCGTTTCTCAGAGCTTTGCGGGGAGCTTTCCATAGAAAAGCAGGTGACGAAGGATACGCCGCCCTGCTTTATCTGGCATACACTTAATGATGATACGGTTCCTGTGGAGAATGCATTTCTTATGATGTCTGCATTGAAGCGCGCAGGTGTGGCGGCAGAGCTTCATGTATTTCCGAAAGGGGAACACGGACTTAGTCTGGCAGGCCGGACGGTGGAACGCTTAGACGGAAGCGGGATTAATGAACAGTGTGCGCAGTGGATAAGGCTGTCTGATGTATGGCTTAGAACAATATTGTAAGTTAAAGGAGATTAGGAAAATGAGTAAGAAACCAACGGTATTAATGATATTAGATGGTTACGGACTGAATGAAAAAGCTGCCGGAAATGCTGTGGCAGAGGGAAAGACTCCGGTTATGGATAAGTTGATGGCAGAGTGCCCATTTGTTAAGGGGAATGCGAGCGGTATGGCCGTTGGCCTTCCGGATGGACAGATGGGAAATTCTGAGGTTGGACATCTGAATATGGGTGCAGGGCGTATCGTATACCAGGATTTAACGAAGATTACAAAGTCAATTCAGGATGGTGATTTCTTTGAAAACAGAGCGCTCCTTGCCGCATGTGAGAATGCGAAGAAGAATGACAGTGCGCTTCATATGTATGGCCTTGTGTCCGACGGCGGTGTACACAGTCACAACACGCATATCTATGGACTTCTGGAGTTGGCGAAGAGACAGGGACTTAAGAAGGTCTATGTACACTGTTTCTTAGACGGCCGTGATACGCCTCCGGCATCCGGAAAAGAGTATGTGGAAGAGTTAGTGGCAAAGATGGAAGAGATTGGCGTAGGCGAGGTGGCTACAGTTATGGGACGCTATTACGCCATGGACAGAGATAACAGATGGGACCGTGTGGAGAAAGCGTACCGCGCTATGGTTTATGGTGAAGGCGAGACGGCGGCAAGCGGTCCGGAGGGGATTCAGAACTCGTATGACAAGGATACTACAGATGAGTTCGTGCTGCCTACCGTTGTGACGAAGGACGGAGCTGCGGTTGCCACGATTAAAGATAACGATTCCATTATTTTCTTTAACTTCCGTCCAGATCGGGCAAGAGAGATTACAAGAACTTTCTGTGATGACGGTTTTACCGGGTTTGACAGGGGAGAAAGAGTAAAGACAACTTATGTATGCTTTACAGAGTACGATGTGACGATTCCGAATAAGCAGGTTGCGTTTGTGAAGGAAGAGATTACCAATACATTTGGAGAATTTTTAGCAAAGAATGGTCTTAAGCAGGCGCGTATCGCAGAGACGGAAAAATATGCTCATGTTACATTTTTCTTCAACGGCGGCGTAGAGGAGCCGAATGAAGGCGAAGATAGAATATTAGTGAATTCCCCGAAAGTTGCTACTTATGATTTAAAGCCGGAGATGAGTGCATATGAGGTGTGCGATAAGCTGACCGGGGCAATCAAGTCCGGGGAATATGACGTGATCATCATTAATTTTGCCAATCCGGATATGGTGGGCCATACCGGTGTTGAGACGGCTGCGATTAAGGCAATCGAGGCGGTGGATGAGTGTGTAGGAAAGGCAGTTGATGCGCTCAGGGAAGTGGGCGGACAGATGTTTATCTGCGCGGACCACGGCAATGCGGAGCAGTTGATTGACGATGAGACAGGCGAGCCGTTTACTGCCCATACGACTAATCCGGTGCCGTTTATCCTGGTGAATGCCAATCCGGAGTATAAGCTTAAAGAGGGCGGATGTCTGGCGGATATTGCACCGACGCTCATTGAATTGATGGGACTTGAGCAGCCGGCAGAGATGACAGGAAAATCGTTGATTCTAAAATAGAGATAAGACAGAGAAGAGTAAAACAGGAAGGCTGCCTTTTGGTGGGCAGTCTTTCGTCTGTTGGAGGTTTATGGAAAAGAATATTTTGATTGTAGAGGATGAGCCAGTCATCCGCCAGGAGCTTTCCGTCCTCCTTAAAAATGCATTATATGAAGTGACCGTATTAGATCATTTTGACAAGGTGGCGGAGACTGTCCTTCAAAATTATCTGGATCTTGTGCTTTTAGATCTGAACCTTCCTTTAGAATCAGGATTTGACATCTGTACAAAAATTCGCGCAGAGTCAGATATACCGATTATTTTTCTGACGGGACGGACAGATTCAGCAGATGAGCTTAACGGTATATTAAGGGGTGGGGATGACTATATCACAAAACCGTTCAACCCTCCGATTCTGTTGGCGCGGATAGCGGCTGTGTTAAAGCGGGCAGGGAAAAGCGTAGGAAGCGGGAAAGTTCTGTTAGAATATAAGGGGCTGGAGCTTAACCTGGCAAAGGGGTGTGTCAGGTTCGAAAGAAAGACTGCAGAACTGTCTAAAAATGAAATAAAAATATTGCATTTGCTTATCCAAAGGCAGGGGGAGATTGTGTCGAGAGCGGATATGATTGAATATTTATGGGACAATCAGATATTTATTGATGACAATAGTCTGAGCGTCAATATGACTCGCTTAAGAAACAAACTGGATGATATTGGTGCGTGCGGCTTTATAGAGACAAAGAGAGGAATGGGATACCGCATATGACATTTGCAGAGTATATAAAAGATAAAGCTTTACTTCTTGCTCTGCATTTTTTCTGTATGCTTCTCCTGGGCTGTTTTCTTTGCGCCACAGGGTATCCGACAGATTACTGTGTTCTTATCGCAACTTGCTGGGCGTTAATTGCAACAGCTTATTTTGCGGCAGATTATTACAGAAGACGGAGCTATTTCTTAGGAATGTCAAGGCTTTTAGAGCAGATGGACGAGCGCTATCTTCTGGGAGAGTTATTACCGGATTCCCCGAAACTTGAGGACAGGCTCTACCGCGGGATGCTTCGGATGTCCAACAAATCTGTCATAGAGAAGATACATGCCATTGAACAGGAGAAAAAGGAATACCGGGAGTTTATAGAGAGTTGGATTCACGATGTGAAAGCCCCGATTACCGGAATCTCCTTGATCTGTGAAAATAATCGGAATGAGCTTACAAAGAAGATAAGACTTGAGAACAGCAAAATTGAAAATTGTGTGGAAATGGCTCTTTATTATGCCAGGTCTGATGAGGTGTATAAGGATTATATGATACGAAGGACGGCTCTTTCGGAGGTGGCGGCAGACGTTATTATGAGGAATAAGCATCTTCTGATTCAGAATGGGGTAATAGCAGAGATTGACTGCGAGCATTTTGTGTACACGGACGAGAAATGGATTTCGTTTATTTTAAATCAGCTTGTGCAGAACAGTGCGAAATACAAGAAGGACGGCGGGGAGAGGATTTGTGTCTGCACAAAGAAACAGCAAAAAAGCGTGTGGCTTGTGGTGGAAGATGACGGCGCAGGTGTAAAAAAGGAAGAGCTGCCGCGTATTTTTGAAAAGGGGTTCACCGGGAGCAACGGGAGGCAAGATAAGCGGGCGACAGGGATGGGCCTGTATCTTTGTAAGAACCTCTGCGAAAAGCTGGGGATAGAGATAGTGGCACATTCTGAGGAGAAAAAGGGAACGAGGATTATCTTAAAATTTCCTGTGGGGAACTATCATGCAAGGGATGGGAAGCAGGATAATTTGTAAAAACTGCTTATTAATTTTCCAATTATGACGATATAAATATTAGTGTATCGGCTCGTTTTTTGAGGCCGATATATAAGTCCGGCAGTATTCAGTTACATAAAAGTTTCCGGATCAAAGACGAAAGGAGAGAGAGAATATGACAAACGGCATTCGAAATTTAAAGATCAGCTTCAAACTTTATATCCTTGTGGGTGTTGCGCTGATTGGAATGCTCATCATCGGGGGGATGTCTTTCTTTCTGATGAACAGGATGAATGATAAGACCAGTGATATTACAGCAAGCTGGCTTCCAAGTGTGGATGTGGCGCGGGAGATGGATACGACCATATCCAATGTCCGTCTGAATGAGCTGGCGTATCTTACTGCCGGTTCTGAGGAGATGGCTGAGATGAGCCTTACTTATGTCCAGAAAGAAGAAGAGGACATGGATGCGCTTCTGGAAAAATATGGAAGTCTGATCGACACAGAAGAGCAGGAGCTTTACAATAATTTAAAGAATCTCTGGACACAGTACAGCCAAGATAATGATAAGATTATGGAGCTGGCGGGACAAGGGAAGATTAAGGATGCGCGTGCTCTCTTAGACGGCGAGTGTGTGGAGATTTACAGTGCCATGCAGAGTGCGATTGAAGATATTATTACATATAATTCGGAAGGTTCCGATGCAGTGACAGCAGAGAGCGGAAAGCTTTATAGTCTTTCACTGATAGCTATGGCTGTGATTATGATTGTGATTATCATCATCGGTGTGATTTTCTCCTTCATTATTATCAGGGGAATCAAGTTTCCGATATTCGAGATTGAAAATGCGGCAGTTAAGATGGCGCAGGGGAATCTTGATGTGGATATTTCGTATACTTCAAAAGATGAGCTGGGCGTTCTTTCCAACCAGATGCGGGAGTTAATCCGAAAGCTTCGGGCGATTATTGACGATGAAAATGCATTTTTAGGGAAGATGGCATCAGGTGATTTTGATGTAGATTCCGTATGTGAGCATGAGTATGTAGGCGGATTCCACCCGTTGTTGATTTCTTTCCGGGGCATTGCAGAGAAGCTTAATGATACGATGATACAGATTAGCCAGAGTTCGGCCCAGGTTGCGAATGGTTCTGAGCAGGTTTCCAGCGGGGCACAGGCGTTGTCCCAGGGAGCTACAGAGCAGGCCAGCTCTGTCCAGGAGCTTGCGGCTACGATTTCCGATATCTCCGAGAAGGTTAAGGAGAATGCGCAGAGCGCACAGCAGGCCAGCGAGATGGCGAACCAGGTGGGCAGCGAGATGGAGGCAAGCAACCAGAAGATGCAGGGCATGATCCAGGCGATGAACGAGATCAGCAGATGCTCGGATGAGATTGGGAAAGTAATCAAGACGATTGAAGATATTGCATTCCAGACCAATATTCTTGCATTGAATGCTGCTGTGGAGGCCGCTCGTGCAGGTTCTGCCGGAAAGGGATTTGCAGTGGTGGCTGATGAAGTCCGCAATCTGGCAAGCAAGAGTGCAGAAGCCTCACAGAATACGGCGGTATTGATTGAAAATACGCTGACGGCAGTGAAGAACGGTACGATGATTGCCGATGAGACAGCACAGTCACTCAAACAGGCGGTGGAAGGTGTCACCGAAGTTACTGGTATCGTAGGGCAGATTTCAGAGGCCAGCAGTGATCAGGCGTCGGCTGTCTCTCAGGTTACTATGGGCATTGACCAGATTTCCAGCGTGGTGCAGACAAACTCTGCAACTGCTGAGGAGAGTGCGGCAGCCAGTGAAGAGCTGTCCAGCCAGTCAAGGTTGATGAAGGAGCTTGTAGGAAGGTTCAAGCTGAAAAACGGCCTGCGCTAATGCGGCTGCGGTGGGTTGAGCCTGCCAGATAACTTTTAATCTTTCAAAACTGTAAGATTTCTGTAATCTTGCACGATACAAAAGTGAATATGAATCTGTTAAAATTACCCTTATCTAACCGGAAAGTTATTGATGGTCGGATGGGGGTAATTTTTATGGTATTTATCCAGGTAATTTGCAGAAATAATGTACAGGAGGGATTGTGGCATGAGTGAATACATCCGCATATGCGACGTGGAGAAATATTACGGGAACGGCGCAAATATCACGAAAGCGGTGGACAGGGTAAGTTTTAGCGTGGGCCGGGGCGAGTTTGTGGGGGTGATGGGAGCGTCCGGCTCCGGGAAGACGACGCTTCTCAATATGCTCTCCACCATCGACCGGGTGACGGCGGGGCATATCTTTTACGGGAACACGGATATTACGGAGCTTTCGGAGGACGGACTATCAGAGTTCCGCAAGGGAAACCTGGGGTTTGTCTTTCAGGACTATAATCTTCTGGACACGCTGACGATTGAGGAAAATATTGTGCTGGCCATGACGATTCAGAAGAAAGGAAAGGCGGAGATTAAGGAGAGGTGCAGGGAAATGATGGGGATGCTTGGAATTGCCGATATCGGCGGGAAATTCCCTTATCAGGTGTCGGGCGGACAGAAGCAGCGGTGCGCCTGTGCCAGAGCCCTGATTAATAAGCCGCAGCTCCTTCTTGCGGATGAGCCGACGGGGGCGCTGGATTCTAAGGCGGCCCAGACGCTCCTTGAGGCTTTTTCCCGGATGAATAAGGAGCTTGGGGCGACGATCTTCATGGTGACACATGATGCATTTTCGGCCAGCTATTGCAGCAGAATCCTGTTTCTCAAGGACGGGAAGATATTTCACGAGCTGATACGTGGGGAACGGACGAGAAGGGTGTTTTTAAATGAGATTCTTGACGTTCTGTCTCTGACGGGAGGTGAGCTTTCGGATGTTAGGTAAGCTTGCGGTAAGAAATGTGAGACGCTCGGCCAGGGATTACCTGGTGTACGTCCTCACCATGACTTTTGTGACGGCGCTGATGTTCGCTTTTAACAGCATCATCTTTTCACCGGATATCAGGCAGCGGGTTGACCAGGTGGAGATTATGGCGGTGCTTGTGGGGCTTGCTACATTTTTCATCGTGATCATCGTGGCGTGGCTTATTAACTACATGGTGCGGTTTATGCTTGAAAAGCGGAGCAAAGAATTTGGGACATACCTGCTTTTGGGGCTGAAAAAGAAGGAGATCTCAAGGCTGTACATGCGGGAAAATATGCTGATGGGCGCGGGGGCGTTCGGCGCGGGGCTCCTGTTTGGGGTACTGCTGCAGCAGATTCTCATGGCGGTGCTGTACACGATGATACAGACGGATTACGAGGTGCATCTGGAGTTTAACTTATGGTGTGTCCTGACTACGGCGGGGTGCTACGGAGGCTGTTATCTTTTGGCGCTTTTCCGGTGCAAGGGCAGATTTAAGAAGATGAATATCTGCGACCTGATGAGCGCGGGCAGCAGAAATGAGGAGGTGAGGGAATCCCATGAGCGGGCAAAGCGATGGCTTTTGCCGTTGTCTTTAGTATTTCTCTTTCTGTTCGGCCTGCAGCTGTTCTTCGGCGGGCTTTTCGGCGGGTGGAACGGCGGAACGATCCTGGGGTTTCTCATAGGGCTGGTGCTGACCATTTACCTTTTTTATACCGGACTTGCGTCTTCCATCGTGTGCTATATCCGGGGGGAGGGAGAGGGCGTTTATAAGGGGCAGAATTTGTTTCTGTTAAGGCAGCTTTCCTCGAAGATCAAGACGATGCGGTTTACTATGGGAACGATAACGGCGCTTTTTATGCTGGCATTTTTAGGCAGTACGGTGGCGATGATGTTTGGCGATTACCAGAATAAGGTGTTAGAGGAGAAGTTTCCTTTTGACGTGCAGGTGTACAGCGGAAATGTGGAGGACGATTTCAGGGAAGAGCTTGCGGTGATTGAAAAGGAGTCCCGGATAAAGGAGGCTTACCGTTACCGCATCTACACGGACAAAACGGCGCAGATGAATACGTGGCTCTATACCCATCTGCGGGAGTTTGGCAATATGTATGTTACGCGGGATGGAGAGCCGGATTGGAAGGCGCTTGCCGCGCGGGATGACGGGTGTTACTGTGAGTTTGACACGTATATGCTGCTTTCGGATTACAACCATCTGCGGGAAATGCTGGGGTACGGCAAGGTTTCCCTGGAGGAAAATGAATATGCCGTCCATATAAAGAAAAGGGTACTGGGGGAGACTGGAGATTTCTCAGGGCAGCTTAATGTGAGGGGAAAGGCGGGAGAGCTTTCGTTTTCACGATATTATACAGAGCCTTTCTCACAGGACGGGCACAACGGCGGCGATTACGTGATCGTGGTGCCGGATGGCGCCTGTGAGCTCACGCCCTACTATGCGGAGCTTGCGGCGGACATCGAGGGGGAGGCTTTAGAAGGGCTTGACGGACGGCTGGATGCGCTGGATAAGAAGGACGTATACAGCTATCTGGACTGGGGGGAGGACGAAGAGGAGCGGTCCGGCCCTAATAATTCCTGCTGCGGCTCTGACTCTATTGTCTCTTATGCGGCGGTGAACCTTGTGAGGGACAATGTGATCCCGGAGGTGAAATATATGCTTTCTTCGATTGTATTTCCCTGCTTTTATATCGGGCTTGTGTTCGTGTGCGTGGCCCTTACGGTACTGTCAGTGCAGCAGTTAAGCGATTCGGCTAAGTACAGGTTCCGCTATGGGGTGCTGGGAAAGCTGGGCCTTAGCAGGCGGGAGGTGGCAGGCGTCATCAGAAGGCAGCTTATGGCATATTACCTGTGCCCGGCGCTTTTCGCGGCGGCGATTGCGGGGATTATTGCGCTCTTTATCAGCAGGAAGTTTATCTTTTACACAGGGGTGGAGACAGGGGTTTTTCAGTATTTCGGAATTTCGTTTTTGCTGTTTTTCGGGATCTATGTGCTGTATTTCCTGACGACCTATGTGCAGTTTCGGCAGAATGTGGAGAGCGGGGATTGACAGAGTATACACGTTGTGGATAAGGAGACGTTCAATAGAGTCTGGGGATTGGACGTCTCCCGGGGTTTTCACAGCTTTATTTTGAGGGAAGATGTGGGGAGTCGTGTCTTTTTCTTTGGGCAGCGGAAGGAATCTGCATCTGTGCCCTATATTTTGCTACGGTCCGTCTTGCGATGGAGTATCCGCAGGAGGAAAGCTGGTTTGCGATATCCGGATCGGATAAGGGGTGCAGCGTATCTTCCGAATCTATCAGTTTTCGCATTAATTGCTGCATTTTTTGGGATGAGATTTTTTCATCGGAATTTCCCTGGGATAATCCGGAGGAGAAGATCGAGTGGAGAGGAATGACACCGTGACAGCATTCAATGTATTTGTTTTTGACTGCCCGGCTTACTGTTGAAACATTCAGGTTTACTGCATCTGCAATATCGCTTAAGGTCATAGGTTTTACACATGCTTTTCCGGTTTGGAAATATTCTGGCTGCCGACGGACAATTTCGGAGACGCACAGGAATAACGTTTTGTTACGTTGTGTGATGCCGCTGATTAAAGATTGTGCCTGCTTTAAGCAATCATTTAGATAGCGGCTCACTTCCGGGTCGGAGGTTTCCTTTAACATGTGTGAATATGTGCCGTTGATCTTGATTTCCGGAATCGAGGGATCTCCTATGGTTATGGAGAAACCTGAGTCTTCTATATCGACGCGTGCATCGGGGACGATATAGATGGTGTCTGAATCACCAAAGCCGGCTCCGGGTTTGGGATTGAGAGACCGGATCATGCGTACTGCTTCACTTGCTTTTTCGGCGGAGATGCCAAGGGCATCGGCGAGCCGGGACACCTGATTGTGAGACAGATAGGACAGATACGTGTCAGATTCGAGAATCTGATATACGGTCTGTGGCAGATTCATTCGTTGTGCCTGTAAAAGCAGGCATTCTCTGTAATCGATGGCGCCGATTCCTGCCGGCTCTAAGCTCTGGATGATTTTGACGGCGGCATGGACTTTATCAGGCTCGATATGATACGTCTTGCTGATATTTTGCGGAGAATCTTCTAACCGGCCGTTATCGTCCATGTTGAGAATCAGATACTTAACGAGCGGAAGAAGGTCTGAGGGAATCCGACTTTCCTCTAATTGGTCAAATAAATGCTCGCAGAGAGAAGATGTGCAGGGGGCGGCATAAATAGCGGGGTTAAAGGATGGATGCCTGCCTGTGTATGATTCTTCGAGCACGGGGTTTCTCTGAAGCTCCAGTTCGATTTTTTCTTTCAGTGATATGGAATCCATCTGTAAAATCTGTAAGGATTGCTGCATGTGCGTCGTAAGTGATAATTTTTGTTTTTGTGAAATAGAGATTTTCAGTGGCATGACGACTCCTTTATTTTTTAACAAAAATCAGAAATAGCGTGTCCTCCAAATAGGCCGAATGATTTGGAGGACATCGTAGCAGGCTGTTTATTTTTCTACAGTGTAGTTTACTTTTACGGCAGAATCGTTATTGTATATCGTTACATTTTCTGGCTGACGCTTCATGATGACAATGCCGTTTCGGATAGAAAATTCCGGTTTTACATGTCGGCGTATCAGGTCATAAGTATCATCGGCGGGAACGATAAGAAGGTTTGCTGTTTTTCCTTCCTCAATTCCGTAGTCATTTTCCCGGTTAAGTGTCCTTGCACCGTTTTTTGTGATCAGATCAAGAGAATCCTGTATCTGCTGATATCCGGTCAGATGACTTACATGGATTCCCATATTCAAGACGTCCAGCATATCCCCTACGCCTAAGGGATAGAACGGTTCCATAATATCATCACAGCCCATGCTTACATTGATATGATTGGCCAGCAGTTCATCCACCCGGGTGATTCCCCGGCGCTTCGGATAGCTGTCGTAACGTCCCTGCAGATGAATGTTGATCGTTGCATTGGATATAATATTGATCTGTGAACGTTCAAGGACTCCCATGAGTTTGAAGGCATAGGCGTTGTTGTAGGAACCCATGGCTGTGGTATGGCTTGCGGTGACTTTGCCGAACATTTCCCGCTTCCAGGCCTGGTGTGCTACCTGTTCGATGGCGCGGGATTGCGGGTCGTCTGTCTCGTCGCAGTGGACGTCTACCAGCTTGTCATATTTTTCTGCCAAGTCAAAGCAGTGATACAGGGAAGCTACCAGATCTTCTCGCGTGTCCTCATAGTGTGGGATTGCACCTACGGCATCGACCCCCATCTTGACCGTCTCTTCTAGTAGTTTGTCTCCATTTGGGAAATTATAAACTCCGTGTTGTGGAAATGCTACGATTTGCAGATCCACAAGATGTTTCACTTCGTCTTTTAATTCAAGCAAAGCTTCCGCAGATACATGTCCAGGCTCGTCACTGTTTACATGAGTGCGGATGAACTGTGTGCCATGAGCAATCTCCCAGTCAAGTACGTGGCGTGCACGACGCTTTACGTCCTCCTTCGTAAGTGTTTTCTTTCGCTCACTCCAGATGCTGATCCCCTCGAAAAGAGTACCGCTCATATTGTAGCGAGGCTCTCCGTAAGTACATACATAGTCCAGATGTACGTGTGAATCTACATAGGGCGGAATGACCATTTTTCCGGATGCGTCGATGATTTCTTCCCCGTTGGCAGCTTCAAGCCGGGCTTCGATTTTACTGAATTTTCCATTTTCGATGAGAATGTCCCATTTCCCTTCACGTCCGCGGATATTTGCATTTTTAATTAACATATTAAAACCTCCTGAATTATATTGTTATTGAATTTCTTGTGTCATGACTGGCATTTTTGCTGTAAATGCTTTTGCTGCAAAGTAATAGGCGATAGCGGCGATAGGCGTGGCGATGAAAAAGCTGTTGTCAAAATCAACAAAATAACCGATCATGCCTGATGCGATGTAAATAAGCACTGCAACAATATTGATTCCGTACCAATAATAATATTTGCCTTTTTTCTTATATAGTTCCGGTACATTGTATTCACGCTTGCGGAACAGAAAATAATCTACAAGCATAATGGCAATCGCAGGACCGGTGAATACGGTAAACAAATTCATTACAAAATCAAAGTAATCATAGTAAGCCCATGGCTGGCAGATTACTGCCAGAACAGCCACAAGGATGATGCCCATCTTAAACTTAAGCTTTGGAATAAAATCACAGGCAACGTAAGCACTTGGCATAAGGTTGGCAGAAGTATTTGTCGAAAACTGGGCAACAACAATAAATAAATCTACAATGATGGCCAGCAGTTTGGATTTCTGCATTAATAATTCTGAGAATACAACGATTACATCTGTACGGCCGCTTAATACAACGGCGCAATTTCCAAGCAGGCAGAAAAATGTGAGGAAAGGGATGACCCCAATCAGTGTTGCTGCCGCATATTTTTTGTTCATACCCGTCCAGGTTTTTTGATCCGTGTCTGCGATACAATCACGGGTGTAGTCATTATTGCCCATGGAACACATAATGAAGATGCCGATGGCCACAGAGATGCCGTATAACCAGCTCTTAGAGCCTGCATTAGTGCCGCCCATGTTCATCAGTTCACCCATGGAAACGTGATAAGTGTCATACAGCAGATAAGCAAGATACAGGCCGATGACAAGCAAGAGCGGTGCTACAAGCTTGGTAAAGCGTTCGATTCCCTTTAGTCCGAACATAGTAAGTACCACTAGAAGGATGATATTTAGAGCCAGGGCGACATTAATATTATCAAATCCGAATAACATTTTGAACAATTCATTCAATGCCTGAGAACTGACATACGCATTTGTTCCGAAAAAAATGACACTCGGAAAGGCACGAATAAAAGAGGGGAGCTTTGCACCGGTTTCCCCGAAAGCGGCTACAGTCGCCTTGGCAAAACATAATCCATGCTTCAATCCGATGTCCTGCATGCCGATTGCTGCGAATGCTGTAATCGCAGAGCCTATGATATAGATGACGAGTAATTGTTTAATGGTAAAATATCCGGGCATTGCAGCAAAAACAGCAAATCCTGTTAATTGTACAACGATTCCGAACCAGATAATCCCTAGCCCGAACGGTTTGATTGTCCGGTCTTCGGTACGCACAGGTTTTAATGTTTCGTTATACTGCTGCATGACATCTTGGTTATTATTGGTCATATAAAATACCTCCTTTTTAAGTTTCTTTATAATAGTTTTCACCGATGTTTCCTTCTCTGATGAGATGTTTTGAGCATGTGTGTTCCGGAACGTAAGTGCTCAGACGATTATGGTCCTCCCAATCCTCTTTATTTGTCTTATCTATTATTCAAGCAAAAAACGTGCCTGCATCTATAGGCAGAGAAGCCAAACGTCAGTTTTGTTGCGCGTGGTTTGGCAAAGTGTTAGAATGGTTAGAATAAAAATTACCTGAATAATAAAAGGAAATGGCTCTGGAGGTACTTATGATGGAATACGTGAAGGAATATGACTTTCAATACTATAAAGAATCGTACCAGGAACACCAGGCGATTTTAGAGGTTGTGTGCGACCAGATTACCGTGGCAGACAAGAAAGGTGTATTTATCCGTGTCAGTGATTCGTGTGCTGACAATTTCGGTGTTCCAAAAGAGAATATCATCGGTCATTCCTGTTACGAATTGGAGAAAAAAGGGATTTTGAGCATGTCGGTTACGTCAGAGGTATTGAAATCCAAGCGTGAGATGACGATTATACAGGAGACAAAGGCCGGCCGTCGACTGATGGTTACCGGGAAGCCGCTGTTCGATGAGAATGGACAGATCTGCCGTGTTATCAATGTATCTCACGATGTTACACTGGAGGATGAACTGCAGCGCCGGCTGCAGGAGACACAGAACCTTCTGGGTATTATCAAACAGCAGATACAGGAGGAGCATTTTGTCGATTCACCTTTGATATTGGGATGCAGCGAAGCGATGGGGGCGGTGTTTAAGATGATAAAAGCGGTCTCTCTGATAAATGTCACAATACTCTTACAGGGAGAGACCGGTGTCGGGAAAAGTGTATATGCCAACTATATCCATAAGCTGAGTCCTCAGAGAGAGCAGCCTTTTATACAGATTAACTGCGGGGCGGTTCCGGCTGATCTGATTGAATCAGAACTATTTGGCTATGCCCCGGGAGCTTTTACCGGAGCCAGCTCAAAAGGAAAATCGGGACTTCTGGCAGCAGCGAAAAAGGGGACGATTTTTCTCGACGAAATATCTGAGATGCCGCAGGCACTGCAGGTGAAGCTGCTGCATATTCTTCAGGAAAGAAAATACCTGCGCATCGGTGAAACTACAGCTAAACCTTTTACTGCCCGGGTGATTGCGGCTTCAAACAGAGATTTGAAGGAATTAGTAAAGCAGGGGCAATTCCGGGAGGATTTGTATTACCGGCTGAATGTCGTTCCGATCACAATTCCGCCGCTGCGGGAAAGAAGCGTTGACATTCCTCTGCTCACGACACATTTTCTCCAACAGGCGAATAATAAATATAATCTGCATAAGAAGATTTCCGAGCAGGCGGTCCGGAAGCTGCAGTCATATTACTGGCCGGGCAATGTCCGGGAACTGGAGAATACCATTGAACGGCTGACGGTGATTGCGGGAGGCGATGTGATCGATGTCAATGATCTTCACAGTATAATTCCTGAGATGGAATTTGGCATGAACGTTGATAATTCCGGAACAAAATTAAAGGATATTCTGGAAAATGTGGAGAGGGAAGTGTTAAAAAAAGCGTTAAGAGAGCAAAAGACTACCAGGAAGATTGGTGAGAAGCTGGGCATTGACCAGTCAACGGTGGTAAAAAAGCTAAAAAAATATAATCTTCAGGCAAATTAATTTTTTCAGAGTGTGTGCTGATGATAAATGTCATCTATTGATGATGTTTGTCATCAGTATTTTTTTGGAGAGATATCAGACAGTGAAAATAAAGTGATATTGATGAAAAATAGTCAGGTATGGTTTTTGCTTAAATATTAATATAAGAAAATATCATTACGGAGGTGTTGCTATTTGAATGTTAATAAAGAAAGGATCGCGCAAAGGATTGATGACTTTGCCAGATTCAATGACAAAGATGACGGCGGCGTAAGCAGATTCTCCTATGGGAAGGCTGACGCAGAAGCCAGGGCATGGCTGATACAGATATGCGAAGAACTTCAGTTACAAGTTACCATTGACCCGGTCGGGAATATAAGAGCGCGTTATGAAGGGACAGATTCGTCCCTGATACCGGTTTTTGTCGGTTCCCACATAGATTCGGTACGAAACGGGGGGAAATATGACGGCATTGTGGGGGTCGTAGGAGCGATGGAGGTATTGTCAGTGATGCGTGAAAATAACTGCTTGCCCAGGCGTTCCGTGGAACTGATTATATTTGCCGAGGAGGAGGGCTCTAATTTCGGAACGACGATGGTCGGCAGCAAAGCGCTGATTGGTAAGCTTTCTGCGGATGAAATGGGGGTATTACATACAGATCACGGGGAAAGCTGCACAGAGGTGCTTAAGGCAGCAGGATTTGAGCCTGAAAAAATGGGAGATTTTATTTTGAAGCCCGGAGATGTCGACGCGATGCTCGAACTGCACATCGAGCAGGGAATCGTGCTTGAGAGGGAGAAAAAGCAGCTTGGCGTTGTGCAGGCCATTGCAGGGATGGCGACGATTGAAGTGACAGTATGCGGGACATCTAACCACGCAGGGTCAACGCCGATGTATCTTAGGAATGATCCGATGCCGGCGGCGGCAAAATTGATTGAAGATATAGAAGACACGGCTGCAAATCATGTTCTTGACAGCACTGTTGCGACAGTCGGGACTGTTTCCTGCAAACCGGATATGCCGAATGTTATTCCCGGGGAAGTTTCATTTACTATTGACATCCGCGACATTGAGCAGGATGCGATTCAAAAGACCATTGACAGGATAACTGCCTGTGCAGAGAAGATAAGCCTAGAGCGCGGCGTTAAGATTCAGTTCCGCACAATCGGATCATCCTTGCCAATCCGGCTGTCACCGCGCATTATGGATACGGTGAAAAGAGCGGTTTCTTCATGCAGTGATTCATGGATGACCATGAATAGCGGTGCGGTGCACGATGCGGCTATGATGGCCGCCATCACCGATGTGGGAATGATTTTTGTTCCTAGTGTGGGAGGGAAAAGTCACAATCCGGAGGAATATACCAGCCCTTCGGATATCGCGCTTGGATGTCAGGCTCTTTTGTTTGCGGTTACGGAACTATGTGCATAGATAAATACAGATACGGATAAAAGCGAGAGGAGATTAACGATATGAAGACAATTATTAAAAATGGGACAATAGTTACGGCAGAAAGCGAGTATTGCGCAGATATGCTTATGGAAGACGGAAAGATAAAGGCTATTGGAAAGCAGGTTTCCTGCGAAGATGCAGAGGTAATCGATGCACAGGGAAAATATATCCTGCCTGGCGGAATCGACCAGCATGTTCATTTTTCTTTTCAGTTCAACGGGACGTCCACCAGAGGATTTAAGACATCCTGTGCAGCGGCGGCTGGCGGAACTACAACAGTCATTGAATTTGTAAATCAGGTGAAAGGAAAAGGACTGATAGAATCAGTTGAAGATTACCGCAAGAAAAATGCTGACGGCGTTGCGGCAGTAGATTATTCGTTCCATGTGGTAATGACAGATCCCAGGCTGGAAGTGGTGGAAGAGATTCCGCAGCTTGCCCAGGTTGGCTATCCGGTAATGAAGCTTTTTATGGCATATAAAGGGATGTTCTTTCACGCAGATGATGAGGCGATTTTAAAAGCGCTGCTGAAGGCGAAGGAAGCAGGTGTCACGGTGATGGTCCATGCAGAAAATGCAGATATTATTGATGTCTTTCAAAAGCAGCTTATCGCTGAAGGGAAGACTGCGCCTTATTATCACGCAGTATCCCGTCCGCCTGTAGTGGAGGCAGAAGCGACGCGGCGGGCAATCTACCTGGCCGAGACGGCAGGGGCTCCTCTTTATATAGCTCATGTGACTTGTCGTGAAGCGGTGGATGAGATTGGGGCGGCCATGGCAAGGGGACAGTCTGTTTGCGGAGAGACGTGCTCGCATTATCTGGTGCTTGACGAAAGCAATCTTGCGAAGCCTGATTTTGAAGGGGCAAAATATGTATGTTCACCGGCATTGCGCACGCCGGAGCATCTGGAATATCTCTGGCATGGTTTGAACTTGGGGTGGCTGAATGCGGTAAGTTCCGATCACTGCGGATTTGACTGGAAGGAACAGAAACATATGGGACATGGGGACTTTCGGAATATTCCAAATGGTGCTCCCGGCCTGCAGAACCGATTGTCAGTTCTCTGGACTTATGGTGTTGAAAAAGGCAAAATAAGCCGTCAGCAGTTAGTTGACCTTTATGCGACGTCACCGGCAAAAGTAAACGGACTCTTCCCGCAAAAGGGAAGCCTGTGCGTAGGTGCGGACGCGGATGTTGTGATTTTTGACCCGGATTATGAGGGGACATTTACCGTGGCTGATATGCTGCATGAGGTTGATTACTGTTCCTATGAGGGGATGGAGCAGAAGGGACGTGTAGATACGGTTTTCCTGCGCGGCAAGAAAGTAGTAAGCAACGGGGAATATATTGGTAACAACGGAGACGGACAGTGGCTTAAAGGAAGTCCGTTCGGCTTGTTGTATCAATCATAAGGCGGGCATCCATTTTGTGTAATTATACAAGTAAATAGCATAATATTTATCGAGGGTAAAAGCTGCTGTACTACATAGCGGCTTCTTACCCTCGTCTTTTCTGTGCGACATGAATAAAGAGTAGATAGCTTAATGTTTTTGTGATACAATAGCGCTAAAGCCTGATAAAAAAATGGAGGCAAAATAACAATGATAAAGGACATTATGAATTCAAATGAAACAGTTCTTACCAATTCAAAAGAACTGGAAGTGTTAAAGGAGTATTTCCCGTCGTGTTTCAGATCAGATGCAAGCTTTGATATTGAAAGGTTTAAGGGCTATTTGAATGGCAAGGTGGTTGTGAAGGGTGAGGGGTATGAACTGAAATTTCTCGGCAAAAATTATTCTCGTCTTTTGGCATCTGTAGATTCTGCGACAGTAATCATTCCTGATAAAGAGCACAATGATAAACCGGAGAATAAAGACAGTCAGAATATTTATATATCCGGGGATAATTTGGATGGGCTAAAACATTTGATCAAAAGTTATGCCCATATGGTTAAGTGCATTTACATTGATCCTCCTTACAATACAGGTTCCGATGGATTTATTTATAATGACAGCTTTAATTTTACTGCTGAAGAATTGTCTGTAAAGCTTAGCATTGACGAAGAACAGGCAATGCGTATTCTTGATCTGACACAAAGAGGATCGGCATCTCACTCTGCATGGTTGATGTTTATGTATCCCCGTTTGCTGTTGGCAAGAGATTTGCTTACAGAAGACGGTGTGATCTTCATCTCCATTGATGATAATGAACAAGCGAATTTAAAACTGATCTGCGATGATATTTTCGGCGAGGAAAATTTTATTGGTATGTTTATTATTAATGCCTCTCCGAGTGCGATAGATTATGGGCATATGGCAAAGATGCATGAATATGCTTTGTTTTATTCGAAAAATTCTCTCAAGTGCATGACGTCTCAATTGCCGGATGATGAAAAATCTTTTAAATATACCGACGTAAAAGGGGGATTTAATATATACCCGCTTTATAATGGAAATATTGCCTTTAATCCATCTACACGCCCTAATTTATATTATCCATTTTATGTAAATCCCAATCAGAAATTGGATGATATATTTTATGAGATCAGCTTAGAAAAGAAATCAGGTTGGATTGAGGTATATCCTGTGTCTACGAAAAAGGAAGGTATTCCGCATGTATGGAGATGGGGAAAAGAAAAAGCCTTTCAGAATCTTAACGGTGAGATTGTGGGATATTGCAACGAAGACGGTGAGTACAGAATCGTACAAAAATCCAGACTTACAAAAAAGACGATACGCTCTCTTCTTATGGATAAAAGTATGTCAAGTCGTCGTGGAACATCTGAGATAGATGATCT
This sequence comes from Lachnospiraceae bacterium MD308, assembly GCA_000403475.2. GTDB lineage: Bacteria > Bacillota > Clostridia > Lachnospirales > Lachnospiraceae > MD308. Next base: position 281,383 of record KE159796.1, read on the forward strand.
TATGGGAGCTAAAGTCTTTTCTTTTCCCAAGCCCACGGAGTTAATCAGCACATTCTTAACTGTCGGTACATATGAAGAGGATGAGTGTATCATTGCCGACTTTTTCTCGGGTTCCGGAACAACAGCGCATTCAGCAATGAAATTGAATGCGAGGGGAGACAGGAAGATAAAATATTTGTTAGTGCAATTGCCAGAAATATGCGCTCCGTCTTCTGTGGCGTTGTCCGAGGGATATAAAACGATTGATGAAATTGGAAGAGAAAGAATCGTAAGAGCTGCCGGTAAAATAAAAGAAGAGTACCCAGATACAACTGCCGACCTTGGGTTTAAGCATTTTACGCTATCGGAGCCGACTCAGATGACCCTTGACAAATTGGAAAATTTTATACCTGAAGATCAGGGAATGTTTTTGACGAATGATATACTGGCTGATTTTGGAACAGAGACTGTCCTTACCACCTGGCTTGTAGGGGATGGGTATGGTTTTAACGCGTCAGTTCAAAAAATCGATTTTGCGGGTTATACAGGATACTTCATTGATAAGCATTTATATTTGATAGATGCCGGGATTACAAAAGATGCAATTGCAGCAATTGCAGACAGATATGAAACAGTTGGGGAGTTTAATCCGGAGAATATAGTTATCTTCGGTTACAGTTTTGTATGGACGATGACCGAAGAACTGAAAATAAATTTAGCAAGGCTTGAAGGTACGGAGAAAAATCTGCGTATTAACTTTGATGTCCGTTATTAGGAGGTGATTGTATGGATTTAATCCTCCAACAGGGATTGCCGCATCAGCAAAATGCCATAGATGCAGTTTGCAATGTATTCAAAGGTGTTTATATTTCCGCTCCTTCACAGTTTTATGAGAATCCGTCGTTTTCTTTGCAGGATCCGCATATTGCTGATAATATCAGAATTCTGCAGAGCAAACTTCCTGTAGAGTATCGTTCCCATATTACAGTCAGTGAATGCGGATATCTTAATCTTGATATTAAAATGGAAACAGGAACCGGGAAAACCTATGTATATACAAAAACGATTTATGAACTTCATAAGAGATTTGGGTTTAATAAATTTGTTATTGCTGTGCCGTCTCTTGCAATCAAAGCGGGCGCGGAACAGTTTTTAAAAGATTCTTATGCGAGGCGGCATTTCACTGACGGCTGTGGTTATGGGACAGAAATTGAAGTGCTGGTGCTGGAAACTCCTAAAAATAAAAAAAAGGGCCGGTCATATTTTCCCGGTGTCGTCAATGATTATATTAAAGGTTCCTGCCAGAATACGAAGAAGATATATGTGTTGCTTGCAAACATGCAATTGCTGACAAATGCTAAAATGCTGACACGTGATGATTATGATTATGGAGCCGAAGGGTTTTACAGGCCTCTTGACGCAATCGCCGCTACCAGGCCGATTGTGTTGATTGATGAGCCGCATCGTTTTTCACGCACTCAAAAGGCATTTAAGGTTATTCTGGAAGAGGTAAGGCCACAGGCTATCCTTCGGTTTGGGGCAACTTTTCCAGAGGTAACAACCGGACGTGGCAGGAATAAGATTGCAATAAAAGATTACCAGAATCTATTATATGACCTTAATGCCTGTGAATCGTTTAACCAGGGATTGATCAAAGGAATAGCAAAGGAACATTTTGAGCCTGTATCCAGAAAAGAAGAAAAAGTAAAAATTGTTTCTATAGACAGCAGAGAATCTGTTCGTCTTCAGTATAGAAAGAAAGGTGAGCCTGTAAAGAATGTTGTTTTAAAGAAAGGGGACTCGCTTTCTATTATCAGTACAGCCTTTGAAGGGATAACGATAGCGGCAATTGGCAGAAGTACAGTGGAATTTTCAAATGGAACAATGAAAACAACAGGAGAAGAACTGGATGTCGATATTTATATGACATCATATCAGGAGCAAATGCTCAGGCTTGCACTACAGCGTCATTTTGAAACGGAAAAGGTGAATTTTTGTAACAGGACATACAAAATAAAAACACTTGCGCTGTTCTTTATTGATGATATTACATCTTATCGTGTTGGCAATGACGGGAAATATCCGTATCTTTTGGCTAAATTTGAAAAACTTCTTAAAGAGCAGATTGAAAAAACAATTGTTTCTCTTGATAGCCATGATAAGGAATATAAAAAATACCTTGAGGCAAGCCTGGCGGATATCAGCGCCTGCCATGCCGGCTATTTTTCTCAGGATAACAGTGATTCTGATGAAGATATTGCGAAAGAAGTAGATATTATCTTAAATGGAAAAAAACAGCTTTTGTCTTTCGTCAATGAAAAAGGTGGTTATAATACTCTTCGTTTTCTGTTTTCGAAATGGACTTTGAAAGAAGGATGGGATAATCCGAATGTCTTTACAATTGCTAAACTTCGTTCCAGTGGAAGTGATAACAGCAAACTCCAGGAAGTTGGGCGCGGACTTCGTCTTCCTGTAGATGAAAATGGTAATCGGATCTCGAATGAGGAATTTGTGCTGAATTATATCGTAGACTTTACGGAGGCCGATTTTGCACAAAAACTGGTAGAGCAGATAAATGGGGAATTGCCCCAGGCTGCTAATATTTCTGAAGAGAAACTTGAAAGTGTTGCAAAGAAACTTGGAAAGACGTCGGATGACTTGTTTGAGGAGCTTTTGTTTAAACACTATATTGACAGACATAACAATATCAAAACAGAAACAAGAGATGTTTTTTTTGCAGAATATCCAGATTTTGCAGTAGGACTTGCATCAGGAAAGGTAAAGGATAGAAACAAAGATAAGGCGAAACCTGTAAAAATCCGTAAGGCCGTATATAAAGAAATAAAGGAACTTTGGGAAACAATAAATCATCGCTATCTGCTGTTCTATGATGATGAGCTTAATGATAATATGGAGGAAACGGTTCTTTCATTGTTTGAAAAACCAGGAGTTTTTACAGATCTGGTAATAAGAAGTCAAAGGGAGAAAGTTGGAAGTACAGGAACAGAAATGAATGTTTTAAGAGAATCCGGCGTTCAATTTGTTATGCATAAAACAATACCTTATCACATGTTTTTGAAACATATATCAAATGCAACAAATTTACCAATTAAAGTATTACATTCTGCATTATGTAAATATGCAAAGAAACATGGAACTGCTTTTACAGCATATATTAATGACAATTCTGTTGCGGGATTTTGCTCTGAATTTTCAACATGGAAAAATGAAAACCTACAAGGAAGATTTCACTATGAACGCAGCAAATCACCGCTTGGAGCCACCGCATTGACTTATGTGGATGGAACTGTCAGAAATGAAATCGCTCAGGGCAGAATCGGAACAAAAATTGTGCCGGGTACGCCGAGTGCCAAATACTTATATGATTCCTACGCCTATGATTCTCCGCTTGAAAAAGACAATATCACTGCTGAAATAGAAGAGGTTATTGTCTATGGAAAAATTCCGCGGTCAAGCATAGCGATTCCTGTTATCACAGGAGGAATGTATAGTCCGGATTTTATGTATGTGGTGAAACGTGCGGATGGTGGAAAAGAATTAAATATTGTTGTCGAAACAAAAGATGTTGAGGGAAAGGCAGAGCTTAGAGGTACAGAAAAGGTCAAACTTGAATGTGCCAGAGTTTTCTTTGAGATGCTTAAAGCTGATGGATATACCGTTTATTTCAGAAATCAGTTGGGAAATAAGCAGATGATCCAGATTATCAATGAGATTATGGGAAGTTCTGATTGAGTGGTTGAGGATTAGAAAACACATCACGGAAATGAGAGGAAAGTTTGGGATGTCCTATCCTGATGAATCTGTTTATCGCCGTCTTCCAGACGTTTGAAGGCTCCGAGCCGTACCAGGAGCTTTTAAACACGGTGGAGTTTGTGACAGTCGTAGCTTTTGCGGCTGAGTATGCGCTCAGGCTCTGGACGGCAGAATACCTGTATCCGGAGGTGGAGAGGAAAAGGGCAGTGCGTAAATACGTGCTGTCCTTTAGCGGGATTATCGAGCTTTTAGCATTCCTGCCCTATTTTCTTCCTGTATTCTTCCCGGCGGGAGCGGTGGCTTTCCGGATGTTCCGGGTGGTGAGGCTCCTTCGCCTTTTTCAGATCAACGCCTACTATGACGCGCTGAATGTCATCGGGGATGTCATCACGGGGAAGAAGGACCAGATTCTTTCTTCTGTGTTTATCATAATGATTTTGATGATCTCTTCATCTCTTGTCATGTACAATCTTGAGCATCCGGTGCAGCCGGAGGTGTTTGAAAATGCGTTTTCCGGGTTCTGGTGGGCAGTGTCAACGCTGCTTACGGTGGGGTACGGAGATATATATCCGGTCACGATCGCAGGGCGCGTCTTCGGCATCATCACCTTCCTGGGGGTGGGGATGGTGGCGATACCTACGGGTATCTTGTCTGCAGGATTCGTGGAGCACTATACCAGGATAAAGACGATGAACGAGGCATCGGAGGAGAGTGACATCCGGTTTGTACAGCTCAGGGTGGGGCTTCGCGTCAGTGAGCTTGACATCTCAAGGAAGACGATGATCGTCATGATTCGGCGGGGAGATAAGATGCTGATCCCCAACGGCTCTACGATACTCCGCAGGGGGGATGTGCTTTTGCTCTATACGAAGAAGAACATCCGGGACGCTATGGATGTAGAGGTGTGATGGCGGAAGAAAATATGACTTACAGGAGGTGTATGATGAAGGTGTATGGCACGTACTTTTTTGATTTGGACGGAACGATTACGGATTCTTCTCTTGGGATTACGAATTCGGTAATGTATGCGCTTAAGAAGTTTGGCATTGAGGAGGGCGACCGGAGGAAACTGTACAAGTTTATCGGGCCGCCGCTTACAGGCTCATTTAGGGAATATTACGGGTTTTCTGAGGAGAAAGCCGCGGAGGCGGTGAGATATTACCGGGAGTATTACCAGGATCGGGGGATTTATGAAAACCGGGTGTACGATGGATTCGAGGAGATGCTTAAGGCGCTTAAGGCGGCAGGGAAAAACCTTGTGGTGGCGACTTCCAAGCCGGAGCCTTATGCAAGGGAGATCATTGATTATTTTAAGCTTTCGGGATATTTTGACTATGTGGCGGGAATGGAGCTTGACGGCGGGAGAGGAACGAAGGCGGAAGTGATCCGCTACGCCCTTTCTGCCTGCGGGATCGAGGATAAGTCAGGGGTTCTTATGGTGGGCGACCGGGAGCATGATGTGTTTGGCGCAAAAGATGCCGGGGTGGACTGCCTGGGGGTGCTGTACGGCTTTGGGAGCCGTGAGGAGCTTGAGCGGGCCGGGGCGGATTATATCGCAGAGACGGTGGAAGAGATAGGCCGGATGAAATATGTGAGATGATAATGGGGAGGAACAGGAAGATGAAATTATTTCAGGAGAAACCGATCGTGGAAAAATACAGCCGGGCGAAAGATTTTGTTGCGGAGTACGGGATTGGGAAAGGGGATTTTATCCTTGCCAGCAAAGGGGTGTATGAGAAGTATTTTGCGCCGCTGGGGCTTGAGGCCCATGTGGAGTACAAGGGCAAGTACGGCCAGGGGGAGCCGACAGACGGGATGATTGACGCGCTCCTTTCGGATTTCCGGAAGGCCGGCTGTGAGCGGATTGTCGCCATCGGGGGCGGAGCGGTCATTGACATGGCGAAGATTCTGGTGCTTGGCGGGAATGCCGGGGCGGAGCAGTATTTTCGCAGGGAGGTTCCTTTAAAGAAGGTCCGCAAGCTTATTGCAGTGCCTACCACCTGCGGCGCGGGCTCGGAGGTGTCCAATGTGTCCATTGCGGAGATTTCCGGCATGAAGAGCAAGCTGGGCCTTGCGGTGGATGAGATCTATGCGGATGCGGCGGTGCTCATACCGGAACTTTTGACGGAACTTCCGTACTTTTACTTTGCAACCAGCGCCATAGACGCGTTTATCCATGCTATTGAATCTTTTGTGTCGCCCAGGGCGAATCTTTATACGGAGATGTTCAGCCAAAAAGCCATGGAAATGATCCTGGCGGGGTTTGGGCGGATTCTCTCGGAGGGAGAGGAGGCGAGGAAGGAGCTTTTGGATGATTTCCTGACGGCAAGCAACCTTGCAGGAATCGCCTTTGGCAATGCAGGAACGGGGATGGTGCATGCCATGTCCTATCCTTTGAGCGGAAAGTACCATGTGGCCCACGGGGAGGCAAACTATCAGTTTCTGACAGCGGTGTTTGGCTTTTACCAGAGAGAATGCCCGGAGGGGAAGATAGGGGAGCTGAACCGTTTTCTTGGGAGGATTCTTGGCTGCGGGGAGACGGCGGTGTATGATGAGCTGGAGCGGCTGTTTGACCGGATTATCGCCAGGAAGAAACTGAGGCAGTACGGCATGGCGGAATCTGAGATCTGGGAGTTTGCGGCCAGCGTGGAGAAAAGCCAGGGAAGGCTTTTGAATCAGAGCTATGTGAGGCCGTCGGCAGAGCAGATGGCAGAGGTGTACCGAAAATTGTGGTAGGGATATTTTGAATTGTGAAAAATATGGAGACAGAAGAAAAGCAGATAGAAAAAAGATAACCTGCCGGTGAGTTTGGGTTCACTGGCAGGTTGCCTTTTATTTCCTCCAAATTAGGAAGCTTTCCAGTATTTTTTCATGTATTCCTGTGTATCCTTTTCAGTTAATGAAAATTTTTGAAGGACTTTTGCATGTGTGTTCTCATAGGAAAGGCCTAATTCCTGACAAGCCTCAATAAGTGCGCAGATACCTTGCTGTAAACCTTCTTGCAGACCTTGCTGTATGCCATATTTTTTGCCCTGTTCGTGGCCCCGTACCCATCCGCTTGATATAATGTTGCTGTAATCGCGGATTGCTTTTTCTCTTGCTTCATATTCCAGACGCTTTTCTTTATCTGCACTGATATCCACTAATTTATCATATGCCTTTTGGACATATTCATCTGATTTTGCAAGCATTTTTAATTCCTCCTTATCCTCTCCGTCAAAGAACCGCGCCCAATTAAGAAGTACTGTCTGGGGATACTTGAATCTGGCAAGCTTGGGAAGTTCAAGAATATGTATTTCAAGTTTGTCAGAGTACAATTCTTTCCGGGAATCTTCCCACATATGGAATTGGGAATAAAATTCTTTGCTGTCAAAGAGCTCGAAATCCAGAATCCCTACATGGATGCATTTCTGCAACATATCATAATCCTGCCCCTTTTCAAGCTGCCCGGCATACATCTTGCTGAGATAAAACAGGGAGCGCTCTGCCCAGTATGTGAACATAATTACCTGCATCTCCATATCAATCTGGATATTCCCATTCAGTTGCACCCGTACATCAAGGATTCCTTCCTTGTCCTCCGAATACCTCCTGTTTAGGTGTGTCGGCAAAAGCTCTGTGCTTACAATCTCTTCGGGTTTAAGGTTTAAAAGTGCTGCGATAAACCCACGACGTACCTGTGCATCCGACATCAGTTCCTTAAAACAGAAATCTACTTTTGGTTTCATGATAAAATTATTGCTGTTCATTTCCCTTTCCTTTCCGCAGGAAAGAGCAGTGTAGAAAATCTGACCAACAGCAAAACATTATTTCTGCTTTTATTATATCGGTGATTCGAAGATTGTACAATAGCTTTCCTGCTTTATATTAATTTCATGCAGCTGGAATTCTTCGGCCGAATGGCCATGACTTGTTCAGAATTCTTTGATACCCTCAGTGAACAAAGGAATACACGTTCTTTATTTACTGAGGGTAGGAACAGTATAAACGGTTCTCTTAGTATATGCAAGTATAAATTTCGTGTAAGTGTTAAATAGAAAAAATATTTGCTGTATGTTACAATGAAGAAAATAGGAGAGTACGAAGGATGATCACAGAATACAAAATATCAGAAGAAGACGGGAGTGTCTGCATTCAGGTTCTACGTTCTGCAAGGAAGAGTATCGGTTTGGAAATAAAGGCAGGCGGAGAGGTGTTTGCGAGAATACCGGCGAGGCTTTCGGATCGGGAGCTTAAAAGATTTTTGCAAGAACATAAAGGATGGATTTTTGATAAGCTGCGTCTTTCCAGGGAGAGGAAAGAGAACAGGAAGGCGGTTGAAGCGCCTCGGATGGAGGAGATGACGGCGGCGGAGATTGCGAGGATGAAAGAAAGATTTCTTGAGCGGGTTCGGCATTACAGCGGCTTAATGGGCATTACTTTTGGGAGGATAACGGTGCGGAATCAGAAAACCCGGTGGGGGAGCTGCAGTGAAAAGGGAAATCTCAACTTTAATTACCTGCTCTATTTTCTGCCGAAGGAGCTTTTAGATTACGTGGTGGTGCATGAGCTGGCGCATAGAAGGCATATGAACCATTCCGGCGAGTTCTGGGCAGAAGTGGAGAAGTATTTCCCGGAATATAAGGAGTGCAGGAAAAAGCTTAAGAAGATTGGGATAAACGAATAAAACAAATCAAAGTGACAAAGTACGCAGATGATGGTACAATCATTTTGACGTTTCGCAGAGTAAAATAAGACAAGGGAAGGTGAGGTATGAAGAAAAAACAAAATATCAGGAGGCAGGGGAAAGGTTATCTTTTCTTTGGAGTTCTTGCGATGTTCCTTTTGGTAGTTTCATTGCTTCTCACCAGCTTCCAGATTGCCATTTACGGAGATTCAAAGTATCATTTTTACGAAGAGGCGTATAAAAAGTATAGGGTAACAGAGTCTCTTGACATGAAACTTTCAGACGTAATGACTGTGACAGATTACATGATGGATTATCTGATCGGGCGTGAGGAGAAGCTTTCGATTGAGACAGATGTGGATGGAAAAAGGCAGGATTTTTTCAATGAACAGGACCGGCTGCATATGGCAGATGTGAAAAATCTTTTTCTTGGAGGACTTAAGCTTCGGACACTGCTTTTTTTGTTGTCAGTCATTTTCATTGGAGCATTGGTGCTTAAGAAAGCGGATATGAGAAATGTATTGCCAAGAGCGTATGGCATTGCCATGGCGGTGTTTGCAGCGGTGCTGGTCTTTTTGGGAATTGCATTTACTGTTGACTTTACGAGATGCTTTACTATATTTCACGAGATGTTTTTTACAAATGATCTGTGGATGTTTGATGAAAGCACAGACTACATGATACGTATGCTTCCGGAAGGCTTTTTTTCTGACATGGTTATCCGGATTGTAAAAGTATTCGTCGGGAGTCTTGCTGCGCTGGGAGTTGTGATTGGGATAATATATAAAATTTGTGATAGACATACCGCAGGTAAAGAAAATGTGGTATGATATTATATACGACGAAAAGAGTGTTAGTGTCGGTGAATGAAGGAGGAGAATGAATGAGTAATGTAAAGCGAGTATTTGTAGAAAAAAAACCGGATTTTGCTGTGCAGGCGAAGGGGCTGGAGAATGAGATTAAGGGGTATCTTGGGATTTTGGATATCGCTTCTGTGCGCGTCCTGAACCGTTATGATGTGGAGAATGTGTCAGATGAGACTTTTGAGAAGGCGTGCCGCGGCATTTTCGCGGAGCCGCCGGTAGATATTCTGTATCGGGAGGAGTTCCCCGTGGGGGAGAACAGCAAAGTGTTCTCTGTGGAGTATCTTCCCGGGCAGTTTGATCAGAGGGCTGATTCGGCAGTGCAGTGTATTCAGTTTATAAAAGAAGATGAAAAACCAGTGATCAAGACAGCGGTGGTCTATGTGATTGAGGGCGCGGGAAGGGAGATTTCCGATGACGAGCTTGAGGCGGTGAAGGCACACTGCATCAATCCGGTGGATTCCAGAGAGACCGGGATGGAGAAGCCGCAGACGCTTGTGACTGTATTTGACGAGCCGGAGGATGTTATCGTCTTTGACGGATTTAAGGACATGGCAGAAGGGGAGCTAAAAGAGCTTTACGGCACGCTGGGGCTTGCCATGACTTTTAAGGATTTTCTGCATATTCAGAATTATTTTCGGAATGAAGAAAAGAGAGATCCGTCTATGACAGAGATTCGTGTTCTTGATACGTATTGGTCGGACCACTGCCGTCATACGACTTTTTCGACAGAGCTTACAGAGGTTTCCTTCGGTGAGGGTGACTATCGGACGCCCATTGAGGAGACATATCGGCAGTATCTTGCGGATCACAGCGAGATTTTTAAGGGCAGAGAGGACAAGTTTGTCTGTCTGATGGATCTGGCGCTGATGGCTATGCGCAAGCTTAAGAAGGAAGGGAAGCTTGTGGACCAGGAAGAATCCGATGAGATCAATGCCTGCAGTATCGTTGTTCCGGTTACGGTAGACGGTGTGGAGGAAGAGTGGTTGGTAAACTTTAAAAATGAGACGCACAACCACCCGACGGAGATAGAGCCTTTCGGCGGTGCGGCTACCTGCCTTGGCGGAGCCATCCGTGATCCGCTCTCAGGGCGTACCTACGTGTATCAGGCTATGCGTGTGACGGGCGCGGCAGATCCTACGGCTTCAGTTAAGGATACCCTTAAGGGCAAGCTTCCCCAGAAGAAGCTTGTGCGTGAGGCGGCTCACGGGTATAGCTCCTACGGCAACCAGATCGGCCTTGCCACCGGGGCGGTAAAGGAAATCTACCATCCGAACTATGTGGCAAAGCGTATGGAGATCGGCGCTGTCCTTGGAGCCGCTCCAAGGCGTGCGGTAATCCGTGAGACCTCAGACCCGGGAGATATCATCATCCTTCTCGGCGGGCGTACCGGGCGTGACGGGTGCGGCGGTGCCACCGGCTCTTCTAAGGTGCATACTACAGAGTCCATCGAGACTTGCGGTGCGGAAGTGCAGAAGGGAAATGCGCCTACCGAGCGCAAGATTCAGCGTATGTTCCGCAGGGAAGAAGTCAGCAGATTAATTAAAAAATGTAATGATTTTGGTGCCGGCGGTGTCTCTGTTGCCATCGGTGAGCTGGCGGACGGGCTTCGGGTCAACCTTGATAAAGTGCCGAAAAAGTATGCGGGACTTGACGGGACAGAGATTGCCATCTCTGAGTCTCAGGAGCGTATGGCAGTTGTAGTGGACCCGAAAGATGCGGCAAAGTTCATGGATTATGCAAAAGAGGAGAACTTAGAGGCTGTGGAGGTGGCAGTTGTCACTGAGGAGCCAAGGCTTATTCTCTCCTGGAGGGGGAAGGAGATTGTCAACCTGTCCAGGGCATTTTTAGATACGAACGGTGCTCATCAGGAGACGGCCGTTGCAGTGGATATTCCGAACCGGAAGAACAGTATCCTCGTGCGGGAGGATGTAGGAGATGTGCGCGCAAAATGGCTTTCTGTGCTTGCTGATCTCAATGTTTGCTCCCAGAAGGGACTGGTGGAGATGTTTGACGGTTCGATTGGGGCAGCTTCCGTGTTCATGCCCCACGGCGGGAAATATCAGACTACCGAGACACAGGCCATGGTAGCGAAGCTTCCGGTATTAAAAGGAGACTGTGATACCGTGACTATGATGAGTTATGGCTTTGATCCGTATCTGTCTACCTGGAGCCCGTATCACGGGGCGGTCTATGCAGTGACGGAGTCTGTGGCGAAGATTGTGGCAAACGGAGGCGATTACCGGAAGATTCGCTTTACCTTCCAGGAATACTTCCGCCGGATGAGTGAAGAGGCTCATAGATGGAGCCAGCCTTTTGCGGCGCTTCTCGGAGCGTATAATGCGCAGCTTGGCTTCGGCCTGCCATCTATCGGCGGAAAGGACAGTATGTCGGGTACGTTTGAGGATATTGACGTGCCGCCAACATTAGTTTCCTTCGCGGTGGATATTGCGAGAGAAAAAGATATCATTACGCCGGAGCTTAAAGCGGCGGGCAATAAATTAGTATGGCTCCGCATTCCGACAGACCAGTACGATGTTCCGGTCTATGAAAAGGTGATGGAGCAGTACGGGAAGTTTACGGAGGATATTCGTGCCGGCAGAATCATATCGGCTTATGCTGCGGACCGTCACGGCGTGATTGCCGCGGTCAGCCGTATGGCTTTCGGTAACCGGATGGGCGTAAAGATTGAACACAATATAGACGCGAGAGATTTGTTCGCGCCTGCTTTTGGCGATATTATCGCAGAAGTTCCGGACGGAAAAGTGGGAGAACTTGCAATTGAATATACTGTGATCGGTGAGGTGACAGATGACAGGACATTCTCCTATGGCAATGTGGAGATTTTGGAGGCAGAGGCGGAAACTGCGTGGAAGGGAACGCTTGAAAAGGTATTTAAGACTAATTCCGGCGCACCGGGTCAGGAAGAGAAGGTAGAGACGAAGCTTTATCAGGCATCCGATATCTATATATGCACCCATAAGATCGCGCAGCCGACAGTATTCATCCCGGTATTTCCGGGGACTAACTGTGAGTACGACAGTACGAGAGCTTTCGAGCGGGCAGGCGCTAAAGTTGTAACTAAGGTGTTTAGAAATCTTGACGCGGCAGACATTATTGATTCGGTGAATATATTTGAAAAGGCGATTGACGGGGCGCAGATTATCATGTTCCCGGGCGGGTTCTCTGCCGGTGACGAGCCGGACGGATCGGCGAAATTCTTTGCGACAGCCTTCCAGAATGCGAAGCTTAAGGAAGCAGTGGAGCGCCTGTTAAATGAGCGGGACGGTCTTGTTCTCGGCATCTGTAACGGATTCCAGGCACTTATTAAGCTGGGGCTTATAACGAATGGACGGATTACCGGATTTGATGAGAAATCTCCCACATTAACCTACAATACGATTGGGCGCCATATCTCCAAGATGGTTTACATGAAGGTGGTTTCGGACAAGTCTCCGTGGCTTAGGAAGGCAGAGCTTGGCGGTGTGTATACAAATCCGGCGTCTAACGGGGAGGGCCGTTTTGTGGCGGATAAGGAATGGCTCGACAGGTTGTTTGCCAACGGTCAGGTTGCGACCCAGTATTGCGATGTTGACGGGAATGTTACGATGGACGAGGAGTGGAATGTGAATGGCTCCTACATGGCTATCGAAGGAATTACAAGTCTTGACGGCCGGGTGTTCGGCAAGATGGCCCACTCTGAGAGACGCGGCCGCTGCGTTGCAACGAATATCTATGGCGAGCAGGATATGAAGCTTTTTGAGTCCGGTGTGGAATATTTTAAATAAATGAATTGTTGCTGCGTGATTGCTGCATATTCGATAAAGAAAATGGGGAAAAATTGTTTTCCTGAAAGTCGGTAATGCAGGAAATGAGAGTGTAAATTGCAAAAATTAGAAAAAATTGCAAAAAAATCTTGTGTTCTAAGCGGAAATCCTTTACAATGTTAAAGGACAAAAGCGCCGGAGAAAGCGGATAGACATTGTCTGTCCGCTTTTTGAAGCTTTGAGGAAATTAAGGAAATCGTTCTAGGAGGTAAATGGAAATGTCATATGTTGATGAAGTATTGAAAAAAGTTGTAGAGAAGAATCCGGCTGAACCGGAGTTCCATCAGGCGGTGAAGGAAGTTTTAGAATCACTCAGAGTAGTTGTAGAAGCGAATGAGGAGAAGTTCAGAAAAGATGCGCTGCTTGAGAGGCTGGTAGAACCAGAGAGACAAATTAAATTCCGTGTTCCATGGGTGGACGACAAGGGACAGGTTCAGGTGAATACCGGATATCGTGTGCAGTTTAGCAGTGCGATTGGGCCGTATAAAGGAGGACTCCGCCTTCACCCTTCTGTAAATCTTGGGATTATCAAGTTTTTGGGATTCGAACAGATTTTTAAAAATTCTTTAACCGGTCTTCCGATTGGCGGAGGAAAGGGCGGCTCTGACTTTGATCCAAAGGGAAAATCAGACAGGGAAGTTATGGCATTCTGCCAGAGCTTTATGACTGAGCTCTGCAAATATATTGGAGCTGATACGGATGTTCCGGCAGGAGATATCGGTACAGGTGCCAGAGAGATTGGCTACATGTTTGGTCAATATAAAAGAATCCGCGGCCTTTACGAAGGTGTACTTACCGGTAAGGGATTAAGCTACGGCGGTTCTTTGGCCAGAACAGAGGCTACAGGATACGGTCTTTTGTATCTGACGGAAGAGCTTCTTAAGATTAACGGCAAAGAGCTTAAGGGGAAGACAGTTGCAGTATCAGGTTCAGGTAATGTTGCTATCTATGCCACAGAGAAGGCGCAGCAGTTGGGCGCTAAGGTTGTGACTGTCAGTGATTCTACTGGATGGGTATATGATTCAGAGGGAATTGATGTTGCGGCCCTGAAAGAGATTAAGGAAGTAAAACGTGCAAGACTGACAGAGTATAAGAATTACCGCCCGAATTCAGAGTATCATGAGGGACGGGGCGTATGGTCTGTCAAGGTTGATGTTGCACTTCCATGTGCAACCCAGAACGAGCTTCATCTTGAAGATGCAAAACAGCTTGCCGCCAATGGATGTATTCTTGTCGCAGAGGGTGCCAATATGCCGACAACTATGGAGGCTACGGAGTACCTGCAGGAAAACGGCGTGCTCTTTGCTCCTGGCAAGGCTGCCAATGCAGGCGGCGTTGCAACATCTGCTCTTGAGATGTCCCAGAATAGTGAACGTCTGAGTTGGAGTTTTGAGGAGGTAGATGCAAAGCTTAAGGGTATCATGGTGAATATCTGTCATAATATGGTTGACGCTGCGAAACGTTATGGCGCGGAAGGCAATTATGTGATGGGTGCAAATATTGCGGGCTTTGAGAAGGTTGTAGATGCGATGACTGCGCAGGGAATCGTATAATACGCTGTTAGGGTAAAAGGTCATGTGATTCATAATTTGCATGAATAGACATGGCCTTTGGATCCTGGTATCATAATATAACATAAATCGAAAAATTTTTCATAAAACTATTAAAAAAGTGTTGACAAGTATTGCCAAAAGATAGTATAATAGCAAAGCGGGTTCGAGATAAGGACGCGCTAAGATATGGGATCATAGCTCAGCTGGGAGAGCATCTGCCTTACAAGCAGAGGGTCATAGGTTCGAGCCCTATTGGTCCCATACCATATCTGGCGGGATAGCTCAGTTGGCTAGAGCACACGGTTCATACCCGTGGTGTCGCTGGTTCAAATCCAGTTCCCGCTATTTGTTTACAAAGGAGACAGTTGTTGACTGTCTTCTTTTTTTATATTATGATAATAACAATAGTTACAAGGAGGATGAAAAATGACGAAGGGAAGGTTGTTTCTTTATATTGTTGCTGGTGGATACGTTGCTTATACAGGCTTTGGTTTATCTCAAAATGCTTTGACTCAGCGTCCGGACAGTTATATGATTTATCTGATTTTCGGCGTGTTGTTTATTGCAATAGGCGGAGTGCTGGCAGTGAGTAGTGCGAGGAAGCTTTTAAAAGGTGATTATGTGGATTTTGCGGGGGGAAACCCGGATACAGAGCAGGAGAGGCTTGATGCGAGTGAACAGGAAGGAGAAGTAGAAGATGAGGATAGGAATGGGATATGATGTCCATCGGCTGGTTGAAGGCCGTGAGCTGATTTTAGGCGGAGTAAAGATACCTTACGAAAAAGGGCTTCTGGGGCATTCTGATGCGGATGTTCTTTTACATGCGGTGATGGATGCGCTGTTGGGGGCGGCGGCCCTTGGGGATATCGGCAGGCATTTCCCGGATACAGATCCGGCATATAAAGGAGCTTCAAGCCTGAAACTTTTGGAACATGTGGGAAAGCTGATTGATGAAAAACTCTATGTAATCGGCAATATTGATGCAACGATCATTGCCCAGCGTCCGAAGATGGCGCCTTATATAGAAGAGATGCGAAAGAACGTGGCAGAAACTCTCGGTATTGAGACGGATCAGGTGAATATCAAGGCGACGACAGAGGAAGGGCTGGGATTTACCGGAAGCGGAGAGGGAATCAGCGCCCAGGCTGTTGCATGCCTTGAGACGGTAGCGAATTACAGTTATGTGGCGGCATCGGATGAAGGACAGGGCTGTGCAGGATGCGGAGGATGTCCGCGTAAGTTGGGCGGTGAGTCTTAAGGTGGAGGTCAGGAGATTAAGGCAGGAGGAGAAGCTGCGCACAAGACCACTGTATGAGGAGGTTTTTTCGGAGGACAGCAGAAGTTTTGTAGACTATTATTATACAGAGAAGACAAAGGATAATGTAATTTACGCGGCGGAGGAGGACGGTCAGATCTGCGGGATGCTCCATCTGAACCCGTATGTGCTGTCTGTAAACGGAACAGAAAAAGAAGTGAATTATATCGTTGCTGTGGCTACTCAGGAAGCGTACCGGAGACGTGGTTATATGGCGGCACTTCTCAGGCGCAGCCTCAGAGATATGTATGAGGCGGGGCAGTCATTTACCTTTCTGATGCCGGCAGCGGAGGGCATCTATCTGCCTCATGATTTCCGCACAGTCTACGAGCAGGAAAAAAGGTATGTCGGGGTCGGAGAGGAGAGCACCTTTTTGCTGCAGGCGACGGAGGCGGACTGTGCAGAGCTTTCCGAGGCGGCAAACCGGTATCTGGAGGAGAATTACCAAGTGTTTGCGAAGCGGGATGGGGCTTATTACCGGAGGCTTCTTAAGGAATATGCAAGTGACGGGGGCAGTCTGATGCTGCAGAAGGCGGACGGGAAGATTGCGGACTGTAAGATTTTTATGCCGGGGGACAGAGAGCCTGAAAAGCCGAAGATTATGGTGCGGATTGTAGATGTGCAAAGGATGCTTATGTCTGTCGGGGTGAAGAGTCTGATGGGTGTGTGTTTTTGTATTACCGACCCGGTTATCGAGGAGAATAATCGTTGTGTAGTCGTTATGGGTACGGAGTATTCCGGTGTGATGCTGATGGACAGTAAGCAGGAGAACAGCGAGGGGACGATAACGATCGCCGCTCTTGCAAGCTTCCTGTTCGGGGTGAAGAGCGCAGACGAGATCTGCATGGAGGAAGGCGTCGTAATGTCGGAGCGAATGAAGGGCGAGATGAAAAAGCTCGTTCCGCTCTCAAGGATATATCTGAATGAGACAGTATAAATATAAGTAAGTGTAATTATATCAATATGGAGGTGAGAAAGATGACAGAGACAAGGCCGTTTATCGGCTGGAAGTTAGCGGAAGATTTTATGATTACTGTGTTTGAAAAGTATGGGGTGCCTGAGGAGGAAGCCGCAGTGTGTGCGGAGGTACTTCTTGAGAGTGACCGGAGAGGGATTGAAAGTCATGGGTGCAACCGGTTTAAGCCGATTTATATCGATCGGATCAAGGATGGTATCTTGAATCCGAAGACAGAGTTTGAAGTGATAAGACAGACGCCGACCACAGCCGTTGTGGACGGGCATAACGGGATGGGTATGGTCATCGGTACGAAGGCGATGCAGATGGCGATTGATAAGGCGAAGCAATATGGCATGGGTATGGTGGCAGTGCGCAATTCTACCCATTATGGAATTGCGGGATATTATGCGACTATGTGTACGGAAAATAATATGGTTGGTATCACAGGGACTAATGCCAGACCGTCCATAGCGCCGACTTTTAGTGTTGAGAATATGCTGGGGACGAATCCCATCACCTTTGGCCTTCCCACAGATGAGCCGTTCCCATTCGTGCTGGATTGCGCAACTTCCATTTCCCAGCGGGGGAAGATTGAATTCTATGCGCGAAACGGGATGGATACACCGGCAGGTATGGTGATTGGAAATGACGGAAAAGCGGTGACGGACAGCAAGCAGATTTTAAATGATCTGAACTGCGGACAGGCGGCGCTGACACCTCTTGGGGGAATCGGCGAGGAGCTGGCGGGATATAAAGGATACGGCTACGCGACAGTGGTAGAGATTCTCTCGGCGGCACTTCAGGCGGGAAGCTTCCTCAAGATGCTTTCCGGCAAGGATGAGGAGGGGAATAAGATTCCTTATCCGCTGGGACATTTCTTTATTGCGATTGACACAGAGGCGTTTATGGGAGCGGAGAGATTTAAGAAAACTGCCGGGGAAATCTTAAGACAGCTTCGGGCTTCTAAAAAAGCGCCGGGACAGGAACGCATATTTACTGCGGGAGAAAAAGAGTATGAGATCTGGCAGTTCAGGAAGGACAAGGGTGTTCCAATGGGAGAGGCGCTTCAGAAAGAGTTTATTAAAATGAGAGATGACCTGGGGCTTACACAGTTTACGTTCCCTTTTGAGCAGGTAAAAGACAGGCAAATATAAAATAAAGAAAGGCAGCGGCTTGCATGGGCCGCCGCCTTTCTTTGTCTGGTGTTTTCCGCCGCTGTATAATTAGAATTTCTTTAGAATTTCTTTTGTTTTTCTCATCCTCCCTCTTAAGATTTTGTCGGTATACTTCAGAGGAAGAATAAGGAGGGCAGCAGATGAAGGACGGCACGTACCCAAAATCAGCGGAATGTGATATGATATATTGGCGCTGGCAGAATGTGACCGGTATAAAAATAAGAAAAGTCAGAGAGGAGAAATTAAACAATGGAGATAAATCATGTACTGGTGGTGGAGGATGATAAGGAAATACGCGAAGGCGTAAAAATCTACCTGAAATCCCAGGGGTACGAGGTGTTCGAGGCGGCGGACGGTATGGAAGGCCTTGAAGTCATTGGGAAAGAGGAAATCCACCTGGCCATTGTGGATGTGATGATGCCCAGGATGGACGGGATATCTATGACCATAAAGCTCAGGGAAAAGCATGATTTCCCGGTAATCTTTTTGTCGGCGAAATCGGAGGAGGTAGACAAGATCATGGGGCTTAATATGGGGGCGGACGACTACGTGACGAAGCCTTTCACACCTATGGAGCTGCTTGCCCGCGTTAACTCCCAGTTGAGGCGCTACAAGAGATTTCTAGAGCGGCTCGGGACGGCGAAGGAGTCTTCGTCGGTGCATACGATCGGCGGCCTAGAGCTTAACGAGGAGACCGTCGAGGTGACGGTGGACGGGGAGCCGGTGAAGATGACCCCGATAGAGTTTAAGATACTGCTGTTGTTCATGAAGAACCCGGGAAGAGTATTTTCTGCTGAGGAGATTTATGAGAGGGTGTGGAATGAGCGGGCGGTAAACACAGATACGATCATGGTACATGTGAGAAACATTCGGGAAAAGATTGAGATCAACCCGAAAGAACCAAAATATTTGAAGGTGGTGTGGGGTGTTGGATACAAAATTGAAAAACAGGCATAAGCTGGCAGTTGTTCTGATTATATTTATCATTATGATTCCGACAATTGTAATCACAGAGCAGTATGGCAATGTATATTATGATATGACAGAGATTAGAGAGGCGTCAGAAAACATAGAGCAGACTTCCGGAGATTTTATGGGGAAGTTTGTGGATATCTGTTATATCCTGTACAATTCGGAGACGGATGGCGGCAGGCGGGAACATGCGGCGGAGTTTGCAGAATGTTTGGAAAATGAAGGCTACAGAAGCGGATACGACGAATATTATGAATCTTTTATCTCTCTTTTGGATTACAGGGTAGTAGACGGAAGCGGGAATGTGGTTGCCAAGACGATGGCATCTAGCGACAGCAGCTATCCGACGGAGCAGAATATGGGTGAATATGCCATTGGCGTGGTAATATCGTACGACGCAAGCGGCCGTCCGGCTGCAGTTATTCGGGAAGGAGAGTATAAGCAGGTTCAGAGCAAGGAGCTTAACCGGATACTGAATAATTTTTCGGAGTCTTCGGCATTGGTACAGTGGTTTCAGGTTATGGAATCGGAGAGTGTGTTGGAGACGCCGAAGGACAGAACTTACTATCTTGCCATGCGTGCAGAAAGTATGGAGGAATATTTCCGGTCTCAGGAAAGTTGGGGAGCGGAGTATTGCGTACCGTCCTGGTTTTATCAGGTGATGCTGTTTCTCATGGTGCTTGTAGCAGCGGCAGCCATCCTTCTTCCCAAGCGCAAAAACCTCCATACAGGGGATGAGAAGATATTCAGGGTTCCGATTGAGATTCCGTTAATCGTGTTTTCCGTTGTGGTTACCGGCGCGGTCAATATGGTGGAAAATCGGATTTTCAGCCAGGAAGGCAGCGTGTCCGGGGTTGACACGTGGATCTGGTTCGGCGTTTTTGCGGCGGTTTACTGGAGCGCGGCATGTACACGGAGGGTTTTTGTCATAGGCCCGAAGAAATACATGAAGGAGTGTACACTGACGGCTCCGGTGGTAAGGGGTGTAAAAAAAGCATGGAAACTCTTAGTCAGGAAATGTAAGGACGGATTTGATTATCTGTACCATTCTTTTGATAATCTGGATTTTGCCGAGAAGAACAATAAGACAATCCTGAGACTGGTGCTGATTAATTTCGGGATACTCTTTCTGGTGACCTGCATGTGGTTTGCAGGAATCCCGGCGCTGATCTTTTATTCTGTCGTTTTGTTCTATATCCTGCGGAAATACTTTAATGATCTGAAGGATAAATACGCGGTGCTTCTTAAAGCCACCAATCAGATGGCGCAGGGGAAGTTAGACGTAGAGATCAGTGAAGATCTGGGTGTATTCAATCCGTTCAAGGCGGAGATTGCAAAAATTCAGGACGGTTATCTTAAGGCAGTGGAAAAGGAAGTTAAGAGCCAGCGCATGAAGACAGACCTGATTACCAATGTGTCTCACGACTTAAAGACGCCGCTGACAGCGATTATCACTTATGTGAATCTGTTAAAGGAAGAGAAGGATGAAAAAAAGCGCCAGGATTACATTGACGTACTGGAGAGAAAATCGCTGAGGCTTAAGGTGCTGATTGAGGATTTGTTCGAGATCAGCAAGGCAAGCAGTAAGAATGTAACTCTTCATCTCGTGGATGTGGACGTGGTCAACCTCTTTAAACAGGTGCGGCTTGAACTCAGCGAGAAGTTTAAGGAGACAGAACTTGACTTTCGGTGTACTTATCCGGATGAGAGGGCAGTGGCAAAGCTTGACAGCCAAAAGACTTACCGGATCTTTGAAAATCTGCTTGTCAATGTAGTGAAATATGCCCTGCCTAAGACCCGGGTATATGTAAAGATAGAAAGGATAGATGAGGAGGTTGTTCTGCACATTATGAATATCTCGGCGACGGAGCTTAACTTTAACGCCGACGAGATTACCGAGCGGTTCGTGCGGGGCGATGCGGCGAGAAACACGGAAGGTTCAGGACTTGGACTGGCTATTGCAAAGAGCTTTACAGAACTGCAGAAAGGACGGTTTAAGATAGAGACGGAGGGCGATTTGTTTAAGGCTGAGGTGGCTTTTTCGGTGGAAGAGTAGGAAAATAACAGAGTTTTGTGTGAAGATACCGGGGACAGGAGAAATTTTGCCCCGGTATTATTTTGACTGTTTTTTGACTTAGTTTTTTTCTTGTAAATATTCACGTGATAGGATACAATAGGAATATAATATTGAAATAGGAAATATGCAAAAGGGGAGGCGATAGATATGAAAATTTTAAAAATGTTGAAAGAAAAGTTCATCAGGACCAAAAAGGAAGAAAGCAAAGAGGAGGAATCTAAAGAACCTCTGTTTGAGGAAGCGAAGCAAGACTTTGCTACTACATCAACAGCATCTTCGGTCAGTCTGGAATTGTCCCATGAACATCCGCTTTATCGCCTGTATGACATAAGGACAGATAAGTCGAGGAATACGCCTCCTCCTGAACTGGTAATGAAAGGGTGCGACGATCTTACGGAGGATCAACTGAGAAAAGAGCTCATGCGGTTTCGTATTGAGATGACGAAGGCGGCAGATTTCCGCCTGAAGGATGTGCTGCCGAAGATTACCGAGGGAGAGAGTGAGGAGGAAGAGAGTGAAACTCCGCACCTGGAGCCGTCGATGGATGCCCTTCCCTTTATCTATGTATCGTCGGACAGGATGTATGCGTGGGTGTTGGTTTTTCCTCCTACAGGTTGGGGGAAGGAGCTTACGAAAGAGCTGATCTTTGAGGCGCTGGAGAAAAAGAAAGTTTCTTATGGTCTGGTGCAGGAGACATTCGATAGCCTTCCGGATGATTATAACCGTTATTTTCATCTGTTCCTTATCGCGAAGGGAAGCAAGCCGGCAAACGGAGACAACGGCTATCTGGTCGATTATTTCCTGAGACATGTGGAACGTCTGCCGGAGATGGATGAGTTTGGAAATGTGAATTACATGTCGCTTGGCGCCGAGCAGAATGTAAAAAAGGGGGATCTGATCTGCGAGGCGATTCCGCCGACAGAAGGGATTGCAGGACGGACTGTGCTCAACCAGGAGCTGCGCTGCAAGAACGGAAAAAGTGTATCTATTCCGAAGGGAAAGAATACAGAAGTCAGCGAGGACGGCAACAAGCTGATTGCGTCCATCGACGGGCGTGTGGAATTCAGCGGGCGGTATTTCTCCGTAAAGCCATTGCTTGAGATTCCCGGCAATGTAGACTATTCTACCGGAAATATCAATTTTATCGGGGACGTGCTGATTCACGGCGATGTATGCAGCGGGTTTTCGGTCAAAGCGATGGGAGATATCAAGGTTGACGGCGTGATTGAGTCCTGTGAGATTGAAGCAGGAGGGGATTTGATTGTAGTCAAAGGCATCGTAGGAAATATGGAGACGATCGTGCGCTCACAGCATAATATCTATTCAAAATATCTGGTAAACAGCATTGTCCATGCCAGGCAGAATGTGCATACGGATTCTATTCGTTACAGCAATGTATACAGTGACGGAGAAGTTCAGGTCTGCTCGGGAAGAGGACTCATTGTCGGGGGGCAGATTCGGGCGGCGCAGGGAATCGAGGCGAAGATTGTGGGCTCCGTATATGAAAGCCCTACGTCGGTTTTCCTGGGCGGACAGCCTTATGCGAATTTTGAGAAGCAGCTTTTGTCGCGGAATATAAAAGAGATGAAAGACGAGATGGAAAAGCTGGAGCGGCAGCCGGACAGTCCATATAAGTCAAAGCAGATGAGCAAGCTCAGACTGGAGCTGTCGGTGAGCGGTATGAAGCTTAATAAGTTTGACAGAGACAAAGAGCGGATGGAAGAGGAAGGGGAAGAGTTGAAAAATTGCCGTTTAAGGTGCGGCACAGCGCATCCGCGCGTGTCCATAACGATAGAAGATGAGACCGTCATTCTGGATCGTACCTATAATTCCTGCAATGCAAGGCTGGTAGAGGGAGAGATCTTCCTCATATAACAAATAGTTGACAAATTTTAGAATTTCACATATGATAATTTAAGGTATCAAACTTAAAAAGAAAAGACACAGAACGGAAAGAGTAGCAGTGTGAGAACTTACAGAGAGGGGCTGTCGCTGGCTGAAAGCAGCCTTTAAGGGAAGCTCTGTGAAGTGCGTCCGGGAGTTGATCGGGTGAACAGGTGCAGGTTATCTCAGTAGCCGGATACGTTTAGCATACGTTACATGTATAAAGTGGAGAAGTACTTGAATGGATTAAGGCTTCTCTATTAGAGTGGAACCGCGGAGTATTGACTTCGTCTCTTGTTACAGGAACAGGAGACGAAGTTTTTTAGTCTCGGTGAAGGAATTAAGAAAGATTCATATAATGAAGGAGAATGATTATGGGTATGATATCCTACATTAAGCAAGAGATTCAGGTCATAAGAGAACGTGACCCGGCCATTAAGTCCAATATGGAAGTGTTTTTGTATCCCAGTTTTAAGGCGATCATTGCTTATCGGATTGCGCATAAGCTGTATGTTAAAAAGCATTATTTTCTTGCGCGCTGGGTGTCTCAGAAGGCGGTGAGAAAGACCGGGATTGAGATTCATCCGGGAGCAAAGATTGGGAAGGGGTTGTTTATTGACCACGGAAGCGGAGTTATCATCGGTGAGACGGCGGAGCTTGGGGATAATGTGACGCTGTACCAGGGCGTGACTCTCGGTGGTACAGGAAAAGAACAGGGAAAGCGGCACCCTACACTTAAAGATAATGTGATGGTGAGCGCGGGGGCGAAGGTTTTGGGTTCTTTTACCATCGGGGAGAATTCGAAGATCGGCGCAGGCTCAGTGGTGCTCAAGGAGGTTCCGCCTAACTGTACGGTGGTTGGAGTGCCGGGGCGTATCGTGAAGCGGGACGATGTAAAGATTCCCCGCTCGGATATGGATCAGGTGCATCTGCCCGACCCTATAACCAGCGATATCCGTGAGCTGCAGGCAGACAATATGCGTCTGCACAGGCGGCTTAGAGAGATGGAGAGGCGCAGAAAGACAGAGAATGGAGAAGGAAAGTAAAAAAGATAAAAGGAGAGATGACAATAATGAAGATATTTAATACACTGTCAAAATCAAAACAGGAGTTTGTACCCTTAGAGGAGAACAAAGTCAAGATGTATGTATGCGGCCCCACCGTATATAATTTTATTCATATCGGTAATGCAAGGCCGATGATTGTATTTGACACAGTCAGAAGATACTTTGAGTACAAAGGCTATGACGTTAATTTTGTATCCAATTTTACCGACGTGGATGACAAGATCATAAAAAAAGCGATTGAGGAAGGCGTGACTTCCGACGAGGTATCTAAACGCTTTATTGCAGAGTGCAAGAAGGATATGGAGGGTATGAACATCAAGCCTGCCACGAAGCATCCGCTGGCAACAGAGGAGATTGACGGCATGGTGGAGATGATCAAGACTTTAATTGACCAGGGATTCGCTTATGAGAAAAACGGTACGGTCTACTACCGTACAAGGAAGTTTGAGGAGTACGGCAAGCTCTCCCACAAGAATCTTGATGACTTGCGTTCCGGTGAACGTTCTCTCCTGGTGACAGGTGAGGACGAGAAAGAGGATGCTCTTGATTTTGTGCTCTGGAAGCCGAAGAAGGAGGGAGAGCCTTTCTGGGTATCACCCTGGAGCGAGGGACGTCCGGGCTGGCATATTGAGTGTTCGGTGATGTCGAAAAAATATCTGGGAGAGCAGATTGATATCCATGCCGGCGGTGAAGATCTGGTATTTCCACATCATGAGAATGAGATTGCGCAGAGTGAAGCGGCCAACGGAAAAGAGTTCTCCCGTTACTGGATGCATAACGCATTTTTAAATATTGACAATCACAAAATGAGCAAGTCTCTCGGCAACTTCCGGACAGTTCGGGAGATTTCCGAGCAGTATGACTTGCAGGTGCTTCGCTTTTTCATGCTCAGCGCTCATTACAGGAGCCCGCTGAACTTTAGCGCAGACCTGATGGAAGCGTCAAAGAGTGGTCTTGAGCGTATCGTGAACGCGGCAGATAACTTAAAATTCCTTATGGGAAATGCGAAAAGCGATTGTATGACAGAGGCGGAAAAAGAGCTTTTTGCAAAGACAGAGGAGTTCGTACAGGGCTTTGAGCGGGCCATGGAGGATGACTTTAATACTGCAGACGCTGTGGCGGCAGTGTTTGAACTGGTAAAATATACAAACACCAATACGAACCAGGAGAGCTCTAAAGAGTATTTGCAAATGCTGCTTGAGCGTCTTGTGAAACTTACCGATGTTCTTGGACTGATTGTTAATAAGGAAGAGGATATTCTTGATGAGGAGATTGAAAAATTAATTGAAGAGCGGCAGGCAGCCCGCAAGGCGAAGGATTTTAAAAGGGCGGATGCAATCCGCGATGAATTACTGGAAAAGGGAATCATATTGAAGGATACAAGAGAAGGGGTGCAATGGAAGAGAGCGTAGTATGGCAGTTTGATACATGTATGAAGGAGATGCTGGGGATGAAAGAGGTGGATGTGAGAGAATATTCACCTCTTACTCTGGCTTACATCGGCGACAGCATCTATGACCTGATCATCAAGTCCGTTGTAGTAAATGAGGGGAACCGGCCGGTTAAGGAGCTTCACCGGCAGACTAGCCGTTTTGTGAAAGCTTCTGCGCAGTCGCAGATGATGCGGGTGCTGCAGGACAAGCTTACGGAGGAAGAACACGGAGTCTATAAACGGGGAAGGAATGCGAAGAGTGTCTCTCCGGCGAAGAATCAGTCGGTCACGGATTACCGGAGGGCGACAGGCTTTGAGGCACTCATGGGATATCTTTATCTGAACAGGGAGTGGGAGCGGATGCTGGAATTGGTGAAGGCAGGATTAGAGAGTTTAGAGAAAGCAAAAGGAGAGGTATGAGAGAAGAGACAAAGGTTAATGAAAATATCATTGAAGGGCGCAATGCGGTGCTGGAAGCGTTTCGTGCAGGAAAACCCATCGACAAACTGTTTGTGTTAGACGGGTGCACAGACGGGCCTGTCCGCACGATTGTGCGGGAGGCGAAAAAGCATGATGTGATCTTGCAGTATGTGTCAAAGGAACGGCTTACCCAGCTTTCGGAGACAGGGAAGCATCAGGGCGTGGTCGCTTTTGCGGCGGCATATGAGTACAGTGAGGTGGAGGATATGCTTGCTTTGGCAAAGGAGCGGGGAGAGGAGCCGTTCTTGATCCTTTTGGACAATATTGAAGACCCCCACAACCTGGGCGCTATCATTCGTACGGCGAACCTTGCCGGAGCCCACGGGGTGATCATCCCGAAGCGGCGGGCAGTGGGTCTTACAGCCACGGTGGCGAAGACATCGGCAGGTGCTCTCAACTATACGCCGGTTGCCAAGGTAACGAACTTAAAAAAGACCATGGAGGAGCTGAAGGAGAAAGGTTTGTGGTTTGTCTGTGCAGATATGGGCGGTGAGCAGATGTACAGGCTCAACCTGACAGGCCCGATCGGACTCGTGGTGGGCAGTGAAGGCGAGGGGGTAAGCCGCCTGGTGAAGGAAAACTGTGATTTTACTGCTGGCATTCCCATGAAGGGGGAGATTGATTCACTCAATGCGTCTGTGGCAGCGGGAGTGCTTGCGTATGAGATTGTAAGGCAGAGGCTGTGTCGATGAATTGCTATAAACAGATGACGGATGAGCAGCTTATTGAAAAGCTCAGAGAAGGTGACTCGGGCATTATCGATTACCTGATGGAAAAATATAAAAATACCGTTCGTAAAGAGGCCAACGCCATGTACCTTTTGGGAGGGGAGAATGACGACCTGATTCAAGAAGGGATGATTGGTCTGTTTAAGGCGGTGCAGGATTATGACCTGAAACAAGGAGCTTCTTTTTTTAGTTTTGCGAAGTTATGTATAACAAGACAGATGTATTCTGCGATTGAGGCATCCAGGCGAAAAAAGCATGGACCGCTCAACAGTTATGTCTCTTTTTATGAACAGGGAGAAGATGAAAGCTCTCTTGCGGATACAATGGAGGCAGGCGGGGAGAGCAATCCGGAGGAGCTGTTTGTGAGTCAGGAGTATGTAAGAATTCTGCAAAGCCGTCTTGAGGAGAGCTTAAGCGACTTGGAAAACCGGGTGCTTTACCTTCACCTGATGGGGACAGATTACAAGACGATCGCAAGGCTTTTAGATAAAAGCCCCAAGACGGTAGACAATGCGCTTCAGAGGATAAAAAATAAGACGGAAAAGATATTGGAAAAAGAATCATGAAGTATATTGACAAACTACCCCTATGTATTGTATATTATTAATGTTGCAGATTACATAAATGATGTGGTTTGCTTCTAAGCTGCCTTGGCGCAGCAGGTAGCGCGCATCCTTGGTAAGGATGAGGTCGGCGGTTCAAATCCGCTAGGCAGCTTTTACATGTAGGTGAGACATAAGAAAACTCTTGAGTATTCAAGGGTTTTTTTGTGCATATCAGCAAAGGAGGGAAGATTATGAAGTTACAAAAGACGATGACGGAGGGACCTATCTGGAAGAATATCTTATCGTTTTCGGTTCCGTTAATTCTTGGAAATCTGTTCCAGCAGCTCTACAATACGGTGGACTCTGTTATTGTGGGGAATTATATCGGCAGTGAGGCGCTGGCGGCAGTAGGTTCTAGCGGAGCTATCATCAACCTGCTGGTAGGATTTTGCATCGGAGCATCGGCAGGCGCAGGGGTCGTGATTTCCCAGTTTTTTGGGGCGAAGGATAATGGGGGAGTGGAAAAAGCAGTCCATACGACTATTGCGATTGCAGTTTTTGCAGGAGCGATTGTGAGTATTGCGGGCGTATTTTTGTCTCCGGTTATCCTGCGGGCAATGGGGACGCCTGAGGAGGTGTTTGGTCCGGCGGTAACGTATCTTAAGATATTTTTTGGAGGGATGATATTCTCTGTTATATATAATATGTCTGCTGGTATACTGAATGCGGTGGGGAATTCTAAGCGGTCATTGATGTATCTGGTAATAGCGGCGGTTTCCAATATATTTTTAGACCTGCTGTTCGTTGTCGTGTTTAAGATGGGAGTTGAAGGAGTTGCCCTTGCGACTGATATCGGACAGTTTATCTCCTGTATCTTCATTATCCGGTTCCTGGTGCGAAGCCAGGACGTATACCGTCTTAAGCTTCGGAATGTTCGGTTTTATGACAATCTGCTTGGGAAGATATTAAAAATCGGGCTGCCCACAGGGATTCAAAATATTGTAATCTCCCTGTCCAACGTGGTTGTCCAGTCCAGCGTCAACGGCTTTGGTGCGGCAGCCATGGCCGGATTTGCCGCGTATATAAAAATCGACGGCTTCAATATCCTTCCGGTACTTAGTTTTAGCATGGCGGCGACTACATTTGCCGGACAGAATGTAGGGGCGGGAAAATATGACAGGGTAAAGAGGGGCATGTATGTGTCGGTGGCTATGGGCGTGTGCTACACCATTTTCACGGGAACTCTGCTTATCTTGTTTGCTCCGCAGGTGATCGGTGTATTTAGCGGAAAAGAGGAAGTGGTGGCTTACGGGGTGTATATCCTGAAATTTTTCTGCCCTTTCTACTGGATGTTAGGTATCCTGCAAGTGCTTGCGGGAACAATACGGGGAGTGGGGAAGACCTTTCAGGCGATGGTGGTATTTTTGTTCTCTCTGTGCATCTTCCGGGTGGCCTGGATCTGGGGCGCGCTTCGCATTGCCCATGAGCTTTTTGGCGTGATGACGGCGTATCCGGCTTCCTGGTGTGTGGGCATGATCATGATTCTTTTGTATGCGTGGAAAGGGAAATGGATGCCGGAGTGATGAAAAAAGTATTGCAATCCTGCCTGGAAAGGTATATCTTTAAAACAGTTTCATGCAAATGAGACATACTAATGAAGGAAAGAGAGTTAAACATTTATGAAGAGAGAAGGATTTAAGTCTCGCCTGGGCTTTTTATTAGTCAGTGCGGGATGTGCGGTTGGAATTGGAAATGTATGGAGATTCCCTTATGTGGCCGGGCAGAATGGCGGCGGTATCTTTGTGCTGCTGTATCTTTTGTTCCTGGTCTGTATGGGTATGCCGGTGCTCACCATGGAGCTGGCGGTAGGGCGTGCCAGCAGGAAAAGTGCGGTGCTTGGTTATAAGGCACTTGAAAAACCGGGGAGCAAGTGGCATATCCACGGGTGGTTCTGTATCTTTGGATGTTATATGTTGATGATGTATTATACAACGGTATCAGGATGGATGGTCAGCTACTTTTTTAAATTTGCAGCCGGGACATTTAAGTCGTCCATGGGAGCAGAGGAAGTAGGAGCAGTATTTTCAGAGCTTTTGGCTTCTCCGGCGGAGATGGGGGTCTGGATGGGACTTACGGTCATTCTGGGATTTTTTGTATGTTCCAGAGGGTTACAGAACGGACTTGAGAAGATTAGTAAATTCATGATGGCGGCGCTTCTGGTGTTGATTCTGGTGCTGGCGGCTCACAGTGTACTTCTTTCCGGCGCAGCGGAAGGCGTCTCTTTCTATCTTGTGCCCAGTATTGAGAAAGTAAAAAGTGTAGGGCTTACGAACGTGATTACAGAAGCTATGAACCAGTCATTTTTCACGTTGAGTCTTGGAATCGCTGCTATGGAGATATTCGGAAGCTATATGACCAAAGCTCATACACTTCCGGGGGAGGCGCTTCGAATCTGCGGGCTGGATACTTTTGTGGCGATCATGTCAGGGCTTATTATCTTTCCTGCTTGTTTTTCTTATGGAGTGCAGCCGGACGCAGGCCCTTCACTGATCTTTGTGACACTGCCTAATGTATTTGTGAATATGGCCGGAGGACGTATATGGGGAGCGTTATTTTTCATGTTTATGACTTTTGCAAGCTTTTCAACGGTTATGGCTGTATTTGAGAATATTATCTCTTTTGCAGTGGATATGTTTGGGACGAGCCGGAAGAAAGCAGTGCTTATTAACGGCGTGATCGTGCTGATCGCCAGTCTTCCCTGCGTGCTTGGCTATAATGTGTGGAGCAGCCTGCGCCTTATCGGGGGACGGGATGTGCTTGACAGCGAGGATTTTATCGTCAGCAACCTGCTCTTGCCAATCGGGTCTCTGATTTACCTTTTGTTCTGTGTTACCCGGTTTGGCTGGGGATTTGATAAATATTACGAGGAGTGTAATGAGGGAGAGGGACTTAAGTTTTCAAAAGCATTAAAGCCGTATTTCCAGTTTGTGCTTCCGGTGCTTATCGTGGCCATCATTCTGCAGGGGCTGCTTCGCTAAATTCGGTCAGCTTTCGGTCAGGAAAGAGATGCGGGATTGAGGTGCATTATGGATTATGAATTGTTGTTGAATGAAGTGCTGGGCATCGGGAAAGAGATGATCAAGAGCGGTGCCGAAACGGACCGGGCAGAAGACAGTATGTACCGGATGCTTTTGAGCTATGATATCGAGCAGTGCAATATATTTGCCATACAGAGCGATATCCAGGCGACCATCAAGCCCAGGGACGGACATTTTATCACCCAGATCCGGCGGGTTCATAAGGTGGGTTTCAATTATGACCGGCTGGACTATCTGAACAATCTATCCCGGTACATCTGTAAGAATAAGCCTTCCGTGGAAGAGATTCGTGAGCGGTTCGAAGAGGTTATAGGACGCAAGTCCCAGCCTTTGTACTTAAAATATTTGTCGGCGATTCTTGGGGGGATTGGGTTCGGCGTGTATTTCGGCTGTGATTTCATGGATTCTTTTGTGGGGACATTTATCTGTGCTGCTTTTATCGTGTATATGGGAAATGTCCTCGACAAGAGGGGATATAATTTGGTGGTGTATAATCTGACGCTTGCGTTTTTGTCATCGGCTGCGGTGTTTCTTGCCGGCAAGGCGGGACTTGGAAATCATCCGGACAGGATTGTGCTGGGGCTTAATATGGTGTTGATCAGCGGACTTGGGGTCGCCAACGGTATCCGTGACGTGTTGAAGCGGGCGTTTTTATCCGGACTTCTTAATATCGTCAATTCTTTTTTGGGAGCGGTGGCCATCGCCTGTGGAACCGGTCTTGCCATCGTGCTTTTCGAGGGAGAGATGTATGAGATGTACATTGCGCCAAGTATAGCCGTACAGCTTATTTCCTGCGGAGTGGCCAGTATGGGGTTTGCGCTTTTGTTCCAGGCGGCAACACGCCAGTCTATCTGGGCAGGCGTCGGCGGGGCCGGCAATTGCGGCATTTATCTTCTTGTACAGAATATCTGGGGGAATAATTTTGCGGCGGTGATGGCGGGGGCGGCATTTGTAGCGGCTTACGCCTATATCATGTCCAGGGTACATCGTGCGCCGGCTACAATCTTTCTCACAACGTCGATTATGCCGGTCATCCCCGGTGCGACACTGTTTTATATGATGCATGGGTTTGTGCAGGCAGATTACAGGCTTGCCATGCAGCAGACGATCTCGCTGGCTCAGACTTGCCTTGCGATTGCTTTCGGATTTCTTTTGGTGGAAATTGTGACTCGTCAGGAGAGCGGCAGGAGACAGCAGGGACAGTGAGCCTTCTGGGAAAATATGATGTAGCAGAGAGTGCAGGCGGGCGGAAATGAGCCTTGTCTACTTATATAAATTATGATAATATGGACGCATGGCAGAATACAAGGAGGAAAAATATGGGAGAAGAGGTAGTTTCCAAAAATTTTATTGAGCAGGAGATAGATAAAGATCTGGCAGAAGGTGTCTATACAGAAGTATGTACGAGATTTCCGCCGGAGCCCAACGGGTATTTGCATATCGGACACGCGAAGTCCATCATTTTAAATTCCGGGCTTGCGAAGAAATATAAAGGAACTTTCCATCTGCGGTTCGATGATACGAATCCGACGAAGGAGGACATGGAATATGTAGAGTCCATCAAAGAGGATGTAGCATGGCTTGGCGCTGATTTTAAGGATCATCTTTTTTTTGCGTCGGATTATTTTGACGTGATGTATGACTGCGCAGTGAAGCTGATAAAGAAGGGGAAGGCGTATGTATGTGACCTGACGGCAGATGAGATCCGCCAGTACCGGGGGACGCTTACCGAGCCTGGAAAAGACAGCCCTTACAGAAACCGCTCCGTTGAGGAGAACCTTGCTTTGTTCGAAGGAATGAAGAACGGGGAGTACAAGGACGGGGAGAAGGTACTGCGGGCGAAGATTGACATGTCTTCACCGAACATCAATATGCGTGATCCGGTAATCTACCGGGTGGCCCGTATGCCTCACCACAATACGGGGGATAAATGGTGTATCTACCCAATGTATGATTTTGCGCATCCGATCGAGGACGCAGTGGAAAAAATCACCCATTCGATTTGTACGTTGGAGTTTGAGGATCACAGGCCCCTCTATGACTGGGTGGTAAAGGAGTGTGAGTTTGACCCGGCGCCGCGCCAGATTGAGTTTGCGAAGCTTTATCTGACGAATGTGGTGACCGGAAAGCGGTATATTAAGAAGTTAGTGCAGGACGGTATCGTGGATGGCTGGGATGACCCGCGTCTGGTGTCTATCGCGGCGCTAAGGAGAAGAGGCTTTACACCGGAGTCTCTTCGAATGTTCGTGGAGTTGTGCGGCGTGTCAAAGAGCCAGAGCTCCGTGGATTATGCCATGCTTGAGTATTGCATCAGGGAGGACTTAAAGCTTAAAAAGCCCAGGATGATGGCGGTACTTGATCCGGTAAAGCTTATTATCGACAACTACCCGGAAGGGGAAGTGGAATATTTAGAAGCAGACAATAACCTGGAAAATCCGGAGCTTGGAAAGCGCAGGCTGCCATTTTGCCGGGAGCTTTATATTGAGCGCGAGGACTTTATGATTGAGCCCCCGAAGAAATATTTCCGTCTGTTCCCAGGCAACGAGGTGCGTCTGATGAACGCATATTTTGTAAAATGTGAAAGTTATGAGACGGACGAGGCGGGTAATGTAACAGTTGTGCACTGTACCTACGACCCAGAGACGAAGTGCGGGACAGGGTTTACCGGAAGAAAGGTAAAGGGAACCATCCACTGGGTAGCAGCCCCTTACGCGAAGCAGGCACAAGTAAGGCTCTATGAGAATCTGGTAGATGAAGAGAAGGGTGTTTACAATAAAGAAGACGGTTCTTTGAATCTTAATCCGAATTCTCTTGAGATTCGTAAAAACTGCTATGTGGAGGACAGCTTTGACGGTGCGAAGGGCCATGACAGCTTTCAGTTTGTGCGGAACGGGTATTTTTGCATTGATTCGAAAGATTCAACGCCGGAGAACCTGGTGTTTAACCGGATCGTATCTTTGAAGAGCTCTTTTAAGCTACCGAAATAGTAATTGTATGATTTTGATATTGGAGATTTCATGTATGAGCTTACCATGAATTTAAGGGCGGAATCTAAGATTCCGCTCTATGAGCAGATATATGCTTTTATAAAAGAGGATATACAGAGCGGAAGAATCGTGTGCGGAGAAAAACTGCCGTCCACGCGGGCATTGGCGAAGCATCTGGAAGTAAGCCGAAGCACCGCAGCGCTTGCCTATGAGCAGCTTTTGTCGGAAGGGTTTATCGAATCAGAGCCATGCAGAGGTTTTTTTGTGGCGCAGATGGAGGAGCTATATCATTTCAGACCTATGCAGGCAAGGGAAGAAGAGAAGATTGTATGTGAAAAGTACAAGTATGACTTTACGCCCAACGGTGTAGATTTAAACAGCTTCCCCTACAATGCGTGGCGGAAGATTTCTAAGGATATTTTGATGGATGACAGGACAGAGCTTTTTCGCTCCGGGGACTCTCAGGGAGAATACGGGTTTCGGAGCACTGTCTGCAATTATCTATATCAGGCCAGAGGGGTGAACTGTACGTCCGGGCAGATTATTATCGGTGCCGGGATTGATTATTTATTTATGCTTCTTTCTATGATTCTTGGGAGGAACCATAAAATAGCTTTTGAAGATCCCACCTATAAGCAGGCGTACCGTCTGGCACAAAGTCTCTCTTATGAGACAGTTCCGGTATCTATGGATAAAAGCGGCATGGAGGTTGAGAAGCTTTCCGGGACAGATGCGGATATCGCTTACGTGACCCCTTCCCATCAGTATCCCACCGGAATTGTCATGCCTATGAAGCGGCGGCTTGAGTTGCTTAAGTGGGCGTCGGAAAAAGAGGGGCGTTATATTGTTGAAGATGATTATGACAGTGAGTTCCGCTATAAAGGAAAGCCGATTCCCTCCCTTCAGGGTTATGACAGGAAGGAAAAGGTTATTTATCTCGGGACATTTTCTAAGTCTATAGCGCCTGCCATCCGGTTAAGTTACATGGTTCTTCCAAAACCCCTGCTTGGCATCTATAAGGATAAGTACCGATTTGTCAATTCTACGGTATCCAAGGTAGATCAGATGATCGTTCAGAGATTTTTAGAGGAAGGATATTATGAGCGGCATCTCAATAAGATGCGTGCTTTATATAAGAGCCGCCATGATGCTCTGATCGATGCTTTGCGCCCTCTTTTAGGTGTCTGTCATATCTCCGGGGAGCATGCGGGGGTGCACCTTCTTCTGACTTTTGAAAACGGAAAGACAGAAGAGGAGCTTATCTTGCGGGCAGAGGAGAGAGGGATCAAGGTATACGGATTGTCGGATTACCGGATCTGTAAAGATGCAGCGGCCCGGCCAACAGTGCTTTTGGGATATGCCAATCTCTTGGAAGAACAGATAAAAGACGCAGTGAGTATTCTGGCAGAGTGCTGGATATAATATAACAGCAGGAAACTGTTTTAGCTTTAATAACGGTTTCCTGCTGTTTTTCTGAAAAGCTTTTAAATTATTTTTCCGTGATATTTTCAACGGCTTCTTTTGCTGCCCCGGCGGCATTCTCCGCTTTCCCTTTCAGCGCTTTCAGGGTCTTTTTTGTCTTCTCTTCTACAGCCTCAGCAATGTCCCCTGCTTTGTCTGCGGCAGCGTCAGCAACATCCTCCGCCTTCTCCTCAACGGCTTTGGCAGCTTTTTCTACCTGTTCAGCCGCAGTATTGGCGGCTTCTTCAACTTTCTCTTCCGCCTCCTTAACTGTTTCTTTTGCAGTTTCAACAGCTTGTGCTCCTGTGTTGAGGGATACGTATTCACGGTCGGAGACAGACTTCAGATCATTATCCAGATCGAAGTCTTCATCGTCGAAATCATCATCAAAATCCTCGTCATCCGCATCACTTTTTTTCTTGAAAAGGTATACTGCACCTGCTACAACACCGGCAATAGAAGCCAGTCCCAATAATTGTTTGATTATTTTTTTCATATTATAAATCTCCTTTCGCTCGTTTACAGCTTAATAGTGTTATTGTAATACTTTTTTGCAAAAAAATAAAGGGGAAGGTGATATTTTTAAAAAATTATGTTAAACTGATGGTGCTGTTCCTATATGATCAAGTGAAAAAGGGGGAATCGGATGAGCAGAAGAGAAGCGCGGGGAGGTGCGAAACGGGGACTGTTCCGTATCATATTTAGCCGTACCGGGATATTTCTCATACTGGTGCTGATACAATTCAGTGTATTTGTTGCTACTACTTTCCATTTGCGGGAATATACATTTTACATATATGGTGTGTTCACTATCTTGCGGGTGGTGGTTATTATTTATATTATTAACCGAAAGGGAAATCCGGCATTCAAGATTACGTGGATTTTGTGCGTACTTACTTTCCCGATTGTAGGGACGATGTTCTATGTCTATGTGGAGATGCAGGTGGGGACGTCTTTTTTGCAGCAGCGCCTCACGGAGATGAAGCTGGAGACTGTGCCTTATATGCAGCAGGATCAGGATGTGGTAGACGCTATGTGGGCGAGCAAATCGGCCAATGCGCATCTTTCTTATTTCTTGTCTAAGCGGTTGGGATTTCCTACGTACCGGAATACGTCGGTGAAATATTTTCCATTGGGAGAATATAAGTTTAAATATATGATACACGAGCTGAAAAAGGCGAAAAAGTTTATTTTCATGGAATATTTTATTGTAGATGAAGGGTATATGTGGGATACGCTTTTGGAGATATTAAAGCAGAAGGCTGAGGAAGGCGTAGAAGTGAGATTTATGTATGACGGTATGTGCGCAATCAGTCTTCTTCCTTACGGGTATCCGGAGCAGCTTAAGAAATATGGCATTCAATGCAAGATGGCTAATGCAGTGAAGCCGTTTTTATCTACCACTCAGAACAATCGAGATCATCGAAAGATTTGTGTCATAGACGGAAAGACAGCATTTACCGGAGGAGTGAACTTAGCGGATGAATATATCAATAAAAAGGTTCGCTTTGGACACTGGAAGGATACAGCGGTCATGCTTAAGGGAGATGCGGTACAGAGCTTTACTATGATGTTTCTTGAAATGTGGAACGTGACCGAGAGAAAGCCGGAGAATTATAAACGGTATCTGACGCCGAAGAGAAAGGAGCTTAAGCGGGAGTACGGGTATGTGATTCC
Organism: Lachnospiraceae bacterium MD308; assembly: GCA_000403475.2. Lineage (GTDB taxonomy): Bacteria > Bacillota > Clostridia > Lachnospirales > Lachnospiraceae > MD308. Next base: position 317,901 of record KE159796.1, read on the forward strand.
ATACGCAGACAGTCCTTTTGACAATGAAAATGTGGGTGAAGAGGTCTATTTTCACATATTAAACCATGCAAAAAAATATGTGCATATTATGACACCCTACCTGATACTGGATAATGAGATGATTACAACGCTTACAAGAGTTGCCAAAAGCGGGATTGATGTAGTGATTATTATGCCTCATATTCCGGATAAATGGTATGCGTTTGTGGTGGCGCAGACGTATTATCAGGAGCTGATTGAAAGCGGTGTGCAGATTTATGAATATACACCGGGCTTCGTACATGCAAAGGTGTTTGTCAGTGACGATGATACGGCGACGGTGGGTACGATTAACTTAGATTACCGCAGCCTTTATCTCCATTTTGAATGCGGGGTTTTTATCTACAATAATTCTGAGATTGACAGGATTGAGCGGGATTTTCAGCAGACGTTGAAGCACTGTCATAAGGTAACGCTTATGGAGGTGAAGAAACGGACGATGCTCACGAAGCTCGTCGGACAGGTATTGCGCCTTGTGGCGCCATTAATGTAAAACAGTTTACAGATATAGGAAAATATAGTATAATGCATAGGGCGGTTTAAAAGGAACTGCTAAATTGAAGGTCAATAAGGTTGACAACATAGGAGGAATTCATATGGTAAGAGCAGTAGTCGGTGCGAACTGGGGCGATGAAGGCAAAGGCAAGATTACAGATATGCTTGCAAGAGAAGCTGATATTATCGTGCGTTTTCAGGGCGGTGCGAATGCAGGGCATACGATTATCAATAATTATGGCAAATTCGCATTGCATACCCTGCCGTCAGGAGTATTCTACGACCACACAACCAGTATTATCGGGAACGGTGTTGCGTTGGATATTCCGGTATTATTTAAAGAAGTACAGTCCATTGTAGACAGAGATGTGCCGATGCCAAAGATTCTTGTATCTGACCGGGCACAGATGGTCATGTCCTACCACAAAAACTTTGATGCGTACGAGGAGGAGAGACTGGGCGGGAAATCCTTCGGTTCCACCAAGTCGGGAATTGCTCCGTTCTATTCAGATAAATATGCGAAAGTCGGGTTTCAGGTCAGTGAACTGTTTGACGATGAGCTACTCAAAGAGAAGGTTGTTCGGGTGGCGGAGCAGAAGAACGTCCTTTTAGAGCACCTTTATCATAAGCCGTTGATTCATCCGGATGATTTGTATAGTGAGCTTCAGGAATATAAAAAGATGGTTGAGCCATTTGTATGTGATACTTCGCTGTTCCTTTATGAAGCAATAAAAGACGGAAAGAATATCTTGTTAGAGGGACAGCTAGGCTCTCTTAAGGACCCTGACCATGGAATCTATCCAATGGTTACATCGTCTTCCACGCTGGCAGGTTACGGTGCAATCGGAGCCGGGATACCGCCTTATGAGATTCAGAAGATTATTACCGTGTGCAAGGCATATTCGAGTGCGGTGGGAGCCGGCGCATTTGTCAGTGAGATATTCGGAGAAGAAGCAGACGAGCTGAGGCGCCGCGGAGGAGACGGCGGTGAGTTCGGCGCGACGACCGGCCGTCCAAGACGTATGGGATGGTTTGACTGCGTGGCTTCTAAGTACGGATGCCGGCTGCAGGGAACTACGGACGTGGCATTTACAGTGCTGGATGTATTGGGGTATTTGGATGAGATTCCGGTTTGTACCGGGTATGAGATTGACGGGAAAGTGACGACAGAATTTCCGCCGACACATCTGTTAGAGAAAGCGAAACCAGTGCTTGTAAAGCTTCCGGGATGGAAGAGTGATATCAGCGGTATTAAGGAATACGAAAAGCTTCCGGAGAATTGCCGCAAGTATATTGAGTTTATAGAGGAGCAGATCGGTTATTCGATCACTATGGTTTCTAACGGGCCGGGAAGAGAGGATATCATTTACAGAGAAAGGTAAGTGTTATTTAAGAATTTCTTTAGTTGGTTTTCAGAATTGCGACATATTATATCCACAATTGTGATTTATACTGTGAGCATATCAGAAAAGAGTCATAGATTTCAGTTATGGTTCATATACTGATAGAAGCGGAGTATAGAGAATGAATGGAGGTATATGTATGTGGCAAAAAAGTGAGAATGAAAATCAGGAGAACCTTTCGATAGAAGAATACCTTGTAAGGAGAAAAAATATCAGCGAAGAACGTAAGAACAGCGATAAGCATGGACTTACGTTACCGGAAAGCAGAAAGTGGATTTTCGCGGGATTGTATATGTGAATACATAAGAAATGAATACTTTGAGGGCAGGCTCTTATAATGTGAGCCTGCTCTTTTACAGGTCTTTCTCATTGGAGTCAGTATCGTCTTTTTTTAGAATCCGGTATACCAGCATATATGCATATAAAAAGACGGGAACGATGACTGTGCAGGCAATGGACGCCTTTAAAAGTGTACGTGCGTGTTCGGAACCAATCAGTGCAAATACAAGGGTAGCGGCGTACATTGCAAAGAGAAGAAGGGCTCCTGTGAGCGCGAAGATTTGTTTTAATTTTTTCATAAGAATCATCCTTTACATCTAAGTTGGATTTTAGTATACTATTGGGGTACATTATATAAGAAAAATAATAAAAAAGCAAATATATTACAAAGGAGTATAGGAAGATGAGCCGTACATTATTAGAACAGTGGAGAGATATCGCATATGATGAAAATGCTGACAGAGGAAGACTTCAAAGATTCTGGGGCAGCTATTTCCAGATTGAGAAAGAAATCTATGAACAGCTTCTTGAGAACCCGGCGGAGGAAGTTAAAGGAACCGTAAAAGAACTTGCCGAAAAATATGGGCAGGAAGTGATGACAATGGTGGGCTTCCTTGATGGTATCAACGAAAGTCTTAAAGAGGAAAATCCTATTGAGACAATGGATGAGGATACACAGGTAAGCCTTGCGTTTGATACGGAAAAGCTTTATAAGAATATGGTGGCTGCAAAAGCAGATTGGCTGTATGAGCTTCCCCAGTGGAAGAAGATTTATTCTGAGGAGGAGCTTAAGCGGCTGTATAAGGAACAGAAGGAGTCTACGACAATCCGCAAGGAAAAGAAGGTAGGGCGCAATGATCCGTGTCCGTGCGGCTCCGGTAAAAAGTATAAAAAATGCTGCGGAAAGTAACCGGGAAAAATCTATTTGTTGACAAAGTGAGATTTGGTGTTATAATGGTTAAGAAATGAAAAGCGTTGAAGAGAAGAGTAGATTGGGAAAGAAATAGCAGAGAGAAAGGTCGTAAGTGCTGAGAGCCTTTTATTTTGGAACCTTTTGAAGACCACCTCTGAGCGGCTGTAAAACAGCACGGTGACTCCGTTATCGTCAGAATGAGTGGTTCCGGTACATGTGACCGGTTCAAGCAGGGTGGAACCGCGAGATAAGATAACTCGTCCCTTACAGTTGATTGTGCTGTAAGGGATTCTTTTGTTTTGGGAGAATTAAGTACTTTTGAAGGATAAGGCATTGGAGGTGATGAAGATGTACAGGCGTAAAGTGTTTTACTATGAGACAGATCAAATGGGAATCGTCCATCATTCTAATTATATCCGTTGGTTTGAAGAGGCGAGGATTGATTATATGGAGCAATTGGGGCTGGGGTATGACAAGATGGAGGAACAGGGAATCATAAGCCCGGTGCTTTCCGTGGAAGCCAGCTATCTGCGGATGTTGCATTTTGGAGACTCGGTGAAAATTGAGGCGTGGGTGAAGGAATATAACGGCATCAAGCTTACGGTCGGCTATGAGATTGTGAGTGAGCGGACGGATAAGGTACATTGCAGAGGTGTTTCCAGGCATTGTTTTTTAGAACGAACCGGAAGGCCTCTGGCGTTAAAACAATCATGCCCGGAGTTTCACGGATTGTTCATGAAGGCGTTAGAGGCTCATAAAAAAGCAAAAAAATAAAGAAAATATGAATAAAGATAAAAGAAAAGGAGACAAGCTATGAAAATTACATTGAAAGGCGGAACGGTAAAAGAATACGAAGGAAGTATGTCCGTACTTGATATTGCCAAAGATATCAGTGAGGGACTGGCAAGAGCGGCAACTTCAGCGAAGGTAAATGGAGAGACAGTTGATCTGCGTACAGAGCTTTCTGAGGACTGCGAGCTGGAAATCCTGACATTTGACTCAGAGGATGGAAAAGGCGCTTTCAACCATACTGCGTCCCACATAATGGCACAGGCGATTAAACGTCTGTATCCGGAGACAAAGCTTGCGATCGGACCTTCGATTGCGAATGGCTTTTACTATGATTTAGACCGGGAGACTCCGTTTACAACAGAGGATTTGGAGAAGATTGAGGCAGAGATGAAAAAGATTGTAAAGGAAAACCTGCCTCTGGAACGGTTTACGAAGTCGAGGGAGGAGGCAATCTGTTATTTTAAGGAGAAGGATGAACCTTACAAGGCAGAATTGATTGAAGATTTGCCGGAGGGTGAGGAAATCAGCTTTTATAGTCAGGGTGAATTTACAGACCTGTGCGCAGGCCCGCACCTTATGTCCACGAAAGCAGTGAAGGCATTCAAATTGACAAGCCTTGCCGGAGCATACTGGAGGGGCAATGAAAAGAATAAGATGCTGACAAGAATCTACGGTGTGGCTTACCCGAAAAAGGCAGAACTTGATGAATATCTGCATATGATGGAGGAAGCAAGAAAGCGTGACCACAGAAAGCTTGGAAGAGAACTGGGCTTGTTTATGATGTGTGAGGAAGGCCCGGGCTTCCCGTTCTTTCTTCCGAAAGGAATGGTGCTTAAAAATACACTGCTCGACTACTGGAGAGATCTGCATAAGAAAAAAGGGTATGTGGAGATTGCCACACCGATTATCTTAAGCAGGCATCTGTGGGAGAATTCCGGACACTGGGATCACTACAAAGATAATATGTATACAACAGTTATCGATGAGGAAGATTATGCGGTAAAACCGATGAACTGTCCCGGAGGAATGCTTGTATACAAATCAGAGCCGCGTTCTTATAAAGATCTTCCGCTTCGCGCCGGCGAGTTAGGTCTTGTTCACCGTCATGAGAAATCCGGACAGCTTCACGGATTGATGCGTGTGCGTTGCTTTACACAGGATGATGCCCATATCTTTATGACACCGGAGCAGATTCGGGATGAGATTAAAGGTGTGGCAGGCTTGATTGATGAGGTGTATAGCTTGTTTGGGTTCAAGTACCATGTGGAACTTTCCACACGTCCGGAGGACAGCATGGGAAGTGACGAGGACTGGGAGATGGCGACAGAGGGGCTTAGAGGTGCGCTTGATGACCTTGGGCTTAACTATGTAGTGAATGAAGGAGACGGCGCGTTTTACGGTCCGAAGATTGACTTCCATCTGGAGGATTCCATTGGAAGAACATGGCAGTGCGGAACGATTCAGCTTGATATGCAGATGCCGCAGCGTTTTGATCTTGAATATACAGGCGCAGACGGGGAGAAGCACCGCCCGATCATGATTCATCGTGTGGCTTTCGGTTCGATTGAGCGGTTTATCGGAATCCTTATTGAGCATTTTGCCGGGGCATTCCCGACATGGCTGGCTCCGGTTCAGGTAAAGGTGCTTCCGATTTCCGACAAATATATGGATTATGCGCAGAAAGTATTCCGTACTCTGGAGGAAGAAGGAGTACGTGCAGAGATAGATACAAGAGCAGAAAAGATCGGCTATAAGATTCGCGAGGCCCAGATGAATAAGATTCCTTATATGCTTGTTGTAGGAGCAAAGGAAGAGGAAGAAGAGAAAGTTGCAGTGAGGAGCCGCTTTGCAGGAGATGAAGGGCAGAAGGAGCTTAGAGTATTTATTGATTCTGTAAAAGATGAGATTGCATCGAGAGTAATCCGCGAGGTGACGAAAGAAGATTAGGGATTTCTGATATAAATTTTAAAATATAGGGCATAATAACCTCGATATTAGTATAAGAAGGAGGTAGATTTATGCCAGAGTTAAGATGTACGGTACAGACATGTCTGCATAACAAGGATTTTTATTGTGACCTTGACGGAATCCGTGTAGGAGGAAACCAGGCTAAGAGTTCGGAGGAGACTTGCTGCGATAGTTTTGAGGAGAGAAAAGGTGATACCTATAGCAATGTGACAGGCAATGCATCTCCTACAAGCAGTATTGACTGTAAGGCAACGGATTGCAAGTACAACGACAATTGCAGCTGCCATGCAGGGAAGATCAGCGTAGAAGGAAGCCAGGCCTGCCAGTGCGAACAGACAGAATGCGCAACATTTACCTGTGGATGCCACAAACAATAATTTTCATGTAGGAAGTATAAAAGGAACGCCTGAAAAAAGGGGTTCCTTTTTGGTTGACGAAGAAAGTTTCCGATAGTATAATTACTATTAATTGTTTTAAGGAAGAGGAACCGGTGATGGAAGAGGAAAGAGATATATTAGAGAGTGAAAAAGAGAAAAAGCGAAAGAAGGATTACGGCGCGGAGAATGCATATTATAGTGCCAGACCGCAGTTCGGTGCAAAGGGGCCTTCTAAGCTCAGGCAGCAGTTTGGAAGAGGGATTACGATATTTCTCGTAGTAGCGGCAAGTATTATGTTTTACTTTGCGCTTTTAAGGCTTACGAACCTTTCGGAAATGCTAAAGGAGATAATCGGAGTGCTGCAGCCGGTTATATACGGCTGTGTGATTGCATATTTGCTGAATCCTATCGTAAGAAATGTGGACAGGTATTTACTTCCTATTTTAGAGCGCAATATGAAAAAGCGAGAGAGTGCGGAAAGATTTTCGCGCGGACTTGGCGTGCTTGCGGCAGTTCTTGTACTGATTTTTTTAATTGTGACGTTATGCAATCTGCTCATTCCGGAATTGTATTACAGCATCCGCAACATGATATTTACATTGCCAGGACAGCTTAATAATCTTGTGGATGCGCTTAATGAGATGGCTACAAGTGATACGACCACAAGCGCTTTTCTTAAGACGGCTGTGGAGGAGGGAACCCACATGCTGGAGACGTGGCTTCGAACCGACCTTTTAGCTAAGACGAATGAACTGATGTCCAATCTGACGGTGGGGGTAATCAATGTCATCAGTACTTTGTTTGATTTTGTGATTGGACTGATCGTCTCTATCTATATCCTTTTCAGCAAAGAGACATTTACCTCTCAGTGTAAAAAGAGCGTTTATGCATTATTTTCACCTCATCGTGCCAATATGATCCTTCACTTCACGACGAAGAGCAATGAGATATTCGGAGGGTTTGTCATTGGAAAGATTATAGACTCGGCCATTATCGGCGTATTGTGCTTTTTTGGGTTGTCGGTGCTGGATATGCCGTATGTGATGCTGATTAGCGTGATTGTGGGCGTCACAAATGTGATTCCGTTTTTTGGACCCTACATAGGAGCAGTTCCAAGTACTATATTGATTATGCTTAGTGATCCTATGAAGGGGTTGTATTTTGTGATTTTTATTCTGGTATTGCAGCAGTTTGACGGGAACATACTTGGGCCGAAGATTCTCGGAAACTCGACGGGGCTGTCAGCGTTCTGGGTCATTGTTGCAATCTTGCTCGGAGGCGGTTTGTTTGGATTTGTGGGAATGGTTATGGGAGTTCCTACATTTGCAGTATTATATTATGTAGCAGAATTGATTGTGAATAGTAAACTGGAGAGAAAGAATCTTCCGGCTTCTTCGAAAATGTATGATCCGATAAGCTACGTGGATGATGAAGGAAACTACATGTCGGGTAAGGAAGAAGAAAAGATGGAAAAAATCGTTGAAGAGATTGTTGAAGATCTGGAGAAAGAAGCAGGAGAGACTTCGAAAGAAAAATAAAAAGGAGGACGGGTTATGCCGATTCGTGTACAGAATAATCTGCCGGTTAAGGAAATATTAGAGAGTGAAAATATATTTGTTATGGATGAGCATCGTGCTACGCATCAGGATATTCGTCCGATTAAAATCGGGCTTTTGAACCTGATGCCGCTTAAAGAGGATACGGAGCTGCAGATTCTTCGGTCGCTTTCTAATACACCGATTCAGGTGGACGTAAAGTTTGTGACTGTGTCAAGCCACGAGTCTAAGAATACACCTACCAGCCATCTGAACCAATTTTATGAAAAATTCTGTGATATCAGAAAGAGTAAATTTGACGGGTTTATCATTACAGGAGCGCCGGTAGAGCAGATTCCTTTTGAAGAAGTAGACTATTGGGAAGAGCTTAAGGAGATTATGGAGTGGACGAAGACGCATGTGACTTCTACCATACACCTCTGCTGGGGAGCCCAGGCGGGGATTTATTACCATTACGGGATAGACAAGGTGCAGTTGGATAAAAAAGTGTTTGGGGTGTTTAGGCACCGCGTGATGAACCGCAAGATTCCTCTGGTGAGAGGGTTTGACGATGTGTTCTTCGCGCCCCATTCCCGCCATACCGAAGTTCCGATGGATAAAATCCGTGCGGAAAAGCGGCTGACGGTTCTTGCGGAGTCAGAGGAGGCAGGGCTTTTCCTTGCCATGGCAGAGGACGGGCGGCAGATCTTCGTGATGGGGCACCCGGAGTATGACCGGGTGACGCTTGACGGGGAATATAAAAGGGATCTGTCAAAAGGGCTGCCGATAGAAGTTCCGGAGAATTATTATGAGGGCGACGACCCGGAGAATAAGCCGCTCCTTACTTGGAGGGCGCATGCCAATAATCTGTATACGAACTGGCTGAATTACTATGTGTATCAGGTGACGCCTTATGATTTGGAGGGTACGCCGTTCTAAGTCAGTGTTTTCAAGGGTTTTGGGGATTTTGTTTTTTGTTTCTGACCTTATCTGACTTTACAAAATGGCTCAAATTTGCTCATGTTTTTACACAAAAATGGGGTACAAAATGGGGTACAGATAAAAATGTGTGGGGTACGGTTAACATAGCAGTTATTTTATATTTTTGTAAAAAGGTTTTCAGTGGTGGAAGAAGGATGACATTTCTCTGTGAAAGACGATAATCAAATATCTGACCATTAGCATAATGGCATTTATGCTTGCAAAGAGTAGAGGTGGTTATAAAACAATTAAATATATTCAGGCATATAAATAAGTCCCGCAATCATGTATTCAGTACAGTATATGTTGATTGTGAGGCTTATTTTAGTGCATGTAAAACGGAACCCGGTTCCGCCATATTGTAGTAGGAAAGGAGGTTTGCCATATGCGGAGGATTCTATTGCTAACGCTTTCCGTGCTTGCATTATGCGGCTGCCAGAAAGCACAGGAGCCGGCTGGCGGTGCACAGGAGGTTATGGAAAACGCAGAGACGGAAAAGATAACAGACGGGCTGTTGGAAAAGGTCCGGATTTCAGGGGCGGAAGTGTATGCCCTGCCGGGATATGAGCAGGACGGGAACATGATACGTGCGTACATGGACGGGCTGTCAGAGGATATATTTCTGGAAAATAAGGACAGGCAGGCAGCGCTGGATGAATATGCGGAAACCTACAGGGGATATATAGACAGCCTGGGCTATACGGTCACCGGGGATGAGCTCCTGTCGCAGAGCCCGTCATCCATCCTCCAAAAGCTCACCTATGCCGGCATGGTGGGCGGGGAAGAGCGTTCAGGGGCATATCTTTTGTACTCCGGGGATGTTTTGGCGGGAACGGTTGTCTATGTGATCAACGTGCCCCTGTCCGGGCTTGGGGATGACGGCAGCGCGGCACTTGGTGAGCTTTTGGAGAAATTGGGGGAGTCTGGCTGACGTTTCTCCCCCCTGGCGCGCCGCAGCGTCTTTTTCAACTCCATATCAGAAAAGCTGATTTGTAATCGGGCATCTCTTTGGAGGTGCTTTTTTTGCACATTTTTAGGGATATGTCAGGCTTTCGCTTGGGAACCGCCCACTACCATATTAGCTCTGGAGGTGGATTTTTATGGAAGAAAAGGAAATGGAGCTGGCATTTAACCTGTTTGATCATGTGCAGCGCGGCTCTATACAGCTATTGGGGACGCTTGAACAGACTCTCCACTGGGTTTCGGAGGTAGACCGCGGCTCAAGGATCCTGGAGGGGCATGTTTGGAAAGGCGGGGAGCTTGATGCGGTCTGCTGCGACCGTGAATACCTTGATATGGTCGCAGGGAGGCTGCGTGACGAGGGGATCCCGTGCATCAGCGGGACCGCCCGCATAGACGGGAAGGAAGTCGGCATCATCAGCACGAGGGATGCTGACAGGGAGCAGTTAAGGAAGATCATTGACCGTGCACGGGAAGAAATCGAACCTGGCGGCGTGAAACCCCGGCGGATGGTCGAAAACCTGTCCGTGGGCAGGGCCAGGGTGATTGCAGGGCTTGACATCCCGGAGGCGATGCTGTTCGCAAGATATGCCGAGGCGGCAAAAATAAATATCGCTGTGGATGAAGTGGCGAGGGACAGCCGCTCTGTCGTATACCCGTCGCAGTATGTGGATGAGATGAAGGAGATGAAACATCATGTGGCGCAGGCTTTTTCAGGAGCCGCAGGGCGGGCGCTCCGTAAGCAGCTCCGGTATGAGCATCAGAATTACCTACGGGTAGCGGACCGTGTTTACAACTATGACAGGCGGAAGGGGGAATTTTATGTCATGGGCATGTCAGGCCCGCAGATGTATGTCCGGGAACAAGATGTGCGTGTATACGGAAATGACGGGATGGAGGTTTATCGCTTTGACCGTTCCGACCCAGCTTTCGGCTGCAGGGTGCGGCAGGTATTCGACCGCATCAGGCATCCGGTGGATCTGACGGCGCAGGAATACGGGAAGATTGCAGGCGCAGATCACAAATCCCGCATCAGGGGCTTGAAGGAGGCGGACAGAAGTCATGGGCGCCCGGATTTTACCAGGGATGAAGTGCGGGAGCTGGCTTTGCAGAGGGAAACGCAGATGGATGAGGCTATGCGGAGAAAGACCCAGCTATATGAGAAGAAACTTGCGCTGGACAATCCGGAACGTGTCGCGTACCAGTATTCCTACCTGGATGACGAGATGGGCATGCCGGAATTTGAAACGATGGAGCACATGAACCGGGATGCGCTCCGTGAGGAGCAGGAAGAAAGAGGGGATTTTGATGGCCGCGGGGAAGGATGCCGCGTTTTTGATGATCATGAGGAAGAGCTTGATGCCATAGACCTTGGGATCCAGGATGCCGTGCTTGATGGGCGTGAGCCGGAGCGTGAGGAAGGGGAATGCAGCGTGGAAGAGTACGGGATTGACGATTTGGAGGTGTGATGGATGGTGAAGAAACGATTCGTTACACAGGAACAGCGCGAAACAACAGCCAGGGAAAGCAACCTGCTGTTTTCCGGGATTGTCGGCCTGGCAGGCCTGTACATGGGCGCATATGTCAGCTCAGTGACGGAGGGCGGGCTTGAGGTGATGGAAGGGCTTGAGCGGGTAATGGACAGCCTGTCACATGGGGCGTTCTTTTTCCCGCTGTCGCCGCATGCGTTTGCGTCGGGGCTGATGTTTGGGGCGCTTGCCGCACTGATCGCGTATTTCCTCCTGGATCTTGAGTACCAGAGGCATTTTACTTATGAACAGGGCAAGAGCCAGGGCGATGCCAAGCCGATGAGCCAGAAGGAGCTGGCGGAATATACGAAAAAGTATGTGGCAAAGGAGCCGGAGGATGATGCACTGCCGAAGAACAACATCATTTTGTGCCGGGAGATGAAACGCCCGATTGACGGGCGCGTGCTTGGGAATAACAATGTGTTCGTGATCGGCGGTGCCGGGAGCGGAAAGTCTTTTGCGTTTGTCAAGACCAACATCATGCAGATGTACGGCAGCTACATTGTCACCGACCCTTCAGGGGAGCTGATCCATGCGACAGGGCGGATGCTCGCGGAACACGGGTACAAGATCAAGGTGTTCAATATCTCTGACATGACCCATTCCAACTGCTACAACCCGCTGGCATACATCCGGAATGAAGCAGGTGTCAAGATGGTCGTGGAGACGCTGATAAAGAATACGACGGAGCCGGGGAGCAAGGATGACCAGTTCTTTGTAAGTGCTGAGAAACTGCTGTACTCGGCGTGCATCTTCTACCTTCTCGAATACTGCGCGGACGGGAGCAAGAAGAATTTCCCGACGGTCATGAAGATGATCAACATGTCCAGCGTGAATGAGAATGACGCGAAAGAGGAGTCGGCGCTTGACCTGCTGTTCAAGCCGCTGCCGCAGTCGTCCATGGCGGCACAGTTTTACAAGTCTTTCAAGCAGGCGGCAGGCAAGACCTTAAAAAGCATCATCATTTCCTGCGTGGCAAGGCTCCAGTCATTTTTGATCCCGCAGGTCATCAGCCTGACGAGCACGGATGAAATGCACCTAGAGCGGTTCGGGGACGAGAGGACGGCATTGTTCATCATCACGCCGCAGGCGGACCGGACTTATGCATTCCTCGCATCTATGCTGTATTCGCAGATGTTCGAGACGCTCTATGATGTGGCAGAGAAAAAGCTGCAGAGGATGGGGAGCGAGAAACTTGCCGTGCCGGTCATGGCGATGATGGACGAGTTTGCCAATATTGGCGAGGTTCCGGAATTCCCGAACAAGCTGGCGACGATGCGTAAATATAACATTTCTGCCGCAGTGCTCCTGCAGGACCTCGCCCAGCTGAAAGCGATGTATGACAAGGAGTGGGCATCCATTATCTCAAACTGCTCGTCATGGCTGTTCCTTGGCGCGACAGAGCAGGAAACACTTGAATATTTTTCCAAGCGGACGGGGAACCGGACGATACGGGTACGCAGCTCCGGCATAAGCCACGGGCGTAACAGCAATGCGTCGCTGAATTACCAGGAGACCCAGAGGGCGGTGCTGACGGAAGACGAGCTGTCAAGGCTGGCTCCGGATCAGTGCGTGGTGTATACGCAGAATATGCGCCCGGTGATCGGCAGGAAATATTTTGCGGACCTGCACCCGAGGTATCCCCAGACGGGTTCCAGGGATCATCCGGAGAATAATTTCAGGTATACGGAAATGCCGGCCTATGACACCTGCCGCCTGCGGACGAACTCGCTGATCCGTTCGCGTTCCGAGGCGGCAAGGGCACGCATGGAATCAAAGATATCCGAACCCATGCTTGCAAAAGACGTGCGTTTTGACGGTTCGGATAAGGATGCGTCAAATCTCTTTGCGTTGGCGGGCGGGATAGAGGAGGCTGCGTTCCAGTCGAAACTTGACCAGTGCATAGAAGCATATGCACTGGCAGGGGAGAGCGGGGATGCGGTGCCGTTCCTTGCGGTGGAAAATGTGCCGCAGAACAGGCTGATGCGTTTGGCGGAGGAAATCTCGGTTGTGTTCCAGACAGGGATGTTTGTGCTGATGTGTGCCAATGCCGACATCAACCCCAAAATAATGTTCGGGGTCTGCGTGGACCGGGACGGGGAAGGACTCTTGCGTGCTGTGAAACTTGCACGCCCGAAAGCCTATCAGGAAAAGGGAGACTGTGCTGAGATTGAGATTGTAAGGGCGCGGTATGATGAGTACAGGGAACGCGTGCAGCTCCTATTTATGTCGCAGGCGGTGAAAGAGGAAGGTGAGGCTCTTGTGCCTGATATAGCGGAAACGGCAGGAGGCCAGGTAGTGAAAGAAGACCCTGGGACGGAAATACGCCCGCCCGCGATAGAGCCAGAGTATTATCCGCTCGTTGACCCTGATATGGATGCGGCCATGGAGGGCTTTGAGATGTAGCGTATGCCAGAAAACCATATTGTTGTATATCCGGCAGGGAACATAAGGCAACTTGTCAGGGAAAACATTAGGTGAGGGGGAGCCATCACCGGAATGCTGAAAATACAGCTGCTTTGTGTTCATGCCGGCCAATCAAAGGGGGTGGATTTATGGCAGATGGAGACAATCATGGGGCAGATGGACACTTGCCTGGTGGCAGCATGGGTTCTGATGGGCATATGAATCCTTTTACGCGGAATCAGAATGTCATGGATGCAAACCGGGATTTCCTGTTCAAGATCTCCAATATTGAGCAGGGCATGGGAAAGGCGGCGGTGGATTTTTCCACAAAAGCTGCTGCCGGAGATAAAGAGTTCCAAAAGGGAATGGCTCTTGCCCGTGACATGGCGGATGTGACGGCATGGCAGGGGGCGGACTTCCTGCGTGACGGCATGGCACGTTCGATCATGGGCGGCAGCCTTTCCCCGGAAGCGGAATTAAGGGATGTCAGGCTTGTCCTTGAAAAGTACAATATCCATGCAGTGGGCGGGAGCCCGGCGCAGATCCAGGCAGAGTTGTACCATATCATGCGGCGCAGCCAGTGCCCGGAGGAAGTGAAAGAGGCGTGCCAGCGGGGCATCAATGCCGCAAAAGCCGGGATTGTAAAGTCCCGGAACCGGGGATTTCGCCGGTCGCGGCATATCCTGGCGCGAAATGCAAGGCAGAAACTGAACAGGAGCGAGTATGGGCGCGGGCAAGCGTTTACCCTGAACGTCATCAGGCGTGGAAGGGAGATGCTGAAAACAGGGCTCCGGGCGATGATGCTGGCCAAACGTGCAGCGACATTCGCACATCTGAAAGCGGAGACAGCAAAAGCGCACCTGGCGGCAGAGACGTTAAGGAGGAACCCGGGACAAGCCTGGGCAAAAGGTGTACAGAAAAGGACTGCGAAAAAGCGCGATGCCCGTTTCAGGCGCAAAGAAAAGAAACTGGTGCGGAGGCGGAAATTCCGGAAATGGCTGGAAGACCCCATAGGCATTAAGAGGCTCGGCCGCCGCGCGGCAGACCGGCTGTTAAAGACCCGTGCGGGGCGTGCAGTGTCGTTTCCCGTGCGTATGCTGAATGCGGTCAAAGGTGCGGTGGCGAAAGCGGTTGCCACCTGTGCGACGGTCGTTTCCATGCTGGTCACAATCCTGCTGCTGCTCGGGCTGTTCCTCGTTGCGGTCGTTATGATCATGGGCGCAGTAGTCTCCATGGTGGGGAGCATGATGGCAGCATTTGATTTCACGGCAACCGATGAAGACGTGCAGCAGAAAATGCTCGCGGCGATCCAGCAATGCTACACGGAGCAGGTGGAGAGCATCAATGCCTGTTATGGAAATTATGAAAATGTCATGGTCAATTATGTGGACCGGCGCACGGATTCTGTTTATGAAGAGGCGGAACTTGAACTGGAGGAAACGACGAATGTCGCGGAAATCCTCTGCATGGCGAATATTTATTTTGATTTCGAACTTGATGAAAACGCGGAAGATGCTGTGGAATATGTGAAAGCCCTGTATGCGGCATCTAACCAGGTGGACTTTGACATCTCCGTAGACCGGACAGAGGATACGGGTGAAGTGGATGCGGACGGGGATCCGGTTGCAGTCACATACTATAATGCAGATATCACGGTCACAAGGTATTATTTCAATGACATCTTTGAAGTGGATATCGGTTCCGAGAGCGGAGGGGCATGGACAGGGGATATGTCAGGGCTCCCGGCATGGATCACGCCGGAGGCCATGCAGGCTGTCCTGGAAGTGCAGCGTGACAAGGACATCCCCGCAGCAGCAATCCTCGGGCAGATGATTCTTGAAAGCACGGGGACGTATCCAGGAGGGTGTTCCGGATTGTGCTATAAAAACAATAATTGCCTTGGGATCACAAAGCATGATTGCCAGATAAAAGGCACGTCTTCCAGCAGTTGGGGAACAAAAGAGTATTACGGCAAGTATGTAAGTGTGAACAGGAGTTTCCAGGCGTACAAATCCCTCGGGGACTGCATCCGGTGCTATGGATCGACAGATATCGTGTCAGGGAAACCGTCTACGCTCCGAAAATGCACCACGGATCCCAAGACAGGGCATTATTCTACCGCATCTTATGTCACGGCGGTCTGGAAAGCGGGATACGCAACTTCGCCAACTTATGTCCAGAACGTCATGAAGATTGTCCGGGCATATAACCTGGAACGGTTCAATTCCATGTCCCCGACCAGTGTTGGATCGGGAATGGTGACAGGGGCACAGGCGGTCATTGCCTGTGGCGATTACTATAACAGCGTATTGGAAAATGCAGTAAGACGCGGGGAGAAATGGGTATATTCCAACAGCAGCAAATATGTTGCACAGACGGGTTCTTTTGAAAAAATGCTTGCCGGGAAAGTACGCGGCGGGAACTGCGCGACGATTGCCAACTGGGCATTCCGGGATATGGGGATCATCAAGAAGAACGAAAAATTCTATGGCGACCGCAGCGGGAAAATCAGGAACTACAACTCCGGCTCGACAAAGCTGAAACTTGCATTGGACCGGAACTGCACGGTCATCAATGGCGGGGGCAGGAAGTTCTCCGCGCTGGTGAAGGAAGGGCAGGTCCTGCCTGGGGATGTGCTTATCGGCAAAGGGCATACGTTTGTGTACCGGGGCGGGGGCACTGTATTCGCAAGCGGGCATGATGGGAAATGGCACAGTGATAAATCGGCAAAGACAGAGGACAGCAGGAAGGCGGTGTTCGAGTCATGGGTGCGCCCATACAAAGGGTCATCGGACGAGAATTTCAAAGTGCAGTATATTATCCGTGTAAAGGATACGTTCGTTCCGGCGGCTTACCGGGATGCGAATGGGAGGCTTGTCAAAAACAGATAGCAAAGTAGTTGGCAGCAAAAAAAGAAACCAGTACGGTTTCTTTTTTTGTGCAAATATTCAAATTTTCCCTGAAAAAGCAATCATTAAAGGAGGATTATCATGAATGAAAAGAGGACATTTAACCGGAAAGCAGTAGAAAAACTGGTTGCGTCAAAAGACTGGAAAAGCTTGCAGAAATATGATCTCCGGGGAGCAGATCTGAGTAAAATGTACTTCCGGGAGGCAAGGCTGGACGATGTTGATCTCAGCGGTGCGTATTTAGTAGACACGGCTTTTCGTCTCTCGAATCTGGGCGGTGTTAATTTCAGCGGCGCTGACCTTTCTTATGCATTCTTTGACGGGGTGAATTTAAAGGATGCAAAGTTTAATGGCGCTCATTTAGAGGAAACAGATTTTTATCTCTTGAATCTGACCAATGCAGATTTCCGCGGTGCGGATATTTCTTGGTGCTACTTCTGTAATACAGCTCTTAATGGCGCGAATTTCCGTGATGTGGATCTTAATGGATGTGACTTTTCTGAATCAACTCTTGACGGGGCAGATTTGCGGGGCACAGACATGACTGGATGCTGCTGCCGCAGGACAATCCTGAACGGCACGGATTTGCGCGGCGCGGATATTACAGGCGTGGATTTCTCCAACACATATATGGACGGGGTCATCATGGATGGGACGACATCCCATTTCCATATGTGCTGTCCAGAAGAGGGTGAGTTCACCGGCTACAAAAATGCGGGTGATCCCGCAGGACATCTGTATATTGTCGAGCTGAAAATACCGGCATGTGCCTTACGTTCCAGTGCAGCAACGAACAGGTGCCGATGCTCGGAAGCAGAAGTGGTATCTATTACATGCCCGGATGGTACAGACGATGGCACAGATATTGTGAGCAGTTGGAGGAGTTCGGATTTCCTGTATAAAATCGGGGAAACGGTCAAAGTGCGTGACTTTGATAAAAACCGCTGGAAGGAATATGCTCCAGGAATCCATTTCTTCATGACCAGGGAAGAGGCTGTAGACTATGCCCTCTGACTGTGTAAAAGAGAAGCCGTGAGGCTTCTTTTTTCGTTCCAAAGCAACGGAAAGATTCCACGTGCTATAGACTGGGATTAACCATATTAGAACCAGCTTGCAGGTTCGGTCAATTCCATGGACGGGCCTGGCTGTTTTCAGAAAGAAAAGTGACTTGTGGTAATGTATTGAAAAGGAGGAATTAAATTGGATACAAAAAAATTCAGGACCCGTCAGGAGTTCCGCTTGAAACAGAACCCAAAGGGAACAGATTACATCATTGCTCTTGATGCGGGGTATTCAGGAATGAAAGTTTTTTACGAAAACGGTTATTTTTGTTTTCCAAGCTTTGCGAAAAAACTGGACGGGGATATCATCGGCGGGGCCGGGCCGGATGACATCCTTTACCGGGATTCGCAGACGGGAGAGATGTATATGGTTGGACGTACAGCGCAAGATATGCTCAGTGCGGAAGATACAAATGATACGGATGGGGAAATGTTCGCAAGGAAGAGGTATTCGTCACGGCGGTTCCGAATCCTCTGCCAGACGGCTATCGCACTTGCGCTGCACAGAAAACGTGACAACCGGGATATCGTAATCCAGACAGGGCTCCCGTCATCTTATTTAAGAGGGGATACCAACGCTTTAAAAAAGGCATTACAGGCTGCTGCTGATTTTTCCCTGCGTGTCGGCGGAGGCCCGTGGGTTGACTACTCCCTGCGCCTCTCCCCGGATAAGATTTTCTGTGATATGCCGCAGCCGGCAGGCTCCCTGTATTCTGTGTTGATCCGTGATGATGGGAAGTATATCCCTGATGCAAGGGCGTATCTGAGTGAAAATATCCTTATCATGGATATCGGGTTTGGCACTTTTGATTTCTACGGAGTTAAGAATTCAGTAGTGGCCTGTAAGGAATCTGTTGATAAAACCGGGATGCATGAGGTGATGCAGCATGCATCAGAAAAAATCTGGGAACAGACGAATGAGGATATCCGTGTCCCTGCTCTTCAGAAGATCCTGGGATCCGGATCCGTTGTCGTTATGAACGAAGAGGAACTTAGGTCTGAAGAGGTTCCGATTGGCGGGCTGATCAAGGAGGCAAGTAATGAAGTCTTTGAAGAGGCTTTCCAGCGAGCAAGGGAAGTTACGAATTCTTTCCTTGGCTATAAGCGGATCGTGATTGCCGGAGGTACGGGGGAAGCATGGTATGGCAAGATGCAGGATGCGTTTTCATCTTTAAAAACCATACAGCTTATCCCAAGTAATTTCAATGATAAACTGCCGTTCATCTACTCAAATGCAAGGGGTTATTATCTGTTCCGGTATAATCTTAACGGAAGATAGGAGGGATGTATGAAACACAAAAGGGTGTATCAGAAGATCCGGCTTTATAAGGCCCATGACCTTGACCTGATTTCGTTTTTGGACAGCCATCATATGGATTTCCGCAAGGCAGTCTACTGTTCGCTGACTGCCTTTGCAAAAGGTGAGCTCTTTGTGATCAAGATTCCGCCGCGGATCCCGAATCCGGGGCCGTTGCGCCGGAAATATGAGTTTAACCTGTCGCTGAACCCGGAGACGGACCGCGCAGTCATTGATATGATTGACGGGATTACGAACGGGTATAAGAATAATTTTATCAAAAACCTGCTGCGGATGTATCTATGCACTCCCATCTCGGCGGAGTTCCTCAAAGACCCGTCGCGGATCAGCTTGTTTGAGGAGAAGTTCCGGATGTTTAAGAGAGGGAGGAGGATTGCGGATGCCGCAAAAGTGAAAAGAGCAAGGACGGGACGGGCAGCAAAACACCAGGAAGACCGAATGGCGGATATTTTTACGCAGGGGGAAGTACCAGTTCCCCCGCTGGCAGCAAAGCCGGAACCGGGTTCCGGAACGGCAGATAAGAAAGAACCATGGACGGAACAGGCGGAAAGGGCAGAGAAAAAGGAACACTGGACGGAACAGACGGAAACAGCAGAAAAAAAGAAACACTGGATAGAACAGACGGAAACAGCAGATAAGGGAGATGCAGGGGAAGACCTGACAGACTTATTTTCCTCTCTGCTTAAAAGTTAGGAGGTTTTCATGGTAAAGAATAACTATTATATATTGGACAATGAAATTCAGAAAGAGGTCGGGCAAAAGCTCCGGTCGCTGCTGGAGACATGCCAGGCCTATCAGCTGCCGATGTTTGCAACGGTTGCTGTTTCGAATACGGAAGAAGGAACCCGGTATGACCGGGTGGTATACGGGGCGGCATCTCATGCAATGGTGCTGACAGAGGATCAGATCCGCCATCATATCCTGATTGCGGATGGTTTCCATGCGGTTCCCGAGCGCGAAGACCTTGTGCTCCAGCTCGCGCGTAAGGGGGAATAGGGATGAAGGTTTATATGCTCCATTCCGCCGATGCACGCAAAGCGGCGAAGGATGTCCGGCGTTTTGACATGAGCGGGGGCAAGCTGCTCCTGTTCCGTGAGCCGGGGGATGATGGGGATTATGAAGGCCTTAAAAATGCGTTTGGTTCATCAGAGGTTTATGAATGCCCGGGGGCTGAGCATGTACTCATGGCGGATACGCTCAAGGCGGCTGTTTCCCCCAAGGATTCTTTGTACCTTATCGGCCCCGCATTGACGGGTTTCTTTGAGGCAAGCCGTGACAGGGTGCTGGATATGGCATCTGCCGTCTATGTATCCAAAACGCTGAATACAGAGGGCAAGCGCCCTGTACAAAAGAAGAAAAGGAAACGGGAGGTGTCGGATGCCTCGGATGTGCTCTCAGAACTCCTGGCACTCAACCTGTGCCAGGCAGAAAAGGAAACGCAGGAACCACCGCGCCAGGATGCACCGCAGAGACAGCCGCCCCGGATGCCGGAGCAGGAGCCGGCACAGAGTGCCCGCCAGAAGGGGAAGGTCACGCCGCACCAGGCCACGCCTCAGAAGAGGATGCAAAAACAAAGGCAGGTCACGCCGCAGAAACAGCAGGGCGGTGGCAGGGGATGCGCCTTCGATGGCACGGCAGATTATGGGAAATCACCGGTGGAGGATGCGAAAGGCAGCTTGTGTGCCGGGATATTGGAACGGATGCACCGGCATATTGCGGATCTTTGCTTTAAGGAAAATAAGGATATGGCTCCAGTGAGTCAGGGGGATGTCGTGCCGTTTGTAATCCTGCTCTTACGCTCCTATGCCCGTGCCCTTGAGGGGGAGAGGATTGCCGTGGGCGGACATGCCCTGGCATCAGAACTGGATTATGGGAAGATTTACACAGACACGATTGAAATGTTTGAAACAAGCTGGGCGGCGACACATTCCATTATCCGGATCACAAAAGACGTGCTTTCCGTACTGCTCCCGGAAGCACAGTATTACTGGCGGCTGACAAAAATGTTGTATGAGGAGGACTTATGGGAAAATATGTAAACAGGTGCTGGGGGGGGCCTGCTGAATGGCAGGGCAGTTGCATGGGCCTCAGAAATAACAGGCATTTCAGAAGCGGTAGCGGCAGTGGTCTTTTCATCCGTCGTAACAGCTGCAGTCCTGGCGGCGCTTAGATACCGTTTGAAAAAGTTCCATGTGCTGCCGTATTTTGGAATTGCAGAGGCAGCATTCCTGATGTCTGTAAAGGAAATGGCAGAAAACCTCCCTGTCATCCACAAACGCCTGAACCGTGCCTTGCGTACCTATGTGGATGTGTTCAAGAATTATCCGGATTACGCCCAGGAGTATATCCGCCAGACCGGGGATGGGGAACTTACTGGCGGCGGGATTGCACGTTACATCTACAACCTCAGTGAAAGCGGGGAAGACGATTTCCTTTATCCGCGCATGTACCGGATGATTCATTCCATTCGCGGATGCGTGGATGCGCCGGCAGATACTATGGTGTGGGTGCTGTCTGCCGCAATCCTGCTCGCCGCGCTGGCAGCAGTGATGCTGGCGGGGAACTTCCCGGCCCTTGTTCCGTTTGCATTCCGGGGAGGCATGCTCGTATACAGTGCATGTGCGGGCAAGGGAATGTTTATGGCATGCGTGATTGTGTGGATTCTTGGCGTTGCTTTTTCCAGGCTGCTGAGCCTTGATGAACCGTGAGGGTTCCTTATCTTATTTTTGCAGCATGGAGGAACCGGGTTCCGAACATATATTTAGCAAAAAAGTTGTTTTTCGCCCTGTTCTGAATGTTTTTATTGATTTCATTCTTAAAAATAGCAGGATTTTAACGTCTTGTTTTGTTTTTTATACATATTTTTATAGTACGTGTTAACAATACACGTATTATATGCTATTATAATAATGCAAGGAGGAAAACAAAATGCCAATGAAACCAAGAGAGATGGAAAAGCTAATCCTTGCAGACGGATGGATGTTCAAAAACCAAGAGGGTTCACACAAGAATTACATACATCCGACAAAACCTGGAAAAGTTACCATACCTTTTCACCAAGGCAAGGACTTAAACAAAAAACGGAAAATTCCATCAAAAAACAGGCGGGGCTTAAATAGCTCCATTGCCCATAATCTAAACAATATAGGAGGTGTGTTAAATGTTATCAATGTATCCTGCATGTTTCTTTCAGGAAAGCAACGGCTTTTCCGTTGTATTTCCTGACCTTAACTGGCTTGCAACCCAAGGCGATAATTTTGAAGATGCTATGGAAATGGCTGTTGAGTGTTTAGCCGGCTACCTTCATACTTGTCAAATGGATGGAGACGATATACCCAAACCGTCTAAATTATCCGATATTGACCCATGCGCTATCGCAAAGGAGCTTGACCCGGATGCGCCTATGTGTGAATCGTTTGTCAATATGGTTTCTGTGGATGTAGCTTTATATGCGAAGGAACATTTTGAGAAATCAGTTAAAAAAACCCTCACAATCCCGGCATGGCTTAATAACGCCGCTTTGGAAAAGGGTATCAATTTTTCACAAGTTTTACAGGACGCATTAAAAGCACAGTTACACTTAGGCTAGACTTCCCTGTTAAAGGCATCCGCTCCTTTCGCAGAGGAATTGGAGAGCTGGGTAAGGAAATCTAAGGACAACAGATGTGAAAAGGAACAGCCGGTGAGCTGTTCCTTTTGCAAACTTATTCGTTGTTTTCGTTTATGATATTTTCTACATTTCGTCCGCCATAAAAAATACGGATGATGGTAACCGTAGAGTTTTCAGAATTTGCCAGGTAATACACAACGTAATTGTCGATGGGAAGTTTTCGCATTCCCATGCTGCACCATGGCTCCCAGTCAACCTGGGCATGGCCATTTGGAAATGTATC
Organism: Lachnospiraceae bacterium MD308; assembly: GCA_000403475.2. GTDB lineage: Bacteria > Bacillota > Clostridia > Lachnospirales > Lachnospiraceae > MD308. The sequence goes on from KE159796.1 coordinate 340,759, forward strand.
CAATCCTTTGATTCCTTTTCGTATACGGTTTGCTTGATTTTGGGCTGTTTCCGCTACTTCCAGTTCAAAGGCAATGTAGGAATAAATGGATTTTAGATCCTCTAATGCTGCGGGAGAGTATATGACACGGTATCTGCCTGTCATATACCAAACTCCTTGGCAAGAACGGCATCTACTTCTTCCACAGAATAAGTTTTACCGGATTTTAAGGATTCAATTCCAAGTGAGAGCTGCTCATCCAGTTCAGCCTTATTCATCCCGCTGATGGCTGTAGGTTTTGCAGTTGGAAGTCGGAGGTCAAATGGCATCCCTCTGTTAAGCACGATCTGACTATAGAGCATTTGGATTGCACTGGAAGGGGATATGCCAAGTTTAGAAAGAATGCCCTCAGCATTTTCTTTTAAGTTTGTATCAATCCGAGCGTAAATTGCGGATGTATTTGCCATGGATATCACACTCCTTTTTTCTTTTAGTATAACTAAAATTGATGTTAAACGCAAGCAATCGCAAGCGAAATTATGGAATTTCTTCTTGATTCTGGAAAAGAACCCTTGGATGGGTTCTTTTTTCGTCTGCGGCTGCCGTTTCCCAGGGCAAACCTCCTTTGGGATTTAGCTGTGGGGAGTGCCAGGGGCTGTTAATCTTTGGAATCCCATATTAAAGGCGTAATTAATTGCGGCGCAAGTTCCTGCGCCATTAATAGAAATGCCCGGTGGGCAAAAAGGAGGTATTTTACAATGAGAAAGACTGGTGTTTGGCTGCAGAAGGGATGGGCGTGGGTGTCCTTTTTAGGGATGCTGCTGGTACTGTTCCTGATGATGACTGTTCCGGCATTTGCAGCGAATGAAATGAAGACGCTTGTCATGTCTGTTTTGGAAGAGATCATTTACCCGATCTTTTCCGCAATCGGCGTCCTTCTCGGCGCGTATGGGATTGGCGGGCTGGTGCTTGCGTTCAAGAACAGCGATCCGGACGCCCAGGCGCGGGCGACACAGGCGCTTGTCGTTGCGATCGCCTTGGTGGGGATCCGCGTGTTCATCGGGAACATCCACCTGGAAAGATATCTGTAACTGCCTGCCGCCCGGCATACCCGGAGCGGCGGGATTAAGGAGGGAAGAATGGGAAGTTTTATCTTTATGGTACTGGGGCAGATTTATGGCGACGGTACGACGGAAGAAGTTTCAGAATTCCTTTCCACGATCATGAATGGATTGATCTTGATCTTCCAGAAAGATACGGTATCCTCAATCATAGACATCACGATCGGAGCGGCCGTCGCATTGCTGATCTGCTATTTTTACATGGATTTGACAGCGAAAGCGTCCATAGACATGATAACGATGGATAAGCTGGTCGTGACCTGCATCAAGCTGGTGGTCGGATGTGCAATCTTAATCTATCTGCCGACGATCATGATGTACCTGTTCCGTTTCGCGAACGCAACGTATGAGACGATCCGGGATGCGGACTTTAAGCTGCAGTTCGGAAACAGCTCGGGGCCATTGGCAAGGGGCTTTTATTTTGGGAAGGACGAGTGGCCAAAATATGAAGACGTGCAGAGCGATTTCGAAGAGATCTTTAAATCGAAACTTACGGCACTGCCTGTCACGCTCTCGTACATCCTCAAGCTGCTGATCCCTTATGTGCTGCTGTTCGTGTCAAAGCTGGGAGCCTTCTTCATTGCAGTGAGCAACGCGCTGTCGCTTGTCCTGTACACGGTCTTTTCGCCGATTGCGGTAGCCAACTGCTTTGACGGCGGGGCGAAGAGCGAGGCAATGAGGTATCTGAAAAAGTTCCTTGCCAAGGGGATATCATTTGCCGTGATCGTTGCCGCGCTAAAGGCGAGCGAGATAATCGGGAATGCGCTCCTGTATAATTCCCTGCACGACATGGGCATCACCAAGCTGGAACTTACGAAGGAAGGGCTGGATGCCGCAATGGACATGGGGCTCATGGTCCAGCTCTGTGTTGTCCGGGTATCAGCAGTTGGCGCGATGTTCACGGGTGACAGGCTCGCGCAGTCCATCGTGGGCTCCCACGACGGGCATTAAGGAGGTGGCAGACTTGATTGAAACAAAAGTGCCGAAGGATATACGAGCGTACGATATCCGGATTGCCGGGCCGTTTACAGTGCGCCAGGCCGCATTGCTCACGGTGGCTTTTATGGCGGATATGGCATTGTACTCACTGGTCCTGGACCCGCTGCAGGTTCCGTCAGAGATACGGATGTATGCAGTGATCCTGCTCGACCTGCCGATATTGATGTTCATTGCAAAACCAATGGGCATGAAGATGGAGCAGTACCTTGCGGCGGTCATACGGAGCAACTACCTTGCGCCGCTAAGGCGCAGGGCGGAGAACAGGATCGTGCAAAGGAAACCGTGCGTATATACGAAAAAAGAGCTGAAAGTGGAAAAGAAAATGCTGAAAAAAGCAATGCCGGAACATCCTGAGTACAGGGCGTTCCGGTAGCAGGCAGCGGAGGAGGGTTCCTCCGCTGTTTCCATTTGTCATATTATATATGGGCATCTGCCCATAAAGGAGGTTTTGAAAATGGCAAGAAAAACAAAACGTGCGGCAGTGAAACAGACGATTCCGAAAACGCTCGCGGATACGATCCCCTATATCAGCGTGTTTGAGAATGGGATCATAGAAGTGTCGCCGGGGCTTTTCTCAAGGTCATATAAACTGCCCGAGGTGAACTTCAAAACGGTGAATGACGAGGCGCAGATGGTGCTTGCGGAAAAATATTCGCAGTTTCTGGGTTCCTTTGATGCCGGGATGTCGGCAGAGATCTCACTCTACAACAAGACGGTGGACGTAAATGAATTCCAGTCAAAAGTGTTTTTGAAGATGCGCGATGACAACCTGAATGTGTACCGGGATGAGTATAACGACATGCTCCTGGAAAAAATGTCAGGGGCAAAGAACAATATTGAGACCATTAAGCTGATGACGGTATCCCTGCGCGCGAAAAGCATCCGGGAGGCGTCTGAGAAGTTCGCGCAGCTTGACAGGCAGGTCACGGACGGCATGGTGGAGATTACAAGGCATGATGCGCCGCCGATGACGATTTATGAGCGCCTGGAGCTTTTGAATTCCATCTATAACCAGGACAGCACGGTCCCGCTCTGCCGGGAACGGACCGCGGGCGGGAAAAAAGTACAGTCGTTCACTTTGGAAAACTGCGTGGCACAGGGGATTACGACGAAAGATGTGATCGCGCCGTCAGGGTTCCTGTTCCGGTCACGGGATTTTGAGATGGGCGGGACAGTAGCGAGGTCGTATTACGTGTCCAATTACCCGACCTGGCTGAAAGGCACCGTGCTGACGGATTTCACCGCGATGCCTGCAAATATCCTGGTCAGCGTGTATTTCAACACGGTTGAGCAGGGGGAGGCGGTACGGCTTGTGAAAAGGCAGGGAACGAATATCGCATCCAAGATCGTTTCCAACCAGAAGAAAGCGGCGAGGGAGGGATATGCCGCAGAGTATATCTCCCCGGATATCCAGACCGCAAGGGATGAGGCGGATGAGCTGATGGCCGGGCTTACGAAGGATAATGAACGGCTGTTTCTGACGAATTTCGTCATCACGCTGTTCGCAAACGATATGGACCAGCTTAAGACATATGAGGAGCAGATGAAACTGATCGCCAACAAGAACCTGCTCACCGTCAAGCCGGTAGGCATGCAGCAGGAGAATGCGTTCAATACCAGCCTCCCGCTGGGCAACCCGCAGCTTTGTATCGAACGCCTGATGTCCAGCAATTCCATCTGCTCGCTGATTCCCTTTGATGTGAAGGAACTCCGCCAGGATTCGGGAATGTATTACGGGCTGAATGCAGCAAGCAAGAACATGATTCGCTACAACAGGATGTCTGACGTGAACTGCAACGGATGCATCCTCGGCATGCCGGGAGCCGGGAAATCCTTTGCCGCGAAACGCGAGATGATCAATGTCCTGCTGAACACGGACAATGAAGTGTATGTCATAGACCCCGAGCGCGAGGTGCGACAAGAAGTCGCATAATAAATTGCTGGTCGTCAGCTACCCTATCCATTTGGGGTAATCCTACCACAATCTGCGTGAATGGCAACGTTCAGGTGGGAAGCTTGTGGGACAATATGGGAAACCTGACAGCCTAAGTCGGGCGTACTGTTAGGATAAGAGTGCTATGACGAATGTAATGTGAACCATTGTAAGAGTCGTTACAGGGAATAAGTGAAATAAGGCTGATACACTTACACCAAAAGGTGCGGAGGTGGTTGCGGTGACTTTCGCGACGCCGTAACAAATGGACGTGATTCCTCCCGGCTCAAAGATGGCGTCTAAGGCATTCATAATTATTTATTATGCGGAACTTGGTAAGCCCTATGTGTTCCTTATTTAAGGTATCGACCCCGCAAGGGGAAGAAATGACGCAGAGGGTAAAGGAACGGGATAAAAAGCGAATGGCTCTGCTGTAATGGCGGGGCATAGGGGTTCAAGATTTGCCCTGACCTGAAAGGGTGCAGACTTATCCCACGGTATTTCATGACAAAGAATGGAGGTAAACCTATGAACGGTAATAATTCAACGACGGAAACAATAGTTTCCGAGAGATTATCGGACAGCAAGCGGCTTTCTACGCAGTGGAAAACTATCGACTGGAAGAAAGCGGAGCAGGAAGTTAATAGGCTGCAAGTCAGGATTGTCAAGGCAACTCAGGAAAAGAAATGGAACACAGTGAAGCGGCTTCAGTATTTATTGACACACTCGTTCTATGCAAAAGCACTCGCCGTAAGGCGTGTGACCACAAACAAAGGAAAGAAAACCGCAGGGGTGGACGGGGAAATCTGGTCAACGCCTGCAATGAAGATGAGGGCTGTCATGTCATTGACAGACAAAGGCTATAAAGCAAAACCGTTAAGACGTGTCTATATCGAGAAGAAAGCTAAGAAAAAGAAACGTCCGTTAGGAATTCCAACTATGTATGACAGAGCAATGCAGGCGTTGTACGCCCTTGCATTAGAGCCAGTGGCAGAAACAACCGCCGACACGAAATCGTTTGGTTTCAGAAAGGGGCGTTGCGGTCAGGACGCGTGCGAATATATTTTCACGGCATTGTCACGCAAGGTATCGCCCGAATGGGTTTTAGAGGGCGACATCAAAGGCTGTTTTGATAACATCAGCCATGAATGGTTAGTGGAAAATATCCCTATGGACAAATCTATTCTGAAACAGTTCCTGAAAGCGGGATTTATCTTCAAAGGGGAGCTGTTCCCGACAGAGGACGGCACTCCGCAGGGCGGTGTCATTTCACCGATTCTTGCAAACATGGCACTGGACGGTATGCAGAAAGTATTGTCAGACAGATTCCACACCAACAGGCTTGGGAAAGTGGACTTACGGTTCAAGAACGCCCACAAGGTCAATCTGGTACGCTACGCTGATGATTTTGTAGTAACAGCGGCAACGGAGGAAATCGCCTTGGAAGCAAAGGAATTGATAAAAGACTTCCTGAAAACAAGGGGCTTGGAATTATCTGACGAGAAAACGGTAGTCACCCACATCAACGACGGATTCGATATGTTAGGCTGGACATTCCGAAAGTTTAAAGGAAAGCTGATTGTGAAGCCGTCAAAGAAATCCATACAGACAATCGTGAGGAATTTATCTGACACGATACTGAAACGTGGGAAAGCATGGAATCAGGACGTGCTGATTATGAAACTGAACCAACAAATCCGAGGATGGACGAATTACCACCAGTCTGTGTGTGCGGCAGAAGCGTTTGCACATTTGGACTATATTCTCTATGAGTTATTGTGGAGATGGGCGAAAAGGCGGCATCCGAAGAAAGGGCAATGGTGGATTTCCACGAGGTATTGGCACCGAAGGGAAAACCGAAACTGGGTGTTCGCTACGGACACAAAGGAGCTGATACGTGTAGACCATACGCCGATTGTCCGACACACAAAGGTAAGGGAAGCAGCCAACCCATTCCTTGATACGGAATATTTCAAACAACGCAAGTTCAATCAGGGAATGAAGAAACTTTCAGGAAGATTCAAACTAATCTGGAAGAATCAGGACGGCTGTTGCTATCACTGTGGAATGCCACTGGACATTTCGGACGAAAGGGAAATTTTCTTTAAAGTACCAAAGTCCTGCGGTGGCAAGGAGGAAGTGGCTAACATGGCGTATGTTCATGCTGATTGCCAACGAATCTATCTTGAGAGCCGCTCGAAAGAGTGATGAAATGCTTGAGCCGTATGAGTGGAAACGCTCACGTACGGTTCTTAGGCGAGAAAGGGCGAGTAATCGCCCCGACTTAGCCGACTATTACGAGCTGGCTAAAAACCTTGGCGGCGCAGTTGTCAGGATAGCCAACGGCTCTAAGTCCTATATCAATCCATTTGACATGCATATGGATAACACGGATGACGACGGGGATCCGGTAAAGGTCAAGACCGATTTTATCGAAACGGTCTGCGAGATTGCCATTGGCGGGAGGTACGGGCTGTCTCCCATTGAGAAGTCGATCATCGACCGGTGCGTGAATGTTGTCTATGAGCCGTACCTTGACCACCTTGAAAAAACAGGGAAACGGATTGACTACCAGGCAGCGCCTACCATGCTTGATTTTTACAATGTCATGAACATGCAGAGCCAGCCGGAGGCGGTGAGCATGGCGCTGTCACTGGAGCGATATGTGAAAGGCGCGCTGGATGTCTTCTCGCACCATACGAACATCGAGATTGACAACCGGTTCACGGTATTCGACATTAAGAACATCGGCTCCGGGCTCAAAGAGCTTGGGCTCCAGATATGCCTGGATAACATCTGGAACAAGATGGTGTCGAACAAGGCCAAGGGAAGGGATACATGGTTCTACATTGACGAGTTCTACCTCCTCATGCAGAAACCGACGTCTGCCGCTTATATTGCTGAAATATGGAAACGTGCCCGGAAGTGGAACGGGATTCCGACTGCAATCACGCAGAATGTGGAGGATATGCTGAAAAGCGAGGATGCGAGGACAGTCATCAACAACTGCTCCTTCCGCATGCTGCTCGGACAGGCGCCGATGAACCGGAAACAGCTCTGCCAGATGTATGACATCTCCCCGGAGGAGGAGAAGTATATCAGCGCGGCGAAACCGGGCATGGGGCTGCTCCAGATTGGAGACGACATCATACCTGTGGATGACTCGTTCCCGAAACATACGCAGCTGTACAGGATCATGTCGACAAAGCCACATGAAGATTTGGGATAATGGAAAGGAGGATGTGGGAGGTTGCCGGCCTCCCGCAGATGACATATGGAACAGAGAGAGATTTCAATTGAGGAACTTTTAATGCTTGCAAGCGGAACGGACAGTGAGGGCAACGCCCTTGCCGCCGGCTCCCTGGCGCGGGATAAGATAAAGGACATGGAGCCGGTCACGCTTGACAATATATTTTTGGAAAAAGCAGTGTTTGACGTAAAGGCGGACGGCGGATGCGCCGTGGTGAAGGCGGATTTCCCGGCATCCGCATCCCTGTTTTTCGAAAAAGCGGAAAAAATGTGCAGGGAGTGGCTGGACGTTCCGGTGCCGGAAGACGAGGCGTTTTCCCTGCTGCTCTCGCCATACCTGCTGAATGGCAGCGTGTATGTGCTCTTCCAGAACCTTGTGTTCGCTTACGGGCATGAAAAGCCGGATGGCGGGAGATGCCTGATCCTTGCGTTTGACAATACCGCTACCATCCCGTATGAGACGGGGGATGTGGATTACGCGGCAATCGTCCGTGAAGTGGAGGCGGAAATGAAACGCCGGGAAGCGGAACTGACGGAAGAGCTGGATGATGCGAAAGAGGAAGAGGATGCGGCGCGTGATGCCGGGGCATATGACTTCGGAAAGGAGATTGCTGACAGGTATGACCCGGAGCATCCGGAACCCCGCGGCAATCCGGTGGACAAAGGCCGGCTGCGTTCGGGGAAACAGTACCGGGGAATCCGGATTGCGAGGAGGGATGAAGATGCGTAGATTATTCCTGCTGTTGGCTGCATCATTCCTGATTGCCATGCCGGTATGCGCGGCGGAGGTGCCGGAGCCAGGGCAGGCAGGGCAAAGAACAGGGCAGGGGGATGGGCAGGCATCAGAAGAGGCATGGAACCCGGAGGAAGACCCGGCGGCAGATGCCGCAGGCTCCTACCCGGAGGCGGGCACGGACACCCTGTCTGTGACAGTGAAGTACACGGACGGGCTTAAGGCGGAGGCAGGGGATACGTTTGATATCGTATATCAGGTGGTCGGCTCTGACGCGCCTGCAACGATCACCGTGGATGCGGACGAGATTGACGGCTATGAGGGCGAGATCGAACTCCCGGAGGGCACCTATGAGGTGCTGGGCCTTCAATATACCGGGGAGCGGGAGGAAATCCAGTCCTACGGGATTGAAAATGGATTTACCGTCGGAAATAATGCCGCCGTATGCCTCGTGATCGGGAAAGACGGCACATTTTCGCTTGCAGGGCAGGAGGGGTACTTTACCCAGATCGGGGAAGAGGATATGAGCGGGGAGGCGCCGACAGACGCGGAACTGCGGGAGGCGGAGATTGCGGCGGAACAAAAGGAGGAGCCGCCGGAGATCGAAACCCCCGGAATCCTGCGTGCCGTGCCGCTGCTTGTCCTGAGCGTGGTACTGGCGGCAGGAGTCTGTATCGTGAAGAAGAAGGGGTTGCTGGACAGATAGGGGAGGCCGGAGACGGCCTCTTTTCCTGTGTGCCGAGTCAGTTAGTAGCCGGAAAAAAGGAAAGAGTAAACGTGAATTAAAAAAATTCATAAAAGTTTTGTTGCATTAACCGATATAAAATAATAAAATAGAGATAGAAAAGTATGAATTGCAGCAGAAGAACCATACTGACAAAGGAGGTGTTTATCATGGCAACTTCAAGTATCACAAAGAATTTTGTCATTTCCGGCAAGGAACAGGTGGAGATGTTCATCAATGCGATTGAAGAATCTGCCAAGAACCGTCCTGTGCGTACCCCTGTGGCTGCAAGGCAGATCAAAGGGGAGGAGGAACTGAGAAAATTCATGAAAGAATGGGAGAAAGCGAATGCAGAGCAATGATAAGTTTTTCTATATCAACATTCGTGATTATCTGGCATTAGGAAATGATGATAAAGCCGGAGAGCCAATGCTTGCCAGAGTGCTTTCCGGTTTTTCCTGTCCGAAGAATCAGGATGTGGCGAATTTTTTAAAGAAGAACGCGGTGGAATTTACCAAAAAGAGCCAGTCAGTTACATACCTTGTGTTTTCCGTGGAAAGTAAGGAACTGCTTGGATATTTTACCCTTGCATTAAAGCCTTTGTCAGTCAGGGGTGAGACGGTAAGCAATACTACGAAAAGAAAACTGCTGCGTATCAGCGAACTGGACGAAAATTCAGATACATATACCATGTCGGCATATCTGATCGCCCAGCTTGGGAAAAATTATATGAATGGCGCAAATGAAAAGATTACGGGAAAAGAGCTCATCGAATTGGCATGGACTGTGATAGAGGATGCACAATATATGCTTGGCGGCATAGTGGCATTTCTGGAAACTGAAAATGAGGAAAAGCTGTTATCTTTCTATAGGAACAACCGTTTTTCGCAGTTTGATACAAGGCAGACTGCATCAGATGCGGACGAATCGCATGAGCTGGTACAGCTTTTAAGGCTGCTCTAATGCGATTGCGTGTACTGAAAATATGGATTTTGTCGACAAAAGCGCAATTTGTCGATTTGCCGAACTGCAAATTGGGTGGGGTAAATTCCGCATAGGTGGGGCAAAAGGGGTAAAAAGTCATCAAAGTCTAACAGCGACACAGGCGGCAATCTCAAATTAATGCCATAGGATTTTTGGTGCTAACAGGCAAAAGTATTGAAGAATGGCTTAAAATCAGGGGATTTTGAGGTTTGGTGGGGTTCGTCACAGTAGGTGGTGGATCTCTCTTTTTGTGAATTTTTATGCCGCTAATAAAGGCGGGGCATTGGGTGCAAGAAATAACGATAACGCCATTCAAAAATTGTATCAATTTGGACTTGCAATATAGTGTAAGAGAGTATCAGTCAGTAACCGTCTCCTGCTTGATTTTCCATATTGTCACTGGAAACATATCTTTTTGCAGGAAGGAGAGGGATTTTATGGATGGAAAGGGAGCGAAAACTCCGGAAAAGGCACTGGATTATTACACCTTTGAGCACTGGCAGAACAAAAACGTGGTTGCGGCAGTCCTTGGGACAATCCGTGCATTTGTCAATTATGTATCCTCCCTTGTGGGGGATGTGGCGCATAACATCATATTTGCAAGGCATCAGCACTCCATGAGCGGGATGTACCAGGAGGGATACCAGCGCGGGAAGAAGGAAAGTGCGGCTAGAGAGGAAACCAGCAAGGAAACAGCGGAAGACAGGGTGGCGTCTCTGGAAGAAAAGCGCGGAGCGGAGAAACCGGAACTGGATCCCCATGAGCGGGATACGGAGGCGTGCGCCCTGTTATCCGATGATGTTGTCAGGCAGCACTTGGAGGGCATTGGCGTGCTTGCGTTCCCGGAACGTGATTCTGACCGGATACTGCTCGCTTTCCGGGACAGTGACGGGTGCAGGCAGAATTTTGGCACAATGTCCAAGACAGGGCTGATTGAAGGCAAAGCGGATATGCTTGCCGCATCCCTTTACCGCCAGCGGCTGACAGAGACAAAGGATATACAGGCGGCAAAACTTGACGCTGCCCTAGATGCCGTGCTGGCATCGGCGGGGATATCCATATATGCGTATGCAGATGTATTCCGCAAAGCGGACAGCGACGGGCACAGGGCAGACATTGCCAGCGTCGGGATAGAAGTTCCGGGGGGCGCGGCAGAGATCCGGATCACAACGGATCCCAGGCGGCCGGAGACAGCAGTGGCCGTCTATAACGGGAAGAGCCTGTGTTCCTGTGATGCCCGGTCTCTTTCAGACAGCGGCGTCATGAACCGTATCAAAGAGGCGGTCAGGACGGAGTATGAGGCAGAAACCCGTGTGCGGCACAGGATTGGGAACAAGGGCGGGAAGGAGTTCCAGGGTTACGAGTTTTTCACCAATAAGCAAGGGAGGACTGCCGTGAACTACCGCGATGGGGAGCAGAAGATTCCCCTCGGCACATACCAGTTCGAAAGCACGAAAGATGTAAAAGCGCTTTCGGACCGTATCTGCAGCAAGTCGCTGGGGCAGGTGTATGACGTGTCGGGCAATTCTTTTGTACAGGACTTCAAGCTCGGGGATTGTTTTGTATCTGGAGAGGTATTGGCCTATTCCATTGCGGCCATGTCCAACCCATCCATGAAACAGGAAATCGAAAACGGGGAATACTTAAACCCGGTCACGCAGCAGTATGAGCCGGGAGGCGCGGCACATATCAGCATTATCCACGATCTTTACGGTGTCAGCTTTAAGCAGAATACACCTGTGAACGGGGAAATGGAACAGTCGCTGATCGGCGAATATGCCAATCTTGCGGATATCGGAACACGGGAACTGAACGCGCTTGTTACGGGGATACAGACGGCGCACATGGAGAACCAGGCACAAAGTGAGATCGTGGAGGACCATGTCCGTATCCAGGATGCCGTAAACCTGTCCCCGCTCATGGAGGATGCGGATGCAAGAAAGGTGTTGGAGCAGAACGCGCTGGATGAACGCACAGCTTTGTTCCTGCATGAAACAGAGCCGCCCATGGAACTGGAGATCGAGCTGGACGAGATTCCTTTTGAGCCGGATATTTCCGACAGGTAGGCTGCCTTTTGGTTGACCATATTATCTGTAGGAGCGGAATGCGCCCTGTCCTGTAAAGGCAGGGCAGGACTGGAAAGGAGGAGGCAGGGGCTCGCTCCCCTGTGAGCATTATTATGGCAGCACATAACCAGATGCGTATTGTGGGATATATTAAGGATGAACCTACAGTGATGGGTGAAGACGGCATGAAAACGGTCATGCTGAACGTGCGGACAACGCACAGATGGACGGAAGACTGTTTTGAACACCGGGTTTTTGAGGATGTCATGGTATATTTCAATGACAATAATGACAGGAAACTGATGTCACGGATGCTCGAATTTAAGAAGATGGACCTGGTTGACATCAAAGGCGTGTTTTCCGTGCTTGTCCTGAACAAGCCGTCTGTATGTGAACACTGTGGATGCCGCAACATTAAATATAACGGCTGCATTACCGTACTCTGGCCGATTTCAGCAATCAAGAGAGGAAACCTTGAGGCAGATTACCTGCGCTGGAAAGACCAGTGCAGGGCATATAAGACGCTTACGGAGGAAGAACGCGTGGAGGGGCTCATGAAGGACCCGAAAGTGGATGAGCCGATTCCGGAAAAGGTGCTGACTATGCATTTTCAAGAAATCTCAAACCAGGTGCTTGTGATTGGGACACTTGTTTCCGAACCGGAGAGGCTCGGAACGGAAAAACGTCCGGGATGCCGGTATATGCTCGGCATTGACCGGAAGTATTATATCCGGACACAGAGCGATGTCACGGCAGATTATCCATACGTCTATTCCTATGGAAACCAGGCGCTTATGGATCTGCGGCATCTGCATAAGGGCTCCCTTGTGCTGGCAGATGCATTCCTGCGTACCCGTGAGGTGCAGAACAATATGGTGTGCGGGGAGTGCGGGGGAACCTATCAGTTCCAAGATGTGGCAATGGAGCTGATCCCGTATTCTGTCGAGTACCTCAACAACTACTGGACGGATGAAGACATCGCCAACTATGAGGATGAACAGGCACGGATTGGCGCAGGAAAAAGCCTTGCCGCGCTTGGCTTGTAGAATCATATTCCGGAAATCTTCTGCATATGGTCAGGCTGCTTTGCAGATGGCATCAAAAAAAGAGGCTGTGAGGCTTCTTTTTTTGAGAAAATATCCAGATTATCCTTGAATAGAAAAACATTAGAGGAGGATTTTATCATGGATGGAAAAAGGATATTTGACAGAAATGAGGTAGAAGAGCTGGTTAAGGAGAAAGACTGGGAAGGTCTGCGGAAATATGATTTCCGTGGCGCGGATCTGAGCGGAATGCACCTTTGGGAGACAGAATTTGACAGCATGGATTTTAGCGGCGCCAATCTTTCCTATGCGTTCTTTGATGTGGCGGATTTGAAAAATGCGAAGTTTAATGGTGCGAATTTAGATAGAACGTCTTTTCGTTCTTCGAATCTGGCAAACGCAGATTTTCGTGGCACGGATATTGCTGGCGTTGATTTCTCCTTCGCCCACATGGACGGGGTCATTATAGATGGCACGACATCCCATTTCCACATGTGCTGTCCGGAAAAAGGGGAATTTACCGGCTATAAAAAAGCACGTCATAGGTGGGGGCTGAACCCGTACATTGTTGAACTTCGGATTCCGGCACATGCCTTACGTTCCAGCGCAACCTCAAATAAGTGCCGATGTTCGGAAGCAGAAGTGATATCCATTACGCGTTTGGATGGCACAGATGATGGCACAAATGTTGCAAGAAGTAATAAGAACCGCCATTTCCTGTATAAAGCCGGCGAAAGAGTCAAAGTATATGATTTTGATAAGAACCGCTGGAATGAATGTGTTCCCGGTATCCATTTCTTCATGACAAGAGAGGAAGCTGTAGATTATAAGTTCCTTTAGCAAAAGAGAAGCCGGCACGGCTGCTTTTTTTGAGGAAATATCCAGATTATCCCTGAAAAGAAAATCATTAAAGGAGGATTATCATGAATGAAAAAAGGACATTTGACCGGAGGGCCGTAAAGGAACTGGTTGATAGGAAAGACTGGGAAGGCCTGCGGGAATATAATCTCCGTGGTGCGGATCTGAGCTATCTGAGTTTTGCCCATGCGGATTTGAAAGGCATGGACTTCAGCGGGGCTTATTTTATGTCTACGTTTTTTGGCAATGTGAATTTAAAGGATGTAAGGTTTAACTATGCACATTTGTATACTTCGTCTTTTCACTATTCGAGCCTGACTGATGTGGACTTCCGTGGCGCGGATATTACTGATGTGAGTTTCAATAATACGCGCATGGACGGCATCATCATGGATGAAACAACATCCCACTTCCATATGCACTGTCCGGAAGAAGGCGAGTTTACCGGCTATAAAATGGCGTTTAATGACAAGTATCATCCGTATATTGTCGAGTTGAAAATACCGGCATGTGCCTTACGTTCCAGCGCAACCTCAAACAAATGCCGGTGTTCGGAGGCGAAAGTGATGTCCATTACCTGTTTGGAAGGTACAGACGATGGAACAGATATTGTGAGGAGTGGGAGGAATCCATATTTCCTGTATAAAGCCGGGGAAACAGTCAAGGTAGATGACTTTGATGAAAACCGCTGGCATGAATGCGCGCCAGGAATTCATTTCTTCATGACGAGGAAAGAGGCTGTAGACTATGTTCTCTGACCGTGAAAAAGAGAAGCCGAGAGGCTTCTTTTTTGCGGAAATAACCAAATTGCTTTTGAAAAGGCAATCATTTAAAGGAGGGTAAAAAATGATTAAAGAAGTACAAGGAGACCTTTTAAAGGCAAACAGCGGTATCATCTGCCATCAAGTGAACTGTAAGGGAGTTATGGGAGCCGGGGTGGCAAAACAGATCAAAGATTCCCTTCTCTGTGGGGAGGATTTTGCACGGTATCAGCGGCTGTGCAAAGCGCGGGGAAGTGACAACCTGGGGGAAATCTTTTTCTGCCGTGAGAAGAATGGAACCCGGTTCATTGCCAATCTGTTTGGGGAGGATATTCCAACAGGCACAGGGATTGACACGGATTATGACGCGCTGGAAAAATGCCTGAGAAAAGTCCGGGATACCGCAAGCGAACTGAAGTGTACGGTTGCAATCCCGGGATATATTGGCTGCGGCCTTGCAGGCGGTGACTGGAACCATGTGTACCATGACATCATCATTCCTGTTTTCCGTGATTCGGAAGTGGAATTAACAATTGTGTACTGGGAAGGGCTGGAAAAGGCATCGTTGCATGTAGGAAATGAACAGGAGAAAGCACTGTATGCGGTCAGCGTGGAGGAAATTCTGAAACGGACAGTCATCGTGGAAGCAGAAAGTTTTGACGGGGCGCTGGAGAGAGTGACGGCGGCGGTAAGCCGCGATGAACTCCTTTTGGAGTGCGATGATTTTGACTGCCGGAGGATTGGACCTTCTCCGTATTTCCCTTATGGGAAAGTGCCTGAAGGTACGGATGTCAGTTTTTATTGCCATCTTTAAACAGAGCAAGAGGACTCGGTTAGAGTCCTCTTTTGATGCTCCTGATGGTTCTTCGGGCACGCTGTTCACTTCTGGGCCTTCTTCTGATAGTATGCCGCTATCATGCGCGTCAGATCTTCGTCCAATGCGAGCTCTCCCGATGTCTCTTTCACTGGCTTTCCCGCAACAATGCAATTCAGATACACGGTTGCTGCCATGTCACAGGCTTGAGCGAACAGATGCCCCAGCAGCCTGCGCGTCAGTTCGGTAAATTCCTGGATATCAGGGCTTGCCTTTAGGCTTATGTTTTTTAGGATTTTGGCATACTCCGTGACCATGATCCTGCCGGGTGCCCCGTCTGCCGCGGACTTCACAAAATCCAGGACAGTTTCCCGTTCTTCTGCCCGCAGCTTGGCAAAAAGCCATACCAGCTCCACGAATTCTCCGGGTTCATCCTTTGGTATCGGCGGCAGTTGAATGAATTCGTCCTGCATGGAACTTCCCCCTTTTCTTTTGTACTTGCAGCAAAGACATTCCTGTCCTGCTATGGGAAGAATAGCTTATAAATGTAAAGGTGGAGGCCCTGGGACGAATGCGGAACAATGGGAACCACACCAAGGAATGAATAAATGCATGATAGCTAAAAAGGAGATGGTAAAGCGTGTTTAAAATGACAGAGTTTGGCGGGGCAGTATTTTGGGTATTGGTTTTGATGATAGTGATTCTATTAACGGAGGCACCGTGGGAAGAAAGAAATCATCCAGAAAACTTCAGCCTTTCAACATGTCCAGAAGGAGTCCTTTTCTTTGTGAGTGGACTAGGTGGCATGTTGTTGCTGGATTTGTATATGGTTTATGAACAATGGGAAACAGCCAGGAGCCGGAGTATTTGGTGAAGATGTGAGTAAATACATAAGGATAAGATAATGATAAATAATACACAATCGGTTTTGCTCCGATAGGTATAGCACTATTTTAACTGCTTTATCATACCGATGGAATTCCTGCCAGTCTCCAACAGAGTGATTAGCATGGGTTCCGTGGCAAACCAGGTGTCCATGAGGACGTGATTTGCCCGGCCAAAAAAAGAAGTCCGCAGACTTCTTTTTTGGTTTCCGGGGGTTGCCAAGTTAAATGTGTAAGTTCCGGTAGCCTGGGGCTTAACCAGTTTGCTTTTTGGGGCGCAGTTCAGGTTCTATATTGAAGAATCTACACAGCTCACGGTTGCATCTGAGCTTGGAAATGGCTCTGTTGTAGAGCGTCCTCGTCTCTTTCATAGCAAGGCCTGTTTCCCTGCGGACTGTCTCAAAAGTTTTTTCTTTCCTGCCGTCAGGGTTTATTCTCTGGATTAGGACATTCCACTCATTGGGTGTCAGTGTGCGGGAGAGCTCCTGGAGGAGGATCCTGCGCTGTTCTTGTGAAATCACACATTCTTCGGGGCTTTGCATGTCGGATGCGAGCTGTGTGTATTCTTCATCGTCTATATTTGTATAGTTAGTGTTTTGACGGTACTGGAGGGTGGATTTTACAACCTTAAGCGTCAGCCCGGTGTGATCCGCGATCATATTTTCTGTCCATTGGATGCCCTGACTGTCAAAGAGCTGGATTGCCTCCGCGATTTTTCTTGAGTTTCTAGCATCGTACTGTGACAGATGGAGTATATTTTTTGACAGGTAATTTGAAATCACCTCCCGGAAATAACGGACATAAAATGTTGTAGGGGCAGACTTGAGGGGGTCATAGGAGTCAAGCTTTTCATAGAATTTTTCGGCAAAGTCCTGCTTGATATCCAAATACGCATCGGAATCCACCTGGTAATGCATGAAGGTTTTCTTTGCCTCCTTCATTCCGAATTTCAGCACGGAGGCGAACAAGTCTGCTTTGAGTTTGTCCTCTTCCAGTTTCTCTTCATAGGAAAGCGCCCCGCCGGATTCCCGTTTTTCTTTTATGGCGCAGTATTTTTTCTTGCGGGCGTAGAATGTCATCTGAGCCTCCGTAAGATAGCGGGTTTTCTGGGTTTCATGGTTGTTGCTTGCCTGTGTTTCATCCTTCTTGTTTTTCACAACGCAATCTCCTTTCCATTGTTGCAAATATTTATATATATAGACACACGAACAGCCATTTAATGACGTTCAGACAATGGTTATATAATAGGCATTTCAATAAAGGTTGTTTTTAAATTTGAATAGACACTGTAGGGTACTGTCTGCTAGAATGGAAGTGGAGAAACAGATGACGTGGTGACAGAAAAAGGAGGACAATATGGGATTGCAGCAGATTCACCATGACGGGTGCCGGGATGGAAAACAGGGTGACGGATATAATGCGGATGCCTATTACCATCAGGGCGAAATGGCAGAAGAGGAAAGGGATTTTACGAAAGCGGAAAGCTGCTATAGAAAAGCGCTGAAGGTTTATGAAAGACAGGGGGATGAAGACGGCATTTTTTACACTTGTTTCCATTTGGGCAGGATTGCAGAGGAGCAGGGAAAAAGTGCAGAGATGGAAGAATTTTACGAGAAGGTCCTGATGATTGACGAAAGCTGGAACGGAGAAGAAAGGAAGGCTGTCAGATGCTGGATGAGGGGCATGGATGCAGAAAAAGATAAGGATTTTGTGAGGGCAGAGGAATTGTATGCAGATGCCCTGGAAATTTATACAAACCAGGGAAACGGCGAAGATGCCGCAGACATATGCTGCTACCTGGCAAGGCTTGCAGAAAAGAAGAGGGAGTTCGGGAAAGCAGAGAGCTGGTATGCAAAAGCGTTAGCTGTCTATGAAAAACAGGGGGATGAGGAGGAAACCGCAGATATCAATTATAGCCTGAGAAGAATCGCAGAAAGACAAAAGCGAGATAAAGAGGGTGTTTAGGCGGCGTGGACATTGAAAAAGAAAGTAATAGCAAGTATGCAGCCGTCGGCAAGATTGGTTTTTATATAATAAAACAGATTTCCTCCAGTCTTGTCTCTAATCATTAAGGAGCTTGTTGGATATTTGGAAAATATCATTTTATAGAAGCGATTGTGCTATATCGACATGCGACCGGAGACCAAAACTGCATAAATATGGACAACGGGAGCAATCGGGTGTGATTGCTCCTGTTTGCGCTGTCCGAAAAACAAAAAAGTAGGAGATGAAAAAATAAGTATTAGTCATAGGAATTAAAAGCTAACAGTACTTTCGCAGCATATTGCTTGCTGAGACTGATTTTTGTATGGTCTGTTAAAATGACTTCATGGTAAGTTGCGGTTTGGACTTTTGACAATGAAACAATATAGTTTTGCGAACATTTAACAAAGCCGTATTTAGATAAATGTCTTAACTCATTGCTGAGAGAGCCATATTTTTGAAAACATCCGCATGCAGCGTGAATTGTGACGAGGTGCTTACGGATCTCTATGTAAAAGATGTCTTTTACAGGGATTTTCGAAGTAGAAGTTCTTGTTTTGCATAGGTATATTTGCTGTGCATTTATATAAGCATCCATTGCCTGCCGCAGTCCGTTGGCGCCATATGTATCAAGGAACGCAAGGAAATCAGTTTTCAATGAATCTGTTTCAAGCTTATCGATATAGTCCATTTATTTTGTTACCTTTTGTCATTGTATGATAGGGGAACAGTATTTGCGTATGAATGTTTCACTGTTTATAATTATAGACACATAAAACGACAAAAACTGACGTTGATTTGGGAAGATAATAAACAAATTTCCAGATATGCTGTTGAAAGTGCAGGATGTGTGGTGGAGGGTATATAATGCAGTCATATTGTGAAAAAGTATGGTAAAATATGGAAAAATATGATACTATATCCTTGATAAAACGATGGATAATCAAAAATTATCTGCTGGATTTGTTTGTTTTGAATTAAGGATAAATTATCTATTATATTGATATGATTTATAGCCTTTTCCTGATAGAAAATTTTATTTGGATAATACGGAGTTAATTGGATTTATTGAAGTAAAGGAAGATTAGTTTATGCTTACAAAAAATGTTGTGCTAATTGCGGATCGAATTCCAACACATAAAAATGCAAATATTCATTCAAAAGACTTGGAAGTTGTAGATGATAGTTACTTCATTCCTATGTACAATGCAATAAAAAAAATCGCTCCTGTTTTAACTCATTATAATTCACCGGAGGAATTTTTAAATAATATTTCAATGCATACAAACGACGTTGTGTTATCTGTATGGTCTGGAATATCTTCACGTAATAGACGTATACTAGTGCCTGCAATTTGTGAATCAAAAAATATTGCTTATGTGGGAGCAGATTCTTATTTACAAGCTATTTGTCAAGATAAAGACATGAGTAAATTGTTTGCGCGAAAATATGGAATTGCATCTCCTAGAGGTACACTTATATATTGTGAAAATGATCTTATAAAGTTACAAGATTATCAATTTCCTGTTGTTATTAAACCCAATTTTGAGGGTGGTTCTATTGGAATTTTCAATAAAAATCTTGTTGATTATTATGAAGATGCTGTTTGTTTAGGAAAAGAATTGTTATCAAGCTATTGTCCGTTACTTGCTGAGGAGTACGTGGAAGGAGAAGAAATCTCTTATTGCATTGTAGGAATTCCAGGAAAAATAGATTTATTTGAATCAATTAGACAGTATATAGATGGACAAACATATATAAAACATGCAATTATGGGAGCTGAAAATAAAAAACTTAATGATTATGAACAGCTTTGGGATTGCGTGACTAAGAGCGTTCCAGATGATTATAAAAACTTTTTAATCAATTTTTACAATCATCTGGGGAAAACAGAATTGATTCGTATCGATGGCCGATTAAATAAAAATAATTTTTATTTATTAGAATTATCTACAGATGTAGGTCTCAGTCCTGTAAGCACTATGACGCAAGCTTTTGAATCGGCGGGTTATAGGTATCAAGAAATGTTTGAAATCTTATTAACAAATGCTATCATAAATTGGGAATATCAAAATGCCAATAAGTAATAAAAGATACGTAAACCTGTGGAATTATATATGATTTTGTTTTTTCGCGATTTACCATTTTATCAAGTTTGTCATCGAGAACTTGCCTCATTGATATTACTTTTTGCCAATAATATTGAGCATTTGAACTATCAGAAACAATATATTTGTAATATTGATACATATTAAAATATATTCGTTTACATATACGTAAATCAGGCTCTATTTTTATATAGTAATCTAATTGCATTTTAAATGTTTCTATATCATCCATAATTTTTTGCTCTATTATGTACCAACAAATTTTATTGCTGAAAATTGTCAATGTGTCGTAAGAGTTTCTTGAGGAGAGCAACCCCTGTTCCAAATTGATTAAGGTTGTATCTGTTGTACATTTTCCTTGCAATTCTACGGCGGCTATATCATTATAATATATATGTTTTTCTGTAGTAGTCTTCAAAAAATCATCTTTTATTGAATGTAAAATATCCTTTGCCTTTTTTATGCTACCTGCATATGCATATTCTGTTGCCAACGTTATTTGTGCGTAAACTTCGTTTTTTATATTTTGATGATTTCTAAAATGCTCTATACTTCTTTTTATATATGGAATATCTTTGACAGGAGAATATAAAATTTCAGAGTTTCGTAATAGAAATCCATATTCCAAACAATTTTTATATTTATTGTTGTTAAGTAACTCATAATAAAGATGACGATACTCATATTTTTTATTTAGGGTTCGTAAACTAAGCATTTTTATCAATTGAATTGTAAATAAAAAACGATGTGATTTGCTTTCATTTTCTATTATATTACAAAAATTAATACATTCGCTGTGCTTATCCAATCGATTAAGCAGTATAGCTTTATACATATAAAAATTAATATTATTCTGAAAGTTATTTGTCAAAAATTCATATGCCTTCCAATATAATCCAAAATCATAGCATATTTTTATGATTTTGAGAATAATTCTATAGTTAAAAAAAGTATCTATTTCTTTTGACAATTGATCAAATAATAAATTTATTTGTTCAATTGCAATTTCATCAACAATCAATTCTTTAAATTTTTCAAGTATTTCTATAATTTTTTCAGTACTACTTGCGGAATAAAGTTTTACTAAATATAACACCAATTCTTTTTTGGTATACCAATTATAGTTGCAATTTGCCAAATCCTCATTAAACACATCTCGTAAAATTCCGTATGCAATTAATCTGCTTTTGTCGATAAATAAGTTTGTTGAATCTAAAAGAAAGTCTTTGACTGATGAGTGGATTAATTTTATTGCATATTTGCTTTTTTCTAAATATGCTGATAAATCATCAAAATGGTTTTCAAAATATAATAAATACTGTATATTGTATTTATTAAAAATATGATGAAATCTCATTAAAGATATTTCTCCATCATGAAGGATAACTGTCTGTAGAATAACAAGCCCTTCTAATTCTAAATTATATATTTTTTCTAGAGGATCATAAGAAAAACTATTTACCGTTTTAGTGTCGATATTTTGTAATTTATATAAATTTCCACAGATAATAGTTTTATAATAGTTTTCCCATTCTTGATAATTTTCAATAGTTGTATTTCCTATAAAAGATGTTGCAAAATTTATTGGTAGCAAATCTAAAACTTCAATAGCAATATCTGCATTTTCTTGAAAAGTTTCATTATATTTGTGTACGTTATCTAAATTGTTATTTTGAGTTGTAAATTCAAAAAGAAAAAAAGTGTTTTCTGTGGTGGCAATAAGTTTTTCCAGTTCATTTAAACTTCTAACGTCAATATTTTGCATATTGCTAATATATATAATGCAATCATACATCATTAAAGAATATCTAAGATACTCTCTTTGAACTAAGGTGCTGTTTATATCGGTGTTCATAAGGTACTGTTCCACATCATTTACACCTGTTTGTGCATACCTACTGATAATTGTAGAAATCATTGTTTGAGGGATCTTGGTAATATCACTTTCAAGTACTCTTTGTATTTCAGCTTTACCTATTCTATTTTTTACGCCACTAAGAACAAAATCTTTTAGTGAACCACCTTGAGCTTTTAAATTGTCGTTTGTAGATGATGCTATATAGCTTAAATACTGCCCTTGGCTAATACAATTATTACTATTAACAGGTGGTGTGTTGACTGATATAATTGTTTTAGTAGATTGTTGTTTTTTTAATGCTTTCTTTATTAAAGAAGTTTTACCAATTCCAGTATCTGCACATACCCAAAGAATCCTATTTTTTTCTCTTTGTGAACAAATATAATTTGCAATCTCATCTGATTCAATATCTCTGTCAATGATATCTGATTTATATATAAATAAACTCATTTTGTAAATTAACTCCATCAAATATAACTATGTGATAGATAAATTGTATAATAAACAATTTATCCTTAATTCAAAACAAACAAATTCAACCGATAATTTTTGATTATCCTTCCTAAAAGATGAAGGAAAGGGATGCTGAGAGCATCAAATGAAACTATTTCAAGAAAATATATTAATAATGTGCAGGAGATGTGTATGTTTAAACTGAAAAGATACTATCACGTGTTGTAAATATCATGCCACAAATTGATTGGATTACAGAAAGACCCGCATTTCGATACTTTGGAACTAAGGGGTTAATCAAATCCTGATTACCCCTTTACCAGTATTAGATTCTCAAAAGTGGAAATTTTTCCGTGGATGTTTTGTTGAAAGTATATCCCTCTGCTTTGACATGGCAACGTGCGTGTATATTTCTGTGATGTTAATGGAGCTATGACCAAGCATTTCCTGGATATACCGGATGTCCACATCGGCCTCCAAAAGACTTGTCGCAAATGTATGGCGGAACATATGGGGCGTGATGTGGATTTCTATAGAGGCTATGCCCGTATACTTGTTAATTGCCCTGCGGACAGCCTGTTCGGATAGCCTGCATCCGTTCTGGCTTGCAAAAAAATACCCGCAGTTTTTTATGTCGTCAGAAAAAGCATGCTGGTATTTTTCAAGGATATGAATAACGTCGTCATTTCCAATCTGTATTTTGCGTTCTTTTGAGCCTTTCCCGTATATAAGTATATTTTTATCGAATAAATTCACATCCTCCCTTTTCAGTGAGCACAGTTCCGAAATCCGCATGCCGGTGGCAAAGAGGAGTTCGACTACGGCGATATCGCGGAGGGTATTTTTCCTCTGGTAATGGGTCTTGGCGCGTGCATGGTATTTGTACATAGCTGAGAGAAAGGACTCTACGGTATGCAGCGGGATTGTTTTTGGCAGGACGACTGGTTCCCGGAATTTCACCTGTATTTTATAAAATGGATTCTGAATAATGATTTCCTTATATTCACAATAATGGAAAAGGGCTCTCAGCGAGGCGATTTTTCGTTTTACTGTTCTTGGCTTGTAGATTCGGTGCAATCCGGCAATGAAATCCTCTAATATTTCTGGCGTGATATCTGAAATGTCGGACAGGGGTACTGCTGCCTGAAACTGGTTTAGGTCAATCCGGTAAGCTTTTAATGTCTTGCCATCCAGCCTTTTTTGATTCTTACAGTGTTCCAGATAATTTTTCATATGTGTCTGTAGATTATTCATGTTGAAACCTCCTAGTTTTTATACAAGTATAGTATGTTTCGGCATATTTTGAAATTTTTCTTTTAGGGCGGATCGTTGATTATCATTTCTAGAAGTATTATGAAGATGATTCCCCGGAGGTTGCCGGACGAGGTTTGCGATGTGATGGTGCGTTGTCTTAGAATGGCGGGAGAGCGCACTGCTGCAAAAAGAAAGGGCATATAGATTTCCACTTTCTATATGCCCTAATGCTGTTATTATATTTGATTTTAAAGGACTTGATTGATTATGCTAACTGCATAATCTCGGTTTCAATTTCTTTTAATTCATCAAATGATGCATATTGCGGCATCCAACGGCCGATTTTGCGGAGCAAAACGGCCGCAATGCGAAGCTGATCGGCCACAGGCCGTTGCCTTTGTAAGCCGAATCCTCTCATAATGGGTCTATGCCTCATAAAGAGGTAAATAAACTCATTTGAAGGAGGATAATGAATGCTTGACTACAAAACAATCATTATCAAACGCTATGCGCTGAATCTGTCTGGCAGAGAGATTGCCAGACAGATTGGTGCAAGCAAGTCAGGAGTCAATGAATTCCTGAAAGCATTTGAGGAGTGTGACAGCATCAGCTACCCGCTCCCGAACGGCATCACCAACTATGGAATAGCTGAGTTAGTGTATGGAAATCCGCCAGGAAACAATGGTCGAAATCCCAACATTGAGTATCCTGATTACGGGGATGTGAACAGGCAGCTTTCCACCAGAAAGAACATGACTTTGGTGTTCCTCTGGAACAGGTACAAAAAGAAGTGCGAGGAAACTGGCAGGCGTTATTATCAATACCGCCAGTTCTGCGAACATTACTCTGAATGGTGTGCCGAAAATGCCGAAACCTTACACTTCGATGCCGTCATTGGGGAAAAGATGGAGGTTGACTTTGCCGGCAAAACATTTGAGATTACCGATCCGTTAACCGGTGAAATCTATACCGTCGTGGTATTTGTTGCCATTCTGCCCTATTCACAGTACATATACGCAGAGGGAATGCTTTCGGTAAAAGAGCCCCAGTGGATCGATGTAAATAACCATGCCCTGGACTACTTTGGCGGAGTGCCTGCGCTTGTGGTCTGCGATAACTGCAGGCAGGCCGTCATAGCAAACAGGGATTGGATCGCACCAGAACTGAATAAAGATTATGCCGAATGGGCGGAACATAACCAGACGGTTATCTTGCCTGCGAAGGTTCGTAAGCCAAAGTATAAGAGTTCTGTGGAAAACGCCGTGGGCATCCTTGAAAAGGGATTTTTCCACGAGATGGAGGAGCGGCAGTATTTCTCTCTGGAACAGTTCAATCAGGATCTATGGGTCTTCCTCGAACAGTTAAACCGGGAGCCTTTTAAGAAAAAGGAACACAACAGATACTTCTATTGGGAAGAAGAAAGACTGGAATTGATGCCGCTGCCCTCCGTGCATTACGAGTACACGGAGAGACGAATGGCAAAAGTATCAAGCGATTTCCATGTCCGCTTTGATAATGCTTATTATAGCGTAAATAAAGCATATGTGCACAAAGAAGTTCTCATAAAGGCGACAGCAGCCATTGTACGAATTTACAGTAAACAGGGTGAATTCCTGTGCGAGTGGCCCCGTGCAGAGTACAAGGGAAAATGGTCTACGAATCCCCACCATCTCCCCGCCAGCTATCAGGGATACGGACAGTGGAATGCAGCATTTTTTATCAATAAGGCAAGGCTTGTGGGCACATCGACCGAGGCGGTTATCCAGAACATCCTCAAGTGCCGTAAATATGAAGTCCAGACCTACCGTATGTGCCTTGGCGTACTCAACTTCGGCGGGAAATATGGGAAGCCTGTACTGGAGGAGTGCTGCCGTCGTGCCATTGACTGTGGGAAAACCACATATACGTTCATAAAAAACACCATTCCCGCAGTTGCGGATGAGATGGGAGCAGAAGTCCGAAAATGCAGCACTGCCCCTGAAAAAAAGGGCGGATACGCGATGAGCCCTGATTCGGCAGATATAAACAAACTTTTGTCCCGCAGCAGGGAGCTGGCAGACAGGCAGAGGGGAGGTGACCGGTAATGCTCACTGGAAACAGCCTTCTGAATATGCTCGTGGATGAATTAAACGAAATGGGGCTGCCAAATATGGCGGCTGAACTGGATAAACTCTATGCTGCCCCCGGATTCCTTGAGATGGACCGCCTTACGCTGATTTCGGAGCTTATATCTCCCGAATACAAGGATAAGATCAGTAAACGGATAAATAACCGCCTCCGCTCGGCAAAACTCATAGGATGCCCGGCAGAAATCGGGAATTGTACGGATTCCCAGGAAAGGGAATACTTACCTTCCGGGATTCCGCAGATGCTCTCCACACTGGATTTTATTCCAAAGGGGTTTAACATTTGTATACTCGGAGCGTCCGATACTGGCAAGACGTATCTGGCAAAAGCAATCGGCATAAAAGCATGTACGGATTACCGGGTGGGATATTTCCACTGTGAGGAACTGCTTGAAAACCTTTCGTCACAGAAACAGCTTGATTATGGTAAGTATAGTCGGAAACTGTCCGGACTGCTTAAACAGGATCTTTTGATACTTGATGACTTTCTTCTCCACACAATCGTAGATGAAGCAGAAATCAAGATCCTGTTTGCACTGCTGGAAGGAAGATCGGAGAAAAAGAAAAGCACCATCATCTGTTCTCAGAGGGCGCCGGAGAACTGGAAGCCAATGATCATGAACGATGAGATATCGGCAAACTCCATACTTAAAAGAGCAACCAAACATTACACAGTTATGATCAACAGGAGATAACCTGCATTAAACGGGTGGCCGTTTTGCTCCGCAAGGCGGCCGCTCTAAAACGCATCTGTGGACGCTGCGCTCCGCAGAATGCAAATGATAATGTTGGAATATAATCTGCAATTTCCTCCAATGTCATTTTCCCCTTTTTTATCATTCTTTCCGCTGTTTTTCTTTCCGTTTCTTTTTCAATATCTTTTGCATAAGTTCTCATTATCTGTTCTTCATCAAATAAACTCATCATAATCGTCACAACCTCCTTTTCCCTGTCAAGTAAATATTCCCTTAGAACATTCCTGTCTTTGCATATGCGGATTGTTTCCGTGACCGCTTTTTGTGTCATTCCATGCTGCTTTGTCTGTTCATTAAAAAACTTTGCAGAAAATAATATACTGATTGATGATATCATCTGTATCACTTTCATAGATAACCTTTGCCTTTACCTCAATGTCAATATCCGCACCCTCAAAAAACTCTTCAGACAAAAATATTTTATCAGGTTTCCTTCCTTTGTTTCCTGTGAAAATCACATAAAGTTCAGGTTTCGGCAGTTTCACTTTCCTGCTGTTGTAATAGTTTTGGCTGGTGCGCTGAAAATATTCGTGATAGCTCTGCGCCAGATACAGCAAAACTTGGAGTTCGTGGCAACCTGGATCTGGTATTTTGCGCCCTTTACCTTTGAATACTTCACCGTCACTTTCCCGGCTGACTGAGATTTCAGGTAGGTAATCTTTGTTTTTTTAGGGGCAGATGCCGCCTCTACCTCAGTAGCGGGGAACGCAAGGACTGCCGTCATCACGATTACAAGGGCTGCTGCCATAAAGTTTTTCCATTTTTTCATAATCTGTCTCTCCTTGAAAAAAGAAACCTTAAAAGGCTCCTTTTCTCAGTATTTGTTTAGTTATACCTAATCTTCCCACAGGAGCATTTCTTTCCGACGGTTACAGTCTGCGTTGTCGGGGTAGCTTTGTGTTCAACGGTTTCGAGCACGACTAAATCATTGCGCCATGTGTAATGGCAGCCATCTGTTCCTGCCTCTTCGTTTATGTCATAAATGTATCCGCATTTTTGGCATATATTACGGTATGAAAGTTTCTTCTCTATCCAGCCTTTGGCAGAAGTCCTTGTAAGATATTCAAGAAGATCTGCCTCACTCTTGTTGGGGTCGAAAACAATGTTATATCCTAACTCGCCGTATTCTATCTTATAATAATCTTTCGTGCCCTTGTTAAATTCGCCCCTCTGATACTTCGCCTGGCTGAAAGGAACCTGTTTCATTACTGTCCTTTTTTCCGTAACAGGGATTGAATAATTGTGATAGTGCTTGCTGGAAACACTACCCGTCTTCCTTACGGTCACCGCTTTCTTTGCAGACCATTTGCTGTACTTTGTCTTCTTGCCAACTTTCT
>KE159796.1:368790-369820 GCA_000403475.2 Lachnospiraceae bacterium MD308
AACACTACCCGTCTTCCTTACGGTCACCGCTTTCTTTGCAGACCATTTGCTGTACTTTGTCTTCTTGCCAACTTTCTTATACGTCCTGACCCTTACCCAATACTTTTTCCCTTTCTTCAAGGATACAGTTTTCGAAACTGCCGATGTTTTGTAGGACTTCTTCCCTTTAGACATCTTCGAGTTCGTGGCGACCTGGATCTGGTACTTGCATCCGTTGATTTTCTTATACTTCACCGTTACCTTCCCGGCTGACTGGGATTTCAGGTAAGTAATCCTTGTTTTTTTAGGGGCAGACGCCGCCTCTACCTCAGTAGCGGGGAACGCAAGGACTGCCGTCATTACAATTATAAGGGTTGTTACCATAAAGTTTTTCCATTTTTTCATAATCTGTCTCTCCTTGAAAAAAGAAACCTTAAAAGGCTCCTTTTCTCAGTGTCTGTTTAGTTATATCTAATCTTCCCGCAGGAGCATTTCTTTCCGACGGTTACAGTTTGCGTCGTCGGGGTGGCTTTGTGTACGACAGTTTCGACTACGTATGACTTATTGCGCCATCCCCCAGTGCACTTATGATTTATTGTCTCTCCTGTGATTATTTTCTCACAGTCGAAACATACGTCTCCGTATGTTACTTTTTGCTCAATCCAGCCTATGTAGTTGTTTTTTTCAAGATATTCGAGTTCTTCATCATTTGGATTGGAAAAAATATATAAAGCTGCCGGCGTGCCAGAGGCGTTATAATCGTAACAGTAGCCATTTACCGCATAACTACCTTTTATTCTGTCATATGTCAAAGCTCCGTATTCTATCTTATAATAATCTTTCGTGCCCTTGTTAAATTCGCCCCTCTGATACTTTGCCTGACTGAAAGGAACTTGTTTCATTACTGTCCTCTTTTCCGTAACAGGAATTGTATAGTCGTGATAGTGCTTGCTGGAAACACTACCCGTCTTCCTTACGGTCACCGCTTTCTTTGCAGACCATTTGCTGTACTTTGTCTTCTTGCCAACTTTCTTATACGTCCTGACCCTTA
>KE159796.1:371010-371951 GCA_000403475.2 Lachnospiraceae bacterium MD308
TTATATACTGTTCAATTTCATCTTTTTGAGGGGTGTCACGAGAAACGGTGGTAAAGAATTGTTTCAGGTCAATCTTATACGCTTTTAATGTTTTTCCATCCAGTTCTTTCCGATACTTACAGTATTCCAAATATTCTTCTACTCTTTTGCAAATTGCCATCCTTTTATCCTTCTACTTGTATATTTTTTATAGTTTAGCATATAACAAGCTAGATTTGGGGGTTCATAGGATTCATTCGAACTGTGTTTAGGACACAAAAAATTGCACGGCATATCATTTGAGACATCATAGTTTTCTAAAAAAAAGAAGTCTTAAAAAGACTCCTTTTTCAGTATCCTGTTTTAGTTGTATCTAATCTTCCCGCAGGAGCATTTCTTTCCGACGGTTGCAGTCTGCGTCGTCGGGGTAGCTTTGTGTTCAACGGTTTCGAGCACGACTAAATCGCTGCGCCATGAATAGTTGCAGGCATCTGTTCCTGGCTCTTCGTTTATGCCATAAATGTATCCGCATTTTTGGCATATATTACGGTATGAAAGTTTTTGCTCGATCCAACCCATGTAGTTATTTTTTTCAAGATATTCAAGCTCTTCGTTATTTGGATTAGAGAAAATATATAAAGCTGCCGGCGTGCCAGGTGCATTATAGTCGGAATAATAGCCATTTACTGCATAGTTACCCTTCATTCTGTTATATGTCAAAGCTCCGTATTCTACGCGGAAATAACTGCTGGTACCCTTTTCGCCATTATCTCCCCTCTGATACTTTGCCTGGCTGAAAGGAACCTGTTTCATTACTGTCCTCTTTTCCGTAACAGGGATTGTGTAATCGTGATAGTGCTTGCTAGCAACACTACCCGTCTTCCTTACGGTCACCGCTTTCTTTGCAGACCATTTGCTGTACTTTGTCTTCTTGCCAACTTTCTTATACGTCCTGACCCTTA
>KE159796.1:372276-373970 GCA_000403475.2 Lachnospiraceae bacterium MD308
GCGACCTGGATCTGGTATTTTGCGCCCTTTACTTTTGAATACTTCACCGTTACCTTCCCGGCTGACTGAGACTTCAGATAAGTAATCTTTGTTTTTTTAGGGGCAGATGCCGCCTCTACCTCAGTAGCGGGGAACGCAAGGACTGCCGTCATTACAAATACAAGGGCTGCTGCCATAAAGTTTTTCCATTTTTTCATAATCTGTCTCTCCTTTTCAGATAACTTATTTAGTGCAAAAATATAATGCCTAAAAATACTGCTGATGTTTCTGGAACGAACTTTTATTTACAGTGCTTTTCTTATTCCAAAACCACTGAATATACTTTGTATAAATATCGGCACAAATAGGCTTTTCAATAAGATGTTTTAGGACATTTTACCTTCGCAGTCGGAACCGGGTTCCGATTTTTTGTCCTGTAAAAGGATGTCTCTCCTTTACATTTCCATTTTCTCCCTCCAAAATTTCATTCTCCCATATTACTCTTGCACGGAACCGGAGCTGTGACCGGGAACCGTCAGGGACAAAATATCCAGTGCCTATCCATGGGGTGGGGCTGTTCATATAGATATCAACCCAAAGAAAGTGAGGTATAAAGAGGATGAGATTACTCAGAAAGATCACAGCGATCGTGCTGGCGGTTTCGATGATCGCACCGTCAGTGCTGGGAACGGCAGTTCAGGTGTATGCGGCAGATGCGGCGGCAGCCCCTACAGTGACAGAGTACCTGTCTGACAACCTGGAGGATGCGGATGCGGACAAGGCAGCCGGGATGTCCGGGGAATACTGGGAGACAGAGGCACCGGCTGACGTGCAGGAGGCAGCGCAGATGTATGCGGAGGATGCAGCCGACGGCAAGGTGGAGTTTGATGCCAAAGGAGCGGAAGACGTGACTGATGGTGAGGCAAAGCCTGGCGCCAAAGGAGCAAAAGACATCCCGCTGGAGGACATGCAGGTCACCGCTGCTGAAAAGAAGTATGAGGACGGGCTGCGGGAGACGGCGCACCATGTCCGCGTGACGTACACCATCGCCAACAGGAAGTACCTGAAGGCAAAGACCATTGATGAAATGTTCGACAGCAACATGGACGCGTTCCTTGCATCCATGGCAGCCACAAGCCCGGTCTATGAGTCCAAGGAGCATGACGGCTGTTACGTGGCGTTCCTGAACTACGGGAGCATGAACGGCCTGAGCGACAGGATCGTGGATGCAGAGTTCGTCACGAACACGCAGGAGAACCCGAAGGACGTGAGCAATGACGTGGTGTTTGACAAGAAAACGGGGATTGTCTATATCCCGAAGTCCTATTACTTTGCGGCGGACGGAACGGAGCTCGGGTATGACTTACAGGCACAGGTTCTTGTAGCGCCGGAGCTTGGAAAA
This sequence comes from Lachnospiraceae bacterium MD308, assembly GCA_000403475.2. Classification (GTDB taxonomy): domain Bacteria; phylum Bacillota; class Clostridia; order Lachnospirales; family Lachnospiraceae; genus MD308. The sequence continues at coordinate 373,658 of KE159796.1, forward strand.
GGAGTAGACGTGAACGTGGCGGTTGAGAACCACAGCGCTGCGAAGTCTGTTTTGAAGGACGGCACGGCGGAGTTCACTGCCTTCAATTCCTTAAAAAAGAAACCTTTAAAAAAGGCTCCTCTTTATCTGATCTTGTCCTTCCAAATAATTATAGAATGCCTTGATACTTGCTATTTTCCGTTTCACAGTTTTCTGCTTGTACGTTTTATGCAGTTCTGTTATATACTGTTCAATTTCATCTTTTTGAGGGGTGTCACGAGAAACGGTGGTAAAGAATTGTTTCAGGTCAATCTTATACGCTTTTAATGTTTTT
>KE159796.1:373980-383937 GCA_000403475.2 Lachnospiraceae bacterium MD308
TTATATACTGTTCAATTTCATCTTTTTGAGGGGTGTCACGAGAAACGGTGGTAAAGAATTGTTTCAGGTCAATCTTATACGCTTTTAATGTTTTTTCATCCAGTTCTTTCCAATACTTACAGTATTCCAAATATTCCTCTACTCTTTTGTAAATTGCCATCCTTTTATCCTTGTGAATTTTTTATAGTTTACCATACGACAAGCTGGGTTTGGAGTTTCATGTGAGGTGTTTCAAACAAACCAAGACATGTTTTCTTTAGCATTTCGGAACCGGGTTCCGGATACAAATGTTATATAACGTCTTATTGAAACGCCTATTCGTGTCGATATCTATACAAAGTATTTTCAGTGGTTTCAAAATAAGGAAAGCACTGTGAGCGGAAGTTCGTTCCAGAAATATCAGCAGTATTTTTAGGTATTATTATTTTTTGCAATTAATAAGTTATCTGAAAAGGAGAGACAGATTATGAAAAAATGGAAAAACTTTATGGCGGCAGCCCTTATAATTATGATGACGGCAGTCCTTGCATTCCCGGTTACCGAGGTAGAGGCGGCATCTGCCCCTAAAAAAACGAAAATCACCTATCTTAAGTCTCAATCAGCCGGGAAAGTGACAGTGAAATATTCAAAAGTAAAGGGCGCAAAGTACCAGATCCAGGTTGCCACGAACTCCAAGATGTCCAAAGGGAAAAAATCCTATAAGGCGTCGGCAACATCAAAAACGGTATCCTTGAAGAAAGGAAAAAAGTATTGGGTAAGAGTCAGGACGTATAAGAAAGTTGGCAAGAAGACAAAGTACAGCAAATGGTCTGCGAAGAAAGCGGTGACCGTGAGGAAGACGGGTAGTGTTTCCAGTGGACATGTACACTCCTACACAATTCCTGTTACGGAAAAGAGGACAGTGATGAAACAAGTTCCCTTTAGCCAAGCAAAGTATCAGAGGGGAGATAATGGCATAAAGGGTACCAGCAGTTATTTCCGCGTAGAATACGGAGCTTTGACATATGACAGTGTTCCCCAAAATTGCGCGATAAATGGCTACTTTTCCCGTAACTCCGTTCCCGGTACGCCAGGTGCCTCATATACTTTCCTAGAGCAAACGTCTAAAGAAGATATGATGGGTTTTCTTGAAGACGAGATAGGCTGGGTGGAGTTGAAATACACAGGCTGTCAAGTATGTCAAAAATGTGGGTATGTTTATAGTGGTGATGAAGAAAATAGGGATGCCTGTAATTATTCATGGCGTAGTGATGAAATTGTAGTCGAAACTGTTGTACACAAAGCCACCCCGACGACACAGACTGTAACCGTCGGCAAAAAATGTTCCTGTGGGAAGATTAGATACAACTAAACAGATACTGAATAAAAGGAGTCTTTTTAAGACTTCTTTTTTTGAAAACTATGATGTCTCAAATGATATGCCGTGCAATATTTTGTATCCGAAACACAGTTCGAATGAATCCTATGAACCCCCAAATCTAGCTTGTTATATGTTAAACTATAAAAAATATACAAGTAGGAGGATAAAAGGATGGCAATTTGCAAAAGAATAGAAGAATATTTGGAATACTGTAAGTATCGGAAAGAACTGGATGAAAAAACATTAAAAGCGTATAAGATTGACCTGAAACAATTCTTTACCACTGTTTCGCGCAACAACCCTCAAAAAAATGAAATTGAGCAGTATATAACAGAACTGCATAAAACGTACAAACAGAAAACCGTGAAACGGAAAATAGCAAGCATCAAGGCATTCTATAATTATTTAGAAGGACAAGATCTGATAGATATCAATCCATTTAGGAAGATTAACGTGAAGTTCAAAGAAACTGTAATATTGCCGCGTATTATTCCACGGGCAGAAATCGAGCATCTGTTGAATTATATGTATTCCTGCCACAGAAATACAAAAAGGACAGGAAACAACTACATTTTGCGCGATATTGCTATAGTAGAGGTATTTTTTGCCACGGGGGCGAGGGTGTATGAAATTTCAAATATCAGAGCGGATTGTGTTGATTTGGAATCCGGCTCAGTCAGGATCATGGGTAAGGGAGGACGGGAAAGGTATATTCAAATCGTTGATGAAGATGTGCTTGGCATCCTGAAACAATATTATTCCCAAAACAAGGAAATGATTAAAAAAAGCGGCTATTTTTTTATAAACCAGCTTGGGCGGCGGTTTTCTGAGCAGTCTGTCAGGAATATGTTAAAGAAATATACGAAACACGCAGGGCTTGATAGAAACATCACGCCACATATGTTCCGGCATTCTTTTGCAACATATCTAATTGAAGAAGGCGTGGATATCAGCTATGTACAGCATATTTTGGGGCACAGCTCCATAAAGACTACCCAAATCTATATACATATTGCATCTAAAAAACAGGCAGAGATATTAAAGGACATGCATCCACGAAAACAGATGTGTATAAATGCAGCGGCATAGATATTGAAATAATGGAGATACGTTTTTGGCGGCTGGCTGGGATATGGCAGCTTTTTTAAGATGCCAATTAGACAGAAAAATATTACGAAAATAAGGAAAACAAATGAGGGAGAAATTTTAGACAACAATTAATATATTTAATGAATTAATTTTAAATTTAAACCCACAAAAAAGTAGATAATTCTCAAAAAATTTAGTATAATGAACAGATAATAAGAAATTATCTGTTAAAATTAGGTGAGAATTATGAATAAAACATGGAAACTGTTTGAAAGCGTAGCCTATGAGTATGTTTCACAGTTATATAAAAAGACCATAAAAAGTGAACATACTGTAGATTCACATGATTCAGGATATGATGGGATATGGATTATTCCTTCGGACAATAAAGCGTTATATAAAAAAATAATGATGGAAGCAAAATTCAGGGAATCGCAATCTTCGTTGCCATTAAGTGATTGTGCAAAAGCAATAATCATTGCTTTTAATTCTTCAGCAAATAAATTGTATATTGCTACTAACATAGAATTATCGCCGCAAACCAAAAAAGAAATCAAAAACTTTAATAAACGAACAGCGTTAGCAATTGTAAGCGTAGATAATATAAAACTTAAAAACTATATTCATGAAAACAAATCATATTTATTAAAAGCCTGTAAAACAAGCGAAACTCTTTTAACGGATTTAGAAAGAAAAATTATCTCTTTGCCCGTACAAGAAACTGCTACTGCAAACAAAGCATTAACAAAAGACACATGCTTGCTTGATGCCCAAAGGAACAAACTCATATCCGATATAGTGAATGAGTTTAATGTTACAAACAAGAAAATTATTCTTTCTGGTGTTGAGGGAATCGGGAAAAGTGTACTTATTGATAAAATATGTGATAAATTGCAAAAAAAGAAATTTGATACACAAAAAATTAATTTAAGTCTATGCACCAGTTCCAGAATATTGTATTTAAAGGTTTTAGAGGCGGTTTGGGGTGTTTCACTAGATGCCATTTTAGAAGATATAGGGTTAAATACGTATATAGATAGGCTAATAGCAATAAAAGGGAATTGCGTTGATTCAGATATCGCAAATGCTGTTAAGCATATTTTGGCAATGGACATTTATGAATATGAAGGTTCAAACGACATTTATCGACATTATTTGCTCAAATATTTAAGTGCAATACTGCAAGATAAAAGAGAGTATTTTCATTTGGTGATTTTTTTTGAAAATATGGATTCACTTTCTGTAGAATGTGTAGATTTTCTTCTCGAACTTATTGAGCAAATGCTAAAAAACGGGATACGAATTCTACTTGAATTAAGAAAACCATTTATGCTGACAGATGATATTAAATGTTCCAATAACTACTATAAAATGATTACGAAAAACGCTCATGTATATTTTGTAAAATCATTGTCTGAACATTTGATATATAAACTGATTAGAAAATATATTAAATTGGATAGGGAGTCATGCAAGCAATTTGGTGATATGCTGGAAAACAATCCGCTTAAAATTAAACATGCATTAGAGTATTTTAAACAAATCTCATTAAATATAAATGTCAAAGAATTAAAAAAAATGTCAGATGAAGAACGCGAAATGTTTTGGAATAATCAGGGAATCGATGCCAATAGAGAAACCATTTCTCTGATCTTAAAATATAGAATGATCCCTTGTGTCTCGGAATTACTGGAAATGGCGTTACTTTTAAATGGTGAAATTTCTTATTCTTTGCTAAATGATTATTGGAAAACACAGACAGATGAGATATGCGAATTTATCTTTAACAATGGTATATTTAAACTTGAAGGTGATAATCTTCAGTGTGTACATTTGCGTCTTTTATCAGCTATAAAGGCAACCTCTCAACCATTGGAACGAATGAAAGCAGCACAAAAATTATTGCCCCTCATACAAAATCAAAGCGATGCTAAGTATCCATTTATCCAGTTGGAGTTGCTATATACATTAGAACAGGATAATAATATCGGTGATTATACAGTACATGTTATGTCGCTATTTGAAGATTCACAGCAATATCAACAATCAATAGCAATTGGAAAAAGATATATCGAAAGAATAAATAATAAGATAATGCTTTCAAATAGCGAAAAAAATATTAAATTACGTATTTTATTAAAAATGTTACATTGTATCTATGAGCTTCATGCGGATAATGAAAAAGAATATGAGTCTTTCTATCATATGACAAAAAAATCAATTATACTATATTTTCCGGATCATGTATCTTGTAAGGAATGGCACGAATATTCTTTATTTATGTGGCATAAAAAATTTATAGCTGGAATGTTTGATGATGCACATCAGATTAGCAAAGTACTATATGATAATTTGTCAGATATATGTCGCCTTTTTGATACAAGTGATGACATTGCAGGACGTATATATTCTGCCCATGGATTATCTTTAAAAATGCTTGAGGGAGGAGATGCCGCTACAGTTCTTTTTAAAGAAGGAATTGAAAAATATCCAGAATCTTATAACGCTCGCGCAGCTTATTTGTCGCAGGAAGGGAATCGTCTACTTAAGACAAAACCATTAGACGCAATAAAAGCATATAGTAAATTATTGGATACTGTAAAAGAAAAAAAATATCCTTTTTTAGAAATTTTACATACGCGAATTGATATTGCTATGTCCAATTTTCTGGCACAGGAATATGACACTGCAGAAACATGGGCAGAGGAAGGGATGAGTATTGCTTCCACGCTAGGTATTCATTTTCAAAAGGGAAGAGCATTAAATATATTGGGTTGCTGTAAAGCTGCAAATGGTGAATATATGGAGGGATTGGATATTCTTAAAGAAAGTGATTTTTATTTGAAACTTTCTGGGGCTACTATTTATAGATGGAGAACCATGCTGAATCAAGCCAGTACATTATTACAGATAGGGAAAAGCAAAAAAGCAAAAACCTTGATTATACAGGTGTCGCATATATTGTTGTCTGATTTTACCAAGAAGATAAAATCAGACAACACATCTGTACCCTATCAGAGCTTATTATTGATATTGATGTATTTGCATGAATTAGAAGAAAATGTAGAAAACATTTTTACCAAAATGGAAGATATTCCAATACGGGATGACTTTAGTCAGCTTTGTCAGACAAAAGATTGGAAAAAATGCTTTCAGAACAAGGTAAAATATTGCAATGGAATAGTATTAGTGACTGGCTGATTATTGGAATATCTGTAACAAGATATCACTACGCTTTTTTAATGATGCAGAAATGGGATTCAAGCGTGCTGCTTCTGATACCAATTCTTTGCAAATACCTAAAAGGAGCCATCCTCCGAGTATTGAGTTAGTAATATATGGCGTAGGAACTAATTTGAGTATGCTTTCCCACAAATGTTTTGTTTCTTTTGAAACATATCTTTTTGCAACAAAAGTAAGAATAAAATCAGCATAATCAATTCCGGGCCAACCGGGATGAATTTTTTCATTATCCAACAAAATAGGCTGCGGAGTAAATATAAGATTTTTATAATCAAATCCACCGTGATTTAATACTGGTTGTAAATTAGATTCTCCTAGTGAAAGGGTGTTCGCTAATTGAAATACTTTTGGATATGTTGACCTAATAGGCTCCTGTTGTACTGGAGATAAAAGGTCATAATAATGGTTCCAACGCAATAATTCAATCCGGAGGGAATAATCATTGTAATAATACTGCCATGGATAATCAGAAGATACCATTTCTTGATATATGCTATCAACCTCATGGTAATTTTTTCCCTGCTGTATTAGCTTATTTAGGTTTTCCATATATTTTGAATTAGAAAGAGGATTTTTCTCATAAAAACTATTTATCGCATGCAGAACATGGGATAATTGCTGTTCCAAAGGAAGTTCTACATTTTCGTATTTTTCTCTAATAAGTGCATGCCTTGGTTCGTGCTTTCCTAATAATGGTGGGATTCCGTGGAATGTTGTTGCTCCAACTTCAGCACGATAGCGTTTTAAAGAACTAATAACTGTTGGTTGTTCTTCATTTTCTGACCAGAGAGCAGAATTATTGATTCGATCATAAGGTATTTTTATAAAGTAATTCTTATTAGAACATTCTACGCTCCAACTTGCAGAAGAACTGTTTGAACAATTAATAATGGAAATAATATCTGTAATTGCGTTATTATGCATAATTTGCAAAATATCAGGTTTATCAACTAAATACATATTGAACGGATAAGTTACTGGTATTCTGAAATTGGGATTTAATTCAGTTTTTATATAGGGAGTTTCTTTAAATATGTTACCCTCAATTGCCACGGTATAGGCGGCTAAATGTTTATCTCTAAAGTTCCAGTATTTTAAAGTATCCAGTCCTGTTTTCCGGGCTTGTTGACCCATACAGTTTGACAGGTAGGGCTGTTTGATAAAATGTTCCATTCGCACTTCGAGTGTGGGGATATCACCATATGGGATTAAAAAACCATTAGCCCAATTTTGAATGGTATCTAGCGCAAATCCATTAGGAGTGGCTAAAACAGGAACTCCTTCACACATTGCTTCTACAGCGACACGCCCGCCGGGCTCATATTTTGAATGAGTTATTAATGCCAATGTCTTACCATAAATGGCACTGATGCCATTTTCATCTAAAAATCCCCACCATACAATTTGCCGATTATTTTCTAATCTTGAAAGTTCTGATTCTGAAAGTTCGAGTTGGGAACGTATATTTTCTATATCTGTTGGGTTTCCTCCAATTATCCATAAAGGCGGGCATGTTTCATTGTATTTTTGTTGAAGATGATGCCATGCCTGTACAATAAACGATATTCCCTTATCTACGCTAAGTCTGCCTGTATATGTAAATACCTGTTTTCTCCACCATTCTCCGGTTGTTATCTGTGTTTTGACATAAGGAGAAAAATAAACGGACTCAATTTTATGGGAAATACCAGATTTGCGAGGTGCGCCGATCGGATCGTGTGCTGCGGAAACAAAAGCTGGATGGATATATTGCCCTGCTACAACAACTTTTGAAGGTTGTATATTATAATATTTACAAATTTCTGCCTTTTCGCTTTCTGCTACACATAAAATAAGTGATGCATGAGTAAATACCTGTGTTTCAGTGTAAATACGATGAGAAGCAGTTCCAGTGGCACCATGCTCATTTCTTCCTTTCCCATTTGAAATCACGCTATGTACATATGGAATATTCCACAGATTTGATAAGCGCATTGCCAAATGTCCTGAATTCCAATATACACTATGAATAATATCTGGAACAAATTTTAATTCGTTCAATTTTTCAATGAGTTGAGAAAAAGTAACTTCATGTAGTTTATATAAGTCTCGTTTATCAAAATCTCCAAACACACCGAGTGTAAGCCGAACAATGCGACAAGAGGGGGATATTCGTTCAATTGTTTCCTCAGTTGGATAGACTTTTCTTGTTATTAAAATCACATCATAATCAGTATCATGTAATTCTGTTAAAAGTTCTCTCATATATGTATGTGTGCCACCCCACTCGCCGACACCCGGCGGCATTGAGGGATCTGCATGCAAAGAAATAATTAAAAGTTTTTTCATATGTTCCTCCCATTTACATCATAATTCTTAGGATAATTTCTTATTATCTGTTCATTATACTAAATTTTTTGAGAATTATCTACTTTTTTGTGGGTTTAAATTTAAAATTAATTCATTAAATATATTAATTGTTGTCTAAAATTTCTCCCTCATTTGTTTTCCTTATTTTCGTAATATTTTTCTGTCTAATTGGCATCTTAAAAAAGCTGCCATATCCCAGCCAGCCGCCAAAAACGTATCTCCATTATTTCAATATCTATGCCGCTGCATTTATACACATCTGTTTTCGTGGATGCATGTCCTTTAATATCTCTGCCTGTTTTTTAGATGCAATATGTATATAGATTTGGGTAGTCTTTATGGAGCTGTGCCCCAAAATATGCTGTACATAGCTGATATCCACGCCTTCTTCAATTAGATATGTTGCAAAAGAATGCCGGAACATATGTGGCGTGATGTTTCTATCAAGCCCTGCGTGTTTCGTATATTTCTTTAACATATTCCTGACAGACTGCTCAGAAAACCGCCGCCCAAGCTGGTTTATAAAAAAATAGCCGCTTTTTTTAATCATTTCCTTGTTTTGGGAATAATATTGTTTCAGGATGCCAAGCACATCTTCATCAACGATTTGAATATACCTTTCCCGTCCTCCCTTACCCATGATCCTGACTGAGCCGGATTCCAAATCAACACAATCCGCTCTGATATTTGAAATTTCATACACCCTCGCCCCCGTGGCAAAAAATACCTCTACTATAGCAATATCGCGCAAAATGTAGTTGTTTCCTGTCCTTTTTGTATTTCTGTGGCAGGAATACATATAATTCAACAGATGCTCGATTTCTGCCCGTGGAATAATACGCGGCAATATTACAGTTTCTTTGAACTTCACGTTAATCTTCCTAAATGGATTGATATCTATCAGATCTTGTCCTTCTAAATAATTATAGAATGCCTTGATGCTTGCTATTTTCCGTTTCACGGTTTTCTGTTTGTACGTTTTATGCAGTTCTGTTATATACTGCTCAATTTCATTTTTTTGAGGGTTGTTGCGCGAAACAGTGGTAAAGAATTGTTTCAGGTCAATCTTATACGCTTTTAATGTTTTTTCATCCAGTTCTTTCCGATACTTACAGTATTCCAAATATTCTTCTATTCTTTTGCAAATTGCCATCCTTTTATCCTCCTACTTGTATATTTTTTATAGTTTAACATATAACAAGCTAGATTTGGGGGTTCATAGGATTCATTCGAACTGTGTTTCGGATACAAAATATTGCACGGCATATCATTTGAGACATCATAGTTTTCAAAAAAAGAAGTCTTAAAAAGACTCCTTTTATTCAGTATCTGTTTAGTTGTATCTAATCTTCCCACAGGAACATTTTTTGCCGACGGTTACAGTCTGTGTCGTCGGGGTGGCTTTGTGTACAACAGTTTCGACTACAATTTCATCACTACGCCATGAATAATTACAGGCATCCCTATTTTCTTCATCACCACTATAAACATACCCACATTTTTGACATACTTGACAGCCTGTGTATTTCAACTCCACCCAGCCTATCTCGTCTTCAAGAAAACCCATCATATCTTCTTTAGACGTTTGCTCTAGGAAAGTATATGAGGCACCTGGCGTACCGGGAACGGAGTTACGGGAAAAGTAGCCATTTATCGCGCAATTTTGGGGAACACTGTCATATGTCAAAGCTCCGTATTCTACGCGGAAATAACTGCTGGTACCCTTTATGCCATTATCTCCCCTCTGATACTTTGCTTGGCTAAAGGGAACTTGTTTCATCACTGTCCTCTTTTCCGTAACAGGAATTGTGTAGGAGTGTACATGTCCACTGGAAACACTACCCGTCTTCCTCACGGTCACCGCTTTCTTCGCAGACCATTTGCTGTACTTTGTCTTCTTGCCAACTTTCTTATAC
>KE159796.1:391841-392531 GCA_000403475.2 Lachnospiraceae bacterium MD308
GAAAAGGAGAGACAGATTATGAAAAAATGGAAAAACAACAGGAAGTACCTGAAGGCGAAGACCATTGACGGGATGTTCGACAGCAACATGGACGCGTTCCTTGCATCCATGGCAGCCACAAGCCCGGTCTAATGAGTCCAAGGATCACGACGGCTGTTATGTGGCGTTCCTGAACTACGGGAGCATGAACGGCTTGAGCGACAGGATCGTGGATGCCGAGTTCGTCACGAACACGCAGGAGAACCCGAAGGACGTAAGCGGGGACATCGTGTTTGACAAGAAAACGGGGATTGTCTACATCCCGAAGTCCTATTATTTTGCGGCGGACGGAACGGAGCTTGGATACGACTTACAGGCACAGGTTCTTGTAGCGCCGGAGCTGGAAAAAGGCGTAGAAGTGAATGTGGCGGTTGAGAACCACAGCGCTGCGAAGTCTGTTTTGAAGGACGGCACGGCGGAGTTCACTGCCTTCAATTCCATGACCTTCCCGCTGGTAGCGGAGGAAGATGCCGGAAAAGTTAATTTTGAAGACATTGAAGTGTACCTGAACGACAGCGCACTGCCGGCAGACCTGGAAGAAGGTGAAGGAGCATCTTATAACGGGAAGACCGGGGAATATACATTGAACTGCCTGGGTGCGACGACGTATTCCGTAAAATTCGTCATCAAAGGGAAGACCCTTTCCCAGAG
>KE159796.1:399856-400673 GCA_000403475.2 Lachnospiraceae bacterium MD308
CATGTCAGCGAGCATTCAAAGACAGCGACCATCACTGAACCAGGACAAGAAATGGGAATACTGGTACATGTTCGGAATCGGCGCGCCATCGGGAACGCTGAATGAAGTCCATGGGAGAGGGGCGGTGTCCTTCGGGAAAGCCAGCGAATGGAGATGGTCAGGCAGCTTTGAGTACGACGGCGAGACCAGGTACAGGAACCTGTATGTGGGGATGTGCTGCCATGTAGGCGATGACCTCGTGGAAGGCGAGAAGAAGAACCAAGTGTCCGTTCTTGAAAAAGGCGACGGGTATGTGGTACTCGGCCTGGCGCAGACAGCGGCAGGAACGGGCTTGGATGACCAGGCGGGCGCGACCATCATCAAGGTCATGTGCCGGGACTGACAAATACGTATTTCTTTCCTGCAAAAAAGAAACCTTATGTAAAGGCTCTTTTTTGTAGTCAATATTCTTTTATTCCTAAGAACCTTTAAAAGGCTCCTTTTTCTCAGTATAGAACTTCAATCTGTTTAGCTATATCTAATCTTTCCGCAGGAGCATTTCTTGCCGGCAGTTATGGTCTGGGGTAGCTTTATGCTCAATGCAGGAGGCTTTCTTTTTTTTGCGTTTCGGAACCGGGTTCCGGATACAAATGTTATATGACATCTTATTGAAACGCCCATTCGTGTCGATATATATACAAAATATACTCAGTGGTTTCAAAATAAGGAAAGCACTGTGAGCGGAAGTTCGTTCCAGAAATATCAGCAGTATTTTTAGGTATTATTATTTTTTGCAATTAATATTTTTCAGTATCCTGTTTTAGTTGTATCTAATCTT
>KE159796.1:400958-404415 GCA_000403475.2 Lachnospiraceae bacterium MD308
AAAATCCTATAAGGCGTCGGCAACATCAAAAACGGTATCCTTGAAGAAAGGAAAAAAGTATTGGGTAAGAGTCAGGACGTATAAGAAAGTTGGCAAGAAGACAAAGTACAGCAAATGGTCTGCGAAGAAAGCGGTGACCGTGAGGAAGACGGGTAGTGTTTCCAGTGGTCATGTACATTCTTATACAATCCCTGTTACTGAAAAGAGGACAGTAATGAAACAGGTTCCTTTCAGTCAGGCGAAGTACCAGAGGGGAGATAATGGCGAAAAGGGTACCAGCAGTTATTTCCGTGTAAAATATGGCGCTTTGACGTATGACAGAATAAAGGGTAGTTATGCGGTAAATGGCTACTATTCCGACTACAATGCACCTGGCGCGCCGACAGCTAGTTATACTTTCCTAGATCAATCGTCTGAAAAAGATATGATGGGCTTTCTTGAAAACGAAATAGGTTGGGTAGAGTTGAAGTATAAAGGCGAAATCATATGTAATGAGTGCAACGAAATTATTACCGGGAAAACATCAACCCATAAATGCGGCAAAGGAAATCATTCTGGTAGCCTCGTATCCGAAGTTGTTGTACACAAAGCCACCCCGACGACGCAGACTGTAACCGTCGGCAAAAAATGTTCCTGTGGGAAAATCAGATATAACTAAGAACTAAAAAAGAATATTGATCATGAAGGAAGTCTTTTTTAAGGCTGTCTTTTAGAAAAGGCAGTTTTTGTTAAAGTATAATAGAGGAGTAGATGCAGAACAAGTTATTGTGATATTTGTAATTGGTACAATAAATAGTTTTTAGAACAAAACAGGTCTATCGGAAAGATAGACCTGTTTTCTCTTCGATATTTTTAAGTACTCCTATAGATAAATCAGATTTACCATGATTGGGAACTGTTATGCAATAATTATAATCAGCATGTTTATATTGATAATGTGAACCTTTTACTCTTGCAACATACCAATTATTTTTACGCAACAGTTTGTCAATTTTTTTGAATACCATGCAGATGCCTCCATAAATATCATATTATAGTAAATAAGTTCCTTCCTTTAAATCCATTAGGTAAGCGGTTTGCTTTTTAAACCCATTTGATAGGACTCATCCTCTGATGAAATGATGTTATCTAAACCCTTATTCAATTTTTCAAGATTAATTTCAGATATTTATATTGGCTGCATCAATACGAAAAGATGATTATATTATACTTTAAGGGTATTATTATTACAAGTAATGTTGACAGATAAAAAAAATTATGATATAACACGTATTAAACACGTGCTGTATAGAAGGGCAAGAAAGTCAAAATAATAACACTATTTTGGTAAACGGAAATAGGAATTTCTATTATAGACAAATTGAATGAGTTTTTATGAGTTGTTTATGCCTTGAGCAAAGTGAAAGGAAGGGTAAAAAATATGAATGATAATTACACATATCCTGCAATTATTGATTATAATGAAGAAGGATTTATTAATATAATATTTCCGGATTTTGATAATGCATTTACATGTGTGCCGAAAGGAGAGGATTATATTACAGCAGCGCAAGATGTTCTTGCATTAACTATAAATGATATTGAAGAAAGCGGTAGCAATTTGCCCGAGAAGACTAATGTTGAAAAAATTGAAATAAGAGAAAATCAAAAAATAATATATATAAATGTTTGGATGCCTTATCATAGATCGCAAATAAAAGTAGTATATGTCAAAAAAACATTGACAATACCGACATGGATTGATGAATTGGCTAAAGCGAACAATATCAATTTTTCGGCTACATTAGTAGAGGCAATTAAAAGAAAATTGTCTTTACGGTGAAAAGAAAATCGAATTACGGTAAAAATCAGAATTTGATTATAATTGGCTGCAAAATACAGAAAGGTTTTATTATACAGGCTGTAAATGTGGTGAAATATTCTTGTAGAATAATTAGATACAACTATAAATTTTCTTGATAAAGTAGTTGGTTATAAAAAGAAGTCTTTTTTAGACTTCTTTTTTTAGAGAAAAAATTAGGGGTAGATGCAGTTTCGCAAAACAGGATATCTGCCTAGCGAGGGAAAGTGTTTCTGGGAATTCCGCGATTGGCTTTAAAATCAGAAGAAATGGCACTGAATGAAAATGTCTGTCCTCCTCCATGTTTAGGAAAATATTTCATAAACAGGAGGAAAAAACATGAGAAATTTGTTTACAATGACAGAGCAGGAACTCAGAGATTTCGTAAAAAGCAGTGAGTTTGATGAGTTTTTGTGCCATACAAAAGCGAGACACATCAACAAGTGTGATAGTTACCTGAAAAGTAGGTTGCTTTATGGTGGAATTAAGTGTGCCAGCACTTTTCAGGCTGACGAGAAGGATGTGTCCACGTTTCTGAAAACTATACTTGGAAGAAATACAAATCGTGTTCACCAATGGTTATGCGGGAATGAAGAGGTGTTTTGCCTTAAGCTTCGGATTCCGGAATGTCTGAGCGCAAAAAAGCTTGTTTGGTATGGGTCGGATGTTCAAGAGAAACCTTGTTCAAAGGTGCAGATTCGCTTATTCCGGCAGGAATTGCCAAATATCGGGAAACGCGTGAAACTTGTCGCATTTCCGCAATAAAAAATTGCATATGGTTTGTAAACAAACGAAAGGCGTTAGCGGAATCCGTTAGCGCCTTTTGTCGTAATTCAAAGTTTGTGAAAGTATAAATGGAACAGCAGATAAGATGTTGTGCCGCATTTCATCTTTGCAGTCGGAACCTGGTTCCGACTTTTTGTCCTGTAAAAGGATGTCTCTCCTTTACATTTCCATTTTCTCCCTCCAAAATTCCATTCTCCCATATTACTTTTGCACGGAACCGGAGCTGTGACCGGGAACCGTCGGGGACAAAATATCCAGTGCCTATCCATGGGGTGGGGCTGTTCATATAGATATCAACCCAAAGAAAGCGAGGTATAAAGAGGATGAGATTACTCAGAAAGATCACAGCGATCGTGCTGGCGGTTTCGATGATCGTACCGTCAGTGCTGGGAACGGCAGTTCAGGTGTATGCAGCAGATGCGGCGGCAGCCCCTACAGTGACGGAGTACCTGTCTGACAACCTGGAGGATGCGGATGCGGACAAGGCAGCCGGGATGTCCGGGGAATACTGGGAGACAGAGGCACCGGCTGACGTGCAGGAGGCAGCGCAGATGTACGCGGAGGATGCAGCCGACGGCAAGGTGGAGTTTGATGCCAAAGGAGCGGAAGACGTGACTGATGGTGAGGCAAAGCCTGGCGCCAAAGGAGCAAAAGACATCCCGCTGGAGGACATGCAGGTCACCGCTGCTGAAAAGAAGTATGAGGACGGGCTGCGGGAGACGGCGCACCATGTCCGCGTGACGTACACCATCGCCAACAGGAAGTACCTGAAGGCGAAGACCATTGACGGGATGTTCGACAGCAACATGGACGCGTTCCTTGCATCCATGG
>KE159796.1:404620-405325 GCA_000403475.2 Lachnospiraceae bacterium MD308
ATAAGTTATCTGAAAAGGAGAGACAGATTATGAAAAAATGGAAAAACTTTATGGCGGCAGCCCTTATAATTGTGATGACGGCAGTCCTTGACAGGTTCTTGTAGCGCCGGAGCTTGGAAAAGGAGTAGACGTGAACGTGGCGGTTGAGAACCACAGCGCTGCGAAGTCTGTTTTGAAGGATGGCACGGCGGAGTTCACTGCCTTCAATTCCATGACTTTCCCGCTGGTAGCGGAGGAGGATGCCGGAAAAGTCAATTTTGAAGACATTGAAGTGTACATGAACGACAGCACGCTGCCGGCAGACCTGGAAGAAGGGGAAGGCGCGTCCTATAACGGGAAGACCGGGGAATATACATTGAACTGCCTGGGTGCGACGACGTATTCCGTAAAATTCGTCATCAAAGGGAAGACCCTTTCCCAGAGAATAAGGAGCCTGTTCGGGGCGGAGACGGTACATGCGGCAAAAGGCGCAGTGAATGGCGAGAACATGTCCTATGTGACGAACGTGGACACCGGGAAACCTATCACGCCGTCCATCGAGTTTGAAAAGCTGAAAGTAGGGAATGTATATGAATACAACGGCTCAAACTCCACCCATAAGTATGAGGCATACCGGGAGATGCTGTACGCGGGGCAGAAGAACTTCGTGTACGCGCCGTACCTGTCAACGGACGGCACGTCCAGCGACCGGGAGAAGTTTTACAA
>KE159796.1:405735-1097983 GCA_000403475.2 Lachnospiraceae bacterium MD308
AGGTACAGGAACCTGTATGTGGGGATGTGCTGCCATGTAGGCGATGACCTCGTGGAAGGCGAGAAGAAGAACCAGGTGTCCGTCCTTGAGAAAGGCGACGGGTATGTGGTGCTTGGCTTGGCGCAGACAGCGGCAGGAACGGGCTTGGATGACCAGGCGGGCGCGACCATCATCAAGGTCATGACCAGCGGGAAAGCCATGCTGAAGAAGGTCTCTTCCGCTCCGGCAGTCACGGACGGAAATAAATGCTATTCTTTGGAGGGCGCGCAGTATGGCGTGTATTCTGACGCGGCTTGTACAAAACAGGTGGCAACATTTACAACGAACGCAAAAGGCGAGTCTGGCGAGGCTGAACTTCCGGCTGGCGAGTACTATGTAAAAGAAATCAAAGCGTCTCCGGGATACAAGCTTGATCCAGAACCGCATCCGATTACAGTAAAAAGCGGCGAAACTACCACCATTACCGTGCAGGAAGAGCCGGGGGACGACCCAATCAATATCATATTGAACAAGCTGGATAGCGTTACCGGAGCATTTACCCAAGGTGGAGCGGAGCTTGCGGGGGCAGAGTTCACCATTAAATATTACGATGGTTACTACAATAAGGGAAATCTCCCGGGAACAGCAAAGAAAACGTGGATTATCAAGACAGTAAAGCAGGAAGACGGAACTTATGTGGCAGACATGCACAATCCCGAATGTAGAGCTGGCGGAGATGATTACTATACGGATGACAGCGGAATTGTTATTCTTCCTCTCGGCACAGTCACCATCCAGGAGACAAAAGCACCTGCCGGCTATCTTTTAGAGGGCTCAATGCTGAAGAATGTAACAACAGGGGAGACCATCAATGACGGCGGCATATACTTAAGCCAGGTCGTGCAGGAGGCGAACGGCGGGGAAGCACGTTTAGTCGGCGGCGGTGACCTTGTAGGCGGCAACCGGGCTGACAGAGTGGAGTTCCAGATCAACGAGGTCGTAAAGCGCGGGGACATCATGATGCGGAAGCTGGATGCCGAGACGCAGAAGAAGATGGCAGGAGTGGAGTTCCGGCTGACCAACACGAAAACGGGCGAGTCGCATACGTTCGTGACGGACGAGAATGGCGAGTACAGCACGGAAAGCGCGTTCGCGAAACACTCCCATAACACGAACAAAGGCGGCGACGGAGACGGCATCTGGTTCAGCCAGACAGAAGGCGGCGGGGAGGCGCCGGTTGACGACAGCCTTGGCGCGCTCCAGTACGGGGAGTACAGGATTGAGGAGATCCCGGGCGAGAACAACGCCGGAAAGGTGATGTTCGAGGACACGTTCAAGCTGAGCCGCGACGGGTATACCATCAACTTAAACAGCGTGGAGAACCATGACGGCATCGCGATCATGACAGTCGCGAGGGACAAAGCGACCGGGACGCATTACGCACATGCGGGCGAGGGAACGGCGCTCATTGACACGGTGCAGATGGAGAACCTGAAGAAGGGCACGGCGTATAAGCTCGTCGCAAAGCTCGTGGATGCGGCAACCGGCGAAGAGATCCTGAAGGCGGACGGTACCCCGGTGACAGGGGAGGCGGAGTTCAAGGCCCTGACCACATCCCGGACCGTGGAAGTGAAGCTTGATGAATTTGACTCGGCAGCCCTTGAAGGGAAGACAGCCGTCATTTATGAATACCTCTACGATACAGCTACCGGCGAAGAGGCCGCAAGGCATGAAGACCCGGAGGACAAGGACCAGATGGTGCATTTCGCACAGGCGATCAGCACGGACGCACAGGACGTGCAGACGGGTACGCATGTGGGGAGCAGCACGAAACTCAAGGACATTGTCTCATACAAAGGGCTGGAGCCCGGGGAGAAGTACACGCTGAAGGCAAGCCTTGTCAATAAGGAGACCGGGGAGGCCGAGGCGGAAGGCAGCAGCGAGTTCACCGCTGAAATGGAGGACGGGAAAGCGGAAGTCCTGCTTGATGCGCCTGCGGAGTACAAAGGGAAGACCTATGTGTTTTATGAAGAGCTGTATTACGGGGACGCGCTCCTTGCAGATCATAAGGACTTAAGCGACGAAGGCCAGTCCATCCACTACCCGGAGATCGGCACAAAAGCGGCTGACGGGCTCACAAAGACCCAGATCGGCGCAGGGGCATCCGGGAAGACCACCATCATTGACACGGTGGAATATAAGAACCTGATACCGGGCCAGGAATACACCATCACAGGGGTATTGATGGACAAGGAGACAGGCGGGGAGTTTGCCCAGAAGGTGGAAGAGAAGAGCGTCTTTGACAAAGCCGTGGATTTCTTCACTGGCGGGGACAAAGCGGTCGGCAAAGTGGTCGATAAAGTCGTGGACTTCTTCACTGGCGGGGATAAAGCAGAAGACAAGCAGGAAGATAAGACGGAAGACAAAGCGGAAGACAAAGCGGAAGATAAATCAGAAGATAAGTCGGAAGACAAGTCGGAAGATGAGACGGAAGACAAGACGGAAGATAAAGCGGAAGACAAGACGGAAGATAAAGCGGAAGACGAGACGGAAGGCAAAGACCAGAAAAAGGAACTGACATCATCCGTGACATTCACGCCGGAGAAGGCGGACGGCACGGTGGAGCTGGCCTATGAGGTTGGCACGGAGGACATCCAGGGCAGGACGCTTGTCGTGTTCGAGGACCTGATCGTGAAAGGCGTCGTGGTCACTTCACATGCGGACATCGAGGATGAAGGGCAGTCTGTATACTACCCGGGCGTGAAGACGACGGCGGTAGACACAAAGACGCAGGAGCATGTCAGCGAGCATTCAAAGACAGCGACCATCACGGACAGGGTAGAGTATACGAACCTGCTTGCAGGGCATGAGTATACCGTGACCGGGAAACTGATGGACCAGTCCACTGGGGAGCCGTTGCTTGACAAGGACGGGAAGGAGCATACCGCATCCGTGACGTTCAAGGCGGGCAGCACATCCGGCTATGAGACCCTCAAGGCACAGGATGGCTCGGAATACTTCCATGTATTTGACGGCGTGGACGGCAGCTTTTACTTCAAGGCGGTGGACGGCAAGTACCTAAGCTGCGACCAGTACGGCGCAGATGTGGAAAACCCCGTGGCCGTGGAGGAGGCCCAGGTGAAGGCAGAGAAAGCGGCGGAAGAAAAGACGGTCTCCGGCAGCGTAGACCTGGTCTATACCGTGGATGCCACACTGCTCACCGGAAAGACGGTAGTCGTATTTGAGGACCTTTATTATGAGGACGTGAAGATCGCCACGCACAGCGACATCAAGGATGAGGCGCAGTCCGTGCATACGCCTGAGATCAGGACGAACGCGACCGTGGATGGGAAACATGCCG
This sequence comes from Lachnospiraceae bacterium MD308, assembly GCA_000403475.2. Lineage (GTDB taxonomy): Bacteria > Bacillota > Clostridia > Lachnospirales > Lachnospiraceae > MD308. The sequence continues at coordinate 409,076 of KE159796.1, forward strand.
CGAAAGCGTCAGGGAAGACGAAGATCGTGGACAAGGTGACATACGAGAACCTTGTGCCGGGGCTTGAGTACACGGTGACAGGCACGCTGATGGACAAGAAGACCGGGGAGGCTGTGGACGCAGAGACAAAGCCGGTGACATTCACGCCAGAGGCGGCATCCGGCAGCGTGGACATTGAGTTCGTTGCCGATACCAGGGGCAGCTCGGCGCTCGTGGCGTTTGAAGAGCTTACATGCAAGGGAACGCTCGTGGCGCAGCACAAGGACCTCAAGGATAAGGACCAGACGGTGACTTTCAAGAAAGGCACGAAGGGCACGAAAGGCGCGGAGTCCGTACAGACGGGCGACTATATCATGGGCATCGTACTCCTGCTCATTGCGGGGGCTGCAGCCGGATTGATCGGCATTAGGCTGAGAAAGAAGAAATAAGAAATAAGAAAGGGCGGCGCGTAATGCGCCGTCTTTTTGATAAGGTATCAGAAATTAGATAGGATGGGGGAACCAGGTTCCGGGCGTGCAGTGGCTTGCCCAAGCGGTTTCGCCCAAAGAAGGAGAAAACCGTCATGTTACGAAATATTATTCCTACTTTATGCACATAGCCTACATGGCTGAAATGCATCATAATCATCATCTGCATCTGTATTATGCTTGTTATCACTTTCTATAACGTACAAAAGTGGAAACGCATTTATAAAGTCATTGGCTGTATCCTTGCATTTCCCATTATATATATCTGCTTTACCATATCTTTTCATACAACCATCAGTATCTTTTGTAATACAGATGCCGTCTTAAATCTTTATAATGATATCACATCATTCTGGGTATATCTGTATGACATGGCAAAAAACAGCCTGCATCAGATGAAGACTATATGGAACAGCGCCGGATAACTTGACATTTTGTCAGAATGGATGTGGTTGAAATTCCTGTTGGATTATGTTACTATCTGTTTGGGACTACCAGGATGGTAGGCGGTTAGCCCTCTCCGGAGGGACTGTGACCCTCCGTTTACATAATCCGTCTCTGAGCGGAAATACTGAAAGGGAGGGCGACGCTTATGTTGACGTTGGAAGGACTTATTGCAGTAATCAGCCTTTGTGTTGGTTGCTTTAGCCTTGGATACGCCATGGGGCGTAACGATAATCACAAGACACAAAAATAGCCGCCCCGGTCTGACAAACTGAGCAGCTATTTTGTTGATCATATGTTGGGCTAACCGTCTATCGGTAGTCCATGTGGGGCGTCTGTTGGTGCAGACGTCCTTCTTTATCTAAAGGATAGCATAATCTGTGGGAAAGTTCAAGGATTTTCTTGCGTTGCCGGCGGCGTAGCTTGTGGGCTATGCCGTTTCTTTGTTTTGCAGGCTATTCAGTAAAAAATTTTACAAAAATTCAGTGGGACAGATATCTGCCCCACTGAGTAGGTATTCACGCTTCAGCGGCAACTGGTACATATCGGAAAGACTGTGGAGCGCATGACACTCCGATATCCGCCAGAGTTTTTGGTTTGTCGTAAACAATTAGATTCTTGAGGTGATAAGCTACTGCTTTCTCCTTTCCTCTGTAATATTCCTGGAAAAACTGATAAGTTATCCCGGAATGGTCCTTGGTCATATCCCATACGGTCAGAGGGTCATCCTCCAAAATTTCTTCGATTTCGGCCTCGCCTACCACCTGTTTCTGGGGTGCGGTAGCATAAATTATGATTTTATCAACATCACTGCGGCAACGGGATTTCCGGTATTCATACAGCTTGGAACCTTTGATAATGCTCGCGACATACTGCGGATTAATTGATAATAACATTTGACACATTGACATTTCCCTCCATTAGAATATTTGAAAACTGGCGTTCGGTCAGCTGGACAGCAGTAGGATATTGCCCATGAGCAGCCCAGTATCCGTGGTTGTCTAACCAATCCATATTTACATTGTTTCTAGCACCAAAATAGCCACAGTACAGAAGTTCCATCACGGTCATATTCTTAAAACTTATATATTGCCGATACAATTCACTTTCATCGAAAACGGATTTGTTGCCGATGCGTTTTTTTAGTTCATTGAAAGACATAAGGTAGCTGTTGTTTCGTTTCGCCTGAAAAGCCTTTGTGACAACACAATAGGAAGTGATGCATGAACGGAAACGTTTGCCGTTTCCTTTTGTGTATTTGCGGTAAATGAGAACCGGCTCACCGACTATGTAATGTAAGACGGGAGCCTGCCCGACATATATCTTGCTAAGTCCATTGCTTACGCTACTGCCCACTTTATTCTGTAGGGCTATACTGTTATTTGCGAGTTCAGAGTAGGCAAACATAGTATCGTGATAATCATCGTCAATAATGACGTACCCAGCATGGTCAAAGCCTCCTTTAATAAAAGGAAATGCTTTGTAGGAATCGGAAAAATCAATGTGGCTCCGGCTTTTAACCATGACATTCTCGCCGTCTTTATTAAGCCCGTATTTCTCAAAACCGAATTTTTCGAACTGTGAGATTAAAGTTGCGTGCTTATCAAATACGGTGACATAAATTTCAGAAACGTCTGACTTTTGCCATTTCCACAAGAGAAGACCGATAGCACCTTCACCAATGCGCTGGCGGCGATACCGCTCTGCGATACGCATGGTGCTGATTTTGATGCGTTTCTTTGCAGGGAGAGAGAAATCCTGCAAATCAATAGGTTCTTCTTCCTGTTTCAGTACAATAAAAGCACCAACTCCGACCTCGTCTTCGAAAACAAGAGCTGTAGCTCCTGTAGCCGATTTTTTCTTGAACCAATCCACAAATCCGGTACTGTTCGCAGTTCCTGGATAGTCCAATTTGAGAGTATCGAAAAAAACATCTTCAAGGTCGATATCTGTAAATTTCTTTAATGAGAATCGTCCTGCCATATTATTTTCCTCCTGTTCTGATTAGTTCCATTATGCGCTTTAAATCTGCGGCACCTTCTGATACAATCAGTGGAATATGGAGTAGGGAAGAGATTTCGTGGGCATATTGGCGTTCGGCATTCTGGAATGCGGAGATTTCGCCGATATTTTGCTGAATGCCATCCCGCTGGAACCGGCGATTCGCGATGATTTCTGGTTTTTCCGTCAGCAGGACTATCATATCAGGATTTAGTGACGTATAAGTATCCTGGGGAATGCGGGTAATCTTGCCAACTTCATTTAAAAGGCAGAAATGACCGTCCAGGATGAATTCGTTGCTTTCCTGACGAAGAGTATGTATGGCTCCAATAAGCAAGGGCTGGTTGTCATCAATGTCTGGAACAAATTTATCAGAGGAGAATCCCTTTTTCCGTTGTTCCGTAATCAGCTTGCTAGCTGAATAGCTTTTGATCCCAAGCTGCTGTAATGCCATACTACAGAAGTAGGACTTCCCTACACCATGTATGCCGCTTAAAAAAATCATAGTATCCCTCTTTTCCAGAAATTCTTTTCTACATTGTATCACAACGTAGCTGGTTTGTGAACTATTCATTGTCTAAAGCCAATGGGTCAATGGGTGGTTTATTTATGAAATAAAAGTTATTCGATGGAGTGAGCGAAACAAGGAAGATAATATCGTTTTACTTTCAGCGTGATAATTAAAATCCTTTTGGATGCCACGGGCGGAATCCCGCTGTCGGCGGCGCGTAATGCGCCGTCTTTCGCGCTTGGAGGACGTTGCCTGTATTCTCTGCAATACGGGAGAACCGGGTTCCGAACCCATATTCCCGCGCCAATAAAACACAAATTTATTCTCTTTGTGGATTTTTATTCTTGATAACGGTATAGCTAGAAAAGGAAAGGCAGATGCTATTCCTATGTCTGAATAAACTTGTGGAACAAGAAAATGGAGTTAAACAGATTGACGGATTAAAAAAAAAATCATATACTTATTATAATGGAAGGATACAATTTATAAGGAAGGGGGAAAAGCCCATGATGAAAGGGATTGACGTTGCTCGGTATTTTCTTAGTCTTGATAAGAATGGCGAAATTTTCAACAAGATTCTTCGCACACAAAACGGAAGAACGTTTTATGAGGGAAATGCAAGGCTGAACAAGTATATGCATTTGGCTCAGAATATTTATATTGCAAAATATGGCGCTCTGTTAATGGACTCGGTTTTCTACGCATATGACAATGGGGCAGTTGACCCTGTAGTACAGGAAAGCTATTCTGTACTTTTGGAGCGCCGGGATCAGGCGGTTTCCCTACAGGAAAGAGAACAACGATTTTTAGACAGTATATTCAAGGCTTTCTATAATGCGACGTTAGACGAACTGATTGAGTTATCCCATGAGGATTCAGAGTGGGTGGATAAACATGGGTATTACCGTAAGGAGGATCAGAAAATGGACTCCATGGCACGGAAGGCAGAATATGAAAGACAGTATGCGGATATGATAAAAATTCTTGAGAGGATGGGTTGATGAATGGATTTAGAAATCGGTCAAGTGATCTCTGCAAGGATACGATTTAATAATTTTGGTTTGAAATCTTCTTCAAAGCACCCATATCTAATAGTAGGGATAGATGAAGAGCTTAGGACGGTTGAGATTGCACAGCTTGATTCCCTGCAAGGGAAGGAATACAAAGCTGCTATGCGTTGCAATAAGGTCATATTTTGCGATGAACCTATAGAGACTGTTATTGACAGGGACAGCTATGTGCAATTAGACAATACGTTTCGCGTGGAACTATATGATGGATTGACGAGGTATAGAAGACAGACAGATAAATTGAGTGAAGAAAAGTTGAAGGATGTTTTGAAAAGTTATCGGTCTTACCATGAAGTTCACCATATTGATGAAAATAAACAGGTCTATATGGATAGGGGAGAGTTCGAAAATTTACAGAATACATAACAATGCCCAGGATATCATTTTTGACGATGTATTTGAGCTTGGACGCGCCGCAGATGGCATCCTGCCAGAGGAAATTGCCATCTGTAAAGCTGGAATGAAGTTGACGGAATGCTCACTTCTTTTAAAGGGGGTATCAGAAGGGTGCGGAGCGTAAAGATTGTTCTTGCTGATACCGGAAAAGGACTTCGATTTCCTTTAGTTCATCAAGTGATAATAACGGAACACACTCTGCAATTTCTTCAAGTGTCATTTTCCCCTTTTTTATTAATCTTTCTGCGGTTTCCCTCGCGTTGTTCAGTGCCGCTTCGTTCCTCATATCTTCCATAATTTTACACATGGTATATTGTTGCCAAATCAATCCCGTCACTTACTCGTGAGTTTATAGTGGAGTTAAGTAAAAAAATATTGCAGCCAAGCAATATTTAGTGGTTTCGGCAGCCAAAACTATCTGTAGGATTAAACTGTCTAATAAGCCGTGCTGGGTCTCGTCCTGCGCGGCTTATGGAGGTATGGAGCGTAAAGCTTGTTCCTGCTGATTCCGGAAAAGGACTCCTTGGATGGGTTCTTTTTTTAGTTGCCGTTTTCAATCTTATTTTCACAAATGACCAAATTATCCTTGAAAAGAAAATCATTAAAGGAGGATTTTGTCATGAATGGAAAAAAGAAATTTGACAGAAACAAGGTACAGGGATTGATTGACATGAAAGACTGGAAAGGACTGCGGGAATATGATTTCCGTGGTGTGGATCTGAGCAGTATGTACTTTTGGCAGGCGGAGCTTGACGGCATGGATTTTAGCGGGGCTGACCTTTATTGTGTGACCTTTAGCGGCACAACCCTGAAAAACGCGAATTTCAGGAACGCTTCCTTACGATGCGTGGATTTATGCAGTTCAATTATTGGTGGCGCAGATTTCCGTGGTGCGGATATTGCTAGGGTGGAATTCCCCGACATGTATATGGACGGGGTCATCATGGATGAGACGACATCCCACTTCCATACGCATTGCCCGGAAGAGGGCGGGTTTACCGGCTATAAAAAGGCGTGTACCCTCACGGAACATCCGTATATTGTCGAGCTGAAGATCCCGGCACATGCCTTACGTTCCAGTGCAACAACAAATAAATGCCGCTGTTCGGAAGCGGAAGTGATGTCCGTTACCCGCCTGGATGGCACAGACGATGGCACAGATATTGTGAGGAGCTGGTGGAACCCATATTTTCTGTATAAAGCCGGGGAAACAGTCAAAGCAGATGGTTTTGATGAAAACCGCTGGAACGAATGTGCTCCTGGTATCCACTTCTTCATGACGAGGGAAGAGGCTGTAGATTATGTTTTCTGAACATGTAAAAGAAGCCGAGAGGCTTCTTTTTTGCGCTTTTTTACAGATTACATACGATAACAACTTATAACAGGAGGCATACAGGCAGACTTCATTTTTTGTATGCCTCTTTCATTTCATGAAGGAGGAAGAAACATGAGATTATGGGAAGGGAAAGAACCGCAGGAGTTATTAAAAAGGCTACATGAGCTGGATGAACTCACGGGGATCGATTCGGTCATCCAGCCGGGCCAGAAGGTCACGGTCACTGCTACTGCGTATGGGAGCGGGCTGTCACGCTGGACGGTGGATGCGGATGATGCGGCTTACCGCGCGCCAAAGATTGCGTCAGGAAGTAAGTTCGATCAGTTCTGCGCTGCTTTTGAAGGCATGACAGAAGAACTGGAGGCGGATATCTATTCCGTCCGTGTGCTGGCGTATGCGGATACCCAGCCGTACAGGACCTATGACGGGAAATTCACTACGCGCTGGTTCAGCATCGATCCGCTTGACCCGTATAACGTGGATAAAAAGACCGGGCAGCCGGTGTTTAAGTTCGAGGAGCTTGTCATCACGCAGGAAGAGTACAGGATGATGATGGGAACAAAGCTTGCGATCAGGGCAGGAGATGCCGTTTACGCACTGCTGCGGGATGCGCTGATGTCTACAGGGCGCCTGCTCCTGGATTCCAGCTCTGTATTCAAACGTTCAGACGAGAACGCCCTTGGCTGCGGGATGATGCTTGCGGAGGCGCTTGCAGACCGGGATTCCCTCAAGGCACTGACGAGGGGCTCTGGCAGCGGGGTGCGCCCTCTGCTGGCAGTCATGGGCAGCCGTTACAGGTACATCCCGCAGAGCGAGTTTTTTAAGGAAGTGTTCAAAAATATCGCGGGCTTTGGCATCTACCTGATCGAGAAGTGGTCCATTACGGACGAGCTTACAACTGTGCAGGCCGTGTTGCAGGGAGATCCGGAATACCAGAAGGGATTCCTTATAACTGCGAGCGATTTTAATGGTACCCCGATGAAGGTATCGGCATTTGGGCGGTTCCCTAACGGTGCAATGGTCGTGCTGAAACAGAGCAGCATGCTCCATAACAAGGCATCTGTGGACCGCGGCGTAAAATGCCTGTTTGACGGCATGGAAGAAGCGTTTGGGGAATTCGACCAGTTTATTGAAGACATGGATGTTGATGCAGTGTTTGACGCAAAGGCCCACAAGAAATGGCTGAGGAATGTCCAGGACCTTATCGGGATGCGGCGTTGCCGCGTGCCTGAAACTTTGGAGTGCAACGGGCTTGCGCTGGCAATGACGCTGGCAAAAGATTTAGACGCGGATATCCGCGACAGGAACGGACTCCTGTACAGCATATGGAACCTCTTGCTGGACATCCGTGGAGGATGTACAGGGAAACGTAAAGCAGCAGTCTAAGCAACGGGCCAGGGAATACCCGGCCTTCCCATGAAAGGAGAGCATTATGAAGAATGAATGGAGAAACCAGAAAGAAAACGCACGGAAGATCCTTCCGCTTATCCACAAATACAGGGAAGTGCTCCTTTTTGACACGGAGACGACAGGCCTCGGGAAGACAGCCAAGATCATCCAGTTCTCAGCCGTGCATTATGCCGTGAAAGAAGGGTATGTTTTGGAGGAGGTCCGGAAACTGGATCTTTACATCAATCCCCGTGAGCCTTTGGCGGAGAAGATCACAGAGATCACGGGCATTACGGATGCAATGCTGAAAGACGCGGTTCCGGAAGAGGAGGCTGCGCCGGTTATTTTTGGGCTCCTCGGATCCTGCGGGATATGGGCGGCATATAACAGCCCGTTTGACCTGCGTATGCTGGCACAGATGTCAGCGCGTACCGGGCAGCCATTTAAACAGCATCCCTGCGTGGATGTCCTTGAAATGGCAAGGGATTTTGTCAGCAAGGCGGATGCGGGTTCCCACAAATTGGGGGATGTCCTCGCAACCCTTTTCCCAGGCGAGGATTTCCAGTTCCACAGCGCCATTGAGGATGTGCGCGCGACCGCCAGGCTGCTCCCCGTATTCCTCACAGAGTACCGCAAGGTGTATTCCGCACCGGCAGAGCAGAAACGGCAGCTCAGGCTTGAATGGGCAAAGCCGTGGCAGAACCCCAAGATGCCGTCACAGCAGCGTATACGCCTGATGCTCAATGAAGGGCAGTACGGTGACATCTACTGGGATATCGTAGGGCACTGCTGGGGCTGCAAGGCGACAAAGAGTGCAAAGGCATTGTTCGGGAGCATAGACCTGGCGAACATCGAAACCCAGGTCCTTAACCGTTACGGATGGAAGTTCGACGCGAAGGATATGTCGGCATTGTCAAAAAACTGGCTGGCTGAACTCCGTAAAAAATCTGCATGAAAAGAAGCCGGAAGGCTTCTTTTTGTGTTCGGCCAAATTGTGTAAAACAGTCAGTAAAGGAGGCTCTTATTATGTCTGTGAAACAAGTATGCGGCACTGCGTTCGCCGCCCTTGCGTTTGTATTCTTCCTTGGGGCATTAGGAGGATATGAGGCAGGCAATTACGGATTTTTGTCCTTGGCCAGGCTGCTGGCCGTGCCGGGCATGTTTGCGTTCCTGGCTTTTTTGTGCAAATGACTTTCAGTGTCTGGATTTTTCCTGACACTGATTTTTTTTCGCCCAGATTGTAACTGTGCCTGCGGGCAGGGAAGGAGGGATGGAAAATGGCGTGGACGGTTTATAACAAATACCATGCGCGGAAGGAATCGTTGGACGGGCATACGTTTGATTCCGCCAAGGGAGCGCGCCTATTTCGCGGATTTCGTATACCGGGACAAGGCTGGGAACTGCGTGGCAGAGGATGCCAAAGGGGTACGCACGAAGGAGTATGTCATCAAGAGGAAACTCATGCTGCATGTCTACGGGATCCGGATCACGGAGATCTGACATCCCAAAAGAAATGGGGCATGGACGTTTCCGGTACAATGCAGGAAACATTTAGGAAAGGAGACGGCGCGGGTGGATGCGCCGGTTGGATCATGGATTACAGGAATGAAGAATATGCCTGCGCCCTGTGCGGCAGCAAGAAGAAAGTGTTCAGATACAGATATCACAGCACAGGATTTGCATTGTGCGCGCCATGTGCTGCGCTGCTGTACAACCAGACCCTGCAAAGGCTCCTGAAACAGGGGGAAGTGCCGGATGACGAGATGTTTCGCCAGAATGCGGCAGCAATCGCCGCCCGGAGCGGGGAATTGTTTGGGGTAATGGGAAAGCATACGGAGACTGCATGCCCGAAGGATATCCTGCAGCAGCTTGATGAATATGTGGTGGGGCAGACGAAAGCAAAGAAATCCCTTGCAATCGCGCTTTATAACCATATGAAACGGATTCGTTCCGCCGCTCCGGAAACGTTCACTAAGAGCAATATTCTGCTGCTGGGGCCGACAGGGAGCGGGAAAACGCTGCTTGCAAAAACGCTGGCACGGATTGCAGACGTGCCGTTCGTGTCTGCTGATGCCACGTCGCTGACACAGGCGGGGTATGTGGGCAATGACGTGGAAGACATCCTCGCACGCCTCTGGCAGAGTGCAAACAAGAATGTACAGGCGGCAGAACACGGCATTGTATATATCGACGAGATTGACAAGCTGCGGAAAACGGATCACAGGAGCCGTGACGGGGTCAGCAATGAGGGCGTACAGCAGGCTCTCCTGAAGATTGTTGAAGGTTCGGAGGTGGATGTGCCGGTTGCGGGGAACCGTAAGATCACTATGCATACGGATAACATCCTCTTTATCTGCGGCGGGGCTTTCGTCGGCGCGGGAGAGCCAGACGTGCCGGAAGTGGGATTTACTGGCAGGGGAAAGGCGGCAAGCCAGCATCCGGAAAGTTTTTTGCTGGATTTTGGGATGATCCCCGAATTCCTCGGCAGGTTCCCGGTCGTGGAGTCTCTTGACGCGTTAGGCGAGGAAGATTTCATGCGCGTGCTGACAGCGCCAAAGAATGCCATCCTGCGCCAGTACCAGCGACTGTTCTTACAGGATGGCATCCGCCTTGAGGTTCCCGAACCGGTGCTGCGGGAAATTGCCCATATGGCCATGGCGAAGGGTACGGGGGCAAGGGGGCTTAAGGCAGTCATGGAATCTGTTTTAAAGGAGGCGATGTTCGGGCTCCCTTATGACGACACCGTGAATACATGTGAAGTAACCCCTGATACCCTGCGGACGGGAGCCGTAGATGTGTACTGGTCTGACAGATCTTGCACGAAACAGCGCGCATACAGGTAAATATTCCGGAAACCAACAGGCTGTGGCTGGGCCGCAGCTTGTTTTGCTCATATTGGCACCAGGAAAGGAAAAGTATTATGAGTGAATGGTTTTGGGCAAAGAAAGAAAATTTAAGTAAGGTTTGGGGGATTCATTTCCGGAGGGCATCGGGGTATTCTTTTGTACAGTTTTATGCAAAACAGAATGGGTATACGGTTGTCACATATGACAATCCAAAACTGCAGAAGGACCGCGAAGAGTTTTTAAAAGAAACTGGAATAGCGCAGGAAGCACAGAAAAATACAGAAGGGGAGCCCCAAGAGGAGTCCAAGCCGCTTACTTACTGGAACAGGCCGCAGTACAGCAAGCGGGCGGCACTGCCGCTGCGTCACCTGGGCTACATGCGGACGGACGGGGAGTGCGTCTTCGATTTCACGCAAAAGAAGGATTATTATATGACAGCCAACGGGTTCTGTGACAGCAGGAACCGTAACAGCGGGAAAGTGTCCACGCTGCACAATCTTGTGATTGATATTGACTGCCATAGCGGGGAGCGTTTTTCAAGGCAGGACATGCAGTTCATTGGAGACTGGCTCTTCCATTTCCTGGAAAAGGAATCAGAAGGAAACCCGTCTTTCCGTGTTCCGAACACCATCGTAAACACAGGCAGGGGTTTCCAGCTATGGTGGGCGCTGGAAGCATGCAGCGGGAAGAAACTCACATATATGTGGAAAGCTGTAACCGGTCATTACATCAGCGTTTTGCAGGGAATGTTCGGGCGTATGGAGGAACTCACAAAAAAAGTTTACGATGATTTCTGCGGGATCATGGAATTCAATAAATATGATGCATTCTCAGGGTTTTTGCAGAAGAAACTGGAGCATGTGAAATGGCTGTGCCATTTCAGTGTTGATGCCGCATCCTCTAAAAAGAAGAGCGGCTTGTTCCGTGTGCCCGGAACCTTTAATTCCCGGGCAGGGGATTTTGGCTCTTTCCGTATCTGCCATGACAGCCCCCTGGATCTTGTCGGGCTGTTTTTCGATTTCCACCCTGTGACCGGAGGCAGGTACACGCCATTCAAGCCGAGAAAGAAAGGTTCGTGTTGGGATGGGTTCGCGGATAAGCGCGAAAAAGACCTGACAAAACTTATCACCTACCGGCAGTCAAGAGGGCTTACCTCATGCGGATACCGTGACATCGTCTGCCTCCTGCTCTGCGGGGCATACTGTTCTTCCGGTGAGAGCGTGGATGCGGCGATTGGGGCGGTCAAGCGCATAAACCGTGTTTTTGATGTTCCTATGACGGAAAAAGAACTGCTCGCTTATATGGGTGCCTGCCTGCACAAGAAATACAAGTTTGGGAATGACTATATGATCTCTGTGTTGGGAATTACGGAGGAAGAGCAGGGTTTGCTTGGCATCAGGGGAACAAAAAAAGCAGCAAGGCAGGCGGCACGGGATAAGAAGAAACAGAAGAAGGAAGAGCGCGATGCGCTGATCCTTGAGCTACATAAAGAGGGAATGACACAGATGGAGATTGCCTCCCGCACGGGGGCATCCCAGCCTACAGTAAGCCGGATCATCAGATGCGCCGGCTCTGCTTGTGATGGGGATGAGACCTTGGAATCCCCGGCTATATCTGTGACACCGGATGCTGTGCCTGATGACAGCGACAGCAAGGAAACTGCCCCCTGCTGCACGGAACTGGCGGTTTCTGGTCCGCCTATGGATGGGCTTGCCCCGCGCCGGGGCGTTTATTCAAACCTGCCTTATATAATTTATTCTTATAGCATTGTTCAGCGGGCGCCTCTGGCGGCATCTTTGGGGCAGGCAGGGCTGGTGAGCGTCATGGAGCATTCCCTTTCCCCGAACGTTCCCTCTGCCAGTGCGCCTTTGCCCGAAGATGCAGGTTTCACGCTTTGCTGCTTGCCTGCCCCTGACGCTTTGGCTCACGGGCTGCGCCCATCCCCTTGCCCTGGCATTTATCCTGTGTCTTTGCATGTGCATTGTCCTGAAACAGGCGGCAAGGGCATACAGGCTGTATTTCAAGACATTCTGAACCCGGTTCCGCTGTATGGGGATGCAGGGCGCATCGTGGTGGGCCTTCGTTCCACGTCCTCATTGCTGCTGTTTCCGTAGTAGACTGGCTGTGTAAAAGGAGAAAAAAGCATGGAAAGCATTAAGTGTGTAATAAAGCGAATACGGCATCACAACCATGAAACAGGATTCACCGTCGCCGTAGTCCAGCATGGGGAGGGCCGGCATACGGCAGTTGGCCTGTTTTCCGATATCCGGGAAGGCATGACTTTCCAAATGTCGGGTGAGTGGGCGGAGCATCCTGCTTATGGATGCCAGTTCAAATGCAGCTCTGCCATGGAAATCCGCCCGGAAACAAAGAAAGGGATGGAAACGTATTTAGGCAGCGGGCTGATCAAAGGCATCGGCCCCAGGTATGCCGGCGCGATTGTTGAAATGTTCGGCACGGATACCTTCGACGTGATCGACAATCATCCGGAAAAGCTGCTCAGTGTCCGGGGCATCGGAACAGGAAGGGTTAACCGTATCATCGAAAGCTGGAACGAGCAGAAGGAAGTCCGCAATATTATGATGTACCTGCAGTCGGTCGGGGTAAGTGCCGCATATGCTGTGAAAATATATAAAAAGTTTGGGAAATGGTCCATAGAACGTGTGAAAGAGAATCCCTACTGCCTTACGCAGATCTGGGGGATCGGTTTCAAGATTGCGGATGGCATTGCCCTTAACATGGGTTTCGCCCCAGACAGCGCAGAACGCTGTAAGAGCGGGATTTTATATGTAATGGATACGTTTATGCAGCAGGGGCATGTGTACGCCGATAAGGGCGCCCTGGAGCGTCAGGCGCAGGCTGTCCTCGGTCTGCCTGATGCCGGGCCTGTGGCGGCTGCGCTGGAGATGCTGCTGGAGTCGGATGCGCTGGTTCGGGAAAGCATTAACCCGGATGCGGTATACCAGCCAAAGTTTCTCCGGGCGGAATCATATGTAGCGCGGAAACTGCGTGAGCTTGCAAAGCCCACCCGCATCTGCCCGCCGTCTGCACAGGCCATTGGGGCGATTGAGCGGAAACTGGGAGTTGTGTATGACGAGTGCCAGAGGGAGGCTATCCGGCAGGCGGCTGTTTCACGGCTCATGATACTGACAGGAGGGCCGGGAACCGGGAAGACAACGACGGTTAATGGAATCCTGGCATATTACCAAGGGCGGCGGATCCTGCTTGCCGCACCGACGGGGCGCGCCGCAAAACGGATGTCTGAAGTTACGGGTGCGCCAGCACAGACCATACACCGCTTGCTGGAGTATGGCCCGGGTGGGATGTTCTCGCGGAATGAGGAGAATCCCCTTGAGGGGGATGTGCTGATCGTGGACGAGTCCTCCATGCTTGACATTCTGCTCATGGAAAGCCTGCTGCGTGCGGTGCCAAATAAAATGACAGTCGTTTTTGCAGGGGATGTGGATCAATTGCCGTCCGTAGGGCCTGGCGCTGTATTGAAGGATATGATCGACTCCCATGTGCTCCCGGTAGTACGACTGACGAAGATCTTCCGCCAGGCGCAGACAAGTGATATCGTCATGAACGCACACCGGATCAACAGGGGGGAGCCACTTGTGATAACAAACAGAGCCGACAGTGATTTTTTCTGGTGCGTGAAGGATGACCCGCAGTCCGTGCAGGACGAAATCATCAGGTTCGTGTCAGTGAACCTTCCCCGGTATTACCATGTGAAACCCACGGATATCCAGGTGCTGTCGCCCATGCGGAAGGGCATGGAGGGAACAGACGCGCTGAACCGGAGGCTGCAGGAGGCTGTAAATCCAGATGCAGAAGGTATCCCGTTTGGACAGGGCGTGCTCCGGGTAAATGACAAGGTGATGCAGCTTAAGAACAATTATGAAAAAAATGTGTTTAACGGTGATGTAGGCTTTGTGTCAGGTTTTGACCATGAAGAGAACACGGTTTCAGTGAATTATGACGGGCATCTGGTGGAATACGAACGCAGCAATCTTAATGAACTCACGCTTGCTTATGCCTGTACGGTACATAAGAGCCAGGGCAGTGAGTATCCCATTGTGGTCATGCCAGTTACAACTTCGCATACAGTCATGTTGGAAAGAAACCTCCTGTACACAGCGGTTACAAGGGCAAAGAAAGTGTTTGTTGCAGTTGGCAGCCAGATAGCTATGAATATGGCAATCAGCAGGATGCGGGCATCCAAAAGGAATACGCTGCTGACGGACAGGCTCAAATGGCAGCCGCAGTAAAGGCAATGGGGACTTTTGCTGTTTTCTCCATCATTGCAGTGATGGGGAGTGGTACAGCTTTTCGCTTACATATCCAAATTATCATTGAAAAACAATCATTAAAGGAGGATTATCATGGATGAAAAAATGACATTTGACAGGAACGAGGTAGAAAAACTGGTTGCGGCAAAAGACTGGAAAGGTCTGCTGGAATATGATTTCAGGGGTGCGGATCTAAGCGGAATGTGCTTTGGGGGTGCGGATCTTGCCGGTATAGATTTTAGCGGTGCCGATTTTAGTAATACGGATTTTCAGTGGGCATCTTTACGAAATGTAAATTTTTCGTCTTCATTCCTTGAGGGTGCGGATTTCCGGGGCGCGGATATTACAGGCACATATTTCGCCGACGCATGCATGGACGGCATCATCATGGATGAAACGACATCTCATTATCACACGCGTTGCCCGGAAGAGGGAGAATTTATTGGCTATAAACAAGTGCGTGACAATAAATACGGGCCATACATTGCTGAGCTGAAAATCCCAGCACATGCCTTGCGCTCCAGCGCAACCTCAAATAAATGCCGATGCTCGGAAGCAGAAGTGATGTCCATTACCCGTCTGGACGGTACAGACAATGGCATAGATATTGTGAGGAGCTGGAGGAATCCAGATATTCTGTATAAAGTCGGGGAAATGGTCAAGGCAGACGGCTTTGATAGGAACCGCTGGCATGAATGCGCTCCTGGTATCCATTTCTTCATGACCAGGGAAGAGGCTGTAGACTATATACTCTGGACATAAAAAAGAGAAGCCGAGAGGCTTCTTTTTTGCGGAAATAACCAAATTATCCCTGAAAAAACAATCATTAAAGGAGGATTTGATATGAATTACAAACAGAGAAATGCAGCAGTGACGACAGTAGAAGAATGTGTGCTTATGCGCGCGGGCCTTGGCAGGCAAGATTTTTTTTGCCCGGAAGAAGAGCCGGAAATCCCGAATTTGAAGGAGGCAGTTGCTTTTTTTAGGGCAAATATGCAGCTTCCGGTTACAGTAATCGGTGACTATGATGCAGACGGGATCTGCGGTACGGCAATCCTGTACCACGGGCTCAAACGGATGCAGAAAGAAGCGCGGCTCCGGATTCCGAAACGTTTCTCAGAAGGCTACGGTCTGTCGGAGAAGATCATAGACGAGATTGAGGCCCCTGGGCTTGTGATCACGGTAGATAACGGGATTGCCGCTTTGGATGCGATAAAGAAAGCAAAAGAAAAAGGGCTTTCCGTTATCGTGATCGACCATCATGAGCCGGTCTGCAGGGATAACAAAGTAGTGCTGCCGTGCGCGGATGTGGTTGTTGACCCAAAGACGGGCAATTCGTACAGGGATTACTGTGGAGCCGGGCTGGCATACCGGTTCGTGAAAGAACTCGTCGGCGGGGATATGAACAACCTGCTTGTCCTTGCGGCAGTTGCAACGGTTGCGGATGTGATGCCCCTGACAGGCGCCAACCGTATCCTTGTGCGCCGCGGCATTGAGGCGCTTAACAAAGGCTATGGCGTTCCGGGGCTGAAAGCTCTGGCAGGAAACAACAAGAAAGAAGGGCATTTTGATGAGGGTGATTTCGGATTCTGGTTCGGTCCGATCTTTAACGCATACGGGCGATTGGAAGACGGTGGCGCGGCCAAGGTGCTGCGGTTGCTGACGATGGGGTACAATGACCCGAAAATGCCTGGCTGCGTCAGGATGCTGATGGAGATGAATGAACGCAGGAAAACACTTGCAAAAGAGCAGGCGGAGCTTGCCGAGGCGCTGATACAGGACATGGATGGAAACGCAGAACGCCCGATCGTGGTTGGGGATTCCTTGTTCGATCCGGGAATTGTGGGTATCATTGCCGGGAAACTGGCAGAGAAATACTATTCCCCTGCAATCGTGTTCAGTGAAAAGGATGGGATGCTGAAAGGCTCCGGGCGCTCCATCCCAGGGGTGAGCCTTAAGGAAACGCTGGACCGGATCAGCGGCTTGATGCTCAGTTACGGCGGGCATAGTGGCGCTGCCGGACTTACAATACATGCTGAAGATTTTTTAAAGTTCAAAAGCGCGTTTGCAAAGAGCATTGGCAGGCTCCCAGATGTGCCGGATGTCATGTATTATGACCTGGACCTTAAAAGGCATGAAATCCCTTATGTCATGGAACAGCAGAGGTCGCTCGCACCGTTTGGAGAGGGCAATCCGAAACCGGTGTTCCGCATAGTGTTCAATACAGCAGACTTCATTTATGCACGGATGGGCGATGGAACACACTTCTCACTGACGGAACGCAGCCAGGACGGTGCCCCGGCATTTTCTGTAGTCGGTTTTGGCATGGCAGGGATGTATGAAAAAATGAATCCCGAAAGGATTGAGTGCCTGGGATGCCTTAACGAAAACTGGTATAATGACAGGCTGTCCTATCAGTTTGAACTTGCGGCGTTTACTGGATTGTAAAAAAGGTGCGGATGTTAAAGGACATCCGCCTTTTTTTAGCCAAATTATATTATGGCATGAAACATGCCTGAAAGTTCGGACGGCAGGTTGCAGGTCTGCTGCAGCTTGTAAGAGGGGGTGGGGATATGCTCATGCTATACCTCTGTGCAGAGGATGGGAAACGGATGCGCCTGGTCCAGGGAAAGTTTGGATTGTTCTATCGATGCCCGGGCTACTTTGGCAAGCCTCCTTGTTACGGGAGGCTCGCACTTGGGGCGGCGGAACTGATCGCGCAGATGGCGGACCGGCTGCAGGAGCAGGGGGAACTTGACGGGGCGGTTTTGCATCTGCAGAAATGCGATGTGCGGTTAAGGAAACGCTCCGATACATTATGTGAGGCGGTTATCCGCAGGAAGGGGGCAGGCATCCGCAAGGTGCCGCAGGTTTATGGGAAACAAGATTGTGACAATGACGTTTGATGAATATGACAGGATGATGGAAGAATTCCAAAAACTGCATCTTAAGACACGCTGGCCGGCGCTTGATGATATGGAGATCTTAGAGTCGGATATCCAGAGGTTCCTGCCTTATGCGTGTTATCTGGATGGATACGGGGAAACACCACGGAACAAGGATGAAGAATACAGGAAAAGGACGCTGCGCTTGTTCATACAGGAACATTTGGAGCTTGTGGATTAAGAGGTTTATGGGAGGAAAGAGATATTTAGCGGTCGCGGAGAAACCGTCTTTGTGCAAGGCAGCTAACGACTGCTGCCGGAATCATCGGGCAGAGGTCGAGGCGGCAGTGGGGAGCATTGATTTTATCGCTTTGGCCGGGCATGTCTGCACATGGATGGAGCCGAACGACTATAAAGGCTGGGATGGGAAATGTTTGTTTAGTCTTGTTCCACAGGCTCCTTGCAGCCGGCATCCAGCTAATATAAGCATTGGAGGTGTATGGAATGGATAACCTGACCAGGCTTGACAACCTGCTTGACATGGATCCGCTGCTATTGATGGAGCATCTGCGTAAAGAAGTGGATCTGCGGTTCCCTGACGGTATAGATACGGAAACAGGGAAAATGGAGGCGGTGCAGATGCTCAACAAAGCCGCCGCTTATGTATGTTACTTTAAGGAAATGGAAACATTGGCGCGGATTACGAAACGCGACAGGAAACGCCAAGGCTGCGGCAAGGAAGAGTTTGACCGGATACTGGGTGTTGAGGAGGTGATGGAAGCGTACAAGCGGATTGCGGAAATGCATTATGATGCAATTACACGCATGCTGTATACGAAGAAACTGATGCTTGAGGAAACCCGGATGCTCGGGAAAACAGTATAGGAACTAGAGAAACGACAGGAGGGATTTCCATGACGAATCTGGAATGGATCAGGAGCCTTGAGGCTCCGGAGCTTGCAAAGCATGTTATCAATCCATGCGATAATTTTTCCTGCCCGGGCTGCCCGTTGCGGGATAGGAAGAGAGACCGGTGCATATTAAATTCCGGTTTTGGGCAGGGTGACGGCTCGGCGATTGCATGGCTTGAAAGTGAACATACCTGGATAGAATAAGGCTGCCCAAAGGCAGCCTTATTTTTAGCGGAACTCAACGATGTAATTCAGGACAGTTGCTGATTCGTCGTAAAAGACAATCTCGTCATTGCGTAGCGCATTTCCAGCATGTGCATGGAGGCAGTCCGCGCCTTTGCCGAGAGTTTCCGTGCGGTAGTTTATGCTGCCGCTCCATGTATGCACATCCCACGGCGTGCCGTAAGCAGTTGCATACAGGCCCATAAACGCGCAGTCATCATGCCCGTTTGCCCATGACGTGCCATGATAGCTCGTATAGTTCCATGATTTCATGGATGAGGGGGCAAAATAAATGCCGTCGGAGAACATCTTGCCGGTAATGATAGCGTCTGGTTTCAGGAGAAGGCCATTCCGGATAATGGATATCCAGTTCTGGTTCCTTGACCCGTGCCAGAGCTGTTTCACTGTCTTGATGCCGTGCTTTTTCAGATATTGGTCGAAACGTGCCTGCTGTGCCTTCGGAATCACACGGTAAATGTTCTTCACTTTTGGACGAAGGGAGTCGGAAAGCTTTGAAAGCACCTGTTTTTTCTGTTTTTCCGTTGCCTCGTATACTTCAATGCCTGATGATTCGAAATCGTTTGGCATTGAGCCTTGATGCGTGGTCATGCCGTCCATGGCCATCAATAAGTCGCTTTCCCTCTGTAGGATTCGAGGGAAGTCGTTTGTGCTTTTTGCCATCAGGTCTCGGACTCCTGAACCGTCGCCTGTGCGTACAGGACGCTGCAGGATTGCGATCAGCTGCAGCAGTGAATCATTGAATTCTTCCGTGGTCTTCGCCGTCCGCATTTTCCCGATCAGTGATTCTGATTTTTTGAGGATTGCATGGGTGATCGGCACGCTGACACGCGCTTCCCTGACTGCTGTTTTGGAAAAACGCTGCAGGATTGCAAACAGTCTGGCAGATGCGCTTTCTGCCTGTTTCTCACATGTTTCTTCCGGCTTTTCAGGCTTGCGTGTCGTTGCATCAGGGGTAAGGTAGACATCTGAGTTGTCTATATACCCTTTGGAAAGTTTCTCATAATACTTGACCCAGAACATACTGAGAGGGTACATATAAGAGCGCTCTCCGAATAACGCACCTTTCGCTACTCCCATGCGCCCGTATGATGCCTTGACTTCGTTGCCGCATGGCTCAAGCTTGTAGAACTTGTATGCATTCCGCCCTTCATCCACACAGGTCAGGTACCGGCTTGGGTATGAATCGTCAAGGATGCTGTCAGGGAGCGTGTTGCAGTTTTCGGTAATGAAACGTGTCCCGCTCCGTTCCCTGATTGAGTAATTGACTTCGCCTGCTGTGCCGCAGATTACCTTTACTGTTCCTGATGGCTCTTTGCTGAGCATGGCAGCAACATCTTTGTAAAAGTCCGTTACGTCCACTGTTTTCTGAGTTCCTTGTGTCTGGTAATAGATTTCCATTTTCTTTTCCTCCTTTAATGATGTTTTTCTCTTCGAATCTGAGTACAGGCAGACATTAAGATTCCCAAAAAAGAGCTGATCCAGGAATATGAAAACCGGGGAACGACGGACAGGATACGCAGCCTGCTCTATGCAGCAAAGGCATATTGGGATGAGCAGGGCATAGAACCGGGGAACACGGAGGATGTGATCCATGAAATCAACCGTCTGCATCCGGACTGGAAACTACATAAGGAAACGGAATGCAAGGTGTTCCCTGTGTGGATGTAGCGTCATTGGGGATGATTCGGCGCAGAAAGCGCGCCCTTTATATATCTGTGATATCCTCTGAACAAAGGGAGTTTATATGGACGGGGAAATAACATCCGCCATAGACGTACAGGGGTCCGTGAACCGGACGGAAAGGAGAACAAATGGAGATTGTCCTTGATGAAATTATGGATGCATATGGACGCGCTGATGGGCGTGCTGACAGCCCGGATGATGGAAATGAATGGATTGGCCTGGAGAACGGCAGGCTTGTGAAATACCGCTATGCAGATGGGAAATACCACAAAACAGGGTATCTGCTTGACGAGGGGGAACATAAGGAGTGAATTTTCCCGCAAAAAAGAAGAGGCGTTATGCCCCTTCTTTTTGTTCGCCAAAATTCAGTCTTCCGTGCCATCCCAGGTTTCATCCAGGAGGCAGCCTCCTTGAGCAGTGAGATGGCATCGGCCTTCCCCGCCTTCATAATCAGACTCCATGAAAAATGTGGTATCTGGAAATTTTTTCGATAATGCCAGAAATACAGGTATTGGCGCGCTCCATGCTGTTAAAAAGCTCAGTGTGGAACCATCGACATAAGTTTCGCAGGCGTTCCATTTCGTGCCCCACTTATCACAGCACCAGTCATACCATGTTGAATATCCATAATCTTCCATGTTTTTAACATATTGCTGTCCGTCCTTGTATAGCTTGTCAGATTTCACATAATCACATGCTCCATTGGTCAGTTGAACAAAAACGGTTTCCGGATCCCATATGCCCATTCGCCCTATCATGGCTTTTGCGTCGGATGATAAGTTGCGGATGGACGTTTTGCATTTCCCTGTCAGGTAATAAATAACAGCGTATCTTTTTTGTGAGCCTTCCGTGATGCTGAGACTTTTGGGCATCGGAATCAGCTTATTGAAATCGAACTGTAAGCCCTTCTCCCCAGCCTTAAATAAATCATGGTCGAGGAAAACGAAGTTCCCTCTCTTTTTGCCCTCCACTGCTATTGTGTTGATTGTCCAGTTTGGCATAGTCTTGTCCTCCTATTTTTCTTATTTCCGCTCATAATATGGAGGGTGCCGGGAATTTTCTTTTTTCCTGTAAAAAGCAGAGAGAAATTAACGGGCCGGCTCTTCTGAAATCTCTTCTTCCGGCTGCTCTTCGGTAACTTCAATCTCTATTTCCGGCATCAGGAGTTCCTCAACCCGTTCGGCAAGTTCGGGGGATTCCCCGCGCAGCAGCTCAAGGTTCTCCTGGATGCGGTCATATTCCTGGGATTTCCATGAAGAATCCTTTAATACCTGTAAGTCAAACTCGGCATCATGGATATCCCCGCGCAGGCTGTTCCGCTTTTTTTGAAGGAGTTCAATCTCGTATTCAATGTCAGCTCGTTTCTGTTTTAGTTTTGTGGAAGAATCATGCAGTTCGCGCATGGTTTCATAAGCAAGCCGCTGTGTCGCATCCAGCTCCTTTTTAATCGCCTCCTGCTCCATGTTCCGCTGCCGTGCAAGCGTCTCCTGACCTTTCCTGCGCTCATCCAGTTCTTTTTTATAGGCTGCTGCCATCTGCGTTTTAAAATAATCTTTGGTGCGCTCAATATAATCCCCAAATCGTTCCCCTTGTTTTATGGCGGGTGCCTCAATGTTTTTATTGAGTGCGGCATAAAAACGCTTGATGTCCGTATGTTTGGCCCGGCTGTTCTGGATTCCGCGCTCAAGCCCGAACCTTTCCATATCCCTTGCGTAGGAACTCTGCATTTCAGTCAACTGGCTCGGCTTGCCCGTGAACCGCCTCGCGTTTAGTTTTCCCTGCTCGTCGATTGGCATGACCAGTGCATGGCAGTGGACATTTCCAGCCTCATCCCCGTGGTATACCATGCTCAGTACATTGCTCTTGCCGTCCGGGGCTACATCAAAAGTTTTTTTCAGCCATTCCGCATTCTGCTTTTTCCAATCTTCTACGTTTACTTCATTGATCCTCCCGCGGGAGAATGTTGTGACAATTTCGTAGGCGAGGACAGCATTCTTGCGTACACTGTGTGTTTTGTAATAGTCCAGTTCCTTTATGCGCTGCTCCCATGCCTGTTTATAGCTCATCTGTTCTCCGTTCTCATTGGATGGGAGGGGAATCACTTCGTGGTTCTGGTCCATCAGGCTTTTGTCTGCGTTTTTTACTTCTACTGTCCGATAGTTGTGCCGGTATCTGGCGCCCATATTTGAGAATGATTTTATCTTTTCGGTATGCATGAAACAATATGCCATTGATGCCGCCTCCTTTCCTCTGCGTTTAAAATATGGTGATTCCCAAAAACTAAAATGTGTAGTAAGTAACAATACACAATTTATTCCTTTTGTTGTATTCTCTGCAACGCCCGGCTCATAACCTGTAACTTTGCCCTGCGTCTGTATTTTTACATATCCCGTATTTGCTGTCGCTTTTTGAATGCCCGATTCCTGTCCGTGTTTTGTTTCTAATATCATCCATCCTTATTCGCGCCCGGCATCTGCTCCGTGCCCGGTTTCCAAAAGTGATGACTTTTGGCAGAAGTGCCCGTCGTTTGCGGTATCATAGTACCCATTAAGGTGTCACGTCGATTTTCTTCTTGTGTGGAACGAGTGTACTTGCATTGTAAAGTGACCCAGCAAGGCGTCATTGTGTCTGTACGCATGTAGATTTTTCGCTGACAACAACGACACTGTAAGATGGCATCGCAACCATAAACCAGTGACCCAATAAGGCGGGTTAACAGAATTGCAAAATAAGGATATCAGTCAGTCGAACGCACCCGGTAATGCGGGATAGCGAAAGCTATGAATCCGGGCGTTGGGGTGAGAAAACTGACCCGGCAAGCTGGGGCAGGAACACAAGAATGGAACTGTTTTGCAACCCAACAAGACGGGATATGATTTTTGTCAAGCACATTCAAAAAGGTGGGGATTTGCCGGGAAACCCGGTACTTGCTGCCGAATTCGAGCCTCGGTTTGTAATGGCTGGTACGGTGATGTGGCAGACAGCTAACGGCTCCGTTCCCTGCTGATGAATATGCGCCTTAGTTTCCAACGGCGGCTCTGGTAATGTGGCAGTCTGTTGGCGAACCCGTGTCATGCTGTCGAATCTAGTTTTTGACATTCGGCATCGGAGCGCATGGAGTTTCACTGACTGGGGGATAACGGGATTCGCCGTAAGGCGCAGATGCCAGTGCCGGCTAGGACTGATGATTGGGTCTCTGGAGATATCTGCCGGGCTGACAAGAGAGGCTGCATTTGGGCGAGAGGAAGAATCGGAACCAGGTTCCGGCAGAGGGCTGCTGGGCAGGGAACGAAAGAAAAAAGAAATCCGCATATTTGGAGAGGAAGAATATATAAGAGGAGGTTTTATCATGAAGTATCTTATGATCATCACAGCGGAAGACGAGCGCTATATGCGGGGCGAGGTACAACTGGATTTTTTCAGCAGCCATCCGTGGGAGGGGCTGTTCGTGGATGTCGTAAAAGGGAACACGTTCGAAGAGCTTTACGGAGATGGCAATTATGAGGGGCTGTTCTACCAGCTTTATGAGACAGATACTGGGCACCGGATAGGATGTGGGATTTTTGATCCAGACGCACCAAAGGAAGAGATCCGCGAGTGGGAAACAAAAGTTTAAAGAGGGGCAAAAGCCCCTCTTTTTGCTTAAAGGCAATATTATTCTAATCCTTTAAATATCTCACCCAATGTCATTTTTATATGTGGAAATGTCTTTAAAGCAACTGCCTGTTCCACATTATAATCTTCGTCTTCTTTATCAGCCTGCAACATGTAACTATGTTCCAAGACATACCGCTTGTTTTCCAAATAATAAATTTCGACAGACCCCTGGGGTGAAACAATCCAATATTCCTCCACGCCCGATTGCTCATAAATGTCTTTTTTTATGGTCTTGTCGCGTTTTGCGGTAGAAGGGCTCAATGTCTCGGCAATAAATTTAGGGATTCCGCTATAAAAGCTGCCCTTCAGATGTTTCCTGTCACAAACGACCATGATGTCTGGGCACAGATAGTCGTCGCTGATGCTTGGGTTATATTTAAAATCCAAATTCTCCATAAATACCAGGCAGAGACTATCTTTTAAGCCATTTCCGATAATTCTATGAAGATTACTGTTGATGATCCCATGCTTAAACCCTGGTGTTGGCGACATGTCATAAACCACACCATTAATTTTTTCATCTTTCTTCCGCTCGAATTCAGCTAATCCCATGTGTTCACATCCTTTCTGGCTAAATTATACCATATCGGCATCTGTATTGAAAGATTTATCTAATGGATTGTCGGGATGCGCGGTGAGGCTCTTAGCTTGCGAAACCAAACTTCGTTTCAGGACTGCACATAAATGTCTGCCGTGCCATGAATTGAAGAATTGTATATATTCGGCAAATATGCTATTATGTCAGTAACCTTATTGTGCCTATTAAAACAAAGATGGTGATGATGTGAAACAAAATAATATGACGATTGGTAAAGTTTCCGCTATAATAGCATTAATTTCAGCAATAATTGGCATATTAGCGAATTTAGCAGGAATAACAGAGTTTGTGTTAAAAATGAGGGATAGATATGGGCCAGGCTCAGCGCAGACATCGGAAATATCAGAAGAAGAGCCGGGAAAAAAGCAAACAGATGATATTAAAAGGAATGTATACAGTATTGACGAGAATGGGAAAATAACGTTTGTTCAAGGAACAGAGATTGTTTTAAGAGTGAAGAATAATGAGGGACTTGTAACGACAGATAGTAGAGGTTATCTACAAGGGAAAGGCTCTGAAATAAATTCTGACAGTATTTATCAAATACACAATACGCCAGATGATTATAGCGGGTTACAAGGTGTATATGGATTTGTCAGGGTGGCGGCAGATGAAGATAATGCGCCTGTTTATGAAAATGCTGATGAAATCCAGTCATGGGAATGCTTTGAATTTTTCAAACATAATGAATATGTTTATATTAAGAGCCAGGCGAATGATAAATACATAACATGCGTTCTGGATGAAGAGGGAGACAGGCTTTGTGCGAGGGGGGAAGAGGTACAGGAGTGGGAATTGTTTTCTGTGTACATACGGGATAAAAAGAAATGGAAGAATATTTTTACTGATGAAAAAATGGAGTTTTAGGACATTTTTGCCAACCGTCAATATCTGATGGTTGTTTTTTTGTCCGAATTTGTAATTCATGCTGTACCATTGTCCGGATTTGTTTCTCAATTAAATATGTTTTAATTCCACATCTTTAAAAGTAGGATGTTTCGCCCACGGAATAGCACCAAAAGCTACCGTAGCATCTGGTAAAAGTAGCTATCCTCTCTCGTTGAATTTTTTAAACAGATTTTTATAATCCATTCTCAGCACATCCTTTCAAATTTTATTGACAGTGTTCCTGCCTACTAATATCACAATAATAAGCACAAAATTTGAATTATAAAAAATCGCTGAATAAATAACAGAGCCAGTAAGCAGTGAGGGATTCTCACTTGCTACTGGCTCTGCGTTCTTTTAATGGGGTATTAGGGGCAAAAGTCCCTAACAAGCGAATTTGGATAACCAAATTCAGTGTTTGGTAAGACAAAACTTATTCAACTATTGTTAGCTATTTTTTCAGAAATATCATGTGCGATTACATTATAAACCCACCTTTTACCTTTGTTTCTCGTCGCAATATTTGATATTATAATCATAATAATTAAAAATCCAATATAATATATGTTGAATAAAACTATTTCAGAAATAATACACAATGTAATGTAAATTAAATTTTATATCTATTTTTAGATTATCCACATAAATACTATGTTTTCAAGTATTTTGAAGTATAGAAAATCATTCATTTTACCACGAATTTACCACGATTGATTGAGCCTTGATATGACAATAAAATAGCGCTAAAAAGACACCCTTAACTTAAGCGGTGTCTTTTTATGTACGGATATGAAATTGTCAAACTGAGATTTGTACTTCTGAACAGCTTGGATTTATCTATTTCACGATAAATCTATAAATTGCATAGGCAACCCATATAATCCAAGAAAAAAACCACAAATCAAAGAGAATACTTATTGTTAAATAAACGATAGCAACAGCGATTGCTATTATCCAATTTTTCTTTTTAGTATATTCCATAATCAACCACCTCCACAACTGCAAATCTATCCCAGTTATATAAACTGGGATTTGTCAATGAATCACCTCATAGCGTAATCTAAGATACGAGTTCTCCAAAACTACACATTCTTGCAACTTCACAACACCCAATTTTGATAATTCGCATTCTTCTGTCAAAGACTTTCCATCAATTAGAGTAGAAGTATCCTTGCCGCCAATCAAAACAGGTGCAATAATAATATCTACATAATCAAACAGCTTTTCACGAAGAAATAAGTTATTCAATGTTCCTCCAGTCTGGATTGTTATTCTCTCACAACCATATTCCGATTTAAGTTTTATAAGTGCATCTTTTAAGGATAATTCATTTTGGTATATGATATGAAGATTTTCATCCTCTACGTTAAAGGCAGGATGTCTTGTATTCGTCGTAATCAGCACAAACTCTTTTGATAAAGCACAAAAATAGCGAATACCATTTTCATTCAAATGTTTATTATCAATTACAACAAAGGAAACCGGTGTTTTCCTTGGTATTTTCTTTTTATTTACTCCCATTTTTTCTTGCACTCTACCCGAGTTGAAAGACCACAAATCTGTTGTCTGCTCTATTTCGTAATATTGGTGTAATCCCTCATTAACGCCTTTAATTTTAGGAAAATCCTTATCTACATCCAAATCATCTGTTGCACCAGTACTTATTTTCCCATCAACAGACATTAGCATAAACAATGTTGTAATAGGTCTATCCATTTTATCTTTCCTCCACAAATTCCAATTCGCTTTCTTCATATCCATATTATAACAGTTCCATATATCCGCCACAACAAAAATCAGCATACCCTTTGATATTTTTCTGCCTTGAAAATGCACACTTCTTTCTTCCTCTTGATTACCCAACACAGAAAAGAAAAAAGGCTACTCGTCCTCATTATCAAAATGATTATTCCTTAATACTTCCCGTAACAGTTCCATATCTTCTTTTGAATTGGGGTTTATCATTTTTACAACCTGATAAGGCGTACCGTACTTGTGTCCGTCTGTGCTTTCCCCAAACATATCCATGCTGTATAAATCATCATAGCGGTTTAATATTTTCTGAAATTTCAAGTGCTGGATAAATTCCTTGATAGGGTAAAGGTCGGACGCTTGTATCTCCGTTCCGTTGATATAGTCTGTGATGTATTTCCGCAACTGTTCCAGCTCATACTCCAGCCATTCTTCTTCGCTGTCAAAGAAGTTATCATAGTGTCCATGTTTCAACTCTGCATTTAGGCGTTCTTCCGTCCTTAAAAACTGGCAGACTTCCTTTTCGGCTTGATTAACATACTTCCATTTTCCCGACAATAATTCATTGGGCGTTACTCCCAGCACGTCCATTATCTTTTCCAGCGTATCAAAGGTAGGATAGTTTACCCCTCTTTCAATCTTGGAAAGGCTCTGCATATTGATACCGATTTTGTCCGCAAGCTCCTGCTGTTTCATTTTCCTGTGTTTTCTTATGGTCTGTATGTTCTCTCCTAAGAAAATCATTTTCTTTATATAACCCTCCATAACTTAGTATAACCGCTCCTTTCGTTGCTTTTCTTTCTGTTTATAAGCCTATCATACTTATTTTATTTTGAAAAGTCAATAAAAACTTCTTGACAAGTAATCCTGCTGGCGTTATTATCGTATCAGATGAAGTGATTAAGCACGCTAGGGTCAATCACACACTTGAGTAAGCATATAGATGAGTTGTTTTCGCTTTGACAGCATGAACAGGCATGGACTATCAGACCGAAAATCATGGTTTCCAAAAGGGGCTGGCTGGACGGGACACGTCCCCCAGACGTGTTTCGGACAGACAGTTCCTTTTGGAAAGGGAACGCCTTTAGGCGTTCGCAGAGGGCGTATATGTAACACCGCCCTGCGTATACATGTCATGGTACCTAGAAACTGTGATAAATAAAGGAAAAAATGCAATTTATACCCCGCAAAAAAATCGGGAAGTACGAAAGGAGAAATGCACTATAACTACACACGAAAATTTATCCGTTAAGATTGATTACATCAGCATTGTATTTGAAACTACAACAGCAGAAGATGTTATCATGCACATTTTAGGTTTACCGACTGATATTTTCAATGTCTATCCAGCAACCGTAAAATTCAAGACCTATCAGACACGCTGGGAGATTGGGGATATTTATGTATCGGGGGACGCAAAAAAGACAGAGGACAACCCACAGGGACTTGGCTGTTATCTCGTCATGACAGGAAAAGGCTGTGATGATATTTTCCGTATCCTTGAAGATAAGGGCTTGACCTTTGGAGATATGTTCGGACGCTGTGAGCGAAGATATGGACTGGATAACTTCCATTTCACAAGACTTGATATTGCCATTGACGATAAGAACGAAAATCCATTCTTTACCATTGAGCAGATAAAGAAGAAATGCGAAAAAGAGGAATTTATCTCAAACAGTGAGGGCTATAAGTTTGACGAAAGCAAGTTTGATGATTTCGACACCGCAAAGACTGTCTATATCGGAGCTGGAAAATCGGGATTGTCCTACCGCTTTTATGACAAGGATAAGGAAGTCTGTTCCAAGTATAATAAGTCGCTTGATGAAGTGGGGAGCTGGAAACGGACAGAAATGCAACTGCGTGACGAAAAGGCTCATGCCTTTGCCATGACATTCAAGGACAGACCGCTGGAACTTGGGGAACTGGCTTTCGGACTGCTGGCAAACAACCTGCGCTTTGTCGTGCCAAACAGAAATGAAAGCAATAAGAGCAGATGGAAAACGTGTCGGTTTTGGGAACGCTTTTTAGGGGCTGTGGAAGTCTTGAAACTGCAAGTACCAAAACAGCATAATTCCCTTGAAGAAACACAGCAATGGCTCACAGAGGGTGGCGTGATTTCAGCGGTCAAAAGTTTTTACTTCTTGGAAGAACATGACGCATTAGGTGGACTGGAAAAAGTGGGAACTATGCTGGATAAGGCAAGATACAGCAACTCCCTTTCCAGTAAACTAACTGCTCATTTACAGAGGATTGACCGCACCGACCTTATCCCCTATATCCAGTATGACACGAAACATGGGAAAGGGGGTATCTGATGAACAGCAACGATATTCCTGTATGGGAAAAATACACCCTTACCATTGAAGAAGCGTCAAAGTATTTCCGTATCGGAGAAAACAAGTTAAGACGCTTGGCAGAGGAAAACAAGGACGCTGGCTGGCTCATTATGAACGGCAACCGCATACAGATTAAACGCCGACAGTTTGAACAAGTTATTGACAAACTGGAGGCAATCTAATGCAAATGAGCCTTGTATGTGTTATGATGAGCACAAGTCATATCAAGGCTCTTTCCAACAGGGAAAGGAGCAGACACCATGAAAGAAAAAAGACGGGATAGCAAAGGACGTATCCTGCATACTGGAGAGAGCCAACGAACAGACGGGAAATACTTATATAAATATGTGGACGCATTTGGAAACACAAAATATGTGTATGCCTGGAGATTGACACCCACAGACCCGACACCAAAGGGAAAACGGGAAAAACCCTCGCTCCGAGAACTGGAACAGCAGATAAGACGGGATATGGAGGACGGTATCGACAGCACAGGCAAGAAAATGACGCTTTGCCAGCTCTACGCCAAACAGAACGCACAGAGGGCAAACGTGAAGAAAAGCACACAGAAACAACGGGAACAGCTCATGCGGTTATTGAAAGAGGACAAGCTGGGTGCTAGGAGCATTGATACGATAAAACCCTCTGACGCTAAGGAATGGGCGTTACGCATGAAAGAAAAGGGCTTTTCCTACAATACCATTAACAACCATAAACGCTCGTTAAAAGCGTCATTCTATATCGCCATACAGGACGATTGTGTGAGGAAGAACCCTTTTGATTTCAAGCTGAGTGAAGTCCTAGAAAATGATACGAAAGAGAAAGTCGCATTGACAGAGGAACAGGAACAAGCCTTACTGTCATTCATCAAAACGGACAACGTGTATCACAAGTATTATGATGATGTGCTGATACTGTTAAAGACTGGACTTCGTATCTCGGAATTGTGCGGACTGACAGTAGCCGATATTGATTTCAAGAATGAGGTTGTGGTTATCGACCACCAGTTATTAAAAAGCAAGGAACAGGGCTATTATATTGAAACGCCTAAGACAAAGAACGGAATAAGGCAAGTTCCATTAAGCAGAGAAACGATACAGGCATTTCAACGGGTCATAAGGAAACGCACAAAAGGGAAACTGATAGAGATAGACGGATACAAAGATTTTCTGTTCATCAATCCGAAAGGCAATCCCAAAGTGGCGATTGATTACAACGCCTTATTTGTCCGTATGGTAAAGAAATACAACAAACACCACGAGGACAATCCCCTGCCACATATCACACCGCATACGCTACGCCATACGTTCTGCACGAGATTGGCAGGCAGGAACATGAACCCGAAAGATTTACAGTATATCATGGGGCATTCAAACATCAGTATCACAATGAACTGGTACGCTCATGCGTCCATAGATACCGCAAAATCAGAGGTTCAGCGTCTAATCGCATAGAAGTATTTACCACGATTTTAACCACGTTTGATAGAGAAAATATAAGAAGATAGACCTAGATATATGAGGTTTACCGCAAATGCAAAATGCCCGTAGAGCCCATAAAATAAGGCTTTGCGGACATTTGAGAAGATATAAAAAGATAGTCAAAAAGACATATATAATTTGTAATTGAAAAATATATTAATAGTTGATATAAAAATATCTCTACATAATCTAAAATCCTTGGCAGAAGTTGTGACCATTTCTATATCTCTGTACTGGTGATATATATGATACCATTGCTGATTTTGGTATATCTTTCTCCCCTTTTTATCTTCGGGCATCTGTGCAAAAACATCTTTATAATATTTTTCTACATCAGTATTGGAAAATCTTATATCACTTTTTTTCTTTTTAATAGAATCAAAAATGGTTTGCCCTGGTTCATCGGTAAATAGAAATACAAGAGTTCTTTTTAAATCACTTCCGTAAACTGAATCAAGGACAAATACAAAGGCATAAATTGATGAAGAAATAATGGCAACATTCAATAAATCTATAACAAATTGTAAGATGCTAATATCATCTTTGTTAAGAATACCGCTAATTCCATTAGTTGTAATAAAATACATTAAAATGGCGGCAATAACATAACTTTTTAATTCGTTATCTCTATAATTTTTCATAATATATAGCAACCTCCATCACTATTTTTAACATAAGTATATTATATTTTTTCTACAAATTCTATACGTTATAAAAAAATTTTAAAATTCATTTTCTACAAAAAATCATATCCAACCATCTTCACAAATCTTCTAAAACGTCACAAGGAACACTTCCTTATGTGAAGCGTCTCTTCGGGCGTCTCTTTTTTTTGCAGAAAAAATCTTGTTTCAGAGCTGTATGTAAATGTCTGCCGTGCCATGATAAGGAAAAAGGAGGCAGGCAAATGAAAGAATATAAACTGACAAGCAAACATGCGGATGTATCGGTCCGTGTGTCAGATGTGATGGAACAGGATATGAAAGCGTGCTGGAAAGAAGCGCTGGGTGCTGGGAAGGAGTGCGGGAAGTGCAGCTGGAGGGATGCGGAAGTGTTTGGCGTGCGCCTGTGCGAAGTTCCTGAAATAGTTGGTTTTGTAATGCCTAAAGACATCCAAAGTTAAAGGTGGGTCGGTGCGTGTGGCAGAAGAATGGAGGTAAGGTGAGAAAATGTACGGAAATATAGGCGGGGTAGCGGACGGAACAAATTTCTGCCCATATTGTGGTGTGGGAGGGCAATTGAATTTATTTGAACCGGAGTTTATTAAAGACAGGGATTGCACGAAGGATACCCCGGTGATTTACGGGGTGCCGGACAGCCCTGTATATGGAACCGGGGAAAGGATCCTGCCGAGGATTCCCGGCAGGGAAGATTCAGAGCACATGAAGGGCATTTTCCTCCCAAAGCTCCTGCCGCTTGAGGAATACGACCTGTTCGCCATCCTGCTGTCAGGCGGCAAAGACAGCATCGCATGTTATTATAAGCTGCTGGAGCTGGGAGTGCCGAAAGAGAAGATGGAGTTCTGGCACCATGATATAGACGGAGGGCATCCGCTGCGTAGGATGGACTGGAAATGCACGCAGAATTACGTCAGGGCTTTTTCGGAAGCGGAGGGAGTTCCTCTCAGGCTGTCATGGCGCGTGAATGGATTTTTTGGCGAACTGTACCGGGTAGGTGCCAGTGAGCCGGTTGAGTGGATGGAGCCTGGCACGGGGGAGATTAAGCGGTGCCGGCTGTTCCGGAACTATATCCAGTGCCAGAAACTGAAAGAACAGGCGACGGGGCAGATGGAAGAGGAATTAAAAAAGTACGGGTACCGGATGAAGTTCCCCGCAAAGTCCGGTGACCTGAGCCGCCGATGGTGTTCAGCATATTTAAAGATAGCAGTGGCAGATTCCGTGATCAGCAACCTTGACCGGCTGGAAGAATTGGAGAAACTGGGAGGGAAACGCCACAAATTCCCGGCCAAGGGCAGTACGCACCAAGGGAGATGGTGCAGCGGCAGCTTGAAAGCGGCAGTCCAGGACAGCGTAACTTCAAACCTGGATAGCACAAAGAGAGATGTAAAAGTCTTGGTCGTTTCCGGAGAACGCCGCGGGGAGTCCGCAGGGCGGGCGAGGTATAATGAGATGGAGCTCCATCGGACAAATGCGGAGAAGAAAGCGCACCGGACCGTACACCAATGGCGGCCAGTGATTGATTATTCAGAAAGGGATGTATGGGAAGTCCTGAAAAGGCATAAGGTCAATCCCCATCCCTGTTACCGGGCAGGGTGGAACCGCTGCTCATGCGCGGCATGCATTTTTTCCACGCCGAAGTTGTTTGCCGGGTTCAAAGAACTGTACCCGGAAGAGTTTGAGCTGCTAAAGCAGGATGAAAAAATCCTTGGGTTTACGCTGGACAATAAATGCGACTTGGAAACTTTTATAGATGGAGCGGAGTCCTGCGTATACCGGGGCGATAAGTCGGCGATACACAGCCTTGTCTCCGGCGAGTTTACGGTGGGCGATGTGTATGTGAAAGGCGACTGGAGGTATCCAGCAGGGGCATTCCATGGGGCGGAAGGAGGGCCATGTTAAGTATGAACGGTGCAGAGGATATGAAAAGATTTAAGGCAAAACAACTGCGGTATAAAAAGCCGATAGTTAAAGACCTGAATTTGGAGGCCATCCAACAGCAATTGTGGGATATCCAGGAAGAATGCGAGAATGTCCGTTACTATTTTGACGCAGATGATGAAACCTTGCTCAATGCGCTGGATGGGGATGAAGACGAAACATATGAATTTAAAATGATGTTCGCCGATCTGTGTGCGGAATGCGAGAGGATGCAAGCGGATTTAAGAGAGGAGTGGGTTCCGGAGTGTTTTGACAGGTTCTTTGTGGCTGCCGGAGCTGGTGAAGATTTTGGAGGGCTCTTTGGATATGATGCATATGAGCAGGATTATTTTGGGCTGTCATGTGAAGGGGCATGGGCCGAAGATGAAAGCAAGAAAGTGCTGAAACGGATGACAAAGGATGAACTGATAGCGGCATCCAGGCAATGTTTCCGTGTATACCAGTCATTTGTAGCATTAAGCTATCGGTATGGCTGCCTGAAGGCGGGCATGGACATCCTGCGCGATCAGAATTCCGGGTACCTGCAGATGGTAAAGCGGATAGAAGACGTGTATGAAAAAGCAGAGAAAGAATCATTAGGGTTTAAGTATCTGTGGGGGAAGGGGGTAAATGAGCTGGACAGGATCCTGGAAAATCTGCCACAGGAGGCTTGGGTTCAATGAAAGCAATTAGAAAGATGACGGAAAATTGGATACTTATAAAAGTAAGTTTATTTGGAAAACAAGAGAAAATTATTTACAAAAAGAAAGGAGGCAGCGGTTTTCCCCCGGCTTGTAGAAAGGGAGGAATCGCTGGAACAGGGATGAAAAGAGATAAAACAGATTCTGATATAGATGATGGAACCTTGCACGATGCACCGAGATGGTATGAAGACGAGACAGGGGCATTGTTCTGTCAGAACGACCTTCCTATGCAGGCATTGCATAACGCTGTACATTCCAAGCCTCTTAAGACAGTACGCATCCCGTACCTCGTTCCTTCGGAAAAATGACATGCCTCTTCCCGTATCTATGGGTGAAAGGGATAAATGAGCTGGACAGGAGAGGTTCGGGAAAGCAGAATAGAGGGCCTTAAGCCCCCTATTCCCTGCCAGGATTATCCTGCTCCCTGTGCCTTACAGGCGGGAACGACGTGTCGTCTTGATAGCTCGCGGTCTCACGGTTGCCATCGTAAGCGTCCTTGGATGCAGTATAATCAATCGGTTTTTCGGTTGTAAATGAAGACTTTTCTTTCATGTGCATGCACTCCTTTCAGATGCCCTCTAAGAGAGCTTTTGCTGGAACATATTTTCCACATACTCACGCATCTCGTTATGGGATCTGACGTTTCTTGCGCCGTCTACGATGGGCTTTTGCTCGGATTCAGGCAGCTGCGCGAAACGGCTCAGTATATCTGAGTGCTGCGCGAGTTCCATCGTGAAACCGATGGGAAGTTTTTTATTATCTATCACACTATCACCCCGGATGTAGGATGTGCAGAAGTGGCAGGGAATATACAAAAAATAAGCAGGAACAGGAGGATTTGAGGATGTATGGATATATCGCGGGAGTGACCGATGCGGGGGAAATAAATTATTGCCCGTATTGCGGCGAGGAAATAATAATGATGCACGCGGGCGGAACTGTGACGTGTAGTTCATGTAAAAGAAGATTTGGTGTCGTAGAGATAGATGAAGAATAACAGGAAGAGGTGGTTGATGTGAGAGCGATATTCAAATACCCAGGCAGCAAGTGGGGCATAGCCAGATGGATTATAAGCTTTTTCCCAGAGCACCACAGCTACCTTGAGCCTTTCGCAGGGAGCCTGGCGGTGCTGATGAACAAGGAGAGGAGCAACATAGAGACGGTCAATGACCTTGACGGGAACGTTGTCAACCTGTTTGAATGGATCCGCAGAGACCCGGAACGGCTGGCGCGGGAGATTTATTATACACCGTATGCCAGGCAAGTTTATGAGGATGCATTTTCAGCAGAGCCAGAAGACGGGTTCCGGAGGGCGGTAGATTTCTCCATCTGCCTGAACATGGGGCATGGATTCCGGACGAATGGGGAGAAGGTAGGATGGAAGAATGACGTGCGGGGGCGGGAGCGCGCCTATGCGGCGCAGGACTGGCGCAGCCTTCCGGAAAGGATCATGGAGGCCGCCG
The DNA here is from genome assembly GCA_000403475.2 of Lachnospiraceae bacterium MD308. GTDB lineage: Bacteria > Bacillota > Clostridia > Lachnospirales > Lachnospiraceae > MD308. Next base: position 445,026 of record KE159796.1, read on the forward strand.
AACGGCTCCGGGGAGTGCAGATTGAGAACAGGCCGGCGGCAGAGCTTATAAAGCGGTTCAACTATGAGAATGTCCTGGTATACTGCGACCCTCCGTACATGCTGGAGACCCGGCACGGGAAGCAGTACCGGCATGAGATGGACGACAGAGACCACGAAGAGCTGCTGGAGGCAGTGCTGGGGCATAAGGGGAAGGTCATATTGAGCGGGTATGACACAGCGCTGTACAACAGCCGGCTAAAAGGCTGGCACAGGGAAGAGACGGACTGCCGCTCACAGGTCGGCAGCAGGAAGAGGGAAGTGCTGTGGATGAACTTCGAGCCAGCGCAGCAGATGACCTTACAGGACTATGGGGAGAAATTGGAATGAAAAGGTTTTATTTTGAGGAAATGGAAGAAAGCGGGAATGCAGAAGGGCAAATGGGTTTTGAGGATTTCCCGGAGGTGATGCCATGAAAGACGGACTGATCATAGACTGTTTCGCCGGGGGCGGCGGGGCGAGCGTAGGCATAGAGATGGCATTAGGGAGGCAGGTGGACATAGCAGTCAACCATGACCCGGACGCCATCCGGATGCACAAAACGAACCACCCGGACACCCTGCACCTGACGGAAGACATCTTCAAGGTGGATTTGCAGAAATATGTAAAAGGCAGGCATGTGGCATTGATGTGGGCGAGCCCGGACTGCACCAGCCACAGCAAGGCAAAGGGCGGGCAGCCCAGAAAGCGGGGGTTACGTATACTCCCATGGGCGGTATATAAGCATGCGAAAACGCTCCTCCCGGATGTGGTCATCATGGAGAATGTGGAGGAGATACAGCAGTGGGGCCCGCTTGACAGGGAGGGGCATCCCGTGCCGGAGCGGAAAGGGGAAGACTATAAGAAGTTCATTGCGGCGATGAAGTCGCTGGGATACGCATTTGACAGCCGGGAGCTTATAGCGGCGGACTATGGTGCGCCTACGACACGCAAACGCTGGTATGCCGTCTTCCGCAGGGATGGCCAGGAAATTGCCTGGCCGGAGCCAACCCACAGCAAAGGCGGCATGGGCGGGCTGGAACCCTGGGAGCCAATCTGCAGCTATCTGGACTTGCAGGACTTGGGGAAGTCCATCTTTGGGCGCAAGAGACCGCTGGTGGAGAATACCATGCGGCGGATTGCTCGGGGGCTGGAAAAGTTCGTGTTCAACTGCCCAGAGCCGTTCATCATCAAAGTGACGCACGGTCATGACCAGTTCCGGGGGCATTCCATACATGACCCATTGCAGACCATAACATCAAAGAATGATGTCGCGCTGGTGACTCCGTTGTTAATCCAGTACCACTCCGAGACCACGAAAAATGGTGTCAGGGGGCAGCAGGCCACAGAGCCGCTGCAGACGATCGATACGAGCAACCGCTATGGGCTTGTAACATCATATGTGACAAAGTTCTATAAAAGCGGAACGGGGCAGAGCCTTAAGGAGCCGATACATACCATCACCACTTCGCCGGGGCATTTCGGAACAGTGTCCGTCTTGGCGGTTGGATGCGAGGAGCTGAAAGAATCCGGGATTGATGCGGACATGGCGCAGAGATGCATCTGGGTAAGCCAGTTTATCATGGAGTATTATGGATGCGGAACGGGGCAGAGCCTTAAGGAACCCCTGCATACAGTAGTGACGAAGGATAGGTTCGCGCTCATTACGGTTCTGGGGAATGAATATGTAATACTGGACATCTTCCTGCGGATGCTGACCCCAGAGGAGCTGAAACTGGGGCAGGGATTCCCAAGGGATTATATCATTGACCGGGATTACAAGGGTAACAAGTACCCGGTCAGCAAGCAGGTGGCGCGGATCGGGAACAGTGTGGTGCCGGTCATGGCGCAAAAGTTGGTGGAGTGTAACTGCGGATACTTGAAAGCCGGGGAGCGGATGCCGAACATGAGGATAGATTACAGCGGAGGGCAGTTGAGGTTTGCATGATGGAGCAGATGAATATTCAGATATGTGTTTTAGCTTGAAAAAAACAAAAAATGGAAGCAATGGGGCTCGAACCCATGACCTCTCGCGTGTGAGGCGAACGCTCATCCCGGCTGAGCTATGCTTCCATACCTGTAATTATAGCACTATGCGCCGGGATTGCAAGAGGTTTGGAAAATTAGTGGAGGGAAATATGGAAAGAGAAATAGAGAAAGATTTAATACAGATTGAAAGCGCTATAAAGAGCCAGACAGAAAAAGATAATATGTTTACGGTGGCGGTCTTGCAGAGATGCTACAGGCTGGTATCAGAATTGAAGGAATACAAGGGCTTAGAAGAACAAGGGAAACTGCTGAAACTGCCCTGTGCGGTGGGGGGATGCAGCATACCGGGTAAATATAGCAATGAGGGTACAGGATATCAAGGTGTTTGAAACAGGAGGGACCTTGTCGATGAAGATAGGATGCGTTGAAGACATCTATGGCGGGGAATGCATCTACCTGGCTGGCGAGATTGGGGGAATGGTTTTCCTCACTCGTGAAGATGCAGAAACCGCATTGAAAGGAGAGGATGAAGAATGAGGGAAATATTGTTCAGGGCAAAGAGGAGCGATAACGGAGAATGGGTGGAAGGACTCTTGATACGTTGCGTTGTCGGGGAAATCCATATACAGAGGGTTGAGGACAACCTTTCCACAACCACGCATAAGGTAAACCCTGAGACGGTCTGCCAGTATACAGGATTGACTGACAAGGAGGGGAGGAAGATTTTTGAGGGGGATATCCTGAAACTGGAAGACTACCACGGGCAAAGGATGGTCCGTGTGTTTTACGGGGATTGCGGTTCCTGGTGTTACGGCGGTGACGGATTCTCTGATGAATACATATGGAATGGCAGCGGGAAGGAGGCTATCGGAAATATCTTTGATGAAATTTTCCCGATAACTGGTAAGAGCTAGCATGACTTTTCAAGGCCTTCCCGTTTTTGGAACCGGGTTCCGGTTTGTAACAAGCATAGGAACACATAAATTGGGATTCTGGCATATAACTGCAAAACGTGCCACATGTCCTTTAAAAGGCCGTGATGTTTGCAATGCATTATGGCGCAATCATGAGGGCATAGTTTTGCTCCACAAAACAGGCATCATATCGTTTTTGGCTATACTATTGGAGGATTTAGGAATAAAGACCATATTCATAAATGATAGGAACATTAAGAAGTATCCCTTGTGGGGAACGGACAATGTCTAACATGCATAGGAGGTAGGAAGATGGGCACAAAGACAACTTTAAATGATCTGAATGAATATCTGTTCCAGGAGATGGACCGGCTCACGAATGAGGACTTATCCGCGGAGGAGCTGGATAAGGAGATCAAACGCAGTGATGCCTTGCAGAAGGTAGCCAAAACGATAATTGACAATGGAACCCTTGCATTGCAGGCAAAGAAACATTTGGATGAATACGGGCAGGGAGACAGGGTGGAGATTCCCCTGCTTGGAGTTACGGATAAATGACTGGCTGAGGAGAATAAGGCACTTCGGGAAACGGTACGGAATTTGCATAAAAGGGTCAAAAAACTGGAGGATTGGGATTGATGTCTGGACACCGCTATACAGCAGAAGAACAAAAGTTTATGGAAGAATATGTTCCAGGGCACAGCTATAAAGAAATCCAAAAAGCGTTCACGGAGAAATTCGGGTGGGGGATTTCCCTTGGACAGGTCAATGCCTATATAGGGAACCATCATCTGAATACAGGGCGGACGGGGCGGTTCCCCAAAGGGCATGAGCCTGTGAATAAAGGGAAGAAAGGAACTTGTGCTGCAGGATGCGAAAGGACCTGGTTCAAAAAAGGGCATGTGCCGGCAGGGCACAGGCCGGTAGGCAGTGAACGGGTAAACGTGGACGGGTACATTGAAATCAAAGTGGCAGAACCCAACATATGGAAACTAAAGCATAGGGTCGTGTGGGAATCGGCAAACGGCAGGATACCAAAGGGCTGCATTATCCTATTCCGTGATAATGATAAGACAAATACGGAAATAGACAACCTGTTGCTTGTCAGGCGTAGCACACACGCGGTATTGAACCATACCGGCCTTAGCGGGTACAGCGGGGAACTTAAAAACACGGCCATTCGCCTTGCGGAACTGAAAGAGGCCACTTCCAAGGCAAGGAAACGGAATGGAGGGGGAGGGCATGACAGTTAATGTCGTTGTAATAACAGAACAAAGCTATACGGTCGAGATTGACGAGCCGGAAGGCATGGAAGATGAAATATTCCAGGAATTGTCCTGCGAGCCATGCATGGATGACATTATGGATGTGGAATCATTCCTTGACGATAAAGGACTGGATTACAGTATGGCAGCAGGGGAAAGCGATTCAAGAATAGAAATATGGAGATGAAGATAAGAATGCGGCTGATTGATGCAGACAGGATTAAACAAAGTGTAACAAATCCTTTGGATTGGGCAGGTATTGGGCGAAGAAGAAAATAAAGGAGATGGGAGAATGAACAATAATATAAGCTGGCTTACAACAGTTCCTGCAACGGATATAAATTTTAAGAGTCACTTGCAGCATGCGACGGTTGAGGAGATTAAAGAGGCACTCTTTGTTTTGGCTGAGAAAGAAGAAAAGGGAAACAAATCACGGGTTACGGCTTTATCAAGGGAACTGCGGAAAAGGGAGAGAGCCGAAAGCAAGGAAAAATAAAATGGAAAGGTAGGAGAATATGAAAGTAAATGGAATTATTCGTAGAGTTGATGATTTGGGAAGAGTCACAATTCCAAAAGAGGTAAGAAGAAAATTCAGTATTACAGATGGTACTCCGATGGAGATATTTACTAATTCTGACGGAATAATTTTAAGGAAATACAGCGCAGGGGAAGAATTGCTGAATATGGTTTCTGTTTTGGCAGAGGCTGTTGATGATTCTGTTGATGATTTAGAAAGAGAAAAGGTATCTGCAATTCGTGAACATATCAAAGAGATAAGAAATGTCTTGAAATAGGGGATTGTGGAGGGAAATATGAAGAACATAAATCTTTATCAGGAAATGAACGATAAAATCGCAGATTTGCTTTTAGGTTGTGAGGATAATGGAATGTGCCTTTATGCCGGAGCATACATAAAGAGCCTTGAAGAACAGATTGAAAAATATAAAGACTTAGAGGAAAAGGGAAAGCTGCTGGAATTGGACAGTCATGAGGACAAAGGAAAAACAACATTAATTGATAAAGAGCTGGTAAAGGCATTAAGATGCTTGTCCAGTCAGGATGGAAACGGAGATTGCCATATAGAGCATCACAATGTCATGCATATGAATGGCGGTACTCCTGAGATATATTGCGGAAACGAGCCGCATGATGGAAGAATCCAATGCCCATATTACCAAAACAAATATGATGTATGCTTTGAGGATGGAGAGTGCTGTGAATGGCTTAGGGCGGCCGCGGATAAATTAGAGAAAATGTCCGGGCGGTTAGACGAACTGGAGGGGCGTAAAGAAGATATTAAATGGCTGGAATGGGAAAACGGAAAGGAATGGGGAGAGATAGAGTGCCCTATGTTAGGCGGCAAAAGCGTCATGACGTACTATCCGGAAGGAGCTCCATGCTATTACTCCTATACGGCGCCCTTCGTAAGCGACGGGGATACCTGCTATTACAGATATGACCATGACGAGGGCTGCTGGGATGGGGATACATTATTCTGCATGGGTGAATATAAGGAGGGCGCAGTAATTAAATTCAGTGAATGAGAGGAGAAGCGGAAGCCGCATTGGAGAGGCAGCAGGAAACAGAATGGGAGAAAGCAAAAAGTGAGAAGAAAACTAACCAAGACAGAAAGAAAGATTGTATACGATAAATGCAGCGGACATTGTGCGTACTGCGGATGTGAGATTCCTTTTAAAGGCTTTCATGTAGATCATGTGCGCTGCATGAGAAACTTTGAGTATATGGACGAAAGCATTGATACAGTTGAAAATATGCTCCCATCCTGCGGTAGCTGTAACCGGTATAAATCAACCTATGACTTGGAAACCTTCCGTAAAATGCTCTCTGGCATACCTCAGAGGCTTGCGAGGGATGTCAGCACATATAATATTGCGATAAGGTATGGAATGGTGGAAGAACACCACGAGCCGATACGGTTTTACTTTGAAAAGATACAAGCGATGGCCAGAGAAGTGGAAAGGAGTAAGGGAAAATGAGAGAAATATTTGACAATCCCGACCTAATATGGAGAACAGCCATGACACAATACCAATGGTTACTCTGCCCATCCGCGGAGGAAAACCCGAACAAAAATCAGATCAGACATGGAGGCGAAAACCTGCCGATTTTGTGTCGTTTGTACAAGAATGAGGCTGTGGTGGATATTAAGAATATGGAAGTTAAAAAGCAGAGGTATAGTATGGGTTGGAATGCTGGATATACAATTATGGAAAATACGGTTGTCACTTTGTATGACAGTGGAATGCTTACAAGTGACCTTTTGAATGAAATCATGGAGCCGTACAAGGGGACTGACTGTGATTCTGGTGGTTCACATGATTTGAAAGCGAAGGATGGTTTAGGTGTCGAAGAAATTATCTGCAAGACCATGAAACCGGAAGAATACAAAGAAACGGTTGAAAATCCCAAGTGGTATGAGGGAGAAGAACCAGAAACGGAATACCATGATAAATGGCGTTCTAATGAAAAGGCTTATAATTTATTTTCTTCCATATGGCGTGATATATGGGGGATATGGTAAGTAAGACGGTGGTCGAATGTTGATATGGGGGAATGTTCAAAGTTGAATTTTCCAAAGGAGGAAAAGCAGTCATTAAATGTTGCGGAAAAATTTTTGACAAAAGGGAACCAGATGCTGTTATAGCTATTCAAAGAAATGCTGTAGTGGAATGGCGGCAATAGAATTTATGGAAAGCCTTGCAGATGTGATTGACGAAGAGGTAAGGATGCCGGAGTTTTGTGAGGAATATTACTGTCCGAACTGTGGAACACGGTATTTGTAGGGGAGATGCGCCAGCAGGGATAAAGCAGTAGCTAAAAAATATCATGTTGAGAATGTAGCGGAAACATACCCGTGCCTCCTAATTAAGGAAATGGGTAAGAAACTTGACAAAGAAAGGAGTTTTTATGGACAAGAAAGAAATAAGTGAAATTAAGAAACAGTTTAAATTGGAAAACAATAGCGTGATACGGATCGCGTCGTGCCATGTGTCACAGGATGGATGCAGCATCCAGCCGCCGACAGAATTTTTGAGGTTAACGGAAGACAGCGAGTCCAGATATCTTGCTCTTTTCTGCAAAGCTCTTTCCGGGAAAATTGGGAATACGTTATTTAATATGGAATTCCCTCCCAAGGACGGGGCGGAGGATGCTTTATACAGGCTGCGTGATGGGCACCTGAAAGAGCAGGCATACGTGGAAGAGTTTTTTGGTATGGTGGCAAACAGCTATCAATGCGACGAAGATTATACGGTTATCCTTGCATATGGTTGCTATGATGCCCCGTCTGCCGACCCGTTTGAGTACATCCTTTGCTGCATGTGTCCTGTTCGCCCGTCTAAGCCAGGGCTGTCTTATGATTCACAGAATGCCTCCCTCAAGATCCGGGATAAGGAACTGTGGGTAAGCCCGCCGGCGGATGCATTCCTGTACCCGGCGTTCAATGACCGGAAAGAAGATCTGCATGGACTTCTCTATTTTTCTAAAAAGGGCGCGCAGGAAGAATTCCTGCGGCGGCTTGTAGGCAAGAACCGTCCGTTGTCGGAGAAAGAAGAGCGGGAGTGGATTTCAGGCACACTGGCAGATATCACTGATGGAGCCTGTACCTTTACACAGGTCCGTGCTGTCCAGGAGTTGGCAGAAGAATGGATGGGCGAGGATGGAGCGCGGCAGGTTGGAAAAAAGGAGCTGGAATATATGCTTGAGGAGGCGGGATTCAGTGAAGAACAGGTGGATGCGTTTGACCAGGAATATGACAGGAAGTGTGCTGGAACGTCCCTGTCGCTGTCAAGCCTGGCTGATGAAAATGCGGTTGTCGTGAAAACAGGCGGCCTGCATATAAAGGCAGAAAACGGTACGGATATCCAAACAAAGACCGTAGACGGCAGGCTGTGTATCGTTATCCCCGTGGGCACGGGCATTGCAGAGGTCAATGGTATGGCATGTAAGCTCGGTTAATGCCCTTTTGAGCATCTAAAAGAGGACGCATTATAGAAATAGTGAGGGAGTCCATAGGCAGAGGCGTGGACTCCTGTAAAATGATAGGGATCCTAACTGGATTGCCCAGTGGCTAGGTCAAAATATTTCCAAATGCATTTTGCATCGTCTTCCGATTTTGAAAACAGGTAGGGTTCCCGTTTGTCGTTGAATACTAAAAGGGTGTCGTCAAATTGATACATATGATACCGGTTCCCCCTTCGGAAAATATATTTTTGGCCAGTATCAAATATGTTGTGGATGCATTTGATATCCATATGTTCCAGGATTGGGCTCCCCTTCCGTATTTGCCGTTCTAAAACGCACATCCAATACGTGCAGCTGGCGCGGTATGGATTGCTGTGTGCAGCGCCGGATTGCCGCTCCTGATCCATGTAAGCAAGCAGCTGCCTTAACTCTTCATCAGTATATTCCCGTAGTTCTGTCAAAGTCATATTATATATAGGATTCATAGTTTCCCCTCTGGTATTAATAAGTAGGATATATTTTAGCACAACCGTAACGCCCCATCAACAGATTGTTGGCGACCGTAGGTGACTTCAGGGGGATTGTGCTGGAAGAAAGCAAAAAGAGCGGCGCTGATGCCGCTTTTTTGCATGGAACCGCTGGAATATGAGGCGCTTTCCAAATGTTCCTGTTCTATTGTAGCAGGAAGAGCTTTGGCACACAAGGAGGTATTTCTGTTTTCCAAAAACCCATATTAAGGATGATTCCAATGGAGGGGGAAGGGGAAGTGAAAAAAATTTTGCCTATCATATTGCTGGTCATAACTACAATCACTACTACTGGGAACAAGGCAGATAGCAGAGCGCCTGATCCACCCGGAGAAAAAGTGCTGTATGGGCGGGTGTATGAACGTGTAGGCGAGACGGTTTCTGGAGCGGGCATCTATTCCAATCCTGAGAATAACCGGGCAAAGCACTATGTCCTTGCAGCTATCGAAGATGCGGGGCTCCACGATGGGATGAGTGACTTTGAAAAAGCATGCGCGGTCAATGCGTATCTGGTGGACGAGCTTTCTTATGCGGATTATGCGACAGTGGAGGGGTATCCATATAAAGAAGACTATGTGCCGTTCACGGACTACTGCTTGCTTTCGGACCATGCGGTATGTGCCGGGTATGCGGAAGCGTTCCAGTCCATGTGCTGTGCGCTGGGGATTGAATGCTGGTATGTGACCGGATATGTCAGCAAAAGAGGGGAAATCTGTTATCACGCATGGAACTGCGTTGTGATCGGAGGCATGAGATATTATATGGATCCGTGCCTCAATGACGGATCAGATAATGCTTTCTGCATGTCCGAAACACTGTGGGCGACCCATGCAGTAGAGAAGGAGCACGAGATTTTCCGGATCAGCGGGCAGCGGCTGCCGTTCCCGGATTTGGTTCAGGAAAGACACCTGTCCGGGTGTGTGGTATACTGACGCCAGAGTTAAGGACGGACGGGCGGTAAGCCCTTTACGATAGATTTTTCCTCCTATCAGGAGCCGTAGGAAAGCCTGCGGCTCTGGATATTGACGAGACGGGGCCTTTGCCCCTATACATAAATTGACTACTCCTATTAATGATCGGAAAGGCGGGGCTTGGCAGATGGCTGGTCCCGTTTTTCCGTGAATGGGATTTCACGAATTCCTCAAATTAACTATGGAAAATATTCATTATAAGGAGGAAAGGAATATGAACAGATACTATTACACTTATGGGAACGGGAACGGGAGCGATGGCGGGGGATGGACTGAGGTTGTCGCACAGGACATGCGGGAGGCTCATGAAGTTTTCAAAAAACACCATCCGTGCCTTTCCCACGGAGTCCTCAATTGTGCGGATTATTATACGGAGGCGACATTTAGGGGAACCGGAATGCGGGAAGGGAATTTCGGCAGGAAATGCAGGGAAGTCCTTTTTTCAGAAACAGCGCAGAAAGAAGGTGCGCTTATCCGTTATCGGTTTTTGACAAAAGCAGAGGACTATCGCCCGTTAAAGGATATGGAAAAAATCCGGATGCCGTGGTGGTGCACTGCGGAAGGAACCGGGGTTTCCATTATCGTCTGCTATCTGCCCCTGATGTTGGCACTCCACGATTTCTGGCCGGATGCTTTTGACATTGAATGGGAAGATAAAACGGAGATTGAGTACACAGACCGGTTTGTAAAGCCGGACTGGATGCCGGAGCCGACAGAAAAGGAAACGCTATGGGCGTATGAAATCCTTGATCTTGCAAAAGGCATCGTGTGGGCTCCGGACAGGGAGGCGGCAGAGGTAAGGGTACGCAGACACTATGAAAATTACCCGTCTTATAGCCGGCATACCCAAGTCCGTATCAACGTTCCTGCTTGCGACTATGAGAATGGCGTATATGAGTGGAGGTGACCGTATGAGAGATTCAAGGTTTTTAGAGGACATTGAAGACGCTGCCCTTTTGATGCAATACTTATATGAAGGGAATACGGTTACGGTAAAGAATGCCATCGGAGTGCCATTGGAGATAACCATGGATGAAGAAGGGTACATTTTCCAAAAGAACTTGAATTTCCCAGAGTCTCCCAGGCATTTGAAAGCCTACCAGCTTCCGGAATGGCTGGGGATCATTGACCAGTTGAAAGGACAGCCAGAGGAAAATCTGGCGGATGCGAACACCGGAAATGGGTTCCAAAATCAATGGGATGAAATACGTTTCATTACCCTTGCAAACCGTTCCCTACGCAAAGTGAAAAATCGCTGACTGGCGATAGGTAAAAGAAGCCATCCTTGGCTTCTTTTTTTAAGCAGTGGCCCAATGCTCCGGGATGAAAACCATATTATTGATAACACTTCGTGCCACATGAAGGCGGATATGCCTGGGTTTGTATAATTAAGGAAAAAGGAGGATTTTTTATGCTCATTATTATTGACGGGAGTTCTATGCTGTCATCGGCATATTATGCCACGCTGCCTAAAGGCGGCGCAGGCGAGATCATGCACACAAGGGATGGGGTATATACGAACGGTGTCCTTGGCATGTTACGTTCCATATTTAAGATCATCAGGGAGCAGAAACCGGAGTACCTCGCATTCGCATTTGACCAGACTCGGAATACGTTCCGGCGTGAGATATACCCTGCCTATAAGGCGACCCGGAAGGAAACCCCGGAACCGTTAAAGCAGCAGTTTGCCACTATGCAGCATATCTTGGAAATCTTCGGTTTCCGTATTTTCTGTTCCGGGTGTTATGAGGCGGACGATTACGCGGCAAGCCTTGCAGAGCGTTTCTGCAGGAAGGTGCCGGAAACATTGCTGGTCACACGGGATATGGACTATCTGCAGCTTGTGGACGACGCAAGACGGATACGGGTACAGTTAAAGAAAGTGTACACGGAGAAGGAACTGAAGGAGGATTACGGCCTGTCTGAAGGAAGGCAAGTCGTGGAGTATAAGGCGCTGGTAGGGGACAAGTCAGATAACATTCCCGGCGTGAAAGGGATAGGGCCAAAAGCGGCTGTGCCGCTGTTACAGAAATACGGGTCAGTCACTGCGCTTTATCAGGCAGTGGATGCGGGTACGCTTAACTGCAGAACCCTTGGCATTCGGAAGGACGTTTTCCGCTGCCTGGAAAAGGGGCGGGAATCCGCATTCCTATCCCTGCGCCTGGCGGAAACAAAGCGGGATATCGACCTTGGCGTATCACTTTCCGACCTCCGATACTGCATCAGCCAGGACACCGTGCGCGAGGTCATACGCAGCTATGAGCTGGATTCACTAAAAAATGTTATGGGAGGGAAATAAATGCGGGAAATAATAGTTGCCCTGTTGGTGGGGCTTGCCCTGTGCGGGTGTTCCAGGGCGGAGTATGAAGACGAAAATATCCGGATCACACAGTATACAGGAGTAGAATCAGGAGCGCTATCGCCTACGGCGATCACAGATGCGGATGTAGATGCAGAAATTGGTGAAATCCTGGATGCGAACGCAGAAAAGGCCGAGACATCACGGGCGGCCGGGAAAGGGGATATTGTTGTAATCGACTACACGTCGGAAACGGACAGCAGTCTGGATCTTGAGCTGCCAGTCACCGCGGACGGAGGGCTCCAGGAAAGCCTTGCCGGGCATAAGAAAGGGGAGCGCTATGAATGGGTGGATCCGGTTGGCAATATATATACGGTTACCGTAAAAATGGTCATGGAAAAACATGTGCCGGAGCTTACGGATGCATTTGTGAAAACAGTGTCCCGAACAACAGGAACGGTAAAAGAATTCCGGGGGGAAGTCAAAAAGCAGCTTGAGGATAGGGCGGAAAGGGAGTATCGGGCGCAGCTGGCGGACGGGGCTTTTGATGCGGTCCTCGCGAATACCGAGGTCCTGCAGTATCCGGATTTGACGGACATAGAGAATGAAATAAAGAGTCAGTACCAGGAGGCTGCAAACGATAGCGGCGTGGATTATGAGACATATATCCGGGATTATATCGGACAGAGCTTGGATAAATTCGATGAAGGGATTCAGGAGGCGTCAAAGGCGCAGGCGAAAGAAACCATGGCTGTGCGCGCAATCGCGGACCAGGAAAAACTGATTCAGACGGAAAAGGAGCAGGCAACAGCATTGGAGGCGCTTGCCAAGGAATACGGGTATGAAGATGCCGCTGCGATGGAGAAAGATATCGGCAGGGACCGGGCGCTGAGCTATGCCATGGCATACGCTGTCAGGGAATGGCTCGCAGACCATGCAAAATAGAATTCGGCTCAGGAAAATGACGCATGCGGGAATATGATAAACTAAAGACATAGACGAGATTGGCGTAAGCCGTATACGAATAGATTGTCCTCTTTTAATGAAATGGGAAACGGCGGGGCCTTGCGGCTCCGCTTTTTCCTGCCAAATTTTTGGGTTGCTGACAGCACCGTGCCGGAGGCTGTTGTAGACCGCATGCGTATGGAATCACACCTGACCGTCCGCAAGACGTGTGACAAAGCGGTACGTCTGATGTACTGCGAGCTTTTGGCGGCGGAGCATGGCGTTGACAGGGAGTTCGTGAAACGTGCGATGGACGTGTTCGGGTGTTCTGACCGCTACTGCCGCCAGTTCCGTGATGTCATAGTGAACGGAACGCCGTATCTGAAACAATGCCTGTATATGGGCGAGAAGATTCGGGTCGGTGAGGCTGCACATATCGCGAATACCGCTCCGGGGGACGAGGCCATGCAGAAAGTTCTTCTGAAAGAACATCTGGAAAAGCGTGAGATGAAACGCAAGCTTTCGGCAAGGAGCGTGACGTTCCCATCCATGGGAGCCAATACAATGCCGTGCAAGCCACCGGCATCTATTACGGCGGCGTCTGATTCAGAGATGCCCTGTAAGCCAGCAATTCCTGAAATGCCGTGCGAGGAATCCCCGGCTGTCGGGATGCTGCTCCAGAGTATGCGGCAGTTCTGCGCGAACGGCAAGTTAAACCTGCCGGATGTTTCCAAACAGGAACTTTTGTCACTATGCCACAAGCTGATGTCCATGTATGGGGAGGTGTAGGAATGAAAGCAGGATGTTATCTGATCTTCGTCCGCAACGAAGCCACGGGCTGTCTCCGGCTTGCTGCGACAGGGAATCCCCAGGCATGTGTGGAGAAAATGGAAAACATGTCGGGATGCGATATGAGCATCGTGTTCCAGATTGGCTATCCCAGCGTGGAGGAAGCGACGGAACGCAAGGATGTGATGAAAGTAGCGCTTGCGCCATACAAAATAAAGGCGGCAGTGAACGGGAAGAAACGTTCGCGGTTTGGAAGCTGGTTCCTCCCCGAGGCATGGGGGCATCTGGCCGTTGCGCCTGAAGTGCTGGAAGAGGCAGTTGAAGAACTGTATAATTTTTACGATGGCGAGTTATGGATGCTGCAGGATTCCCTCCCTGTCTGATGGGTTAAAAAAGAGACGCTTTGGCGTCTCTTTTTTAGACGGCAATACAGGAAACACGTCCTGTTTACTCATTCTGGGCTTTTAATAATGTATTATCGGAATCCTTAAAAAGGGCGGCCAGCATTTCCGGCATATAGTAGCGCCCTTCCAGGATTTGTGTGTATTCGCCTGCCTTGCTGACCAGTTCAGGGGAAATGTTGTTTAGGAAAGCATGGGTGACGACAAGCTCGTCCTTACATTTGCGCCTGCGCCGTCTGAGACATCGGATCATCTGTATCAGCTTATGTTCCGTTGTGTCATCATATTCATTGAATTCGATTGCATGTTCGATGATCGTGATTAGTTTCTCCGTTTTCCTGCACTCTTCATTCAGCGCCTTTTCGCGTTGGCCAATCCCGTCATAAAAGAGAACGAGGGCATGTATCAGACCCAGGGAGCTGTTTATAGCTGACGGCTGCGCGAAAGGGATGAGAGCCAGCATGTCCGGCGCGTTTTCTGAATATATGGCGGGATCGATATCCGTGTATGATATTTCTTCCGGCAGGGGGTCAGGAATGTCATCCTCTTCAATGGGCACAGTCATCCATGTGTATTTCCGGAGCAGCGGATGGGTGGAACATTGGTTGTTAAGGACATTTTTTGCTTTTTCCTCTTCCCACTTCCCGGCATGTGCGGGGTTTGATGTCAATGACAGGTCATTTGCCAGGTATCCGCGTTCGCACTTGATTTGCAGCATTATGGGTTCCGTGTACTCTTCGTCCCGTGCCTCAATCCGCCATTTCATCTGTGCTTTTTGGGGAAACTTCGAACGGAACGCCAGCAGGACAGGGAATGCACGGGTTTCTGATGCGAATTTCAGGGCGCACCCGCTGTCTTTCGTCATTTTTGTGCTGTCAGGGTCTTCGCTTGACAGATAATTGATGCCATCTGTAATGTAATAAACCATAAAAATCTCCTTTCTGTGTTTTTCAGGCATAATATGGGGGATTTGTTCCATAAAGCGGCTTTTTTTCGCCAAACTGTATAATGTAGCCATAGGAGGAGAAAAGCATATGAGAGATCTTTCAGAGATGCTGCAGGAGTTTGACGGCATCTGCCGGAGGTATCCAAAGCAGCATGTGGTCACGCTGTGTAACCGTTATTTGGGGTTGCTGAATGAAGAGGAGTTTCAGGTGGCAGACAAATATTATTACTGGTTCGTAATGGTTGGTGATGCCTCCCGGAGCAAAGATTTGATTTATTAGGAGGTTTTTATGAACGAGGCACAATTGGAATGCGTACATACGATAAATGGACAGGTAATCGTAATTGCCTGTCCAGGAGCAGGCAAGACGACGACACTGCTTGCGAGGATAAATCACATGGTGAAAGAGGCAGGGATAGATCCGGAACATATTTTGATGATGACATTTACACGTTCGGCAGCAGCAGAAATGCGTAAACGTTACGAATCGGAACCGGGTTCCAAAAAGGGCGTGACATTTTCCACGATCCATGCGCTTTGCCTGGCAATCCTGATCCGCTACAGAGGAAGGCCGGAGATTATGAGTGATGATGAAGAACGTGATTTCTTTTTCTCCATGCTCCGGGACAGTGCGGCAAAGTACCCGTCAATGGACATCCCCAAGGGATACCGGACGATGCTCGCGGCGGTTAGTGACCGTGACCAGTTTATCAATGACCTTGTTCTTGATATCGGGATGCACAAAAACAATCCAGGCAAAAAGTTCAAACTGAACAGCACTCCCGACAAGGCGCTGTTCCAGTTCCTGTGGGACCGCTACGAGACCCTGAAAAAGCAGCAAGGGAAGATTGACTTTGATGATATGCTGACACAGGCATATGAAGTCCTTCTTAATGACAAGCGGGCTCTTGCCGAGCTTAGGGATAAATACCGGTATATCCAGGTGGACGAGTACCAGGATACCAATTATGTGCAGCGCGACATTGTTTACCTGCTTGCCGGCGAGAATGGGAATCTTGCTGTTGTGGGCGATGATGACCAGTCTATTTATGGGTTCAGGGGTGCGTGCCCGGAAGTGATGCTGGGTTTCCCCGACGATTATCCGAGGGCGAAGGTCATCCGCATGGGTACGAATTACCGATCCGCAAGGAACATCATCGCGTGTGCAGGGCAGATGATCGCAAAAAATCGCAACCGGTATGCGAAAGATTTCATTGCGGCCAGGCCGGAGGCGGGCGAGATTGAACTTACCCTTGGCGAGACAAAAGCAGAAACGCACAGGATCATTGCAGGCCGCGTGGAAAGCCTGTTAAAGTCAGGGATGCAGGATAGGGATATTGCGGTTTTATACCGCACGAACAAGGAAACGGAAGGGATTGCGGGCGCGCTGATCCGGCGCGGGATTGAAGTACAGGTTGCGGACGGGGTTACGAACAGGTATGAACATTGGATCTACCGTGATATCTGTTCCTATTACCGGCTGGCAAATGAAATCGGCGGGGAGGGTGATCTGGCGAGGATCCTTAACCATCCCCAGCGGTACCTGCAGTCGGACAGGTATGTATGGATGCAGACGCTGGCGGAGACAGAACAGCAGATGTGCCAGGCAGCGTATGAAATGAACGGTGAATTTTGGAAGGTGAAGGGTGCAGTCAAAGAGATTGAAGACTTGTTCCGGCTCCTGCGGAGCCTGAAAGGCAAACCGCCCAGGACATACATGAGCACGCTGTATGTGGCTTACCGCAGATATCTGAAGGATTATGCGAATTTCAGGGGCATGGACATGGAAGAGCTGACATCTGTATGGGAATCATATCTGTCTGATGTGAAAAGCCTGCCGTCAGGCGCGGAGCCGTGGCGGGAGTGGGAGGCATATGTAAAGAGGTATGAGCATGCAATCCGCCAGGCCCGGAAGTCCCAGGCGGGAGTGCTGCTGTCCAGCATGCATAAAGCGAAGGGACTTGAATGGGAACATGTGATCGTGGCAAACTGCGTTGAGGGGAATATCCCGTACCAGAACGAGAAACGCCCCTGTGACATAGAAGAGGAGCGCCGTTTGTTCTATGTGGCATGTACGCGGGCAAAGAAACATCTTGAGCTGGTCGGGTATAAGAGCAGGAGCGGGAAACATGTGAATATCAGCCCGTTCATCCGGGAACTGACAAAGGCGTAATTGAAACACCCAGGAGGAATCCTCCTGGGTGTTTGGTTAATCCTGTGCAAAAATCTGGCTGTGCAGGATACGGGAAGTATCTTCCTGAAATACGACATTTCCGGCCTTTTGGCGTTTTGTGTGGGTTTTATTGAAGAGACGTTGTATATCTTTGCTGCTGCCCAGTTTTACAATTGCACGGTTATAGATGGATTTGACTTCCTTTAAGGGAATCCCGGTTTCCAAATGGATGTTTTCAAAAGATTTTTCCTTATGCCCGTCCAGATTGATGCGCCTTTTGAGAATATCCCATTCCTCTGGCTCCAAAACCTCAATTACAGCTCTGCTTATTACTTCCTCCCGCTCCTGTGCAAGCATCATATCTTCCGGATTCGGTATTTTGGATACGATTTGCGTACAGCTCTCATCGTCATCTACCGCGACATAATTTGTGTTATACCGGTATTGGAGCGTTGACCGTACTACTTTTGGGGAAAGCCCCGTGCGCGTTGCGACCATGTCGTCCGTCCATTGGATTCCCTTCGATTCGTAATGCTGGATTGCAGCTATGACCTTCCGCGAATTCTTGATGTCGTATGGGGAGAGGTGCAGGGTGTTCTTGGAAAGATATGTAGATATCACCTCCCTGAAATGCCGGACATAGAAGGTGGTAGGCGTGGAGCGCAGCGGATCATAAGAATCCAATTTTTCGTAGAATTTCTCCGCAAGCCCCTGCTGGATATCCTTCCATGCGTCTGAATCTACGCGGTAGCGGACGAGGATCTGTTTCGCCTCCTTCATGCCGAATTTGAGGACAGATGCAAATAAGTCGGCTTTGATCTTGTCCTCGTACTGTTCCTCTTCATAAGTGAGTGCCTGTCCGGAAGCACGTTTTTCCTTAAATGTTTCCAGTTTCTTTTTGCGTAGGTAGAACACAACCTGTTCCTTCGTCAGTGTGAGCTGTCCATAGTCGCCAATTTTTGCTGTTTCGTTTGCCATAAAACATGTCTCCTTTCGATTTTTTGCCGCAACATATCCATAGCGTGTTGTGAAGAGGCCCGATAAACATGGAATGAAACTCGCCCTCTCTGTTTAATCTGAGTGAACTTTGTCTTTTTGGTGCGGATTCTCCGGTTTTCTGTAAGAGAATCCCATATTGTGGATATTGAAAGGAGGGATTGCATGAAACGATGGAAAAGGATGCTTGCCGCATTGTCTGCATGCGTAATGCTGGCAGGAGGGGCTGTGCAGGCATCGGGGGATATGGACCAGGATGTATTTGACGGATGGAATGAAGACAACAGGGAGGCAGCGCTTGCATCTTTTGAGGCAACGGACTGGGAGGCGCTTGCCGACCAGCTCATCCTTGACGGGAAGATTTCCAAAGGGATACAGACGCGTGATATTTCCCAAAACGTGGAGGCGCTCAGGCCGCTGGTGAAGGAAACACTGAAAGGCTGCAGCAGCAGGACGAAAGCACCGTCCAGCCAATATGCGCCCCTGATCCTCGCTATGATAGAAGTCCTCTCGGACGGGAACCCATCAGCGACGGATCCATGCGGTGTGACACAATATTTCTTGACATCCGCGTCTATCAGCAGCCCGGCCTCGTCTGTCAGGTTCCTGTTCAACCGTCTGCAGGTGATGGAAATAGCATATAACGGGGCACATCAGACGCCTGTGAGCCTCAAAAAGAAAAATGACGGGCTGGACGTGGCAGTTGAGGCGGTCATGCTCAGGTCGGATTATGCAAAATCAACAGAGAAGTATTCGAAAAAGGATGCACAGAAGTATTACGAAACGAATAAAGAGGCTGTTTTTGACCCCATCGGCATTGTGCCGATGACAGATTTTGCTGAACAGGTCGGAAAGCATATTACGGCCGTGGAGACCACTACATCTGCCTCGGTCACGTGGAACGGGAAAATGACATCGGCAATGCAGAAAGTCTGTGATGCGGCAAGAAACGGGAAATCCACACGCTCCGCAAAGGCGGGGTACTGTGCCGCGTGGGTGTCGGGCGTGTATCAGTATGCGCTTGGGTATTACCCGGGGCATAATGCGATTGACTATTGGAAACTGTGGAGTTCCAGCGGCTCAAGGGATTCAAAGAATATCCCGCCCGGAGCGGCGGTCGTAGGCACGGGATCCGGGACGCAGTGGGGGCATGTAGGGATCTATGTCGGGAATGGACAGGTCGCAGAGAATATTGGAGGATACCGGGTGATCAGCCTGGAACGCTGGATATCATGGCAGAATAGCAAGCCGTCAAGGATTGCCGGCGAGAAAGGGTGGATTGGCTGGGTATGGCCTTGTAAAAAAGACTTGAGCAGATCGTAGGCACATGCCGGGCTTTGCCTCAAAAAAACAAGGAGCCTCCAGGGCGTGGTATACTGAACCCATCATAAAAGAGGAGGAACCACAAAATGAGGAATAGTATTATGGAACTGGCGGCTGAGACCCAGCAGGAAATAGAAATCATGGTGAAGGACGTGAAGGGGAGCATGACATCCAACGGGGCGCCGTACCAGCGGCTTTCCGTGCAGGACAAGGAGGGGAATATGGCTACATTTCTGCGTTTTGATGAGCCGGTCGATGTGAACGGCCCGGCAGTGTGCCGGATGCTCGTAGAGGCATCCACATATAACAATAAGCCGTCCTACAAGATCCTGCGTTCAGAAATCCTTCCAGACGCGGATCTTACATGCTTTTATCCGAAAGCGGAGATTGATGAAAGGTCAGGTTTTGCGGAAATCAACGCCTATTACAAGCGGATCAGGCACCCTGGCTACCGTAAGCTGGTGGGGAACGTGCTGACGAAAGATGCAGTGAAGTTCCGGACGAAACCTCTGACGGCAGCAGGGGCATTTTCAAGGCAATGCGGGATTATGGAAGCAACCTTGGCACTCTTACGCATGGCAGATCATGCAGTTGCAATATTCGGGCTGAATGCGGACCTGATGTATGCGGCAGGACTTTTGTATTATGTGGGCAACATTGATCTTGTGTCTGATGGATATGCTCCTACAGAAGACGATCTGCTTGCGGGTGAGGGCAATGCGGCTGTGAGGCGGCTTTTAGAGGTGGAAATGGCACTCCGTGCGGACGGGATGACAGAGGAAATGCTCCCGAAACGCGATGTGAATGTCCTGCTGCATATGCTGACTTCCCGTTATGGAGGGGTCAAGAGCGCAGTTCCGGAATCAGTGGCCCTGCGGGATCTCGGGCACATGCTCAAACGCACAGAGGAGGCGAAACAGTTAGTGAAAGGAGCTGTGCCGGGAACGGTTGTGTGCAGCCAAGGCTCGCAATTCTTAAGATTATAAGGGAAGGAGGCGCAGGGGCAGGATGCCCCTGCATAAGTACAGATGCTTGTGTTGAAGGAAAACCGGATCAGCTTTATCCAGGCTGCCATCGTACTTGTGATCATTCTCGCGGAAATCTTTCTCTTCCGTAAAGTGCTGATGAATGCATATATCCCGAGCGAGTCGATGGAACCGACGTTCACGGAAGGGATGCGGCTGATTGCGACGAGGGAGGATAAAGTGGGGCGAGGGGATGTTATCATCTTCCGGTTTCCGGGAGACCCGTCCGTGCATTACATCAAACGCGTGATCGGGCTGCCGGGAGACACGGTGGAGATTAAGGAGGACGGGGTATATGTCAATGGGGAAACGCTTGAGGAACCGTATCTCAAGGAACGGATGAAAGTGCAGGATGAACAGATCTTCGTCGTGCCGGAAGATTCCTATTTCCTCATGGGTGATAACCGGAACAACTCTTACGACAGCCGGGCATGGAAGGAGCCGTATGTGGACAAGAAATATGTCGAGGGGCATCCGAGGCTGGTTTACTGGCCGTTAAGCAAGGCGGGCGCAATCTAGCACGGAAGACAGGCGGAAACGCCTGTTTTTTGTTCCCCCATATTAAATACAGCGGCAGAGGCCGCGCAGGAAGGAGGAGGCGGGGATGGCATCCCTGCGAAAACAGCTATGGTTAAAAAGAAACAGAAGTTCCGGTACATGATACCGGCAGTCCTGCTCGCTTGTTCATCACCTGTCATGGGGGCGGTGCTATGTCCGGCAGCGGAAGTGCTGGCAGCGGCGGAGACAGGGCAAATCTTTGAGCTGGTTGACGGCATTGATTTTTCAAAGCCCTTGGATGGGCAGGGATTTAACCGGATCATGACAAGCAGTTCCTCCGCTTTGCTGGAAGGCGATATCATTGTCGCCGGGGCGCGTCATTATGGATGGATCGGTGACGGCCGGGTTGTTGACCTTGATACAAAAGCAGAGGGTGTTTACGGTTTCAACCAGGAGGATGCTTTTTACAGGTTCAAGAAACTGGATCCTGTTTATGAGGTGCCTGTAAACTTGACGGCAGTTTATCATGATGAACTCCAGAGTGTGATCCTGCCGGACGGTTTCTCATGGACAGACACCGGGAAGATTGAACAGGTGGGAGAGGCAGTCTATAAAGCAATGTATACGCCGACGAACACGCTGAAGTACCATACTGTGGAGGATATCCCTGTCATGGTCATGGTAGGCAAAAAAACAGTTTCCCCATCAATGCCGGATAATGCCTATACCGTGCAGTATAAAGCCGGACTGAAACTGGGGGATGTAAAATTGCCGGATGGGTGGTCATTTGCGGAACCGGGTTCCGGATTAAGTGTCGGCGAGGGCATGTATCAGGCAGTCTTTCGGGGTGATACGGAACATTATGAGTATGATGTCACGCAGAAAGATGTGACAGTGCGTGTAGAAAAGGGGTTCTTGCCCCATCCGTCCCTGACGTACATCCGTGTTCCGGCTGGCACATATCTCAGCGATGACCTCCTGCCCAATACGGCAGATGGTTCCTATTCATGGGATTCGTCTGTAATAGTCAATAAATCCGGGAGCTATGGCGTGACTTTCCATCCCAGTGACAAGGTGTCCTATAATGACGAGCCCGGACTGAAGATTTATGTTTATGTCAGTTCGGCACTCAAGGTGCAGAAACCGTCAGGCAGCAATGGGAACAAGGGAAATACAAGCCATACAGGAAGTACAGGAAATGCGGGCGGTGTAAAAACCCCGGTACAGACGGCGCCCCGTGCGCCCAGCACATCTGGCACATTGAAGTCTGAGCCTGTCCAGACAGAAAAAGGCTCTACCCGGATCAGGAAGAATACCAGCGGCTCATATTTGACGGCAAAGACGCTTGCTGCGACAAATAAAAGCAGCTCGGACATGGTCGTAAAGAAGGATGATGCTGTTAAGGTTACAAGGAAAACGCGGCCAAATGCGTCATCAGCATCCAGAGGCGGCGCGAATTATGAAAAATTGGAAGACGAGGATGGCAAAGAGTATTATCACTTGTTTGATCCGGCGCTTGGCGCGTTTTATTTCCGCTATGATGACGCTTTAGGGAAATACCTGAGCTGCAACGCGGACGGAACAGAAATCACAGAAAACCGGGTGGAAATCGAAAGGGCAGAATTTGAGTCATTCCTTAAGGATGCATCCCAAACGGCAGCTAGGGCGGGAAGTGATAAGGAGGATACGGACGAAACGGATGAGGCATCAGGGAAAGAAACGGCAGGGCAGGAAGATAGGGAAACAGAGGCTGAAACTGAGAAAACAGGAATCCCGCTGATTATAAAAATGCTTGCGGTGGTTGCCGCCGCTGCGGTGGCGATATTTGTGGGAAAGAAAAGATCCCAGACGGCAGAAGAGCCAGAGACAGGGGAAAACGATCCGCTATAGGAAGAAACGTCCTTTTTGCTTAAAGAAGGACGTTTCTTTGCCTGTACAGCCAGGAGAGATAAGGCTGTGCAATCCCACTGGCTGTGAATGCCTGGAAAGGTGGTCGGGCCTGTAAATTTTGTTTTTCAGGTTCTTCATATTAAGTTCGTAAAAAACATTTCAATATAAGGAGGAAGAATTTTATGTTTACAGCAATCAAGGGAAACAACGGAAGAACTATTTATGTGGGGATGGTTGGGGAAAAAGATGACACATCACTGCGCCTTGAAGGAACAGAATGGGATGCGAACATCCAGATGCAGGTGCCGAGGATGATTGAGTGCACGCTCACGGCAGAAACGGCAGAAAAGACAAAAAATGTCCGCGTGGGCCATTATCTGATGGTAATGCTGATGCCGTCCAAGGATAATCCGGATGTCGGGATTGCAGAAGAAGTTGGGGCGATCGGCGATATCCTGTCGATTACAAACATCAAAAATAATCCTAAAAAAATCGTACTGGGTGTTATCCGGTCTGCAAAGCGTTCCGAATCGGGTTCATCTATGATCATCGGCATGACAGGGCTCAAGGAATATGGCAAAGAGATTGGACATGCGTCATCCTATATCGGGAGTGACGGCGAGACGCGAGAGTCATACTGGACGAGTTTCGTTGGCTGTAATTCCACGAAATATCAGAATATGGTGGCGGACAGATTGGAGCGCTCGCTGAAAAAAATGGATCTGGTTACAATGATTTTCCATGAAACAGAGGGTGAATACAATGGGCAGCCGGATACAACGAGGTTCATTGACAGATTCGCAGTTGTTTACAGGAACCGCGCGGCAAGTGAGGCAACTGCTCCGGCAACCGCACAGCAGCCGCAACCACAACAGCCGCAGTGCCAGCAGCCGCAACAACCACGACAGTCGGCAGCACCACAACAGCCGCAACAGCCGCAGTATCAGTCAGCGCAGCAGCCGCAACAGCCGGCAGTAGTCCAGCAACCGCAATACCAGCAACCACAACAGCCGCAGTACCAGCAGCAGAGTGGGGTAGACAATGGCGGGTATTATGAGCTGCCGGATGATATGCTTGACGACCTCCCGTTTGCGTAAAGTCCTAATAAGCAGTTGGAAACCCAGCTGCTTATTTTTTGGGAAACTTTTGCGTGCATTTTACAGATATTGGGGATGAAAAGATTTTCATTATAAGGAGGAAAAGAACATGAAAGCAGTAGTTGACAGAAACGAATTCGCGGAGGCGTTAAGGAAAGCAGGCAGAGCATTGAGCATGAAAACGGTGGGTACGCTGAATGGATACCGCATTTCATTCCGGAGCGACGGGAAAAGCTATATCACGGGTACATCCGGCATATGCAGGGTGCGTGCCTTGTTTGAGGCAGACGTGGAAACAGAATTTGAGATTGTGGTAGCCCAGGAAGTATGCGAAATCGCAAGCCGGCTGGCAGGTGCTGACATTGCCATTGAGGAATCGGGGGATGAGCTGAATATACGGAGCGGGAAGACCCGCGTGAAAATTCCGGTTTTAGAAATGGAACCCCCGGATTACCGTACAGCTTATGGCGAAGGCGGGTTTGAGGCTGAGGCTTTGGCTGCGGCAGTGCACGGAGTTGAACACGCGCTTGCGCCGGAAGCAGCCCAGAATGTCATGCTGACAAGCATAAAGCTGAATATCAGTAATGATGGGCTTCGCATGGAGGCTCTCGATGGAATCCGTATCGCTGTGCGCGGCGAGGCAGAGGGAAATGAACTCTTGATTCCAGGTGCGGCAATGAAAGTGGCCGCAAGCCTTTTTAAAGGGGCTGTGAAAGTGGAGTATACGGATGATGTGGTGACGTTCTCTGATAAAGACACGATCATGGATTGCTCCCGGAACCAATTCAAGGCTTTCAATACCAGTAAGATTCTGGCTGATACGGATGTCATTGCAGATATCAGCTTCAACCGTATGGAACTGATGCAGGCAATCCAGCTAGTAATGGTCATAACAACAAATGAGTCGGCAAAAAAGATCTGGCTGATGGTGGAGAATGGAACGGTTTCTTTATCATCCAGTACCCGGAAAGGAGGAATTGATACGGATCTGGATGCGTCCATTAACGGAGACACTACCCTATCCCCAATTCTTTTAAACGGGAAATTCCTTTTGGAGGCTTTAAAAAGCGTGGAGGATGACGAGATTGTCCTTGAGTTCAGGGGCTGTAAGGCGCCTATCATCATGCGTGGTGAGGGTTATGTTGAACTTATCCTTCCCTGCTATCCCAATGCTTGACTTTTATGGAAGAAACCGCGGGCAGGCGGTTTCTTTTTTGGGGGAAATTGCCAATTTGTCCATGAAAAAGAAAATCATTAAAGGAGGATTTTATTATGACGTTATACGAAATACCAATGGAGTACATGAAACTTAAGGATATGGTTGAGGATGGCGAGGCAACCGCTGCGGATATCGCTGGAGCTGCGGAAGAGCTTGGAGGGATGTTAGAAGAAAAACTGACCGCCTATGCGAAAGTGCTTGCCCAGGTGGATGGTGACTCAGAGCTGCTTTCCAGTGAGATCAAGCGCCTGCAGGAGCGGAAGAAGGAAAAGGAAGAAAAGCGGAAACAGCTGACAGAGGACATGGCAAATGCGATGGCATCCATGGATAAGAAGAAGGTGGAGACCGCCATGTTCTCATTCCTTGTGAAAGATACTTCAGAGAGCCTCGTTGTGGATGTGCCGGATGATGTGCCGGAAACTTTTTATGATGCCACACCGAAACTGAACAAAACACGTCTCAAACAGTACCTCAAAAAAGGGAATTTTGTTGACTATGCCCATTTGGAAAGAGGACGTTCGCTTACAATTAAGTAGCGGATTGCCGCACCATTTTTTGGTGCGGCTTTTTATATACCATATTAAAGAAGAAAGGAGGTTTTGGGATGAAACAAAAAATTGGAAACATCCTTTTCATTGCAAGTATCCTGCTCTTTGTAGCAGGCGGGTTCCTGTTGTCCCAGAAAATACAGGGGGACAAAGAGGCGGATAAAGTGTATGAAGAGGTTCGGGATGCTGTTTCTGAAGGCGATGATCCGGACGGGTTCACTGTGGACTGGGAGGCGCTTGAAGGTACAGATGTGGTTGCATGGATCCGTGTCGGCAGCAGGATCAGCTATCCTGTGCTGCAGGGGAAGGACAATGCCGTCTATCTCCATCACCTGTATAACGGGAAATACAATTATGCCGGAAGCATTTTCCTGCATGCTGCGTGTGCGGCGGATTTCACGGGCGACAACAGCATTGTGTACGGGCATAACATGCGTAACGGCTCGATGTTCGGCACTCTGAAAAGGTATCTTAAAAAGCCTGAAGACCCGTACTTTTACATCTACCTCCCTGATGGAACAAGGCACACATACCAGATTGCAAGCGTGGCGAATGTGAAGGACGGGACAAAAGCTTATACCTACCAGTTTGCAGATACCGGTGAGTTCGTGGAATACCAGAAGTACATGATCTCAAAGTCGGTATGGAACACAGGGGCAAAAGCAGAAGAAAATGTGAAACTTGTATCCCTGTCAACCTGTTCCTCCATCGGATCCAAGCGCGGACACAGGATCATGATCCAGGGGATGGAACGGGAGGTGCGCCAAGTACAGGAGCCGGCAAGCTGGTATTCGCCGCAGGACGAACCTGAAAACACAGAAATGGAAGGAGATATTTAATGGAAGAGAGAATCTATATTGCACTGCATACGGAAGGTGGACCGGAAGGACTGCCAGAGATCAGCATTGATGCGATGCTGCCGTTTCCGGAAATCGTGCTTTGCGGGGAAATCACAGTGAGGACTGCGCCCCGCGTCGTGGAGCTTATCCATAGGCTCGGCTACCGTGGGCATCAGGGACATGTGATCGTGTCTCTGGCTGAATACTGTGAGCACTGGGCATTCCAGTCTATGGTAAAGGATGCGGATGGGGTTGAGTTTACGGCATTGCACCCCTTCACACGCAAGGGCCTGAAAAGTCTCAGGGAGCTATGCCGGATGGTGGAAGGCTTGCCCGGGGCCCGTCATGACTGCCTGTATGCAGACCCTAAAATCACAGGGCAGGCTTTTGACGCATGTGTCGGCAGCGCACGGGAGCATTGGTCAAAGGTCATGTTTGATATCGCGAGACCGGATGGGAAACGCGCTGCATACCGTCTGGCAGATTAAGGAGGCATTATGTTGGACAAACAATTGAAACGAAGATGTATGTTGACGGCGCTGGTGCTGCTTGGACTGAGGCTATTTCATCTAATCCCTGTTCCAGGGGTAGATACAGGGCATTTAGCCGGAATGATGGAGAAGAACTCCCTGCTCGGGTTTCTGGACCATGTATCAGGGAACGGGCTTTCCGGCATGTCCATCATGGCCCTTTCCATCGGTCCATATATCACGGCATCCATTGTGATGCAGCTTTTGGGCGAGGTGTTTCCAAAATTGAAGGACCTGCAAAAGGGGAAACCAGAGGAGCGCAGGTATTTTGGACGTATGACACTTGGCATGTCTGCAGGAATTTCCCTGGCAGAGAGCGGGGTGCTGGCGCTTTCCTTCATGAAACAAAGGGTATTTCTGTCAAATATCTGGGCAGTGCCGGGCATTCTGCTCTGGAGCGTCGGTTCTATGGCACTTGCGGTGATCGGGAAACGTGTGACGGAGGATAAGGAGCATTTCATTGGCAATGGCATATCGTTGATCTTGCTGGTCAATATCCTTGCCTCATATCCGGGTGACATTATGGAATACATCAACATGGTCATGCTGGGACCGGGAAACCGCGCGATGCCGGCAACACTGAGCATTGCTGGGGTTACCCTCCTGTTTGGTTTCACCGTATATATCCATTGCGTTGAAAAGAAGATTCCTGTGGTATACACGGGAAAAGTGGCGGCGGGCAGGAGCAGCGTTTCCACGCTGCCAGTCAGATTGTGCCCGGGAGGCGTGGTTCCGGTCATCTTTGCATCCGGACTGCTGTCTTTTGCCGTACTGGGGCTGCAGCTTGCAGGCAAGGAAGGCACATTTGCTGCGGGTCTGCTTAATGCTGCGAACTGGTTCCATACGGGAATGCAGGAGTATACGCTGGGTGTTGCGCTGTACATTGTGCTGATTTTTTTGTTCTCGTTCTACTACTCAGGTATGGCATTCAGTCCAAGAGAGACGGCAGAAACACTGAAAAAGAATGGGGGGCTTATCCCTAATGTGCGTCCGGGGAAACCTACGGAAAGATATCTGCGGAAAGAGATGCGTAAAATGATAGCGGCCGGAGCCGCGGCATTGACGGTGATTGCCGTAATCCCGATTGCATTGAGCGGCGTGTTCGGGGTATCCCGGCTGTCGTTTTTTGGCACATCTGTCCTTATCACAGTCAGCGTGATCATGGAGACAAAAAAGGATATCGCCATGCAGATGCGGGCGGGAGAATATATGGCGAAAGCGAGGAAAGGAGGCCTGTTTTATGGGGAAAAAGCTTTATCTGCCAGCCGGTAAGGATGTGGCAAGGGATACCGCTGTGACGATGATTCTGGCACTTGCCGCATCAGGAGTGCTGTCCTGCGTGGATATGGCGGCGGGAGGCATCCTCTCCTTGCTGTTCTGAAAGGAAACCTTAACAGGTTTCTTTTTTTACGGGTTCCTACAAATTGGAAATGAAAAATAAACATTAGAGGAGGATGAAACAAATGGAAAAAACAATCAGGGAATTGGTGAACCAACTCAATCAGGCATCAGATGCCTATTACAATGGCGGAAGGGAGATCATGAGCAACAAGGAATACGACAGCCGGTATGAGCAATTGTCAAAGCTGGAGCAGGAGACAGGATATGTCTTTCCGGACTCGCCGACACAGAACGTAGGCGCTGTCGTGAATGGGCTCAGGACAGTCCGGCATGAGTATCCGGCGCTGTCTCTGGACAAGACGAAAGACGTGAAAAAATTTTCCGTATTTGATGTCAGGGACCGGCAGGCAGTTGTAATGTGGAAACTGGATGGGAGTACCTGCGTGGCGACATATGACGGGGGGGAAACTCCAGGTACTGGCAACACGCGGCAATGGCGAAACCGGCAGTGACATTACCCATAATGCCCCATATATCCGGGGCCTGCCAATGACTATACCTTATCACGGGAAAGTTGTGGTACGGGGAGAGGCTGTTATGTCTTATGCGGATTTCAAGCGCGTGAATGCAAGGTTCCCGGAGGAAGAGCAGTACAGGAACCCCAGGAATCTTGCAAATGCCACCGTGAAACTGTACGACAGCAACCTGCTGAAAAACAGGCCTGTCGCGTTCGTGGCTTTCCGGCTGGTAGCTATGGAAGGGCTGCCGGGAAGTTTCCACAAACAGTTGTCTGTGTTAAACACGCTTGGTTTCAATGTGGTGGAACATACGACTTGCCCGGCCAGCGTGCTGGCTGACACATTGGAAACGTATACCCGTATGGCGGAATCATATCCGTACCCAGTAGACGGGCTTGTAGTTGCCGCGAATGATGCGGCATATGCGGATGAACAGCCAGGAACGGGGAAATTCCCCAATAAACTTTCAGGATATGCCCTGAAATGGGCAGATGAAACGGAAGAAACCGTTCTGAGGGATATTGAATGGTCAGCGTCGAGGACAGGGCTCCTGAACCCAATAGCTGTATTTGACCCGGTGGAGCTGGAAGGAACCACCGTATCGAGGGCGACGCTCCATAATGTATCTTATGTGCTGGAAAAAGACCTGAAAGCTGGGGATCGCATTACAGTGTATAAAGCAAATAAGATTATTCCGGCAGTCGATGAGAACCTGGATGCAGACGGCGCTTTCAGCAAAGGAGGAGTGAGCCTGATGCAGGCGTATGCGAGATACCTCCTGCCCATGAAGTGCCCGGTATGCGGGGCGAATACATCACTGTTTGAGAGTAACGGGACCTTGTTCCTCAAGTGCCTGAATGAAGACTGTGCGGCTAAAAAGATTGGAGCGCTCGTCCATTATGCGGAGCGCGACTGCGTGAACATCGCGGGACTCTCCGAGTCAAAGGTCACTGCGCTGGTCAATCGCGGGTTCCTTAAAGGCTTTGTGGACTTGTACCGCCTGGGACAGTATAGGGATGAGATTATAGCTATGGATGGTTTTGGCGAGAAATCCTATGCCCAGCTCCAGAAAGCGGTACAAGCCTCCCGGGCACCCAGTTTTGTGCCATTCATTCATGCGCTCGGGATACCGAACATCGGCAAGGGCCAGGCAAAGCTGTTAAGGAACTGGCTGGGGGAGATGTACCCGGATACAGCGTATATGGATTCGTTTCTTGATGCGGCGGCTCACGGAGTGGATTTCACCGTCATAGACGGGTTCGGGAGCGTCATGGATAAAAGCCTCAAGGAATGGCTGTGCCAGAACATGCAGATGCTCACTGAGCTGCTCATGGAGCTGGAAGTCACAGAAAAGCCTTCCGGAAATGTCCTGTCGGCGATCAGCGGCAAGACGTTTGTCGTTACGGGGAAAGTCACGCATTTTGCGAACCGCGATGAGATCAGGGCGAAGATTGAAACCTTCGGCGGACGGACGGCAGGATCCGTGTCAAAAAACACGGACTTCCTGATCAACAATGATGTGGAAAGCACATCAGGCAAAAACAGGAAAGCGAAAGAACTTGGCATCCCAATTATTTCAGAAGAAGAGTTTCTTTCCATGTATTAGGGCAGACAGGCGGGGAATCCCGCCTGTTTTTATAGGGGCTGATTCCAGAGTGCAGGGTTTCTGCTTTTCTTCCTATAATAAAGTGGATGGGAAAAAGGATGGATGGAACATTGCCCTGCGATGGATTACGCCAACGGCAGTTGGAAACGGGGGAGAGAATTGCAACAATTTACCAAGTTGGTGATATAGGGAAGGAGGATGGCAGCCCTGGCTCGTAATTGACACCTGTGGGGCATGCTAAAGACATATGGCCAAGAAGAAAAAACAAAAACAATGTGAACATGAGTCTGCCTGTTTCTGGATCAGGGACAAACTCAACCGGAAACCGCTGCCGTGCGATAAAAAGGATGGGGAATGCCGGAGCAATTATCCGATGCGGGTATTCTGATATTCAGTTATTTTTCCTTTTATTTTTCCACATAAAATACTGCCCTGATTATTTTCAAGACGGTATCTACAAAACAAAAAAGCGCATGGTATTGATTTTTCTCTACCATGCACCTAAAGTCAACTTTTACTATATAATTTTTCGTTACAGCAGCTTTAATAACTGTAACAGCTCATGCGACTCCCCTTTGGTAGAATCTGTCAGTCTTGTATCGAACTGCTGAAACCCATTCTCACGATAGAAAGACAAAAGCCTTTCCTCGTCAGCCGCCTCCAAAAAGATAACCATGCCGCCCGCTAAATACTGTAACTGCTGTATCTGCCGTATCGCAAGCCCTAACAATTCTTTGCCTGAAATGCGTTCATGAAACAGCGTATCCTCTCCGAGTCTATGACTTCCATCGCCCAAATACTCACGAATGTTGAAAACTGTGTATTTACTTGTTTCCTGCATTCGCTTTCTTCCTTTTCTCCATAAATTTCGCTATATCTTTTGGGTCAGTTAAAAAAGTAGCGCTGACATTGACAGGAGGTGTAGGATTATTCGCAGACGCTTCGATTGCATCAGCAAACATCTCCACCTGTTTCTGGCCTGATATAACAAAATTCTTTGTAATGCTTGAAGTTGCCATAAGAAACACCTCCTTTATCAGTATGGCTTATTTTACAGCATACATACTTCCCTGTTTATATTGTATGGTTTTATTGCCACTTTTGCAACAAAATAACTATGAATTTTTTTACCTACATTGTTGCCTCCTTCCCTTTTTCCTTATGGTTCTCCTGTTTCTCCTTTCCCGCTGCTTTCACTTTGAACGCCTCCAGCCTTTCTTTTAACGATACTCTCTGCACAGGCTTGTCAGCCATTGCCGCAGCAGTTCTAAGCCCTCCTTTTTTGTAAGAAAAATTTCTGATGTCATCAAATTATCCTTGAAAAGACAATCATTAAAGGAGGATTTGATATGAAGAAAACATTTAAAGTTGTTGTTGACTGCGACGATGTGCTGTTCGATTGCAATGGGTATGCAGTTACGAAATTGAACCGTGAAAAGGAGTACGCTTACAAAAAGGAAGATATTACCGCATGGGGCGAACTTGGGTGCGGCTTGGACGAACGCCTCATATATTTCCGGGATCCAGTGTTTGTACGGGATATGCCGGTGCTGCCTAAAGCCAGGGAATTTATCCAGGCATTGAGCAGGCGTGCGGAAATCTTCATTGCGACGAGCGTAGCCGCAGAATGTGCCGGGGAACGCGTTTCGTCGATTATACGGAATTTCCCTGAAATCAACCCTGAAAATATTCTGATTGGAACGCGTAAGGACATGCTGAAGGCAGATATGCTGCTGGATGACTGCCCGGATCACATCAGGAGTGCAGAAGTCACATATCCCGTCCTGTTCCGCCAGCCATGGAACCTCAGTGTGTCGGGCGTGATCTCCACGACCACATACCGGGAATTTCTTACTTTGGTGGATATGGTCCAAAAACCGGAGCCGGAGATGGATCCCATGTCCCCGGTTGTCCTTGTCGGGCCATCTGGGGCTGGGAAAAACCGTGTTGCGACGGCGCTGGAAGAGACCGGACGTTACAGGCGCGTGATGGGGTACACCACGAATGCTGGCTCCCGTGCATTCTACCGTTGCGTAAGCTGGGAGCAGTTCCACTATAAGCGCAATGATTTTGTGGAAACATCCTCTTACATGGGGGAAATGTACGGGACCTGCCGGGAGGATGTGGAAAGCGTCTTCCGCGAGGGCCGTATCCCGCTGCTTGTCATGGACATTAACGGTGCAGTCAACATGCGGCTGGAGTATGGCGCGCGGATCATATTTGTCTCAGCCGGGAAGGAGGAGTGCATCCGTGATATCCTGAGCCGGGGGCTGCCTCTGGAAGAGACGATACGCAGGATCAGTTCGATTGATGGCGAAATGAAAAATGAAACGCTGTGTGACATGACTGTATCCGGAACCGGGTTCCGGGTTTCTTCTTTGGAAAAAACGCCTTAAGGCGTTTTTTTTCATATTAAACAGGGAAAGAAAAATGTCGAAAGGATTAAGGGCGGAAACCGCCGCCCGGGTGGTTGATGATGGATGCCTTGGAATTGCTGAAAAAGAAACAACTGACTGCCGAAGAAGAACGGGCAGTATTTGAATATTATAAATTGCACCGCACCCAGGAAGTGCGGAATCTGATCGTTGAGAGAAATACCGGGCTGTGCCGGTATATTGCGAGACGGTTTTCGGGGCTGGGGCTCGAAGATGAAGAACTTGTACAGGAGGGCGTGATCGGGCTGATTACGGCTGTTGAAAAATTTGATGAGTCGCGGGGGATCAAGTTTTCTACCTATGCCTGCCATTGGATCCGGCAGGCAATCGGCAGGAGCGTGGTCAATACTGGGAAAATGATCCGTTTGCCAGTGCATATGGCAGATAAAGTTTGGAAGGTCTGTGAGTTTCAGAAAATATATAAGAATGAATATAACAAAATGCCAACAGAGAAAGAGATTGCAGAAGAGCTAGGCATGGGCATGGAGAGTGTGGAGTCAGTGCTGTGCGTAATGGAAATGCAGAAACTCACTTCCCTGAACCGGCGGCTCCTCGAAGGGGATGACGACAAGGACAAAGAGATTATAGATATCCTGGCTGATGAAAAAAACTCTGGTTTTGCTGAACAGGTAGAACAGGAATATGGCTATCAGGCAGTGCGTGAGCAAGTGGACAGGGTTCTGAGTACCCGTGAACGAGAGGTAATCTATATGAGGTTCGGGTTTGATGGAAGGAGACCGTTAACGCTTGAGGAAGTTGGGAGACATATGGGAGTTACCAGGGAGCGGATCCGGCAGATTGAAAACAAAGCCCTTGCCAAGCTGAGAAGAGGCGGGCGTAACCTGCAGGGCTTTGTCAGTTAGGAGTGCTTGTGCAGTTTCTTTTTGGGGGAGAATTTCCAAATTGTCTTTGAGAAGACAATCATTAAAGGAGGTTTTGCCATGGAAAGCCAAATGAAACGGCTGAAAGAAGAGGCCGATATCAAAACGGTCGTGGATGCGTTGGGGATTCCTGTGGAGAGGAAAGGCATGAATTATTTCCTGTGCTGCCCTTCCCCGGAGCATGACGACACGAACCCAAGTGCTTATTTTAAGGACGGATGGAATAATATTTACTGTAATTCTTGCTGCCGTGCCTTTAAAGCCCTTGACGTGATCATGATGACAGCTGGCTGGGATATAAAGGAGGCGGCAAATTACTTATGGGAACTCGAAGGCTGCCCGGACTGGTTCGTTGCAAGCGAGGAAGAGCGCATGTCCTTTTCCCTGACTCCGCAGGAGGCGCGTACTATTGGGCTCCGGCCAAGCGGGGAGGCAGCATGCTGCGTGTCATATGGCGATATGAAACGCCCGCTCAGGTTGAATGAGCACTATGCTCCACATGTGACATACGGGTATCTGAAAGTGAAGAATACCCGTGTGTCATGGAAGGATTTTATGTCGGAGCAGGAGTTTGCCGGGCTGGTCATACGCAAGGCGGCAGAGGCGGCAGAGACGTACAGGCGTTACGGAATGAAAAGGGAAACCGATCAGGCGATTGCGGTGCTGCGGCGCGCAGCCAAAGCCCGACAGGCTTGGGAGAGACTGTCAGCGTGACAGTTTTTCCCTTTTTTACACCATATTCCAAGCGAATGATTTTCATAAAAGGAGGAGAAGAAATGGATAATTTTTCGCAGGAAAAATGGATGGAACGGTGCCGGCTTTTTGAACGCAACAAGCGCGGGCTTGGATTTGATGTTATATTCCGGATAAGCGAAGACGGGAAAGGGAAGATTAAATTCCGGAACCTGGAGGACAGGTACATAAATACGCTGGGAGCATTAGCATGTGAGGTCATCCACGGCACAATGCTGGTGTTCCGGGATATGGTTACGCCTGCTACATATGCAAGGGAGGAAGACAGGCAGGCTCAGGCTGCGCTCCATGCGGCGGAACTCCGTAATATAGAGCGGTATGTGCAGGTCATGCTGGATGAAGGGATAGACAAGGCGTTGGATGTGTTTGCCACAAAACAGGTACTGATACAGTTCGCTTATGATGCAGCGCATATGTCTTATGAAGGCGGGCAATGGGTGTCCCCATGCGGCGATCCATACAAGGATGGTGTTTTTGTTGATCGGGATACCGGAAAGCAGTATTTTTCCTATTATTCTCCCGTGTGGGAGCTCCTATTGGATGACGGAGCTGCCACCAGGGAATCAGGGAGGGCGTGATGCCCTTCCTTTTTTCGGTGCTTTTCCCAAATTGTCATTGTAAAAATTTCATTAAGAGGAGGAACTGATATGAAGATTCAGGATTTTGGAGAAAAGATCGGCGGGGCAAGAAAAGACATGTGGAAGAGGGAAGGCCTTGGAGTTTCAGATCTTGAAAGCTTGAATGAAGCTGAGAGGGCGATGTACGTCACCAAACAGTATGTATGGCCGATGCCGTCAGGAAAGGAGCAGGTGAAGTCCGGTACTGACGTGTTCGTAGCCTACTGGCAGCGCACCATCCGCAATATGTCCAGCCCGGCACCGCGCCTTTACCAGCACAAGACAAAACTTGAGAGCATAGAAACGTTCATCATCCAGCTTGGTGACCTCCGGGATCATGTGATGGCATGCAGGACGAGGGATGATGTTGCCCGTTTTGAAGAAGAGTCTGTCAAGGACGATTACGATATCGGCCACTGGTCCGATATCATACGGATTGGGAACCTGCGTTCCTTGAAATGGCAGAAAGGCACACTTGCGCGGAAGATGGAACGTGCGAACTTCCCTGAAGGGAAGAAAATAGGGCAGAAACAGAAAAAACGGAAATTTATGCCGCCACAGCTTGACCATATCGAGCGTACAGGCACGGATTACCGCCGCGGCAGGCATATCACGCCGAAACAATGGCAGAAGGAGTTCGGTTTCCGAGGCGTTGAGTTCGGGAACTGGTGCTCCCAGGCTGACCGCCGTGTTTCAATGGATATGTGCTATGACGCGCTGAAAGATATGGCATATGCGGTCAGGATCATGGATTCCGATGTGACGTTCGGAGGGAGTCTTGCCCTTGCGTTCGGGGCACGCGGGCATTCCGCCGCGAGTGCTCATTATGAGCCGTTGCGGGAAGTCATCAACCTGACTAAAATGAACGGGGCAGGGTGCACTGCCCATGAATGGGCGCATGCGCTGGATGATAAGCTGGCAAAGACCTTCGGAGGCCAGGTGAACAAGCTTGCCAGTGAACAGACGGACCAGGGCGCGTTTCCTGAGAGTTTTGTAAAACTGGTCAATGGGCTGCGGAAGGACGCAGACGGCAACCTTACGGATTACTTCCGTGGTTCCAAGCATTTTGACAGGCTTTTTTCAAAAGACGGGCACGGATACTGGGCATCCCCCTGTGAAATGTTTGCCCGTGCATTTGCCTGCTATGTGAAGGATACGCTTGGGGAAAAAAGCGATTATCTGTATGCACACGCAGACTGTTATGAGTTTGAATTTGATGACCAGTCCATATGCGCGATCCCACAAGGAGAGGAAAGGGAGATTTTTGACGAAATGTTCGACCTCCTGTTTCATGACCTGCGTAGGATTGGGTTCTTCCATGAACGTGTGGAGGAGGAAGAGAGTGTGATCATGCTTTCGGATTTCCCGGAAACAGAATTCCCCTTTGAAGATGATGGGCAGCTCCTGCTATTCCTGTAATATTCCTGTAAAAAGAGGCCGCGGAAACGGTTTCTTTTTTTGTTATTCTCTTTTCTTCCATATTGTAATCGGAAACGAAGGTAAGGAAAATAGAAAGGAGGAGGCGGAGTTTCCCGCGGACGTGGGGGACTCGCCCTATTATTTATGAGACAGGAAGCAAAGGTACAGGTTTATCAGGAGCTATACAGCAGCATGAAAGATGAGCCGGGAGTGGAAGGGCTTGGATATCCGAAGGAGAAAAAGAATTTTGATTTCTTTTTTGATTTCGAGGGGATGCATGTGGATTTTTCATTGATGGACGGGGCAGACCTGTTCCGCATGGAGACATCAAGGATCTATCCAGGCTGTGATGACAGGCAGCTCGGGGAGATCAGCAAGGAGCTGGAGACAGGGCGGTTCATCCGCTGCAGCTATTACAACGAAAAGATCACGCTCAAGCATACCCATCCGCTTGCAGGGAAACCGGATGAAGTTGCCGCCAGGGAAGTGAAACAGTCTGTCAGGCAGTTCCTTGCGTTTTTGAAGGACAATAAAGTGGCGCTTGGAAAACATGGATATGTGCCTGTAAAAAAGGAACATCCGGAAATACTGCCGGATGAACCGCCAAAGATACCGACAGAGCCGGAATCTGCGGTAATCACGGAACCCCCGGGAAACCTTGGACAGGAGCCGGCAGGGACCTTGCCTGTGACAGAAACCGAGTGCCCGCCTGAACCAGAGCAATCCCCGGAATGTCAGGCAGAATCAATATCCCTGCCGGAATCCCAGATGCCGGAATATGCAGCAGAGGGGGCGCGGCAGGATCCTGGCTTGGAAACAGGGATGCCGGGAGGGCAGAAAACACCGGCAATGGAGATGCAAATGCCAGAGAGCCAGACGTATTCCGCTGAAGTAGTCAAACAGATGCGTAGCATGTATGCGGATATGGACAAGGTGTTCCGCGCAAGGAAGGAACAGATGGATTACCGCGAAGAGACACTGGATAAGAGGGAATCCGTGCTTGATTCCAGGGAGGCTGGGATTGACATTAAGGCAGAAGAGCTGCAGCGGAAAGCTGAACAGTGGGATATCAGGGAAGCGGAATACCAGGCACGGGAAATGCAGCTATCCGTCAGGGAAGAAACGGCAGAGGCTGCGGAACGCAGCCTTGAGGACAGGAAACGCTACATTGACAGCCTGGAGAGCGAAAAGAACCGGGATGATGCAGGGGCGCTCAGGAAACAGATTGCCGAACTGAGGTCGGAGCGTGACGCTCAGGAACATGTGATCACGGAATTGAGGGAAACTATGCGTAAGGAGAGCGCACGGCTCCAGCTGGAGGCTCATAGTGCAGATAAACGTTGGCAGACATTGTGCAGCCAAAAGGATGCAGAGTATGCAAGAGCCTGTGCGGAGGCAAATGCCCTCAAGACGGAGCTGGAAGGGAAAAGGCCGGCTGATGTGATGGAAGTGCTGTCTGCCCTTGACATGGCAGGAACAGAGGAAAATGGCGGCATCCATGTGCAGGCCGGTGCCATAAGCATCCGGATCCGTCCAGACCGGAACATGCTCCGTGCCGAGCGTCCTGTAAAAAGAGGGGGCAGATACCGGGGAAGTGCAATCCAGTGGAATGAGAAAGATGAGACAATGGCATTCCTCGTCTATGACAAAAAGATTGAGTGCCTGCTCTGTTACCATGATCTGAAACTGGCGTTAGAAACGGTTATGGAGAAATTCTCTGATTTAAAATAAGGAAGGAGGATGCGGAGGCTTCCGCCTCCGCTATATTTATGAAAAATAAATGTTTCCAGATGATAGCCATTGCGGGAGCTGTTCTCATGGCGGCGTATATTGGGATATCGTTCATATATCCGCTTGTAATAGGCGTGCTGTCCGAGAAAAGCCCTGTTGTCGGGATTGAGGCGGCAAACAGGAAAGAGTACGCAGTAAATGAAGAATTGAAAAAACGTGACTTTGAAGTGTCGGCCATACATGAGAATGGCATGGAAACCCGGCTTTCGGGAAACGAGTTTGATTTGTCCGGCAAAAAACTCAAACCATATGGGCGAGGCACAAAAATCACTGTTACACTAAAAGGAGATAAGGGAATGTCCTGTACGGTACTGGTAAAGAACCGACGGGAAAAACTAGAGGCTTTCGATTGCGGGTCGCCAGCGGTCGGGGATGTGAGTGCCGTCCTATACTCAAATGGGGAGCTGAGCTTTGAAGGGGCGGGAGAAGTGCTGCAGTTTAATGAGGGGAGCTTTCCATGGCAGGAATCCGATCATGCGAATGAGATCCGGTATGTGACGTTTGGCGAAGGGGTAAGACCGACGAGCCTGGATTATTTCTTTGCCGGCTTGGAAAATCTCTCTTATGTATCCCCCATTCCCGCGTCCGTGACAAGCATGTCAGGCACATTCGCAGATTGTGCCGCACTAAAAGAGGCGCCGGATTGGAGTGCCTGTGACGGGCTCCTTGACCTGTCCGGCTGTTATGAGGACTGCAGCAGTCTGGTTTCCGTGCCCGCCGTTCCGACCTCCGTGCGTACCCTGACTTCCGCATTTGCCGGATGTTCCTCGCTGCAGGCAGCTCCGGACCTGTCGGGCGCGGAGTCTGTGCTGGCGGCGGGTTTTGCGTTCAAGGATTGCGGGCAGCTCGTGACGGTGACGCTCCCGCCTGGCGTGGCAGATATCAGCGGCATGTTTGAAGGGTGTATTAATTTGAAGGACATGCCTGAGATCCCCACGAGCGTCACGAACATGAATGGGGCGTTTAACGGCGCGCTGTCATTATCCACGTTGACGGTCATCCCGGAGCATGTACAGGATGCGGGAGCCTGTTTTGGGGGCTGCGGGAAGATTAGCGGCGTGTTGTGGGTGGACGGGAATCCCCAGGAGTTCGGGGGGTGTTTCCAGGACGCAGCCGTTGCGACGACCGTTGACCTGCAGGGAAATTCGTCGCTGATGGATGCGCTTGCGAATACAGGCACGAACATTACCGTGAACGGGAATATGCCAGATCCGGAGATTCAGGATTACGATGACGTGTTCCCCGATGGATAGATGCAACCGCAGGGCTCCCTGCGGTTTTTTCCTGCCTGTTTGTACATATTTCTGAAGAAATAATTTCATTAAGAAGGAGGAAGAAAAATGGGTATCTTACATGTACACAGTATGTATTCTTTACACGATTCGGCACAAACACCAAAAGAGATTGTCGCAAAGGCAAAAGAGCTGGGGGTTAAAAGCATTGCCCTCACAGACCACGGGACCCTTCTTGGGATTCCCTCATTTATGAAAGCGGGTGCGGAGTACGGGATCAATGCCGTTCCTGGCTGTGAGTTTTATTTGGAAGGAATGGAGCATCTGGTCATAGTTGCCAAAGATTACGAAGGGTATGTCGCAATCAGCAGGGCATTGCGGGACGCCTGGCGCAGCCGGATCCAGTCAGCGTCCAAGCGATGGTATCCCGTGCTGACAGAAGAAGTGATGCGCCGGCATTTTGAGGGCAACCGGCATGTGTTTGCTACCACTGCCTGTATCGGCGGCCCGATAGCCCGTATCCTGCTGACCAATTTCCGGCTGCGGAAGAAAATGGAAAGATCACGCCTTAAAGCGGAGGAATACCGGGCATCTTTTGAGGAATGGCAGCAATGGAACGCGGAGTATCTCGCCTGTGTGGAAAAAATCAAGGAGCTGAAAGCGGAATCGGCGGAGTATGCGCCGTATCTGACCCGTAATTACCAGAAAAAACTTAAGGACCCCGGACAGATTACTTTTGGTGAGGATATGGAGCTAAAGCAGGATGACGGGATGCAGCTTGTTGAACATGCGAAGAAAGCAGTCGCTGAGATCAAGGCAGAGATTGATGAACTGTCCGGACGCAGGAAGAATGCTAAGGCGATGGCTGATAAGCGCAAAGCAAGGAAAGAGCGCTATGAGTCGCTCGTGGGCGGGGAGCTGGAGTATGTGGGAGAAACAGACTTGACCCGTTCCGCAAAAGCAAAGCTGGCAGTTCTTTCCGGAATCTTCCCGGATTTTTATGTGGAACTGCAGAACCATGGCATGGAGGAGGAACTGGCGGTCATGCCCCGGCTTGCGGCGCTTGCAGCGGAGCTGGGAATCCCCGTGATTGCGGCAAATGACGCGCATATCCCTGACCCGTCCGAAGACGCCGTGCGTAGCAGGAAGATCCTGAGATTCCGGTATTTTCAAAAAGCAGAGCCAGTAACGGATGCCGACCGGGAGATGTATATTAAATCCCCGGAAGAACTGTTCCGGGCTCTCAGCAATGCGGTAGGGGAAGAGACGGCAGCAAAGGCCCTGGAAAACACCAGCATACTTGAGGACTGCCAGGTCGTATTCCCAAAGGCCGGGCATTATCCGGCAGTAAAGGATGGCGAGGCGGAATTTGACCGTCTGATCGCGGAAGCAAAGGCACAGATGCAGGAGAAAGGCGCATGGGATCCAGCCCGTGAACAGCGCCTGGAACATGAAGTACGGATCATTAAACGTATGGGATATGTTGATTACCATTTGATTGTGCGTGATTTCTGCAACATGGCCAGGATCCTGGGCGGCGTGCCCAAATCCGAGATTGCCAATATCCCGAATGATTTCTCCAAAGCGGAAGACTGGTGCAGGAAGAAAGGGTTCTCAGCCGGTGTCGGCGTGGGGCCGGGCAGGGGTTCGGCAGTGGGCAGTGAGGTCTGCTATCTGCTCGGGATTACGAACGTGGATCCGGTCCGGTATGACCTGCTGTTCGAGAGGTTCTTGAACCCGGAGCGGGTCAGCATGCCTGACATTGACACAGACATAAAAACAAGCCTACGTCCGGTGATCATCCAGTATGTGAAGTGGAAGTTCGGCGAAAATGCCGTTGTATCAATTGCAACGGCGGATACATATGCTGCCAAGAGCGCGCTGCAGACCGCGGCGCGGAACATCGCGAGTGAGCTGTATGACAGCGATAAGGAGCTGACCAAGGCAGAACGGGATGAAAGGAAACGGAAGTTCGCAAAACACGGCTACCGGCTTTCCGACCTGGTGACAGGCGATAACCTCGAAGGTTCGGAAACAGCGATACTCAGTGCATGTAGCACCCCGGAAGAGGAGCGCATCTACCATGACGCGCGGCTGATCGAGGGGAGGCTTGCAGGCACGGGTATGCACGCGGGAGGTGTTGTAATCTCGGATAACAAGGATATCTGTGATTACATGCCGCTGCACTGGGTAGAGGAGAAACAGTCGTGGGCAACACAATGTGACATGCTGGAAGTGGAGGAACACGGACTCCTTAAAATGGATGTGCTTGGCTCGGCAACCTTGGATCTGATCTCAGACTGCCTGCAGCTCATCAGGCAGCAGCATGGTCTGGAGATAGACGTGAATGCGCTTGAGGAGGATCCGGATGTGTTCCGGGAGATTTATGCAAAAGGACGGACGAATTCGGTGTTCCAGTTTGAATCATCGGGCATGAAGCAAATGCTCAAGAAGTTCAGGCCAGAGAGCATTGAGGACCTGATCCTCTTAAATGCCTGTTTCCGACCGGGTCCGCTCCAGTATTTGGACAGCATTATTGAGGTAAAAAACACAGGGCGGCGTAAAGAGTCATGCCTGACGAAGATCCCAGAGCTACAGCCAATCCTGGCACATACATATGGCTATCCCATATACCAGGAACAGGTCATGCAGATTTTCCAGAAACTCGCAGGATATTCCCTTGGCGGGGCGGACATGGTACGCCGTGCCATGAGCAAGAAGAAGACCGAGAAACTCGCAGTTGAACGCAAGGCGTTCCTGTACGGGGACGAGGCGCAGGGAATCCGCGGCTGCCAGGCGAACGGGATTGACGTAGTGCTGGCAGGGCAGGTTTTTGACCAGTTGATGGATTTCGCAAAATACGGGTTCAACCGATCCCATGCAGCGGCGTATACGATCGTGTCGTATCAGACTGCATGGCTGAAGTACCATTACCCCAAGGAATTCCTCTGTGCCATGTTCGGGAATGAGGATATCTCCGATTATGGCAGGATCATGGAGGAATGCGAAGCGCTGGATGTAAAGGTGCTGCCTCCTGACATCAACCGCTCGTCATTTGACTTTACGATTGAGGATGGAAAGATACGTTTCGGTTTCGGCGGGATCAGAGGAATTGCTGACCGTTCGGCCATAAACAGGATTGCAGTCGGGAACAGCCGCAGGGTGCAGGCGTACCGGTCGCTTTCGGAATTCCTCGCACACACAGGGAGCAGCCTGGACAAGAGGCTCATGGAAGCGCTGATCAAAAGCGGATGTTTCGACAGGTTTGTTGCGGACCGGAAAAAAGCGTTTGATTTTTATGGAAATGGGAACTGTACGGAGAAAGAGGAGGCGTATCTGCGTGCCTCCGCAGTAAAGGATGTAAATTACAATATGGAGCAGGAGGAAAAGTACCTGGGTGCAGGAATCAGCGAAGACCCGTTGGACGGCTATCCGGATGACCTTGAGTGCGGATGCGTGCCTATGGACGCGCTGGAGGATGGCAATGGCTCTGTTTACGGGTATGTCACCAATGCCGCGCTCACGGTGAGCAGGAACGGCAGGGAGATGCTGGTGCTGTCTATACGGGGAAGGCGCGGGAAAATGGACGCACTGTTCCTGGGGGCTGCATACCAGCGGTTCTCAGGCAGTTACGGGCGGTGGCAGAATGCAGTGGTCCGTGTGACGGGAAGGATCAGCGGGGAAAGGATGTTTGTGGAGTCCGTATCGTATATGTCAAAAAGCGGCACAAGGTTTTATGTGCGAATTGACTCCGAGGAAAAGGCAAAGGGATTCCTCGCCGCACGCCGGAAGCATGAAGGCGAACCCGGATTATGCCGGCTCGTCATGGATGTCAGCGTGGGAAACAGCAGCGGCGCATACCGGGCAATCTGTCCCAGGCTTGTAGAAACGCATGTGCCAGAATCTGTTGTGGAAGAAGTTGGTGCGATGCAGTATAAATTTACCTAAAAAGGAAGGCCCGGCAGTTATCTGCCGGACTTTTTCCATTGTTTCTCGAATTTGTAATACCCGTAATAAAGATCGGATCCCCGCTCCTGCGTCGTGACGCTGTGGATCACATCGCAAATGTCAATGGACAGGATGTCCCTTGGTGTCTTCAGGCGGTGGATGTCAAGGAACTGGTTTCCCTGTTCAGAGAGGAAAAACCGGTATAGTGCGTCTATGGACGGGAAGGTGCGGTAATGGGTCACAAGGTAACGGAAACAGATGCAGTATTTCCAAAATCCCTCGTTGCCAGCGAAATACTCGCGCGGGAATGACATCTCCCCGTCCATGACACGCAGGAACAGGTCTTCCACGAGTTTCCGCTTGTCAAAATGCACGTCATCCGGGTACAGCAGATGGAGGATATAGGCCGGATCCCCTTCCGTGATCTCTGCCGGCCAGCGGATATATTTATTGAGCTTCGTAAGCCTCATCTGGCGGACCATATAGCGGTCGAATTTTTTGATGGTTTCTTCCCTGCTCCAGCCGAGAAGCTCCTCGATGGCATAACGGAATAGTTTCACGGCAAGTTTCTCGTTAAAGTCGATGGGTTTCTGCCCATGGAAATAAACAGGGGAAATGTCCTTGTTCCGTC
This sequence comes from Lachnospiraceae bacterium MD308, assembly GCA_000403475.2. GTDB lineage: Bacteria > Bacillota > Clostridia > Lachnospirales > Lachnospiraceae > MD308. The sequence continues at coordinate 489,383 of KE159796.1, forward strand.
CGATCAGCACATCCTCGTAATCTAAGTATAAGGCATCCATATAATAAGCCTCCTTTCCAGGCATTTACAATATGGGGTAAAAATGGCTCCAGAACTGCGGCGTTTATAAAAATTCCATAAAATATCCCTAAAAAGGCGGTATTTTTCACATATTGTCATGGGAGGGGTCATTTTGCAGGGTACCTATTATAAAACGTTATGGAGAAATGAGTTCTCAGGGGATACACAGTTCCTGTTCTGCCCCGCGTCCTACTGCGCGGAGGCGGAGGACGGGCTGGTTCTGTGCAGGGGGAAGATCGCGGTGTACCATTACCGCCTTCCGCTTGCTATGGACGGGCATTTTGAGGGCAGCGTGTTCCTTGTCAGCAGCGCAAGGGCTGACCCGGCGCAGACGGAGCGGATGCTGGAATACCTTTTTGAAGGCTCGCCCCTGACGGATGCGGAAAAACGGAAAGCCTCGGGATGCGGGGATCTCCTTGCTTTTTCAAGGGAACATGGGGAGGCGGGATGGTATGGAATTCTGGGCGATAAGCAGAAAGCACATGCGGCAGTAAGGGGCTGCGAGAGGCTGAATGCACAGCAGGAGGTGTCGGAACTGTGTGCCAGGCATGGGATCCTGCCGGGAGAGGCGGATGCGCTCATCCGGTGCGGGGCTACTTTGCACCGTCTGAGGCAGAATGCTTATCTTCTTTTTTTCGCTGCAGGGATCCACATATATAAGGCGGACTCCGTGATGTCAGAACTGAACCCTGGTTTTACTGCATACCACCCATCACGGGTTTACGGCTATGTCCTTGATGCCATGCGCCTGAACGAACAGTGCGGGAATCCCTGCATTGCCCTGGAATCTCTGTGCGTGCTGGTCAGGCGGAGGATGGGGCGGTCCGGGCTTGGCGGGAATATCAGCCTTGCCATGCTGGGTGTCGTGCTTTTGGAAAAGCGCAAAGTATTATCCAGCATCGTGTATGGCGGGCATGTCCTGCTTTACCGCGCCGCTGCCCTTGGGGAAGAAAATACCGTGATCCGGAACATCCTGCGGCTGAACCGGACGGCAGGGCGGATCACGGGGCATGTGGATGTCAGGGAGGCTGAAACGTTTGCCGGGTTCCGGTTTACGGAAGGGCAGGCAGCGGCATTCCGGCTGTTGGAAACGGGAGGCGTGAAGATCCTGACAGGCCCGCCCGGCAGCGGGAAAACTGCCCTGGTGCAGGCTCTGATCCGTGCATACCGGAAGGCGTCAGGAAACCGTCCGGTGCGGCTTGCAGCGACGACAGGCAGGGCGGCACAGGTCATGGCGGAAACGTGCGGCGAGAAAGCAGAGACACTGCACCGTTTATTGGATATCCGCCCGTTCGGGGATACGGTCCATTCGAAGGACGAGAACCATCCGGTAGAGGCAGGGATGGTCGTGGTTGACGAGGTGTCCATGCTTGGGCTGAAACTGTTTTCCATGCTCGTTAAGGCGGTGAAGAGTGGGAGCATCCTGCTACTGGTTGGCGACAGCGACCAGTTGCAGAGCGTCGAATATGGGAACGTTCTCAGGGATTTGTCGGGCGTGGTTGAAACCTGTACCCTTACGGAAACCATGCGGCAGTCGGGAACGATCTATGCCAATGCACAAAGGGTGAACTGCGGGAATCCGGTATTTGAAGAGGACGGTTCCTTCCATATTTATGAATGTGCGGATGAAATACAGGCACGTTCAAAGCTGTGGGAGAATGCCGTGCCTGGGAAGGACATGCTGCTTACGACGGTCACGCGCGGCACGCTTGGCACGCACGAGCTGAACAGGGAAGCGCAGAAACGGTGCGGGCGCGGCGGCGCTCACCTGTCTTACGGGGATGACTGCTATTATGCCGGGGATGCCGTCATCATGACGAAAACATGTTATGAGAAAGGGTATTACAACGGTGACATCGGCATCATCAAAACGGTTGGTGACGGATTGGATGTGCAGTTTGCCGGACGGCGGATCCTGCTGGGGAAGACGGATTACCCCCACCTTGCGCTTGCATACTGTGTGACCATACATAAATCCCAGGGTTCCGAATTCGGGCGCGTACACGTCATCCTCCCCCCGGAACCAGATATCATGCTGACCCGGAGGCTCCTGTACACAGCCATGACCAGGGCGAAACGGGAGGTATCCATTTACAGCATCAATGGCTCCATGGCCCGCGCCGTCAGCAATGCATCCGAACGCCCGAGGATTTCCGTCCTTGGCGGGCGTCTCATGCTGGAAGCATCGTGCCAGGACAAATGCACAGGGAAATAAGTAGTATCCTAAAACTAATCTTTTAAGGAGGCATAAATTTGATGAATGGAAAATTGGGGACATACGAACTGGAAAGCATTGTAATGTCAGGGAAACAGGTTGAACTCCCTTTGGGGCTGCTCGACCCGTCCCCGTGTAACAGTTTCGAAATAAGCGATATAGATGAAATGAAGAGCTGGATCATGAGCGCCGGGCTCCTTACCCCGCTGTCCGTGATCGGGCCGGACGAAAAAGGGCGTTATGAGATCATATCAGGGGAGCGCAGGTATACCGCGATCCGTGAGCTGGAAAGCGAGGGACTCAGGAAAACTGATACCGTGCCGTGTTATGTGATCGGCGGCTGGGATATGAGCGAGACGGAGAAACGGCTGCTGATCGAAGTGGCAAACATCACGAACAGGGGAAGTTCCGCCGTGCATTCCCACCGCTTTGAAGTCATCCGCCTTTTGAAGGAATTGGAGGATACGGAACCGGAAAAGTACGGGAACGCGCTGGAATCGGCGACAAAGTACCTGAAAGTCTCTGACCGGTACAGCCGGATGTATAAGCAGATCTTCCGCTGTGCGAAGGATGACCTTAAGGAACTGGCCGTGTCTGGGAATATCCGTATCAATGACGCGTCACGCCTGAGCACGCTGCCAGAGGAGGAACAGAAAGCGGCAGTGGAGGAGGTGAAGACGGCAAAAAACGCGCAGGACAAGTCGGAGATTGTATCGAAATACACAGGCAGGGCACGGCAGGAGAAACCGGATTTCCCCGCAAAATCACAGTGGTCACTCAGCGACCTTGACAGCGGGGAATATGATTATCTGCTTGAAGAATGCGGCGAGGATCCGGATCTTGATGTCGATGGGATGGGAAATGCCCCGAAATCAGAGCCCCGTGGGTGTGATGGCCAATATCAGGCAAAGCTCGCGGGAATCATTGAATGGACGGAGCAGATATTGAAAAAGAGTGAGCTGTCAGACGAGGAATGGGATGCGGTGGATGCCTGCAGGAGGGTGGCTGAGAAATTCCAGTAAAATAGCTGGCAAGTGTCATGGAACGGGAGGAATGGAATGTACGAACAATTAGATTTATTCCCTTATCTCAGCCAGCCGGAAACGCAGATGCCTTTTCTCCTTGCCCCGGGCAGGAAAACTACGTTGTTGACAAAGTGGAGGTTGAGAAGATGACTGTAGACGGTGAAGAGACGTGGGTTTGCGGCAACCGCAGATATTACAGGCTCCGCAGGGAGGCATGTATTTTACGACAAATAATGACGAGATAGGTGAAAGGACGTTTTTGGGCTATAGGGATGCAAAAGAAAAGGCTTGCGGGTATCTCCGGTCGCATACAGACATTATTCTTGCAGATGATGTTAAGCCATTGAGCATAGCCGCTTATTCTTATGTAAGGGCTTTTGATGACAGGGTAATGACCGCGTTCTACTGCGATTTGGGGGATGCTATATATTACATCCAGGAGTTCATGACATTTCACTATATCTGCAAGGGGAAGAAATGGATTAAGAGGTTTATGGAGCAGCATGAATTTAAGCATGGGAACCCACAGGAGATCCAAGGATATGAACTGCGGTTTAAGAATATGTACAAATGCGTGAAACCGTCTGATTGGCTTTATGCGGAGAGCGGGTATTCGTATGCGGTGGGATAGGAGGAGCGTGAAATATTGAAATCAGGAGAGCAGGAATCTACGGCTTTAACCGAGAGAGGCCTAGGGAAATTAGGAAAGATGTGTGAAAGATAAGATGGAAGGGCTGATGGATATGAAAAGTGATATACCGGTTTGGGAGAAACTGAACATTACGATTGAAGAAGCTGCTGATTATTCAGGAATTGGAATGCACAAAATACGGGAGCTGATGAAAGAAAAAGACTGTGATTTTGTTCTTAAGATTGGCTCTAAAAAGAATCTTATTAAGAGGGTAAAGTTTGAAAAATATATTTTGGCACATGAGGCGATATAAAACAGATGTAAAAACTTAATAAAGATATAGATTTGTAAGCACAAGGTTTTTGTGGTATGATTGTATACACCATGAAAGCCTTTTTACATATGAAAGGAAGTATTGTATGGGAAAAGACTTAAAAGGGAAGGAACTTGGGAAAGGTATCAGGCAAAATAAAAATGGGAGGTACGAGGCAAGGTATGTAGACAGGTTCGGAAACCGGAAATCAGTTTATGCAACAAGCAGGGTGGAAATCCGTAATAGACTGCAAATGGCGTTAAGGGAGAATATAGAAAAAGAATCTGTAAAGAAACGCATGACGGTGAGGCAATGGTATAACGAATGGATGGAAGTTTATAAGGCCCCAGTCATCCGCCCTAATACAAAACGCCATTATGTACATATTTTTGAAACGCATATATTGCCGGAACTGGGAAACATATATATAGAAGAAATCCGGCAGATTCATGTTAAAAACCTGATTAATGTTTTGGATAAGAAGGGATACCAGTGGGAAACCCAAAATAAAGTGCGGATATTGCTTGTGGATATGTTTAATATCGCAGTAGAAAACGAATATGCATTGCGGAATCCGGCGAAGGGTGTAAGGTTGTCAAAAAACAAGCCGAATGACAGGTTTGTGCTGTCGGTAGAGCAGCAGGCGGATTTTTTTGAGTGTTCGGCGGGCACGTTTTATGATAATCTCTTTACCGTGGCTGTTAATACCGGACTGAGACCGGGTGAAATTTGTGCATTGGAGGAATCGGATTTAGATTTTGTAAACCATACGATTTCCGTAACCAAAACACTGTTATATCAGAAATTTGACGGAGATGATGGCAAGGAATTTCATATTGGTGATCCGAAAACTTATTCCAGTATCAGAACGGTGCCGATGAATTCAAAATGCAAGGAAGCTCTGAAAAAGCAATTACGTGTTAAACGGGTATTGTCCCAAAAGTATAAAAAAACAGGAGAATTTGCCAATCTGATATTTACTACAAAGTTTAATACCCCGATATGTTCTGTTGTACTGAATGATGCAATAAAACGTATTGTTGGCGAAATTAATTTGCAGAGAGATGACACAGAACTGTTTCCAATATTTTCAGCGCACACGTTCAGACATACATTCGCTACACGCTGTATTGAATCTGGCATCCTGCCCAAAACTGTGCAAAAGTATTTAGGGCATGCAACCCTTCAAATGACGATGGATTTATATGTGCATGTCACTGATGAATTTAAGCAGGAAGAGTTAAAGAAATTGGATATGGCGTTTACTGCGAAAGATTCTGACGCAATGCTCATAGATGGGGTAAAAATGGGGTAAAGTACATATTTTAAATGGGGTACAAAAGCTCGATAAACCGCTAAAATAAGGGATTCTTGTATGGTGAAACCGTGTCAACTGACTTAATTATTACGTATATCAGCAGACGCCGTATGAATTTATTGATACCTCCGAAATATCTAGTAAATAAAGGGGTTTGGCTTAATTTTATAAAAAAGATGTAAAGCTCTTGATAATTCAATAGACTTTACATCTTTTAATTTATGCGGTATTCAATTGTGATTATTCTTTTATCCTGTCAATGTCTGTAATATTTACACCTGATGCAGTAAGAATTGCTTTTAAGTCTGTGTATCTTTCGTGCATTTCTTTGTAGGCTGCTGACTTTTTATCTTCTGTTAGAATCATATATTTTTGCAATCTAGAAAACTCTTCAATGTTTTTTTGTATCATTTCTTTTTCAGTCATATAATCACCGCCTTTTGTTGTGGTTGTTAATGTTAGTACAAGTATATCACATGGGGAATGTAAAGTCTATTATATTATCAAAGAATGACAAAAAGCAATTAAATTATATAGATAATAAATATCCGTATAATCCATTCCATCTAAATGCGTGAATCCATAGAATTATAATGTATCTTCGATTTTGTACAAATATATAAAAGAGCGATATTAAGGGGGTGTTCCGAGATGCCCCTTTTTGTGTCTCGTATTGTACGTTACAATTAATTTACTGGAAAAATATGGATGCGGGGTGCAAAAGATGTGGAACTGATTTTACGGATATTTAATGAAAATCGCAAATGTTATGTAGAATGGAAGCAAATTATGAACGCAGTGCTTCTGGTGATAATATTGGCGGGAGCGTGCCATTATACCTCTGAGCCTGCGGTATATAAACCTGGGAATATGAGGGGAAAAGTATCTCCGGTAAGAACTTATACCGTTCCTTGTACGCAGGTGGAGATGGGTGTATTGGCGGATCAATTTACCGGTGCGGGGAAGGAGGAGACGGAAACAGAAACAGGCATGGGCATAGATGCTTCTGCTGCTGCGGATACCGGGCGGCCCTTGAATACCGATGCCGGGGCTATAACTTCTGATGGGGCGGATAGTATCAGGCATATTGCCGGGAAGAAGGATAAGGCAAGTGCGAAAGAGAAAGCCAATACTGGCAGAGGAGCCCGGACTTTCATACGGATTGAGGAGGAGGCTTCCGGTATAGAGAACCAAACGGAAAGTAATCCGGCTCTTCCGGCCGCAGATGTAATGAAGGATATAGGGAGCGCGGATATAACGGACGTATTCGCAAAGATTCCGGAGCAGATAATTCAAAAAGAAATTTCGGGATTTATATGTGATGAAAGAGGATGTATCACAGGCTATTCGAATTCGGCGGAATTTATGAAAGACGGACTTGTAGTATTACCGGCAAACCGTGTATGTACTGGAATTAAGGCGGGTGCATTTAAGGGGTTGGAGGCGGGTATATTTGAAATTTATATTCCGGCGAATATTACATATATCGAGAAGGATATTTTTGATTCTTTGTATAATTTGATTTTTATAGAGGTGTCTCCTCAGAATACGAAATTTTATTCTCAAAATGGAATATTGTATACCAGGGATGGAAGATTATTTGCGCATCCGAACAGGCAGATGAAAAAATAAGGCAGCAATATTTGCTGTTTTATTTTTTTATAACGTCATATAATATAATGAAGAAAGTTTGCTGAAAGAAGAATAAATTTTAAATTCAATTTTCAGAAAATTCGGTTGACTATTTGAGAAATATTTTTGGAAGTTTGACAATTATATATAAATAGAAATTATGTTATTTGTGCATTTATGCCAATTGAAAAAAAGAAAGGAAATAATAAAAAGAAAAACTTGACAAAAATATTGCTTATAAAACAAGGATAGTTATGGGATTAACAATATTCAACTGAAAGAAAACTCTTTACATTATAGTGATTATGACGAATAGTGTGTCAATTTAATAACAATGATTGATATATATAAAAATTTAAGCTACAATATAAAAGAGAATAATAGACAGAGCACGTACATGACATTCAGCAATGAGAGAAAGGGGAACATTATGTTAGATACTATTGACAATATTGTTGGAAAAATCAATGGTGTGGCATGGGGCTGGCCCATGATTTTCCTGTTATTGGGGACACACGTATTTTTGACAATCAGAACGGGATTTATCCAGAGGCATACGGTTGCAAGAGGCATTAAGCTGTCAGTTACGAAAGATCCGGACGCTGAGGGTGAGGTTTCAAACTTTGGAGCGTTGACGACGGCGCTGGCGGCGACGATTGGAACGGGTAATATTATAGGTGTGGGCACTGCTATCGCATTGGGCGGGCCTGGTGCAGTTCTTTGGTGCTGGCTTACCGGCGTATTCGGAATTGCTACGAAATATGCAGAGTCTTACATAGCCGTAAAGTACAGAGTTAAGACGGAAGACGGGCGTATGCAGGGTGGTGCTATGTACGCGTTGGAGCGCGGCCTGAACATGAAGTGGCTCGGTATGCTGTTTGCCATACTTGCAGGCTTTGCATCCTTTGGTATCGGCTGTGCGACACAGGTTAACGCCATTGCTACGGTATGTAAAGAGAACTTTGGCATTCCGCTTTGGATCGTAGGCATTGTTATTGCTGTTCTTACGGCAGTCGTAATCTTTGGCGGAATTAAGTCAATCGCAAGCGTATGTGAGAAGCTCGTTCCGTTTATGGCGGTGTTTTATGTACTTGGATGTATCATTATCCTTGGTATGAACTATGATTTTATTATTCCGGCAATCGGCACAATCTGTAAGCTGGCGTTCACTCCGGGGGCAGCGGCAGGCGGTCTTGTAGGTACAGGTATCAGAATGGCTATCCAGTACGGTGTTGCCAGAGGTCTGTTTTCAAATGAATCCGGTCTTGGTTCCGCTCCGATCGCGGCGGCGGCAGCTCAGACAAGAAACCCGGTTCGTCAGGCTCTTGTTTCCTCTACAGGTACATTCTGGGATACAGTCGTTGTATGTGCAATGACCGGTCTTGTACTTGTTACTACTATCATGAAGAATCCGTCGATCAATGCGGATCAGATTGACAACGGCGGCGTACTTACTTCTATGGCATTTGGCCAGATTCCGGTAATCGGGCCGGTTATCCTTACATTGGGAATTATTTCCTTTGCATATTCTACAATTCTTGGCTGGGCATATTACGGCGAACGGTGCGTAGAGTATTTTGCAGGCAAGAAGGGGCTTATCCCTTACCGTATTCTTTATATCGCAGTGGCAGCGATTGCGCCGGTAGTGGCTCTTGACCTTGTATGGCTTATTGCAGATACGTTGAATGCATTTATGGCGATACCGAACCTGATTGCGGTGCTGTTGTTATCCAATGTTATGGTTGCAGATACGAAGAAGTATATTAATAATCTTGACGCAAAGGATGACACTCCGGTTCCGGTTATCAAGGAATAGATGGAATATAATTTGAAAAGTGAATAGGGAAATATACATAGAATGTATGCAGAGAGAGAACCGCAAGGTTCTTTTTCTGTGCAGATTTTTGTGTGATCCGATGCATTGACGGAAAAAAATGAAAGTGATAAGATAGTGGGAAAATAAAGGAGGAGTACGACGTGGCAAAAAGAATTGCGATATTTGATAAAGTAAGCTTTGAACAGTTTAAAGAAGGACTTGGAGATTGCTTTGGAGATTGTTATGATGAAAAAGCAAGAGAGGTGTACGAGAATCTGAAACTTCCGGCAAGGGCGACCGGCGGCTCGGCGGGATATGATTTTTTTGCGCCGGTTGATCTTACGCTTGCACCGGGGGAGACGGTAAAGATTCCGACGGGAGTACGAGTGCGTATGGATTCGGAGTGGCTGCTTTCCTGTTATCCGAGAAGCGGACTTGGCTTTAAATACCGTCTGCAGCTAGACAACACAGTGGGAATTATTGACAGTGATTATTATTATTCCGACAATGAGGGACATATCTTTGCAAAGCTTACGAATGATACGAAAGAGGGAAAAACTGTGCGTATTGAGGCGGGAAGCGGATTTATGCAGGGGATATTTCTGGAATATGGCATCACGCTGGACGATGATGCGACAGAGATAAGAAACGGAGGGTTTGGAAGCACTACAAAGTAGTGGGGAATTTTGACAGAGAGCACATAATTTCCGGAAATTCGGATACTCTAACTAAAAAATGAGTGGAGGGGTATCTATGCCGGATGCAAAGAAAGTTACAGCTTCAAGAGAAGAAAATACAGCATATATGAATCAGGTTCTTCCAGTGAAGGACAGCTTTGATATTATACAGAGAGATATTTATATCGGGGAACGTGCAGCCTCTTTCTATTTTGTAGATGGATTTACGAAGGACGAGACAATGCTGAAAATTCTGGATTCTATTATGAAGGTCACGAAGGAAGACATGCCTGTGGATGCGACGGCATTTTCGAGGGAATGTATTCCTTACGTGGAGGTAGATATTATCGGGGATTTTGATATGGTGCTGAAAAATGTCCTTTCCGGCATTACCTGCCTTTTTGTGGAAGGCTATGAGGCGTGTATCGCTATTGACTGCCGCACATATCCGGCCAGAAGTGTGGAAGAGCCGGACAAGGATAAGTCGCTACGTGGCTCCAGGGACGGGTTTGTAGAAACGATTGTGTTCAATACTGCTCTGATGCGCAGAAGAATCCGTGACCCTCACCTGGTTATGGAGATGACAGAGGTAGGCGGCAGTTCCCGGACAGATGTGGCAATCTGTTTTATGAAAGACCGGGTGGATACAGAGCTTCTCACCACAGTGAGAGAGCGTATTACTAATATCAGTACGGATGCACTGCGTATGAATCAGCAGAGCCTTGCGGAGTGCCTGTTTAAGCGGAAATGGTATAATCCGTTCCCGAAGTTTAAGTTTACAGAGCGTCCGGATACGGCGGCGGCCTGTCTTTTAGAAGGAAAGGTAGTCATCCTTGTGGATAACTCGCCTTCTGCTATGATTCTGCCTACGTCAATCTTTGATATGATCGAAGAGGCAAATGATTATTATTTTCCAACTCTGACCAATGTATACTTAAAGATTGCCCGGGGATTGATTACGCTCATGACTGTATTTCTGACGCCGGTGTTTCTGCTGTTTATGCAGAATTTAAACTGGCTTCCTAAAGCGTTTGCATTTGTGGCGGTGAAGGATACGGTGAACATACCGTTGATTTTTCAGCTTTTGATTTTGGAGATTGCCATCGACGGTCTGCGGCTTGCAGCGCTTAATACACCGAGTATGTTAAGCACTCCTTTAAGTGTTATTGCCGGTCTGGTTATGGGAGAATTTTCCGTGAAATCGGGGTGGTTTAACGCGGAGGTCATGCTATACATGGCGTTTGTAGCGGTGGCGAATTATACACAGCCGAACTTTGAGCTTGGATATGCGCTTAAATTTATGCGGCTGGAGCTTTTGATTCTGACGGCTATATTCAATTGGTGGGGGTTTGCAATCGGATGTGTGGTTATATTATGCAGTATCTGCTTTAACAAGACGCTCTCCGGCAGAAGCTATCTAAATGTAAAATTAAATTAAAGATACGCCGGGGGATTTAATGTAAATTTAATAGTTGGTTTCCTGTGCAATACGATATAGATTGTGCTATACTCTGTTGTGTGGCCTTTAAAGAAAGTGCAGAAGATATTATTTAAGGGCGGCATATTTTAAGATGGAAAGAAGGATTATGTTTTATGCAGGGTACGGCTGTAAAGGAGCAGGGGAGACAGGATGAACGGCTGGGCAGTGCTCCGCTTGGAAAGCTGATAATATCAATGGCACTTCCGGCGGTGGCAGCCCAGCTTATTAATGTGTTATATAATATTGTTGACCGGATTTACATCGGGCATATACCCGGTCAGGGGGATGTGGCGCTTACGGGAGTGGGAGTGACATTCCCGATTATAATGCTTGTATCTGCATTCAGTGCATTTGCCGGAATGGGCGGGGCGCCGTTAGCCTCCATTGAGCTGGGCAAGAAAGATTATGAAAAAGCGGAGAAGATTCTGGGGAATTCTGCCGGATTGATCGTGCTGTTTTCTGTGCTGCTCACAGTTTTTTTTATGCTGTTTAAGACGCCGATTTTGTATGCGTTCGGAGCCAGTGAGGTAACGATTGGATATGCGGAGAGCTATATAGGCGTATATCTTATCGGGACCATATTCGTGCAGACGGCTTTAGGGCTTAATACTTTTATCAGCGGGCAGGGAGCGTCAAAGACAGCGATGCTTTCTGTGCTGATCGGGGCAGTTATAAATATATGCCTTGACCCGGTATTTATCTTTTTACTCGGGATGGGAGTGAAGGGCGCGGCCCTTGCCACGGTGATCTCTCAGGCGGTGAGCGCAGTGTGGGTTGCCAGATTCCTCACTTCAAAGAAGAGTGTGATCAAACTGAGAACTTCAAATATGCGGTTTGAGGCGGGTACGGTGAAGCTGATTGCAGCGCTTGGAATCTCTCCTTTTATCATGCAGAGTACAGAGAGCTTAGTGAGCATTACTCTCAATTCCGGGCTTCAAAAGTATGGCGGCGATCTCTATGTGGGGACGATGGCAATCATGACGAGTGTTATGCAGCTTGTCACAATACCTTTGCAGGGAGTTACCCAGGGAGTACAGCCTATTATCAGTTATAACTTCGGCGCAGGGAATAAAAAGAGAGTAAGGAGTGCTTTTCTTAGAATGCTTGCTATTACATTTACCGGAATGTTTGTATTTTGCGGAATTGCCGTGATATATCCGAGTGTGTATGCGGGAATTTTTACAAGCAATGAAGCTTTGACAAAGCTTACGGTACAGGTAATGCCGACCTATTTCCTTGGAATGACGATCTTCGGAATACAGTCGGCATGTCAGGCTACGTTTATCGCATTAGGGCAGGCGAAGGTGTCTATGTTTATTGCGCTGCTGCGTAAGGTTATCCTGCTTATCCCCCTCGCAATCATTCTGCCGAAATATATGGGGGTCATGGGTATCTACCGGGCGGAGCCGGTTGCGGACGTATTGTCAGTGCTCACGACAACAGTGCTGTTTTTGATTACCGTAAAAAAAATTGAGAGAAGGATGTAATACTTCCAAAGGAACAAGACATTCAGGCAAGGAGATATTCCTTGGCATACCGGATGAATATCTTCATGGCGGGCGACCAGTCGTGAGAAGGGTGAACGGTCATGCCCAGTTGGCGGTATACATAAGGGGTTATGGGGCGCACTTCAAAATTGCCGGTGCGTCCGCGGATAACCAACTCCGGCAGGATGCTGATGCCCAGATTATGCTCTACCATGGAGAGGATGGAAAAATCATTGTTCATCGTATATTTGATGTCCGGATGGATATCGTATTTTTTCAAAATCTGGTGAATGTCAGTGTTGTATGTATATTCGCAGATGATGAACGGGGCATTCTGGAATGATGATAAAGGAATCTCTTTATACTCGGCGTAAGGATGGCCTTTGGGCAGAATTGCCAGCATCTCATCATTGTGTACAGGAATAAAATCGGCAGCCTGGTTTTTCTGGTAACTGCAGAAGCCGATATCTACTTTATAGTTCAGAACCCAGTCTGCAATCTCATTCTCATGTCCTTCAATGATCTCAAATAGGATTCCGGGGTTATTTTTTTGGAATTCCCGTATGATCTTCGGAATCCAGTGGATAGAACAACTTGTATATGTACCTATTTTAAGCGTTCCATGCTCCGCGCCTTTCAAAAATGAGATTTCCTGCTTTAGTGATTCGCTGGAAGCAATTAGGTTGCGGATGGATGGAAGGAGCGATAAACTTTCGTCGGAGAGAGAGATGCCGTGGTTCGTCTTTTTAAAGAGTGGGAAGCCTACTTCCCGCTCAAGGTTCCTCATCATCTGTGTGATGCCGGATTGTGTGTAGCCAAGCTCTTCACCTGCTTTTGTAAAGTTTTCGAATTTTGCTACGGCAAGAAATACGTGCCATTTCTTCAGATCCATATAGGCCCTCCTTTTTATTTTTTTATATATTACATGGGATTTGTAAGAAAAACAAGTTTTGTTTGCAAAAAAAATATGATATACTGTGGAAAAATCTGGTGGAGGGAATTTGGTTATGAGAAAGCAATTAAAGATTGACGAGGAGATGAAACGCCTCTGGCCGGCGGTAAGAGTCGGCTGCTTCCAATATAAAGTGAAGGTGTATAAAAAGAATGAGGATATGTGGGCATATCTGAAAAAAGATATTTTTAAAAAGACGAAGGATGCTATTTTTGATTATGGCATCAATGATATTCCTAATATTAAGGAATCAAGAATGGCGTATAAAGCTTTCGGGAAGGAGCCGAGCCGTTACCGCGTGTCTTCCGAGGCGCTGATTCGCCGTATTGGTCAGGGGAAGGGGCTTTATGAGGTAAATACGGTTGTGGATACCAACAACCTGATTTCTATTGTGTCCGGATTTTCCGCAGGCTCTTATGATGCGGAGAAGATTGAGGATATTCTTGTGTTCCGCGTGGGAAGAGAAGGAGAGACTTATGAGGGTATTGGAAAAGATGAGATTAATATTGCGTATCTTCCGGTGCTTGCAGATGGAAGGGGAGCTGTGGGAAGTTCTACCAGCGATTCAAAAAGGGCGATGATTACAGAAGATACGAGGGAAGTGCTGACCCTGATCTATTCATTTTCTGATAACCAGGCTCTGGAAGAAGCTATGAAGTACGGAAAAGAATATCTGGAAAAATATGCAGGTGCGCAGGAAATTGAGTGCTGGATTGCAAAATAAGTTGTTGACATTTTGCTTTGCCTGTGCTATACTGCATTTTGTGTGAAGAAAAAGAAAGCAGAGTATCCACTCTCACCATAGCACAAGCGGGTGACTATTGGTTTGATATTGTGTATATTGGGTTCCGTACAGGGGAGTTTTATGCAGATATGTAAGTGGATAGTCATGAGCTATTCACTTATTTTATTTGATGGAGGTGCACTACAATTAGCGATTTAATGATTAACGGGCAGATTAGAGACAAAGAAGTACGTTTGATTGGCGAGAACGGCGAACAGCTCGGAATTATGTCTTCGAAAGAAGCGATGAGACTGGCGCAGGAGGCAGAGCTGGATTTGGTAAAGGTTGCTCCGAAGGCACAGCCGCCGGTATGCAAGATTATTGATTACGGGAAGTACCGTTATGAGCTTGCAAGAAAAGAAAAAGAGGCAAAGAAAAAGCAGAAGACCGTTGAAATTAAGGAAGTGCGTCTTTCACCGAACATCGACACGAATGATTTGAACACAAAAGTGAATAATGCCAGGAAATTTGTCAGCAAAGGCAACAAAGTAAAGGTTACCCTGCGTTTCAGAGGCCGTGAGATGGCACATGTGCAGCAGAGCAAGCATATTTTGGATGATTTTGCACTTAAGCTTGCGGATATTGCGACGGTCGAAAAACAGCCGAAGTTAGAAGGCAGGAACATGAGTATGGTTTTAACTGAAAAACGTTAAAAATATATACAAATTAAGGAGGAAATTAACATGCCAAAAATCAAAACAAATAGAGCGGCTGCAAAGCGCTTCAAAAAGACAGGTACAGGAAAGTTAGTCAGAAATAAAGCTTACAAGAGCCATATCTTAACTAAGAAGTCCACGAAGAGAAAGAGAAATCTCAGGAAACCGACTGTTACGGATGCAACAAACGTAAAGAATATGAAGAAGGTATTGCCGTACCTGTAAGCCCAGGCTTTCAGAACGGTAAGGATTTGAAGGAGGATAATAAGAGATGGCAAGAATTAAAGGCGGATTAAACGCTAAAAAAAGACATAACAGAACTTTAAAGTTAGCGAAGGGATACAGAGGAGCACGTTCCAAACAGTACAGAGTTGCAAAACAGTCTGTGATGAGAGCTCTTACATCTGCGTATGCAGGAAGAAAGCAGAGAAAGCGCCAGATGCGTCAGCTCTGGATTGCACGTATCAATGCAGCAGCAAGAATGAATGGATTATCTTACAGCAAATTGATGCATGGTCTTAAACTGGCAAATGTTGACATCAACAGAAAGATGTTGGCTGAGATGGCAGTGAATGATGCAGAAGGATTCACATCTGTTGCTGAACTCGCAAAAGCAAAACTTGCATAATTGAATTGAAAAGAAAAGATATGCGCACAAACTGCCCAAGGGCAGTTTGTTTTTTTGTCGGGAATATATAATACTTATGCCGCCGCAGCGTCCTGCTGGCGGCGGCATGGGTTCTACGCCGGATAATTAAGCTGCTCGTCCGTGATGCAGAGCAGTACTTCATCCAGGTATTTCCGGGAGAGATACTTTGCCATGGGAAGGTTCATATCCAGGTAATTCCCGCAGTCTTTTGCTGCGGCACCCGGTACGTCGCCTTCGAAATCTGCCATGAACCGATACATTTCCGTTAGGAGCGGTATGATATCCTTTGACTGATACTCGCCGGACAGGATGAGGTAAAAGCCGGTGCGGCAGCCCATTGGGCCGAAGTAGATGGTCCTGTCTGCAAAGTCTTTGTGGTTTCTTAAGAAGGTTGCGGCTAAATGTTCGATGGTGTGAATCTCGGCCGTGTTCATGACTGGTTCATAGTTAGGCTTTGTCATGCGAAGGTCGAAGGTGGTGACCGGATTTCCTGCCACACAGTCCACCCGGGATACATATACGCCCGGCACAAGCCGCAGATGGTCTACAGTAAAGCTTGCTATTTTTTCCATATTACTGATTCTCCTTTTCACGATATGGTATGGTTGCTGTCCGCTATGTCAACAGCAATGCCCTGCTAACAGTATAACATTTTTATCCAGAATTGACTATGACAAATACAGGGAGTTGTGATATACTAAAAAGCGTGAGTTACTCAGGCAGGAGGCGTGATGGATGAGATTATATATGGTGCGACACGGCGAGACCGACTGGAATAAGGCGAGGAGAATACAGGGACAGGTTGATATCCCCCTCAATGCATTTGGGAGGCATCTGGCGGAGGAGACCGGCAAAGGTCTGACGGACATTCCTTTTGAAGTCTGTATAAGCAGTCCTCTGGGAAGGGCGGTTGAGACGGCCGAGCTGATTCTGGAGGGCAGAGACGTTCCGATTCTAACGGACAGGCGAATCGTCGAGATGGCGTTCGGTGTGTGGGAGGGTGGATGCTGCTCGGAGGCAGAGTGGGATCTGCCGCAGGAATTCCGGTATTTCTTTGAAGCGCCGGAACGTTATCAGGCGCCGGAGGGCGGCGAGGACTTCTATATGGTAAGAAAGCGGCTTGAAGATTTCCTTACAGAGCTTTATCAGAGAAAGGAATGGCAGGATAAGAATATTCTGATTACTACCCACGGGGCGGCGCTCTGCGGGATGCTGAATGTGATAAAAGACAAACCGGTATCTGCGTATTGGGGTGCGGGCGTCCATAAAAACTGCGCGGTCACTGAAGTGGAAGTGAAAGACGGCGTGCCGGTGATATTATCGGAGAACTATGCTTATTACAAGGACGAAGTGAAGGCATGGTAAGAATTATATCAATGTGATGATTTGGAGGATGAAGAGATGATTAATGGCAAGAAAGTGTTGTTCAGCGGAATGCAGGCGACGGGCAGCCTGACCCTTGGGAACTATCTGGGAGCGCTTAAAAACTGGGTGACACTCAGTGACGAGTATGAATGTTTCTACAGCGTGGTGGATCTGCATTCCATCACTGTGCGGCAGGATCCGGCAACCTTGCGAAAGCGCGCACGTGCGCTTCTTACGCTCTACATTGCGGCAGGGATAGACCCGGAGAAAAACTGTATCTATTACCAGTCCCATGTGTCCGGACATGCGGAGCTTTCCTGGATACTGAATTGTTTTACCTATATGGGTGAACTAAACCGGATGACCCAGTTTAAGGATAAATCGGCAAAGCATGCGGATAATATTAATGCAGGACTTTTCACATATCCGGTCTTGATGGCGGCGGATATTTTGCTGTATCAGGCAGATGTAGTTCCGGTGGGCGTGGATCAGATGCAGCATTTGGAGATTACGAGAGATATCGCGGAGCGTTTTAACAACATTTACGGTGACGTATTTACGGTGCCGGAAGCCTATTTCGGAAAGGTGGGGGCTAAGATCATGAGCCTGCAGGATCCGTTAAAGAAGATGTCGAAGTCTGATGAGAATCCCAATGCCAGCATTTACCTGATGGACGATCCGGACACGATCATGCGCAAATGCAAACGTGCGGTTACGGATTCCGAGGCGCAGATTCTTTACAGGGACGAACAGCCCGGAGTGAAGAACCTGATCGATATCTACAGCGCATGTACGGGGAAGACGCCGGAGG
Organism: Lachnospiraceae bacterium MD308; assembly: GCA_000403475.2. GTDB lineage: Bacteria > Bacillota > Clostridia > Lachnospirales > Lachnospiraceae > MD308. Next base: position 507,254 of record KE159796.1, read on the forward strand.
AAGTGGTAAAGGAATTCGACGGTAAAGGTTACGGAGACTTTAAGACTGCCGTAGGCGAAGGAGTGGTATCTGTCTTAAAGCCGCTGCAGGAGGAAGTGGCAAGACTTGAGAAGGATAAGGCATACATTGACAGCGTTATTAAAAACAATGCGGAGAAAGCTAATTATTTTGCCATGAAGACGCTGCGCAAGGTGCAGAAGAAGGTTGGATTCCCGGAGAGGATACGGTGATGCATCAGATACAGACAGCAGGAGAACAGAAATATTATGATTTTATCAGCGACAGAGTAAAACAGGTGCGTACTGGTATGATTGTGTGGGCAAGTCTATTAAGTCTTGCCCTGATTAGTTTATTCAACAATATCGTAATTGCCTTTCTATTGGCTCTTTCGGGAGCCGCCCTTGCCGTAGTTAATGTAAAATCGCAGCGGGAATTGAAAGAGAAACTTGCCCACATATCTGACAAAGAAGATTTTTTTCGTCAGCTTGAAGCGCCGGATGTCCTTATGGTGCAGGACGGGCATATGCTGGTGACAAAAGATTACGTACTTACCTATAGAACGGATATATCCATTTACTATATCCCTGATATGGAAAAAGTAGAAGTGGGGCTTAAGGGGCATACAAAGAAGTCCCTGCTTCTGACGGACAGACAGGGGGTTCGTCATGAGATTATGACTTGTGCACAGAATTCCGGGGCTTCAAAAGAATTTGACGCGGTGTACCAGATGCTGCTCAGACAGTGCAGATAAACCAGAGAATTTAAGGACAAAAAAATGCTGTTAACGGACAATATAATGCGCAAGGGAAGGTATGGTGTTATAATAATTTGGGGAATTTTAAGATGAAAGGAATAAATTAAACAAAATGGAGAAGTTGAATGTTTCGAATAGCGGCTATAGACGATGAAGACATTTTCCTGGAAAAATGTAAAGGAATAACAAAAAGTTATTTTGATGAACGCAAAATCCAGTATGAAATAAAAACATACAAACATGCATCATTAGTTCTTGAAGATATAAAGGATAGTATATATTTTGATATTTTTCTGATAGACATTGAGATGGATGATATGAATGGAATGGAGCTCGCGCGCCGGATTCGCCGATTATATGATTCGCCTTATATTATATTTGTGACATCTTACATGGAATACAGTATCAAAGGATATGAATATAATGCGTGGCGTTATATTGTTAAGGATGAGATGCATCAGAATCTTCCGTTGGCGTATGATTCGCTGATTGCCCGGGTAAAAGAAAAGAAACAGAAGTTTTACATTATTGAACATCCTAAAAAGATATTAAAGCTTTTGTATGAAGATATCTATTATATTTACAAGGATGGGAAAAATGCTGTTTTTGTGACAAGAAACTGTTTCTGGAATGACCGGGTTTCGCTGGAAGAGGTCTTACAGATATTGGACGATTCTATGTTTGTCCGGTGTGAGCGCGGAAATATAGCGAATATACGTCATGTTATGTCTATAGAAGACAATGAGCTGATTATGCGGAATGGGGAAAAAATTCATATTAGCAATGCGCTGGTAAAAACGGTGAAGAAGGCGATTACAGAATATTGGAGAAATCAGAGATGAGCCTTGGAAAGATTGTAGCGTCAATAGAAATAATAGTAACTGTTTGGGGGTCATTAAAGCTGGCGGAGTCTCTGGGGCAGTTCCGGTGGGAGAACAGGATTGCAAAGGTGATTTTTTATCTGGCAGTCATATTTCGGATTGGACTGGGAATTATTAATCTTCAATGGTCGAAGTTTTCTGATATTGGGGTGGTTGTTTTTTCTTTTTATTTATTAATTATTTACATAATTTTTTATCATATTGACAGTATGAAAATAATGATTTTACATTCATTATACTGGTTTTCTATTATGATATTTCAAATGGCGTGTTTATTCGTAACAACCTATGCACATTCACTTGTATTAAAAGATTATATTTATGATAGTGGGAATGCTGTTTACCCGTATTATGGAATACATATCGTGGGGCTATGTCTTGAGATTGCAGTAGTTTGCCTGATTGGAAGATTTGTCAAATATAAAAAAGTATTATTGGATTTTGATGTATGGTTTTATGTGGGGTGTGTACCAATAATTATTTGTGAAATTTTTATAGATTATTTCTTCCTTGGCGGAGTGGTATTCAAGAGAGTTGATAGTTTCATTTTATTCTTGGAACTTTTTTTGGTATGGACATTAATAAGCGGCTACTTTATAATGATTTCATATGTCAGGTATGTACAAATGAGACATCGGTGGAATAAAATAGATATGAACATGAAGATGCTCAGCACACAGTATGAGTTTATGCTCCGCTCTTATGAAGAAAAGCGGTGTCAGGTACATGATAATGTCCAACATGATATTATGCTGTTAGGAATGATAGAGAATCGACAGTATGAGGAAGCGATTATTTATTTACAAGAAAAGAGAAAGAGGGAAGAGAGTACGCAAAACAGATATACCGGGCTGACAACTATTGACATTATGTTAAATTACAAAGTTATAAAAGCAAAGGAGCATCGGATACGTTTTGATGTCAGCGCAGAAATATATCATTATACTCTGGATGATAAGGATTTGTGTGTAATGTTGGGAAATTTACTGGATAATTCGATTGATGCGGTACAAGACCTGCCAGAACAACAGAGGTGGATAAAAATCATATTTAAATCGCCTAATGACATTTTTATGGTAGAAATCATAAATCCATATGAAGGTGTGCGAAAAAAGCGACAAGGGAATTATCTTACAACAAAAAAAGAAAACCGGCAGATGCATGGGATAGGGCTTCGCAGTGTTGAAAAAATTGTGTTGGGTTATGGAGGTGATATGGAAATTAGTGATAAGGATAATATCTTTAAGGTGATGATTACTATTTATAAAAATGTAAATAAGATGAAAGAAGGAGAAAAAGATGGATAAAGAAAATGCAATCGGAAACATTAATACGGAACTGGAAGAGATTGAGCGTATGAATGAAATAAATCAGGAAACAAATGATATTTACAGATATACAAATACCGGGGCGTTATTGTCAATTTTGTGTTGTTAAGAATCATGAAAGATAATGTAAAGAGGGGAATATTCCTCTCTTTTTTGGTGATTAGATGAAATCAGAGGAAATATTTAAACCATACTTTGAATATGTGGCGGATTGGGCAGAAAAACAATTAGAAGATTTGGGAATTAAGAATGGGAAGATAATGGATAGTCTTACGATTCAAATAACAGAAAAGTGCATGTGGATTCCACTCCGCTGCCTGATTTTTGAAATGCATGAATTAAAAGAAAAGGGTATGCTTTTTGGAAAAGACAGTGTGCAGATGTATGAAAGCTATTTGGATAACTACCTGAGTGATGCAGCTTATCTTTGCTGGTTCGAAAATAAATATCCGCTCATTAGAAAATTCATTGATAAAAAGATTTTAGATTCGGTTCGTTTTACAGATGAAGTAACAAAACGTTTAAAGCAGGATAAATCAATGATTGTTAAGGAATTATGTGATGGAAAAGAATTTAATGCAATCGATGATATGCAGCTTTATTTGTCGGATGAACATATTTCCGGGCAAACAGTAGTCAGGATAAGTTTAGATAACGGATGTGCGGTTTATTACAAGCCGAAAGACTTGTCTGTATGCAGATATTATCAGCAAGTCTATGCATGGCTGATGGGACAGTGCGGCGAAAAGGTGTTTCTGTACCCTCAAATATGCGGAAAAACATATGGGTGGGAAAAAGAAATTGTACGAAAGCCCTGTTCTTGTAAAAGGGAAGTAGAAAAGTATTATGAAAATATAGGGATGCATCTGTGTATAGCTTATGTATTGGGAGTGACAGATATACATTTTGAGAATGTGATTGCACATGGAGAATATCCGGTAATAACAGATATAGAATTTTTGGCAAATACGGGATGCAGTGCTTTCACAGAAAAAGAAAATCTACAGGATTATTTGAGTGACAATGTCCTGTCTACAGGCTTATTGCCAGTGAATGCCTGGTTGGGCAAGGGTGGAAATGCAAGCGGAATCGGAGATGCGGAAAAGCAATGTGTGCCGGTTAAGATGCCAATCCTGCTCAATAAAGGAACGGCAGAGATGGCAATAGGCTATGATTATCCTAAGATGAAGCCGGGAAAAATATACCCTCAGCGAACAAAGGAACACACGCCCTGAGCCATGATATTTGGGTGATTTTCTGCGTTGTCCTCAATCGGCGTACGTCCGGTACGCCTCAATCGTCCGCCTTGAAAATCGCCCAAATATCTATGGTCAGGGTCGTAGAGTCGGAAAGAAACCAATTTTTGTTCCTGTAAGGCACTTGACTGACGCGTACTGGACGTACGCGGAAGGAAAGTAACGCAGCAGGAGCAAAAATTGGTTCTTTTCCGACCGTGAGTTCCTTTGTTCGCTGAGGGTACCTATATTAAATGGAGAAAAGTGCTGTTACAAAGAATATATCAGGCAGATTACGGAGGGCTTTGAAAGAGGGTATACGTGTATTTTGGAAAATAAAAGTATATTTCTAAAAAAGTTCCAATACGGATTTCGTTATGCAAGCCGTGTTCTTTTGCGGAATACACAGGAGTATTTTATGTACGGCAACATATTGAATTTTCCGGAGCTGATGCAGGATGAGACAAGGAGAAGGCATGTATTAGAGCATATGGGTAAGGGCCTGATGTGCAGTGAGAAATACAGGGAAGACATATTAGAATATGAGATGGAAAGTGTGTATAAAGGAGTAATACCTGTTTTTCATATAGAAAACAGGAATCTGATTACAGGAAACGGAGAAGTGTTTGATAACTATTATAGTTGTAGTATTGAAGAAAGACTGATAAAACATATAAGAAAATTATCTGAAAAGAATGGAGAACTACAAAAAAGGATTATTCATGTACAGCTTTATAATTGTTTAAAGAGAGAGGAGGCCGGAGCAGTCTATGATGCTTATATGCTGCCGGCGCTCAGACAACTGACCCCGAAAAGAATCGCAGATTATTTCGTGCAGAATGTGTGGAATATAAATGGAAAATGCGAATGGATAACATTGCAGTATCTTGAAACGGAAATTTGCCTTGGAGCAGCAGATGATTACTTATATGGCGGAATAAGCGGAGCGGCTGTTTTTTTCGCCGCTTTGAATAAAAAATACAATGATCCGGTCTATCAATTGATTTTTGAGAAGATTGTATGCCAAATCAAGCTGCATACAGAAAGTGATGCGAAAATGGGAGATGTGTGTGGGCTTTTTACCGGTGAGGCATCTCTTATTTATACTTATCTGTTGTTATATAAAATAACGGAAGATGATAGTTATTTGATTTATGCTCAAAAACAGGCGGACAAAATGATGGAAAGTGATGCTTTTAAGATTGATGGGGATGACCTGTTAAGTGGTAAAGCAGGGGTGATAATTGCTTATTTGGAGCTTTATGGGGTCACAGATAGCAGGAAATACCTTGAATTTGCGATTATAATTGGGGATTTGTTGCTCAATGGTGCTGGGAAAAGAGAAAAGGGTATCGGATGGTTTAATTCGGGACAAAGCAATTTGGCTGGTATGGCTCATGGAAACAGTGGGATTGCATTAGCAATCGCTTTTTTATGGAAATATTGCAAGTCGGAAAAATATATACACTACATAAAAGCAGCAATTGACTATGAAGATACACTATATGATGCCAAACTATGCAATTGGCTGGATATCAGGGAGTGTGACAGATATGGGGAGGGAAAAGATATGGCGGCTTGGTGTCATGGATGCGGCGGTATTTATTTGGCAAGAAAACGTATACATGAGCTGACAGGAATACCGCTGGAAGAGCTTTTTTATGTTTTCGCGCCGAATAAAGAAGATTACGATACCTGCTTGGGAAAAAAATTGTTTGCCGCTAAGAAAGAAAACAGTTGTCTGTGCCATGGTTCATTGGGAATATATGCTTTGCTAAAACAGATAGATGTAGAAGCAGAGGAATACCGAGAAGAAATAAAGAATCAATGCTTGTCCTTTGAGGATATGAATAATATTGGGTTTATGAATGGAATAACCGGTATTGGTTACGTATTACTTGATGAAGATAATCTTAAGCTTCCGGGTGTATTGGGGCTTAATATGTCAATAGAAGTTTAAGGAGTATATATTTTAAGGACAAAAAAAGGGCACTTGGGGACGATTGCTTGATATGGAAACAGTGGGACTTTATAATGGTTTATGCAAAAGGACTGTTCTTTTATCAATTTAGCGGAGGTGGTTGAAATATGTAGAGTGTAGCTGTAATAAAGAAAAACTCAGATAAAGAAGCACTATAGGATTGATATTCCTTAGTGCAAAACTTAGCAGGTGAACAATCATTATGAAAGAAAGAGGTAAAACTTATGAAAAAAATTGTTTCAATGTTTATGGTTATTGTTATGGCATTGACTTTATCAATGACGGCATTTGCGGCAGAAAAAGAAGCTTCAGAGGCGAGTGCGCTTCGGGATAAATTGAGTGATTCGGGTGATTGTATATCGGTCGAACGGATTGATGATTTGATTGAAACAAGAGGAGTGGCGCCAGAGGTATCTAGTGTGGAAATTATAGACATTGGGTTTATAAAGGAAGATGCGTATCCTCAAAGAGCAGGCCACTTTGCAGTTATTGTAGAAATGATGGGGTATGGATACAAATATGCATATTTTGACGGCAAGTCGTTAGGTTTGCCCCTTGAAACGAAGGGAATCTTAAATGCAAATAATGTTGCCGTTGGTTGGTATTTGCTTTATGATTGCGGCGAATTGACGCCTGGTCAGCATAAATTTGAGATTAAGGTTCAGTCTTATCAAACAGCAACCCATCAGAAAACAGCATTTTTGGAATTTTCATATGATCCGAAATAGGAGGTAATTTTATGAATAATGTAGTGCTTAACAGTTGGGCGAGGTTAAATTATCTGCAAAATACAAGACAAAATAAAACTCCCAATACAACGCAATATGCAGCACAATACGCAGCGCAATATGCGGAAAGCCAGTCTCTTATTAACAGAAGTGTATATTCAAACAATACCCCGGTTAGGAGAATCTTACATGTATACGGAGGGTGTCTGTTCAGCGGAGGAAACGGAAGGAGTGGACAGGAAATCCATATGAAGTATGACGAAAGCTCGACAGAGGAAGATCCGGTTATCAGAGCCTGGGGGATTGATTCAAAGGGGAACGAGTACGAACGGTTGATTCATGTGAATGAAGTAGACCCGCAGAATGCAACACCAGTAGAGATGAAAGCGCTGGAAGAGCATTTGTTTGCGACAAAGGATGAAGTGATCACATCGCCTGGCAGCAGGGGCATTGGGAGTATTTTAAGTTCGCTAAGTGGATTCGATGTAAATGAAAAACTTAACTTTGTACAGTATATGAATGAAGGCGCGGCCATAACAATGGATAAAAGCAGTGCAATGCGTTCCCAGCTTGATGCAGAGCGTTATCTGTTTTATTATCAGCAGCAAAAGAAGAAATAAAATCGTATAGCGTACCCGTAAATGTGTAGGCAGAGTAATGTAGATGAATGGAAAGACTCTTCCGTCGGTTGCAAAGAAGTGACAGGCGGAGGAGTTTTCCACTCTATGGAATTAAATTTGTTCTGATATAAAACTAAAGGGCAGATATAGTATTATTAAAGGTCAGACGATTGATTCTTTCGGGAAAAGTAGTATGATTTTAAATAACATATAACTCAGGAGGTAACACGATGAATAATGTAGCATTTAACAGTTGTGCGAGGTTAAATTATCTGCAAAATACAAGACAAAATAAAACTCCCAATACAACGCAATATGCAGCACAATACGCAACGCAATATGCGGAAAGCCAGTCTCTTATTAACAGAAGTGTATATTCAAACAATACCCCGGTTAGGAGAATCGCACATGTATACGGAGGGTGTCTGTTCAGCGGAGGAAACGGAAGGAGTGGACAGGAAATCCATATGAAGTATGACGAAAGCTCAACAGAGGAAGATCCGGTTATCAGAGCGTGGGGGATTGATTCAAAGGGGAACGAGTACGAACAGTTGATTCATGTGAATGAAGTAGACCCGCAGAATGCAACGCCAGTAGAGATGAAAGCGCTGGAAGAGCATTTGTTTGCGACAAAGGATGAAGTGATCACATCGACTGGCAAACGGAGTCTCATTGCAAGTATTCTGGGTTCGTTAAGTGGATTTGATGTAAATGAAAAACTGAACTTTGTACAGTATATGAATGAAGGCGCGGCAATAACAATGGATAAAAGCAGTGCAATACGTTCCCAGCTTGATGCAGAGCGTTATCTGCTTTATTATCGGCAGCATAAGAAGGAGTAAAGCTGTGCAGGGGGTGTTGTGTTCTCAGATAAGTTATAAATGGTTATAAACACAATCTACAGAGTGCCGCAAGTATTTTTTAGTGAGCAGGTGTAAAAATACTTGCCTTTTTATACATTGGAGGCCAATATACAAAAAGTCCCCGCCAGTGCCCTCCCCGAAGCAAAGGCTAAACGTCAGCCTCAGAGTAAAGGGTATGGGTACTGGCAGGGGCATCTTTAGTTTGTTACAAACCAACTTTTTATTTTAATCGTCTTCTTCTTTCTGGATTGTATAAGTCTGTCTCTTTCTTGCCATCTCGTCATTTTCCAGATATTCATCATACGTCGTAATCTTATCGATCAACTTTCCGCCCGGAACGATTTCCATAATCCGGTTGGCCGTTGTCTGTACGATCTGGTGGTCTCTGGAGCTAAAAAGCAGCACGCCCGGGAATTTGGTCATTCCATTGTTGAGGGCTGTGATTGATTCCATATCCAGGTGGTTTGTAGGCTCGTTGAGCACTAAGATGTTAGAACCGGAGATCATCATCTTAGAGAGCATACAGCGCACTTTCTCACCTCCGGAGAGGACGCTTACTCTCTTTACGCCGTCGTCGCCGCCGAAAAGCATACGTCCGAGGAAACCACGGACATACGTAACGTCTTTTTCTTCGGAATACTGAGTCAGCCATTCAACAATTGTGTAATCATTGTCAAATTCATTGCCGAAATCAAGAGGGAAGTAAGACTGTGAGGTAGTGATTCCCCACTTGTATACACCTTCGTCCGGCTCCATCTCACCCATTAGAATCTGGAACAGAGTGGTCTTGGCAAGCTCGTTGCTTCCTACAAATGCTACTTTGTCATCGTGGTTCAGAGTAAATGTAATATTGTCAAGTACCTTCTCTCCGTCAATAGTTTTGCTTAATCCTTCCACGGACAATACGTCGTTGCCAATCTCGCGGTTGGGACGGAAGTCGATGTAAGGATACTTTCGGCTGGAGGGCTGGATATCATCGAGCTGGATTTTCTCCAGCGCGCGTTTCCTTGAGGTTGCCTGCTTGGATTTGGAGGCGTTGGCGCTAAACCGTGAGATAAATTCCTGCAGCTCTTTGATTTTTTCTTCTTTCTTTTTGTTGGCTTCTTTCATCTGCCGGATGAGAAGCTGGCTGGATTCGTACCAGAAATCATAGTTTCCGGCATAAAGCTTAATCTTCCCGTAGTCGATATCTGCAATTTGAGTGCAGACCTTATTAAGAAAATATCGGTCATGGGATACGACGATTACGGTGTTGTCAAAATTGATAAGGAACTCCTCAAGCCATGCGATGGCGTCCAGGTCAAGGTGGTTTGTCGGCTCGTCGAGAAGCAGTATGTCAGGATTGCCGAAAAGCGCCTGTGCCAAAAGAACTTTTACCTTCTTTGGGCCGTCCAGATTTTTCATCTGTTCATAGTGAAGCTCTGTTTCGATGCCAAGTCCATTTAAAAGTGAAGCGGCATCTGATTCAGCCTCCCATCCATTCATGGTAGCGAATTCAGCCTCCAGTTCACTTGCCTTTATGCCGTCTTCGTCAGTGAAGTCTTCCTTTGCATATATGGCTTCCTTTTCCTGCATAATTTGATACAGACGTTCATTTCCCATCATGACAGTGTCAAGGGCAGGGAATTCATCATATTTAAAATGATCTTGCTGCAGGAAAGAGAGACGTTCTCCCGGGGTGATGAAAACCTCGCCTTTTGATGGCTCGAGCTGGCCGGAGAGAATTCTTAAAAATGTGGATTTGCCTGCGCCGTTTGCACCAATCAGACCATAACAGTTGCCTTCTGTGAACTTGATGTTCACATCTTCGAACAAAGCCTTTTTGCCTACGCGCAGTGTAATGTTACTTGTACTGATCATTCTTTCTACTCCTTAATAATAATAATTGGACTATTTTAGATTCATGTGGTATGATATAAATTATTATGTTAAAAAATATTTTACATGTAAGGCTTATCTTACCAAATATATACGCAAATGGCAAGAGATGATTTTATATTTTGACAGTGAGGAGAGTGCAGATTTATGAAAGCAGGAACAATCGTATTGGAAGGCGGCGCCACAAGAGGTGTATTCACTTCGGGGGCTCTGGATTTTCTGATGGAGAAGGAGATGTATCTGTCTCATGTGATCGGAGTGTCTGCAGGCTCGTGCAACGGGGTGGATTACGTATCGCGGCAGCCGGGAAGAACAAGGGACTGTATGATCCACAAAGAGAAGGAATATGACTATTACAGCGGAATCAGAAAGCTGATTCGTAAGAAAAGTTTGTTGGATATGGATTTGATTTTTGATAAATATCCCAATGAACTGTTTCCATTTGATTATGATACCTATTTTTCATCTGAGATGGAGTGTGAGATGGTGGTGACAAACTGTGTCACTGGTGAGGCGGAATATATGACGGAGAGGCAGGACAGAGAACGTCTTATGAGAATCTGCCGGGCATCGAGCAGTATGCCGTTGGTTGCTCCGATGGTGAATATCGACGGGATACCTTATCTTGACGGGGGAGTGGCAGATTCAATCCCTATTAACAGGGCTCTTGAGCTTGGCAATAAAAAGATTGTCCTCATACTGACCAGGAATCCTGGCTATAAAAAGAAGATGACAAGTCATGCGACGGCGAATCTTTACCGGACGGCTTATCAGAATTATCCGAAGCTTGCACGAGCCGCGATTCGCCGCAATTATGAGTATAATAAAGTGATGCTTAAGATCAATGAGTTGGAAAAGCGAGGGGAGATTTTCGTGCTGCGTCCGATAATTCCTCCGGTTTCAAGGCTAGAGAGGAAGTATGATATATTGATGCAGTTTTATGAGCATGGATATGAGTCCATGGAGAAAAGGTATGATGAGCTGTGTGCGTATTTGGAAAAGTAAGTGCATGCCATTATATATAAGGAAACATTAGAGAGTTTAGAGAGGAAGTACAGGAGGTAAGTTATTTTGGAGACACATGGAAAGAGAAGTAATTTTACGGGTTCGATAGGATTCGTACTGGCGGCTGCGGGAAGTGCGGTCGGATTGGGAAATATTTGGCGTTTCCCGTATCTGGCGGCGAAGGGAGGCGGAGGGTTGTTTATCTGCCTTTATATTATCCTGGCGCTGACCTTTGGTTTTACGCTTCTGACAACGGAGATTGCGATTGGAAGGAAGACGGCCCAGGGCCCGCTTACGGCTTACGGAAAGATTAACCCCAAGTGGCGTTTTATCGGGTTCTTTGCGTGGCTGGTGCCGATCATTATCCTGCCCTATTACTGTACCATTGGCGGATGGGTGTTAAAATATTTTGCGGAATTTCTTGTAGGAAATGGGGCAGATGCAGCGGCGGACGGATATTTTACCGGGTATATTACAAGCCAGTGGGCGCCGATTATCTGGATGGTCATCTTCCTTGCGGCGGTTGCATTTGTTGTATACAACGGGGTAAATAAAGGAATTGAGAACTACAGCAAGGTGCTGATGCCGATTCTTTTCGTCCTGGTTATCGGGATTGCGTTCTTTTCGCTGACTTTGAGCCACACGGATGCAGAGGGTGTCACCAGGACAGGACTTGAGGGGCTTAAGGTATACTTGATTCCTGATTTTACCGGTGTGACAGTGAAGAAGTTTTTTGTAATCCTTATGGATGCTATGGGACAGCTTTTCTTTTCCATCAGTGTAGCTATGGGAATTATGGTCGCTTACGGTTCTTATGCGAAAAAAGATACCAATCTGATGAAGTCTATCAACCAGATTGAGTTCTTTGACACGTTGGTAGCTTTGCTTGCAGGTATGATGATTATCCCGGCAGTATTTACTTTTATGGGACTTGAGGGTATGTCGGCAGGACCGGGGCTGATGTTCGTATCTCTGCCAAAAGTATTCCAGGCGATGGGAAAGGCAGGAGGATTTATCGGAATCCTGTTCTTCCTGATGGTAATCTTCGCGGCTGTTACCTCGGCGGTATCTGTCATGGAGGCGATTGTGTCCAGTATTATGGATAAGTTCCATTATTCACGGAGGAAGAGTACAACGCTCGTGACGGTCTATTCGTTAATCTTTGGATTGCTCGTATGCCTTGGGTATAATAAACTCTACTTTGAGTTTGAACTGCCGAATGGAACAGTAGGTCAAGTACTTGATATTATGGATTATCTCAGCAATAATATCTTTATGCCGTTAGTTGCACTGTGTACTTGTATTCTGATTGGATGGGTTGCGAAGCCGGCGACGGTGATTGACGAGGTGACGATCGGAGGGTATAAGTTTGGCAGGAAAGCGCTTTATATTGCTATGATTAAGTATATTGCGCCGATTCTTCTGTTCATATTACTGGTACAATCTTTTGGGATTTTCTAAGCAACAGGAAAATAACTCAAGGGAGAAATTAATGATGGTACAGAATATTGTACAAAATATTGACAATCCCGGAGATATAGAATACACTATTTCAAAGGAGTGTGATTATATGATAGCAACGAATTTTTCCAATGTGAGGAACAATTTTAAGGAAGTTTGCGATCGTGTTGTGCATGATTCTGACATTGCAATAATAACGAGAAAAAATGATGAAAATGTTGTGCTTATGTCTCAGGTGCAGTATGATAACCTGATGGAAAATCTTCATATTAGGGAAAGCAAAGCAAATTATGAGTGGTTAAAAGAATCTATCAAACAAGCGGAGGATGGAAAACTTGTAAGTTTTGATGTGGAGGATTAGTTTATGAATGTATCTTTTACTCAAAATGCTTGGGAGGATTATCTTTACTGGCAAAAGATGGATAAGAAAATTGTCAAAAGAATCAATGAATTAATTAAAGATATAAAAAGAAGCCCATTTGATGGATTAGGGAAACCTGAACCACTAAAATATGACTTGGCTGGAAAGTGGAGCAGAAGAATAACAGATGAACATAGGCTGGTTTATCAAGTGGAAGGGAATAATTTAATAGTATTTACTTGCAGATATCATTATTGTTAGTTTTGAGTGGATTTAAAAGCATTGACGGAAACCGTTAGTGCTTTTTTTAATGCAAAACTTTATCGGAATTAATCTTTTCCTATGCAGCTTCCTCCTCAGTTTATCCTTCGAATTTATGTATTTTATCATGCAGAAAACGGTGATATTTATTTATATTTCGTCCGATTGCATACGGCATGATTGGGTTTTACCCGGTTCTTCCCTGGTCAGAATAACAGGCGAGCAGGCCTGAAAAATCTAAATCCTCCATCACTTTTTCAGGGTATAGACTGAATCGTCGTCGGGTAAAGCCAATTCATAGAAGTTAAAATTAATTTTTGTTGCCCAATATGAACGTTTTATTTTGTCGTGCCGCAGACGGAGCATTTGTAGGTGGTTGTGTTTTGCGTGGCGTAGTAGCTTGTGGATCTGTGGTAGATATTGTTCGATTTTATCCATGTGTTATAGGTTCCCGCACTGCATTTATCAAGATGGCTAAATTGTTCTGTAGAAGACATGCCCGTTAGTATTTTATTGCATTTATTGCATAACTTTTTATACTCATATATTTCTTCATACCATCCAGGTGAATTAACATTTCTCATATGATATTCTAAATCAGAAGTGCTTGTTGCATATAATCCATTTAATTCACATGAACTGCACATGCAGCGGTATTTATCAGATTCGCCTAATGGTGCAGCGGCCTGGCTGAACGGAACCATGTTATAGACGAGAACCCGCTTGCTGGTTGTCGTTCCTTTCCAATGATGGCTGTGTTTCTTTATAGTCTTTACGTTCCTGACCTTGCTCCACTTGCCGTAAACGGTCTTTTTGCCAGCTTTTCCATAAGCCCTGACGCGCACATAATACTTAGTCCCTGCAGAAAGCTTTGCGACGGCTTTTGAAGTGCCGCTTAGCTTGTAAGATTTCTTGCCTTTGCTGAACTTCTTGTTCTTTGCCACCATGAGCTGGTAGCCACTCGCGTTCTTCACCTTTTTCCACTTGACGTTAATCTGGTTCATGCCCGCAGCTTTTGCGGAAGAAAGGGTAGTTTTTCCTACTTTTTTGGATGCAGCCTTGCCGTCCAGTGCCGGGAATGCCGCTGTAATGATGAGCGCTGCGATAAGCGTCATCAATAATGCTTTTGTTCTCTTCATGTTGAAAGTCCTCCCATTCAAGGTATGTACAAATATCTTGGAGATATTTTCTTGTACATTATATAATAAAGGGAGGAATTTTGAAATGTGTATTTTGGCATTCAAGATATTTTTTGAAAGGGAAACAGAGGGTTAAATTAATTATCCGGAGGGTGCAAACGGAGGACAGCATGGTGATACTCACTTTAGCTGTCCTGAAAACCCTCCTCGTCGGGGCTGGGGTTGCCGCGGTGAGGAGGGAAAGAAGATAATAGGATAGACAGCCAAGAATCAGATACAGCTTTATTTTGTCATGCCGCAGACGGAGCATTTGTAGGTTGTTGTGTTTTGCGTGGTGTAGTAGCTTGTGGATTTGTGATAAACATTATTAAATAGTATCCAATCATTGTGTGTTCCCATTCCACATCGGAAATCATGTAGACCGAGGTCATCTTCTGTAAAATCAGAAAGATCTAATCCACATTTGTTGCATAAAGTTCTATACCAATATACGTTGAAAGTATACATGATATGTTCCTTGTATGCTTCTGTGCAAGGCATAGGTGATTCCCCCTTTCTCCCACATCACATGGGGTATTTCATGCGGCTGCACACTTGCGCCGCCCCTTGGCAGTTTTGTTAATCTATAGCGCCAGCAACATTAGCTTGCAGGCTTTTTAGCATTTGCAGAGTATCGTCCATATTATTCATATGCCATCTACCGGTTGCTCCCATAAATGCGCCGACCCCTTTTTTCGGCGACAGCAGACGTATTGTATCCGTGTCAGTCGTAATTGAAACCATATAATTGGTTCCTTTCTCTGTAATTTCTACGGATTGGACGGAAGAATAGGATAGCTGCAACGCTACTTTATTTTCCAACGAATAGTATGCGACAGTCCCGGCAGCAACACGCATATGCACTGGAATCAAAACCAACTCATTCTTGCACATCTGCAAAATATAAGGCTCTGAACTAAAGAAATGTGCCAGCTTATCCCCTAAATTATCATTTGGCGCATATTCCACAAGGATTGCTCTGTTCCCGACAGGCTCTAAGCCTATTTCCATGAGGTACTTACGCCCAGATTCGTCTAAAGTCATTTTTGCCATTTTTAATATCCTCCTTTTGCGTTGTGAAGTGTATTTCACTCCTGAATTGTAATCCGAGATTCCATACCTGCTATCCCGGATAAGTATAAAAGTTAATCGTTATTGGCGCAAAAGAAAGGTATGGATTTTCTTTTGCAAATGAAATGGGGCTGACTGGATAGTTGGCTCCTTTTCTGTTATGCTTTGATTTCTGGCGGCTGAAAGGAGTCACCATGTCAAAGTTTTTATCCTATGAAGATCGAATGATCATTGCTCAACGCCTTCAAGAGAATGCCTCCTTTGGTGCAATCGGAAAAGAGTTGGGAAGAATCATGTTATAGACGAGAACCCGCTTGCTGGTTGTCGTTCCTTTCCACTTATGGCTGTGTTTCTTCACAGTCCTTACGGTCTTGACCTTGCTCCATTTGCCGTAAACGGTCTTTTTGCCGGACTTTCCATAAGCTCTGACGCGCACATAATACTTTGTTCCTGCAGAAAGCTTTGTGATGGCTTTTGAAGTGCCGGTCAGCTTGTAGGATTTCTTGCCCTTGCTGAACTTCTTGTTCTTTGCCACCATGAGCTGGTAGCCATTCGCGTTCTTCACCTTTTTCCACTTGACATTGATCTGGTTCATGCCCGCAGCTTTTGCGGAAGAAAGGGTAGCCTTCCCCACTTTTTTAGATGCAGCCTCGGCATCCAATGCCGGAAGTGCCGCTGTGATGATGAGCGCCGCGATAAGCGTCATCAGTAAAGTCTTTGTTTTCTTCATGTTGAAAGTCCTCCCGTCTAGGGTATGTATAAATATCTTGGAGATATTTCTATACATTATATAATAAACGGAGTCATTTTGGAATGTGTATTTTGGCATTCAAGATATTTTTTGAAAGGGAAATATAGGGTTAAATTAATCATCCGGAAGGCGCATACAAGAGACGGCGTCCATAAGAGGATGCCGCCATCCTGGCGTATAGAAAAGCCCTCCCGCAGAAGGAAGGCTTATAAAGGCTTTATTTTGTCATGCCGCAGACGGAGCATTTGTAGGTTGTTGTGTTTTGTGTGGTGTAGTAGCTTGTGGATTTGTGATAAACTCTTTCTTTGAAAGCCCAATCGCTATAATATCCACCTTTACATTTATATTTATGCTCCAATTTTTCATTTGTAGAAAAATCAGTAATATCAGTTTTACATTTATTGCAAAATGTCCTGTACCACTCAATCTCTTCAAACCAACCGGGCGAATTAACCTTTTTAATATGGATTTCAAGGCTTGAAGTATTAGCCGTATAAAGGTTTTTAGCCATACATGAGCTGCACATACAGCGATATTTACGAAAATATCCGTCCTCGCCCCTGCCGTTTGGCCCGGTTGCCTGGCTGAACGGAACCATGTTATAGACGAGAACCTGCTTGCTGGTTGTTGTTCCTTTCCACTTATGGCTGTGTTTCTTCACAGTCCTTACGGTCTTGACCTTGCTCCATTTGCCGTAAACGGTCTTTTTTCCGGACTTCCCATAAGCCCTGACGCGCACGTAATACTTTGTTCCTGCAGAAAGCTTTGTGGCAGCTTTTGAAGTGCCGACCAGCTTGTAGGATTTCTTGCCTTTGCTGAACTTCTTGTTCTTCGCCACCATGAGCTGGTAGCCATTCGCGTTCTTCACCTTTTTCCACTTGACATTGATCTGGTTCATGCCCGCAGCTTTTGCTAAAGAAAGGGTAGCCTTCCCCACTTTTTTAGATGCAGCTTCGGCATCCGGTACCGGAAGTGCTGCCGTGATGATGAGGGTAGTGATAAGTGTCATCAATAATGCTTTTGTTCTCTTCATGTTGAAAATCCTCCCGCCTGGCGTATGTACAAATCTCTTGGAGATACTTTTTACCCACAGTGAACAAAGGAGCGTGTGTTCCTTTGTTCACTGTGGGTATCAAAAGAAATATTGAGAATCAGTAGGTAATCTCCTGCAGATACAGCCCTTTCGGGTCGCAGGGCGAGCTTGCGGCCAGTTCTCCGTCAAAAATTTCGTCAATATCATCGATGTGCCGCGTACCTAATCCGATTTCTAAAAGTGTTCCGATGATTATTCTGGCCATGTTATGAAGAAAGTCATCGGCGCTGATCATAATCTGCATCTCTTCGCCGTCGCCGTATATCTCGATTTCATATATTTTCCGCAAGGTAGATTTTGCTTTTTTTACAGTGGAAAAGTTTTTGAAATCGTGTACTCCGATGAATGAAAGAGAAGCTTCCTGCATCAGCCGTATATCCGGGGTGCGGAAGCAGTGGTAAGTGTGCTTGCGGTCGAACACACTGGGGACATCAGAGACAGTCATCCGATAGACATATGTTTTGGATGTGGCGTTTAGCTGGGCGTGAAAGCGCTCCGGTACTTCGCGCACATCTGTGATGGCAATGTCCATAGGGAGATAGCGGTTCAGATAATACTTGATGTCTCGTACATTTGCATCGTTTGCTATCTTGAAGTTGGCAACCTGCGCGTAGGCGTGAACACCAACTTCCGTTCGGCAGCCACAATTGAATTCGTCTATTTCCTCGCCGGTCATCTTCTTTAATACATCGCGAATCTTGTTGGAAATAGTATTGCCTGATTCATTCTTCCCCAGACGCGTCCAGCCTTGATAACGGCTTCCGTCGTATTCTATTGTAAGCTTTATGTTCCTCATATATATCTCCTTATCTATTTTAAGCGAATTGGCATTTCAATAAGTATATCAAATCTTAAAATAGAATAAAAGAGGGTATTTCCGAAGTTTTTATCCTTTTTTCATATATGATGTCACCATCTTTATCATGTTTTCCATCTGATCTTGTTCTTCTTTCGGTTTGCCTTCTTTTAGGATGCTGACAATGAGGGATACTTCATCGGATGAAAACTGGATTCCCTTTTTGTTGGCGTTTGTGATGAGCGCCATCATGATTGGTGCCAGTGATTTTCCGGTCTTTCCTTCTGTCTGCTTTGCCGCCGCTTTGATGAGCTCAAGCTTTATGGGGTCGATATTTTCCATTGCAGGGTGATTTAACCATTCATTCATAATCTGTCTCTCCTTTCTGAGTGTCAGCGTTTGCAGTGTCTGTTACATTGCTGAAAATGTCGTTGTACATATCAAACATACTCTGTTGCTCCGGATCTAAGATTCCTTTCAGGAAATCAAAGGGTGAGGAGCCAGAGTCTTCATCATGCCCGTTTGCCGCGGTCTGGGTCTGCTGCATCTGCTGCATCATCTCCATCATATTCTTCATACCCTCCATCTGTTCCATCATTTCCTGCTCATCGGGGTTCATGTAGGGCTTTAAGTCACTTAATATTGCCTCTGGGGAGACATCTGACCGTCCTCTGTCAAAGCCGTAGAAAATTTCCATCGTTTTTTTCAGTTCAAAAAATTTCAGAAAGATGGCGAGGCTTCGCTGCGCAGGGGTAGGCACGTATGGAAGAAGAAGTTTTAATGTATACAGGAACGGCGGCGTGACAAACTCGTCGAGCGGAGTCATAGGTTTCGGAGGGAATTTTTCCATAGTGTCTCCTGTTTGGTAACGTTGTAAATATATATGAAATTCCTGATGGAAATATGCAATAAAAAGGGGGCGTCCCCCGGTTGTAACCCAAGGGAGCCCCCATCTTTATCTTAAAGAGTAATTAATTTTTGGAAACTGGATTAGCATCCACATCCGCATCCGTTACCGCATCCGCCGCAGCAGAAAAGCAGAAGGATGATCCACAGGCAGCTATCGTTGCCGCATCCGCCAAACATGCTGCCGCCGTTGCCGCATCCGCCGCCGCAGCAGCAGAGCAGAAGGATAATCCACAGACAGCTGTTGTTGTTGCCAAAACCGCAACCACATCCGCCATGGCCGTATCTTGCAGTATCTTCACATCCACATCCACAATTTAATTCACTCATACTAAAAATCCTCCATAAAGGTTATTTACAGTACATAATATGCGTGGGATGCCAATGTGTGAAAAGAAACAAATCTAATATTTCAAAAGTTTTTTAACAGAGCGCTGATAGTGCAGCGCTTTGTTCTGCATACGGAGTTTTTCGAGACGTCCGAATTCGTGTTTTAGATATTCATCGTACAAAGTGACCAGGTATGCGGCTGTGTAATTGCGGTTTTTAAACCAGGTGAATAGCAGCCAGTTCATAATGTCCGGGTGCCAGTAGCGCTCTGGTATCTGGGATTCTCTCAATACGAGAATGTGTTTGATTGCCTGCATCGCAAGCTGGCCGAGCCTTGCTGTCTGATTCTTGATCCGGTAAAGTTCGTCACTCTCTGTGATGATATCGTACAGATCGTTAGATGCTTTCCAATATGTAACGAATACAGGTTCGCCGGTTTCTTGCTCCGCGGCTGTTTCAGAAAGGTCAAAGGTCTGCAAGACGGCCTTTCTGCCGGCGATTTGCCGATCGTATTCAGCGCGGCGCGCAGGATCGGACAAAGTGTTGTAGGCTTCAAGTATCGCCTGCATCTGTTCTGTAGTATCAATTCCGTCCTTTAGGTTAGCATCTGGGTGGTATTTTTTCGCAAGTGCATTTTTCGCTGCTGTAATGTCCTCCAAAGAAGCTTTGGAGGAGACCCCTAATACTTCATAATAATTCTGGTTCTCCATATGATCCTCCCCTTATTAATATATGGAAATCGAACAAGTTTATCTTACGATATATTTTAGCAGAAATCAATCCTTTTTCGTTTTTTTGAGATGTAAAGAAAAAATACTTGACACAGGAAGGCTTTTGTTATAAGATATCACAGGTGAATAACATGAATGAGATATTAAAACAGGCGTTGCTGTATGATTTTTACGGAGAGCTTTTAAATGAGCATCAGAAAGAAATCTATGAGCAGTTCATTTTAGAAGATTTATCCCTGAGTGAGATTGCAAAGGAAGCCGGGATTAGTCGGCAGGGGGTGCATGACCTTGTGAAGCGCTGCAATCAGGCATTGCTTGGATATGAGGAGAAGCTTCATCTTGTGGAGCGTTTTATGTCGATAAGGGATAAAGTAAAAGAGATGAACAGACTGTTGGACGGATATGAAGAAAAAAGTATGACAGAGCTTGTGGAGTCAATCCGCAGGATATCCGATGAGATTATAGAGGAGCTATAATATGGCATTTGACAGCTTGACCGAAAAACTTCAAAATGTATTTAAAAATTTAAGAAGCAAGGGGCGGCTTACGGAAGATGATGTGAAGGAAGCCCTGAAAGAGATTAAGAGGGCGCTGCTGGCAGCAGATGTCAATTTTAAAGTCGTGAAAGACTTTATTAAGAATGTACAGGAGAGGGCTGTCGGACAGGATGTGATGAACGGCTTGAATCCCGGTCAGATGGTAATTAAGATCGTGAATGAGGAGCTTATAAAGCTTATGGGTTCCGAGACGACAGAGATTAAGCTTCAGCCGGGAAGCGCTATCACAGTAATTTTGATGGCGGGCCTTCAGGGTGCAGGTAAGACGACCACCACTGCGAAGCTTGCAGGGAAATATAAGCTTAAAGGGAAGAAGCCGCTTTTGGTAGCGTGTGACGTATACCGTCCGGCTGCGATTAAGCAGTTACAGGTGAATGGTGAGAAGCAGGGCGTGGAAGTATTTGCGATGGGCGAGAACCATAAGCCTGCCAATATAGTGAAAGCATCTTTAGAACACGCCCATAAGAATGGCAACAATATCGTAATTCTGGATACAGCAGGACGACTTCACATCGATGAGGATATGATGGCGGAGCTTCAGGAGATCAAGGAGGCTGTGGAAGTTCATCAGACACTTCTTGTTATTGATGCTATGACCGGACAAGATGCGGTGAATGTGGCAAAAGAGTTCAATGAGAAGGTAGGGGTCGACGGCGTTATCGTCACAAAGCTTGACGGTGATACGAGAGGCGGTGCGGCGCTTTCTGTAAAGGCGGTGACCGGCAAGCCGATTCTGTATGTGGGTATGGGAGAAAAGCTTTCTGACTTAGAGCAGTTCCATCCGGACCGTATGGCGTCCAGGATTCTGGGTATGGGAGATGTGCTTACATTAATCGAAAAGGCCGAGGCTGAGATTGATGAAGAGAAAGCGAAGGAGATGTCGAAGAAGCTTAAGAAAGCGCAGTTCGACTTTGAAGATTACTTAGAGAGTATTTCTCAGATGAAGAAGATGGGCGGCCTTAGCAGTTTTATGAGTATGCTTCCCGGTATGGGTATGGGAGGAATCCCGGGCATGGGGAAGATGAAGGGGCTTGATGAGAATGAGACGGAGCAGGCTGAAAAGCGTATGGCGCGCATGGAGGCGATCATCTACTCTATGACGATTGATGAGAGAAGGAATCCGGAGCTTCTAAACCCTTCGAGAAAACACAGGATTGCCAGAGGTGCGGGCGTAGATATCAGTGAAGTGAACCGCATGGTGAAGCAGTTTAATGAGATGAAAAAGTTTATGAAGATGATGGGCAAAGGCGGCAGGAAAGGGAAGTTTAAGATGCCCTTTTAAGATGGTTATACCGCAGTAACATGCGTTATATACAATATATATTTTTGTTAAATTCATGGAGGTGAAAGAAAATGGCAGTAAAAATCAGATTAAGAAGAATGGGACAGAAGAAGGCTCCTTTCTATAGAATCATCGTAGCAGACTCCAGATCACCAAGAGATGGTAAGTTTATCGATGAGATTGGAACCTATGATCCGAATTGTGAGCCGAGCGCTATTTCAGTAGATGAGGAAGCAGCTAAGAAGTGGCTCAATACAGGTGCGCAGCCGACAGAGACAGTCAGCAAGATTTTCAAGGTGGCAGGCATCGAAAAATAGGTAGTATTATGCCCCGGAGGTATATAATATGAAAGAACTGGTAGAAGTGATTACAAAGGCTTTGGTTGATTCACCCGACGAAGTGGTTGTGACAGAGCGCGAGGATAAGAAGACTACTGTCTTAGAAGTCCGCGTAGCTGAGTCAGATATGGGAAAAGTTATCGGGAAGCAGGGTCGCATTGCGAAAGCAATCCGTTCAGTTGTGAAAGCTGCTGCTGCAAAGGAAGATAAAAAAGTCGTTGTAGACATTATGGATTAATAGGTTGATGATAATTGGAGACAGGCCAGGACAATACGGCCTGTCTCTCGTTCATCAGCGAAAAATAAGGAGACGTAATATAGCTATGGAAGATATGCTGCAAGTGGGGGTGATTACCTCTACGCATGGAGTGCGGGGAGAAGTAAAGGTGTTTCCTACGACAGATGATCCGGCACGCTTTCAGAAGGCGCAGAAATTGACGCTTGATACGGGTAAGGAAAAATTGCTCCTGACAGTTCAGAATGTGAAGTTTTTTAAACAGTTTGTCATTCTGAAATTCGAGGGGATTGATAATATAAATGATATTGAAAAATACAAAAGATGTCCGTTGCTTGTGAGCCGGGAGGATGCGGTTTCTCTTGGGGAGGACGAATATTTTATTGCCGATCTGATTGGGCTTACGGTAGTGACAGAGGACGGAGAAGCGTTTGGAACACTGACAGATGTGATAGAGACAGGTGCCAATGATGTTTATGTGATTGACAGCATGAAACATGGTGAAGTGCTTGTCCCGGCGATTAAAGAATGTATTCTGTCGGTGGATATCGGTGCGGGCAGGATAATGGTTCATCTGATGGACGGACTTATCTCTTAAATATAAAAACAGATTTTGGATGGGTGGAGTACATGAAGTTTTATATTATGACTTTATTTCCGGACATGGTTATGGACGGGCTGAACACCAGTATTATAGGGCGGGCTGTCGATAAAGGGCTTTTGTCTGTCGAGGCGGTTAATATTCGGGATTATGCGTTTAACAAACATAATAGTGTGGACGATTATCCTTATGGGGGCGGCGCAGGGATGCTGATGCAGGCAGAGCCGGTTTATCAGTGTTATAAGGCTGTGGAAGAGAAGATATGCCCTGGACAGAATAAGACGGAGCAGGAGAAGGGTGAGGAGGACAAAAAACGAAAGCAGGCGAGGGTTGTCTACCTCTCTCCCCAGGGGCGGACTTTTTGCCAGTCTATGGCGGAGGAATTCGCCAAAGAGGAGGAGTTAATCTTGCTTTGCGGACATTATGAAGGAATTGATGAGCGTGTCCTTGAAGAGATTGTTACGGATTATGTATCTATTGGGGATTTCGTATTGACAGGGGGAGAACTTCCGGCGATGATGATGGTGGATGCAATCGCAAGGCTGGTGCCTGGAGTGCTTCACAACGATGTGTCGGCGGAATTTGAAAGTTTTCAGGATTATCTGTTAGAGTATCCGCAGTATTCAAGGCCAGAAGTATGGCATGAAAAGAAAGTGCCGGGAATATTGCTTTCCGGGCATCATGCCAATGTAGAAAAATGGCGGCGTGAGCAGTCTGTCATCCGCACCGCAAAGAATCGGCCGGATCTTCTTGAGAAGGCGGCTCTTACAGATGCGGAACGGAGATTGGCAGAAAGTGTGATGGACGAGGAGAAAAAGGACTGGAGGTGACGTGGTGGACAGGAAAGAACACGGAGGAAAGACAAATGCAGTATCGGCTTCTTATGCACAGGCAATCAGCAGTACTTACCATAAGATTATGCGTGTAGACCTTGCCAGGGACCGCTATGAAGTAGTGAAGATGAAGCCGGAGGACAGAATATTCGGCTATGGCACTGACAGCTTCGCCAGCTGGCTGGGGCAGTTTATCTACAACGGGGGTATTCATCCGGATGATATGAACAATTTTATATCGTTCACCCGGTCGAACCATTTAAAAAGTGCTTTAGAGCCGGGAGGAAAGACGCTTAGCTGCTGCTATAGGAGACGTTCCGGAAATGATTACCGCTGGAATTTGATGGAAGTGGTGCCGGATACCGCAGAGGATAGTCCCTACATATTTTTGTATATAAAGGATATCCACGATATTTTACACGAGAGTCTGGAGCTGGATGATGCGAGTATTCGTGTGCAGGAAGTAATCCGTACATTGGGAGAACAGAATTTTGGAGTGTACGGTGTTGACCTTGACACAGGAGAAGCGAATCTTGTGAGGGAAAACGGACATACCCACACAGGCTGGAAGTCATGGACGCTTCAATGGGATGAGATTGTGAATTCCCGCCTGATGAAGCAGATACACCCGGCGGACAGAGATAAGTTTTATGACAGATTTTCGCTTGAAGGACTGCGGCGGACGAAGAATTCGGATATACAGAAGACGGATATGCTCTGTCAGTGGCGGGGGGAAGAGGACCATGAGTACCGTTACTTGGCAGTGATTGCCTATTACGGGCAGAAACATGGTGCGAAAAATTATACGATCATTGCGCTCCAGAATGTGGATAAGCGTGTGCGGCAGGAGCATACTCTTTCTCTGAGGGACATGCAGCTTGCGGCAATTTTAAAATCACGATACAGCGTTATGACTACGGTTTATCTGGAAAATGGACAGTGTGACCGAATTTGGATTAATGAAACCAGTCAGATGGGCAGCGTTCTTTCGGGAAATTATAACCAGTATTTTCATCAGGCACTGGAAAATACGGTTCACCCGGATGATGCTGAAGAATTTAAGAGAGTTATGAGTCCGGAGCATTTGTATCAGAAAGCTGCCGGTACGCGGGATTATTCGGAAGAAATTTGTCAGTATCGTATGACAGGAAGTTCTCTTAAGTGGTTAGAGCAGCATGTGATCTATTCCAGACAGGGAACCAGGATGTCGGTGAATATTCTCGGACGGGACATTACGCGGAAGAAGTTAGAAGAGGAACTTAAGCTCAAGGAAGAGCAAGAACAGGCAGATATTATCCGCACACTTGGAGGAATGTTCTTTGCCACTTACTATGCGGACCTGGAACAGGATTCTTTCCGCAGCGTGACACAGTTTCAGGAAGTGGAGAAGGAACTGGAGGGAAAAGTAGATTATGCGACAGGTCTTAAGGCATATGCTGAGAATTTCGTCCATCCGGATGATCGGGAGGAATATTTAAACGTCTTAAGCATTGCGAATCTCAAAAAGACGCTGAGTAAAAAACAGCCTTATGTGACATTTGCTTACCGAAAGCTTCCGGATAACCCGGAGATGAAACCAGAGGAGTATGGATGGATACGAAGTACTGCGATTATGTCCCAGTCCGATCCGGACGGGAGCGCGCGTTCTATTGTCTACGCAGCTCAGGATGTGACAGAGAGCAAACGCAAAGAGATGCGGGAGCAGCTTGCGCTGCAGGCAGCATGCGAAGCAGCTGATTACGCCAATGCATCGAAACAAGAGTTTTTATCCTGTATGAGCCATAATATACGTACTCCTATGAATGGCATCATGGGGATGATAAAAATCGCGGCAGACAATGTGGATAATCAGGAGAAGGTGAAAAACTGCCTGGATAAAGCATCGCTGTCAAGCCTGCAGCTTCTGTCTACGCTGAATGAAGTGTTGGATATCAGCCAGATTAAATCCGGAGGATTTCATTTGGATACGGAGGATTTCAATCTGTCTGAGCTGATGCAGGATATCGTTGCTTCGATACTTCCCAGTATTAAAGAAAAAGGGCTTCATCTTGAGGTGTATCCGATGCAGGTAGAGCATGGGGATGTCTGCGGCGATTGGCAGAGGCTTCAGCAGATGTTTATGAATATACTGGGGAATTCCGTGAAATACACACCCACTGGCGGTACGCTGGAAATATCGGTTGTTGAACGGGAGTCCAGAGAGCGGGGATGCCGTTCTTATGACTTTGTTTTCAGTGATAACGGTATCGGGATGGAGGAAGAGTTTGTCCATCATATTTTTGAGCCCTTCAGCCGGGCGGAAGATTCCAAAGTCAGTCAGATTGACGGCATTGGCCTGGGGATGTCTATTGCTCAGAACATTGCACGTATGATGGGCGGAGCGATCAGTGTGGAAAGTGAGCCCGGGCGTGGGACGAAGTTTATCGTGACACTTATTTTAAGGCTTCAGAATCCGGTTGAGTATTCGGACAGTCTGGCAGAATGCAGGCATGAGGAGCTTTCGGATGTTTCGTTCCAGGGATGCAGGATTCTTCTTGTAGAGGATAATAAGTTAAATCAGGAAATTGCCATGGAGCTTATTGGTGAGATTGGAGCGCTGGTAGAGTGTGCTTCAGATGGCCGTAAAGGACTTCAACGGTTTGCAGAGATGCCGGAAGGGTATTATGATATGATTCTTATGGATATTCAGATGCCAGTTATGAATGGATTTGAGGCTACACGTGCGATTCGTAAGCTGCCGCGCGCGGATGCGTCAGTGATTCCGATTATCGCACTGTCTGCGAATGTTGCGCCGGAGGATATTGCAATGAGCCGGGAGTCGGGGATGAATGAACATATTGCGAAGCCCCTTGATATTCCTCAGTTAATGGAGCGTATGGACTACTGGTTGAACGGCAGAAAGAACTAAAATATTTTTGTCGAAAAACCTTGCCATTACATTCTAAGTATGATAAACTATAGCATGTTGTGAAGAAATGGATGGTCCTCTGGTATGGTTATATATTAAGAACATCTGAAAAATAAGGAGGTCACACATAATGAATGATATTATTAAGAATATTGAAGCTGAGCAGTTGAAAGAGGTATCAGCATTCAATGTAGGAGATACCGTGAAGGTATACGGAAAGATTAAAGAGGGTAACCGTGAGAGAATTCAGGTATTTGAGGGAACGGTTATTAAGAAGCAGGGCGGCAGCACAAGAGCTACGTTCACTGTCAGAAAGAATTCTAACGGTGTCGGCGTTGAGAAGACATGGCCGCTGCACTCACCGAATGTTGAGAGGGTTGAAGTAGTCAGAAGAGGTAAAGTAAGAAGAGCGAAACTGTTCTACTTGAGAGAACGTGTAGGTAAGAGAGCAAAAGTAAAAGAATTAGTAAAATAAGAAATCAGATAAAAGGACAACTACATATCGTAATTGTCCTTTTTGTGATTATATGTGGAGATTTATATGAGGAGAAGAGGGGGAACTGCCGGCAGGAGGCGGGGGGCGGCGAGCCGAAGGAATTATGATATCGAAAAGAAACGCCGCAAGATAGAACGGAAGCTCAGACGGCAGGAGATGAAGGAGGACGGTACTATTAAAGAGGCGGTGCAGGTAATCCTTGAG
This sequence comes from Lachnospiraceae bacterium MD308, assembly GCA_000403475.2. Taxonomy (GTDB): domain Bacteria; phylum Bacillota; class Clostridia; order Lachnospirales; family Lachnospiraceae; genus MD308. Next base: position 534,920 of record KE159796.1, read on the forward strand.
GCTCTTCCCTATGTGGGCGGATGGATCTTGAAGATTGGGCTTGTCTGTATGTTCGCGTTTGTATATGTCTGGTTTTTTGGACAGAAGGTGAGCATGGTGGGCGATTCCATGAAGCCTGTTATAAGCAATGGAGATATGGTATTAGTTAATCGGCTTGTCTACAATGCAATGACGCCAAGGCGCGGGGATGTGGTTGTGTTTAAGCCCAGAGGAGATAAAAATTCCCACTATTATATCAAGCGTATTGTCGGGCTTCCCGGTGAATCTGTCGAGATTATTGAGAATAGTATATTCATTGACGGCGAGAGGCTGGAGGAAGATTACGACACAAGCGACATTACAGATGTGGGCGTTGCTGCGGATAAAGTAGAGCTTGGTGAAAATGAGTATTTTGTGCTGGGCGATGACAGGGAGAACAGCAAAGACAGCCGCAGCGCAGACGTGGGTAATGTAAGGCGGATTGACATATACGGTAAGGCGTGGTTTGTGTCATCTCCGTTAAAACGTGCCGGATTTATTAGATAGAGAGGTAGATTATGCATTTTCAATGGTATCCCGGTCATATGACAAAAGCGAAGCGTATGATGCAGGAGAATATAAAGCTGGTTGACCTGGTTGTTGAGCTTGTAGATGCGAGAATTCCGCTCAGCAGCCGGAATCCGGACATTGACGAACTGGGGAAGAATAAAGCGAGAGTTGTCCTGTTGAATAAAGCAGACTTGGCAGAGGAGTGCTGGAATGAGGCATGGATTAAGTGGTTTGAGGAACAGGGGTTTTTGGCTGTAAAGGTGAACTCGAAAAAAGGCAGCGGCATGAAAGCGATTCAGTCTGTGATCGGGGAGGCGTGCAAGGAGAAAATTGAGCGGGACAGGAGACGAGGGATCCTGAACCGTCCGGTGCGTGCTATGGTGGTCGGAATCCCCAACGTGGGAAAATCTACATTTATCAATGCCCTGGCAGGCAAGGCCTGTGCAAAGACCGGCAATAAGCCGGGAGTGACGAAAGGAAAGCAGTGGATACGCTTAAATAAACAGGTAGAACTTTTAGATACACCGGGAATTCTGTGGCCGAAATTTGAAGATCAGAAAGTAGGGCTTAAGCTTGCGTTTATCGGGTCGATCAAGGATGAGATTCTGAATACAGAGGAGCTGGCGTGTGAGTTCATACAGTATATGAAGCAGGAGTACGGCGGAGTGCTGAATGAAAAGTACCATACAGACGAATCTGATGACAGCTATCAGATACTGATGGGTATAGCAAGGAGCAGACATTGCCTTGTGAGAGGAAATGAGCTTGACACTGAAAAAGCGGCGGCGCTGCTTTTAGATGATTTCAGAAACGGAAGGCTTGGAAGAATTACACTGGAAAAATGTTTAAATAAAGATAGTTAAGGGGCATGGATATGACGAAACACGAAGAAGAAAAAGAGGCGGAAAAAAATATTTTTAAAGAGCTTTTTGGGTGGATTATATATATTCTGATTGTTGTCGGGCTCACGTACCTGATACTGACCTATGTAGGGCAGCGGACAAGGGTGAGCGGACATTCTATGGAGACGACGTTAAGCAATGGTGATAATCTGATTGTTGATAAGCTGTCATATCGATTCCGTGATCCAAAGCGTTTTGATATCATTGTATTTCCGTATAAATATGAAGAAAATACATATTATATCAAGCGCATTATCGGGCTGCCGGGCGAGACTGTTCAGGTGGCAGACGGATGTGCATATATAGATGGGGAGCTTTTGGAATCAGATATTTACGGTTCGGAGACTATGGACGACGCAGGTATTGCGGATACGCCGATTACATTGGGGGAAGAGGAATATTTTGTACTTGGCGATAATCGAAATCACAGTTCAGACAGCCGTGACCCGAGCGTGGGCATCCTTACAAGAGACGATTTACTTGGAAAGGCGTGGATAAGAATCTATCCATTTGACCATATGGGAGTAATCAAACATGAATAAGCGGGAAGAGCAAAGGCTTTTGAAGGAGAAGGAGAGGCTTTTAAAGGAGCGGCTGCGCTTAAAGGAGATGCGTATATATGAAGAAGAGTATGGGATGTATCAGAATATATGCGGTATCGACGAGGCAGGCAGAGGTCCCCTTGCGGGCCCGGTTGTGGCTGGAGCGGTGATTCTTGGGGAAGATACAGAGGTTCTCTATCTGAATGATTCGAAAAAACTTTCAGCAAAAAAGAGGGAGGAACTGTATGATGAGATTATGGAAAAGGCTGTCTCGGTTGGGGTTGGCATTGTAAGTCCGGAGAGAATTGATGAGATCAATATTCTTCAGGCGACTTATGAGGCGATGCGGGAGGCAGTCGGGAAGCTGAAAGCGAAGCCGGATATTCTTCTGAATGATGCAGTTGTGGTGCCGGGGATAGATATTAAGCAGGTTCCGATCGTGAAGGGGGACGCAAAAAGTGTGTCTGTTGCAGCGGCAAGTATTGTTGCAAAGGTCACGAGGGACCGAATGATGGCGGAGTACGAGGGTACTTATGCAGGATACGGCTTTGCAAAGCACAAAGGATACGGGACAAAGGAGCATATTGAGAGCCTTAAGAGACTGGGACCGTGTCCGATTCACCGGAGGACATTTATTAAGAAATTTGTGTGAGTGGGGTCTGGAATCGTAAAATATATGGGAAAACAAAAATACAACAAGCGCCGGGTGGGCGCTGAGTATGAAAAGGTGGCGGGCGAATATCTGAAGTCATGCGGCTATGAGATTTTAGAGTATAATTTCCGATGCCGCGCCGGTGAGGTCGATATCATCGCGAGGGACAGGGAGTATCTGGTGTTCTGTGAGGTGAAATACCGCAGTAAAGCGGTGATGGGCCATCCATTAGAAGCAGTCGGGTTTCATAAGCAGCAGGTGATTTCAAGATGTGCGCTGTGGTATCTGACATTGAGGCAGCTTACAGGAGCTTTGTGCAGGTTTGATGTGGTCAGCATAGAGGGCAGAGACATTATTTTGATTAAAAATGCATTTGAATATGCGGGGAGATAGAGGATGCTTGGATTAAAATATAAAAATCAGGACAGAATCTTTGATGAAAAGGAAGAAGGCGGCGTACCTTATCTTTCTTTTCCGATATTTGAAAACTTAAAAATCGTAAATCATGGTTTTTCTACGCGGCTTGGGGGAGTGAGCAAAGGGTGCTGTGCGTCTATGAATATCAGTACAACCAGAGGGGATGATCCGGCCGCAATAAAAGAGAATACCCGCAGGATTGCGCAGGCAATCGGGGTGGAGGCAGAGCGTATGGTCTATACACATCAGACACATACGGTGAATGTTGCGGTTGTAAGAGAGGGAGATGAGGGGAAGCGATTTATGGAGACGGACGGCATGGTTACGAACGTGCCGGGAATCTGTCTTGTGACTTTCTATGCCGACTGTGTCCCTTTATATTTTGTGGACCCTGTGAAAAGAGTAATTGGGCTGAGTCATTCCGGGTGGCGCGGTACGGTGCGCAGGATGGGGAAGGTTACGGTAGAGAAGATGCAGGAGACTTATGGCAGCAACCCGGAAGATATTATTGCGGCAATCGGACCTTCTATATGTCAGGAGTGTTATGAGGTAAGTGAGGACGTGGCCTGCGAATTCCGAAAGGAATTTAAAGAGGAGGTACAGCCGGAACTATTTTACAGGAAAGAAAACGGGAAGTATCAGTTAAATCTTTGGAGGGCGAATGAGGAAGTTCTTTTAGAGGCGGGTATAACAAAGGAACATATAGCAGTAACTAATGTATGTACACATTGTAATCCTGAGATTTTATTTTCCCACAGGACGACGGGGGATAAGCGCGGCAATTTGAGTGCATTTCTTTCACTTAAAGAATAAGCAGGGAGGCAGTTATGGAAGAAGAGACGATGAATGAGGTCGCTCAGACGGCACAGGATACGGTAGAAGAGGTTGCCCAGACAACACAAAATACAGTAGACGAAGTGGGAAGACTGACTTCGTACATTCAGGAAAATATACCGGTGTTTATTTCTTTCGGGCTGAAAGTATTATTTGCGATACTGATTTTTTGTGTTGGACGTATATTGATTAAGTGGATTCGGAAAATTGTCGGCAAATCTTTAGAACGCTCCAATGTAGATAAAGGCGTAGAACAGTTCGTGGATTCTATGTTGAAGTTTTCTCTTTATTTTGTGCTCATTTTTATGATTGCAACGAAATTCGGAGTTGACGCGGCGTCAGTGGCAGCCGTGATCGCATCGGCGGGCGTGGCGCTTGGCCTTGCGCTTCAGGGAAGTCTTTCGAATTTTGCGGGCGGTGTCCTGATTCTTATCTTAAAGCCGTTTAAAGTGGGAGATTATATTATTGAGGACACGAATAAGAATGAGGGGACGGTTAAAGAGATCCAGATCTTTTATACGAAGCTTACGACTGTTGATAACAGAACTATCGTTATCCCCAATGGTATGCTGACAAACAACAGCCTTACAAATGTGACGGAGAAAGATGAAAGACAGCTTGACCTCAGGATTGGCATTGCTTACCATGCAGACCTTCGGAAAGCGAAAGGGATATTAGAAAAGCTCCTCAGAGAAGATGCAGCGGTGCTAAAGGATGACCAGATGAATGTGTTTGTGGCGGAGCTTTCGGATTCTGCGGTTGTGCTTGGAGTACGTGCTTGGGTGAAAAACAGCGAATTCTGGCCTGCGAAATGGCGGATGTTAGAGAATATCAAGTTAGAATTAGAGGACAATGGAATTGAAATTCCATATCCCCAGATGACCGTCCATATGGCAGGAGAAAAAAAGTGATAAGATTTTGAAAAAAATCCTTGCAAATGTTGCGAATTTCGTTATAATAGTATTTGTGATTGTACTTGCGGTGCATTTACAGTTATCACACAGTGCTGGAATAGCTCAGTCGGTAGAGCACTTCACTCGTAATGAAGGGGTCGTCGGTTCAAGTCCGATTTCCAGCTTTTAATTAGATGCTGCAGGCTTGGATTGTGCCAGGATTGCGGCATTTTTTACTAGATGAAAGCTTTTTTTCTGGCATCAGTTTGATTCCAGGAGGTATAAATTTGTCAATAATTTGAAAAAAGAAATAAAAATGACTTATTTATATGTTATATATGCCGATAATAGTATAAAAGAGGGTTTCTGATAAGGGGAATTCTGATGATTTATAAATTCAGAAGACAGGAGGATGAGGAACGAGTATGATTATGAATTTATTTCAGGCAGGCCCATAAAGGGAAGTGCAGGACTGTTTGTGGTATGTCATTCAGACAGGACAAGATGTGGGTGCAGCTTGAAAAAAAGGCTGTGGAAATAATCAGTGATGCCGCCCAGCCGGTATGCATAGGATGTATATCATAGAAAACAGGCATTAATACATACAAAGAGAGGATAATAGTATGAAAAATTTAAACATGAAGAAAAAGATTATAGTTGCTTTTGTTGCTGTAATCATCTGCTTCATTATTGCCCTCGTATTTACAATCCTGGGTATGAGAAACACGGCTTCCAAGTATACAACGTTTTATTCTATGCGGTATGAGAGCACGATGCGTGCAAGAAATATTCGTATAAATCTGCAGAGCGCGACTAAGAACCTCCTTCTTGCTATGGTTGAGAATGATCAGGCAGGCATTGATTCTTATATTGCGGCATCTGATGAGAATATGACAGAGATCGCTTCTGAGCTTGAATGGTTTGCATCAGATTTCGAAGGTGATTTAAGTTTGATCCAAGGTTTCCAGACAGAGTTGACGGTTTTGAACGATATACGTACTAAGGTCATAGATCTTCTGGAAAAGAATGATGATGCGTCGAATAGAGAAGCAGAGACGATAATGGTAGATGAGTATACTCCGGAATGTGCGAAAGCAGAGGATAGTATTAAATCATTTACAGACAAGCAGAGAGAGATTTCTACCGAGAATTATGAGGGCGCTATGAAGAGCCAGAAGATACAGATGGTAATCGCTGTTGCTCTTTCTGTTTTAGCTGTATTGCTGGCACTGACACAGGCGTTGAAGCTTGTTAAAGCGATTATTGTTCCTGTAAAAGAGATGCAGGAGGCGATGAAGAATATCGGAGAAGGACACCTTGATGTAACAGTAGAGTACGAGGCGAATGATGAGTTTGGTGAGTTCGCAGACGGTATGCGTCATACTCTGAAGTGTCTGAAGGAAATTATCGGCGATATGAATTATCTGATGCTTGAATTGAGTAAGGGTAACTTTGTAGTTCGCAGCAGTATGCGCGAGAGTTATATCGGTGATTACGCATCCATGCTGGCATCTATCCGTAAGTTAAAAGATAACCTTAACAGCACGTTGAATCAGATTAATGAGACGGCAGATCAGGTTGCTTCCGGTTCCGATCAGGTATCTTCCGGAGCACAGGCTCTTTCTCAGGGCGCAACAGAGCAGGCATCTTCTGTTGAAGAGCTTGCAGCTACAATTAATGAGATTTCTAACCATATTGGAGACAATGCTCAGAATGCAAAATCAGCAAGTACGAAGTCAGAGAATGTAAAAGAGCAGGCGGGCGAGAGCAGTATGCGTATGCAGGAGATGCTTTCTGCTATGCAGGATATTAGCAATAAGTCCGGTGAGATTGGAAAGATTATTAAGACGATTGAGGATATCGCATTCCAGACAAATATCTTAGCGCTGAATGCGGCTGTAGAGGCAGCAAGAGCAGGTACGGCAGGTAAAGGATTCGCAGTAGTTGCCGACGAAGTACGTAATCTGGCTGCTAAATCGGCAGAAGCTTCCCAGAATACTGCTACTCTGATTGAGAGTACGCTTCATGCAGTTGAGAAAGGAACTTCAATTGCCAATGAGACAGCACAGTCCTTGAGCAATGTTGTTATGGGAGTTGATGATATTACTGTTACAATCGAGAGCATTTCTAATGCCAGCGAGGAGCAGGCAGATGCCGTAAAACAGGTAACATTAGGTATCGATCAGATTTCCAGTGTCGTACAGACGAACTCTGCTACGGCTGAACAGAGCGCGGCAGCAAGTGAAGAGCTGGCAGGTCAGTCACAGATGCTTAAGAGCCTGACAAGTAGATTCCAGATTGACGGAGCTGTAAAAAATGTTGCAGTTACCGCGCCGGTAGAACAACCGGCACCGGCAGTGTCCCGTGAATCTTCTTACAGCAGCCAGTCATCCTATGCACCGATGATGGATAACAGTAAGTATTAGAATCGTATACTGAGATAATTAGCAGGAGATGTATAGAATGTTCTATGCATCTTCTGTTTTGTTGTGTACTTTTCAATGATATTCGGTAAAGGATTTGCATCATTATGACAGATATAGTATGATGGAACATAGATACTTAAGACATATTAAAATGAAAAGGAGAGGGTACAATGAAAAAAACGATGAGGCATATGCTTATTTTGGTATTAATACTGACAATTCTTCCGGTATATCCGGTTCAGGCGGCAGTAAAATATCCGGGAACGTATGCTAAGACCACAAAACTGAAAGCAAAGCTGGATGTTCATCCCACTTATAGTGTTACTATCAATAAAGTGAAAAATAATAAGATAAAATTCCAGGTTACATATGTGGGCATTAATGCATCACCGCTTTATGAAACGAAAGTTATTACTGCAAAACTGAAGAAGAAAACGGCATCTTTTAAATGGGAAGATAGTTGGGGGAATTCCGGGACGGGCAAGATAAAGCTCTATAAAGGATACATTAAAATAAAGATGAAGCAGACAAAGACATCTAGTTGGAATCGTGCTACTCTGGATACAGAAGGAAAATATAAAAAATTAAAGAAAAAAAGTAATAATAAAAAAGTATTTCCGTGGTAAGGAACAGGCTATCTGGGGAAAATGATGAAACGAGTTATCGGTATAGGCCGGTAACTCGTTTCGATTTAACCAATAGTTTTAGCGGCATTTTTTCTTTCTGTTGGTTGGGGTATTCGTATAAAATTTGGCAGAAGTCTTTTTTCTGGAGCCAACTAACTTTTTAAGCTGTTTATTAAAAGCGCTTTTAGATATTTCTTTTCTGTTGGAGTTGTAATATCTTGTCTTGTTGTCAAATACTTCTTTTCCCTTCTGAAGTTTATGGACGATCTTCCCTTTTGTTATTTTACGGTAATTGTCAAAAACGCCTCCGTTTGCGTAACAAGATATGAAAACACCTTTCTTTTTGTAGTAATAGAATTTGCCGCTGTCCATATCGGCGCTTCCCACGCGTGTTACTTTCCCGCTCTTATATGTGAAGATTCTGCAATATCCTCCCATATGCGGGACTGAAGTGTTGTATAAAACTAATTCCGGAATTTTGTCGTTGTTAATATAGACAATGGAAAATTTGCAGTCTTTGGCCGGAACTTCCCAGTTCGCATCCCATGGGATTTTGTCATTGGCAAGAAATTCCTTATACGCCTGTACTGCTTTCTTCTTTGCAGGAGCTGCCTTTGCCTGTACACACGGAACAGTCAGGTATATGGAAAATATACATAACAATACGAGCCACACTTTTTTTCTTTTTAACATTTTTTTCATTCCTTTCTTTTCGAACTACGATAAACTACTGTTATATTGTAACACATGACAGACAAGCTTCGCAACCAGATGAAAGGAGCAGCGGCGGTGCGTTTTCCGGATAAATAATTGATTAACTTTTATGATTGTAGTATGATAGAAATCAGAAAAACTAGAGAGTTCTATGCATCTCCTTTTGCTTTCCGCAGGAATAAAATCTGTGGAAGTTTCTATGAGTTTACCGAATCAATAGTGGCGCAGGCACCATTTTTCCAGAAGATTAATGAGGGCGTATAGAATCATTGCCATAATGCAGAGGATAACGATGGACATAAGGAGCCAATCCATCTTAAATAGCTGAGGGGGCATTCTGATACAACATACCAAGATAATCCAATAAAGGCAGTAGATATTTTTTATCTGTCCAGTCACAATCTTGTCCTACCGCACACATAAGAGCTTTCATCCACGGTTCGTATGTATTTGGGTCTTTTTTGGCTACAGATTTTTGTAACATTTTGCATAAAGTTCTGTCCATAAATTTCATTTTACTTTCGTTCCATGCACCTCGCCCATAAAAAAGTGGAATATCTCTTAAATCACCCGTCAAATTATGTTCTTTAATTGCTGCAAATGCGCCCTCATCATAAGGAGAAGCACCTACACATAATATAACCAGTTTTTTGCTTTTCAGCTTATCTATATTCTTTTTCAAAAACGATAATCCAGATATTCCAGAAGCATATATGCCACCGCATAATATGATTGTTTCGTACTGTACTACTTCATTTACCGTTATTTTTGATGTTTCTACACAATGATAATCCGTCATTGCTTGAAGCCATTCGGCATATTTTTTTGTTGCCCCATATTTTGACTGGTAAACAATAATTCCTTTTGTCATTATGATTTCCTTTCCGTGTAACACTTATATTTTATTTGCTCCCATATTGCAATGCGTTCTCAATAGCTTTTATGATACATTTACTACTCACGGTAACTCCAGATGCCGCATCCACTTTTAATGATTGCCTGCTGATTACATCATCGACAATTTTTTCAGCTTTACTACCTAACCCGTTTTCATGTTCGATAATTTTTATACTGGTTATCTTATGTTTTGTTACCGATACTTCTGCTTTGACATAAACAGGCGTAACAGAATATTCTCCTACATATATCCCATCTGCATTAACTTACACCTATCAGAATAAATAGTATAATACATAATAGTATTATGATTATTCTATTTTTCTTCATCGTCACTTCTCATTTTCCAGTGCCTGTTTTAAAAACGCTTCATATGCAACTTCCTGTTGTGTATATATTTCATCCGTTGAAATCCCCGGCGTTGTTACTGAAAAAATAGTACCAATACCAATCGTATAAATCAGCATATTCAAATGTAACTGTTTTGCCCGCTCTACACTAATGTTTAATTCCTTAGCAATAATTTCAGCAGTATGCGGATTGGCTTCCGATTGATATAAATCATTCAGCGAAGAAATTCCCTCTCGTTGATGTAAAATAAAAATCCTAAATAAATGAGGTTCTTCTTGTGCTAATTGAATATAAGATTTGCCCGTACTGCGAAACAGGTCATCTTTGTTTATATGGCTCACTACATACTTTTGTATAAAGCGATTGACCTGTTCGATTACATTTTGTATAAATGCTTTATATAACTTGATTGTAAGGAGGGCAATAAGGTTTGTCAATTACTATAATGAAAAATGCGGCAAAGGTTTCTCCCTGCCGCAAATTTGCTATGCGTAAATGATTTCCTCATTTACAATCTCTCTCGCACACGCCCTTATGTTATTGAGCCTCTCCCCACACGCCTATCGGCTGTTCTTTCTTGTCGGGTAAGGTAAGGAATATAATAATCTCCTTGCAGTTCATATTACAGACCATTTTTATCATCGTAAATATACTTGTCCATTTTGAAATCCTCCAGTATAATATATTCGTACATACATTACAGTTCTCCGACTGCCACACTTTGTTATATCTTGTTATGAGATTTTCTTGCCCTTGATTTTGCCCTTATGAGCAATCAAATAAGCACCTATAAAATTGTGAGTTTACAATCGCAATTTGTGTGGACGTGCTGGAGGGGATATGGTATCATAGCACAAGTGCTGTCTTTTTTGCAGTACAGCAATCGGAATTAAAGAAAAACGAAGTCAGAGTTTTCAGGGGAGGGGTCTCCTCTGTGCCGAAATTTACGAATGAAATGCTTATGGCTGGAAAGAGGTCTATATGAAGAGCAAGAGTAAGGATTATACAAGGGAGTTTTTAGAGCAGGATAGCCGCCAGGATGGAAGGGCGGCTAGAAACCATGAGCGGTCCGGTGATATGAGAAGTGTTCAGAGCATGGCAGGCGTCATTAATGAGGGACTTCGCGTTGCTTTGTTAGAGGAGACGCCGGATCAATCTCTTGAGGTACTGCTTGCGCATCTGGGAAGAGCTTTGGACGGGGAACGTACATATATATTTGAGAAGAATAATGAAGGCGGTGACGACAATACTTATGAGTGGGTGGCCGATGGGGTGGAGCCGGAAAAGGACAAACTTCAAAATGTTCCGCCTGAGGTATGTGAGAACTGGTATCGGAATTTTGGTGTCGGCAGGCATATCGCTATTGAGAACCTGGAGGAAATCCGGGAAGATGCCCCTATTCAGTACAGTATATTGAAGCAGCAAAACATCCGCTCTCTTGTGGTGGTTCCCCTCTATGACAGGAAAAAGATTATCGGCTTTTACGGCGTTGACAATCCGCCGGCAAAGTCATTGGAATATGCGTCGAATATGCTTCAGACGGCGGCATATTTTATTGTGTCGTCTATAAAACGGAGGAATCTGGTTCGTGAACTGCAAAAGAGGAGCCATAATGTACTGCAGGCGCTCAGTGTGGATTATCTGGGAATCTACCAGGTGAACTTCGATACAGGAAAATGTGAAATATACCGGGACGGCGAATGGATGAGCATGGAGCGGGGCGCCGGCTTTGAGGACGGCTATCAGACGGCTATGGAGCGGTATATATCACGGTATGTGGTTCCGACAGACCAGGAACGTATACGTGTGGTGACGCAGAAAGACTACGTGCTTGCCCAGCTCAGGGAAAAGAAGAAGTTCTATGTCCGTCACCAGGTGAAAGACAGTTCCGACGAACTGAAACATCTGGAGATACATTTTTCTGCCACGGAGAAGACGGCGGAAGAGAATTGCGTGATTTTTGCCCTGCGGGATGTCAATGCTGTGGTGGAGCAGGAAGAGGAGTATAAGCAGCAGGCAAGGAAGAGCCTGGAAGACACTCTGGAAGGGGCCAGAACCGGAATCTGGACGATTGAGCTGGAGGAAGGATGTCAGCCGAGGATGTATACGGACCGCACCATGCGTTACCTTCTTGGGGTATCGGATGATATTGAGCCGGAAGAGTGTTACCGGCACTGGTTTGAAAACATTGAACCAGACTATGTGGAGATGGTTCAGGAGGCAGTGCGGGAGATATTGGAAAACGGACGCTCTGAAGTGATCTACCCTTGGAGACATCCCGAGCTTGGGAAAATCTATGTCCGATGCGGCGGCGTACCAGACAAAACATATAAAAAACCAGGGGTCAGCCTGAATGGATACCATCAGGATATTACGGAGACTATGGTTACAAGGAGAAAGCAGGAGCAGGCCATCATGGAGCTGCTCGAGAAGGTCAGACGGGCCAATTCGGCAAAAAGCGAATTCCTTTCCCGTATGTCTCATGATCTGCGTACACCTATCAACGGGATTCTGGGAATGCTTGCCATTATAGAGAAAAGTCAGGATGATCCAAAGCAGCAGAGGGAATGCCAGAAGAAGATCCGCGTATCGGCAGAGCACCTTTTGTCTCTGGTGAACCATGTCCTTCAGGTCAGCAAGCTGGAGAGCGGAAGGCCGGCAGCGGTGGAGGAGCCTTTTGACCTTCACGATGTTTTGGAAAGCTGCATCGCGGTTATGTCAGCCCAGGCAGAGGAGATGAGAATCCGGCTGGAACTTAAGGGGGCCGACTTGCAGCATAGCAGGCTGATTGGAAATCCTCTTGATTTGAAGCAGGTATTAATGAATGTCATAGACAATGCCCTTAAATATAACCTTCCTTACGGTTCGGTATTTGTTCGTGTAAAAGAGACGGGCTTTCAAGACGGCACCGCATATTACCGATTTGTGATTGAAGACACAGGAATCGGCATTGGGGAAGACTTTAAGAAGCATATTTTTGAGGCGTTCACTCAGGAGAATCAAGGTGCAAGGACTAACTATGCCGGCGTTGGGCTTGGCATGTCTATTGTTAAAAAGCTGGTAGACCAGATGGATGGAACCGTGGAAGTAGAAAGCCGGATTGGTGAAGGGAGTGTGGTTCAGATTGACTTGCCGATTCGGGTCGATGGAGAGTGGCATGTTAAGTCTGTGGATGAGGAGCGGAATTTGCGGAGCAATGTTGCCGGGATGCGTGTACTTCTGGTGGAGGACAACGAGATCAACCGTGAAATCGTGGAGTTTATGCTTAAGGACGCGGGCGTTGGTGTCGTGTCAGCTAACGACGGAAGGGCTGCCGTGGATGCGTTTGCGGCATCTGAGACGGGAACGTTTGACTGTGTGCTCATGGATTTGATGATGCCTGTTATGAGCGGATACGAGGCGGCCCGTGTGATTCGCGGTCTGGACCGGACTGACGCAAAAGACGTGCCTATCATAGCGCTTTCAGCCAACGCGTTTGAAGAGGATGTTGCAATGGCGAAGGCTGCCGGAATGAATGAGCATCTGGCGAAACCGGTGGATATTAAAAAAATGTTTGAAGTTATGAGCTGCCTGAGGCGATGACAGGAGCATAAAGAAAATCAGAGAATGGAGATTGAAAAAGCATGAAGAATATAGCTTTGCCGCGTTTTTTAAAGATTAGCACAGCAGTAATCGTCTGCTTAAATATTTGCATTTTTTTGTTTTTGGGGATATCTATAAACAAAATGAGCGGGAATACGATTAAGAATATAGGGACTGCTTATATGTCCGGGATGAGTAAGCAGGTATCCTTGCACTTTGAAACGATTATTGCTCTTCGCCTTACAATGGCAGAATCTATTGCGCACATTGCGGCAGACGAAGAAAATTTAAGCTATGGCTCGAGGGAAGAGATAGAATACGGTGCAAAGGCAAGGCACTTTCTCTGTGCCGGCTTATATTCACCTGACGGAAAAGTCGAAATGATTTACGGAGATTCTGTGAAGCCGAATCACCCGGATACTTTTTTGGGTAGTTTGAAAAATGGGGAACGAAAAATGGCCTCCGCTGTAGACAGCAGCGGAAACAATATAATTATGTTTGGAGTTCCCTGTAAGTACCCCATGTCTGACGGAAGTGACAGTCTGGCTATTGTTGTAGGGCTTTCTTCTAAGTATATGGGCGAGGTGCTCTTCCTTGAGGCGGACAGTTCGCTGGCTTACTCTTACGTCATACGCAAGGATGGAAGTTATGTGATCCGGGATCAAGATGGCAGCAATGAGAACTATTTTGACAGGCTTTATCGTATCTTTGACGGACAGAAAGAAGAATCGGATTACTATATTGGCCAGATGACGGCAGCAATGAACGCTGATGAAGATTATTCTGTCATATTGAAAAGCGGCGGGTCGCGCCGTCACCTGTATTGTACCAATCTTCCGTACTGTGAATGGTATCTTGTGACAGTTCTTCCTTTTGACACATTGGATGAAGAAATTTCCAATATGAGCAGCCAGTGGCTTATTATTGTCTATGCGGCTTCTTTTGTTGTAATTGCTATGCTTTTGTATATATTCTTTCAGTATTTAAGAGTATTAAAAAAGCAGGTGGCCGAATTAAAGCGTGTGAACGCGGAAATGGACACCGCGCGTAAAGCTGCCGAAGATGCGCAGAAAGAAGCGGAGTACGCCAATGCTGCAAAACAGGACTTTTTGTCCAGCATGAGCCATGATATACGAACTCCAATGAATGCCATCATCGGTATGACGTCGATTGCTATGACTAATATACATAATCAGGAGCAGGTCCAGGAATGCCTGCGAAAAATAGAATTATCCAGCAACCACCTTCTGGGCCTTATTAATGACGTGCTTGATATGTCTAAGATTGAAAGCGGTAAGATGACGTTGAACATTGCGCCGGTTTCTTTAAGGGAAGTGATGGACAACATTGTGAATATTGTGCAGCCGCAGGTAAAAGGAAAAAATCTGCAGTTTAACGCGGCAGCATATGAAATCCTTGCGGAAGATGTGTGCTGTGACAGTGTGAGGCTTAATCAGGTGTTGATTAACCTGCTTGGGAATGCGGTCAAATTTACGCCGGATAGCGGAACGGTACAGGTATCTGTGTACCAGGAAAAGCTGCCGGGAGATACTTCCCGTGTCCGCACGCATTTTTTGGTGACAGATACGGGCATCGGCATGTCAAAGGAATATCAGGAAAAGTTGTTTGACTCCTTTAGCAGAGAGGACAACGCCCATGTGCAGAAAACGGAAGGCTCCGGGCTTGGAATGGCAATTACCAAGTGTATTGTAGATGCTATGGGCGGTACGATTTCTGTCCAAAGCGAGTTGGGCAAAGGAAGTAAATTTCATGTGGTTTTTGATTTTGAAAGAGCAGAGGAGCGGAAGCCCGATTCCTCTCTTCCTGACTGGAATATGCTTGTAGTCGATGAGGATGAGCGGTTGTGTATAAATGCAGTCCATTCGCTAAAGCAGCTCGGTATTCACGGGGAATGGTGTCTGAGCGCAGAGCGTGCAGCGGAAATGATTGCAGAGCGTGCCCGCCAGAATGATAATTATCATCTGGTTCTTTTGGGACAGCAATTACCGGATATGAAAGGGATTGAGATTGCCCGCGTGATTCGTTTGAAATATGGGGACGATTGCCCGGTTTTACTGATTTCATCCTGTGGTTGGAGCGAGATGGAAGAAGAAGCCAGGGCAATGGGGATTTCCGGGTTTATTGCCAAACCTCTGTTTAAGTCTGCTTTGTTTGATGCTCTTAAGATATTTGCAGGAATATCCGGTGAAGAGGATGTGGAATCGGAGCAAGAGACGGATAAAGAGTTAAGAGGAAAGCATATCTTACTTGCGGAGGACAATGAGCTTAACTGGGAAGTTGCAAAAGAGCTGTTCTCTATACTTGAGATAAAATTGGACTGGGCTGAAAATGGAGAAATATGTGTTGCGGAATTTGAGAAATCTCCTGTCGGATATTATGATGCAATTATCATGGATGTCAGAATGCCTGTGATGGACGGATATGAAGCTTCTCAGGCAATTCGAAGGCTGGAGCGTGACGATTCGGATATTCCTATTATTGCGATGACGGCCGATGCTTTTTCGGAGGACATTCAAAGGTGTCTGGAGTGCGGTATGAACGACCATCTGGCAAAACCGATTGATCTTGAAATTGTCGCCCGGAAATTAAAAAAATATTTAAAATAACAAACAAACGCCAGTATCATTGAGATTTTGATACTGGCGTTTGTTTGTGTTTTTTGGCATGATTCCTGGATAAAATATAGTTCGTAAATTATGCACAAAAAAGTAAATGATTACAAATCAAAAACAGCTAAAATAGTGGTAAAAAAGTATGATATATAGAAAAAATAGCCAAAAATATTCAGAATAAAAAGAATATATTGACAAAAAGTTATTTTATTTGTATCATGAAAATGTAATCAATTACATAATGTGTAATGCGCGTACACAAAGAAGAAGGAGGAGAAATATGAAAGGTAATAAGAAAAGTATATTATTGACGGCGATGCTGACAATCATGTTGATTCTTTCGGCATGCAGTCAGGGAGGGAATGGAAAAGCAGATAAAAATCCAGAGGAGGAGAAAAAGGAGGGAATCAATATCGCTCTTTTGGATTCTTCAAACGGAAATGCCTGGCGTGCACAGATGGAAGCGGAAATGGATGAGGCTGCTGCTCAATATAAGAAAGAGGGCATTATTCAAAACTATACTGTTTATTCTGCAAATGATGATGCGACTCAGCAGTCTTCACAGCTTAGCCAGATTATAACCGAGGGGAAGACGGATGTTGTTATTATCAATCCGGTATCCGCTACTTCTCTTAATCCAGTTATCGATAAAGCGGTAAAAGCGGGAATCAAGGTTATTGGTGTCGATTCTGTCATTGCCCATCCAGATGTTGTGACAATTGCTACGGATCAGTATAAGTGGGCGCAGATACAGGCAGAATTCCTGGTTGAGAAGCTGGGAGGAAAAGGGGATATTATTATCTATAATGCAATGGCAGGAGTACCGGCAAGTGACACAAGAGAGAAAGCATTTGACGACGTGGTGGCGAAGCATCCGGATATTAAAGTATTAAAGAAAGTATATCATGGATGGGATGAAGGAGAAGCGAAGCAGTTGACGGCTACGATGATTTCTACTTATTCCAACATTGACGGTATTCTCAATCAGGATTGTTCACCGGGAATCATGCAGGGCTTTAAAGAGGCGGGAAAGGACATGCCTAAAGTAATCACCAGCGATGGTTCGATTACTTATCTGAATATGTGGAATGATTACAATCTGAAGAATCCGGATAAAGCATTTGAAGGGATTATCGTGGCAAATCCTCCTGGAATGGGAGTTGATGCCATTAAAATTGCAATCAGGCTTATGCACGGGGCGGAATTTAAGGATGATGCACTTAAGGATTCAGATGGAGGAAAAGCAGTTCTTCTTGATCCTGATCCGGTTATTACAAACGAAAACCGTGAGGAATGGGTGGAGAAGGTAAAGTCAATGGACGCTTCCTACACATTTTCAACAGTGCTTTCCGATGAGCAGATTGACGGGCTGTTCAAATAATGTATGGCAGGGGGTAACGCATTGTGCTTCGTATTATAGATTTGGAAAAGAATTTCGGCGCGGTGAAGGCACTGAGTAACGCCTCCCTGGAAATGGAAAGAGGGGAGATTCGGGCACTACTTGGAGCGAATGGTTCGGGAAAGAGTACCTTGGTAAAGGTTCTGTCCGGATTGAATAAAAAAGACGGCGGCAGGATATGGCTGAATCAGGAAGAAATTGAGATTAATTCGCCCGTTTCCAGTAAAAAGTATGGAATTGCCATGGCATACCAGGACATGAGCCTGATCCCGGAGCTTTCTCTTGAGGAGAATCTGGTCTTAGGTAACGAACCGAAAGAAAAAACGGCTGCCATGTCCCAAGGAAGAATCCGGGAATACGCAGAGAAGATGATTAGGGAGCTTGGGATACAGGCGGCGCCGGATACAAGAGTAAAAGATATGGATCTCTCGAACCAAGGGTTAGTTGAGGTGGCTAAAGCGATGTATACAGAGCCGATACTTTTAATCCTGGATGAGATTACGGCATCTATGCATCGTGACCAGGTAGAGCTGCTTTTTGCTTTTCTTAAGAGGGAAAGTCAAAAAGGACTGTCTATACTGTTTGTGTCACATCGATTTGAGGAGGTTTATGAGCTGTGCCAGAGCGCGACTATACTGCGCGGCGGAGTAAGTATTCAGGATGTACAGCTTGCACAGACGCCCGTTAACAGGCTTATCTACTATATGACCGGTGAGGAAATGAAAGGAGAACATGACAGGGCGCAGAGTGAAGGGCGCAGCCATTCCCGAATTTTGATGGAAATAGAGAATCTGACAGTAGAAGGACAAGTGAAACAAATATCTATGACGGTGAGGGAAGGCGAGATTATCGGGATTGCCGGACTGCAGGGACAGGGGCAGAGTGAATTTTTGCGGGCGCTCTATGGAGCGTGTCCTTATCAGGAAGGCCGTATCCGCATTGACAATGCAGATATAAAGATCAAAACGCCGAAAGATGCGGTAAAAGCGGGAATCGGTTTCATCTCTGGGGACAGGGAGAAAGAACAAATAATGTCTGTAAGAAGTGTTGAGGAAAATCTTCTGGTGGTAGAGCACGCAGTCAGCCGGCCAGGCAGTATTTGTTTTCCCGGAAGAGAGAAGAAAGTGGCGGAAGAGCTGGTAAACAGGTTAAATATAATCACAGCGGGGACGGATGTTTTGGCGGACAGTCTTTCAGGAGGGAATCAGCAGAAGCTTGCAGTGGGGAGATGGCTGGGCCAGGAGCTTAAGATATTACTTTTGGATGATCCGACGAAAGGGGTGGATGTAAAAGCGCGAAGTGAGATCAACAAGTTGTTTTGCAATATGACGAAAAGAGGGACAGCTATCCTGTACTCGTCCAGTGACAATGAGGAGCTTTTAGAAATTGCAGAAAAGATCTGTGTGTTTTATGAAGGCAGAATGATTAAAGTATTGTCCAAAGGGGAGATGAACGGAGAGGTACTTGCGCGGGCGATGTTAGGGGTGGCAGAAGAAGGAGGCCATGTATGAAATGGTTAGAAGGGAAATTGGGATATGTTCTTCTGGCAGGAGCATTAGTGATAAATATCTGTTTACAGGGAATCGGATTTTTTACCGCAGACAGTATCGGAGCGTTGTTTGGCTCAAATCTTCCGTTGCTTTTAGCTGCACTTGCCCAGACAGTAATTATGGCGGCAGGAGGGATTGATATATCAATCGGAAATACAATTGCGCTGGCAAATGGAATAATCATTGTGTGCTTAAATGCTTACGGTATGTCATTTTCGGGAAGCTCTCTTGCAGCGATAGCGGCGGGGACAGGTGTAGGCTTAGTTAATGGTATTATTATCGCCTGTTTTCGGGTGCCTCCACTTCTGGTGACTTTTGCCATGTCAACGTTTATCAAAGGATTGGCACTTATGATCCTGCCCAAACCCGGAGGGAATGTTCCGACGGAAGTGTACAGGACATACGGGGGCACGATTTTTATGATACCAACTGCGCTGGTAATCCTGATTGTTGTGGTAGTATTTCTCGTCTTGGCTGGGAGATTCCGGATTACCAATCATATGACAGCGATTGGCTCTAATGAAAGAAATGCCTATGTATCTGGAGTCCGTGTGGAACTGGTTAAGGTGACGGCGTATGCGGCAGGGGGAGCAATTGCAGCGTTATCAGGGGTTTGTCTTACAGCACTGACTGCAACAGGAGATGTAAGAAACGGGGAAAGCTTTGCTTTACAGTCCATCGCGGCAGTGATTATAGGAGGAATGCTTGGGAGCGGTAAGTGGAAGAACTATATACTGGGAGCAGTCAGCGGAGCGTTATTTTTGGCTGTGATAAATAATATTGTGTTTTATGCTTTTAGTTATGTCTCAGTAAACTATCCAGAAATGCAGATTTCTACTTATTATCAGCAGCTATTCTCTAACTTTATTATTATATTTGGGCTTATGAGCGCGGCGTTGGCAGAACGAAGGAACAGGAGGAGGGGAAGGTGAGCAAGATGCGAAATAAAATACAAAGCCAGAAGTTTATTCTCGTCGGGATTACGATAGTGCTCCTGTTTACCGGGTGTATGATCAATGGGCAGTTTTTAAGACCGGCCAACGTTGCAAACATCTTGATTACGGCATCTCTTCTTGGATTTGTAGCCAGCGGCCAGACGTTGGTAGTACTCTCTGGGAATGACGGGCTTGACCTGTCGGTTGGCGGAGTTATGTCACTTGGGGCAGTGGTTGCTTATATCATCATGGACGGAAGCGACGGGAAGCTTCTAAAGGCATTTTTCATCGTCCTGTTTGTGGGAGCTGTTGTAGGACTATTCAATGCAGTAGGAGTCGTGTTTGCAGAGATACCGGCACTTGTGATGACACTGGCGGTGTCCAATGCGCTGACTAGTGTGCAGCAGTTGATTACCGGAGGCAATCCGACGGGTGCTCCCTCCCCGGCAGCAAGCAGGATTGCTACTTCGAAGGTGGCAGCATTTCTACCTTGGCTTACGGTAATCTGGATTGCATTGACTTTTGCTATGTATCTGCTGCTTACCAGGAGTACATATGGAAAGCGGCTGTATGCTGTGGGAAGCAATGAGAGAGCGGCAGTATTATCAGGAATACAATCGGGCAGGATTCGGATATACACGTATATGATCTGCGGGGTGCTCAGTGCATTTGCCGGATTCTGGCTCTGCGCGTACAACGAAGTTATTTATGTAAATGCAGGCGCCTCTTATGTAATGCCGTCTGTGGCAGCAGTTGTAATCGGCGGGACATCCATAGCCGGTGGGAGAGGAAGCTATATGGGTACGGCGGCGGGAACGGTCATCTTAACAGTAATAAGCAGCCTTCTTGTTATGATGGATACGAATGAAGCCGGGAAATATATGATGAATGGAGTTATTTTGTTGGTGCTTTTAGTTATCTATACGAGGCATCCTAAGATAAGACAATAAAAATAAATGGAGGAGTAAAATTATGTATAAAATCAAACAGAGCATGGACGCGGTGAATTACGGAGGATATTTTCATGAGGGAGGTCCGCTGACAATGGAGCAGATTATCGATAAGGCAGCCGAATTCGGATATGATGCCGTGGATATCTGGCCTCATAAACCTCTGATGTATCCGGGAGACTGGAGTAAGGAGAGGAGAAGAGAGCTGCTTGCTTACGCGAAGAAGAAAGGAATCAAGTTCGCGGCGGTGGACGCATGTACAAATTTCATGCGGTCTAAGCATGCGCTGGTGCCTGATGTGGAAAAGGAGCTGCCATACCTGAAAGAGTGCTGTGAGCTGGCAGAGGATATGGAATGTGGAACAGTAAGAATTATGCCGGCATTTATCGGTTATTTCTGGAGCGAATATTCGAACCAGGGATACTGTCAGACAGCACTTACGACACGGTCTATGGAAGTATCAAAGCAGGAGGATTACTATCAGGAATGGATACATGTAAGGGAGGGGATTAGAGAGGCAGCGAAGATGGCAGAGAGTTATCCGGTTGTTCTGGCGCTTCAGGGGCATCCGCCAGTGGTAAATTGTGTGCAGGACTTGTTTGATATGGTAGAGGAAGTAGGGATGGCTAATGTAAAGATCGGTCTGGATTTACCTCTTTTTGATCATCAGACGGAAGCGTTCATCTATGAAACAGTAAGACGTGCAGGCAAGGATATGGCGCATTCCCATACGCTTGGGGTTGGAATCAAATATGGACCGAGTGACAGTATTTACGCGACAGAAGAGGTGGTGCCGGGTGACGGTATCGAAAACTGGGTTCCGTTTTTCAAAGCATGTAAGGAGATTGGCTATGAGGGATATTTTGCATATGAGCAGTGCGCACCGTTTTTTGTTAAGGGGCACAGAAAGCCTGATGTAGCCGATGTTGATGAACGCCAGAAGAAGGGATTTGCGTTTATTAAATCTCTTGAGGAGAAGATTTAGGATGTTAAATATTTCCATAGATGGTATAATATAGGAAGCAAAAAAAGATAAAGGCGAGTGGGCGGACATATGACAAATATTCAAAAAGTAGCTGAGAAGGCCGGTGTATCGGTCGCTACAGTATCAAGGGTGATCAATGGTTCAGGAAAGGTAACTGAAAAGACGCGCAAGCGGGTAGAAGATGTGATAGCTGAGATGAATTATGTGCCGAATATGCTGGCACGTAACTTTAGGACATCAAAAAGTAAGACAATCCTGATCATACTAACGAATATTTCGAATTTATTTTATATGGAAATCGTACATGGAATCAGCGAATATGCCAATGAGAAGGGGTATGATATTTTGCTGAGCGAGACAGACGGAGAGTTAAAACGGCAGGTTGAATGTCTGCAGAAAGTAAAGAACCGGATTGCTGACGGGGCGGTGTTTTTGGAGACGACGATTCAGGACGAGGTGCTGTTTTCACTTGAAAAGGAGTATCCGGTTGTTCAGTGCTGTACTTATAATGATGAGATATCCCTGCCCTATGTGATCGCGAACAATGAAAGAGGCGGGTACATAGCTGGAAACGAGCTGATTAAAGCGGGAAGAAGAAAGCTGGCCTTTATCGGAACAAATGATAAGTCGAGATATAATAAAGAGCGGCGGACAGGATTTTTCAGGGCTGCGCAGAAAGCGGGAATCCGGACAGAGGAGATCTGTACGATGAATATAGAGCTTAGCTTTGACGGGGGACGAAGCGCAGCCGAGATTTTAATGAAAGAAAAGGTTGACGGATGTTTTTTTGTTTCGGACATGCAGGCAATAGGTGCGATCAACAGATTCACGGAGTCCGGAGTATGTGTTCCGAAGGATATTTCGGTTATCGGTTATGATAATTTGGAAATCTGCAATTTTATTGTGCCGTCTTTGACATCCATCGGCCAGCCTGCCAGAAAGATGGGGCAGGAGACAGCAAAGATGCTGATTGATAAAATAGAAAAAGAAGACACGTCCGGCATGAGAAATATTATATTTGAACCAGAATTGATTCGCCGGGAATCGGTGTAGAATGGAAGAGCGTAAGCTTCATTTTAGACAGAAGGAGAGATTATGTATAGAGCAGGAATCATTGGCTGCGGCAAGATTGCACAGCTTCGTCATATTCCGGAGTATGCTGTGCGGACAGACGTGCAGCTTGCAGGATTTTATGATAAGAATACAGTCAGAGCAAAAGAACTGGCAGAGAGATACGGAGCACAAAATTACAGTTCCTATGAAGAGATGCTGAACGATCCAGAGATTGATGTCGTTAGCGTCTGTACGGCAAATCATTCACATGCGGAAATTGCTATAGCTGCGCTGCACGCCGGCAAGCATGTGCTTTGTGAAAAGCCCATGGCGGTTACTTTAAAAGAGTGTGAAAGGATGGAAGAAGAAGCACAAAAAAGTGGAAAATATCTGATGATCGGACATAACCAGCGGTTGTTGCGCACGCATCAGGAGGCAAAAAGGCTGCTGGCTTCGGGTGAGATCGGGAAACTGATTTTCTTCCAGACTAATTTTACCCATGCAGGGCCGGAGACATGGAGTATAGACGCGGGAAAGAACGTATGGTTTTTTGATAAGAGTAAGGCGGCTTTTGGGGCCATGGCGGATCTTGGGATTCATAAAACGGATTTGATACGTTATCTGACGGGAGACGAGATTGTGTCCGCACATGCGGTTCTTGCTACTTTGGATAAAAAAGACAGTGAGGGGATGAAAATTCCGGTGGATGATTATGCCGCCTGCATATATCGTCTGAAAAACGGGGCAGCCGGTACGATGACGGTAGGATGGAGCAACTATGGTCAGGAAGATAACTCGACGATTTTATATGGCGAAAAGGGCGTAATGAAAATATACTGTGACAGGAAGTACTCGTTGCTCATAGAAAAAAGAGACGGCAGCAGTGTGCGGTATGAGCTTGATCAGATTCAGACCAATGACGGGCAGTCAAAGTCAGGAGTGATTGATGAATTTATAGACTGTATCAGGGAAAAGAGGGAGTCTGTTATCGGAAGTAAAGAAGCACTTAAGTCCATGCGGGCAGTATTTTCCGGGATTGAAGGGACGTACGCCGGCAATTGAGCAAAGGGATGAAAAGGAGGAAGCTGATGAAATTAGGGTTGGTCAGTGCGATTTTGGGAGATGAGACTTTTGAGCACATGATAGATATCATTGGTGAGATGGGATTTTCTTGTGTAGAAGCGGCATGCTGGCCGTCAGGGAAAGCGGAGCGCAGATATGCAGGAGTTACACATATTGATGTTTGGAATCTGGATGAGAAGAAGAAAGAGTATATTCTGCGGTATTGTGAGGAAAGAGGAGTCAAACTGTCTGCACTCGCATTTTATCCGAATACCATGGATTCTGACTTTGAGAGAAAAGCGGCAAATATCGAACATCTAAAGAAAGTAATCCAGGCTTCCAGATTGCTTGAGGTAGGAATGGTCACTACGTTTATCGGGCGGGATCAGACAAAGACGGTGGAGGAAAATCTGGAGCTTTTTGCGGAGACATGGGGGGATATATTAGCGTGTGCAGAAGAGAATAAAGTTAAGATTGCTATTGAAAACTGTCCGATGCTGTTTGGGAGAGAGCAGTGGCCGGGTGGACAAAATCTGGCGGTGAGCCCGGATATATGGCGGAGGATGTTTGAGATATTTCCAAGTGAATATTTTGGGCTGAATTATGATCCAAGTCATTTTGTATGGCAGCAGATGGATTATATCAAGCCGGTATATGAGTTCAGGGATAAAATATTCCATGTACATTTTAAAGATATCAAGGTATATCAAAGTAAGCTTGACGACGTAGGGACTCTGGCATATCCTCTTGAGTATATGGCACCGAAACTTCCGGGCTTGGGCGATGTAAAGTGGGATCGGTTTGTGAGTGCGCTTACGGATATAGGGTATGATGGATATGCGTGTATAGAGGTGGAAGACCGAAGCTTTGAAGGGAATACGGAGGACGTAAGGCGAAGCCTGATGCTCAGTAAAAAGTATATGGAACAGTTTGTGATATAAAGAAATCGGGTCATATGGTGAATATGTGTTGGCGTCCGCAGGGCAGGTATAAAATCTGTCCTGCGGAATATGTTATAAAAAACGAAAGCGTTAGAGATTATGCCGACCCATTTTTCACAAGCTCAAATTAATGAAAGAAGCAGCCTGGCGCCTAAAGATGCAAAGATTATGCTCAGGCTGGCAGAAATATTAATGAAGGATAATTTAATAAGCCCGGAAGAAAAGCTTCGCTTGACCGAGCGAATCCGGAAAGAAGACGCTCTATGATTTTACGCGCTGTAATCTATGCCCGCTGCAGTACGGAGGAGGAAAGCCAGAAGGATGCTTTAAAAAAGCAGGTGGAAGAGGGGAAAATATGTGTCCGTGAAAAGGGCTGGATACTTAAGGATATTTACGTGGAAAGCCGTTCAGGGACGACGACAAAGGGAAGAAGTGAGTATAACCGTCTTTACAATGATCTGCAAAGGGATAGGTTTGATATTATTGTTATTAAATCCCAGGACAGACTGATGCGGAATACAAAGGACTGGTATCTTTTTGTAGACCGTTTATTGACCGGTCAGAAGAAGCTTTACATATATATTGAAAGGAAGTTTTATACGACAGATGATGCACTGATTACCGGAATCAAGGCGATACTGGCGGAGGAATACAGCCGGGAGCTAAGTAAGAAGATTAATAATGCACACAAAAACCGCCAGAAACAGGGTGGCCCGGTAGTCCTGACATCTAATACATATGGATATCGTAAACTGCCGGATAAGAGTGTGGTAATTGTGGAGGATGAGGCGAAGGTAAAGCGGCGCATGTACGAACTGTGCGCTGCAGGATTCGGAAGCAGGAGTATATCTGCAATCTTAAAGAATGAGGGTATCGTCGGCAGGAATGGAAAACCTTTTACAGATTCTGCAATTCTCCGTATGATACATAATCCTTTGAATAAGGGGACGGCAGTGATGAACAGGCTGCATTATGATTTTGAGTCGAAGAGGACGATGAGAGTGCCGAGAGAAGAACAGTATGTGCATGAAAATAAAGTGCCGGCGATTGTGTCAGAGGAACTCTGGGAGGCTGCAAATGAGGAGATTGCAAAGCGCGCGGAGACGGCGGGATTGGCAGGGGAGAGGAAAAGGGGAAGAAATCCCGGAAAATCCCCGTTGAGCGGGAAATTGGTCTGCGGATTATGCGGAAGTCCTTATTATAGAAGAACAAGGAGACGCTATAAAGACAAAGATATCATTTATGAATGGAAATGCAAGAGATATCTGGAGTTAGGAAGAAATGAGGGGAAGGCGGACAGACCGCAGTTAAAACAGGTAAGATGCCTTGAAGTAAACGGATGTGACAACGTTCATCTTGAAGAGAGGAAGCTGTACGGATTGCTGGAACAGGTCTGCAATCAAAGGTACAGGACGGATAAAGCAAAGATTATCGGCTATATGGTAGATTTGCTGAAAGTCGTGCTGAAAGAAGAGGACTGCCAGCTGGAGTTTGACAGAGAAATTCAGAAAAAGGAGAAACTTTTAAAGCAGATGGATATGCTGGTGGAAAAGCTTTTAGATGAAATCATCTCGAATGAAGTTTATCAAAGAAAACAAAAAAGATTAGAAGAGCAGCTTTCAGGCGTGCAAAATAGGATTAATGAATTAGAACGCCAAGAGGCGAAGGGCAGTGTGCTGCAAGAGAGATTTTCTTATATTGAAAAGGAGCTGCGGACGGGGAAAGCCGTGGAGAGAGCTGCAGTCATGCAGATGCTTGAGGAGACTGATAAAATTCTTGTATTTCCGGAATTTATGGAGATTGTGTTCGGCTTGTCTGAGGCGATGAGAACAGAGTGTGGGGATATCCCGCCAATGGAGTGTGAGAGCAGTATAAAAATAGAATACGGCAATCTGTTCAGCTATAGAGAGCAAAAGAAAGAGGAGCGGGAGATTATCGTGGATATGATGAGGGAAAATCCACGGATAACTGCCGGAATGATTGCGAAAGAACTGCGCATCAGCCTGTCGGGGGCTAATTACCGGATAAGGGCACTGAAAAAAGAGGGAAGGATTCGGTTTAATGGAAGCGGAGGAAAAGGTGAGTGGGAAATATTGTGATAATGTTGTGTTTTCTGGAACGATAGTCAAAGTAACAGAATGCCCCCGCAGCTAAATACTTGGCTGGAATAGATGATAAGATATCCAAGTCCGTTTCTTGCCGCCAGAAATTCCCCGATGATAACTCCCACGAGACACAGCCCGATATTCACCTTCATATTACTGATGATTGACGGCAGCGAGTGAGGAAGCACAACTTTAATGAGTGCTTGCAGCCTGCTGCCTTGCAATGTGTAGATTAACTTAATCTTCCCAGGGTCTACTGTGACAAAACTGCTGTATAGGCTTAAGATACTGCCGAAGATGGCAACGGACATCCCGGCAGTGATAATGGTTAGTTTGTTGGCTCCAAGCCACACAATGAGCAGGGGCGCAAGTGCTGACTTCGGGAGGCTGTTTAACACAACTAAGTAAGGGTCTAATATTTCCGACAGCTTTTTGCTGAACCACAGGCATACAGCTATGAAAATACTGACTATAATTACGAGAACAAAACTTATAATTGTTTCATAAAGAGTTACTCCTATATGGAGAAAGATGCTTTTGTCTAGAACCATGCCCCAAAAACAAAGGGCAATCTTTGAAGGACTGCAAAAGATAAAGGAGTCTATCCATCCTACATTTGCAGAAAATTCCCAGAGGAACAGGAAACTTAGCAGAATGAGGATTCTGGAAATCTTAACAATCCGCTGTTGTTTTTTTTGTTCTTTCAGGAATAAAAGCTGTTCTTTGGAAAATTCACTCATCGCTGTTTAGCTCCTTCCATATCAGATTAAAATAATTTTTAAATTCCAGGGAGTTCCGTCTGGCCAGAGGGGTATCTTGCTCAAGGTCAAAGATAAGAGGGATTGTCTGGCGTATGGTTGCCGGCCGGCCGGAAAGGATGATGACGCGGTCAGCCAGGGAGACTGCTTCTGAGAGGTCGTGTGTCACAAGAAGGGCAGCCTTTTCCTCCCGGCGGATAATCTGTCCGATATCATCTCCGACATTTAGACGGGTCTGATAATCCAGGGCGGAGAATGGCTCATCAAGGAGCAGGATATCCGGTTCTAAGACAAGAGTGCGGATAAGGGCCGCCCGCTGGCGCATGCCGCCGGACAGTTCCGATGGGTGGGAGTTTTCGAAGTTTTTAAGTCCGTAGATATCTAAAAGTTCATGGGCTCTTGCCTTTGTCTTTGCGGAGAGCATGTGTTGGATTTCGAGGCCCAGCAGTACGTTGTGGTAGATGGTCCTCCACTCGAAAAGTTCATCGTGCTGCAGCATATATCCGATGTTTGTGGTGCTTTCTCTCAAGTATTTTCCATTGATTTTTATCAGTCCTTTTTCTGGCACTATAAGCCCGGCAATCAGTGACAGGAGCGTTGATTTGCCGCATCCGGACGGCCCGACGATGGCGACGAACTCTCCTTTGTTCAGTGAAAAAGAGATGTCTGTGAGGGCGGGAGTCTCCCCGTCCAGCGTATGATAAGTATAGTGGATGTTTTTAAGTTCCAGTACTTGGTCCATAGATACCTCCCAGATGGGGGAATGGAATGAGTTCCCCATGAATATATATTAGTTTATTCAAAATACTGTAAATAAGTGCGGAAAATATCATGGCATATTATAGAAGTGGCAGTTGTATTTAATTCGTTCGGCAGATATAATAGAGACAGTCAATAAGAGATTAACAGGAGAGACATGAATGAATTACCAGAAAGAATTAGATAAGCTAATTAAGTGCCTTGAGGAAGAGAAAAGAGTGCCAAGACTTCTCCTGCATAGCTGCTGTGCGCCGTGCAGCAGTTACGTGCTGGAATACTTGAGCAGCTATTTTTCGATCACGGTCTTTTACTACAACCCCAATATTTCTCCGGAGAGCGAGTATACGAAGCGTTTTTTTGAGCAGCAGATGCTAATTGACCGGCTGCCGGCAAAGCATCCGGTGGCTTTTGCGGCGGGGCCTTATGACAGCAAACATTTTTTTCAGATGGCGAAAGGGCTTGAGCAAGTGAAAGAAGGGGGAGAGAGATGCTTTCGCTGTTATGAGATGCGGCTTCGGGAGACGGCGAAGATGGCAAAAAATGCAGAGTTTGATTATTTTACCACCACTCTCAGCATAAGTCCGCTGAAAAAAGCGGATAAGCTTAATGAGATTGGCGCCAGGCTGGGGGAGGAGTATGGAGTGCCGTATCTTTTGTCTGATTTTAAGAAGAAGAACGGGTATAAGCGTTCGATAGAACTTTCGAAAGAGTATGGACTCTACCGGCAGGATTATTGCGGATGTGTGTTTTCCAAGGATTTTTCCGGGAAATAGTTTTAAAGATTGATTTTATACGGAAATGTGGTAAAATTTGATGAACGGATAGTTAGAAAGAATAAATATTGAAGGAATAGGAGAAGAGATATGAATCAGAAATTAAGAGTAGGAATATTGGGAGCCACGGGCATGGTAGGACAGAGATTTATCTCGTTGTTAGAGAACCATCCATGGTTTGAGGTTGTGACGGTGGCGGCAAGCCCCCGGTCTGCGGGAAAGACTTACGAGGAGGCAGTGGGCGGACGCTGGAAGATGAAGACACCGATGCCGGAAGCGGTAAAGAAGCTGGTGGTTGCCAATGTGAATGAAGTTGAAAAGGTTGCGGCGGGAGTTGATTTTGTATTCAGCGCCGTCGATATGACAAAAGATGAGATCAGGGCCATTGAGGAGGAGTACGCGAAGACGGAGACTCCGGTAGTATCCAATAACAGCGCTCACCGCTGGACGCCGGACGTGCCGATGGCTGTGCCGGAGATTAATGCAGAGCATTTTGAAGTGATTGCGGCGCAGAAGGAGCGTCTTGGGACAAAGCGGGGATTTATCGCGGTGAAACCGAACTGCTCGATTCAAAGCTATGTGCCTTGTCTTGCAGCGTGGAATGAATTTGGCCCGAAGGAGGTTGTAGTGACAACTTACCAGGCGATTTCCGGGGCAGGAAAGACATTTAAGGACTGGCCGGAGATGGAAGCGAATATTATCCCCTACATCGGCGGCGAGGAAGAAAAGAGTGAGCAGGAGCCGCTGCGGGTGCTCGGCGAGGTGAAGGACGGACAGATTGTGAAAGCTGCTCTGCCTAAGATTACCTGTCAGTGTATCCGTGTGCCGGTGCTTGACGGACATACGGCAGCAGTGTTTATCAATTTTGAGAAGAAACCGACGAAGGAGCAGCTTATTGAGAAGCTGGTGAACTTCAAGGGATTTCCGCAGGAGGCAGAGCTGCCTAGTGCGCCGAAGCAGTTTATCCAGTATCTTGAGGAGGACAACCGTCCCCAGGTGGCTCTTGACGTTGACTACGAGAAGGGCATGGGCGTATCCATCGGGCGTCTGAGAGAGGATACTATGTTCGATTATAAATTCGTGGGTCTTTCCCACAATACGCTGCGCGGGGCAGCAGGCGGCGCGGTGCTCTGTGCGGAGGCATTGACGAAAAAAGGCTATATTCAGGCGAAATAGTAATAAACGGCATGATAAAAAACAAGGATTAAAAGAGAGGGACAAAGCTTATGGAAAATGATATTTTAAATTATTCGCAGAACCGGGAATTGTCGTGGCTTAAGTTTAACCAGAGGGTACTGCAGGAGGCACAGGATATCACGGTCCCTCTCTTGGAGCGGATGAAGTTTGTGGCGATTTTTTCAAGCAATCTTGATGAATTTTTTATGATTCGCGTGGGAAGTTTGTTTGACATGGCACATGCGGACGCAAAGGCGAAGGACAGCCGTTCGGGGCTAACACCGGACGGTCAGCTTGAGAAGATCTTTGAGGCGGTGGCTCCTCTTTGTAAGGAGCGGGACAAGACCTATTCAGATATTCAAAAGCTCCTTCATCCTTACGGGGTGTGCGGACTCAGTTACAAGGAGCTTGAGCAGCAGGAGAAGAAGTATGTAAAAAAATATTTTAAAGATCAGATACTTCCTATCCTTTCCCCGCAGATTGTGGATGCGAACCACCCGTTTCCGCATCTCTTGAATAAGGAGATTTACGTGACGGCGAACTTGAAGGATAAGGATAAGACAATGCAGGGAATTGTGCCGGTTCCCCAGTTTATTTCCAATATCCTGTATCTGCCGGGACACGATATCCGGTATATTCGTATGGAGAAGATTATCGTGGAACACTTAAATCTTGTGTTCCCGAAATATACGGTGACAGACCCCAACTATATCTGTGTAACCCGCAGTGCGGACATTAACCCGGAGGATGAGGCGCTGGAGGTCAATGATGATTTCCGGCATCTGATGAAGAAGACCCTTCACAAGCGCCGCAGGATGTCGGTGGTAAGGCTCGAGGTGGCGGAGAAGCTGAGTGCGGAGACGGAAAAGTATTTCTGCGATAAGTTTAAGATTAAGCCTGTGCAGATTTTCAGGACAAAGATGCCGATGAAGCTTGACTATATCTTCGCTATCAGCGGGAATCTGCCGGAGCCAATGAAAAAGTCTCTGACTTACCCGGCATTTGCGCCTCAGAGTTGTGCGCGTGTCCAGGATGGAAGCATCATGCGCCAGATTAAGAAGAAGGATTTGCTTTTGTTCTTCCCTTATGAGAGTATGGACCCCTTCCTTAAGCTGATTAAGGAGGCGGCTTACGATCCGAATGTGATGACGATTAAGATTACAATCTACCGTCTTGCGAAGAAGGCAAGGCTTGTAGAGTATCTTTGCGCCGCTGCGGAGAATGGAAAAGAGGTGACGGCGCTCATTGAGCTTCGGGCAAGGTTCGACGAGCAGAATAATATCGACTGGTCCGAGCGGATGGAGGATGCCGGATGCCGGGTGATCTACGGTTTTGAGGATTACAAGGTGCACTCGAAGATCTGTCTGATCACTTACCGCAACAGGGGCGAGATTCAGTATATCACCCAGATCGGGACGGGCAATTACAACGAAAAGACGGCGGGGATGTACACGGATCTTTCGCTGATGACAGCCAATCAGGCGATCGGGCAGGATGCGTCGGAATTTTTCAAAAATATGGCCATCAGCAATCTGGAGGGCGTATATAATCATCTGATCGTCTCGCCGACCAGTTTGAAGCAGACGGTGCTTAAGCTGATGGATGAGGAGATTTTAAAGGGAAATAATGGCCGTATTATCATGAAGATGAACTCGGTGACGGATACGGATTATATCGAGAAGGTGTCGGAGGCTTCGAGGGCCGGGGTGAGGATTGACCTTATCGTGCGCGGAATCTGCTGCGTGCTTCCGGGAGTGCCGGGCTATACGGACAATTTGCGGGTGATGAGCGTGGTAGGGCGCTATTTGGAGCATCCGCGGATTTTTAGCTTTGGTACGGGAGAGAGCCAGAAGATTTATATCGGCTCTGCGGATATGATGACCCGCAATACGGAAAAGCGAGTGGAAGTAGCGTGCCCGATTCTGGACGGAGATATTAAAAAACAGATTAATCACTATCTGAAAGTTATGCTCAGCGACAACATAAAGGGAAGAGTGCTGAGAAGTGACGGAACATACTGCAAAAGGGAACTTGCAGAGCCTTATGTGGACTCTCAGGCAACGTTTATGGAGGAGGCTTTAAATGCCCATCGCCAGAAACCGGTGCAAAAGGAACGGTCATTCTTCGACAAGGTGAAGAGCATATTCGGAAACAGAGTGAACAAAAGGAGTTAGGGAAATCTATGGGGAAAGCGCTTTATATTGCTGAGAAACCCAGTGTTGCGCAGGAGTTTGCCAAGGCACTGAAACTGACAACAAAACGAAAGGACGGTTATCTGGAATCAGAGGAGGCTATCGTGACCTGGTGTGTAGGACATCTGGTAACTATGAGTTATCCGGAGGAATATGATCCGTCATTAAAAAGGTGGAGTTTAACGACTCTGCCTTTTATACCTGAGGAGTTTAAGTATGAGGTAATCCCAGGGGTGGCTAAACAGTTTCGAATTGTGTCGGAGCTTTTAAACCGCGGCGACGTAGAGACAATCTATGTCTGTACGGACTCCGGGCGAGAGGGAGAGTACATCTATCGTCTGGTAGAGCAGCAGGCGGGTGTGCGCGGTAAAGTAAGGCGCCGGGTGTGGATTGATTCTCAGACGGAGGAGGAGATTCTAAGAGGGATCAAGGAGGCAAAGGATCTGAAGGAGTATGATAATCTGTCCGCGTCAGCGTATCTTCGGGCGAAGGAGGATTATTTGATGGGGATTAATTTTTCCAGGCTCCTGACGCTTAAGTATGGCAACAGTATTTCCAATTATTTAAAGACGAAATATTCCGTCGTGTCTGTGGGGCGTGTCATGACTTGTGTGTTGGGGATGGTCGTCCGCAGGGAACGGGAGATACGGGAATTTGTTGAGACGCCGTTTTACCGGGTTATGGCATCTTTCGGTGAGGAAGGCCGGAACTTCGAGGGAGAATGGCGGGCTGTGAAGGGCTCTAAGTGGTTTGAATCCTTTGATCTTTATAAGGAAAATGGATTTAAGGAGGAGAAGAAAGCGCAGGAGCTTATTGATTACCTGAAAGAACCTTCACCAGTCAGTGGACAGATTGCCAGCATAGAGAAAAAGAAGGAGAAGAAAAATCCGCCTCTTCTTTTCAATCTTGCGGAGCTGCAGAATGAATGTTCGAAGCGGTTTAAGATCAGTCCTGACGAGACTCTCCGAGTTGTGCAGGAGATGTATGAGCGAAAGCTTGTGACTTATCCCCGTACAGACGCCAGGGTGCTGTCTACAGCAGTGGCGAAGGAGATACATAAGAACTTAAACGGATTGATGAAGTACGAACCGGCGGTTTCTTATCTCCAGGAGATTGTGGGATTTAAGAGCCATAAGGGGCTTGAGAAGACACGATATGTCAATGATAAGCAGATTACGGACCACTATGCCATCATCCCGACGGGACAAGGATTAAATACCCTCCATTCGCTGTCCGAAACGTCGCAGAAGGTCTATGATGTGATTGTTCGCCGTTTTTTGAGTATCTTCTATCCTCCGGCAGTCTATCAGAGGATAGCTATCGTCACAAAGATTAAGGAGGAGTCGTTCTTTTCCAGCTTTAAAGTGCTTGCAGAAGAAGGGTATCTGAAGGTGGCAGGAGTTCCTGGAAGAAAGGGCGGCACAGACAAGGAGCGCCCGGAGAAAGCAGCAGAGGCTGAAAGAGAAAACGGAGGTTCCCAGGACGGCGGGAGAGAGGATAGCGGACAGGAGGCGGACAGCATTATTTTTGAGTGGCTTAAAGGTCTGAGGAAGGGAAAAATCCTTCCGGTACAGTCTCTTGACATTAAAGAGGGAAAGACTTCGCCTCCGAAACGGTATAATTCCGGCTCCCTTATCCTAGCCATGGAAAATGCCGGGCAGCTTATTGAGGACGAGGAGCTTCGCGCTCAGATTAAGGGAAGCGGAATCGGGACCAGCGCTACGAGAGGCGAGATTTTGAAAAAGCTGTTTAACAATGGATATATGGCGTTAAATAAAAAGACGCAGATTGTCACGCCAACCTTGCAGGGGGAGATGATCTATGACGTAGTGGACCATTCCATCCGGCCGCTTTTAAACCCGGAGCTTACGGCGAGCTGGGAGAAAGGGCTTACGCTTGTAGCAGACGGGGAGATCACGCCTGATGAATATATGGGAAAACTAAAGAACTTTATCGTGAGACGGACCCAGGGGGTTAAGGGGCTTAACAACCAGAGTGAGCTGCAGGGATTTTATAACCGGGCGGCTTCATTTTATCGGAAAGGCGGAAAGTGAGATTGCCGTTACTGGAGCACCATAGGGTGTGAACAGTAACAGATTGCTGCTTGAAAGGGAAATGAGGTACGTCATGTTTTGACTTTGGGGAGGAAAAGTGGTATTCTGTTTTAAATTGAATTAGGAAGGAGTTTTTTGGATGAAGGAATTAACAGTAGAAGAGCTGTATACGCTGGACGAGACGATTGCAAAGGATATTTTTGAGGGAGTTACATACCCGTGGGAGGTGCTGCCGAAGATCGGCGCGTTTATTCTGGAGCTTGGAGAGACGCTTCCCGCGGAGGAATATGACAAGATAGGTGAGGATGTGTGGATCGCCAAATCCGCGAAAGTGTTCGAGTCTGCCTACATTCACGGGCCTGCAATTATCGGGAAAGATGCAGAAGTGAGGCAGTGCGCGTTTATTCGGGGCAATGCTATCGTAGGCGAGGGAGCTGTTGTGGGCAATTCCACAGAACTTAAGAATGTGATACTGTTTAATAAAGTGCAGGTGCCCCACTACAATTATGTAGGGGATTCGATTCTTGGGTACAAGGCGCATATGGGCGCGGGCTCTATCACATCCAATGTGAAGTCGGATAAAAAGCTGGTTGTAGTGAAGACGCCGGAGGGCAATATCGAGACGGGGATTAAGAAGTTCGGCGCGATGCTGGGAGACGAGGTGGAGGTCGGCTGTGGTACGGTGCTGAATCCGGGCAGCGTCGTGGGAAGCCATACGAATATTTACCCGTTGTCTTCTGTGAGAGGATTTGTGCCGGCAGGAAGTATCTACAAAAAGCAGGGAGAAGTTGTGGAAAAATATGAGTAAGCCCTGCGGGGAGAAGGAGGAGTGCAGGATGAAGACAATAGGTTTTATCGGTGTGGGGATCATGGGGAAATCCATGGTGAGAAACCTGATGAAAGCGGGATATGAGGTGCATATCTTTGCCCGGACCAGAGGAAAGGCAGAGGATGTGATCGCGGAAGGTGCGGTGTTCCATGATTCTATCGCGGATTGCGTGAAGGAGCGCGACGCGGTGATTACCATTGTGGGATTCCCGAAGGATGTGGAAGAGGTATATTTTGATGGGGGAAATATACTGGACAGCGCGAAGTCGGGGGCATACCTTATCGATATGACCACCACAAGCCCGATGATCGCAGAGGAGATTTATAAGGAAGGGACGCAGAGGGGATTCCATGTGCTGGACGCGCCGGTGACGGGCGGAGA
Source organism: Lachnospiraceae bacterium MD308 (assembly GCA_000403475.2). Classification (GTDB taxonomy): domain Bacteria; phylum Bacillota; class Clostridia; order Lachnospirales; family Lachnospiraceae; genus MD308. The sequence goes on from KE159796.1 coordinate 570,819, forward strand.
TACAGGGGCGAAGGCCGGGACGCTTTCTATTCTCGTGGGCGGCGAGAAGGCGGACTTTGAGGCTTGCATGCCGCTGTTTGAGGCTATGGGAACGAATATCAATTACCAGGGAAAGGCCGGGTGCGGGCAGCATGCAAAGCTTGCCAACCAGATTATGATCGCGGGAACGCTCTCCGGCGTGTGCGAGGCGCTCACCTACGCAAAGGCCAAGGGGCTTGACCTTGAGACGGTGGTGAAGTCTGTGGCGACGGGAGCGGCGGGGAGCAGGCAGCTTGACTTGTTCGCGCCGAAGATTATGGCCGGGGATTTCGCGCCGGGATTTTTTATGAAACATTTTATCAAGGATATGACGCTGGCGCTTAATGAGGCGAACCGGAGCGGACTGAGCCTGGAGGTGCTGAGCCAGGTGCTTGCAAGCTATGAGGAACTGCAGGCGGCAGGGCATGGAGAGCTTGGAACACAGGCGCTCATCAAATACTATGAGGAAGGATGTGCAGAGGATGATGAATGATAACTTTGTGACACTGGAGATTGGCAAGACGAAACATATCGCGCTGGTTGCCCATGACGGGAAGAAGAAAGCGCTGGTAGAGTGGTGTGATAAGAACAAAGAGATTTTAAAGGGACATTTCCTGTGCGGGACCGGCACGACAGCGCGGCTTATCGCGGAGAAGACGGGCCTTCCGGTGAAGGGCTATAACAGCGGCCCGCTGGGCGGAGACCAGCAGATCGGGGCGAAGATTGTGGAGGGGCAGATCGACTTTATGGTCTTTTTGTGGGACCCTCTTGAGGCGCAGCCTCACGACCCGGATGTGAAGGCGCTCCTTCGTATCGCGGTAGTCTATGACATTCCGGTTGCGAACAATCTTGCCACGGCTGATTTTATGCTCCGCTCGGAGTATATGGACGGCACTTATGAGAGGAAAGTTGAGAACTTTAATAAGACGGTTCAGGATCGGGTGAACCAGATGAAATAATAGGAGAAAAGGAGAACGGACCTTTGCGGGCGGCAAAATATTCAGTTTTGCTGTCTGTGAAGGCCCGTTTTTTGTTAATTCATTAATGGCCGTAAAAAATCACATAATATTTACAATAGATGAGAAAATAAAACTGAACAGTTAAAGAAGACGGCAGGATGTGGAAAATCTCCGGAGTAATATAAATATTTTAATATTGACGCAATGGTAGGGGGGGGGGTATAATAGGTGGGATGGCATATTTACAAAAAATAATGATTAGAATTTGGAGAAAGTAAGATGAGGAAGACAAGCCAATGGATAAGCTCGATTATCATATTTCTTTTGATTGGCACAATATTATTTTTAAATATTTCTGAAATCCTTCGAAAAAAATCAGGCGGGGAATCCGATATGATTCATTCTTTTTATCAGATAGAGGAAGATACGCTGGATGTGCTCTGCCTTGGGAGCAGTCATGGTTATTCTGCCATTCAGCCGAATACCCTGTGGAAAGAATTCGGTCTGACGTCTTATGTGATGTGCAGCCAGAAGCAAAGTATAGGAAGTTCCTATTATCTGCTGAAGGAAGCTTTAAACTATCAGAAGCCAAAGGTTGTCCTGCTGGAATCGTACTATTTCTATTTTGACCGGAAATATACGGAAGAAGCTTCTTTGCGGATGGGCTTTGACGGGATGCGGATGGGTCGGGTAAAGTGGGAGATGGTTCAGGATTTTTTGGGAGAGCTTCCGGTAAAAGATAAACTGACATATTATCTGCCGTTCTTAGAGTACCATAGCAGATGGGACTCTTTGGAAGATTTGGATTTTCATCCGAAAAATTATCTAAAAGGCGGTATTTTAGATTTAACTGTATATCCCATGGAGGAACCAGAGCTTCCGGATGAGGGATGCGAGCTTCCGGATATTTCGCAAGAATACTTTGAAAAGATTATATCACTTTGCAGGGAACATGACATACAGCTTATTCTATATGCAGCGCCTTATGGATATGAGAATGAAGGGGGCTATGAAAGATATGTGAACAGGCAGAAGATAAATATCACATTGGAAGCTTATCTTGAAAAAAAGGATATACCATTTATCTATTATCAGAAGAACAATACGGCGGCTCTGGATTATCAGACGGATTTCAGGGACTATGTCCATCTGAATATGAATGGTTCGGTAAAGCTGACAAGAAATCTGGGGGACTATATGAAGGAGAATTATACCCTCCCGGATCATCGCCGGGAAGATAAGTACCAGTCGTGGTGGGCGGATTATGACAGATTTGAAGAGGACATGGCAGAGGCCGAAAAGAATATTCAGAAAAAATAGTACAGTCGATTCATAGGATCACGGAGGAAATAAGATATGTTGTTTAATTCCCTGGAGTTTTTATTATCTTTCCCGCTGGTTTGTCTGGGTTATTATGTGATACCGCACCGGGCGAGGTATCTGTTCTTGCTTGCATTCAGCTATTTCTTTTATATGTGTTGGAATCCCAGGTATGCGCTTTTGATGTTTACGTCTACAGCGATTACATTTGTATCGGGATTACTTATAGAATCAGCGAACAAAGTGGAGGATGGAAAGGAAAGGGTACGCAGGAAAAATATATATGTAGCGCTTTCGTTTATCAGTAACCTGGCAATATTATTTTTCTTCAAATATTTTGATTTTGCGGCAGCTACGTTTATCAGGATTCTAGCTGTGGCAGGAATTCAGGCACAGTCTCCCACATTTGATATTATACTTCCGGTAGGTATTTCGTTTTATACCTTCCAGGCATTGAGCTATACGATGGATGTATATAGAAAAGATATCTATGCGGAACACAATTTTTTAAAGTATGCATTGTTTGTGTCATTTTTTCCGCAGCTTGTTGCAGGACCTATCGAACGGTCGAAAAATCTGCTTATTCAGATTAACGAGAAGCATGAGTTTGATTTTGCGCGTGTCCGGAGCGGGCTATTATTAATGTTGTACGGATATTTTCAGAAAGTAGTGCTGGCAGAATATCTTGCAATTGTCGTTGACAGTGTGTATAACACTTATACGGAACGGACAGGCTTCCAATTGCTGATTGCTACAATCTGCTTTGCTTTCCAGATTTATTGTGATTTTGGCAGCTACTCGAATATCGCTGTCGGCTCCGCGAGGGTTATGGGCTTCCGGCTTATGGAAAACTTTAATACACCGTATTTTGCTGTATCGGTGTCAGATTTTTGGAGAAGATGGCATATCTCGCTTTCTACATGGTTTCGCGATTACCTGTATATTCCTCTTGGAGGGAACCGGAAAGGGAAGGTTCGTAAGTGGATGAATCTGATGGTCGTATTTCTTGTCAGCGGGCTGTGGCATGGCGCAAGCTGGCATTTTGTTATATGGGGCGGGATGAACGGCGCTTATCAGGTGATTGGCGAGTGGATGCGGCCGTATAAAGAAAAGGTGGTAAAAGCGCTGGGGACAGATCCGGCGGCATCCAGCCACAGGTTGTTAAAGATGCTGGTTACGTTTGGGCTTGTGGATATTAGTTGGGTGTTTTTCCGCGCATCATTTAGGCAGGGACTTTCCATACTGAAAACAATAGCAGGATTCAGGGAGGATTACTGGTTTACCTGGGGAAATAATCTTCAGGCAATGGGATTGACACTGGCTACGAGAAATATACTTATTGTGGCGCTGCTTATTTTGCTTGTGGCAGATGTATGTAAGTATCGCGGGATGAATACAATAGAGTGGGTATGCAGACAGGGGATATGGCTGCGCTGGCTTATATATTTTTTCGGAATTTTTGGGATTATCATTTTCGGCGTATACGGTCCCAGGTTTGATGCAAGTCAGTTTATTTATTTTCAATTTTAGTCGAGGAAGATTGCGAAGTGTTTTGAAGAAGTTTTTCTGTAGAAATTGAATTTTATATTTGGGAAAATATAAAAAGAAAGGGTAAATTTTTTGGCGGATTTCAGCTGAAATAATTGACATTGTTTTTTTGCTGTGGTATGATTTCATGGTACTTTATTACTTTAAAGCGTTACGCTTTAAAGTGGAATTGAGTAAGGAAAGATGAGGAATTTACTATGGCAGTCAAATTATTTTTACTTGTGATTTTCTTTGCGGTGATGGTCTCGGTGGGGCTGTACAGCAGGAGGCATGCCACCAGCGTGGACGGGTTCGTGCTGGGCGGGCGTTCGGTAGGGCCGTGGCTTACGGCGTTTGCCTACGGTACGTCCTACTTTTCGGCGGTTGTGTTCGTGGGGTACGCAGGGCAGTTCGGCTGGAAATACGGGATGGCGTCCACCTGGATCGGGCTTGGCAACGCGGTGATCGGAAGTCTTCTGGCATGGGTAGTCTTAGGGCGGCGCACGAAGGTCATGACCCAGAAATTAAACTCTAAGACAATGCCGGATTTTTTCGGGGAGAGGTATGGGAGCAAGGCGTTAAAGATTGCGGCATCGGTGATCGTGTTTGTGTTCCTGATTCCGTATACGGCATCGGTGTACAACGGCCTGTCAAGGCTTTTCGGAATGGCGTTCAACATTCCCTATACATACTGCGTTATCGGTATGGCGGTGTTTACCGGGGTGTATGTGATCCTGGGCGGCTATATGGCGACAGCCATCAATGACTTTATCCAGGGGATCATTATGCTGATCGGGATCTGCGCGGTCATCGGGGCTGTGCTTTCCGGCAAGGGAGGGCTTATCGAGGCGATCAGGAAGATGGCGGAGATGCCAAGCGATGTTCCGGTTACTATGGGGCAGCCGGGGGCGTTCACTTCATTTTTGGGGCCTGACCCTTTAAACCTTCTTGGGGTCGTAATCCTGACTTCTCTTGGAACATGGGGCCTTCCTCAGATGGTGGGCAAGTTCTATGCCATCAAGGATGAAAAATCTATCAATACAGGAACGGTCATCTCTACGATCTTTGCGGTGATCATCTCCGGCGGATGCTATTTTCTCGGCGGATTCGGGCGATTGTTTGACAATGAGGCGATTTATGATGAGACGGGAGCAGTGGTCTTTGACGGGATTATCCCCTTTATGCTCTCTACGCTGCCGGATATTCTGATTGGCGTGGTGGTCGTGCTTGTATTGTCGGCATCTATGTCTACGCTGGCGTCGCTGGTGCTGACGTCAAGCTCTACGCTGACCCTTGACCTTTTAAAGGACAATGTGATGAAGGACATGGATGAGAAGAGGCAAGTGCGTACCATGCAGGTGCTGGTGGTGTTCTTTATCGTGCTGTCTGTGGTGATCGCACTTGACCCGCCTACTTTTATCGCGCAGCTTATGGGGATTTCTTGGGGCGCTCTTGCAGGGGCGTTTCTGGCGCCGTTCATGTACGGGCTGTACTGGAAGGGCGTTACCAGGGCGGCTGTGTGGGCAAGCTTTGCGGCCGGCGTGGGAATCACGGTTTCCAATATGTATTTCCATTATATAGCGTCTCCTATCAATGCGGGGGCAGCGGCGATGATCGCGGGGCTTATTGTCGTGCCGGCGGTGAGTGTTGTGACGCCGAAACCGGATAAGGCGAAGATGGATGAAATCTTTATGTGCTATGAAGAGAAAGTGACCATATCAAAGAAACGGTCGTTAGAGGAGTAAGAAAGTTATATGAAACAGATCTTTTTAGTAGAGGACGATGGTGCGATTGCAAGAAACCTTTCCCTGCTGCTTTGTGCGGAGGGATTTGGCGTCACCAGTGCATCCACACAGAGCGAGGCAATTGCCTGCCTTGCGGCGCATAGATTCGACCTGGCGTTAGTGGATATCTCCCTGCCGGACGGCAACGGTTTTGTGGTCTGTACGGAGATTAAGGCGCAGCAGAATATCCCGGTAATCTTTCTCACGGCGTCGGGGGAAGAGTCCAGCGTAGTTACAGGACTTAATATGGGCGCGGATGATTACATCACCAAACCGTTTCGCCCCCGTGAGCTGGTGGCCCGCATAAGGGCGGCGCTTAGGAAGAGCGGGAAAGATTCTTCGGCTTTTGAGATTGGGGGACTTTCTGTAGATACGGCGAGCGGGATTGTGAGAAAGAATGGCGAAGAAGTGTTTCTCTCCGCGCTGGAGTACCGCCTTTTGCTTATGTTTGTAAATAATCCGAGGAGAATTATAACGAGAGACAGACTTTTAAGTGAACTCTGGGACGCGTCGGGAGAGTTTGTGACTGATAATGCGTTGACTGTATACATTAAACGTTTGCGGGAAAAGATAGAAGATGACCCGGCATCTCCCCGGATTATCCAGACTGTCCGTGGAACGGGGTATCGTCTGGGGGAGGGATAAAGATATGTTTCGGAATAGAGAAATCAGATGGTTTGCGTGCCTGTTCCTGCTGATTGCGGGAGGGACAAGTATCGCGTCATATCAGATCCATTGGGCGGCAGGGATTCTTGCCGCTTTTTCTTCTTGTATGTTTGGATTTCTTTTTTTCATATTTACAAAGGGGAGATATAGAAAAATCGCGGAGATTTCTGAGGAGATTGACAGGGTGCTGCATGATGCAGACAGAGTGTTTATCGCGGACTGTGAGGAGGGGGAGTTATCCATTCTAAAGAGTGAGGTTGGGAAGATGACCGTTCGCATCCGGGAGCAGAACAATGCCCTGAAAAAGGAGAAGGAACATCTGGCGGAGTCTCTGGCGGACATCTCCCACCAGCTTAGGACACCGCTGACCTCGGCGAACCTGATTTTGTCACTGTTAGAGAATCATCCGAAGAAAGAGGAAAGGGAGGAACTTCTCCGGGAGACAGAGGAGCTTTTTGCCCGGATGGACATGCTTCTTACTTCCCTCCTTAAGCTGTCCAGGCTGGATGCGGGGATTATCGTTTTTAAGAAGGAGCGGATAGAGGTAAAAGATCTTGTGGAGGCTGCCCTGCGTCCTTTGCGGATTCCCATGGAGATTCATGAGGTGGCACTGGATATGTCGGTGCCCGAGGGAGTTTTTATCGAGGGGGATTTTTCATGGATTGCAGAGGGGCTTGGGAATGTGCTTAAAAATTGCATGGAAAATTCTAAGGAGCGTGGAAAAATCTGCATATCCTGTCAGGATACAGTCCTTTATACGCAGATTACAGTGCGTGACAGTGGGAAGGGATTTAAGGAGGGAGAGCTTTTCCGGGTGTTTGACAGGTACTATCGGGGGAAAGATTCGCGGACGGCAGGATTTGGAATCGGGCTGGCGCTTTGCCGGACGATTATCACAAGACAGGGCGGAACTATCACCGCGAAGAACCATCCGGAGGGCGGGGCTGTATTCACAATCCGCTTTCCAAAGTGACGAAACTCTCACTTTAAAGTCACGGAAATGTAAGTGAAAGGGTCTATGATAGTCTATGATAAAAGACAGAATGAAAGGAAGGCTTATATTATGGAATTTTTGAAGATTCAAGATCTGTGCAAGGTCTATGGCAAAGGTGATAATCAAGTAATCGCCTTAGACCATGTTTCACTTGACATTAAAAAGGGAGAGTTTACCGCCATTATCGGTGCTTCCGGCTCCGGGAAATCGACCCTGCTCCATGCCATCGGCTGTGTAGATGTGCCTACGAGCGGAAAGATATTTTTAAACGGGCAGGATGTCTATGCTCAGAGCAGCGACCGGTTAGCGGTATTCAGAAGGCGGCAGGTGGGGCTTATCTACCAGTTCCACAACCTGATTCCTACGCTTAACGTAGTGGAGAATATCACGCTCCCCATCCTCATGGACAAAAGGAAGATAAATGAAAAGCGGTTATATGATCTTTTGCGGCTTTTAGGACTTGAGGAGCGGCAAAACCATCTGCCAAACCAGCTCTCGGGAGGACAACAGCAGCGCGTCGCGATCGGGCGGGCACTGATGAACGCGCCCCAGGTGATGCTTGCCGATGAGCCTACCGGAAGCCTTGACAGCAAGAATGGTCACGAGATCATCAAACTGTTGAAACAGAGCAACCGTGTGTACGGGCAGACCCTTCTCCTTGTCACCCATGATGAAAATATTGCTTTGCAGGCAGACCGCATTATCGGCATCTCTGACGGGAGAGTTGTGCGGGATGAAAGGGTGGTGCGCTCATGAATATTTTTCATAAAGTTGCGTTTCAAGGGTTAAAGAAAAATAAGACCAGAACCCTTGTGACAATCGCGGGAGTCGTTCTTTCGGCTGCCCTTGTGACTGCAGGCGTTACTTTCGGGGTGTCTTTGCTGGACTACATGGTACGCGGGGCGCAGGAGAAGGCCGGGAGCTGGCATGTAGGGTTTGAGGAAGTGGACGCAGCCTTTGCAGAGGAACGTACAGAGGATAAAGAGGCAGAATCAGCCGTCATAACAGAAAATATCGGTTACGCGAAGCTTGAGGGCAGTAAAAATAAAAAAAGTCCCTATCTGTTTATCACCGGGTATGACGCGGCGGCTTTTGACGCCCTGCCGGTCGAGTTAGTGTCCGGGCGACTGCCGGAGAATAGCGGCGAGGTCTTAGTATCCGGCAGTGTGCTCTCTTCCGGAGGAGTGAATGTGAAAGAGGGGGATATTCTAAAGCTTTCCGTGGGCGATCGCTTACGGGAAGGAAAAAAGCTTGGACAGTCGGAACCTTTTGAAAAGGGCAAAGAAAAGCTTGTGATAAGAGAAAAAAGAAATTATACGGTAGTGGGAATCTGCGCAAGGATTTCCTACACGGATTCCGATGACCCCGGCTATACTTTGGTCACCAAAGCCGAAGAAGGAGAGGAGACGTCAAGCAGCAGTGTATTTCTAAGACTTAAAAATCCCCGGAGCGCCAGGGCTTATGCGGCCGATAAAGGTGCGGGAGCTGACGTGTCGATGAATGATGACGTGTTGCGGTTCATGGGAGTGTCCGGCAATGAGATATTTAATTTTCTTTTGTACACTGTGGGAGGAATCGCGGTCGGAATCATTGTGCTGGGCTCCGTATTTTTAATCCGCAATGCGTTTAGTATCTCTTTGAACGAGCGTACCCGGCAGTTTGGCATTCTGATGTCGGTGGGTGCGACGAAAAAGCAGCTTAGAAACTCTGTGCTGTTTGAAGGACTATGTATCGGAGCAGCGGGAATCCCGGCGGGGGTGATGGTTGGCCTTGCAGGTACGAAGGCGGTGATCTCACTTGTGTCAGAGAATTTTCAGGGCATGTTGTACAGCGGTGTCTCTTTAAAGCTGGTGTTGTCGCTGCCGGCAATTTTAGCGGCGGTGCTGATCAGTGTTATCACAATCCAGATATCTGCTTATCTTCCGGCAAGGAAGGCAGTAAAAACGCCTGTGATGGAATGTATCCGCCAGACAAATGAAGTGAAGTTAGAGGGGGAAACGGTAAAGACAGGACGCTTGTCCGGATACTTGTTCGGATTGCCGGGAACCCTTGCCGTCAAGAATTTTAAGCGCAACAGACATCGCTACAGAAGTATCATCTTTTCCCTTGCTTTGAGCATCATTCTTTTTGTTGCTACCAATAGTTTTGTGACGGAACTTCAACAGGCATCGGAGGCGGCGGTTGTATTTACCACTTATAATATTGCATTTTCTGCGGCGGAACTGCCGGATGAGAAGCATTTTGAACTTTGGGGTGAATTCGGGAAGGCGAAAGATGTGACGGAGAGCTTTTATCAGATGAACGTTAACGGGTATACGGCAGTAGAGGTAGAACGTCTGACGGATGAGTTGAAGGAGGCTATGGAGATTTCTGACGGAAAGAAGGAGATAAAGCTTCAGGTGGGACTTCAGATTGTAGATGACGACAAATATCAAAGACTGCTTCATAGTGCAGGACTTAAGGAGGATGCAGGAATCTTAGGTATTGCGGCAGTGGCTCATGAGTCTGTGAACCGTGTGCAGGATACGGAGGATTTTGCGGATATGTTCAAAAATATGTCTGAGGAGCTTACCCTTACATTGCCTGCCAAGAAGCAGGATTATCAGGTTCCGGTTAAGGTAAATTTTGTGAAGATGGTTATGCCGGATATTCTTCCTGCCCTTAGCAGTGAGAGTACATCGGAGCAGACACCTTATATATTTAATGTGACGGCACCTTACTCCATGAAGGACCGATTACTTGCACCGGATACTCATATTGCCGCTAAGGGACTGTCAATTTGCACAGACAATCCTGCACAGACGGAAAGTGATATGAGAAATATTCTCTCCGGCACAGATGTGGAAGGAAGCTATCTTTTGATTAACATGAACAAGCTGGCGGAACAGAATAACAATATGATCTTTATCGCCAATGTGTTCTGTTATACGTTTATTGGCATGATTACGCTGATTGCTGTCGCCAATGTATTTAACACAATATCTACCAACATTAAACTCAGGCGCAGGGAGCTTGCCATGCTTCGCTCCGTAGGCATGTCGGGGCGGGCATTCCAGGATATGATGAACTTTGAGTGTATCCTCTACGGGGTGCGGGCGCTTTCGTGGGGCATTCCGCTGTCACTGCTCATTTCCTATGTGATATACAGGCTGATGCAGTTTGGGGCGGAGAATATTGATTTTGTCATTCCGTGGCCTGCGATTGCCCTCAGTATGCTGGGTGTGTTCTTTATCGTGTTTGTGACGATGCTCTACTCGGCCCGCAAGATTAAGAAGGAAAATATTATTGATGCACTGCAGGATGATATGGCCTGATACGGCAGTATGAGGGATTTTTTGGAAACTTCTGCCAAAAATCTTTCGTTTTTCTTTCGAATTATAAAACTATTCTCTTAAGAATTATCCGGTATACTTTATTTTAACATGAGAGCAGGAGGATAAAAGGGATGAAATACTTAACGATTACAATTCCAAGCTATAATTCGGAGCAATATCTGGAGCGTTGCCTTGATTCTCTGATTCTGCCGCGGGGGTGGATGGAGCATATAGAGATTATCGTGGTCAATGATGGTTCTACGGACCGTACGGGGGAGATTGCCGACGATTATGTCAGGCGTTTCCCCGACACGGTGCGTGTGGTACATAAAGAAAACGGCGGGCATGGCTCTGGAGTCAATACAGGACTTGCCCTTGCCACGGGAAGATATTTTAAAGTGCTGGATTCAGACGACTGGTTTGACGAGTGCGCTTACCGGAAGCTTGTGGAAAATCTGGAGGACTGGTGCCGCAGGGAGAGTGTGGGGGAAGTGGGAGTATGCCCGGACCTTCTTGTATGCAATTACACTTATAACCATCTGGATGAGGGTACGAAAAAAACGATGAGATACGGGAATGTGTTCCCGGAAAAAGAGCGGGTAACCTGGGATGATATAGGTACTTTCCGGCCGTCTCAGTACTTGATCATGCATGCTTTGATTTACCGTACGGAGGTGCTTAGAAGTTCCGGGACAGTTCTGCCGGAGCATACCTTCTATGTGGACAATATCTTCGCTTATCAGCCGCTTCCCTGGGTGGAGTCTATTTATTACTTGAATCTTGACCTCTATCAGTACTACATTGGCAGGGAAGACCAGTCGGTAAATGAGAGGGTATTGATAAGCAGGGTCGAACAGCAGATTAAGGTGACAAAGATTGTGGCGGAGTGCGTGGATTTGAACGAAGTGAGAAAGGTACATCCAAAGCTTGCCGGCTACATGTGCCGCAATATCTCGATTATGATGGCAATCTCTTCCATACATCTGCTGCTTAGGGGAGATGAGGAGGCCGTGATGCGCCATACAATGCTGTGGGAGGAGATCAAAGAGCAGAACCCGGGCCTCTACTGGAGATTACGGTTTACAAAACTGTGCGGTCTTACCAACTTGCCTGGAAAACTGGGAAAGAAAGCGACGATAGACGGATACAGGCTGGCGAAAAAGATATATAAATTCCAGTAAGAAGTGTGAAAGGATAAAGACATGACATATATTTACATCGCGTTTGTTGACACGCCGGGATTTTTTGCAAGGCTGATTCGGATTTTCCTAAAGCAGCGGTATGTCCATGTGGCGTTATCGGCGGATCAATGGCTTTCGGAGTGTTACAGCGTAGGGAGAAGAAACCCGGCGGTCCCCATCTTCGCCGGGTTTGAAAAAGAAGACAAATACAGTATCTTACATACATTTCCGGGAGCGTACTACCGGGTGTGCAGACTCTCCTGTACCGGGGAGCAAAAAAGAAAGATCATGGAAAAATTGCGGGAGGATTATGAGCGGCGGTACAGAATCCACTATGCGGTGCTGGCACTGCCGTTCCTTGTGTTGAATATCCCCTTTTATGTACGCAATCAGTATACTTGTTCTTCCTATCTGGCAAAAGCTTTAAAGGAGCAGGGAATCAATATCGCAGATAAGCATTTTTCCCTGGTGACTCCTAAGGATTTTTACGAATATGAGCCGATGGAAGTGGTATTTGAAGGGAAGCTGTCCAGGCTTGTGGCGGACGATGAGGCAGCGTGGAGAGAAGGGCCTGTAAGTCACTGGCTGGAAGGGGTATCCGTCTATGAGTGAGAAGGGTACTCGAAAATTTTTATTTAATATTGGCGTTTTTACCGCTGTCATGCTGCTGACTTTCTGGTTTGTATTCCGCAGTCAGGACATTTCCCGGACAGTGGAGGCTGTACAAAAGATGTCTTTGGGATATCTGGCGGCAGCCTTTTTGCTGGCGGTGCTGTTTGTGTCGGCGGAGGGATGTATGATCTGGTACCTGCTTAAAGGAATCGGGGAACAGACACGGTTTACACGGTGCATTGGCTATTCGTTTATTGGATTTTTCTTTTCCGGTCTGACGCCCTCTGCTACGGGCGGACAGCCTATGCAGCTTTACTATATGAAGAAGGATGGGAACTCTCTGTCGGCATCGTCGGTGGTGCTTATGAGTGTTGCCGTCGTGTATAAATTGGTACTTGTCTTGATTGGTATCGGAATTGTGCTGTTCTGGAATGCTCCTTTGAAGGGCTATCTGCAAAAGTACTACGGACTTTACTTTCTCGGACTGTTTTTGAATACAGCGCTGGTGCTGATTCTTTTGCTGGTCATGTTCTCTCCAAGTGTGATCCGGGGGATTTTCTACCGGGCAGAAAGGATTATAGTGGGGCTTCGGCTCTGGAAGGAATCCGGCGCGCGGAGAGAAAAGATGGAGCAGTTTTTGGCGGGATATCAAGGAACCGTCTGCTTTCTCAAGGAGAATAAGAAGATGATCTGGGTCATCCTCGGGGGAACATTTTTGCAGCGGTTTACGGTGTTCGTACTGACATATGTGGTGTATCGGGGGCTTGGGCTTTCCGGAACGGCATTGCTTGATATTGTCTTTGTGCAGGCGTCGGTCTATATCGCGGTAGATATGCTGCCGGTTCCCGGGGCGCAGGGGATTACAGAGGCTATGTATATCTGTGTGTTCGGGGGTATCTTTACAGGGCATTATCTGGCGGCATCTATGTGTATCACGAGAGGCATCAGTTTTTACGCGGTGATGGTGATTGGGGCGGCGGTATTCGCCGCGGTGAATATGAGAAAGAGCAGAAAAAGAGCGTAAGATTCTTATCTAAAAAACGGGTGCGAAGGTTTTCCTCCGCACCCGGCAATCATTTTATAATCGGAATGTAGTCCCGGTCTTTCCCTGTACTGCATCTCTGGACTTTTCTAGAAGTGTAATCAGCGAAGTCCGCCCGAATTTGGAAGCGGCAAAATCCACGGCTGCCTGTACCTTCGGAAGCATAGAACCGGGGGCAAAGTGGCCTTCCTCGATGTATTGTTTTGCCTCATCGATGGATACGTTCTCAAGCCACTGCTCATCTGGTTTTCCGAAGTTCAGAGCTACCTTTTCTACAGCGGTGAGAATGATCAGATAATCGGCGTCAAGCTCTTTTGCCAGCAGACAGCTTGCAAAGTCTTTGTCGATTACGGCGCTGGCGCCTTTTAAGTGGCTGCCCTGCCTTATGACAGGGATTCCGCCGCCGCCGCAGGCGATAACAAGATTGCCGGAGTCTACCATCGTGCGGATTGTGCCAAGCTCGATGATCTCGACAGGCTTCGGGGAGGCCACCACGCGGCGGCAGCCTCTGCCGGAATCTTCTTTCATGATGTAGCCGAAGTTTTTCTCCATCTGTGCTGCCTGCTTTGCAGAAACGAACTTACCGATAGGTTTTGACGGATTTTTAAATGCCGGGTCATTTTCATCTACCCGTACCTGGGTGATCATGGTCGCGACCGGAACATCTGAGATTTTGCGGTTTAACAGCTCTTCTCTGAGCGCGTTCTGCAGATCGTAGCCGATATATGCCTGGCTCATGGCCACACAGACGGAAAGCGGCGTGTTCGGCTGTTGTGTATCCTCATGGGTCAGCGCGATCATGGCATTGTTGACCATGCCTGCCTGGGGGCCGTTGCCGTGGGCCACTACGACCTCGCAGCCTTCTTCGATAAGGTCTACGATTGCCCTGGCAGTGATTTTTACAGCCTGCATCTGTTCAGGCAAAGTGTTTCCAAGGGCATTGCCGCCAAGGGCAATGACAGCTCTTTTTTTCTTTTTCATGCCAAACCTCCCTTATGATTACTCAAAAATTCTTGAAGTGTTTTTTTCTTCAAGCTTTTTTAAGATATCTGCCGGGTCGGCGAATTTTGCCAGGAAAATCATGGCTGCAATGATATACGGCTTAAAGCTTGCTTCTTTGTAAAGAGGGTTGCGGTAGCGGTCGAATACGGAAGCGTCCACCTCGCCCTCCTCGCAGCTTACACCGGTGATGTCTGCCGGCAGGCAGTGCATATAGAGCGCTTTGCCATTCTTTGTGGTGGCCATAAGCTCCTCGGTACACGCCCAGTCCTTGTGCTCGGCATTCTGCTTAAGCAGCTCTTTTTCCAGCGCTTTGATGCCTTCGGTGTCGCCGTTGCCGTAAAGTTCTGTACGTTTTTCCATGGCTGCGAAAGGCGCCCAGCTCTTTGGGTATACGATGTCGGCGTCTTTAAATGCCTCTGCCATGCTGTTTGTCTTTTTGAAGGAGCCGCCGGATTTTTCGGCGTTTTCTGCGGCAACTTTCTCAACGTCCTCGAAGACTTCATAGCCTTCCGGGTGAGCTAACACAACGTCCATGCCAAAGCGTGTCATCAGGCCGATGATGCCCTGGGGGACGGACAATGGTTTTCCGTAGGAAGGAGAGTAAGCCCAGGTCATGGCAAGCTTTTTGCCTTTC
Source organism: Lachnospiraceae bacterium MD308 (assembly GCA_000403475.2). Classification (GTDB taxonomy): domain Bacteria; phylum Bacillota; class Clostridia; order Lachnospirales; family Lachnospiraceae; genus MD308. The sequence goes on from KE159796.1 coordinate 585,872, forward strand.
AGATTCTCTACGCCGCCGAATTCGTGAATGATGTGAAGCATATCTGCCATGGCCTGCGTAGGATGGTCGATATCACACTGGAGATTGACGAGGGTAGGTTTTTGCTCTAAGATACCGTCTTTGTTGCCCTGAGTCACGGCGTCTACAACTTCGTGCATGTATTTGTTGCCTTTTCCGATGTACATATCGTCGCGGATACCGATGACATCAGCCATGAAGGAGATCATGTTGGCTGTCTCGCGGACAGTCTCGCCGTGGGCTACCTGGGATTTCCCTTCGTCAAGGTCCTGCACCTTGAGACCGAGGAGGTTGCAGGCGGAAGCGAAGGAGAAGCGGGTGCGGGTGGAATTATCCCGGAACAGGGAGATGCCAAGGCCGCTTTCGAATACCTTTGTGGAAATGTTGTGCTCCCTCATGTAGCGGAGCGCATCGGCAACGGTGAATACCGCCTCGATTTCGTCATCGGACTTCTCCCAGGTGAGGAAGAAGTCCCCGTTGTACATTTCTTTGAAATTTAATGCGTTTAATTTGTCTATGTATTTCTGTAATGTTTCCATATGATTTAATCCTCCTGATAATTTGCTTTCTTATTTACAATACTGTGTGGGAAGTGCAGCGTACACGGCGGCACAGGTTACCAGATCCTGTTTCCAGGTCTTTTCATTGGGCGCGTGGGCCTGGGCTTCCGCACCTGGTCCGAAGCCGATGCAAGGGATGTTATTTCTTCCCATGATGGATACGCCGTTGGTGGAGAAGGTCCATTTGTCTGTGAGGGGACGTGCCTGACGCATGGCCAGCGTCTCCTCGGCGCCGATACGTTTCTCACCGTAGAGGCCGGTGTAGGCAGCTTCTAAGGCTTTTGTCACCTTGTGGTCCTTCGGGATTGCCCATGTGGGGAAGTAGCATTCAATCTCGTAGACACAGCCGGTGTAGGACGGACGGTCGTAATTGTACATGGATACTTTTACGTCGCCGCCATATTTTTTTACACTGGGGAGTGCGCGGATTTCATCAAGGCAGCTTTCCCAGGTCTCTCCAAAGGTCATACGGCGGTCTAAAGATACTGCGCAGGAGTCGGCAACCGCACAGCGGCTCGGGGAGGTGTAAAAGATCTGGGATGCGGTTACGGTTCCGCGTCCTAAGAAGCGGGCCTCTTCCCAGTCTTTGTTGTATTTCGGGTTCAGCATCTTAACAAGACCTTTAATCTCTGTCTCGTCTTCGTCATCATTTTCATTGAGGGCGCGTACATCCTGAAGGATGTCTGCCATCTTGTAGATGGCGTTGTCGCCGCGCTCCGGTGCGGAGCCGTGGCAGGAGACGCCCTTAACGTCGATACGAATCTCCATACGGCCGCGCTGTCCGCGGTAGATGCCGCCGTCAGTAGGCTCTGTGGAAACGACAAATTCCGGGCGTACTTTGTCTTCGTTGATGATATACTGCCAGCAGAGGCCGTCGCAGTCTTCCTCCTGGACTGTCCCCACAACCATAATCTTAACGCCTTTTGGAATAAGTCCTAAGTCTTTCATGATCTTAGCGCCGTATACGGAAGATACGATGCCGCCGCACTGGTCGGACACGCCCCGGCCGCCGATCTCGGTATCATTTTCATAACCCTCATAAGGGTCGAAATTCCAGTTGTCGATGTTGCCGATACCTACCGTGTCGATATGTGCGTCGTAAGCGATGATTTTGTCGCCGGTTCCCATGTAGCCGATGACATTTCCCTGGGGATCGATGACTACCTCGTCAAAGCCGACTTTTTTCATCTCGGCAGCGATGGTGTCAATATGTTCTTTTTCCCCGCAGCTCTCGCCGGGGTTTTTTACGATGGCGCGCAGGAACGCAGTCATATCTTTCTCATAATTTTGTGCGGCTTCTTTTACTTTATTAAAATCAAACATTGTGAATTCCTCCTATTATCTATGTATTTGTTCTGTATTCATGATTCTATAAATCTGCAAAGGGTTCTTTGCTGTTTCCGCATAATCCTTCCCAGGCAATCTCGCGGTAACGGTCAGGGTCGGTGTCGCCCTCGGAGGATACGAGAAGAACTTCGGAATGCTCATCAAGCTTTAATGCTTCTTTCAGTTCTTTGTATTCCCCTTTTGTCATCAATGCGTGCAGAAGCCCCATAGTTACGGAGCCGGACTCGCCGGATATCACCTGCTCATCCCCCTTGATCGGTGCGCCGTAGATGCGGGTGCCATTCGCGCTCACCCAGTCCGGGCAGGAGATGAAAGCATCTGCGTGATTTCTCAAGATATCCCAGGATACGGTGTTGGCTTCCCCGCAGGCAAGACCGGCCATGATGGTAAGCATATCGCCGGTTACATCTACACGCTTGCCGTCTGCCTGCACGGCAGAGCGGTAAAGACAATCGGCAGCTTTGGCTTCCACCACCGCCATCACCGGCGGGTTATCTTTAAACCGGTTGGCAAAATATCCGATCACCGCGCCTGCCAGGGAGCCTACGCCTGCCTGAATAAAGATGTGGGTAGGGCGGCAGCCGTCCTCTTCAAGCTGTCTGTCGGCCTCGGTGGCCAGAGTTCCGTAGCCCTGCATAATCCAGGTGGGTATCTCTTCGTAGCCTTCCCAGGCGGTATCTTGTACCATGATTCCCCGGTAAGTGTTTTTCGCTTCTTTGGCTGCCAGCCTTACGCAGTCGTCGTAGTTTAAGTCCTCAATGGTAACTTCGGCATTCTCTTTTGCGATATTTTGAAGGCGGGTCTGTGTGGTGCCTTTGGGCATCCGGACAACGCATTTTTGTCCGAGCTTGTTGGCGGCCCAGGCAACTCCTCGGCCGTGGTTTCCGTCGGTGGCAGTAAAGAAGGTGGCCTGCCCGAACTCTTCTCTTAGCTCGTCGGAAGTAAGGACGTTGTAGGGAACCTCGCTTACTTCCTTTCCCAGTTCTTTTGCGATATGCCTTGCGATGGCGTAGGAGCCTCCAAGTACTTTGAAAGCATTGAGGCCGAAGCGGTAGGATTCATCCTTCACGTACACTCGTTTAAGTCCCAGATACTCTGCGAGATGAGAGAGCTTTGTCAGCGGAGTGACAGTGTACTGCGGGAAGCTTCTGTGAAATTCCCCGGCTTTTTGCATCTCCTCAAGAGACATATTCTTAAGCTCCTTATCATCGCTCTTAGCAATATGGTTGAGGGTCCATTTGATGTCGGCGTCTGTTGTGTTACCCATAATAAAAATCCTCCTTTAATAGTGAAACAGTTATTTGTTAATGTCGATGTAGCTGTAAAGTGTGTATTTGGAGATGCCAAAATATTTGGCTACTTTATCTCCGGACTTTGTAATAAGAAAGGCCCCTGCGTCGTTCAAAAAGTTGAATGCTTTAATCTTATCTTCTTTCGTCATGAGGGCGACAGGGACGCCTACTAATGCTACGGCCTGCTCGATCAACTGATCTAAAAGCTCGTTGACATCGTGGGTGATGATGCGGGGCGAGCCGGTATCACTGCCGGACTCCGGTGCGCTGCAGGCAGTGATCGCGTGGATACTGTTCTCCAATGCAAGCAGATTGGTGATGTCGTAGTTGATGGCAAATATGTAGCGGGGCTTTGAAGATTCGTCATGTATATAGATTGTGCTGGACTTTAGGATTCGTCCATTCTCTGTCTTGGTGAGATACGAAAGCCGGTCGGTCAAGGGGCCGTCGGAAGCTTTCAAGGCTTCTAAGACAGCCATGGAAGGTCCATCGCCGATATGGCGCCCGGTTACAGAGCCGTTTTCGATATGGACGATGGAGTTGTCCGTATTGCCGTTATTAAGGTCGTGGATTACAATCTCACAATTTTCTCCGAACTGTGCGGATAGTCCTGCTGCAATCTGTTTTAATGTTTCTAATCTAATGTCTGTCATAATATCCCTCCTACTCAGGGCCTTTTTGGTCTCCCTGATTCTATCATAACAGATATTTTCGAAAAATCAACAAAAAATTTTTAGATAACAAAAATATTTTTGTAAAAACGATTGCATATTGTAAAGAATGATGGTAATATAAAGGCATGGAAAGCGGTATTTGTGAAATATGCACGATATACATATGCGCAGGAAACACAGAATATTGCCATATTGCAAGGAGGAGAAGATGAACAGAGAAATAAGAAGAAGTGCAGCAGATGAACTATTCAGGGTTGACGGGAAGCCCTCGATGGCTCAGGCGCTTCCACTGGCATTGCAGCATGTGGTGGCGATGATCGTAGGGTGTGTGACTCCGGCAATTATTGTGGCAGGGGTGGCAGGCCTCGGAAGCCATGATTCTATCGTCCTTATTCAGGCGGCGCTTTTGATGTCGGCGTTGACGACGCTGGTGCAGCTTTATCCGGTGATTAAAAAAGGTTCTGTGTCCATCGGGTCTGGCCTTCCGGTGATTATGGGAATCAGCTTCGCCTATGTGCCGACGATGCAGGCGATAGCAGGAGATTATGATGTGGCGACGATATTGGGCGCGCAGATAATCGGCGGTGTGGTGGCGATCCTTGTGGGGATTTTCATTAAGCAGATTCGAAAGTTTTTTCCGCCGCTGATTACGGGAACCGTTGTTTTTGCCATCGGTCTGTCTTTATACCCGACAGCTATCAATTATATGGCGGGCGGGACATCAAGCGAGACCTATGGCTCTTGGCAGAACTGGCTGGTGGCGCTGATTACTCTTGTGATCGTAACCGGGCTTAACCATTATGGGAAGGGTATCTGGAAATTATCTTCGATATTGATCGGTATTGTCGCAGGATATATTGTGTCGCTTCTTTTTGGGATGGTCGATTTTTCGGGCGTGTCCTCGGCGGCTTTGTTTCAGTTCCCGGCACCCCTTCACTTTGGGATTAAGTTCGAGCCGTCTTCCTGTGTGGCGATTGGCGTGCTTTTTGCCATCAATGCAATCCAGGCAATCGGTGATTTTTCCGCCACAACGACAGGGGGTCTTGATCGTATGCCCACAGACGAGGAGCTAAACGGCGGGATTGTGGCGTATGGTCTCAGCAATATTTTCTGTGCATTTTTTGGCGGACTACCAACTGCCACATACAGCCAGAATGTAGGAATCGTGGCTTCTACGAAGGTAGTTGCAAAGCGGGTGTTTGGGATGGCGGCAGGTATTCTTTTGGTTGCGGGACTGATCCCGAAGTTTTCCTCCATTCTTACGACCATTCCCTACTGTGTGCTGGGAGGCGCTACCGTGTCGGTGTTTGCCTCAATCGCAATGACCGGTGTGAAGCTTGTGACAGCGGCTCCTATGAACTTTAGGAATACAACGATTGTAGGGTTGGCGATTGCTTTGGGTATGGGAATTACCCAGGCGAATGCAGCGCTGGCTACGTTTCCGGCATGGGTGACGACGATTTTCGGGAAATCTCCGGTAGTGCTTGCCACTATCACGGCGATTATCCTGAACCTGGTGCTGCCAAAGGAAAAAGAGAAGAATTCATAAGGAGGCTATGCAGATGTTAGTAGTAGGAAACGGAAGATTATTTACACGAGATGCGAATCTTCCATATATAGAGGATGGTGCGGTTGCCATTGACGGTACGAAGATTGCGGCGCTGGGAACCACGGAGGAGATAAAGAGCAAATATAAGGATGCAGAGTTTATTGATGCGAAGGGCGGCGTGATTATGCCGGCATTTATCAACACCCATGAGCACATCTACAGCGCTATGGCGAGAGGTCTGAGTATAAAGGGGTATCACCCGAAAGGATTTTTAGATGTGCTTGACGGCCAGTGGTGGACCATCGACCGGAAGCTTACGGCAGAGCAGATTAAGTACAGCGCTATGGATACGATGATTTCCTGCATAAGGAACGGTGTGACGACGATTTTTGACCACCATGCAAGTTTTGGACAGATTAAGGGGAGCCTGTTTACCATCGCCGCCGCAGCCAAAGAGCTTGGCGTGCGCGCCTGTCTGTGCTATGAGATTTCCGACCGGGACGGTATGGAGAAAGCGAGAGAGGCGGTGGCGGAGAATGCGGAGTTTATACGCTATGCCATAAAGGACGATACAGATATGTTAGCAGGCATGATGGGGATGCACACTCAGTTTACCCTTTCCGATGAGACGATGGAGCTTGCCGCAGCAAGCAAGCCGGACGGGGTGGGTTATCATATCCATGTGGCGGAAGGCATCGAGGATTTGTATGACTGTCTGAAAAAGTACGGGAAGCGGATTGTTGACAGGCTGTACGATATGGACATATTGGGAGAAAATACGTTGTTAGGGCACTGCATCTACATCAATCCTCATGAGATGGAGCTGATTAAAAGTACGGATACTATGGTGGTACATAATCCGGAGTCGAATATGGGCAATGCCTGCGGATGCCCGCCGACGATGGAACTGGTAAGGAGAGGAATCTTGACGGGCCTTGGCACAGATGGATACACCCACGATATGACAGAGTCTTACAAGGTGGCAAATGTGCTCCACAAGCATCATTTGTGTGATACGAATGCAGCGTGGGGCGAGGTGCCGAAGATGCTGTTTGAGAACAACGCGGCGATTGCGAACCGTTATTTTAAAGCCCCTCTTGGGGTATTAAAAGAAGGCGCGGCAGCAGATGTCATCGTGGCAGACTACAATCCGCCGACACCGATGGACGGGAGCAATTTAAACGGACATATTCTGTTCGGCATGACAGGAAGAGATGTGGTAACCACTATCGGAAACGGCAGTGTGCTGATGAAAGACAGGGATGTAAAGGTTGCGGATGTAGATGAAGTTATGGCAAAATGCAGGGAAGAATCTGCAAAGCTTTGGAAGAGTATAAACGGATAACCGACGGAGGAAATAAATTATGAGTGATATTATGACATGTATGCCCTTTTCAAAGCTCCTTGACTGGATAAGGACGGAGCATAAAAAAAGGGGAAGTGTATTTGGGGCGAGATACCCTTACAGAGCAGATGAAAGAAACGCTCAGAAGATCTTCGGGCGAAGCCTCGAGACGCCGATTGGACCGGCGGCGGGTCCTAACAGCCAGCTTGCCCAGAATATTGCGGCGGCTTACTACGCCGGGAGCCGGTTCTTTGAGCTTAAGACTGTGCAGGTCATGGACGGCGCTGAACTTGCGGCCTGTGTAAATAAGCCTTGCATCAAGGCGGATGATGAGTGCTATAACTGCGAGTGGTCCACAGAGCTTTACGTGCCCCAGGCGCAGGAGGAGTATATTAAGGCGTGGTTTCTTCTCGCATTTATGGCAAAGGAGTATGGTCTTGGCAGTATGACGGGATTCCAGTTCAACATCAGTGTAGGATATGATTTGGCGGGCATCAAGTCGGAAAAGATCGATACCTTTATCGAGAATATGAAAAATGCAGAGCAGACGGATACGTTCAGAAAATGCAGGGAAATACTTCTTGCCCATGCGGATGAATTCACTCATGTGACGAGAGAGGATATTGAGAGTATTTCTCCGCAGATATGCAATTCCGCGACGATCTCTACGCTTCACGGCTGCCCGCCGAAGGAGATTGAGAGTATTGCCGACTATCTGTTGAAAGAGAAGAAGATGCATACCTTTATCAAGTGCAACCCGACGCTTCTGGGATATGAGTTCGCCAGGGAGACTTTGGATAAGATGGGTTATGATTATATTGCATTTGGAAGATTCCATTTTGAAGATGATCTGCAGTATAAGGATGCGGTTCCTATGCTTGAGCGGCTGATGAAGCTGTCGGGAGAGCTGGGACTTGAGTTCGGCGTTAAGATAACGAATACCTTCCCGGTGGATGTAAAGGCGGGAGAGCTGCCAAGTGAGGAGATGTATATGTCCGGGAAATCTCTGTATCCATTGTCAATTGCCCTGGCGGCGAAGCTTGCCAGAGAGTTTTCAGGAAAGCTTCGGATTGCGTATTCCGGCGGGGCAGATGCCTTTAACATTCAGAGAATTGTAGGCGCGGGCGTATGGCCGGTGACGGTGGCGACGACGATCCTAAAGCCCGGCGGATACCAGCGATTAAAGCAGATGGCGGAAAAGATTGATTCGACAGGCGTAAAGCCCTTTGACGGCATCGATACAGAGAAGCTTAAAGATGTGGCAAAGCTGGCGGTGACTGATAAACATCATGTGAAGCCTGCAAAACTTCCGATATCCAGGAAGACGAAAGAAAAAGTACCGCTTCTTGACTGTCACACGGCTCCCTGTGAGGACGCCTGCCCGATTCATCAGGATATTGCCGCATATATGCGCCTGTCCGGGGAGGGGATGTATGAGGAAGTCCTGAGGGTTATTCTTGAGCGAAATGCCCTGCCATTTATTACCGGCACTATTTGCGCCCACGGCTGTCAGAGCCATTGTACCAGGAATTTTTATGAGACTCCGGTTGAAATTCGGGATACAAAGCTTCGGTGTGCAAAGGAGGCGTTTGACAGTGTCATCGGTGACGTAAAGCCGGAAGGAGACTGCGGTCGGAAAGCGGCAGTCATCGGCGGCGGACCGTCCGGTATGGCGGCGGCTTACTACCTTGCGAAGATGGGCGTGAGTGTAACGCTCTATGAGAAACGGGAAAAGCTCGGGGGGATTGTGAGTGCGGTAATTCCGGATTTTCGAATTGACGACAGTGTGATTGCAAAAGATGCAGCCCTCCTTGAAAAGCTGGGGGTAACGATCCGGTACAATGAAAAGGCTCCGGCAGTGAAAGAGCTGCGGGCACAGTATGACGATGTGATTGTGGCAGTGGGTGCTTACGAGAGAAGCGAGCTTGTGCTGGAAGGAAAAAAGGCTTATAATGCATTGGAGTTTTTAGAGGATTTCAACCGTACGAAAGGCAGCGTTGACTTAGGAAAGAATGTAGTAGTTATCGGCGGCGGGAATACGGCGATGGATACGGCGAGAGCGGCAAAGCGCTGCAAGGGAGTAGAGCATGTCTATCTTGTATACCGCAGGACGAAGCGCTATATGCCGGCAGACGAGCACGAGCTTTTGCTGGCGCTTACAGACGGCGTGGAGTTTGAAGAGCTGCTTGCGCCGGTTAAGGTGGAAGACGGCAAACTTCTCTGCAATGTGCTGGCGCTTACTGAGACGGATGCATCCGGAAGAGCCGGTGTGACGGCCGTCGGAGAGACGAAGTGGGTTCCGGCGGACACGGTTATCGCAGCGGTGGGAGAGAAAGTTCCGGGAAGCTTTTATACTGCAAATGGAATCCATGTGGATGAAAAGGGCCGCCCGCTTGTGAATGAACATCTGGAGACGAACCTTGAGGGCGTCTATGTCATCGGCGACGGACTGTACGGGCCATCCCTTGTGGTGAAAGGCATGGCAGAGGCTATGAAGGCAGCGGAGGCTGTTATCGGGAGAAAAGTGTCAGAGAAGCTCCATGAGGGCGCGAAAAGGCAGGAAGTATATGGACGGAAAGGGATTCTTGCAGAGCCGGGGGAGAAAAAGGAGGCGAAGCGCTGCCTGAGCTGCTCGACGGTATGTGAAAACTGTGTAGACGTGTGTCCGAACCGGGCCAATGTAGAAATCAATGTTCCCGGTATGGCAAAGACCCAGATCATCCATGTAGATTACATGTGCAACGAGTGCGGAAACTGCAGGAGTTTCTGCCCGTACACGAGCGCGCCTTACCTTGACAAATTTACTTTATTTGCCGGTGAAGCGGATATGGCAGACAGCAGGAACGAAGGCTTTGTGATTCTTGACAGAGAGAAGGTAAGCTGCAAGGTAAGATACCTGGGTGAGGAATTCTTATGGGAGAAGGGACAGGAAGGAAAGCTTCCAAAGGGCCTTGAAAAATTGATGGAGACAGTGTGCAAAGATTATACATACCTGTAATATTTTACGGAAATTGTATGTGAGAGTTCATATTGATAAAGACAGAGAAAGAGGGTTCTGACGGATGAGACAGTTATTTCAGGGCGGCATCGTAGTGAGCGGTGACGGGCAAAGAAAAGCAGATGTGCTGACGGAGGATGAAAAGATTATCGGGGTGGAGAGCCGTATCGAGGCTGTGGATGCAGAGATTGTAGATATAACGGGAAAATATCTGTTTCCGGGATTTATCGATGGGCATACCCATATGGATCTGGAGGTTTCCGACACGGTGACTGCCGACGGATTTGATACCGGCACAAAAGCTGAGATATCCGGAGGGACCACTTGCATCGTAGACTTTGCAACCCAGAACAGAGGGGAAAGCCTGGCTTATGCATTAGCACGCTGGCATAAAAAGGCAGATGGAAAGGCGAGCTGCGACTATGCTTTCCATCTGGCGCTCTCTGACTGGAATGAGTCGGTAAAAGAGGAGCTTTGGTCGGCGGTGAAAGGCGGAATTCGTTCTTTTAAATTGTATACCACCTATGATGGGATGGTGGTGGATGATCAGGCAATCTATGAGATACTTACCTGCTTGAAGGAATTAGGCGGGATTGCGGGGGTACACTGCGAGAATAAGGGCATCATTGATGCGCGTCTTGACGCACTTCTTAAGAAAAAGGGGGAGCGAAAGGACGTGGCGGATTACCCGGGGACGAGGCCGGCTGGTGCCGAGGCCGAGGCGGTGAGCAGGATTCTTAAAATCGCGGCATGTGTGGACACACCGGTAATCATCGTCCACTTAAGTTCAAAAGAAGGGTACGAAGAGATCTGCCGGGCAAGGGAGAGAGGGCAGACGGTGTATGTAGAGACTTGTCCGCAGTATCTTTTGCTGGACGAGAGCAGATATAAGGGTGCAGATGCCAGAAAATATATGATCGCACCTCCGCTTCGGACGAAGGAGGATCAGGCGGTCTTGTGGAAGGCGTTAGCCGAAGGTGAGATTCAGACGGTAGCCACTGACCACTGCAGTTTTACGGAGGCACAAAAGGATATGGGGGCAGAGGACTTTGCAAGGACGCCTTGCGGGATGCCGGGCGGGGAAGAACGTCCGGCACTTATGTATCATTTTGGTGTGGGGGAAGGAAGGATTTCCCCGGAGCAGATGTGCGCATATCTTTCAGAGAACGCAGCAAAGCTCTATCATCTGTATCCGAAAAAGGGCGTGATTGCTCCGGGGAGCGATGCGGATCTTGTGGTGTGGAACCCGGATATAACCTGGACTCTTTTAAAAGAGACCCAGCAGTCGGAGGCTGACTACTGTCCTTTTGAGGGGACTATCCTTAGAGGAAGGGCCGAGGCTGTGTATTTAAGAGGAAAACTGACAGCAAAAAACGGTGCGGTTATAAATCCCTGCCAGGGACAGTATGTGAAAGCCGGCCATGAAAGGTTAGGTGACGAAGCATGAGAATACTGATAAAAGGCGCCGGCGATCTGGCGTCCGGGGCAGCTTATGAGCTCTGGCTTGCCGGCCATGAAGTGTTGATGACAGAGATTAAAGTGCCTTTAACTGTCCGGAGAGGCGTGTCATTTTCAAGGGCCGTCTATGAGGGACGGGCGAAGGTAGAGCGGGCGGAAGGTGTCCTTGTGCGCAATCTATCCGAAATACTTTTTGAGATAGAGAACGGCAGTATCCCGGTGCTGGTGGATGAACGGGCCGAGATTAAAAAGGAATATCGGCCGGATGTGCTGGTAGATGCTATAATGGCGAAGAAAAATACGGGGACGCACATAGAGGATGCGCCGCTTGTCATCGGGCTGGGACCGGGCTTTTGTGCCGGGACGGACTGTCATTATGTCATTGAGACGCTGCGGGGAAGAACCCTTGGCCGGGTCTATGCCCAGGGATGTGCAAAGCCCGATACCGGTGTGCCGGGCGAGGTGGGAGGCTATACGGCAGAGAGGCTCCTTCGGGCATCGGCGGACGGCGAATTCGTGCCGGTGGTCCAAATCGGCGACATTGTAGAAAAGGGGCAGCTCGTGGCACTGTGCGAAGGAGTTCCTGTATATGCCGGGCTGTCTGGTATTGTGCGGGGGATGCTTACCCCGGGCGTATTTGTGACAAAGGGATTGAAGATTGGGGACATTGATTCCAGGAAGCTTGTGAAAAGCTGTTATACCATATCGGATAAAGCAAGGCGGGTAGGAAGAGGTGTTCTTGAAGCGATAGAGCTTAAGCAGCAGGAGGGCCAGCGGATGGCAGCCTGTGAATGAGGAGATGAAAAATTGGGAATTTATACATTGAAGGTGAATGGAAGAGAAGTTTCCACAAAGAAAAAGCAGAGTCTGCTTCGATTCCTCAGAGATGAACTCCGGCTGACTTCCGTGAAGGACGGATGCAGCCAGGGTGCCTGCGGGGCATGTACAGTCATTATCGATGGTGAGACTGTGAAGGCGTGTGTGCCGACCACTGACAGGCTTGAGGGGAAGGAGATTCTTACGGTTGAAGGGCTAAGTGAGTGGGAAAGAAAAGTATTTACCTACGCCTACGGCGAAGCGGGGGCGGTACAGTGTGGTTTTTGCATCCCGGGGATGGTGCTGTGTACGAAGGCGCTGCTCGATAAGAATACAGAGCCGTCCGAGGAGGAGATTCGGTATGCCCTGAGAAACAATTACTGCCGCTGTACAGGATATGTGAAGATCATTGCGGCGGTAAAGCTTGCGGCGAGAATTATGAGAGAGGGCGTTATACCTGAGAGAAGCTGTGACGACTGGAAGATTGGTTCCAGAGTGCACCGGCTCGATGTGGAGGAGAAGGTGTTGGGATACGGGAAATACCCGGATGATTTCTATCTGGAGGGCATGTGCTATGGGTCGGCGCTTCGAAGCAAATATCCACGGGCAAGAGTCCTGTCTGTTGATACAAAGGAAGCCAAGGCGCTGCCGGGGGTGATAGCCGTACTGACTGCGGAGGATATCCCCGGCGAGAATAAAATCGGGCATCTCAAGCATGACCAGTATACGATGATTCCTGTGGGCGGGCTGACGCATTACCTTGGAGACGCCGTCGCTCTTGTGGCAGCAGAGGATCTTGAGACTTTAGAGAAGGCAAAGAAGCTGATTAAAGTAGAGTACGAGGTGCTTTTGGCCATACATAGCATAGAAGAGGCAAAAGCATCAGGTGCGCCGAAGGTATTTGACGAGGAGGAGTCTAATGTACTCGCTCACAAGCACGTAAGCCGGGGCAATGCCGGGGAAGCCATCAGCAAGTCCGCACATGTGCTTACAGAACACTTTGAAACGCCCTGGACGGAGCATGCATTTTTGGAGCCGGAATGTGCGGTTGCATATCGGGATGAAGATGGGGATATCAGGATAATCTCCACCGACCAGTCGACATACTGTACCTTCCATGAGTGCGGGATGCTTCTTGGGACAGATAAGATTAAAGTGGAAAATGCATTGGTAGGCGGCGGCTTCGGCGGCAAGGAGGACATGACTGTGCAGCACCATGCGGCGCTCCTTGCGTGGCACACAAACCGCCCGGTGAAGGTGAGGCTTACCAGGGCAGAGTCCCTTTTAATCCATCCGAAACGCCATCCCTTTGTGATGGATGTGACGGTGGGCTGCGATGAGAACGGGAAGATTATGGGAGTAAAGGCAAAGGTGGAATCGGACACCGGGGCGTTTGCTTCATTAGGCGGTCCGGTGTTGGAGCGTGCCTGCACGCATGCAGCGGGACCTTACGCCTATGAGAATTTTGAGATTGAGGGAACTGCTTATTATACGAATAATCCTCCGGCGGGGGCTTTCCGGGGCTTTGGGGTGACGCAGACTTGTTTTGCTACAGAGATGCTTCTCAACATGATGGCCGATAAGGTTGGCATTACGCCTTGGGAGATTCGCTACCGCAACGCGATCCGGCCGGGGGGAGTGCTGCCAAACGGCCAGATTGTGGATGATTCTACAGGGCTTGTGGAGACGTTGGAGGCGGTGAAGGAGGAGTACGACAAAGCGTTGGCGGCAGGAAAACCGGTAGGAATCGGCAGCGCCATGAAAAATGCGGGGGTTGGCGTTGGAATTCCGGATTGGGGGCGCGTGAAGCTTATCGTGAAAGAGGATAAAAAGCTCCATATCTATTCGGGTGCTTCCTGTATCGGCCAGGGCCTTGGAACCGTACTTGTGCAGATGGTGGTGACGAACACGGACCTTTCCAGAGATGATATTGTCTACGAGCGGAGTAATACGTGGATTGCGCCGGACTCCGGCACCACATCCGGGTCGCGCCAGACTTTGGTGACGGGGGAAGCATGCCGGAGAGCCTGTGAGAAGTTGATGGAGGCAAAGGCAGACGGAAAGACATTGGAGGATCTTAAGGGACAGGAGTTTTACGGGGAATATCTGGCAAAAACAGACCCCTTAGGGGCCAATGTGCCGAATCCCGTCTCGCATGTGGCTTACGGCTATGCCACCCAGATGTGTATTTTGGATAAAAAGACCGGGAAGGTGGAGAAGCTTGTAGCGGCTCATGATGTGGGAAAGGCGGTGAACCCATTGTCCTGCGAGGGACAGATTGAAGGCGGAGTAGTCATGTCCATGGGCTATGCGCTGCAGGAGAGCTATCCCATCGATGAGAACTGTAAACCGACGGAGAAATACGGCGCGCTAAGACTGCTCCGCGCCCATGAGATTCCGGAGATTGAACCGATTGTCATCGATAAGCCGGGACTTAAAGCAGCCTGCGGCGCAATCGGTATCGGGGAGATTACATCTATTCCTACAGCTCCGGCAATCGCAGACGCCTATTACCGCCTGGACGGAGAGAGGCGCTATAGTCTGCCGATCTTTGGAACACCGTATGAAAGAGAGGGATAAAGGATGGCAGTGAAGAAAAGATTCCCTTACCGCGCCGCCCTGGCAGCATGTCAGGGGCAGTGCGGTGCAAAAGAGACAACGTGCAGTTATGGATGCATGGGCTGCGGGAAATGCGAGACAGCCTGTAAATTCGGCGCCATATCCATTACGGGAGGTACCGCTTTGGTGGACGAAGAAAAGTGTATGGGCTGCGGGAAATGCGTCGGAGAATGTCCCCGGGGAATTATCCGCATCCATGAATGTGCCGGCTATATTGTGGTAAAATGCTCCAACCGGGATAAAGGCAAGGAAGCGCTAGTCTGTCCCACAAGCTGTATCGGCTGCGGAATGTGTGAGCGGGTGTGTACGGCAGAGGCGGTGAAGGTGATTGACAATCTGGCGGTGATTGACGAGACGCGCTGCCTTGGCTGCGGCATGTGTGCAGTAAAGTGCCCCAGGCACGCTATTATAGATGTGCGGGGGATATTGACATCGTAATTGCGGTCAGCGTGTATGTGAAAAAGCGGAAGCGGGTGAAAATATGGGAACATTATGTGAAGCATTAAAAATAGATATAAGAAAACATCGGCTTATTGCATTTGTAGGAGCCGGTGGAAAGACTACGCTGATCTATGAGCTGGCAAGAGAGCTTCGCAGTATGGGATATTCTGTAGCGGTGACGACAACAACCCATATGGGCGAAAAAGGGCGGTACGGCTTTGTGCCGATTGGCGTTCCCTGCGGACAGGGAAAGATAAAAGGGAGCTCTCCTTTAGCGCCAAAGAAGCTTCTTGCGGAGTATGATGTTGTCTTGACGGAAGCAGACGGCAGCCGCCGTCTGCCCTTCAAGGTGCCGGATGTCCATGAACCGGTGCTCCCCGAGGGAGTGCACCTTGTTGTTGGCATAGCAGGAGCATCGGCGGTAGGAGGGACATTTGCAGAAAAGTGCTGCAGGTATCCCGTGGCCTGTAAACATTTTTCCTGCGAGCCATCTGAAAAAATTGAACTGCGTCATCTGGTAGAGGCCCTCGACGCTCCGTGGGGGCAGAAAAAAGGCGTTGTATGTGATTACCGCCGGGTCATTGGACAGGGAGACATTTTGTCACAAAGGGTTGGATGGACAACAGCAAAAGGATATGCTATACTTAATTCCTAAATAAGCTGATTATTAGTAATCGGGAAGCTGCGGAGGTATCTCATGGATTTACTTATATTTGAAAAATTTAGAAATGAATGTAACCAGAATTTGCCAAAGGTTATAGATGAAATACTAAGTACAGGAAAAAATGAAAAGCGTTGTGCGGTTGGACTGATTACCACGGATGATTTTTACGGGTTTTATATAACATGGGATTTCGGCGATGATATTGATACCGGACAATATTTTGAATGGGAACCTGATGATATTAGCACAGATACAGATTTCCTTTATCAGCCGCTTGCAGACATTATTGATAGTTGCGAAGATATTGATTTTTGCAGCCCATCAAAAGAAAAATGGGACTTTGCTGTGAGCCTGCTTACAGTATTGCAAGAGGTTATCAATCAACTTCCTAATGAAATATTCCTAAAAAATAACTTTAAGAGAGAAGATGTTCTTTTCTTTGCTACAATGGGCGACGGTGATTACATATACGAAATGCTTGAAACTTCTACCAGGATGTTTAATGTTGGAGCTCAACATTAGAAATTTAGTTGCCTCTGTTTCAGCTTCAATATGCATCAATCAGGCTGCAAAGCCGTTCGCGAAACCATAGTCTTAACTGCTTCAGCTACATATCCATGTCCTTCATATTCATGGCATACCATTCCCCTCTTATCATGAAAAAGCCTGCCCATAAATTCTGATTTGTTATTGCATTCAGCTTAGTACATTTCAGATTTTCTGTATATATGTTTCCGATAAAATATCCACAAGGAGCTTTTCTTGACTTGTTCGTGTCTGACTGGATATGTTATACTGAAAAACAAAGAGGGATACAGTTAATCAATAATATATCAATTGAAGGTGGATGAAAGGGATGCTGAAGATAAAAGAATATGTGAAGGCAGAAAGTCTTGCGCAGGCGTATGAGCTGAACCAGAAGCAGGCCAACCGGATTATCGGTGGGATGCTCTGGATGAAGATGGGGAATGTAAAAATCCATACGGCGATTGACCTGTCGGGACTTGGACTTGATACGGTCGAGGAGAGAGAAGACGAGTTTGTCATTGGATGTATGGTGACTCTGAGGCAGTTAGAGGTTGATGACCGGCTGGCAACGCTCGGCAGCGGGATTCTTAGGGAGAGTGTGAAGAATATTGTAGGCGTGCAGTTTCGGAACCTGGCTACTGTGGGCGGAAGCTTAGCTGGGAGGTTTGGATTTTCCGATGTACTGACGGCACTTTTAGCTCTGGATACGGAGGTGGAGTTGTATAGGGGCGGCCGGATACCTCTCGCAAAGTTTGCGGCGGAGGGTGCGGGCAGTGACATCCTTGTGCGGGTGTTTGTAAAAAAGGATGACAGGCGGTGTGTTTATTTGAGCCATCGAAATACGAAGACGGATTTTCCGGTGCTTACGATTGCGGTTTCTTCGGGAAAAAACGGTATAAAAGTGGCAGCAGGTGCCAGACCCCAAAGGGCAATTCTGGTGACGGAAGATGAATCTTTAAAAGAAATATGTGCGCCGGACATTTATAATGGAAGGGCAGGCAAGGAGGCAATTGAAATATATGCCGCGCAGCTTGCTTCTAAGATTCCTACCGGGAGTAATATGCGGGCGAGCGCCGCTTACCGCAGCCATCTGGCCGGGGTACTCATACGCCGGGGGCTTACGGCGCTCAATGAGAGCGGAAAAGAGGAGAGGGGGATGAAAGATGCAGATTAGTATTACACTCAATGGCAGGAAGATTACCGAAGATGTCACCCCAAAGCTTCTTTTGATTGACTGGCTGCGTGCCCACGGCTGCTACAGCGTGAAGCGGGGTTGTGAGACATCAAACTGCGGGCTTTGTACTGTATTTATGGAGGATAAGCCGGTGCTTTCTTGTTCTGTGCTGGCGGTGCGGGCAGATGGGAAAAGAATTGAGACGCTGGAAGGACTTAAGGAAGAGGCGGAAGAGTTCGGCGCATTTATCGCGGGTCAGGGAGCGGAGCAGTGCGGTTTTTGCAATCCGGGAATGATCATGAATGCGATTGCCTTGTTTCGGGAAAATCCAGAGCCGACAGAAGAGGAGATTAAGGAATATCTGGCAGGGAATCTCTGCCGCTGCTCTGGCTATGAGGGGCAGCTTCGGGGAATCCAGGAATTTCTTTCATATAAGAAAGGGGGCGGCGCGCAGTGAAGACAGTAGGAAAACCGGTGGTAAAAAAGGATGCCATGGCGTTGGTTACAGGGCAGCCGGTGTATACAGATGATATAGCGCCGAGGGACTGCCTGATCGTGAAGGTGTTAAGAAGCCCCCATGCCAATGCATTTGTGAAACGGGTGATAAAAGAGAGGGCTTTGAAGGTTCCTGGTATTGAGGCTGTGTATACCTGGGAAGATGTGCCGGCCAAAAGATTTACCATGGCGGGGCAGACTTATCCGGAGCCAAGCCCGTATGACCGCCTGATCTTAGACAGACACGTGCGATTCGTGGGAGATGCGGTGGCAATCGTCGCCGGAGCGGATGAGATGTGTGTCGATCAGGCGCTTGAGGTGCTTAAGGTTGAATATGAGGTGCTTCCGGCAGTCTTGGATTTCCGAAAGGCGAAGGATCATGAGGTGTTGGTACACCCGGAGGAGGACTGGCGGGCACTCTGTCAGGTGGGTGCGGATAACCGGCGGAATTTGTGTGCCAGCGGCGGTATGCATAAGGGCGATGTGGACAAGGTGTTAGCGGATTGTGATGTGGTAGTCACTAATTCCTATCATGTGCAGGCGGCACAGCAGACAATGATGGAGACATTTCGCACATTTTGCTTTCTGGATACTTACGGACGGCTGAATGTCGTAAGCTCCACCCAGATTGTTTTTCATGTCAGAAGGATTCTGTCCAATGCCCTCGGTATTCCAAAGTCGAAGATTCGCGCAGTGAAACCGAGGATTGGCGGGGGATTCGGCGCCAAACAGACGGCGGTGTCGGAGGTGTATCCGGCATTCGTGACGTGGATGACAAAGAAGCCGGCGAAGATGGTATTTTCAAGGGAAGAGACTCAAACTGCCTCTTCTCCGCGGCATGAGATGGAAGTGTCCGTTAGGATTGGGGCGGATAAGACGGGAAAGATACGGGCGATTGATGTCCATACTCTTTCCAATACAGGAGCTTACGGAGAACACGGGCCTACGACTGTAGGACTCTCCGGTACAAAATCAATCTCTCTTTATGGGGGGCTTGAGGCGCATCGGTTTACTTATGACGTGGTGTATACGAACAAAATGTCTGCCGGAGCCTATCGGGGTTATGGAGCAACCCAGGGAATCTATGCAGTGGAATGTGCGGTCAATGAGCTGGCCGGTAAACTTTCCTTAGACCCGGTTGAGCTAAGGCTTCATAATATGGTGCGGGAAGGGCAGGTTATGCCGGCTTACTATGGAGAGACGAATACAAGCTGTGCTCTTGACCGGTGTCTTCTTCGGGTGAAGGATATGATTGGATGGGAGGAAAAATATCCTTGCAAAGAGATTGGGAACGGAAAAGTAAGGAGTGTAGGAGTGGCTATGGGCATGCAGAGCTCCGGTATCCCGGGGGTTGATGTAGGCTCGGCCACAGTAAGGCTTAATGAAGACGGTATCTACACGCTCTTAATCGGAGCAGCAGATATGGGAACCGGATGTGATACGATTCTGGCCCAGATGGCGGCAGAGTGCCTTGAATGTTCCGTGGATTCGGTTATTGTCTCCGGTGCGGATACGGATACTTCGCCTTATGATTCCGGTTCTTATGCTTCAAGTACTACCTATGTGACGGGAAAAGCGGTGGAGAAGGCATGTGAAAAATTAATACAGCAGATTAAAAAGCGGGCGTGCCAGATGCTCTCCTGCGGCAGCGAGGAGCTTTCCTTTGACGGGTATCAGGCGAGGAATCTTAATACTAAGGAGACAGTGACTTTAGAAGAGATTGGAACTGCTGCTATGTGCGGAAATAACGTGGCACTGCAGGTGACAGAAACGCACTCTTCACCAGTGTCCCCTCCTCCGTTCATGGCGGGAGCTGTGGAGATTGAGTTAGACAGGGAGACTGGACAGGTGGATATTGTCGACTATGCGGCGGTGATTGATTGCGGGACGGTTGTGAACCCGAACCTGGCCCGCGTGCAGGCAGAAGGCGGCATCGCTCAGGGTATCGGTATGGCGCTTTATGAGCAGGTTCAGTATACAGAGGACGGAAAGCTTCTCAATAATTCTCTGATGCAGTATAAGATTCCTTCGCGTCTTGATGTAGGAAAGCTTCGGATTGAGTTTGAGAGCAGCTTTGAACCGTCAGGTCCTTTTGGTGCAAAATCTATCGGGGAGATTGTGATCAATACTCCGGCGCCGGCGCTTACCCACGCCATCTATAATGCGACGGGAATCTGGTTTAAGGAGCTTCCGGTGACAAGTGAAAAGATTGCGATGGCTTTGGTGAAATGAAAGTAGGAATTATATATCTGGCGGCTGGGAACAGCCGCCGCTTTGGTACAAATAAGCTGTTATATGAGCTTGATAAAAGACCGATGTACCAGCACCTTCTTCTGAGACTTGCAAAGCTGTGCCGGAAGTATCCGCGTTTTGAGATAACTGTGGTGACTCAGTATGAGGAGATTTTCTCATATGTCTCCGGGATGGAGAGAGAGGGGCTTATGGTAAATGCCGTATATTCTCCGGACAGCAGAAAAGGTGTTTCTTATTCGGTTAAGGCAGGAATACGGGCAGTGGAGAGCTGGAGTGACGCCTGTGCTTTTTTTGTGGCGGACCAGCCATATCTGACCGGGAAAAGCGCGGAAAGATTTCTTCTGGAGATGGAGAGAAGGAAAGCGGCGCTTGGAAGTGTGTGCTGCAAAGGAACGGCAGGTAATCCTACATGGTTTGCAAAGGAATACTATCCAAAGCTTCTGGCGCTATCGGGAGACTTAGGAGGCAGAAAGATTTTAAAAAAATATCCGGAAGATGTGTGCTTTTTTGAGATAGAAAACGGGAAGGAGCTTGCGGATATGGATGAACCCGAAAATTATAGATAGGATTTTTGCACATTTTTTGTTACAATGAATAGAGGAATGTAATTACGGGAGGTACGGAGGATGGAGCTTTTAAAAGAGCGGATACGAAGGGACGGTAAGATTAAAGAGGGCAATGTGCTGAAGGTGGATAGTTTCCTTAATCACCAGATGGATGTAAGCTTGTTTCATGAGATTGGAAAAGAGTTCAAGCGTCGGTTTGCAGGGGAAAGTATCAATAAGATACTGACGATCGAGGCGTCCGGCATCGGGATTGCGTGCGTGGTGGCGGAAGTGTTTGGGGTGCCGGTTGTATTTGCCAAGAAGACCCAGACGAAGAATATTGCCGGCGATGTATATACGACAAAGGTAGAGTCCTTTACCCATGGCAGAGTCTACGATATTATCGTGGCTAAGGAATTCTTAGGAGAGGGAGACAGAGTGCTGGTTATCGATGATTTTCTGGCCAACGGAAAAGCGCTGGAGGGACTTTCCGAGCTGGTGAAGCTGTCAGGGGCAGAACTTGTGGGTGCAGGAGTTGTCATTGAAAAAGGGTTTCAGGTGGGCGGAGAGCTGATTCGCAGTAAAGGCATTCATCTGGAATCGTTGGCGATTGTGGAAAGCATGGATGAAAAGACGGGAGAGATTGAATTCCGGGAGATGAAGACAGAAATTAGAGTGTGATAAGTATAAAAGAACCTTTACTTTTTGTACTTTCGGGGTATAATAAGTAAAGAAAGAAGGTGTACACTATGATTTCATATTCCGGTCTGTTGCAAAAACTGAATGAAAAAGGTCTGACGAAAACAAAACTGGCTAAGGAACTTAGTATTTCCTCCCGCACCGTGGCAAAAATCGGAAGGGGTGAGAAAATCGCTAATCATGTTCTTGAAAAAATGGCTGTTTTTTTCGGTTGCTCTACAGATGAATTATGTCAAACTATTTCGGATAACAGTTTGCTTCAAACGCTCAGAGATGAGAAAAGCATCCGTATGCCCGGAGGTCTGTACCATGAACTTCAAGTACGGATGACCTATAACTCCAATCACATAGAGGGCAGTAAACTCAGTGAGGAGCAGACCAGACTGATTTTTGAAACAAACACAATAGATATTGGAGAAGGTATTCCTGTTGATGATATTATCGAAACTGTCAATCACTTTCGGGCCATTGACTTTTGTATCGATATGGCTGAAGAACAGCTTACTGAGGAGATCATCAAAGAACTGCACCGCATTTTGAAACAAAGCACAAAGGATTCTTCGCTTGCATGGTTTGCCGTTGGGGATTACAAGAAAAGAGCCAATATGGTCGGCGGCCGTGAAACTGCAAAGCCGAAAGAGGTTGCCCCGCGCATGAAGGCTCTGCTTTCCGAATATGAATCGAAAACTGCTGTCACGATTAACGACATCATTCGCTTCCATTACGCGTTTGAATGCATTCATCCATTCCAGGATGGCAACGGCAGAGTCGGCAGGCTGATAGCATTAAAAGAGTGCCTGCGTTTCGGGCTTATTCCATTTATCATTGAGGATGCCAAAAAAATGTATTACTACCGGGGGCTCTCTGAATGGGAAGGGGAGAAAGGATATTTGACAGACACCTGTCTGGATGGACAAGATACCTTCAGAAGACTGATGTCTATGTTCGATATCCAGTCATAAAAGTACTTCAGGGCGTGTATTCCTTTGTTCGCTGAGGGTATGCTTTGCAGAAGCCGATTCAATTATAAGGGCAGGACAAAAAAACAGCTAAACCTTTGATTTCACAAAGATTTAGCTGTTTTTTCCTGCGGATGGTGGGACTTGAACCCACACGAGGTTGCCCCCGCAAGATTTTGAGTCTTGTGCGTCTGCCATTCCGCCACATCCGCTCAGCTTTCCTCAAGCCGATATTCATTGTAACATAATGTTTCATAAATTACAACACTTTTTTAAACCATTTTCCGGCAGCGGATAAATCAGATGATTTAAAGCCTTTCGTTTTTTGACAAGAGCTTTTTAAAAGGGCGCTGCTTTCGTTTTTGTTAGATAAATTCCAGCAGACAAAGCTGATTTTTCTTTTCTTTAGAAATTTTATCCATTTATTTGCCTCTTTTTTGTTGATTTTTCCATTGCCGGAGCTTTCAGAGATACCAAATTCACTGACGAATACAGGAAGTCCTTTTTTGATGGCTTTTTCAACTTTTGAACGGTAGTTGTCTTTATGGGTTGCCGCATAGAAATGGAACGTGTACATCAAATTTGAGTATCCTTTTATGGGGCTGTCGGCAGCGGTATCTACATCTTGTGACCATGTGGGCGTACCTACGAGGATAATATTCTTTTTATCGTAAGTGCGGATGGTTTTAATGACGGATTTTGCGTAAGATTTGATATCTTTCCAGCTTGTGCCTCCGTTTGGCTCGTTACATATCTCATACAGGACATTTTTATTTTTTCGGTATTTTTTTGCCATTTCTTTAAAAAAGGATATGGCTTGCTTTTTATTTTTATTTGGGTTGCTGTCACTTAAGATATGCCAGTCGATGATCACATACATACCGAGTTCTGTAGCATATGTTACACCTTTGTCGATTAAGCTTTTCAAGTCTTTTTTACTGCCGCCGGAGCAGTAACCATTGTATTCCTCTGTATACATGGCGAGGCGGATGCAGTTGACTCTCCAGTTATCTCTGAGTGTTTTGAAGGAATCCGGATTGACATATTCGGGAAACCAATTGATGCCGTGGGTGCTGACGCCTTTAAGAACGACAGGTTTTCCCTTGCTGTTTAGGAGAGAAGTTTTTTTGACTTTCAATCGTCCGTTTTTCGCCAACGGCGTTTTAAGTTTCGTGCTTTTCGCCGGTGCGGCTGTGATTTCTGCCGGTATGGAAAAAGCGAGAACTAAAATCAGAAGAAGACAGAGATATTTTCTTGTATGTTTTTTCATTCGTGAACCTCCTTAATTAATTGCGTTATAATTATTTCTAATAATACACTGAATGACGATTATAAGTCTATAGATTATGGGCGACATATGGAAAAAATGTGCGGAATACCTTTTAAAATATGTTGTTTTAGTGTATAGTAATAAGTGATTTTATTTTTGGAGTGAATATATGGGTGAAAAGATTGTTTTGATTGACGGGCACAGTATACTCAACCGGGCGTTTTACGGGCTGCCGGACCTGACGAATTCGGAGGGGCTCCATACCAATGCCATCTACGGTTTTTTAAATATTATGTTCAAGATTTTAGAGGAGGAGCGTCCGGAGTACCTTACGGTTGCTTTTGACGTCCATGCCCCTACCTTCCGCCACGAGATGTACAAGGAGTACAAAGGCACGAGAAAGCCCATGGCGGAGGAATTAAGGGAACAGGTTCCTGTAATGAAAGAAGTGCTGGCGGCAATGGGCATTAAGACCATCGAGCAGGCGGGGCTTGAGGCGGACGATTTGTTAGGGACGCTCTCGGTGCGCGGAGAGGCGGCAGGCATGGAGGTGTCGGTGATTTCCGGCGACAGGGATCTGCTGCAGCTTGCCACGGAGCATGTGAAGATACGGATTCCAAAGACAAAGCAGGGCCGCACAGAGGTGGAAGATTACTATGCCGCCGACGTGAAGGAAAAGTATCAGGTTACGCCCCGGGAGTTTATAGACCTGAAGGCGCTCATGGGGGATTCCTCTGACAATATACCGGGGGTTCCGAGCATCGGCGAGAAGACGGCGACGAAGATCATCACGGAGTACCATTGTATTGAGAATGCTTATGAGCATGCGGATGATGTGAAACCGCCCAGGGCGTCCAAGGCGCTTAAGGAGCACTGGAATCTGGCGGTCATGAGCAAGGAGCTTGCCACCATTGAATGCGGCGCTGAGTTTGATTATGATTTTTCGGAGGCAAGGCTTGGGAATATCTATACAGAGGAGGCTTACGGGTATTTCCAGAGGCTGCAGTTTAAGAATTTGCTGGGCCGCTTTGAGGTGACAGCGCCTTCTAATTCGGTGGAAGATTTCTTTAAGGTAATAGAAGATAAAAATGAGGCGGAGGAAGTATTTTCCCGGGCAAAGGGGAAAGACTGCGTGGGAGCTGTCATTTTTAAGGATGAGGAGAATGTGCTGCCGCTGTTTGCCGGGAGCGCGGAGCTTGGGGGAGCAGGCATCTGCTTTTCAAAGGAGGACATCTACTGCATCCGGTGCGGGAACGGCATTGAGAAGGAGTGGCTTTTGGAGAACTTATCGGCGGTGTCCGACAGTGCAAAGAGGTTCTCTGTGTTTGACTTGAAGGCATGCCTTAAGCATCTGGAGGTTAAAAACCGGGCCGCCTGCTTTGACGTCCTTGTGGCGGCGTATCTTCTGAATCCGCTAAACAGCGGGTATGCCTTTGCGGATGTGGCAAGAGAGCAGCTTGACATTTTGATAGAGGAAAAGTCCGGGCAGGATGTGAAGGCGTGCTATGAGGCGTACACGGCGTTTGCCGCGGCAGAGAGGCTTTCGGAGAAACTTGCGGAGGCGGGGATGGATAAGCTGTTTTCGGAGATTGAGATGCCGCTTGTATTTACCCTCTATGAGATGGAGGAAAACGGGGTCAAGGCGCAGGCGGAGGCTCTGAAGGTTTACGGCGACCAGCTTGTCGGCAGGATTTCGGAACTTGAGAGGGAGATCTGCGAGGACGCGGGAGAGGCTTTCAATATCAATTCACCTAAGCAGCTCGGGGCCATCCTTTTTGATAAAATGGGGATCAAGGGCGGAAAGAAGACGAAGACGGGGTATTCTACGGCGGCGGACGTGTTAGAAAAGCTTGTGCCGGACTACCCGATCATAGATAAGATATTAGAGTACCGGCAGCTTACAAAGTTAAAGTCCACTTACGCCGACGGCCTTGCCAATTTTATCGGGGCGGACGGAAGGATTCACGGGAAATTTAACCAGACGGTAACTGCCACGGGGAGGATCAGCAGCACAGAGCCGAACCTCCAGAACATACCGATCCGGATGGAACTTGGGAGGCTGATCCGGAAGGTGTTTGTGCCGGAGGAAGGGTATGTGTTCGTGGATGCGGATTATTCCCAGATTGAGCTCAGGGTGCTTGCCCACTGCTCCGGGGATGAAAAGCTTATTGAGGCGTACCGAGAAGAGGCGGATATCCACCGGATTACAGCCTCTCAGGTGTTCCATGTGCCTTTTGAGGAAGTGACGGATGAGCAGAGGCGCAACGCCAAGGCGGTGAATTTCGGGATTGTGTACGGAATCAGCTCCTTTGGGCTGAGCCGGGATCTCAGCATTTCCAAAAAGGAGGCGGCGCAGTATATTGAAGATTACTTCCATACCTATCCGGGAATCAAGACTTTTCTTGACGGGGCGGTGAAGGATGCGAAGGAGAAAGGATACGCGGTGACATTGTTCGGAAGGCGCAGGCCTGTGCCGGAGCTTTCTTCCAGCAATTTCATGCAGCGCTCCTTCGGGGAGCGGGTTGCCATGAACTCGCCTATACAGGGAACGGCCGCAGATATTATGAAGATTGCCATGATCGGAGTGGAGAGGCGGCTTAAGGAGAAAGGCATGCGCTCAAGGCTGGTTTTGCAGGTGCACGACGAACTTCTTATAGAGGCGTGGGAGCCGGAGCTTGAGGCTGTGCAGAGGATGCTTAAGGAAGAGATGGAGCAGGCGGCGAACCTTCTGGTGCCGCTTGAGATTGATATGCATACAGGCACGAACTGGTATGAGGCGAAGTGACGGGAAAGGGAACACGAAAACATGGAACCGGAAGATGTCAGGAGGAGATAAAGCATGAAAGTGATTGGAATTACCGGAGGAGTAGGCGCAGGGAAGACGCAGGTTCTTGAGTATCTGAACAACAAGTACGGGGCGACGATATGCCAGACAGATTTGGTTGCCAAAAAGATGCAGAAAAAGGGCGGCGAGTGCTTTGACGCCATCGTGGAGCATTTCGGGGAGTCGATCCTCAACGAAAAGGGCGAGCTTGACAGAGACCGCCTGGCCGGGATTATCTTCAATGATCCCGAGGAGCTTGAGGCGATGAACGCCATCGTACATCCGGCGGTGAAGGATGAGATCCGAAAAAAGATCGCCCATGAGGAGCGCAAACACACCAATGTGTTTATTGTGGAGTCTGCCCTTTTGATCGAGGACAGCTATGACGAGTTCTGTGACGAGCTGTGGTATATCTACGTGGAAGATGAGACGAGGAAGAAACGGCTTATTTTTTCCAGGGGGTACGACGCGAAGAAGGTTGCCGACATTATCTCCTCGCAGCCGTCTAAGGATATTTACCTTAAGCACTGCGACAGGGTGATTGACAATAACGGCGTGTTTGCCGAGACGACGGAGCAGCTTGACTGCGCCATAAAGGATTTGTAAGCCGGGGAAGATTTTAAGCCGGAATGATTTTAAGCTGGAAAAGATTTGTAAGCCGGGAAAGATTTGTAAGCCGGAAAAATATGTGAGCCAGGAAGGCTTGCGGACGGAAAAATGCAGGATGGGCAGGTTACATAGATGAGATTATGCAGCATAGCCAGTGGGAGCAGCGGAAACTGCATCTATATCGGAGACGGCAAAAGCCATCTCCTGGTAGACACTGGAATCAGTAAAAAGAGGGTGGAAGAGGGGCTTAAGCAGCTTGACGTTAAGGGGGAGGAGGTTGACGCCATTTTCGTGACCCATGAACATATCGACCATATACAGGGGCTCGGGGTGTTCTGCCGGAAGTATAAGACTCCGGTGTACGCTACGGGAGGCACCATCGAAGGGATAAGAAAATGCAGCACCCTTGGGAAACTGCCGGAGGGAATCCTCCGGGAAGTGGAGGTTGACAAGGTGCTTAAGGTCGGGCGCCTTGCGGTGCGCCCTTTTGCCATCTCCCACGATGCCAACGAGCCTTGCGGCTACCGGGTGGAGAACGGTGCGAAAGCGGTTGCGGTGGCGACGGACCTTGGAACTTACAACGCGTATACGGTGGAGAACCTTAAGGCGCTGGACGCGGTAGTCTTAGAGGCCAACCATGACATCCATATGCTGGAGGTGGGGCCTTATCCATACCCTCTTAAGCGCAGGGTCATGGGAGAGCGGGGGCATCTTTCAAATGAGTTGTCAGGACGGCTCCTTTGTGATATACTTCATGACGGGTTAAAGAGCGTGATGCTTGGGCATCTGAGCAAGGAGAATAATTATGCCGAGCTTGCCTATGAGACGGTCAAGCTGGAGGTAAGCCTTGGCGATAATCCTTACCGGGGCGAGGACATACCCATTACGGTAGCGAAAAGAGACGCGGTGTCGGGCATCATCGAGCTGTGATCTGGGATGCCGGAGGAAGAAGGCCGCGTGGTTAAATGCAGGGCATATAATATGAAAGAAGATAAGTGAGGTAGAATGAATGGGGAAAATAGCGATTATGACGGACAGCAACAGTGGGATTACCCAGCGCCAGGCGAAGGTGATGGGGATTTACGTGCTGCCGATGCCGTTTTTTATTAACGGGGATATGTATTTTGAGGATATCACTCTGACCCAGGAGGAGTTTTATCAGAGGCTTTTGGAGGATGCGGACATCTCTACTTCCCAGCCGTCGCCTGCGGATGTGATGGAGCTGTGGGATGATGTGCTGAAGGAGCATGACGAGATCATCCATATTCCTATGTCCAGCGGGCTGAGCAGTTCCTGTGAGACGGCGCTTTCTCTGGCTCAGGACTATGAGGGAAGGGTGCATGTGGTGGACAACCAGAGGATCTCTATTACCCAGCGGCAGTCTGTCCTTGACGCTCTTGAGATGGCGAAGAGGGGGATGGGCGCCAAGGAAATCGTGGATGTTTTGATGGCGGAAAAGCTGGAGGCCAGCATCTATATCACGGTGGATACGCTGAAATATTTAAAGAAGGGCGGACGTGTGACGGCTGCGGGCGCGGCTCTGGGAACGGTGCTCAACATCAAGCCGGTGCTCCAGATCCAGGGAGACAAGCTTGACGCTTTCGCCAAGGTAAGAGGCTTTAAAGCGGCGAAAAAGAAGATGCTGGATGCTATTGAAAAGGATATAAACGTCCGTTTCGCAGGCAAGAAGGTTCATCTCCAGGCGGCGTATACCTGTTCGGCAGAGGAGGCTGAGGAGTGGAAGAAGGAGATCATGGAAAGGTTCCCGGGGTATGAGGTGCATATGGACCCGCTTTCTTTGAGCGTTTCCTGCCATATCGGGCCGGGGTCTATGGCGATTGCGTGCTGTAAAGAGGCTGAATTTTAGAATATCAGTGTCCGGTAAATATTGGATGACAGAAAACCCCTGTCCGGGGCCGTGAGTTGGCGGCGTCCGGCAGGGGTTTTTGGATGCCTATGTGCGGGGCAGGAAGAATTCATTAGACTTTCTTTCGCTGCACGCTTTTTTTAATTTCAGGTCTGCGGCCTTTAAAATGGCGGCGTTCACACGGCGCACGTGGGAAGGGCAGAGACTTACGCACTGCATGCAGGAGATACAGGCGTTTTTATCACATTTTCGCAGGTTGTCTGACGGGATAGCGTTTACCGGGCATTTTTTGGCACACAGTCCGCATCCGGTACAGGCTTTGCCGGCCGATGGGGTGATGGGAAGAGTGGCGTAAGGGCGGTATGGCCTGTTGCCGGGAAGTGTCGTTAAGCCGGAGCCGTTTGTTTCTGTGTGAAAGTAGTCTTTGCATTGGCCGGAGAAGTGTTTTAGCTCTTGGATGTCTGAGTCGTCCGGCCTTCCTGCGCCGTATTTTGGCAGAATGGAATGTCTGGCTACAACGGCGCCTGCGCCGCAGCATATGAGCCCGGCGGACTCTGCCGTGTCGTTAAGCTCCGCCAGGGTGTCTTCGTAGGCGCGGTTTCCGTAGACTGCAATCAGGAAAGCCTTTGCCCCGTTTCCGCGGATGTGTCTGAACTTGGGGATGAGAAACTGGGGGACGCGTCCGCCAAAGCTTGGAACGGCAATGACGCAGGCATCCTCGCCGGCGAGGGAGATATCAGAATCCAGGTCGCCTAAGTTCACAAATGCTTTTTCACAATCCCAGACAGAGCAAAAGATATCTGAGACGTGTTTTGTGCCGCCGGTGGGGCTGAAATAGAATATGTAGAGTTTCATGTAAGTTCCTCCTAGTATTTATTGTCCGGAATGTATTCAATCGGGTAGTATTATCATAATCTTCGGACGTGTGAAAATCAAGCGGCTTTTTATAGAAAAACAGGTGTTTATGTGGTAGTATGTAAGGGAAAAATAAATATATAAGGCAAGTTTGCAGAGTGTTCTTGGAGGAGAGGTATGGGAAGAATAGCAGGTATACGGATTAGAAATTATGGTTCTTTATGAGTACTCTGGCGGATGCATTTGGTTTTTTGGCTGATTGCTTGGAAAAAGGAGCAGAGGTTGCCAGCGATCTGAATGGTAGAGGAGGATATGAAAAAATTATCTCTCAGGGTTCGAAAGAATCTATAGAGTTTGAGATATATTACAGGGAGACAAGCAATGAACCTCCTATCACGTATGAACTGTCAATAGGAGTAGATAAATATGACAGGCCGGTGATTGAAAAGGAAAGGCTGCGCCAAAGACGGGAAAATGAGAGATACGGCAGACCAATGTCGTTTTTATTTCTTGAATATGGAAAAGGATTTGCTTTTAAAGGAAATAATAGTGGGCTGCTGGAAGAAGAAAATCAGGAAATCGGAGAGAAAGTGGATGTCGAGTTGGCAGATCCGAGACAGTAGGGGATTGTGACGCTTGGAGAATTGAGAGAACATCCCAGAATTGTAAAGTTTAAAAATTTTCTGAAAAACTGGTTTTTGTGTTACTTTAGTCCAACGGCAGCCCGTGAAATTCCCAATGCAGGACCTCAAAAATATCTGAATCGTTTGGGCAATAATGTAAATAATGTGGCGCAGTTTCTGTATAGGGAGGACCCGAAAGATTTTTTAAAAGTATTGCGTAGCATTCAAACGAAACTTCCTGGTATTAAAGAAATTCGGCCGGTTAAATTGCAAAACGGGCAATTGGTGCTGGAATTTTTAGAACAGGGTTTTGCCCAGCCGTTTTATTCACAAAAAATGTCAGATGGAACCTTAAAACTTTTTGCGTATTATTTATTGCTGTTTGAGAGAGATGCCAGACCATTAGTCTTTATCGAGGAACCGGAAAACGGATTGTATCACAAATATTTGGCTGATTTGGCATTGCAGATGAAAAACAGTATTAAAGGAACGTATTCCAAACAGCTTTTTATAACCACGCATAGCCCTTTTTTTGTAAATTCGCTGTCTCCTGATGAAGTTTGGGTATTGGAAAAACAAAAGGATGGATTTTCAACGGTTAAAAGAGCATCCGAATATGAACATGTGAAACAGTTATGTGAATCGGAAATTGAATTGGGTGATCTGTGGTACAGTGACTACTTCGGCTAAATTACGGGAGGATAAAATGGACGGATACACATATATTGAAATCTTGGTTGAAGATGATTCGGGCGGTATTCTTGCGAAACAGATAATGGATAAGTATGTAGCGGATAAGGATAATATTACATACAAAATCCATAGTTTTAAAGGAATAGGGAAAATACCCCGGAAGATAAAGGGAATGTCTCAGGTTAAATCAAAAAGACTGTTAACATACTTGAAAAATATGTTCAGGACAGCATTATCGGAACATGGGAATGCCTGGCCGACATTGTTTATAAAGGTGGGCTGCAGGCGCTTAAAAGAAATGCGTCATCTTATTATGAAATCGGACAGTTTAAATGTGAATGTGCAAGGAATATTGGAAATTTTTTGGATATCGAAAATAATTCTTCACAGAGTTTTAATCATTTTATACAGAAACTAGATGCTTTAGTAAAATCTTAGTGATTTTTAAGAAGGAATCTGCAATTTAAGGAGGCTGCCAGGCAGCCCCCTTTTCATATTATGCCGTCGCTTTTCATATAAGCTGTCCGGCGACAATCCTCCCATCCTCAATCCTTACGATCCGGTCTGCCATCTGCGCGATTTCCGGGTTATGGGTGATCATGACGATTGTCTGGGAAAATTCCCTGCTGGTCATCTTAAGGAGCCCGATCACGTCGTCGCTGGTCTTGCTGTCTAAGTTCCCGGTGGGCTCGTCCGCCAGGATGATGGAGGGCTTTCCGGCCAGCGCCCGGGCAATCGCCACGCGCTGCTGCTGGCCGCCGGAGAGATTGCCCGGCAGGCTGTCAAGTTTTGCCTCAAGCCCTAACAGCTTTACTACATGCTAATAAATTCCTTATCCGGTTTCTTCGCGTCCAGTGATATGGGGAACACGATATTTTCCCATACGGTTAAGACGGGCACGAGATTATAGTTCTGGAAGACGAACCCAATCTGCCTGCGCCGGAAGATGGCGGCCTGTTCGCCGTTAAGTTCGGAAAGCTCCGTACTGCCGATTCGGATGCTGCCTTCCGTAGGAGTGTCCAGGCCCCCGAGCATATGGAGCAGGGTGGATTTCCCGCTGCCGGATGTGCCGATAATGGCGGTAAACTTCCCGCGCTCAATCTCTAAGTCCACGCCGTCCAATGCCCTGACCATATTGTCTTTGCTGCCGTAATATTTTTTTAAGCCTGATGCTTTTAAGATGCTGTCCATAAATCATTCCTCCTGGTATAATAAACTAATCTGCCACACGAAGTTTCTCTACGATACTTCCTTTGTTGAATAGATGCAAAGCCATTGACGGTATCACAGTCGCTGCGGCCAGCAATGCCACGCAGGTAACAAGAGCCGGAACCAGAGTAAAGCGGAAGGTGAAAAGCCAGATGGTTCCCGTGAGGGCGCGTATGGCGGTAAAGCCTAACAGCACCGATGCCGTGATTCCGAGCGCGCAGGCTCCGGCGGCGTAATAGATTCCCTCGAAGGTCATCATCCGGGAGAGCTGTTTTCCCGTCATGCCGATGTTATGCATGGTGGCAAATTCGTGCCGGCGGGTGATGATGGTGGTGATAATGGTATTGCCTAAGTTCAGCACGCCGATGATGCCGAAGATCATGCCGATCAGGCTCCCGACGAAGACCATCATCGTGCGGGTTCCCACCGCGTTTTTCCTTGCGCTTTCCGCCGAAAGATAATTGACGGAAGGATCTTTTGTGCTGATATAGTCTTCAAGAAAATCTTTCATATCCGTCTGTTTTTCTTCTTTTACGTCAAAGGAATATTTGTATACGACAGGCTCATCGTAGATTTTCTCGTAGACTTCGTAAGGGAGATAGAGAAACGCCGCGTCGCCCCCTACTTTGCTGGCTCCGCTCACGGTATAGCCGATCTCTTCGTCGTCTCCGTTCAGCGCTGCTTTTGCCAGAATGGGAAGTTCCATGAATGCCGTACCGTTTTTGTAAACGGTAACGGTGTCTCCGATTTCCGTGACATCATACTCCTTATTGATACGCATAGTAGAGCGGTCCATCATTGCGCCTGCCAAGACTCCCTCACCCTTTTGCATCATCCGGTAGAGTTTTTTGGCATCAGTTTCCTCCTCCTGGATATCCATGCGGGATAGGGATGCCTCGCTCATGCCGTATACGTTGCAGAGGAACCGTTTGTCTGCCCCCACAGGGGCCATGAGCTCACCAGATATGCCGTATAAGATCTCTTCGCTTTCTGTGTTTTCATCTGTCCAGAAGTCCTCGATGTCAGTTCCGAAATCATAGGTTACGTCCATGTCGTCCAGAGTGTTTTTATAAATGACGGA
This sequence comes from Lachnospiraceae bacterium MD308, assembly GCA_000403475.2. GTDB lineage: Bacteria > Bacillota > Clostridia > Lachnospirales > Lachnospiraceae > MD308. Next base: position 619,337 of record KE159796.1, read on the forward strand.
GCCGCCGTACACGCCTGGCCGGCGGGAGATATCCTCTACCGTCCGGGCGCTTAAGCCCTGTTCATGGCGGGTAAATCCTTCCATAATATTGGTGCTGGCTTTGTTTACCACCCCAAAGTCTGTGCGGATCATATAGTCCACCTGTTTTTCGATATCAAAGCTTGCAGCGGCTATCCCTACGCTGTTTAGCAGGATGATGCAGAGCGCCAGCGACAGCATGATAAATGCAGTACGCCTTTTATTCCGTCCGAGGTTTCCCCACGCCATCCGGGTAAGGCGGGCATCCAAAGACCTTCGCCGGGCCTTTTTTCTCCCGGTGTTTTTTTCCACAAAGCGGTAGGCTTCGATGGGCGGTGTGTCAGCAGCGATCCGTATGGGCTTTCTTGTGGAGATAAATACAGTAAGGGCCGTCAGAGCCGCTGCCCCCAGGAAGATGACAGGGGAGGGATCTACGCCCACCGCCAGATTATCATATTCCGTGGACACGGTGTCCATCACCAGGGGGAGGGTAGCTTTTCCCACAAAGAAACCGATAAGCAGGCCCAAGGGGATGCCGATGCCCGAAAGCCAGAGCGCCTGGAGGTTGATGAGTTCCTTTACCTGTTTCCTGCTCATGCCGATGGTGCGGTACAGCCCGTAGCGCCGGATCTCCTGCATCACGGCGATGTCAAATACATTGTAGATGAGCAGATACCCGCACAGGATAAACAGTACCGCGATCACAGCCCCCATCCCCATGGTCTCCGGAGAAACGGACGCATTGGTCGCGGTGTTCACGGCGGCGCCCACATAATTATCCGCGTCTGTATCTTCCGGGTCGCCGCCTGCGCTTAACACCCAGCTATTCATCTTTTCCTGCAGCCCGCGGCGGGTTGCCGCCGTAAAGTCAGACCAGTATGTTCCTGCTACCTCTCTGTCTTTGTAGTAGGTGTACCGGAAAATGTCCGGATGCGCCTCCCGGAATGGGATTCCCGCCCACATGACGCTGACCTGGTCGTTGGCTGCCTCATACCATCCGGAGACTTCCATTTCAAAGGTATACGTCTTTCCGCGCAAAGAAAATTCGATGGGCACTTTTGCGCCCACTTCCGGTTCTATGCCAAGCTCGGCAAGGGCAAGGTCGGAGGCGGCAATCTCATCCGCCTCTTTTGGGGAAGTGCCATGGCTTGGGCTGCAGAAGTTCAGTTCCGCCTGCACGTCGTTGAGTACGCTGAATTCAATGTTGTGCCTGCCGGTATTGGAAAGGTATGCAACCGGCATCCGAAGGCCGTAGTCTCTGATAAAGTCCGCATCCTCAAGCATTTGAAACTGCTGGGGCGTCATGTAGCGGAAATCCCCGTCGGATTTGCTCATTTTCATCATCTGCTGGGTCAGCGTCAGGGAATCCTTCGTTCCTTTTCCGATTGTTGTTACCGTGGTAAACAGTATGGCTGTCAGCATGATTGCCAGTACCGCTGCAATATTGCGTACCTTGCCGGCGGCAAAGCTGCGGACGGCCAGTGTTTTAAGTGATAGTTTCATTATCGTTACCTCCTTGTCGTCGATAACAGGATACCACTGTAAAGTTACGGTAAGGGTACAGGAAAGGTACAGTTTTGTGACTTTACCGGGACGGCGGCTTAGGAATTATCTTACAACACATCCGTCCTGAAGGCGGATTACGTGGTCGGCAAGCTGAGCCAGTTCCGGGTTGTGGGTGATGAGGATGAGTGTCTGGTGGAAGTCTTGTGTTATGGATCTCAGAAGTCCGGCTACATTCTGGCTTGTCTTTGCGTCAAAGCTCCCGGTGGGTTCGTCTGCCAGTATGATGGACGGTTTCGTGATGAGGGCGCGGGCGATGGCGGTGCACTGCTGCCCGCCGCCGGAGAGCATGTAGGGAAATCTGTCTAATTTACCCTCAGTGAACAAAGGAACACACGGTCGGAGAAGAACCAATTTTTGCTCCTGCTACGTTGCTTTCCTTTCGCGTACGTCCAGTACGCGTCAGTCAAGCGCCTTGCAGGAACAAAAATTGGTTTCTTTCCGACTCTACGACCCTGACCATAGATATTTGGGCGATTTTCAAGGCGGACGATTGAGGCGTACTTGGACGTACGCCGATTGAGGACAACGCAGAAAATCACCCAAATATCATGGTTCAGGGCGTGTATTCCTTTGTTCACTGAGGGTAAAATAGCCGCTTGCATCTAATTCAAAACAGAGCCCAGCGCTGAGGGCAAGGTCATCCTCTATAACTAAAATCTTTTGCATGATATCACCTCGCAGTTTACTAAAAAATGCCGGCCAAACAAATGGCTGATGCCATTATAATTCGAAAACAGGCGTAAATCAATCGTTGATTTTGGGGGCAACGAATCGTTGCTTTTTGAAATGCTCGGAATGATTGCCTGAGGGCAACGATTGATTGCTTGTGTGAGCAGGTATTTTTGCATAAGATAAAAGCAGGTCACAGATTTCACAAAAAGTTTGGAGAGAAGGGAGGGAAACAATCAGCTATATCTAATAGGTATCGAAACAGAGGAAGGACAGTTTATAGCAGTGAAAAATATGTACCATAGGAAAAAGTACTGGGTGATATTGTTATTGGTTTTGTTTGGAATCATATTATATGAACAAATTTGTTTGGGTTCTCAGTTGGAATATTCAGGATTACAGTGGTATTTATCTGATGATGAAACAAATCCAGTTAATATTCATGTGAAAGATATGTGGAAGGATTATAATGAAATAAAGCTGCGGCGAAAAGTAATAATTGCAGTTATTGATGGTGGTATTGAAATCGATCATCCTGCCATATCTTCTTCCATCTGGCTAAATGAGAACGAAATTCCCAATAATGGTATCGATGATGATGCAAATGGATATGTTGATGATGTTCATGGATGGAATTTTATTCATAACAATGGTGATGTACAGTGTTATGATGAGGATAAATATGAACTTCAGCATGGAACAAGGATAGCAGGAATTATCTGTGCAGATTCTAAGAAGGCCGAAGTGACTGGAGTTGCGGCAGACGCATGGATTAAGATTATGCCGGTAAGCATTATAAAGAATGATGCGAAGGGATTGTTGCCGGCAGGGAATACAGACGATCTGATCCGGGCAATCAAATACGCGGAGCGTATGGGCGCAGATATCTGCAATATCAGCCTTAACACAGATTCCTCAAGCGAATTGTTAGAAAAAACAATAAAAGAATCCTCAATGTTATTCGTTGTATCAGCAGGAAATCGTCAAGGAAGAAAAAGAAACATAGAAAAGTATCCTGCCTATCCGGCGTCTTACCAATCGGATAATTTGATTGCTGTAGCAAATATAAAACGCAATGGGCGTTTGGCAGCCAATTCAAATTACGGAAAGCAAAGCATAGATATTGCTGCACCGGGAGTGGATATATATGGCCTGGATGTGGAAGAAGGCTACAGCTATGGTTCTGGCACTTCGTTTAGTACGCCTGTTGTGAGCGGAGTTGCGGCGCTGCTTTACGCCAGTGATGAACAAATGGATGCCCTGACTTGTAAATCTCTGATACTGGAATCAGCAGAGAAGTTTCTAGAATTAAAGGATGAAATTCATAATGGAAATGTTCTTAATTGTCAAAAAATATTACAAAGGAGTAGAAAGATTGAAAATGAGAAGTAGAGGGTATCCATTACCTGAATCACACAACAAATAAGCCATCTTTCGGTGGCCGCTTTAAAAATTGAATATTAAGAATGTTAAGGTTATGCAGTTGCTGACTTGACTTTATAACCTTGATTCCTTGCTATAATGATTGCCTGCTCAACCGTGATTTCACGGTCTGCCGGAGGCAGGTCGGATTTTCGATAAAGTTCTGCGTTATAGTTTTCTCCGTTCTTCAACATGTGGTATAATGCAGTCAGAAGCATTCTTGCTATGGCAATGATTGCTTTCTTGTGGCCGCGGCGTTTCTTGATACGGAGGTAGCGGTTGCGAATTTCAGGATGCTTTTTGCTTTTGACAACAGCGTTCGCGCACTGTACCAGAAGCGGCTTAATGTAGCATCCGGCTTTGGAGACCCGGACAGATTTTTTCTTCCCTGCGCTTTCATTGTTGGTCGGCGTAAGACCGGCCCATGAGCATAAGTGTTTCGCCGAAGGAAAAGCCTCCATATTGGTACCGATTTCGGAAATGATTCCGATGGCGGTGAAATCACTGCTGATACCAGGAGCGGTTTGGAGAATGGCAAGTTCCTGCTGATAGGGAGCGGCGAGCGCATGAATGAGTTCTTCAAGCTCTGCTTTCCGGGATTCAAGGTCTTCATAGTGAGCTTTGATTACTTTCAGTTTACCAGCCTGTTCCGGTGTGATATAGCCGTCAATGGCATCACGGAGTTCAGGGAGTTTCTTTTTCAAACTTTTGTAAACGAGAGGTTCAAGGTCAAAGGAAGTATCTGCGGGATTTTCCAAAAGTTTATCCAGTATCGCCTGGGCAGATTTGCCGAAGGTGTCCGAAACAACGTTTCCCAACTGGATATTGGAAACCGTGAGACAGTTCTGCAAGCGGTTCTTTTCACTTGATTTAAAGCAGGTCAGTTTGAAACGGTAGCGCATAAGGTCGCGAAGCTGGCGGATGTCAGCGGGCGGCATAAAGCTTCCGGCAACAAGATCATGCTTGAACAGGTCAGCAATCCATTTGGCATCTTTCTTGTCAGTCTTTTTTCCACGGATAGCCTTAACATATTTCGGATGGGCAAGGACAATCGTACAATCATTTTCCAAGATGTTGTAAACAGGGATCCAGTATTTACCAGTGGATTCCATACAGACATCCTTGCAGTTTCTTTGGAGAAGCCATTGTAACAAATCCTTCAGACCTTTCGTGTAGGTCGAAAAACGGTGGCTCTCATAAGTGGTGACGCCTTTCTGATTGGTAGAGGCGATACAGGCCACTACAAAAGTCTTGTGGACATCAATGCCACAGCAGATTTTGTACACGATTTTTAAAGCCATAGGGACTCCTTTCAGAACCATAGGGGTTCGACAAAGATTATAGGGGGAAACGGCATTGACTGGCTGTCTAAGCCATAAACGAAGTTGTTTAAACAGAGATAAGATTTCGTGCTCAGAGTCACACTTATTTGTGCCTGAAAAGACAGCCTACACATATAAAAATACGGTCATCCGGCAGGCCGGACAGCCCACTCACCTCCCCGTGATTTGTAGTATACCGAGTTCCCTATAAGAAGAATTATAAAGAAAAAAATACGCTCAGGCAAACCATTTTCATTGCGTTTTGTGCCTTGAGCGAAGCGAAAGGAATGGATATAAAAATGAAAGCGTTAACTTTAGATTTGATGTTTTTTATATGGTCGTTTGTTGCAGCAAGTATGGTATATTGGGATATATACCCGCAGTATCATGAATTTTGTATTCATTGGCTTTGGTTGGGAAGTGCTGCAGGCATAGCCGATGTGATCAGAAAGATGGTCGTCCATCGCAGAGAAAAGAATCGTCATAAGGATATTCAGAAATAAGAAAATATTAATACAATCTGCTGCTGTTTCTTAGCGGTTTTATTAATAGAATAAGAGCTAAGAAACAGTGGCGGTGTGTGGGGTGAGCAGTGATTGGTTGTTGAGAAAAATCAGTAGAAAGGAGAAATAAAAATGAAGTCGTTAATTCAAGAGTTGATATTTTTAATATCTTCGTTTATTGCCGCAAGTATGCTCTGTTTTGAAATATATCCACAGTATCATGAATGGTGTATCCTTTGGATTTATCTTGGATATACTGCAACGATAGCCGATATGATCAGAAGGATGGTCACCCATCAAGTAGATGTCAAGCAGCAGAAAATCATAAGTTTGATAATTTTTATATCTTTGTTTATTGCCGCAAGTATGCTCTATTTTAAAATATATCCACAGTATCATGAATGGTGTATCCTTTGGATTTATCTTGGATATATTGTGGCGTTAGCCGATGTGATCAGAAAGATGGTCGTCCATCGCAGAGAAAAGAATCATCGTAAGGATATTCAGAAATAAGAAAATAATAATACAATCTGTTGCTGTTTCTTAACGGTTTTATTATAGGATAAGAGCTAAGAAACAGTGGCGGTGTGTGGGTTGAGCAGTGTTTGCTGAAAGAGAAAATAGACGGAGCGACATACTCCTATGAATATGACCTTCAGGACGGGAAGGAGGTGGAAGTGATGAGTGCTCACAAAAGCGCAAAATCTTTAAAGCGGGATGGAATTTTTATGCTGCTCTTTACTCTGGTCATATTGGGGGTCGGCATAGAGCAAAGCCGGGGCTTTATCTTTACAGCGCCGACACTGAAATCTACTGTTCTGGAATTTATCGTATATATGATTATTAATGCATGGTGGGTAATTGATTCAAAGAAATGGATTGCAGATGAGCGTCGCAGAAAGTTTATCTGGTCATATATACTTTTTGGAGTTGTAATACTGCTTGGAATCGGTCTGTTGACGAAAATCGGCCAGCTTGTGGCAGCCTCCGTACTTGTGTATGTACTGGCATGTTATTCTGCATCTGGAATATGGCAGCTCATGAGTTATATTTAAAAAATGAAGTATATCCGAAAAAATGAAAACAAAAAATCTACAAAAGATGAGGGAAAGCATATGAAAAATATAAGAAGTTGGAGAAGAACAATGGTTGCTTTTGTATTGTGCGGTATTATGGCAGGAACGCAGTGGATGAATGTGAGCGCGGCGGAAATTGGAGAAAATGTACCGGACGCAATAACGGAAGAAACAGAAGTGACAAGTATCGGTGAAGTAAATTACGATATGGAACAGGGAGGAAAGCAGGTCTTTACTATAGAAGAGGGAGACGGCGAAGAATCGGAGCTTGTCATTGAGGAAATGCCGGAAATGGCAAGGACATTAAATAAAACATATAAGATAACACGTACAAAGCCTAGAGCCTGGACTGCAGGATTTTATGTAAAAGTTAGCTCAAGCAAAATCACGAGAGTATATAATAAATTTTACAAAGCAATTCGAGGAAAAATTACTAATGTAAAATTGTCAAGGGAAAGCGAGGCAGAAGGAAGACTGACTTTTCTATATGATATTGATGGAGGCAAAAAAAATTGCGGTGTGAAAGCCAAAGTTTTGAACAAAAAATTAATGGCAACAATATTTTGAGCCATGCATTATGCATGGCTGTTTTACAGTATCTCCTCAATAGTGCCGGAAGAAATGCTAGGAATATATAATGAAATATAAATCAAGATACTATTCAAATGATACAAAACACAAATCGCAGACAAAATAATCACAAATTTGTAATTTCTCCTCTTAATTAATGTCCAGACCAGAATATAACATGACACAATAAATCCAACAATCGCCTGATGGCTGGTAAGGACTAATATCAGTATTAAAATCCAGTGTTCCCGATTGGATAAAAAGCTTTTCAAAGAGGGGGAGCTTTCAGGCTGCCGCGGCGTTTTTGGGGGTTCTTCCTCACTATCCGCTGCTTTTGTTCCCAGCAGCTCATCTACGGATATCCCGTAAACCTCACTGAGGAGAGTCAGGTTATCGATATCCGGGTAAGCGGCTCCGTTTTCCCAGCGGGAGATAGCCTGCCGTGAGATGCCGAGCTTTGCGGCGACGTCATTTTGCGACAGGTTTCTTTCCTTACGCGCTTTCTTAAGATTGGAGTGTAAACTTACGGATTCTACCATGGGGTAATTGCTCCTTTTCCGGTACTTTTAAGATTATTATAGCTGTATGTCTTTCTTATGTAAATGAATTTTTGCTTATAACGGCCTCTGTTTCCTTAAATTAAGAATTCTGTAACAAATGCTTTTCTTATCCGTCTAATATATATGAAAAAACCGGAAACATAAAGGAGGAAGAGGAACATGAGAAAAGCAGTTATTTTAAGCGTGCTGTGCATATTGGCTGTATGTATGGCGGGATGCCGGGAAAATGATATTGACAATCGTAAGCGGACGGATGCGTCTAAGGATAAGACGCTGCCCATCTATGAGGAGAATGACAAAGAGATTGAAAAAGAATCTGACCTTGCGGAGCTAAAGGATGTCTATAAGTCGGAAGTCGTCTGTGAGGAATGGATAAGTCCGGATATCGAAAGTCCGGGCGGAGTTCTCTGCGGTGAAACGGGCGTAATTGTCACGGACAGGGAAAAGAACTGCATTGTCAAGACGGACGATTCGGGCAATGTGATAAAGAAAGCAGGCGGAACGGGGAGCGGAGAAGGAAAGTTCCTGAACCCTGGAGCGGTTGCTGGGTATAAAGACGAAATTTTCGTTATAGATGAAGGGAATCAGCGGATACAGGTGTTTGACTGGGAGCTGAATTATGTCAGGGAAATCAGGTTAAAATCTAAAAAGGAAGTAGACCTTGATTTTAGGCCGGGCTACCTCGCCGTCAGCCGGGAAGGGGTATATGTTTCAGGAAACTCTCTGAGAAAAACGGTGATTGACAGGTACGGGGAGGGAGAGCCGGAGGAAGTCGGAGATAACTTTATCGGCTCGGTCGTTTCATACAAAGATAAAATATATGCCATTAATTCCATGGTTCGGTATTACAGTGAGGAGTATGACAGTTTTGGCGCCGCAACCAACGGCCCGGCATGGCTTTTAGAGGTAAATAAGGAGAAACTCTGCGAATTTGTCAAACTGCCTCACGGGTTTAATATAAAGGGGTTCGTCATGGAGGAGAGCAGGATTGTATGCATTTCAGGATCGGCGGAGGCTGTTTTTGTGTTAAGCCCTGACGGGGAATACGAGGAAACGTTTGCCTATATACAGGGGCTTGTAGATGAAGAATTTCCGCAGATTTCCGGCAGCGGGAGGGGAGAGTATTATATAGTGCTGCCGGATGCCGGGAAGATTTTCCGGTGCCGTACGTCGTGAAAAACAATACAAATCAATATGTCAGCGTTTTAAAACAGCCGTACTGAGCAGCCAGAACAGAATGATATGCAGAGGGTAGAAGAGATAGAAAAAATATTTCACCTTACGGCCTTGCCTTTGATTATGCTTGAATTGTAACGATAAAAGCGTTACAATATAAGAAACTAGGAGGTATGATCATGGAAAAAACAGCAACATTGAACTTAAGAGTAAACCCAACTGTCAAAGAGCGGGCAGAAAAAGTATTGTCTCAGTTAGGTGTTCCTATGTCAACAGCGATTGATATGTATTTGAATCAAATTTCTCTTACAGGCGGAATTCCATTTTCGGTTTCTTTACCAAAAGTACCGGGAACGATTCATGCAGATGCCATGACAACAGAAGAGCTCCATCAGAAATTGGAAAAGGGCTACAATGATATAGCGGCAGGAAAAGTACAGAATGCAGCGGAAGCGTTTGCAAAATTCAGGGAGAATCATTGATGTGAAACACTATACGGTTGAGATTACAAATGAAGCATTGGCCGATATGGAGCAGTTATATGATCACATCGCTTATGTTCTTCAGGCACCGGAAAATGCGATGGATCAATACAACCGGATTGCAGATGCTATTTTGACATTGGATACTATGGCTGAGAGAATCCGTATTATGGAATCAGGGCCGGAACGAAACAAAGGGATGAGAAGATTGCTGGTAGACAATTACTCTGTCTTTTTTGTAATCCAGGGAGATAAAGCGATTGTAACAGATGTATTATATAGTGCATCGGATATTGAAAGTCGATTAAAGGGCTAGTAGCAAAGGGATGAGACTTTGCTACTAGTGTACTGACCGAATTATATTTAGCTAAACTCCGCAGAATATTTTTCTGAGAGTGCTGTTTCCCAAACGCAGGAGTAGCGGGCTACGCTGAGGCTTGGGGAATAGTTCTATCGGGAAAATAGGCAAGGAATTTTAGCTAAATATAATCGTGTCAGCACACTAGCTCTTATTGCACTACCTGGTGTTTTGCCATGGAGGACGGGAGGCTGTCCGCCTCGCCTACCGCACCACTACCACCTGCTGGGTATATTCGTGGATAAACGGTTCTTTGAATTTTTCTGTCACGATGCGCTCGTAAAGGTTCGCCGCAAACACATCCCCCGCCATCATGCGCTGCCCGGTCTCGGACAGCGTATCTGCGTGGGAGAGTTTTGTGATCAGCGGCGTGTCGCTGTATTTTTTTATGCGGGACAAAAGCCTTTGCCCTTCTTTTCGGAAACCGAGGACCCGGGCGTACTGGCAGTATCCGGCTTTCCGGTAATTTTCCATGTGTTTTTTCTTTATATCAAGAAGAATATGGAACAGGCACCGGCTGATGCGGGAGTAGGTGATGTCCTTTGTCTTCAGGAACTGGCAGAACTGGTCGATGGTGATGAGGTGGTTCGCATGGCGCAGGATGCGGTTTGCCAGCTCTTCGGTCACATCCAGGTACTCTGTCAGTGATTCGCTTGTCTCGGTCAATAGCTTATATCCCAAAAGGGAGGAAAAATCATTGGCATAGACGGGATAGCGGATGTGGTGGGTCTCCTCCAGGAACCGGATGCAGCTTTTTGGAACCTCCTGTTCAAGCCGCATCAGCGCCTCGGAAAGGCTGGGCTCGTCAAAAAGCCCCTCCTCTTCCCGCTGGCTGCCTTCAAGGCGGAGTGAGTGTGCGAGGAGCTTTCGGATGGCGGAGGCAGAGCTGTAGCCGGAATTTAAGGAGTCGTCGTGGTAGCCGGAGACGATCCTCTTGATGGTGTATGCCTTCATGGAGCTTTTCCGCCGGCGCAGCGCCTTGATGTACTCGACGCCGAGGATGTTGTTGGGTTTTTCTAATACTTTGCTTAATCTCTCGTCGTGAAAATATTCCCGCAGCGCCCACTGGCGGGCAAGGGGGAAGGAGGCTCCCTGGGAGAGGTAGCGTTTCAGCAGTTCTTTATATTCTTCCGGTTCTTCCGTGATGGTGCAGGCGATTTTTTCCAGCGTGCCGTAATCCCCGCATTCGCTCCCAAAGCAGATGGAGTCGATGCAGCCAAGGTGCTCAAAGAGGGAGACCGCTCCCTCGGCGAAATATTCTGCGCTGCCGGTGGAAAAGCAGACGGGCAGCTCTAACACGAGGGGAACCCCTGCCTCTAAGGCAACCTCCGCCCGGATGTGCTTTGGCATGATGGCGGGGGCGCCCCGCTGGACAAAATCTCCGCTCATGACAACTACCACCGCGTCAGCGCCGGTGATTTCTTTTGCTTTTCTTATATGGTATAAATGCCCGTTGTGAAAGGGGTTGTATTCTGCAATCAGTCCGACAATTTTCATGAGAATCTCCTTAATAACTTGTATATTCATCTGAAATTGATTATACTATATCTTGACAGGGTTCGCAAATCATATACTTATCCCGCAAAATATGCCCTCAAAGGACGGCGGCGCAAGGGCTGTTAAATATAACAGCCTGTGAGACATCTCCGCAAAGGGCTGGCGGACAAAGTTCGCCAGGGGATGCTCCGCGCAGCAGATTTCTGGAGAATGCAGGGTTCGCACCAGAATCCGAAGGTCTGGGCGGAGATTTTTATATGACAGTGAATTTTAGATATGCACAGGAAAAGATAAAATTACAGCGGACCCGGTTGCAGTTGATAAAGGATGTAAGCAAGGAAGGAGGGGGAGGTTTGAGTACGAATCAAGAGTTTAGGGATGCCGGCGCCGAAGAGTGGGGTGGCACAGCCGCCCGGGGCGATTTTGACCGTGATTATGAGGAGCGCGAGGAACTGACCATTGAGCGCATCCAGGAAATGTTGGAAAAGCGCCAGTTCAAAGAGCTGAAAGACGAGCTGGAAAATAATATGTACCCCGTAGACCTTGCAGATATTTTGGAGGATGTGAATGAGAAACAGCTTGTGCTGATTTTCCGGCTGCTGGTGAAGGAAGAGGCGGCAGAGACATTTTCTTATATGAACAGCGATTTGAGGGAGGTGCTGATCGGAGCGCTGACGGATTCGGAGCTTGAGGAAGTCATGGAGGAGATGTACCTTGACGATACGGTGGATGTGTTAGAGGAGATGCCGGCCAATGTGGTGGATCGTCTTCTCATGGTGACCAACGAAGAAAAGCGGATGCAGATCAACCAGCTTTTGCAGTACCCGGAGGACAGCGCCGGGAGCGTCATGAACGTGGATTACATCGCCCTCAATAAGGAGATGACGGTGGAGGATGCCATCTTGAAGATCCGCCAGGTAGGCTTAAACCGGGAGACGATCTACACCTGCTATGTGACGGAGAAAAAGCGGCTTATGGGCGCGGTGGATATCAAGGACCTTCTGACGACGGGCGAATCCAGGGTGATTGAGGAGATCATGGACACGAACATGCTCTACGCCCACACTACGGACGATCAGGAGGAGGTGGCCAGGACTATAATGAAATATGGCCTGATCGCGCTGCCTATCGTGGATAATGAGCACTGCATGGTGGGAATCGTCACTGTTGACGACGCCATGATCGTTTTGCAGGAAGAGGAGACGGAGGATATCAGCATTATGGCCGGCGTCAACCCGAATGATGAATCTTATTTTGGGACGACGGTGTTCGAGCACGTTAAGGGGCGCATCCCCTGGCTGCTGTTTCTGATGCTCTCAGCCACTATTACCCAGATGATCATGAACAGCTATGAGGCGGCTATCGCAGTGATGCCGCAGCTTACGGGGTTTGTTCCGATGCTGACAGGCACCGGCGGAAACTGCGGTTCTCAGAGCTCGTCTCTTGTCATCCGCGGGCTTGCAGTGGGGGAGATTGAGTTTTGCGACCTCTTTAAAGTCATCTGGAAGGAAATACGGGTGGCGGTGTGTGTCAGCCTTATCCTGGCAGTCATCAATGGGCTGAGGATCATGGTGATGGGGCAGGGAGATGTGCTGATGGCGCTGACCATCGGCGTTACGATGGCATGTACGGTGATCATTGCCAAAGTGGTTGGGTGCAGCCTGCCGCTGCTTGCGAAAAAAGTGGGGCTTGACCCGGCTATCATGGCGACGCCTTTGATCTCCACGCTGGTAGATATCAGTACCATCAGCGTGTATTTTGCGATTGTCAGCGGGGTGTTCCAGCTGGGGGCGTAAGGCCGGCAGGAATAAAGACGTTTGTAAGTATTTGCAACAGAAAGGAAGTATTGCGTATGCCACAGGCCATGCAGAGATTGATAGAACAATATATTTTTGAAATCAAGAAAATATATGGTTCGCATTTGCGAAAAGTGATTTTATATGGTTCTTATGCCAGAGGAGATTTCAAGCCGGATTCAGATATGGATATTATGATACTGCTTGATGTGTCAGAGTTAGAATTAAAAGCTTATAGCCGGAGGCTTTCTTATATGACCTATGATTTTAATTTAGATAATGACCTTGATATTAAGCCGATAGCTAAGAGCGAGGTTCATTTTAAAAAGTGGATTGCAAATTATCCGTTTTATGAGAATGTTAATAAAGAAGGAGTGGTTTTGTATGGAGCAGCTTAAAGAAGATATAGGAACACGGAAAGACTTATGCTTGTACCGCATCAAGACAGCAAAAGATAATTTGAGATCGGCAAGAATCCTATTGGAGGCTGAGGAATACAAGAGTGCGAATAACCGAGCTTATTATGCTGTTTTCCATGCTTTAAATGCGATTCATGCTTTAAATGGAAATGCTTTTAAACGACACAAGGAAGCAATTGCAAATTTTAATAAAAACTATGTGAAAACTGAAATATTTCCAAGAAGCATAGGAAGAAAAATCGGCGAAGCAGAAGAAATACGTCATGCAAGCGATTATGATGATTTTTATATTGCCAGCCGGGAAGAATCCCAACGACAGGTTATAGTTGCTGAAGAATTTATACAAATGGTTGAAGAGTATTGTGAGAAAATAGCAGATGATGAATCAAAAACGGGAGAATGTACTGAAAAATAGACATAAAGAGACCTTGTCCGCAGGGTCTCTTTGTATTATAATAGAAATAACTGAGAATAAATGGAAAGGAGTCTATATATCATGGGATTTATAGATGAGATCAAAGCAAAAGCAAAGACATGCAAACAGACAATCGTTCTTCCGGAGACTGAGGACATCAGGACTTATGAGGCGGCAGAGGCTGTTTTAAAGGAGGGTACTGCCAACCTTATCCTTGTGGGCAGCGAGGAAGAGATTGCAAAGAACAAGGGCGGTTTCGACATCAGCGGCGCGACGATCGTGGACCCGGCGACCAATCCGAAGACAGAAGAGTATATCGCAAAGCTTGTGGAGCTGCGCCAGAAGAAGGGCATGACTGAAGAGCAGGCTAAGGAACTTCTCCTTAACAATTATCTGTACTACGGCGTTATGATGGTGAAGATGAAAGACGCTGACGGCATGGTAAGCGGCGCATGCCATTCTACGGCGGACACTTTGAGGCCATGCCTGCAGATTCTTAAGACAAAGCCCGGCACAAAGCTTGTATCCGCGTTCTTCGTTATGGTAGTGCCGGACTGCGACATGGGTGCAGACGGAACGTTTATCTTCGCGGATTCCGGCCTTGAGCAGAATCCGGACCCGGAGAAGCTTGCGGCAATCGCTCTGTCTTCGGCAGATTCTTTCAGGGCGCTCACCGGAAAAGAGCCGGTAGTGGCAATGCTTTCCCACTCCACAAAGGGCAGCGCGAAACATGCGGATGTGGACAAGGTTGTGGAGGCTACCCGTATCGCGAAGGAGAATGCGCCGGAAGGCTTGATGCTTGACGGAGAGTTCCAGCTTGACGCGGCAATCGTGCCGGAGATCGGCCAGTCCAAAGCGCCGGGAAGCCCGGTTGCAGGAAAGGCAAACGTCCTGGTATTCCCGGACCTTGACGCAGGAAATATCGGCTACAAGCTGGTGCAGAGGCTTGCGAAAGCAGAGGCTTACGGACCGCTCACCCAAGGCATCGCGGCTCCGGTCAACGACCTGTCCCGCGGATGCAGCGCGGCAGATATCGAAGGCGTAGTAGCGATCACAGCCGTACAGTGCATGGCAGAACATTAAAGATTACTTTTAATTATATTAAAGAGAGGTAAAGAAAAATGAATGTATTAGTTATCAACTGCGGAAGCTCATCCCTGAAATTCCAGCTCATCAACTCAGAATCCGAGAAGGTTTTAGCAAAGGGTCTCTGTGAGAGAATCGGCATTGACGGACGTCTTACTTATCAGCCGGAAGGTGGGGAAAAGGCTGTATCGGACAAGGCGATGCCGACACATACCGAGGCGATCCAGTTCGTTATCGACGCGCTGACAGACGCGGAGACGGGCGTTGTTAAGAGCCTTGACGAGATTGGCGCGGTAGGACACCGCGTGGTACATGGCGGGGAGAAGTTCGCAAGCTCCGTAGTTATCACGGACGAAGTAAAGGCAGCTATCGAGGAGTGCAACGACCTTGCGCCTCTTCACAACCCGGCAAACTTGATCGGCATCAACGCGTGTGAGAAACTGATGCCGGGAACACCGATGGTGGCTGTATTTGACACGGCGTTCCATCAGACCATGCCGGAGAAGGCATATATGTACGGACTTCCGTATGAGTATTATGACAAATACAAAGTAAGGCGCTACGGTTTCCACGGCACAAGCCACAGCTTTGTATCAAAGAGGGCGGCAGAGCTTGCAGGAAAGCCGTATGACGCGATGAAGACGATCGTGTGCCACCTTGGAAACGGCGCCAGCATCTGTGCGGTTGAGAACGGAAAGTCCGTAGATACTTCCATGGGCCTTACTCCTCTGGAGGGTCTCGTGATGGGAACACGTTCCGGCGATATCGACCCGGCTATTCTGGAGTTCATTGCCAAGAAAGAGAATCTTGACATTGCAGGGCTGATGAACATGCTGAACAAAAAGTCCGGCGTACAGGGACTTTCCGATGGGCTTTCAAGCGATTTCCGCGATCTTGAGGATGGCGCCAATAACGGAAACAAATGTGCGGCGATCGCCCTTTCCGTATTCTGCTACCGCGTGGCAAAATATGTGGGCAGCTATGTTGCGGCCATGAACGGCGTTGACATGATCGCGTTCACGGCAGGAATCGGAGAGAACTCCGGCACAGTCCGCGCGAATGTGATGGAATACCTGACCTATCTTGGCATCGGCCTTGACGCCGAGGCTAATGGAAAGCGCGGCGAGGAGATCGTGATCTCCACACCGGATTCTAAGGTTAAGGTTATGGTAATCCCGACCAACGAAGAACTTGCTATTGCAAGGGAGACAGTTGCGCTTGTATAAGAAAAGACTGCAGGCGAAAAAGAAGTGTAAAATGATATAAATAATGTAAAGAAAGAAGTTGTTGTGTAATCAATACATGGCAGCTTCTTTTTTTGTGTCCGGAAACCGGTGCATATAATCATAGGAATCTTCGATAAATCCGCGATGTATATGTATTATATCAATTGGACAAGAAGGTGGGGGGGGGGTATTATTAAATTGAGTAATTAGAAGCATGATGTAACATTCATTGAGGAGGTAAAATATGGGAATGTTAAAAAAACGTGCACTTTCGGTAATATTGTCGTTCGCATTGGTATTCGGATGCTTTGCAGGAACAGGATTCACTGTAAAAGCAGCAGGAACGTTTGAGAGTGGCGTATCATCGGAAGCGCTGGAAAGCAAAGGAGGAGAGTTGGCAGAGATGACGGAGGCTGCTGCAGGGGGAGCAGCACCGGGAGAGGTACAAGACCTGCAGCCCCAGGCTAAGATACCGGTCTACCATTCCATACCCCCTTATCAGCAGAAAGATGTGTATAAAGCACCTTCTGTGAAGATAAAGGGACTGCCTGTGGAGGAAAATGTAGACGGTGTGCCAAAGGGCAGCACAAAACCGTACATGAATACGATTAAATTCAAGATTTATGATACTACAAAGCAGGAGATAGAAAAAATCGTAGAAGCGAAAAACGGTATGCTGCCAGATCTGACCTTAGCGGACAATCATACTTATACGATTTATTCCATGGATTCAGAGTATAAGGTGGTAAGAGATGACGGCAACACAGAAGGCAAATTAGCGAAGAATGCCTATATCTGGGTAAAAAACGGCATGATCTATGACATTAAGGAAAATGCTGACTATCCGTATGACTATCCTGTGTTCGACAAGATACAGATAGCAAAAAGAGACAACGCCGACCTTGAGGAAGATGAAAGAGTTCTTCTGAATATGGAGACGCTCTATAAGAGTGCAGAGGGCGGGCAGCTATTCAATGTTAAGATGAAGCTGGTCAGTGACGTGGAGACGCTTGAAGTGAGTACGGGCAATAATGCGCGGATAAGGGCGGAAGTCTTAGAAGATGTGAACTACATTATCGTAGTAGAAGATGACAGGTATGATATAGAAGCTTTTCCGCTTACGTCAAAGGATAAGTCTGAGTACCGCACAGATAAGGGGCGCCGGGGCGCGAGATATTTTTACGATCATGCGGACTGCCATCAGGTGGAGAAGATTTATCTGGTAGACAAAGAAGACGCCCATAAGAATGATAAGACGGTCGTCAGCCTGTCGGAAAACACAACAGTTTCCGGATTCAACTTTAAAGATTTTCTCGTGATGGAGCAAACGCTGAGTAAAGACTTGGTGAAAGGCTTAGAAGGCAAGGATTATGATGTGATGAAGATTTCTACCATCAATCCTCACAGATGGGAAGTCTCAAAGCTTGCGGCAGGGAATTTCGATATCACAGAAAAGATTGACGTTACTAAGAAGGTAAACAATGTCTATTACATTGATAATGACGGTAAGCTGAATTCGATTCCGTTTGAGCAGGAAATCGGTTCTGTTCGCTTTACCATGAACGGCATGGGGGTATATCCAGTAGTATTTGAGTATGACACCGTACGGAGACAGGTTCAGAATCAGGACAAGCAGAGTATAAAGGTCAGCGGAATAAAGATTAACGGAATGTCCAAAACCATCGCGGCCGGAAAGAAGCTCTCCCTTACGGCTAAAGTAACACCGGCCAATGCGGAGAATAAAGCAGTCACATGGGTAAGCTCCAACAGCAAGTATGCGGCGGTAGACGCCAGAGGAAAAGTGACGGCAAAGAAAGCCGGAGCAGGAAAGACGGTTAAAATCACTGCTGCTGCAAAGGACGGAAGCGGAATACAGGCAGTATATCAGATTAAGATTATGAAAGATGCGGTTAAGAGCATCCAGCTTAAGGCGAAAAAATCCGTAAAGGCCGGAAAGAAGCTTGCCATCAAGGCAACGGTTAAGACAACAGGAAAAAAAGCGAATAAAAAGCTGGCGTGGACAAGCTCTAATACAAAATACGCAACCGTCAACTCCAAGGGAACGGTATCCGCTAAAAAAGCCGGAAAAGGCAGGAAGGTAAAGATTACTGCACAGTCAACGGACGGAAGCGGAAAGAAAAAGACAGTAACAATTAAGATTAAATAGGCAGAAAAGGAAAGGCTAAAGGAAAAATATATGAAAAAAATAACGCAGAAGATATTAGCAGGTATATTGACACTTGCAATGGTGCTCGGATGCTTTGGCGGGATGGGGACGCTGGAGGTTAAGGCGGCAGGGACTATTACAATTGAAAGTATAACGGCGCAATCTTCGACAGTTTCTAAAAATGGCGGCGATGTGTCTTTTTCCGTTAAAGGAACAAATGTGCCGAATAAATTGTTTTATAAGCTGGGATGGCCAGGAGGTTTCGGTACTTCGTGGTCTGGTGCGGGGGAAGTAACAGTAGCAGATTCAGACGGAGCAAAAAAGATTACGATTAACTTTCAAGAACCTAAAAATGAACAGCAAACAGAGTGGAAAGTCAGAGTATGTGGTGATAATAAATTTAATACCGGAACTTATTTAGAGACGAGTATTCCAATTGCAGATGAGCAGCCTGAACCAACTGCAACAAAAGAGGAGTTGGGAGCTGCGATTGTACAGGCAGAGATAAAAACAGAGGCAGATTATACAAAAGAGAGTTGGGAGGTATTTTTAAAGGCACTTGCTGATGCTCGAACGACAAGGGATAATTCTTCTGCAACAGGAGCAGACTTTAAAAAGGCAATTGATGCTCTCAATGATGCGGAAAGTAAGTTAGTGAAACTTGGGTATGAAAAGCAAAGAATCCTCAAAATTACTGTTCAGGATGAAAAGACAAAGGAACCAGTGAGTAGCGAAAGTAATTTGAAGCTCCAGCTTGTCAAAGGGGAAGACAAGCGTGATGTAACAATGGATTCAGAAGGTATAATTACTATAAATGTTGATGAAATTGGCAATGACATTATATTGGGCGAGTATTACCTACTTAAGGCAACAGATGACAGCAAATATACATGTAGTGATGTGATGACTGTCAGATTTCAGGAGGGAAATGTATTAAAGAAACCGTATATTGATAAAGTAATATTGAATAATAATTCCCAAAAACTCTATGCTACAACACAACTGACCATAAATGTTAAAGAAACAAAAACTAAAATTAATAGTGTATCTACAACAACGACGCTGGTAAAAAATAAAGGACAGGTAGAAGTTCGTGTTGATGGAATGGGTATTCCGGAAGAATTGTATTATGGCCTGTCCTATACGAAAGCGGCTGGATCAAACACAGGTTATGCATATAACCGCGGAGAGATGAATCCGATCGCTGCGACGGGTGAGAATGATACCAGTAAGACAATCAAGGTAACTCTTCCAGAGAAACCGACGGGTACATACGCATGGAAGATTAACGTGGCAGCTTCGAAAACGGATACTGCATATTCAACTGGTTGGATCAGAGTTGTAGAGGAGGCGACAAAAGAGGAACTGCAGGCGGCAATTGATGCATTTTCCGGAAAAACAGCTTCGGATTATACAGAAGAAACTTGGGAATCCTATAATTCGGCGGTTGAAAAAGGTAAAGAAGTTGCAGGAGCAGAGAGTGAGGTTACTGCTTTAGAGTATGGCGCTGCACTTGCAGATATCAGGGAAGCAGAAGACGAACTCCTTCTTAAAGCAGCAACAAGCAATACGACTTTGCGGATTAAAGCAGAGGATGAAGAAGGGAATCCGGCATCAAAGATAATGTTTGAAATAAAAAATGGTTTCAAATCCCTTTATTTTCCGGAAACAGATGAAGATGGAAGAGCAGCATATACAATGAACGGTACGGAGACAAACAGTACAGGAAATACCATATTATTGATGGACAATGCAAAATACGAGTGTGATATCCCGATAACGGTTGATTTTTACGTTATGTCTACTGGTTCTGATTATAAGCGCTATATTAAGAAATTCGTGGTTGATGGGAAAAAGATTGGGCCGGAAGAGGAGGCAGTTATCGTTGTAAAGAGAAAACCAGAGATTTTCAAAGCAGTGTCTTCTGTAGATACAGCGGATGAAGACGGGGAATCAGCAACAATCACTTTAACCGGAGTGAAGCTTCAGGAAACTGTATATTATGATTTGTACGGTACAGACCGGAAGGGCAAGAAAACATATGCGGCAGAGAAGCAAGAAGTACAGACAGCAGGAACCGGGAATACGGAACGGACATTTGAAGTGGCGGTTCCGGCTATATCAGAGTATCCAGAGATTATTAGCTGGACAGTTGTTGCATATCCGACAAAAGACAGTACCAGCGGTGCGTCTGTGAAGATTAATACAACGAATGACCCGGTAACCGAAGAGACGATGGAAAAGCTTAACGCGGCAGTTAAAGATGCAGCCAGGCTTAAGGAAGCAGATTATACACCTGCTAGCTGGAAAGCATATCAGGAAGCCATTCAAGCTGCCAAAGCTGTGTTAGGGAATGAAAAATCTACGGAAACAGAATATAGAAATGCACTTAAAGTACTTACGGATGCCAAAGCAGTGCTTGTCGCTAAATCCGGCGGAACCGTTCAGGAGTACAAGGTTACTAAGATCCAGATTACCGGAGCTTCCAGGAAGATTGCGGCTGGTAAGAAGATCCAGCTTACGGCATCGGTGCTGCCGTCAAACGCATCGAATAAAGCTGTTAAGTGGACAACCTCCAACAAAAAGTATGCAACTGTAGATTCTAAAGGAAAGGTGTCTGCTAAGAAAGCAGGTGCGGGCAAATCCGTTACGATTACGGCAACAGCAGCAGACGGCAGCGGTGTAAAAGCTACGTACAAGATAAAAATTCAGAAAGATGCTGTTAAGAGTATAACACTGAAAGCAAAGAAGACAGTGAAAGCCGGAAAGACGTTAAAAGTAAAGGCAACGGTTAAGACAACAGGCAAGAAGGCGAATAAGACCCTCAAGTGGACAAGTTCCAATACCAAGTACGCAACCGTATCTTCGAAAGGAGTAGTAAAAGCGAAAAAGGCAGGAAAGGGACGCAAAGTCAAGATTACAGCCAGCGCGACTGACGGAAGCGGAAAGAAAAAGACAGTTACGGTTAAAATTAAGTAAACTTTCATTCATCCTCTCACTTTATAGTGGGGGGATTGTTGCTGTTTAAGGTGGACAACGGTATTTTATAGAGAATTTGAATAAATAGAGCTATACATGTATTATAACAATTGGACAAATAGACAGAAAAGAGCTACAATAATAAAAAGTTACCAGATAAGTCAGACAGCATTTGTTGGGAGGGAAAGGGTATGAGGGTGCGAAAGTAGAAATTGCAGTAACAAAAGAGGCTAAGTAGTGAATGACAGAAAGGGATAAAGACATGATGAATAAAAATATTAAAAAAATCTTAGCAGGCGCAGCAGCACTGGCATTACTTTTAGGAAATTTCACAGGAACAGGGTTCACAGTAGTTAAAGCGGAATCGTTTGAAATGCCTATTAGCGTGATAGACCAAGAGACCGGTCAGCCGGTGGAAGGTATATTTCTCATGCTTAAGGGCCCGGAGGGCGAAGATAATATAGTGTTTGAGGAGCCGACAGATGAAGAGGGATATGTACTATATGAACCCTTTGATTTGAAAAGTAAAGTCAAATATCAGCTTACAACGGCAGAGGACAGCGGATATACATGTACGAATCCAATGGAAGTTGTAGGAGGAAGGGGTTACTATGGACCTTATATTGATACAGTAAACGGCGAACCTTATGATGGTGAAGATATTACGCTTACGGTGGAGGATAACGGCGGTGATAAACCGGTGATTCCTGAGATTCCTGAGATTTCTTCCATATCATCTTCTATTGATGAAGTAAGCAGAGACGGCGGAGAGGCAGTAATTACAGTAAACGGTGAAAACCTTCCAGAAGAAGCATACTGCCAGTTATGGTACGAATCAGCGAACGGAACACAAGTGCAGGTAAGTGACGACATAGTAGCAATGACAGGAAATGATGCACAAAAGCAGTTTACTATAGCTATTCCTTCTAGTTTACAATATCCAAAAGCTGTTACATGGATTGTCCGGGTATCTCTGGATAACGGTGCGCAGGGCTGGGATTCTGCAGCAATTAAAGTTGTAGAAGAAGCTAAATGATTTTCTGGAAATAGGATTGGGCTCACAAAACTTATATAAGGTTTTGTGGGCCTTATTAAGTGTTTGGCATTCGAGAATTCCGTTGAGGGTGTATACTTGAACACCGAGAGAAATGAAAAAGAAAAACTTAAAACACGAGGCATTATACCTTTTTAATTTATATCGTATATGTCTTGCATTTGTGCTGTAAAACACAGCCGCCCCACCCAATCACAATCGGGTGGGGCGGCTGTGTTTTTTTGTTGAGGGGTTGCGGGGCATAGATAATCATAATTATAGATACGGTAAATGGATTATATTTATATATGCATTATATCTATTGGACAATCAGACAGGGGGGGGGGGTATAATTGGAAGCAAATAACCGGAAAACAAAGGAGAGGAGGCATTGGGAAGAGTAGATGAAACGGAAGGATAGGAATAAAGGAAGCTTATTGCAGGCATGGCAGCCGCGTTGTTTGTTATTCTGCTGATGTCCAAGGATGTGATGGCGCACAATATTCCGGCATACCAGAAAAAGGATATCTATGAGACAGAAAGAGTAACAATTTCAGGTATAACGGTTGATGAAGTGATTAATGCAACCGTCAGTCCGGTGGTGACCAAATCAGTAACGCAGCCGGTCGTATTTAAAATTTTCAACAGTACGACACAGGAGATTGAACAGACAGTAAAAGCGCGGGATGGTAAGCTCCCAGAGTTGAGCCTGGTAAACAATCACAATTATATTATTTTTGCGGAAGATACACAATATAGGATGCCGCATGTATATGTCTGGGTGAAAGATGGTTTGCTGTATAACATTAAGAGTGATTTCTCAGAAGGGGTTTATGATTACAAAACGGTCGGCAATCTGCGCCTGTACAAAAGGGAGAATAAGGCTCCGGAGTCGGATAGACGTGTGACGGCAGATACGCAGATTCTTTATGGGAGTGCACCGTTGCCGAAAGTCAGGGTAAAGTTGGTTAGTGATATTGAGACAATCGAGACAGAATGTGTTGACGGAAAGTTGGTTATGGAAAATGAAAGCAGCGGAGAGGCAAGATATCCGGCATTGTTAGAGGATGTGACTTATATGGTCATGGTGGAAGATGAAAAGTACGGTACAGCGCCCTTCCCCCTTGTTGCAAAAGATAAAGCGGAATATATGGAAGGGAAATTTTTCTACGACCATTCTGATTGTAAGAGAATGGATGTAGGAAAGCATTATCTGGTAAATAAAGCAGATATACATAAGAATGATACAACAATTGTCAGTGCATCCGACGGAACAATGGCAGAGGGGCTTAATTTTAAGGATTTTCTCCTGTTGGAGCATAATCTGGATGGAAGTGCTGTGAAGGGGCTTGGGGAAAATGATTACGATATTTCCGATATTAAAGTAATCAACCCGCACAGATGGGAGGTTTCAAAGCTTGCTGCCGGGGAATATAGAATTACGAAAAAGATTGACGGTAACAAGAAAGTTAAAAATGTCTATTATGTGGAGGATGGAGATAATCTTAAAAAGTTGGACTTTGACAGAATAGATGCGCACACTGTCCGCTTTGTGACGAATAGTTTGTCTTTGTATCCTGTTGTGATGGAGTACGAGAAGGAGGTGACATCTGTTGATGAAACACCGAAGGCGATAAAGGTTTCGGCGATTAGTATAAATACGTCTGCTTCCTATAAGATTGCGGCGAGTAAGAGAGCAAAACTCACCGCAGAGATTTTGCCGGACAATGCGTCAGATAAAACTGTTGGATGGAAATCTTCTAATAATAGATATGCGGCTGTGAATCCGGAAGGGAAAGTTACGACAAAAAAAGCAGGGGCAGGAAAGACGGTTAAGATCATCGTCGATGCGAAGGATGGAAGCGGAAAAAAGAGTGAGTGTAAGATTAAGATTATGAAGCATGCTGTAAAGAAGATTATCCTGAAAGCTCCAAGAACAGCGAGAGCCGGAAAAAAGATAAGGGTAAAAGCGACAGTAAAGACAACCGGGAAAAAGGCAAATAAGAAATTGGAATGGAATTCTTCTAATACAACATATGCTACGGTGAATGAAAAAGGCGTGGTTGCAGTGAAAAAGGCGG
The DNA here is from genome assembly GCA_000403475.2 of Lachnospiraceae bacterium MD308. Taxonomy (GTDB): domain Bacteria; phylum Bacillota; class Clostridia; order Lachnospirales; family Lachnospiraceae; genus MD308. Next base: position 643,758 of record KE159796.1, read on the forward strand.
GAAAAGGGAAAACGGTTAAGATTACCGCTAAAGCAACGGATGGAAGCGGAAAGAAAAAGGCAGTTGCCATTAGAATTAAATAGCGGACAGACAGAAAAACGGAAAGGAAGAAATAATATGAAGAAAATTACACAAAAGATTGTTGCAGGGCTTTTATCATTGGCAATGATATTAGGCGGCTTTTGGGGAACGGGATTTGAGACCGGGGCTACAGAAGTAAGCGAATATCCGACTACACTGAAAGTGAGAGTAGAAGATGAGAAAGGAAATCCGGTATCCGGAGTACAGCTTTGTTTGGCATATGAAAATAAAAATTATCCGAATCAAAATATGAAATTGGATTTTTCAGAAGTAACAAAAGAAGGGAGTGGGGAAGCAACATATTCCTGCGAGGAATTGACAGATTTTGAGACAGAGGTTCCATATTATATGCTGCAATCAGAGAAAGATGAATCAGGAGTTAGCAAATATGAATTCAATGAATCGATACGATTTACTTTGGGTTATGATTGGAATGAAGAGTTCGTATATATTGATACAATAAAGATTGGAGAAGGAGAAGAGAAAACATATACCGGAGAAACGGTCACTCTTACAGTAAAAGGAAATGAAGAACCGGATATACCTGTTATAACCAGACCGACTGCTCTAAAAGTGAAAGTTCGGGATGGAAATAATGAACCGGTGAAGGATATACAGCTTTATCTGAAATCAACAAAATACGGAACGGCTGCAGACAGGGCACTGATGGCAGTGGATGCAGAGGGAAAGGTTGAGTATCAATGTGACAGCACAGAGAAAGTCGACGACATATATGTGCTTTGGCCGGCTGCAGACAGTAAGTATACGTGCGAGACGCCAATAAATATTACTTTTGGTGATGACGGAGGAAAGACATATATTGCAACAGCAGGTGGAGCAGAGTATGAGGGGGGAGAGATTACTCTTACAGTAAAAGGAACAGAAGAGCCTAACCCGCCGGTAAAAGAGTATCAAACAGAATTAAAGGTGAAGGTACAAAAGACGGATAAAACGGGAGTCCCTGGAGTGGCACTTCGCCTGAATACAGATACTTACTATGGAAAGCATGAGATAGGCTTCAAAGATTTGACCGGAGAAAATGGTGAGGTTAGTCTGTCATGTGAGGAATTAGATGATTTGGATGCGACGGCTCCTGCTTATATGTTGGAATCCGCAGACGGATCGTACGAATTCGAGGAAGCGGTGAAAGTTACTTTTGGATATGATGAAGATGAACTAGTTGCGTACGTAAAAACAGTGGAAGTGGATGGAGTGCCATATACAGGCGATATGATTACTCTTACAGTAAAGGGAAGCGGAGTTCCAGATACACCGTCATCAGACAGGCCGACAGCGCTGAAAGTGAAGGTCAGGGATGAAAAGGGAGCAGTATCCGGAGTGCAGCTTTATCTAAAATCATCTGTGCAGGGAAAAGATAAAGCATTTAAAGATGTTACGGGAGCAGATGGATTGGCAGAGTATCAATGTGATAACACTGAATCAACAGATGGGGTGTTTGAACTTCTGCCAGCGGAAAACAGTGGATATCAATGTGCTACTGTGGTAAAGGTGGCTTTTAAAAGCAACGATAATAGAACGTATATAGAGACTGTTGGGGATGCTGCATACAAAGGCGAGGAAATCCTGCTCCAATTGAAGAAAAAGGATGCCGGACAGTCAGTCATAATTCCGGAATCTAAGGTTACAAAGGTTGCAAAGATTGAAATCATCGGAGCTTCTAAGAAGATTGCGGCCGGCAGAAAGATTCAGCTTGCTGCATCGGTACTGCCATCAAATGCATCGAATAAAACTGTTAAGTGGACATCCTCCAACAAGAAGTACGCGGCTGTAGATTCTAAAGGAAAGGTATCTGCTAAGAAAGCAGGCGCAGGCAAATCCGTTACGATTACAGCGACAGCGACAGACGGCAGCGGCGTAAAGGCTGTATACAAGATAAAGATTCAGAAAGATGCTGTTAAGAGTATAACGCTGAAAGCGAAGAAGGCGATGAAAGCCGGAAAATCATTAAAGATAAAGGCAACGGTAAAGACAACAGGCAAGAAGGCAAATAAGACCCTCAAGTGGACAAGCTCCAATACTAAGTATGCAACTGTATCTTCGAAAGGAGTTGTAAAAGCGAAAAAGGCAGGAAAGGGACGCAAAGTCAAGATTACAGCCAGCGCGACTGACGGAAGCGGAAAGAAAAGGACAGTTATGATCAAAATTAAGTAAGTTTCACACAGAAAGAAAAACTTAAAACACGAGGCTTTACACCTAAACAATCACTTGGTATAATAATGATATCAAATTAGACAAATAGCACTTATCAAAAAGGCGGTGATTATATGGGCATGAGCGATCCGCAATTTGAAGTTTACAATGCATTAATAACTTTTGTTGATGAATTAATTGACAGGGAGACAGACGAAAGCGAAAAAGAAAAGCTTAAAATACGCAAAAAAACATACTTGCAAACAATAAAGAAGTAAATTAAACAAATAATATCAAGGGTGTAAAGTCTCATGTTCTCAAAGGCTTTACACCTTTTAATTTATATCGCATGTCTTGCATGCTTGCTGTATCAGACTTTGAATTTGAAAAAGAGATACCGCCGGCGTAAAATTCTACAAAATATAGTGAATAAGCGGTTGACAAACCACATTTACATGATATAATTATCTAGGTGTGAATAGGGGTGATCGTATGATATTAGACCTATCCGGTGTCTTATCTGAACAGCATACGCCTGTCGATGATACAGTTTCCTGTTCTATGGAGCAGTTCACGGTGGGAGACGGAGTTTATCCGGTTCTCTCGAAAAGTGATGTCCACATTACGGTAGAGTACGTGAAGGATGGGAAGCTCAAAGTGAATGGGACATGTGAGCTTGTGCTTGAGATTCCCTGCGATCGGTGTTTAAAGGCGGTTCCGGTGAAATTTGACCTTGATTTTGAGAGAGAGGTTGTCGGTCGGACTTCTGAAGCAGATTCGGATAAGGCAGATGAATTAGATGAGAACAATTATATTGACGGATATCATCTTGACGTAGACGGATTACTCTATAATGAGATATTAGTAGGATGGCCGATGAAAGTTCTATGTAGCGAATCCTGTAAGGGGATTTGCAATGTATGTGGTCAGAACCTAAATGAGGGTGCCTGTAGCTGCGAAGATACGAGGTTAGACCCCAGAATGTCAGTTATCCGCGATGTATTTAAGAATTTTAAGGAGGTGTAACCTATGTCAATTTGTCCAAAGAACAAATCTTCCAAAGCCAGAAGAGATAAAAGAAGAGCAAACTGGAAGATGAGCGCTCCGAATCTTGTAAAGTGCAGCAAGTGCGGCGAATTAATGATGCCTCACAGAGTATGCAAGGCTTGCGGCAGCTACAACAAAAAAGAAATTATTCCGCAGGATTAATTTTGAAAACACAGACTGACAGAAGAACCCCCGATAAGAGAGGGGTTCTTTATTTTGTAACAGTTCAGCCTACCAACGTCAAAAAGGAGAATTTTAAAAAGTTTTCATCAATGGTTATCCACAAAAAAAGAAGGAGATTTTTTCAATTGCTAGGATTTCCAAATTTTTGTGGATAATTTTACGTCTAATACCCTTTAAACATACTTTTTTGAGACACATAAAAAAAGTTATCCACTTTTATGCATTATTACAGAAATTTTTTACACCGTCATTTTGACGAATTGATTTTGGGAAGAATTTTTCTTTTCTTTCTATTTCTGATAAACTATGTTTATCAGAAATGTGTGGAAGGAGATGTCCTATGGGAAGAAACAGTGATTATAATAACGGAATGTATCAACAGCTTATGGAAATCATGGGACGTCTGGATTCTGTTGAAAAAGAACACAAGCAGGAAGTAAAAGAATTAAAAGTGGAAATAGCTGATCTGAAAAAAGAAAATAAAATCCTACGTGAAAAAAACCAGTTACTAACAGAAGACAATGCACGTCTAAAAAGCATTATCAATAACGACAGTTCGAATACTTCGCGCCCACCATCAACGGACCAGAAGGGCGTAAAACCTGCCAATACCTACAATGGGAGAAAGAAAACAGAGCGTAAACCAGGAGGGCAAAAGGGGCATGCCGGAACTACGCTTACTAAAGCCAAAATAGAAGAAAAGATTGCATCTGGAAAATGCCGGCATGAGATTCAGACAGTTGGCAATGCCTCCGGCAGAAAGTATGTTACAAAGTATGTTGTTGATTTAAAAACAGAAGCCGTTATCACAGAAATCCGTATCTACGCAGATGAAAGAGGAAAAATCCATATTCCTCCGGAATATCGCAGTGATGTTATTTATGGTGCCAATGTAAAAGCATTGGCAGTGTCCCTTTACAGTGAAGGAGTCATGTCCAACGACCGGATTGCCTTCTTTTTGAATGCTGCAAGTAATGGAGAGCTGGAATTATCAGAAGGAAGTGTCTACAGCTTCTGCAGGAATTTTGCGCAATCTTCGGAAAAGAGCATCTCAAATTTGAAAAACGAACTGTTGAATCAGAGTATTGTGGCAACCGATGCCACAACAATAACTGTCAATGGGAAGCAGAATTATATACGTAATTTTAGCAGAAAAAACACCGTGGTATATCAGGCCATGAAAAGTAAATCCATAGATGCGTTGGAGAAATTAGACTTTTTGTGCCAGTATAGCGGCACACTCCTGCATGATCATGAAACAGCATTGTATCATTTCGGAACGGAACATGCAGAATGCAATGTACACATTATTCGTTACCTGAGAAAAAATACAGAAGAAAGCGGAAATGCATGGTCAAAGGAAATGATAGCGTTATTGTGCGAAATGAACAAGCTGCGAAAAGGATTTATGGAACAGGGTGTCGCTGCATTGCCAGATGAAACGATAACGGAATATGAGAAAAAATATTTTTCACTGCTGCAAAAAGGGAGGGAAGAGAACAAAAAAACTACACACAGGTACGCAAAGCAGGAAGAACAGGCACTGTTAAACAGACTGGAAAAGTACAGTCATAATCATCTTTTATTTCTGCATGATTTTTCCGTTCCTTTTGATGACAATATTTCGGAAAGAGACCTGCGAAAAGCAAAAAACAGGCAAAAAATGGCAGGTGGATTTCGAAAAGAAAGTGGTCACGAGATGTACTGCTCTATTATGAGCATAATAGAGACCTTGAAAAAAAGGGAAATGGATTTGATCGAAAATATAAAGAAGATATTTATGGGCACACCGGCTATATTTTAGCCGGTGCTAAACCTGTAGAAATAATTAATAGGCTGAACTGTTACTTTATTTTATATATTTAACGGAAAAGGGATTGAAAAAAAGACATTTTTCGATTATAATAAAAAATGATTGAAAAGCCTGAAGGGGAACGCGGGAAGCGGATAGTTTTATTTTTGTTTCAGGCAGTTCCCGAAAAAATAAAGAGAGAGGGGTAAATCATGGGAAAGTCAATTAAAAGATCTGTATGGATAAGGGTGATTGTTATTCTTGCCGTAGTGATTATCAGTGCAGTTTTCACTGTTAACGGCGTGAGGAAGATCAGGGTAGCCAGTCGCGAGGCGGAGAAAGCAACGGAGATTCATACATTAGCGCTCGCAGGAGAGAAAGCACATTTCAGCTGGATTGAGAATCTGAGCTCTGCGATCAATCTTGATACGGAGTTTACAGGAAGTACGGACTATACGGCCTGTGATCTTGGTAAGTGGCTTTACGGAGACCGGTCTGGTATTGAGGATCAAAAGGTGATTGCTCTTATGGATGAGATGATACCGCTTCACGAAGCAATTCATAATTCAGCCGTAGAGATTCTTGAATTGAATGAGACGGATCATAAAAAAGCCCAGGAGATGTATATGAATGAGACGAAAGTTAACGTCAGCAGTCTCGTTGGGGTGTTAGATGAAATGATTGAACTCAGCAAAGCGGATTCAGAGACGCATCAGACAACACTTCAGCGTGCGATTACAGCTACAACCGCTGTTACAGTTGTTTCATTTATTATCAACATCATTGCATGTCTGTCACTGGTTACTTATGTGATGTCAAAGATTGTGCGTCCGATTCAGGTTATTACGGCTAACAGCCAGCTTCTCAGCCAGGGCAAGCTTGACTTTGAGATTGATGTGCCGAATAAAGACGAGATTGGCATACTTGCAGGAAGTCTCAATCAGGCGGCGAAGACGCTTTCGATGTACATATCGGATATCTCTGCGAACCTACATGCCATTGCTGAAGGCGACTTGACGATGGAAGCGGCGGATTTTGAGTATGTCGGTGATTTCGCTGAGATTCGTACTTCGACGGATGTAATCCTCAAACAGCTTAATGAAACGATGGCTCAGATTCAGACGGTAGCTGTGCAGGTGGGCAACGGTGCTGATCAGGTATCCAGCGGTGCACAGGCATTGGCACAGGGTGCAACCGAGCAGGCGAATGAGATCGATAACCTGGTAAATACAGTGAATCTTGTTTCCGAACAGATCAATGACAACGCACAGAGCGCGAATGATACCAGCACACAGGTTAGTGAAGTGGGCGAGCAGATTGAGCATTGCAACCAGCAGATGCAGGAGATGTCACATGCAATGGATAACATCAGCAGTTGCTCCAATGAGATCGGCCATATTATTAAGACTATTGAAGATATCGCTTTCCAGACCAATATCTTAGCGCTGAATGCGGCGGTTGAGGCTGCACGTGCGGGTACGGCAGGAAAAGGCTTTGCAGTTGTTGCAGATGAAGTGCGTAACCTTGCGGCGAAGAGCGGAGAGGCAGCGAAGAGCACATCTAAGCTGATTGAGGAGACTCTTCGTGCAGTTGATAACGGTGTACAGCTTACAGAGTCTACACAGCAGGCGCTCAGCGGAGTTGTAGTAGGCGCTCATGAGGTTGTGGCGCAGGTAACAGAGATTTCCAGGGCATCTGTAAAACAGGCAGATTCTATTGGCGGAATCAGCGAGGGTATTTCTCAGATATCCAGCGTTGTTCAGACGAACTCTGCAAGTTCCGAGGAAAGTGCGGCTGCAAGCGAGGAGCTTTCCAGCCAGTCACAGGTGCTGCGTGACTTGTTAAGCAAGTTTAAGCTTAAAACTACAGGTATGTATTAATATGAAATAATTTAAGCTTAGGGCTTGTGTTCTTCTTAGAGAACACGGGCCTTTTTCATTATAATTTTTACAATAAATATTGATTTTTGCAGTAAGGTCTAGTAGAATGAACCTAGCAATGCTAGGAGGGAAAAAGATGACAGAGATAACGAACATAGCGCTGGATGCTATGGGAGGTGACAATGCTCCGGCAGAGATTGTAAAAGGTGCGGTAGAGGCTGTAGAGAGAGAGCCGGCAATGAAAGTATTTCTCGTCGGGCTACAGGAAGCAATCGAGAAAGAGCTGATTAAGTATCAGTACAACAAGTCACAGATAGAGATTGTGCATGCACCTGAAGTTATAGCGACTGCAGAGCCACCTGTGAATGCAATCAGGAAGAAGAAGGATTCTTCTATGGTTGTAGGTATGAAGATGGTGAAGGAAGCGAAGGCAGACGCCTTTGTGTCAGCGGGAAGCTCTGGAGCGATTTTAGTAGGCGGCCAGGTGATTGTTGGCAGAATTAAGGGAGTAGAACGCCCGCCTCTTGCACCGTTGATTCCTACAGAAAAAGGGGTCACGCTTCTCATTGACTGTGGGGCGAATGTAGATGCCAGAGCGTCTCATCTTGTCCAGTTTGCCAAGATGGGCTCGATTTATATGGAGAATGTACTTGGCATTAAGAATCCGAAAGTCGGGATTGTGAATATCGGGGCTGAGGAAGATAAGGGCAATGCACTGGTAAAAGAGACATTCCCGCTCCTTAAGGCGGAGAAAGACATTAACTTTATCGGCAGTGTGGAGGCGAGGGAGATTCCTCATGGACAGGCAGATGTTGTAGTCTGCGAGGCGTTTGCGGGGAACATTATACTAAAGCTCTATGAAGGTGTAGGGGCTGTGTTAGTCAGCAAGATTAAGGAAGGTATGATGAGCACTCTCAGGAGCAAGATTGGCGCATTGCTTGCGAAACCCGCATTGAAGCAGACATTGAAGCAGTTTGATGCCAGTGAATATGGAGGAGCACCACTTCTCGGTCTTAATGGCCTTGTAGTAAAGACGCATGGGAGTTCTAAGTCTAAAGAAGTATGTAATACCCTTTTGCAGTGCGTAACTTTTAAGCAGCAAAAAATCAATGAGAAAATTAAAGAAAGTATTCAGACGGAGGCATAACTTCGCCTAAAATAAGGAAAAGGAGAAAGAAAAATGGAATTTGAAAAATTACAGGATATTATTGCAGATGTGATGAATATTGAAGACAAGGATATTATTACGATGGATTCTACCTTTGTGGATGATTTGGGGGCAGATTCTCTCGATATTTTTCAGATTATCATGGGTATAGAAGAGACGTTTGATATTGAGATTGATAATGAAGAGGCGGAGAAGATTGCTACTGTAGGGGATGCTGCAGAGCAGATTCGTAATGCAACAAACGATTAGGCATGGTTTTGGTGTGAAAAAGCCCTGATGGGCTTTTTCCTTTTGGAAGATATTTACTTTGTTTTACCAAATATAGTAGAAAGGATCAGAATGAGCAGAGAGTTAAAAGAATTAGAAGAAAAGATAGGGTATCGGTTTCACGAGTTTTCACTGTTAAAGAAGGCTATGGCTCATAGCTCTTATGCAAATGAGATGCATCTGCCAAAATATAATTGTAATGAAAGACTGGAGTTTTTAGGCGATGCGGTGCTTGAATTGATTTCAAGCGAGTTTCTTTATTTTGATGAGAGCAGAATGCGGGAGGGTGATCTTACAAAGCTGCGGGCCAGTATGGTCTGTGAACCGGCTCTGGCTTTCTGCGCCCGTCAGATTCTTTTGGGTGAATATCTTTTGCTTGGGAAAGGTGAAGAGGCTACCGGAGGACGCAGGAGAGATTCTGTTGTGGCAGATGCCTTAGAAGCACTGATCGGGGCGATCTATATTGACGGTGGTTTTGCTAGTGCAAAAGAGTTTATAATGAAGTTTGTGCTGAATGATTTGGAGAATCGGAAGCTCTTTTATGATAGCAAGACTATCTTACAGGAGACTGTCCAGGCTAATTTTAAGGGGGGAGTTCAATACCGCCTGATTGATGAATCTGGACCGGATCACAACAAATCTTTTTCGGCAGCTGTCTATATTGAAGAGAAAAGATATGGTATTGGTGAAGGAAGGACAAAAAAGGCTGCTGAACAGGAGGCTGCATACCAGAGTATATTGATGCTCCGGGAAAAGAATATAAAGTAGGTGCAGGATGTATTTAAAATGTATAGAAGTGCAGGGGTTTAAATCCTTTGCACACAAGTTAAGATTTGATTTCCACAACGGTATTACCGGAATTGTAGGACCGAATGGGAGCGGAAAGAGCAACGTTGCCGATGCGGTGCGGTGGGTGTTGGGAGAGCAGAGGGTCAAACAGCTCCGCGGCGGGAGTATGCAGGATGTTATATTTTCGGGAACAGAAAACCGCAGGCCTTTAAGCTATGCCTCTGTAGCTATTACTCTTGATAATTCTGACCATCAATTACCGATTGAATACGAGGAAGTTACTGTAGCGAGAAAATTATACCGTTCCGGTGAAAGTGAATATTTGATCAACGGCGGTGTGTGCAGGCTCAAGGATGTCAATGAGCTGTTCTATGATACAGGTATCGGCAAAGAAGGCTACTCCATTATCGGGCAAGGACAGATTGATAAGATTCTAAGTGGAAAACCAGAGGAACGCCGGGAACTTTTTGACGAGGCGGCAGGAATCGTGAAGTTTAAGCGGCGGAAGAATATGTCAGTGAAAAAGCTTGAGGAAGAACGGCAGAATCTTTTGCGTGTGAATGATATACTGGCAGAGCTTGAAAAACAAATGGGCCCTTTAGAAAGGCAGTCAGAGAAAGCCAGGGAGTTTTTAAAGAAAAAAGAAGAATTAAAGACTTATGACATCAATATGTTCCTCTTAGAGACGGCGCGCATACAAGAGCATATCGGGACTTTGGAAGGAAAAATTAAGGATACTGCCGCGGAGCTTGAGAATGCCAGCGGACAGTATGAGGGCATGAAGCAGGAATATGAGACTGTGGAGGAACAGGTGGACTTGATCGATGAGTCTATTGAGCGCGCGAAGGGGCAGCTGAATGAGACTACCATGCTCAAGCAGCAGCTTGAGAATCAGATTGCTCTTTTGAAGGAACAGATTCACAGTGCGCGGATGAATGATGAGCATTATGAGCAGCGGACAGAAACGATAGAAGCTGAGATTGCCGAACGTACAGAAAAGCTTTGTGAATTTGAGAAGGAACAGACAGATATTCACGGACAGTTGGGAGAACACAGGCAGTTTGAGAATAAGGCGCGCGAGGAACTGATTGCTGTTCAGACACGCATTGCCACATTTACTGCAGATATTGAAAAGAATAAGACGGACATCATGGAACTTCTGAATAACCGCGCTTCGACAAAGGCGAAGATACAGAAGTATGATACCATGTTAGAACAGATACAGGTAAGAAGAGCGCAGCTTGAACAGCGCATGGCGGAAGCAAAGGAAGAAGCGGACGGACAGGAAGCGCTTCTTTCCGGGTATGAGGAGGAGCTAGAAGCTATATCCGGGGAGATTATAACTTTGACAGAGCAAAGCCGTCAGTATGAGGAGAGGATTGAAGAGATTCAAAAGATTTTGTCCCGCCAGACGGAGCAGTTTAGAATCGGGCAGACGGCTTATCACAGGGAGGAGTCAAGGCTGGAATCCCTGAAGAATATCACGGAACGTTACGACGGTTACGGCAACAGCATCCGCAGGGTTATGGACAGGCGGGATGCAGAAAAAGGGCTTCTCGGAGTTGTTGCGGATATCATAAAGGTAGAGAAGGATTATGAAGTTGCCATAGAGACAGCCTTAGGGGGTAATATCCAGAATATTGTCACTGCGGATGAGGATACAGCAAAGCGCATGATCGGGTATTTAAAGCAGAATAAATACGGCCGTGCCACATTCCTTCCCCTCACTGCGCTTAAGACCTACGGGGGACTTTCCAAACCGGAGGCACTCAGGGAGGAAGGGGTTATCGGTACGGCTGACAAGCTTGTGAAGGTGGAGAAAAGATACGATGAGCTTGTCTTGTATCTTTTGGGACGAACCCTTGTAGTGGACCATATCGACCATGGAATTGCAATAGCGAGAAAGTATCGGCAGTCAATCCGAATTGTTACGTTAGAGGGAGAGCTGATCAATCCGGGCGGCTCCATGACCGGAGGGGCATTTAAAAATTCCAGCAATCTGCTTAGCAGACGGCGCGAGATTGAGGAATTTGAAAAGACGGTCAGGCAGTTGAAACGCGAGATGGACGAGCTTGAGGCAGAGTCCGAGAAGCTTCGCAGCGAGCGGGCAGGCTATTATGACCAGATTGAGACGGTGAAGCAAAAGCTTCAGAAAGCGTATGTGGTTCAGAACACAGCGAAGATGAATATCGAACAGGCGAAGGCGAAAATTAAGGCCGCACAGAATACGTCAGTTGATATCAAAGAGGAAGAGCAGCAGATTGAGCAGCAGATATCAGATATTATAGATAATCAGGAGTCCATCAGTGTAGAACTTGATACATCGGAACAGTTAGAGGCAAAGCTGTCTTCAAAGGTTGAAAAAGAACAGGCGCAGCTTGACAGTGAGCGTGAGATTGAGGCGGCGAGGCAGAAAGAGGCTGAGGAGATGCATCTTGCCTGCGCGGGCCTGGAGCAGAAATATGAATTTATCTCCCAGAATGTGACACGTATCCGTGAAGAGCTTGATAAGTTCCGCGAAGAAATGAAGGAATTAGAAGAGAATAAGGGCGGCACCTCCAGAGAGATTATGCAGAAGGAGGAGAAGATAGCCGAACTCAGAAAGACGATTGAGGATTCCGGAGAGCTCTTTGCAGAGATTGGGCAGGAGATTGAAAAGTTCAAGCAGCAGCGGGAGGAGCTGAACCAGAAGCATAAAGTGTTTTTGCAGAAGCGGGAAGACCTGTCTAAGCATATGTCGGAGCTTGATAAAGAAGTGTTCCGGTTAGAGAGCCAGAAGGAAAGTTATGAGGAAGCGTCGGAAAAGCAGATTAATTATATGTGGGAGGAGTATGAGCTTACCTACAACAGAGCTTTAGAGCTTCGCAATGAGAACCTTTCCGACCTTGCGCAGATGAAGAAACGAATCCAGGAGATAAAGAACGAGATTAAAGGGCTGGGAGATGTGAATGTCAATGCTATTGAGGACTTTAAAAACGTATCTGAGCGATATGTATTTCTGAAAGGTCAGCATGACGATCTTGTCCAGGCGGAGGAGACGCTTGAGAAGATTATCGAGGAGCTTGACATCGCTATGCGTAAACAGTTTGCAGAACAGTTTGAACGCATTTCCAGAGAATTTGACCAAGTGTTTAAGGAGCTGTTCGGCGGAGGAAAGGGAACGCTGGAGCTTATGGAGGATGAGGATATCTTAGAGGCGGGAATTAAGATTATCGCCCAGCCGCCGGGGAAGAAGCTGCAAAACATGATGCAGTTGTCCGGGGGTGAGAAGGCACTTACAGCGATTGCGCTTCTCTTTGCGATTCAGAACTTAAAGCCCTCTCCATTCTGCCTTTTGGATGAGATTGAGGCGGCGCTGGATGATAATAATGTTATCCGTTTTGCAAAATATCTCCATAAGTTAACGAAAAGTACACAGTTTATTGTGATTACTCACAGGAGGGGGACGATGACGGCAGCGGACCGGCTGTACGGAATCACGATGCAGGAGAAGGGCGTGTCGACCCTTGTCTCCGTAAGTCTGTTAGAGGACGAGCTTGATACATAGGAACAGGAGGCGTATTTGATGGCGGAAGAAGGATTTTTTAAACGGTTGATATCTGGTCTGACAAAGACGAGGGACAATATTGTGAACAGTATGGACAGTATCTTTTCAGGCTTTTCCAATATTGATGAAGATTTTTATGAGGAGCTTGAGGAAGTCCTTATTATGGGTGATTTGGGCGTACAGGCGACTTATGATATTTTAGATGATCTGAAAAAGAAGGTTAAGGAACGTCATATTAAGCAGCCGGCTGACTGCAGGGAGGTTCTGATTGAGAGTATCAGAGAACAGATGGAGGTAGGCGAGACGGCTTATGAGTTTGAAGAGAAGACGTCGGTCGTTATGGTTGTCGGTGTGAACGGCGTAGGTAAGACGACGACGATCGGAAAGCTCGCCGGGAAGCTTAGGGCCATGGACAGGAAAGTAATCATGGCGGCGGCAGATACCTTCCGGGCGGCGGCGGGAGAGCAGCTTAAGGAGTGGGCGAACCGGGCGCAGGCAGAGCTCATCGGAGGACAGGAGGGTTCAGACCCGGCGTCGGTTGTCTATGACGCGGTTGCGGCGGCAAAGGCAAGGCACGCGGATGTGCTGCTCTGCGATACGGCAGGGCGGCTTCACAATAAAAAGAATCTGATGGAAGAGCTGAAAAAGATGAACCGGATTGTTGACCGGGAGTTCCCGGAGGCGTTTCGGGAGACACTGGTTGTTTTGGACGCTACTACAGGGCAGAATGCGCTGCAGCAGGCGAAGGAGTTCAGCGAAGTGACGGATATTACAGGTATCGTCCTGACAAAGATGGACGGAACGGCTAAGGGCGGTATTGCGGTTGCGATTCATGCGGAGCTTGGGATTCCGGTAAAATACATCGGCGTGGGCGAAAGCATTGACGATCTGCAGAAATTTGACGCAGACAGCTTTGTGAAGGCGTTATTTGCTGTGGACGGGAATAACTAATTGTAGCAGGAGGGATTAAGGATGCAGGAATTGACATTGGAAAAATTTGAAGAAGCCAGTGAGATTGTGAAAAAGGTGACACTGCCGACGAAGCTGGTGTACAGTGAGAATTTAAGCAGGCTTACCGGAGGAAAGATTTACTTAAAGCCGGAGAATATGCAGTGTACAGGCGCCTACAAGGTGCGGGGTGCCTACTATAAGATCAGCACGCTTTCCGAGGAGGAGAGAAGCCGGGGGCTTATCACCGCGTCTGCGGGGAATCACGCCCAGGGAGTTGCATTTGCTGCGCAGAAGTATGGATGCAAGGCGACCATTATCATGCCTACGGTGACGCCGTTAATCAAAGTAAACCGCACGAAAAACTACGGGGCGGAGGTGGTGCTCCACGGAGATGTATTTGACGACTCCTATGCTTATGCGGTAAAATTGGCAGAGGAGACCGGTAAGACGCTGGTACATCCGTTCGACGACTTAGCAGTTGCAACCGGACAGGGAAGTATCGCTATGGAGATCATCCAGGAGCTGCCGACGGTGGATTATATTCTTGTGCCGATTGGCGGCGGCGGGTTGGTGACAGGTGTTGCTACATTGGCCAAGATGCTGAATCCGAAGATAAAGATCATCGGAGTTGAGCCGAAGTCTGCATCCAGCATGACCGCGGCGATAGAGGCCGGTGAGCCGGTGACACTGCCAAGCGCGAATACAATTGCAGACGGTACGGCTGTAAAGCGGGTGGGGGAGAACATCTTCCCGTACTGTAAGGAGAATGTGGACCAGATTCTTCTGGTGGAGGACGACGAGCTGATCGGCGCATTCCTTGATATGGTGGAAAACCATAAGATGATTGTGGAAAATTCCGGACTTCTCACGATTGCGGCGCTGAAACAGTTGGATCTGAATAAAAAGAAGGCAGTCGCAATCTTAAGCGGCGGCAATATGGATGTGACTACGATGTCTTCTGTCGTACAGCATGGGCTGATTCAGAGAGACCGTATCTTTTCAGTGTCGGTGCTCCTGCCGGATAAAGCCGGAGAGCTGGTGCGGGTGGCGAGTACGATTGCGAACGCCAACGGCAATGTTATTAAGCTTGAGCACAATCAGTTTGTCAGCATTAACCGTAATGCGGCTGTGGAGCTTAGGATCACGATGGAGACATTCGGGACAGAGCATAAGAATGAGATACTTATGGCGCTCGAAAATGAAGGGTTCCGCCCGAGAGAAATCGGGGCGAAACTGTATTAAGCGGAGGTAGAACAATGGATAAGATAAAGATGATGAACCCGGTCGTTGAGATGGACGGGGATGAGATGACGCGGATTCTCTGGGGAATGATTAAGGAGC
This sequence comes from Lachnospiraceae bacterium MD308, assembly GCA_000403475.2. Lineage (GTDB taxonomy): Bacteria > Bacillota > Clostridia > Lachnospirales > Lachnospiraceae > MD308. The sequence continues at coordinate 658,955 of KE159796.1, forward strand.
ATCTTTTAGCGCCGTTTATTGAGCTGAATACAGAGTATTATGACTTGGGGCTTGAACACCGCAATGAGACGGACGACCAGGTGACGGTTGACTCAGCCAATGCGGTAAAGAGGCATAAAGTTGCGGTAAAGTGTGCGACTATCACGCCTAATGCGGCGCGGATGACAGAGTATAACCTGAAAGAGATGTGGAAGAGCCCTAACGGAACGATTCGTGCGATTTTAGACGGTACGGTGTTCCGGGCGCCGATTGTGGTGAAGGGAATCGAGCCTTGCGTGAAAAACTGGAAAAAACCCATCACCATTGCAAGGCATGCTTACGGAGATGTGTACAAAAATTCGGAGATGAAGATACCGGGCGCAGGGAAGGCGGAGCTTGTCTTTACAGACAGAGACGGGAAAGAGTCAAGGGAGCTGATCCATGAGTTTGACGGTTCAGGTATCATACAGGGCATGCACAATGTGAACCAGTCCATTGAGAGCTTTGCGAGAAGCTGCTTTAATTACGCGCTTGATACGAAGCAGGATCTTTGGTTTGCCACGAAGGATACGATTTCCAAGAAGTATGACCATACGTTTAAAGATATTTTCCAGGAAATCTATGATGCGGAGTATGAAGAGAAATTTAAAGAAGCGCAGATTGTCTATTTTTACACGCTCATTGATGATGCGGTTGCCCGTGTGATGAAGTCGGAGGGCGGCTATATCTGGGCCTGCAAGAATTATGACGGGGACGTGATGAGCGACATGGTGTCCTCTGCGTTCGGCTCACTTGCGATGATGACTTCCGTACTTGTGTCCCCGGAAGGGTATTATGAGTACGAGGCGGCCCACGGGACAGTGCAGCGCCATTATTACAAGCACTTAAAGGGTGAAGAGACATCTACAAACTCTGTGGCTACTATATTTGCATGGACGGGTGCGCTTAGAAAGAGGGGCGAGTTAGACGGCAATAAGGAGCTTATGGAGTTTGCGGACAGGCTTGAGAAAGCCACGATTGATACTATCGAGGAAGGAAAGATGACGAAGGATCTTGCACTGATTACGATTAATCCGAATCCGGTTGTTTTAAACAGCGAGGACTTTATAAAGGCCGTTGCTGAGAGATTGTAAGGAAGGGATTCTGTATGAATATACTGATGATTAACGGTACTATGAGGAAAAGTACGACGTACCGGATTGCGAAGATGTTTGTGGAGAGGGTTACCTTGTCGCGGGATACGGTGAATGAGCTTTTCCTGCCAAGGGATATGCCGGAATTTTGCCGGGGGTGCGGCCTGTGCATCACCCAGGGAGCAAAGAAGTGCCCGGATTATTTTATCTATCTCAGGCGTGTTACAAGGCTGATTGATGAGGCGGATCTTCTTGTGTTTGCAACGCCTACTTACGTCTATCATGCGACGGGTCAGATCAAGGCGCTCCTTGACCATTACGGGTACCGGTGGATGGTGCACCGCCCGGAAGGTTCTATGTTCCGGAAACAGGCGGTCTGTTTTTCCACGGCGGCGGGCGGCGGCATGAAGAGCGCGCTTAAAGATATCACCGACAGTCTTAACTGGTGGGGAGTCGGACGAATCTATACATATGGCGTGGCGGTAAGGAGCATGTCCTGGGACGGGGTGGAGAAATCTGTCAAGGATAAGATTGATAAGAAAGTCAATGAGATTATGTCAAGGATCGTCCATGAGCCTGGAAAAGTGACGCCTTCACTCAGGGCAAGAGTTCTTTTTTATCTGATGCGGCATATGCACAGGCGCGGATTTATGCAGCAGATTGACACGGATTACTGGAAAGAGATGGGCTGGCTTGGAGATGTGCGTCCCTGGATGGTGGAGAAAGCCGAGCCGGAAAGAATCGAACCTGGGAAAGCCGGGTCAGGGCAGGCAGTGTCAGAGAAATGGCCGAAGAAGGCGAATGTCTGTATAAAGAAACTGACGCCCGAAATGGTGGATGATTTTTTGTATTATTTTGATAATGATGCATTTTCTGACCATGAGGAGTGGTCTGCCTGCTATTGCCTCCAGAGTCATCTTGGCAGGGAGGAAGATGAGAGGTGCGTCATAAAAGAAGAACGCCACCAGAGAGCAAAAGAGCTTGTTTTGCAGGGAATTATGACTGGTTATCTTATATATGACGGCAATAAAGTCGCGGGATGGTGCAACGCCGGTGATAAGATTGATTATGGCCCGGTCTGTGAGGATGTGCAGTTTTTTACAGACAGGGTGGAAAGAGGCAGGATAAAGGTATTGTATTGTATGGATATCGCTCCGGCTTACCGTGGAAAAGGGATTGCGAAGGCTGTCATGGAAAGAGTTCTGGAAGATGCGAAAGAAGAGGGATATTCTTATGTCGAGGGGTATCCGTTTTCAGACACGGAACGGGATTACCAGTATAGAGGCCCGGTCAGGCTCTATGAAAAATATGGATTTGAGCTCTATAGAAAACAGGAATGGTTTTTTATTATGAGAAAAGAAATCAGGCGGTCAGTATGACCGCTTATTTTTCATAGAATCACAGTAATAGCATGTTAGGGGGAAAAAGATGAACAAGATATTAGAACAGGCAGTAGCAAAAGGAAAGAAAATGACAGCTCTGGGAAGGACTGCTACATACATACCTGAGCTTGGACATGTGAATAAAGATTATCTGGGAGTATGTGTCTGTACCAGCGACGGGCAATATTACAAATGCGGGGATGCGGATGTTCGTTTTACGATTCAAAGTATCTCCAAGGTAATCTCGCTGGCTGTCGCCCTTGAGCGGTGCGGATACGAGCGGACGTTTGACCGGGTAGGCATGGAGCCTTCGGGGGACTCCTTTGATTCTCTTGTGAAACTTGATTTGACCAGTGATTATCCATCGAATCCGATGATTAATTCCGGGGCGATAGCTATAGCAAGCCATCTGGCTTCGGAGGTAAGCTTTGAGAATATGTTAAAGTTCACGAGACATCTCTGTATGGATGATGAGATTACCCTTAACGAGCGGGTGTTTCATTCAGAGATGGGACATATCTCGAGAAATAAGGCGATTGCGTACCTGTTGGAGAGCAAAGGGATTCTGGAGAACAGTGTGGAGGAAAGTCTGAAACTTTACGTGCAGATGTGCTCCCTCAATGTGACAGCGGCAAGTCTGGCAGGCTTCGGGCTGGTGCTGGCGTCTGACGGTGTCAATCCGGTAACAGAGGAGCGCCTGCTTCATAGTTGGGTGGTGCAGATAGTAAAAACCATCATGCTGACCTGTGGGATGTATGATGGCTCCGGGAAGTTTGCAGTTGAGGTCGGCGTGCCGTCTAAAAGCGGTGTTGGCGGCGGGCTTCTTTCCGTGGTGGATAAGAGAATGGGAATCGGCATCTTTGGCCCGTCTCTCGATGAAAAAGGGAACAGCATCGGGGGACAGCATATATTGCGTGAGCTGTCAGCTAAGATGAAATTACATATGTTTGCAGATAATGTGCCTGAATTCTAGAGGAGAATCCAGGGAGCCATTCCCTTATTCCTTTTGCCGCCGTATAACTTACTCTGCCAGTTCTTCCCACTTTTCATACAGCGCTTCCAGCTCCTGTGCGATTGCGGCCTTTTCCATCGCCAGCTCCTGACATCTGACGGAGTTGGTATATACTTCCTCCTGAGTCATAAGCTGATCGATGGTATGATCGCGGTCTTCCAGCTCTGTGATGCGCTGCTCAGTCTTTTTAAGGTCATTTTGACGTTTCCGCTTGCGGGCCTGGGCTTCTTTCTGCTCCTGCCAACTGGCTTTAGAGCCATTGGCGGCATTTGCCGGGGCATCAGGGCCGCAGGAAGCGCCGGAAGAATCAGATGTCCTTTCGCTGCCCGGAAAAGAGCTGCCTTTGGCGCCCGCTCCTGAGTAAACGGCGGTAAGCTCGTCCCGCTTCTCAAGGTAATAGTCATAATTCCCAATATAGTTGACAAAAGTCTGGTTCACAAGATCCAGAATGCGTGTGGCGGTCTGGTTGATAAAGTAACGGTCATGGGAAACATAGAGTACGGTTCCGGTGTAGTCGTTTAACGCTTTTTCCAGTATTTCTTTTGAGACGATATCTAAGTGGTTCGTCGGCTCGTCTAGGATGAGGAAGTTGGCTTCGGAGAGCATAAGCTTTGCAAGTGATACGCGGCCGCGCTCTCCGCCGCTTAAGTCTCCGATTCGTTTGAAGACGTCGTCCCCGGTAAAGAGAAAGGCGGCAAGCATGTTGCGAATCTCTGTGTTGGTGAGCGTGGGATAGTCGTCGGAAATCTCTTCAAAAATTGTCTTTTCCATGTGCAGGACATGGTGCTCCTGATCGTAATAGCCGATCTGTACGTTCGTCCCCAGTGTAAATTGCCCGGTATCGGCGGGAAGGACACGGTTTAAAATCTTTAAAAGGGTAGTCTTTCCTGTACCGTTGTCCCCGATGACTGCCACATGCTCTCCACGTTTGATTTCGAAGCTTACGTCTGAAAAGAGCGTGTGGGGCGGAAATGACTTGCCAAGGTGCTCTACCGACAGTACATCGTTGCCGCTTGTACAAGAGGGCGATAGCTCTATGTGTATCTCCGCATGAAGTTCCACAGGCTTTTCTACTGGTTTTATCTTTTCTAACATCTTTTCCCGGCTTTCGGCCCGTTTGATAGACTTTTCCCGGTTGAAGGAGCGCAGCTTTTCAATGACCGCTTCCTGATGTCTGATTTCCTGCTGCTGGTTTAAATATTCTTTTAACATAGCATCGCGGAGCATCTTTTTCTTTTCCGCGTACTGGGTATAGTTGCCGGAATATGTCATCAGCTTTCCGTTTTCAATCTCTATGATCTTCGTGACTACCCGATTCAGAAAGTACCGGTCGTGGGAGACGATCAAAACAGCGCCTGAATAATTTAAAAGATAAGTCTCAAGCCATGCAATGGAATTGAGGTCTAAGTGGTTGGTGGGCTCGTCAAGGAGCAGGATGTCGGGCTTTGTAAGCAAAAGTTTCCCCAGAGAAACACGGGTCTTCTGGCCTCCGGAGAGGGTTCCAATCTGTTTGGAAAACTCATTCTCCTCAAATCCAAGGCCCTTTAGTACGCCGGTGATCTCACTTTCATAGGCGTATCCGTTGGCGCGCTCGAACTCCGCGGTCAGGCGGTTGTAGGTTTCCATAAGGCTTTCAAGGCGCTCGCCGCAGAGATGCTTCATCTCCATCTCTATCTGTCTGAGACGTCTTTCAGCCTCGATAATCTCTGCTTTTGCGGTTTTTACTTCTTCATAGATGGAATTTTCGCCGGACATGTCCTGATGCTGGGCAAGGTAACCTAAAGTCTTGCCTTTTGTGAGCGCTACATTTCCACCGTCAAGGGGCAGTTCCCCCACGAGCATCTTGAGAATGGTGGATTTGCCGGCGCCGTTGATGCCTACAAGGGCGCATTTTTCATGGTCTTCTATATGGAAAGAGCCGTCGGAGACGATGGTATCTTCGCCGAATGCTTTACTTATTTTCTGACATGCTAATATCATGGTATCCTCCTGTATATGGTAAATATCTCCTACCATTATAGCGAAAATAAAAGAAAACACAACCAAAAAGTTTGACTTTGGCAGGACAATTTACTATAATATTTTTATGAAAGAAATGGAAGGTGAACATCAGTGGAAGAAAGAGGGATTTCTCAGGCAGTTATCCGGAGGCTGCCGCGATACTACAGATACTTGGGGGAATTGCTTGAAAATGGAGTGGAGCGTATTTCATCCAATGACCTGAGTAAGAAGATGAAAGTTACAGCTTCCCAGATTCGGCAGGATCTTAATAATTTTGGGGGATTTGGACAACAAGGATATGGCTATAACGTGAAGTATCTATATACAGAGATTGGAAAGATTCTTGGTCTGGAGGAAGACCACAATATGATCATTATCGGCGCAGGTAATCTTGGACAGGCGTTAGCTAATTATGCTGCTTTTGAGAACAGGGGATTTATCTTAAAGGGCATATTTGATGTGAATCCGAGGCTGCAGGGCGTATCTATCCGGGGGGTGCCGATCCGCATGATGGATGATCTGAAAGAGTTTGTCCAGAGCAACGATGTGGAGATTGCGGCGCTCACTATTCCGAAGGAGAAGGCGATTGAGGTTGCGAATCTTCTGGTGGAGAACGGCGTGTGTGCAATTTGGAATTTTGCCCATACGGACTTGAACCTGCCGGATAATATCATCGTGGAGAATGTGCATTTGTCGGAAAGCCTGATGCAGTTATCGTACAACATCAGCAGATATCGTCAGGAGCATAAGGAATCGTAGTTAAAGAGACGTGTAATGACGAGCCGTTCTGGAAGCTGGCTGGTTTTTACACGTTCTTTTGTGTATATAGGAGGGGGAGTAAGAATGAAATATTTGCCGGGAGCGCGTCAGATGCGGGAGGCGGATGAGTATACGATAAATATTCTTGGCGTGCCGTCCCTTGAGCTGATGGAGAGGGCCGCGGCTGCATGTGTCACGTATATAAAGGAGCAGTTGACAGAGCATTCTAAAGTTTGCGTGGTGTGCGGCTGTGGGAACAACGGAGGCGATGGGTTCGCGATTGCAAGGATGCTTATGAATGACGGATACCATGTGACAGCAGTCCTGGCGGGGAACCGTGAGCGCTGTACAAAAGAGTGCGAAAAGCAGATTTGGCTTTTTGAGAAGGCAGGAGGAATTGTTGGCAAGGAATTTGCAGAGGGAGAATATAGTGTTATTGTAGATGCACTTTTCGGCGTCGGACTCAGCCGAGATATAGAGGGGAGATATCTTAGTATATTGAATGCCATGAACCGGGCGGAAGGGTTTAAGTTTGCCGTCGATCTCCCTTCGGGAATCTCGGCAGATACAGGAAATATTCTCGGGACAGCGTTTCGCGCCGATCTTACGGTGACTTTTCAAGAGAAGAAGTTCGGCATGGCGGTATCTCCGGGAAAGGAACTGTCGGGGAAGGTAATCGCAGCGGATATCGGAATCAGTGCAGATCCTTTGAAAGAAGATGAGACGACGGCCGTTGAGCTTGAGAGAGGAGAATACCGAAATCTTCTTCCGGAGAGGAAAGAAGATTCCCACAAGGGAACATATGGGAAAGTGCTGGTCATTGCAGGCAGCAAAGGAATGTGCGGTGCAGCTTATTTTAATGCGAAAGCGGCGTATATGTCCGGGGCAGGATTGGTTAAAATATATACTGCAAAGGAAAACCGGCCGATTTTGCAGCAGCTTTTGCCGGAGGCGATTATCGTTTCCTATGAGACGGTCTGTGAGGAAGAGCTGAAAGGACATCTTGCGTGGGCGGACGTTGTGTGTATGGGCTCAGGATCAGGGATGGATAAGTCGGCGCTTGAAATTGTGCGCACTGCACTTTTATATGGAAGCGCACCATGTGTGCTCGACGCGGACGGACTGAATATTTTGAGCGGGCATCCGGAGCTTTTGGGGCAGCTTTTAAAGGGCAGATATGTTTTGACTCCCCACATGAAAGAAATGTCCCGGCTGACGGGATGTTCCGTGGCAGATATAAAAAGAGACCGCCTTAAGGTGCTTGGGGAATACACAGATAAGACAGGCGCGGTATGTGTACTGAAAGACTCCAGGACGCTGATTGGGAAGCGCGGGGAGCGACCTGTTTTGAACCCGTCAGGAAACAGCGCTATGGCAAAGGCCGGTTCCGGGGATATACTTGCAGGTGTAATCGCGGGATTCTTAGCCCAGGGACTTGACTGTTATGCGGGGGCAGTGCTTGGGGCATATATCCACGGAAGGGCCGGGGACTATGCGAGAGATGCAAAGGGGAGCTACAGTGTGATGGCGGAAGATATCATTTTGCAGTTAGGTACTGCGATCAATGAATGTGCAGGATGGAAGACGGAGGGATAAGATGGAGAAGTATACGAGGGTACGGGCAAAAGTAGACCTTGATGCAGTAGAATACAACGTTGACAGAATGAAAGACAATACAGAGCAAGGCGTGGAAGTCGTTGTCGTGATCAAGGCGGACGGTTACGGCCACGGGGGTCTTCCGATTGCGCGTATGCTTTCCGAGAAGGAATATGTCTGGGGATTTGCGGTGGCAACCCTTGATGAAGCGGTGTTTCTGAAAAAAAGAGGCATCTATAAGCCGGTGTTGGCTCTTGGGTGTGTGTTTCCGGACCAGCGGGAGCGGCTGTTAGAGTATAAAGTCCGTATGACAGTCTATACCATGGAGATGGCAAGGGAAGTGTCAGATCTGGCAGTAAAGCTTGAGCAGAAAGCGTATATTCATATTAAGCTTGATACAGGGATGTCCAGGCTTGGATTTATGCCGGATGAGAAGAGCGCGGACGAGATTGCGGCGATTGCATCCATGCCAAACCTCGTGATGGAAGGGATGTACACGCATTTTTCCAAGGCAGACGAGACAGATAAGACTTTTACGGAAAAACAGTTGGAAAAATATCTGTGGATGAAGAGCGCGCTGGAAAAAAGAGGCGTAAGTTTTACCTATTATCACTGCGCAAACAGTGCGGGAATTATCGACATTCCAAAGTCAAACATGAACCTGGTCCGCTGCGGGATTTCCACTTACGGCTTATACCCGTCGGCGGAGGTGAAAAAAGAGAATGTGCCGTTAAAGCCGGCCATGGAGCTTTTAAGTCATGTGGCTCATGTAAAATGGGTGGAAGAGGGGACGCTTATCAGTTACGGGGGGACTTTTGTCACGGAGAGGAAGACGAAGATTGTCACGGTTCCGGTAGGATACGGGGATGGTTATCCCAGAAGCCTTTCTAACAAAGGCGTTGTTCTGATACATGGCAGGCGGGCAAGGATTTTGGGGCGCGTATGTATGGATCAGTTCATGGTTGATGCAACGGATATTGACGATGTTAAGTTCGGCGACCGTGTTACCCTGATCGGGAGGGACGGTGATGAAGAGCTGACGGTGGAAGAGCTAAGTAATCTGGCAGAGCGGTTTAATTATGAGTTTGTCTGCAATCTGGGAAAAAGGGTTCCCCATGAATTTATCCGACACGGTGAAGTAATCGAGCAGAGGGATTATTTTAATTAAATTCTGTTACTCTATGGAATACATCCGAAAAAGATGGAAATACTTACTTTATCTTAAACATATCGGAGTGTGAATAGAGTGCAGGTAAGACGTGGAGATATATATTATGCAGACTTAAGCCCGGTGGTGGGTTCCGAACAAGGCGGAATCCGCCCGGTGCTGATTATACAGAACGATGTAGGGAACAGGCACAGCCCTACCGTCATCTGTGCGGCGATTACTTCCCGCATGAATAAGGCGAAGCTTCCGACACATGTGGAGCTTGATGTAAGAAAGTGCCAGATTGTAAAAAATTCAGTGATTTTACTGGAACAGATTCGTACCATTGATAAGCAGAGGCTTAAGGATATGGTATGTCATCTGGATAAAGGGATCATGAACAAAGTAGATGAGGCGCTGAGGATAAGTTTTGAGCTTCATACATAGCAAAGGAGTTTGAGAAATTTAAAATGGAAGAAGGCAGTTTGTTTCAAAAGATACGACAGATATTTCAGGCAGAAGATGAGATGGATGACGGGATGAAAAAGGAGGCGGCAGCGTTAATTCGCAACATTTTCCGCTATATGGATAAGGACGCGAAGGATATTATGACTCACAGAAAGAACATTGTCGCCATTGACGGGGAGGAGACCCTGGAGGATGCGCTTAAGTTCATGTTGGATAAGAACTTTTCACGGTTTCCGATCTATAAGGACGACATTGACGAGATTGTCGGTTTTCTGCATTTGAGAGATGCGATGGCATGCTATCTTGCAGGCCTTAAGCGCAGGTCGCCCGTCGCGGAACTTGGGGATTACATAAGGGCTGTAACATTTATACCGGAGACGAAAAATATTGATACACTGTTTCGGGAGATGCAGGTCTCGAGAAATCATGTGGTGATTGTTCTTGATGAGTATGGGCAGACGAGCGGTCTTGTGGCGATGGAGGATATTTTAGAGGAGCTTGTGGGAAATATTCTGGACGAGCATGATGTGGAGGAAAAGATGATTACCCTTCTTGCTACGGGGAATTTCCTGGTGAACGGGTTTACAGATCTTGAAGATTTGGAGGATTATCTTGGAATTCAGTTTGAGAAGGAAAATTACGGGACATTGAACGGATTTCTCATCGATATGCTTGAGCGTATTCCGGCGCAGGACGAGCACTGTGTGGTGGAGTATGAGGGCTACCGGTTTACGGTGCTTCTCGTGGATAATAATACAATCCGCAGAGTTAAGATTGAAAAACTGCCGGAGGCATGATAGAATTATGGGAGCTTATCCCACAGAAGAGCCTGCGGGTGGCATGAAAATATAGAGAATGATAAAATGATAAAGCGAGGGATAAAGTATGTCAGGACATTCAAAATTTGCCAATATCAAGCATAAGAAAGAGAAGAATGATGCGGCAAAGGGAAAGATATTTACAAAGATTGGAAAGGAGCTGGCGGTGGCCGTAAAGGAAGGCGGAAGCGCTGACCCGGCAAACAACAGCCGCCTTCGGGATGTGATTGCGAAAGCGAAGTCCAACAACATGCCGAACGAGACCATCGAGCGGAATATCAAAAAGGCGTCGGGGGATGCAAATGCGGCCAACTATGAGCATATTACATATGAGGGGTACGGGCCGAACGGGACGGCAATCATCGTAGAGACGCTGACCGATAACCGTAACCGTACCGCGACGAATGTTAAGAATGCATTTACGAAGGGCAACGGAAATGTAGGGACACCGGGATGTGTCTCGTTTATGTTTGATAAAAAGGGGCAGATTGTTATCGATAAGGAAGAGTATGAGGGAGATTCCGACGAGCTGATGATGCAGGCGTTAGATGCAGGGGCAGATGATTTCTCTGAGGAGGAGGACAGCTTCGAGATTCTTACTTCACCGGATGATTTCAGCGGGGTCAGACAGACTCTTGAGGATGCCGGGATTCCTATGGCGGCAGCAGAGGTGACGATGATTCCCCAGACGTATGTGGCGCTTACGGATGCGAAGGATATCGCGTCTATTCAGAAAACGCTTGACATGCTGGATGACGATGATGATGTACAGGACGTGTACCACAACTGGGAAGAGTAGAGAGGATCAGGATGGACAGAACAGATACGCTCAGCGAAGAGCTGACGGTGCTTTTTGACGAGATGCTTGCATATGGGAAAGAATTCAGACGAAAAACCTATGCGGGCGTTATGGAGTATGCGCGAGAAAGATATGCCCATACAGTAGACGCGGTTATCGAGTGCTTTGCCGATACGCCGGAGGAAGAACGGGGAGCGCTGACGGAGAGACTTGCGCAGGCAATTCCGGAACATGCATATGAAAAGATGCAGTCGGTGAAGAAGAGAAACCGGGATCGGATGTATGTAGATTATAATATGAATATGGCGGTGTATGTGGTGCCTCTTCTCAATGAATCGAAGGATAAGAACTGTGTCGCTCTCACGGAGAGGATGGTAGAGCTTTGGAATGAAAAAGGAATCACCAACATGCGTCTGATGCACAGCACCTATGATGAGATTGCCGGAGGATTCGAACGAAAGCTCTGTTATATCACGACGGCTGTGTGTGAGAACAAGGGAAAGCCGGATGACTGTTATGAGCTTCGGTCATTCCGCAGTTTCCGCGACAGCTATATGCTCAGAACACCGGAAGGCCAAAGCCTTGTGGATGAGTATTACGAGGTTGCGCCGGGGATTGTCATGCTGATTAATATGCGGCAGGATGCACCGGAGATCTACGACGGTATCTATAAGGAATACCTTGAGCCCTGTCTGGGGTTGATTGAAGAGAGAAGATATGAATCGTGCAGAGAACATTATGTGTCTATGGTGCGTGAGCTTAAGGAAAAATATTTATATGCATAGGAGGAAGAGTAATTGAGCAATTATAAGATTGAAACAAAATGTATCCAGTCAGGCTATGAACCGGGAAATGGGGAGCCGAGAGTGATTCCCATCTATCAGAGTACCACTTTTAAATACTCAAGCAGCGAGCAGATGGGGCGGCTTTTTGATCTGGAGGAATCGGGATATTTTTACACGCGCCTGCAAAATCCTACCAATGACGCGGTAGCGGCAAAAATCTGTGATCTGGAGGGCGGAGTTGCCGCGATGCTGACTTCATCCGGGCAGGCGGCAAGCTTTTATGCCATTATGAATATCGCTCAGGCGGGAGACCATATTGTGTGTGCGTCCGCATTGTACGGCGGCACTTATAACCTCTATGCCCACACCATCCGAAAGATGGGTGTTGAAGCAACTTTTGTGGACCCGGAGTGTACGCCGCAGGAGCTTGACGCGGCGTTTAAGGATAACACAAAAGCAGTGTTCGGAGAGACTGTAGCGAATCCGGCGCTGGTGGTTCTTGACTTCGAAAAATTTGCACAGGCGGCACATGCCCACGGCGTACCGTTTATCGTGGACAATACTTTTGCGACGCCGATTAACTGCCGGCCTTTTGAGTGGGGGGCAGATATCGTGACTCACTCTACAACAAAGTATATGGATGGACATGCATCCTGTGTGGGAGGTGCGATTGTTGACAGCGGTAACTTTGACTGGGAAGCCCACGCAGAGAAGTTCCCAGGTCTGACACAGCCGGATGAGACATACCATGGCATTGTGTATACGCAGAAATTCGGCAAGGGAGCCTATATTACGAAAGCGACAGCCCAGCTTATGCGCGATCTGGGTTCAATCCAGTCGCCTCAGAATGCATTTCTTTTAAATATCGGTCTTGAGACACTGCATCTTCGGGTGCCGAGGCACTGTGAGAATGCGCTGAAAGCTGCAAAATATCTGCAGAGCCATGAGAAAGTAGCATGGGTGAACCATCCGTCTCTTGAAGGCGATAAATACTATGGCCTGGCGCAGAAATATATGCCGGAAGGAACCTGCGGTGTCCTCACCTTTGGCTTGAAAGGCGGGAGAGACGCGGCAGTGCGCATGATGGACAGCCTTAAGATGATTGCGATCGTGACCCATGTGGCAGATGCGAGAAGCTGTGTCCTTCATCCGGCAAGTCATACGCATCGGCAGATGAATGATACGGAGCTTATGGAAGCAGGCGTACAGCCGGACTTGATTCGTTTTAGTGTGGGCATTGAGAATATTGAAGATATCATTGCCGACCTTGAGCAAGCGCTTTTGAACGTATAAAATTAGAAATTCACCTCCATACTAATTAGAAAGTATGGAGGTGTAATTTTATGGGAAATGAAAATCAGGAAGAAAAGCAAGAGATAAAAAACGACCAGATCCGGGAGATGGGCTCGCTGAACTTAAATGAGGGCAAGGATAAACATAAGATTAAGCTTTTGACAATTATCGGTGAGATTGAAGGACATGAAGCTGTGTCAGGCAATGCAAAATCAACCAAATATGAGCATCTGCTTCCTATGCTTGCGGAGGTGGAGGACAGCGAGGAGATTGAAGGGTTACTCATCCTTCTGAATACGCTCGGCGGAGATGTGGAGGCGGGGCTTTCTATCGCAGAGATGATTGCTTCTTTAAGTAAGCCTACAGTGTCTCTGGTCTTAGGCGGCAGTCATTCCATCGGAGGGCCGCTGGCCGTATCGGCAAAGTATTCTTTTATCGTTCCCAGCGGAACTATGATCGTCCACCCGGTGCGCTCTAACGGGATGTTTATCGGTGTGACACAGAGCTTAAGGAATATGATAAGAACCCAGGATAGGATCACCAAATTTTTAGCAGGCCATTCACATATGACTCAGCAGAGGATTGAAGAACTTATGTTAAATCCTACGGAGCTTGTAAAGGATGTAGGAACGCTCTTAGAAGGCCGGGAAGCTGTGCGGGAAGGGCTTATCGATGAGGTGGGCGGGATGAGTGACGCATTAGGAAAACTGCATGAAATGATTGATGAGGAGCGGGCAAAAAAGAGTAAAAATTAGTGATGACAGCCCTTATTAAAAATGCTATAATGTGGTACTGGGGCTTTAAAGCCGCATTATATTGAGAAACAAGACGTCGCAGGGAGGAAGATGCATGGCTGCAAAGTCAAGAAGAAAGAAGAGTACAAGGCAGGCCAGAACAAAAAAGAAGCCGGAGCCGAGTTTTATAAAAGATGAGATTGTAATATGGATGACCCTTGCAGCCAGTATTCTGATATTACTTAGTATTTTCGGAGCAGGAGGCATCGTCGGACAGGCCGTTTCCGGGTTCCTTACAAGTGTTTTCGGGACAATGGCGTATATCGTACCGTTTATGCTGTTTGGAGTTGTGGCATTTCTTGTATCGAACAAGGATAATTTCAAAGCGTATTTCAGAGCTTTTGCCGCTGTCTTGCTGATGGTATTGCTATGTACCTTTTTTCAGCTTATAAACCGGAGCGGAGGGATTATAGGAAAGGTTACAGCGGGTATATTAACCCCGGCGATTGGAATCGCCGGTACATATGTGGTGGTTGTGATACTTGTGATTATCTGCCTGGTAGTTATCACCGGAAAGTCTGCACTTAAGAGTGTAAAGAGCCAGGGCAATAAAGCATATGACAGAGCCAGAGACGATGCGGCAAGACGAAGGAAAGCCGCTCAGGAACGCCGCAGAGAGCAGCAAAGCGTAAAGGGAGCAAAACGCCGTGACCACCATGTAGAAGGCGTTTCCTTTGATACGACTCTGGCAAAGAAAAAAGACATCAGGGAATTGACGGTAGATGTGCCTGGCGGGGAGAAGCAGGATGTTGTCCCGGAATTTCATATTCAGCGCAATGAACCGGAGACGGCGGACAGAGAAGCTTCTGTTGAAGAATTTGCGGAGCCGTCCAAAGCTTCTGATTTTGTGCCGGAGCCTTCGCCCTTCGAGGGTGCGGGAGCACCTTTTGAAGCAGAAAAACGAGACAGAAAATCACCGGCACAAAAGGCGGCGGCGGTTGAGGAGACAGAGGGTACTATAAATATCCAGCCGGAAGGTGCAAAACAGCAGAAGGCATACAAGCTTCCGTCGATTACTCTGTTGAAAAAGGGAAAGAAAACCGGCGGTGAGTCGGATGCGAACCTCAGAGAGACAGCTATAAAGCTGCAGCAGACGTTGCAGAATTTTGGAGTTAATGTCACTGTCACAAATGTAAGCTGCGGTCCGGCAGTCACACGCTATGAGCTGCAGCCCGAGATGGGCGTAAAGGTGAGCAAGATTGTAGGATTAGCCGATGATATCAAATTGAATCTCGCGGCGGCGGACATCCGTATTGAGGCGCCGATTCCCGGAAAAGCGGCAGTAGGCATCGAGGTTCCTAACAAGGAAAACTCAGCGGTTATGCTCAGAGACCTGTTAGAGACAGAAGAGTTTAAGAAAAGCGCATCAAAGCTATCCTTTGCCGCAGGAAAAGACATTGCGGGAAAGGCAGTTGTGACAGATATTGCCAAGATGCCTCATGTGCTGATCGCGGGAGCTACCGGTTCGGGAAAATCAGTCTGTATCAACACATTGATTATGAGTATTTTATATAAAGCGACGCCGGAGGAAGTGAAGTTGATCATGATCGACCCGAAGGTGGTAGAGTTAAGTGTGTACAACGGCATTCCGCATTTGATGATTCCGGTTGTCACAGACCCGAAAAAAGCTGCCGGGGCGCTCAACTGGGCAGTAGCGGAAATGGACAGGCGCTACCGGGCCTTTGCCGAATATAATGTCCGTGACATGAAGGGATATAATGAAAGGATAAAGTCTGAACCGGATATCAATGGAGAGAAGCCGGCTTTGATGTCCCAGCTTGTCATTATTGTAGATGAGCTTGCGGATCTGATGATGGTGGCATCGGGGGATGTGGAAGGGGCAATCTGCCGATTGGCACAGCTTGCCAGAGCAGCGGGTATCCATCTGGTTGTAGCTACTCAGAGGCCGTCTGTCAACGTTATCACTGGTCTTATTAAAGCCAACATGCCGTCTCGAATTGCGTTTGCCGTTTCCTCGGGCGTAGATTCAAGGACGATTATCGATATGAACGGAGCAGAAAAGCTGCTTGGCAAGGGAGATATGCTCTTTTATCCGGCGGGATACCCGAAGCCGGCCAGAGTCCAGGGGTCCTTTGTGACGGATGAGGAAGTGCAGAAAGTAGTAGAATTCCTGCGCTCGAACAATGCTGCCCAGGAATATGACGAGGAAGTTGTCAACCAGGTTGCCACGAGCGAGCCGGGGATGGCAGCCGCCGCCGGGGATGATAATGATCGCGATACGTATTTTGCAGAAGCGGGTCGCCTCATTATAGATAAGGAAAAGGCATCCATAGGGATGCTGCAGCGTACATTTAAGATTGGATTCAACCGTGCTGCCCGCATTATGGACCAGCTTTGTGAAGCAGGCGTTGTAGGCGGCGAAGAGGGGACAAAGCCCAGGAAAGTGCTGATGTCTAAGGAAGAATTTGAACAGTACGTGGAACAGATGTAACTAATGGCCACCTAGAGAAAGGAAGGATTGGGAACAGATGAAAACAGATATTCAGATTGCACAGGAAGCAAAGATGGCGCACATTAAAGACGTTGCTGCTACTTTAGGGATTAAAGAGGACGAATTGGAATTTTACGGGAAGTATAAGGCAAAACTTTCCGATGAAGTATGGGAAAAAGTGAAAGATTGCCCGGACGGGAAGCTGGTGCTTGTAACAGCAATCAACCCGACTCCGGCGGGAGAAGGGAAGACGACTACAACAGTCGGTCTTGGACAGGCTATGGCGAAGCTTGATAAAAAAGCTGTAATTGCACTGAGAGAGCCGTCTTTGGGACCGTGCTTCGGCATCAAGGGCGGTGCGGCAGGGGGCGGATATGCCCAGGTAGTTCCGATGGAGGATTTGAATCTTCATTTTACAGGGGATTTCCATGCGATTACTTCCGCGAACAATCTTCTGGCAGCTCTTTTGGACAATCATATTCAGCAAGGCAATGAGCTTGGGATTGACCCAAGACAGGTCGTGTGGAAACGCTGCCTTGATATGAATGACAGAAATCTGCGCAATATTGTAGTCGGTCTTGGCAATAAGATGGACGGAATGGTGCGGGAAGACCACTTTGTTATCACAGTTGCTTCTGAAATTATGGCAATCCTTTGCCTGGCAGATGATATCCACGACTTGAAAAAACGGCTGGGCCGCATTATTGTAGCATACAGTTTCAGCGGGAAACCGGTAACGGCAGATGACCTTCATGCCACGGGGGCTATGACAGCGCTTCTCAAAGATGCGATCAAGCCGAACCTGATTCAGACCTTAGAGCATACGCCGGCGCTGGTACACGGCGGGCCGTTTGCTAATATCGCCCATGGCTGCAACAGTGTGAGGGCGACGAAGATGGCGCTGAAAATGAGCGATATCGTTATTACAGAGGCAGGCTTCGGAGCGGACTTAGGCGCAGAAAAGTTCTTTGATATCAAGTGCCGTAAAGCCGGGTTTAAGCCGGATGCGGTTGTTTTAGTTGCAACTGTGCGCGCATTGAAGTATAATGGAGGAGTTGCGAAGGCGGATCTTTCAGAAGAGAATTTAGAAGCGTTGAAAAAGGGCATTGTGAATTTGGAGAAGCACATCGAGAATATCCAGAAATATGATGTGCCTGTTGTCGTGACACTTAACTCCTTCCTTACGGACACGGAGGCAGAGAATGATTATATCCGTACATTCTGTGAGGAGAGAGGATGTGAATTTGCTCTTTCAGAGGTATGGGAGAAGGGCGGCGAGGGCGGAATTGCCCTGGCTGAAAAGGTTCTTGAGACTCTTGAGACAAAAGAAAGCCGCTTCCATACATTATATAATGATGAAATTTCTCTGGAGGAGAAGATTGAGACCATTTCAAAAGAAATCTATGGTGCGGATGGCGTGGTATTCGAGCCGGCGGCGAAAAAGCAGCTTGCAAAGATTACGGAGCTTGGTTTTGGCAGTCTTCCTGTATGTATGGCGAAGAATCAGTATTCGCTGTCGGATGACGCAGGGAAACTGGGACGGCCGAAGAACTTTGATATCCATATCCGCGAGGTATATGTCAGCGCGGGGGCTGGCTTTGTGGTTGCCTTGACCGGAGCGATCATGACTATGCCGGGACTTCCGAAGGTGCCGGCAGCTAACGGGATCGATGTGTCAGAAGAGGGGGCAATCACAGGATTATTCTAAACAGCAAGGAGATGGGTTTATGTCCCGGATTATTGACGGAAAAGCCATAGCGGCACAGATAAAGGATGAATTAAAAAAAGAGGTTGCACAGATGGGTGACAGAGGAATCACGGTTGGTTTGGCTGTCATACAGGTCGGAGATGATCCGGCTTCTACAATCTATGTAAATAATAAGAAAAAAGCATGTGAATATATAGGAATCCATTCCGTAAGCTATGAGCTTGCCGGGGATGTTTCTCAGCAGGAGCTGCTTGCATTGATCGATAAGCTGAACCACGACGAAAAGGTCAATGGAATTTTAGTTCAGCTTCCTCTTCCGGAGCATATTGACGAGGAGAAGGTAATAACGGCAATCTGTCCGGATAAAGACGTAGACGGCTTCCACACGGAAAATGTAGGGCGGCTGACGGTCGGAAAGGATGGGTTCTTACCCTGCACTCCGGCAGGGATTATTCAGATGATTAAGCGTTCTGGCTTTTCTATTGAAGGGAAAGAATGTGTTGTCATCGGGAGAAGTAATATTGTCGGAAAGCCGA
The DNA here is from genome assembly GCA_000403475.2 of Lachnospiraceae bacterium MD308. GTDB lineage: Bacteria > Bacillota > Clostridia > Lachnospirales > Lachnospiraceae > MD308. The sequence continues at coordinate 677,617 of KE159796.1, forward strand.
TGGCGGCGCTTCTCTTGCGGGAAAACGGTACGGTTACAGTTGCCCACTCAAAGACTGAGAAGTTAAAAGAGGTGGCGTCCCGGGCGGATATTTTAATTGCAGCGCTGGGCAAACCGAAGTTTATTACAGCAGATTATGTAAAAGAGGGTGCCCTCGTTATTGATGTGGGCATTCACCGGATGCAGAATCAGAAGATGTGCGGCGATGTGGATTTTGAGAATATATACGGAAAGGCAGCGGCAATCACGCCTGTGCCGGGCGGGGTAGGACCTATGACAATTGCTATGCTGATGTGCAATTGCGTAAAGGCCGCCAGAAGGTAGGAGGTTGGGCACAAGATGAGATGCAGATATTGCGGTGCCAATATACCGGACGGTATTTTACATTGCAAGGAATGTGGCGGAGAAGTGCAGATTGTACCTGATTATAATCCTTTGGAGGATATGCTGGCTGCCCATGTGAAGGATGCACTGAAAAATTCCCACAAAGCCTCAAAGGGCGGCGTTCGCAGCCGGGCTAATGCGGAATATGGCAATTCCGGCCGCACCGCAGCGCTTCGTTCTGATTCTATGCGTGGGGCGGAGGGAAGAACGTCAGCTATAGGAAGCGGCGGCCGTACGGGATATATGGATGGCGGAAGAACGTCAGCCATGCGAAGCGGCGGTCGTACAGGATATATTGACGGCGGAAGAACGTCAGCCATGCGAGGCGGCGGGAGCCGTACGGGATATATGGATGGCGGAAGAACGTCGGCGATGCGAGGCGGCGGTGGTCGTACGGGATATATTGACGGCGGAAGAACATCGGCGATGCGAGGCGGCGGTGGCCGTACAGGATATATTGACGGCGGAAGAACATCAGCCATGCGAGGCGGCGGAAGCCGTACGGGTTACATTACGGATGGGAGAAGCCGGAGATATACCGGGAATACAGCGATGCTTCAAGAGGAATGGGAAGCACAGAGAAAGCAGGCGGAGCGGCGGAAAGCGTTGAAAAAAAAGAAGCGGCGAAAAGCCTTATCTGTCTTGTTTTTTCTAATTGTAATAGTGCTCGGTATATTGGCCGGGTTATTCATTAATTCTTATGCCGGTAAGGTGTATCTGGGGAATCGCGCACTAAGAAACGGAGAATACACGAAAGCGGAGGAATATTTCCAGAGAGCAATCGGGAAGGATAAGAAAAAGGCAGAAGGCTATGCGGGACTTTCAAAGGTTTATATAGCACAAAATGATGTGAATTCCGCTGAAAAACTGTTTTTGGATGTGATTGAGGAACAGCCGGAAAATGTGGCGGTATATGAGGCGGCTTTTGAATTCTATCTGGATACGAAACAGCCAATGGGAATTCCGGCGCTGTTTAAAGATGCAAAGAGTATTGTGTCGGAAGAACTTCCGGATTATGTTGTGCATGAACCGGAGTTCAGTCTGGATGATACAGAGACATATGACGATGTACAGCAGTTAACACTTACTTCCAAAGAAGGAGAGATTCGCTACACTACCGACGGTTCTATGCCGGATACACAAAGCACAGTATTTACAGAGCCGATTCAGTTAGGAGAAGGCAGCAATGTAATCAAGGCGATTGTCGTGAATAAGGAGGGTGTGCCGAGCCAGACATCGGAGAAGGAATTTACGGTAGAACTTCCTATTGAGGACGCGCCTGCAGTTTCACCGTCAACAGGGCAGTATGATTCCGAACGTTTGATTGAGATAAAGGTTCCGGAAGGGTACACCGCTTACTATACGATTGACGGGACAGATCCCACAACAGCATCCACGCCGTATAAAGATGCGTTAAAGATGCCGAAAGGTGAAACACTCTTTAAAGCTATACTGGTGACAAAGAGCGGAAGAGTAAGCGGAATTACGACAAGAAATTATGTAAGAGAGTAGAGATGTTTTCGGGGGGCAGATATGGTTCATGCGAGCCGTACCTGCCCCCCGTTTTGGGTTGTTTTACCTGAATTTTTCTAGTGCTTGGCGTAAGCCATATCCATATCCGGTTCTGGTGATTGCTGTCTGTCGTTGGGTACATCGGCTTTTTTCCGGTTGCTGAGTGTGCCGACTTCCATCGCATCTGCAAAGTTGATGGGGTGATTTCTCATATGTACCTTTAACAACTCGAACAGGCGGAGTGTCGGGCGCTTGGATTCAAGAGCGCTGACGGCATCTATATACTTGCAGCCGGTTTGAGCGGAAAGCTTTTTGAGCTGTTCGTTAATCTTTCCCGCAGCAGGATTTTCGGAGATGACAGATACGATATAGATTTCCGCCTGTGTCTTTGTGTGGATCATATAGAGCAGCCATTCATATTTTGCGATGAATTCTTCGATATTGATATTTTCATCCAGAATATCCATATCTCCCATATTCACAAATATTTTTCGGGGATTTAACTCATAAAGGCAAACTTTCAGGTAGCTCTCAATCTGGCTTAAACGGATGTCTTTTATGCTGCGGTTATAGATTGGCTCTGTAATTCGAAATGCCTGTGTCAGTTCTCCGATTGGGAGTGACGCAAAAGTGTTAGAGCCGAAGAGTACAACGCCGCCGGCCTCTGTAATGCTGTTTAATTCACGATATTTTTCCATTTCATCTTCTCCTTGGCTGCTGCCGAATGATTTGTCAACTTTAGTTTCTGTATTGCCCGAGAGTTCTTTGCATAATTGAGTATTTGTTTTCTGGGTCTGTCTGTCGTAGTGCCGGTTGATAAAGTAAACAACCAAGTTGGCGGATACTACAATTAAGTTCAACAGATATACCACCAGTACGTAGTTGAATTTGTGATTGTAGAATTTTGCACAGATTCCGGCGATATATCCGGCAATGATGAGCAAGATAAATTGAAGACTCATAGTTTTTGCTGATTTTGCCTTGATGTTTTTGGCGAGATTCATCGGCCAGGAAAGACCAAAACAAATCAGCATGGTAGATTCAAGAAGTTCAGCCATTTTTAATATTCCTCACTTTCTGTTACATATAATATATTGCTTCTGGATTTACTTCGTGCTAAGTGTAGCATTGACTTATGATTATGTCTAATATATAATAATTATGAAATCCATAATGTATATGTTATAAATATGGCAAGTGTATGAAAAGAGGACAGATATGGAACTGACACAGATCCGGTATTTTCTTGAGGTTGCGAAGACAAAGCATATGACGAACAGTGCGAAGAACCTCCACATTACGCAGCCCGCGCTGACGCAGGCGGTTCACAGGCTGGAGGAGGACTTGGGAGTGCCGCTTTTTGCGGCGAAAGGACGCAACATTACTTTGACAGAGTACGGGAAATACCTTCAAAAAAAGCTGGTGCCGTTGATGGAGCAGCTGGACCGGATTCCGGAACAGCTTAATATGATGGTGAAATTAGAAAGCGATACAATCCACATGAATGTGCTGGCGGCGTCGGGACTTGTGATGGAAGCTATTATCGAATATAAAAAGGAACATGAAGACATTCTTTTTCAGCTTCAGCAGAATTTCGAGAGTGACCTTTATGATGTCGCGGTGACAACCAAGCTTTTTTATCAGGGGTTGAATGAGAAGAATAGTTTTGCGTGCGGAGAAAAAATCTACCTTGCTGTGCCGGAGAATAAAAAATACAGCCAAAAGACATCCATCTGTCTTGCAGATGTGGCGGAGGAAGGCTTTGTAAGTCTTTTGGGCTCCAGGGAATTCCGCTATATTTGCGACCGGTTTTGCCAGCATGCAGGTTTTACGCCGAAGATTATTTTCGAGAGTGACAATCCGTCGGCAGTGAAAAATATGATCGCAGCCAATATGGGAATCGGATTCTGGCCGGAGTTTACATGGGGAAGTATTGAGAATGAGAATGTAAGGCTTCTGGAGATTGAGGAACCGGTGTGTCAGAGAGATATCATCATAACTTATAATAAAAATAAAGTTGACAGCCGCAATGTGTTGGAGTTTTATGACTTCCTGGTTGAATTCATTAAAAGGAGAAAAAAAGTTCTTTGAAATTTTTCTGGATTTGGTTTGTTTTTTGTAAAATTTGTACTATAATGATTATACTATACGTCGAAAAGGAGAGGTAATAATAATGGCAGTATTAGAAAATGTTGAACCAAAGAAAGTATTTCAATTTTTTGAGGAGATTTGTCAGATTCCCCATGGGACTTTTGACATCGAACGTATCAGTGATTACTGTGCGAAATTTGCAAAGGATCGTGGTCTTAGGTACATACAGGATGAGGTGAAGAACGTAATTATCTTTAAGCCGGGAACTGCGGGGTATGAGGACAGCGAGCCGGTGATTCTTCAGGGCCATATGGATATGGTGTGTGAAAAAACACCGGATTCCGATCATGATTTTAAGAAAGATCCATTAAAATTATATATTGAGGATGGATACATAAAAGCGAAAGATACTACCCTTGGCGGCGATGACGGTATTGCACTTGCTATGGCAATGGCCCTTCTTGACAGTGACGACATTCCACATCCGCCGATAGAGGCAGTGTTTACGGTTGATGAAGAGACCGGAATGGGCGGAGCCATTGGAGTTGATTTGTCTGTTTTAAAAGGACATAAGCTGATCAATATTGATTCCGCTACGGAAGGCGTATTGACGACAGGCTGTGCAGGCGGTATCAGAATTACGACGGAGATTCCGGTAGTGAGAGAAGAGAAGAGTGGAACTTCTGTTAAGTTGGAAATTAAGGGTCTTAAAGGAGGACATTCCGGTGAAGAGATTCATGAGCAGAGAGGCAATGCGCATAAGCTGATGGGGCGGCTTTTGCACCGGATCTCAGAGGAGATGGATTTCCGGATTATTGACATACAGGGAGGCGCGAAAGAGAATGTCATCTCTATGGAGAATACTGCCCGTATCGTTGCAGCCGGCGAGGAAGCAGAAAAGGCGGCTGCTCTTGCGGCAGAGATGAAGGCAGTATTTGATAATGAATTTGTGGGAGATGAGCCAGGGCTGACGGTAACAGCAGAAGTGACAGGAGAGGGAAATTATCACGCATTTGATAAAGCAAGTACAGAGCGGATTATTGCTTACCTAATTATCAGTCCATATGGAGTGCAGGGCTTTAGCCGGAAGCTTAAGGGACTTACAGAAACTTCCATCAATATCGGTGTGATGGAGACAAAAGAAGATACTGTTGAGACGGCATATCTGATGCGAAGCTCTGTGGAAAGTCTGAAACAGAATATGCGTATTCAGCTTGAGGAATTTGCGAAGTTAATTGGCGCAAAGACAACGGTTGACAGTGAATATCCGGCATGGCAGTATAATCCGGAATCAGAGCTTCGGAAAGTAATGGAAGAGACTTACAAGGACATGTACGGCAAAGCGCCTGTAGTATTTGCTATTCATGCAGGACTTGAGTGTGGAATGTTTCTTGGTAAGAAACCGGATCTTGACTGCGTTTCAATGGGGCCGAATATGTTTGACATCCATTCCTTTAATGAGAGACTTGATATTGCTTCTACAGAACGTGTATGGAATTATCTGAAGACAGTATTGGCAGCACTGAAATAAATTATTTTGAAAGAGAAAAACAGCCTGTCCCATGAATATGGGGCAGGTTCTTTTTCATATAGTGCAAAAAAGGGCAAGAGGCTATCGTATATGTATCACAGGCGCCGCAGAAAATATGGAGTGGACGGAAGTAAGATTCTGATGTTAATCTTCTTTTTGGCTCTGTTTACTGTGCTTGGGACAAAAGAGCTTAGAAATGTGGGAGTTCATAATACAAAAAAGAATCAGGAGGTCTCGGATGAGAAGTTCAGGGCGGAATTTTTCTCGGAGGAGATGCGAAAGGAAGAAGAACTTCCGGCTTATTGCCGGCAGTATTTAAAGCAGGTAGAGAATGAAGCAGTCTATTTCCCGGTTCCGGAGTCTACGTTAGACGCCTCCCTGGGAACTTCATATGTGGACAGTTGGATGGGAGAGAGGACTTATGCCGGGAAACGGGGGCATGAGGGGACGGATATTATGGCGGAAAAAAATAAGCGGGGGCTCTATCCGGTCGTCAGTATCACGGATGGCGTAATCAGTAACCTTGGGTGGCTTGATAAGGGCGGCTACCGCATTGGGATTACGACAGGCGACGGTACTTACTATTATTACGCCCATCTGGATTCCTACGCCAATATTAAAGAAGGAAGCCCTGTAAAAGCAGGAGAACTTTTAGGATATATGGGGGATTCCGGATACGGCAAGGAGGGGACTACAGGGAAATTTGATGTTCATCTGCATATGGGAATCTATTTTTACAAAGACGGGGAAGAAATCAGTGTAAATCCCTACTATCTTCTAAAATATCTGGAAAATAATAAACTAAAATACGCATATTCCTAGAGTTATATTGCAGAATGTGTTATACTAAATTGTATGCGCAAAAGCATACTTGAGGATGGATGGAGGAAGTACATGAGGCTGCCAGAAGAGTTTGAAAAAAAGATGAAGGATCTTTTAAGTGAAGAGTTTCCAGAATACATTGCATGTTATGACAAACCGCGTCTTTACGGACTGCGGGTGAATACGGCGAAGATTTCAGTAGAAGAATTTAAAAGAATCTGCCCGTTTCCGATTCGGCCGGTTCCGTGGATTGAAAACGGCTTTTATTACGACGGTGAGACAGTGGCTCCTGCAAAACATCCCTATTATTATGCAGGGTTATATTACCTTCAGGAGCCGAGCGCTATGACTCCGGCCAGCCGTATTCCCATTGAACCCGGAGATAAAGTCTTAGATGTGTGTGCTGCGCCGGGAGGGAAAGCGACAGAGCTTGGAGCAAGACTTTTAAGGGAAGGAGTCCTTGTGGCGAATGACTTGAGCAGTTCAAGGGCGAAGGGACTTCTTAAAAATATCGAAGTATTCGGAATCGGAAATGTACTTGTTCTCAGCGAGGAACCGGGAAAGCTTGTGAGGTACTTCCCGGAATATTTTGACAAAATATTGATCGATGCACCTTGTTCCGGTGAGGGAATGTTCCGCAAGGATAAACGGATGGTAAAGGCGTGGGAGGAGCATGGGCCTGAGTTTTTCTCCAACATACAGAGAAGTCTTATTGTTCAGGCCGCACAGATGTTGAAGCCGGGAGGGATGCTTTTGTACTCAACGTGTACTTTTGACTGCAGGGAAAATGAGAAGATTATCGAGCATCTCCTCGATGCATATCCGGAATTTCAGATTGTACCGATGGAAGGGTATGAAAGATTTGCACCGGGGTGTTCGGAGCTTACGGAGTCGGGACGTGAGGAGTTCGCGGATACCGTCCGTATATTTCCGCATCGGATGGAGGGAGAGGGGCATTACCTGGCGCTTCTCAAAAAGGGCAGAACACAGGGGGAAGAGACGGGGCCTTTTGTTAAGGGCGGCGGAAAAGCGGAGCTTTCCAGAGAGTTTAAAGAGTTTTTAGAAGAGATATCGATTTCTTTTGAATATGGACGTATGGATATACGGGGGGACAGAGTGTACTATATGCCGGAGGGGCTTCCCGATCTGCGCGGAATCCGTTTTCTTCGTACGGGACTTCTCCTGGGAGAGATTAAGAAGAACCGGTTTGAACCCAGCCAGGCACTGGCTATGTACTTAAAAAAAGAAGAATATAAAAAGACTATAGATATGAGCGCCGAAGATGAGAGGATTTCCCGGTATCTGAAGGGTGAGACACTTGAAGTATCCGACCTTGCAGATTGTAAGGAGAAGGGATGGTATTTGGTCTGTGCAGACTCATTTCCTTTAGGATGGGGAAAACTGTCGAACGGCACGCTTAAGAATAAGTATCTGCCGGGATGGAGATTGTGCGGATGATTAGATTGGATAAATTTATAGCTGATATGGGGGAAGGTACCAGACAGGAAGTAAAAAAATATATCCGGCAGGGAAGAGTATTTGTAGACGGAGTGCCGGCGAAAAAGCCGGAGCTTAAGATTGATGAGACGAAGCAGAAGGTGTTCTTTGACCAGAGGGAGATTCGTTACCGGCAGTTTGAGTACTATATGTTAAATAAGCCGGCCGGCGTCGTGTCTGCGACGGAGGACTTTGCGGACCGGACAGTGATTGAACTGATTGAGGAACGCAGGAGGAAAGATTTATTTCCGGTTGGAAGGCTTGATAAGGATACGGAAGGCCTTCTTCTGATTACCAATGACGGGGCGCTTGCACACCGTCTGTTATCTCCTAGGCACCATGTGGACAAATGCTACTATGCCAGGGTAGAGGGGATTGTGACCGGGGAAGATAAACGGCGGTTTCTGGAGGGCGTGAATATCGGAACGCAGGATATGCCGGAGCAGACGGCGCCCGGAAAGCTGGAGATTTTAGCGGTGGATAAGCAGCAGGGCACATCAGAGATTTTGCTTACAATTCAAGAAGGAAAGTATCATCAGGTGAAGCGGATGTTTGAGACTGTAGGAAAGAAAGTTTGCTATCTGCGGCGTGAGAGCATGGGAAGCCTGATGCTTGATAAAGATTTGAAGCCCGGACAATATCGGAGACTTACAGATGAGGAGTTGAAGAGCTTATGACGAATATGTTAAATGGGATTGAAGCGTGTATTTTTGATCTCGATGGGACGCTGGTAGATTCTATGTGGGTGTGGGTGGCAGTGGACGAAGAATATATAAAGAAATACAACCTCACCAAGCCGGATGGTTTTCACGCGGGGATGGAGGGGATGAGTTACACAGAGACCGCCCAGTACTTTATTGACTGTTTTCCGACGCTTCCTCTCACCAGAGAAGAGATTATGGATGACTGGACGCGGATGGCCTACGAAAAATATATGACAGAGGTTCCGCCGAAAAAAGGTGTGAAGGAGTTTTTAAAGGAGCTTAAAGAGCGCGGCATAAAGACCGGAATTGCCACAAGTAATTCCAGAAAGATGGCGGCAGATACGATTAAGGCTCTTGGGATGGACGGCCTGTTCGATTCTGTGAGGAGTGCCTGCGAGGTCTGCGCCGGGAAACCTTCCCCGGACGTCTATCTTCTGGTGGCAGAGGAATTGGGCGTGAAGCCGGAAAACTGTCTGATTTTTGAGGATGTCCCAATGGGAATATTGGCGGGAAAGAATGCAGGCATGAAAACCTGTGCAATAGAGGATGAATTTTCAAAAAAGCAGGCGGCAAAAAAGAGAGAGCTTGCAGATTACTACATACAGGATTACGATGATATCAAAAGTGGAACTTATGAGGTGCTTTCGAAATGATGCATGGTTTTTTGCCGGTCAGCCGGGAAGAGATGGACTGTCGTGGATGGGACAGAGTAGATTTTGTCTATGTTTCAGGAGATGCTTATGTGGATCATCCGTCTTTTGGAACAGCCATCATCACGCGGACATTGGAGGCCCACGGTTATCGAGTAGGAATTATCCCGCAGCCTGACTGGAAGGATGAGAAAAGTATTACTCTGTTCGGGGAACCAAGACTTGGGTTTCTGGTATCCGCCGGGAATATGGACTCTATGGTGAACCATTACAGTGTTTCAAAAAAACCGAGGAAGACCGATGCCTACACTCCCGGAGGGAAGACGGGAAAGCGCCCGGATTATGCGGCGGTGGTGTACGGCAATCTGATTCGGCGGGTCTATAAAAAGACGCCGGTGATTCTCGGCGGCATCGAGGCGAGCTTAAGGCGAATGGCTCATTATGATTACTGGTCGGACAGATTGAAGCGCTCCGTTCTTTTAGACTCGGGCGCGGATCTGATCTCTTATGGAATGGGAGAGCGTTCTATTGTGGAGATTGCGCAGGCGCTTGAGGCGGGGATTGACGTAAAGGACATTACGTTTATTCCGGGAACTGTGTGCAAGGTAAAAACGCTGGATAGTATCTATGATGCAGTTTATCTCCCTTCTTTTGAAGAATTAAAGGAAGATAAACTGAATTATGCCAGGAGCTTTTACACACAATATTGTAATATGGATTCATTTTCGGGGAAACGCCTTATTGAGTCTTACGGCGAGCACTTATATGTGGTTCAGAACCCGCCGTCGCTTCCGCTTACGCAGGAGGAGATGGATGCGGTCTATGAGTATCCCTATATGCGCACTTACCATCCCTCCTACGAGAAGGAAGGCGGCGTGCCTGCTATATCGGAGGTGAAGTTCAGTCTTGCCAGCAGCAGGGGATGCTTTGGAGGATGTAACTTCTGCGCCCTTACCTTTCATCAGGGACGGATTGTGCAGGCGAGAAGTCATCGTTCGCTGATGAAAGAGGCGGAAGGCTTTGTAAAGGATAAAGAATTCAAGGGATATATCCATGACGTAGGAGGGCCTACGGCGAATTTCAGGTTTCCTGCCTGTGAAAAGCAGCTTAAGGCAGGAGTATGTAAGGACAGGCAGTGCTTGTTTCCCAGTCCTTGCAGAAATCTCCGGGCGGATCACAGAGACTATACCGAACTTCTCAGAAAGCTCAGAAAACTTCCCGGTGTGAAGAAGGTGTTTATTCGCTCGGGTATTCGGTTTGACTATCTGATGGCAGATAAGGATGATACTTTTTTTCGGGAGCTGTGTGAATTTCATGTGAGCGGGCAGCTTAAAGTAGCGCCGGAGCATGTGTCGGATAAGGTGCTTTTGAGGATGGGAAAGCCGGAGAGCAGTGTCTACCATGCATTTGCAGAAAAATATGCCCGGATCAATAAATCTCTTCACAAAGACCAATACCTGGTTCCATATCTTATGTCCTCCCATCCCGGTTCAACGCTTATGGATGCGGTGAAGCTTGCGGAGTATCTGAACAAGACCGGACATATGCCGGAACAGGTGCAGGATTTTTATCCGACGCCGTCGACAATCTCAACTTGTATGTACTATACCGGCGTCGATCCAAGAGATATGTCCAGGGTGTATGTGCCTGTAAATCCTCATGAAAAGGCGATGCAGCGTGCGTTGATCCAGTACAGAGATCCGAAAAACTATAAGCTTGTGGCAGAAGCCTTAAAAAAGACCGGACGGACAGATCTGATCGGTTTTGGCAGGCATTGCCTTATACGGCCGGCACGTGCGGACAGGGATACTACGGATTCTAAAATAGCCGAAAAGCCTGGAACGCCTGGAAGGTCATCGGGCAGAACCGGAAAGAAAAAGACGATTCGGAATGTTCACAGGAAGAAGGGAAAGTAAGTATGAAGATACAAAAAGGGGAGCCGGGTTATATTAAGGCTCAAAAGATAAAGTTTTTGGTGTGGGCGGTTTTGGAATTTGCCATCGTCATTGCACTGGTTATCTTAGGATATGTGCAGACGGGGTCAAGGCTTAATCTTTTTACAGTGATTGCAGTTGTGGGCTGCCTTCCGGCAGCGAAGATGCTGGTGGAATTTATCGCGCTTTTGCCGCATCGCAGTATTGAGCCGGGGATTTATAAAGAAATTGAGGAGAAGGCCCCGCTTCTTACAAAAGCGTATGACCTTGTCATTACCGGAACCGGCAGGGCGATGCCGGTAGATGCATTCGTCATTTCAGACCATACGGTGTGCGGCTATGCCAGCAGCCCGAAGACGGATGAAGTGAAAGTATCCGCGTATCTGAAGGAAATGCTTAAGAATAATCATGTGGAGAAGGTGACGGTGAAGGTGTTCCACGAATATACCGCATTTCTTGCCAGAGCGGAGGGGATGAATAATATCATGACAGTGGACAGGCCGTCGGACAGAAACAGGGAGAATACGATCCGTCAGTTGATTTTGACGGTATCGATATAAAAGTATGAAAGAGTTAGAAATTCAAGTGAACGAGGCGGGGCAGCGGTTTGATAAGTATTTGAAAAAATATTTGAAAAATGCACCGGACAGTTTTATCTACAAGATGCTCCGCAAGAAAAATATCGTATTGAACAAAAAGAAGGCAGATGGAAGCGAACGGCTTGTGGCAGGCGATGAGATAAAGTTTTTTCTGTCTGAGGAGACTATTGAAAAATTTAAAGGAGCTGTTTCTTTTTCGTCTTCCGGCGGCAGGGAATGTTTAGAGCCGGAAATTGTATATGAGGATTCCCAGGTGATTTTCTTTAATAAGCCCTCCGGGATTTTATCTCAGAAAGCGAAGCAGACGGATGTATCCATGGCGGAATATGTGGTCTCATATATGTTGAAAAGCGGACAGATCAAGGAGGAAGAGCTGCGGGCTTTCCGGCCGTCTGTGTGCAATCGTCTGGACCGGAATACCAGCGGTATTATTGCAGCGGGAAAGACACTGGCAGGTCTTCAGGAGCTGTCAGAGCTTTTTCGAAACCGTACGCTTAGAAAATATTATCTGTGCATTGTAAAGGGGACTGTCACGCAGAAGAATTATGTCAGGGGATTTCTGAAAAAAGATGAGGCGGCAAACAAGGTGTGTATTCTGGATAAAAATAAAGGCGGGGAATGTGTACCCATTGAGACAGAGTATATACCGGTTTCCTATAACCGGGAAATGACTCTTTTGAAGGTGCATCTTATCACCGGGCGGACCCACCAGATTCGTGCGCACCTTGCGTCTTTGGGACATCCTATACTGGGAGATTACAAGTATGGGGAGCGGAAATTTAACGAGATCTATAAAAAGAAGTATCAGATTACGGACCAGCTTCTCCACGCTTATGAACTTCAGATGCCAGAGCTTTCGGGAGTTCTTGAGAGACTTTCGGAAAAGAAAGTTACGGCGAAGGTTCCGGCAGAGTTTTGGAGAGTGATGGAGGATACAGTATGGCAACGTGGAATTCAAGAGGTCTTAGAGGTTCTGCATTAGAGGAAATGATAAACCGGACCAATGAAAGGTATCTGGAGAAGCATCTGGCGTTGATTCAAAAGATTCCAACGCCGATTACCCCGGTGAAGATGGATAAGGAGCACAGGCATATTACACTTGCTTATTTTGAGCAGCGCAGTACGGTGGATTATATCGGTGCGGTGCAGGGAATTCCGGTCTGCTTTGATGCGAAGGAATGTGTGGCGGATACTTTTCCCCTGCAGAATATCCATGAGCATCAGGTAAAGTTTATGGAGGAGTTTGAACGGCAGGGCGGTATTGCGTTTTTGCTCATCTACTATACGGCAAAGAGCAAGCTATATTATATGCGTTACGAGGAGATTTTAAGGTTCTGGATGCGGGCGAAGGAAGGCGGGCGGAAGAGCTTCCGCTTTGATGAGCTTGACAGGACATTTTTCCTGGAGTTGAAGAACGGCTGCTATGTTTCCTATCTGGACGGCATCAATCTGGATCTTGAGCTTCGGGAGGAACTTGACAAGTGATGGGTAAATGCGTATAATTCTAAGGAGTTTGCTATGGTAGCACGCTAAAGTGAGGTGGAAGGAATATTATGAAAAAATTACTGCATACGCCGGAGGGCGTCCGGGATATTGTAAATGTGCAGTGTGGAAAGAAACTGACATTAGAACAACAGATTCTAAAAAGTTTCCACATGTATGGATATCACGATATCCAAACCCCTATGTTTGAATATTTTGATGTGTTTCGGAAAGAGATCGGAACGGTTCCGTCAAAGGATTTATACAAGCTTTTTGATAAAGAAGGGAATACTCTTGCACTGCGTCCGGATATTACCCCTTCAATAGCAAGAGTTGCAGCCACGTTGTTCGGGGGCGAGGAGCTTCCTGTCAGGCTGTGCTATACAGGGAACACTTTTATCAACCATTCCAGCTATCAGGGAAGGCTCCGCGAGGTGACGCAGATGGGCGTAGAGCTGATCGGCGATGATACCGTGGAGGCGGACGGCGAGATGCTCGCCCTTGTGATCGAGGCTCTTTTGTCTGTGGGGCTTAAGGAATTTCAGTTGAGTGTGGGAAATGTAGATTACTTTTCCAGCTTGATTGAGGACGCGAATCTTGATGAAGACGCGAAAGAACGGGTCATTTGCCTTATTAACAACCGCAATTATTTTGGAGTGGAGGATTATCTTGATAAAATCAGGGTAAAGCGCAGCTCTCGGGAGGCGTTTGCCGCATTGAACGGACTGGTGGGCGGTCTTGAGGTGCTGAAGGCGGCAAAAGAGATCGCGCCTAATTCCTCAGGCATTATGGCGGTGAAGCGTCTGGAAAAGATATATAATGTTCTTAAGATGTATGGGCTGGAAAAGTTTATTACTTTTGACCTCAGTATGACAGGAGGTACTTATGGATATTATACAGGTATCATCTTCCGCGGGTATACTTTTGGAACAGGAGATGCCATCGTAAAGGGCGGAAGATATGACAGGCTTTTAGAGAAATTCGGGAAAGAGTCCCCTTCTATAGGTTTTGCGATTGTTGTGGATGAGCTGATGAACGCCATGAACCGCCAGAAGCTTCGTATCGTCTACACTCGTAAGAACACGATAATCCTCTACGATGACGGAAAGACAGAAGAGGCGGTATCGCTGGCTAAGGACCTTAGAAAGAAAGCAAAGAATGTGGAGCTTTTAAGGAAGGATAAAAAGAAGCTTCTGGAAGATTATATCGAGTACGGAAAGAGATACTATGCGGGAAATCTGATTTATATCAGAAAGAGCGGTGAGATTACGATGGTGAATCTGGTGAGCGGCGAGCATAAAGTCATTAACGGTTAGTGAGGATGGGAGTGTAATATGAGATATCTTACATTTGCCCTTGGAAAAGGGAGGCTGGCGAGACAGACGCTTGAGTTGTTTGAGAAGGTGGGAATTACTTGTGAGGAGATGAAAGACGAGGATTCCAGGAAATTGATTTTTACCAATGAGGAATTAAGACTTAAGTTTTTTTTGTCTAAGGGTCCGGATGTCCCGACTTATGTGGAGTACGGAGCGGCAGATATTGGAGTGGTGGGGAAGGATACGATACTCGAAGAGGGGCGCAAGGTTCATGAGGTGCTTGACTTAGGGTATGGAAAATGCAGGATGTGTGTCTGCGGGTACAAAGATGCAAGCCAATATCTTAAGAACCATGAATTGATTCGGGTGGCGACGAAATATCCCAATATCGCCAAAGATTATTTTTATAATACGAAAAATCAGACGGTGGAGATTATCAAGCTGAATGGCTCTATTGAGCTGGCGCCTATTGTAGGGCTTTCTGAGGTGATCGTAGATATTGTGGAGACGGGTTCTACATTGAGGGAGAACGGGCTGGAAGTGTTAGAGGAGGTCTGTCCGCTGTCTGCAAGGATGATTGTGAATCCGGTCAGTATGCGTATGGAGAGTGACAGAATCCGAACTCTTCTTATGAAGCTTCGAACGCAGATACAATAACGGCAGAGGAAAAGCCGAAAAGGAGATGAATGAAATTGAGAATACTTCATTTAGATAAAGATACAAGACAAACGCTTCTGGATGAATTGCTGAAAAGAAGTCCCAACCATTACGGACAGTATGAGCAGAGTGTAGGCGGGATACTGAATGATGTCAAGCTTCGTAAGGATGAGGCAGTTTTTGAATACACGGGGAAATTTGACGGGGCTAAGATAAATGCTTCTAATATCCGCGTGACACAAGAAGAGATTGAGGAAGGCTACCGCCTGACGGATGACTCTCTGGTGCAGGTAATCCGCAGGGCGTTACATAATATTCGTATTTATCATGAAAAACAGAGACAGACAAGCTGGTTTGACAGCAGGCCTGACGGGACGATTCTGGGGCAGAAGGTGACGCCGCTGCAAAGAGTGGGGGTGTATGTACCGGGAGGCAAGGCTGCCTATCCGTCTTCTGTTCTTATGAATATCCTGCCGGCTAAGGTGGCGGGGGTAGATGAGATTATCATGGTAACTCCGCCGGGAAAGGACGGAAAGGTGTCGCCGACGACCCTTGTGGCTGCCAATGAAGCAGGGGCGGATGTCATCTACAAGGTCGGCGGTGCACAGGCGATCGGCGCGCTTGCCTACGGGACAGAAAGTATCCCGAAGGTGGATAAGATTGTAGGGCCGGGCAATATCTATGTGGCGCTGGCAAAAAAGATGGTGTACGGCCATGTGAGTATTGACGCCATAGCAGGCCCGAGCGAGATCTTAGTCATTGCGGATGAAACGGCAAATCCCCGCTATGTAGCGGCAGATTTATTGTCCCAGGCAGAGCATGATGAGCTGGCTTCGGCAATCTTGGTGACAACCAGCAGGGAACTTGCAGAGGAAGTGTCAAAGGAGACGGATCGGTTTATCGCAGAGCTTGAAAGGTCTGAGATTATCCGGAAGTCGCTGGATAATTACGGATATATCTTAGTGGCGGATACCATAGAGGAAGTGATTGATACAGCAAATGCCATTGCGTCAGAACACCTGGAGATTCAGACAAAGAATCCGTATGACGTTATGACAAAAATCCGAAACGCCGGAGCAATCTTTATCGGGGAGTATTCAAGCGAACCTTTGGGTGATTATTTTGCAGGGCCAAACCATGTTCTTCCGACTAATGGAACGGCAAAGTTCTTCTCGCCTCTTTCTGTGGATGATTTTATTAAGAAGTCCAGTGTGATTGCGTATTCCGGGGAGGCGCTGGAAAAAATCCATAAGGATATTGAATATTTTGCGGAGGCAGAGCATCTGACTGCACATGCCAATTCGATCAGGGTAAGATTTGAGGAAGCTTAAGGAGGGCAGACAATATGAGCCGGGTTGCTACATATAAGAGAACGACGAAGGAGACGGATATTTCGGTCACGATTGACCTTGACGGGACGGGAAAGAGCGAGATTCATACGGGAATCGGCTTTTTTGACCATATGCTTCATGGATTTGCGAGACATGGTCTTTTTGATCTGAAGGTGGATGTGAAAGGAGACCTGGAGGTGGATTGCCACCATACCGTAGAGGATACCGGAATTGTACTGGGAGAGGCGGTTAAGAAGGCTGTGGGAGAGAAAGCGGGGATACGCAGATACGGCCACATGCTCCTTCCGATGGATGAGACGTTAGCGCTCTGCGCGGTGGATCTGTCCGGGAGGCCGTACCTTAAGTTTCAGGCGGATTTTACAAATGATAAGATCGGGGATATGGATACGGAGATGATCCGGGAATTCTTTTATGCTGTATCCTACAGCGCTATGATGAATATACATCTTAAGATTCTGGACGGAGAGAACAGTCATCATATGGCGGAGGCTCTCTTTAAGGCATTTGGGAAGTCTCTGGACATGGCGACGATGGAAGAGCCGCGTCTTAGCGAGGCGTGGACTACAAAAGGAAGCTTATAAAGGAGGAAAACAGTTATGAGTTACAAACGCCTGATACCTTGTATCTTTATTGAAGGCGGGAAAGCAGTCCGCTGGTTTCATGACGATGAGGTGATTTCTGAGGATGTCGTCGGGCTCGCTAAATCCTACAGTGATTTGGGGGCGGATGAATTGATTATATTTGATTTGTCCGAGACGGATGACGAGCATGAGGCTTCCATTGATCTGATGCGAAGGATCAACCGTGTAATCCGCATTCCTATGATTGCCGGAGGGAACATAAGACGCCAGGAAGATGTAAAAAAGATACTGTATGCAGGGGCGAAACGGGCAATCATTAATTTTTCAAAGTATGACGGCGTAGAGATGATGGAGGAAGCAAAGCTTCGTTTTGGAAAAGAGAAGATTGCAGTATCCCTCAATGATTTTGATGCACTGTTTAAACGCCAGCGCGTCATACAGGAGTGCTGCAGCGAGATTGTCTTTATGCACAGGCTTGATCTGAATTCCGTGATGAATGTGACGGATATTCCTTCTGTCATCGTGACGGATACGATGGAGGAGCCAGAGCTTTTCAAGATATTGAAATGTCCGGGTATCAAGGGACTTTCCGGAAAGTATATCAGCCAGCCGGAGCTTGAT
Source organism: Lachnospiraceae bacterium MD308 (assembly GCA_000403475.2). Taxonomy (GTDB): domain Bacteria; phylum Bacillota; class Clostridia; order Lachnospirales; family Lachnospiraceae; genus MD308. The sequence goes on from KE159796.1 coordinate 695,349, forward strand.
TTTAAAGCTTTTAAGGAAAAATGCGGCATAGAGGGAATCAAGATTACTTCCTTTGAGAGTATTATGGATTTTTCGGAGTTCACACTGAACGGCGACGGCCTGATTCCTGTAGTAGTCCAGCATTATAAAACCCAGGAAGTACTGATGTTAGCCTATATGAATGAGGAGGCCTTTGACTGTACGATCAAGACAGGAAAGATGACTTATTACAGCAGGAGCCGGAAGACGCTTTGGGTGAAGGGGGAGACAAGCGGACATTTTCAATATGTAAAATCTCTTACGATTGACTGTGATAAGGATACGCTTCTTGCCAAGGTAGACCAGGTCGGCGCCGCATGCCATACCGGCAATCCTACCTGTTTCTATCAGCCTCTTGTGGGAATGAATTATGACGGGAAGAATCCCCTTCAGATTTTTGAGATGGTGTATGACACCATCGTGGACCGGAAAGAACATCCAAAAGAGGGTTCTTATACCAATTATCTGTTTGATAAGGGACTGGATAAGATACTTAAAAAGGTGGGTGAGGAGGCAACGGAGATTGTCATCGCCGCGAAGAATAAAAATCCGGAAGAGATCAAATACGAGCTGGCTGATTTCCTCTATCATGCCATGGTGCTTATGGTGGAAAAAGACGTAAAATGGGAGGATATCATTAAGGAGCTGGCAGAACGTTAAAAGATATATTCTTATGCGTTCATGCATATGGTATAAAAGGAAATCTATATGCAATGAACGGAGGAATGTATATGAATGATTCAGAAAAACGCAGGAGAGAACTTTTGGAGCAGACAAGGCAGCGCTACAGTGACTACTGGACGCCCCCGGCGATTCATCCAAGATACAGCGGTTCCTATAACCGCCTTTACGGAGGCGAAGGAGAAGAAAATGTCAGTACCTTTGGGGCGAGAGTGTTTGTGTGTCTTCTCTTGTTTGCGGCATTTGTCACGATGGATATGAAAAAGCAGGAGGTCTTTCACGTGGGCAGTGACCGGATTGTGAAAGAGATTACGACTGATCTGGATGTGGCGGAAGTGTGGAAGAATCTTTGAGAAATAGCCAATTGGTTTTTTATATAAGAATCATTGCATTCTCTTTAATTTGTCTAAAGCTGAAATTGAAAGGAAACCTATGAGAAAATTAGCCTTAAATGATGAAATATTACTAAAGATTGAGAAACCCGCGCGTTACATTGGGAATGAAGTAAACAGTGTCATGAAAGACCCCGCCAAAGTGGACATCCGCTTTGCCATGTGTTTCCCGGACGTCTATGAGATCGGCATGTCCCATCTTGGCATTCAGATTCTCTATGATATGTTCAATCAATGGGAGGATGTGTGGTGTGAGCGGGTCTATTCTCCGTGGATTGATCTGGATCAGATTATGCGTGAGGAAGGGATATCGCTGTTTGCTTTAGAATCCCAGGACGCGGTAAAAGATTTTGACTTCCTTGGTATCACGCTCCAGTATGAGATGTGCTATACGAATGTTTTACAGGTGTTAGACCTTGCCGGAATTCCATTAAGTGCCAGGGAAAGGACCCAGGAAGACCCGATTGTTATCGGCGGCGGGCCTTGTGCGTACAATCCGGAGCCGTTGGCAGAGTTTTTTGATCTGTTTTATATCGGGGAGGGCGAGACCGTTTACCGGAAGCTTCTTGATTTGTATAAAGAGAATAAAAATAATGGCGGTAGCAGAAAAGATTATCTTGAAAAAGCAGCGGAAATTGAAGGCATTTATGTTCCGGCTTTTTATGATGCAACATACAATGAGGATGGAACGCTGGCCTCTTTTGCCCCCAATAATCCTCATGCGTCGAAAACGGTAATAAAGCAGATGGTATCAAACCTTACAGAGACTTATTACCCCCAAAAGCCGGTGGTGCCATTTATAAAAGTGACTCAAGACCGGGTGGTGCTAGAGATTCAGCGGGGATGTATCCGGGGATGCCGGTTTTGTCAGGCGGGGATGATCTACCGCCCCACCAGAGAGCGGGATGTGGAGAAGTTAAAGCAATATGCCTATCAAATGCTGAAAAATACAGGACATGAGGAGATTTCTTTAAGCTCATTAAGCTCCAGCGATTACAGTCAATTGAAAGAGCTGGTGAATTTCTTGATTGAAGAGTTTAAGGGAAAGGGAATTAATATCTCCCTGCCGTCCCTGCGGATTGACGCATTTTCGCTGGATGTGATGGAGCGGGTGCAGGATGTAAGAAAGAGCAGCCTGACATTTGCGCCCGAGGCAGGCTCCCAGCGTATGCGCAACGTAATCAACAAAGGGCTTACAGAAGAAGATATCCTGGATGGGGCAGGGCAGGCTTTTGCGGGAGGATGGAATAAGGTAAAGCTTTATTTTATGCTTGGGCTTCCGACGGAGACGGAGGAAGATATGCGGGCGATTCCGGAACTTGCGGACAAGGTTGCCAGAAGGTATTACGAGATTCCGAAAGAGCAGCGCAACGGGAAATGTCAGATTACTACCAGCACGTCCTTTTTTATCCCGAAACCGTTTACCCCCTTCCAGTGGGCGAAGATGTACGACAATGACGAGTATATCGCCAGGGCGGCCATCGTAAAACATGCTTTTAACGACCAATTGAATCGAAAGAGTTTAAAATATAACTGGCATGATGCGGAGATAACGGTCTTAGAAGGTGTCTTTGCCAGAGGAGACCGGAAAGCCGGGGATGTTCTTTTAGAGGCATATCGATTGGGGTGTATCTACGACGCGTGGACGGAATGTTTTGATTATGGGAAATGGCTTAAGGCATTTGAAAATACGGGCATTGATATGGCGTTCTACAATGAGAGGGAGCGGAAGATGGACGAGCTTTTTCCGTGGGATTTTATTGATATCGGCGTGACGAAGGACTTTTTAAAGCAGGAGTGGGAGCGTGCCATGAAAGGCGAAGTGACGTCGAACTGCCGGGAGAGGTGTTCTGGGTGTGGAGCGGCAAAGTTTGGGGGAGGTGTCTGTTATGAAGGCAAGAATTAAATTTCGAAAATACGGATGTATGCGGTTTATCGGCCATCTGGATGTGATGCGGTACTTCCAGAAGGTGATGCGGCGGGCGCAGATTCCGATCGCTTTTACCGGTGGGTACAGCCCTCACATGATTATGTCTTTCGCGCAGCCGTTAGGGGTAGGCGTTACCAGTGACGGAGAGTATTTTGACATTGAGTTGACAGAGCCGATTGCGTCGGAGTGTGCCGTAAGGCAGATGAATGAGGTGATGGCTGAAGGGATCGATGTTGTAAGCTTTGTGGAGATACCGGAGGAGAAAAAGTATAGCGGCATGACCATTACGGCGGCGGCCGAGTATGAGGTTATGCTGCTTGAGTCCGGAAAATCTGCAGAGGGGATAAAAAAGATTCCCGAGGGGTGGAGGAACTTAGCAGAAGAATTTCTTTCCCAGGATGAAATCATCGTGATGAAAAAGACAAAGCGCAGCGAAAAAGAAGTGGATATCAAGCCGATGATCTATGAGATGGAGGCCACAGACAGGGCGGTACGCCTGTTTTTAGCCACAGGCAGTGAAAATAACTTGAAACCGGATCTTGTCATGGAGGAGTTCCTGCGATTTGCAGGGGAGGAATTTGAGCATACACCTTTTCAAGTTCACCGGAAGGATGTGTACGCGAGGAACGAAAGTGCAGCAGATACTGAAAATGCCCATGTGAAGGGCATCGGGCTTGTGACACTGGAGAGCCTTGGAAGAGAGATTTTAGAAGATGGATTTTAGAAGATGGATAAAGTGAGGGATCGCTATGGGCAAGAAAGAGATCAAAACAAATGCCATGCGGATACTGGACAGGCAGAAAATTGCCTACGAGTACGAGACTTATGATTGCGATGAATTTACAGACGGAATCCAGGTGGCAGATATGCTTGGGTATGAACACCGCCTGGTATACAAGACGCTGGTGACTGTAGGGAAAAGCGGCGGTTACTATGTGTTCGTAATCCCGATTGAGGAAGAGATTGATTTAAAAAAGGCTGCCAGAGCAGTGGGTGAGAAATCCCTGGCTATGCTGCCGCTAAAGGAGCTTACAAAGGTGACGGGCTACGTGAGAGGGGGATGTACGTCCATCGGGATGAAAAAGCAATATCCAACAGTTATTGACAACTCGGCAAAGGAGCTTTATTATCTATATGTCAGCGGAGGAAGAATCGGGATGCAGCTTAAGCTTTCGCCGGAAGATCTGAGGATGGCGGCGAATGCGGAGTTTGCAGACGTAACGCTGTAGGGCAAAAGATATAGAAAAATGTATGAGGTGGGGAATATATGAACAGCAGCACAGATTTCCAGAAATCGAAAAATATAATAGAGAATAAGGAAATACAAAACGGTGAGACAGAGGGTAAAATGCAGCTTACAGATATCCGGGAACTAATAGACCATGCGGAGGCGATTGTTTTTGATATCGGCAATGTACTGATTGCATTTGCATGGGAGGAGTATATTCAGTCTCTTGGCTTCGATGAAGAGACCTGTGAGCATGTTGCTGACGCTATGTTCCGGAATAAGGACTGGGACGCGGGAGACTCAGGGCTTGTCACCACGCAGGAGTGGCTCAACCTGTTTATTGAAAATGATCCTGCCTACGAAACGCAGATACGATATACATTTGAAAATTTTGGTAAATCGATCGTGCCCTATGAGTTTACCAGGCCGTGGACGATGGGACTGAGGCAGAAGAAGAGTCTGTATTTTCTGTCTAATTATTCCGAAGAAATGTTCCGCCAATCGAAAGAACAGCTTGATTTTCTTGGATATTTTAATGGAGGAGTGTTTTCCTGGGAGGAAAAATGCATGAAGCCGGATGATGAGATTTACCGGATTCTTCTGAAACGATATCATCTTGTGCCTGAAAAGTGTGTGTTCTTTGACGACAGGATAGAGAATGTAGAAGGTGCACGAAGAGCAGGGATGAAAGCTGTTTTGTTTCATACAGATATTCCGTTGCAGTTATTGAAATATTAAGAAGATACGGACAGGAGAAAGAGGAGTTATGGATAAGGTTAAGAGAAAATACGTATATGTCCTGGCATTTATAATTCCAAGTATGATATTTACATTAATCTGGAATAAATGCGGGATTTATCCCTTTGGAGAAATAAGTAATATGCGTGCGGATCTGAGTATACAGTATGTGGATCTGTATGCATACCTTCAAAATGTATTTCACGGAGAAGCCAGCTTAAGGTATTCATTTACGAAGGCATTAGGAGGCGGCTGCATTGCGTTATTTGCATATTATCTGGCGTCACCGGTCAATATCCTGCTGGCATTGTTCAACCAGGATGATATGCAGATGTTCATCTATATAGCATCTGTTCTGAAGATCGGTCTCTGCGGGCTGTTTCAGGCGGTGTTTTTAAAGAAGAGATTTGTTAAGCTGAAAGATTTTGAAGTGCTTGTGCTATCCATGTGTTTTGCCGTATCATATTATAACATCAGCCAGGTGGAAAATCTGATGTGGATGGACGGGGTATATATGCTCCCACTGATTTTGTGCGGTGTCTGGTCTTTCTTAGAAAATAGGAGGGGGGGGGGTATTTCTTGCGATAACAGCTGCAGCATCCATCCTCTTTAACTGGTACACGGCGTATATGAACTGCCTGTTTGCGAGTATATATTTCTTATTTGAATTGTTGAAAAAGAATGGTCTTGATCTTAAATTTATTTTGAAAAAGACGTTCTGGTTTGCCTGTTATATGCTGCTTGGAATCTTGCTGAGCAGTGTGTTGTTTTTGCCGAACTTATATGGTCTTCTGCAAGGAAAAGGCAGCGCTGAAGAGAATATCTTCAACTTTGCAGTGAATGGGAACCTGGCTCACATTATGCGTGGCTTTGTGCTGGGGAACGATCCGGGAAGCAATATGCTCAGTTTATTCTGCGGCAGCAGTATCCTGCTTCTGGCAGTGACAGGAATGGTATTTTTATACAAAAAGGCGAAAAAGGAATTTGTTCTGTCAGTGTTATTTTTAACATTGATGCTTATCTCGTTATTTTTAAAGCCATTGGAAAATGTTTGGAATGGTTTCCGGTATGCGACGAGTTATATGTACCGCTTCTCTTATCTGCAGACCTGGCTGCTGGTTTACTTTGCGGCAGTGGGACTGGTGAACTATGCACGCCGTCAATATACGATTTTTATAGTTTCCGCCGGCTGCATCCTGTCCTGGATCGTGCTGGATTATATGGTACCTTTTGACGGATACTTTTTATACCTTACATATCTTTATGTAATCCTTATGTCCCTGGGGTGGTATGTCTATAAGACATATTCTGCGAATATTGCAAGTGCGGGATGCCTGCTCATCTGGGGAGTTGCGGTAATTGAATTGTGCGTTAACGGCAATGCAGTGTGCAGTAAATATGCGGGCGACGCCCAATTCTATGTGAATTACGTCTCACAGCAAAAACAGTTGATCGATACGGTGAAATCTATGGATAGGCAAGAGTTTTACCGGATGGAGCAGACGGTAAACCGGGAATTTTCACAAAATAAAAATTCGGCTTATTTTCTGGAGAGTATGGCTTATGATTACCATAGCTTTTCTCATTATACCTCAACATTTGATGAGAATGTTAAAAAACTGGGTTCTTCTCTGGGATATGGGGAAAATACTACTGTTAGTATGTATGACGAACCGATTCTTACTTCGGACAGCTTGTTAGGTATAAAATATGTTCTGGCGGATGCACAGTATCCTCAGCTTAATAGGAAATCTGACCAAATATACAATGGAAAACAAATATATGAAAATCCATATGCATTTCCGGTCGGATTTGGAGTGTCGGAATCCTGTATGGAAGCAATCGACCAGGGAAATCATTTTGAATTTCAGAATGCGCTGTATTCTAAACTTTTGGGAAGAGATGTTCAGCTATATCAGCCGGTGCAATACCAGGTGGTTTCCCATGGAGAAAATGAAATCACTTACGGGGTGGATCTGACAGAGGGGTGCATTTTATACGGTTATGCAGATTCCGGGGTAGGGAATTTGGAATTATTTATTGATGATCAGTACAGATGCCGTTATCAGGGATGGCTTAGTTACCGCGTGTTTAATATCGGTGAAACTGCGGGTACGCATTATGTCAGATTTGAAAATTTCAATGGCAGCGAGGAGCAGATTCGGCCGTGGTTTTACCAGTTAGACCTAAAGCTTTTTCAGGAAGTGGTCGAGGAACTGAAAAGCAGTGTATTTGAATTGGAAACGTTTAAGGATGGATTGGTAGAGGGTAAATATCATGCCGGGGAAGATGGATGGGTATTATTGACAATCCCCTCAGAAAAGGGCTGGGCAGGAAAAGTGAACGGAGAATCCGTCAGCTTGCAGAGCGGAGCCAATGCGCTTATGATGGTTCCGGTTAAAAGCGGGGAAAATCACATAGTCCTTAAGTATCATGTGCCATTTTTGAAAACAGGGTTTATTATGACTGTCCTTGCAGGAATCGTGTTGACCATGTTTGGCTGTAAAGATAAGCTGCAGCTTATACTAAAAAACATACGTAAGGATGCGAAAACCGAGGGAGGTGTCGGAGTATGAAGCTTTTGTCGGTAATCGTACCTGTATATAATGAAGAAAAGATGGTGCCAAGAACGGCGGCTGTCATCTCGGATATCTTAGATAAAGCAAAGATTGATTATGAGATTATCTTTGTCAATGACGGTTCTAAGGATATGAGCTGGCCTGCTATTGCAAAAGAATGTGATGCGAATCCGAAAGTAAGGGGTATTTGTTTTTCAAGGAATTTTGGAAAAGAAGCCGCAATGTTTGCCGGGCTTGAAGATGCGGGAGGGAGGTGCGCAGTGATCATAGACTGTGACCTTCAGCATCCGCCGGAGAAGATTGTAGAGATGTACAGGTTGTGGGAAGAGGGATATGAGGTTGTAGAAGGAGTGAAGAGCGACAGGGGGAAAGAAAGTTTTCTGCATCGTTTTTTTGCGAAGCTGTTTTACAAGATCATCAGCATTATCACTAAGATTGATATGGAGAATGCGTCTGATTTTAAGCTGATGGACAGGAAAGTAATCGATGTCTTGAACGCAATGCCGGAAAGAAATGTGTTTTTCCGGGCATTGTCTTCCTGGGTTGGGTTTAGATCCACGCAAGTTTCTTTTGATGTTCATGAGCGTGAAGAAGGTGTGTCTAAATGGTCAGCCTGGGCGCTTATCAAGTATGCTTTTTCGAATATTGTGTCATTTACGGCGGCGCCGATGCAGATCGTGACGGTAATGGGGGCGGGGTTCTTTCTTATGGCTGCTATTCTGGGAATCCAGTCGCTTGTGTATAAGTTTATGGGGCGGGCTTTGGAAGGGTTTACCACGGTAATTATGATTGAACTGCTTCTTGGAAGTATTATGATGATAAGTATGGGGATTATCGGATTCTATATTGCTAAGATGTATGAAGAACTGAAAGGGAGACCAAGGTATATTATCGTACAGAAGTTAAATGATAAATGTGGGGAATAATATAAACATCATTTTCATAACGAGCTGCATAATGATTTTGAAAATTGATAGATTTTGCATCCGGGATATGCTATACTAAAGCCAGTACAACGATGTATATTATAATTGGGAGGTGGGTATATGCCAAGTGTATCAGACATTATAAGAGATTCAATTGTTGACTTTTCAAGACTGCAAGATTGGATGATATCAGCGAAAAAAAATAATGATGAAGAAACATACCAATTAATGTATAAACGCTATATTGAATTAAAAGTTATTTTGACAACAGCAGGGGTTAACCTGACGGAACTGGATAAGATCAAAGAGTAAAAATTACCATTGACATATTCGTGTTTTTTGCATATACTTATTTTAAGAACAGCAATGTTTTTAATGTGCAAGCATTTTAAGTTGTGGACAATTGGAAGTCGGTAAAAATCCAAATCCGTAATTGTATTGCTATAGGCGTACGAGGCTGACAACCAGCAGGAAACTTGTATTTTAAAGCAGGGGATATATGTTCTCCTGCTTTTATTATGTGAAATATACGGGAGATAAAATGAGTATACAAAATATGCATTCGTTATCAGCAGGACACAAAGCCAAATTGCGAAAGCAATTGATTGTGGGGGCAAGAAATTATAATAAATATTTAGCAAATAAAATATTTAAAATTATTTGCGATGACGGTTTGTTGGATAAGTTGGATGATATAATACTGGCAAAGTTTTTGGAGATTATTACAAGACCTTGATTTTAGAAGTGGCTGATTTCAAATATATTGTAGAAATCCGTCGTTATATATGTTATAATATCTCGGCGGTGTAATAAAGATACAGTGCATCCAATGTGGAAATTATTTTTACAGAGGAAAAGTACATGATTAAAGAGAACAGAAGATTATTCAAGATATTCAATTGTATAACAGAAGGGGTATTGTTTTTTCTTGCATATTTAATAGCTACATATATCCGGTTTGACGTAATGTACGGAGATATACCGATGCTGCATATTGCATGGAATTATCAATGCTTTTTTGCTGTATTGTGCTATGTTATGATTGTGCTGATCCTCTGCTATCTTACGAAACAGTACCGCTACAATGCCATCACGCAGCCGAATGTACTTCTGACGGGAAAGCTTTGTGTGGTAAATGCAGCGGGGCTTCTGTTGCTGGCATCTTTCTTATATGTTACAAGGATTGTTGACTTCTCGCGTTACGCTATTTTTTTGTTTTACCTTATATCAACAGGTCTGATAATTGTGAAACGGGCAGTGGTATCTGTTTTGTTTCAGGATTATTGTAAAAAGGGACGGTATTTTACCAATATTGTCGTTGTTGGAAACGGAGCGCTGGCGGCGGATTATATTGAGTCGGTAAACCGGCGGGTCAATATGGGGATGCGGATTCTTGGTTATGTAAGTAAGAGTATAAAAGAAGGATTGGGGAAAAATCTTGGGAGATATGAAGATCTGGAGCAGATCTTAGAGGACAGTGATATTGAGGAAATTGTGATCGCCCTTGAGGGGCATGAAGTGCAGTTTATGCCAATGGTCATTGCGGCAGGAGAAAAGTCAGGGGTTAAGATCAGTATCATACCATTTTATAACAACTATATTCCGAATCATCCATCTATAGAAGTAATCGGAAACAGCAAGCTGATGAATATCCGGCAGATTCCACTGGATAATATCATACTGGCATTTCTGAAAAGAGGTATGGACATCGTTGGAAGTATTCTATTGATTATCATAACCAGTCCTGTTATGTTGTTAGTGGCTGTAGGAATCAGGATGTCCAGTCCGGGACCGGTGCTCTTTAAGCAGGAGCGGATAGGCAGGTATAAAAGACCCTTTACGATGTACAAATTCCGAAGCATGCGTGTAAATGCTGCTGAGACAACCGGGTGGAGCAAGGATGTGGATCCGCGCAAGACGAAGTTCGGGAGCTTTATACGTAAGTGCAGTCTGGACGAGCTGCCACAATTTTTTAATGTATTGAAAGGCGATATGAGCCTGATCGGACCGCGTCCGGAAGTTCCGTTCCACGTAGAACATTTTAAGGATGAGATTCCCCTTTATCTGGTACGGCAGCAAGTGCGGCCTGGAATTACCGGATGGGCGCAGGTAAAGGGATTCCGTGGTAATACCAGTATTAAAGGACGGATTGAATGTGATATCTGGTATATTGAAAACTGGTCTCTGTTTTTGGATATAAAGATACTGTTCATGACCGTGTTCGGCGGCATGATCAATCAGGAAAAATTGAGTTAGCGGAGAAGGTTATGAAGGATATAAAGATTATCGTAGCAACGCATAAGAAGTACTGGATGCCGTCTGATCCGATGTATCTTCCTCTCCATGTGGGGAGGGAAGGAAAAAAGGATTTGGGGTATACCGGGGATGATACCGGAGATAATATTTCTCTTAAGAATAAGAATTATTGTGAACTGACGGGCTTATATTGGGCGTGGAAGAATCTGGATGCTGATTATGTCGGGGTGGCGCATTACAGAAGGCATTTTGTGGACAAGAGGGGCGGGGGAAGTAAGCAGGATAAGGTGCTTACACAGGTGCAGCTGGAACAGATCCTGAAAGAAACGGACATTGTACTGCCAAAGCCAAGGAACTATTACATAGAGACGAATTACAGCCAGTATGTACATGCACATCATGCGGAGGATCTGGATGTGACAAGAGAGATTTTGGAAGAAAAATATCCGTCCTATGTAAAAGCATTTGATGAGAGCATGAAACGTACATATGGGCACCGGTTCAATATGTTTGTTATGCAGAAAGAATATTTTAGGCAGTATTGTGAATGGCTGTTTGATATTCTTTTTGAACTGGAGAAGAGATTGGATATATCGGATTATAGTGAGAATGATGCCAGAGTGTTTGGGTTTGTCAGTGAGAGACTGCTGGACGTGTGGTTGGATGCTAATCATTTGAAGTATGAAAATATAGCGGTACAATTTATGGAAAGGCAGAATTGGGTGAAAAAGGGAGGAAGTTTTTTAAAAAGAAAGTTTAGTTAAAGGTAAAATTTGTTATGATATAATATTTTGGTAATATTGCAGAGTGCTACTGTAAAATAAAACGTAAGGAGATTTTTGTAATGGAAAATTATCAACAGAAAGAAAGAAAGATATGTTTTATGGATTGTGTTTGGAATATATTTTTTAAATGGAGGATATTGATCATAACTGTGGTTTTTTTTGCGGTTTTATTTGGAATGTTGAAATATATGAAAGACAGTAAAGAAAAGGTAGAACGGGAAAAAGCAGAGAGCAATGTAGTTACTGAAATTTCTGAAGAAGATATTCAGAATCAGCTTAAAAATTTGTCTGACATTGATAAAGCGAAAGCTGAAACAGCAATGAACTATGTTAAATCGTTATATGGTAAAAAGAAGTATGCTAAAAACGCTGCAATTATGAAATTGGATTCTTATAATGTAAATCGAGTAGAACTTTGTTATAGTATAGAGTCCGAGAAAAATATGTCAAAACTTGTTTCAGCATATAGCAATGTGTTTCAAAAATCTGATGTGAAGTCCTTGCTTGTAGCAGAATCAGAGGGAACAATGCAAAACGATGATGTGTCGGAAATGATAATAGTTAGAAATGGCGGGGAGAGTTTTCAGACATACAATGCAAATAAGTATGTGGTGTCTGCGAATGACACAAATGGGTATACGATTTCTGCCAATAATGAAAGCACGTTTTTGTATATTACAGCACGTGGAAATAATGAAGAGCAGGCTCAAAAATTTGCGGATAGAATTAAGCTTGTGATGGAAGAGAATTTTGTGGAAATTGAAAAGTTGTACGGTAAACACTCGCTGACACTGATACAAGAAAGTTGTATGAGCGGCAGAGACAGTGGGATAACTGCTTTGCAAGACGAGGTCTACAAATCGATATATGAGATGTCCCGAGATATTGTTGACAGCGCTGGAAAAATGAGTAAAGAAGCGGCTCAAGTAGTTGATAATTATGAGGTGGTGCTAGACAAGGGGTTATCAGAAGATAATGCTTCAGAGAACATAGAGACGGAAAACAAGGAGGTAATTAAGGTTTCGGTCAGCAAAAAGTGGGTGTTTTTTGGTGCTATATTTGGAGCTTTGATCATAGGTGGCATAGAAGTATTATTATGGCTGCTTGGAGGAAAGCTGAACTCACCGGATGAGCTGCAGCAGAATTTTGATATCCATCTATATGGGGTAGTTGAGGAAAGAAAAAAACATAAAATATTAGGTGTGATTGATGAGCTGATATACAGATTCAAAAATAGAAATAAAAAAATACTCAATGAAAAGCAGAATTTCCAGATGATATTGTCAGGAATATGTCTGGATGCAAAAAGGAGAGGAATTTCTTCTATATATGTGACCGGAACTGAAATAGAGTCAATCGGTGAAAAAGCAATTATAAATGAACTTAAAAAAGAGCTTGCAGCAGAAGAAGTAAATTTGATCATTGGGAAAAATATTCTGTGTGATTCAGAAGCTCTTTTAGAGATGTCTCAGACAAGATACGTGATATTGGCTGAAGAGACAGGATGTTCCAAATATCAGGAAATTATCCGGGAAATGAATACCTGCCAGAATCAAAGTGTAGATATTCTTGGAAGTATCGTTTTTGCCCATTAATCTGGAGGAGCAGAGAGATGTCAGAAGTTTTCGAATATAATGATAAAATCAGTATCATTGTCCCGATTTATAATACTCCGGATATTTTGTTAAGGAAATGTGTAGAAAGTATTCTTCGCCAGACTTATAAAAATATTGAGCTGTTGTTAATTGATGATGGCTCAAAAGAAGAAGTTGCAAAAAATTGTGATCTTATTGCAGAAACTGACAGACGGATACGGATATACCATCAAGAAAACAAAGGTGTATCTGTATCACGCAATGTTGGGATTGAAAATTCGACGGGCAGTTATATTATGTTTGTAGATGCAGATGATACAATTGAAGACTGTATGTGTTCGAAAATGATTGGAGTTTTAGACAAAGAGGAAGCGGAAGTTGTTATATCTGGATATTTTCGGGATTATATGAATGGGAAAAGTGAAAAAGTTGTCTGGAATAGTGAAGTTACAACGTTCAGGGGAAAAGAAGAAGGACGTTTTTTGATCGATAATATGCTGCAGCTGGAAAAAGGATTGGCATATTGTTGGGGAAAATGCTATAGAAAAGATTTTCTTGATGCTCATGCGCTCAGGTTGGATTCGCGCCTTTCGATAGGCGAAGATGCGGAGTTCTCATACAGGGTTTTAAAAAATGCCGATTGTGTATGTTACTTGCCGTGTCCGCTTTACCATTATTATTTTAATGAAAGCTCCACTGTTCGTGCGTTTAAAGCCAGTATTGCTGCTGATTACCTTAAGAGTGTACAGGTTATGGGAGAAGATTTGCTTGAAAGTTATAAAGATGACAGAAGTCTTTGTCAATCCTACTATAATTGGGTGTTATATCATCTTTTGCTTACGATGGTGAATTATTCTTTCCATCCCCAAAATCCGCAAAAGAAAGGCGAGAAAATAAAAAAATTCAGGAGATTGTGTTGTCATCCAATATATAAAAGAGCACTATCCCATGTAAATTATCATTGTTTTAGTATTACAAGGGCAGTTCCGCTTTTTTTTATAGTACACAAGTTATATATAGTAGATTATGTTGTAGCAATGTTTCGGCATTGGCAATTCAAAAGGAGAAATCATTTATAAATGTTGCAGTATAATAAAAAGTATTTACAGACAGAAAATTATATTTATTTCTTTGCATTGTTTGTATTTTTGACATCAACAATACTTTCAAGAACTATCTGGAGTTATTCGCTAGGAGAGAGTTTTAATGTTTTTTTAAAATTAATGCGATACGTTTCATATATTGTGTGCATGTTCAAGATTGCTTCCGAAAATTATTATTTTTCTGATTTTTGGAAAATTGTTCTAATTGTACTTTTTGCTGTGATTGCTGGCTATCGTTCAGGGGGAACACTTATTTTTACTTATAGTTTCATCTTTCTTTCTTCTTATAAAATAGAAAAAAGGATGATTATAAAGAGTGCAGTTTGTATACAATTCTGTTTATGGTTGATAATTGTGATTTCTTCTCAGGTTGGGCTGAATTTAGATTATATTTTCGATGCTGGGACAAGGAACAGGCATGCTTTGGGATTTACATGGACAACTACGCCGACAATTATGTTCTTTTTTATTTTTCTGGAATATATGTATATACGTAAAAAAAGAATCAAAAATATAGAATATATACTGTTTTTGGTGGTAAGTTATGTATTGTATCGGCTTACAGATACAAGATTTGTTTTTGTTCTTTCTATATTGGCAATTATTTGTTTTTGGCTTTTGAATCATATTAAGATTGTTAAACTCATAATGGAAAAATTTAGGCTTGTATGGATAATGATGCCAACATTTATTGCTGTCTGTTCTTGTTATTTTTATTGTAATTACGTAACGGGAAATTGGATGTGGGAGAAATTCAATAATTTGTTATCAGGTCGCTTGAAATTAGGAAGTTCAGCATTTAAGATGTATGGGATTACAATGTTTGGACAGGAAATTGAGTGGATTGGTCATGGTTATCAGGCAAAAGAGGGTATATATAATTATGTGGATTGTTCATATCTGCATATATTAATTCAGGATGGGGCAATTTTTCTTGGAATATGCCTTATGATGTATACATTTATTTTGTTAAAAGCGATTCAGGAAGAGGATTATCATTTGTGCGGATGCATATTGTTGATTTTAGTTTTTAGTATTACGGAGCCCTTTTTATTGAATTTGATGTTTAATCCTTTTCCATTGCTTGCTGTAAGTTATCTGGGTGAAAGGAAAAAGGAATGGGTGCAGGTAAACAGAAATCTTTGAAAATAAATTTTATAATGAATGTTATTCTGACAATGTCATCGTTTATTTTTCCTTTGATTACATTTCCGTATGTATCCAGGGTATTGATGCCGTCAGGTATGGGAAAGGTTTCTTTTGCAATGGCATTCGTCACTTATTTTTCTATGTTTGCTCAGATGGGAATCCCAACATATGGGATTCGTGCATGTGCGAAAGTAAGAGATGACAGGAAGAAGCTGTCGAAGACAGTACAGGAGATTATGATTATTAATCTTTTAATGTGTGTAGTTGTCTATATTGTATATTTTGCTTTCTTAGCGGTAATTCCAAGAGTGCGTCAGGACAGGACATTGTTTTTGATAATGGGTACAATGATTGTGTTTAACGCTATAGGGGTTGAATGGCTGTATAAAGCGTTAGAAAAGTATTCATATATTACTATAAGATCAATTGTCTTCAAGTTCATTGCTTTGCTGCTGATGTTTGGCTTAGTACATACCAGACGGGACTATTTAATATATGGAGGTATTGTAATATTTGCATCGTCAGCTTCTAATATTTTTAATTTTATTAATCTCAAAAAATATATTAGTATAAGTCCGCAGAAAAATTATAATTTCAAACAGCATATAGGAATGATTCTGATTTTTTTTGCAATGTCCGTGGCAACTACAATTTACACAAATCTTGATACAGTTATGTTAGGCTTTATGAAGACAGACACTGATGTCGGATATTATAATGCGGCAGTAAAAATCAAATCAATACTTGTAAGTGTTGTTACATCGCTGGGGACAGTACTGCTTCCAAGAGCTTCGTATTATGTTGAACAAAACAATATAGAAGAATTTTACCGTATTGCAAAAAAAGCATTGAACTTTATATTTGTTATTGCAATTCCGATAACTGTTTATTTTATTTTATTTGCAGAGGAAGGAATTAATTTCTTGTCTGGAGAAGCGTATGCGGGAGCAATACTTCCTATGAAAGTTATTATGCCGACAGTTCTATTTATTGGTGTTACCAACGTTTTAGGTATTCAGATGATGGTTCCTTTAGGAAAAGAGAAGCAGGTTTTATATTCCGAAATAGCAGGAGCTATAGTAGATTTTGTGTTAAATATAGTGTGCATTCCCAGACTTGGGGCGGCAGGGGCCGCAGTGGGAACCTTAGCGGCTGAAATAGTTGTATGTATCTGGCAGATGACAACTATGAGAAAAGAGTTAAAGAAACTTTTTGTATCTATAAAATATTGGCTGTTAATTGCTGCTACCGCGATTTCTGCTTCTGTCTCTGTTCAAGTAAAGATATTGGAGACGGGAGTTTTTGTGTGTCTTGTACTTTCGGCAGGTTGTTTTTGTGTTATATATATGGTCATACTACTATTAGGAAAAGAAGAACTTACTATTGAAGTACTTGGACAGATAAAAGAACGAGTGATGAGGCTAAAGGTATTGAAATGAAGAGATTAAATTTAGATGAAATAAAAGATATAGAATTATCACTTTTAATTGAATTTGATAAACTGTGTAAAAAGAACGGATTGTATTACACATTATGCGGAGGGACATTGTTGGGTGCAGTTCGGCATAGAGGTTTTATTCCGTGGGATGATGATATTGATATACTGATGCCGAGACCGGATTATGACAGATTGTTGAATAATTTGTATATTGACAGGAGGACTTTGCCGACACATATGGAATTTGTCAGTTGGAAAGAGGGTTCTTCTAATTTCCTATTTATTAAACTGATGGATAATCGTACAAAAGTTGTTGTAGATTACCTTAATCCTGCTCTGGGAGGAAAACATATTTGGATAGATATCTTTCCAATTGGCGGAAACCAGAGGTTGTGCTGTGCCTGAAACAGATACGGGATTTTGGTGAAGGGCGCACTTTTCCAGACCTGCCTTTGAGAGGCAAGTCAAGAAAAAATCTTTATGGATTAAAGGTTGCTATTATGAAGCTGAATCCATTTTCTGTTTTTTAATCCGGGCATCCAAATGGATATTGATACTGGCAATCATAGCAAAGAAAGAATACCGTTTTTTGCTGTGGATCTTCATATCATGTAAATGATAATCATTGAGGATCCGGTTATTCACCCGTTCTGAACTTGTGCGGTTATTATAAGTCTTTATGTATTCTTCTGTTCCCCTCGGGACAGGGGGATAAAGGCGGATATCCCAATCAGGTTTAGTATAAATGCAGCGCCCATAGGGAGAAGAGGAACAGGGAACTTTGCACGTACACTTTTCCTCTTTTCCACAGGCGACTGGGCAGCGCCATTTGCAATCATGGCGTTTGGGGCTGTATCCCCAGTAGATCATGCGGAAGTCGGCAGGGCACAAAGGAGTCCCATCCGTATCAATATTTAAACGTTTCGGTATGGTTACGGGTCTGCCCCGGTTGGAATTGAGGTCAATAAAAGGAGAAATACGCCAGGTTTTGCATAATTCATAGGTTGGATAGTTATCATGTGCCGAATCAAGGCAAAGATTTTTGACCGGAAGGTCAGGAGTCAGCCGTCTGAATTCAGCGAGGGAGACGATGCCGGAAACACTGTCATGCCGTTTTGCATCAAAGAAACGAATATGAAGAGGAAGATCCGTCTGATACAGATCATTGTGGCAGGACAGCATGTAGAGAGTATGGCCATAGTAGTACATGTTAAGGTCACTGTCCCATCCCCAGGATGCGTCAGGATCAGAAAAATGGCGTGGACAAGAACAGTTAGAGATACCATTTTCAGTGCAGCCACAAACTTTATGTCCGTAAGGGTTGGCATGTGAATGGACGCAAGTGCCGTCGCCGGAGACAGTAAGATTGTCAGGAGGAATCAGTCCAAGTTCCAGTGAAGGGACGATGGCAGCAATGGAAAAAAGCTGTTGAAGAGCTTTTTCATAATGGAAAGGGAAGTCCTGATGCTGTAAGGCAAAACTGGCAGCCTTTTGAGTGATGCCGGGATGTCGGTTAGGCAGTTTCTTGCCTTTATCCGGTTTGGAAGAAGGTTTTTTATTCTTATCAGGGGGAAAAGAACCTTGCGTCCCAGCTTTTCGAACCCTGGATTACAGAGCCAAAGGCGGTTGATAAAGTCAAAATAAGAGCCGAGAGGCGGGAGTTGGTCAGGAGAGCAGCCGATGAGCATAGCAAGGAGATCATCGGAACGAAGCTCGGCGACCCAGTTGGTAAGGATGGTAAACTTACGATCAAGCATGAGGATAAAGGAACGCAGGATCTGGGGCTGGTTGATGGCAGGCCTGCCAGTATCAGAGTAGAAAGTGAAAAGAAATTCGCCCACAGGATCAAGGTTCATGGAAGTAAGTTTGTTCCAGGAATCAGACATGGAATAAAGTTTTTTAAGCTGTGAAGGATTTAATAAAGCCACAGCTTCAGGAATAAAATGCTGGTATTCAGCGTGGGAATCCCAATGTTTCAGTATGGTTGGCACCTCCGAAAAAAGAATTTCTTTTAACGAAGGGCGGAGCCCCCGATTTTGGGGCGCTTGTCAACCCTTTTTTGAAAATTTATTCAAAAAATGTGCAGAAATAATGAGGTGAAACCCAAAAATAAAACAATAAAAAAGAGCGGAAATATGGATACTTCAGAGTTTCCGAGACCGCTCTATATAGAATGAGGTGAAAAAAATAGATAAAATACTTACGATTGCTATTTCGGAATATAACGTAGAAAAGTATTTGGATAATATTTTGTCTACTATTTTGGATGAACAAATATTAGATAAAATAGAAATTTTGCTTGTGAATGATGAATCAAAAGATAAGACAAAAAGCATCGGTCAGCAGTATGAAAAAAGATATCCAGATAGTATATATTTAATAAATAAAGAAAATGGAGGACATGGTTCTGCGCTTAATAAAGGGATAGAATTAGCCACAGGTAAATATTTTAAAGTTGTGGATGGGGATGAATGGGTTGATACAAAAGAGTTCATAAAATTTGTTAAGACTTTGGAGAATGTGGAATCAGATGTTGTGGCAACCCCGTATGTACGTGTTAATGACATACAAAGGAGCTGGAAATCAAGACATTTTCTAATATTGAATTTGGTAAAATATATCAGACAGATGATATATTGAACAATATGGGGGAACAGTACGCAATGCATGCGTTAACGTTCAGAACGACAATTTTAAAACAAATCCCCGGAATTAGAGAGCATTGTTTTTATGTTGATATGGAATATATTTTATATCCTTTAAAGTATATTCAAACCATTATTTTTTTAGATTTGTCCACTTATCAATATAGTGTGGGAAATAATGAGCAAAGTGTAAGTATAAAAAGCAAACAGAAAAACAAAGAAATGAATAAATGCGTTATTGGTGATTTGATTGATTTTTTTCAGAATGAAAAATTGTCTCAGAAAAAAATATATTTTTATCAAATAGAATCAAAGGGTTAATCAGTGCACAGATAAGGACTTATCTTTCATTCGTCAGGATATTATTTGTTCGGTGATGCAGTTACGCAATGTAAAGGGAGAATAAATATGTATTCTTCTGTTTTAAAACAGATATATTACAAAATAATAGAATACGGCTGTTGGAAAAATGCTTTTATACTGGTACAGAGTATGCTTTGTATCCGCTTACGTATGTAAATGATATCTATATATGTAGTTTCCCAATCTACTATTACAGGCAAGGAGTAGAAGGTCAGAGTGTAAGCTTAGTGGGCAGGAGAAAACACTACCAGGATCACTTAAAGATTGACAGGCGCCTTGTGAAGTTCTATTATTTTTTCACGGATGAGAAAAAATCGTAAAGAAATATATTGTAAGGTATCTCAAAGACATATGTTCTCATGGGTTAACAGAATATGCCATGTTTATTGAGCCTTCAAAAGAGATGAAACGAATAGTTGTCAGTCATGATATGTTTATTAAGAAACATGCGCTTGATATTTATAGGATGATGGGACGAAAAAGCAAATTGATAGGTGCATTGCGGAAAAGCAATTATGCATTATACTGGCTACTGTCTAAGCTGAAAATCTGGAAATTGAAGAGAAAAATATAAATCAAGAGTTGTAATACGGTTAATAAAAAACAAGCAGAATTAAAGCACAGGGAGGGATAATCTATGAAGGTATTAGTATTTGGAATGACAGAAAATCCGGGCGGGGTTGAGAGCTTTTTAATGAATTATTATCGGTGTATGGATAAGGAAAAGATTCAATTTGATTTTTTATGTAATTCATATGAGCAGGCTGCATATGAAAATGAGATAAAAAAAATAGGGGGGAGGGTGTATCATATATCTGCGAGAAGCCAAAATTATATCAGATACCGAAAAGAGATGGAAGAGTTTTTCGGCCAGCATAAAGATGAGTACCAGGCTATATGGGTAAATGTATGCAGTCTCGCAAATATAGATTATCTGAAAATGGCAAAAAAATATGGAATTAAGAGACGTATTATCCATAGTCATAATTCTCAGAACATGGATGGAAAATTTAGAAAACTGCTTCATGATATTAATATGCATCTGGTTGATCATTATGCTACTGATTTCTGGGCGTGTTCTCCAAGCGCTGCAAAGTGGTTTTATGGGTCAAAGGATGCGATAATTATCCGTAATGCGATTGATGTTAACAAAATGGCTTATGATGAGAGTAAGAGAAAAGCATATCGGGCACAATTGGGGTGGAATGATAACTATATTATTGGCAATATTGGAAGATTTCATTTTCAAAAAAATCAATTATTTTTGTTAGATGTTTTTAGTTCGTTATTGCAGAAGATGCCAGAAGCACGGTTAATTCTTGTTGGTCAGGGCGAAGATGAGAAAAAGATAAAGGATAAAATACATGATTTAAAGTTAGAAGGAAAGGTGTATTTGGCGGGAATTCAAAAAGATATAGGCGGATGGCTTAGCGTTATGGATACATTTTTATTTACATCAGTGTTTGAAGGTCTTAGCGTGGTGGCCTTAGAAGCACAGGCTAATGGAATACCAATACTTGCATCTTTAACAGCTATTTCTGATGAAGCAAAATTAAATGACAATGTTTTTCTTCTAAGTTTAGAACGTCCAATAATGGATTGGGTGCAGATGATTTGTAAGATAAAAAGGGAATATATGAGAGAAGCGAGTGAGAAGATAAGAACAGTTTTTATCAAAAATCATTATGATATTGATACAGAAGTACAAAAACTGGAAATGCTTTTGAGGATTTAAAATGAAAATAGATTTTGTTATTCCCTGGGTGGATGGTACAGATTTAAAATGGATAAATGATAAAAACAAATATCTCCCTGAAAATCAGAATCAAATATCTGCTTCGGAAGAAAGGTACAGATCTTGGGATAATCTGCAATACTGGTTCCGCGCTGTAGAAAAGTTTGCGCCATGGGTCAATCACATTTACTTTGTAACATGGGGGCATATTCCGGAGTGGCTTAACACAGATGCGGAAAAGCTTACCGTAGTGAAACATCGTGACTATATACCTGAAAAATATCTTCCAACTTTTAGTGCGAATCCGATTGAATTGAATCTGCACCGGATTAAAAATTTAGAAGAACATTTTGTTTATTTTAACGATGACTTTTTTTTGATTGATCAGGTGTGTCCAGAAGATTTTTTTAAAGATGGACTTCCTTGTGATTATGCAGTTGAGTCACCGATTACTCCTAACCGAAAAGATGTTTTTAATAACATTCTGATAAATAATATGGTTTTGTTGAACAGTCAGTTTAGTCGTAAAGATGTTTTGAAAAAGTGGAGAAGGAAATTTTATTCATTGGCTGATCTGAAGGGGCTTATGACTAATTTGTGTATGTCACCTTTGAGAAGAGATGATTTTTTTGGATTTGCCTATTCACATTTGCCTGCCAATTTTCTGAAATCCACATTTGAAAGGGTATGGAATGATAATTACGAAATTTTAGATAAAGTGAGCGGAAATAAGTTTAGATCTACGGATGATGTTAATCAGTATATTATCAGTAATTACCAGTATGCAATGGGGAAGTTTTCTCCGCGAGGATGGGCTAAAGTAGGAGAAGCGATACAATTAAACGATATAGAGGATAATATTTCATACGCCTGCGACATAATCAGTGGACAAAAGAAAAAGATGGTATGTATCAATGATTCAGAAGTTCATTCGTTTGAGAGAACAAGGGATAGAATAAATAGAGCGTTAGAAAAAATACTCCCCGAAAAGAGCATATTTGAAAGATGATATCAGATACATGATAAAATATTTAAAGATAATGCATGTAAGGAAAGGATTTAGAGGAATGAATAAATTACTTACAATCTCTGTTGCTGCTTATAATGTAGAAAGATACATTGAAAATACATTGAATTCACTTTTGACAGAAGATATAGATAAACTGGAAATCATCGTTCAAGATGACGGTGGGAATGACGGTACGGCTGAAATTGCGCAGAGGTACCAGGAGAAATATCCGGACAGCGTCAGGTTAGTACGAAAGGAAAATGGAGGATATGGTTCCACGATTAATTCAAGCCTTATGATTGCGACAGGCAAATATTTTAAGCAGTTGGATGGTGATGATTGGTTTGAAACAGATAATATTAATCAATTATTATCTGTATTAGAAAATAATGATATAGATGTCATTTACACTCCTCATTATGAGGTGCATGAATATAAGTCGAAAAAAATACTTAGAAGAGAGTTCCCTGAAAATTTAAAAGGATCTTATGCTTTAAAGGAAGTTATCGGGCTAAAAAGATGGAGGTTAGTAATGCATTCTCTGTGTTTTAGGACGGAACTTTTAACCAGTAACAATATTCGGCTATTGGAAAAGTGTTTTTATACGGACAGCGAGTATTCATTGTATCCCTTGGCATATGCAAAGGATATTTATATATGTGATTTTCCCATTTATAATTACAGGTTAGGTGTAGAGGCTCAAAGTGTCAGTGCAGAGGGGAGAAGAAAACATTATAAGGATCATCTGGAGGTGGATAAGAGACTGGTTTCTTTTTACCGTTCTGCAAAGAGGGTGGATAAGCAGGTAAAGGAATATGTAAGGGATTGTATTAGTGACATATGTGCCAGCGGTATAACAGATTACGCGATGGTCGCAGTGCCGGATAAGGGTGTAAAAAGGGAGATCATTTCTCATGATATATATATAAAAAGGGCAGCGAATGATATATATGTTGATATGAAAAGAAAGAGCAAGGTACTAAATATATTAAGAAAAAGCAATTACCGTTTATATGGTATACTTGCAAGATATAAAATATGGAGATATAGAAAATGAAATCCAGAGTGTTATATTATGATATTTTAAATGTATTGGCTTGTATTTGCGTAGTTGCACTACATTGCAATGGAATCGTACATGAATATTCTAATACGGCTGTGTGGAAGCAGGCATTGATTGTTGAAGTGATTGCATATTGGGCTGTACCAGTGTTTTTTATGCTTAGTGGTGCAAAGCTCTTTACATACCGGCAAAAGATGGACACGGAAACTTTCTTGAAAAAAAGGATTTTTAAGATTCTCATTCCTTGGCTGATCTGGTGTATATTATGGTTAAACTACAGGGTGGTGGTTAGCAGATCAATACACATAACTTCTGTGCGTGAACTTGTGGTTATATTATATAAAGGAATTTTTAATAATGAATTGCAGGGGATTTATTGGTTTTTTATCCCTATGATTATGGTATATTTTTCTATGCCGGTGCTATCTTGTTTGGCAAATAACCGCAAATTATTGTGGTATATTGTCGGGATTACTTTTATAACGTATTCGTTACTTCCAGAATTATGCGTGATTGTTGGGGTGCCATATAATGGTTCCTTATATTTTCCGGTGGGGGGGGGGTATATTTTATACGTTGTGTTGGGTTACCTTTTATCCACGGCTGACGCATGCCCCAGAATCAGGCATTTCATATATGCTTTGGGGATAGGTTCTGCTGTGCTGCGCTATGTTGGGACTTACTATCTGTCTATAAAAAATAATATGAAAGATACTACTTATTGGGGATATTTATATTTTCCATGCGTGTTTTTATCAGTGGCTGTATTTTTATTTTTTAAAAACAGAAATTATGATAAAATCGCTGATAATAAAAAGATTTTGTGTGCTATACAGTATCTTTCTAATTGTTCCTTTGGGGTTTATCTTATTCATTACATGATTATAGATATGTTAATACAATTTGGAGTAGACAGAAGTTGCTTGCTATGGCGTACAGCGGGAATACTTCTTGTATATATTTTATCGTTGATATGTGTAAGTGTTTTGAAGAAAATTCCTTTTGTTTCAAAATTATTGGTACCATAGTGCCTATAATATATGCAAGGTAATGGAGTTCCATTTCGGAGGTAAAGGCTAATGTTATTAATGTTTGATATATAAAATGTGAATCCATTTACATGTGCCTACAAATTGAAAGAACAGTTTCTGGTTGAAATATCGAAATTTTAAAGTATAGGAAAATGGAGAAAATGAAGAAAATGGAGAAATTTGATAAAATTATCATAGGCGCCGGTTTGTACGGGTTATATGCGGCCTTATATTGTTGCCAAAGAGGAGAGCGCGTGTTAGTTCTTGAGTGTGACCCTGCGCCGTTTAGGAGAGCAACTTATATTAATCAGGCGAGGGTGCACCAGGGATATCATTATCCCCGTTCAATTTCAACGGCTATGAAATCAGCGGGTTATTTTGAGCGTTTCAATAAAGATTATGCTTTTTGCATAAATAAGGAGTTTGAACAGGTTTATGCGACATCAAGCAGATATTCCTGGTCAGACGGAAAACAGTTTAAAGAGTTTTGCAAAGCGGCGGATATTCCCTGTGAAGAACTTTGTCCAGAGAGCTATTTTAAAAGTGATATGTGCGACGGGGTTTTTCTTACAAGAGAGTACACTTATGATGCGATGATATTAAAAGATTATCTGTTTGAAAAATTAGCTGTATATTCTTTAAACTTTGTACTTAAGTGCGATGCAAGTATTCAGGCAATTAATAAATTGCAGGACGAATACGAGGTTATTATAGCGGGGGGGGGGTATAAAACAGAGTTTTTAATAAATGCGACATATGCCGGGACAAATCAGATATTAGATTTAGTTGGATATGAAAAATTTAAGATTAAGTATGAGCTTTGTGAGATTATCTTGTGTAATGTCAATGAAAAGCTTAAGAATTTTGGATTTACAGTGATGGACGGTCCTTTTTTTTCAATCATGCCATTTGGAAAGACGGGGTATCATTCTCTTACGTCTGTTACGTTTACTCCTCATACAACAAGCTATGATGAACTTCCAACTTTTGGCTGTCAGGAAAAAAGCGATGGGTATTGCAATACGTCGCATCTTGGCAATTGCAATGATTGTCCGGTCAGACCTGCTACAGCTTTTCCGTATATGGCAAGCTTAGCAAGAAAATATATAAGGGATGAATATAGATTTGAATATAGAAATTCTCTTTATTCGATGAAACCGATTCTGATGAGTTCTGAACTGGACGATTCCAGGCCGACAGTGGTAAGGACGTATTCCAGGAATCCTACCTTTATAGGAGTTCTTTCCGGGAAGATAAATACAGTTTATGATTTAGATGAGGTGCTGAGAGATGAGTAATAGAGAGAAAAATTTTGTATCAGGGGTAATTTATGTTCATAACGCGGAAAATCGTATTGAGAAATTTTTGAAGAGTATTATAGGAGTGCTGGAAAGCAATTTTGAGCATTCTGAAATAATATGCGTTGATGATTTTTCGGACGACGGAAGTGTTGATAAGATTAAAAAGATAAGTTTAGAAGTTACAACTACGTGTGTTTCTATTGTTAATATGAGTTATTTCCATGGTGTTGAGCTTGCGATGAATGCAGGTGTCGATATGGCAATCGGGGATTTCGTTTTTGAGTTTGATAATACGAATCTGGATTTTGATAAATCCGTTATTATGGAAATATACCGACGGTCGCTGGAAGGATATGATATCGTGAGCGCCTCCCCGCGTAAAAGCACAAAGTTGACTTCTAAGCTTTTTTATGGTGTCTTTACAAAGTTTACAAGCCAGTCGTATAAGATGGGGACAGAAAGTTTTCGGGTGTTGAGCAGAAGAGTGATAAACCGTATCAATTCTATGAACAGGACGGTTCCCTACAGGAAGGCAATCTACGCTAATTGCGGTCTGAATACCGATAATATCGTGTATACAAGCGTAGGCGGCAGAGGTGATGGACCAGCCGATAAAAAAGAAAGATTTTACAGGACGAATTTGGCAGTGGATGCATTGATTCTTTTTACGGAAGCAGGGTATAGCTTTTCTATGACTATGACGGTACTTATGATGCTTATGTCTGTATTTATGATATCGTATTCATTGATCATGTATTTTATTGCACATCCGGTGGAAGGGTGGACAACTACTATTTTATTCTTTTCGGTTGCGTTCTTTGGATTATTCGGTATCCTGACAATTATTGTTAAGTATTTGCAGCTGTTGATCAATCTTATTTTTAAAAGAAAATATTACAGCTTTAAAAGTATTGAAAAATTGACAAAATAGACGGATGGAGGAAGAATAATGAAAGCATTAGTAGGATATACCGGGTTTGTAGGCAGTAATCTGTATGAAACCGGAGCATTTGATGCAGTGTATAATTCGAAGAATATTAAAGAAGCATTTGGGACAAAACCGGAGCTATTGGTCTATGCCGGACTTCGGGCGGAAAAATATCTTGCCAATAACGCGCCTGAAAAGGATATGGAGCTTATCTTTCAGGCAGAAGACAATATTGAGAAGATCAATCCCAAAAAACTGGTGTTGATATCTACAATAGATGTATTTAAAGTTCCGAAAGGTGTAGACGAGAGTTCGTTGATTGATACGGAAAATCTGCATGCCTACGGGTATAACAGGTATATGTTGGAAATCTGGGCAAGGGAACATTTCCCGGATGCCCTGATCATCAGACTGCCGGGACTTTTTGGGAAGAATATAAAGAAGAATTTCATCTATGATTATATAAATATTATTCCCTTTATGTTAAAGAAAGAAAAATATGATGAACTGTCCCGGATTGATTTTACGATAAGTGCTCATTACACGCTGCAAGATAATGGGTTTTACCAGGTCAATGAGCCGCCCCACGATGAAAAGGAAGAGTTGAAGAAAAAGTTTAAGAAAGCAGGATTCAGTGCTTTGAATTTCACTGACAGCAGAAGTGTCTTTCAGTTTTATGATCTTCGAAGATTATGGGCGGATATGAAAAAAGCTCTTGAGGCAGGGATCACCTTGTGGCATCCGGCAACAGAGCCGGTATCTGCCGGCGAAATATATAAGTATTTGACGGGGGATGAATTTGTCAATGAACTTAATGGTATGCCTGCTGACTATGATTTCAGAACATGTCATAATGGTATTTATGAGGGCAAGGCGGGATATATTTGTTCAAAAGAAGAAGTATTGGCTGGTATAAAAGCGTTTGTTGAAGGGAGAAATATTTAGATGAAAAATACAGTGGGATCGATGTATGGTTCATTAAATAAAACCTCTTGGATGTATATCAGGATATATGAAGCAATAAGAGCTTCACATTATGTAAAATGGATAAAAAGGAATAAGGGGCTGTTATTTGCGTGTGTAATCATTTCAACATTTTTATGTGTGCTTACCTATCCAGGTATTTTATATTCAGATTCTTATAATAGGATTTCATTTGCTTCAAGTTTGAAAATGGCTATACATGCGTTTGCTCAAGGAGATACTGATTTGATGTGTCTTAATTCATGGCTGACAGTTGTTCCCTCTTTTTTTATTTTACTCTCTAAAGAACTTGTAGGAAGTATTGTTCTTTATACGTTTTTACAGAGCTTCCTGTTCTTAGCAATGGTATATATATTCGGGAATAGTATGTCGCAAAGTGGTTTGGGAAGAGGATGGAGTATTATATGCATTACCCTTACTCCGGTAATATGGGGTTATTCTGTGTACTATGAAGCAAGCGTTGGATGTGCTGCAGCCATAATGCTGATACTTTTGTTCATTTGGAAATATGATTCTATGGAAAACCGTGTTGATAAAGTGCTTTCATTTATACTGTCCGTTTTCGCTTCTTTCATATGTTTTGGATATAGAGCTAATGCTTTTACAATCTTACCGGCGCTGTTTATTATCATAATGATAAAATATAGAAAAGAAATGCAGCGTATATTTTTGATCGCAGCCATATGTTTAGGCTTTGCCTTGACATCAATAATCCCAAATGTATTAAATATTAATACGATGTCTTCTTTTGCAGCTTCATTTGTCTGGGAAACGGTATCCGCGATTCAAACGTTGGATGAAGAAAAGCAATTTGAATATTCCACATACTTAGATGATATATTTGGGGAAGGTGCGACAGAAGTTGCGATTGACAACAGCCAATTTGCCGAACAGGAATCAAGTATTAATGATTTGTTTTCAGAAAAAATTTCTAGGGCTGAACTTTCAGCTCCTGGAAATCCCGGACGAATACTTGAGAAATATTTTGATTTAATCAGAAATGAACCTGAAGCTTATCTGAAAACAAAATGGGAGTTCATTTCACATTCATTAGGAATTGGCAAAAGTATTAATTTCGCCGAGTACAATTATAACCGATGGGACAGTATGGGGCAGTTTGGATTCAATGATTCTAAGCCAAGAAAAGTGTTTGTAGATTATACAAGTTCATACATGAAATTTATGGAAGTATTTCGAAGGCCATGGATTATGTTCCTGACGGCGTTTGTCTTATTGATCATGCATAGGGGGATGTTTGGAAAGAAAAA
The DNA here is from genome assembly GCA_000403475.2 of Lachnospiraceae bacterium MD308. Lineage (GTDB taxonomy): Bacteria > Bacillota > Clostridia > Lachnospirales > Lachnospiraceae > MD308. The sequence continues at coordinate 724,494 of KE159796.1, forward strand.
GGGTATGAGTATACAGGAAGCGTCATATTTAGTTGCCTTATTTTATTATGGAGCATACGTAATAAATACGCAGTCATTTGAATTCAGGTACTATTTTCCTTCATGGCTTCTTTTATTTATAATTATTATCTCATTAGCAGCTGATATTGGATTTAGAAAAACAGTGATAAAGAAACAAGCACCTTTAATCCTTGCTATAATTTTTGGGGTATGTTTCTTTGGTGGATATGATGTATATACAGATATGGGAGACCAGACAATAGAAAATGTAAAAACTCAAGGAAAGATTATATATGAGGATGCAAAAAATAAGGTTTATTATCTTGATAATAGAATTTATTTTTTATCCAATCCAGGGGCAGATACAGATTATATGTATTTTCTACATTATTATCCAGTGGAAGGTGAGATGATAAACAATGATTTCAGTTTTGAAGATAAGAAATTACCATCCTCTTTTTGGTCAGAAAAGATAGCTGTTACCGATATCCCGAAACAGTCATTATCTTGTGTGGGATTTGGGCAGTACTATGGAAATACGCGGTTTTGGGAAACATCAATAGGAATAGAAGTTTTGTATGGCGCACCGGAATCAATTATAGTGTCTGATTATTCCGATAATGATTGGACGAATGGTTATAGTAATACTGAGAATTGTTTCTTGCTGAACGATTTAAGTGCAAGTAATTATTTACTTAAAGGAAAAAATATCAAATTACCAAACGGAAGTACAGCTCAAATAACGGATGTAGTAGAGGTGGCTGGATATATGCGTATATATACAGATATAAAAATTGTAGATTTTAATATAAGAGAATATCAGGTGGTGGAGTAGATGAAATTATCAATATCAAATATTGCCTGGACATCAGAAAATGATGGACATGCATATGAATTAATGAGTAGGTATGGTTATTTTGGTTTGGAGATTGCTCCAACCAGAATTTTCCCGGAGATGCCGTACGAGAGAATTACGGAGGCAAAAGACTGGAGTGAGAAATTAAAAAGGGATTGCGGATTTGCTGTTCCGTCCATGCAGTCCATATGGTATGGCAGACAAGAGAAAATCTTTGGAACTAGGGAAGAAAGACAGGTGCTTATTGATTACACAAAGAAAGCAATTGATTTCGCTGCTGTAATTGGGTGTAAAAATCTGGTATTCGGGTGTCCAAGGAGTAGAAGCTTGCCGGAAGGTGCTGACAATCAGACTGCTGTTCGTTTTTTTAAGGAACTTGGGGATTATGCGGCAAGCAAGGGGACGATCATAGGCATGGAAGCAAATCCGCCGATTTATGATACTAATTACATCAATGATACAACATCTGCACTTGAACTTATTGAACAGGTGGATTCAGAAGGGTTTCAATTAAATCTTGATGTAGGGACTATGATATACAACAGTGAGAAAGTGTCGATTCTGGCAGGTAAAGGGCATTTGATCAGTCATGTACATATAAGTGAGCCGGGGTTGAAACCGATTGAAGAACGAGAATTACATAATGAGCTGGCTGGAATCCTGGAATCAGAAAAGTATCGGGGATTTGTATCAATAGAGATGGGAAAGACGGAAGATAAGTCCCTTTTAGAGGAAAAGATGGGTTATGTGAGGAGGATATTTGGATGACGAAAGAGCGAAGCAGCATTTTATACGGGGAGGGGGCAAAGTATCGCTTTTTAGAAGGAAAACATGTGCCGCATTTAATTTCAGCGGTTATTGGAATAGTAGCCTTTTATTAATTTATGGATATACGCCATTGGATCCTGCAAACGACCGATAGATCATGGAAGGCTATGACGAAACAGATATTATACAGCATTATGCGGGATGGGAAGCGTTCCGTGATTCGGACTGGGCTTTCCCGCTGGCATATACAGATCATATGGCTGAGGGCGACGGGACGCTCATTTCATATACAGACAGTCTGCCGTGGATAGCTATATTTTTCAAACTGTTTAATTCTTTTTTGCCGGAGACGTTTCAGTATTTTGGAATATATGCTCTGCGTTATTTGCATTTTCTCCTATTTTAATGGAACGTTCGCTGCTCTGTGCAATTGATGATGCGCAAAAGAAAAATTGTGCTGCTTTTCGTCCTTGTAATATTTTTGGCTTTTTGATAACGCAAGAGATTTGATAAAGACTATAAGAAATCATGTGCCCTTAGTTTTGATTTGCATTTTCTTGTTTCTTTTTGCACTTAGCAATGTTGTCACGTACAACGATAAGATAATCACGACGGTACCTCTTCCAAATGGTTTGCTGGATTTGTGCGGGATCTTCAGGGCAAGTTCGAGGATGTTTTATCCGGTATATTATCTAATCCTTATCGGAGGGGAGTATTTTCTCTGGACATTCAAAAAGCATTTGGCAAAAACAAAGATATATGGCATACTTATATTAGTGGTCTATGTTCAGTTATTTGACTTGAAAGCATGTGTTTATCAAAAACATGCTGATATGCTGGAAAGTACCTTGAGTACAAATATCTTTGACGATGAGATCTTACAGGCGGCAGCAGATGGCTCAAAAGTTTTATTGGCAGATGAAATGGCGGTAGATATAAGGAGAACCGTTGTCTGGGCATTGAAAAATGACATGGCTTGTTATCCGACAGTTGCAAATTCCGGGACATACGAAAAATCCGCCGAATTTACAAGTGCCAATTTGGCAAGAATCAAATCATCGGGGGATATCGGGGATTTTGTAATTGTGATAACGAATCTGGAAATATTGGAAAAGTACAATTCGTTTCCACAGATAGCTTTCTATCAATATGACAATATCTACTACATTTTTAAATCGGGAACAGGGGGATATGATAAAAAGGTGCTTCCTATTATAGAGTAAAGGAATGATTTTAAAATGATTTATGAAAGACAAGTTGGCGTACCTGAATTCAGGTGCGAGGAATATTTGGAAAGGATGAAAGATTATGCAGTCCTTATCCCTATCATCAATGAGGGGGACAGGATATTAAAAGAGCTTGCCAGAGCAAAGAAGTATAAGGTTTCGGAGCATGCGGATATCGTAATCTGTGACGGCGGCTCTACAGACGGCTGCACAGAAGAGAACAAGCTGAAATCTCTAAATGTTAATACATTGCTTGTTAAGCAGGATACGGGAAAACAGGGCGCACAGCTTCGAATGGGGATATGGTGGGCACTTGAACGGGGATATAAGGGGATTATTACAATTGACGGCAACAATAAGGACAGCATAGAGGATGTACCGTGTTTTATTGAGAAGCTGAAAGAAGGATACGATCTGGTCCAGGGTTCCCGGTTTGTGAAAGGCGGCAGGGCGATCAATACGCCATTTGTCAGGATGATATCTGTGCGGCTGATCCATGCGCCGATTATTTCTTTGACTGCCCGTCAAAGATTTACCGATACGACTAATGCATACAGGGCATATTCAAGAAGATACCTTACGGATGAGAGGGTTTTGCCACTGCGTGATGTTTTTATGACGTATGAGCTTCTGGCTTATCTTTCGGTAAGGGCAACTCAGATAGGCATGAAAGCTTGTGAGATTCCTGTCAGGAGAGCTTACCCGAAAGCCGGGAAGACTCCTACGAAGATTAGTTTTTTCAAGGGTAATTCAGAACTTATGAAGATTCTTTTAAAGAATGTGCGGGGAGCATATAACCCCAGACAGGATGGTAATTACAAATGATGGAGTCGTTTCAAAAAAATAAAAAGGGTATCCTGCTGATGCTGGTTTCTTCGGTATGTGTATGTGTTGGACAATTGTTGTGGAAGTTGTCAGTGGAATACGGAGTATATGTTATGCTTGCAGGCTTCTGCTTTTATGGAGTGGGCGCCCTTGTCATGATAGTTTCGTATAAATTCGGAAAGCTGTCAGTCCTGCAGCCGATGCTTAGTTTGAACTATGTTCTCAGCATCATACTCGCGGCAGCGGTGCTTAAGGAAAAGATAACTGTTATAAAATGTATAGGCGTGCTGGTAATAATCGCGGGCGTTATAATGATAGCCGGAGGTGATGAAGAATGATCTTATATTTTGTTTGTCTTTTGATCATGACGGTACTTGGTTCGGCGGCATCTCTGTTTTTAAAAAAAGCTTCCGGCTCGGACGGAATCATTTCAATGCTGAAAAATCTAAACTTTTATGCCGGCGGCTTTTTGTATCTGTTCTCGGCGATACTAAATATATGGATATTAAGGTATCTGGATTACTCGGTCGTATTGCCACTTACTTCTCTGACGTATATTTGGACTATGGTCTTGTCATATATAGTTTTACAGGAGAAGATTACGAAGAATAAGATTGGGGGAGTGATATTGCTCCTGGCGGGGGCGATATGTGTGTCGATGTAAATTCATCTGACACTTAAATTATTTGATAAAATATGCATTAGTGGAGTTTATGCGAATGAGGAATGTTGAATGAGAAGTGTTATGAAAAAAGATAAAGAATCGTATATTATTAATTACAGCATTTACTTGTTGTAACAAAGGGGTGAAGTATTTTTAGAGATAGGACAGACCAGAAGTTTGCAGAGGAAAAGGATAAAATGGAGAATACAAACTTGATACCAGAAAAAAGAAGGATTGACTGGATTGATTGTACAAAGGGAATCGCTATATTACTGGTAATTGTTGGGCACACGGTGTCCCAATATACACGCGGAAGTGTAGTAAGAGGATTGATTTTCTCTTTTCATATGCCGCTGTTTTTTATAATGAGTGGTATAACATATTATTGTTCTTCAAGTGAGGGACAGTTTGTTGAGAAGGCTTATAAAGCGGCAAAAAAATTACTTATTCCGGCTGTGGCTGTGTATGTTCTGAGCATTTTAATCACTGTTTGTAAAAGTCCTGAATTGATGACTGATCTGGCTTTTTGGAAAGGGAGAGTGTATACGTTATTATTTGCCAGCGGCGTAGGTACTTCGTTTGGTACAATGGATGTTTTTGCTCTGGGTGCATTATGGTTTTGCTTTGCCTTGTTTTTCGGGAGGACTATTTTTGATTATTTGCATTTGAAGTTTTCAGAATCACAATTTGGCATCGTATGTATGTTTGCTTCTTTAACAGGCATAATTTTCGGTAGGGGGGGGGTATGGCCGCTTTTTTCGATAGACATCGCATTAGCGGCGGTGCTGTTCTTTTATACCGGGTATAAAATGAAAAATTATTCTTTGAATATACATCCGTATAAAAATTTGATCCTGTTTATTTTTGTTTGGATCATCAGTTTAAGATTTACATTCCCTGACGCGGGACAGTGGACTTATATGGAGCTGGCTTGCAGAAGATATCCCCTATTTCCGATTTGCTATGTTGCAGCAATTTTTGGGACACTGGTATTTGCTCAGATCGGATGTATACTGGCAAAGTTTAAAGTGATTTCCAGACCAATTATTTATATAGGGAAAAATTCTATGTATTTATTTTTTATTCATCATCTGGATGGGAACTGGACGCAATTCTGGCTGGTTGAAAATCATCAGTTTTATTCGGCTGTCGAAAGAGTAATTGTTGATCTGGTTGTATTTTATATGTTCATGATGGTTTTGAAAGGAATTAAGCGTTTGGGAATCGTTTGCGGGAATTAAAAATCAATCTTGGGCGGCAGCTTGGAGACACGATTTCAATGGGCTAATCAGGCGCTTTGCTGCATCCGCGGTGATTTAGCTTATTGGCATCACAAATTATAGAAATATCCGGTTTCAGGTATTTTTGTGCATACGTCAATAGATATACAAATATTCCGTTGCAGTTATTCAAAAAAAGTTGTAATATATAGTGGATTGATTATAGACGAGAGAATATATTGGAGGAATACTTGTACGATGAAGAAGGTAGTTAAGTTTGGAGGAAGTTCTCTGGCCAGTGCGGAGCAATTTCGGAAAGCAGGTTCTATTATCCGCAATGACAGCGCGAGGCGATTTGTTATCCCGTCTGCACCGGGAAAAAGAAATCCGGACGACACGAAAGTTACAGACATGCTGTACCAGTGTTATAAACAGGCGATTTTAGATGACGATATGGAGCAGGATTTTGAAGAAATCCTTATGAAGGTTGAACAGAGATATGATGAGATTATAGACGGGCTGAATTTGGAATTGTCTCTGGATAACGAGTTTCGGACGATACGGGAGAATTTCTGTAAAAAGGTTGGCAGAGATTATGCTGCGTCTCGTGGAGAATATTTGAACGGTATTATCATGTCGGCGTATCTCGGATATACTTTTATCGATGCGGCGGAGGTTATACGGTTTAATGAAGCGGGAGAATTTGACTCTGAGACTACGAACGATATCCTCACAGAACGTCTTGCAGGCGTTGAGCAGGCGGTGATTCCTGGTTTTTATGGAGCTATGCCGAACGGAAAGATTAAGACTTTTTCCAGGGGCGGGTCGGATATTACAGGATCGATTGTAGCGAGAGCGGTGCAGGCGGACACTTATGAAAACTGGACGGATGTGTCAGGCTTTTTGATTGCAGATCCGAGGATCATTCCTAATTCTAAGCCTATTGACGTTATAACATACAGGGAGCTTCGGGAGTTGTCTTATATGGGAGCTACAGTGCTTCACGAGGATGCTATATTTCCGGTGAAAAAGGCGGGCATTCCAATTAATATACGCAACACGAACCGTCCCGAGGACAAGGGAACTCTGATTGTAGAAGCTACTTGTCAGAAACCCAGATTCGTTATAACTGGTGTGACGGGAAAGAAAGATTTTGCGTCTGTCACGGTAGAAAAAGCGATGATGAACTCGGAGATAGGCTTTTGTAAAAAAGTGTTAGATGTGTTTGAGCGGAATGGCGTATCGATTGAACATATGCCTTCGGGTATTGATACGATGACGATTGTTGTGCATCAGGATGAATTCCAGGAGAAGGAGCAGAAAGTAATCGCAGGAATCCACCGCGCTGTGGAGCCGGATTTTTTGGAGCTTGAATCGGATATCGCTCTTGTGGCGGTTGTTGGGCGCGGCATGAAGGCGACCAGAGGTACATCGGGCCGGATATTTTCTGCATTATCCCATGCAAATGTCAATGTTAAGATGATAGATCAGGGCTCAAGCGAGCTGAATATCATCATCGGGGTCAGAAACCATGATTTTGAGGAAGCGATAAAGGCAATTTATGATATATTTGTGACAACACAGCTATAAAGTAGCGGCAGACTTTCCAGCATTTTTTAATAAAAATACAACAGAAGACCGGGAGGTATCCTATGAATATTTTGTTCTTTTTGAAACCGAAAAGTGAGTTGGCTTATATCCATGACCATCATACGGTCAGACAGGCGATGGAGATTATGGAGCATCATAAATATTCCTGTGTTCCGATTCTTGACAGGAACGGGAAATATAAGGGGACTATTACCGAGGGGGATCTTCTCTGGGGACTGAAAAAAGAAAATAAGATGAATATGAAAGCAGCAGAGGATATCAGTGTCATGAGGATTGAGCGCCGGAATGACTATCAGTGCGTAATGGGGACTTCTAAGATGGAGGATCTGATTGACCGCGCCATGGAGCAGAATTTTGTTCCGGTAGTAGACGACCGGGGGCAGTTTATCGGCATTATTACCCGGAGAGATATCATCGGATACTGCTATAAGAATATGAGAGGACGTGAAGAGCATGATCATTGATTTTCATACACATATGTTTCCGCCTGTAATTGCAGGGCGGACGCTTGCGAAGCTTGCGGAATGTTCCGGGAAAGCTCCGGAGACGGACGGGACATATGAGGGACTTCTCCGCTCTTCAAAGGAGGCAGGGATTGAGTGCTCTGTGGTGCTTCCTATCGCTACGAAGCCGTCTCAGTTTCGGACGATCAATGAGTACGCGGCGCGTTTCCAGGAGGGAGAGGTGATTTCCTTTGGAAGTGTTCACCCGGATTCTTCTGACTATAAGGCAGAACTCAGACAGATTAAGGCTATGGGAATGAAAGGCATCAAGCTTCACCCGGATTATCAGGATGTGTATTTTAATGATATCCGCTATAAAAGGCTGGTATCGTACGCAACAGAGCTGGGCATGATCATCAGTGTACATGCAGGCAAAGATCCTCTGTGCCCGGAGAATGTTCACTGTACGCCCCGGATGGCGGCAGAATTAATAGACGAAGTGGCGCCGGACAAGCTTGTGTTAGCCCATCTTGGAGGGAATCAGCAGTGGGATGAAGTAGAGCGGTATCTGGTGGGAAAAGACGTATATCTTGACACAGCGGTGATTTTTGATTATATTGAGCAGGAGCAGTTCTTGAGGATACTGCGAAATCATGGGAGTGACAGGATACTCTTCGCTACGGACAGCCCATGGGCAGGGCAGAAGAGGTTTGTAAAAGTGATGAGGAGTATGCCTGTGACTGAAGATGAACGGGAGAACGTGTTTGGGGGGAATGCGGGGAAACTGCTAGGGTTACTATAAAATGAAGACACAATATACAAGAAGCACTCTGATGTTTTTAATTGCATACGCTGTTTGGATAACGGTTACTCTTTTTAATTATACTTATATAAAAATTTTATTACCTAAAAAACTTCCGATGAGCGATTTACTCGTATATATGCAATGGGCAGTTTGTGTTTTGTTAATACTAAAGTTTTGGGATGATAAAACATACCGATTACGGAATTTTGTCGGAATAGCGATTATATTCTTTGTGGGATATATTGAATATTCTGTGAAAGATAAGACAGTGCTGCTTTTTATGTTATGTATATTTATATATAGTTCATCCAATGTGGATTTTCATGATATAATGAAAGTCACTTTGGCTGTAGAAGTGGTAGTATTGATTGTTACTGTTGTATTATCACTTAATGGTGTTATTCCTAATAACATTTGGGATGAGGGAGTGCGGCATCGGTATGATATGGGGTTTGTGTATTGTACTTTTGGAAGCCATCTTATGTTGTTCATCACGATGGTATATTCTTGTATACGGAAAAGGCTTACTTTCTTTGAGACGTTTGTTTTGGCAATGTTTAATTTATGGCTGTATTCATATAACGATACAAGACTTGACATGTGCATAGTAATTCCATTTTTGATTTTTTTGTATGTGTGGACACATTTTGTACGTGGAATCAGGAAAAATTTTGTTACTAAAGCGATGTTTCAGTATGGCGGAATAATTATAGCGATTATTTCTATTGCCGGACATTTTTTTTATAATTCTAATATTCTTTTTTTTGAAAAATTAAATAGTTTGTTAAGTAATAGGTTGAGTTTGGGGCATGAGGCAATTCAAAGTTATGGTTTTACTTTGTTCGGACAACATATTCAGTGGGTGGGGCAGGGGAGTGTAAAGAACAACCCCCAGCTTATATACAATTATGTAGATAGTTCTTTCCTAAAGTATACTTTGAATTACGGTATTGTATTTATGCTTCTTTTGCTTGCCGGGTTAGTATATATCGGAGGAAAAGCAATTGAACAGGAAGAACAGGCACTTTGCACATCATTGCTGTTTTTGTATGTGTTTGCTATGGTAGATGCGGAGCTTTGTGTTCTGGCTTTCCATCCGTTTTTACTGAAAATTGGAGCGTTACTGAATCCGGCACTGGAGGAAAGAGATGGAGAAACAGGCAGATAGAATTATTCATTTAGATGACATGCTGCTATATATTTTGGAGCAATGGAAGATATTGATAGCAGGTATAATTATTATTGGAATTGTATTTGGCGGTATGGGGATGGTTATTGTCAATAAAAAGTATAAAACTGCTTCAGAGATGAATAATGATGCAGTGAAAGAGATAAGTGTTTCCGGTTCGGATCTTATAAATGTTGACATGATATTATATTTGGAAAAGGCAATTAAGAATCAGAAAGAATACAATGCTAATTCAATATTGATGAAAATCAATCCTTTTGAGAAGAGAGTTGCATCTATAAGATATCAATTTCAAGTGACAGAGGACATTGACCCTGAATTAAATGAAGACAAATTGGCGCAGGGAGTAAAAGCATACCAGAATGTCTTGCGCAGCAAGGAGATTTGTGACTATATAAAAAAGTTGTCTTTGATTGAGGATGATAATAATGAAGTGCGTTATTTGAAAGAGTTAATCAGTCTGGAAATAGATATTCAGGGGACAGTGACTGTAAATGTATGCGCACCCGATGAACAATTGGCACAGGATTTAAAAGAAGCGATTAAGGATTACTTGGATGATAAGTGTGAAAAAGTTTTAGGGAAATATAGCAATCTGACTGTTAAAATAGATTCGGAGAGTGTTATTACGGTAGTAGATATAGGTTTGCACAATCAACAAACTGCGCAGTATAATAACATGCAAAATCTGCGGTCGATGCTTGAAGCGCGTCGATTAGATTTGTCGGATGAGGCAAAGCAATATCTGGCATTGGCAAAAAAAGTGTCCAAAGAAGGTAACTATAAATCAGGGCAGCCATTGTATGCAGAGATAGACCATCAAGATACGGGGGTGTCTGGGAAATTATATGAGGCAGGGATTTATGCATTTAAAAGGGTAGTACTCTTTGCGTGTTTATTTATTGTATGGTTTGGACTAAGATATATGTGGTCCACTAAATTAATGTATGCATACGATTTGCGGGAAATGAATGGTATCCGGGTAGTGGAGGTTTTATCTGACTTAGATGCGAATATGATTTGTGTATTAGCAGAGAAAATAACTGTCTGTTTAGCGGATGGCAGTAATGATGTGTTGTTTATCAGTAGTGATATGGCGCGTATAAATATTAGTATTTTAGAAAGTCTCAAGACTGCATTGATAAAGAAAGGTATATCTGTAGAGTGTCTTTCTGGTATGGATGATGCCAAGATGCTTAATTGTGTGAAAGATAGTAAGAATATTATTATAGTTGAAAGTATCGGACAGTCAAAATATAGTCGAATAAAGAAATGTATAGATAATATTTATTGTTTTAACAAAGAGATAGCTGGTGCGCTGGTTATTAAATTAGACAAAAGATAAATTTGTTTTGCATCCATCTAAGATACATTGTTTTATAGACTTTTTAATTTGTTTGTAGTATAATATCCGAAATGAACAGAGAATATTGTTAATTTAGAATTAAACATAATCGGATAAAAAGCAAATAAAAAGTAAAAATATGTGGATAATATGATAAAGTACACATCGAGAAAGGTATTGTATTATATGATAGGAAGCGGAAAAAGAAGAGCAATTTTTATAGGGGTCATAGATGCACTGATTGTAATATTCAGTGCATTATTGGCGTTGGCGCTGAGATTTAATTTTGAGACGATACCGGCGCAGTATTTGGAACCAGCCATTCGCTGTCTTCCGCTGGATGTGGTGATTGCGATATTTGTCATGCGTTTTTTTAAATTGTATAACAGGGTATGGACGTATGCGTCTATAGAAGAAAGTATGTCTATAATCAAGGCAACGGTTTGTATTGAGACAGCGTTTGTTTTGTACCATACTTTTTTACAGATACCGATGCCAAGAAGTTTCTACGTGTTTGATGCAGCATTACTATTTTTGCTGTTCTTAGGCCTTCGTTTTGGAAAACGGATTCAAAAGCAATTATTTCCTGGTAAATCTGATAATAAATCAAAAAAAAGAACGCTGCTTGTTGGCGGCGGTTCTGCTGCGTCTATTTTGATACAGGAGACGCAGCGTATTACGCACGGACCTAGAGTGATTATATGTATTATAGATGATAATGTTAATAAGAGGGGAAAATATCTGCGGAATGTTCCAATTGTAGGTACAAGAGAGGATATTCCGACTGTAGTAAATAGATATAAGATAGACGAGATTATTATAGCGATCCCGTCAGCCACTTCTAAGATGGTGAAAGAGATTCTTGAGGTGTGCCATGAAACAGATGCTAAGGTGAAGATCCTTCCGGCAATTGCAGCTGGATTCACGGAGTCTCTGTCAGATATGGTGCGAGAAGTGCGGTACGAAGATTTATTGGGAAGAGATCCGATAAAGGTTAATCAGGCGGGAATCGGTACTTTTCTGGGAGGGAAGACAGTGCTCGTGACCGGTGGGGGAGGCTCTATCGGTTCAGAGCTATGCCGCCAGATTGTCAAGTACAATCCTGCAAGACTGATTATATTTGACATCTATGAAAACAACGCTTATGAGATTCAGATGGAGCTGGAGCGCCATTATCCGGAACTTCAGATAATTACGCTGATTGGTTCAGTCAGGGATTATGACAGGCTAGAAAAGATGTTCAAAGATTATAAGCCGCAGATTATCTATCATGCGGCTGCCCATAAACATGTACCCCTTATGGAGGATTCGCCTAATGAGGCAATTAAGAATAACTGCCTTGGAACATTTAATATGGCGAAACTGGCAGATAAGTATAAGGCAGAAAACTTTACGCTAATCTCTACAGACAAAGCAGTACGTCCGACGAATGTAATGGGGGCGACAAAGCGCATCTGTGAGATGATTATCCAGAGTTACGCGAAGAAGTCGGAACATACGAGATATGCGGCAGTCCGGTTTGGAAATGTGCTGGGGAGCAATGGATCAGTGATTCCACTGTTCCTGAAACAGATAGAAGAGGGCGGACCGGTGACGGTAACCCATAAGGAAATTACCCGGTTCTTCATGACGATACCGGAGGCCGTGTCCTTAGTATTACAGGCAAGTTTGTTTGCTAGGGGCGGGGAAATCTTTGTGCTGGATATGGGGAAACCGGTTAAGATCTATGAGCTGGCGGAGAACCTTATACGGATGAAAGGGTATAAGCCGAATCAGGATATATTGATAGAGATCAGTGGGCTTAGGCCAGGCGAAAAGCTGTATGAAGAGCTTTTGATGGATGAGGAAGGGCTTACGAAGACTGCGAATGAGAAGATATTTGTGGGGCATCCGATTGCGATGGATGAGGAGCACTTTTTTGAACAGTTAAATCAACTTATTGATTATAGTAAAGAAAATAGTGACAACATTCAGAGAGAAATAGCAAAGATTTGTACTACGTATAAGCGTAAATTATAGTTAAAAAAGAAAGGTGATTTAAATATGTCACTTAAACTCATGTATATTACGAATAGAGCAGATATTGCCCAAATTGCTGAGACATCGGGAGTAGATCGTATATTTGTTGATATGGAATATATTGGAAAGTCATTACGACAAGGTGGTATGGATACAGTTCAGAATTGCCATACGATAGAAGATATAAAATATATTTCTGAATCAATTTCAACAGCGGATTTGTTAGTGCGTGTAAACCCAATACATGATGAAACAGGGGATTATGTATCGTCGGAAGAAGAAATTAATCATGTAATTGAAAATGGAGCAAATATTATTATGCTGCCTTATTTTAAAAAGGTAGCAGAAGTTGAAAAATTTATCAAAATAGTTAACCATCGTGCAAAAGTAATTCCTCTACTTGAAACCCCAGAAGCAGTTGAGGTCATTGACGATATTTTACAGCTTGAAGGCTTGGATGAAATTTTTGTTGGGTTAAATGATTTGAGCTTAGGATATGGGAAAAAATTTATGTTTGAACTATTGAGTGACGGAACGGTAGAGAATTTATGTTATAAATTTAAAAAAGCTAATGTTCCATATGGATTTGGTGGAATTGCCGCTTTGGGAAAAGGGATACTTCCTGCAGAAAAAATTATTACGGAACACTATCGCCTAGGTTCTAGTTGTGCAATATTATCGCGGAGCTTTTGTAATATAGATCAAGTCAAACATATGGGTGAGATAAGTAAAATATTTTTGAATGGTGTAAAGGAAATAAGAGATTTTGAAAAGGAAGTATCTATTCACAGTACCTTTTTTTCAAAAAATCAAAAAGAAGTTAAAGAAATTGTTCAACGAATTATTTGACTTGTTATAGTATGGAATGGAGATAGCTATGAAATTAGATGTAAATATTTTAAGTGGATTACGAAGAGAATATGGGGAAGCATTTTATTTGTTGGATTCTGTACAATTTAAAAAAAATTTTTTAGAATTGAAATATGAATTTTCAAAAATATACAGTGATTTTAATATTGCATATTCTTATAAGACAAATTATATACCCCAAATTTGTCGAATTGTCAATGAACTTGGAGGATATGCCGAAGTGGTTTCTGAAATGGAAACTGAGCTTGCGTTTAAAATAGGAGTAGAGCCTCAAAAAATCATATGGAATGGTCCAATTAAAAATCCACAAGTACTTCAATGGTTTTTGGAGCGAGGTGGAACAGTCAATATTGATTCGATTGATGAATATAAGATAATAAAAGAAATAGTAAGCAAGCATTCAAATCATATTTATAATATTGGAATTAGATGTAATTTTGATGTGAATGATGGAGTTTTGTCAAGATTTGGCATTGATATTGATAGTGAAGAGTTTCAGGAAGTATTAGCGTTTACACAGAATGCAGCTAATGTAAAATTGATTAATTTGCAATGTCATTTTGCTAAACGACAGATAGACTATTGGCCAGCAAGGGTGAAAGGAATGCTAGAGTTAATTGATAGGATTGGAGTTATTCCTGAAAGAATAGACCTGGGAGGTGGATTGTTTGGAAAAATGGAAGATAGCCTAAAAAAGCAATTTAGAACAAATATTCCGGAATATAAGGATTATGCAAAAGTAGTTGCTACTATGTTTGAAAAAAAATTCAAAAATTTGAACAATAGACCAGAATTAATGCTCGAACCGGGTTCAGCTTTGATAGGCGATTGTATGAAGTTTGTAGGGACAATTAAAACGATAAAAAGTATACGAGGAAAAACTATAGTGTCTGTTTTGGGTAGTCAGAAAAATATAAGTATGTCAAACATAAACCCTCCTATTCAGATTTTTGCAATGGGAAACACACAACATAAATTTGAAAACGTTGATTTTGTTGGATTTACTTGTATTGAATCAGATATTCTTTACCGGAATTATACGGGAAATCTGGCAATTGGCGATATGATGGTTATCAGTAATTGTGGCTCATATTCTTTGGTTATGAAACCTCCGTTTATTTTACCTAACTTTCCTGTGCTAGATGTTTCAGAAGGTGATGTTGAGGTTATAAAAAATGGTGAGACTTTTAAAGATATTTTTAATACTTTTAATTTTTAATTGAGGGAATGGTAGATGAGTAAAATAAATTTATTATTAAAAAGAATGTTTGATATTTTATCATCTTTAATTGCTATCTTTCTTTTAATTCCTGTTTGGCTTGGAGTTGCGATTGCAATAAAGCATGATTCGAAGGGACCTGTGTTTTTTAAACAAGAGAGAAGAACAAAAGATGGGAAAATTTTTCAATTACTTAAATTTAGGACAATGGTGGTTAACGCCGAAAACATGGGAAGTGGGTTGTTTAATTTTGAAAATGATCCAAGAGTGACGAAGGTAGGACAAAAACTTAGAGCTTCTAGTGTGGACGAGTTGCCGCAACTCTTTAATATATTATTTGGAACGATGACATTGGTAGGACCTAGACCATGTGTAAAATATGAATTGGGCGATTTTGATACTTTGAATCATAAATATAAAAAGAGATTTCAAGTTAAAGCAGGATTAACAGGATTAGCACAAATAAAAGGAAGAAATGATATTTCATGGGATGAAAAGGTTGTATATGATAATCAGTATGTTGATAATTTTCATCGAATAGGCATTTTTGAAGATATAAAAATTTTAGTTATTTCCGTCTTCAAAGTTCTTAAAAAGGAAAATATTTATGAAAGTAAAGTGGATGATGCAATGGATTCTGTAGAGGCAGCAAAAGCTGCAGAAGAAGAAATTATAAGGATTGCTCATTTGCCAGATTGATACGGAGGAAAAAAAGATGAAGTATGATGTATCGGACAGGAGGATTTGGTTTAAGGGACAAATATTAAGTGTAAATGATGCCCAAATTAATGTCTTGGCGCCAACATCTCAATTTGGATTGAATGTTTTTGAGGGGATTCCATGTTATTGGAATGAAAATGAAAGGCAGCTATATGCTTTTCGACTGAAAGATCATTATGACAGATTGTTACATTCTGCAAAATTACTTCAGATAGAGTGCGCTCTTGATAGGGATTACCTTACCAAGGCTTTTGTGGATGTTATTAGGGCTAACGGATATGACGAAAATCTCTCTGTAAGACAAACATTATTTGTTGATGGATTCGGCTCGTGGGGGTCAGAAGGACCGGTTGAAATGTTTATTGCGCCAATACCAAGAGGAAGAACAAGTGCAGAATATAATAAAACAGGGCTACACTGTTGTGTGGCATCGTGGAGGAGGATTAGTGACGAGACATTATCTCCCCGTATTAAATGTGGGGCGAATTATATGAATAGCCGAGTAGGACACAGAGAAGCTCTACGAAATGGTTATGATACATGCATTTTTTTAAATGAAGCCGGAAAAGTTTCAGAAGGTCCGGGATCATGCCTATTTATAGTAAAAAATAATGAAGTTATCACGCCTAGTCTTACGGATAGCGTTCTTGAAAGTATTACCAGGGACAGTATCGTGAAAATCGCAAAGGCAAATAATATTCGAGTAGTTGAGAGGACAATTGACAGAACAGAACTTTACACATGTGATGAGGCTTTTCTATGTGGCTCTGCAATGGAGATTACACCAATTTTAACTATAGATAGATATAAGATCTCTGATGGAAAGGCAGGCAAAATTACGAATTGTCTTCATCAATTGTATTTGGATATTGTAACTGGAAGAGAAAAAAGCAAAAAACATTGGTTGACTCCAATTTATGATCAAAAGTGAAATTGTACGAGGAGGCAATATGAATATTTGGTTGATAGACCATTATGCAGTTCCTACAAAATATTATCCGTTAGTACGACAAACTATATTTGCAAAGAAGTTTATGGAACGTGGACATTCTGTAAAGATATTTGCTGCAAGCACTGTTCATAATTCAAATATAAATTTAGCTGGTAACAAGATATCAGAGGAAATTATAGAAGAAGGTGTTAATTATGTGATTATAAAATGCCATAATTATGAAGGGAACGGATTATCTAGAATAATGAATATGATTGAATTTGCAGTTAAATTACCAAACGTAACTATGAAATATGAAAAACCAGATGTAATTATTTCTACATCTATGACGCTCTTTGCGTGTATCTCTGGATTATGGATTGGAAAAAGGCGTAAATGCAAAAAAATTGCTCAAATATCTGATTTGTGGCCGGAAACTATTATTGCATATGGTATGGCAAAGCGCAGAAACCCCGCAGTATTATTTTTGCGTATGATTGAAAAAAAGATTTATAAAATGGCTGATGATATTATTTTTACAATGGAAGGTGCTTATGATTATATTATAGAACAAAAATGGGAGAAATTAATTCCAAAATCTAAAGTACATTATATTAATAATGGAATCGATTTGGAAACATTTGATTTTAATAAAAAAACTTATTGTATTAATGATAACGAGTTACAAAATACAGAATTATTTAAAGTAGTATATGCCGGATCAATACGTAAAGTAAATAATTTAGGACTTCTTTTAGAAGTTGCAAAAAGAATTACTAATTCTAAAGTTGTTATTTTGATCTGGGGTGATGGTGATGAAAAAAAGGAGCTCGAAAGGCGTGTTAAGAAAGAACATATAAAAAATGTATTATTTAAAGGAAAGGTTCCCAAAAATTATATCCCATATATAACAAGTTGTGCTGATTTAAATATTGCACATAGCACAGAGTCTCCAATATTTCGATTTGGAATTAGCTTGAATAAGATTTTTGATTATTTTGCAGCAGGAAAACCGATTTTATGTGATTTTAGAGCAAAATATAATCCAGTAATAAAGTATAAGGCTGGGGTAGATGTTTCTGGAAAGAAAATACAGAAAATAGCAGATATAATAAATGAATTTTCCTGTATGACTCAAGAAGAGTATGATACTTATTCTAAAAATGCGAGACATGCTGCAGAAATATATGATTTTGAACGGCTTACAGAAAAGATGATTCGAATTATTGAATAAAGAAATAATTTAAATTTGCTGTATTAATTTCTAATTATATTTCTTTGAAATGGGATTATGAAAAGAACCAAGGAGAGTGAGAACATAGGAATGAAGATTCTAACAGTTGTCGGAGCAAGACCGCAATTTATTAAAGCAGCAGTGGTGTCGCGTGAGTTAAGAAAAAAGCATACGGAGGTTTTGGTACACACAGGTCAGCATTATGACTATAATATGTCCGATATCTTTTTTGAAGAATTGGATATTCCGAAACCGGATTATAATCTCGGGATTTCTGGAGGCAGTCATGGGCAGATGACCGGGCAGATGCTGATAAAGATAGAAGAAGTTCTGCAGGCTGAAAAACCAGATATAGTTCTTTTGTATGGAGATACGAATTCGACGATGGCGGGGGCTCTGGCTGCGGTGAAACTTCAAATTCCGGCAGTTCATGTAGAGTCTGGAAATCGGCTTGGAACAAAAACGAATCCAGAGGAAGTGAACCGTATTGTTACAGACCATGTATCGTCACTTCATCTGTGCTGTACGGAATCTGCTAAGAGATTTTTAGAAAAAGAGGGCATTTGCGATTCTGCGTTTGTAGTGGGAGACCCTATGTATGATGCGTTTTTATATTACTCTGAAAAGGTAGGAGACGAGCAGGGCGAGCAATTAATTGATTTATATGGAAATGAACTGACATTGCCGGATCATTACTATTACATGACGTGCCATCGTGAGGAAAATGCAGGCTCGGACGAGCCCCTAATAGAGATACTGGGCGCAATGAACACTTTGGATTATGCCACAATTTATCCCGTTCATCCGAGAAATACAGAAAGGGTAAAACGTATTGTCAAAGAGTATGGTTTTACGAAGATTCTTTGCTGTAAGCCGGTGGGGTATCTGATGAGTGTGTATCTCGTCAACCATTGCGAAAAAATAGTGACGGACTCCGGAGGGTTGCAGCGGGAGGCGTTTTTCGCTAAGAAACAGTGTGTGACAGTTTTTGATTATGTTGTATGGCCTGAGACTATGAAGGATAACCGCAATCAGCTGGCAAAGCATGAAAAGACGGATATTTTGGCGAAACTTTCAAAAGAGCAGATACTGAAATCGGATAATAGTTTTGGTGATGGGTTTTCATATAAAAAGATTGTAAATAAGATCATGGAGTTAAAAAGGAGTAATTAAGTGATGAAGAACAAATTGATGGAAAAGATTCAGAACAAAGAAGTAAGGGTAGGTGTCGTTGGGCTCGGCTATGTAGGGCTGCCGCTTGCAGTGGAAAAAGCAAAGGCGGGATTTAAAACAATTGGCTTTGATGTGCAGTCTGAAAAAGTAGATTTGGTTAATTCCGGACACAATTATATTGGAGATGTTATAGATGATGATTTGAAAGCTTTGGTAGACGAGGGTATGCTGTCGGCAACGACAGATTTTAGCTTTATTAAGGATGTGGATTTTATTGCCATTTGTGTTCCGACTCCATTAGATCAGCATCAGCAGCCGGATATCAGCTATGTAAAAAATTCTACTATTGAGATATCAAAGTATCTTACCAAAGATACGATGGTAGTTCTGGAATCTACGACTTATCCGGGAACAACGGAAGAGTTAATCAAACCTCTGCTTGAAGGAGGATCTGGTTTGAAGTGCGGAGAAGATTTTTATCTTGGATTTTCACCGGAGAGAGTTGACCCGGGTAATGCAGTATATAAGACAAAGAATACGCCGAAGGTTGTGGGAGCTATTGGAAAGGACGCTACAGAGGTAATCGCAGCGATGTATCGAACTGTTCTTGACAGTGATATACATGAGGTCTCATCGCCTGCGATTGCAGAGATGGAAAAAATACTTGAAAATACTTACCGGAATATTAACATCGGTTTAATTAATGAGTTGGCGATTCTGTGTCATAAGATGGATATTAATTTGTGGGAAGTTGTGGATGCCGCAAAAACAAAACCATATGGTTTTCAGGCATTTTATCCGGGTCCAGGGCTTGGAGGTCACTGTATTCCGCTTGATCCTTATTATTTGTCATGGAAAGCAAGAGAATATGGTTTCCACACATCTATGATTGAATCATCTATGATGATTAATGACAAGATGCCAGAATATTGTGTAGAGCGTGCGGGAAAAATTCTTAATCGCTTCAAGAAATCTCTGTATGGTTCTAAAGTTCTTGTGCTTGGAGTGGCGTATAAGCAGGATATTGACGATTATAGGGAAAGTCCTGCCCTCAGGGTAATTGATGAACTGGAAGAGGAGGGGGCAAATGTAGAGTATTTTGATCCCTATATTCCGTCTTATCGTGAAAATGGAAAAGTAAAAGAGGGTATCCAGGAGATTAATCCTGATATTATAGCGTCTTATGACATTATTGTTGTTACGGCGGCACATACAAATATTGATTATGACATGGTGCAGCAAAATGCAAAGGCGATATTTGATACAAAGAATGTAATGAAAAATATTGGAAACAGGGATAATATTGAGGTGCTGTAATGAAAGGCTATTTTGTACATGAAACTAGTGTAATTGATGATAATGTCAAGATAGGAGACGGTACAAAGGTCTGGCATTTTTCACATGTGCAGTCGGGAGCTGTCATCGGGAATAACTGTTCGTTTGGGCAGAATGTAAATATCAGCAATAACGTTAAAATTGGCGATGGATGTAAGGTGCAGAACAATGTCTCTCTTTATGAGGGAGTGGAGCTTGAGGATTATGTGTTCTGCGGTCCGTCTATGGTGTTTACAAATGATCTTACCCCAAGAGCAAAATACCCGAAGGGCTCTGCCGGATATAAAAAGACGGTTCTTCATACCGGGGCTACAGTAGGGGCTAATGCGACAGTCGTATGCGGGCATAATCTCGGGAAATGCTCAATGGTAGCGGCTGGAGCAGTTGTGACAAGAGATGTTCCGGATTATGCGCTTGTTGCCGGGGTTCCGGCAAAGCAGATAGGATGGGTTTGTGAATGCGGCGAGAGATTGCAAGACGACTTTGAATGTAAGGCGTGTGGGCGAAAATATCAGATAAGTGATGAAAAATTAGAAGAAATTTAGTACAGAGGGGGTTTTATTATGAAATATGCATTAATTGGATGTGGCAGGATTTCGACAAATCATATAAAAGCGGCGGTAAATAATCATTTAGAGATTGTAGGTGTGTGCGATATTCTTCCGGAAAAAATGGAAGAGATTTTGGAAAGGTATGAATTAAAAGAAGATGCATCCATTCATCGTTATATGGACTATAAGGAACTTCTTGAAAAGGAAACTCCGGATCTGGTAAGTATTGCTACGGAAAGTGGAAATCATGCGGAGATTGCATTATATTGTATAGACAAAGGTGTGCATGTTATTATAGAAAAGCCTATGGCAATGAGTATAGAAGATGCGAATAAAATCATTGAATTATCCGAAAAGAGGAATGTTAAAGTATCTGCATGCCACCAAAATCGTTTTAATATAGCTGTTCAGGAATTACGAAGAGCGATTGAAAGCGGTAGATTCGGAAAAATTTCACATGGCTCTATTCATGTGCGCTGGAACCGGAATCAAGGGTACTATGATCAGGCGTCGTGGCGCGGAACATGGGCGCAGGACGGCGGCGCGCTTATGAACCAGTGTATTCATGGAATAGACCTTCTTCGTTGGATGATGGGAGATGAGGTAGAGGAAATATATGGCGTGACAAGACAGCAGTTCCATGACTATCTGGAGGCTGAGGATATAGGAATGGCGGTTGTTAAGTTCAAAAATGGGGCAATTGGCACAATTGAAGGTACTACGAATGTTTATCCGAAGAATCTGGAGGAGACTCTGTATATTTTCGGCGAGAATGGTACAGTTAAAATCGGTGGAACCTCTACAAATAATATAGATGTATGGGATTTTGCTGATGAGACGGAGGAAGATGTTAAGAATAAAGGGTTAGAAGAGGCTACAAGTAATGTGTATGGCAATGGTCATACAAGTTTGTTCGCAGATGTGATGGATGCGATTGAAAATGACAGAAAACCCTATGTGGATGCAGTGGCGGGCAGAAATGCGTTGGAGATGATTTTGTCTATATATAAGAGTCAGAAGACAGGGCAACCTGTGAAATTACCTTTAGAAGAATTCGCAAGTATTGATATGATAGGAGAATTTTAATGATAAAAGTTTGCCATGTTACAAGTGCACATCATAGGTATGATGTGAGAGTGTTTAGAAAAGAATGTGCTACGTTGGCAAAAGCCGGATATGATTGTTATCTGCTAGTAAATGATACACTTAAGGACGAGATTAATGAAGGTGTAAAAATTAGGTCCACTGGGTTTATGCCAAGTTCAAGGAAAGAAAGATTTTTAAAATCTCATAAATATCTCTTAAAGAAAATGACAGATATAGACGCAGATATTTATCATTTTCACGATCCTGACTTATTATCCTTGGCATCAAAGATGAAAAAACGTGGAAAAAAGGTGATTTTTGATTTCCATGAAAATGTTTCTGAGCAAATAAAGGATAAAGAATGGATTCCGAGTATTATTAGGAATTTTATTAGAGTGGCATATGACCAATATGAAAAGTTTTATGCTAAAAAATTTAATTGTTTGATAACAGTCTCTCCTAATATTGTTGAAAAGTTAAAAAAAGAAAACAAAAATGTATTTATGGTTACTAATTATCCGATTGTAGACAACGTTTTTAAAGAGCCAGAATTTAAAAAAAAGAATGTGTGCTTTGCGGGAGGTATTAGTGAGCAGTGGTGTCATGAATCAATTCTGGATGCAATAAAAGATATTCATGGCTGCAGATATATTTTGGCTGGAAATGCGGATAATAATTACATGGAAAAATTGAAAAGGAAACTTGCATGGGAAAAAACAGAGTATCTTGGGAAAATTGAATTTGAAAAAGTGAAAGATATATATGCTGATTCAATGGCAGGGCTTGCACTTAATATCTCATCGCAGGTTGGAAAAACGGGAACGCTGGGTAATACTAAACTGTTTGAGTTTATGCTTGCGGGTATCCCGGTTATTTGCAGTGACAATGAGCTGTGGAAAAAAATCATAGATGAAAACAAGTGCGGAGTAGTAGTTAATCCGGGTAATGTTCATGATATAAAAGATGCTATAGAATATGTAGTGAATAATGCAGAAGATGCAAAAAAAATGGGCATGAATGGAAGAAAAGCAGCTATTGAAAAATTTAATTGGTCGAAAGAGGCTCAAAAATTATGTAAACTGTATTTCCAGTTGGAAAAGCACATAAGTTGATTCAAAATGTAGAATAACAGGAGTAATATACATGGAATATATTTTGCGAAAATATGATGATTATGTCACTAAAATATGCAGTCCATTTTCTAATTTTCTTATACAGGTGATTTGTTTTATAGTTTATAAGATAATGGTTGATGTTATATATGTAATGTATTTGGGTAAAACATCAGGATACGGAATTGAGATTTCTGTGATTAATATTTTAAGTGGATATTTGGCTGTTTTGCTTTTTTCTTATTTTATAGTTAAATTTTGTGAGAATCTGGCTGCCTCTTCGCTTATTATGATAGTTATTAACATGATTTATTTCGTTCCAATAACTACTTTTTGTGGATTTGGGCTTGGGAGTAGCAGTTTTCTGTTTTTTTCTATATTATTTTGGGTGTTCTTGTCAGTCTTTCAAACATTTATTCCATGTGTTTCTTTGCAGAGGGGAGATTCTTCTGTAATAAACAAGTTATTTTATGCGCTTTATATTATGATGTTTGCCCTTACAATTTTTATTTCGTATAAGTATACTGGGTTTAGAATAATTACAAGCTTACTGGATGTGTATGAAACGCGTGCAGAAGCTGCGGCATATGATATCCCAGTATGGATGTCTTATGTCCAGCACTTTTCGACGATAATAATACCGATGTTGATTTTAATTGCATTGGGGAAAAAAAAATATTTGTTTGTAATTGCTGGTTGTTTTTTGCTTTTATTAAATTTTTCTTTTGCAGGACATAAAAGTGTCTTGTTTATGGGTATATTACTTATTTTAGGACATATTTTTTGGCGGGAAGAAATGATATGTATGATTATGCCTGGTGGAATATTTCTTGGTCTAATAGGATTGCTAGAATATATTTTTGCTAATCATGCTTACGTAATAAGCTATTTTTTTAGAAGGCAGGGATATGATTTGGCACGGCTGTCTAATGAATATTATAAATATTTCATGCATAATCCAACAGAAATTTTCAGAGGTACATTTTTAGGTAAAATAGGGTTTGAAAGTCCTTACAAATTACCTATAGCAAAAGTAATAGGAAATAATTATGAGTCACAAATTATAAATTGCAATAATGGGTTGTTAGCAGACGTTTGGTCTCACTTGGGAGGGGTAGGAATAGTAATTATGCCTCTAATTCTTATTGTTTGTTTTCGACTGTTTGATTTAGTGACTGATAAAATCAATTCAAGGTGTTTTATAGGGTTAGCAATATATTATGCCGTTATGTTTTGCAATACAACGTGGAGTACTGTATTATTAACCCATGGATTTTTAATTATGTGTGTATTGTTTTTCTTGTTTCCAAGAGAAAGGGAAGGTAAGTGTGAAAAGAAATGAAAAGAGTAGAATATTCGATAAATGAAATACAGTATAACCTGAAAAAAAATATTAAGAGTATGATAGTCGTTTTTGCATTTATCTTTTTGACAGGAAGTTGTGTAGGGATAGTGAAAAATATGAATTATGGACAGCAAGAGTTTACATTAGATGATACAATTGTTGAGACAGTTGATTTTAGTAGCTTTACGGAGGATGAAAGATATTATTACAATGCGTTTTCTGAGCTAAAAAACAAATATAATGCATTAAATGCATATGCATTATATTTGAGGCAAGTTGATATGAGCAATGAAAGTTCTAATAAATTAGCTTTATTTATTGATGATTTATCGCAGTTTAAACAGGCGAATTTTGACAAATTAGCAGGTTTTTATACTTATAATACTCCGATTATTTGTGATGATATGCCTAAAGCAGAGGAATTTATAAAGTATAACATAGGACAAAATGAACGAAAAATAGCTGCTAGTGATAAAAGTATTGAAAGATTAAATAACCATTCTTTTTCTAAGATTTTTATCCAATCTTCAGAAGCCAAGGAATTAGAAAAGATTCAGTCGGCGGAAAATGAAAAAGAGTTCTGGGAACGACAGTTAAACATGATACATTCTGCTAATTTGAACGAAATTGAAAAAATTAATGAAAATATGGATCAACTGTTGCAGAATGCAGAATGGGAATTAAATGGTTTAGTTTCTTTATTTAATAAATTTATTATAGATATAGAAGAACAGGAACAATATGATATTGTGTATAATAAATATCTATTGAAATCATATTTGACCGTGGCAGGGGTCACAGGCGAGCTTTCAGAGGAAGATATTATGAACAATAGAAGAAATAGTGCGGTCATATATGCAAAGAGCATAGCCGGACTTGATATGGCTAAAGAGAGAGTTTTTTCTTTTTTAACTTTTTTTATGTTATTTGGTGTAACGGTTGCATTTTTATATGGCTTTTTTTATAAGGTAAAAAAATGATTGTGAATAAAAAATGGAAATTTATTTTAGATATGGGTTTGAATATTGGTGCAGTGTCTGCACCAATTGCGATTTTACAATTATTAATTTATCCATATTTAGCTAAACACCTTTCAGCAGAAGAATATGGGTTGATGATTACTATGTATTCTATGTGGATTGTTGTGTCCAATTCTATAGGTAATGTGTTAAATAATATAAGATTGTTGCGTTCAAGTGAATATGAAGAGAATTCATTACAAGGTGATTTCCCCCTTATACTATATAAATGGGGGGGGATTAATGTTATTATTATATTGATTGCAAGCATTTTTTATTTAAAAGGTTTTTTTTTAATAAATATATTGTACAGCATATTGATAGCGACATTAATATTATTGAAATCATATTTTGAAGTTGGATTAAGAATTAAATTAAATTATGTGGCTATTTTATTTAATGGCTTGTTGCAGAGTGCTGGTTTTGTTATAGGATTATGTGTTTTTTATTTTACTGGTGTATGGCAGGCAGTTTTTATTTTTGGATTTTCATTTTGTGTTTGTTTTACTATTCTGAAAACTGGCATGTTAAAGGAGCAATCGAAAAAAACCATGTTATATGATACAGTAAACAGAGATGTCAATTTATATACAATAGCTACATTCAGTAATAGTTCAATGTCATATGCAGATAAATTGGTTTTATATCCACTTATGGGAGGACATGTAGTATCTATATACTATACAGCTACCATCTTAGGGAAAATTGTTAGTATGGTTTCTGGACCAATAACAAGTGTTATTTTGAGTTATATTTCAAAGTGGAATAGAGATAAAAAATCTATTTTTTCAAAAGTTTTAATTTTAGGAGGAGGATTAGCAATTATAGGCTATGTCATAACAATGCTTATTAGTCGACCTGTCATAGAGCTATTATTTCCTCAATGGTTGGACGAGGTTATGATTTATATTCCTATTACAACAGTTGCTATAGTTATTCAAACTTTGAATTCTTTTTTGAATCCATTTATACTAAAATTCTATGATATAAAATGGCAGATAGTAATTAATATTATTAGTGTATCAGTGTATTTTTTAGGATCATTGATATTATGGCATTTTTATGGCATGATTGGTTTTTGCGTGGGAACAATTGTTGGACATGCTGCGAAAACATTAATTATGGTATTATTACATTTTAATGCAGAAAAGGGAGTTTAAAATAGAGGGTTAATAAATATGCTATTTTCCAGTACGATATTCATGTTTGGTTTTTTACCAATTGTATTAGGGATATATTTTGGTATTCTAAAAAAATGGATTAAAATACAAAATACTTTTCTTATAATAACAAGTATCATATTTTATGCATGGGGTGAACCTTGGTTTGTTTTCGTAATGCTTTTTTCTATTTTGATGAATTATTTTTTCTCAAAAGGAGTTAGTAATTCGTCTTTACAATTAAAAAGATTTTGGATAGTCATTGCCATATTGTTTAACATTGGTGTTTTGTGTGTTTTTAAGTATCTGAATTTTATAATAGATAATGTAAATTACTTATTTGGAAATATACTTCCTAAAACAAACATAAGCCTACCGATAGGTATTTCTTTTTTTACATTCCAGGCAATGTCTTATGTAATAGATGTTTATAAAGAAAAAGTTAAGCCACAGAGTTTATTTGATGTGGCATTATATGTTTCTTTTTTTCCTCAATTGGTTGCGGGTCCTATTGTTCGATATGGTGTGATAGGTGATAAATTATACGACAGAGAGTATAGCATTCAGCAAATAACGGAGGGAATTGAAAAGTTTATTATCGGATTGGGAAAAAAAGTTATCATATCTAATCAGATGGCGATTGTAGCAGATACTGCGTTTAATGCTGTATCATCAGGGGCAGATATATCGATAACTTTCGCATGGATAGGAGCTTTGGCATATACATTACAGATTTACTTTGATTTTGATGGTTATTCTCAAATGGCAATTGGGCTTGGAAAGATGTTCGGGTTCGATTTTCCTGAGAATTTTAATTATCCATATATAGCGAAGAGCATTACTGAGTTCTGGAGAAGATGGCATATTTCATTAAGTACATGGTTTCGTGATTACCTATATATTCCATTGGGTGGAAGCAGAGTGGATTCGATGGGAAAGCATATAAGAAATTTGTTAATTGTATGGTTAGCTACAGGAATTTGGCATGGAGCGAATTGGACATTTGTATTATGGGGATTTATATATTTCGTTTTGTTGGTTTTCGAGAAATATACTTCTATATATAGATATATACAAAAAGCGCCAGCATCTATTCGACAAATATATACTATGTTTTTTGTGATAATAGCGTGGGTTTTATTTAGATCTGAAACACTTACGCTTGCCAAAGATTATTTGTTTATTATGTTAGGAAAGAATAGTGTATTTGTAGATAGACATGCGATTCAATACCTTGGGGAGTATAAAGTTTTCTTTATCTTTGCGATTCTGTATTCTTTAGCCTTTTTTAAATATATTAAAAGAAAAATGGAAAAGAAGATGTTGAACCAGAGAATTATATTGTGTTTGACACCTTTTATGTATATCATGGTATTTGCAATTTCTGTTACATACTTGGTTACTGGAGGGTATAATCCGTTCATATATTTTAATTTTTAGGGAGGATTTATGAAAAAGCTGAGCCGAATATGGAGTCAATATGCGCTTACTTGTTGTTTTGGGATAAGCATATTTGGAATTGGAGCATTAAATATTCCTAATTTATATCAAGTGATAGACTCTCAGTTTAAAAACGGGAATTTGAACATAGTAATAGCTGAAGAAATGTATAATAATAATTTTTGGAATAAGTTGTCATTTGTTGATTATCAAGGACTGTTTTGTAGAATGGCAGGGCAGAAGATTAGCAATGGAGTGATAAAAGGCAACGATGGTAAATTAAATCTTCAGGATAATCTGGATTATAAATTTGTAGAAGAAGAGGAAAAACTTAAAGTAGACAAAGCGGTGGAAATATTAATGTATGCCCAGAAGATAGGAGCAGATATTTTATATGTTCAAAGACCTTGGGCAACTGGAAAAGTTCCTTATGATTATCATTTTGAGTTAGATGAACAGTATGATTATTGGTGTAAAAATATGGATGAGGTAGGATTTCCGGTATTGGATCTTAGAGAGGAGGTTGCGAATGGACGGATTCAGTTTTATATAACGGATCATCATTGGACAATAGAATCTAGTTTTAACGCCAATACAGATATTATTGATACTTTGAATGATCTGTATGGATTAAATCTTGATGAGGAGCGAATATATACGGATATTAACCAGTATAAAAAGATCAATTATAAAAATTCTTTTTTGGGTTCAGAGGGTATTCGGGTAGGAAAATATTTTGCTGGAAAAGATGATTTTGAAATAGTAGTTCCCAAATATGATACAGATTTTAAATATGTTCAATATCGCAACCACAAAAAATATTGGGAGGCTAGAGGCGATTATAGCTCTGTTTTCATTAATAAAGCAAAATTAGAAGATTCAAAATATAATAATAAATATAATGCCATAACCTATGAAGGATATGTTGAGAATAGGATAATAAATACCTTGTCGGATAATAATTTAAAAGTTCTGCTTATTGCAGATTCCTTTGCAAGGCCCATGGTTACTTATTTGGCATCGAATTTTGAAGAAACAAGATATTTAGATCCCCAAGAAGGCAGATATACGGATAGTTATGTGGAGTATATTGACAAATATAAACCTGATGTTGTTATAATGATGTTTCCAGGAGTTGGAATTTTTAAAGAAATATAAAATATTTAATAAAGCAAAGGAGTAGAATTATGCAGTTCAGAGATTTAAAGTACCAATATCAAATATTAAAAGAGGACATAGATGCAGCGATGTTAAAGGTTGCGTCTGATTGTAATTTCATTAGCGGAAAACAGGTAAAAGAGTTAGAAAAAGAATTGGCAGAATATGTAGGGACAAAGCATTGCATTTCCTGTGCTAACGGAACAGATGCGCTGAGCCTTGCTATGATGGCGTGGGAGATTAAAGAGGGGGATGCCGTTTTTATTCCTGACTTTACATTCTTTTCTACGGGTGAGATTGTATCATTTGCCGGCGCTACACCAGTGTTTGTTGATGTTGAATTGGATACCTTTAATATATCCATAGACAGTCTGGAGAAAAAAATTAAAGATACAATTGAAGAGGGAAAACTTACGCCAAAAGCAGTTATTCCGGTTGATTTATTTGGACTTCCGGCAGGTTATGACAGCATCCAGCAGATAGCGGAAAAATATAATCTCCTTGTTTTAGAAGACGGCGCCCAGGGATTTGGCGGAAAGATTGGAAATCGGAGAGCTTGCAGTTTTGGCGATATCAGTACGACGTCTTTCTTTCCTGCAAAACCCCTTGGCTGTTATGGTGACGGAGGGGCGGTGTTTACAGACGATGATGATGTGGCTGCTTTGCTTCGTTCGATTTGTGTCCATGGAAAGGGAACGATGAAATATGATAATGTAAGGATTGGTCTGAACTCTAGGTTGGATACTATGCAGGCTGCAATTTTGTCTGTTAAATTAAAGGCATTTAAAGATTATGAGGTGACTGATATTAATAAAGTAGCAGAGAGGTATACAGAACTTTTAGATGGTGTTGTTAAAACACCAGTTATTCCTGATGGGTTCTATTCAAGCTGGGCACAGTATACGATACAGCTAGAAGACAGGGAAGAGCGGGATGGACTTCAGGCAGAATTGAAGAAGAATGATATTCCAAGTATGGTGTATTATCCAAAGCCGATGCATAAACAGCAGGCTTTTGGCGGCTTATCCTTTAATGATGGAGATTATGCTAATACAATTCGATTATGTGATACTGTGCTGTCGCTTCCAATGCATCCTTATTTAACTGCGGAAGATATGAACGCCGTAGTTAAAGTGATAAATCAGTACAAATTAAGAGCTTAAATTAATTTTGTATTGAGCGATAGCGGGGTAGACTATTTTTTATGATTTTAAGGGACAATTATAAGACAAAAAAATATGACTATATTTTTGCGTGGCTATTGATAGGTTTTATATTTTCTTTCTCAG
The DNA here is from genome assembly GCA_000403475.2 of Lachnospiraceae bacterium MD308. Classification (GTDB taxonomy): domain Bacteria; phylum Bacillota; class Clostridia; order Lachnospirales; family Lachnospiraceae; genus MD308. Next base: position 755,107 of record KE159796.1, read on the forward strand.
TGTGCTTGGTGATATTAAGTGAAAGTAGATCTATTACAAATTTGTATGATGTAGGGAAGGTGTATGAAATCCAGGATAATATATATAGGACAGCAATAGTACGGGATAAGGGACATCAGGAAAGCTCAGGAAAGGTAGTATTGGATCAAGGCTTTTATGAATATGGAATAGGTATAGAAAAAAGTAAAAATTTATATAATTATTTTTGTGTACAATTAAGGGATTTAAGTACTGAATCTATAGAATGGATAATTGATTTTAGAAAACAGAAGGATGGGAAAATAAAACAGAGCAATAATGTATCTTATTCATTGCACGATGGGATGAATATAATTAGCGTTCCTCAAAAATCTTTTAATGTGATAGCTATAGAGGTATATGGAGATAATGGTTCATCATTTTATATTGAAAAGATGCAGTTGAGGGAAACAAAACCTGTTTTTGAGGGAAACAGGGCTTTGGAAATTATGTTTGTTTCTTATTTGATTTACCTTTTTATTTCTGGAATTTTTATATTAGTCTGGCACAAAATTGGAATTACTTTTCACTTATATAGATGGATAGAAGTATTACAGAAAATATATTTTTTGATTGCAAAATTATTTTGGAAGATTATGAAGCGCCTTCCTTTAAATCAACGTAGGAGAAATTGTCTGATAATTTTTTCGTTCGTTATAATGTTTTTATATAATGTGTGGGTGGAAATAAGCCAGACATATTATACTGACTTCAATAGTCATCTTTTGATTTATTTATTTTTAGCATGGGTTATTGCAATATTATCCATTGAATCAACTTTAAAAAAGGTAAAATGGAACAATAGCTTGGTGTGGAGCTGGTTATTCCTATGGATAATGGCATGTATATCGGATGCTTTTATTTCAAAATATTTTAGATTTATTGGATATGCGATGGTTTTTGTGATAGGTTTTTTTGTATATGTATGGAATAATATGGAAAAACCAGAGATACTTACAAGGAATTTTGTTCGGGCTATTCATGTTTTTTTTATTTTGATTACGCTTTTTTGTTTGTTATGTCGACCTGAGATTACGGGGGAATCGGCAATGAGGTATGCAGGAATCAGTAAGAACCCAAGTATATTTGCATTGTATTTGGGAATAATTTTTTCTGTGACTTTGGGAGAAATAGAGAATTCAATAAAAAAAGGTAAGGAGATAAAAAAAATACTTCCCTATATATTAGAAGGATGTATCGTATTGGTCTTTTGCTGGAAAACGCAGTCTGTTTGTCCGCTTTTGAGCATAGCAGGAATATCATTTGTATGGTTTGTAAGAATGATTAATTATACAAAGCAAAAGAATTGCCGAAAGATTTTAATGTCGATTATAATTTGTGCGGTTGTTTTGGTAATACCTGTATATCTCAGCCTTGATTGGGGAGTAAAACATATACCGCAATCTTTGGGAACTTCTGTGAATTTTGAAGGAGAACAGCCAATTGCCAGAAGGCAATTCGGCATGGTTGCTTATGCCAGCGATTTGAAACAAAAATTTGATGAAAGCCGAATAGGACAAAAACTTGGAAAGGCATCATTATCAGGAATTTTGTCAGGAAGAGATTACTATTACAGAACATATTTGCGCGATATGAATCTGCTCGGACATAAGGAAAATCCCCAAATGTGGGGGAAAAGACGTCTTCCGCATAATGCAGTGCTTGGTATTGCTCACCGATATGGGATTTTTACAAGTGTACCATATATTTTGATGCTCGTTATGGTAATCATCAGGACGTTCCGGTATAGTAAGAAAGAGACGCCGTATGCTTCGGTGCCGTTTTATGTCTGTTTGATATCTATTGTAATGTCTATGGCGGATAATGTAGAACAGCCTTTTGTGTGGCTGCCTTGGATTGGGTTGTATTTAATGATGGGGGCTGTATTTGATGACGAGCTATGCATGGAAGAGTAGCTTTGAAAATTTATCTGATTAGGTGCAATATTACACCAAAAATATAAAAAACATAAAAAATTAAATTAAAAACATAATAGTTATCCATATAATGTATTCCATATATATCCATTTCTTAATAAAATTATGTAAGTAAATGAAAAACGTATATATGAGGGATGGATATTATGGATTATGAAATGCTTGGAGTCCGTATCCGGGAGGCACGGAAGAGTAGAGGGTATACACAAAGTGAACTGGCGGAATTGACAGAATATTCTGTGCAGCATATCTCGCATGTAGAGACAGGAAATACCAAGTTGAGTGTTGAACTTCTGATCTGTATAGCAAATGCACTGGATGTATCCTTAGACGAGTTATTGAGAGACAGCTTAGACCTCAGCCCCAAGGCCCAACATAGTATATCAATAGATGTAAGAACTGCGAAAGAAAGAGATGCAATTGTACGAATTGTGAAAATGTTAGAAGACGAGATTGTAAATCTTCGGAATTAAAGATAAAAATCAGTTTAAAAGCGGGTGTTAGCGATGAAGTTAATACCCGTTTTTGTTGTTGAAAAATTATGTGGTGTTGCATGGAAATTGTCATTGACGTTCTGTGTAAATATACAATATAATATATTTAGTTTATGGTTTTCCATCATATGGCAGTCATCTTTTTGTACATATAATATGCGGGAAGCCATAGGTGAAGGAGTTTTAAAGTACTCGAATAATTAAGAGAGAGAGGTCTCATAATGAAACAATTTTTTGGAATGAGTCAGCGTGGTGAGCTACGGGAGGCAGTTCGTGGATTGAACAGACCGCAATTTATTATGCTGCTCTCGAATAAAGAGCAGTTTGAAGGACATGTGAGAGAGTTAGAAGGGCTTTTTCCCGGAGTGCCAAGTATTGGATGTATTGGCATGAGCTATGATACCAGAGTGGTGGAAAAGGGTGTAGGTGTGATTGCATTTACAGACGGCATCATTGCGGCTGCTAATGTGTTAGAAAAAGTGTCTGTGATGCCGGTGAAATATATCAGCCGGCTTGAGCAGGATATGAAGACAGTTGGCGGCTCACAGAATGACACGATTTGTATTGATTTTTGTACCGGGAACGATGCATGTGTACTTACTACAATTAATACAGTGTTAAAGCGCAAAAGGATCTCGCTTGTGGGCGGGACAGGGGACGCGGGTAAAGTGTCCGCTAATGGCAGAGTGTACGAAGATGCAGTGGCATATGGCCTGGTGAAGAACCAGAGTGGAAAAGTGAAGGCGTATAAGGAGAATATCTATCATCATATGGCGGATCATCAGTTTATTGCTTCCCGTACGGATCGGGCGAATTATGTTATCGGTGCGCTGAATGACCGCCCGGCGAGACAGGTATACCAGGATATTCTTAAGGTGTCAGAGAGTGATATTACAACACAGACATTCAAGAATCCTTTTGGAAAGCTTAACGGGGATGATACCTGTATTATATCTATAAAAGAAGTGAAAGGTGATTCACTGGCGTGTTTCCGCCAGGTAAATGATTCGGATGTACTTGTTCTGCTTGAACTTGGAGATTACAAAGAAGTAGTAAGAGAGACGATTCGCCAGATTCAGAGAGATTTTCCAAGGCTTTCGGCTGTGTTTTCTGTAAACTGCCTGTTCCGTTATCTGCTCTTTACTCAGAATAATTATATGCAGGAGTATCTAAGTGAGATGGGTACTCTTGGCAGCCATGCGGGATTAGTTGGATATGGAGAACATTATAATAATCGATTTGTTAATCAGTCTATGACTTGTGTGGTATTTGAGTAGAGGGGGTAGGAAGAGATGTCATTTTGGAATAAGACCAAACAGGAAACAACAGTAAAATCTGAAAATGAAAAAAGTCTGTACCCAGTATTGCATGTAATGGGAAGCCTTAAGGATTATCATACAGAGCTTGTACAGAAAGAAGTACATTCTCTGAGAGAATTGAGTGAGATTGGGCGTTCTTTTGGCGGCGTGATGAAAGAAGCAGGGGATTTTCAGAACAGGCTTGAAGATTTTGGTGAGAATTTTGCCAGCATAGAGGATGTATCCGGTGAATTTGTGACAGTGAAAGATACGATCGCCAAGTCGGTGGGCCACGCGCAGGATGAAGTTGAGGAGCTTAAGAACAGTTCGAGGCAGGTTGAGACTCATTTTAGTGAGATGGGAACCACTTTTGAGGATTTGCAGATGGCTGTGGAGAAGATTAAGCGGTGTACCAATAAGATTATCAATATTGCCGAGCAGACGAATATTCTTGCTTTGAACGCGTCCGTTGAAGCGGCGCGTGCGGGAGAGCAGGGAAAGGGATTTGCTGTGGTTGCAGTAGAAGTAAAAAAGCTTGCAGAAGAGATTAAGAATCTGACTGGTGAAGTAGATTCCGGTATTCATGAAGTAGAACAGGGAGCAGATAAGCTCAACAACAGCATCGTGACTTCCCAGCAGGCATTAGGAGAGAGTATTGAAAAAGTAAATGAGACATACGATATGTTTGATGAGATTACGCAGTCGGCAGAAAGTGCAACGGCAGTCCATACGGAGATTTCTGGTGTGATTGAGAACTCAAAGACAGCATTGCAGCAGTTGTGCGGATTTTTTGATCAGATAAAGGATCGGTATCAGGAGGTTACTCATCATATTGATCGTGCGGGAGAGTTGGGGACGACGAAAAGTGCAATGTTTGAGGATATCGATAATATGATGGCTCAGATTCCGCCGATAATAAAAGAATATACCTCTAATGAGCGCTAAAAATAGAAAATCAAAAAAATTTTAAAAATTCTATTGACAAATGAGAAACTGTGTAGTATAGTAGTTATTGTTCCGAGGGACAAACAAAAAGAAATGCGACAGTGGCTCAGTTGGTAGAGTACGACCTTGCCAAGGTCGGGGTCGCGGGTTCGAACCCCGTCTGTCGCTCTTGGAGATGAAGATACTTAGATGAATGCAGATGTGTTTATCTAAGTATTTTTATTATATATCGAAAATACCTTAGGGCAGATTATGACAGATAGGATGGGATAAGAGAATGGAAGAAGCCACGAAAGAAACAAGAGGGAATGAAAAACAGGAGGTTTTGCGCAACCCATTGGCTTATGAGCGTGTAGGGAAGCTTATCGCTAAATTTGCCATACCGGCAATCATCAGTATGCTGGTGAACTCACTCTATAATATTGTTGACCAGATTTTTATCGGTCAGGGAGTAGGGATGCTTGGAAATGCCGCAACAAATGTAGCGTTTCCGGTGTCTATTATATGTACGGCGATTGCTCTTTTACTTGGAATCGGCAGTGCGTCGAATTTTAATCTGGAATCGGGCGCCGGTAATCAGGAGCGGGCGAACAGGATTGTAGGAACGGGCCTTTCTATGCTGGTGATTTGCGGGTGTACGATTGCTTTTGCTGTAATTTTGTTTCTGAATCCACTTCTCAATATCTTTGGGGTGACACCGGATATCCTGCCCTTTGCACAGGATTATCTTGGGATTACAGCGTTTGGGATTCCATTTTTGATTCTTACTACCGGGGGGAATCATCTGATTCGTGCGGACAGAAGTCCTACATATTCCATGGCGTGTATACTTACCGGTGCGCTGATTAATACGATTTTAGACCCCGCATTTATATTCGTGTTCCATTGGGGAATCAAGGGGGCTGCGTGGGCGACGGTAATCGGGCAGGTGATTTCGGGAATTCTGGTGATTATTTATTTTTCAAGATTCCGTCACCTTGAACTGGAGCCTAAAATGTTGAAACCGCAGGCGGAATTTCTTCGGGCGATTGTGTCTCTTGGGATGGCGGCCTGCGTCAACCAGATTGCCATGGCGGCGGTTCAGATTACGATGAACAATACACTGAGGCATTACGGGGCAGAGTCTATGTACGGGACGGATATCCCGTTAGCTTGCGTGGGTGTCATCTCGAAGGTCAATATGGTCTTTATGTCGATTTGTATCGGTACTTCCCAGGGATGTCAGCCTTTGTGGGGATTTAATTACGGGGCGAAAAATTACGGGCGGGTGCGGGAAGCGTTCAGAAAAGCATTCCAGATATCGTTGATGGTGGGGATAATATTTTTCTTGTGTTTCCAGCTCTTTCCGAGGCAGATTGTCAGTATCTTCGGGACGGGGACGCCGGAGTATTTCCACTTTGCGGAGCGGTACTTTAAAATCTTTATGCTTATGACATTTTTCAACGGGATACAGCCCATGTGTTCAGGATTCTTTACGTCTATTGGGAAAGCGAAGCTGGGTATTGTAGTATCGCTGACGAGACAGGTTATCTTCCTGCTGCCGCTTATCCTGATTTTCCCGGTTTTTATGGGAATCGACGGGGTGATGTATGCCGGACCAATTGCGGACGGGGCGGCAGCAGCGGTGGCGGTCGCCTTTGCGGTGAAAGAGCTTCGGGTGATGAAGAGGCAGGCGGCATTTCCGGCAGGAAGTGCAGAGTAGAAGGCACAGAATAGGAGGTACAGATAAAAAATAGCGGGAGATTACCCCGCTATTTTTTCAAGATTACATTTACTTTATTGTCATTCATAGTTGTTGATTCACCGCCGTCGGATAAGCGGGGATGGTGCAGGGCGTTGCAGGTGAGTCCTCCGGGACTCTGTGCCAGACTGTATACGCCTGTCGCAGCGACAGCACCTTTGGCGATCAGGGCCGTCGGATAAGCGGTATATTCCACTTCTGCCAAATCATTACAGCACAGCACCGTGTCTCCATCTTTGATGCCGCGGGCTGCGGCGTCTTCGGTATTCAGGATAAGTGTCATAGGACCTCGTTTTTCCGACTGCTTTTCGTGGGCCTGGAAGATGGAATTCAAGGTGTATCTGCTGGGGACAGATATCAGGCTTAAGGCTTCGCTGCCGCCGTGGCACTCTGTGTAATGGGGCATCGGCTCGGGGAGGTTCGGGTTTACGATATAGAATCGTTTATCCGGTGTCTGAAAATCTGTATGACAGGCAAAAGGCATAGATATGGTGCTGCCTTTTATCAAAGCCGCGCGCTCTTCTTCTGTCAGATGGGCAGACAGGGGCGTAGGTGCATTCTGCGGAGCGCAGCGTCCACAGATGCGTTTTAGAGCGGCCGCCTTGCGGAGCAAAACGGCCACCCGTTTAATGCAGGTTATCTCCTGTTGATCATAACTGTGTAATGTTTGGTTGCTCTTTTAAGTATGGAGTTTGCCGATATCTCATCGTTCATGATCATTGGCTTCCAGTTCTCCGGCGCCCTCTGAGAACAGATGATGGTGCTTTTCTTTTTCTCCGATCTTCCTTCCAGCAGTGCAAACAGGATCTTGATTTCTGCTTCATCTACGATTGTGTGGAGAAGAAAGTCATCAAGTATCAAAAGATCCTGTTTAAGCAGTCCGGACAGTTTCCGACTATACTTACCATAATCAAGCTGTTTCTGTGACGAAAGGTTTTCAAGCAGTTCCTCACAGTGGAAATATCCCACCCGGTAATCCGTACATGCTTTTATGCCGATTGCTTTTGCCAGATACGTCTTGCCAGTATCGGACGCTCCGAGTATACAAATGTTAAACCCCTTTGGAATAAAATCCAGTGTGGAGAGCATCTGCGGAATCCCGGAAGGTAAGTATTCCCTTTCCTGGGAATCCGTACAATTCCCGATTTCTGCCGGGCATCCTATGAGTTTTGCCGAGCGGAGGCGGTTATTTATCCGTTTACTGATCTTATCCTTGTATTCGGGAGATATAAGCTCCGAAATCAGCGTAAGGCGGTCCATCTCAAGGAATCCGGGGGCAGCATAGAGTTTATCCAGTTCAGCCGCCATATTTGGCAGCCCCATTTCGTTTAATTCATCCACGAGCATATTCAGAAGGCTGTTTCCAGTGAGCATTACCGGTCACCTCCCCTCTGCCTGTCTGCCAGCTCCCTGCTGCGGGACAAAAGTTTGTTTATATCTGCCGAATCAGGGCTCATCGCGTATCCGCCCTTTTTTTCAGGGGCAGTGCTGCATTTTCGGACTTCTGCTCCCATCTCATCCGCAACTGCGGGAATGGTGTTTTTTATGAACGTATATGTGGTTTTCCCACAGTCAATGGCACGACGGCAGCACTCCTCCAGTACAGGCTTCCCATATTTCCCGCCGAAGTTGAGTACGCCAAGGCACATACGGTAGGTCTGGACTTCATATTTACGGCACTTGAGGATGTTCTGGATAACCGCCTCGGTCGATGTGCCCACAAGCCTTGCCTTATTGATAAAAAATGCTGCATTCCACTGTCCGTATCCCTGATAGCTGGCGGGGAGATGGTGGGGATTCGTAGACCATTTTCCCTTGTACTCTGCACGGGGCCACTCGCACAGGAATTCACCCTGTTTACTGTAAATTCGTACAATGGCTGCTGTCGCCTTTATGAGAACTTCTTTGTGCACATATGCTTTATTTACGCTATAATAAGCATTATCAAAGCGGACATGGAAATCGCTTGATACTTTTGCCATTCGTCTCTCCGTGTACTCGTAATGCACGGAGGGCAGCGGCATCAATTCCAGTCTTTCTTCTTCCCAATAGAAGTATCTGTTGTGTTCCTTTTTCTTAAAAGGCTCCCGGTTTAACTGTTCGAGGAAGACCCATAGATCCTGATTGAACTGTTCCAGAGAGAAATACTGCCGCTCCTCCATCTCGTGGAAAAATCCCTTTTCAAGGATGCCCACGGCGTTTTCCACAGAACTCTTATACTTTGGCTTACGAACCTTCGCAGGCAAGATAACCGTCTGGTTATGTTCCGCCCATTCGGCATAATCTTTATTCAGTTCTGGTGCGATCCAATCCCTGTTTGCTATGACGGCCTGCCTGCAGTTATCGCAGACCACAAGCGCAGGCACTCCGCCAAAGTAGTCCAGGGCATGGTTATTTACATCGATCCACTGGGGCTCTTTTACCGAAAGCATTCCCTCTGCGTATATGTACTGTGAATAGGGCAGAATGGCAACAAATACCACGACGGTATAGATTTCACCGGTTAACGGATCGGTAATCTCAAATGTTTTGCCGGCAAAGTCAACCTCCATCTTTTCCCCAATGACGGCATCGAAGTGTAAGGTTTCGGCATTTTCGGCACACCATTCAGAGTAATGTTCGCAGAACTGGCGGTATTGATAATAACGCCTGCCAGTTTCCTCGCACTTCTTTTTGTACCTGTTCCAGAGGAACACCAAAGTCATGTTCTTTCTGGTGGAAAGCTGCCTGTTCACATCCCCGTAATCAGGATACTCAATGTTGGGATTTCGACCATTGTTTCCTGGCGGATTTCCATACACTAACTCAGCTATTCCATAGTTGGTGATGCCGTTCGGGAGCGGGTAGCTGATGCTGTCACACTCCTCAAATGCTTTCAGGAATTCATTGACTCCTGACTTGCTTGCACCAATCTGTCTGGCAATCTCTCTGCCAGACAGATTCAGCGCATAGCGTTTGATAATGATTGTTTTGTAGTCAAGCATTCATTATCCTCCTTCAAATGAGTTTATTTACCTCTTTATGAGGCATAGACCCATTATGAGAGGATTCGGCTTACAAAGGCAACGGCCTGTGGCCGATCAGCTTCGCATTGCGGCCGTTTTGCTCCGCAAAATCGGCCGTTGGATGCCGCAATATGCAGTAGGTGTCAGAATCAGTTTCTCATACATCTCTTCTTCTGTACGCTGAAAATAATCGTCGGTATAGCCCATGGCTTTTGCCAGGAGGGTGACGGTGTTCCAGTTGCTCTTTGCCTCTCCGGCCGGTTCGACGATTTTTGGGGCCGCTGCCATGGTGCAGTAGCCGTAAGCTTCGTAGCAGTCGGATTGCTCTGCGGAGAAGGTGGCAGGAAGGATAATGTCTGCGTAACGTGCCGTGTCTGTCATAAACCGCTCGTGGACTACGGTAAATAAATCTTCTCGCTTTAATCCCTCTAACATGCCTTTTTGATCGCTGACGGAGTTTGCAGGGTTGCTTCCGGACACATAGAGGCTTTTGACGGGAGGCTGCCCGTTGGCTTTGGTGAGGGCGAGGGATAGCTGGTTGATATTGATCGTTCTTTTCGGACGCTCTGTGCGCAGGTCAGGGCGCTGCACTGTATTTCCGTCAAAATAGGAGCCGCCGGAGGGTGTACAGCCGCACAGCCCGCCTCCCGGGCGCTTCCATGCGCCGGTAAACAGAGACAGTATGGTAATCAGCCGTACTGTCATGGAGCCGTTGCCATAACGGGAGCAGCCGCTTCCGAGTAAGATGGAAGGGGAGGAGGCTTTGCCGTAACGGAGTGCAAGAGCCGTGATGGTGCGGGCGGGGATTCCGGTGATGGCTGACGCCCACTCGGGGGTGCAGGAGGAGAGTGTTTCTTTAAACTCCTTGTATCCCAGTCCGTATTCCGTTAAAAATGCTTCGTCTGCCAGCCCGTTTTCCGCTAATACATGCATCATGGCGAGGGCTAAAGCTCCGTCGCTTCCCGGTCGTATCAGGATGACTTCGTCGCAGTAAGGCGCCATTGGCTCTGCATATACTTCTATGAGTATGACTTTTTTACCTTCTTTTCTCGCCTGTGTCAAATCTTTTAGGGTTGGAAATCTGGTGGCCGCTACATTGCTTCCCCATACAAGATACAGATCACTGTCCTTAAGTTCTCTTGGGTCCAGGCCTCCGGTGTCACCTACAACGGAGGCATAGCCGTCTCCTTTGGCGGAAGCGCACAGAGTCTTTACAAGCTCGCAGGCTCCCATGCGGGAGAAAAGTGCCTGCACACAGTGACGCTGTATGACGCTCATTACACCGGAATAATAACAGTAGGCGATAGAGGATGCGCCTTCTGTTTTAATGATATTTTTCCAGCGGGAAGTAATTTCATTTATTGCTTCTTCCCAGGAAATGGGGATAAAGGAGCCGTTCCCTTTTTGGCCGGAGCGCTTGAGCGGGGTGAGAATCCGGGCTTCGGAATTGATTTCGTCCGCATAACGGCGCATTTTCCCACACAGCAAACCCTGGGAGACAGGGTGTGTGTTGTCGCCTTCGGTTCTCAGAACTCTTATGCCGTCTGTCTGGACAGTAAACCCGCAGGAGGCGGGGCAGTCGTAGGGGCAGATTGTTTTTTGTGTATAGGTTTTCATTATATTTGTACCTCTTTGCATATGTATTTGTTTCATGATACCATAGGGCAGACAGGTAAAGCAACCTTGCGATTGACCTTTCAAAAGATACATGCTATCCTTATTACTGTTAAGGGGCGGGATAGTAATGGGGATTGGACAGAAAGGAACATAATCTATGCGTGAGCGCAGGACAATAGGTTTTTTGTTTAAACAGATTAACAACGTATATGAAAAAGAATTCAACAACAGGCTTAGAAGTCTCGGGATAACTTCTTCTCAGTGTGAAGTTCTTGATTTCCTGCTTAGAAGCGGGCAGGAGGAAGTGAACCAGCGGGATATTGAGAAAGCGTTGAACCTTGGTAATCCTACGGTTACGGGTCTTCTTAAAAGATTGGATGAAAAGGGATATATTATGGCCCTTCCCAGCGAGAGGGATAAGCGGTGTAAAAATATTTATCTGACAGAGAAAGCTTATGATATCCAGAAAAGGATGGAGCGGGACCGGAAAAAGCTCGATCAGATGCTGACGCTGGGGATGACAAAAAAGGAAACAGAGGCGCTTTATAAAATGTTAAACAGAGTGCTTTACAATATAGCGGAACCATAAAAATATTATAATATGGAAGCAGGGCGGATAAGAGAACGGATTTAAACTAAACGTTTCTTATCCGCCTTTTGCGGCTTAAAAATATTTTGGAAAGGGTGCAACGAAAGGGAAAAAATGGGTGGTAGTATAAGTGAAAGAGCTCTTGATAAAGAATTACTGCGGCAGGAGGTGGAGCGGTGGAGGATAAAGATATAGTAAATTTATATTGGAAAAGGGATGAGAAAGCGATTGAAGAGACGGCTGAAAAATACGGGAAATACTGTTATTCTATTGCTTTTAATATCCTTTATAATAAAGAGGATGCAGATGAGAGCGTGAATGATATGTATATGAATGCATGGAATAGCATGCCGCCTCATCGCCCGGAGTGTCTTGCCTCATTTTTGGGAAAGCTTACCAGATATATCTGTCTGAAGAGGTGGAGGGATATGCGGGCTAAAAAGCGAGGGGGCGGGGAGGTATCCTATGCCTATGAGGAGCTTTCGGACTGCATTCCCGGCAAGAACAGCATTGACGCGGAGTTGGAGACGAGAGAGATTGCGGCGGTGGTGGAGAGATTTCTGAAATCAGTTCCTGAAGTGCAGAGAAAAGTCTTTATCTGCCGTTACTGGTACTTTGACAGCATTGCGTCGATTAGCAAATATTCAGGATTCAGTGAGAGCAAAGTAAAGTCTTTGTTGTTCCGCCTTCGAAAGAAACTTCGTCTGAGATTGGAAAGAGAGGGTATTTATGTTGAAAAGTGATAAACTTATTGATGCGATTGGCATGATTGATGAAAGTATGGTGAGGAATGCAAGGGAATTTGAGGGAGGGGGGAGCGCGGCAGTGAAGAAAGTCCTGGCTTTTGCGGCGGTGTTTGCGCTGTGCATTGTTGTGTCAGTTCCGGTATTGGCGGCTGCGGAGGTGGAGCCGGCGCAGGAACTTCTTTATGCATTGTCCCCGTCTATAGCCCAGAGGCTTAAGCCGGTAAAGAAATCTTGTGTGGACAATGGTATGCAGATGGAAGTCATATCGGCGGATATCTCTGGCAATACGGCGGAAATATATATTTCCATAAAGGATTTGGAGGGAGAGCGGATTGACGGAACGGCAGACTTGTCTGACAGCTATGATATCCGTCCGTTTGGTGAAAAAACCTCTGCCTGCAGGCTGGTGGGCTATGATGAGGAGATGAAGGAGGCAACGTTCCTGCTTGAAGTCAGGCAGACAGAAGGGATGCAGTTTGACGGGCAGAAGGTGACGTTCTCTGTATCCAAAATCTTGAGCCATAAGGAGACATTTGAGGGAGCTTTGCTGGATCAGACGCTTTCCTTTGTGAGCGATACGCCAAAGGGGAAGGAGAATGTCAGCATTGGGAGCGGGAGTATGGACGGGGCTGAAAAGATCATATTTTTAAAGCCGGAAAAGGAGCCCTTAGCTGTGCCGATAAATGGAGCGGAGGTGTCGGCAATAGGACATGCAGATGGAAAGCTTTATGTGCAGATGTATTATAAGGATCTGTCAAATGCGGATAATCAGGGCAGCCTGTGGCTGGAGGACCAGGATAAAACAAAGGTAGAATGTGAAAAAAATTTGACGTTTGGGGATGGGGATGAAAGCGGGAGATATGAGGAATATGTGTTTGATATTCCGTATGAAGAGCTTGGAAATTATAAGCTTTGCGGAGAGCTTATCTGCGGCGGCACGCTGACGGAGGGGGATTGGCAGGTGACGTTCCCGGTGGGCGGTGCAGATTAAAGAGGGCTGTTAAGGGAGATTTGTCTGTTATTTTCATAAAATGCCCGGTCAGGGGGAATGATACCCTCAGTGAGCAAAGGAACAGATGCTCTTTGTTCACTGAGGGTAATCTATCATGAGACCAGGAGCGTAATATGACGGCAGAGATTATAGCTTATATGGCATTTGAACAGGATATGGAGCGGCGCATGGAGTTTTCGCTTGTAATGCAGTGTGCGCCGTTTCTCAAGGGGATGCGGGCGGCGAGCATTCTGAATGTGGAGAGGCCGTGGGCGATGGGATTATACCGGCTGTTTGAGGCTACGGATATCTCCTGGCGGATTCTTGCTGTGAGAAAAGAGAGGTGCCTGGTCTTGTTTTACAGAGAAACGGAGCTTGAGAAAGTGCTTGCCGACAGGGAAGTCCGGCGGTTTTTGAAAGGCTATGGCTATGAGGGGTTAGAGCTTTCCCAGAGTATTACGCAGCTTTCTATGCGGATGGGCCTGTATATGAAAGGGAAAATGGATTTCCCTCATGAGATGGGGGTATTTTTGGATTACCCTCTGGAAGATGTAAAAGCATTTATTGAGAACGGAGGGAGGAAGAGTGTCCTTACGGGCTGCTGGAAAGTGTACTGTAATGTGGAGAGGGCAGGGCTTACTTTTCTTGCCTACGATAAGGCGAAGGACAGCGCGGTGAATGAATTTCTTGCCGGAAAGCGTATCAGCGAGATTGCTAAGACAGGAACATGAATGAAAAAAAGAGAGACTTTGGGTTTCTCTTTTTCTGATTTCATGATAAACTGGTGTACAGATTAATTTTAAAAATACAGGGAGGATACAGGTGCATGAGTTATGCGGACAGAGTGTTTATAGATATGTGCCGTGATATTATTGAAAACGGTACGGATACAAGGGGTGAGAAGGTGCGCCCGGTGTGGGAGGACGGCGCGCCTGCCTACACGGTGAAGAGGTTCGGGGTGGTGAACCGGTATGACCTAAGTAAGGAGTTTCCGGCGCTGACTTTGAGGCGGACGCCGATTAAGAGCTGTACGGACGAGCTTTTGTGGATCTGGCAGAAGAAGTCCAACAATATCCGTGACTTGAACAGCCATATATGGGATAGCTGGGCGGATGAGGAAGGCTCGATCGGAAAGGCGTACGGTTATCAGATGAGTGTAAAGCATCAGTACAGGGAAGGCATGTTCGACCAGGTGGACAGGGTAATCTATGACCTTAAGAACAATCCTTACAGCCGCCGTATCATGACGAATATCTATGTGCACCAGGATCTTCATGAGATGAACCTTTACCCCTGCGCCTACAGCATGACATTTAATGTGACGAAAAGGGCGGGGCACGACAGGCTTACGCTGAACGGGATCTTAAACCAGCGTTCGAATGACGTGCTGACGGCTAACAGCTGGAATGTGTGCCAGTATGCGGTGCTGATCCATATGCTTGCCCAGGTGTGCGGCATGGAGGCGGGAGAGTTCGTCCATGTGATCGCGGACGCGCACATTTACGACAGGCACATACCGCTTATTGAAGAGCTGATAAGCCGCGAGCCTCTGCCGGCGCCGAAGTTCTGGCTGAATCCGGAGGTGAAGGATTTCTATGAGTTTACAAGGGATGATGTGAAACTGTTGGATTATGAGACTCATGAGCAGATAAAAAATATACCTGTGGCGATTTAAAGGCAGGGGATTTAAAGGATGGATGAGACAGGATTTATACAGGATTTATAAATGACAGGGCGGGCGAGAATGCCCGCGGAAAGGGAGACGGGCGCATGAATTTGATTGTTGCTGTAGATAGGAACTGGGCGATTGGGAAGGATAACCGGCTGATGCATCACATCCCGGCTGATATGAAGTATTTCCGGGAGATGACGAAGGGGGGCGTGGTCGTCATGGGGAGGAAGACGTTAGAGAGCTTTCCCCAGGGGCAGCCTCTTAAGAACCGGGTGAATATCGTAATCAGCCGTAGGAAGGATTATAAGGTAAAGGGCGCGGTGGTTGTCCACAGCGTGGAGGAGGCAGTAGAAACCGCCGTGGAGGAGTCGAAAAAGTGCGGCGGCGGGATCTTTGTCATTGGCGGGGAGAGCATCTACCGCGCGATGCTGGGGTACTGCGATACGGCGTATGTGACGAAGATTGACCATGCTTTTGATGCGGACACATATTTCCCGGACCTGGATGCGGATGCGGAGTGGGAGATGACGAAAATCAGCGAGGAGCAGACGTGCTTTGATTTGGAATATTATTTTACAGTTTATGAGAGGGTAAGATAAGGTAAGATGAGGATACTAAGCATTACGGCGCAGAAACCAAGCAGCACCGGGAGCGGTGTGTACCTGACGGAGCTTGTAAAGGAGTACGCGGCGAAGGGGCATGAGCAGGCGGTTGTTGCGGGTGTGTATGAAGAGGATGAGGTAGAGCTGCCGGAGGGCGTTAAGCTCTACCCGGTGTATTTTTCGCAGGATGGAAAGGGATGCGGGGGAAGAGAGGGCGAAGGGTTCCGTGAGGGCGGCTCTGTGAGCCTTCCGTTTCCGATTGCGGGGATGTCGGACGAGATGCCTTATAAGAGTACAAGATACTGCGATATGACGCCGGAGATGGCAGAACAGTTTAAGGGGGCGTTTTTAAAGGCGGTAGCGAGGGCGGTTAAGGAGCTTTCGCCGGACATTGTGCTGTGCCACCACCTTTATTTTCTGACGGCTCTTGTGCGGGAGGCATTTCCGGGGCTTAAGGTGTACGGGTTCTGCCATAACACGGATCTGCGGCAGATGAAAAAGACGGATTTTGAGAGAGGATTTATCCGGGAGCAGATAAAGAGGCTTGACCATATCTTTGTGCCTCAGAGGGCGCAGGAGGAGGGCGTGAAGGAGATTTACGGTGTATCTTCTGATAAGATTACAAGGGTGGGCATGGGCTTTAACCGGAGGATTTTCCATGTGACGGGGGAGAGGCCGTCTGACGGGATTACGAGGCTTGTGTTTGCCGGGAAGATTGCAGAGAAGAAGGGTGTGGTGAGCCTGATGAGGAGCCTTTGCCTTTTGGGCGGTCTGGGGAAGGAGATCGAGGTATTCCTGGCGGGGAGTACGGGGAATGAGGATGAGCTTGGGTTGATCTGTGAGCTTTCGAAGAAGGCTCCGGTGAAGGTGACATTCCTTGGGCGGCTTTCCCAGGCAGAGCTGTCGAAAGTCTACAACAGGTGCGATATCTTTGTGCTGCCGTCCTTTTTTGAGGGAATCCCGCTGACGGTGATCGAGGCTTTGGCCTGCGGCGACAGGGCGGTGATGACAGACCTTCCGGGCATCCGGGAGTGGCTTTCGGAGGCTGTGCCGGGGGCGGATGTCCTTTTTGTGGAGATGCCTAAGATGCGGAATGCCGACGAGCCGGTTAAGAGCGGACTGCCCGGTTTTGAACGGAGGCTTGCGGATGCGTTGTGTGAGAGCATCCGTAAGGGCAAAACGAGGCTTGCGGATGTGAGCGGCATTTCCTGGGAGGGGATTGCAGAGCGGGTGATTAGCTGTGCGCGGACTGATAGAATTTAATAGGGCAGGTTATGAGAGTGTGTAAAGATGAGCCGGCGGATTCCTTTTTTCAGGGAGGGATGTGCCGGTTTTTTAATTTGATTTTGTAAAATAATTAACCTGAATTATTCACGGAACAGTATTTGAACTGATAACTGTACCATGAATCTGAAAATCGATCCTTACAACCATAACATCACTCAATTAACCCGTCAAAAGGGCATAAAATCCCCGTGACAGAGTTCAGAGCAGTTGTTAAGCTGTCAAGGTTCGTTAATAGTTGCTATTCCAGCTGTACATTCAGCTTACCGATATTTGAAAGTGTCTCAGTGAATTCATTCTTATAAGGGCAGCTGCTACACAGCTTGAATATGATATATCTTGCTGAATGAATTACTTTTACAGCAATCTTCAGCAGTTTTAAACGGACAGTATCAATACGTTGCTTTCGCATATTTGCTGATAACGCCAATCGTCTAAACCAATTAAATATGTTATACGCAAGAGCGTGTATCTGAAGTCTGTTGGCATTTACCATTCTGGTATGACTGCTTACGGACGCGAAATCAAAACCGGATTTGCTTTCTTTGATGAAGTTTTCCATCAGCCCTCTCTTGCAGTAAAATTTGATGAGATACTCTGGGGAAGAATCCATGTTTGTGACAATAAATGTGTACATGTAAACCATCTGGTTTTCCGGTTTTTCAACTTTGCATACCACGCGCCTTTCATAAGGCCATGAACCTGCTTTGTACGTGAATTCACCATAAACTACCGCATAATCAACTTTATTATTCCTGGTGATCTCATCAAGCCCATCCACAAAATGGGATGCTTTTTCACGGAGAATGCCATTCTCTTTCAGCCGAATCACATAGCTTGTGCCATTTTCCTCACACTGCTTGTAAAGGTCAGGCGCAGCAAAACCGCTGTCACCCCGAAGCAGAATACGGATTTCCGGATAATCATCCAGGTATTCATCAAGTATCGGCTGCAGGAAGTCAACCACTCCGGTGCAGGAATACTGTGTTCCGTCACGAAGTTGGATTTTTATTAGATCTCCGGTCATTCCATCATAACAAACAAGTGGATGATAACCATTGCTTTGATAATGAAAATTAAAGGCGCTGCCTTCCTGTTTGCCGTATGCATCAAGAAGAGTGGAATCCAGATCCAGAATAACAGCCTGCGGCATCTGAATACTGTAAATTTTATTCCGAAGTATTCTGCCAATCGCAAGAAACTGGTTTAAGGTATCTTCATCCATACGGTTAAAGAATCTGGAAACAGTAGGCTGTGATGCAAGGGCATCTTTTTCAAGTATGGACTTGAATACGGGATCGTTTGTCAGTTCATCGGAATTATCATCTTCAAAATAACCGGCAATGATCATATAGATCATCTGGAGCAAGTTTTCCTGATCCGTATGATATCTGAATAATGCAGAATCATTGGTCTTGAAAGCTTTGCCTAATAGCTTATCAATCCCAAGTTTGCTTACGAATTCTTTGATGAGAAGCAAGCCTGCATCGGAGGATAAATCTCCTCCATCAAAATTTATTTTAATCTGTCTATTGCTTTCTAATGGTAAGGTGTTTACAATACTCATAAAGGGCTCCTTTTGTTGGTATTATTTGAGATTAGACACCTTAATTTTATCACAAGTGGATGCTCTTTTTTCATTCACTTGACAGGTGAAAAGCAATATTCAGTTAAAATACAGCAACTATGTGGCTTTCAGACACTTTCACGGCTGTGCCGTGAATAATCTAGGATTAATTATTTTACAAAAGAAATAGTCCTGAAAAGTTACGTGAGATTGAAAAAAAGGCGGCGAGCTATGAGCAGCTTTATGAAAAAGGGGATATTATCAACCAGAGAAACGCCGGAAGAAGACCGAAGATTGGAGAAAATGAGGCAGAAACGATGCGAAAGATGTATGCGTCGGGAGCCAGTGTCGTACAGATTGCAAAGTATTTTAACGTGACCCGTCCGACGGTATATAAGTATATAAATATCAGGAAACGGTGGGAGGAAGATAACTTTGATTATAAGGATGAGGAGGGGCAGATGTGGACAGTGTAAACTTAAATTTATATCATATGCACACGATAGGCCATTCTTCTAAGGGCAATCAGTTAAAAGGGAGAGACGGGAACTATTGGTACAAAGCGGATTATATGGGTTAGCAGGAAGGTGTATTCGGAGGAAATATGCGGACGTGTGGAAAAGATTCTGCGACATCAAATCCGAAAATATAATTATTTTTTTTATAATTGAGACGTTTTTCTTTTTCTGTCCGTCTAATAGACAGAACTTAAGAAAAAGTTCTTACCGTACGTACGAGTTTTATGGGAAAGGTGGTTTCCATGATGGAGGAATTGATTGCAAGAGCCAGACGTAGAGAGCCGAAGGCATTTACAGAGCTGATGCAGATGCATATGCAGCCGATGTATAAGGTGGCGAGGGCGATGCTTTGCAGTGACGCGGATGTGGCGGACGCGGTACAGGAGACGATTCTTGGGTGTTGGGAGAAGATCGGGCAGCTTAAGGAGGGGAAGTATTTTAAGACTTGGATGATCCGGATGCTGATTAATAAGTGCAATGACATCCTGCGGGCGGGGAGACGTTATGTGCCGGAAGAGAGAATGCCGGAGGTCGCGGCTTTCGACAGGCATTTTGAAAATGTTGAGTGGAACGAGGCGCTGAAGTCTATCGATGAAAAGTATCGTCTGGTGATTATGCTCTATTATGTGGAAGGGTTTAAGACCAGCGAGATCAGCCAGATTTTGGATATCCCTGAATCGACGGTCCGGACGCGGCTTTCGAGGGGAAGGGAGAAGATGGCGGTCATCTATGGCGGAGCAGAAAGGAGAGCATTGTGATGAGTGAGAAGACGAGAACCGATATTTTGAGGGAAGAGGTTGTCATACCCAAAGTGGTACGGCAGAAGGCGGACGCTGCGTTTGAAATGATTCTTGCGGAGTCGGGGGCAGGTAAGGCAATCCGTCTGCGGCAGCGGCGGAGAAAGAGATATGCGGCAGCGGCGGCTGTGGCAGCGCTGCTTTTGAGCACTGTCACTGCAGGGGCGGCGTATCTTAAGTGGAGCAGAGGACTGGAACGGGACCTTGCGGTTACGGAAGAGCAAAAGGGGAAGGCGCAGAGCACTTGTCTGGCAGGGTTTCCTAACCTGTCCGTGGAGGATAAGGGCATCGTCGTGACGGCCCAGCAAAGCATTGTTGACAATAATTACGGATATCTGGCGTTTAAGGTGGAAGGCTTTGAGAAAGGAAAGGGAAAGGAGCCGGGGTTTGAAAGTCTTTCTATCAGGGTGGACGGCAGAGAGGATATCTCCTACACTTATGGGATGTATGACGGCGATGAGGAGAAGGTGAATGAGGACGGAAGCTTTGAGTATCTGATTATGCTCTACGGAGATAAGGAGAAAGGCTCTTTTAAGGATAAAAAGATAGATGTGGAGTTTTCCGGTCTTGGTGTCGTCACGGAAAAGGCAGGGTCCGCCAGGGACGTGATCGAGGGGAAGTGGGCGTTTTCGTGGCAGCTTACCGGCAGTGATGAGATTTATACGGCAAAGGTCAGCGAAAAGCTTGGCGATACAGGAGCGCTGGTGACGGGAGCGGAAGTATCTCCGATATCCATAAAGGCGGTGTATGATTTCCCGGCTAAGATGGTGAAGGAAGAGGCTGTTGACGAGAGTTCAGGGACTGTCTATGAGACGGATATGCTGGCGGAGCCTCCACTGCTGGCAGGAGTAAAGCTTAAGGACGGAACACTTGTGACGGATACCCAGGGCGGCAGGATGGGATATACAGACGGGGGGAAAAAAGTGTATGAGGAGTGCTTTGCCATGGGTAGGATTCTTGATGTCGACGAGGTGGAGAGCCTGCTGTTTATAAAGAAAATACCGGAGGAAGAGAAAAATCTTGGAGAGAATGATATGTTTGTGGTAAAAATCCGTTGAATAGACTGCGTGTACCGGCAGGAAAATGCAGTAAATCAGCAGATAAAATTTTCTCAGAATATTACCAGTTGACAATCAATGCCTGCATCCTCTATAATAGAAGAAATTTATCAGACAAATGCTATGATAGGGAGGAGTATATAGATTCCTGATGCGAAGAGAGGAGACGTAAGGTGCAAGTCTCCGTGAAGGATTTATGGAAGTAGCCCTTGAGCAGTGGAGCGAACGCGCGGACTTGCATGTATGAAAGTAAGTTGCTGTGTCAGTAGATTCCAACGCAGCCTCAGCGTTAGCGGAGAGCGGTATCGGAGGAAGAGATTTCTCCCGTACCGGATGAGTGCAGGGATTTTTCCTGAATTTAGGTGGTAACACGGATATGATATTCGCCCTAAGCGGTTTCGCTTAGGGCGTTTTGATGTGAGGAGGTTCATAAGTATGAAAAAAATCAGCGGGAACAAATTGTTGGTAAAGGCTCTCCGGGAGGAAGGGGTGGACACCATCTTCGGCTATCCGGGGGCGTGCACCATTGACATCAGCGATGAGCTGTACAAGCAGGATTTTACGAAGGTCATCCTGCCGAGACAGGAGGTTGCCCTTGTCCATGAGGCGGACGCCTATGCCCGTTCCACAGGGAGGACGGGAGTGTGCCTTGTGACCAGCGGACCGGGCGCGACGAATCTTGTGACGGGGCTTGCGACGGCTTACTATGACAGTGTTCCTCTTGTGTGCTTTACCGGGCAGGTGGCAAGGCATCTCATCGGGAACGACGCGTTTCAGGAGGTTGACATCGTAGGGATTACGAGAAGCATCACGAAATACGGCGTGGTGGTAAAAAAGAGGGAAGACTTGGGGCGCATTATCAAGGAGGCTTTTTACATAGCGAGGACGGGAAGGCCGGGCCCTGTGCTTATCGACCTTCCAAAAGACGTGATGGCGGAGCTTGGGAGCCCGGAATATCCGGAGAGTGTAAACATCCGTGGGTATAAGCCAAGCACCGGAGTCCATATCGGCCAGCTTAAGCGGGCCATCAAGATGCTTGGGAAAGCGAAGAGGCCCTTATTTCTTGCCGGGGGCGGCGTGATCATATCAGGGGCGAGAGAGGAATTTACGAAGCTTGCGGAGAGGACGAATGTTCCGGTTGTCACGACTGTTATGGGGCGGGGGGCGATACCTACGAACCATCCTCTCTATATCGGGAATCTGGGGATGCATGGCGCTTATGCGTCCAACATGGCGGTGAGCGAGTGCGATTTGCTGTTTTCTATCGGAACCCGCTTTAATGACCGGATTACAGGAAAGCTCCATTCCTTTGCGCCGAAGGCGCAGATTGTGCATATTGACATAGATACTGCGGCGATTTCCAAAAACGTGCAGGTGGATGTTCCGATCGTGGCGGATGCCAGGGAAGCGATCGAAAAACTGCTGGAATACGTAGAAAGCTGCGATACGGAGAAATGGCTTGGCAGAGTATATGCGTGGAAAAACGAGCACCCGCTTATAATGAGGGAAAAACCGGTGATGACACCCCAGGATGTAATCGATACAATCAATCGCTTGTTTGATGAAGCAATCATTGTTACGGATGTGGGGCAGCATCAGATGTTTACAGCGCAGTTTGCCGAGATAACAGAAAAGAAGCAGCTTATTATGTCCGGGGGGCTTGGAACGATGGGGTATGGTCTTCCGGGAGCAATCGGTGCAAAGATTGGGAATCCTAAAACACCGGTTATCTCCATATCCGGCGACGGCGGTATGCAGATGAATATACAGGAGCTTGCAACGGCAGTACTTGAGGAACTTCCGATTATTTCTTGTATTTTCAATAATAATAATCTAGGCATGGTGCGCCAGTGGCAGAAGCTATTCTATGGGAAACGTTATTCGATGACATGCCTACGTTCCGGCGCTGCATGCAGAGGGAAATGCGGTGAAGTGCCATGTCCGGAATATACGCCGGATTTTGTGAAACTGGCAGAAAGCTATGGTGCTAAGGGTATTCACATTACAAAGAAGGAAGAGATTGAGCCTGCGTTTTTAGAAGCAATGGGAAGCGAGAAGACACCTTATATTTTGGAATTTGACATTGACCCAGAGGATCTGGTCTATCCGATGATTCGGCCGGGAGGGACTTTGGAAGACATGATCATGGATTGTTAAGAGAAGGGGGAAGATGCTATGAATGGAAATGGAATGAAAAAGCGCTGGCTTTCACTGTATGTAGAAAATCAGGACGGCGTGTTGTCAAAAATCTCTGGATTATTTTCAGGGAAATCCTACAATATTGACAGCCTGACGGTGGGAACGACGGAAGATCCTACCATTTCAAGGATGACGATAGCCACAGTCAGCGACGATGAGACATTTGAGCAGATCAAGAAGCAGTTGAATCGTCTTGTGGAAGTTATTAAAGTTATCGATTTCACCAATATTTTTGTGCGTATGAAAGAAATTATGTATATCAAGGTGAAAAAATGTACCGCGGAGGATAAGGTGGAGTGCTTCCAGATTGCAGAAACCTTTAAAGCGAAGGTCATTGACTATGGGAAGGACAGTCTTCTTTTGGAGTTTGTTCAGACAGCCACGAAGAATGACGCTGTAGTAAAGCTTATGAAGGATGAGTTTAAGATGATTGAAGTGGTAAGAGGGGGCAGCGTTGGAATCGAGTCTATCAGTATGATGGAGAGATAAAAGAGGATATTTGCAATGCTGATGATATGTCTTAGCCTGGTGGATACGCCGGAGGAAAAGAATAAGTATGAAGTATAAATGGGGCTATTTGATGAATTCCTGTATCGGTATGTGTCGGAGTTGGAGGAGAAGATTATGAAGGCGTACCCGGATGACGGGGAACTTCCCATGAGTTTTCGGAAAGCTTTGAAATAAGGCGGAAAGGTTCTTAAAACGCGTGCGGCAGAAAGAAAGATATGGAATTCCTATAAGGTCTGGTGTACGGGCAGCGGCAGCGATTGCGCTTATACTTATCAGTGCTGTAATGATATCCGTTAATACAGACGCTTTGAGCATGGAATGGCTCAAGGAGAGATTCTATGAGTATACGCAGGTGAAACGGAAAAACGGTATCACGCGCCGGAAGAAGCTGTCGGGGAATTCGTACCGCTTTATCCGGCATATGTGCCCGAAGGATATGAGCTTAAGATTGAGGATAAGCTCTTTTTCTTTCAAAACGGGAAACTGACAGAGGCCATTGATATATGGGGGTGCGGAAACTATTCGATTTTTTAGGTACATCCAAGATATTGTAAAACCGATTCAGACGCTACATTTATGCATATGAAAGACGATCATATGAGAAATGCGCAATTGAAGCCGGGATATAAATGGAAGTTGTGTCCGTTGGTTAGGGAGCAAGAGCAATATATACAATGTATTGACATGGCACATATTTGATAATATAATATTGAAAAGGAAGGTGTTGATGTTATGGCAACGACTAATATAACAATGAGAATAGACGAAGATTTAAAAATGCAGTTGCAGGAACTTGTTTCCAATCTTGGAATGGATATGACAACTTTTTTTACAATTTCGGCGAAACAAGCAGTCAGAGAACAAAGAATTCCTTTTATAATTTCTATGGATTTTCCTAATGAAGAAACAAAAGAAGCAATAGAAGAAGTGCGTCAAATGAAACAGAACCCCTCTATGGGAAAATCTTATACGGATGTTGATGAAATGATGAAGGAGTTGCTGGTATGAAATATACAGTAAAACCAACTGCTAAATTTCAAAGAGATTTGAAAAGAGTACAAAAAAGAGGGTACAACATTTCATTGCTGACAGATATAATTAAGAAATTGGCTGATGGAGAACAATTACCTGAGAAAAATCGTGATCATAGCCTAAACGGAGAGTTTGTTAATTGCCGAGAATGCCATATCACTCCGGATTGGCTTCTCATATATGAAATTGATAATGGAGAACTGATATTGTACCTGACAAGGACAGGAACGCATAGCGATTTGTTTTAAAATTGTGTACATTATTCAAAAGCTCTGCTATAATTATCTATTAAGAAGCAAAAAATGGACTATGAATTCGGAGGAGGTCATGAAATGTTAAAAGGAAAGATAGCAGTTGTAACCGGCGGTACAAGAGGAATCGGGTATTCGATTGTAAAGAAATATCTGGAGAATGGAGCAAAGGTCGTATTATTCGGCTCAAGGGCAGAGACAGTGGATAAGGCACTTGCTTCACTGAAGGCCGAGAATGCAGACTGGGAGGTGAGCGGGGATTATCCGAATCTTAAGGATGCGAAGTCTGTAGAGGACGCCATTGGAAAAATAAAAGAGAAGTATGGTCGAATCGATATTCTTGTGAACAATGCGGGAGTGTCTGACAGTAAGAAGATTGAGGATTATACATCGGAGCATTTTGCCAATATTATGCAGTTGAATGTCAATGCGATTATGAATGCCATTATGCCGACTGTGAAGATTATGAAAGAACAGGGCGGCGGATGTATCCTTAATACCAGCTCTATGGTAAGCATCTGCGGACAGCCCAGCGGCGTGGCATATCCTACAAGTAAATCTGCTGTAAATGGCCTGACATGGTCGCTGGCGAGGGAGCTTGGCCCAAGCGGCATCCGTGTGAACGCAGTAGCGCCCGGAATTACGAAGACGGATATGGTGGCAGCGCTTCCGGAGCAGATGATTAAGCCGCTGATCAACGCAATTCCGATTCGGAGGATTGGAGAGCCGGAGGATATCGCAAATGCTTTCTTGTTCCTTGCGAGTGATATGGCAAGTTATGTAACCGGAGAAATCTTGTCTGTAGACGGCGCTATGAGATCATAATTAAAAAGATTCCCAAAGAAGCGGAGTTAAAGTAAAACGCGCCGCATTCTTTGGGGATTTTTTTGTTTTATTCAGTTTCTTTTGCGACATATACAATGCCGAAAGCGCCGGTGCCGATATGAGTACCGATAATCGGCCCGATTCCCCGTACTTTTGGGGAGTCAAGATTTAATCCGCTTTTTTGGAGTGTATGCAAAAATGCCGCACAGTTTTTTTGCTCGTAAGCGTAGAGAAGATATATGGGGCAGTCCATATCCGGCGCGTCGGCCATTGTAAGCTTGGCTACTTGCTTGCACGCATGGCGGATTCCCATCTGTTTGCCGCAGAGAGATACATTGCCCTCTGCCGTGAATGTAATGATCGGTTTTAAGTTGGCGAGGTTTCCCAAAGTAGCGGAGGTCTTAGACAGCCTGCCGCCTTTGGCGAGATATTCCAGGGTGTCCAGTCCGGCAAAAAGCCGAAGCCTGGGTCTGAGGTTTTCTACTTCGTCTACGATTTCCTGTACGGTACGTCCGGCATCCCTAAGCTTTACTGCGCGGTCGACTAAGATGCGCATTCCCAGGGTGGCAATTTTACTGTCGATGATGAATATGTTTTCATAGTCTGCCATGCTTTTTGCCAGAACTGCGTTTTGTAAAGTGCCGCTTAATGCGCTGGAGACAAGGATGGCGATTACACTGTCTCCGGCTTCTTTGGCTTCTTCAAAGCATTCTAAAAAATTAGAAGGCGAAGGCTGTGAAGTTTTTGGAAAGTCTTTTCCTTCTGTCAGTAGTTTGAAAAATTCGTCCTTTGTAATGTCTTTGCCGTCCATAAATTCTTTATCACCGAAAGATACAGTCATAGGGATACAGGTGATCTGTCTTTTTTCAATCTCTTGTGCAGAATAATCAGCAGCAGAATCAGTAATAATGCGGATTGCCATAGTTTTTCTCCTTTGCGTCTGGTCATTTTATTAATACAGTTTTAAGAACTATATCGCAATCGATAGAAAAAGTCAATGTAAATAGAAAGATATTATGGTATACTAGTACAGTATTGGCTGTAAAGCTGTACAAAAATTTGCCGATAGCAAAAGAAGGAGAAAGTTTATGGGAGAATTTACGCATTTTGATTTACAGGGTAATGCGGTCATGGTAGATGTGAGCGAGAAGTCCGATACTGTGCGGGAAGCAGTTGCCAGCGGGCGGATTCGGATGTCGGAGGAATGCTTCAATAAAGTAAAAAGCGGCGGCATGAAAAAGGGGGACGTTCTTGGCGTGGCCAGGATTGCCGGAATTATGGGCGCAAAGAGGACTTCAGAGCTGATTCCCCTCTGCCATATTGTCAAGATAACCGGAGTGGAGATTGGGTTTGAACTGCTGCCGGACAGCTTTGAGATAGAAGCAAAGTGTACAGCGCGCACAGTGGATAAGACCGGTGTTGAGATGGAGGCACTTACAGGGGTGAACGTGGCGCTTCTAACGATATATGATATGTGTAAAGCGGTGGATAAAGGGATTGTTATAGAGGACATACATCTGCTCCAAAAGTGCGGCGGCAAGAGCGGACTGTGGAAATATACAGGCAAATAATTTATAAGAATAATATTTTAATTCAGGTTTAATGTGGTAATATATAATGTAAAGTAACAAAGATAAAAGAGGTGGACGTATGAAGAAGAAAAAATTTACTTGTAAACTGATTGCAATTGCTTTCAGCGCTTGTCTGATTGCACAGAGTTTGGCGTATCTGAGTCCGGCGGAGGTTTTTGCCGGGGAAGTGCAGGAAGAGTATGCGGATGATACAGATATCCAGGATGCGGACATGCCGCAGGAAGAGGAGTCTGCGCAGGAAGTGGATGTGGAGACAGAGAGCGGGGAAGCAGCCGGGGACAGTTCCGCGGATGAGGCACTTCCTGATGAACCGATACAGGAGAAGACGAAAGAAAAGGTAATTACGGCAAAGGAAACAGTGCAGCCTCCGGAGGGGGAAGAGGAGAAGAAGATTTCCTTTGAGGATGCAGAAAAGATTCTGATAGAGATTAAAATTACAAAAAGTAAAGTGAATGATGACCCAAAGGACGGTGCGTTTTACTACAAAGGAAGCAATATGAGGCCTCAGATTTTGGTATATACGCTATCTAAGGTTGAGGAAGGCGAGGATATAAGCGGCGTACAGCCGGATCTGTTATATAAAAATGATAAGGATGAGATATTTATAAAAAAGGAGCTGACGAAAGGCACTGATTATACAGTCACTTATCCAAAAGACTGTGAAGCGCTTGGAAAGTATGAGCTTACTGTGAGTGCGGCTGCAAAATCCGAAAAATACGAGGGGTCCCGGAAAGTACCTTATGAGGTTGTAGAGGAAGCACATAAATGGAGCGACTGGAAAGTAATTGTACAACAGAACGTGTTCCAGGCAGGAAAAAAACAGCGGACTTGTTCTGTCTGCAAGAGAATTGATACTGTTGTACTTGCGAAATTAAAGCCGACGATTAAGATTAATATGACGACAATTCCTCTGAAAGTGAAAAAGACTACGACGAAATTCAAGGTGAGCGGTCTTGCACTAGGGGATTCTGTGAAATCTTATAAAAGCAGCAATAAAAAGATATTTACCGTAGATAAAAAAGGGAAGATTAAAGCGAAGAAAAAAGGGACGGCCAAATTGACAGTGACGCTGGCAAGCGGGAAAAAGGCTACTGCGAAGGTTAAAGTACAAAAAGGAACAGTTAAGACAACGAAGGTGACAGTCAATACCTCCAAGCTTGTATTGTTAAAAGGGGGAAGCTATACACTTAGGACTACGTTGGCTCCATTGACGACGCAGCAGAAAGCCACATACTCTTCTTCAAATAAAAAAGTAGTAACAGTGAGCAGTAAGGGTGTACTCAATGCGAAGAAAAAAGGAACAGCGAAAATCACAGTCAAGTCCGGAAGCAAAAAGAAACAGATCAGTGTGACAGTGAATGTGCCGTCTTTCCCCAAAGGAGATGGCAATGCATTTTTGAAGTCGTGCCAGAAGATTGCCAATACGATCATGACAGATGGGAACTGGATTTATTTTAGCGGTGTAGGTATGAAAAAAAGCTTTGCTGAGGCGAGGGATTATAATCCGAGGCAGACGAGCTGTGCGAATTATGTGAATTTCTGTATGCAGGATTTCGGAACGCTAGAACCGGGAATGGCATTTTACGGTGACGGCAAAGGTAAGATTGTTTATCAGGGAAGTTCTTCTAAAAAGGCTGCCACAAAGGCGATGGTGGAAAAGAATTATGATATCATTAAGCTGGGCGGCAAAAAGGCTGTGAATGCAGGTCTTCAGCCTGGGGATATCTGTATTTACAAAGGACACACGAATGTCTTCGCATGTCTCAACAGTGAAGGAGTACCTGTGTGGTATGATGCGGGAAGAAATTCTACTTCTGACGGGAAACCGGAAAGCGGGTATTTTACGAATATGTACAGAGCGTCATATTATAATTCAATGCCGATTTATTATGTGCTGCGGCTGAAAAAATAGTGTTTTTATTGTTAACAGGCTTATTATTTGATATAATAGCAGGCAAGAAACTACGAGTGATGATAGCTATGGAGGTACATATATGAGGGTGGCGATACTTACGGCCAATACAGCGGTATACAGGGAACAGGAAGAGGACAAAGGCGGAAAAGCAATCAAGAAGATGGTGGAAAAAGCGGGGGAGCAGGTGGTTTTTATGAAGGCTGTCCCCAATGACAAAAAGGTATTGTCGACAATTATGCAGAGGATGGCAGACGGTGGGATTGCAGATCTGATTCTCACCACAGGGGGCGCAGGATGTGCACCTGAGGATTGCACACCTGAGGCGACGATGGATATCGTTGAGCGCCCGGTGCCCGGTATTCCTGAGGCGATGCGTGCATATATGATGGCATTGACAAAGCGCTCAATGTTAAACCGGTGTGCTGCCGGCATAAAAGGAGAGACACTGATTGTAAATCTTCCAGGTAAGGAGGGGGCGGTGAAAGCGGCTCTTGAATATCTCCTTCCGGAGATTCAGCATGCGGTGAAAGTGATTAAAGGGGAAGAGTAAGATGACAGTGACGTATCTGTATCACAGCGGATTTGTGGTGGAATTTGACGATATTGTGCTGGTATTTGATTATTATAAGGGGGAACTTCCTGAGACAGTAAGGGGGAAGAAGCTCTATGTATTTTCCAGCCACTATCACAAAGACCATTTCCAGTACAAAGTATTTGACTGGGCGCTGGAATATGATGCCACATATGTACTTTCGAAGGATATACGGACGAAAGGGCCGGAGGGCAGGACTGTGAAGGTGAAAAGAAGACAGAATCTTTCTGTGGACGAATTGCAGATACAGACACTTCGTTCGACGGATGAGGGCGTGGCGTTTCTTGTCCGTGTGAAGGGAATTACCCTTTATCATGCAGGAGATTTGAACTGGTGGCATTGGGAAGAGGAAGGCCCTGAATACAACGAGAAGATGAAGCGGGATTATCAGGCGGAGATTGGGACAATAGAGGGAGAGCATATCGACCTTGCATTTGTTCCGTTAGACCCGAGACTTGAAGAAGCTTATGG
This sequence comes from Lachnospiraceae bacterium MD308, assembly GCA_000403475.2. Classification (GTDB taxonomy): domain Bacteria; phylum Bacillota; class Clostridia; order Lachnospirales; family Lachnospiraceae; genus MD308. The sequence continues at coordinate 785,373 of KE159796.1, forward strand.
GTGGGGAATCGATTATTTTATGCGCCATACAGAGACGATACGTCTGTTTCCCATGCACCTGTGGGGAGGCTATAAGACCATCCTGAGATTTATAGCTGATCCGCTGTCGGAAGATTACAGGGACAGAATTGTAAAGATTGAGAGAAGACAGCAGAGTTTTGAGATGCCGCTGGGTCAGGAGGGATTATGAAAGTAAGTATTTATACAGACGGCGCAGCGCGCGGTAATCCGGACGGCCCCGGAGGATATGGTACAGTGCTTGAGTATGTGGATTTCAAAGGAGAACTTCACAGGAAAGAGATTTCACAGGGGTATAAAAAGACAACGAACAACCGTATGGAGCTGATGGCGGTGATTGCGGGGCTTGAAGCATTAAACCGCGCCTGCGAGGTTGAGCTATACTCGGATTCTAAGTATGTGGTGGATGCTTTTAATCAGCACTGGATTGACGGATGGCTGAAAAAGGGGTGGAAGCGGGGAAAGAATGAGCCGGTCAAGAATGTCGATTTGTGGAAACGATTGCTGGCGGCAAAGGAGAAGCATCAAGTGAAGTTTATCTGGGTGAAGGGCCATGACGGACATCCCCAGAATGAGAGATGTGATACGCTGGCAACTACGGCGGCGGACGGCGAAGATTTGATAGATGATACGTTTTGAAAAGTAATTTGCCATCAAGAAGAAAGTATGCTATAATCAAAAATTGTGAGTAAGACAGGTAATCGCGGCTGCAAGAGCCGAAAGGCTGCAGGTGAGGAAAGTCCGGGCTTCACAGGGCAGGATGCCGGATAACGTCCGGTGGAGGCGACTCTAAGGAAAGTGCAACAGAAATGAACCGCCTTCCTTTATGGAAGGTAAGGGTGGAAGGGCAGTGTAAGAGACTACCGCTTTGCTGGTAACAGCAGAGGCACATGTAAACCCCATCCGAAGCAAGGCCGGATAAAGACTATGTGGCGGCCCGTCACGTCTTAGGTTGGCTGCTTTAGCCTGCCGGCGACGGCAGGCATAGATAGATGATTACCCATTGACATGACCCGGCTTATCGTCTTGCTCATATATAAAAGATAAGAAAGGACAGGGAACATTTATGTTGGCCTGTCCTTTACTGTATTCAGATATTTATCAATTATTTCCGGGCAAGATGTCCGGTGTATTTCTCTTCGCAGTATTTACAGCGGTAGATCTGTTTTTCTTCGTCTGTAAGCGTGAAGATATGCTCTAATCCCTGCTCAATGGAAGTGATACATCTTGGATTCCGGCAGTGGATGACATTTCGGATCTCGGCAGGGAGATGAAGGTCTTTCTTCTCTACGATCTCAGAATTCTTGATGATATTGATGGTGATATTGTGGTCGATAAAGCCTAATACGTCAAGATCCATAAAGTCAATCGGGCATTCAATCTTCATAATATCTTTTTTCCCCATCTTGCTGCTTTTTGCATTCTTAATGATCGCCACGCAGCAGTCCAGCTTGTCCAGATTGAGGTATTTATAAATATCCATGCTCCGGCCTGCCTGTATATGGTCTAACACAAAGCCTTCTTCAATACGGCCGACATTCAGTGTATTGTTTACCATTATGTAATTCCTCCTTATATTCTTACTTAACTTCAATTTCCAATAGGGTCAAAATCAATGCCATACGGATGTATACACCGTACTGCACCTGCTTAAAGTAAGCAGCTCTGTGATCAGAATCCACCTCTACAGAGATTTCATTTACCCTTGGGAGAGGATGGAGAACATACATATCCTTCGGAGCAAGCTCCATCTTTTTTGCATCCAGAATGTAGAAATCTTTCATACGGACATAGTCTTCCTCATTAAAGAAGCGCTCTTTCTGGACACGCGTCATATAGAGAAGGTCGAGATTAGGAAGTGCTTCTTCCAAACGAACTACTTCCTCATAAGGAATCTTATTCTTGTCAAGTACATCAGAGCGGATATAGCCTGGAAGCCTTAATTCCTCAGGAGAGATCAGTACGAATTTAATTCCTGTATACCTGACCAGAGCGTGAATCAAAGAGTGAACAGTACGTCCGAATTTTAAATCGCCGCACAGCCCGATTGTCATATTACCCAGGTGTCCTTTTAAAGAGCGTATCGTTAAAAGGTCGGTAAGTGTCTGTGTCGGATGCTGGTGCCCGCCGTCGCCGGCATTGATAACCGGGATCGATGAGTGTCTGCATGCGACCATAGGAGCACCTTCTTTTGGATGACGCATCGCACAGATATCTGCATAGCAGGAGATGGTGCGGATTGTATCAGATACGCTTTCTCCTTTGGCGGCAGAACTGGAATCTGCAGAAGAAAATCCCATAATATTTCCCCCTAAGTTCAGCATGGCAGCCTCGTGGCTCAGTCTCGTCCTAGTGCTTGGCTCATAGAAAAGCGTCGCCAGCTTTTTCCCCTCGCACGCGTGGGCGTACTTTGCAGGATTCGCTTCGATGTCCCCGGCAAGATCCATAAGTTTTTCCAGTTCTTCTACGGAAAAATCCATTGGACTCATTAAATGTCTCATAAATACCTCCTCAATGTGTAGTTAAAATTTCCAAAAGATATCATATAATAAATAGGAGATATTTTCAATGTCTGCAAAGAATTTTTTCAAATAGTAGTCCTGCTCCGAACCAGAGAGGGGCATAATCAAGGCGAATCAGCCCTTTTACATTCAGCGGACTTTTGCTGTAATCCCATGGGCAGGCCTCGAAACGGCGTAGGAAAGAACCTGTTAAATATTCTCCGGTAAAAATGCAGAGGGTGTACACACAGCCACGAAGCCAGAGACTTTGCTTTTTAAGGAGGGTACAGACGGGTTTTAAAAGGCTTGCCATACCGTATATGGGAAACATCCAGATGGAGGTGTTCCCTACTAATTTAGGGTCTTTGTCTATGAGACAATGTATACTTGTAAAAATGATTTCCATACACCACCCGGTTGTACCGCAGGTGAGAAAATTGCTTCCGAATTGAGAACGCATAATATACCTTCCTCTTTTTGATTTCAAAAAATATTTTGATGAAGAATATTATGCCGGGAGAGCAAAGTTTTTATGACTTGCTCTGTGTATTTTGTTTGAAAAATGAATTTTGAAAATAATCTTGCAATTGGGAACGTATGGTTGTATAACTATAATAGCTGGCGCCGGTGCGGCGCAAAAATTGGTGGGAGGAATGAAGAATATGGCTACATTAGAGGAACTGCGCAGGCAGCTTGACGAAGTGGATGACGAGATGGTAAAGCTTTTTGAAAAGCGTATGAGTATCTGTGAACAGGTAGGAGAATATAAGGTGGGGTGTGGCCGGAAGGTGTTTGACCGACAGCGGGAGGCGGGGAAGCTTTCCGATGTGGCTGGGAAGGCGTCCACTGAATTTAATAAAAAGGGCATCAAAGAATTGTATCAGCAATTGATGTCTATGAGCAGGAAATTACAGTATCAGCAGCTTGTGAAGGCAGGGGCGCTTGGGCGGCTTCCATTTATCGAGATGCCGTCCATTGATATGGAGAATGTAAGAATTGTGTTTCAGGGGACAGAAGGGGCATACAGCCAGGCGGCAATGCACAATTATTTTGGAAAGGACTGCAACAGCTTTCATGTGAATACGTTTCGGGAAGCTATGGAGGCCATTGAAGAGGGGGCGGCAGACTATGCGGTGCTTCCGATTGAGAACGCCATCGCAGGAGCGGTCAATGAGGTATATGATCTTTTGGCGGAATTTGAAAATTATATTGTAGGTGAGACGATCTTGCCGGTTAAGCATACGCTGTGCGGACTTACGGGAGCTTCCATTTCTGATATCGTGCAGGTGTATTCCAAGGCGGAGGCGCTTATGCAGACCAGCCGTTTTTTGAGCTCTCATCCGGACTGGCAGCAGATAAGCGTTGCCAATACTGCTGTGGCGGCAAAAAAGATTTTAGAGGATGCAGATAAGGGGCAGGCTGCGGTGTGCAGCGCTTATGCGGCGCAAGTCTACGGGCTGTCTGTGCTGGCGGAGAATATCAATGATGAGAGTGACAACAGCACAAGATTTATTGTCGTGACGAATCAGAAAGTGTTCTCAAAAGAGGCAAAAAAGATTAGCATATGCTTTGAACTGCCCCATGAGCCGGCGTCACTTTACCAGCTTTTGTCTCATTTCGTTTACAATAATCTGAATATGACGAAGATTGAGTCAAGGCCGGTGGAAGGAAGGAACTGGGAATACCGGTTCTTTATCGACTTTGACGGGAATCTGGCAGACCCGGCGGTAAAAAATGCAATCCGGGGGCTCAGGGAGGAGAGCCGGAACTTAAGAATCTTTGGGAACTATTGATTTGCCTCATATTGCGCACAGCTTTTATTAATGGTATAATATTCCAGTGCTTTATTGCATAGGGAAAATGATAAAATATAAGGGATGGAGTACAGATGAAAAGAAAAATATGCAGTTTAATCTTAGGGGCTTTATGTGCTGTATCGCTTGTCGGCTGCGGGTTGGGCGAGGAAAAAGAGGCGGCAGATACAGGGCAGAAAAAGATAGCGCTGACTGTCTGGGCGGCGAAGGAAGATGAGGAACTGATGGGGCAGATCATCCAGAGCTTTGAAAAACAGTACCAGGGGCAGGCGGATTTTCAGATTACTTTCCAGGAACAGGGAGAATCACAATGTAAGGATGTGCTGATTGGCGGCCTGGAGGAAGGCGCGGATGTATTTACCTTTGCAGACGACCAGCTGAATACGCTGGCGGCTGCCGGTGCTCTTGACCCGGTGAAGAATGCGGATGAGATTAAGAATAAAAGCCTTCCGGCGGCAGTGGAGGCAGCGTCAGTCGGGGATACCTTGTATGCATATCCGCTGACGGCAGATAATGGATATTTTCTTTATTATAATAAAAAATACATTTCTGATAAACAGGTAAAGACGCTGGATGGCATTCTTGAAGCAGCGGCAGAGCAAGGAAAGAAGTTCGTGATGGACTGGTCTTCTGCCTGGTATGTGTATTCCTTTTTCGGCAATACGAATCTTACAGTGGGGCTAAGCGACGACGGCATTACCAATTATTGTACATGGAATGCGAAAGACGGGGAAATAAAGGGCGTTGATGTAGCGCAGGCCATGCTTAAGCTCTCAGGCAGCAAAGGCTTTGACAATCGGACGGATGAAGAGTTTCTTGCGGGTGTTAAGGACGGCTCTGTCATCGCAGGTGTCAGCGGCGTGTGGAACGCGGTCGCTATTGAGGAGGCCTGGGGAGCGGATACGGGAGCTTCAAAGCTTCCTACATATACTTGTGACGGGCGCCAGATACAGATGGCTTCCTTTTCCGGCTGCAAGCTGATTGGCGTGAATGCCTACTCCAAGCATCCGGTGTGGGCGTCAAGGCTTGCAGAGTGGATTACAAATGAGGAAAATCAAAGACTACGATTTGAGATGCGCGGGCAGGGGCCGTCCGACCTTACGGTTGCGGACTCCGCAGAAATCAAAGAGTCCCCGGCAATCGCCGCGCTTTTAGCTCAGTCAAAATATGCCCAGCTGCAGCGGGTAGGCGGCAAGTTCTGGGACCCGGTATCGGAATTTGCGGGGAATCTGGCGGCGGGCAACCCATCCGGGGAAAGCCTGCAAAAGCAGTTGGATAAGATGACTGAGGGCGTTTGTGAAAGATAGATTAGGGATACAGGCAGCATAACGAAAGGACCGTAGGATAAGATGAAAAAGAAGCTTAGTATACAACAGCGCCTTATACTTCCCATTCTCCTTCTGGGAGCGGTGGCGCTGCTGTCAAATATTCTGTCAGTGTTTAGTATTAATAATGTGAATTCAAATGCGTCGAAAATCGTGGATAACTATATGGTAGGCTCAGAGGTTCTGCAGAATATCCGCCGTACAACGACGAACATCCACAAGATGGCGCTGTCTCATATTGTTGCGACGGATTATGATACGATGATCACTGTTGTTGCCCAGATTAAGGAAGAAGAAGAGGTATTGGAAGATTATCTGGAGGAATATGAGGCATATATTATCGAAGATGAAAAGCAGGTCTATGAGCAATTGCTTGGCAATTATGACGCCTTTAAGCATGCATTGGTTGATCTTGTGTGCGCGAGTGCGGACAGCAGGACGCAGGACGCCTACGCTTTTGCAAACGGTGACGTGGCAAACTTCGGAGCGGCGATCGAGAGCAATACGGATGAGCTTTATGCGGCAGTCAGCGACCGGACAGCCAGTGCAAGAAAGCGGCTGTTTTTCGTCTATATCGTATCACTCGTCATTGCTGCGGCAGCCGTCGTTACCAGTGCGGTCCTGGTACTTGCAGCAGTCCGGATCATTAAAAAATATGTGATTACGCCAATCAAGGGCACTGTAGAGACACTTCAGGACAGTTCAAAGCGGCTTGATGAGATGGCGGGTGAGGTGTTAAAGCGTACCCGTACGTCCAGGGAGAGTGCAGGCGGGTTATCTTCCCTGGCGGATGCCTTGTCGGGTTCTATACAAAAGGTGGCAAGCAATGCAGCTAATATCAATCACAGCGCCACAGAAATCAAGGTGGATGTGCAGGATATGGCCAAGGAGTGCAGTGCGATTACCGGGTATTCTGCTTCGATGAAGGTGCGTGCCAGCGAGATGGAGGAGTTCGCTCAGACAAATACAGAGATTATCAGGAAAAAAGCGTCGGATATATTAGAGGAACTTGGGGAGGCCATTGAGAATAGCAAAAGTGTAGATCAGGTAAATAATCTGACCAAAGAGATTGTGGCAATTGCCTCAACGACAAATCTTATTGCCCTCAATGCTTCTGTAGAGGCGATGCGCGCCGGAGAGGCCGGGAACGGTTTTTCGGTGGTGGCCAGAGAGATCAAGAGTTTAGCGCGCTCCTGCGGAGAGACTGCGGCACGTATCCAGGAGGTCAACGAGATTGTTACTAGTGCGGTGCATAATCTTTCCAGACACTCCCAGGATATGGTGGATTACCTCAATGATACGATTCTTACAGAGTTCCAGGAATTTGTTGGCTCCGGCAGGCAGTATAAGGAGGATGCGGACTATGTAAAAGAGATGATCGACGCGTTCAACAGCAGAACGGACAGACTGAGAAATTCTATGACGGAGATCGCGGCTTCCATCGAAAGTATTACAAAGGCCATTGATGAGGGCGCCTCCGGAATTACCGGCGTCGCGGGCAGTACGAAGGGACTGGTGGATGATATGGCAGATATTACAGCGCGCATGGATGTGAACCGGGAGATTGTGGAAGAGCTGAAAAAGCAGATGGAAGTATTTGCTGATTTTTAAAAGCGTTAAATGGTATTTTGAAGGATGGGATATACGTGATGGGTACGAAGGAATTGATGCTGTATCGTGATATGGAGAACGGAGAAATCCTTAAGGATATGGCATTTTTGATGGGAAATTATAAAAATGAATACTATAACCGGGAGGATTTAAAAGAGCTTCTTTTTGAGACTGTGCACAGACTTTTGGAGTTGTCAGTCAGTTATGGATTTGAAGGGAATCTATGGCATACGTATCTGACTTATCTGCTTGCCAGCCATGAGAATGCCTACAGTACTTCCTGCGAAATCATTGGTGAGATCACGGGCAGTATCAATTGTGCGGCGCTCCACGATTTTTCTATATTCAAAGGGTTGTTTGATTACGATTTTTCAGATATGGAGGCAGTGATGGGGACGGACTGTGTCTCGTTGCTTCTTAGTTATACGGGAAGCGGCGGTCACGGGAAGGTATTTAACAGGAGAATCAGGGACCGGATCTGTGAGCTTTCGAGGCAGCTTGCAAAGGCGACGGACGGCGGAGAATTTAAAAAGACAGTCACCTGCTTTTATCGGGACTTTGGAGTAGGAAAGCTTGGACTTCACAAGGGGTTTAGGGTGGAACATGGCGAGATGGGAGCGCAGATTGTGCCGATTACAAAGATTGCCCATGTTCATCTTGATGATCTTATCGGATATGAGATTGCCAAGAAGAAGCTTGTTGACAATACAGAAGCGTTTATAAACGGAAGGAAAGCCAATAACTGCTTGCTTTTCGGTGATGCGGGGACAGGAAAATCGTCATCTGTAAAAGCGATTTTGAATCAATATTATGACAGAGGGCTGCGCATGATTGAGGTGTACAGACATCAGTTCCATGATCTCAACGATGTGATTTCCCAGATAAAGAACCGCAATTATAAATTTATTATCTATATGGACGACCTTTCTTTTGAGGAATTTGAGACAGAATATAAGTATTTGAAGGCCGTCATTGAGGGCGGGTTAGAGCGCAGGCCAGACAATGTGCTGATATACGCAACTTCCAATCGCAGGCATCTCATACGTGAAAGTTTCCGGGATAAGGAAGAGAGAGAGGAAGATCTTCACAGCAATGACACAGTGCAAGAGAAATTGTCTCTGGTGGCAAGGTTCGGAGTTACCATTTATTTTGGAAAACCGGAGAAGAAGGAGTTCCAGGAGATTGTAAGGCAGCTTGCAAAAAGAAGTAATATTGTCATGGCCGAGGAGGAGCTTCTTTCGGAGGCAAATAAATGGGAGTTAAGTCACGGGGGATTATCCGGCAGGACGGCACAACAGTTTATTGATTATCTGGCGGGGACTTATGAATAAAGATTTGACGGAAGGAAATGTAAGAAATACGATGTTGCTGTTTGCAGGGCCGATGATACTCGGAAATCTCCTGCAGCAGTGTTACAATATTGCGGATACGCTGATCGTGGGGCAGTTTCTTGGTGCAGGGGCACTGGCCTCCGTCGGAGCGGCATATACGTTGATGACATTTCTGACCTCCGTATTGATTGGATTGTGCATGGGAAGCAGCTCTGTGGTGGCGTTTTACTTTGGGAAAAAAGATTACGTTCAGACAGGAGACTCTGCGACAGCTTCCTTTATTTTTATTGCCGCGGTGTCGGTTCTTTTGAATCTGTTTTCCTTCTGGTGGATTGATGAAATTCTTTTTTTGCTCAGAGTTCCTGGTGATTTGCTGACGATGATGAAAGAATACGTATGGATTATTTTCTGCGGGATATTCTTTGTGTTTCTGTATAATTATTTTGCCTTTATCTTGCGGGCTGCGGGAAATTCTGTGGTGCCCCTTATATTTCTTGGGGTGTCGGCGGGACTGAATGTAGTGCTGGATCTAATCTTTGTTGTGGTATTCCATTGGGGAATCGGCGGAGTGGCTTCTGCAACGGTTATTGCACAGATTTTTTCCGGGATAGGAATCGGCATCTATACATGGGTGAAGGAGCCGCTTTTTCGTTTGAGAAGATCAGGAGCAGGCAGGATAAAAGCCTCTATGCCGGAAGTTGTGCGGTTTTCATTTGCCGCAAGCGTTCAGCAGAGTGTGATGAACTTTGGGATTTTGATGGTACAGGGATTGGTAAACAGCTTTGGCACAATTATCATGGCGGCGTTCGCGGTGGCGGTAAAGATAGATTCTTTTGCCTATATGCCGGCACAGGAATTTGCCAATGCGTTTTCTATCTTTGTCTCTCAGAACGACGGCGCAGGGGAAAAAGAGAGAGTACATCGGAGTGTGAGGGAGGCTATAAAGACTTCGGTTATTTTCTGCCTGGCAGTATCGGTACTGATTTTTATCTTTGCCCCGTATCTGATGCAGATCTTTGTGAAGGCGCAGGAGACGGATATTATAAAAAGCGGTGTGGAATACTTAAGGATAGAAGGAAGCTTTTACTGCGGAATCGGAATTTTATTTTTGCTGTACGGATATTACCGGGGAATCGGGAAACCGGAGATGTCGGTGATTCTGACAGTGATTTCCCTGGGAACGCGGGTGGTTCTTTCTTATTCGCTGGCTCCTGTGGAGGGAATCGGCGTATGGGCTATCTGGTGGGCGATACCCGTCGGGTGGTTTCTGGCGGATGTAACCGGGATACTATATATGAAGAAGCTGGGAGGATGAAAGAAGAGAGGCTGTGCCGGTTAATCCGGTACAGCCTCTATGTCTGAGATATCAGAATCGATGACCAGGGAGTAATTGGTGTAGTACACTACAAAGCCTGGCTTGGCACCGTTTGGTTTTTTTACGTGCTTTTTCTCCACATAATCAATCTCGACTTTATCGCTTCCTTGTTTTTTGGAGTAGTACGCCGCCAGTCGTCCGGCTTCCTCGAAGGTTCTGTCGGGGAGTTCATCGCCGCCCGTCTTTACGATGACATGGGAGCCGGGAGCCTGTTTTGCATGGAACCACCAGTCATTGCCGTTAGCGAAAGAGAAGGTAAGCTCGTCATTCTGGAGATTATTCTTTCCTACATACATATGATAGCCATCACTGGAAATGTAGTGTAAAGGTTTGCTGGTAAGCTTCACTTTCTTTTTGCTGAATTTGTGGCGGACATAACCGCTCTGCATCAACTCTTCTTTAATCTGGGCAAGATCAGCCTCGCTCAGAGCGATGTTGAGAGCATTGCTGATGGACTCGAGGTATTCGATGTCTTCCGCAGTTTCTTTGATCAGTTCTGATAATGCCTCAAAAGTGCGTTTTTGCTTATTGTATCTGGCAAAATATTTCTGAGAATTTTCCTGGGGTGTTTTTGTGCCGTCCAAAGGAATCGTAATCTCTTCATTTGTGTAATAGTTCAGGCAGACAAGCTCCTTGGCGCCGGGCTTTAGATTGTAGCCGTAGGTGTTGATAAGTTCTCCGTAGACTTTGTATTTGTCCCGGTTTTCTGTATCTTTCATCTGCCTGGACTGGAGGTCGTATTTTTTGCGGTTCCGCTCCAGCGCAGTCTGTACGACGTGGCGCAGGTCCGTACTTTTCTGGCGGATGCGCGTCTGGGTATTTTTAAGCGCATAGTAGGTTCTTAAGACCTCAGATGCAGAGTCAAAAGTTTTTGTCTGTAAATGTCCAAAGTGGGACAGGGGCAGCGCGCCGAATTCCTTCGGGGTGTTTCCGTCATAGTAGATGACCGGCGAAAATGCCTTCTGCTGCACGTTTTCCAAGTAATAGGTAAACTGTCGGAAGAGATGCAAAAGCTCATCTTCGGTAAGATCCTTTGCAGTCATTAATGATTCGATGCCGGACAGATGACAGATTTCTTCTGCCACCGCCGGGCTGATGCCGGTAAAGCCGGTATAGACAGCTTTCCCCAAAGGCATAGGCTTTTCCCGGAGTAAAGCTATAAAGTCCTGTTCGCTTACCGCCAGCGGATTCTGCTTTTGCATCGTATCCGGTATAAAATAATCTCTCCCCGGCAGCACCTCGCGCACTGAGCTTACCTGTGCGGAGATATGTTTGATGCTGTCGATGATCATGCCTTTGTCATCGCAGAAAATTATATTGCTGTGCTTTCCCATAATCTCAACAATCAATTTTTTCTGACATAAATCACCCATCTCGTCTAAATGCTCGACATCCAGATGAATAATTCGTTCAAGTCCCGGCTGGGATATCCCGGTAATCCTCCCGCCTCCGATATGCTTCCTCAAGAGCATACAAAAATTAGGCGCCGTCATCGGACTTGCCTTGTTCTCGTCCGTAAGATAAATAAGAGGAAGAGAAGCGCTTGCCGAAATATACAGCCTTCTTTGTCCTTGCGGCATCTTTATCGTGAGCATGAGCTCATCACTCTCCGGCTGCGCAATCTTAGCAATCCTTCCCCCTGTAAGTGTCCGCCCAAGCTCGTCCGCCACCGCGGCAATCATAATTCCGTCTAAAGCCATAAAACTCCTCCTTCATCTATTTATGTCATAAAATATTTTATAGTATACCACAGTTGACGATGTATTCCAAATGACTTATAATGAAATATGGCAGTGGATGCCGTTTGCTAACCAGAAGACATGTTAAATTGAAAAAGAGGTTCTGACGTATGATTAAAAGCATGACGGGCTTCGGACGTTGTGAAGTGATGGAGGGAGAACGCAAGTTCACCGTTGAGGTAAAGGGAGTAAATCACCGTTATCTGGACATCAATATCCGTATGCCCAAGAAACTGAATTTTTTTGAAACTTCTATCCGCAATTTGCTTAAGCACAGTATACAGCGCGGAAAGGTAGATATTTTTATTACTTATGAGGATTTGTCAGAGAGCCAGGTGTCGCTTAAGTATAATGAAACTTTGGCAGAAGAATATCTTTCTTACTTAAAAAAGATGGCGGAAACATTTTCGCTGGAGAACGATATCAGAGTATCTTCTCTGTCAAGGTATCCGGAAGTGCTGACCATGGAGGAGCAGGCGCCGGATGAGGAGAAGCTCTGGTTAGGTTTGAAGAATGCCCTTGATGGAGCGGTTGCACAGTTTGTCGAGACGAGAGGCTTAGAAGGAGAGAACCTTAAGAAAGATTTGACCGGGAAGCTTGACGGGATGCTTATGATGGTGGAGAGTATCGAAGAGCGGGCTCCCCAGATCATTGCAGAGTACAGAAAGAAGCTTGAGAAAAAAGTAAAGGAACTTCTTGAGGACACACAGATTGAGGATAGCAGGATTGCGGCGGAAGTCGTCATATTTGCGGACAAGATCTGTACTGATGAAGAGGTCGTAAGGCTTAAGAGCCATGTTGAACACATGAAGGAGACATTGGGCTCCAATGAAAATGGAATTGGCCGCAAGCTTGACTTTATCGCGCAGGAGATGAACCGGGAGGCGAATACGATTCTTTCTAAGGCAAATGACCTTGAAATCTCCAATTTGGGGATTGAGCTTAAGACAGAGATTGAGAAGATCAGAGAACAGATTCAGAACATTGAATAGATGTTACATAGGCGCGCTAAGGAGGGAAGGTCTATGAAGGAGAGAGGGATTCTGATTGTTGTGTCCGGTTTTTCAGGAGCCGGCAAAGGCACGATTATGAAAGAATTGATAAATCGCTATGACAATTATGCGCTGTCCGTGTCTGCCACTACGAGAAGCCCAAGGGAGGGAGAGGCTGACGGCAGAGAATATTTTTTTAAAACAACCCAGGAATTTGAAAAAATGATTGCGAAAGAGGAACTGATAGAGTATGCTAGATACGTGAATAATTATTACGGGACGCCCCGCGCGTATGTAGAGGAAAAGCTTTCTGAGGGCAGGGATGTGATTCTTGAGATTGAGATACAGGGAGCGCTTAAGGTGAAGAAAAAGTTTCCAGAGACGGTGCTTTTGTTTGTCATGCCGCCAAGTGCGAAAGTTCTTAAGGAGCGTCTGAAAGGACGGGGGACAGAGACGGAAGAAGTCATCGTATCCCGTATGAAGCGTGCATGCGAGGAAGCAGAAGGGATGGACCGGTATGATTATCTGGTCATCAACGATGAGCTTTCGGCTTGCGTAGAGGAAGTACATCAGATTATTAAGAGCGAGCACAAAAAGAGCTTCCGCAATCAGGAGCTGATAGAGAAGATCAGAGAAGAATTAATAGAATTAAACAGGTGATTTGAAAGGAGAACAGTTTATGTTACACCCATCTTACACAGATTTGATGAAAGTAGTGAACAAGGATGTCGAGGAGGGCGAGACAAAAGTTGTCAACAGCCGTTATTCTATCGTTATGGCTACGGCCAAGCGGGCGAGAGAGATTATCGATGGCTCTATGCCGTTGGTTAATATGAAAGGCAATGAAAAGCCGCTGTCGGTTGCGATTGATGAACTGAATCAGGCGAAGATTAAGGTTGACGGAGAGGAAGATTAAACCAGGCTTTGGTCAGGAACAGGGCAGATGCCGGAAGGTATCTGCCCTGACAGTTATAGAGGAGAAACGATGAATTTATTATTTATTTCTTTGGGGTGCGATAAGAATCTTGTGGATTCTGAGGTCATGCTTGGAATTGTGGAAAAAGACGGATACACTATCGTGGATTGCGAGGAGGATGCGGACATTATCGTTATCAATACTTGCTGTTTTATCCATGATGCAAAGGAAGAGAGTATCCAGACAATCTTAGAGATGGCAGAATATAAAAAGACAGGGAGGCTCAAGGCGCTGATTGTGGCGGGATGCCTTGCTCAGAGGTACAAGGAGGAGATTATTGCAGAGATTCCAGAGGTGGACGCGGTGCTTGGAACGACTTCTTATGACAAGATAGCAGAGACGATCAAAAAGGCGCTAAATAACAGCGGATTCATAGAGCTTACGGACATCAATGCACTTCCTCTTGTGGATATCAGGCGGCTGGTGACGACAGGAGGACATTTTGCCTATCTTAAAATAGCGGAAGGGTGTGACAAGCACTGCACCTACTGCATTATCCCGAAGCTTCGGGGAAATTACCGGAGTGTGCCTATGGAGCGGCTGGTGAATGAAGCAAAAGCTTTGGCGGACCAGGGGGTTAGGGAACTTCTCTTAGTAGCCCAGGAGACGACCCTTTACGGCAAGGATTTATACGGGGAGAAATCTCTGCACATATTGCTGCGAAAGCTTTGTAAGATACAAGGGCTTCGGTGGATACGTATTCTCTACTGTTACCCGGAGGAAATCGATGACAAGCTTATCCAGGTGATGAAGGAGGAAAAGAAGATTTGTCATTATCTGGATCTTCCGATTCAACATTCCGAGGATGAGATTCTAAGGAGGATGGGAAGAAGAACCACCAGGCAACAGCTCATTTCTACGATCAGGAAGCTTCGGCGGGAGATTCCGGACATTGTGCTGCGCACTACGTTGATCACGGGATTTCCGGGGGAGACGAAAGAGCAGCATGAGGCGCTTATGGACTTTGTGGACGAGATGGAATTTGAGCGGCTGGGAGTATTTACCTACTCGCCGGAGGAAGATACGCCGGCGGCGGATTTCTCAGGACAGATTGCCGAGGAGGTAAAGGAAGAAAGACGTGCAGAGCTTATGGAGCTTCAGCAGGAGATTGTGTTTGACCAGGCGGAGGCGATGACGGGAAGAGAGCTTCTGGTCATGATTGAAGGTAAGGTGGCGGATGAGGATGCGTATGTGGGCCGTACCTATATGGATGCGCCGAATGTGGACGGGCTTATCTTTGTGAATACAGATAAAGAGCTGATGTCCGGGGATTTTGCGAAGGTTACGGTGACCGGGGCGGCGGAATATGATTTGATAGGAGAGTTGAGCGATGAATTTACCAAATAAACTGACTGTATTGAGAGTGATCATGGTGCCGTTTTTTGTGTTTTTTATGTTGACGGATACGGGCGGCGCCGCAAATAAATGGATTGCTCTTGTGATTTTTTGCGTGGCAAGTCTTACTGATATGCTGGACGGCAAGATTGCACGTGCAAGGAATCTGGTGACGAACTTCGGGAAGTTCATGGACCCTTTAGCGGACAAGCTTTTAGTCTGCTCGGCTATGATCTGTCTGATAACTGCGGGACAATTGGCGGCGTGGATTGTGATCATCATCATTGCCAGGGAATTTATTATCAGTGGTTTCCGTCTTGTGGCAGCGGACAACGGGATTGTTATCGCGGCCAGCTATTGGGGGAAATTCAAGACGGTATCTCAGATGGCGATGATCATCGTGTTAATTGCGGATTTCGGAGGTGTATTTACAGTAATCGGAAATGTACTGATCTGGGTATCTTTAATCCTGACAGTTGTATCACTTATTGATTATGTGGCGAAAAATATTGAAGTATTGACACAGGGAGGTATGTAAGCATGGTTGTAGAATTGATATCTGTAGGTACGGAGATTTTGCTTGGAAATATTGTGAATACGAATGCGGCTTATCTGTCAGAAAAGTGTGCTGCATTAGGACTTTCATGTTATCACCAGAGCGTGGTGGGGGACAATGAGGGGCGTCTTGAAGAGACTGTCCGCCTTGCATTGTCCAGATCAGATATTGTCATCTTGAGCGGCGGTCTTGGGCCGACGAAGGATGATCTGACAAAAGAAGTGACGGCGAAAGTGTTTGGGAAAAAGTTATATGAGGATGCCCATACAAAGGAGCGGATCGCCGGATTTTTTTCTCAGATGAGAAGCGGACAGGTTACGGACAATAACTGGAAGCAGGCGATGGTGCCGGAAGGTGCGAAGGTTGTGGATAATCATAACGGAACAGCTCCAGGGCTGATTATTGAGGAGAACGGTAAAACGGCAATCTTGCTTCCCGGGCCTCCAAATGAGATCAAGCCTATGTTTGAGCGGGATATTATGCCTTATCTTAAAAAGCTTGAGCCGGAGGGCATTTATTCTAAAATGGTGAAGATTTGCGCCATTGGAGAGAGCAAGGCCGAGACACTCGTGTCAGACTTGCTGGAGGGACAGTCGAATCCTACGATTGCTCCTTATGCCAAGACGGGGGAGGTGCACTTTCGGGTTACGGCCAAGGCAGCAGATGAAAAAGAAGCTGACAGGCTGATTGAGCCTGTGATCAGATATATGTACCGGGTATTCGGCGATAAAATCTATACCACCGACGAAAAGGTGACGCTTGAGGATGCCGTGGTGGAGCTTCTTGAGGAGAATGAGCTTACGCTTACAACGGCGGAATCCTGTACAGCAGGGCTCCTTGCGGGAAGGCTGATGAATGTGGCCGGGGCATCAAAGGTTTACAATGAAGGGTATATCACCTATTCTAACGAGGCGAAGGAAAGGATACTTGGTGTAAAGCATGAGACTTTAGAAAACTACGGTGCAGTGAGTGCCCAGACTGCGGCTGAGATGGCTGAGGGCGCAGCCAGAGCGGCATGCGCCTCTGCCTCTGTCAGTGTGACCGGAATCGCCGGGCCTGACGGCGGAAACAAGGAGAAGCCGGTGGGGCTTGTGTACGTAGGCTGTCAGGTGAATGGGAAGATGCGTACGGAGGAGTTTCGGTTTACCGGAAACCGGGCGAAGAACAGGGAATACGCGGTCGTACGGGCACTTACTATTTTGTGGGAAGAATTGATGATTGTATAGAAGGAGTTGACAAGAATATGGAAGTAAGGATGTTACAGAAACCGGAACTTTTGCCGGCGCTGCATCTTGTGTGGGAAGTGTTTGCAGAGGATGTGGCACCCTCCTACACGCCGGAAGGTGTGGCAGAGTTTCAAAAGTTTATAAAATACGACAATATGCGCGCTATGTATGAGCGGAGAGAGGTTGTGTTTTTTGGTGCTTTTGAGGGCACTGAACTGTGCGGGATCATGGCGGTCAAATCAATAGGCCATATCTGCTTATTCTATGTGAAAAACAATTGTCAGGGGAAAGGCGTGGGGAGGATGCTTTTTACGTCGGTTTATCATTTTTGCGCGAAGCAGCTTAGAGTTTCCAGGATAACTGTAAATGCTGCTCCTGAAGCGGCGGCAAAATACCAGCATATGGGGATGCGCCAGACGGAGGCGGAGCAGAATGTAAACGGGATGCGTTTTATCCCTATGGAAATGTATGTGAGTCCTGCGGATATGCAGCCAATGCAGCAGCAAAAGAGCCATACAAGCTGGCTTGTGGGAGGTGTTATTGCGGCTGTCATAGGTGTTATGCTGGTTGCCGTGGGCGGAACATTTTTGATCAAAAATATGTATAAGCTGAACAGGCAGATCGCAGACGGCATCGACAGGAATGAAGAACAGTGGGATAACGACGATCCTATGAATCCGGACAGTCCGTTATGGGATGAGCGGGATAAGTACGGCGATGATGGAGAAGTGCCGGGAGGTGAAGATACATCCGGTGCGTCAGGAGTGGCGGCAATTCCGGAATATATCGCAGCGAATCTGCCCTATGAGATCAAAGAGGATTCCTATACGTATACAGATGATGAAAAGCAGTCTATGCTGATTAGCTTTAATGTGCAGTACCCGATGCTTCAGGGGCTTGATACGGCTGTGCAGGATAAGATCAATGCGCAGATTAAAAAGTGCGCTATGACTACGGTGGACGAAATCTACAACAACCCAACTCAGGAGTTTAAGGAGAAGGTGTTAGAAACGACGAACCCAATCCTTGCCAGTGTTGTCAATTACAAGGTTACCTATGCCAGCGAACAGTTTATCAGTATTGTCTTTGAGGATATGGGAGCCAGAGGCAGCCAGGAGGATGCGTACCAACATCTGCGCACGCTGAATATTGGGCTTAAGGACGGAAAGGTATATACCGTTCAAGACATCGTTAATCTTGACGGAGTGTTCGTAGAGGAATGGCTTGATATCATGCGGGATGAGGCCGGAGATGTTAATTTCCTTGCAGAACTTGACGAGGAGTCTATGCTCAGTACGCTGGGCGGGAAGAGTATCGATGGCAACTACGTAGCGAATTTTTTCGTGGATAAGGACGGGGTCGAGATTGGTTATGATTTGAATTATGTAAGCGGCGACCCGGCAGATCTTAAGTTCGCATGGGTGACGGCGCCCTTTACTTTCGAAGAGATAAAGCCTTACCAGAAGGATAAGGAGTTCTGGAAGTTTTTTAATTAACGGGATGTGCCGGAGAGATATTCGGAAATAATATGGCAAATGGACTGAAAACAGCCGTAAAAATGTTGCAAAGTAACAATTGACGAATAGTTAAATTTATGCGAAAATATTTTCATATGGTGTTAAAGAAGTAACAAACTTTACACGCAGAAAAAAATCAACATAGTTGAAAGGAGTTTTAAAATGATTTATTCACATGAAGTAGAAATGATGTGTCCGGTAGCTCAGGGCGCGAATCACGGACCAGCTCCGATTCCGGAAGAGGCAAAATGGGTAAAGGCAAAAGAAGTGAAAGATATCTCCGGCCTGACACATGGTATCGGCTGGTGTGCTCCTCAGCAGGGGACATGTAAATTGACACTGAACGTTAAAGAAGGAATTATTCAGGAAGCTCTTGTAGAGACCATCGGATGTTCGGGAATGACGCACTCAGCAGCTATGGCATCTGAGATTCTCCCGGGAAAGACAATCTTAGAGGCACTCAATACAGACCTTGTGTGTGATGCGATCAACACAGCTATGAGAGAGCTGTTCTTACAGATTGTATACGGAAGAACGCAGAGCGCATTCTCAGAAGACGGACTTCCGATTGGTGCAGGTCTTGAAGACCTTGGTAAGGGACTCCGTTCACAGGTTGGTACGATGTACGGAACGTTGGCAAAAGGTCCTCGCTATCTCGAGATGGCAGAAGGGTATGTAACAGGCATCGCTCTGGACGATAAGGATGAGATTATTGGATATCAGTTTGTAAGCCTTGGGAAGTTCACGGACTTCATAAAAGCAGGCGACACCCCCAACGATGCATGGGAGAAAGCAAAAGGACAGTACGGACGCGTGGCAGACGCAGCAAAAATTATCGATCCAAGAAAAGAATAGCCGCAAAATAATTCAGGAGGACAAGTAAATGGCTTTATTTGAATCATATGAAAGAAGAATTGATAAAATCAATGAAGTATTAGGAAGCTATGGCATTGCTTCCATTGAAGAAGCAGAAAAGATTACAAAGGATGCCGGGCTTGATGTATACAACCAGGTAAAAGGAATTCAGCCAATCTGTTTTGAAAATGCATGTTGGGCATACACTGTAGGAGCAGCAATCGCAATCAAAAAAGGCTGTAAAACAGCAGCAGACGCAGCAGCGGCAATCGGAGAGGGGCTTCAGGCTTTCTGTATCCCGGGTTCTGTAGCTGACCAGCGTAAGGTTGGTCTTGGACACGGCAATCTCGGAAAGATGCTTCTTGAGGAGGAGACAGACTGTTTCGCATTCCTTGCAGGACATGAGTCGTTCGCAGCAGCAGAGGGTGCAATCGGTATCGCTGAGAAGGCAAACAAGGTTCGTAAAAAACCACTTCGTGTTATCCTTAATGGTCTTGGAAAAGACGCAGCGAAGATTATCTCCAGAATTAACGGATTTACATATGTTGAGACAGAGTATGACTATTTTACCGGCGAGTTAAAGGAAGTTCAGAGAACTCCTTATTCTGAGGGACTCCGCGCAAAGGTTAACTGCTACGGCGCGAATGACGTTCGCGAGGGTGTGGCGATCATGCACAAAGAGGGTGTAGACGTATCTATCACAGGTAACTCCACCAACCCGACACGTTTCCAGCACCCGGTTGCAGGTACATACAAGAAAGAATGTAACGAGCAGGGCAAAAAATACTTCTCCGTAGCATCCGGCGGCGGTACAGGACGTACTCTTCACCCGGATAATATGGCAGCCGGTCCGGCTTCCTATGGTATGACAGATACGTTAGGACGTATGCACTCTGACGCTCAGTTTGCAGGTTCCTCTTCTGTACCGGCTCACGTAGAGATGATGGGACTGATCGGCGCAGGAAATAACCCGATGGTAGGTATGACTGTTGCGGTTGCAGTTTCCATTGAGGAAGCAGCGAAAGAAGGTAAATTTTAAGAAATAACGTAAAATAATGGGCTATCGCTGACGTGGGTTGTCGGCGGTAGCCTTAAATTTGCCGTGTAGCTGATTTAGCCTTATGATATCATAAGGAATTGCGATGCCGTTTGTGGAAATACCCGGCTAAGACAGAACATATTACAATTCCGATGGCATAGGGAATAATATATAAAAAGGCCATGCTGGCCGGAGCGCTATATCCGGCATATCGGATACTCCATTGCATGTTGCAATAATTATATGCAACTGCGGCACACATAATATTTGATAGTAAAATAGCAAGAGCAGAAAAAAGATAGAATAAATGTTGGTTTTTCATTGATAGTCACCTCACAAATGAATTAATTCAATTTTTCCTTTATTGAACAAAAATCAGCCTGTGCTTCTGGATATTTCCGTTCATCCCGCAATAGAGCAGAAGGATGGTACACGGAAGTAAGCCATACATTTTTTCGGAAGATAAATGTTCCGTGTTCTTTCGTGATCCGGTAATCCGGGCGGATAATGCGCTGCGCGGCGATGCGGCCCAGACAGACGATAATCTTCGGACGAAGGAGGAGCGTTTCGTATTTCAAATATGGCATGCATGCTTCCTGCTCCACCGGAAGTGGGGCACGGTTACCTGCTTGCTGCTTTTGACCAGTATAGCATATAAGAGGAAAAATAACTATCACTTAAGTTGACTGATTGAAATTATTGAGATAAAATGGGTTGACAAGAGTCGCTTTTATTGTTATTATAAAAAAACAGAACGCACTCTGTTTTTGAAACTGATTAAGAAAGAGGTGCATTATGCAAAGAGTTTTTTCACTTTTAGTTGACAATAATCCCGGTGTGTTAAGCCGTATCTCCGGCCTGTTCAGCCGCCGCGGCTACAATGTAGACAGTATCACGTCCGGCGTGACAGCGGACCCGCGGTTTACGAGGATCACGATTGTGGCAAGCGGAGACGAGCTTATATTATCACAGATTGAGAAGCAGGTAAGAAAGCTTGAGGATGTACGGGAAATTAAGGTGCTGATTCCGGAGCTTTCCGTTCTCAGAGAATTTGTGATGGTAAAGATCAGGGCAAATGCGGAGCAGAGGGCAGAGGTTGTATCTGTGGCAGACATTTTCAGGGCGAAGATCGTGGATGTGGAGAAAGAATCTCTGATGATCGAGCTGACCGGGAACCAGTCCAAGGTTGATGCATTCCTGAAGCTTTTAGACGGATATGAGGTCTTAGAGCTTGCAAGGACCGGGCTTACCGGATTGTCTAGAGGAAGCAAGAACGTTACTTATTTTGACTAGCAAAGGCGGCATTAAGCGGAGGAATTACATATAAATCCTTGCTTAACGATAGATGCCTGCCGAATCTACAATCGGCAGGATGTAAAATTAACATATTTAAAAATCAGGAGGAATGTTAAGATGGCAGCAAGATTATTTCATCAGGAAGACTGTAATTTATCTTTACTGGAAGGAAAGACAATCGCAATTATCGGTTACGGAAGTCAGGGACACGCGCACGCGCTGAACTTAAAGGAGTCCGGATGTAATGTGATCATCGGTCTTTACGAGGGCAGCAAGTCCTGGGCAAAGGCAGAGGCGCAGGGACTCACTGTATATACTGCGGCAGAGGCAGCTAAGAAAGCCGACATTATCATGATTCTTATCAACGATGAAAAACAGGCAGCGATGTACAAACAGGATATTGAGCCGAATCTTGAGGAAGGCAACATGCTGATGTTCGCTCACGGCTTCGCTATCCATTTCGGACAGATCGTACCGCCTGCAAATGTAGACGTTACAATGATCGCACCAAAGGCGCCGGGCCACACTGTAAGAAGTGAGTACCAGGCAGGAAAAGGAACACCTTGTCTTGTAGCAGTAGAGCAGGATTACACAGGAAAGGCTCTTGACAGGGCTCTGGCATACGCTCTTGGTATCGGCGGAGCAAGGGCAGGCGTTCTTGAGACAACCTTCCGGACAGAGACAGAGACAGATCTTTTTGGCGAGCAGGCAGTGCTCTGCGGTGGTGTATGTGCATTGATGCAGGCAGGCTTTGAGACACTGACAGAAGCAGGCTATGATCCGAGAAACGCATACTTTGAGTGTGTACACGAGATGAAGCTTATCGTTGACCTTATTTACGAGTCAGGATTTGCAGGAATGAGATATTCTATCTCCAACACGGCTGAGTATGGCGATTACATCACAGGTCCAAAGATTATCACAGAGGATACAAAGAAAGCGATGAAGAAGATTCTGGCAGACATCCAGGACGGTTCTTTCGCAAAAGAATTCCTTCTTGATATGTCACCGGCAGGCGGTCAGGCACATTTCCGGGCAATGAGGAAATTAGCAGCAGAGCATCCGGCAGAGAAAGTTGGAAAAGATGTAAGAAGCCTCTATAGCTGGAGCGATTCCGATAAACTGATCAATAATTAATCGACAGGCAGAGAGCCGGTCAATGAAAAAGCCGGTTTCCAGCTCATCATGCTTGCATGAATAAGCTGGAAACCGGCTTTTTATTAGTTGGCGGCTACAACCGGATGAGTAAGCGCCTGTTTACTATGAAGAAAACCAATAGATGGACTTCACTTTTCCGGATTTCAGCGTAAACATCATCGGCTCAAGTGGAGGCGTATCAACCAAAATCATATCGCCTTCATTAAAGACGTGTTTTTGGCCAAACTGTTTTTTTAGTTTCTGTAGAGCCTGTTTTTTAGACATGCCGACTTTTACACCGCATAAGGATGCTTTTTTATTTTGGATGTCTATAAGGAATCCCCCAGAGTATTTATCGTAGCTGCGTTTTCCTTTCTCATCCGCTCCAAGAGTAATGCTTGTTTTTCCGCTTTTCCAGGTATAAGAGTTGTAACTGTTATATTCATCACGTACCTTACGGATTTTATTTGCTTTGCCCCACTTTTTTTTCAAAGAGGTATAGGTCTTAGTGTAGTCCGGTTTCGTTTTGCCGTTGTAGTACCCCCATGCATTTCTTTTCAAATAATAAACTTTAAAAAGCGCAGCATCTTTCCCTTTATAGCGGACGGTTACTTTAACAGTCTTTGCTGCTGCATCTGCGACCTGAACAGGTGCAAGAGAGCCAAACAGGACCGCCAGGCAGAGTCCTAATGCCAGTATTTTTTTCATCTTTTTCATATTAACTTCTCCTTTCTGTGTATAAGATGAGTATTTCAATACACATTATAAACAATTGGAAAAAGAATGCAATACACGGGGGGGGGGTATTTCAAGTGTTTAAAGAAAATGGGACAGATTGGAGATTAGATACATAAATAACTGCAAAAAAACGACCACTGACGGTATGGTCGTTTTTTTACACTCATAATTTTATTCTAATTAAGCAATCCCATTGACAGCTTTAGCCAGACGGGAAATCTTTCTGGAGCATGTGTTTTTGTGATAAACACCTTTGCTGCCTGCCTTATTGATCTCAGTGATAGCGACTTTAAGAGCAGCTTTTGCAGCTTCTGCGTCTTTGTTAGCGATAGCTGCCTCTACTTTTTTAATGCAAGTCTTAACTTTAGATTTGATTGCTTTATTTCTTGCAGCCTTTGTTTCGTTTACTAAGATTCTTTTCTTTGCAGATTTAATATTAGCCAATTTGTCCACCTCCGATATATTATTTCGACTTTGTAATCGATGATCCGTTCGTTAGATCCGGACACGGACGTTCTAACGAAACATACGAATTTATTTTATTCCAGCTTCCTTGTTCTGTCAATACATATTTTGTGAAATATTGTAAAAACTAGTGTATTGACACATTCACGAAATATGTAAATGAAACGAGAGGGCTTTTTGATGATTGAAAAGTATAGCGTAAGGACGGACCTTGCATTAGAGCAAAAAGAGAGATTTGAGTCGGACAATGTAGAGGTACAGGGAGTTGTGCTGGAAGAGGACTATGATGAGGAGCGGGAAATCCGGATTACTACAGTAAAGATTGAGACGGAAAACGGCGCGAAAACTATGGGAAAGCCAGTGGGAACCTACATTACAATGGAGGCTCCGAATATGACGGTTCCCGACGACGGCTATCACGAGGAGATTTCTGTGGAGCTTTTAAAACATATGAAGCAGTTTGTGAATCTTAAAAAAGAAGACTACTCTGTTCTGGTGGTGGGACTTGGAAACCGGAAGGTGACGCCGGATGCTCTTGGCCCCTATGTGGTGGACAATTTGAATATTACCCGCCATATAGTAAAAGAATATGGAAAATATGCCATGGGAGAAGACACGGCTCATTTAATCAGCGCTATAGTTCCAGGGGTCATGGGACAAACCGGCATGGAGACTGTGGAGATCATCCGCGGTATTGTCAACGAGACAAAACCGGATATTATTATTGCGATTGATGCGTTGGCAGCCAGAAGTTCAAGAAGGCTTAACAGTACAATTCAGATTGCGGATACGGGAATCAATCCGGGGTCCGGCGTGGGAAATCACCGCAACGCCATCACGCGGGAGACGGTAGGAGTTCCTGTTATAGCTATTGGGGTTCCTACGGTGGTAGACGCGGCTACGATTGTCAATGATACGATGGAAAATCTTATTAACGCGCTGGAAAATTCCGAGACACTCCGCGGCGTAAGTGTGGTAATGCAAGGATACACTGCCGCTGAAAAGTACGAGCTTATCCGAGAGCTTATTTCCCCGCATTTGAACGGGCTCTTTGTCACGCCAAAAGATATAGATGAGACAGTAAAGCGGATAAGCTACACCATATCTGAATCATTGAATATGCTTTTTTCAGAGGGACATGCACATAATCAATAGAAGTGCATCATATGATACTAAAGGTCAGAAGTGCATATCATTACTTTTAGTGTCAGGAGCGTGGATGGTGAATCAGGGAAAGAGAATCAGTCAGGTGTTATTTATCATTGTTTTGTGTGTGTTTATTTTATATATGGGAGTTCATATGAATATTGGGTTATCTGATGATATGGAAATGTATCTGAACAGCTTTTTTTTGCACCGCGCAGAAGAAACTTACCTTTCCAGCTTTTCCTATATCTCAGAGGGAGGAGGTCCGCTGCCGGAACAATGGGTAACAGAGTGTGCGGCCTCCTTCCTTCCGCTTGGAACCTATGTCTCGGAGAGCACGCCTTTAGATACAGAGGTGGAAGACAGCGAGACGTATGAAATGATTCTTGAAAAACAGGCAAATGATGAAAACGCAGTGGACGAGAACGGAAACCTAATTGAAAATGAGAAGGTTCAGGAAGCAGAAAATCCGATTCCAAAAGAAACAGAAAAGAAAGTGGATACATCGATGGAGAAGCTAAAGGACTATGAGTATCTTGTCAGTAATTTTTATACAGTAGACGGGACTACTGCTGTCAGCGAGAAAGATTTGAATGCCGAAAAGCTTCTGGCAAAGAATATGAAACTAGACAAAAAGACAAAGGGGCCGAAGATACTGATTTATCATACACATTCTCAGGAGGATTTTAAAGATTCAAAAAAAGGCGATTTAAGTACGACGATTATGGGGATGGGAGCGTATTTATCCGAATGTCTGAATAAAAAATACGGGATTGAGACGATACATCACGAAGGGGTGTATGATTTGATTGACGGCGAGATGGACCGGAGCAAAGCTTACCAGCTTGCCGAAACACAAGTAAAAAAGCTTTTAAAGAAGTATCCGAGCATTGAAGTAGTTATAGACCTGCATCGGGATGGGGTGGCAAACTCTACCCACCTGGTTACGGATATCGATGGGAAGCAGACGGCGCAGATTATGTTTTTCAACGGCATGAGCCGGACAAAGGCGAATGGGGATATCGCCTATCTGCACAATCCTTACATAGAAGACAATCTGGCATTCTCTCTGCAGATGCAGATTGCGGCGGCAAAGCTTTATCCGGGCTTTACGAGACATATTTATCTAAAGAGCTACCGGTACAATATGCACCTTAAGCCGAAATCCCTGCTGATTGAGGCAGGCGCTCAGACAAACACCGTGGATGAGATGAAAAATGCCATGGAAGCACTTGCCAAAGTGCTTGATGAATGTGTGAATTGATAACCGGATGTACACCATATGGTGTGATGACAGAAAATAATAATTGCTTAATACCAGATTTTGTGCTAGTATAGTCAAAGTATGGAAAAGTGCGTGAAAGGGTATGTGGAAAATGGCAAAGAAAGATACATATGATGCGGGCAGCATCGCGGTATTGGAGGGCTTAGAGGCGGTCAGGAAACGCCCGGGTATGTATATTGGAAGTGTGTCTACAAAAGGACTGAATCATCTCATCTACGAGATCGTAGACAACGCGGTGGATGAACATCTGGCAGGCTACTGCAGCGAGATACGGGTAACCTTGGAGAAGGATGGTTCGGCGACTGTTGTGGATAATGGGCGTGGTGTACCTGTAGACCTCCACGCAAAGGGTGTGTCCGCGGAGCGGGTGGTGTACACAACACTCCACGCCGGAGGTAAGTTCGACGATTCCGCCTACAAAACCAGCGGCGGGCTTCACGGCGTGGGTTCCTCGGTTGTCAATGCGCTGTCTGCCTATATGGATGTCCAGGTAAGTCTCGGCGGGGAGATTCATCACGATCGCTATGAGAGGGGAATTCCGGTGATAGAGCTTGAGGATGGCCTCCTTCCGGTGATCGGGAAGACAAAAAAGACAGGAACGAAGATTAACTTTCTGCCGGATGATACGATTTTTGAAAAGACCAGATTCCGGGCGGAAGAAGTCAAAAGCCGTATGCATGAGACAACCTATCTGAACCCGAAGCTTACGATTATCTTTGAGGATCTGCGGGATGAGAAGAAAGAGCGAATCGTCTACCATGAACCGGACGGTATCCTTGGGTTTATCAAGGATCTGAATTCTAAGAAAGAGCCGGTGCATGATCCGGTTTATTTCAAGGGAGAGGCAGAGGGAATAGAGGTGGAAGCTGCCTTTCAGTATGTGAATGAGTTCCATGAGAATGTCCTGGGATTTTGCAACAATATCTACAATGGCGAGGGCGGCACACATCTGACGGGTTTTAAGACAACCTTTACATCTGCCATCAATCAGTATGCCAGAGAGCTGGGGATTTTGAAGGAAAAGGACGCTAATTTTACCGGGGCGGATGTCCGCAACGGCATGACAGCGATTATCTCCATCAAGCATCCTGATCCGAGGTTTGAGGGACAGACAAAGACGAAGCTCGATAATCCGGATGCAGCCAAAGCGGTCAGCAAGGTGACAGGCGAGGAGATTGTCCTGTATTTTGACCGAAATCTTGAGAATCTGAAAAAAGTAATCGGCTGTGCAGAAAAGGCGGCGAAGATTAGAAAGACCGAGGAGAAGGCGAAGACGAATCTCCTCACAAAACAGAAATATTCCTTCGACAGTAACGGAAAGCTTGCCAATTGTGAGAGCCGGGATGCGAAGAAATGTGAGATATTCATTGTGGAGGGAGATTCCGCGGGCGGCTCGGCAAAGACAGCAAGAGACAGGATGTATCAGGCGATTCTTCCGATACGGGGCAAGATTTTGAATGTGGAGAAGGCAAGTATTGACAAGGTGCTTGCCAATGCAGAGATTAAGACGATGATCAATGCATTTGGCTGCGGCTTTTCGGAAGGTTACGGCAATGATTTTGATATCAGCAAGCTCCGGTACGATAAGATTATTATCATGGCCGATGCGGACGTGGACGGCGCCCATATATCCACATTGCTCTTGACATTGTTCTACCGTTTTATGCCGGAGCTTATCTATGAGGGACATGTCTATATTGCCATGCCTCCGCTCTACAAGGCTATGCCTAAGAAGGGAGAAGAGGAGTACCTCTATGACGATAAGGCGCTGGAGCGGTATCGGAAAAGTCATGAAGGCTCCTTTATCTTACAGCGCTATAAGGGACTTGGGGAGATGGATGCACAGCAGCTCTGGGATACGACGCTGAATCCTGAGACAAGGCTTCTCAAGCTTGTGGAGATTGAAGATGCCCGGATGGCATCAAGTGTCACGGAGATGCTTATGGGGACGGAAGTTCCGCCGAGAAGAACCTTTATCTATGAGAATGCGACAGAGGCAGAATTAGATGTATAAAATGATATCTGGTGTTGAGGAGAAATGAAGATGCAGGATTCACAGATTATCAGAACCGAATATTCGGACGTAATGAAAAAATCATATATTGACTATGCTATGAGTGTGATTATCGCCAGGGCACTGCCGGATGTGCGGGACGGGCTTAAACCGGTGCAGCGGCGCACGCTCTACGATATGCATGAGCTGGGAATCCGGTATGACAAACCTTACCGGAAGTGCGCCCGTATCGTGGGGGATACCATGGGTAAATACCATCCTCACGGAGACAGCTCAATCTATGAAGCATTAGTCGTTATGGCGCAGGAATTTAAAAAAGGAATGATTCTGGTGGATGGCCATGGCAATTTCGGCTCGATTGAGGGAGACGGGGCGGCTGCCATGCGTTACACGGAGGCGCGTCTTGCGAAGATTACCCAGGATGCGTACCTTGCGGATCTGGATAAGGATATAATTAATTTTATTCCTAATTTTGACGAGACAGAAAAAGAACCGGAGGTGTTGCCGGTCCGGGTTCCCAATCTTCTGGTAAACGGTGCGGAAGGAATTGCCGTAGGTATGGCCACAAGTATTCCTACCCACAATCTGTGCGAAGTCATTGACGCAGTGAAGGCGTATATGAAGAATGACGAGATCAGCACGAAGCAGCTTATGCGTTATATAAAAGGGCCGGATTTCCCTACGGGGGGGATTGTGGTAAATAAAGACGACCTTCTTGGTATTTACGAGACCGGGGCGGGGAAGATCAAGCTTCGGGGCAAAGTGGACGTAGAGGAGATGAAAGGCGGTAAGAAGCGTCTTGTAGTCTCTGAGATTCCTTATACTATGATTGGGGCCGGAATCGGAAAATTTTTAAATGATGTCTGTGCTCTGGTTGAGACGAAAAAGACAACGGACATCGTGGATATATCCAACATGTCTTCGAAAGAGGGCATAAGGATCGTGATCGAATTGAAAAAAGGTGCTGACGCGGAAAATCTTACGAACCTGCTCTATAAAAAGACCAGGCTTGAGGATACTTTCGGCGTTAATATGTTGGCTGTGGCGAATGGAAGGCCGGAGACAATGGGGCTTAAGAAGATCATCGAGCACCATGTGGATTTTCAATTCGAGCTGGCGACAAGAAAATATAAGACCCTTCTTAAAAAAGAGCAGGATAAGAAAGAGATTCAGGAGGGACTGATCAAAGCCTGTGACGTAATCGACTTGATCATTGAAATCCTGCGCGGAAGTCAGTCGGTGAAAGATGCGAAAGCCTGCCTGACAGAAGGAAGGACAGAAAATATCAAGTTTAAGTCCGGCATTTCTAAAAAGATGGCGGCAATGCTTCGTTTTACAGAGCGTCAGGCACAGGCAATTCTGGATATGCGCCTTTATAAGCTCATTGGCCTCGAAATCGAGGCTCTGATGAAAGAACATGAGGAAACACTGGCGAATATATCCAGGTATGAGGACGTTCTGAATAACTATGACTCTATGGCCGATGTAATTATTGCGGATCTTGACAGGATAAAAAAAGAATATGGACGGAAACGGCGGACGGCAGTGGAAAATGCCGGGGAAGCAGTCTATGAGGAAAAGAAGATTGAAGAGCAGGAAATTATATTCCTGATGGATCGCTTCGGGTACGCAAAAACAGTTGATCCTGCCACCTACGAGCGCAATAAAGAGGCGGCTGATTCGGAAAATAAGTATATATTGAGCTGCATGAATACTGGTAAGCTTTGCGTGTTCACAGATACAGGGAAGATGCATCAGATTAAGATGCAGGATCTTCCTTTTGGAAAGTTCAGGGATAAGGGGCTTCCGATAGATAATGTAAGTAATTTCGACAGCACGAAGGAGCGGATTGTGTATCTGTGTGATTCGGAGCAGCTCCGTATTGCGAAGCTTTTATTTGCCACAGGACAAGGCTTGATCAAGAAGGTAGATGGTGCTGAGTTTCAGGTAACTAAGCGTACGATTGCGGCTACGAAGCTTTCAGAGGGTGATGAGGTGGCGGCAGTGCTTGTGATTACGGATAATCAACAGGTTGTTCTGCAGTCGAAGGAGGGATATTTTCTCAAGTTCCCGGCAGTTGAGGTGCCGGAAAAGAAAAAGAGTGCTGTGGGAGTCAGGGGAATAAAATTGAAGAAGAAAGACAGTCTCATACAGGCATATTTGTTGGAGGAGGGATTGGAATACCCGGTTTCATACGGAGATAAAAAAATACTGCTGGGGCGCCTAAAGACTGCAAAACGGGACGGGACAGGCACAAAGCCGAGAATATAAACCAGAATGTTACCATTTATACCCTTAACTATGATAGTTTTGCAAAAGTAGTTGTTGAGATTGATTTTTTTCTGTTATATCTATAAAATAAAGATAAGACAATTAGAAATGGGGAGAACAATATGTTTCAAATCGTAGTTTTTGATGAAAGACGAAGCAGTGAGAGAACTAGGAAGATCTTGGAACAGTATGCTCATAAGAACCAGATGTCTTTTCAGATTGAAACAATCTTTGAAGAACAAAAACTTTTAAAGTTTTTGGAGGAACATCAGGATTTGGATGTGGTTTTTCTTGATATCCGCATTGGAGAGGATGTAGACGGTATTGATGTTGCGAGGAAGATAAACATTCTTGCGCCGCGGGTAGCAATCGTATTCCTGACCGGATATACGGACTACGCAACGGAAGTATATGATGCAAGGCAGTTATATTTTGCAAAAAGAGAAGAATTGGGGCAGAGTCTTGTAGGTATTTTTTCCAGACTGCATTCCGAGACTGCAAGACGTAACAGGGGCTTTGTCCATATACATGCGAAGGGGAAAGAACTCATTATCCGAGAAGAAGAGATTCTGTACATTGAGAGAAATGGGCGGACAACCCGGATACATTGCAGGAAAGAAACGATAGACATCTCAGAAAAATTGTCCGAGTTGGAGAAAAAACTGAATCCGGTTATCTTCGTGCGCTGTCACAACAGCTTCATCGTAAACTTTATGGCTGTGCGGGAATTTACCAGAACAGATTTTGTGCTGAATGAGGAAAGTATTATTCCGATCAGCAGGTATAAGTTGAATGAGACAAGGGAACGGTTCTTTGTGTGGTCAAAGCAGTATATTTAGACTGGAAAAAACTGAATATTGAGAGATGACAGGGACTGGCGCGTTGATACGTCAGTCCCTTTTGTCAATTATTTTTGAAGAAAAAAGAATTCGTCCAGACGGCCTTCTTCGTCAAACAATTGATTGTATTGAAGCATGCGGTAAGTGTGTAAAAGTTCACTGTACTTTGATTTCTCATCGTTCGCATATACATTTCCATCCTTATCTTTGTAGCATACCGCGGAGATGACCGGAAGTTCTTTCTGGAGCTCTAATAAATATTTATTATAACCAGTCAGTTTGTTCCCGGCTATACTCATCACATAGGAGGAAAGATAGTTGGCGCTCATATCCAGCTCCTTCTCTTCAATATCGTAATTAGCCCAAATGACATAAGGAGTGGAATACCAGTCTGCCTTTTTGACGACAGAAAGCTTGTCTGTGTCTTTTCCAAACAGTGTATTGTAAAAATCATTGGATATAGGAGGCTGGTGGTCGCCGAACATAACGATAATTGTCGGTTCGTCAACTTTTTTGAAATATTCAACAAGCATCTTGAATGCGTCGTCACTTAGTTTTGCAAGATTGATATATTGCTCGGCTTCAAAGTTTTGGAGCGCATCATCTGTAATCTTAATCTTTGTGTCAACAAGTCCGCGTTTTCCAGTATAAGCGCCGTGGTTTTGCATGGTAACATTAAACAGATAGAACGGAGCATCAGTCTTTTTCTTAGAAGCTTCATAATCATCTATAATCTGCTGATAATCGGACATATCTGAAATGTAATTTCTGACAAGCTGATTGTTGCCGGCTGCCCGGTAATACTCCATGTCGTAAAAATTGTTGAAGCCAAGAGCCGGGTAAGCGATTGTACGGCTCCATCCAGAGCCTTTAAAAGGGTGATAGGCATTTACCCCGGCATACCCTTGTGCTTTTAATGTGTGTGCCATGGAGGGCGTGGTTTTGTTGATATATTCGTTG
The DNA here is from genome assembly GCA_000403475.2 of Lachnospiraceae bacterium MD308. Classification (GTDB taxonomy): domain Bacteria; phylum Bacillota; class Clostridia; order Lachnospirales; family Lachnospiraceae; genus MD308. Next base: position 817,734 of record KE159796.1, read on the forward strand.
TACGGGATACATCGGTATGGCAGAAAGTTCATCGTATCGCCGGTCAAAAACTCAAATTCTGTGTTTGCGGTGTTGGCTCCCTCAATGGAAACAAAAAGCTGCCCTTTTACCGTATTCTCTTTTAGGCTGTGAAGGAACGGCAGGTAGTCCTCGGACAGATTGATCGTGTTGTTGTAGTTCAGGTCTGCGAGGGCTTCATTCATAATGGCAATAATATTCGGTGAAGACTTGTCAGCTTCTCCTGTCCTGGAAACTGTGTCAGAGGGATAGTCCTGAATCAGTTGTTTGACGTTTTGACTGGAGTATCCATCCGGCTTATCGACTCTGGAAGCAGAGTAGGACATAAGGAAGGATAACGCGTTGCCATTCTTTGCATAAGTACTCTGCGGGCGCCATACGAGGTGTTTCACGTGCTTTGCCGGAAAATCACTCTGGAAGAACAAGGTATGAAACACAAAAATACTGCCAATACCTGCAGCTACGGAGATGAAGCGGCGTTTTCCCTGAAGTCCTTTATATCCTTTGAGGCTTAAAAGCATGGCGGCAAACACAGTGATATATACCGTTCCCCATATTCCGGTAAGATCAAGAGTATAGGAGAAATTATCGGCTACATTCATTGCGGTGGCTGCAGATAAAAGGTCTGCGGCAAGGATCGGACAGCCCCGGAATACCCACACATAATAGTTGACAATATCTGCCAAAAACACAATGCCAAGGACAATCATGCTCGTATACTGTGTTCGATTGACAATCATATAGACAATGAGCCACAGGACGGTGTAGATCACCAGATTGAACACTGCGTGCCATGTAAACAGCCTGCGGAGCATCTCCGCCAGATGATAACCGTTGAAACGGTCACCAAGAAAGATACAAAGAAGCGGCGTTGCCAGAAAGAGCAGTCTGGATACAAGAATATTGGTGTCTGTCTTAAGCTTTAAGTATTTCTCCAGCAGTGCATCAATCCGTCCGAAAGGAATCATGACAAACAGCAGCGCAAAAAACAGCAGCGCCAACATACTGTAAAGAGCGGACGAGTTATAAAAACGATAGATAAAGGTGGCACGCAGACGGCCTTCGATGGGCGTATTGTTTTCTGTGAGCTGCCCGAACAGTGTTCCTTTATTTGTGTGGGTATAGATACCAAAGCCCTGTGGGTTAGACGCCTCATGGGTAGTAACCCTGAGAGTGTAATCGGTATTTTTTGAAAGTTTTTTAGGCTCTTTGAACAAAAAAGCTGTTTTTACACTGTTAATAACTTCCTTTAGTGGCTTTTGGGCACTGAGAAGAACTGTGCCGTCAGAATCAAGGATATCGACCGATATATTTCCGGAAGAATTTTCTTTCCCCTGGTTAAAAATACGAATCGTTACTTTCTTTAATTCCCCTTCCCATCCGGTAAACTGCTGTTCATAAGTCCGGTCTCCAGAAAAGCGGATAAGAGTCTCTTCTTCGGGAATCTCTGCCTTTAGACGTACGCCTGAAATGTGTTTGCTGTAATAGACATCCCTGTTTAACAGAACAAAAAGTATGCCGGATAGAATCAAAAGAACAGCTATCGTTTTTTTGATTGCCAGGATACGGTTGGTTTTAAAGTATTCTTTTATCATAGATTGTCACCTGCTTTTATTATTTTTCTAAAATAAAAATAATTTTATCACTTTTGGAGGGGGTTTTCTATGGAAAATGTTTAATTTTATTTTAACTTTTCATTTTTATACTGTTATTTGTTGTAGAATAATAGTCGATGTGGTAATGTAGAACAGGAATATTTTTACAGCAGATTCAGGGAAGTATGATAAGGAGGGACATGATGAAGAAAAGATTTGGAATGATTATTTTGACAGTTGCGGTAACCGCATCATTGCTTGGATGCTCGGAGAAGGCAACGCCCAAAAAAGAAGTGACAAAAGAGGATGATCCGAAAAAGATATTTGAGGAAGCGGCAAAGAAACTGGACAAAGAGACACGCAAGGCAGTTGAGACGAAAAGTGTAACCTCTTATAACGACGGAACAGAAGAAGAGGAATATTACACATGCACTCTTGATACAAAGAAGAATATGATGGAGAGAATTTCCAAGGACGAAGATGAGACCGGTACGGTCTATCACTGCTTTAATGTGAAAGAAAGCGACGGGTACAGTGTCTATGTCAATGATGGGCTGACCGGCGGAAAGTGGAAACATTATAAAGAGGAGCTTGAGGACGACAGCCAGAGTGAATATGAGTATTGGCTGGGAGAATTCTACCCGGCTTATACGGAGGAGAATGGATACAGCAATATTAAATACAGCAACGAGGGTGAAGATGAGCTGAACGGAGTAGAGACAATCAAGATTAAAGTGACGGCCGATGAAGCATACGATACAGGCGAGAGAATGGATGAGGACATGACAAGGGAGAGCGTGCTTAAGGAGAACGGCTGGAGCGAGGAAGAAGTAAAGCTGGTAGATGGATTTTCTAAGATTCTTGACGATTATGTTGCTGCGAGCAATAAGAGTGTGGGAGAGACAACGGTTCAGTCTGTCCTGACTGTATGGGTAGATGCAAAGGAACATACGATGCTTAAGAGCCGTTCTGCGACGAATATTGACAGTGCACAAGATGATGAGACGAAGGAAGCGCTGGAGAAGTATAATGAAGAATACTGGAAGGTAGATATGATTCATCTGAATATCGAGGACGGGATGTCGCCTCAGGATGCGAAAAAGGCACTGGAAGAGGATCTGGCGGAGATGGAGCAGCCTGTAGAAGAAGGGGATGATGCAGAGACGGCCGGTGAGGAGTTCGATGAGGAAGACGGCACTGAAGAATACGCAGCGGTCACGAAAGTTGTTGTCACAAAAAAGATTATGACAGGAAAGAACTGTCCTGAGATGGGAGAGCTGCCGAAGGAGTTTGATAAGATAAAACAGGAAGAATATTTTGAGGGAGGCTTCGATACTCTGGAAGAAGGCGATGATTATTTCTTAGAGGATGAAGAATTTGAAGATGAGTTTGAGTAAAGGTAAGACAGTTAAAAGAATACTGGTGCTGTTTCTGGTGCTGGCGATTTCGGGGGAGCCGGTCTGTGCGGCAGAGCTTGACGGGCCAAAGGATGAACCGACAGCGGCTGTCCCTGATGAACTTCCCGTAAATGAGGGAGAAGCAGCAGATACAGAAGAGGGGGAGACCTCCGAAAAGAAAAAAAGAATGATAGTAACCGAGGAAGAAGTTACGAAAATATGCGGGGAAGTGTTTTCCCTTACGGCAACTCTGAAAGATACAGAGGATGCCAGTCCGGAAGGAACGCCGGGAGCAGGTGACGCCGGTACGGAAGAAAAACCGGAAGATACAGAGGACGTCCGCCCGGAGGGAACGCCGGAAGGTTCAGAGGAGAAGCCAGAGGATACGGAGAATGCAAGCCCGGAGGAGAAGCCGGAAGATGTCAGTCCGAAAGAGCTTCAGTATGAGTCTGAAAATCCTGAAATTGCGGTTATTGAAGAGGCAGCGCCTGACGGAGTAAAGGTACGGGCAGTTCAGGCCGGCGATACGGTAATCAAGATTACGGCGCCTGAGACGGAGCTGTATGACGTGGCGCAGGCACAGATTCTCCTTCATATTACTCCAAAAGAGGTTACAGATTCGGGGAATGCGCGGGATACTGCCGCGGTTCCCCTTCCGGCAAGCAATCTTACGAGTGTTGAAAACGCGGCGGATGGAGTCAGCCTTAAATGGGGGAGAGTCGAAGGAGCCAAAGGATATTATCTGGAAAGAAGCACGAATGGAAAATCCCCGTGGAGCAAGATAAAAACTGCTGCAAATGTTGATGATATTACTTTTGTAGATACGCAGGTCACAGAAGGTGATACGTATTATTACAGAGTGCGGGCATTTGGCGACTCCGGTCAGGAGGGGCTGACCGGAGCGTCGAAAAAAATTGTCCGCCTGATCGCGCCTGTAATGAGCGTGGGGATAGCCGCCTCCAGTATTGAATTAAAGTGGAACAGAGTGAAGGGCTGCAGCGGGTATTATGTATATCGCAGGGAACCTGCCCAGAAAGACTGGACAGAAGTTTCTGCGATCAAGCAGCCCGGGGAGATTTCATGGCGTGATACGGCGGCGGAGAACGGAAAAACATACATCTACACAGTCAGGGCATATAAGGGGAGCTCTCTTAGCCCCTACGCAGGAGGGAAAAGCTATGTGAGAATAGACGCGCCTGCTCTAAAGAGCTTCAAGAGAAAATCGTCCACAAAATATAAGATCACATGGAAGACCAATGCTTTGGCGACGGGATACCAGATTCAGTATGCTCAGAATGGGATGTTTGTCGGCGCAAAAAAAGTTACGGTGAAAAGTGCAAAGAAATCAAGCTATACGTTGTCGAAGCTTCAGAAAAAGAAAAAGTATTATGTGAGAATACGGGCATATAAAAAAGATGGAGGCACTACCTATTTTTCCGGGTGGACGACGACAAGCAATGTAAAAAAGACAAGGACGACCACAGTAACCCCATTGACGAAAAAGAAAAAGGTATTTGAGATACGTACATGGGCAAAGCAGAAGATGTATAAGTATGATACGCTGCAAGGCTCCTGTACCGACGGGACATATGCATATTATCTTTTGTACAATCGAAAAACAGTCAACTGCAAGCTTGTAAAGGTAAAACGTTCGAATCTGAAAGTTGTCAAAGTTTCGGGAGTGTTAGATGTTGCCCATGGAAACGATATGACCTATGATTCCCACAAAAAGCGCCTGGTTATTGTACACAGCACAGGAGTTGATCCCAAAAGGCTGACTAGCGTTGACCCAAATACACTCGGTGTTATAGAGAGCAAGCACGTACAGATTCCCAAAAAACTTGCGGGAGGCAGCCTGGCGGATGCCGCAGGAGCCACTGCGTTCAGCGGACTGGCGTATAGCAGTGGAAGAAAGCAGTATGCAGTGCTGCTTAGTCATAACTATAATTTTGTGATTTTGGATTCAGAGCTTGACCCGGTGCGGTATGTAAAAGTGAGTAAGAAGAACAATTATGTTGTCCAGGGGATTGATGCAACCGACGACTATATTATGCTGGCGCAAAGCCCAAAGACTTCAAAACAGAAATATAATATCATTACTGTCTACGATTGGGACGGGAAATATATTTCCAAAATAAATGTGAAAAAGGGTTATGAAATCGAGAGCATTTATCACGTAGGAAGTAAATATTATGCGGGATTTTACCGTTCTTACTATCGGACGCGTTATAAAGATGTGGAAAAAACAGTCAAAGTAGACGGAAAAGAAAAGAAAAAAAAGGTAAAAGTAAAGTACAGAGAATACCAGCGGGACAATTATGTGTACCAGATAAAAGGAATTTAAAGTAAAAAACACAAAAAACCTTGATTTTCCGTTGATTCGGTGTTATACTATCTAACAGTTGCATAAGGAAAACGGCAGAAGAGTGGACGGAAGTTCACTCTTCTTTGTTGGTAAGAGCCTGTAACAATAATTTCCGGATGAAGAAAGGAAGCGTGACATTGTCGAAGAGGGAAAGCTATGAGCAAAAGACAGAAGAGATACTGATTCCCATTGTGGAGGAGTATGGCTATGAACTGGTTGATGTGGAATATGTAAGGGAAGGCGGCACATGGTATCTAAGGGCTTACATAGATAAGCCGGGAGGGATAAGTATTGATGATTGTGAGGCAGTCAGCAGAAGACTGTCAGATCTTCTTGATGAGAAGGATTATATCGAAGACAGCTACATTATGGAGGTGAGTTCTCCTGGCCTTGGACGGCCGCTGAAGAAAGATAAGGATTTTGAACGGAGTATGGGGGAAGAAGTAGAGATCCGGACATACCGTATGATTGATAAACAGAAGGAGTTTACCGGCATCTTGAAGGCGTATGACAAGGACAGCGTAACAGTGGAGCTCGGGGACGGAACAGAGAGGAACTTTGATAAGGGCGACATTGCGCTTATTCGCCTTGCGTTTGATTTTTAATTTAGGAGGATACAAAAAAATGAACACAGAATTATTAGAAGCGTTGAATATTTTGGAAAAAGAGAAGGATATCAGCAAAGGAACACTGCTTGATGCAATCGAGAATTCCCTTCTGAATGCTTGTAAGAATCATTTCGGCAAAGCGGACAATGTGAAAGTCATTATGGACAGAGAGACTTGCGATTACCGCCTGTTTGCAGAAAAGACCGTAGTGGAGGACGTGGAAGATACATTAGAACAGATAAGCCTTGAGGAAGCTCAGGAAATTGATGGTTCTTATACCCTTGGTGATATCGTGCAGATTCCCATCGAATCGAAATCTTTCGGGCGTATCGCGACACAGAACGCGAAAAATCTGATTTTGCAAAAAATCCGTGAAGAAGAACGCAAGGTTGTGTATGATCAGTATTTTGAAAAGGAAAAGGATATTGTAACAGGAATTGTCCAGCGTTATGTGGGAAGGAATGTGAGTATCAACCTTGGTAAAGCGGACGCCATGCTGACGGAGAATGAACAGGTAAAAGGAGAGCGGTTTGAGCCTACGGAGCGTGTGAAGCTTTATGTGGTGGAGGTTAAGAATACGACAAAAGGGCCGAAGATTTTAGTCTCACGTACCCATCCGGAGCTTGTAAAGCGGCTGTTCGAATCCGAGGTGACGGAAGTAAAGGACGGAATTGTAGAGATTAAGAGCATAGCAAGAGAAGCAGGAAGCAGAACAAAAATTGCTGTATGGTCCAACGATCCGGACGTAGACCCGGTAGGGGCGTGTGTCGGCATGAACGGTGCGAGAGTGAATGCCATTGTAAATGAACTTCGGGGAGAAAAGATTGATATTATCAACTGGAGCGATAATCCGGCCATTCTGATTGAGAACGCACTGAGCCCGGCAAAGGTTATTTCTGTTATGGCAGACCCGGACGAGAAAGCGGCAAGTGTCATTGTACCTGATTATCAGTTATCTCTTGCCATCGGTAAAGAAGGGCAGAATGCAAGACTTGCGGCAAGGCTTACAGGATATAAGATTGACATCAAGAGTGAGACTCAGGCAATCGAATCCGGAGAACTTCCGGAGAACTATATGGAGCTTTCAGAAGGCGTCTATGAAGAAGAGATGTACGACGAAGAGTATGGAGAAGAGTATTCTGAGGAGATTGATACTGATGTTGAAGTGAATGAGGACTATGACAGCAGTGAAGAAATTACATTTCAAGAAGTAGAAGAATCCGGAATATAATCTAAAAGCAGGTGAGAGTTTGAGTGGAAATAGAAAAGTGCCTGTGCGCAAGTGCGTAGGGTGTCAGGAAATGAAGAATAAAAAAGAGATGATTCGCATTATACGGACTGCAGAGAATGAGTTTGTGCTGGATACGACCGGAAAAAAGAACGGACGGGGAGCGTATCTTTGCCCAGACAGAGAGTGTTTAAAAAAGGCAGTGAAGAACCGGGGGCTAGAGCGGTCATTTAAGCAGGCGATACCCGATGAGGTGTATGAAGCTCTGGAAAAGGAGATGATCGATATTGATACCAGATAAGGTTCTGTCATTTATCAGTCTGGCAACAAAAGCGGGAAAGACGGCAAGCGGTGAGTTTTCTACTGAGAAGGAAGTGAAGTGCGGCCGGGCGGCTTTGGTTATTGTAGCGAAGGATGCATCCGATAATACGAAAAAGAAATTTAAGAATATGTGTGATTTTTATCAAGTGCCAATTTATTTTTACGCGGATAAAGATACCTTGGGGCATGCAATGGGAAAGGAATTTCGAGCGTCCCTTGCAATTTTAGACGAGGGGTTTGCAAAAGGAATGAAGAAAGCAATGAATACGAAAGAGGATACAATTGCATAGAGGAGGTAGTGTTTATGTCAAAAATTAAAATATACGAGTTAGCAAAAGAGCTTCAGGTGACAAGTAAGGAAGTAATCGAGCTGCTTGGCAAAAAGAATATCGAGGTTAAGAGCCATATGAGCTCGATTGATGATACAGAGGCAGACCAGATCAGAGGCTCGATTTTGAAAGAAGAAAAGCCGGCAGAGAAGAAATCGGAGGAAGCGCCGAAAAAGAAGAATATCGTCCATGTATTTCGCCCGCAGAACACACAAAAAGGTGTAAGACAGGGAGGAAACAGGCAAAAAGGAAAAGGGGGGCATACGCCGGGCAAACCGATGCAGGTAAATAACGGCCGTCCGTCGAAGGCAGCGCCCGTTTCCAAGCCGGAGCCGGCAATCAGGAAGACGGTCGAGAAGCCGGAGCCGGAAAAAACAGCGGTGAAAAAGGCAGAGCCGGCAGCAAAAATATCTGGAGTAAAGCCGGAGGCAGCAAAACCTCAGAATGTTGAGAAGACGCAGGCACCGTCTCCTGCAAAACCGGCAGAGAATAAGCCGCAGCCGGCCCAGACGTCCCATAAGCCGCAGGAGGAGGGGCGCCACCGTCCGTCTAATGAGCGCGGACAGGGAGATAGAAGACCGCAAAACGATCGTCAGGGCGACAGAGCGGGCCGCCAGGGAGAGCGTTCAAACCGACAGGGAGACCGCCAGGGCCGTCCGGGAGAGCGTTCAAATCGGCAGGGAGACCGTCAGGGCCGCCCCGGTGACAGAAATAATGAGCGCGGACAGGGCGCAAATGCAAGACCGGGCCGTCCGGGAGAGCGCCGCTTTGGAGACAGAGACAGAGATAAGGACAGAGACAGGGGCCGTGACAGAGACCGTAACCAGGGAGCCGGCGGAAGGTCTGACGACAGGCGCAATGGAAGAAGAAATGATTCCTCTGCAATTCCGGCACCTGCGATCGAGGCGCAGAAGACGCAGCGGAGTAAGAGCAAAGGTAAAGACGATCATAAAAAGAAAGACTACCGCAGAGACGAAGAAGAGAGAATGCCAAAAGGAAAGGGCAGAAAGAATGAACAGAAGCCCCAGATGCAGAAACCGCAGCAGAAACTGCAGCAGGCAGAGGAGACCATCAAGTCTATCGTTCTTCCTGAGCTGCTTACCATCAAAGAACTGGCTGATAAGATGAAGATTGTGCCGTCTGTAATTATTAAAAAGCTCTTTATGCAGGGGAAGATGGCTACCGTGAACCAGGAAGTTGATTACGAAACCGCGGAAGAGATTGCATTGGAATTCGACATTCTCTGCGAGAAAGAAGAAGTTGTAGATGTGATTGAAGAGCTTCTCAAAGAGGAGGAAGAGGATGTAAAGAAGATGAAAAAACGTCCTCCGGTAGTCTGTGTTATGGGTCATGTAGACCATGGAAAAACTTCTCTTCTTGACGCAATCCGCCATACGAATGTCATCGGTGGGGAAGCCGGAGGTATCACACAGCATATCGGAGCTTATGTGGTAGAGGTGAACGGAGAAAGGATTACCTTCCTTGACACCCCGGGTCATGAAGCATTTACCGCTATGCGTATGAGAGGTGCAAGCTCTACAGATATCGCGATTCTTGTAGTTGCGGCAGACGACGGAGTTATGCCGCAGACCGTAGAAGCGATCAACCATGCCAAGGCAGCGGGGGTTGAGATTATCGTTGCGGTCAATAAGATTGATAAGCCAAGCGCGAATATTGAGCGTGTGAAACAAGAACTTACAGAGTATGAACTGATTCCGGAAGATTGGGGCGGAAGTACCGTCTTTGTTCCGGTGTCTGCAAAGACCGGGGAAGGTCTTGAAGATTTGATGGAAATGATCGTCCTCACTGCAGAGGTAATGGAACTTAAGGCGAATCCAAACCGCCGTGCAAGAGGACTTGTCCTTGAGGCGCAGCTTGATAAAGGCCGCGGTTCTGTGGCGACTGTCCTTGTACAAAAAGGTACGCTCCGCATTGGCGACGCTGTGGCGGCAGGTTCTGCATTCGGTAAGGTCCGGGCTATGATGGATGACAAGGGAAGGCGTGTAAAGGAAGCAGGGCCGTCCGTCCCGGTTGAGATATTAGGTTTAAATGATGTTCCGAACGCCGGAGAGGTATTCGTTGGCTGCGGAAATGATAAAGAGGCGAGAAGCTTTGCGCAGATCTTTATCTCACAGAGCAAAGTGAAGCTTTTAGAAGATACAAAATCCAAGCTTTCTCTGGACGATCTGTTTACCCAGATTCAGGAAGGCAACTTAAAGGAACTTGGCATTGTTGTGAAAGCGGATGTCCAGGGGTCTGTAGAAGCTATTAAACAGAGTCTCTTAAAGCTTTCCAATGATGAAGTTGTAGTAAAGATCATCCATGGCGGAGTTGGTGCGATTAATGAGTCGGATGTAAGTCTTGCGTCTGCTTCTAACGCCATTATCATCGGATTTAATGTCCGGCCGGATGTTACTGCGAAGGAAACAGCAGACCGTGAGGGCGTAGATATCCGTCTGTACCGCGTGATTTACAACGCAATTGAGGACGTGGAGGCTGCCATGAAGGGAATGCTTGATCCGGTGTTTGAAGAGAAGATACTTGGCCATGCGGAAGTGCGTCAGCTCTTCAAAGCGTCCGGTGTCGGAACTATCGCAGGCTCCTATGTGCTTGACGGTACTTTTGAGAGAGACTGCTCTGTGCGTATTACACGGGACGGTGTCGTAGTCTTTGAGGGGGCTTTGGCTTCGCTCAGACGTTTCAAAGATGACGTAAAAGAAGTAAGAACCGGCTATGAGTGCGGATTTGTGTTCGCGAACTTTAATGATGTTAAAGAAGGCGATCTTGTTGAAGCATTTAAGATGGTAGAGATTCCGAGATAGCAGGAGATATTCTCCTGTTTTGGTAAAGGAGAAGTGGAATGAAAAAGAGAGGTATTAAAAACACAAGAATTAACACCGAGGTGCAGCGGGAGCTGAGTAATATTATCCGAAGCGGCATCAAAGATCCCAGGGTTGCACCGTGGACTTCGGTGGTAGCAGCGGAAGTTGCGCCGGATCTTAAGACGTGCAAGGCGTATATCAGTGTGCTTGGGGATGAGAAGGCACAGGCTGATACCCTTGACGGGCTTAACAGCGCAGTGGGGTTTGTACGCCGGGAGCTGGCAAGGACTCTGAATATGCGCAATACACCTGAAATACGGTTCATATTGGATCAATCCATCGAATATGGTGTGAATATGTCAAAAAAGATAGATGAGGTCACGAAGGATTTGAAAGTGACAGATATTGATGGAGAAGATAAAGGAGAGAATGATGCTGAATAAATTGTTAAAACAGGCAGATACCATTGCTATAGGCGGCCATGTACGGCCGGACGGTGACTGCATCGGCTCCGGTATGGGACTGTGTCAGTATATTAAAGATAACTATAAGGACAAAGAAGTAGATGTATATCTGGAGGAGATTCCGGAGAAATACCGATTTTTAAAAGGGACAGAAAATGTCAGAAATGTAATCCCGGCAGAGAAAATATATGATTTGTTTATCTGTCTTGATTGCGCAGACTTAGAACGTCTTGGATTTTCGGCTCCTTTGTTCGAGAGTGCTAAGAGCACACTGTGTATCGACCACCATGTGAGCAATCCCGGGTTTGCCCAGGAAAATCACATCGTGCCGGATGCCAGTTCTACTTCGGAGCTGGTGTATGAGCTGGTCGATAAAGAGTGCGTGAGCAGGGCGGCGGCCGAGGCCTTTTATACAGGGATTCTTCATGATACAGGTGTGTTCCAGTATTCCTGTACCGCTCCTTCTACCTTGCGGGCGGCGGCTGAACTTTTGGAAGCGGGAGTGGATGCGCCGAGAATTATCCGGGATACATTTTACGAGAAAACTTACGCGCAGCATCAGGTGCTGGGACGTGCGCTTTTAGAAAGCATCTTGTTTCTGGACGGAAGATGTATCGCGTCCTATATCCGGGAGCGGGAGATGCGGTTTTTTGGAGTAGACAGGAGTGATCTGGACGGTATCGCGAGTCAGCTTCGCAATACCAAAGGCGTGGAAGTAGCCATTTTCATGGACGAAATACGTCCCAATGTCTATAAGGTAAGCCTGCGCTCCGGAGATATCGTGGATGTGAGTGTGATCGCCCGGTATTTCGGAGGCGGCGGACATAAAAAGGCGGCCGGGTTTACTTTGACAGGAACGCCTTACGACGTGATCAACAATCTTTCCAGGCAGATTGAGCTGCAGTTGGAGAAGAAAGCATGATACATGGAGTTATGAATGTCCATAAAGAAAAGGGCTATACTTCCCATGATGTAGTAGCAAAGCTTCGGCGGATCACCGGGCAGAAAAAAATCGGGCATACGGGGACGCTTGACCCGGATGCCACGGGAGTACTTCCCGTCTGCCTCGGAAAGGGAACAAAGCTCTGCGGGCTTCTTACAGATGAGGATAAGACTTACGAGACAGTTCTTTTGCTTGGAAAAGTTACCGATACACAGGATATTTCCGGAAGGGTACTGTCTGAAAAAAGTGTGGATTTTCTGACGGCAGAGGACGCAGAGACGGCGGTATTTTCCTTTCTGGGCGAGTACGGGCAGATGCCTCCCATGTATTCCGCTTTAAAGGTGAATGGCAAAAAACTTTACGAACTGGCCAGAAACGGGCAGACAGTGGAAAGAAAAATTCGCCGGGTGAATATTGCAGATATTAAGATATTGGAGATAAATCTTCCGAGAGTACGTATGGCGGTGACATGTTCTAAGGGTACTTACATCAGAACGCTGTGTCATGACATCGGGGAGAAACTTGGCTGCGGAGGGTGTATGGAAGAACTGACCCGCACCCGTGTAGGACGTTTTGCTATAGAGGATTCCCGGACACTTGAGGAGATTGAGCATCATATTTTGGAAGGAAAAACGGCGGAGCTTATCGTACCGGTTGATGAGATGTTCGATGGAACAGTGCGCGGCTCTGTGGCTGATGCGTGGGAGAGCGCAGCCAGGAACGGAGGTTCTCTGCCCAAAGACGCCGTGACGTGTCAGAAGGTGGTATTGGACAAAGAAAGAGTTCGGCTTTATGACAGAGAGGGGCGTTTTATCGCTCTGTACAGGTGGAGAGAAGAAACGGGGGAATATGGTCTGGAAAAGATGTTTTTCCCTGAAAAATAAAGTTACAAGGAGTGTCTATGCGCTATGTAAAATGGCTGTCCCACTATCTGGACAGGAGAAGGTCGGCTGTAACCTTCGGTAAATTTGATGGGCTTCATCTTGGACACCAGAAGCTTATTGAGAAGGTATTAGAGCTTAAAAAAGAACAGAATACGGTCGGTGTTGTATGTGCATTTGACATGCGTCCGCTGTGGAAATCAAAGCACCTTCATATGGAGCGGCTGATGACAGGCAAAGAAAGGTATCACCATCTCAACAGTCAGATGGATTATCTGGTAGAGTGTCCTTTTACAGAAAAATTCCGAAATGTGACTGCACAGGATTTCATACGTGACGTAATCTGCGGAGTTTTTCATGCATCCTATGTAGTGGTGGGCACAGACTTTCACTTTGGAAGGAATCAGGGCGGAGATATCCATATGCTGGAGGAGTACTCAAAAGAGTATGGATATGAGCTTGTAGTAGTTGAGAAAGAGCGCTATTATGGTAATGTGATCAGCAGTACCTATATCCGTGATGTACTAAAGGAAGGAAATGTTCGATTGACGAATTATCTGCTTGGCTATCCCTTTGAGGTGAATGGCAGGGTTGAGCGGGGCAGACAGCTTGGCAGGACACTTGGCTTTCCTACGATGAATGTGGCATGGCCGGAATATAAGCTGGTACCGCCGCGAGGCGTATATGTCAGTGAGATAACAATTGACGGGATAAAATATCCGGGTATTTCTAATGTCGGCGTCAAACCGACAGTATCAAATGAGGGAAGAGTTGTTTTAGAAAGTTTCCTGTTCGGCTATGGGAGCGATGCCTACGGAAGAAAGATCAAAGCAGAGTTTCTTGAGTTCAGGCGGCCGGAGCAGAAGTTTGGCAGCATAGAGGAGATGAAATCCTGTGTTGATAAAGATATCGCGTACGGGAAGAGATACTTTGGGATAGAGTAACGAAGGAGAATTACAAATGAGCATAACAGAGGTGTTTTTGTTATTTGGCGGATTAGGCTTCTTTCTTTATGGCATGAAGCTTATGAGTGAGGGGCTGGAGAAAGCAGCCGGTGCGAAGATGAGAGGGATTCTGGAGTTTTTTACACAGAATCGTTTTATCGGGATGGTGGTAGGAATTGTATTTACCGCGATCATCCAGTCTTCTAATGCAACGACGGTAATGGTAGTAAGTTTTGTTAACTCCGGCTTGATGAATCTGATGCAGGCGTCAGGTGTGATATTGGGAGCTAATATTGGTACGACGGTGACAGGGCAGCTCATCGCTTTTAATCTGTCAGATATTGCACCGTTGATTGTAATTATCGGAGTTATTATGACGATGTTCTGCAAAAAGCAGAGTGTCAAGAAGATTGGTGAGGTTATCTTAGGATTCGGCGTTTTGTTTATGGGACTGCGGATTATGGGAGAGAGCATGCAGGCTGTCAAGGATTCTCAGGAGATTTTGAATTTTCTGGCTTCTTTAAAAAATCCGTTTTCAGCAATTTTAGTAGGAGTTGTGATCACTTCTGTCTTGCAAAGCTCCTCGGCCACAGTGGGAATCATTCTTTTGATGGTTTCACAAGGACTGTTGGACTTTAGAATCTGCCCATTTATGATTCTTGGATGTAATATAGGTTCCTGTGTATCTGCGTTAGCAGCAAGCCTTAGCGGGAAGAAAGATGCAAAGCGCGCGGCGCTTATCCATTTCTTCTTTAATGTCATCGGCTCTGCGATTATGTTTGTAATCTTGATCGTGGCACTTAACCCTATTACAGATGCTCTTCTGTACATATCGGGAGGAAGTCTTTCGCGGGCGGTTGCCAATGTACATACTTTGATGAAAGTCTTCGAGGTTGCAATGCTGTTTCCATTTATGGGCTTTATCGTGAAGCTTACTTACAAGGCTGTTCCCGGCACAGATGATGAAGGGAAAGATGAGTATGAGCTTCTTTACATCCGGAAGTCTTTGATGTCGCCTTCAACTGCTGTTATGGATGCCATCCACGAAATTGAGCATATGGGTAAAGTAGCTATTGCCAATCTCGAGATTGGAATGGATGCCCTGTGTGAAAAAGATGAAGAGAAGATTCAAAAGGTTTACAAAATAGAAGATTATATTGATTTTATGAACAGCAGGATTACCGATTATCTTGTGAAGGTGAATGAAATCGATCTGCCGCTGGCAGATGCCGAGAAACTTGGCGGCCTGTTCCATGTAGTGAATGATATTGAGCGGATCGGAGACCATGCGGAGAATCTTGCGGATTCAGCTTCTACGCGTATCCGGGAGAACGTGGAGTTAAGCGACAAAGCGAAGAAACAGCTCAGAGATATGATGAAGGATGTTATCGAGTTGTTCGAATACTCTTTGGATATGTTTACGAACAGCAACCAGAGCCATATGAAAGAGATTCTTGCGCTTGAAGATCAGATTGACGAGCAGGAGAGAAGCCTTCAGAAAGTGCATGTAAAGCGCCTTGCAAAAAATAAATGTACGCCTATGTCCGGGATGATTTTTTCCGATACTGTTTCCGGACTTGAGCGTGTGGCTGACCATGCAACGAATATTGCGTTTGCGATTACGGAACCTTTTGACAGCCGGGAAGAGGAAAAGATAGAGGATGAGTTGTAATTTTTTCCTTTACACGGTGGAATACTTATGCTATACTTCTTTGGTGTGAGAGCCGGTGTTCGGTAATCGGATACTCCAACCATTACTTAATACCTGGCGGTGTAATATAGTTTGAAGGAGGATTTTGAACATGATTTCAAAAGAGATGAAAGAAAAGATTGTAGCAGATTATGGAAGGTCAGCGGGAGATACCGGCTCACCGGAGGTGCAGGTTGCAATCCTGACAGCAAGAATCAATGATTTGACAGAGCATTTTAAGGCAAATCCGAAGGATCATCATTCCAGAAGAGGACTTCTTAAGATGGTTGGACAGAGAAGAGGACTTCTTGCATATCTGAAGAAGATGGATATCGAGAGATACCGTACTCTTATTGAGAGATTAGGCTTGAGAAAATAATTGTATCAAAAAGATGCAGATGTCAGAGAATCCAGAGGTTTCAGGGAGACAAAAGTTCCAGGGGCTTCTGGATTCTTGTCCACTGAGGGCAGCATTACAGTGTCAGAATGGGAAAGGAATAAAAGAGTGACTTATAAAGAAGCAAGGGTATATTTGGACGAAGTGTCGAAATACGGAAGTGTACTTGGCTTAGATACAGTCCGGGAATTGCTTGATGAGCTTGGGAATCCGCAGGATGCTCTTAAGTTTATTCATATAGCAGGAACAAATGGAAAGGGGTCTGTGCTTGCATTTACTTCAACAATTCTAAGTGAGGCGGGCTATAGGATTGGAAGATATATTTCCCCGACTGTGATTTCTTATCTGGAGAGAATCCAGGTAGACGGAACGTGGGTTTCCGAGAGGGAATTTGCAGGATATGTTGAAGAAGTTCAAAAGGCTGTTGCGCGTATGGAGACAAGGGGGATGTTATGTCCTACTGTTTTTGAGATGGAGACCGCGATAGCTTTTTTGCATTTCCGGAAAAAAAAGTGTGATTTTGCAGTACTTGAGACAGGACTTGGCGGAAATCTGGATGCAACGAATATTGTTAAGAATACCGTTTTCGCAGTCTTTACTTCTATAAGCCGGGACCATATGGGATTTTTGGGAGAGACTTTAGAAGAGATTACTGAGAATAAGTCAGGCATCATTAAACCTGGCTGCATAGTTGTGTCGGCTGCGCAGGAACCAGAAGCGGAGCATATACTTCGAAAGCGGGCAGAAAGTTTAGGCTGTCCGATTGTATTTGCCAGCCCCGAGGAGTCTGTGATTCATGAGGAGACGTATAAGGGGATGACTTTTACTTATCCGCGTTGGGGGAACATGCCGGTCAATATAAGGATGGCAGGAAGATATCAGCTTTTAAATGCAGCAGTGGTCTTAGAGCTGGTAAAGCTGCTTGAGATTCCACGCGGGGCTGTCCTGGATGGATTTGAGAAGGCTCGCTGGACGGGACGGTTTACTTGTATCTGTGAGGAACCGCTATTTATCATAGACGGCGCCCATAACCGGGATGCCGCAGCGCGTTTGACGGAGTCTGTACGACAGTATTTTTCGGGAAAGCATATCATCTTTATTATGGGCGTGTTCCGGGATAAAGAATATGAAGAGATTGCAAGGCAGACGGCGCCTTTAGCGGAAAGTATCTATACAGTTGAATTGCCGGATAAGGACCGAACGCTCAAAGCAGAAAAGTTAAAGGAAGCCTGTGCCTTTTACTGTACAGGAGAGGTTCGCGCTGCGGCAGGTATCAAAGATGCAGTGTATGCTTCCTGGCAGGAGGCATGTGAAAAGAAAGAGTGCGTGATACTTGCATTTGGCTCTCTTTCCTATCTTGGGGAAGTCATGCAAGAGGTGAAAAGAATTGAGAATATGAGAGCGATAACAAAGTCAGGAGATGAGTGATGATGGATCAGGAAAAAATCAAGCAAGGAGTTCGGCTTATCTTAGAGGGAATCGGTGAAAATCCAGAGCGGGAAGGTCTCAGAGAAACGCCGGAGAGGATTGCCAGAATGTATGAAGAGATATATGGCGGCCTCACAGAAGACCCGTCAATCCATCTGCAAAAAACATTTCGTGTGGACAATGATGAGATGGTAATGGAGAAAGATATTACATTTTATTCTACATGCGAGCACCATCTTCTGCCTTTTTACGGAAAGGCGCATATTGCCTATATTCCGGCGGGAAAGGTGGCGGGTTTAAGCAAGCTTGCCCGCACAGTGGAAGTCTTCGCAAGGCGTCCTCAGATACAGGAAAAGCTCACAGGACAGATTGCGGACGCACTGACAGAGAACTTGAAATCCAAAGGAGTGATGGTGATGTTAGAAGCCGAGCACATGTGTATGACTATGCGGGGAATTAAAAAGCCCGGCAGCCAGACAGTAACGGTAGCGAAGCGGGGACGTTTTCTTGAGGAGCCAAAGCTTGTGCAAGAATTTTACCAGATGGTAAGATAGAAAAAGAATAGCGGGAGATGTGCAGATGAGGGAAGTCGAAGCAATCAGAAAGCATCCGCTCTATGCGGAATATTATGACAGATTAAGAGAATCCGAAAAAGAGCGTAAGTTTTGCTGTCATCAGATGGAACATCTGTTAGATGTGGCCCGTATCGCTTATATCTGTAACCTGGAGAAAAATATGGGGATACGCAAGGAGGTTATCTACGGGGCTGCACTTCTTCATGATATCGGGAAGTCAAGACAATATGAAGAAGGAATCCCCCACGAGAAAGCATCGGCAACGATTGCAAAAATCATCTTAGAGGATTTGCCGGAGACATATTATTCTGAGGAGGAAAAGCACGCAATGCTCCGGGCTGTTCTCGGACACCGCCGGGAGAGAGAAGATATGGAGGAGTTAGAGCGGCTGCTTTATCTCAGCGACAAGCGTTCAAGGATGTGCTTTGACTGCGGGATGGAAACAGAGTGTAACTGGAGTGAGGAAAAAAAGAATCTGGAGATAACCGTTTGAGGAGATGAATTTATGAAAATAGGAAAAAAAATATTTGACACAGAACATCGAGTATACATTATGGGAATTCTGAATGTGACTCCAGATTCTTTTTCAGATGGAGGCCGTTATCTTTCTATGGATTCTGCACTTTTCCATGCACAGGAGATGGTGGATGACGGAGCAGATATTTTGGATGTGGGCGGTGAGTCTACGAGACCCGGGCATGTTATGATCAGCGAGGAGGAAGAAATCTGCCGGACGGCAGAAGTTATTGAAAATCTTAAGAAAAATTTTGACATACCGATTTCTATTGACACTTATAAAAGCCGGGTGGCGGAGGTGGCTCTGGCTGCGGGAGCAGATCTGGTCAATGATATATGGGGGCTTAAGTATGATAAGGATATGGCAAAGGTAATCGCTGAAAGCAGGGCGGCGTGCTGTCTGATGCACAATCGGAAGGAGGCTGTGTATTCGGAGCTGGTGGCAGATGTCTGTGCGGATCTTGCGGAGAGCGTAAGACTTGCAGAGATTGCCGGAATCGGGAAAGAGCGAATCATGCTGGACCCCGGGATTGGCTTCGGGAAGACCTATGAGATGAATCTTGAGATGCTAAGGAGGCTTGGAGAACTCAAAAGTATGGGATATCCGATTTTGCTTGGGGCATCCCGGAAATCTGTGATCGGGCTTACCCTTGATCTTGTGCCGGAGGAGAGACTGGAGGGAACCCTTGCGACTACAGTGGTGGCGGTTATGAACGGCTGCTCTTTTGTGCGTGTACATGACGTAAAAGAAAATCTGCGGGCGGTAAGGATGACAGAGGCAATCCTTAAGTCATGATTTTAGGCAGTCTTTTGGGAAAAAATATAAGGAAGAAGGTATACAGACGGAATGACAGATAAAATTAAAATAAAAAATCTGGAGGTATACGCTAATCACGGCGTATTTCCCGAGGAGAACAAATTAGGACAGAAGTTTTTAGTGTCGGCGGTGCTTTCTGTGAATACGAGAAAAGCCGGAAAGACAGATGATCTTGCTTTGTCTGTGGATTACGGCAATATCTGTCAGTTCATAGACGACTATATGAAAAAACATACATGTAAGCTTTTGGAGTGTGCGGCAGAAGGGCTGGCCAGAGAGCTTTTGCTTCACACAGCCTGTCTTGAAGGGGTGCGGCTGGAGATAAAAAAACCGTGGGCGCCCGTGGGGCTTCCTTTAGAGACGGTTTCCGTGGAGATAACCCGCCGGTGGCACACTGCGTATATTGCACTTGGCTCTAATATAGGGGAAAGAAAAGCTTATCTTGACGGGGCGGTCCGGGCATTAGAGCTGCTTGCCGATACGGATGTGGTAAGTGTCTCCTCTTTTTATGAAACAGCGCCCTATGGAATGACAGAACAGGATGATTTTCTGAATGCCTGCCTGAAGCTGCGTACTCTTTTAGAACCGGAGGAACTCTTAGAAGCCCTCAACAAAATCGAACAGGCAGCCGGCCGGGAGAGAAAAATTCATTGGGGGCCGCGGACATTAGATCTGGATATCATCTTTTATGATGATCTGGTGTCAGAGACAGAAAATTTGTGTATCCCCCATGTGGAGATGCATAAGCGAAAGTTTGTGTTAGAACCTCTTTGCGAGATTGCACCGTACAAACGGCATCCGGTATATGGGAAGACAGTGCGGGAGATGCTTGAGGATGTGATTTGAAATTTAATAGTGGTATATTTTACTGTTTTGTGTTATAATATTAAAGCTTGCGGGCGGGTAAGCATGTCCCGAGACCACTGAAAAGTGTATTTTTATGGAAATATATTTTTCAGTAGTTTCGGAAGCTCCAGTCTGCAGTAGAAATTTATTAATATTTCCGGAGAGAAAAGGAGAAGAATATGTATAAAAAGTTTGAAATGGAACTGGCTGGAAGGACGTTGCGCGTAGATGTTGACAGAGTCGCAAAGCAGGCGAATGGTGCTGTTCTTATGCATTACGGCGACACGACAGTTCTGTGTACTGCTACGGCATCTGAAAAACCGAGAGAGGGGATTGACTTTTTCCCGCTCAGTGTGGAATACAATGAAAGATTGTATTCCGTGGGAAAGATTCCGGGAGGATTTAACAAGAGAGAAGGGAAAGCTTCGGAGAATGCGGTTCTTACCGACCGTGTCATTGACCGTCCGATGCGCCCGCTGTTTCCAAAGGATTACCGCAATGATGTGACTTTGGAAAATCTCGTGCTGTCTGTAGACCAGGATTGTTCACCGGAGCTTACAGCTATGCTCGGTGCGGCGATTGCTACTACGATTTCAGATATACCTTTTGACGGACCGATTTCCACGACGCAGGTGGGACTTGTTGACGGAGAGTTTGTCTACAACCCGACAGCAGCACAGAAGGAGGCTTCTGAGCTGGCACTTACAGTTGCCTCTACAAGAGAGAAAGTGATTATGATTGAGGCGGGTGCCAATGAGGTTCCGGAGCAGAAGATGCTTGAAGCGATTTTTGCAGCTCATGAGCTCAACCAGAAAGTCATCTTATTTATCGATACGATTGTTGCTGAATGCGGGAAAGAAAAGCACACATATGAAAGCTGTGCGGTGCCGGAGGAATTATTTGCCGCAATTAAGGAGATTGTTCCGCAGAGCGCTATGGAAGAGGCTGTATTTACCGATGAAAAACAGGTAAGGGAGGAGAATATCCGACAGATTACCGAAAAATTAGAAGAAGCGTTTGCTGACAATGAGGAATGGCTTGCGGTTCTCGGAGAAGCTGTGTACCAGTACCAGAAAAAGACTGTCCGCAAGATGATCTTAAAGGATCACAAGCGTCCGGACGGCAGAGCGATCGATCAGATTCGCCCGCTTTCTGCAGAGGTAGATTTAATCCCGAGAGTGCATGGTTCGGCTATGTTTACCCGCGGGCAGACCCAGATATGCACGATCACGACCCTTGCACCTCTTGCGGAAGCTCAGAGATTGGATGGACTTGATGAGGCAGAGACTTCAAAAAGATATATGCATCACTATAATTTCCCGTCCTACTCTGTGGGAGAGACAAGACCATCCAGGGGACCGGGACGCCGGGAGATCGGACATGGTGCGCTGGCAGAGCGTGCGCTTGTACCGGTACTGCCAAGCGAGACAGAATTCCCGTATGCAATCCGTACAGTATCAGAGACCTTTGAGTCCAACGGCTCTACTTCCCAGGCCAGTGTATGTGCATCTTCGATGTCACTGATGACGGCCGGTGTGCCGATCAAGTCTGCAGTGGCAGGTATTTCAGCAGGACTTGTCACTGGTGAGACGGATGATGATTATCTTGTACTTACAGATATTCAGGGACTGGAAGACTTTTTTGGGGATATGGATTTCAAAGTTGCAGGAACCCATAAGGGTATTACGGCTATTCAGATGGATATCAAGATTCATGGTCTTACACGGCCGATCATCGAGGAGGCGATTGCTGCGACAAAGAAAGCAAGAACTTATATTATCGATGAAGTTATGAATCAGGCAATCGCAGAGCCAAGACCGGAGGTTGGCCCGTATGCTCCGAAGATTATCCAGATGCAGATTGACCCGCAGAAGATTGGAGACGTGGTAGGCCAGCGTGGCAAGACGATCAATGCAATCATCGAACAGACGGGTGTCAAGATCGATATTACAGATGACGGCAGTGTATCCATCTGCGGAACAGATGCAGCCATGATGGATGAGGCGAAAAAGCTTATTTATATTATTGTCACAGATTTTGAAGCGGGACAGGTATTAGAAGGAAAGGTTGTCAGCATCAAAGAATTCGGCGCGTTTATCGAATTTGCTCCAGGAAAGGAAGGCATGGTTCATATTTCTAAACTCTCAAGAGAGAGAGTAAACCATGTGGAGGATGTCCTTACTCTTGGCGACAAGGTGAAGGTCGTATGCCTTGGCAAAGATAAGATGGGAAGATTTTCTTTCAGCATCAAAGATGTAGCAGAATAAAATAATATTATTTTTACGAAGCCGGCAGGGAATGACTCTGCCGGCTTTTTATGTACTTTTATTTTCCTGTAATAAATTACATCTCTGTACATATATTGAGTTAAAGAGGTGGACAAAGATGTTAGAAAACAGGATGATCAGTTTATTGCCGAGAAATATCCGCAGAATGTTAGAAAAGGAGATTATAGATGTCAGGGAGCTCCAGGAAATCCGGCTTCGGGCGGGAAAGCCTTTGATGTTCATATATAATGGCGAGGAAATTATACCGAAGGCAGAAAAAGGAAAAGGATATATTGTCGCAAAAGAAGAAATTGATGAGATGGTGGAATATGTCAGCAACTATTCACTGTATGCATTTGCGGAAGAGATGAAGCAGGGATTTATCACGGTCGGCGGAGGGCATCGGGTCGGTATGGCGGGACAGGCAATTATAGAGAACGGAAAGGTGAGGAATCTTCGGTATGTCACATCGTTAAATATCCGGATGTCCCATGAGATAACCGGCTGCGGGGACAAGATATTCCCTTATATTACAAAGTGCCAGCGTCCCCTGCATACGCTTCTTGTATCTCCGCCGGGGTGCGGAAAGACTACGCTTCTTCGGGACATCGTCCGGCAGATTTCCGACGGGAATGTATTCACCAGGCCGATGACGGTGGGGGTCGTGGATGAGCGTTCGGAAATTGCAGGGTGTTATCACGGGATTCCGCAGAATAATCTTGGAATCCGCACAGATGTTATGGACGCCTGCCCAAAGGCAGAGGGTATGCTTATGATGATCCGCTCCATGCGGCCTCAGGTATTGGCGGTGGACGAGATTGGTGAAGCAGAAGATGTACAGGCTATTTCTTATGCCATGCACTGCGGGTGCAAGATGCTTGCGACGGCTCATGGGGAATCTATGGAGGAGCTGGAAAAGAAACCTGTATTCTCCCGCATGATAGAGGAAAAAAGATTTGAGAGGTATGTAATTCTAAAAAAAAGAGGAGAGATTGAGGCCGTTTTCGACGGGGATCGAAGGAGGATGTGAAATGCTTTTGAAAATATCCGGCTGCCTGCTCGTTATAGCCGCCACGACGCTTACCGGAATCACCCGGGCGGATAAGATACAGGAACAGTACCGGCAGATGCGTGTTCTGCAGAGATTGCTGTATATGTTAGAGAGCGAGATCCGGTATGCACATACACACCTTGGAGAGATATTTCTTCGGGTATCCAGGCGCGTAAAGGAACCCTACAGAGATTGGCTTCTGTCTATGGAGAAGAGGATGGGCCAGACAGACTCGGGAACTTTTGAAACGATATGGAGACAGGCCGTGACAGCGAATCTAAGCAGCAGCGGACTTCCGGCCAGGGAGGTTGAAAGGCTCAGCCAGCTTGGGGCGCAGCTTGGAGTCATGGACTTGGAATTGCAGCTTCGGGTGTTGTCTTTGTACCAGGAACAATTAAGTCTTAATATGGAAGAGGTGCGTCAGGAGATGCGGACAAAGATAAGGTTATGCCATTGCCTGGGGGTGATGGGCGGGCTTCTGGTGGCTGTACTGTTGCTTTAGAGACAGGATGCCGGAACAAAAACAGGGATTTTATAAGGAGGCAGAAGATGAGTGTAAATCTGATTTTTAAAATAGCGGCGGTCGGAATTCTGGTATCTGTACTGAGCCAGGTGCTAAAGCACAGCGGCAGAGAGGAACAGGCTTTTTTAACCAGCCTTGCGGGACTTTTGCTTGTGCTGTTTTGGATTGTTCCTTATATTTATGATTTGTTTGAAGATATACGGCGGCTGTTTTCCTTGTGAATTTGGCGGCATAAAAAATATTTGTAAAGATATTCGGCATAGAAAGGAGATGGGGGACAATGAGTATGCTGCAGGCAGGGATTATCGGCGTGGCGGGGGCACTTTTAGCTGTGCAGTTTAAGAGCGGCAAAGCGGAGTATGGTATTTATATCAGCATCGCCCTCAGTCTGTTGATTTTCTTTGGCATTCTTGGACACTTGGAGGCGATTATAAGCATGGTTCAAACGATTGGGGCCTATATCAGTATGGATACCGTTTATATTGGAACGCTTCTTAAAATGCTCGGCATTACATATATTGCAGAGTTTTCCTCTAATATTTGTAAAGATGCCGGGTATCAGACAATTGCAGGGCAGATTGAGATCTTCGGCAAGCTGGCAGTTTTGGTTCTGAGCCTTCCGATTCTTATGGCCCTTTTGGATGCTGTGAAAGGTTTTTTATCATGAACGGGCTGGCAAAAATGCTTCTGGCAGTATTCCTGGGAGTAAGTCTGACAATATTTTCAGCGGAAATGAGGGCGGAAGCGAAGGAAGAAGAGGATGAGGAGCTTTTTGCTGCCAGGGCAATCTTAGAACAGTTCGACTACAGAGATGTGGATACGGCATTAAAAAGCATGTTTCCAGAAGAACAGATTGGATTTAGAGATACGGTATGCGCCATAATCTCCGGAGAACAGGAATGTACGGTGCGGGTTCTCAGACAGTTGATTCTCGGACAGATTACTTATGCGTTTGACGTAAGTCGTGAGAACCTTGTCCATATATTGATCATTGCGGTGATTGCGGCTGTGTTCCACAACTTTTCTACAGTTTTTAAAAACCGTCAGATATGCGAGATTAGTTTTTACGTATTATATTTACTCCTAATTGCCCTTTGTCTTAGCTCCTTTCAGATTGTAATCGACTGGGTGAGCGAAGGGGTGGAAAGCCTGACAGGATTTATGACTGTATTCTGCCCGATTTATTTCCTGGCGGTTTCATTAGCAAAGGGGAGTGTGACTGCTGTTGCATTTTATAATCTGGTGTTGTTTTTTATCTATATCATAGAGGTTGTAATTGTATATTTTTTGCTGCCGGTCATCCATATTTACATTATGGTGAAGGTATTAGATTTTCTGTCATCTCAGGAATATTTAAGTAAATTCGCGGAACTTATCGAGGTTGCAGTCTCCTGGCTTTTAAAAACTCTGGTCGCATGTGTCATAGGAGTCAATGTGGTACAAGGGATGATAAGCCCTGCCATCGATACAGTAAAGAGGAGTGCAGTTACACGGACAGCAGAAGCGCTTCCGGGGGTGGGAGATGCGGTGGGCGGTGTCGCAGAGGTCGTTGTAGGAACGGCGGTTCTGGTGAAAAACGGAATCGGGACTGTTGGGATGATTGTCTGTCTGTCGCTTTGCATCGTCCCGCTTGCGCAGATGGCAGCGATCGCGCTCATGTATAAGCTGGCTGCGGCAGTGATTCAGCCGGTTTCGGACAAGCGGATTGTCGGCTGTGTAGAGTGTGTCGGAGACGGATGCCGCCTGCTGATGCGGGTCATCTTTACAGTAGGGCTTTTATTTCTTTTGACAATTGTTATTGTTTCTTATGTAACAAGTAATATATAAGGGGGTTGTAATGTTTCAGTATCTTTATGAATGGACACAGAATCTCGCTTTTTATATCGTGTTAATCACAGCGGTGCTTCATGCAGTTCCGGATTCGGGATACAAAAAATACATTCGCTTCTTTACGGGGATGGTGTTGATCTTGATGATGGTTACTCCGATTTTTCGTATTTTTGGAAAAGACAGTCAGATTATGAATTTCTATAAAAGCAGAGAGTACGAGACAAAACTTAGGGAAATTGAAAATGCGTCGGATTATTTTAAAGATTTTGATTCCGCAGACATTTTAAAGGAAGCAGAAGAAAGTACAGGAGAACAGGACATTAACGATATCAGGGTGGAGGAGATTCAGATTGAGGGAGAAAAAGAAACTGACAGACATACTGAAAGCGAGAAAGATTAAAAAAGATCAGATTGTGATTCTGTTTCTGACAGGCGTACTTCTCTTGGTTATTGCCCTGCCGGAGCGAAAGACAGGGCAGGAGGATACCGCAGAGTTTGATGCGGGAGAGACGGACACCGCATTATCTGAAGATATGACAGAGCGGGAATATGTCTCTTATATGGAACGGCACCTGGAAGGGATTCTTTCCCAGATGAAGGGAGTCGGGGATGTGACTGTTATGATTACGCTTAAAGAGTCTGCCGAAAAGGTGGTAGAGAAGGATGTAGAGTTCTCCGGTGAATCGGTGAGCGAAGAGGACAGCCAGGGAGGAGTCCGAAAAACAGAGAATGAGAGCCGCGGTGAGACGACCATTTACTTTGGAAACGGAGGTTCGGGAGGACTTAGGGGAAGCAGTTTTGAAGGCGCTGAACAAAACCCGTACGTCCGCAAAAAACGTACTCCGAGGGTAGAGGGGGTGGTAGTAGTGGCGAACGGCGGGGACGATGCAGTTGTAATTCAGAATATAACTGAGTCAGTTCAGGCATTATTTGGAATAGACACGCATAAGATTAGGATAGTAAAGAAAGAATGAAACGCATAGTAAGAGGAGGAAATATGGTGAAAAAAATGTTTAAGAAGAATCAGATGATCATTGCTGCGTTGGCGGTGATGATTGCTGCGGCGGGGTATCTGAACTATTCGGGGAGGCTGTTTGGCGATAAAGAAGAGGCGCAGCAGATGAACGCAGAGCTTGCAAATCAGGAATTGCTTGATATTTCAGAGGAAGATCTGGCCAGTGCATCCGATGAGATTAAGAGCCAGGACAGCGATTCGGAAGGGAAAGAGGACGGCTCTGTGGAGGGGACTCCGGGGGAAGCAGTTTTGACCAGCGGTGAAGCCAGCGCTGTTGTCGCCGAAGCGAAGATGACAAGGGAGCAGATTCGTGCGAAAAACAAAGAAACCTTGCAGCAGATTATCGATAACAAGGAATTAAGCGATAAGCAGAAAAAAGATGCGGTATCACAGATGGTTAAGATGACAGAATTGTCTGAAAAGGAAGCGGCAGCCGAAACCTTGCTGGCATCGAAAGGTTTCAATGATGCAGTTGTAAGTATTGCAGATGAATCCGCAGATGTAGTGGTCAACGCCAAGGAGCTTACAGAGGCAAACCGGGCGCAGATTACAGACATCGTCACGAGAAAGACGGGAGTGTCAGCGGAAAATGTAGTGATCAATCCAATCAATGAAGGGGAGAAGTGATAGGCTTCTCCTTTTTGGTTTGAACAGTAATATTTAAAATGACAGCTTGGCATTTGCAAGATTATTGTGATAAAATTAAAATACAGCTGGAAAAATTGAACAGAAAATGAGAAAACTGTAAATCAGTTATAAACGGAGGTCAATATGAGTACACTTTCTACAAAAGATAATATCATGAATGAATATACACAGAAAAGAGGATTGTATGAACATCTAAGTGCCTCTGTACTTCAAATTACAGAAGGTTTGATGAAGAAAGAAGGAATCAAATACGCATCCGCAATGTTTCGAATCAAAGACTCAGGAAGTCTTTCTGAAAAAATCCATCGAAAGGGTGACAAATATAAATCTTTGTCCGACATCACAGATATCGGCGGCGTCCGCATCATCACTTATTATGCCGATGATGTAGACCGGGTTGCAGAGCTTATTGAGCGGGAATTTAAGGTGGACAAAGAAAACAGTATCGATAAGAGAAAGACACTTGAACCGAATGTCTTCGGTTATCTTTCTTTGCACTATGTAATTTGTCTTGACGACAGGAGAGCCGCATTGCCAGAATATGAAAATCTGGAAGATTTGAAAATAGAAGTGCAGATTCGTTCAATCCTGCAGCATTCCTGGGCAGAGATGGAGCATGATATGGGATACAAAAGCAACATTGAAGTACCGAAAGAAATTGTGCGGGATTTTTCACGATTGGCGGGATTGCTGGAAATTGCCGACAAAGAGTTTCAGGAAATCAGACAGAAGATTTCGAACTATAAAAGAGAGGTCTCCGAAAAAATACGAAAAGAAGAACAAGATGAAGAAATCAAGCTGGACGCGGTGTCCTTGCAGATTTTGCTCGAAACAGACAAGGACGTTCTTGCGTTGAATCAGGCAATTGCAGATGGTACAGGAAATATAATAGACCTTAATGGAGCGTATAGTCAGGAAATTCTAAATTATTGCCAATGGCTTGGAATTACGACGGTGGGGGATATAAAACGGTTATTAGAGCAGAAGACGGATTTGGCGCTCGGCCTTGCGAAGGGAATTTTAAAAGAAAATGATGATGGGGTTGTCGGAAAGACAATAGGTCTGTTTTATTTGTGCTATGCTAAACTATTGACAGAATGTCCGGAAGAGAGATGGGTCGATTATTTTATAGAAAACAATATTGGAATCGCGGATGAAAATTTAGACTTTGTTGAGGAATTGTCTGAACTATATAAAAAGTTCCGAGAAGAAAAAGAGCGATAAGGAAGCAGGAGACATTATAAATTTAATCACAGATTGTAAAACAGGAATGATTTTGTTATAATGTGGCTTGAACTTTCAACAGGAATAATAAAACAGGAGTATGATATATGTCACAACTATCAAAAGAAGTAAAAGAACAGATTGAAAAGAGAAGAACTTTCGCCATTATCTCTCACCCGGATGCAGGTAAGACAACTCTGACAGAAAAGTTTTTGCTCTACGGCGGAGCGATTAATCTTGCGGGGAGCGTGAAAGGGAAGGCTACGGCCAGACATGCCGTGTCTGACTGGATGGAAATCGAGAAAGAGAGAGGTATCTCAGTGACGTCCTCGGTGTTACAGTTTAACTACGGCGGTTACTGTATCAACATCTTAGATACCCCGGGGCATCAGGATTTCTCGGAGGATACGTACCGGACGCTGATGGCGGCGGATTCGGCGGTTATGGTGATTGACGCTTCGAAAGGCGTGGAGGCGCAGACAAGGAAGTTATTCAAAGTATGCACCATGCGCCATATTCCGATTTTTACTTTTATCAATAAGATGGACAGAGAAGCCCTTGACACTTTTGAACTTTTAGATGATATTGAAAGTGAGCTTGGCATTGCTACCTGTCCGGTAAACTGGCCCATTGGTTCCGGCAAGGAGTTCCGGGGAGTATATGACAGGGAGACGAAAACAGTAGAACTTTTTTCCGAAACCCATAAAGGCACGACACAGGGAGAGGTTCGCAAAGTGGCGCTGGATGATTCCGAGATGGATACACTGATCTTGCCGGAGCAGAAGGAAAAGCTTTTGGAGGAAATCGAGCTGCAGGACGGCGCCGGGGCGGAGTTTGACCAGGAGCTTGTCAGCAGGGGAGAACTGTCGCCGGTATTTTTCGGTTCGGCCCTCACCAACTTTGGCGTGGAGACATTTTTAAAACATTTCCTTTCTATGACTACGTCTCCTTTGCCGAGGATGTCAGATAAGGGCAGGATAGACCCTATGGAGGAGCCGGATTTTTCGGCTTTCGTATTCAAGATACAGGCGAATATGAATAAGGCACACCGGGACCGAATCGCGTTTATGCGGATTTGTTCCGGGGAATTTGAGGCAGGTATGGA
This sequence comes from Lachnospiraceae bacterium MD308, assembly GCA_000403475.2. Lineage (GTDB taxonomy): Bacteria > Bacillota > Clostridia > Lachnospirales > Lachnospiraceae > MD308. The sequence goes on from KE159796.1 coordinate 847,581, forward strand.
TGTGTACCATATGCAGGGCGGCAAAAAGGTGCGCTTATCGCAGCCCCAGCAGTTGATGGCCAAGGAGAGAAAGATTGTGGAGAAAGCTTACGGCGGGGATATCATCGGTGTATTTGACCCGGGGATCTTCTCCATCGGGGATACGCTGACGGCTTCGGGAGACCGCTTTTCCTACGAGGGTATTCCGACTTTTGCGCCGGAGCACTTTGCAAGGGTCAGACAGCTTGACACTATGAAGCGCAAGCAGTTTGTGAAGGGAATTAATCAGATTGCACAGGAGGGCGCCATCCAGATTTTCCAGGAGTACAATACAGGTATGGAAGAGATTATTGTCGGCGTGGTAGGCGTGCTGCAGTTTGACGTCCTAAAATACCGTCTGGAAAACGAATATAATGTAGAGATTCGGATGGATAACCTTCCTTATGAATATATACGCTGGATTGGCAATGAGGATATCAATCTCGACAAACTGACAGGAACTTCGGATATGAAGAAAGTGAAAGACTTGAAAGGCAGGCCGCTTCTCTTATTTGTCAATGAATGGAGCATCCGCATGACCCAGGAAAGAAATGACGGGCTTATCCTGACAGAGTTCGCAAGGTAGGGAAAAACCCTTTGCAAAAGACCAGAAATTTGTTATAATGAAAAACATGTAAAACCAGACTAGGAGGTTTCGTGATATGGGTAAAGAAGAAAGAAATACGTATACAATAAAGACAGAAGAAAATCTTGGGGAGGTCAAGATTGCAGACGAGGTTGTCGCAGTGATCGCCGGGCTTGCGGCGATGGAAGTGGACGGAGTGGCATCCATGGCAGGAAGCACGACGAAGGATATTGCCAGCAGACTGGGCGTAAAATCCATGTCCAAAGGTGTAAAGGTGGATGTGTTAGAGGGGATTGTGACGGCGGCATTGAGACTGAACCTGAAATACGGTTATAATATTAAGCAGACTACCGAGAAGGTTCAGGAGAAGGTAAAGGCGGCTATAGAGAATATGACCGGACTTGATGTCGCGGATGTCAACATACGGATTACCGGAGTGGAGATGCCGGAGGAGAAATAAGTGAAGAGGACAGAGATGAGAGACCATATCTTTAAGTTGGTATTCGAGATGGAGTTCAATTCTGCGGAGGATATGCAGGCCCAGACGGAACTTTATCTCGGAGGACTTGAAGATGCAAAAGAAAAAGATTTGGAATATATCAGGGATAAGGCAGAACAGATTGGCAGGAAGCTTTCCGAGATAGATAAGCTGATTAACGAGACGGTAAAGGGTTGGAAGACGACCCGCATGAATAAAGCGGATTTAAGTATCTTAAGGCTTGCTGTTTATGAGATGCGGTGGGATGATGATGTCCCCGTGGGGGTTGCGATTGACGAAGCAGTAGAGCTTGCAAAGAGATATTCCAGTGAAGACGGTCCGTCCTTTATAAATGGGGTGCTGGCAAAGCTCGCCTAGAATCACAATAACAGGAAACAGAGGTGGGAGATGGCACGAAATGTATATTCGGTAAAACAGGTCAATGCTTACATTAAGAACATGTTTGCCCAGGATTATATGCTGAATTGCATTTATGTCAGAGGTGAGGTATCGAATTTAAAGTATCACACCTCTGGACATATATATTTTTCATTAAAGGATGAGTCTGGAACGATTGCCTGCGTCATGTTTGCGGGGCAGCGAGGCGGGCTCTCTTTTCGTATGTGCGAGGGACAGCAGGTGATTGCGCTTGGAAGTGTGGCTGTCTATGAGAGAAACGGCGCTTACCAGCTCTATGCCAGAGAGATTCGTTTAGATGGCGAGGGTGTCTTATATGAGCGGTTCCAGCTTCTTAAAAAGGAACTGGAAGAGATGGGGATGTTTGCGCCGGAATATAAAAAGACAATACCGGCTTTTGCAGGACGCATCGGAGTTGTAACTGCGTCCACCGGCGCCGCGGTGCGTGATATTATGAATATTGCCAAAAGGCGGAATCCATTTGTCCAGATACTTCTGTATCCGGCCCAGGTACAGGGGGAAGGCGCGAAGGAGAGTATCGTGCGCGGGATTCGTCTGCTTGACAGAGCGGACGTGGACGTGATCATAGTAGGACGGGGCGGCGGCTCGATGGAAGATCTGTGGGCATTTAACGAAGAGGAGGTTGCGCGGGCAATTTTTGACTGTGAAACTCCGGTCATCTCCGCTGTGGGGCATGAGACCGATACGACAATTGCGGATTATGTAGCAGATTTGAGAGCGCCTACGCCTTCGGCGGCAGCGGAGCTTGCGGTGTATGAATATGCAAAATTTTCCGAAAGGTTGTATGAGTATCAGGTGCGGATGAATCGGATACTCGTACAAAGAATCCAACTGAACCGTATGCGGCTTCAAAGTTATCAGACGAAATTACAATACCTTCATCCGCGGAGCCTTCTCAGGGATTACAGGCAGCGTACGGCGGAATGCGAGGACAGGATACGTCTTTTGATGAACGATGCGGTAGAAGAGGCGAAGTACAGATTTTCCCTCTATGTGGAAATTATGAATGGGCTTTCTCCTTTAAAGAAGTTAAGCCAGGGTTATTCTTATGTGCAGGTGCCGGACGGACAAGCACTGAAAAATATCGGTCAGATAGAAAAGGGAGACGAGATATCCGTCTATGTGACAGACGGAGTGATATCAGCGGTTGTCACAGATAAAAAGGAGGAGCAGAGAGTATGGGCGGGAACGGAAAAGTGAAAGAAGGACAACAGACGCTTCAGGAGATTTTCGCGCAGCTTGATGAGGTAATTGCAGGTATGGAACAGGAGGAGGTATCTTTAGAAGAGACCTTTGAGCTTTATCATAAAGGCATGGATATGCTGAAGCTGTGTAACGAGAGAATTGACAAAGTGGAAAAGAAGATGCTGCTTTTAGATAATGAGGGAGAAGAACATGAATTTGAAAGCTGAATTTCTGGAAGACCAGAAGGCTAAGATAGAAGAAATAGAAACTATACTGAAAGAATTTCTTCCCAGGGAGGAAGGTTATCAAAAGATTATCATGGAAGCCATGGGCTACAGCCTTCTTGCAGGAGGAAAAAGACTTCGTCCTATGCTCATGAAGGAAGTCTATCTGCTTTTTTCCGAAGGGACAGAGAATCTTGAGGAGAAAAAGGCACTTCATGCATTTATGGCTGCGCAGGAGATGATCCATACCTATTCTCTTGTCCATGACGACCTGCCGGCGATGGACGATGATGAATACCGAAGGGGAAGAAAGACAACCCACGTAGTATTCGGGGAGGATATGGGGATTCTCGCGGGAGATGCTCTTTTAAATTTTGCATTTGAGACAGCCGCAGGGGCATTTTCAAATGCGCCTTCTAAGTGGCGTGAAATTGCGGATGCGCTTCAGATTCTCAGCAAAAAAGCCGGGATTTACGGTATGATCGGCGGTCAGGTCATAGATGTAAAAGAGACCGGACATGTGGTTTCCGGAGAAATTCTTGACGCAATCTATGAGTTGAAAACGGCAGCTTTAATTGAATCTTCCATGATGATTGGAGCCATCTTAGGCGGCGCTAAAGAAAGTGAAGTAAGAATCGTTGAGCAGATTGCGAAAAATGTGGGAATCGCTTTTCAGGTTCAGGATGATATACTGGATGTGACAGGTACGGCTTCGACACTGGGAAAGCCTGTTCACAGCGATGAAAAAAACGAGAAGACGACGTATGTAACCCTTTACGGCGTTGAACATTCGAAAAAAATTGTAGAAGAAAAATCCCGGCAAGCCATTGACATGCTTAAAGAGCTTCCGGGAGAGCATGCGTATCTGGAACAGCTGCTTATACAGTTGATATACAGGGAAAAGTAGAGAGGAAGTCTTAGGATGTTAGAACGGATACAGAAGGAAAATGACATAAAAGAACTGAATCCGGAAGAACTTTTACAACTGGCAGAAGAAATCCGGCATTTTTTGATTGAGAAGACGAGCAAGAGCGGGGGACATCTTGCATCAAATCTCGGTGTAGTGGAGCTTACGATTGCTATGCATCTCATGTTCGAGCTGCCGAAGGATAAGATTATCTGGGATGTAGGACATCAGTCTTATACCCACAAGCTTTTGACGGGCCGGAAGGATCAGTTTGATACTTTAAGAAAATATGGTGGGATAAGCGGGTTTCCGAAGCGCAAGGAAAGCGACTGCGACGCCTTTGATACCGGACATAGTTCCACATCCATCTCAGCGGGGCTTGGATATGTGAGGGCGCGGGATCTGCGCGGGGAGGATTACAGCGTTATTTCCGTAATCGGCGACGGCTCTCTGACCGGCGGAATGGCTTATGAGGCATTGAACAATGCAGCGCAGCTTGAGACGAACTTTATCATTGTGTTAAACGACAATCATATGTCCATCTCGGAAAATGTGGGCGGAATGTCAAAGTATCTGGCGGGGCTTCGGACAGCAGATATTTACACAGGGCTGAAAAAAGGCGTCACCAGGACACTTGAACGTGTTCCGAGAATCGGTGACCGGATGATCGCGCATATTCGAAAGACCAAAAACAGCATTAAACAGTTGGTAGTACCGGGCATGCTTTTTGAGGATATGGGCATCACCTATTTAGGGCCGATACCCGGGCATGATATCGGAGCGCTGTACAAGGCATTCGGCGAGGCGAAGAGAATTAACGGCCCGGTGCTTTTGCATGTGATGACAGAAAAAGGGAAAGGTTACGAACCTGCGGAAAATGCACCCGATGTTTTTCACGGAATCGGCCCCTTTGATGTTGAGACAGGCAAAGTATTAGGTGAAAAGAAGAAAGACACTTACACGGACGTGTTTGGAAAAGTCCTCTGCGACGAGGCAAAGAAACATGAGAATCTTGTGGCGATAACGGCGGCTATGGCAGACGGAACCGGCCTTTCAAGATTCCGAAAGCTTTATCCGGAAAGATTTTTCGATGTGGGCATTGCGGAAGCCCATGGAGTCACCTTTGCCGCAGGGCTTGCGGCAGGAGGGATGAAGCCTGTATTTGCGGTATACTCCTCTTTTCTTCAAAGAGGATATGACCAGATGATCCACGATGTGGGCTTACAGAACCTTCCGGTTATTTTTGCAGTTGATCGTGCGGGACTAGTGGGAAGCGACGGGGAGACCCACCAGGGAATCTTTGACTTATCTTACTTGAGCAGTATTCCGAATATGACCATTCTGTCTCCGAAGCATAAATGGGAGCTTGCGGACATGCTTCGGTTTGCAGTGACTTATGACGGACCGATTGCGCTTCGTTATCCGCGGGGAAGTGCTTTTGATCAATACCAGCAGTACCGGGCGCCGGTGAGCCTCGGAAAGAGCGAGATGATCTTCGAAGAAAAGGATATCGCGATTTTTAGTGTGGGGCATATGTTTGAAGAAGCAGTAAAGGTACATAAACGCCTGAAAGCAAAAGGCTTTTGCTGTACCCTTGTAAATGCGCGGTTTATCAAGCCTTTGGATACCGAGTGTATCCGAAGCCTTTCTAAGAACCACAGGTTGATCGCAGTTATAGAAGAGAATGTAGTAAGCGGGGCATGCTCGCAGCGCGTGTCAGAATACGCGGCGTCGGCAAATCTGCCCATGAAAGTACTTCCATGTGCACTGCCTGACCAGTATGTCGAACATGGAAATGTGGATGTTTTGCGCAAGGAGACAGGGATTGATGCTGCGGCGCTGACAGACAGGATTATAAAAACATATGGAGATTTATAAAAGATGAAGGAACGGTTGGACGTGCTGCTTGTAAAAAGAAATCTGGCGGCTTCCAGGGAAAAGGCAAAAGCAGTGATCATGTCCGGAAACGTCTATGTGGAAGGACAGAAGGAGGATAAGCCGGGAACTGCTTTTCCGGAAGAAGTAAAGATAGAAGTGCGCGGAAACAGTCTGCCCTATGTAAGCAGAGGCGGCCTCAAGCTTGAGAAGGCCCTGAAAAATTTTCAGGTTTCAGTGGAAGGAAAGGTATGTTCCGATGTAGGTTCCTCTACCGGAGGATTCACGGACTGTATGCTCCAGAACAAAGCGAAAAAAGTATTTGCGATTGATGTAGGTAAGGGACAGCTTGACTGGAAGCTTCGGCAGGATGCGCGGGTTGTCTGTATGGAAAAGACGAATATCCGTTATGTGACGCCGGAAGATATCGGTGAACCCGTCGACTTTTCTTCTATAGACGTCTCTTTTATTTCCCTTGCGAAAGTGCTTCTTCCCATTTTTAATTACTTGACAGATGAGGGGGAGATTGTGGCCCTCATAAAACCACAGTTTGAAGCAGGCAGGGAAAAAGTTGGGAAAAAGGGCGTTGTGCGGGATAAAAGCACACATATAGAGGTCATAAAGTCGGTGGCAGAGTATGCGCTTTCTATCGGCTTTGACGTAAAAGAGCTTGATTTTTCTCCTATTCGTGGACCGGAGGGAAATATCGAATATCTGATACATTTGAAAAAGTGTGCGGGGAGCGGGCAGATGAGCGGGGAAGTCCGAATTGAAGAGACAGTGGACCGGGCATTTGACACTTTGACAAAATCATAAAGGAACCAAAAAGATGGAAAGATTTTTTATCGTAACAAATGACGGGAAAGACCCCGAATTCACTGTGACTGACAGGGTGAAGAACTTGCTTTTGAGGGCGGGTAAAACAACATATCTCTGCAAGAAAGATACAGAAAAGCGGATTGTCAAAGAAGCCATACCGGAGAAGATTGACTGTGTGATTGTCATCGGCGGGGACGGAAGCCTGATCGAAGCGGCCCGGGTATTCCGCGCGAAAGAGATTCCTATATTGGGCATCAATATGGGGACGCTTGGGTATCTCACAGAGGTGGAGGTCAATGATATCGACGAAGCGCTTATCCGGCTTATCAAAGGAGATTATGCACTGGAGAGCCGTATGATGATAGAAGGTGCCTTTGAAGACGGAGACAGAGATGTGGCTCTCAATGATATTGTCGTTTCAAGAAAAGGCGTGCTGCGGGTTTTACACTTCAAGCTGTATGTAAACGGAGAACTTTTGAATTCTTACGAGGCCGACGGTATTATTATCTCTACGCCTACAGGCTCTACGGCATATAATCTCTCGGCCGGAGGGCCGATTGTGGAGCCGACAGCGTCTATGATCGTAATTACGCCAATCTGTTCCCATGCGCTTAATACAAGCAGTATCGTCCTGTCAGCAGAGGATGAGATTGTAATCGAGATTGGCAGAGGAAGGAACGGGACCGTAGAGGAGGTATTTACTACTTTTGACGGTGCAGATATGGTCTCTCTCAAAACGGGAGAGCGTGTGATTATCCGCAGGAGCAGTGCAGATACAAAGATTGTCAAGCTGAGTAAAATCGGTTTTTTGGAAATATTGAGAAGAAAGATGAAAGGAAATTAGAAACATGAAAGTAAACAGACATGCGAAAATCCTTGAATTGATCAACAAATACCGAATTGAGACGCAGGAAGAACTTGCCGAGCATCTGAACAAGGAAGGATTTAAGGTAACGCAGGCAACGGTATCAAGAGATATCAGGGATTTGAAGCTTACAAAAGTTCCTTCTGAGGAGGGAAAACAACGCTATGCCCCCCATCAGTCCACCGATAATGCTATGGGTGAGAAATATATCCGCGTATTGAGGGACGGTTATATTTCTATGGATATGGCACAAAATATTCTCGTGATCAAGACTGTATCGGGGATGGCATCCGCTGTCTGCGCCGCCCTTGACGCTATGAAATGGAATGAGATTGTAGGAAGTATTGCAGGAGATGACACGATTATGTGTGCCATAAGAAGCGTGGATGATACGATTGAAGTCATGGATAAAATCAGCAAAATTGTTTCGTAGGAGAAAATATGTTACAGAGTGTACATGTGAAAAACCTCGCATTGATTGAAGAGATTGAGGTGGATTTTAAAGAGGGACTAAATATACTGACCGGAGAAACCGGAGCCGGAAAATCGATTATCTTAGGCTCAGTGGGCCTTGCCTTAGGAGGGAGATACACGAAAGATATCATCCGGCGCGGCGCGGATTACGGCTTTGTGGAGCTGACTTTTTTTGTGGAGGATGAACGGACTAAAGAGTGCCTTCGGGCCCTTGACATCTTTCCGGAGGAAGGGATGGTAGTCTTAAGCCGCCGCCTGATGGAGAAGAGAAGTATCAGCCGGATCAACGGTGAGACAGTGACCATGGCGCTCCTTAAGGAAGCGGCATCGGTGCTTATCGATCTGCACGGACAGCATGAACACCAGTCTCTTTTGTATAAAAAAAATCATCTGGAAATTGTAGATGCATTTGCAGGAGATTCTGTGAAGGATTGTAAGGCCTGTGTCAAAGATGCCTACGACAAATACCGAAAATACAAAAAAGAACTTGATGAAGCGCAGATGGATGAGACGCAGAGGGCAAAAGAGCTTTCTTTTCTGCAGTTTGAAGTTTCCGAAATTACAGATGCAAATCTTCAGGACGGTGAGGATGAGGAGCTTGAAATCCTGTACCGGAGGATGGTGAACGGGAAACGGATTGCAGAGAGTGCCGCACAGGCGTATACGTATACAAGTGAAGGCGATGAAAGCGCCAGTGAGAGCTTAAGCCGCGCCATACGTGCGATATCGGAGATCGCGGAGTATGATGACAGGGCGGGCACATTGTGCCGGCAGTTAGAAGAAATTGACGACCTGCTTAATGACTTTAACCGGGAACTTTCGGATTACAGCAAAAGCTGTGAATTCTCAGAGGAGGAGTTTTACGAGACAGAGAACCGGCTGAACGAGATTAACCGCCTGAAAGCAAAGTATGGAAATACTGTGGCGGAAATTCTAAACTACTGCGACGAGCAGGAACAGAGACTCGAAAGACTTACAGACTATGAAAGCTATCTTAATGAGTTGAATAAAAAGTTTAAAAATGCAGAAAAGAAGCTTGAGAAGGATACAAAAAAACTTACAAAATTGCGGCTCGGACAGGCAAAAGAGCTTGAGAAAGCCATCGAAAGCGAATTGAAAGACCTCCATTTCCCGGATGTCCGGTTCGAGATACAGGTTGAAAGACTTGAACATTTTACCGCGAACGGCTGCGATGATGTAGAATTCTTGATTTCACTGAATCCGGGGCAGTCGGTGAAGCCACTTGCAGATGTTGCCTCCGGCGGAGAGCTGTCGAGAATTATGTTGGCGATAAAAACAGTCATGGCCGACAGAGATGAGATCGAGACGCTTATCTTTGACGAGATTGACGTGGGCATCAGCGGGCGTACCGCGCAGAAGGTTTCGGAAAAAATGGCGGTAATCGGCAGGCAGCATCAAGTAATCTGTATCACCCATCTGGCACAGATTGCAGCGATGGCGGATCATCACTATGTTATTGAAAAGACTGTGGGAAAGACAGATACCCGCACAGATATCCGCGCTGTGAATGAGAAGGAGTCTGTAAAAGAGCTGGCAAGAATTCTTGGCGGGGCAAAGATTACGGACGCCGTCATACAAAATGCGAAAGAAATGAAAGAACTTGCAAAACAGGTAAAATTAAACTGATTGAAAATTGAATTTTTCCACATACTAAGGATAGATATCTGACCGGGTATCTATCTTTTTTTGCGGTTTGGATATTAGTTTTTGTAAAGAGGGGAAGTAATATGCGCAGATATTGGTACAGGAGAATTTTAATTATGATCGTAGTATTTTGCATTGCTGTAGGAGGCGGTTATTACCTGATTGACAGCAAAAAGCAGATGTTCCGCCAGGAGGTAAGTGCCGGTACATCCGATGAGACTATGGTAATCCCGGGCGGAATGCCAATAGGTATTTACTTAGAAACAGAAGGCGTCATGGTACTTGGAACGGATGAGATTACCGGGATGGACGGGATGAAGCACGAACCTTCCGCGCACAAAGTAAAAGCGGGGGACTATATCACAGCAATCAACCATAAAAGTATTAAAGACAAATCAGAACTTATAGAAGCGGTAGAAATGCTTGAGAGCGACGAGGTGATTCTTGACATCCACCGGAAGGACGAGAATATAGAAGTAAAGACTCAGGCGGTAAAATTTGATGCAGACGAATATAAGCTTGGGATATGGGTGAGAGATAATGCGCAGGGACTTGGCACAGTTACATTTTTAGACGCCAAAAGCCGGTTTGGGGCGCTTGGGCATGGAATTCATGATATAGATACCAATGAACTGTTAAATATCTCCAACGGTACTTTATACACGACCAGTATTAAAGATATACAGAAAGGGGAGGGCGGGAGCCCCGGCGGGATGGAAGGCATTATTATCTACAATAATTACAATGTGCTCGGCAGCATTACCCGGAACAGCGAGGCGGGCATTTTCGGTACGATCGACCGGATTGATGCATTGTTTTCCGACCAGACACCCGTGAGCATCGCACAGAAAGAGGAAATCAAGGAGGGCCCGGCAACAATCCGATGTGCGGCAGAGGGGAAAGTAAAGGAATACGAAGTAGAAATAACGGGAGTGGATTTAAACGCTTCTGAGGTGAATAAAGGGATTGTCCTTAAGGTGACGGATCCGCAGCTTCTTGAAGTGACCGGAGGCATCGTACAGGGGATGAGCGGCTCCCCAATTCTGCAGAATGGGAAAATCATCGGAGCCGTCACCCATGTCTTTGTAAATAACCCGACAAAAGGCTATGGAATTTTTATTGAAAATATGTTGCAACAATAAGTAAACAGAAATCGACGCATCCTGCGAAAATGTGTTTTCGAAAAAAGTAGAAATATGGAAAAAGCAACAAAAACCGGTCGAAAGAAGAATTATTTAACCGACAGCATTTTCTTGTCTTGTCATATAACGAACCCTTATAATTGGACATGACACATTTTTACAATAATGAAAGGGGGATTTCGTAATATGAGTGGGATAAGTGTGGCAATTGCCGATGATAATGAAAGAATTTTGGATTTATTAGGCGATGTGATTGGCTCAGACAAGGAACTTAATCTTGTTGGAAAGGCAAATAATGGGGAGGATGCCTATGAGCTGATCAGGGATAAACAGCCGGATGTTGTACTGCTGGACCTAATCATGCCGAAGATGGATGGACTCAGTGTTATGGAACAGATCAATCATGACAAGGAGATACGCAAACATCCGAATTTTATTGTGATTACGGCAATCGGGCAAGAGAGAATTACGGAAGATGCATTTAAGAAGGGGGCAAACTACTATATTTTAAAACCCTTTAACAATGAGATGGTGCTCAATCGTGTCAAGAGTGCCAGACAGTTGTTAAAAAGTGAGATGGGAGGCATGAAGAAAGAAAGGATTCAGACGGAGCAGAATACTGTGTCCGTGAATCTGGAGGCGCGGGTGACGGATATGATCCATGAGATCGGGATTCCTGCCCACATCAAAGGGTATCATTACCTGCGCGATGCCATCATTATGTCAGTGGAGGATATGGATGTTTTGAATGCAATTACAAAAATCCTGTATCCTACCATCGCAAAGAATCATAAGACGACAGCCAGCAGAGTAGAGCGTGCCATCAGGCATGCCATTGAAGTGGCGTGGAGCCGGGGAAAGCTTGATACTTTAGACGATCTTTTCGGCTACACAGTGAGCAACGGTAAAGGGAAACCGACAAACTCAGAGTTCGTCGCATTGATTGCAGATACGATCAGATTAGAATATAAAAACAGATAAGTACTTTCTTTCTTTGGTAAAATGCGGTATAATGGGAGAAGTACAGGACATACCGTAAGGATGGGAGGAAGAATCATGAAGAAAATACTTTTTGCAACATCAGAGGCAGTGCCTTTTATTAAAACAGGCGGATTGGCAGACGTAGCCGGCTCCCTGCCCAAATATTTTAATAAAGAAAAGTATGATGTACGGGTGATGTTACCAAAATACATGTGTATAAAGGACATCTGGAAAGAAAAATTACAGTATAAAACACATTTTTACATGGATTTAAATTGGAGAAAACAGTATGTAGGTGTTCTGGAGACAGAATATGACGGGATTACTTTTTACTTTATAGATAACGAGTATTACTTTAACGGCTTTGCGCCTTACGGTGATATGTATGCGGACATTGAAAAATTTGCGTTTTTTTCAAAGGCAGTGTTAAGCGCCTTGCCGCTCATTGACTTCAGACCGGACATCATTCACTGCCACGACTGGCAGACCGGACTGGTTCCGATTTATCTCGATAATTTCCGCTTCGGCAATGAATATTACCGGGGAATCAAGACAATCATGACAATACATAACCTGAAATTTCAGGGAACCTGGGATACGAAGCGCGTAAGGGACATTACCGGACTGCCCCAGTACTACTTCGCACCGGACAAGTTGGAAGCTTACAAAGATGCGAATTACTTAAAGGGCGGCATCGTGTACGCAGACAGGGTGACGACAGTAAGCAATACTTATGCGGAAGAGATTAAGATGCCGTTCTACGGAGAGAAGCTAGACGGCCTGATGAATGCTCGCGCAAACTGTCTGTCCGGTATTGTAAACGGTATTGATTATGAAGATTTCAATCCAGAGACAGATCCACATATTGTAAACAATTATTCTGTAAATAATTTCCGGAAGGAAAAGATAAAGAACAAGATTGAACTCCAGAAAGAGCTTAATCTTGAGCAGGATCAGAAGGCGATGATGATCGGCGTCGTATCCCGTCTGACAGACCAGAAGGGCTTCGACCTCGTAGCCTATGTGCTCGATGAACTGTGCCAGGATGCGATCCAGCTTGTGGTACTTGGTACAGGTGAGGAGCAGTATGAGAACATGTTCCGTCACTTTGCATGGAAGTATCCGGGCAAGGTTTCGGCTAATATTTATTATTCAGAGCCGATGTCCCATAAAGTTTATGCATCATCTGACGCGTTCCTGATGCCGTCCCTGTTTGAACCATGCGGTTTGAGCCAGTTGATGAGCCTTAGATACGGTACTGTGCCTATCGTAAGAGAGACCGGCGGCCTGAAGGATACGGTTGAAGCGTACAATGAGTATGAGAAGACCGGAACAGGCTTTAGCTTCACCAATTACAATGCACATGAGATGATGGCGACTGTGCGGTATGCAGAGCACATCTATTATGATAAGAAGCGTGATTGGAATAAAATCGTGGAGCGGGGCATGAATATGGACTTTTCGTGGAAGAGTTCTGCGAAGCAGTATGAAGATTTGTATGAAAGTATGTAAAACAAGTGAAGAATGGCCATTGCCCTTTGGGGCAGTGGCTATTTTTTCTTGCATTTTGGGCAGATTTGTTTTATTGTATATAACATATGATTTTACCTGCCGGGCAGAGGAGTTTTGCCGGTACACGGCAGATGTTTTACAGACGATAAGGAGATGGAAACTTATGAAAATTAAAGATATTTTAAAAGAGACGACACCCCATATTTCCTTCGAGGTGTTTCCGCCGAAGACGGACGCCGGGTTTGAGAGCGTACTTGCAGCGACGGATCAGATTGCAGCCCTAAAGCCGTCCTACATCAGCGTCACATACGGCGCCGGCGGCGGGACGAGTAAGAATACGGTGAATATCGCCTCCCACATCAAGGACGACTTAGGGGTGACAAGCCTTGCCCATCTGACATGTGTTTCTTCTACAAGGGCGCACGTCCATGAGGTAATCCGTCAGCTTAAGGAGAAGAATATCGAGAATATTCTGGCTCTTCGGGGAGATATCCCGAAAGAGTCCGAGTTTCCCCTTCCCAATCAGTACCGGTATGCAAGTGAGCTCATCGGAGAAATCAAAGAGCAGGGAGATTTCTGCATCGGTGCGGCCTGCTACCCGGAAGGACATGTGGAGACGGAGCGCAAGAAAGATGATATTGACAATTTGAAGCATAAGGTTGACTGCGGCGTGGATTTCCTTACGACACAGATGTTTTTTGAAAACAGCATATTCTATAATTTCCTGTATAAAATCAGGGAGAAGGGGATTGTCATACCGGTGCTGCCGGGTATTATGCCGGTGACGAATAAAAAACAGATGAAACGCATCTGTGATATGTCCGGCACAGTGCTGCCTCAGCGGTTTATTGATGTGTTAGAGCGGTTCGGGGATGAACCCAGAGCCATGCAGCAGGCAGGGATTGCCTATGCCACAGACCAGATTATTGATTTGTTTGCAAACGGAATCAATCATGTACATATTTATTCTATGAACAAGCCGGAGGTGGCAGAGGCAATCATGAATAATCTGTCGGAGATTGTTGTGAGAGTATGATGAGCGAGCACATGATAAAGGAAGCTTTGCGGTATCTTGGCTATGGGACGCATGGGGCGGAGGAGAGTACTCTTAAGATGGTCCGGGAGTGTTTTGACGAGCTTAAGCGGAGGGCGAAAGAGCGAATCGTGTACCGGGTCTTTGATTTGCATATGGATGAAGCCGGCCTTATTGAGATTGGAAATATGCGGATTGAGAGCAGGAGCCTTTCAAAAAATCTTAAGGGTTGTGAGAAGGTGATTCTTCTGGGGGCGACTCTGGGAATAGAAGTCGATATCTTGATGAAGCGGTATTCTTGTACGGATATGGCGCGTACGGTCGTACTGCAGGCGTGTGCGGCGGCGTATCTGGAGGAGTATCTGGATGAGCGTCAGGAAGTGATTGCCCAGGAGATGAAGGAAGAAGGTTACTGCTTAAGACCCAGATTCAGTCCGGGGTACGGAGATTTTTCTATCCTTCATCAGCGGGAGCTTTTGGCTATGACGGATACAGCGCGGCGAATCGGACTTACCATGACGGAGGGCAGCATGCTTACGCCCACGAAGTCCGTGACGGCGCTGATCGGACTTAGTAAAGAGTATCAGGACTGCCATAGAAAGGGCTGCGAGACATGTGAAAAGGCGGATTGTATATACCGCAGGAATCATTTGGACAGATAAAGGAGCTTTAAAGATATGTTATTAGAACGGCTTGGGAAGGAATTATTATTTTTTGACGGAGGGACAGGGACACTCCTTCAGGAGAGAGGACTTAAGCCCGGGGAGCTGCCGGAGGTGTGGAACCTTGAGCGCGCCGGGGAGATGATAGACATCCACCGCCAGTATTATGAGGCGGGGAGCGATATCGTACTGAGCAACACATTTGGGGCAAATGCACTGAAATTCCATAATTCAGACTATAATCTTAGAGATATCGTGACAGCGGCGATCGCCAATGTGAAGGAGGCCGCACAGCAAGGCGTCCGGGATGGCCGTGAGGTCTACGCGGGACTGGATATCGGCCCTACAGGGAAACTCCTTGCACCTATGGGAGACTTAAGCTTTGAGGAGGCTTACGCGGCGTTTAAGGAAGCTGCCATTTACGGTGAGGAGGCAGGGGCAGACCTGGTTCATATCGAGACCATGAGCGACACTTATGAAGTGAAGGCGGCAGTGTTAGCAGCTAAGGAGAACACAAGTCTGCCTGTATTTGCCACCATGATTTTTGACGAGAAGGGGAAACTTCTCACCGGCGGGGATGTACCCTCAGTGGTTGCCCTGCTAGAAGGCCTTCGGGTAGATGCATTGGGAATCAACTGCGGCATGGGGCCGGAACAGATGCTGCCAATCCTTGAGGAGATTCTTAAAGTGGCGTCCGTTCCGGTTATCGTAAAGCCTAACGCCGGACTTCCGAAACAGAAAGACGGCGAGGTGTACTATGATGTCCGGCCGGAGGAATTCGCGGAAGTTATGGCCAGGATTGTAAAAAAAGGCGCCTGCCTTGCAGGCGGATGCTGCGGCACAACGCCGAAACACATCCGGGAGATGGTACGGCAGGTGAAAGAGGGAGATATCTTTCCATCATGCATTCCGCCTGTAAAAAAGAGTCACACCGTTGTATCCTCCTATGGAACAGCAGTATTTCTTGGGAAGAAACCAGTGATTATCGGCGAGCGCATCAACCCTACCGGGAAGAAAAAGTTTAAACAGGCGTTAAAAGACCACGACCTTGACTATATATTAAAAGAAGGAATTAATCAGCAGGATCGCGGGGCACATATTCTGGATGTAAATGTGGGACTGCCCGGTATCGACGAGAAGGCGATGATGGTGGAGGTTGTAAAAGAGCTCCAGAGTGTGTCGAGCCTCCCGCTGCAGATTGATACTGTGGATGAATCTGCCATGGAGGCCGCCATGCGTATTTACAATGGAAAGCCCATGGTCAACTCTGTCAATGGAAAGCAGGAGGAGATGGATAAAGTATTTCCGCTGATTAAGAAATACGGCGGTGTCGTAGTGGGGCTTACTCTGGATGAAGACGGGATTCCGAACACCGCAGAGGGCCGGGTGCGCATTGCCGGAAAAATTATTGACGAGGCGGCAAAGTACGGGATTGATAAAAAAGATATCGTCATCGACGTCCTTGCCATGACCATAAGTTCCGACCCGGAAGGGGCAAAGACCACCCTTGACGCCTTAAGGCAAGTGCGGGAACGGTTCGGAGTGTGTACTGTGCTCGGGGTGTCAAACATTTCCTTCGGGCTTCCCTGCCGGCCGGTAATCAACGCCAATTTCTATACGATGGCTATGCAAAATGGTCTGAGCGCCGGTATCGTCAATCCTCTGTCAGAGGATATGATGCGCTCTTATTATTCTTACTGCGCGCTGATGAATCACGATGAGAATTGTGAGGAGTATATCCGTCAGTATGCCGGGCAGAAAACAGAGGGCGCGGTTAAGGAAGCGGAGGTTTTGAAAACTGCGGGACTTCCCCTTAAGACTGCTATCGTCAAAGGGCTTAAGGAGGAAGCGCACCATGCAGCCAGAGAGATGGTAAAGAAAATGGCCCCCTTAGACATCATTAATGAAGAGATGATACCTGCTCTTGATGAGGTAGGAAAAGGATTTGAGAAAGGGACGGTGTTTTTGCCGCAGCTTTTAATGAGTGCGGATGCGGCAAAGATTGCTTTTGCAGTGCTTAAAGATAAGCTGGCTGAAAATGGCGCGGATGAGCAGAAAAAAGACAAAGTAATTCTTGCCACGGTGAAAGGAGACATTCACGATATCGGAAAGAACATTGTCAAAGTGCTGCTGGAAAATTACAGCTTTGACGTCATTGACCTGGGAAAGGATGTAGCGCCGGAGACGGTATTAGAGGCTGCTTTGCGGGAGAATGCAAGGCTTGTGGGCCTGAGCGCGCTGATGACGACAACGGTGGGGAGCATGGAAGATACGATAAAGCTCCTTCGGAAAGAAAAGCCGGACTGTAAGGTCATGGTAGGGGGAGCTGTGCTGAATCAGGAATATGCGGATATGATCGGGGCGGACTTCTATGGGAAGGACGCGATGCAGTCGGTATATTACGCAAAAGAAGTATTTAAAATATTTAATTAGAAAAGGAGATTGGAAGGATGAGTTTGATTTTACCGGAGAAGTATGACCCAAGGCTTAGTATAAGGGAGACGCAGGAGGCAATTAAATATATCAGGGATACATTCCAGAAGGAATTTGGGAAAGAGATGAACTTAGAGAGAATCTCTGCGCCGCTTTTTGTGGAGAAGAGCAGCGGTCTTAATGACAATCTGAACGGCGTAGAGCGTCCGGTGGGCTTTGACATTGCAGGACTCCCGGGGGAGGAGATAGAGGTCGTACAGTCTCTTGCCAAGTGGAAGAGGATGGCGCTTAAGCGTTACGGATTCCAGCCCGGGGAAGGGCTTTACACCAATATGAACGCCATCCGCCGGGATGAGGAGCTTGACAATCTTCATTCCTGCTATGTAGACCAGTGGGACTGGGAGAAGGTGATCACGAAAGAGGAGCGGACGATTGAGACTTTGGAGGAGACGGTGCGCAATATCTTTAAGATCATCAAGCATATGGAGCATGAGGTGTGGTATAAGTATCCCCAGGCGGTAAAGCGCCTTCCGGAAGATGTGACATTTATCACTTCGGAGGAATTAGAAGACCGGTATCCGGATAAGACTCCGAAAGAGCGGGAGAATCTGATCGCAAAGGAGTACGGCTGCGTATTCATTATGAAGATCGGGGAGAAGTTAAAAAGCGGCGAGCCTCATGACGGGCGGGCGCCGGACTATGACGACTGGCAGCTTAACGGGGATATCCTGTTCTGGTTTGACACTCTTGGCTGTGCGCTTGAGATATCCAGTATGGGAATCCGGGTGGATGAAAAATCGCTGGCGCAGCAGCTTGAGAAGGCGGGATGCGAGGACAGGAAAGTGCTGCCATACCACAGGATGCTCCTGAACGGAGAGCTGCCCCTTACGATTGGCGGGGGCATCGGGCAGTCCAGGCTTTGTATGCTGCTTCTTGACCGCGCTCATGTGGGAGAGGTGCAGGCCAGCCTCTGGCCGGAGGAGATGCGGGAGACTTGCAGGGAGCACGGGATGATTCTGTTGTAAGCGGATGTCTGAAGCTATAAAAATCGCCCGAAAAATACTGTAAAATCTGTACAAATCATACGTTGACAATTTATTAACAGCTAATTATAGTAAATAGCAGATTGGAATTTTATGATTTTAGGAGGAATACTGCCCATGATAAGAGGATTGGACACTACGGTTCGGAAGATCCGCAGACAGGTTTTTGAAGAGGTGGCAAGGTTAGGATTCACGGTGGATGATGAGAATCTCAAGGACGAGATGGAGGCGATTCCTTACCGGATGGTGAGCGAGGATGCGAACTACAGAGACAATATTTACCGCGCCCGCGCAATCGTGCGTGAGCGGTTAAGGCTTGCCATGGGGTTGTCCCTGCGCCCGGAGAACCAGCCGACTCCGCTGTCCGCTGGATTAGAGGCCAGCAATATCTCGGACAAATATTATGAGCCGCCGCTTATGCAGGTGATACCGTCAGCGTGTATGGCGTGCGAGGAGAGAGGCTACGAAGTCAGCAACGTATGTAAAGGCTGTCTTGCACATCCTTGTATGGAAGTGTGCCCCAAGGGAGCGATCTCATTTGTAAACGGAAAGTCTTTTATAGATCAGGAAAAATGTATCAAGTGCGGCAAGTGCAAATCTGCCTGCCCTTATGACGCGATTTCCAGAAAGCAGCGCCCATGCGCGGGAGCCTGCGGCGTGGGGGCGATTGAGTCCGACGCTAAGGGACGTGCGGTGATCAACAATGACAAGTGCGTATCCTGCGGCATGTGCATGGTGAACTGCCCGTTCGGGGCAATCTCGGACAAGTCGCAGATCTTCCAGCTTGCCCACGCCCTGATGAAGGGAGATGAGGTCATCGCGGAGATTGCGCCGGCATTCGTCGGACAGTTCGGGGATAATATCACGCCGAGAAACTTAAAGGCTGCCCTTCAGGAGATTGGATTCTCAGAGGTTTACGAGGTAGCGCTGGGAGCGGATATCGGAGCTATTGCGGAGGCGCATCACTATGTGAAGAAGGTGACTACAGGGGAGCTTCCATTCCTTCTTACTTCCTGCTGTCCGTCCTGGGCGATGCTTGCGAAGAAGTATTTCCCGGATATGGTAGACCAGGTATCCCAGGAGCTTACGCCGATGGTTGCGACAGCCCGCACGATCAAGCAGGAGCATCCCAACGCGAGAGTGGTATTTGTCGGACCCTGCGCGGCGAAAAAGCTGGAGGCTATGCGGAGGACTGTCCGCAGCGATGTGGACTTTGTGGTTACTTTTGAGGAACTTCAGGCAATGTTTGACGCTAAGGATATCGACCTTGAGAAGTACGCGGCTGAGTCTTCCTTCCACAATGCCACAGGGGCAGGACGGGGATATGCTGTTGCCGGCGGAGTTGCAGACGCGATCGAGCGGTGTGTCAAGGAATACTATCCGGGCGTGGAAGTGAATATCGAGCATGCGGAAGGTCTTGCGGACTGTAAGAAAGTGCTTGCTCTTGCAAAGGCGGGTAGAATGAACGGATGCCTGATCGAGGGTATGGGCTGTCCGGGCGGGTGCGTCGCGGGAGCAGGAACCAATATACCGATCCCGAGCGCACAGAAGAAGATTAAAGAATTTGTAAAAGCGTCCTCTAAGCCATTACCGCCGGAGGAGTTAGCAGAGATTGAGTTAAAATAAAACATCACGAAAGATAAATGTAAAAAGTCGTCTGTTTTTGAAAGAGCAGCCGGCTTTTTATTGTTTTCAGCGGAATTTCTTGATATAATTGTTTAAGAAATCAAAAAATATGAGGTGAATGAGATGAAAAAGAAAAAAAGATTAATTGGAATGCTTTTCCTGCTTTTGGCAGTATGCTTAGTCGTTCCGTTAGTTCCGGCAAAGGGAAATGCCGTAAATGTACAGGCAGCCGGGAAAGCAAAAGCTAAGAAGAACGGGCTTGTGAAAAAGAACGGCGGCTACTGCTATTATAAAAATGGAAAGCCGCAGAAGAAGGTCTGGAAGACGATAAAGCGCAAGAAATATTATTTTAAAGGGGACGGCAAAGCAGCGGTAGGAAGTTGTAAGATCCGGGGTAAATATTATATATTCAATGCAAAAGGACAGCTTGTGTGCACATCCAAGAAAAAAGTAGTGACAGTAAAGGGCGTCAAGTATCAGGTAAATGGAAACGGGCGTGCCGCAAAAGGATGGAGCAAGGACAAAAAATATTATTTTTCTGATAGCGGAAGAATGATGACAGGCATCTGCGTGATCAAAGAAAAATTTTACAGATTCAATAAAAACGGCAAATATGATGAGGCCGGAACAAAGGCACTGCAGCAGGCTGCGGTATACGAAAAGGATATGACGGAGCTTTACCGTCTGATCGGAGCGCCTGTAAAATCCGAGTATTACGACGGATGCTACGGCCCGGGCAAAGACGGCATGCTGACGTATAAAAATTTTACGGTATTTACATACAAGGCACCGGACGGAAAAGAGATCTTTATGGGTGCAGAATAAAGAATAATAAATGGGAGATGTGAGAAAATGAAGAAAAAAAATATATTAAAAAAAATAATGATGTACGTATTCGTATTTGTATTGCTTTTCATGGTTCCGGCTCAGGCACAGGCTGCGTCAGTTACCGGAAAAGCTCTTAACAAGAAAGTAACCGGCATTGTAAAGAAAAAAGTAAAGGCAAAAGACAGTAAGGCAAAAAAGCTTGAAAAGCTGTTTAAATATACCGAAAAGTCTTATGGATATGCGCGCAGCTATGGTTTTAAACCGAAAAAAGGCTGGGAGAAAAATTATGCCATGGAGATGTACAAGAAAAAGAAGGGGAGCTGCTATCATTTTGCGGCGTCCTATGCTTTTCTTGCAAAAAAGGCTACCAATTATACCGTCCGCGTCGGCGTAGGAAAGACGAATGGATTTAACCCTAAAAATTTGCAGGATCACGCATGGGTAGAGATAAAGATTAAGAACAAATGGTACATCTGCGATCCGAACATGGATAAGTTTGCGGAAAATAGTTCAGGGACGTATTTTCTGAAAGAAAGAAATGAACTGAAGGGAGTTTATGCAAACTTTAAAGGCGCGAAATATTACAAAGTCAAATTCTGACTAAAAACAAAGAATGAGAGGATTAGAGGGTAATACATATGAATACGAGAATTAAGATGGTCCGTAGAATTATTGCATGGATGGTCACTCTGACTGTATTACTTGGCACCGCGGCAGATTCGTTTGTTGTTTCGGCTGCGGCACCGGCAGGAGCCGGGGCAAAAGAAGGGTGGAGAATCGAGAAGCAAAGGGTATATTACTACAGTAACGGAAAGAAACTCAGCGGATTTAAAGAGCTTAACGGAAAGTATTACTACTTTGACAAAACCGGCGTTCAGCATACCGGATGGCAAAAAATGCGGGGCGATTATTATTTCTTCCGAATCGAAAACGGAGAGAAAGGATATATGGTTACCTCGAAAAAGGTGAACGGTGTAACTTTACAGTACAACGGAAAAGCAAAAAAGACAAAGAAGAACATCGAAAAGCTTAAAACTATGCTCAAGGCAAACAAATTTTTGGAGAAGGCAACAAAGCCTACGATGAAAAAATATGACAAATTAAAGTCCTGTTTTCAATATTCCATAGAAAATTTCAAGTACAGAGGTTCCCCGAGATTTGTAAGAAGTAAAAACTGGGAGAATAAATATGCATTAGATATGTTTGATAAGGGACATGGGAATTGCTATGCCTACGGTGCTGCGTTTGCTTTTCTTGCCAATGCGGCAGGCTATACGGATGTATATGCCATCTCCAGCGGCGGCCATGGATGGGCGGAAGTGAAAGGAAAAGTATTCGACCCGTCCTGGGAAATCGTCGATAAAAAACACCATTATTTTAATATGTCTTATAAACTGAGCGGAAAAGACGGAAGGCCGAACTACAAAAAACACAGACGGTATGCGAAAAAAATCTGATTCTGTCCGAAAGTTGTTAGCAGGACGGTTTTTGAAAATAATTATGGAAAGGCAGTTTGGAGATGATATTTAGCTCACTTGTATTTTTATGCATTTTTTTACCAGTAACATATATTTTATATACGTTGCTTCCGACACTCCGGTTAAAGAACGGACTTTTGATCGCTGTAAGCCTGGTGTTTTATGCTTACGGGGAACCGGTATATGTGCTGCTTATGATTTTCAGCGCTTTTTTGAATTTCCTGTGCGCACGTCTGATTGCAGCGAACGCGGAGCATAAGAAAATTTTCCTTGTGATTGATTTGGCTTTGAATCTGGGAATCCTTGGTCTTTTTAAATATGCGGCGTTTTTCGTACATACATGCAATCATTTGCTGGGCATAACTTTGCCGGAACCGGCCTTTTCGCTTCCGGTCGGGATTTCATTCTTTACATTTCAGGCATTGTCCTATGTGATCGATGTTTACCGTAAAGATGTAGAAGTGCAGAGAAATTTTTTCAAAGTATTACTCTATATATCCTTTTTCCCGCAGCTTATCGCAGGCCCGATCGTCAAATACAGGGATATCTGTGAGGAGATTGACCACCGGGTGACGAGCCCGGAGCAGGCAGCTTTTGGAATGCGCAGATTTATCTGCGGCCTCTCAAAAAAGGTGCTCATTGCCAATACGATGGGGTACGCAGCGGACAATATATTTGCAGCCGAGCTGTGTCAGGTGAATATTCTTACGGCATGGCTTGGGGCCATTGCCTATCTGCTGCAGATTTATTATGACTTCAGCGGGTACAGTGATATGGCAATCGGGCTTGGAAAGATGTTCGGATTTCATTTCCGTGAGAACTTTATGTATCCCTACGGAGCATCCAGTGTCCGGGAATTCTGGAGGAGATGGCATATTTCCCTGTCTACTTGGTTTAAAGAATATTTGTACATTCCCCTCGGCGGCAACAGAAAAGGCAGAGCCCGGACATGTTTAAATAAAATTATTGTATTTTTCTTTACCGGGCTATGGCATGGGGCGAACTGGACGTTTATCCTGTGGGGACTGTACCACGGTATGTTCTTATTATTTGAAGAATATACTCCTGCAATAAAGAAATTGCCGAAGTTTTTCTCACATATCTATACAATGCTTGTAGTATGTGTGGGATTCGTTTTGTTTCGGGCGGATACGATATCTCAAGGCTTTTATTTTATCCGGCAGATGTTCACGGGATTTACATTCACTCCTGCCGCTGTAAGCCTTATGTGGCAGCAACTGACGCCGTGGTTCCTTATTGTCTGTCTCGCAGGGATCATAGGCGCTGCGCCGGTAAGACCTCTGGCCGATAAGATCAGGACAGGAATTTGTCAGGAACCCGAGAAGATGCCGAAGGCTTGGAGGCGGATACAGATGGGGCTTTCGCTGTCATCCTTTCTCCTTCTGGCGTGGTGTATTGTGAGATTGTCAGGCAGTTCCTACAATCCGTTTATTTATTTCAGGTTCTAAATAATAAGTTGAAGTAATAATGCCGGAAAGGAGACTGGAAGATGAAAAAGACCGGAAATATAATATTCGTTGCGGCCTGTCTGGTTTTATGCCTGCTTCCTTTTGTGGGGATGGTAAAAGCCAGGACAAATTCTACGACGGAAAACAGGCAATTGGCTTCATTTCCAAAGGTTAAAGAGGACGGAAAGTGGAACCGGGAATGGCTTTTAGAAGCAGGTACATATTTTGAAGAGCATTTTGCATTCCGTCCATATCTTGTGACCGCCGATTCTGAGATAATGAGCAGAATCTTCGGGGTATCAAATATGGACACTGTGATAGACGGAAAAAACGGGTGGCTTTATTACACAGCAACTCTCGATGATTATCTGGGAGCAAAGCCATTATCAGAGCGAGGGCTCTACAATATCTGTCATAATCTGTCCATTATGCAGCGCTATGTGGAGGAAAACGGGGCGAAGTTTCTCTTTACAGTCGCCCCGAATAAAAATTCACTGTATGGAGAACAGATGCCTTATTATGCCGATAAAAAAGTCAGCGGCACAAAGAATATGAAACGGCTTGAACCGGCGCTTTTAAAAGAGAAGATCCCTTATGCAGATTTGTTTCGCGTGTTTGAAGACCAGAAAGAGATCTTGTATCTGAAAAGAGACTCCCATTGGAACCAGAAAGGAGCTGTTCTGGCATACAACTCCATACTTGACGCTTTGGGAGTGGAGCATGAGACTTACGAGACGGTACCTTCTGTGCGGACAAAGACAGAATACGGGGATTTGAATCTGATGCTGTATCCCAAAAGCGCTGTGCCGGAATGGAACTATAAATATGAAAAAGAATCTTCCTACCAGTATGAGACTGACTCTGAAAACGTGGAAGATGCATGGATTCACACTTCCAATAA
The DNA here is from genome assembly GCA_000403475.2 of Lachnospiraceae bacterium MD308. Taxonomy (GTDB): domain Bacteria; phylum Bacillota; class Clostridia; order Lachnospirales; family Lachnospiraceae; genus MD308. Next base: position 872,223 of record KE159796.1, read on the forward strand.
AAACGGACGCGGAAGTCTTCTGATGTTTCGCGATTCCTTCGGCAACACGCTTCTTCCTTTGATGGCGGACACTTTTCAGGACGGATATTTTTCAAAGAGCGTGCCGTATCCTGTTGAAGAATATATAAGCGAATATCATCCGGAAAAAGTTGTTGTAGAAAAAGTGGAGAGAAACTTAAAAGACTTTGCCCTAGACCCTCCGATCATGGCGGGGCTTCCGATTAAAATCAAGGAAGAACCCAGGACGGCAGATACGGACACAACACTTTATCTGAGAGAATCAGAGTACGATATGTCTTACTGGGAAATCGGCGGCATATTGGATGAAAAATATGTAAAGAACGATACCAATGTCTACGTAACGGTTCGGTGCGGCGACTATGATCAAACCTGCGAAGCTTTTACCGTTACAAAAAAAGAGTCGGATAACGGGTATCTTCTGTATGTGCCAAAGGCATCTGCGACAGCGGACAGTTTTGAAGTATGTGTTATGGCAGAGACGAAAGGCAATATTATTGCCGTGAAGAAGGAAACGTTTAATAATCCTGCAAAGGAGTAAAAGGAAGTTCACTGTATGAAAAAGAAGATTTGTCAGAAAATATTATATTTGCTGTTTTTGTCCGGCGCAGCGGCAGCAATACTTTCCGGGTGCGGCAAGATGGTGGAAGTAAGTATCCAGGATCTGTATACCCAGACTCTTTTTTCAGCGCCGGAGGGAACGACTGTCCGGGAAGCTTTAGAAGAAGCGGAGATTGTCATCGGAGAGGGCGATCAAGTTACCCCTTCTCTGGATACAAAACTTAATGAAGATGACAATCAGATTGCGGTAACCCGTCATGCGAATGCAAAGATTGCGGTGGACGATACAGTGATGGATGTGGAGCTGACCGGGGGAAAGGTGAAGGATGCTCTTACTATGGCTGATATTACCCTGGGCGAGCATGACTGTATTGACCACGAACCGGAGGCTTATGTCACAGACGGTATGACCGTCTCCATTATACGGCGGCTGGAGGTATCCGTTACCGCGGACGGAAGTACGAAGAAATTCTTAACGGAAGCCGACACCGTAAAAGAACTTCTCTCCCAGGAAGGAATCACCCTTGGAAAGAGGGATAAAATAAAGCCTAAACTGTCAAAAAACCTGAAAGAAGGTATGAAGATAACCGTAAAACGCGTCGATGTCAGAAAAGATGTAAAAACGGAGACGGTTGCTTTCCAGACACAGATAAAAAAATCAAAGGACATGTTTGTCGGGACAAGTAAAGTTACGCGGCAAGGGGTTGACGGAGAAAAAAAGGTTACTTACCGGGTGACCTACGTGGATGGAAAAGAGGAAGAACGAAAGGCAGTTAAAGAAAAGGTTACAAAAAAGCCGGTCGATAAGATTATTACGCAAGGCACGAAACAAAAACCGTCAGCCGGAAAATCAAAAGGCGGGACAGGTAAAAAAATTGTTTCAAAAAAGAAAGTATATGACTGTGACGGCTCCGGCCATGGGTATTATATTATAAAATACTCAGACGGAAGTATAAAACACAAGAATTTTTAAGAAGAATATTAAAAAACCTTCCTGCCGCTGAAAACAGGAAGGTTTTTAATATTCGCTTTCGTTTATGACTGTGCATTTTTATGGGCCGTGGACAGCATCAGCTTAATTCGGTTGAGCTGGTTTACTTCGCTGGCGCCGGGGTCGAAGTCGATCGCCACTACATTAGACTCCGGATAACGCCTTCTAAGCTCCTTGATGACGCCTTTTCCTACTACATGATTGGGCAGGCAGGCGAAGGGCTGTGTGCACACAATATTTGGTGCGCCGTTATGTATCAGCTCTAACATCTCCCCGGTTAAGAACCATCCTTCGCCGGTCTGGTTGCCGAGAGAGACAATCTCTGAAGCCATCCGTCCAAGCTCCTCAATTCTTGCAGGGGGAGTGAAGCGGCGGCTCTTTTCAAACATTTCCGTGGCAGGCTTTCTCATCCATTCCAAAAACCGTATTCCCAGATTGCCGATGACAGCCTTTGACCTGGAAAATCCAAGCTTTTCAGATTTAAAGTTCTGATTGTAGAAGGAGTACAAAAGGAAGTCCAAAAGATCCGGAACAACGGCTTCCGCACCTTCGCTTTCCAGTAACTCCACAAGGTAATTATTGGCTGCCGGAAGGAACTTTACGAGTATCTCGCCGACAATACCGACACGAGGCTTTTTCACGTCAATAAGCTCTATATTGCGATCAAAATCTTCAATGATATCCTGACACAGCTTCTTAAACTTTCTTCTGGACGGATATCCGTTTGACAAGAATTTCCGGCACTCTTCTTTCCATTTCTCATGCATGGCATTGACCGAACCTGAAACGGCTTCATAAGGGCGCAGCCGATATACACACTTCATAAAGATATCCCCGAAGATTACTCCGTAGATTCCTCGGAGAATCAGATTCGGCGTCAGTTTGAAGCCTGGGTTTTCCTCAAGGCCGCTTAAGTTGACAGAGATGACCGGAATATTGCTGTAGCCGGCTTTCTTTAGTGCGCGGCGGATAAATCCGATATAATTCGATGCCCTGCATCCTCCGCCGGTCTGGCTGATGATGACTGCAATTTTATCCGTGTCATACTTACCGGAAAGGATTGCATCCATAATCTGTCCCACCACCATGAGAGAAGGGTAGCAGGCATCGTTATTCACATATTTCAGTCCCACGTCAACTGCCCGCTTATTGTCATTAGGCAATACCTGCAGCCGGTAGCCCGATGCGTTAAAGGCAGGCTCTAAAAGCTCAAAATGAATCGGTGACATCTGCGGACAGAGAATCGTGTATTCCTGCCGCATTTCCTTGGTAAATATTGTCTTATCGATGGAGGCAGGGCGGATATCCCGGCTTTCCTTTCTCTGCTCCCGCACGCGGATTGCCGCTAAGAGAGAGCGGACACGGATTCTGGCCGCACCAAGATTGTTGACCTCGTCAATTTTTAAGGAGGTGTAAATCTTATCGGAGTTATTTAAAATATCTGCTGCCTGGTCAGTGGTGACGGCATCTAAACCGCACCCGAAAGAGTTAAGCTGAATGAAATCTAAATTTTCCGTCGTCTTTACATAATTTGCCGCGGCGTAGAGACGGGAATGATACATCCATTGGTCCATCACATTGATCGGGCGTTCTACCGGATGCAGATGTGAGATGGAATCCTCTGTCAGCACAGCAATGTTGTAGGAATTGATAAGTTCCGGTATGCCGTGGTTTACCTCCGGGTCGATATGATAGGGCCGTCCTGCAAGAACGATGCCCCGATTACCCGTCTCATCAAGGAACCGGACAGTCTCTTCCCCCTTCTTTCGCATATCATCCCGGCAGGCATTCAGCTCATCCCATGCGGCATGCACTGCAGAACTAATCTCCTCACCAGGTATATCAAACCGCTCAGAAAATTCTTCTACAAGCCTTCGGGTTAATGTCTCTACATTCGTCAGAGAGAGGAAGGGATGAAGGAATTCAATCTCTCCGTTTACAATCGCATCGATATTATTCTTAATATTTTCCGGATAGGAGGTGACAATCGGACAGTTGTAGTGATTGTTTGCCTCTGCGAATTCATTGCGCTCATAAGGGATGCTTGGATAAAAAATTCGCCTGACCCCTTTATTGATCAGCCATTGGACATGGCCGTGCGCTAACTTTGCCGGATAACATTCGGACTCGCTGGGAATAGATTCTATGCCAAGCTCGTAAATCTTTCGTGTAGAAACAGGAGAGAGCAGCACAGAAAATCCAAGGTTATGGAAAAAGGTAAACCAAAACGGATAGTTCTCGTACATATTAAGAACACGGGGAATACCGATGACACCTCGCTTTGCCTCATTTTCCGGAAGAGGAGTATAGCCAAAATACCGCTTTGCCTTATATGCAAAAAGGTTTGGCAGTTTGTTTTCTGTTTTTTCTTTTCCAAGTCCGCGTTCGCAGCGGTTCCCGGTGATAAATTTCCGGTCTCCGCTGAAATGATTGATGGTCAGACGGCAGTTATTGGTGCATCCCCGGCATTTCGTCATGGTTGTAGAATATTCTAAAGCCTCAATCTCGTCGATGGGAAGCATCGTCGTGTTCTTGCACTGACACTCGTTATACCGTTCTCTGGCAATGAGAGCGGCTCCGAAAGCCCCCATAATACCGGCGATATCCGGCCGGATCGCCTCACAGCCTGCAATCTTCTCAAAACTTCTCAACACGGCATTGTTGTAAAAGGTGCCGCCCTGAACAACGATATGTTCTCCAAGTTCCGAGGCATCGGAGACCTTGATTACTTTAAACAGTGCATTTTTGATGACAGAGTAGGCAAGGCCCGCAGAGATGTCTGCAACCTCCGCGCCCTCCTTTTGGGCCTGCTTTACTTTAGAGTTCATAAATACCGTACAGCGGGTCCCAAGGTCAATGGGGTTGTGGGCAAACAGCGCTTCGTGGGCAAAGTCCTCCACAGAATAGTTGAGAGACTTGGCAAAAGTCTCGATAAAAGAACCGCACCCGGAGGAGCACGCCTCGTTAAGCTGCACGCTGTCAACCGTCTGATTTTTAATCTTGATGCACTTCATGTCCTGTCCGCCGATGTCCAGGATACAGTCTACATCCGGCGCAAAGAAGGAAGCTGCATAGTAGTGGGAGACTGTCTCTACCTCGCCCTCGTCAAGAAGCAGCGCCGACTTGATCAACGCCTCGCCGTAGCCGGTAGAACAGGAATGTACGATATCAACCCCGTCAGGAAGCTGACGGTAGATTTCCTTAATGGCGTTTATCGTTGTGCCTAACGGATCTCCCTCATTATTGTGGTAGAAGGAGTAGAGCAGTGTCCCGTCCTCCCCCACAAGCGCTGCTTTTGTAGTAGTAGAGCCTGCATCTATCCCAAGAAATGCTTTCCCCTGATAGGTGGATATGTCCTTTACAGGAACCTGGTGCCGGTCATGGCGTTCCTTGAATGCATGGAACTCTGCCTCGCTTGCAAACAGCGGCTCCATGCGGTCTACTTCAAATTCCATCTTAATCTTTCCCTCTAAACGGTTTTGCATGTCTCTTAAGGACACATGAAGATCCCGCTTAGAATTAAGCGCAGAGCCAATGGCGGCAAACAGGTGGGAATGATTGGGTGCAATCGTGTGCTCGTCGTCAAGCTTAAGCGTGCGGATAAAGGCTTCTCTAAGGGCCGGAAGGAAATGGAGCGGTCCGCCGAGGAACGCCACATATCCCCGAATCGGCTTGCCGCAGGCAAGCCCGCTGATTGTCTGGTTTACCACCGCCTGAAAAATCGAAGCAGCCAGATCTTCTTTCGACGCCCCCTCATTGATGAGAGGCTGAATATCGGATTTTGCAAATACGCCGCACCTTGCGGCGATGGAATAAAGAGCGCGGTAATTTTTAGCGTACTCATTAAGACCGGAAGCGTCGGTCTGCAAAAGAGACGCCATCTGGTCAATGAAGGAGCCGGTTCCCCCGGCGCACACACCGTTCATCCGCTGCTCCACATTTCCCCCTTCAAAGTAAATAATCTTGGCATCCTCGCCTCCAAGCTCAATAGCTACATCTGTCTGAGGCGCATAGTCTTGCAGCGCCGTAGAGACAGCTATTACTTCCTGAACAAAAGGAACCTTGAGATGTCCGGCTAAAGACAATCCCCCGGAGCCGGTGATGACCGGGGAAGCGTAGATTCCTCCCAGCTTATAGATCGCGCGTCCTAGAAGGTCAGACAGTGTTTCCTGTATGTCGGCAAAATGTCTTTCATAATCAGAGAAAACAACGTCGTTATTCTCATCTAAAATGGCAATTTTTACAGTTGTTGAGCCGATGTCAATGCCTAATGTGTAATTCTCTTTCCTTGCCATGAAATAACACTCCTTTAATCTATACAATGTATGTGTGTGTTCTTATTAAATGTATTTTTTGACTTTATAACCCGTAACATTATACGACAAAATTTTTGACTTTACAATTAATAAAATGTGATAAGAATATAAAAAACATATTAAACTTACATGGTAGAATTGACAAACATTCATCAAAAAGGTAAGATGAATACAATGTATTTTTTTCAGAACAGTTAAATTTTGACAGTTTTAAGGAGTAAGTTTTATGGATTGGATTAGTAAATTAGAACGCAAATACGGCAGATACGCGATACCGAACCTGATCACATACATCATTATCCTGTATGGCGCAGGCTTTGTATTAAACATCATAAATCCGTATTTTTACGGGCAGTATTTAAGTCTTGACGCGGCAGCTCTTTTACGTGGACAAATCTGGCGGGCAGTCACCTTTATTATCGACCCGCCCTCAAGCAGCGTCATCTGGATTATATTTGCGCTGTCTCTCTATTATTTCATCGGGCGGCAGCTTGAGATGACCTGGGGAGCGTTCCGTTTTAACCTGTACTTTTTCTCCGGGATGTTGTTCCATGTAATCGCAGCGCTTCTGGTATATCTGCTTACCGGGATGTCCTTCCAGCTTGGAACGCATTACCTGAACATGTCCTTATTTTTTGTTTATGCAGCATTGTTCCCGGATATGCAGTTTTACCTGTATATGATCATTCCGGTAAAGGTGAAGTGGTTAGCGCTTTTAGACGGATTGTATTTTGTGTGGGCGGTAATCCAGGCGTTTCTTCCGGCCTATGGAGGGAATCCGGTGTATGGGATTACCTTTAAGGCCAATGCGTTGGCGGCTGTTGTCTCGATACTGAATTTCCTGATCTTTTTCCTTGGCTCCAGGAATATGAAGCCGTATGCGCCAGGACAGATCAAGCGCAAGCATGAGTTTAAAAAGAATGTAAGGCAGGCGAAGCGCCAGGTGAATGTATATGCGGGCGGGGCAAAGCACAGATGTGCCGTGTGCGGGCGCACAGAGCTTGACAACCCGGATCTGGAATTTCGATACTGCTCAAAGTGCAACGGCAACTATGAATATTGTCAGGACCATCTTTTCACCCATACACATGTGGAGTGATGATTAGGGCTTAAGGGCGGAGCAGCCACGGCTGCTCCAAATTTTTTGCAAATTTTTTGTGCAGTCTGCCTTGGAAAAGTGATTGAAAGAAAAGGGATTTAGAAGTAAAGTAGTACATAGGAGTTTGTCTAAAAAATCATCGCCTCAGGGCAGTGATTAGGAATCAAAAATAAATGAAGGAGTGTGGTTAGGAAAGATGAAAAAAACGAAGATTGTATGTACGATGGGACCAGGAACCAATGATCCGGAGGTTGTAAGAAAGCTTGTGAAAGGCGGCATGGATATCGCCCGATTCAACTTTTCCCACGGAACCCATGAAGAGCAGAAGGTGCGCATGGATATGATCAAAAAACTTCGTGATGAGGAGAAGGTGCCGGTTGCAATCCTTTTGGATACGAAAGGTCCGGAGATTCGTACAGGCGTGTTGAAGGAAGGAAAGAAAGTAACCCTTGAGACAGGCAGGACATTCACCTTGTCAACAAAGGAGATAGAAGGAGATAATACAAGGGTATCTATTACCTACCCGGGGCTTATTGATGATGTGCAGATTGGAAGTACGATACTGATCGACGACGGACTCATCGGTCTTGAAGTGAAGGAAAAGACCGAGAGCGAGATTGTCTGCAAGATAACCAACGGCGGCGAGCTAGGGGAGAGAAAGGGTGTCAACGTGCCCAATGTACCGGTAAGGCTTCCGGCAATCACGGACAAGGACAGAGAGGATATCAAGTTCGGCGTGGAGCAGGAGATTGACTTTATCGCTGCTTCCTTTGTACGGAACGCAGAGTGCATCTTGGAGATCAAAGCTTACCTGCGGGAGTTGAAAGCTCCTTATATCCCAATCATCGCAAAGATTGAGAATGCAGAAGGAATTCAGAATATCGACGAGATCATCCGCTGCGCAGACGGCATCATGGTTGCCAGAGGCGACTTGGGTGTTGAGATTCCGGCGGAGGAGGTTCCTTATCTGCAGAAGGTACTGATCCAGAAGTGCAACGACAACTTTAAGCCGGTCATCACCGCCACACAGATGTTGGATTCTATGATCCGCAACCCGCGTCCCACAAGAGCGGAGGTGACAGACGTTGCCAATGCAGTATATGACGGGACAGACGCAGTAATGCTCTCCGGCGAGACTGCGAACGGCAAGTATCCGGTAGAAGCGCTGCAGATGATGGTGCATATCGTAGAGAGCACCGAGGAACACTTAGATTATGAGACATTGCTGCGCCAGTCGGAGGCACACCGCATGAAGAGCGCTTCAAGTGCCCTGGGATTTGCTACCGTATCCACAGCTATGAATCTAAAGGCGAAGTGCATCATCGCGCCCTCCATGTCCGGGGCGACTGCCAGAGTGGTATCCAAGTTCAAACCCCAGACAGAGATCATCGGTGTCAGCCCGGATTCCGCTTCTTTAAGGAGGATGCAGATTTACTGGGGCGTGCGCCCGATGAAATCCATTGAAGTACATACGACAGAGGATATCTGTAGCAGCGCCATCGAGCTTGTATGTGCAAAACAGATTGCCGAGACCGGCGATGTAGTCATCCTGACCGCCGGAATTCCGTCTCCAGTTGTAGGCGGCCGCCAGGCAGGAGTAAGCAATATGATGAGGATTGCGATTGTAGATTAAGAGATTCGTCCGTACAGGAAAACGTGCGGGTATATAAAAAACACCTATGCAGAAAAGTAATGTATCTGTGTAGGTGTTTTTTCGTGGTTATGATTTGGGATGATCAGAGTTCATCTAATTGCATTTGTTTTAATTCATAGTCTAGGTTTCTTTTTCTACGTTGGAACCAGTAAATAATCAGCAGGATCATGGTTCCGATATTGCCGGTCATGACAGTGATGATAAAAGAGGTCTGTATCATGTCTGCATCCATTTTTTCCTCCCTTATCTCCGAAATCTGCGGCGGAATTTCTTCAGGAATCATATCGTCATCTTCTGAAACTTCAGAGACGACCATGTCAGTAGTAAAATTTTCAGAAGTTTCAAAACTTGCCGGGGTTAGAAGGAGGTATCCGGAAAGTACGGCGGAAAAAGAAAAAATGGGTAAAATCAATCCGTAAAATGGTTTTTCTTTTTTTGACAGATAAATCTGAAATTTTACGACTGTAAGTATAACGATACCAAATAGAATAATTAAAATAATTTCTTTCAAATAGCTCATTTAATTTTCTCCTTTCTGCTTTTTGTATTCAGCAATTAAAATTTTAGCGGCATCAAATTCTATTTGCTCATCAATAACCATCCGTTTGATCAGTGAAATGTATGAATCTTCTGCATCCGTATCCGTTAATTGTATTTTCTCGATCAATCGATTGAGACGTACCCGGACGGTCGGGTAGGTAACGCGGTATTCTTTTGCAATCTCTTTCAGTGACCCGGACGCAAGCAAAAAACGTTTGATAAAGATTAAATCTTCTTCTGATAGTTCACGCATCCATTTAGGAAAAGAATATATTGTCATAGTAGTAACTCCTTTTATATGTAGAGGGTATCATAATTAAAAAAATAAATCAATATAAAACAAAATATTTTTAACATTATTAAAAATAAATACAATAATATTAAAAAAATGTTGACATATGTTAACAAAGTCCTATATTATGCACCTCCCTAAAAAAGATGTATCCTGGAAAAGCAATACAAAATGAAAGAAAAGCATGGCAGTCTGAAAGAATTTCCATGCTTTTTCTGTGTTTAGGAATTGTTAAACAGGTGTTTTGCATTAATATTCTGCCGGCAGAAGAAGCTTATCAAAAGCTAACTTTTCGCTTCCCTGAAAAATAACGATACCGCATTGTTCAAAACCGTTCTTTTTTAAGACATGCTGTATGCACTTGTTGGAAAAGTCGGTATCTGCCCGGATATATGGAATGTCTTTTTGAATACACAGCTTTTCCGTTAGCATAAACGCCGTATTTGTCAGGCCCATTCCTCTGAATTCCTTATGGAATGCCATCCGGTGAACTTCAATTATATTTAACAAATGAGGGAGACGCATGGAGCTAAAATATTTACAGACTTTCCAGACAATCATCGAAGAGGGCAGTTTTACAAAAGCAGCAGAAAAACTAAACTACACACAATCCACCATCACATTTCAAATGGGACAATTGGAGCAGGAATTATCAGCAAAGCTGTTTGAAAGAGTCGGCAGACGCATGATGCCTACCAAGGCCGGCGAACAATTATGCCCTTATGTCAGAGATGTATTATCATCCGTCGACAGGATGCGCTGCTTTGAAAATGACCTGGCGGAATACAGAGGCGCTCTGAAACTAGGCATAGGAGAAACATTGCTGTGTTACCTTATGCCGGACATTTTAAAAGATTTTCACCGGAACGCCCCTAATACAAAACTATTTTTAAGGTCTATGAATTGCTATGATATCCGGGATGAGCTTCTTAAAGGCACTTTGGACTTAGGAGTATTTTTTGAAGATGTAGGCGGACTTGGCAATGAGATTACCGCAGTCCCCTTTGGGAAATATGCTTTATCTTTGGTGGCATCCCCGGAGACAAAGCAGCTTTTTCCTGACTTTATCACGCCGAATCAAAAGATTCCCGTATCACTGATTATAAACGAGCAAAACTGTATCTTCAGGCAGATTTTTGAGAGATATCTCCAGCAAAAATCAATACTGCTTGACCATACCATCGAACTGTGGAGCATACATACAATTAAAAGCCTGGTTAAAAATAACGTGGGCATCTCTTTTCTGCCGACATTTACGGTCCGGGAGGAAATCGAGAAGGGAGAGTTGGCAGAAATCAATACAGATATTTCTAATTTTCGGATTTCCGCCGTGTGCGGATATAATAAAAGCAAATGGGTCAGCCCTGCAATGGATTGTTTTATTCAATTGTTCGACCAAACTTCCATGACAGATTCCGACAAAAAACATCAGTAAAACTCTTGACATCCAAGGGGATATATTATATAGTGTTCCAGAAAAGAACTACTAAGTTATCAACAGAGAAATGACGGAGAATACACGACATGGAAAGCAACGCATTTACCGGAAGACTCATGGAATTCGGCCTCACCCGTCAGGAGGCAGGCATATACGAATGTCTGCTCTGCGAGGGCAAGATCACCGGATATGAGGTGGCGAAGCTTCTCGGGATATCAAGGTCCAATGCGTACGGTTCCCTTGCCAGCATGACGGAGAAAGGCGCCGCCTATCTGGTAGAGGAGGGTACGACGAAAAAGTATATTCCGGTGCCCCTGGAGGAATTTTGCAAAAACTGTATCCGCAGGCTTGAGGAGACAAAAGGGTGGCTGTCTGCCAACAAGCCCTCAGAAAAATCCCACGCAGAAGGATACGTGACCATCGAGGGTTCGAAAAATATTCTGGACATGGTCCGCAACCTTCTTTCCAAGGTAGAACAGAGAGCTTACATCACCTGTACACGCAACTGTCTGCTGCTCTTTTTAAATGAGATTGAGCTTTTGATCAAAGCAGGCAAAAAAGTGGTCATCATAACCGACCAGGCTGTCCGGTACATCAACGCCAAGATCTATATCGGAGGGCCGAGGGAGATGGAGATTGGCATTATCACGGACTCGAAGTACGTTATGACCGGGGAGTACGGGGAGGGGAGCATGAACACCTGCCTGTATTCCGGACAGAAGAATTTTGTAGAGCTTTATAAGCGCATGCTTGCAAATGAGATCAAGCTGCTGGCAATTCAGGAAGAAAGGGAAGACCAGCAATTCAGGATTGAACGTCTGTAGATGACAGTTATATAAAGATGAAAAACAGAGATAAGAGGAGACGGAACAGAGATGAAAAAAGTACCATTTGTGACAAAAGAAAAGCTTGAGGAGATTATCAGGGAGTATCCCACACCTTTCCACCTTTACGACGAGAGAGGCATCCGGCGCAATATCAGGGAGCTTAAGGAAGCCTTTGCATGGAACAAAGGATACAAAGAATACTTTGCAGTGAAGGCGACGCCCAATCCGTTCCTTATCGATATTCTGCGGGAATACGGCTGCGGCTGCGACTGCTCTTCCTACACGGAGCTTATGCTTTCTGACGCCATCGGTGCAAGAGGAGAAGATATCATGTTTTCCTCCAACGACACCCCGGCGGAAGAGTTTGTGTTTGCGGATCAGTTAGGCGCCATCATCAACCTGGATGATATCACCCACATTGAGTTTCTTGAGAAGGCCATCGGACATATCCCGGAGACTATAAGCTGCCGCTACAATCCGGGAGGGCTTTTTAAGATCAGCAACGATATTATGGACAACCCGGGGGATGCAAAATACGGCATGACCACAGAGCAGCTTTTCGAAGCTTTTAAGACTTTGAAAGAAAAAGGCGCAAAAGAATTCGGAATTCATGCATTTCTTGCCAGCAATACTGTGACCAATGAGTATTACCCGATGCTTGCGAAAGTGCTTTTTGAGACGGCGGTAAAGCTTCAGAAGGAGACAGGGGCGCACATTAAGTTCATCAATCTCTCTGGCGGAATCGGAATTCCTTACACCCCGGACCAGGAGCCTAATGACATCCGCGCAATCGGCGACGGCGTGCGGAGAGTGTACGAGGAAGTACTTATTCCGGCAGGTATGGGAGATGTGGCTATCTATACTGAGCTTGGCCGGTTTATGATGGGGCCTTACGGATGTCTGGTGACGAAAGCCATTCACGAAAAGCATACCCACAAAGAATATATCGGTGTGGACGCCTGCGCAGTGAATCTGATGCGTCCCGCCATGTACGGGGCTTACCACCATATCACGGTGATGGGCAAAGAAAATGCCCCTCACGACCACAAATACGATATCGCAGGCTCTCTCTGTGAGAATAATGATAAATTTGCCATTGATCGGATGCTTCCTCAAATTGAATCCGGGGATCTTCTGGTAATCCACGACACCGGAGCACACGGCTTTGCCATGGGATACAATTACAATGGAAAGCTTAAGTCCGCGGAACTTTTGCTTAAGGAGGACGGACAGGTACAACTGATTCGAAGAGCTGAAACACCGGCAGATTATTTTATTACATTTGACTGTTTTCAAATCGGGGAAAAGCTGTTAAAATAATGGAGGACAAACTATATGTAACCCAGGAGGAATTGTTATGAAAGCAATACGTAAAAGAAATGTCTCATTAGCAATGGTAGTTGTGATGTCTCTAACGATGCTCGCAGGATGCGGCATGAAGCCGGATGATGCGAAGGCATATGTGCAGGCGACACTAGACGCAGGCTATAAAGCCGATTTTGACGAGTACGCAAAGATTACCGACTCTACAAAAGAAGATGCGCAGAAGCTTTTTGACAACAACATTGATACCGTTACAAATTCACTTGGATTCGGGGCGCTCGGTGCAACTGAGGAGACAACTGAAAAGTATCGCGAACTGCTCAAGGAGATCTTTGCAAAGGCCAAATATACAGTTGGCGACGTAAAAGAAAAAGACGGCGGGTTCGAAGTAGTAGTAAATGCCGAACCGATGCAGATTTTCAGCGGAGTTCAGGATGAGCTCGTAACGAAACTGCAGGAGAAAGTTGCCAAATCCGGCCAGCCAAAAGAAGAAGAGATCAATCAGCTTGCAATTGATATGCTGTATGACCTTCTCACTGAAAAACTCGCCTCTGTAACATACGGCGAGCCGCAGTCCGTAACTGTGCATGTCACGAAAGATTCCAATAATGTATGGAATATCACCGAGAGTGATCTTCAGGCAGTAGATGCCGCTTTATTTACAATCAGCTAGAAATAAAAGAACCACCCCTTACTTGTTCGAGGTTTAGGGGTGGTTTTCCCGTGTTTTCCCGTTCGCCCATGCAGAAGCAGTAAACAAGCAATAAGAAAATTTTTTATTGAAAAAACAGGAGAGGCATGTTATATTAGACATATAAATGGAACAACCGCCCATAAGGTGGGTTGACCCAAAATGTGAAATAGAAAAATCCACCCCGCACTCGGTCAAAGTTTAGGGGTGGTTTTTCTATGTATGGTTACTTACAAAACGTAAAAACGAATGTAAGCAATGCCAAAAGGAAAAGACCAAATGTCATTAAATCCTTAAAATCAAAATGATTTTTCATAGGCATCACCTCCATTCGGTAAAAATGAGAGGTCTGCCCACCCTGCAACACGGTTGTTCTTGTGGGGCATTCTACCATAGAGCGGGAGCAAAGGCAATCATAATTTGTATACTTGTTTGCTTCTCCATGACAACGCTGTTCTGAAACGCCTGTATAATATTAAATTAAAACCTGATATTAAAATCTAATGGGTATTGAGAAAAACAAACATACAGGATATACTATAATAAGCAAGAACGCCGGAAGCTTACACAGAAAGCAGGTGATCAATATAGAAAACAACAATTTATACCGGAAAATCGCAGAGCGAAAGCAATATCAGAACAATGTACTCCTCTCCGGGATAGAGGGACGATATATCGGGGAAAAACTGTTTTTATCCGGAAGCGATATCATCTGGACATCCGAAGAATCGGCAGGGATTTCCGAATATGTTAATCACATCGCAGATTTTCCGGGGGATTTGAGGGAAACAGGCGTTTTAAGTCTCGGGGACGGAAGGATATTCTGTGAGGTAATCGGAAATGAGCCTGTTATGGTAATCTGCGGCGGCGGCCATGTATCTGTCCCGATCATACGATTGGCAAAGATTCTCGGATTTTATACGATTGTACTCGAAGACAGGCCTCTGTTTGCCGAACATGCAAAAAATGCCGGGGCAGATGAAGTGATTTGCGAATCTTTTGAGACAGCGTTAGACAGAATAGAAGGTACGCCGGATACTTATTTTGTTATCGTCACAAGAGGACATCAGTATGATACGGCATGCCTTAAGCTGGCTGTGCAAAAGAAAAATGCTTATGTCGGTATGATGGGCAGCAAGAAGCGCGTCGGTTTTGTGAAGACACAGCTCATATCCGAGGGCATAAGCAGCAAACTGCTTGATCAGGTTCATATGCCTATCGGGCTCTCCATCGGAGCCGATACACCGGAGGAAATCGCAGTATCAGTTATGGCAGAAGTCATTCAGGTAAAAAATACCGCAAATAAAAGCGGCGGATACACCAAAGAGATGCTGTTGTATCTCACCGGCGGGAAAGGCGGAAGCCTCCGAAAAGTCCTTGCCACAATCATAGCTAAAAAAGGTTCCGGACCCAGGAAGGCCGGGACAAAGATGCTGGTAATGGAGGATGGGACTTTCGTCGGCTCCGTCGGCGGAGGAAGTGCAGAAGCGAAGATTACGAAAGAATGTCTTCAGATACTCAGAAGAAAAAAGGCGGCACAACAAGTATTCACCGTGGATATGACCGGAAAAGAAGCGCAAGAGGATGGCATGGTATGCGGCGGGACGATGGAAGTGCTGTTAGAAGAGATTGAATGAATGTGAGGAGCAGTTATGAAAGGTATTATTCTGGCCGGCGGTTCCGGCACGCGGTTATACCCGCTTACAAGAGTTACATCTAAGCAGTTGCTGCCTGTTTATGACAAACCTATGATTTACTATCCGCTTTCTACGCTGATGCTGGCGGGCATCCGGGATATCCTGATCATCTCGACGCCGGAGGATACGGCGAGATTTGAGGAGCTTTTAGGAGATGGGAGGAGCTTTGGCATCCGTCTTTCCTACGCGGTTCAGCCAAGCCCGGACGGGCTTGCCCAGGCGTTTATCATCGGGGAGGAGTTTATTGGGGAGGAGCCTTGCGCGATGGTATTAGGAGACAATATTTTCTACGGCGGGTGGTTCCGGAAGAACTTGCGGGATGCCGTCCGCGACGCAAAGAACGGGCTTGCCACGATCTTCGGGTACTATGTGAAAGACCCGGAGCGGTTCGGCATTGTGGAGTTTGACGGTGAGCGAAATGTCCTTTCGGTGGAAGAAAAGCCGGAAAACCCGAAGTCTAATTACTGTATTACAGGACTGTATTTTTATGATAAACGGGTGGCTGAGATGGCAAAAAGAGTGCGGCCTTCGGCGCGGGGAGAGCTTGAGATTACGGACTTAAACCGCCTGTATCTGGAGGACAGGAGCCTGAAGGTGCAGATACTAGGGCGCGGCTTTGCGTGGCTTGACACGGGAACGATGGACAGCCTTATGGATGCGGGGACATTTGTACAGACAGTTCAGAATCGGCAGGGCGTGGTCATCTCGGCGCCGGAAGAGATTGCGTTTCATGAGAAATGGATTACGAAGGAGGAGCTTTTGGCGTCGGCAAAGCTTTATGGGAAGTCGCCTTACGGGGAGCATTTGCAGAGGGTTGCGGACAACAGGCTTGTATATGAAGGAGGAAATTCATGACAATTATCGTAACAGGCGGAGCCGGGTTTATCGGTTCTAATTTTATCTATCACATGTTGGAGAAATATCCGGACTACAGGATTGTATGCGTGGACTGCCTAACCTACGCAGGGAATCTGTCCACGCTTGAAGGAGCCCTTGAGAATCCTTCTTTTCGTTTCCGCAAGATAAATATCTGTGACCGGGAGGCCGTATACCGGCTGTTTGAGGAGGAGCATCCGGACATGGTGGTGAATTTTGCGGCGGAATCCCATGTGGATCGTTCCATTGAGGAGCCGGAAGTTTTCCTGGATACGAATATCAAAGGAACCGCGGTGATGATGGATGCCTGCAGAAAATACGGCATCGAAAGATTTCATCAGGTGTCTACGGACGAGGTGTACGGAGATCTCCCTCTCGATAGGCCGGATTTGTTTTTTACAGAGGAGACGCCGATCCACACCAGCAGCCCTTACAGTTCTTCTAAGGCGGCGGCAGACCTTTTGGCCCTTTCTTACCACCGCACTTACGGGCTGCCTGTGACGATCAGTCGGTGCAGCAATAATTATGGGCCCTACCATTTCCCGGAAAAGCTGATTCCCCTTATGATCGCCAATGCGCTTGCGGACAAGCCTCTTCCGGTGTACGGAGAGGGCATTAATGTGCGGGACTGGCTTTATGTGGAAGATCACTGCAAGGCGATTGACCTCATTATCCACCGCGGAAAGGCGGGGGAGGTCTACAACATCGGCGGGCATAATGAGATGCGTAACATTGACATCGTGAAGATGATCTGTAAGGAGCTTGGGAAACCGGAGAGCCTGATTACCTATGTGACGGACCGGAAAGGGCATGATATGCGCTATGCCATTGACCCGGCGAAGATTCACAGAGAGCTTGGGTGGCTGCCGGAGACGAAGTTTGAGGACGGAATCAAAAAGACGATACAGTGGTATCTTGAGAACCGGGAGTGGTGGCAGGAGATTATTTCCGGGGAATACAAAGGATATTATGAAAGAATGTATAAGAACAGATAGAAGAAATGACCATAGGTCCGGAGTATATCCGGGCCTGTTTTTTGCACAGTAATATTTTAATGATAATAGTAGTATCAAAAAGTACCACTATTGTAAAACGCGTAAAAATAGGGCGAATTATCCAGACACGGTTGTATTTCTATGAAATGCATTTTATAATATACGAAAAAATAGTTATTAAAAAGGAGTTTTCGCTATGATGAAAAAGAAGATTTTCAGTATTTTTATGGCGGCAGCACTTTGTATCTCGGCAATTGTTCCGTGTGCAGAAAGCAAAGCCGCAGACACCCAGGAAGAAATAGAGGCCGAAAGCCTTACCCCAAACCTTAATTACACATTTACATCCATTGACGGCACTAAGGTATCTACCTCTGCCGGTTCATCAAAAGCCACTGTTCTTATATTCGGCAGGACTACATGTGGCTATACAAAAAGAACTGTACAAAGTATTTCAGAAAGCACGTGGGTGCAAAACCCAGGGATACGGACAATCTTTGCAGAGATGGATTGGGCAACAAAAGGGGAAACAGAAACATTTGCCCAAAATTATGGCTGTCCTTCTGTCACATTCTGTTATGATGCAGAATACGGAACCATAGTTGAAGCTTTGCAGCGTTATGTAAGCATCAATTCCTCAACTTCCGGGGGAACTTTTGCTCTTCCAGTCATTGTATTGATTGACAGCAAAAATATGATTCAAAAGATTACAACAGGGCCTAAAACGGAAACAGAGATTTTTACAGAAATAAACCGATTTATAGATGACGGCAGTTCCGATTCGACGAATAGTTCCAATTCAACACCGAACACCTCGGATACACAGCCGGATGCGCCAAAGGTCGGAAGTTCTGTAACAGATACCCAGACAAAATCCGTATGCAAGGTGACGTCCTCCGGAAGTTCCGGCTGTTCAGTTGAATATGTCAAACCGTCCAGCAAAAAGTGCACATCTGCCAAAGTTCCTGCCAGCGTTACGGTCAACGGCAAAGCATACGCGGTAACGAGCATTGCACCTAACGCTTTTAAAGGAAACAAGAAATTAAAATCAGTAACTATTGAGAAAAATATTAAAAAAATTGGAAAGAATACTTTTTATGGATGCAAGAATTTGAAAAAGATTGTTATCCGAAGCAAGAATCTCTCTAAAAAGAGTGTCGGCAAGAACGCATTCAAAGGGATCAATTCAAAAGCGGTAATCAAAGCGCCGAAAAACAAAGTAAAAAGTTACAAGACGCTGTTTAAAACAAAAGGTATGAGCAAGAAAGTGAAAGTAAAAAAAATATAATTATTTTCACTGATTTCTCTTGATTTTGCCACACATCCGTGATATTATTTATGAGTATGCCGCACAACGAGGTTTACAAGTTCTGCCATATTTTTCAAAGATTGGCAGACGCCGCAGTTGGCGAGTAATGATAATAGGAGGTGCCATATGTACGCAATTATAGCAACAGGTGGTAAACAGTACAAAGTAGCAGAAGGCGATATCATTAAAGTAGAAAAGCTTGGTGCAGAGGCCGGAGAGACTTATACATTTGACCAGGTGCTTGCAGTCAGTGACAACGGTCTGAAGGTTGGAGAGCCTACAGTTGCAGGTGCAACCGTAGAGGCGTCCGTAGTTGGAAACGGTAAGGGTAAAAAGGTTATCGTTTACAAGTACAAGAGAAAGACCGGATACCACAAAAAGAACGGTCACAGACAGCAGTATACAGCAGTTAAGATTGAAAAGATCAATGCTTAATTTGGAGTTTTGTCCATGATTCATGTAACCATATACCAGAACAAAAGAAAAGAATATACCGGTTTCAAGACATATGGCCATGCCGGATTCAGCGATGAAGGGCAGGACATTGTATGTGCGGCTGCGTCTGTATTGATTATCAATACGGTAAATGCCATTGAAAAATTTACGGAAGACAGGACTTCACTGGTATCTGACGATGCCGAGGGAGTGATTGATTATTCGCTGAAGGAGAGACCTTCAAAGGAAGCGGAGCTTTTGCTGGATACGATGGTTCTGGGTCTTACAGAGATGTCTGACGATGAGAACTATGCAGAATATATTGATTTAACATTCGAGGAGGTGTGACAACCATGATGAAATTAAACCTTCAGTTTTTTGCTCATAAAAAAGGAGTTGGTTCCACAAAGAACGGACGTGATTCTGAGTCTAAAAGACTTGGCGCTAAGAGAGCGGACGGACAGTTTGTAAAAGCCGGCAACATCCTTTACAGACAGCGCGGAACAAAGATTCACCCGGGTATCAATGTAGGCCGCGGCGGTGATGATACATTATTCGCACTTGTTGACGGTGTTGTGAGATTTGAAAGAAAAGGAAGAGATAAGAAACAGGTTTCTATCTATCCGGTAGCTTAATTTATTTGATTGAGCTTATGAGAGTGTTGCTTGATAACTGTTTTCAGTTATATAGTGACACTCTTTTTTAGGATAATAAAAAAGAAAGAGGATTTTTCTATGTTTGCAGACAGAGCAAAGATATTTATACGATCTGGCAAGGGCGGCGACGGACATGTAAGTTTCCGGCGTGAGCTTTATGTTCCAAATGGCGGCCCCGACGGAGGTGACGGCGGCCGTGGCGGTGATGTTATCTTTGAGGTGGACAAGGGGCTTAATACGCTCCAGGACTTCCGCCATAAAAGAAAATTCGCCGCCAAGGATGGCGAACCGGGAGGAAAGCGGAGATGTCACGGTGCGGACGCCGACGATATTGTATTAAAAGTACCGGAGGGAACAGTCATCAAGGAAGCGGAATCGGATAAAGTGATCGCGGATATGTCTGGCGAAAACCGCAGACAGGTGGTTCTAAAAGGGGGCAGGGGCGGTCTTGGAAACCAGCATTTTGCAACCGCTACTATGCAGATTCCCAAATACGCCCAGCCGGGACAGCCCGCTCAGGAGTTATGGATAAAGTTAGAGCTTAAGGTAATTGCGGATGTAGGGCTGATTGGATTTCCGAATGTGGGGAAGTCTACGTTCCTTTCCAGAGTAACCAATGCCCAGCCTAAAATCGCTAACTATCATTTTACAACGCTGAACCCCAATCTTGGAGTGGTGGATCTCGGAGAAGCCAAGGGATTTGTTATTGCTGACATTCCCGGACTGATCGAAGGAGCGTCGGAGGGCGTTGGACTGGGACATGAATTTTTACGGCACATTGAACGCACAAAGATGATGATCCATGTTGTGGATGCCGCAGGAAGCGAAGGACGTGACCCGGTTGAAGATGTATACAAGATCAATCAGGAGCTTGAGGCTTACAATCCGGATATCGCATCCCGTCCCCAGGTGATTGCCGCAAATAAGACGGATCTGATCTATGAAGGAGACGAAAGCCCGGTTGACCGGCTGAAAAAGGAATTTGAACCGAAAGGGATTAAAGTATTTCCCATTTCCGGAGTGAGCGGCCAGGGCATGAAGGAGCTTTTGTATTATGTGTCCGGACAATTGTCCGAACTTGATCAAGAGCCGGTTATCTTTGAACAGGAATATTTCCCCGAGGATGAGCTTATTTATATTGACCTGCCGTTTACGGTGGAGAAAGATAAAGATGCCTACGTAGTGGAAGGGCCGAAGATTGAGAAGATGTTAGGATATACCAACCTCGATTCCGAGAAAGGTTTCGCATTTTTCCAAAAGTTTTTGAAAGATACGGGGATACTGGAAGAACTCGAGGCCGCCGGCATCCAGGAGGGGGACACAGTGCGTATGTACGGCCTCCAGTTTGATTATTATAAATAACTGTGATAAAAGGAGTTTTTTGAAAGATTATGACGACAAAGCAGAGAGCATATTTGAAAAGCCTTGCCATGACGATGGATTCCATCTTCCAGATCGGTAAGAGCAGTATGACGCCGGAGTTCACAAAAGCCATTGACGAGGCATTAGCGGCAAGAGAGCTGATCAAGATCAGTGTCCTTAAGAATTGTGCAGATGATCCGAGAGCGCTGGCAGAACTTCTCGGGGAGCGCACCCACTCTCAGGTAGTGCAAGTGATTGGAAAGAAGATTGTACTTTACCGGGAGGGGAAGGATAAAAACAAGAAGATCAATCTGCCGCAATGATGAGGGTAGCACAGCATGAAGATAGGAATTATGGGAGGAACCTTTGATCCGATTCACAATGGACATCTTGAAATCGCAAAAGCTGCATATGAACAGTTTCATTTAGACAAAGTATGGTTTATGCCAAACGGAAATCCGCCCCACAAGGCACTCACTGATATTGGCTCAAGCGTCAAAGAGCGCCTCCGGATGGTGGAGCTTGCCATTGAAGGGCAAGACGGATTCTGTCTCGAAGCATACGAAGCGCGCAAAAAGAGTGTGTCCTGTTCTTATGAAACGATGGAATATTTTAATAAAATATATCCGGAGGATGATTTCTATTTTATCATCGGGGCAGATTCTTTATTTGCCGTTGACAGATGGGTGCATCCCGAAAGGCTGTTTCCTACATGCACCATTCTTGCAGCTTATCGGGACGAGATGAATACACGTGATAAGATGGAGAAGCAGATGCATTATCTGCGGGAAAGATATCACGCAAAGTGTGGGCTTCTTGTTTCTCCCCTTATAGATATTTCTTCCTCGGAACTTAGAGAACGGATAAAAGAAGGAGAGAGTATCCGGGGATTTGTCCCCAAAAAGGTAGAGGAATATATTAAAAAGGAATGTTTGTATGGATATAAGAATCAGTAAAATCAACAAAAAGTTGCAGAAAAAACTTGATAAAGAGCGCTACGAGCACACGCTTGGGGTAATGTATACCGCTTCAGCCCTGGCTATGTGCCACAACGCCAATATCGGGCAGGCATTGCTTGCAGGGCTCTTACATGATTGCGCAAAGTGCATTCCCAACGATAAAAAAATCCGGATGTGCCGCAAATACCATCTGGAAATTTCAGACGTAGAGCAAAAAAATCCAAGCCTGCTTCACGCAAAACTTGGCGCATACCTGGCAAAAAAGAAATATCATGTGGAAGATTACGAGGTGCTCGGCGCGATCAAAAGCCATACCACCGGAAAACCTGCGATGACTCTTTTAGAAAAAATCATCTATATCGCAGACTATATTGAACCGGGAAGGGCTGAACTCCCCAACATGGCAGAAGTACGAAGGCTGGCTTTTACAGATATTAACGAATGTTTGTACCGGATGTTAGAAGATTCCCTCGTATATTTGAAAAGCAGGAATCTTCCGGTTGATAAAATGACAGAAAAAACTTATCATTATTATAAAAAGAAATTGAGAGAGCAGGAGGGTTAATATGAATCAGGGAAAAGATATTGTCCGTATTATCTATGATGCCCTTACAGAAAAAAAGGGCGAGGAAATTAAAGTCGTCGACATTTCCGAAATCTCGGTTATGGCAGATTATTTTGTTATTACAAACGGAAACAACAGCAGCCAGGTGGATGCTCTTGTAGAAAATGTTGAAGAGAAGATGCAAAAGGCAGGGATTCCTCTGAAACAGCGGGAGGGGCAGCGGAGCAGTACATGGGTGCTCTTAGATTACGGGGATGTAATCGTCCATATCTTTGACAAGGAAAACCGTTCATTCTACAATCTTGAACGTGTGTGGAATGACGGCAAAACAGTTATAATGTAAACAATTTGCTATATTACAATTTTATTAAGCCAGAATGATAATGAACACATTCTGGCTTTTGTTATGCATCAAAAAACAAACATCCTAATTCATAAAACGGAATACACCAATTACTTTGCCTAAAACAGTGCAGTCCGAAACGATAATAGGCTCCATCGTATCATTTTCCGGCTGAAGGCGGATGTTTTCTTCCTCCTTGTAAAATGTCTTGACAGTGGCGCCGTCCTCGATTAAAGCAACGACCATCTCTCCGTCACAGGTTGTTTCCCGTTCCTCCACAAGAACATAATCACCATCTAATATTCCGGCATTGATCATACTTTCTCCCTGCACCTTAAGCATAAAGGTCTGCTTGTTCGGCATATATTCCATAGGAATAGGGAAGTAGTTTTCTATATTCTGTTCCGCCAGAAGAGGCTCACCTGCAGCAACGCGCCCTACAATCGGAACATTCACCATCTCGCGTCGGATGAAGTTAAAATTATCATCCAATATCTCAATGGCACGCGGTTTCGTGGGATCACGCCTGATATATCCATTCTTTTCCAGTGTCTCTAAATGGGAATGTACCGAAGACGTAGACTTCAAATGCACCGCTTCACAAATATCCCTCACCGCAGGCGGGAACCCCCGCTCTAAAATCTGTGACTTAATATATTCCAATATCTCAAGCTGTTTTGCGCTAATCTTACCCTGTGCCATACATAAATCCTCCCTTAATAATTTAACAAAAAGTGTTTTTGATAAATATATCATAACACAGCGCTAAAAGAAAAGCAAACAAATGTTTAGAAAATATGTTCGCAAACGCTGTTGTATTGCCCCAAAATATACGTAGTATTAAATAGTACTACTATATGTCTTATATTAATCTATACGTAAAATACCGATTTTTCCAAAAGATGTAGACAAAAAGACCAGGTTATGGTACAATCAAGAATATTCTCAGATAAAAAGGAAGGGATTTATATATGGCAAAGCCACGTACATATCACGAACAGACAAACATAGATTATACATTGCGGCTCAGGGATATTCTCAGGACACTGCCGCCTTTTACACATGATTTTTTTCGGGCTATTGAGCCTACATCATCGATAAGAACCAGGATGAATTATGCGTATGACATACGTGTATTTTATCATTATCTGATGGAGAACAATCCAGTCTACAGCCGATATGCGATCCAGCAATTTACGGTGGCGGATTTAGAGCGTATAGAACCTGTAGACCTCGAGGAATATATGGAATATTTAAAAATCTACAAACGCGAGGATGATGAAACGATGGTGAACGGCGAAAAAGGACTTGCAAGAAAGATGTCCGCACTGCGGACGTTCTACGGATATTATTACAAGCGGCAGATGATTTCAAGCAATCCGACTCTCCTTGTAGAGATGCCTAAGATACATGAGAAAGCGATCATACGGCTGGATGCAGATGAAGTTGCCATGCTTTTGGACTTTGTCGAGTCTGCCGGTGATAAACTCACCGGCCAGGCTCTTACTTATTATAAAAAGACCAAGTCCAGAGACCTTGCAATTCTCACCTTGCTTTTAGGGACGGGCATCCGTGTCTCCGAATGTGTCGGATTGGATCTGAACAACGTAGATTTTAAAAATAATGGAATTATGGTGACACGCAAGGGCGGAAACCAGATGGTTGTTTATTTCGGCGATGAGGTCGCCCAGGCACTCCGACAGTATATTGAGGGAGACCGGAAGGCTGCCACTCCCCTCTCCGGCCATGAGAATGCACTTTTTTTGTCAACGCAGAGACGACGCATGGGCGTGCAGGCCGTTGAAAATATGGTTAAAAAATATGCAAAGCAAGTGACTCCCAACAAAAAAATCACGCCCCACAAATTGCGGAGCACCTACGGCACCTCTCTTTACAAGGAAACGGGTGATATTTACCTTGTGGCCGATGTGCTTGGACATAAGGACGTAAACACAACCAAGAAGCATTACGCGGCGATTGACGAAGACAGACGGCGCATGGCGGCATCCGCTGTAAAGCTCAGGGAACCATAATCTAAGACAACGATATAATCAACAGAAAGGCGATAAAAATTATGAAGTTACAGCAGCTTTTAAGTTATACACGGAAGGCCGTGGACGAATACCAGATGATTGAAGAAGGTGATCATATTGCAGTTGGGATTTCCGGCGGCAAGGACAGCCTGACTCTGCTATATGCTTTGCAGGGCCTCAGACGCTTTTACCCAAAGCGATTTGAACTAAGCGCAGTCACAGTAGACCTGGGATACGAAAAATGTGATTTTTCACTTGTATCCGAATTGTGCAGGGAGCTTGAAGTTCCGTATCATATTGTAAAGACAGACATAGCCCGTCTCTTATTCGAGGAGCGCAAAGAAAGCAACCCATGCTCTCTTTGTGCGAAGATGCGAAAGGGAGCGCTGAACCAGGCAGTAAAAGAAATGGGATGTAATAAGGTTGCCTATGCCCATCACAAGGATGATATTATTGAGACCATGCTTCTTAGCATGCTGTTTGAAGGACGCTTTTACTCTTTCTCACCAAGGACTTACTTAGACCGTATGGACTTGACCGTCATTCGCCCGATGATGTTTGTGGACGAGTCAGATGTAATTGGTTTCCAGAATAAATATAACCTTCCCGTAGTAAAAAGCAGATGCCCTATAGATGGTTATACAAAACGGCAGTACGCAAAAGAACTTGTCCAGCAGTTAAACAAAGAGCATCACGGAGCCAAACAGCGCATGTTTACTGCTATCTTAAACGGCAATATAAAAGGATGGCCAAAACGTTCGGTGCATGTAAGATAACGTCCCCTGCACTCGATAACATCCCGGCCATCATATATATTCTTTACTTTTTACAACTTACGGTCAGTAACACTTTCCTTGAGATGTACAAGGCGTTCGATAAATTCGGCAGTTCCATCAATTCCGAGCATGGAGCTGCACACACTCACGTCATAGCTGTCAGACGCCCCCCATTTTTTATTACTATAGTAATTATAATAGCTTGCACGCTTCTTATCCGTCTTGATGATCAGCTCCTTCGCTTTCGCGTCTGTGAGGTCATATATACGCGCAATACGGCGTATCCTGGTATTGATATCGGCATGTACGAAAAGCCGCAGCACATTGTCGTACTCTTCTAACGCATAATCCGCACATCTGCCGACCAGAATACAGGGCCCTTCATCCGCAATCTTTTTGATGGCATCAAACTGTGCCAGGAACACTTTATGATTAATGGGCATATCTGAGTAACTCCCCGCCGTATATCCCAGAGAATAAGTATCCATAACCAGGGAATACAAAAAGCTGTTCGTGGGCTTTTCATCATGGGTTTCAAATAATTCCTGACAAATACCACTCTCCTTAGCGGCGCGGTCAAGCATTTCCCGGTCATACAGTTTGATTCCCAGATCTTTTGCAACCTTTCTTCCAATCTCCCGTCCGGCACTTCCGAACTGCCGTCCAATTGTAATAATTGTTTTTGTCTTTGCTTCTGTCATAAACGTATCACGCTCCTTTTAATAGCTGATATGCAAATTCCGCATATAATATGTTATTATATA
Organism: Lachnospiraceae bacterium MD308; assembly: GCA_000403475.2. Taxonomy (GTDB): domain Bacteria; phylum Bacillota; class Clostridia; order Lachnospirales; family Lachnospiraceae; genus MD308. The sequence continues at coordinate 898,740 of KE159796.1, forward strand.
ACAATTTGTTTCAAAAGTACATATTTTTTGATTATTTATTTTCTGAGCCTGTCTAACAGTCCCGTAAAATATTCCGGAAGAGGTGCATGAACCTCCATATATTCACCGGTTCCCGGATGTATAAATCCAAGTGTGTCTGCATGGAGCGTCTGCCCGATGAGCTTTGGAAAAGGACATTTCTTTGGGCCATAGACCGTATCACCAAGCAAAGGATGGCCGATACTTGCCATATGAACGCGGATCTGATGGGTTCTTCCGGTTTCCAGCCTGCACTGTATATGGGTAAATGCTCCAAAACGTTCTAACACACGGTAGTGGGTCAGCGCTTCTCTCCCATTTCTGGTCTGCGTACTCATCTTCTTCCGCTCTGTCGGATGCCGTCCGATCGGCGCGTCAATACAACCGGTGTCTTCCTTCAGGATTCCGTGGACGATGGCCTCATACACTCTTTGGATTGAGTGTTCCTTCAATTGCGCAGAAAGAGATTGATGGGCGGTATCATTTTTACACACAACGAGAGAACCTGTTGTATCCATATCGATGCGGTGTACGATTCCGGGCCGCAGGCTTCCATTTATTCCAGACAGGTTGCCCTGACAGTGATATAAAAGTGCATTCACCAGTGTTCCGGAATAATGGCCGGGCGCCGGATGGACAACCATCTGCTTCGGCTTGTTTATGATGATAATATCATTATCTTCGTAAAGAATATCCAGCGGTATATCCTCAGCGGCGATATCCGGCTTTTCCGGCTCAGGAAAGCTAATAGAGACTGTATCACCCAAAATAAGCCTGTAACTTGCTTTTACAGGCTTGTCATTGACTTTTACGTATTGCTCTTTGATCAATTTTTGTAAAAAAGAACGAGAGCGGTCGGAAAGTTCATCTGAGAGAAACTTGTCAATACGCTCCCCGGCTTCATCCTCCACAGTAATCAGTTCATCCACGCTTTTTCACCTTCACTCTTTCTATATCCTAATCTCATCTTAATCTCCTTTGTTTCTTTTTCCGCGGTAAATCTGTTCAATCTCTTCTTCTTTATAATAGAAAAGCATTAAAACAGCCAGAAGCAAAGTAGCGACGGTTACATAGATATCAGCCACGTTAAAAATCGGAAAATTGATCAGCTTAAAATACAAAAAATCAACAACATATTGCTGCATTACACGATCGATACAGTTCCCGGCCGCTCCCGCCATGATAAATACCGCACATCCGCGAAGGGGCAGATATCTTTTGCTCATAGGAACTCGTGTGTAAAACCATATGATCACAACACTGATGAATATCACACTGATGATAAAAAAGAACTGCTGATTTTGGAAAAGGCCGAAAGCCGCACCTCTGTTCTCCAAATAGTGCAGTTCAAATACGCCCTCTGCAATCACGACAGGTTTTTGCCCTTTCAAATAGGCAGACGCCAGGTATTTCGTAATCTGATCTAACACAACGAAAACACCGGCCAGTATTACCGCTGCTATATAATGTCCAATCCGCTTTCTTTTATCTACAGATTTCATATTTGCAAATCCTCACTATTTTTATATATATTTCCGAACAGAGACAAAATACCGTCCTTTTTTCGTCTCGGATAAAATACCTTCATAGGAAATTCTTCCAAGCCCCCGGACAGATATAAGATTCCCCTTCTCTAATCGATATCCGTTGCTGGTAATAAGCTTTCCGTTGACAAACACTTTTCCTGCCGTTATATATGCCGTAAGCTTGCTTCTTGACATAGGAAAAGCCACAGACAGTACCGTATCAAGCCGCACAGACGGAACGGTTCCTTTAAGCTCTGCAAATGCAGGCGTGTATGAGATATCTTTTACATCCACCCGCTCACACTGCACAGCCGTATGCCGAATCCTTGTCAGATTACGAATGATATAATCAACAATTTCTTCGCACAAAAAAATAACCGCATCCCCGTCTCTAACGATAATATCCCCGAATTTAGAGCGCTCAACTCCTAGATTCATCACAGAGCCAAGATAATCCCGATGGGAAAGCTCTTCTGCAAATCGAGTATTTAAGGGGCGGATCACTACAGCCTGAATCGGGTATTCATATTCATACAAAAGAGCATCAGGTAGAAATGCTATCATCTGACGCTCTGCTAAATCATAGCCCCCAAAAGCTTCATATCTTGACGGAAACAGCTCTTTAGGCGTTGTATGTAGTATATGAAGTTCATTCAGATTCAAAAAATCCGAAAAAGTCACTATATCTCTCTGAAAGGATTGATTTGACAAATCAATCAGGCGTTTTCTCATCATAAGTTCTTCTTTATTCATAGACCTGAAAACCTCTAAAATCTTGAACGCATGGAAGAAGCGTCAAAAGAAGTATTCAATAGATCCTGCAGATCTCCGGATATATCTACATTTGTCGGAGTGACTAAGAAGATGTAATTGGAAATCTTCTGAAGGTTTCCGTCAATGGCATATGTAGCACCAGATGTAAAGTCAATAATCCTCTGAGCTACCTCCAGGTCTAATCCTTCAAGGTTCAATATCACTGTGCGGCCGCTGAGAAGTGTCTCGGTAATCTCACGTGAATCTTCTACAGAAGTCGGCTTTACAACACAGACCTCCATACTGACACTGTTCCTTCTTGCCGGCTGGCGCATCGGCGTTACTTTACTGCTTGTGCGTGAACTTCCTTTTGACCTTGGAGCAACCTCGAAAGTCTCCTCCTCTTCATCATCGTAAGATTTGTTTCTATTAAAAAATCCTTTTTTGGGCTTTTCTTCGTATTCGTCTTCGTATTCATCATCATAGAAATCATCGTAATCATCATCTTCATCACTTAATTTCATGATGTCCAGGAACTTGTCTAATACTCCCATATTTTAAAACTCTCCTATCTTATGTTTATACATATGTATAATCACGCTCGCCGAAGATTCCGGTTCCAACGCGAATTATCGTCGCACCCTCCTCTATGGCAACCTCGTAGTCATTGGTCATACCCATAGAAAGCAGACCCATATTAACATTATCAATGTTTTTGGCGGCAATGTCAACAGACAATTTGCGTAAACGGGCAAAAACGGCACGATTTTCTTCAGCATTTTCTACAAATGGGGCAATTGTCATAAGGCCGCGCACCTGAATATTGGAAAAATGCGAGATTCCATCTACCAAAGTTTCTAATTCCTCCGGCGGGACTCCGAATTTGCTGTCCTCCCCTGCAACATTGACTTCAATTAAAATATTGGCTGTCAGATTATGTTTTTTTGCCTCTCTGTCAATTGTCTCGGCAAGCCGCAGCGAATCCACGGAATGAATCAGATCCACTTTATCAATAATATACTTTACCTTATTGCGCTGTAAATGTCCAATCATATGCCAGTGGATATCTTTTGGCAATATCTCGTATTTCTCAACAAGCTCCTGCACTTTATTCTCACCAAAAACCCGCACTCCTATATTATAGGCTTCCTGCAGTGTTTCCACAGGTTTTGTCTTACTCACCGCAATTAATGTGACGTCTTCCCGGTTGCGGCCGGAACGCTCACAGGAAGCGGTAATTTTGTCTTCTACCCTTTTTAAATTCTCTTTTAACATACTGAACTCCTTAAAATACAACACTGTTTTCTGTTACTGTCTCACCGTCAAGGGCAATGTGGTCATAGTTTGTGAGACTGTAATTATTCCCCGCTTTTACGATGTAATATTCATCACTCTCACAGAGAATCTCTATTTGTTTAAATACGGCATAACCTTTGTTGATATTATAGACACCTTTAAGCTCTTTTGTTGATCTTAGAGAATAAGTCTCCGAGGATTCCGGCCGCACAAGAGCCGCTCCCTCCTCAAAAACCTGTGGGTCCAGATACACGGTATCATTTTCCTGGTTCCAGTAATACACATCAACTTTTTTAAATTCTGCTGTATCTGTACCTGTGTCTACAAGAACTCCCATCTCTCTGCTGTTGCCGTTCTGTGTAAGGTAATCTTTCGGGACTGTATAAAACTTTTTGTTTATAACAGATGATTTCGGTATTTTAAGTCCCGACTCGTCTTTTAAAATCAATTCTACATCCAGATAACGTTCCTTCGCATAGCGTATCATAGAAGAATGAAAAGTAAGGAGACCAAGCCTGGAATTACGGCTGTGTACAATCTCCAAATCCGCCCGTTCGATTTGGTTGTCTTTGGAAAACTTCACCTTCACCCGCTTCATATCCGCCATCTCCTTTGCGGCATCCTCGCTCAACGAGATGACGAGTGTCCATGTGTCGCTCGTAATCAATTTATAAATAGGTGTTCCCGGTTTTACAGAAACATTGTTTGCCATCGTCTCAATTTTATAGTTTTCCTTTGAGAGCATATTCTCCGAGACATCAGAAACCTTTACCGTCTCAAAACCATCAAGGGAATACATAACGATGCCATCTGACGCCGCCTTGTATACATTCACCCCATTGTTCTGGTTCTGGGTAAGCATCTCTTCGAGCTGCGCCTGTCTGCTCTGGCTGGATTTGCTTTCTAAAACATTGTTGATGTTGTCTTTCAGCGTATATACATCCCGAAACTGTGCATCGTCTGAATTTTCACTGAAAGACTGTATCTTTAAAAGCAGCGCTGCCTGCTCGTCCGCAGAAAGAGCTTCCTGTTCTTTAGAGCCTGTCTCACGAAAACTAAGCTTCTGGTTAGAAAGTGTGTAGACGTCAGTCCGTGCCCCTACCTTACTGCCTTCCGGGCTGAAATAATTGATAAACCCGTCCGCCTCAGAAGCAACAACTGTCTCATCCCTGATGATCAGTCCTGTATAGGCCGTATCCCTCAGTATAGAGCCTTCCCGCACTTCGTACACAGAAATGTGTTTGCTTGTAAGGTATGTAAAAATTGTAACAATCAAATAGATTAAGATGATACCAAAGATGGCATTCCCAATATTAAAATGCATCTTTTTGCGGTATGTCTGTATATTTGTCAAATTCGTATCTGCCAAAATTATGCCCCCTGTATCTTATCTAATGCCGCTCCGCCCAGGTAATGGAACTTTTTCCCCTGATAGCTTTTTTTAGAATCCATATACGCGAAAAGCTCGTCCCTCAGCGCCCACCAGCTCTTTCCCCAGTTTGAGAAAACTGCATCTTTTTCAGGCACGCGGGAGAACAGACGCTCCACAGCAATATCCGGAGACAGATTTTCCAAAAAAGCAACTAACCTTCGGATATACTCCTCCTTCGAACACACGGATATTGTACCGCTTTCAAACTCCTCACACAGTCTTGTATTCTTTGCGATATACAGTGAATGAATTTTTACAACATCCGTCCGAAGCGCTGACACTACTCTTGCCGTCTCAATACAATCTGTCATATCGTCTCCGGGAAGATTTACAATGACATGGGTACAAAGCTCAAATCCATATTCACGGATCAGCAATACCGCATCGATATATTCTGCAATCCCATGACCTCTGTTAATACTGGCAAGTGTACGGTAATTTACCGTCTGCAGGCCAAGCTCTATCGTAATATCCAACTGATATCTTTCACTGATGCTTTTCAGCACCTCCATATATTCCCTTCGGATACAGTCAGGTCTCGTAGACACACTGACAGCTACGAGATCCGGAACTTTTGAAGCTTCCTCTACATAATATCTAAAATCCGGGACAGGCAGAAAGGTGTTCGTATAATTTTGAAAATATGCAATAAACTTATGCGCATGATACCTGGATTCAATATACTGTCTCGTCTGTTCAAGCTGTTCTTTCACAGAAACAGAAGCGTCCATCGCCTCAAACCCTGTTCCGCAACCGGCACAAAAGCTGCATCCCCTGTTTCCGTCTGTCCTGTTAGGACAGCTTACAGGAAGATTTACAGGAAGCTTATACACCTTTTCGCCATATTTACTTTTCAGATAATCAGAATATGCATAATAAAGTCTCTGATCGTTTTTCATAAATTTTCCTTTTTATGTATAATAAAATCCTCACTGTGCCATACTAAGTCCAGTACAATAAAAGGAGGCATTTAATATGAAATGGTTTGATAATACAGCATTGACACTTGTTATTGTAGGTGCCGTCAACTGGTTATTAGTCGGAATTTTCCGTTTTGATCTGGTTGCATTCTTATTCGGAAACTTATCATGGTTCTCACGAATTGTCTACGCAATCGTAGGGCTATGCGGCCTGTACCTGATCAGTCTCTACGGAAGAATCGGCAGCACATCAGAGATGCAGTCCTAAAAACACAGTCCGAATATCATCAGAAAATTACAATAAACAAGGGGGAATCCAGGATAAAAAGGAGCCCCCTTCGATTAATTATCAGGGATTCCTTCAATCAATGCCGTCATATCCCGATACAGAATTTCTTTTGTCTCAGCACCCATAACAATAGAAATAAAAGGCTTTCCGCTGTCAGATTCATCTAAGAGGATCAGGCAGTTTCCGGCTTTTAAAGTAGTCCCTGTCTTGCCGCCGACAATCTTTCCGCTTTTAGGCAGATCAGCCTCGCCGAGTGCATAGTAATTCGTCGGCTCCCACTTTATAGAAGCGTCGCTTCCGTCTGCTTTCTTTATATTCGCCGTATAGGAATCCGCCTGTATAATCTCTGTAAATTTATCATGTTTCATACATCCAAGAAAAATCAGGTACATATCATAGGCAGTCGTATAGTGGTTTTCATCGTGAAGCCCATTGGAATTCACGAAATGAGAACCCGTTGCCATAATCTCCCCCGCCTTCTCATTCATCAGCTCTGCAAAACCAGCCTCATTCCCGCTTATGTGCTCGGCAATCGCCACAGCATTATCATTTCCGGAATAAACTAAAAGACCGTAGAGCAAACTTTCAAGAGTAAGCTGATCTCCTTCCTGGATTCCGCAGGTTTGTTCGTCTGCCGCGAAGGCCCCCGCATCCGCATTTTTCGACACAACCACAGTCTCGGAAAGGTCTGCGCCGCTGTCGAGTACAACAAGTGCCGTCATCAATTTTGTCAGACTGGCAGGATACATTTTTTCATATATATTATATGCAAAATCAACTTTCTTACCATCCAGATTAAAAAGGCCTCCGGCATAAAAAGTCTTCTTATCGGGCGCTCCTTCCATGTCCACGTCCGCCGCCGCGACACACAAATCCGCCGAATACAAATCCCCCTTATAAAGAGCTTTATCATAGTGGGAGGATTCATATTCAGCTGCTAAATGTTCTTCTTTTGAATTATTTTTCAAGTAATAGATTCCCGCCGCCGCAACACATTGCAGAATAAAAAAGACAACCATAATACGGACAATACGATTCCTTCTTTTGCGGGCTCTTAAATATCTTTTTGATTTACCGGTACATCTCACGCCAATCCAAATCTCCTCTGTCAATTGCCAGTATTATTAGTTCTGCTGTGGCAAGATTCGTAGCCATCGGGATATTGTATGTGTCACATAGACGGATCACATCATTCACATCCGGCTCATGAGGCTTCGGATTCGATGGCTCGCGCAGGAATATCAGCGCATCAATATCGTTCTGCGCAATCTGGGCTCCAAGCTGCTGTTTTCCACCCAGAGGGCCTGCCAAGTATTTATGGATATTCAGATTCGTAACTTCTTCGATTAACCTTCCTGTCGTACCTGTGGCGTATAAATCGTGCTTGCTCAATATCCCTCTGTATGCGATACAAAAATTCTGCATCAGAGTCTTTTTTGAATCATGTGCAATCAAACCAATATTCATTATTATCACGCTCCTTACTGATACTTCTTCGGCTGTAATCCGACATTAAGCACAAAACCTATGCCAATATAAAGGCTCACAAGTGAAGTAAGACCATAGCTTACAAAAGGCAAGGGAACACCGGTATTGGGCATCAGCCCTGTAGCAACCGAGATATTAACAAAACTTTGGATTCCTATGAGCCCCCCTACCCCGCAACAGATAATCCGCCCCGCAAGGTCTTGTGCACGTATTCCAATCAATATACATTGTACCACAATTAATAATAATAAAGCAATAACTATACATCCTCCTATGAAACCTAATTCTTCACCCACAATCGCAAAGATAAAATCCGTCTGAGGCTCCAGAATAAAATTCCCGTTTTTTACAGAAGTTGTAGTATTATTGTTAAGACCTTTACCCGTAAGCTTCCCGGAGCCGATTGCCATAACAGAATTGTTCTGCTGGTAGGCCTCGTCGCTGGAGTATTCCTCCGGGTCCAGGAAAGCAAGGATACGCCTCTGTTGGTATTCCTTAAGGAAGGGCTGATTGGGCATCACTGCAATACTCAAAAAAATTACCGCTGTCGGAATCAGGACAAGAAGTATCTTTCCAATCACCTGATAGCTTAATCCTCCCACATAGATCAGCAGGCACAGCACAAGGGCCGTAACAATCGTCGTAGAAAGATTAGGTTCCGCTACAATAAGCGCCAGCGGAATTGCCGATAGTATGGCATATTTGATCAGCGACGCTTTATCATTGATATCTTCCGTATGATTCATAATAAATCTTGAAAAAAATAAAATCAAAAGTATCTTTGCAAGCTCTGATGGCTGAAATTGGGTAAAACCAAGATTAATCCATCTCCTTGCGCCGTTTACTGTCTGGCCAATCAAAAACACACTGCCGAGACTCGCCACGGCCGCCAGATAGATAAGCCAGTAAAACTCCAGTACCCATACATAATCAAACAATGACACAACAACCATTACGAACAAGCCGAATATAACTCCGAAAATCTGCCTGCTCTGGTAGATTTGTCTTGCACTCCCCACTACAAAAATTCCGAGTATGGACAGCGAAAATACCAATGCCACCAATGTAAAGTTATAGTTTTTTATATGATATACTTTTGCAAATCTAGGTAATTTCAATCTTCTTCTCCTGAAAAATCAATAAGTAAATGTGTTCGTGTTATCTGCACATGAAAGTTATCTTCTGTAAACTCAATATATTTTGAAAGCACCTCATGAAGCTCCCGGCATATTTTGTCATAAGCTTCCGGCGTACAGTTCACACGGTCAGAGGTAACCAGAGCCCTGATTCTGTCCCGCGCGATGTTAACAGACGATTTTCTTTGCATGACCTGCCTCCCTTAATCCTTTTTAAACAGATGAGACAGGATTGAAAGCAGGCCGCCCCCCTCAGTGATATCCATAATAGGTATCTCTTCGCCGACAATTCTGTGACAGATATTCTCATAAGCTTTGCCTGCCCTGGAATCCATGCCGATTACCGGCTCGCCCTGATTCGTGCCGATTACTACTCTCTCGTCGTCAGGAATCGCGCCGATGAGCGGAATCGATAATATCTCCGTAACATCATCTACAGACATCATGTCCCCTTTACGCACCATATCCACACGAATCCGGTTAATGATAAGGGAATTATTCCGAAGCTTGTTTTTCTCTAAAAGGCCGATGATCCGATCAGCGTCACGAATCGCAGACACCTCCGGGGTAGTCACAACAATCGCCCGGTCTGCGCCTGCGATGGCATTCTGAAACCCTTGTTCAATCCCTGCCGGGGAATCTAAAATCACATAGTCAAATTCCTCTTTAAGCTCCGAGGTGAGTTTTTTCATCTGTCCCGGTGAGACTGCGGACTTGTCCTTTGTCTGGGCAGACGGAAGCAGATATAAATTCTCGTATCTCTTGTCCCGAATCAGCGCCTGCTTTAAACGGCATGTACCTTCGATGACATCCACAAGGTTATAGACAATCAGATTCTCAAGCCCCATGACAACATCCAGATTACGCAGACCCAGATCTGTATCAATGACGACAACCTTTTTTCCGAGCTGGGATAAGCCCGCCCCGATATTTGCCGTTGTTGTTGTCTTTCCGACACCGCCTTTTCCCGATGTAATTACAATAACTTCTCCCATGAATTACTTCCTCCTATTTCTGGTTTACTTGAAGGTCTTAAGCATAGTATGCTTTTATCATTGGTGTCTGAAAGCTCCATATATGGATTTTAATCTCCACCGGATTTTTCTTGTACTTTTTTCGCTTTTCCGTTAATAAGTTTCTTTTCCGGAGTAAGCTTATAATAATATTTCATAAGATCACTGCCGACCTCGGCCGCATTACGTGAACTGTAACCGTTGGCAATCCGGACTGTAAATGCAATCTCCGGATTCTCGCTTGGAGCGAAGCCAACAAAAAGGCCGTGGTCTGGATGTGTCTTACTTTGCTGTGCAGTACCCGTCTTCCCGGATAACTGAATGGAACGGTTGATATCAGAAAAAATCGCCTTTTGTTCATCCCGTACCACTCCCCGCATACCTTTATGGATTGCATCCCATGTAGAGTCACTGACCGCATCAATGGTATTTCTAACCTTGGGCTGAAATTCTTCCAACACCTTTCCGTCCGGTGATGTTGTCTTGCTTAAAAGTGTCAGATCAAATACTGTTCCCTTATTGGCCACTGCTGTAATATATCTTGCAATCTGGGTCGTCGTATAATTGTTTGTGCCCTGTCCGATTGCAGTCGGTACAGAAGCATCGTCAGAAATCTGCGGCTCCGCCTCCGGAATCTCCACGCCGGACAAGTCACCGAACCCAAACATCTCCGCATATTCCTTTATCTTGTTAATACCTGTTGTACTTGAATAATATTTCGTAGTCGCCGAACCTTCCGCATCATCAGAGCCTAACCGCTCTTTCCCTTTTTCCTTAAGACTCATCCGATAACCGACTTCAAAGAAATAGCAGTTACAAGAATGGGTGATGGCTCCTTCTACATTCAATCCGCCGTGGGAATTGGGATATGCCCAGCATTTGGGATTCGGTTCGACTTTCTCATAGATGCCTGAACAGGGGAGATAGCTCCCCAGATTCACGATTCCCTCTGTCAATCCTGCCGCTGCAACCAATGGCTTATATGTGGAACCCGGCGCCGTCTTTTCCTGCGTCGCATTGTTGTAAAATGGACGAGATAAGTCTGTCACCAGCTTATTGTAATAATCGGAGTCCATAGAATTGGCAAGCCGGTTATTATCGTATCCTGGATAAGATACACAGGCGAGCACCTGACCGGTTTTTATATCTGTCATAACCATAGAACCCGTACAGGGCTCAAGGCCTAACTGCCCCGGAGTCAGCTTCAGATCTTCAATCTTGCCCCGGATAAAATCATACGCACCCAAACTTCCCGATGCCAGACGGTTGTACTGGTCTTCGTCATATTTTAAGACACCCTGCTCATAGAGCATCATACTGATCTGCCGCCCGGTAACGGCACCGCCTTTGATCATATATTTATAAATGACCTTGTCAAAGCTGTTATTTGTCTCAAGACGGTCTAAAATATAGCTTTTCAAGCCGTCATATATCTCACTGGAATTCGAATATTTCTCTCCTTTTGCCACATTATCCTTAAGTTTGGAAGTATCAATCCAGTTTTTTGAAATCGCATAATTGAGATACGTGTATACATTGATCGTCTCATCGGTCTTCCAGGCCTTATAAGTCTCATCCGCAGTATCGATAGCGCCGGATAATATTACTTTATTATTCGTCGTCAGCATATCTGTGACAATATAAGTCAGGTATGCCTTCCATTCCTGGGACATATCCTTATATGCCTTTTCATTTGGATTACTTAAAACTTCCGACACCTTGTCCATGACTTTTTTCTTTTTCTTTGAGAATGCCTGATACACTTCTTTTTCTGTGGTTTTAGCATCCTCATCACCAAAATGATTCATATCCAAAATATCATTAGCTAAAAAGGCATTATACACATCCCCGACAGGGATAATGACATCACTTCCGTCTTTCACTTCCGTTCGGTCATAGTTCAATGTATTGCGCATCTTCGAGAGGATGATTCCGGCAAGCTCCTGCTCCAGTATATTGTAGGCCGCAACCTGTAAATCCGCATCAATGGAAAGATACAAGTCATTTCCTGTCTCTGGAGACGTCCCCTGCACAGTGTCTATGACCTTCCCTACATTGTTGACATACACTTTTACCTCACCTTTTTTTCCTTTTAAGGTAGCGTCCAGTGTCTTTTCTATACCTGCTTTTCCTACAGTATCCGTCTTATCATAATCTTTCTTTACCGATTTATCCAGAGAATTATACTCATCCTCGGAAATCTGTCCAGTATACCCGATAATATTGGCAAAACATTTGCTGTTGTTGTACCGGCGCACTGATTCCTCCTGTATATCAACACCCTGCAAAGTATCCATATTCTCCATAATGTCCGCGACTGTTTCCTCTGAGATTTCCTCCGCGATGGTCGTAGCGATATATTTTTGATAACCATTTAAGGATACCGCATAGCGGACATTTATAAGCTTTAAGACTTCCTGCTTGCTCATAGTCCGCTGATTAATTCCGTACCCATACTGCTCGTCTGTACAAAGATAGTTGATAATATCCTGAGCTGTGCTGTTTTTCTGGCTCTTCTCAAGTTCATCTATTTTAAGCTTCCCATATACATCGGCGATAAAACGGAGTCTTTGAGTATCCGACTGCGCGACAAACATATAATTATTGTCCTTGTCCAATATAATACCGAAATTGTTGACTACTGTATCCCCGTTCTTTTCCACAAGATTGATTACGGTACTGATTACTTTATTCAATTCTCTGTTTTTTTGCTTTCTAGTATCATACTCCCCGTTATCTTCGATTGTAACTGCATAGGCAAGTTCATTATAAGCCAGCAGCTTGCCGTTTCGGTCATAAATATTGCCCCGTGTCCCTTCCACGTCTTTCGTCTTCTGTATCTGCAGCTTATAATTGTCAAGGTATTCCTGGCCTTTGACAATTTGCAGATAGAAGATTCTCTGGACGAGAATTGAAGAGGTGACACAAAACAATATAATAACGATTACGACTCTTGCCCGTACAATCGCTGATGCCCTGGATTTGATTTTTTCCCACATATCAGACAAATTTGCTTGCACTCCTTTGTTCTTCTGTCTCAAGTTTTTTGTTGATGTGTAAAATAATCTGGTATAAAACCAGCGTTACCAAAATAGTATATACAAGCTCAGGGACAATCACCTGAAATAAATGTGTCCCAAAAGCAAAATCTCCCTGAAGCATATAGCTGAAGAAATATACTGCAATTCCATATGACAGCTCGCTGATGGCAATCAACCCAATGGGAAGCTTGATATCATCATCGAAAAACAACCTCTGGAAACTTCCGTTAAAGTATCCGACCAGGACAAACAGAAGCATATGGAATCCCAAAAGTCCGCCCCAGAATAAGTCAATGAACAGCCCGCAGACAATACCTACATACATACCGCTTTTTGTTCCACGCATAAATCCGAAGGAAGCCGTCACGATGATCAAAAGATTCGGGCAGATATTCCCAATTGAAAATCTTCGCAAAACAGTACTCTGCAAAAGAAAACATAGGATGATGATCACAAGCGTGGTAATCTTTCTCTTCATAAAAAATCACTTGCCCCCTACCATTTCTTCCTTTGTCTCAGTTATCACAAGGACTTCCTGAAGTTTGCTGAAATCAACAGCCGGCGTGATATATCCTGACCTTGTCAGATTGCTTGCATCCACTTCTATATCACTGACATATCCGATAAACAACCCCTGCACAAACCGGTTGCTTACATGGGAAGTGACAACCTGCTCCCCGACTTCAACTTTATTGTCGTTGTTGGCAAGCTTTTCAAAGCGCAGCCTGCCGTCGGACATCAACCTCAAATCCCCCCGAACCATACAAGTATCGGAAGTTGACAATATCATGGCGCTCACATTACTTGCATCGTCAATGATCGAGCGCACTCTCGCATAATTGGGCGCCACTTCAATAACAGTTCCTACAAGCCCGCTTCCTGCCATCACATTACAGTTTACTTTAATGCCGTCGCTGCTTCCCTTATCTATCGTAAAATCGCTGAACCAGTTACTTCCGTTGTTGGCGACAACCCGCGCGCCCACCTTTTTATAGTCCGAATAATTCTCGTCCAGTTTATAGAGTTCTCTTAGCCGCTCCAGCTCATACTGTTCCTGCCTGAGTCTTGTATTATCTATCGTGAGCGCATCCACCTTTTTTTGAAGTGTGTCATTTTTTTTACGCATCTCCTTCATGGTCTCGAAATTGTCCGACATGTCGCTAATCCACATGCCCACATAGCTGATTCCTTTCTGCATGGGGACGACTGTGTAGTTTCCAATGAATCTTAAAGGTCCTCCCGTATCGGTGAAACGCTCGATTCCCAAGAGCAGCAGACATACAAGCACAAGAATGATAAGTACATATCTACCCGGAAGTCTCGGCTGATTTTTAATCTTCATATTATCTCATCCACCTATATTTCTCGTCTAACATTGAATATGCGAATTTGCTCAACTCGCTTGACATAATTACTTTTTTCAGTCCCATAACTGTACAGAGCTCCGGGTCCGGCGCTGTTCTCGTCCCAATCCCGGTAGCTTTTTCTATATAAGTCTCAAGGCCCGGCATGTTGGCGATTCCGCCTGTAAGGAAAATGCCGTTCTCATAAATGGCCGTACGTATCTCCGGCGGAGTTCGGTCAATCAAAGAAAGAATCGCACGCACACAATCCAGCAAAGGGTCCCTGAGCGCAGAACGCACAAGGGATAGTGTAATCGGCTTTCGCACCGGCAGTCCGGTAATCAAGTCTCTGCCTGCCACCATCACCGCTGTATCCTCCGGTTCGCCGGTATAAACCCCGAAACGCTTTCTCAACGCCTCAGCCGTCAGCCGTCCGATCAAGAAATCATGACTGCGGCGCACAAGACTCGCTATAGACTCGTCCAGACCGACGCCTCCCACCTTCATCAACTGATTGAATACCATACCGCCGCCCACAAGAACAGAGACTTCTGTTGTCTCCCCGCCGAAATTGACGACCAGCAAACCGTTCGTATTCTTCACATCCAGATCCATACCGACCGCATCTGCAATCGCACGTTCTACAATATTAACCTCTTTTGCCCTTGCAGTGGAGTGGATAACAAGATCAAAGAAGGCTTTTTTTTCTACCTCCGTCACATCTGTCGGCACTGCAATGACATACTCAGATCCCTTTCCCGACTGGCGCTCCTTTTTAAGAAGCCCCTGTAATAGAAACTGCATATTGTTGAATCTGGAGATAACTCCGCATTTCATAGGGAATACTACTTCTATATTTGACGGCGCCTTTTCGTACATCACATAGGCGTCGTCGCCGATCGCAAAAATTTCTTTCCCGTTCATAATCGCAATAGCATCCTTCGCCTTCCAGATCCTATCATTCTTTTTATCATAAACTTTGATTTCATAAGAGCCCAAATCCAGCCCGTATGTATTCTTCGCCATCTGTCCTACCCTTTCTCAAGAATACCTTCTTCCCGCAGGCTTACATAACAATTATTGCCAATAATAATATGGTCTAACAGCTCCACGCCAATAATTCTTCCTGCCTCCAGAATCCTCTTCGTCAGCAGGATATCATCGCCGCTTGGCGTAGGGTCGCCGCTTGGATGATTGTGCAGCGCAACAACAGCAACTGCCCGTCTGTGCAGCGCCTCTACAAAAATCTCTCTGGGTGTAATAATAGAGGCATTCACTGTTCCTTTGGAAACTTCGTTCTCTCCAATCAGCTTTCCCTTTGAATTGATCATAACAAGCTTCATCGTCTCCTGACTTTCATGCCGCATAT
Organism: Lachnospiraceae bacterium MD308; assembly: GCA_000403475.2. Classification (GTDB taxonomy): domain Bacteria; phylum Bacillota; class Clostridia; order Lachnospirales; family Lachnospiraceae; genus MD308. The sequence goes on from KE159796.1 coordinate 914,364, forward strand.
CTTCCATATAATAATCTGCAATAGATGCCGGAGATGAAAAAGCGACCGTCTCAGACGCTGCTGCTTTCGAAAGCCTTCTGGCAAGCTCAAGAATACAGATAAGCTGTACTGCTTTTACCTTGCCGATTCCCCGTATCTTTACGAACTGCTCCATGGAAAAATGGTGCAGATCCAGGATACCGTTGCCGCCGGAATGATACAATATCCTCCTGGCAAGCTCTATCACATTCTCCCCGCGGCTGCCTGTCCTAAGAAGCACTGCTAAAAGCTCCGCGTCACTGAGAGCACTCGCTCCTGATTCCATACATTTCTCATAAGGACGCTCTTTATCAGGGATTTCCTTCAGTGTATTTGACTGATTCATTTCATCTTCAGAGTCGTCTGGTATCCATCTTAAAGATTACAAAAAACGGTAGATTAATATGGCGATTACAACTCCGATGATACTGGCTATCGTAATCTTGATCGATAACCCAAAGGTAATCACAAGTATACCCAGATTGAGATCAATCGGTCCTTCCAGTCCGAAAGACTGGCCATATCCAAGCCAGCTAAGTGCAGACACTCCTTCTGCCATCATCCCGATAAATCCGCCAAGTACAATCCCTGCCAAAATCATCAGAAATAATGCCCAACTATTCTTGCTTGCCGTTCCTTTCATAACTATGTACTCCTCCCCATTACCCTTTTATCTCTTAGAAAACTCAATACATTCTATCATATTTCCGAAAAAGTGTATAGTGTTATGCTATTAAAAATTTCTTAAGGCACCTGCGCCGTGTCGAACGGACACCATTCTTTTATGATACTTTCTGTCACTTTTAGTCCATCTATGGCGGCTGATGTAATACCGCCCGCATAGCCTGCCCCTTCGCCGCATGGATACAGTCCTCTGATGCTGCTTTGGAAGGATTCGTCACGCAGAATACGAAGAGGCGATGAAGTACGGCTCTCCACGCCTGAGAGAACAGCGTCGCACCTCGCATATCCTTTAATCTTCGTATCAAATTGCAAAATTCCCTGCTCAATGCAAAGCGCAAGCTGCTCAGGGAAAATACGCCGCACATTTCCCCAGGTATAACTGCCCTTTATTTGCGGCACAACCGTCCCTCCTCCTGTAGACGCACAGTTTTTGCGATAGTCCTCAAAAAGCTGCACAGGAATCCTGCCGCCCCCTTCAAGAAATGCGGATTCCTCAAGCTTTTTCTGAAATTCCATGCCGGCCAAAGGAGAATCGGATTCGAAATCTTCAGGCGTCACCGTAACAATTACCGCACTGTTGGCGTTCTTTCCGTCTCTTGCGCTGTAGCTCATGCCATTGACGGCCAGAAGCCCTTCCGTCGAAGAAGCATTGACTACAAATCCTCCCGGGCACATGCAGAATGTATAGACGCCCCTTCCGTCCCCGGCTTTTGCCGTCAGCTTGTAAGCGGCCGCCGGAAGGCCTGTGGTGTGGTTTTCCCCGTACTGGCTATTATTGATAAAATCCTGGGGATGCTCCATGCGGACACCGACTGCAAAAGATTTTGCCTGCATCTTTACGCCGAGTCCGTAAAGTGTCTCGAAGGTATCCCTGGCACTATGCCCGATCGCAAGTACCGCCAGAGACGTCCCAAGTATCCGGCGTTCTCCTGTCTGCGTATCCCGCAGATGAAGTGCGGACAGCACTTTGCTCCCCTCTTCATCTGCCGCTGCTTCAAATCCATCTACACAAGTATAAAACTGTACTTCACCGCCCCGCTTTATGATCTCTTCCCGCATCCGCTTTACGACATCGCAGAGAATATCTGTGCCGATGTGCGGGGCGCTGTCATATAAAATCTGCTCTGGAGCGCCAAATTTGTGAAAAATTCGGAGTACCTCCTGATTTCTTCCGTTATTGTCATGTACAAGAGTGCCAAGCTTTCCGTCCGAGAAAGTTCCTGCGCCGCCTTCCCCGAACTGGACATTAGAATTGTGATTAAGGCGTCCTTCTTTCCAAAAGTTATCCACATCCTTTATGCGTTTATCCACATCTGCGCCTCTCTCTAACAGGATAGGCCGATATCCAAGCTTTGCCAGCTGATAGCCGCAAAAAAGCCCTGCCGGGCCAGTCCCAATAACGACAGGACGCGCAGGGAGCGTCCGCTTTCCGGAAGGGATGGCACGATAAGGCGCTTTTTTTTCAACAAACAATATATTTTTATTTTTTATCCTTCTTCTTACGGCAGATTCCCGCTTTAACTGAACTTCCGCCGTATAGACATAAAAAAGTTCCGGTTTTTTTCTGGCATCTACGGAACGTCTTGTCACTTTATAAGAGAGAATTGCCTCTTCATCAATGTTGAGAAGCTTACATATCTTCTCCTTAAGCTGCCTGTCTGTGTGAGGGATTTTTAATTTAATCTGCTGAAGCCGAATCATTATCTTCCTCCTTGTTTCTTCGTACTGTCTAATCTGTAACTGCATGCAGCCCGGCAAGGTAGCCTGTCGCCCATGCCCACTGCAGATTGTATCCTCCGCAGATGCCGTCTGCGTCGAGAAGTTCCCCCGCCAGATAGAGATTCTCACAGCGCAATGATTCCATTGTCGCCGGATTAATCTCCTTAAGCCGGACACCTCCGGCGCAGACTTGTGCGTTCTCAAAGCCGTTAGCTGCCTCGATATTCATAGAAAAATTTTTGCATGTACAGGTGAGACGCTCAATCGTATCCTCATTCAGTTCCCCCAGCTTAAGATGCATAGGAATCCCGGCATATTTTAACAGACATGGAACCAGCTTTTTATTAAATGCCCCTAAAAGAAGTTCCGGGATTTGCCGCTGCCTGTGACGCTTCTTCCAGAAGCGGAGCATACTTGTTACAACATCCTTTTGAAGCTCCGGCAGGAAATCAATCTCTGCCCTCACTGGGCGCTTATAATAGAGCCCCTTTGCCGCATGGCGGCTTACCTGAAACACCGGAATCCCGGAGATTCCATAATCGGTAATCTGCAGCTCTCCCGTATCGGAGCCCATCAGCTTCCGGTTTTCATAGATATGAACTGCCGCATCTGTTCTCACTCCGGAAGCTTTTTTTAAAGGATGCGCTTTTACCCGAAGCTGTACCAGCGCCGGAACAACAGGTACTATTGTGTGTCCAAGTCCTTTGGCCAAGTCGTAGCCGCTGCCGTCGGAACCAAGAACCGAAGCAGCTTTTCCGCCGGCGCACAAAATCACCTTGTCTGCCTTTATCTGTGCCGTCTTTTTTGTCTGTCCGGCTTCAAGGACACTGATTCGAAAACCGGCCCCCTCTCTCTTTATACTGCTCACATGCAATCCTGCATGTACATGAACACCCAAACTCTCAAGATGAAGTGCAAAAAGTTCCCGAACGACTGCCGCCTGTTCAGAACGGGGATAATAATATCCGTTTTTTGATTTAGAAAATATGCCAAGTTCCCGGAAGAATTTCAACGTATCCTCAGTTCCAAACTGTCCGAGAACCTGACGGACAACTTCAAGATTCTCGCTGTAATAGAAATCGATCCCCATCTTTTCATTCGTATAATTACAGCGGCCGTTTCCGGTAGAGAGAATCTTTTTCCCCACCAACTCCTTGTGCTCTAATATATGAATATCTGCCTTTTTATCTTCCCTGGCCGCGGTAATCGCGGCCATCATGCCGGCAGCGCCGCCGCCGATAATTACAATTTTCTTCATTACAGTTTTACAAGCCCTTCCCTGACCAAATATTCCAAAGACTTAAGGATACCAAGTTTCGCGTGAGGCCAGGTGAGCCCTCCTTGAAAATAAACCGCAAACGGCGGCTTGATCGGGCCGTCTGCACTAAGCTCAATGGACGACCCCTGGACAAATGCGCCTGCCGCCATAATCACATCGCTGTCATAGCCGGGCATCGCCCACGGCTCCGGTGTCACATAGGAATCTACCGGCGCCGCCGCCTGAATCCCTTTACAGAAAGCGATTACTCCTTCCGGCGTCCCAAGCTCCACCGCCTGAATAATGTCGTGTCGGCTTTCTGTGCCGTCAGGCACCACCTTAAACCCTAGCTTCTCGTAGATATTGGCAGCAAGAACGGCTCCCTTCAAGGCACTGGCAACCACGGTCGGAGCCAGAAAAAGTCCCTGGTAAAAAGACTGCATCACTCCAAGAGACGCCCCCACTTCTTTTCCAAGCCCCGGAGAAGTCAGCCGATAGCCGCAAGACTCGATCAAATCCTTTCGGCCTGCAATATACCCGCCGATAGGCGCAAGGCCGCCGCCGGGATTCTTAATAAGAGAGCCTACTACCATGTCTGCCCCTACATCGCTTGGCTCCCGCTCTTCCACAAACTCTCCGTAACAGTTATCCACCATACAGATAATCTCCGGCTTTATCTCTTTGACAAAACGAATGACTTCGCCAATCTGCGACACAGAAAAGCTTGGCCTTGTCTGATAGCCCTTAGAGCGCTGGATTGTCACCATCTTTGTCTTATCATTTATCGCCGCTCTTATCCCGTCAAAGTCAAAATTGCCGTCGGAAAGCAAATCAACCTGCCGATAGGAAATACCGTACTCCGCCAAAGACCCGTTAGACGGCCGGATACCAATAACTTCCTCCAATGTGTCATAAGGCTTTCCGCCTGCCGACAAAAGTTCATCCCCTGGTCTTAAGTTCGCGCCAAGCGCCAGCGCTAACGCGTGCGTTCCGCAGGTGACCTGAGGGCGCACCAAGGCACTCTCCGTATGAAACACAGAGGCATACACCGCTTCTAGCGTATCCCTTCCCACATCGTCATACCCATAGCCGCTGGCAAAGTGAAAACAATCTGCGTTCACCCGGTTTTCCTGCATCGCTTTGATAACTTTAAGCTGGTTATATTCAGCCATTTTATCAATTGCATCAAAGCGCTCCTTTAAATTCCTTTCAATCGCAGAACCAAATTCTAACACGGACGAGCGGATGCCTATCTCTTGATATATATCATTTGTCTCCATAAAATTAAAACTCTCTTTCTATAATTGCTTCTTGCCAATCTATCCCAAAATAAAAATTTTAATTACTCCGTCTGAAACATAACTTTACATTTTTTTACGTAACATGCAATCCCACATCTTATAATTCTTTCCATCCCATCTAAATGCAGCCGTTTTGCATATCCGTTCTGCTCAATCTGCTTCATAGCTTTTTCACAGCAAGCCTCAAGTTTCCCATTTTCAGCATATTTCATCTCTATAATAATACCGGTTTTTTCAGAGAAAATCTCGATTGTTATGTCTGCGTATCCTTTTCCGCTTTCTCTATTAGAGAGCACCTTCCAATTATCCCTAAATCGCAACAGACCAAGGAGAAAACCATGATAAAAATTCTCCTTTAAGTCTTTTCTGATCGCGGTATCTCTGATACTTACTGTTTCATCTAAATATTGCGCAAAAATTGTCTGTACCGTTACTTCATCTGCATCTTTGAATGCCTCACAGAACAAATTCAAACGAGTCTGGTCTTCCCTTGCTTTGTTTTGCATCCATATTCGTATCTGTGACATGAAAATATTATGAATTTCTTTGTTCGGAATAGCCAGTTTTAACATATTCCCCACAGGTTCTCCATGCTGTGTTAAATATCCGGTGGCAAAAAGAATGCTCCACACATTTTCGATATTGTCATACAATTCTTTGTAAGTCAGCTCCTCTTTTATCTGTTTTATCACAGATTCGCCGGCGATTAACTTTTCTATCTCATCCCTTGTCTCCGATGACGCTCTTTCAAGTAATTTCTTTATGATATCATTGCTGCTTGTATTGGTCCAATAGTCCTGAGGTAAGAGATTTCGCTTTACCAGGAGTTTATCAATATAAAGAATGACATCCCACGGACAATATACATCCGTATCCCCAAAATGATAACCGTCGTACCATTCTTTTACCGTGTTATGCATATCACCAAGTTTATAATAATCCAGTATTTCTTTTACTTCATCGTCGGTAAATCCAAAATAAGAACTGCAATCTTTGTCCGTTATGGAAAAAATCTTCAAATTATTCAATCCAGTAAAGATACTCTCTTTTGACACTCTAAGACATCCTGTCAAAACTGCAAACCGCAGACTTTCATTTGTCTTGAGTGCCTGCTCAAATATATTGCGGATTAAAAGTATCATCTGCTCATAGTAACCTTGATCATTCGCCTTTGCCAAAGGGACATCATATTCATCGATCAAAATTATAACTTTTTTTCCATAATGCTTTTCCAACAATGCGGACAGTGTTTTTAAACTTCCCATCAACACAGCATCTGACATTGCATAGATACCTTTCCCGGTCTTATCCACGGTAATCAACTGGTCATACATCTCCCGTTCCCGGTCTGTAAGCCTGTCGCTTGTCAGCAGCTCATAAAATTTCAATGCCTCATTGCCAACAGCTTGGCACATCAAAGCGCGGGCTGTTGGGTAATCAGCTCCACTCACACTTTTTAAACTGATTGATATAACCGGGAACATACCCATATATTTTTTACAGAGTTCTGTTTCCTCCGAGATAACTAAGCCATCAAAAAGTGATTTATCACAGTTTATCTCAAAAAAGCACTTGAGCATCGCCATGTTAAGAGATTTTCCAAAACGCCGCGGACGGGTAAACAGATTTACTTTTCCACGCCTGCGGATGAAATCTCGAATCATCAACGTCTTATCCACATAATAAAATTCATCTGTGCGAATCTCTTCAAAGCTTTCAACCCCAATGGGCAGCATCCGTTTTTCTAAATAGCACATCTGTTTTCCCCTGCTCCCTCCTACAGCGCATTCATAATCTTTGTCTTTACTTCCGCGCACCTGGCATCGAATTCCGGATTGAGCGGTCTGATCTCCCGGATAATATCCGCCGCCAGTTCAAATCTTTTCAGATCATAGAGAAGCGCCGCCTGATTCAGATTGTACCATGCCTGCTCCCCCTTCGTCTTAATATATGGCTCAAGCCCCATAAGCTCTTTATAGGCAGCTTCCGCATTGTGACTGACTGCATAAAGCTCCATCAATGTATTCATCTTTTTTAAAAATTTCGAACCTCCGAATAATCTCTGTAACATATAACTCCCTCCATATACGTTAACATTGTACTTAGTATCTTTTCTTCCTCGTAATCACAGGCCTGCTTATCGATCCAGATTACATCCCTTTCCCGTTTAAACCATGTAATCTGACGTTTGGCAAAGTGTCTCGTATCCCGCTTGATTCGATAGACTGCCTCATCAAGCGTACACCCGCCGTCCAGATAGTCAAGCATTTCCTTGTAGCCAAGCCCCTGCATGGAGACCATATCTTTTGTAAACCCCTTACTTTTAAGCGCAAGGACTTCTTCCTCAAGCCCTTCTGCCAACATCTGGTCCACACGCTGGTTGATGCGCCCGTACAGGCGCTCTCTGTCATCATTTAACACAAAATAAAAAAATTCATAGGGCGACTCTTTCTTTCGCTCTGTCTCATTGTGCTCCGAAATCCGGGTGCCGGACTGTAAGTAGAACTCAAGCGCCCGTATCACTCGTTTTACATTGTGAAAGTGGATTTTTTCCGCTGCTTTTGGGTCAACGGCCCGAAGCCTTTCATGAAGGGCCAAAGCCCCGTTTTCCCCGGCAAACTTTGCAAGCTCCTCCCGGTAAGAATTGTCTCTGTCATGCTCCGTAAAGTCAATATCATAGAGGAGTGCCTGAATATAAAAACCAGTGCCGCCCACTACGATGGGGATATGGCCGTTCCTGTAGATTTTCTCCATAGCCTCCCTGGCCATCTGCTGAAAGCGTACGACATGAAACTCCTCGTCAGGGCAGAGTACATCAATTAGATGGTGGGGAATCCCTTCCATTTCTTCCGGTCTTATCTTTGCCGAGCCAATATCCATCTCCTTATAAACCTGCATGGAATCTGCAGAGATAATCTCTCCGCCCACTGCCTTCGCAAGCCCGATGGAGCTTTTCGTCTTCCCGACAGCCGTAGGCCCGGTCAGAATGATTAACGGTTTTTTCTTCATCTTACACAATCCTCTTGAATTTCTTTTCTAACTCCCGTCTGGACATGGCGATAATGGTCGGTCTCCCATGGGGACAATGATACGGATTCTTAAGTGTCAGAAGCTCACCGATCAGCGTCTGCACCTCCGCCGCTGAAAGCTTCATCTTCCCCTTTACTGCCGCCTTACAGGACATAGACGCAATCTTTTCATCAATAATGTCCGGCGACAGATTGCGGCTGATCTCATCGGACAGACTGTCGATCATTTCCATAAGAATCTCTTTCTTTGCGACAGAAAAAAGATTGTCCGGAACTGCCCGTACCGCGTAAGATTCTTGCCCGAATTCCTCAAATTCAAACCCAATCTTTGTAAAACGCTCCATATAGCGTACAAAAACCTCCTGCTCCTGCATGGTAAGGTTCAGCACAATCGGCGGAGAAATCATCTGGGAAGTAAATTCTCTTGTCTTCATCCCCGCAAGTGTCTTTTCGTACAACACTCTCTCGTGTGCGGCATGTTGGTCTATAATGTATAGATTATCATGATACTCTACAAGCCAATAGGTGTCAAATACTTGCCCGATTAATTTATATTCTGTCTCTGCCTTGCGGTCAAGGAATTTTTCTTCAAAAAGGTCAAGCTGCTTGGGCGCAGGCTGTTCCTCTTCCTTTTCTGTTCGATAAGGCATCACCGTCTCACGAATCCGCTCTGCCTGACGTTCCGGCTTAAACAGAGCACTTTTTCCTTTAACTTCCGCGGAAGAATTCTGTTCATGATAAGATTTCACCCTCTTTTTCATCTCTTCCATGAAATAATTCAGATCCCGTTCTTCCTTAGGCGGAATTTCTACTTTCAAAGACTCCTTCTCCGGGACTTCTTTCACCTCCGGCACATCCACGGTAATCTGAGGGATCATCTCTTTTTCATGCAGTCCGCTCTCCACTGCCTCATAGATAGCATTATAGACTTCCTGCTGGTTTCCAAACCGGATTTCCAACTTAGAAGGATGGACATTGACATCCACCAGCTCCCCATTCATCTCAATATGCAGCACTACAAAAGGAAACTTATGCTGCATTGTAAAGTCCTTATAGGCATCCTCAATTGCCTTGTAGACCATATTGTTTTTAATATAGCGGCTGTTGATAAAATAATTCTCGAAATTACGGTTCCCCCTGGAAATAATCGGCGCTCCTAAAAATCCGGTGACGCGAATCCCATTCTTCTCATAATGGGCAGACAGGAGATTTCCTGCAATCTCCCTGCCGTAGATATGGTAGATAACATCCCTTAAATTACCGTTCCCGGAAGTATGTATCTTTGACTGCCCATTATTAATAAAGCGAAAGGAAACCTCCGGATGCGACAAAGCAATCCGAATCATCAAATCCCCTACATGGCTGGCCTCTGTCATGGCAGTTTTCAAAAATTTCCGTCGTGCAGGAACATTGTAAAAGAGCTGCCGGATTAAAAAAGTCGTTCCGTCCGGAGCGCTGTCATCCTCAAGACTCTCCTCCTTCCCCCCGGCAATGCGGTATCTTGTCCCAAAGATATCCTCCTTCGTCTTCGTCAAAAGCTCCACCTGGGACACCGCCGCGATACTTGAAAGTGCCTCTCCCCGAAATCCTAACGAGCGAATGTGCAAAAGGTCGTCCACAGAGCGGATCTTGCTGGTAGAATGTCTGAGAAAGGCCGGCCGCACCTCATCTTTTGAGATGCCGCAGCCATTGTCCGCAATGCGGATCAATGAAACCCCGCCGTCTTTAATTTCTACTGTAACCGAAGACGCTCCGGCATCAATTGCATTTTCCACCAGCTCCTTCACAACAGAAGCAGGACGCTCAATAACCTCGCCGGCAGCGATCTTGTCGATCGTAATGGAATCTAGTACTTGTATTTTGCTCATACGTGCCACCTGTTCTTTAATTTGTTCTGTAACTGGTACAGCGTGTTAAGCGCATCAATCGGTGTCAGATTGCTGATGTCCAGGCTCTTAAGTTCTTCTATCACATCATCATCCTTCACCGTATCAAAGAGAGAGATCTGAGCCAAATCCACCTCGTCATATTTTTTCGTCTTAATCTTCGGCGCCGTCCCATGAACAGCTATATCCTTGATCCGTGTTGTGATATCAGCGTGAATCAGTTCCTCCACGATCTCCTTTGCCCGTTCCGTTACAGTCTCGGGAACACCGGCCAGCTTTGCCACTTGGATTCCGTAGCTTTTATCCGCCCCGCCCTTCACAATCTTACGGAGAAATATGATGTCATCTCCCTTTTCTTTCACGGCAATACAGTAATTATTAACGTTGTCAATCTTTCCCTCCAATTCGGTCAACTCGTGATAATGAGTGGCAAACAGCGTCTTTGCCCCAAGTAATTTACTGCTGCTGATATGCTCGATGACCGCCCAGGCGATGCTTAGTCCGTCAAAGGTGCTTGTTCCCCGTCCGATCTCATCCAGGATCAGAAGACTTTTACTGGTGGCATTTCTTAAAATATTGGCCACCTCCGTCATCTCCACCATAAATGTACTCTGCCCCGAAGCAAGATCATCCGATGCGCCGACCCTTGTAAATATCCGGTCCACCATCCCAATCTCTGCGGATGCGGCAGGTACAAAAGAGCCAATCTGCGCCATCAGCACAATCAGGGCAGTCTGCCTCATATAGGTAGATTTCCCCGCCATATTAGGCCCTGTAATGATGGAAATCCTTTTTTTCTTATCGTCGAGATATGTATCATTGGTGATAAACAGATCGTGGGGTATCATCTTTTCCACTACCGGATGACGTCCTTCCTTGATATCGATAACCCCTCTCTCATTCATCTTCGGACACACATAGTTATTCTGTTCGGCGACTAACGCCATGGAGGACAAGGCGTCGAGCCTGGCGATCGCTTTCGCCGTATCCTGAATCCTCACGACTTGCGCGCCTATTTTATCACGCACTTCGCAGTAAAGCTGATACTCCAGCGCATACAGCTTGTCCTCAGCCCCGAGAATCGTATCCTCCAGCTCCTTTAATTCAGGGATAATATAGCGTTCGGCATTGGCCAATGTCTGTTTTCTTATGTAGTAATCCGGCACCATATTTTTAAATGAGTTCGTAACTTCAAGATAATAGCCGAATATTTTGTTGTATTTGATCCGAAGGTTTTTAATCCCTGTTTTTTCCTGCTCCTCCTGTTCAAGCTTCGCAAGCCATTCTTTGCCGTCTGACTTGGCACAGCGCAGCTTATCCACCTCTTCATTGTAACCTTCTTTGATAATGCCGCCTTCCTTCATGGCAATTGGCGGTTCGTCGGCAATCGCCTGCTCTGTCAGCGTAAAAAGGTCTTCCAACGTGTCAAATTTCTTACAAAGCTCTTTGAGAAGAGGACTTTTCAGTTCACTTAATATGTATCTGATATGCGGAAGCATAGACAGCGAACTGCGGAAGGAGATAATATCTCTCGGATTGGCAGACTGATAAGTAATCTTACTTACCAGCCGTTCCAGATCATAGACCGGCGTCAGATATTCCCGGATTTCTTCTCTTGCAATAGCAGTATCCTTAAGCTCACCCACTGCCTGCTGGCGCTTTATTACCTCCGACTTACTGATCAGAGGCTGTTCGATATACTTGCGCAGAGTACGCGCGCCCATCGCGGTCTTCGTCTTATCTAACACCCACAAAAGGGAACCTCGCTTCTGCTTTTCGCGCAGCGTCTCACAGAGCTCCAGATTACGCCGCGTGGAACTGTCCAACAGCATAAAAGCTCCCGTCGTGTAAGGCGTAAGCTTAGACAGTTGGGACAACGAAGCAGTTTTCTGCGTTTCTTTCAAATACAAAAGCAGAGCGCCCGCCGCAATGACGCCGCAGTCATAATCCCCCAGGCCAAGCCCTTTAAGTGTCCCGGCATGGAAATGTTCTTTCAAAGAACGCCTGCACAGCGCATCGTCAAAATACCACGCTTCCAGCGAATAGATAATAATTCCGAGCCGTTCCCGAAGATCATCAAAATCCATGCCGCTCATATAAAAAGCCTCATTGCAAATAAGCTCTGAGGGCATGAATTTAAAAATTTCGTCGAACAATTTTTCACTGCTGTTAATCTCCGTCATAAAGTAGTCGCCTGTTGTCACATCTGCCACTGAAAGCCCATAACGGTCTGCTATATATACAACACTCATAATATAGTTATTCTTCGTTTCATCAAGGGATTGGGTATCAAGATTAGTTCCGGGAGTGACGATACGCACTACGTCCCGTTTGACCAATCCCTTTACTGTGGCAGGATCTTCTAACTGTTCACAGATTGCCACTTTGTAGCCCTTAGAGACCAGACGGTTTAAATACCCGTCCACTGCGTGATAGGGAACCCCGCACATCGGCGCTCTCTCAGGAAGTCCGCAGCTTTTTCCTGTCAGGGTGAGTTCCAGTTCCTTTGACACTTTAATTGCATCATCAAAAAACATCTCATAAAAATCACCCAGTCTATAAAAGAGAATGCAGTCAGGATAATCTTCCTTTGTCTTCATATACTGCTGCATCATCGGTGTCAATTCACTCACACTAAAATCTCCTCTTCTGTCTGTAATTGTGTTAATAGTATAGCATTTTTAAGGAAGATTTGAAAGGTAAAATTCACAAAATATAATAGCGCGGCTTCGGTTCCTGATAGAGCCAGTACATCAAATAACCACTCAGGATAATGCCCACGGCTGCAAGCCCGGAAAAGATAATGATAAACGGCACACAGATCTGCCCAAATAGCTGCAGGGGCAACCTGCTGTAATCCCACACATTAAGATGCAGCCATTTATTGACAATGATCCCTGTGATAAATTCCATCGATGTCACAAATACCATGCACCGCAAAAGCTGGAGCCATAAAGGGTCCTGCCAGAGAAGCATCCGTCCCTGCACTGCAAAAAACACAAAGCAGATTCCCCCCAAAACAAACATGCTCCAATGGGAGAAACCTCGGAAAATCAACTCAAATGCGTAATATATACAGCCTCCCACCGCCCATAAAAATAGATATTCACTTAATTTTTTCATGTAAAAAACGCCCTCACTTATGTTCTTTTTACATAGTTTGAGCGTTTTTGTCCTATAATATAGATGGTAATTTCATACTGGTAACGGTTTCATCTCCCCGATATAATAAAAGCCTTTGCACTCTTTTAAGAATACATTCACATATTCCCCAATCAACTCCCGGCTTCCCGGAAAATGTACCAGCAAATTATTGCCAAGCCTTCCCGTAACCATAGAATCATCTTGTTCGCTTACAGACTCCACAAGGACTTCCTGTACGGTTTTCTCATGTACTGCACACATCTCTCCCGCAATTTTCTGAACTTCTTTAAGCAATCGCTCAAAACGGTCTTTGATAATCTCGTCAGGCACCTGTTCATCCATAACGGCAGCAGGTGTTCCCGAACGTTTTGAGTAGATAAATGTAAAAGCACTGTCATACCGGACCTGCCTGACAATATCCAGTGTCTCCTGAAAATCCTCCTCCGTCTCCCCCGGAAATCCTACAATGATATCTGTGGTGAGAGAGATTCCCGGCACAGCACGCTTAAGCTTCTCTGTCAGCTCAAGATACTGCTCCTTCGTATACCGACGATTCATCTTCTCAAGAATACGTGTGCTTCCCGACTGTACCGGAAGATGAAGATGACGGCATATCTTCTTTGAACTTCCCATAACTTCAATAAGCTCATCTGATAAATCTTTCGGATGTGAAGTCATAAAACGAATACGCTTTAACCCCTGAATCTTTTCAATCTCCATAAGAAGCTGTGCAAATGATATCGGCGCATCCAAAGTCTTGCCGTAAGAATTAACATTCTGCCCCAAAAGCATCACTTCCGTCACGCCGTCCGCAACGAGGCGCTCAATCTCCCGGATAATGGCTTTCGGTTCACGGCTTCTCTCCCTGCCCCTTACATACGGAACAATGCAATAGCTGCAAAAATTGTTGCATCCGAACATAATATTTATGCCGGACTTAAACGGATATTTCCGCTCATTCGGAAGGTTTTCTACAATTTTATCGGTATCCTTCCAAATATCTATAACCATCCGTCCCGCCTCAAAACGGGCAGCCAAAAGCTCTGCGAATTTATAGATGTTATGAGTCCCAAAGATCAGGTCAACAAAAGAATAGCTTTTCTTTAACTTTTCCACCACCTCCGGCTCTTGCATCATACAGCCGCACAAACCAATCATCATATGAGGATACTTTTTCTTGCGGGGCTTTAACTGTCCGAGCCTCCCATACACCCGCGTATTGGCATTCTCGCGGACGGTACACGTATTATAGATGACAAAGTCCGCATGTTCCTCCTGCTCCTCTATGTATCCGATGTCCTTAAGAATCCCTCTCAATTTTTCAGAATCCCTGGCATTCATCTGACAGCCGAAGGTCGTGACACATGCGGTAGGGCGGCGTCCGTATTTTTGCTCAAAATCCTTTACCCACTCCCGGCACTTTGTCATAAAATAATATTGTCTGGCCGGTTCCTCTGTAGGCGGTTCTGCATGAATGTCTATTTTATCTAAATCAATTTCCTGATACATTTCTCTTGACTTTTCCTTTTCTAAATGTGATTTCACACAAACTGATTCTTTCCTTCATCATATTCATAATCAATGCTCCTTAACGCATCGATTATCATATCCTTCTCCACCGCTTTGTCCTTACACAAAACATCCAGAGAAGGATAATAATCACGAAGCTCCGTGTTCACTACACTTAACATCAGCACCGGGTCTTTCGGCAAACTATCCATCTCAATACTCTCCATTCATCAATTAGTATACAACTTTTTCTGTAAACACCATATCCATCTTACAGTCACACTCTTCTGCCGGTATCCGATCCACAAGCTGAATATCGAATGCAATTCCCAGCTTGACAAGGTTAGGATGCGCACTGAGATAACGGTCATAGAATCCCTTCCCGTATCCAATCCGGTTACGCATACAGTCAAATGCAATTCCCGGCACAATCACAAGGCCGTCATTCCCGGGAGCTTTAATTCCTTCGCCGGAAGGCTCCAGGATTCCAAAAGTGCCCCGTACAAGCTCTTTTTCTGACTCCACCAGATAAAAATCCATCTCTCCGCCGGATACTCTCGGCAGCCAGATATCTTTCCCCAGACGCCACGCCTCATCAATAATTTGCTCGGTTCCTACCTCGCCGTCAAAATCCATATAGCAGAAAAGATCCGTTGCTTCCCTGAAATAATCGCTTGCAATCACCTTCCCTGCAATGACCTCGGTCGCCGCATGCCATTCATCCGCCCCGATACCGGCGCGGAGTTTTCGTATCTGTTCTCTAATTTCCTGTTTTGTTTCCAAATTTCTCACCCAAATCTGTAATACTTCCATCAGCCTCCCTGATGGAGATGTTGTTAAGCTGTCCTCTTAAGCTGCGTTTGAAAGAATCCACATATTCCTTCCGAAGTATCTGCTGCTCTTTAAGTTCAGCCTCCGTCAGACCTTCCTCTTTTGATTTATGGTACAGTTCATTTATGCGTGCGATGCTTTTTTTATCCATATTCCCGACCTCTGCTGTATATTTAAAAAACTTTTCTTATCTTACACTAAAATGTTCCCAAAGTCCAGCATTATATTTTATCCTGATATATAATCAACTTGAGTAATTCTCAAGGAATCCATAGAGTTCCTCCTGATTCTCAATATATTTTCCGTTGGCAATCTCCTCTCTTACCGCCTCCGGAAGTTCCTCGCACAAAATATCCGTATATTCATAGGCAGTTTTCTTATCGCTCAGAAAAACAACCACATACCCGTTCACGTTTTTCAGATAATAGCAGTCCTCCTTCAAGGCATGTCCATCCGCCGTCACTGTCTCCTCGGCCTGGGCTTTCTTTACTTCCTCTACTGCCAAAAGCCTTGCCTCTAACTTTCGTCTGGCAGCACGATAGCTGTATTGGCAGGCAAATGTAACCGCCAGTGCCAAAATCAGCACAACAGAAAGAAAACCAATTCCATATTTATTCCTCATAACGCCAACTCCTTTTTTCCATAAGTATTGGCAATTTTGAGCAATTTATTCAAAACAAGTGAACCTTGCGGCAGAGCTTTGCAAGCAAAGCGCCCTTAGGCATCTCCATCATCTCTTCCTCTGTAATACCTCCTAAAAGCACAAGTCCTGAGCCGTAGACGATCACTGCCACCGGCAGGGCGATCACTGTCGCAATCTTAGCGCCGACAATAAACTTAAAGGCTGAATATGTGCCCAGCGCTGCAATTCCCATAAGGGCAGACGCCAAAAGCGGGATGGCAAATGTCCGTTTTTGCTCCTGTACATAACCTACTTTCTGACGAAGCGCATGGGAATTCAGCATAGAGGCACAGGCGGCAAAGACAATCTTGCTCACTACAACTCCGTAAATCCCCCACTGGAACACCACCATCATAATAAACAGCGACACCATATGTACAACCAGCGAAACAGAAGCGCTTTTTACCGGAATCATCATATTGTCAAGCCCCTGGTGCACCGCATTCGTCACCGTAGACAGACAATAAAATATAACAGAGATTGCGCCGATCTGCAGCATCTTCGCCGACACATTATTATTTTCAGTAAAAAAGATCAAATCCAGGAGAGGCTTTGCCAGCACCAAAAGTCCTACGGCACTCGGAATGGCAATCAGCATATTGAACCGCACAAACATAGAGATCTTATCGTTCACCTGACGTTTATTCCCGGATTTTACCGTGGCTACCAGACTGGGGACAAGGGACGCCCCGAGCGCATTGGAAAACGCCAGCGGCACATTGATCAGTGTGTCGTATTTTCCGCTTAAGATACCTAAAAGCCCTGCATACTCACTCTCTGCGTGTCCCTGGGCAGACATGATCTTTCCAAACATGGCGTTGTCAATCACTCCGCTGAGATTGTAGACCGTAGAGCTTAGAAGCACCGGCGCAATCGTATAAAGAAGCGCCCGGAAGATATGTTCATAGCTCTCCCGTCTTCTCGTCCGGTCACGGCGCCGCTGCCGCTTCATGACCCTCTGATACACTGCAAATATAAACATCAGAAACAGCAGCGCAGAAGCTGCTCCGGCAACTGTTCCAATCGTTCCGCCCATCGCCGCCATAGCCAATGAAAAATCATTGCCCTTTTTCGCTGCCTTCGCCATCTTAAGCAAAAAGAAAGCCCCAAGAATACTGACCGCCGCATTGACAATCTGCTCTAACACCTGGGAAATCGCCGTGGGAATCATAGATTTGTTTCCCTGGAAGAAACCGCGGAATACGCCGAGTATCGCAACCACCAAAATACAGGGCGCAAGCACCCTGAGCGCGTAGGAACTCAATTTCATAGCCATAATATGAGTGGCAATAAAATCCGCTCCTAAAAAAATAAGCAACGCCGCACTTCCTCCCACCGTAAAGGCAAAAGAAAGAGCAATCTTAAACACCTTGTGGGCATTTCGGTACTGCCCGGTGGCATTTCTCGCCGAGACCAGCTTCGACACTGCCAGCGGCAGGCTGTAGGAAGTCAGTGTCAGGGCGATGGCGTAGACCTGAAAAGCAACGCCATAATAACCCATCCCTTTATCCCCGAGTATATTTACAAGCGGAACTCTGTACACCGCACCGATAATCTTCGTAATCACCCCGGCAATGGCAAGAAATGAACCTTGCATAATAAGTGACTTGTCTGAATTTTTCTTAACTTTAGCCATAGTTTAACCCCATCATAAAGTTATATGCTACTCTCTCAAAATTTCCAGCTTTTCTAATATCTCTTTCTGCATCCGCTCCATGACCAGGCGCTCATCCTCCTCCATATGGTCATATCCTGTCAAATGCAGTACAGAATGTGTGATCAAAAAGGCAAATTCCCGCAAGACACTGTGTCCATATTCCGCCGCCTGAGACAGTACCCTGTCTTTCGAAATCACGATATCCCCCAAAAGCAGCTCCCCGCTCTCCGGATGAAAGCAGTCATTGCGCTCCTCAAGAAAGCCAAACTCTCCTGGCGCTTCAAAATCCGTCATAGGAAAAGAAAGGACATCCGTTGCCCGGTCCGTACTTCGAAACTCCCGGTTCATCTGCCAAATCTCCTCATCTGTAGTAAGAAGCAAATTTACTTCCGCCTCATAAGGACACCCAATATAATCAAGGGCTTCCAGCATGACCCTCCCGGCAAGTGATTCACATGCCAGAGGGAGCTGCACATCCCCTTCTTCTTCAAAATTCAATGTCATGACCTTCTCCTTGGTTTTTTTCTCTTACTTTTCTCCATACTGCTCTCGTACACTTCATACGCCTTAACAATCTTCTGGACAAGCGGATGACGCACAACATCCTTGCTCGTAAGGCGGCATACACTGATATCCTCTATATTCTTCACTACATTTACAGCCACATCAAGACCGGAGAGCTGTCCCGCTGCCAAGTCTTTTTGAGTCTCATCACCGGTGATAACAACCTTAGAACCAAAGCCAATCCTGGTAAGAAACATCTTCATCTGCGCCGGAGTCGTGTTCTGTGCCTCGTCAAGTATGATAAATGCATTATCTAACGTCCGCCCGCGCATATAAGCAAGGGGCGCCACCTCGATCAGTCCTTTCTCCGAATTCTTAAGGAAACTTTCCGCTCCCATAATCTGATAGAGGGCATCATAAAGCGGCCTTAAATACGGATCAATCTTACTCTGCAGATCCCCCGGAAGAAAGCCGAGCTTTTCCCCCGCTTCGATCGCCGGACGAGTCAAGATAATCCTTCCCACTTCGTCATTCTTAAACGCAGTAATCGCCATAGCCATTGCAAGGTAGGTCTTGCCGGTTCCGGCCGGCCCTAATCCGAACACGATCATCTGCTTCCTTATAGCGTCCACGTATTTCTTTTGCCCCATGGTCTTTGGCTTGATCGGCTTGCCGCCAAGGGTATGGCATATAATATCCTTATCAATCTCAAGAATATTCTCCTCACTGTCCTCCATGACAAGTGATAATAGATAATCTACGTTCTGTTCCTGTATGATATTCCCTCTCCTGGATAACTCCGTGAGCTGCGACAGCACCCTTTTTGCCTTCTCAGCTCTTGCGCCATCCCCCATGATCTTAATGCTCTCGCCTCTGGCAACAAGCGTTACATGAAGCGCTCGCTCAATTTTTTTCATATAAGCATCGAACTGCCCGAACACATTTCCCTCGTGTTCTGCCGGAATATCAATGGTCATCTCCATCATTCCCATTCACTTCGTCTCCTGTCTCTTCTCCCTCGGCCTCCTTCTGCTTAGGAATCTCCAAAAGCTTAGAAGCCTTTTCTTTTCCAATAGGCATCTGAACCATCAGACTTCCCTTTGCCTCCGACTTATCCTGCCCTGTGTATATTTTAACATCATTCTCAATAATTTCTACCCCTTTTTTCTCCAAATCTTCACAGTACCTTACAAATCTCTCCGTGAGTATCTTTTGAATCTCTTCTTTTTCATGTTGTTTTTTGTGGGGTGTATAGGGAATCGCCTCCCTCGACCACCAGAAAACCGGAATATAAAAATTGTCAAAAAACTTAAGCTGCCCTTGTTCTCCATACATGGTAAAATGCTCATAATTATTCTTAATCCCGCCAAAAGAAAACCGGATATCTCCAAGAGACAAACTGTATTGTTTTTTACAGATATCATAATTCTCTTTTTCAATATACGTATTGCTGCAGGAATCCTTATACTTTATCTTCGTCCTGCCGATGATGTCTGCATCCGATACATGATACTGGTATCCGGTAATCTCTCCTGCGTCGTTGTTCACCGGAACCTGACCCGACACTAATACATCGCCCTTTTTTACCTTTGCCCCAATCTTAGTCTGCAGCAGGCCGTTCCGGACAATGGCGCTTACGATTGTGCAGCTTTTGTCTGCCACTATATCGACTGGCTGAACCGTCTTGTCTGTATCCTCTTTCTCCTTCCTTTCGTCCGCCGGCACTGCCGGAGAGTCTTCATTTTCCTTCACCTGGATAATCAGACGCGTGCCCCGGATAGACGCCGACACCCATATAATATCATCATACTCTTTGCGGATATCTTTTACAATTCTCTGGCAGTTGACATCCGACTTTGCCATCCCGTTTCGCACCGACTTCTCTTCCAAAAACTCTAACAATGTCTCGTCTGTACGGGATTTGTTCCCTGCAATGTCGATGTTCCATATATAATGGGACATCCAAAAGATCAGAAACACGAAGAAAAAAGCCCCGGCGAAAAAGAGCTTCCGCTTCCGGTATCGAAATAAATAAAAAGGAAGACCGGACTTTCTTAAAATCGTAACTTTTGTTCCTGTCTTCCTGATGATCGGTTTTAACTTCCGGAAGCCGCTGATTGAAATATTCATCTCATAAGCGCCCGAAACTGCCTGAAGCCCCCACAGGTAGATGCCTCTGTGCCGGCATGCATTTAAAAATCTTTCCGTGGAATACCCCGCAATCCGGATGCGCAAATATCCTTTGATATAACAGATAAGCCGTGACAGCAACGATGTTTCCTCCCGTCGTCAATTCTGGAATGTTCCCCCATAAGAAAAGGGGATTTAATCTGGTACTGACAGGCCTACATATTCGATGGATATGATATGCCCGGTGACTTTCATCTCATCGTTGGTATAATAGTCAACCTTCAGATTTTTCCCGCAGATACGGATCTGTCCGTCCTTCGTATGGATACGGATCAGGCAATCTGTATATTCAATGATTCCTCTGTAATTTTCGATATTCAGTTCCATCTGCCCCACCATGGTAAGCATGGGAATGCCAAGCACCACATCTTTCGGTAGTTCAGACAGCTCTGACAGTCTATTTTTAAGGAAATTTTCTTCCCGCGCTGATACCTGCCTCTTTGCCTTCATACAAACGCCATTCACAGATTTTACTCATAATCTATGCAGCAAAAATGCGGATTATGACTGACGTAAAAGGAATTGACTCAATGTATCCTGTACATATACAGTTCATGAAGCGCCCTCGTGGCGCTGATATAGGCCGCCTGCTGAAAAAAGGGGCGCTCTTTTTCCGGAAACACAGTAAATACCTGGTCAAATTCCAATTCCTTTGCCAGATAATAAGTGGTAACTGTAAGACCTCTGTCAAAAGCTGTGCTGTCCCGGTCAATATAATGGATAGAAATCCCCCGTTCCCTGACCCGCTCCTTGATCAGCCGGTAGATATCATAAGCTTCCTCCTCAGTCATTGTAAGAAGGGCGTATGTCTCATAGTCCCCGGAAAGATTCTCTGCCACAGCATCAAATAACATATCAAGCGTCGGAAACGTCTGTTCCTCGACCTCTTTTCCATGCCTCTCAAGAAAAGATATTCCTGTGAGACCGATAAATTTGGCTGCATATTCCGCAATCTCCAATGTATTCCGATAACTCTTATTTATCACAATCTTTTTAAGCTTCTTTCCAAAGACCTTCGGCAGAAAGCTTAAGACATCCTGTCCGCTGCCGTCTAAAGTCTGCGCCCTGTCGCCGAGAATCGTCATGCGGCAGGAAAACATCTGGCTGAGGATTGTATACTGCAAAAATGAGTAATCCTGCATCTCATCGATGACAAGATGCCGGATCTCACGGCGGGCCGTCTGACCTTCTAAGCGGTATTTCAGATACAGCATCGGATAGACATCCTCATAAGGAATCTTCCGTCTCTCAGTCTCCACGTCCGGCAAAGGCTCATATCCATTGTCCTCAAGCATCCGGTTATAGATGTGATAGATATCCTTCATCACATACATCCGGTTGAAGATAACTTGAAGCGCCTCCGTCTCCTCCTCCGAAAGATTCTTTCCCCGAAGCGTCTCATACTCGTCTGTAAAATATTCCATCACTGCATCCAGACGCTTTAAAAGCGGCGTATTCTGGAATTTGTAATAAAACAGCTTTATAATCTCCTCCTCTGTCTTCTGAAAACCTTTAAAAACAACTCCCCGAAGCTCTACCAGTTCCTCCTCCAATACAGCCAGGAAGCCTTCTATCGTCCCGATAAAGGAAGCCGACTGTTTTTCCTGATATCTAAGCTCCTCCTCTCTGTCTGGAAATCTAATCTGACGCTCCAGATAATCATATCGGTCCTCACAGTCCCCGGCAACACTTTTAAGCTCCCGGTAAGCGAACAGATCAAAGCTCATCTCCCGGATATTCTCCTCTCCCAATTCCGGAAGAACGTGAGAGACATAATCCGAAAACACACTGCTAGGAGACAGAATCAAAATGTCTGATGACTTTAATCTTTCTCTGTCATGATACAAAAGATAGGCAATGCGGTGCAGCGCAATCGATGTCTTCCCGCTTCCCGCAGCTCCCTGAATCACAAGTATCTTATCTTTCGTGTTGCGGATAATGGCATTCTGCTCCTTCTGAATGGTGCGTACGATATTCTTAAGCTGCACATCGCCGTTTCCCCCAAGCTCGGCTTTTAAAATATCATCATCAATCTTCGTGTCACACGCAAATGCATAGATCAGTCTTCCGCCCTGAATCTTATACTGACGCTTTTGGCAGATCTCCCCTTCCATCTCCCCGGACGGGGCCTGATAAGAGGCCCTTCCTTTATCATAGTCATAAAAGAGCCCGCAAACCGGTGCCCGCCAGTCATAGATTAGCGGTACTGCCCCCGCCCGCTCCGCAAAATTCCCTATGCCGATATAGAAAGTCTCTTCCTCCTCTTCCCCCTCATAACGAAAATCCACTCGTCCAAAATAAGGGGAATCCAGCATCCGTTTTAGCCTCTGCTTTCTCTTTGCCTGCTTTGCATTCGCATTCACCTGCTCAAGAAGTGCCTGCTGGTTATCATAATCCTCATAACCATACTGGTCCATCTCCGTATAATTCTGCCAGTAATAGTCATGCATGTTGTCAATCTCTTTCTGTCCTTTCGAGAGCGCTTCTTTCGTCTTCTCAATCTGATCACCGATTTTTCGGATCATCTCGCTTAGATATTCCTTCTCTTCTGCAAACAGTCTGTCGTCCATAGTCTCAAACTCCCCTGCCATAAAATAATTTGGGACGGATATCTTTTCTTTCGCTCCGTCCCAAATTGTTCGTTCACTTTATATCAGATATTTTATCTTCCGATTCTTTCTCATCAACTCTTTGATAAATGCTTCATTATCCTCCAGAGCTACAAACACATCCGTCATTCTGTAGGATTCGATACCGATTCGGTCAAAGGATGCGGCTAAGGACGCCGAATAAACTTTCATCTTCTTGACACATCTGATATCCTGTACAGGAATTTCCTTCGTAAGCAGCCCAAACTTTATAGTAACTACTTTCTTTGTGACCGTAACCTCATTCTTAAATAAAACCGGAATAAAATAAAGATCAAAAAGCAGGAACACTGCCAGATTCAAAACAAAAATCAGAGATAAATTTCCTGACCAGGTCTGGTAGATCAAAGAAGCAATTGCCACTCCATTTAAAATTGCTATTACAACATACCACCATGTAGCTATTTTTCCTTTGAATATCATAACTTATCCTCCTCATATTTCTGTACTGCCCACTCCGTTGCGCCGAGCACCTCTGCTGCCTTCGCGCCGCACCGATTGGCAAACTGCGCACAGACACGCAGATCTTTTCCTTCTGACAATGCACAGATAAAGCCCGCCACAAAGCTGTCCCCGGCTCCTGTGGTGTCGATACATTCTATTTCTCTTTCTGCCGGAACACTGTATACTTCCGACTTTGTCTTTACCAGACATCCTTTCGCCCCGCATTTTATGATGACATGCTCTGCGCCTGAGTTAAGAAGACTTTCCGCTGCCTTCTGCGTGTCCGTCTCACCGGTCAGAAGGGCTGCCTCCTGCTCATTGGCAAAAAGATAATCTATATATACAAAGGCATTTGCCATATCTGACACTGTTTCCTTACATTTGCACTTTGTCATATCCGCGCATACAGTGATGCCCTGTTTCTTTGCCTGGGAAAATATCCGAACAAGCTGTTCTGTCCGGATCTTTGGAAACACAAAGATACTTGCAAAGCACAGATATCTCACTTTCTGTCCATAAGGCATACGGATATCTGTAAGCTTAAGGGCCCGAAGCGTTCCGCCGGGATTCGTCAGAAAGCTTCTCTCCCCATCCTCACCGACAAGCACAACGTTGATTCCCGTAGTAATCCCCTTCCTTATCTGCCGCTGCTCAATCACAACCCCTCTGTCCCGGCACTCCCTGATCAGAAACCTTCCGGCCTCATCATCGCCCACAACAGTCTCAAGCCGCACCTGCTTACCCAGTCCGGCAAGTACAAGCGCCTCATTAAGGGCGTCTCCTCCCGGCGACATGCGGATATCCTCCGCCGGATATGAACCTGTCTCAAAAACCAGGCGGTTAACCGGACGTACCAGTACATCGATAATCGCCGCTCCGATAATTAGAATCTCTGACATGATATCCTCCTGTACCCACTGCTAATTTATACTATCATCTTTCCTGTCAAAATACAATTGAAAAATCCTGTCTTTTTGTATATCATGTAAGCAGGAGGAATTTTATTATGATAAAATATATAGCCAGTGATTTGGACGGGACACTTTTAAAAAATGATGCACAGCACCTTGAGCCGGAAATTTTTGACCTGATCCGAAAGCTCAAAGAAAAAGGCATCCGCTTCATTGCCGCCAGCGGACGTACATACGAGAATGTATACCGCCTGTTCGGGCCGGTGCAGGAAGATATTTCTTATATTACAGAGAATGGCTCCATGTGTGTCCATAACCATAAAGTGATATCAAGGGGACTGATTGACCGGGAACTGGGACTTCGAATCATCCGGGCATCGAAGCAATTCCCGGAATTCCACTGCATGCTCTCATGTGAATCAACCGCCTACACAGACTCCACCGACCAGCGGTTCCTGTACCATCTCCGCGAAGTAATCAAATATAAGCTCAAAGAAGTCCCGGATCTGTGCCAGGTCACAGAGCCATTTTTAAAAATCGCTTTCCTGAACTTTAACGGAACCGATGTGGCAGAGCGTTTTTTCAAGGAAAATTTCTCATCAGAAATCAAAATTGTCACCTCGGGAAATCTCTGGGTGGACTTCCTTGCTCCGAATGCCAACAAAGGCACCGGACTTTCCGACATCACCCGCCATCTGGGCATCCCTTTGGCAGACGGCATCGCTTTTGGCGACCACTTCAATGATATTGAGCTTTTCAAAGCTGCCGGGACCAGCTATGCTATGACAAACTGCGCCCCCGGCGTAGAAAAATATGCCGATAAACAGACGGACTCCGTGGAATGTATCTTGCGGACATTATTATAATTTTCAAAATTTTTATTGATTCGAAAGCATTCGAAAGTGGACAAAAGCGAAATGAAATGTTAAAATATGCTTACAAAAACCCAAAACAGATACAATTATAGGAGGAATGGAAGATGAAAATTGCAATCGGCTGCGATCCAAACGCACAGAGTGAAAAAGAAGCCCTTATCAAATTTATCGAGGCGAAGGGGTACGGTGAAGTGACTGATTTCGGAAGTGAAGATCCGATCTATGCCAATGTGGCAATCGAGGTTGCGGAAGCTGTAGCTGCGAAAAAATATGACCGCGGAATTCTTGTATGCGGTACGGGAATCGGCGTTTCCATCGCTGCAAACAAAGTAAAAGGGGCTTATGCTGCACTTGTCTCTGACGTATATTCTGCTCAGCGGGCACGTTTAAGCAATGACGCCAATATCATCTGCATGGGCGCATTCACCACAGGCAGCAAAGAGCGTGAGATGTTCGTAACCGAATTTCTTACCAATGAGTTCGTGTCAGGATGCGGCTCCCAGCCCAAGGTAGACCGCTTCGTTGCATACGACAACGAAAGATAATTAAGTCGGACAGATGACACGGCAAAGCACCCGTCTCCCTTAAGGAAAGCTCCTTCCGGGAATGCCGGGTGCTTTTTTCGTCTACTTTTCCGACCGGATCAGCTCTCTTAGTGCTTCCACGGTAACTCGAATGGCCATGTCTGTATCGTGGACAACAGGATTTTCAAGGCCCGCTTTCTCCCGCTCCTGGTTGGCCAGCACCAGAAGACAGGTTCCCGCTCTCACATGAAGGCTCGCCGCAGCAATAAACAGCGCCGCCGACTCCATCTCCGAGGCCAGACATCCCATCCGCTTCCATGCCTCCCATTTATCAAGCAGTTCATACCCGGCAGGCTTCGCCTCCGGCGAATGCTGTCCGTAAAAGGAATCTTTACACTGGACAACCCCCACATGATACGTCTGCTCTAGCTGCTTCGCCCCTTTAATCAGCGCGTTTACAAGCCGGATATCCGGCACTGCCGGGAATTCGATGGGCGCATACTCCTTACTCGTCCCTTCCATCCGGACGGCTCCGTTCGCAATGACGATATCCCCGCTCATCACATCCGTCTGCATCCCCCCACAGGTGCCGATTCTGAAAAACGTGTCAGCCCCCGCTTTCACCAGCTCTTCTATGGCTATGGCCGCCGAAGGCCCGCCGATGCCTGTGGAAGTTACGCTTACCTTCGTCCCTTCTAAGTATCCCGTATAGGTGACATACTCCCTGCTGTCCGCCACCAGCTTTGCGTCATCAAAATACTTCGCGATTTTCGCACAGCGCTTCGGGTCACCCGGCAAGATCACGTACCTTCCCACATCTCCCTCTCCTACCTGGATGTGATACTGCTTATTATTCTCGGAATAATTCATATACTTTCACCCCCGATATCTTTATTGTTATCAGAATAGCATCTGGAGTAAGTTTTTGTCAAATCAATATCCAAGTTCCATGACCTTAAAATTGCACCGGTCATTCTCCAGATATTCATATCCTTGTAGCACGATTGCCGAGTCATCGGCAGAGATGCAGTCGCCGCCTTCAAAGGAAGCTTTATAGAGCGCCTGCTTCGCCGTCGGTTCTGTGCCTTCAAGCTTCACCCCGCTAAGCTGCATGCTTTGCAGATCATCCATCCACTCAATAAGAAAAATATGATCCCCGTTTCCGCAGATATTGACTTCCATACCGGCAACACGAAAAAGTTCCTTCACCGATGGTGTGTCTTCTGGGTTCTCTACAAGTAATAACTTCCCTTCCTTCTGGAAATACAGTCCTTTTTTTGTATATTTGACCGGATTGACCGGCTCATCCGCATATTCCTGTAACTTTTTTATCTCCTGTTTTTCCGGCATGATCAGCCAGTTTTTTGCTGCCTTTTTCTTTTTTATCTCCTGATTTTCCGAATATTCTTTTTCTTTGCTGTCTGAGAAACTTTCATACTCCTCTCTTACATACACTTTTGTACCATCGGCATTCGGCAGAACATGTCTCCAGGCATGTCCGTTCCCCTCCATCCGAAACTCCTTTTTTTCAATAGTCAGGCCGCCGTTACTGTCCTGCTTTACGGTCTCCATGTCATAGCAGGTTACACACCAGTCAGTATCCGGCGAAAAAGCGTAATTGTCCCCATCCTGCCAGGAAAAAAGCTTCGTCCCGTCATCACTCCAGATATAGGAAAAAAACTGCAAACTTTCATTCCATTCACGCAGTACAATATGTTCTCCCTCCTCTGCAAGAAACACAACGAGCTCCGGGCTGGCTTTTTTTGCCGGCTCTGCCTCATAAGAAACATATCTGCCGCCAGGCGCAATCTGTATGTTAGAGACCATCCTGTCATCCATAAATTCTTTACTTATCGTTTCCTTCGTATTAATATCAATCTTCCGATAGACATAGCCTTCTTCCTCGTACCTGAGCTGGATGGCAGTATTTGAGCCCGTTTTTCCCCATGCCAGACGCAGATTATCCTCGCTGTGCCCGCCGTAAGTATATTCCTGTATATTTTTTATAACAATCCCTGATATTCCTTTCCCTTCATCCTCTATATCGGGAAGAGAGATTGTCCTGGTCATCTCCTGCCGTGAACATCCGCACAGTATGCTGCCTGTCACAATGACGGTGCTCATTGCCAGAATCGATTGCCGCATCCATCGTTTCTTTAATTTACTCATACATTCACCTCGCTTCCAATCCCAGGAAAGCTTACCATGAAAACCGTCTCCTCCCCGGGTGTACTGTCTGCCTCGATGTTCCCTCCGTGTTCTTTCACTATCTTTCTGGAGATGGAAAGCCCCAGTCCTGTACTGCCAAGCTCTCTGGAAAGCTCTTTGTCTGTACGGAAAAACGGTTCGAATATATTCTCCAAATCTTTATTTTCGATCCCCTGTCCCCTGTTCACTACAGAAACGCATACTTTATCTTTTTTTGCTTCAGCGATCAGCCGTATCGTCTCTCCTGGTTCTCCGTACTTAATGGCATTGTCAACCAGGTTGATAAAGACCTGGCGAAGCTTATCCTCCCGCCCTTTAACATAATAATCGGTTTCAATTCCTTCTGGTACAATCCTGCTATTATACCGTTTCGCCTTTATCTGCATAGTATCAGCTACATTCACAATTAGCGCTGTCAGATTCAAAACCTTCTTGTCTTTTGTCCCCTTTTCTTCCTGCATCTCTAAAAGCTGTATTACCATCCGGTAAAGCCGTGTACTCTCCCCCAAAATATGCCTCGTCCCTTTATAGAACAGTTCTCTGTCCTCCTGCCCGTTCTTTTCCATAAGCTGCGCATACCCTGAAATCGTTGTGAGAGGGGTCTTAAGCTCATGGGTAACATTGTTGTAAAATTCCTGGCGGCTGTTAAGGAGATTACGAATCCGGCTGTTGTCATCCTGTATTCTCTGGAACTGTTCCTCTGCCACATCAAGCATCCGGGTGAAATTCAGCGACAGCTCCCCAATCTCATCCTTCCGCCCATTAAAGGTCAATTGTCCTGCTGCCGCGTGGTCAAACTGGCCTTCTGAAAGCCGAAGGGAAATCTCGCTGGTCACACGGCTCAGATTCCGTATAGAAGAAACCATCCGCCAGAGCATAATCCATGTAATCAGGCAAATCAAGGCAAAAATAACTGCCGTAATCCAGAATGTCCGCTCAAAAGTATTCCATTCCCGCCGGTACTGCTCCCCGTAATCAAAGTAATAGCTGATATATCCAATTCGTTTTCCTATAATCTCCACAGGCATTGTAAAATACACTTCGCACTGGCTGTCTTTCCTGCAATATAAAGTAAAAGTACTATTAAGCTCCATAGCCTTTTCAAAATCTTCCCGCTTCTCGCCGGGCAAAATCCGGTTTCCGCTTTGCTCTAACAGCTCCCCGTCTAAATTGTAATATGCGGCTTCCCGGTATCCGACGCTTCTTAGCTGCTGCTTCACTGCCCGGACACTTTTTTCGAACCCCTCCTCCCCCACAATGTCATTGTTAAGAAGAAGAATCTGGTGTATATAAAGAAGCGTGTTATCACGGATTTGCTGCATCTCC
Source organism: Lachnospiraceae bacterium MD308 (assembly GCA_000403475.2). Taxonomy (GTDB): domain Bacteria; phylum Bacillota; class Clostridia; order Lachnospirales; family Lachnospiraceae; genus MD308. Next base: position 943,712 of record KE159796.1, read on the forward strand.
TCTGTTATCTGCTTTTCTATATTGTACCGCATCTGGAATCTCACAAAGCACGTAATAAGAAGGATTCCGCCGATTCCAACTCCCAATACCCAAAGGCTCATCCGAAATAAAATACTATTGACAAACTTAATTTTTTTCTGATACATACTTATACCCCACGCCAAAAACGGTAATAATCGACTCCCCTGCATGGAGCTTCTTTCTCAGTCTCTGAATATGCATATCCACCGTCCGGGTGTCCCCGGCAAAATCGTAGCCCCATATCTCATCCAAAAGACGGTTTCTCGTGAAAACGAATCGGGGATGGGTGACAAGCCACACAAGAAGGTCAAACTCTTTCGGCGTAAGCTCTACCGGCTCGCCGCACTGTATAACGGTCCGCTCCTGCATATAGATCACGGCATCCTTGATATGCCTGATATGCATTCCTTCTTTTTTTCCGTGTTCGCTTTCTGATTTTTGAAATCTTCTGAGCACTGCCTGCACCCGCATATTGACCTCCCTGAGATCAAAGGGTTTTGTGATATAATCGTCTGCCCCGCAGGATAAGCCATACACTTTGTCGTCAATCGTCCCTCTTGCTGTCAGCATGATCACAGGCATACTATATTTTTCCGTCAGAAGCTTCAAGATATCCACCCCGCTCAAGTCCGGGAGCATCCAGTCTAAAAGCACAAGATGCGGAGCGAACTCTTCCGTTATCCTCAAACCTTCTGCTCCTGTATAGGCACACCTGACTTCAAACTCCTCTTTTTTCAGATCATATTGCAAAATATCCGCAATGGGTTTTTCATCTTCTATGACAAGTATTCTTACTTTTTCTGTATTCATATCATCTGTCCCCTTACCGAGCTTTCTCTGTGCCTATTATAATCTATATTCCCCTGTGATTCAAAAAAAATATGATACCACACAAGGAATACATACACCGTCCATATCTTTCGGCTGTTATCCGCTGCCCCCTTCTTATGCTCTTCCAAAAGCTCCATCAGATAATCTGTGTGAAAATAATCAGAAGCCGTTTCTCCCCCGAACGCGGCCTTTATATTCTCGTACCAGTCTTCCTCCTTAAGCCAGTTGCGGATTGGAACAGGAAATCCAAGCTTTGGCTTTGAAGAGGCTGGTTTTGGAAGGTAAGCGCGGGCAGCCCTCCGCAAAATATACTTTGTCGTACGCCGATGAAGCTTCATCCGGCATGGCAGCCCTCTGGCAATCCGGAATACATCCCAGTCAAGATACGGCACCCGAAGCTCCAGCGAGTGAGCCATGCTCATCCGGTCTGCTTTCTGTAAGATATCCCCCGGAAGCCAATACTTTAAATCCACCGACTGCATCTGTTCGGCGTCCTTCAGATGGCTTGCATCCTCATAAGTTCCCTGAATAACCTCCTTCGCCTGTTTTTTTACTTCCTGTTTTAAAAGCCGCATTTTTTCCTCTTCATGGAAAATGTATGCATTTCCAATGTACCGTTCGCTTACCGGAATCGCTGCACGTATAAGGTAGCCCCGGCCTTTCATGGATTTCGGAAGCTTCTGTGCCATACAGGCCAGCTTCTTTCGAAAGCTTAAGGGCAGCCAGTCTATCAGCCTTAACATCTTCGGCTCTCTGTAAATATTATAACCGCCAAATATTTCATCCGACCCTTCCCCCGACAACACAACCTTCACCTCCTTTGACGCTTCCTGTGCCAGAAAATAGAGAGCCACTGCCGATGCATCCCCAGACGGTTCGTCCAGATAGTACATCACTTCCGGAATCGCCCTTTCAAATTCTTCTTTTTCTATGTACCGGCAATTATTCTTTAAGCGAAGCGTATCCGCCAATTCCCTGGCGTCCTCCGTCTCATCATACAGAGTGCCCTCCCCGCAAAATCCTACCGTGAAAGTCCGTACACACCCTGATATAGCTGCGATCAATCCCGAGTCCACTCCCCCTGACAGAAAGCTTCCAACTTCTACATCACTGATCATATGCCTTCTCACCGACTGTCTCATAATATTCTCTACATCTTTAAGTGCATGTTTCATGCTTTCATGTCTCTCCGGTTTAAGAGATGCCTCAAAGTAGCGCACCACCTGAAGCACATGATTCTTAAAAGTAAGATAATGCCCCGGCAAAAGCTTATATATCCCCTTAAAAAATGTCTCCGGCAGTACGGAGTACTGGAATGACAGATATTGTTCCAATGCCTCTTCATTTATCTGTCTTCGATATCCCGGATACTCAAGGATACTCTTAATCTCCGAGGCAAACACGAACGTCCCGCCGACCACTGCGTAGTAAAAGGGCTTGATACCGAAAAAATCCCGGGCAGCAAAAAGCTCTTTTCTATCCTCATCCCAGATTGCGAATCCAAACATCCCCCGAAGCTTAAGAAGCATTCCCTCCCCAAACTCTTCATACCCATGCAGAAGGATTTCCGAGTCAGAAGTGGTCTGAAAAATATGTCCTTTCTGCACCAGCATATCTTTTAATATCCAGTAATTATAGATTTCGCCGTTAAATACAAGCGCCTTGTTCCCTTCCTCATTAAACATCGGCTGCATCCCCGTATCCAGATCAATAATACTGAGTCTCTGAAAGCCAAGTGCCGCCTCCTTGGCAACGTAGCTCTCACCGCCGTCCGGTCCACGGTGCCTGATAGCCTTCATCATCCCTTGAAGTATCTGCTCTTTATTTTCCACATTTCCGATTATCCCGCATATCCCACACATACTTTTCCTCCTCCTTTGTGATCATGGTTTCTGTATGAGAGTATTCTACAAAAGGGAAATCTCTAAAGTTCAATGAAAATGTATCGAAAATGTAAAAACAGGCAGACACTTAATGTCTGCCTGCGTTTATTCTTCTTCACCCGCCTCTTTCTTTTTTATCTTGATTGTTATCGACGCTTTCTTTTTACTTCCGTCTTTAGTCACGGCTGTAATCTTTACCGTCCCGGCCTTTTTCGCAATTACCTTTCCCTTGGAATTAACAGCGGCAATTTTTTTATTGGAAGACTTCCATACAACTTTTCGGTTTGACGCACTTGCGGGTTTGACAACAGCCTTCAATACTTGCGAGCTATCCTTATCGTTCAGCTCCATCGTCTTGCTCTCGGCAGTAACCGTTACCTTTGTAGCTTTAACAGAACTTCTTCCTGCTTTCAATTTAACTTTTGCTGTAGTTCCGTCTGCGGATTTTGCTGTAATTGTGACTGTGCCTGTTTTCCTCTTTACCGTAACCTTCCCTCCGGAAGTGACCGAAGCAATATTTTTATTAGACGTTGTCCACGTCACCTTCCCGTCACTCCCTGTAACGCGTTTACCAAGCGCATTGGTGACGGTCGCTTTAAAAGAATACTTTTTTTTGCATGTTACTTTCAGCACCGCGTGGTTTTTCAGCTTCTGGCCATTCAGGCTGATGACAGGCGTCATGTCCTCCTTAGCTCCCGACAATTTCAGAATCTTTTTCCCAAGCAGGGTTTTACTTTCGGAGTCATACATGTATACTACAGAATGATTTCCCGTGTTAAAAAATGTATACCCTGTATTGACAGTCCCGCTCTTTGGCTTTGCCAAAAACAGAGAACCATCAGAGCCAACTCCGCCCGAATCACAGTTTGTCACATCCACCAGATAATTTTCTCCGTTCAGCACAACAATGTTCCACATATGATTTTCAGAGTTTACCCCGTCGCCCATAACACCAGTAACCGTATAACATGCGGTGCCGCTTCCAAACACAGATAAATCACAGAGATACTGAAACGCTTTTGCGTATCCTTCACATACGACTTTGGTATTTGGATTTCTGTCAAACACCCAGATTAGCTGCCATGGATTCCCGTAGGCCATATCACTGTTGGCGGCTTTTGTATTGTAAGATACCAGAGCACAGATTTCCTGACAGTAGCTGCTCAGTTTTTCACGGTCAGATTCATCCGCATGCTTTGCCACAATTGACTTTGCATTTGACACTGCACTTCGGGCGGCACCTATCTTCGCTGAATCTGTTATATACACGCCGCTTCCCCGGTATTCCAAAGCGACTGTGAAAGATATCGTCACTGTATTGATCGTGCTCCCGTAACCTTTTACAGATACAAATGCAGAATTTTTGTCAAACCAGTACAAATCATAAGGACAATCCATCATCAAATAAGACATAACCTTCCTGACAGACTTCTCCCATACGGACATATTCATACTTAATCTGCTTACTTCAATCACTGTAGACTTTTTCGTGCCGTCCGCAATTCTCTCCACAGAAGCCTTTAATTCTCTGTATATCTTTTTTTCATTGGCGTCCGTTAACTTCGTATCCCCGACAACTCCGTATTCGGAAATATCCGCATTCTTATCTCCGAAAAACTGCTGATCCATATAATCCATCAGCAATGTATCGTTATCGGGGAGCTCTCCGAAGCCAAACTCTTTCTCTTCTAAAAATTCTTCCTTTTCATCTGCCGGCTGACTGCTTCCTATACTGAGCATACACAAAAGAGCTGTCAGAACCAGCACAATTATCTTATGAAGTCCAAATTGATTCCTTTTCATAATTACCCCTGCCGCTAATAATAATGTGTATTTTATGTATTATACTACATTTCCGGACAGAATGGTATATTTAAAACATTATTCGGTCAATCCGAGCGCGCTCATCTGCGCATCTACAAGCTTTCGTGTCTCCGGTTTTGATGGAATCAACGGCAAAAGCTGTGCCTGCCCGCAGGAAATCCCCGCTTTATTCATGGCATATTTCAAAGGCCCTATATAGTTTTCACTGAAAATCGCATTGAATAAAGGCGCATACTGAAGGAACAGCTCCATCGCTTCATTAATCTTTCTTTCTTTTACCAGCTCATACATCTTTACCCATGCATCCGGCACTACATTGGCCGTCGCCATAACAGCCCCGTCAAATCCATAGGCCATCAGCGCTACAGCCGCAAACTCCGAACCCGTAAGGACGTTTATCTTCTTTCCTACTTTCAAATACAGCTCAATTGCCTGCCCGATTGGCGCACATTCCTTTATACCCACCAGATTCTTCATCTTTTCCCTTAATTTAACCATCGTATCCGGGGTCACATTAACACCTGTTTTAGACGGTATATTATAGACGAGAATCGGCATATCTACTTCCCGGTCCACCCTGGTATAATACTCGACAAGTGCCTCCTGCGTGCTGGAAAAATAGTAGGGGGTGCAGACAAGCAGCGCATCCGCTCCCGCCTGCTTACAGTATTTACTGAATTTCAGACATTCCCCGATTCCCGTATCCAGAACTCCGGCAACCACCGGAACCCTTTTTTGTGCCGCGCGGACGCTGATATCTATCACCTGACATTTTTCTTCAAAAGTCATGGATGTATACTCTCCTGTACCGCCCAGTATGAGAAGGCTGCCTACTTTACGTTCAATCTGATAATCAATCAGGCTTTTAAGCTCCTGTTCGTTTACCATTCCGTCCTCGTTCATCGGCGTAACAAGCGCCGTCATAATACCTTCTAATTTTATCATCTTTATATCCTCCTCTAAAATTTATTTACCCAATTGTATACTTCCTGCCCGTCTAGTACATCGATAATACTCTTTGACAAAAGCTCTGAGGTGCGCATCTTAGCTTCTCTTGTATCGCCGCCAATATGGGGCGTGAATATCACCTGATCCATGGAAAACAAAGGATGGTCCGCCCTTGGCGGCTCCACAGACAAAACGTCAAGCCCTGCTCCTGCAATCTCATTATTTTCCAAAGCCTGTACAAGCGCCTCCTCATCGATAACCGGTCCCCGTCCCATATTGATAATATAAGCACTGTCTTTCATAGACCGAAACTGTTCTGCGGACATCATGCAGTGTGTCTCCTTTGTCAAAGGCACATGAAGCGTAACAAAATCCGCTCTTTTAAGCCCTTCCTCCAGCCGGTCAATCTTCTCTACTCCGATTTTTTCCATATCTTCTTTCGTGACAAATCCATCATAAGCCATCACCTGCATACCGAAAGCTTTTGCGCGTTTTGCCACAGCTCTCCCGATACGGCCAAGCCCCACGATCAAAAGATTCTTCTGACAGACCTCCATCGTATACCGGTTTTCTCTTGAATACCACGCATCTTTTCTCACACTGCAGTCATTGATCCTAAGACTGCGGCTGAGGGCCAGGATAAATGCCATCGTATGTTCCGCAACTGAGATGTAATTGCCGTCCGGAACATTCAACACCTTGATTTTATGCCGGGTCGCCTCCTGCACGTCGATATTGTCAAGCCCAACTCCATGCTGGCCGATTACTTTCAGGGATGTACACGCGTCCATAATCTCTTTATCGATTTGTTCACTTCGTGTAATGACCGCCTCTGTCTGGTTTTCATTTATATACCGGATAAGCGTCTCTTTCTGACCGTTAGGCGCATAGCATACATGGCTGTTCTCTTCCAGATACGCAACGCCGTTCGGCTGGATCGTAGGGCGGATCAGTAAAACATTATGCTTCATTTTGAGCCATCCTTTCTTCATCATTTTTAAAGCCAAGCCTCTCCATCTCCATATTCGCCTCTTCCTCGGAGATCATCTTAATTCCAAATCCGGTGAAACCGTAAATCACTGCAAGCACCGGGCAAAGGAACGCCATAAAATGCCACGGAGCATATGCAAGCACCGGTACACCCAGCGCCGTCGCGTAAAACAATCCGGAAGTGCTGAATGGAACACAGGAACATACCATTGTCCCGCCGTCTTCACAAGTTCTGGACAAATTACACAGATCCATCCGCTGCTTCAGATAGGGTTTGCGCCACAGCTCACCTGTCATAATCAAGGAGATGTATCCGCTCACGCCGATAATGGTAAGAACCACCGCCGTACAGACCGCAGCCAGCACAGTACCTCCCCGGGTTTTAATCCTCGCCACCGCAGAGTCAATGATTTTCTCCATAAATCCTGCCTCCTCGGAAATCCCTGCATAAGAGTAAGCACAGAATATCGTAAGTACAATATTTGACATAGAGGACAGCCCGCCCCGCTGCAGCAGTGTAAGTATGTTCGCGTCCGTGACAGTGCTGTCTATCCCTGCCAGTTCCACCTTGAACCCGGTAGCAAACGCTGTAAATCCATTTTGGAGCGAAAAGCCTTGAAAAATTACCCCAAGTACAAGCCCCACCCCAATCGCCAGATACATTACCGGAAGCGTTGGTTTTTTCATCAAGGCGCCAACAAAGATGATGGCAAACGGAAGCAAAAGCAGCAGATTCCAGTTATATATAGAATCCAGCGTAGATATCATAGAAGTCACGCTTTCAGGCATTGCCGCATCCACGCCGAACCTTAATCCATAGACCGTATAAATCACAAGAGAGATCAGCGCCGCCGGAATGGTGGTGTAAAGCATAGAGCGAATATGGTCATATAGCCCTGTCCCCGCACTCAATGCTGCAAGTAAGGTTGTATCGGACATCGGAGATAACTTGTCCCCAAAGGTTGCACCGGCAACAACACAGGCTGCTACCGGAGCAAGCGGCATATCCATGCCGATGGCGATACCAATCAGAGCGATACCTGCAGTTCCCGCTGATCCCCATCCTGTTCCTGTGACAATAGAAAGTACACAGCACACCAGGAAACTGCAGGGCAATAACAGGTGCGGCTTAACAATCTGCAGTCCGTAATAAATCAACATCGGAATTGTCCCCGAAAAAATCAACACTGCAATCAGTCCGCCGACCGTAAACATGATATAGACAATCGGCATGACCTTAACTACTCTCTGGGAAATCGCTTTTTCACACATCTCCCAGGTAAGTCCGAGCCGCATCGACATAAATACCGTAAATATCGCCGTACAAAGAAGCATCGCCTGAAGTTCAAATTTACACAGGCCGAATCCAATGCTGACAAAAAATACTAAAGCCAGTATTACAATAATTGATTCTGCCAGAGTAGGTTCCCTTTTGATTTTTTTCTCTTTTTCCATAAGGGGTTACCCTCCTTCCATTCTTTTTTTGTTCATATCGTCAGTAATGTGCTGCAGCAATACGTTAAATATTTAGATTAATCATAATATTGTCTTTACATTTTGTAAATTTCATAATATTCTATATTTAATTGAATTGTTTTCAACTCAAATCAACAGACTGATTTAGAAAGGAGTATGTCATGTCTCTTGCTACTTATCAATTATTCTGCACCATCGCAGAAACCCGTAATCTGACCCATGCGGCAGAACTTTTGAATATGACGCCGTCCGCCGCCAGTCATGCGATATCCAGCCTTGAAAAAAGTCTTGGATTTTCACTGCTGAACCGAAACCGTTACGGCGTCACCCTGACAAATAATGGAGAAATACTATTGTCACATTTTCAGGCTGTACTGGCCGAGGAAACCAGACTTCGAGAAGAAATCTCCCAGATTAACGGCCTGATGAAAGGCGTGGTACATATGGGGGTTGTAGATAGCATCTGCCGAATCTATCTCCCGGACATTCTTTCCTTGTTCACACACAAATATCCGCAGTTAGAAGTCTGCGTATATCAGGATGACTGCTATTCGATTGAAACTATGGTTTTAAACGGAGAATTAGAGATTGGATTTGTCTCCCTTCCGACTTCAGAGCAACTGTCTGTAATTACACTTTTACATGATAAGCTGCTCTGCATCACCCCGGAAAGCTTTATCCCTGAGAATTCCTCTTATATAACAGTAAATGAACTGAAAAATCAAGTGATGATCCAGGCCAAAAGAGGATATGATAAATGTATTTCTTTATTTTTTTCAGAAAACGGCCTGGAATGCAGTCCAAAGCACAATATAGCGTTAGAGACCTCTGCGATTGCTATGGTGGAGGCCGGCATGGGGTGCAGCATCCTTCCTGAATCATTCATAAGAGGTTATACCGGAAGATACAATGTGTTTCCTCTTGAGAATAATCTCCATCGCTCGATCGGCCTTGTCACACCAAAAAACCGCCGCCTGTCTCTCGCCGGCACACGAATGCTTCACGAAATCCGGCAGATTATTAAATAATATTCATACCGTCGTTGAAAATTATTCTGTTTGTACACCAGTCTAAATAGCATTCAAACAATCAGACAGGAGAGCAGCCAGTTAACGGCCGCTCTCCTGCTTGTAACCTGTAAATAATCCGCACTCACATATACTTGCCCTGGTGTATCTGCTCTCCCTTGGTACATTATGGCCTGACACCCTGACACTTCAGGCATTTCTCTATCTCTATTGAGATAATTTTTCCTTCGCCAACTTGGTTAAGCCCTTCCATCGGACGGTAACCATTTTTCGGCAAATACTTTCGTTGTCCAGAATAAAAGATAACTTCCGTAAATAAATACATAGGCTTCCCACTCCTTTATACCAAGGATAAATTACTTAGTCCTCATTAAGATAATCAATATAAAAATTTATGGCTTCTTCAATTTTCTCCCAATTTCTATTAATTTCAGTAAATAATCCTGTTTCACCAAACCCAATCATATTGTAGAGTGCCAAAAGCAATTCAGTATTCAGGAAACGGCTGCTACAATCAGCAATCTTATCTTCTCTTAAAACCTGCGGGTATCTAAGTTCTTTTTTAACCTCTTTTGAGAAACAATACTCTAATAAATTCAACGGAATATTATTTCTGCGATTTTCACCCAATAATTCCCTTGCTATACGGATTTCAAGCCCAAAAATATTCTGAATACCACTATTCCAACCCATAAATTCAAATGAAAACTCTACTTCATGGGTAATTTCACAAATCTCCAGCGCAGATTTTTTATCTCCGTAAATATAAAGCCAATATGCTAAAGAGCATAAACTACTTGTATCCGAAATACTTTTGTATGAACATTTTTGAATTAGCTTTTTGCAGGGCTTAGTAATCGTATTATAAGTTCTCTTTGTATTTTTCTTATTATTTTGTTCCAAAATTTTTTCAAGTATTGGTTCTAACTTGTCATGAAAAAGTTTAATTTCCTGTTGTATTTTATTCATTTTACCTCAAAACACTGATTATTTTTATAATTTGAACATCCAGAAATCAAAATCTCGTAATATTATTTCAGACAGAACACAAAAAATGCTCTGCCTGGAATATTTAACATATTTCTTTTAAGTACGTTTCTGCAGTTTCTTCTGTCAGACCAAACTTTTCACAGATTTGTTTCAGAATAACGTCATTTGATATTTGCAGCTCTTTCAGTGTTAAAAGCATAGCTGTTATTCCTATATCAATTCCCTTTTGAATTCCTTTCTCCTCCACACCCTTACTCAAATTACACATAAGCGACACCTCACTTTCCAAGGCTTGAGTCATTTTAATATGAAAATCCTCCTCCAATATCTGGCACTTATCCTGTGAACCTGTTTCCGTGGACAGAAGCACATTCAACAGTTTCAATAAATCCGTACCCGAATCTTCCTCTTTCCCAAGACAAATCATAACAGCCGCCATCAAATCATAATCTGCTTTCCGTTCCTTTACACTGCCCGCCAGATTTTCTTCCGCAATGTAATAACGGGTAATGCTGTTTTCACGGCTCTTTGGCGGATTCATACAAATCCATATGCTGTATACTTTTTTGATATTCTCGTAGTGAGCATTTGTAAACTCGGTTCCATATTGGGCGGAAATCATTCGACTGCAGTAATAGATTCCCCTTTTTATCAATGGGTAACCCGGATAAAAATCATTTTGGGCTTCTATATTAATAATTAAACGAATCAATTCCTCGGATACAGGAGCGAATGCAAGAAATCGAATATCATAGAAGACCGTCCCTTCCGTCAAAGAAGTATCTTCGTTTCTGGCTCCCTGTATCATAGAAACACAATTGGATTCATCTGGGGCAACTGCCACTTCTCCCACCTGCGGTGTACCTTCAATATATTTTTCCGCAATCTCTTCCACATCACAGTCACGGTATTCTTCCAGGCAGTTCTTCATAATCCATGCCAGAATAATCTTTTCCGAAAGCAGCCGCTTGCAGGCCGCGTCATAGCTGGCTTTCTCATCAGCCACACTGATATTTTTCGCTATTGTAGTATCTGTATTCACGGCCTCACCCCTTACTTTTACTGGTATTTTATCACACTTCATACGAACAGACCACAATATTTTTCAGTCTTTTAAAATAACCAGCTCTCCTTTATTTATAAGAATATACGTTCCTTTTCGCCCTTACTTATGATATGGCTCCCCATTGATAATCCGGAAACTCCGGTAAATCTGCTCCAGAAGGATCACCCGCATAAGCTGGTGGGGAAATGTCATCTTTGAAAAGCTCAATGCAAAGTCTGACCGCCTCCTCACTTCCTCCCCAAGCCCGATGGAGCCGCCGATGATAAAGATGATGTGGCTTTTCCCCTGCACGCCGAGGTTCTCGATTCTCTCCGCCAGCTTTTCCGAAGAAAGCAGTATGCCGTCTATCTCCAGCGTAATGATATAGGCATCATCACGCATGATTTTCAAAATACGCTCCCCTTCCCTCGCCCGGACCGCCTCCTCCATGGCGCTCCCAGCGTTGTCCGTAAGTTTCTCATCCGCCACTTCCAAAAGCTCCAGCTTACAATATTTTCCAAGCCTCTTTGAGTACTCAGCCACGGCATCCCTTAAATATTTTTCTTTTAACTTTCCTACACTGACAACTGTAATCTTCACAACTGATTCCTTTCTGGATTCCTTTTTTTAACTTTTATAGCTCCGCCTATTATACTATATTTCCAGACAAAAGAATATTATAATCTTCTCAAATTAACTGGGAATTTCCGAAAATACTTGCTATAATATGATTATCAAAAAAGGAGCGGCTATTATGGACAAGCATAAAATTACGTATCGGAATCCGATGCCTGAAGAAGCTGAAAAAATTGTTGCATTTTATAATCAAGTAGGCGGAGAAACACCTTTCCTTAGTTTTATAAAAGACGAATACCCGTTAAGCATCAAGGAAGAGGAAGAATATATCAAAGGATTAAATGGCAATACAAACAATACGATGATACTTGCGCTGGACGGCAGTGAAATCGTCGGCCTTACGACCATTACATCCACTCACAAAGTAAAATCGCGTCATGAAGGGGAACTTGGCATCGTCGTTGCAAAAAAATATCACGGGCAGGGAATCGGAACAGAGCTAATCCGACAGGCGATTGACTGGTGCAAGGGAAATGGTGTGACAACACGAATTCATCTGGATGTGAGCGCAGATAATCTGACCGCCATATCTATATACTTAAAGTTTGGTTTTGTCATGGAAGGATGTCTCAAAAACCAAACGCTTATTGACGGAAAATATTATGACACCTATGTTATGGGAATGATGTTAAATTAGCTGCGAAGGAGACGAATATGAAACGAGCCTTAACCATCATCGTCGGAAATCTGCTGATTACCGGGGCATATGCATTCATTACCGTGCCAAACGAGATCATCAACGGCGGCGTCACCAGCTTTTCCATGGTTCTCGGACAGGTATGCCAGATGGACATTTCTGTATTCGTCAATCTTCTGACACTGTTTTTGCTCCTTTTATGCCTGGTATTCCTCGGGAGGGAGTTCTTTGCAGGCAGCGTTTTAAGCTGCGCCTGCTACCTTTCCATGTTCACCTTTTTCCACAGTCTTGGCCTGAGCCTTCGCCTGCCGCTGCCTTTGTGCATCATGCTGGCCGGCATTTTAGTAGGCGCCGGCTATTACCTGTGCATCTGCGCGAAATCTACAGCCATAAGCTTTGACATCATCGCCCTCATCCTGAACAAAAAGAATCCGAAAGTCAACATCGCCTACACCATGGGAATAATCAATACCGCTGTTCTTTTGACCGGATTTATGGTTTTCGGGCTGTCGTCCGTACTGTACGGAATCCTCTTTACTGTGATCCAGACATTTGTCCTGAATACGCTGCAAACCATTTTTGCTAAGCCATCTGAAGAGTAATGCCTAATAATTCCTGAAAATGCTGCGCCCACTCTTCTGTCTGGTAAAACAAGATGCAATTCTGCCATCCGTCGCTGGTTACATAAAGGCATTTTCCGGTATTGCACTCCTTTATTACCTGATTCATATAAGTCAGCATTCCGGTATCGAACCAATCATACTCTACGTTCGCATCGTACCGGCAGACTTTTTCATTACATTGAAAACGGATTGTCTGGATACCCGTACCGGATTCAAAATCCACTCTACTGGCGTCCTCTTCTATATCCGTAAAAATGAAATCATCTTTTACAATTTTAGAAAGGCCCTCGATAAAAGAGGTATACATCTCTTCAATCCCGAAAACCTCCATATCAAAAGAATAAATCTGCCCGGACATGCAAAACAATTCGTCTGTTTCTTTCTCGCGGATTCCTATTGCCAGATTATCCAAAAGCAACCCCAGAATCTCTTTTTCTTCCATGTCCTCAAGCATATCGGCAGGCATAGAAAGAACCGATTTTACAAGGGCATTTTCCGCAATTACAGCGTCTATGCCTAAAGCTTTAAGTTTTTCCAGACTGTCATGAATAAATCCCTTCACATCCATACACTTTTCCTCCTCACTTGCTGTCTCCTCTGGAAATACGGAAAATAAAAGCTGCCGCACCAAGTGATTTACTCCATCATTCATGCGACAGCTCTTTTATTTACCAGAAATCTATTGTCTTAATTTTTCTACTTTTTGCTGAGCAGCTCATGGATTCCCTTCGCACCGGCTTTTCCTGCGCCCATAGCCAGGATAACCGTCGCCGCGCCCGTAACCGCGTCGCCGCCTGCGAATACCGCAGCCTTGGAGGTCTGTCCGTTCTCTTCCTCCGCCACGATGCATTTCCTGCGGTTTGTCTCAAGGCCTTTGGTGGTAGACGCAATCAGCGGATTCGGTGAAGTTCCAAGAGACATGATCACCGTGTCAAGCTCAATCTCATACTCTGAACCCGGAATCTCTACCGGACGTCTTCTGCCGGACGCATCCGGCTCGCCAAGTTCCATCTTGATCACAGTCATGCCTTTCACCCAGCCGTTCTCATCCACATGAATCTCCTTCGGGTTAGTAAGGAGGTCAAAGATCACGCCCTCTTCCTTCGCATGGTGAACCTCTTCCACTCTGGCCGGGAGCTCTGCCTCGCTCCTGCGGTATACGATATGCACTTCCGCGCCGAGACGAAGAGCCGTCCTTGCAGCGTCCATGGCAACATTGCCGCCGCCCACGACCGCAACTTTCTTTCCGGCTGCAATAGGGGTATCGTAATTATCGTCAAAAGCTTTCATCAGGTTGCTTCTGGTCAGATACTCATTGGCAGAGAACACGCCGTTGGCCGTCTCGCCAGGGATTCCCATGAACATCGGAAGTCCGGCGCCGGAGCCGATGAATACCGCCTCAAAATCCTCTTCCTCCATCAGCTGGTCGATGGTAGTGGATTTTCCGATGACAACGTTTGTCTCGAACTTAACGCCCAGCTCTTTTACTTTCTCAATCTCTTTCTTTACGACTTTCTCTTTCGGGAGACGGAACTCAGGGATTCCGTATACAAGCACGCCGCCAAGCTCGTGGAGCGCCTCAAATACCGTCACTTCATAGCCAAGCTTTGCAAGGTCGCCGGCACAGGTAAGTCCGGACGGGCCGGAACCGATGACCGCTACTTTGTGGCCGTTTGTCTTATCTGCCTTAGCAGGCTTGATATCATGCTCAAGCGCATAGTCCGCAACGAACCGCTCCAGCTTTCCGATGGAAACCGGGTCTCCCTTGATGCCGCGGATGCATTTGCACTCGCACTGGGATTCCTGAGGACAGACACGTCCGCAGATCGCCGGCAGCGCGGAAGACTCGCCGATCACCTTGTAAGCCTCCTCGATATTTCCTTCCTTCACCTGGGAGATAAATCCCGGAATGTTGATGGCAACCGGACAGCCGGTGATGCACTTTGCATTTTTACAGTTAATGCAGCGTGCGGCCTCTTCCATAGCCTCTTCTTTATTGTAGCCGTAGCAAACTTCCTCGAAGTTTGCCGCTCTTTCTTTCGCGTCCTGCTCTCTGACAGGCACTCTCTTTAATACGTCCGCCATTAGTTTTCACCTCCGCAATTGCCGCAGCCACCGTGATGGGTGTCGCCTTCCTGTACTTTCAGCATCGCACGTCCTTCCTGTGTCTTGTACATCTGCTGTCTCTTCATCGCGTTGTCGAAGTCAACCAGATGTCCGTCAAACTCAGGGCCGTCCACGCATGCAAACTTCACCTCGCCGCCAACGATCACACGGCAGGCTCCGCACATGCCCGTGCCGTCAACCATGATGGGGTTCATACTTACAATAGTCGGGATCTCGTGTTTCTTCGTGGTCAGGCAGGTAAACTTCATCATGATCATCGGGCCGATCGCCACGCAGACGTCATATTTGTTGCCCTTTTCCACCAGCTCGTCCACCATGGTCGTAACCATGCCCGCATGCCCGTATGTACCGTCGTCCGTACAGGGATAGTAATTGCCGGCAACCGCCTCCATCTCTTTTTCCAGAATAAGTAGGTCTTTTGTCTTAGAGCCAACGATAACGTCAACGTCAATGCCGTGCTCCTTGAGCCATTTCACCTGGGGATATACCGGTGCCGCACCTACGCCGCCGGCTACGAAGAGGAATTTCTTCTTCTTAAGTTCTTCCACATCTTCCTCCACGAATTCAGACGGACGTCCTAAAGGTCCGGTGAAATCGCGGAAAGCATCTCCTGCCTTAAGGTTCGTCATCTTCGTGGTGGACGCCCCTACCGGCTGGAATACGATCGTAACAATCCCTGCCTCCCTGTCGTAATCACAGATTGTAAGCGGGATCCTCTCGCCCTTCTCATCCATCTTCACAATGACGAACTGCCCCGGCTCGCAGTGCTTTGCCACGCGCGGAGCCTCAACGTCCATAAGATAAATGTTAGCAGCCAGCTTTTCTGCTTTTAATATCTTGTACATTTTATTTCCTCCTAATAATTTATGCTAAAGTATATTCTAATGTATTTATCAAAAAATATCAAGCAATTGGGTAAATACGATATCAAAATATTGCAAATTATACAGGCGGAAAATCTGAGAGTACGCATTATCAGATCATATATGATTATTTGGCCGCTTTATCTTTCGGGAGTTTATCAACTGTCGTATACTCGCAGGAATCCCCTGCCGGATCTCCTACCTGAACCGGATTGCCCCCGTCTAACTGCCACTGGTACCATCCGCCGTCATAGAGCGTCATGCCCTCCATGCCGCCTTCGTAGCATAAAAGCCACGGAATCGTCGCCCTCCAGCCGGTTCCGCAGTAAAAGGACAATTCATTGTCCGTCGTAAAATCGCAGTCCGACCACAGCTTGATCATCTCATCGTAGGTAATGTATGTTCCGTCCTCGTGCAGATACTCTTCCATATGATACGGGTCGCTCCCTGCATGGCCCCAGACGGCGCCTTTTGGCTCTCCCGCCGTGTCAATATAGCTATATCCGCTTGTCTTTCCTTCAAATTCCTCCCTGCTCCGGATACTAACAAGTTTAAAATTATCATCCTTTTCAAGCTTTTCTTTCGCATCCTCCATAGACAGCCAGTATTCCGGATGCGCCGGAACTGTCGTTCCGAACTCTTTAGCAGGAGTTGGCTCTACCATATCTTTTTCAAGTTTATATCCTGCTTTTTTCCACGCGTCAAGCCCTCCGTTCAGGACTTTCACGTCTTCCACTCCCGCCCAGAGATACGCATAGGCCACGCGGCACACTTCCGACACGTCAATGCCGTATAAGATAACCGTCTTATCCTTCGTCACCCCGACATCAAGCATTCCTTTTTCCACAACTTCCGGTTCAGACAGATTCCAATACGGCTCGCTCTCCACACTTGACGTATCTACATGGACTGCTCCCGGAAGATGGCCGTCCTTGTAAGTAGGACTTTCTTCAACTGCCCCCCAGGATACTTCCAGGATCATATAGTTGTCCGACTCATCCTCTTTGCCGTCAATAACGCCCTGCACCCATTCCGGAGTGACAAAAACCTTCTTTTGCTCTGCCGGTTCATCAGCTTTCCCGTCGTCTTCCTGATTTTCCGCCGTCGCCCCTTCTTGTTCTTCCGTCTGCGTTTCCGTCTTGTCTTCCTCTGTGGCCTCAGAGCCGCCGGAACTGCACCCTGCCGCCAGCATTCCCACCAGCGCTGCCGTAAGCAGCATAGCCAAAATCTTTCTTTTCATCAATTGTTCCTCCTCACTTTTGTACTTTCATAGCGCTTTTCATGCTATCATGTCAAAATGAGCCAGTCCAATCGATAATTATTATATTTGACCTAATATTATAAAAAATATCAATCTATCTAAGGCAACATCATGTACCCTTTAAAACTCAAGCCGCCCGGCAAGATAAACCGGAACAGTCCTCTTCTTTCCTTCAATACCTCCATAGGTATTTCCTTTCAGGAGATATAGGTACTGAATCTTCCCATCCTCCAGCATTTGACTGGCAGTTTTCCCGATAGCACGTCCTGCTTTTACCTCAATACCATAATTTATATAATCCTGCCTGCTGTTTACAAAGAAATCCAACTCACCGTCCTTATACAATGCATAAAGAGGCGTCACACCGGCAATCTCCAAAGCATCCGCTTTTTTCTTCAAATACAGGTAAACAAAATTTTCATTAATGACACCGGCAATAACATCTGGCTGCACGCCTGCCATACTCAAAAAATGCCCCGCCACCCCTAAATCTCTGAAATAAAACCGACAGTTCGGCGTAACGTCCAGCATATTCCCTTCATTCACCCGTCCGCAATAACCAATAACATCGGAACGGCAAAACCATGCGATTGCCTGATTGACGCTTTTTTTTGTAACCCGGTTGCTGTCAGCGCGAAAAAGTACCGAAGACAACTCTTTCACCAGATCTGGTGACCCTTTCTTCTCCCTTACCATTGTCTGTGCAATCAATGGCAGCATCTGCTCTAAAAGCCCCATCTCAAGGATGTTGTCAAAATACCGTTCCGATTCCTCCACAAATATCTGTATGATATGCGATATTTCTCTCCTGCATTCCGAAATATCACCTGTCGCAAAATATTTCCTCACAACCGCAGGATAACCTCCTATTTTGCAGTAACTATCATATAAAGATTTCAGCAGATCATAAGTTTCATGGCTGTCTTTTCCATACAGATCTATCTGCTCATACAGCTCCCGCTTTCCGGCCGCCTGCAAAAACTCTTCATAAGACAATGTATTAAGTTCCATTGTATCTATATCTCCTGCCGGGAGAAAATATTCCTTCCCGACCGTCTTTCCAAGATAACTTCCTGTAACAATAAAATGTGCCCTGAATTCCCTTGCAAATTGCCGGATAAGAGAAAACACTCTCGCAGATTCCTGTATTTCATCAATCACCACTACTGTATCTTCTGCATCCGTAAAATTCTTATCAAACAATTTCAATGCCTTATGAATCGGTTTCTCAATACGCTCCTCTCCGGGTTTCCATCTAACTGCCTGATCAAGGCACGCAATAAATTCTCTCCCCGATGTCTGCATCATATTGATATAGAAAAAATCTTTATAGTTCTCTTTTGCAAACTTTGTCAGTATATATGTTTTCCCAACCTGACGCGCGCCGCTTACTTCCAGTACCTTTCCTGAATTCCGGCGTTTCCATTGAACCAGACAATCATAAATATCTCTCTTTAAATCCATCTCGCACTCTCCTATCTCAGCTTTTCCAAAAAGCCTTTTCTTTTTCTATAGCATATCTGCAATGTCAATTTCAAACTTGTATCTATGATGTTCAACTCTTTTCTTATTAACAACTGAAATCTGTTCCTTATCCATAGAGATTTTATCTGATTCCTGTAATTTATCTCTCTTGTAAATAAAACCGTGGTCTGCAGTAGTGTAGATCCTATGTGTCCAATCAGACCCGATTTTTTCATTTTGTTTATATGATACCTGATGCCGCCAACCGATATATCCAGTATTTGAGCTGTCTCTTTAACTGATATTTCAGGTGTTTTCCGCATAATATCAAGGATTTTCTCTGATATTTCTTTGTTAGTTTCTTTGTTAGTCTCTAATATTTCTTTATTAGTTTCTTTGTTAGTCTCTTTATTCATGCTCTCCGGCCCCACTTGCAAAACTGCTGCATTTTCCATCGGGATCACAATTTTAAAAATATTATCTTCAATGAACATGGGCGTTCCTCCCGAATACAATTTGGTATATTTATTGGTATTACGCATTCCGGAACCCAATTCATCTGCATATCCTATTTCTCTAAAAACCTTTGAAATAGGCGGATTTTTCGGAAATGGTTCGAATTCTGTCAGCCGCAATTCGCCGTGCCCATGTGGCAGATTGCTATTTTTTGTAAAAATCCTGTCTCCTTTGATTACAAATTGTGCAGTATAGGCATTAGAATAATCTCTATGAGCCAATATATTCGATATTATTTCTCTCAAAATCTTATCTCTGGCACTGTCACTCTGAGTTCCATCCAAGACAAATATATCATTCAAGTGCTTCTTTCCAAAATCCATTAATCTTCTGTAACTGTCAATAAGGTTCGTAATAATCACTTCCCTGTCATCATAACGATCCAGATTCTTTACTCTGAAAATTGCATCCGTTTTGTATTGCGGCAAAACAGACATAATTGTACTGTCTTTTCCAAACAATAAAATTGCAGCAAGCGTAATGCCTTCCTTTCCCGTATCCGGATCGATAATGATCAGGCCGGGGCTTCTAAGTATTTCTTCCTCTTCCATATCTGCCCACGCATGATTATCTATCCTTGAAACAGCCATTTTTTTTGCTCTTCTTATCACATCAAAATCCAAACAATCTAATCCAAAATTCGGATAAACCTTGTTCACAAAATAAGTGCTTTGACAAGTCTTTCTGGAATAGCATCTAATCGTTTCTTAATACAACCAAACTGGCCCTTTGCTCTTTTTTCTGTTTTATGCTGATATATATTATCATCCAGAACCATTCGCTGAACTTCCTTCACATCATACTTCTGGAGTAATTTTGCTGTCTCTCTCATTTCTACAAACCACAAGAGATTACTTACATTACCTGCACTATACTCCATCTTGTCCATCTCCTTTGCGTTCGTAGTTGATAATATCTCCGAAATCACAATTCAGTTCTTCGCATATTTTTTCCATAATAGTCATAGAAACAGTTTCACCCTTACTCATCTTAGCAAGTGTTGAACTACTAATGCCTATCTTCTCAACTAAATCCATTTTCTTCATGTTTTTATCAATTAACAATTTCCAGAGTCCATTATACGATACAGCCATATTTCCTTCCCCTCTTATGAGTCCACAATTTATAGATTCGCTTTATGATTTGCATATAAAATACCCACTATGTTAAGTATAGCACAAGCCTTTAAATATATCAAAAATAACTTTCGCTATTTCGAAATTTTCTTCTTTTTTTAGGAAACAAGTTTTCACGAAAACTCTTAAAGTCCAAAACAATCTTACATATGCTACTTGAACAAAATCGCTGTGCGATGGCCTGCCAAGACTATGGTGGCACATTCTCGTATTTATTTGGTGATAGATATCCACAATGACTATGATTGCATCATATTAGGAAAACGTAGTTTCAAGGGTTTTTCATGCTTTGGCGGGTATCAGCCCGCCTCGGCGGTGTCAGTGGTGTTGATTTCAATGTACTCGGCAATCTTGCGGAACTCGTCCGCGAACTTGAAATGAACGCTTATATTGCCGTTTTCGTAAACCTTGATATGGTCTACCAAGTCCGTGAGGATTTCACGGGTCAGCGTTTCGATGCTTTGATACTTTGCAAAGGCTACCAGCGCGGGGTGTTCCTTGTCAACGCCGTTTGCCAGCTCCGCACGTTCCGCATTCAGCCGGGCCAGCACATCCGCAAGCTCGGCGGCCTGCCGTTCATAATCGGATGCATGATAAGGGAAATTGTATTCTTCATATCATGTCTCATCCCCCGTATCCCGGAATAGACGCGCTCCATCTCCCCCATATGCTCCTGCAGGCTGCTGACCTGTTTCTCCAGGATAATGCGGCTGCTTTTTTCCCTGTTCCAGCAGATCATGTCCTGAAAAAGTTTTAACCCAAACATAACGGAGAACAGTAACAGCAGCAGGATAACAGGCATTATGACCATCAGTGATGGATATCTGTCATACAGCGTCTCCGGCGCACCGTTCTCTGCCGTGTCAATCGTAATTCGCAGTAAAGTACATACCATCAGGCCTGCCAGCCCCGGTGTGAGGATGAACAGTAATTCTGTCCTGTGGACGGCATATTCCTTTTCCCGGTAATCCTGCACCACCCTTCTCAGAGTAAAATAAAGCACCGCTGCCCCAATCGCATAAAACAAAATCTGGTTCCCCATGAGAGTAATGCTTGCAATGCAATTATAAAATTCCAAGGATGATATATATCCATTTCCCAAGCACCAGTCCCAAAGCCGGAACAGATGGTTTCCTAATTCAAAAAGCATATGTGCAAGGAAAAAGCTCATTTCACCCACAGCCATAAAGGTAACGATAAGAAATAAGGCCATCTTTCCTAACGCCCTATAAAAAGCCAATGCCGTCACCGATATGATGCACAGGATCACTGCCAGCCTTACAAAAACCCAAAAACTCGTGTAGCCCTTTGGCAGGAAGAATCCAGCCCCCAGCCGCAGCGCCCCATACAATGCTGTGACTGCCAGCACACTGATCCGCCGGTTCCGTATCCTTCCTTCCAGAAAACTCCCAAAGAAATACTGCAGGCAGTATCCCTGGAACATGGCAGAAAACACTTCCAGCAGGCCGCTCACCACTTCATACACAGGACACCCCTCCATTCTGCAAATACCACATATACGCCTTTACAAACTCATTGTGCTTCTTCCTTGTCAGATAGACCTTCTCACCGCTGGAAAGGAAGATGCTGTCAGCATCATACCTCGCTATGTGAGCCATGTTTACCAGGTATCCCCTGTGGCAGCGGTAAAACCCATCCCCAAGCTGCCCTTCCAGTTCATCCATCGTGGCATAGGACTCTATGACTTCCTCCATGTCCGTGGTATGGACCTCCACCTTCTTCCCCCTGCTCTCAATATACAGGATGCCATTCAGGTTAAGCGTATACCCCTGGTTCTTCGCCCGTATGAATATCTGTTGTTCCCTCTGCCCCTTCCTTTTCCCGGCTTCCTCCGCCGCCCTGCCAAGCACCTCCATAAATTTCTGTTCCTCAATCGGCTTTAGCAGGTAATGGAATGCGGACACGTCAAAAGCCTCAAACACATATTCCTTAATTCCCGTAATGAAGATGACCACCGCATCCACGCCGGACTGCCGGAGGTTTCTCGCCGCCTCAATACCGCCCATACCATCCATCTGTATGTCAAGAAAGATAATGTCAAAACCGGTTCCTGCCGCAAGCGGTCCTTCCCCCGTTGCAAAACCGCTTATATGAAAATCGGGATTCCGTTTTTTTATGAATCCGCCAATCTGCTCCCTGATGGCTTCCTCATCATCGACCACTGCTATATTCAAAATTCATCACCTCGGATTTCCGTTTCTGCCGTCACTTAATTTATCGGCAGATTTTCTGTTATTTTGGGATGCGGGGAACGAAAGGCATATAAAATGGAGCGAAGGGCATAAATGCAATGAAAAAATCCCAAAATAAGTCTAAAGTTTTTCGCCATTCGTCCGATATAGGGGAAACGCAAACCGCCGTGTAAGCATATTACCTCTTATTTCCCCGCTTTCCAAGTGATTTTCCTTATCAGTCCGCCCGGCCTGCCTGCGGGAAAAAGCAGACCGCCAGAATTGGAAAAAGGGCCCATGAGCCCTTTTCCTCTTTATCCTTAGTGTAATTCCAGTAACCGGGATATGTTCTCCCCTAATGTCATCTCCGCTGTCCTCTTGTCCGGGCTGACAAATTCAATAAGCTGCCTGTATAGATACGGTTCCCCATAAGGGGCATCTGAACTGTACAGGCACCTCTCCGGCAGCTCGGTCAATGCTATCTTAGTAGCAATGGAAGCAAATGCAGCCGAAAGGTCTAAGTACACATTATCATGCTCTTTTGCGAATTTGATCACGTCCATCCAGTTTGAGCCGCCCAAATGTCCGAAAATAACGGGAATGTCGGGATACTTTTCACATAGCGACATTAAGCATTTTATCCAACTGCGTTTTTATGGGGAACATGATATGTTCGTGGCTGTCTATCACCATTTTCAGAACCTCCTTGACAATTTTGGTATATTGACGTTAGCATTAAGGAAGGCTAAAATCAAGTACGCACTTTTTTGAAATAAGGTTTCTTTTTTGAAACCGTGCGTGGAAAGGGGCAATACATAATGGCAAAGGTGCAGGCAGTGGATGAACAATGCCCGGTTGAACTTGGGCTGAATATTTTAAGCGGGAAGTGGAAATTGAAAATATTGTGGCATCTCTCCAAAGGCACAATCCGTTTTAATGAGCTGCAGCGGCTCCTGGGCAGCATCACCACTAAGACACTGACAGAACAGCTCCGGGAACTGGAGGAACAGGGAATCATCCTTAGAACTGTTTTCCCCGAAGTCCCTCCGAGGTTTGAATATTCATTAAGCGAAATAGGCAATACCCTGAAACCAATCTTAGGCGGGCTGTGTGAATGGGGAAAGGCTTATCAGGAATATCAAAAGCAATAAAAGTATTCTCTGAAAATGCCATCTACACAGAAGCCAAGATCAAAACACCACGGTATCACTCACATACGCTGCTGATTATGTGATGAGTTTCCCGCATATGGGAACAACGGGTCTGCCAGCAGGAAACTGAAACTCTCCCTGTCTACCAACCCCACCACTTTTTCACTGTCATACAATTCAAGCAGGAAACCAGCCATCTGCTCCCCCGTATGGTATGTTCCGAAAGACTTGTCATAGTCGTATTCACTGACATTGTTTGCTACCATTCCGAACTCTGTCTTTGTCGCCGCAGGTGCAAGCACCTTTGCCTTCATCTTTGCACCTGTCTTTTTCAGTTCCCATGCCAGCCCTTCCGTAAATGTGCTGACATAAAACTTCGCTGCACAGTATGTCACGGCCGTAGGCACAATGGTATACCCACCAGCCGAAGATACATTGATAAGCTGTGTCCCCTCTACATCCTTATAGTCACGGACAAACAGGGAGGACAGTATTGTCAGCGCCTCAATATTCAGATGCAGCATTGCCCCGATTTTTCCCAAGTCCTGATCTGCCACGCTGTCATAATTTCCAAAACCTGCATTATTAATCCATGTTTCAATTTCATAGCCCCTCAAACCTTCATAAAATTGATGTGCGTTTTCTGGCACAGATAAATCGGTGCTTCTGATAACAATATCCAAGTCCGGGCGTTTCTCTAAAATCTCCCGTTTCAGCATTTTGAGATTATTTTTACGCCTTGCTGTTATGATCAGATTTTTGCCCCGTTCTGCAAATGCCTTTGCCGCTTCATACCCAATGCCTGAACTTGCCCCGGTGATGACTGTATATTTTTCTGTTCCCTGAACCATTTGATAATCCTCCTTCGATTTGGTATAATCCAAGCATACAATGTAGAGTAAACTCTATGTCAAGTGGATTGAGGTGATTTTTTATGGAATATTCCATCGGGGAATTTTCAAAACTGACAGGGCTGGGCATCCATACCTTGCGCTATTATGAACAAGAAGGCTTAATTGCGCCGAAACGAAATTCCGGCAACCGCCGCTGTTATTCTGATAAAGACCTTACATGGATTGAATTTATCAAACGCCTAAAAGACACGGGAATGCCTATCAAGGAAATCAAACACTATGCCGAACTCCGAGCAGCAGGCAATCCCACCCTTTCTGAAAGGATGGAAATGCTGGTGCAGCACCGACAGGCGCTCAATGAGCAGATAGCACAGCTACAGGAGCATAAGATAAAATTGGATGAGAAAATTGAATTTTACAGAAAAGAAATTGAATGTGTGCAGAATAATGTGTCTTAGCATAGATGCCAAAAGAGAAAAGAGCCATCAAACAGCCTCTTTTCCATTTTATCACTTATTCATTTAGTTTTTACCGTTTTACCAATATGCTATCACGGAAACCCTTATACAAACACGAAAACTCATAGGCAGTTTCCGTGTTTGTATAAGGGTTTTGCCTGCGAGTATCGACTTTTGCGTGATAGTATGGAGTTTTGCCTGATAGTATCCGAGTTTCCGTGATAATAAGCGACTTTTGCCTACGAGTATATACTATCAGGCAAAAGAACCACAGAACAAAAGTTCGTACTCTCACTAATGTAAAAATGCCCCTAAAAGCACACGGAAATAATGTAACTTTGTAACCTATGTAATGCCGAAAACAGCGTGTTTACGGGCTTTGTGGGCTTTCCGTGTCTGTATCTATCGGAAACTAAGACACCCTGACAAAATTCGACAATATCTCCCATATTTTATTTACATTTACGGATAATTTATTAAAATTGAAAAACTCCTTTGTCATTTTACTCTATTGACTTATACTCATTCCATGATTTACCAAACAATTTTTTACAACATACTTCTCTTAACCTATATCTGAAACCCAATAAAAAATTCATATTAATAGTTCCTTCTTGCTTTTCATAAATGTAACGCCAGTATTCAAAAGCATTGGAAGCCTCACCAATTAGTCTATCAAATAAATTTTCATCTTCTGTTCTAAACCATTCACATATTCCTTTTTCAACATACACGGAAGTTTCGTAATCCTCTTTTTTAAATTTTTCCCATAGCAATTTCAATTCATGTCCTTTTATATCCATAATAGTTCTTCCATGAAAAACTAATAGTGTTTTAATAAATATTTCACATGCAAATGCAGAATTTACAATTCCAGAAACTGTATGAGAACGCATTCTATATTCAATATTACTGGATTCAACTTCGCAAAATTTTGCACAATCACAGAAAGCACATGCATGTTCAAACATTCTTTTTGAATCAAGTATAATGTTCTCGCTCACTTTATCATCCATTCTTAATAATCTTTTTCTAACTTATCTTTGATGTCAATTTAACTTCAAGCATAAACTACTACATTATTTACTGTCCTACTTTATTCCACAATAATCTCGTATTTCTGTATATTTTCTTCCGCAAATTCTTCACAAACAATCCTAATCTCCATTTCATATTTTCCGTTTTTTAATGGTACCAGGTAATATTCCTCTGACTCATATTCTCCTGTATGTATCATACTTCGATTCCAAATATTCAAGCAGTTATCCTTAATTTCTTCATCATTATTAATACTAAAAGAATTTGTCAATGAAGATATATTGTATGCGCCTACTCCTCTCCCTACATTAAAAATATTCTCTAATGACGACGTTGCTGCTCCCAAATATGATTTACTATAAAACGAATTTATTGGATTTTCTAAAGTTTCTGGAGCTTTAGGCTCTTTTAGTTCTTCAAGCATAACTTTACTAAAAATTCTTACTCCAGTAGGCATATGAATTTGTATATTTATATCATTTGCCTTGCAGTTACCTACATTTTTTATTTTTACAACAAATGGTATCTTATTGTATTTTATACCCCTGAATATTTTATACTTATCAAGGTATTCTCTTATTTCTGCTTCAGAGGGCAAACTACTATTATAATCATCTATATCCTTCTGCGGTATCTTACCCTCCAAACCTGCATCTTTCAAATATTCAGACGTAATGGGCATAAACTCTGCTTCAATATCATTTATCGAAACATTTTTACATTTACAACTAATAAAATCATTATTATTAAATTTTACTTCAAAAATCGGTTTCCTTTGTTGTACACTTCTTTTTAACTTTTCATTCTCTTCCCTCAGTCTCCTATTCTCCTTACTTATTTCTACCAATTCGGCTTGAGTCTCTTCCAATTTTAGTCCATTTGCTCGCACCCACCCTGGTCTTTTCCCTCTAGCAAATTGTTTATTTAAGGAATTCATTACTTTATTAGCCAGATCCTCTTTACTTGTCCACCATTGAACAGTCCTGCCCTTTTTTACTTCTTCTATAAACGCATCTAACTTTTTTCTTTTATTCGTGTTCTGTTCCATTTTTTCTGGTATTATAGCAACACTTGAATCAATCAAAAATGCCAATATAGGTATCTGCTTTTTTGCTGCATACCTGTATTCTTTCTGCGTATAACTAATACCTGCACACTCTCCATTTTCAATGATGCTGCCATATCTATGTCCAATAATAAGTACATAATAATCAGAACTATCGATGGTCTCCTGAATAATCTCCCACTGCTCCTCATCCGCAGCACTAAACATTTCCATACCAATAGGAAATTGGTACATAGACAAAATCGTATCCTGAACTTTTCTTCTTTCTTCCTTTAAATCTTCATATGTAGAACTTATAAAAATTTGATACTTCTTTTCCATACTTTCTCCCGTATAAATATTATTTTACTGCTCACTTATATACCTAAGCTTCAAAAGGAATTTGTTAATTTGCATATCTCAAAAACTGTTGATTCATTGGAACAAAAATTGTTATATCATCCGTTTTAGGGCTGTAATCATAAGTATAATCAATTGCTATATTCCGTCTTGTTACTGCAAAACTTTCACGAAGAAAATCCTCTAATTCTGTTATGCTCATCTGCTTATGAAAATACCCCACTTCTGAATATTGGTACAACTCTGTACCATCCTCAGTATACAAAATATTCTGTCCTTCCATATAAACCCCCTCTATGCAATAAATAATTCCTTCTTCACCATATTCCTCAAAACATTCATTAAAAGCAACAGTAATTTCTAATTTTGCTCCACCCGGAATATAAAAAACTTTCTGTTCAAAGTCTTCCAATTGACTACAGATAAACTTCCTTGACGCATCGCCCTCATTAGATAACAATTCCGATAATACCGCTTCATACTTATGTGTTTTAAACTTTCTCCGCAAATGTGCTTTACTATCAAAGTAAATTTCATAAGACATTCCATTTAGCAGATGCCGTCTTACATCCTTTCCATAATTGTTCAAATTACTATGTAAATTATCAAAAAAATTTATTACATTAAAAGCATTACTTGAAGCCTGATACAAATTCCTTCCTAATACAAATAAATCATTTATATCTGCCCTCAATAAGTCTGCCTTCATTTTACTCATTTTATTAATTACAAGATTTTGGTAATTATAATTATGTGTTTTTAAATCACTGATTAAATCATAAATTTTACTTCCCACTTCACACTCGTAACATGCGTCCCTGAGCGCATCCATATGATATATATTATTTGTACTTTCTATTCTACCTTTCCTAAATATAAAATCCCCCATCAATGAAGTGTGTTCCCAAGTCACCTGAGTTGAATTTGACCATATATACACTGTGTTACGTACTCTCTTAAACATATTTTCAATTGTAATATTAGGAACCATAATATGTTCAAGAATAGCTGCTGTAAAAAGCCCATGTTCTCCTTTCTCTTTCGCTGTTTGTCCTGGTGATGTCGCAAAAGCAATAATTGTTCCTCGTGGAGCAAATATTGGGGCAAATCCAGTTCCAATTCCTCTGTTTCCACCAACACTTGAACTCCTACACGCATCTATAATCAGTATTTTTATTAAAACACTACTTCTATCCATAGCTGCTATAACATTATCCAAACTGAACGATGTATATACAGCACTTCGATCATCAGCAAAACTCGTATCTGTAGCAGCTAAATAATTTAATCCATCAAACTGAAATCCGTGTCCAGCAAAGAAAAACAAGCCAACATCATATCCCGATAATACAGTTTCATAATTAGATATTTCCGCTGCCATTGTTCCCAAATCCGAATTCAATATACTTTTCGTTTCAAATGAAAGCTCAACAAGTTTTTCCTCTAATGCCTTCGCATCATTAACAGCACATTGCAATTGTGCCTTTCCGAAGTCATATGCATCATTCCCAAATAAAATTGCAAGTTTTTTCATAATATCATCACTCTTGTAAGATTTATCTCTACATATTTTAACTTCTTTATCGTATTGCTTTATTCTACCACATTTTACCTATATTTACTATCCGCAAAGCAATACAAAAAACTCTCGAAAAAACATTAAATAGCCTATTATAAATTACCAACCTCAATTTTTCATCTTCATTATTA
This sequence comes from Lachnospiraceae bacterium MD308, assembly GCA_000403475.2. Lineage (GTDB taxonomy): Bacteria > Bacillota > Clostridia > Lachnospirales > Lachnospiraceae > MD308. Next base: position 972,819 of record KE159796.1, read on the forward strand.
TCATTTTGATCTGCCGTTCCGTTTCTAACAAAGCTATAAGCAACCTAACAAAACAGCATATCGCCAAATTTCAACAGCATTTTTCTATAAACAGGCGAAACTCCAAACAAACACGGAAACTCCTATACTTTCACGCAAAACTCGGATACTATCACGGAAACTGCCGACTTTTGCGTGATAGTATATTTCTACCCCAATCGCCATCCTATCAGCGGCATCAAAAACGCAAAAAAGAGAGGCTCACCAACCACTCTGGTGAACCCCTCTACACTCAAAATCCCTTGATTTTAAGCCATTCTTCAATACTTTTGCCTGCAAGTACCCAAATTCCTATGGCATCAATTGAGAATAGCCGCCTGGGCGGCTGTTAGATATTGTTCACATAAATTCTCCAAGACGCAGAGGGGTCAAACTGGACAAGGGGAGGGGTCAAAACCGTGACCACAGGGGTCACATTCACAGCCATAGGGGTCAGACCTTTTGCCGCAGGGGTCAAAACAGCCACAGAGGGGTCAGACTTGTGACCACTGTGGCCGTCCGTAACCGCTACTCCCGTGCTGCCCTGGCACAGCCCCAAAATCAAACAAGGGATTCCAGCGACAGCCCATGTGTCGGAATCCCTTGTTTTCAGCGGTTTTCCCGATATTCTGTTCATTTCCTTTGTATCAATTAAGCGGTTTACATTTCCACATACTCGGTGTAGCTTTCAAATTCTTCCGCATGGTTGAAGTGAAAATCGTTGAGAATGTCGCGCTGATTTTTCACGCTGTTGCTATCGTCAAGCCCCCGGTTGATTTTCAGTAAATCCTCACGGGAGAGCCGGATATAGCCGCCCATTTTCCAGCGCCGGACCGTATAGGTAGGGGTTAAAATCTGCTGATACCCTCTGTTTTTTTGCCTTGCCATTTGTCCTCCTTCCCTATCACATTACAGTTATATTATAACTCCGATTAGGGGTATCGGCAAGGATGCCGCCGGGCATGAAAAGGGGGCGGCACTGTGAAAAGTACCGCCCCAGCTTTGGGACATTTTGTCTCAAAGTAATTAACTGCTTAATTTGTTCATAATGCTTTAGAAATTATTTGTCTCCATTCAACATACGGAGCCATGCACCATATGCCTCTGGGTCGGACTTTTGCAGAGCAGACTGCCAATCAGCATAACCATTTTTGAATAGTTTAATTGTTTCCGTATAGCCGTAAGCCTCACTGCTTTCACTGATTTGTTTCAAGCGGTCAACTGTAGCGTTCCAACTTTTCATGGCCCTACCCATAGCATCGCCCTGTTTTTTACGCTCCACAGACGCAGGGTCAGTAATATCAATCACTGATGGTCTCTGTTGTAAAGGCTGCGAAATATCGGCTTCAGCGTCCAACGAAAGAATATCCGTCCCATCCGCAAAAGAAAGACGCTGAATATTTTTTGCATTTGCAAGAGCCTCTGCGCTGATTGAAACAGTATCAAAGCGGGCACGTCCGCCGCCCTGCCGGTAGCCGTCCAAAATACTTGTATCAAAAGGCTTGCCCCAATTCCAATCGGGGACTTGCTGATGGACAAAATCACCCAGACGAGCGGCCTCGCTATGGAAAATTTCATTTAGCGTCCATGACGCGCTCAACCGCTTTTCCGGTGAAAGGGACATTGTATAGTTACGAATGACTGCGCTGATGTCCTCACCATCGCTGACCCCGTAGCTATTCTTCATGTGGTCGAAAGCGATCTGCTTGACCTGCTGGACTATACCATCGTCCACGGGGACAATTTTCCGATAATCGCCTGTATCGTTCAAACTCATGCCAGGTGTGCCATAAGGATTGACATGGGGCTTACCCTGGGTTCTTTGAGAAATCTCGCCAATCCGCTGTTGCTGTTGGTTTTGTACCATCTGTGTGATTGTCATAGAATAACCTCCTGCCCGCTTGCTAATAGCGGAAAACATAGTGTTTGTCAGTTCCTTTGCTACAATTTCAGTCTTTATTTATTACATCGGCATTTTGCAGAAAAAGTTAAGCGTTCCAGTGAAACCGCAAATGGCAAGCAGGGCAAGTGTGGCCACACTTGCTATTTTTGACTGGCCGAGGGCCATCAAAAATGCTTGTTGGGGAGCCTCCCCAAACCCGGCTCTTTGGGACAAAATGTCCCAAAGAGGTTGGCTGTGTCACTGCCGCTGTCGCGGCTGTTCCTTATTGTTCTGCTTGTCCGTCAGTCTGGGCAGACGAGTGATATTGCGGCCTCTGCCATTGAAGGAAAAAACGGGACGGAACTATGAAAAGCACCGCCCCAGCTTTGGGACATTTTGTCTCAAAGATATACGCCAATAAGTGTGTTAGTCCGTTAGTCCTCCCAGCAAATTTCGCCTTCCTCAATCAGCTCAAGGATCTGCGCCCATTCGTCCTGGGTAAACTTGTGCTCATCATTGTGGCTAACCGACAGCAACGTGATTTTCATAGGTTGTGCATTTTTTAGAATGTCAGTCGCATCGCATTTGTTCAGGTCGTTAATATTTAAGGTTTGGTGTTCATCGTAAGTCTGGCTGCCAGAAATCTGGACTAACCCTCCGGCAGCATCATTGTCGGCCAAGTTAATGCTCTTTTCAAAAGTTTTGGAGTTGTCAAACTCCATTTGAACCAAATCCAGATTGTCCTGCTCTGTAGCGTCAGCGGCGGAGGTAGCAAAGCCAGTAGTCACAGCGGCAATCAGAGCCAAGGCCAGAACAAGCGAAAAAACAGATGCCTTTTTGATTTTCATAATTGCAGTTATCCTTTCTTCAATCGCATTTTTATTAAAGTTGTTGCACAGCGGAGTCAAACCGCTCCGTGTTTCTTCCATGCTGAAAAGTGACCGAGCATAGACCGCCCTTGTGTTTTCCCCGAAAAGCCGGACAACGGCCTCATCGCAGGAAAGCTCAAACTACCACAGTCTTAAACCTTTTTCAATACTACTTTGGTCTTAAAAATAAAAAAAGAGCGACACCGCGAAAGAGCCACCCCAGCTTTGGGACATTTTGTCTCAAAGTACGGTCCCATGTTAGCTTTTGTAGAACGAATAGGGCACATGACATATAAACATACCCCCCCCCCCTACCGAACACGCCCGGAAACCCTTGATACAAGCGGCTTTCAAACGTCTAAATGCTAACAGTCCAGCCGTGGAAAATAAGCGGTTTTACAGCGCGTTCAACCCTATCCCCTATACAAAAATGCGCAGGGACAACGGTTGCTTTGGGACATTTTGTCTCAAAGTTGCTATGGCGATAATTTGACTTTGCGGGTGATGGTTTCAATCTATTTTCTTGTGTTTTCGTCAAAAAACTTGCGTTTTCGTGTTCCTAATAAGAGTTAATCATATGGATTCTTACCATATTATAAAATGTCTCTATGGATTCTAATACTAATTGTAATTTCATATTTGTTTTATATTATCTTACAAGACCAGAAAAAAATATACCCACAGGGCATCCCTTAATTCAGGTTCCTGCGGAACAGGCGGACTACGTCCGTTAAGGTATAAAAAGAGACATCCGGAGCAGATGAATCTCAGTCACTCCCGATGTCTCTTTTATTTCCTTCCTGCCGTACTAGTGTGCTGACACGATTATATTTAGCTAAAATTCCTTGCCTATTTTCCCGATAGAACTATTCCCCAAGCCTCAGCGTAGCCCGCTACGCCTACGTTTGGGAAACAGCACTCTCAGAAAAATATTCTGCGGAGTTTAGCTAAATATAATTCGGTCAGTACACTAGCAGAATATGATAATCAGCTGCGATGCCAGCACTACGGCAATCAGCGCGATTGGATATGTCGCCGCGTAGGCCGACGCGATGTCCTCCGTTCCCGCCATATTAATAAGCGTTCCCAGCGCCGGCGTACTTGTCATACCTCCGGTGATGGAGCCCAGGTTATTAAGCAGCGGCAGTTTCAGCACGTTCTTTGCCACCACAAATCCGATGATCATCGGAAGGATGGTCATGATCGCCCCGTAGAGGAAATACACCGGCTCGAAGTATTGCACGAACTTCGCCCCGCCGGAGACGCCCGCCCCGATAAGGAACAGCATAAGCCCCAACTCTCTCAGCATCTTAAGCGTCGAGTTCTTCGGCACGATGGATATCTTCCCAATATGCCCGTAATGCCCGAACACAAGCGCCGTCAGAAGGCACCCGCCGGTAGTTGTCAGCGAAAAATTCATATAGCTGATACTTCCGATCAGGATTCCCACGATAGATGCCAGGGAAAATGCCATGAACCCGAATTCGTCCACCTCGGTGAGAATCAGATTCTTCTTCCTGCTGCTCCCGCCGTCTTTCGCGGTAATCTTTTCCACCTCTTCATTCATATTGGCTTTCAGAACCTTCGGGATGATCTGCACGAACAGCACCACGCCCACAACGCCGAACAAGTAGGAAATCCCGTACCCCACAGACACTAAAGCCTCTAGGTCTGCGCCCACCGCCGCTTTTGACGCGGAGAAGGCCGGAGTGCTCGTGAGCGCTCCCGAGAGAATTCCCACCAGGATTGCCCGGAATTCCTCATGGTCAAGATTCGTAAAGCCGGCGCCGATCAAAATACATGCCACACAGGTTCCCGCCGCCGCCGCGATAATCACAAGCCCAAGCATAACGTAAGACTTGAAATTCCGTTTCAGGTTGCCGAAAAAGTTCGGCCCCGCGATGAAACCGACGGAGGTCACAAAAAAGATCAGCCCCATGTTCTCCACGATCTTCAGCGCCTCTGTGGAAAAAGACTCCTCCCCCACCGTAAGGTTTCCTGACAGCTTGCCGTAGAGCAGGCATCCGTAGAGCAGCGCAATGATAAACACGCCCGCCGTTCCTAAGTTGATTCCTTTAATAGTTATTTTCCCGACTGCATAGCCGATGGCCGCAATCGCAAAGACCGAGAAAGTAAGAAACACTACAGACTTAACTGCCAATATTCCTCCAAATAATTCCATGTCTTACGTTCTCCCTTCTAAGTTCTATCCCTTTTTCTGCTCCAGATAAGCCGCCCGGCCGCTCTCGTACAGATTATTGCCCTCACTGTCGATGATGACGACAAGCGGCATATCCTCCACGTAAAGCTTTCTGAGAGCCTCCGCGCCCAAATCCTCATACGCGATAAGCTCTGCCTTCTTGATGCATTTGGCAAGGAGCGCGCCTGCGCCGCCGATAGCTCCGAAGTATACGCCGGAGTATTTCTTCATGGCGTCGATGACTTCCGGAAGGCGTGCGCCTTTTCCGATCATTCCCCTTGCGCCTACAGACATCATCGTCGGCGCGTAAGCATCCATGCGCCCGCTTGTAGTCGGGCCTGCGGAGCCGATGACAGCCCCCGGCTTTGCCGGTGTCGGCCCTACATAATAGATGGTTGCATCCTTCGGGTCAAAAGGAATCTCCTCCCCTTTTTCCAAAGCCTCGCACATACGCTTGTGGCCTGCGTCACGGGAGGTATAGATCGTGCCGGTTACGAGAACGCTGTCCCCGGCGTGAAGTGTCTTTGCAAGCTCCTCGGTGAGCGGTAATGTAATCTTTCTTGCTGCCATCTAAATCACCTCCGTTTTATGGCGCGTCACATGGCAGTTGATGTTGACTGCACATGGCATGCCTGCAATATGGGTCGGCAGAGTCTCGATATTCAGTCCGATTGCCGTCGTCTTTCCGCCGAATCCCTGAGGTCCGATGCCAAGCTCGTTGACCTTCTCAAGCATCTCTTTTTCCAGGTCAGCGTAGAACGGATCCGGGTTCTCGGTATCGATCGGACGCATCAGCGCTTTCTTCGCTAAGAGCGCCGCCTTGTCAAAGGTTCCGCCGATTCCAACGCCCACAACCATAGGCGGACACGGATTCGGGCCTGCGGTCTCCACAACTTCAAGGATAAAGTCTTTGATTCCCTGTAAGCCGTGAGACGGCTTGAACATACGGATCTGGCTCATATTCTCGCTGCCGAATCCCTTGGGGCCTACCGTTACCTTGATCTGCTCGCCCGGAACAATCTCCGTGTAGAGCATAGCCGGGGTATTGTCGCCGGTATTTCCGCGGCGAACCGGGTCTTTCACCACAGATTTCCTAAGATACCCTTTATCGTAACCGCGGCGGACGCCTTCATTTACTGCATCGGCAAGGTCGCCGCCGGTCAGGTGCACATCCTGCCCGATCTCCAAAAATACACATGCCATGCCGGTATCCTGGCAGATTGGCACGCACTCGTTATCCGCAATCTCGAAGTTCTCGATAATGTTATCGAGAACTCCTTTCGCAATCTCTCCGTCCTCGCAGGCGCGGCAATTTTTGATGGCGCACTTTACGTCCTCCGGAAGATGCTCATTTGCTGCGATACAAAGCTTTTCAATTACATCCGTAAGTTTACTGACTTCGATTTCACGCATAATTATAATCTCCTATTAAATTTCCTGTTTTACTCCTGATTCTATCTCTCGTGGCGCGCATATTTCGGGAGGAGTTTCGGCGATACTTCTTCCGTATGGACGTCAGCGCCCTTTAACTCCTCGTCATATCCTGCCACATGGTCAAGGTTCACGCTGCCAAGCTCTACCTCTTTTGCCTTCGCCGCCGCCTTTTTCCCTGCGTTGCGCCCGAATACGATAACGTCAAGAAGGGAGTTGCCCATGAGACGGTTTCTTCCGTGGATTCCGCCTGCAACCTCTCCCGCCGCCAAAAGGTTCGGGATTGCCTTTGTAAATCCTTCTCCGTCAATCTCAAGTCCGCCGTTCTGATAGTGCAGCGTCGGGTAAATGAGAATCGGCACTTTTCTCATATCGATGCCGTATTTCATATACATACGGAACATGGCCGGGATTCTCTTCTCGATCGTTCCCTCTCCGCCGAGGATTTCGATCATCGGCGTATCAAGCCATACGCCTTTCTGCCCGCTTGGCGCCTCTACGCCCCGGCCTTCCTCACACTCGCGGATAACGCCGGATGCGTTGACATCACGGGTCTCCAACGGATGGATGTAAGCCTCGCCCTCAGCGTTGACAAGCTGCGCGCCTACGGAACGCACCTTCTCGGTAACAAGCGCGCCCTGAATCTGCACCGGATGAGCCACGCCTGTAGGATGGTACTGGATAGAATCCTGGTAAAGGAGCGGCACCCCTGCCCGATAGCCAAGTACAAGGCCGTCTGCCGTAGCTCCGTAGTGGTTGGATGTGGGGAATCCCTGGTAATGCATTCTTCCCGCGCCGCCTGTAGCGATGACAACCGTCTTAGCCCTTGCCACGGAATAATCTCCCGTTTCCATATTAAGCAGGATCGCTCCTGCCACCTGCCCTTTATCGTCTTTCAAAAGCTCTACCGCAGAAGTGAACTCTACCACCGGAATGCCAAGGTTTAACACCTCGTCTCTCACGGTACGCATAATCTCTGCGCCAGAGTAGTCCTTGCACGCATGCATTCTCTTTCTGGACGTACCGCCGCCGTGGGTAGTCACCATGCGCCCGTCCTCATCCTTATCGAACATAACGCCCAGCTCATTCAGCCATTTGATGGCATCCGGGGCCTCCATCACAAGACGCTTTACAAGCTCCGGCCTTGCGGCAAAATGTCCGCCTCCAAAGCAGTCAAGATAATGCTGCACCGGAGAGTCATTCTCCTTGTCTGCCGCCTGGATGCCGCCCTCTGCCATCATAGTGTTGGCATCGCCGATACGCAGTTTCGTTACGATCATGACATTTGCCCCGGCATTGTGCGCCTCAATGGCACAGGATGACCCTGCGCCGCCGCCGCCGATGACCAGCACGTCTACGTCATAGTCGATTTTTGAAATGTCAATCTTCTCATTTACGATACGGCTTGTGGAGTGGAGCATCTCAGCCAGCTCAAGGGGCGCCTTCTGCCCTTTATTCGGCCCAACTTTAATCTCCGCAAACGCGTCCGGATCATAATCCGGGTGGAATTTCTTAAGGAGAGCGTCTTTTTCATCCGCAGTCAGACGCCTTGGTTCTGTCGACATACGTTTGGCCCTTGTCGCCTCTACCTTTTTGATGGATTCCATCATATTCTCTGGATATGGTGTATACATAATAATCACGCCCTCCTTATTTCTCGATTTCTCTCGTATTGTAAAGTTCCTGCATCTCGGTGATCGGCTTTTGCATAATCTGCTCAATCAGCTCATCATACTCGCCCTTATTGATCTCCTCAACCCGGTTCTTAAGATGCTCTGTCTCAGGTGCGATGTATTTTCCTGTCAGCCTCCTTGCCAGCACGCCTACATGCGGATGGGAAATGCCCGCCGGACACCTTACCGTACAGCAGCCGCAGCCGATGCAGTCAAAAGACTCTTCCGCACACTTCTCAAACTCGCCCCTCTGTGCATAAGCGATATACTGCATAACATTAAGGTCCTGGGTACACGCCTTCGTGCAGGCATTACAGCCGATGCAGCTATAAATCTCCGGATAAAGCTCCATCATAATCTGCTGGGTCGGCTTGATATCCTCAATCTCATAAGTTCTCTTGTCCGTCGGGAAAAACGGGATGCTTGCCACATACATGCCCTCTTCCACCTGCGTCTGGCAGGCAAGGCAGGTCTTCAGCTCATTTTTACCCTTAATCCTGTATACGGTCGCACAGGCTCCGCAGAACCCATGGCGGCACCCGCAGCCCCTCTTCCAAGTATAACCCGCATATTCCATAGCGGTCATAATCGTAAGGTCTGCCGGAACACTGTATCTCTTCCCGCTAAAATATACATTTACCATATTTTCCATGCTATTTCGTATCCTTTCATCATATTTGACTAATATTCGTTAGGCAGCTCATCTATCTCATCAAACCGGAACACCGGCCCATCTTTACACACATACTTCGACCCGATATTGCACCGCCCGCACTTGCCTACGCCGCACTTCATCCGAAGTTCCAGCGTGGTATACACCTGCTCGGTGGTAAACCCAAGCTCCTTAAGGCCCGCCAGCACGAACTTGATCATGATCGGAGGCCCGCACACCAAAGCGGTCTTGTCTGTGTCAAAGCCAAGCTCCTTCACATAATTAGGAACGAATCCTACATGTCCGTCCCACCCTTCCTGCTCGCGGTCGATGGTGAGGTAGACATTGATGCCCTCGGTCTTCATCCACACTTCCTGAATCTCTTTTAACTGCACAAGGTCATCCGCCGAGCGGGAGCCGTACACGATATCGACGGTCCCGTAGTTCTCCCGGTTGTCAATGACATAATTGATCACGGAACGAAGAGGCGCAAGGCCGATACCTCCGGCGATGAACAAAAGATTTTTCCCCTTAAGCTCCGTCTCCACCGGGAAGGAATTGCCGTAAGGCCCACGCACCGTAACCTCGTCGCCCACCTCAAGGCTGTGGAGATAGTCGGTAAGGACACCGCATTTTTTGATGCTGAATTCCTGATATTCTTTATTCGTCGGCGAAGAAGTAATGGAAAACATACCCTCGCTGACGCCCGGCGCGCACACCATGGCGCACTGCCCCGGCATATGCTCAAAAAGCTTGCCGCCCTCCGGCGCATTTACCCGGAAAGTCTTCACATCCGGCGTCTCCTGGCGGATATCCGTAATTACGCCAACCTGCGGGATCAGCGTATCCAACGTATAATTTTTATGGCAGGTACATTCACTCATTATTTTTCACCTCCCTGTTTCTGAAATGCTTTGATTACTTTCACGATATTTAAAGATGCCGGGCATTTTTCCACGCAGCGCCCGCACCCTACGCAGGAGTACATCCCGTCGTTGTTCGCCGGGTAGTACACCAGCTTGTGCATGAACCTCTGGCGGAATCTCTGCATCTGGCTTGTACGGTTGTTGCCGTGGGCCATCATGGTAAAGTCAGAATACATGCAGGAATCCCAGCAGCGGTAGCGGGATACACTGTTCCCCGTATTGTAATCCTTGATGTCATAGCACTGGCAGGTCGGGCATACGAAAGTACATGTGCCGCAGGCCAGGCATGGCTTATATAATTCTTCCCATAATTTATCGTCAAATTTTTCCGAAAGAGCGTCGCCGTTCCATCCCTCTAAGGACAGGTTCATATAGGGCAGCTTTTCTACGATCGCATGAATCGCCTCTTTCTCCGCCTCAACTTCCCCCTCGTCCGCATCTGAGAAAAGCTCCTTCACCTTCCCGGTAAGAGCCTCGCCCTTCTCGGTCAGCGCCTTCCAGTAAAGATCCTCCCCGATCATCCATGCAGCTACGTCCGCCGCCGGGTCTGCCGCGTCCACGCCGAACACTTTACAGAAACAGGACTCCTCCGGCTCATGGCAGGCAAGGGCAACCACCGTTCCGTGTTCCCTTCTTGCCGCATAGAAAGTATCTACAGGGTCGGTTAAGAACACATTGTCCAAAACCTCTAAGCCCTTCACGTCGCAGGCCTTCATGCCGAATACGACAAAGTCCGCCTCTTTAAGGCTCTCCGGCTCTACCTTCATCTTTTTGCCTTCCCGCCTTACCGTATACAGGCCCTCGCTCTGAGGGAAAAATGCGTCTTTCGGTGATTTTACAGTTTTCAGCGCATCAAGGGCAACGTCCGCCTCCTCGCTCCACGCCGCAAAATTCACCTGCCCCGCCGTCTTAACCGGAAGGTACAATTCCTGACTGTCCGCGATTAACCGGAATAATGCGGAAAGATTTTCTTTTGCTATCTTATACATACATTATCCCCTCTTTCCTACTATACTTGGTTCCGCATCCTCAAACGTGTAGTTTGTGAGCGGTGCTTTTGAATCGGTGTCATCTCCTGCCTGATACTCGCCGTACAGCTCGTCAATATCCTTGATAAACTTCCGGTTGAACAGATGGAGCGGAATCCCCTGGGGGCATACGCGGCTGCACTCGCCGCAGTCCGTACATCTTCCCGCCACATGGAAAGCGCGGATGATGTGGAACATCTTCTCCTCAAAGGAATCCACGTTGGCCTTCTGGGAGCTGTCAAACTTATTGCTGTCAAAGACGCATTTCCGGCAGCTGCACGCCGGGCATACATTGCGGCAGGCATTGCAGCGGATGCATTTGCTAAGCTCCTTCTGGAAAAATGCGAACTTCTCCGCCGGAGACATCTTCTCGATCCGGGAAACCTCGTCGAAACGCTCGCCGTCCTTCGTCTCCTTGGACTCAAAAATCTCCTCGTCATAAATCTTGTGCTCTTTTCCCTTGCACACATGGCATCTCTCTAACATAGCATCGGCGTAAGCTACGGTTTTCTCTCCGTAGATGGTCTGAATCTTCAACTCATCCGCCCCGTCGCCGATCTCAGCGCCCTCGATGCTCTCGATGCCCTTAACGCCCTGGTTTCTGATCTTTTCGATATCCAGCTTGCCTTTGCACCCTACACCGATAATGTAGGCTTTCTCCCGGTCTACCCGGTGCTCTTTTATAAGCTGGTTAAAACTGTATGTATCGCATGGTTTCAGGCACACCAAAGTCTTGCCCTCAAGCTTTGACGCCTCAATCATGTATTTGCTTAAATTCGCCCCGCAGAATCCGTTGTACACAAAATCTTTTAACGACTCTGCGCTCTCAAAGAAAGCCGGCTCTGGATTGTAAGGCAGGTCTCCGGCCTTCCAGCCAAGAACCCGCGCCACAGTTCCGTCGTTTAGCAGCTCCTTCGCACGGTTGATTAACTCCTGCATCTTAAATCCCCCAATCTTACGTTTTCGCCCAGTGAGTAAATCTTCTCCACAAAGCTGTTCATGGTATCAGAGAACTTCACGCCCTCTGCGGCAGATACCCACTCTACACGCGTGCGCCCGTTTTCCACGCCGATGTAGTCCAGCATGGAGAAAAGGAGCGTCATACGCCTTCTCGCATAGTAATTTCCGGTGCTGTAATGGCAGTCTCCCGGATGGCAGCCGCACATGATCACGCCGTCCGCCCCCTTCTCAAACGCCCGCAGGATGAACATCGGGTTCACGCGGCAGGAACAGGGAACGCGGATTACTTTTACATCCGCCGGGTAGGAAAGGCGGCTGCTGCCTGCAAGGTCAGCTCCCGCGTAACTGCACCAGTTACAGCAGAATGCCACGATCTTCGGTCTAAAATTTTTATTTTCTATCGACATATTGCATCCACCTCCGCGATTATCTGTCTGTTTGAGAACCCTTGAAGGTCCATAGCTCCTGACGGACACGCAACAGTACAAGCGCCGCAGCCCTGGCAGAGAGCGCTGTTGACAACAGCCAGGCGGCGTACCTCGCGGATGCCGTGGTCATTGACCTCTTTGTCCTCGTAGGTGATGGCTCCGTAAGGACATACGTTCTCACAGGTAGAGCATCCGTTACAGAGAAGTTCGTCAGAATGTGCCGTACACGGATTGGTCAAAAGCTTATCCTTCGCCAAAAGCCCGATGGCCTTAACCGCAGCCGCACCGGCCTGTGCAACCGTCTCCGGAATATCTTTCGGCCCCTGGCACACGCCGGAGAGGAAGATACCCGCGGTGGGGGACTCTACCGGACGCAGCTTTGCGTGAGCCTCCGTCAGGAAGTTGTTCGTATCGATGCTTGCCGTCAGCATCGTCGCAATCTTTCTTACATCCGGGTTCGGCTCAATGGCTGTGGCAAGCACTACCATATCCGCCTCTTTTAAGATCTGCCTGTTGTCAAGAAGGTCTGAGCCCTGGACTAACAGCTTTCCATTCGGCTGCGGGATGACCTTCCCAACCTGTCCTTTAATATAATTCACGCCGTACTGCTCTACAGCCCTCCGGTAGAACTCGTCAAAGTTCTTGCCCGGCGTACGCACGTCGATGTAAAATACCGTCACATTCACATCCGGATATTTGTCGCGGATGAGCATCGCATGCTTTGCGGTGTACATGCAGCAGATCTTTGAGCAGTAAGGCTTTCCTCTGTCGTCAGCACAACGGCTGCCTACGCACTGGATAAATACCATCTCCTTGGGCGCTTTGCCGTCGGAGAGACGCTCTAAGTGGCCGTGGGTCGGCCCTGCGGCATTCATGACACGCTCAAGCTCTAAGGACGTGATGACATCCTTGCTCTGGCTGTAAGCGTACTCGTCGTACTTTTCAAGATTGATCGTGTCAAACCCTGTGGCAACCACGATCGCGCCGTACTTCTCGGTAATGATCTCATCCTTCTGCTCGTAGTCGATGGCTCCTGCCTGACAGACCTTTGAGCAGATCCCGCACTTTCCGGTCTTGAACTTGATGCATGCCTCACGGTCAATCACCGGCACGTTGGGGATTGCCTGTGCAAACGGGGTGTAGATCGCGCTGCGGTTATTGAGCCCGCGGTTAAACTCGCTGGGCGCTTTCTTAGACGGGCACTTCTCCTGGCAGACGCCGCAGCCCGTACATTTATCCATATCTACACTTCTTGCCTTCTTGCGGATGTCTACCGTAAAGTCTCCCACAAATCCGCTGACATTCTCCACTTCACTGTATGTATAGATGTTAATCTTCTCGTGGGCGGATGCCTCCACCATCTTCGGGGTCAGAATACACGCGGAACAGTCAAGAGTCGGGAAAGTCTTGTCAAGCTGTGACATCCTTCCGCCGATGCTGGGGGTCTTCTCCACGATGTCCACCTCATAGCCCGCGTCCGCGATATCAAGGGCCGTCTGGATGCCTGCGATACCGCCGCCGATAATGAGCGCCCGCTTGGTCACCCGGCTCTCGCCCGGCTGCAGCGGCGTGTTCAAATTCACTTTGGCAACTGCCGCCCGCATCAGGATGACCGCCTTCTTGGTAGCCTCCTCCATATCTTTATGAATCCATGAACAGTGCTCACGGATGTTAGCAATCTCTACCATGTATGGATTTAATCCCGCACGCTCCGCCGCCTTGCGGAAAGTCGCCTCATGCATCCGCGGAGAGCAGGAACATACAACAATGCCCGATAATTTTTTCTCATGGATGGCGTCCGCAATCTTCGCCTGTCCCGCCTCAGAACACATATACTGGTAATCCTCAGCGTGGACAACTCCCGGCTCCATAAGCGCCATCTCTGCTACTTTCGCTACGTCTACCGTTGCTGCGATATTACTTCCGCAGTGGCAGACAAATACTCCTATCCTCTGCACGCTCTATCACCTCCTGTATCTTCTGAAAGCACTGACTAATAACTGCTGCGGCAGCTCCGGGTCGAGAAGTTCCGGTATCTCGTCCGGCGACAGGTAAGTCTGCTCTTTCTGGCGCACCACCATCTGTCTTGCAGCGTCAATAAGTTTCCCTGGCTTTACGTCTCTCGGACATCTCTCCACGCAGGCAAAGCAGGAGAGGCATTTCCAGAGAGACGCTGAATTTACAAGGCTCTCAACATCCTCGTTGATCACATAGGATACAAACTGGTGAGGCTTGATGTCCATCTCATTGTAAGAAGGACATGAGGCAGAGCACTTGCCGCACTTCATGCATTTTAACGGATTTACGCCGCTGATTTCTTCGATAAGTTCAGCTTGTTTTTTCTTCGCGCTCATTATGCCTGCACCTCCTTCACCCCAAGAGCCTCTGCTAAAATTTCCGTAAAATAAACTACCGGAATCTCCCGCCTGCTGCTCTTGTTCAAGTTATACATACACAGTGGGCAGGCGGTGATGAGCATGTCTGCCCCAAAACCTTCCGCGCTCTCTGTGATCTTGTCGCACATATTTTCTGCCATCTCTTTTTCCTTCAAAGATATGTATCCGCCGCAGCACTCGTTGCGGTACGGATAGATCACCGGCTCTGCGCCGATGGCACGGATAAAGTCCTCCATGATCTTCGGATTTTCCGGATTGTCGAAGTTAAGTACTTTTCCCGGCCTGAGAAGGAGGCAGCCGTAATAAGCGCCAATCTTCTTACCCGTAAGGGGATTTACCACTTTTTTCTTAAGCTCGTCAAAACCAACCTTGTCGCGGAGCACTTCCAAGAAATGCAAGACATTTGTCTCACCCTTATATGGCTCGTCTAATTCCATGTAATTGTTCGCCCTGGTGCAGATGTCTTCCACATTTTTCATGTCGTCGTTCACCCGTTTCATGACATGGTGGCATGCGGAACAGACTGTCACAAGCTCCTGCTCCTTTTCCTTCGCCGCGTTAAGCGCGCGCACGCAGGAAAGTTTCGTAGCAATCTCGTCTGTGCCGAGAGGGTACACGCCGCCGCAGCACTGCCAGTCTTCAATCTCTTCCAGTTCAAACCCTAAAGCCTTTGCACTGGCTCTGGCGTAGTCGTCCAGATCCTTCGCCTTCGTCCGCAAAGTGCATCCCGGATAATAGCTGTACTTCATAGTTTCACATTTTCCTTTCCTAATATTCTCAAACCCTTGTCTGCTTACAGTTCAATCTGAGCGATAACATCCTTCAATGCGTCCGCACTCTTCTTAAGCAGTGCAACTTCCTCGTCCGTAAGTTTCATCGGGATCTTGCCCTGGATTCCGTTGGGCCCTACTAATGTCAGAGTGCTCAGGCACACATCCTCGATGCCGTACTCTCCATGCATCATGGAAGAAACAGTAGTCACGGTCTCAGACGCCGACAGAAGGAATCCGCACAGCCTGCACACGCCTCTCGTCACCGCATAGAAAGTTGCGCCCTTATTGGAGATGATCTGGCCGCCCGATTTCTGTACGTAAGTGAGCATCGCATCTTTATCCAGTTTTTCAAAATGCTTGCCGATATGGTCTGCCATCTCATAGTAGTCGTCCACATTGACACCGGCAATACGCGCTGCAGACCATGGGATAAAGGAAGTATCTCCATGCTCGCCGTACACATACGCGTGGATATTTCTCTGAGCAACCTTGAAGTGGTCGGAAAGCCCGCAGCGAAGGCGCGCAGAATCAAGCACTGTACCAGAACCGATGATCTGGTTCTCCGGAAGTCCCGAAATCTTTGTAAATACATATGTCATAATGTCCACTGGGTTGCTTACGATGATGTAAAGGGCATTAGGAGCCGCCTTTACAATCTCTGGGGTGATCTCTTTTAAGATATTTACATTCGTCTGGGTAAGCTCAATTCTTGTCTGTCCCGGCTTACGCGCAATACCGGATGTAATAATTACGATGTCAGAATCTTTTGCATCCGCATATTCTCCTGCCTTGATAGAGATGGGGTCTCTGAAACAGGTTCCCTGCTCGATATCCATAACCTCCCCTTCTACCTTCGCCTTGTTGATATCAATCAGCACAAGCTCTGACGCGATATCCTGTCCGGACAATGTGTAGGCAATCGTAGCTCCTACGCTTCCTGCTCCAATGATTGTAATTTTGCTGCTCATGGTTTCTTCTCCTTTTCGTTATTATTTTAACAACTCATTGTTAAAAAATGAAATCCTAGAATATACACTATTCAGATTTCACCTTTGTTAAGAATATCACAATCTTTCGTATTGTACAAGTATTATTTTGCTAAATTCATGTATTTTTCGCCAAAATTTTTCCCAAATTTTCTGGCAGTTTTTTCCTTGACGTGAATCCTTCAAAATCCTGTGTGAGCAGTAATAATATATTTCATAAAACCCGGGCTCATTCCATAAATTATGTTAAAGCTTTTATTCAGAGGAACTTTATGCCGCTCAATATCCATATACTAAAGAAGCTCTCCCTTCCCCTGTCCCTGATCTCCCTGTTTGCCGCCATGCTTTTATTTCCTGCCCCGGTGCTCAGAGGGGCAAGCAGGGGGCTTCTTTTGTGGTTTAACACCGTCCTCCCCACTCTGCTTCCTTTTATCCTGATCTGCAATCTGCTGATCGCCACCAATTCCATCCATCTGCTGCTTCACATCACAGGCCCGGTATTCTGCCGCTTCTTCGGCGTATCGCCCTACGGTTCCTTCGCCGTCCTGGCCGGCTTCCTGTGCGGTTATCCCATGGGTGCCAAAGTGACTGCCGACCTGTATCGCCAGGGAAATATTACAAAAAAAGAGGCTTCCTACCTTCTTGCTTTCTGCAACAATACAAGCCCCATGTTCATCCTAAGCTTTCTTGTTATGCAAAATCTTAAGGATAACCGTTTAAAGCTCCCCACTCTCGCTATCCTTTTCCTATCCCCGGTGATAATCAGCTTCGCCTGCCGTCCCTCCAGACGAAGATCCGCAAAAGTTTCCGTGGGAACATCGTTATTTTCCGGGAAAGCACAGACGGCCTCTGCCGCTTCTTCCCTGTCTGATGCGCTGGATTTTTCCATCGGAAATGCCCTGGAAGCCATCACAAAGGTCGGTGTCTACATCATGATCTTTGCTGTCTTTGCCGAGCTTGCCGCGCTACTCCCTGCCAGTGATACTCCCCTGGGCTTTCTTTTTCTGTCAAGCCTTGAGATAACCAACGGAATCACTATGCTCTGCCAGTCGGAAACCAGCAGAAAGCTGCTCTACATCCTCTGCCTGTCCGAGACCGCCTTCGGAGGACTGTGCGCCGCCGCCCAGACCGCTTCCATGCTGAAAGGAACCGATATCTCCGTGTGTTCTTATCTAATAAAAAAACTGGCTACCGCTCTGGTAACCAGCTTACTTGCTGCTTTTTATCTGTACTTGTTCTGAAACCTACATCATTCCATCATCATCAAAATCAAATGCCGGCTCTAAAACACCCGGCCCTTCGGCCGCATACCCTGTGTCAATGTTCCTTGGCTGCTGCTCCGGAACTTCAAGCTCCGCACGATTATTATGCACCATATCATAGCACTCCTGCAGAGAATTCACCAGACCGTCATACTTAGTCGTATAACTGTCAAGCGTATGCCCGATGATGCTCTCCGCATTGGCAAGAAGATCATCTGTATACTGAATCGCCCCGATACGAATATCATTGGCATCATTTGCCGCATTGTCAAGAATCTGCTGCGCCTGCTCGGTAGCAGCAGTGACGATCTCATTCGCCTGCGCATAAGCCTGCTGCATGATCTCATGCTCGCTCACCAGCTCATTTGTATGAATCTGCGCCTCCTCGATCATACCGTCCGCCTTCGCCTGCGCATCTGCTAAGATGGCATCCTTGTTGGCAATAATCTTCTGGTATCTCTTGATCTCGTCCGGTGTCTTCATGCGCAGCTCCCTAAGGAGCTCGTCAATCTGGTCTTTATTCACAATAATCTTGGAAGTAGACAACGGCTGAAATTTACAACTGTCGATATACTCCTCGATCTCCTCAATAATCTGTTCAATACGGCTGCTCATTGGTGTACACTCTCCTTTTTTATTATTTTCTCTTGTATCTTACACTTGACATTCTCCGGCACAAACTGAGAAATATCCCCTCCAAAATACGCTACTTCCTTCACGACCGTAGAACTCAAATACGCATATTCAAGGCTTGTCGTAAGAAATGCCGTCTCCACCTTCGGAGACAACTTGTGGTTCGTCTGTGCCATCTTAAGCTCATTTTCAAAATCCGTGATGGCCCTCAACCCTCTGATGACCATTACCGCATCCATCTTCTCCGCAAAATCTATCAAAAGTCCCTCAAAAGGAATTATCTTTACATTCGACAAGTTTCCCGTGACTTCCTCTAACATTCTAACACGTTCTTCCGCGGAAAACAACGGGGTTTTTGCGTTATTATTCAGCACTCCCACAATTAATTCATCCACAAGGGCAGCGCCCCTTATAATAATGTCCAAATGCCCGTAAGTGACCGGGTCAAAGCTGCCCGGATAAATTGCTCTTATCATCCACTCTCTCCTGTCTGCTCCTAGTACCGCCTTTTCTCACCGGGCCGCGTCCGCCCGCTTTAGGAACACATGCTTGTTCGTCTTATAAATCTTATTTTTTATAATAGAATACCCCAATTCTCCCACGTAATCAAATGTCGTGTCAAGGGATGCCTCTATAATAATCACGCCGTCCTCCGCCAAAAGAGAGGAATCTGCCAGAAAGTTGAGTGCTTTTTTCTCCAGCTCCTTCCCGTAAGGCGGGTCCATATAGATATAGTCAAAGCTTCCCCGCCCCAACAGACGTTCCAGGGCGTTAAATGCATCTGTCTGCATCGTCTCCGCCTGGGCTGAAAGCTTTGTGTGGACAAGATTCTCCCTCACGCACGCCATCGCTTTCGGATTCTTCTCCACAAATACCGCCCTTTTCGCCCCACGGCTTAGGGCCTCAATCCCGATACCGCCGCTGCCGGCAAACAAATCTAAAAATGTGCAATCTAAAAGACCGTCCGCAATCATATTAAAAAGAGTCTCCTTGATGCGGTCGGTAGTAGGCCTGGTGTCAAGGCCGTCCAACGTCTTTAATTTAAGCCTTCTGGCAGTGCCGGCAATCACTCGCATGATAAACCTTCCCCTCATTTTCTTCTCTGTATTTATAATATTTCCCGTACATTATAAATACAGAGAGAGAAAATGTCAAACACTGATGAAAATTTTATAAAAAGAGTTTTTACTTGAAACATTTATTTTTGAAAACATTCCTTGTACTGACAGCAAGAATCAATGACGCTGCTCCCGAAAATAACACGACGACATACTCCATCCCTCTGCATATTTCAAACAGGACGCCATATAACGCATTGCCTAACGGCTGTGCGCACATAGCCACCGTAAATATGACAGCAATCACCTTCCCGATTAAATTCTGAGGAGTTTCCGTCTGAAGAAAAGACATCATCTGTACAGTAAAAATCGTCGAAAATACCATAACGGAAAAACAACATACAGTTATCACAACATAATTTATCATTCCGGACGAGGAAAACGCCAGCGAAGCGCCCATAGGAAATACGCTTGCTGCACAATATATTACGAGGCGCCCTGCATTACAGACTGCCAGCTTATCTGCAAAAACACCTGCCCCGATGCCGCCAAAAAGCCCTCCTGCCGCCAGCGCCCCCTCTGCAAAGCCATAAAGCCTGTTCGCCTGCGCCGTCCCCAAATCTAATACTTCCGTTATAAGATAAGGCAGTGCGACAATAATCATTGCAGACAGAAACAAATTGATTCCGCAGATAACAAGAAGCGTTTTCCCAATCACAGGCTTCTCTTTCCGGATAAACCGGATGCTCTCGGCGAAATCTGTCTTTACCATCCTCCATATGCTGCCGCCCGGCTCCTGCCTTTGAAAAGGGATATGTATGAAGATTTCCATCACCGCCGACAGGATAAAACATACCATGCAGACCCTGAGTACCGGCTTTAATCCATAAGCACTGTACAAAATACCTCCAAGCACCGGCCCTGCCAGAGAAGAAAAGGAACTCACCGTATTAATCACTGAATTGGCCGCCATAAAATGCTCCTGCCCCACCAGCGCCGGAATACTTGACTGCACAGAAGGCTGATATGCGCCTGCAATCCCGTATAAAAGCATCATCGTAACCGTCACGGCCAGAACTAGATTCGCCTCGTTCATAAGCAGGGAAAACATTAAGATAACTATTGCCGTAAAAAAATCCAAAATTACCATAATATTTCTTTTATTCACCCTGTCTGCCACGATCCCTCCGACGGGCGACAGCAAGATCGACGGGATAAAAGCACATGCCGTAACTGTTCCGTAAAGCGCCGACGAGCCGGTCAGATTCAGTAAATATAAGGGCAGCGCAAACCGGATTGCGGCATTGCCAAACAAAGATATAATCTGGCCGACAACGACTAAAGTAAAATCTTTTGAAAATAATTTTTGCTTCATTTTAACCTCCGTTCCGAGCAGATTTCTGCTGCTTGTTCTTTTGATAAATAGCAGTCAGCTCTTCTAGTCTTTTTAACATTTCCTCATCTACTACATCCAGTCCAAAACTTTGCATCATCTGACTGAATACCATATATTTTCCATAAGATTCTTCTTCAGAACTGTTAAAAATCATCGGGTTCATCCAGACATTTGCCGCAAGCAGCACCAGTTCCGCCAATTGCTTCGGATAATCCGTCTCAATGGAACCGTCTGCGACTCCCTGTCTGATGATCGGTAATATATACTCCGGCGCTGCATGATCTATCGTGTCATGCAGAAGACAGAAAAGAAGTTTTGGATTATTATGGAAATCCGGCGCCACCGTAAAAATATCGTTCTGCACCGGGCGGTTGATGGATTTTTTAAATATTTCTTTCAGCTTTTCTTTGCCGCTCAGACCAGAACGGTCACGGATATCTGCAAGCATCTGATTAGACTCAGCCGTAATCTTCTCTATAACCGCAATCAGAATCTCTTCCTTCGACTTAAAATGATGATAGATAGCCCCCTTGCTGAGTCCGCCTAA
Source organism: Lachnospiraceae bacterium MD308 (assembly GCA_000403475.2). Taxonomy (GTDB): domain Bacteria; phylum Bacillota; class Clostridia; order Lachnospirales; family Lachnospiraceae; genus MD308. The sequence goes on from KE159796.1 coordinate 993,937, forward strand.
ATTGTCAATAATATCCTGAATGGACGTATACTCATACCCCTTTTCCATAAATAGCCGAAAAGCGGCGGCCACGATTAAACCTGAATTATTCACGGAATAACAGCATTAACTGCTGAAACCCGCATAGTTACTGTATTTTAATTGAATATTGCTTTTCACTTATTTAGTGAATAGAAAAAGACCTCTATCTATGGTAAAATTTAGGTGTCCAATCCAAATCAAAACCAAAGAAAGGGTCTTTATATGGATATTTTAAACACTGTAAGCTTAGAAAGCAATAGCCAGATTAAAATTAATTTTGACGGAGGCGATTTATCCTCCGATGCAGGACTTCTCCTGTTCAAAGAGTTCCTGTTTAAGATTGGAGCGGTCAGGCTCGTTAATCGTATGTTCAAAACCAATGATACCGCATGGTTCCGCGTCCATAAGGATGATACGAATCTGATGCAGGTAATTTACCAGATTATCAGTTCCTACTTTGAGGATGACTGTGCAGACGAACTGACAAACGAACCTGTTATGACAGTTATTTTAGGCAAGGATGCCCTGGCATCCCAGCCTACCCTGTCACGCTTTTTTAACCGCATGGATGGAGATACGCTCAGCCAGTTAAACCAGATCATCCGTGAACTCCGTAAAGTCATCTATTCCATAAAGAAACCGGAATTCATGCTTTTTGATCTTGATTCCACACTTCTTGATACCTATGGAAATCAGGAAGGGGAAGGTTTCAACTACCATTATCAGGCTCATGGTTATCATCCGCTGTTATGCTACGACGGGCTGACCGGCGATCTGCTAAAAGCACAGCTTCGTGACGGCACCATGTATTGCAGCAAAGAGGCAGATATTTTTATGAAGTCCCTTCTGGATGAATTCCTCTGCGATTTCCCGGATGTGCCGCTTTACTTTCGTGGTGACAGTGGTTTTGCGTCACCAGGCCTGTATGAAGTTCTTGAAGATAAAAACTGCAAATATGCCATCCGGCTCAAGGAGAATGCAAAACTCCGTGAATTGGCAGAAGAGGAAAACCAGGCACTGTACCGTGCAACGAAATCCAACCAGGTAGATTACGCTGTCGAGTATGGGGAATTCCTGTACCAGGCCGGTTCATGGAACCATCCACGCAGGGTGGCCTTTAAAATAGAAAAGCCGTATGGGCAGATGATCCATCTGTATACCTTTATTGTCACAACACTGGAAATGGAACCTTATCAGGTGATCCGGTTCTATTGCGGAAGAGGCAAAATGGAAAATTTCATCAAGGAATGCAAAAGCGGTTTTGACTTTGCCTCTGTAAGCAGTTCCTCAAAGCTGGTAAATGCGAACCGCCTTCTGGTTCATGCATTAGCTTATAACCTATTCAATTGGTTTAGACGATTGGCGCTTGCTGCCAGTATGCGAAAACAGCGTATTGATACCATACGATTAAAACTGCTGAAGATAGCCGCAAGGGTGGTAAAATCAGCACGATATAAATATTTTAAACTGTGCAGCAGCTGTCCCTACAAGAAAGAATTCTACGAGACACTGGAAAACATCCGTAACCTGCAGCCACAGTTGGAATAATAACTGTTAATGGACCTTGACAGCCACAATAAATTTCCAACCCTATCACAGGAGAAGTCTGCCCATTTTTAGGCTATCTTGCGACAGAGTGAGGTATCTGGAGGGGTTGTAATGGTAACTACGGCGGATTTTATGTGAGTTTATACTGCCGTGAATAATTCAGGTTAAATTAACCGTTTTCTCCGGGTGTTTATTTCTTGCCATTGCTGATTTACCTCCTTAACACACCCTAATAATATCATACCGACGGTAGGTTTGTAAAGAAAATATATACTAATATATAAAAAAATCTGTCTCTATTGACAGATAAAGACAGACATGTTAGTATAGCTTCATCACTACTGTTTAATAAACAGTACATGCCCTCAAAAAACAATGGGACACACGCCCTTTGTTCTCTGAGAGAGAAAGGAGACAACAAATGAATAAAACTACCGCTTTCACTTCGTACAAAAACAGGTGCAAAAACAGAGCGCACCGCTCTCCCGCATCCATACCAGAGTATCTGCACCGTCTGGGCCTGAGCCTGCTATGGCATTATCCCATGGCGCAGGTTTTTGATATCCTGACAGATTACCAGGAATACCTGACCGCAGAAAAAGAACAGGAAGCTGACCCTGACCGCCTGTTTCAAAAATTCGGCTCCCCGGAGGCTGTCACGAAAGAACTCCTCACGGAAAATCGCTCCGAAAAGCCTTACCCTTACCTGATGCCTTTTCTTTGGGGCGCTTTATTATTGCTTTTTCTTTGGGAAGCAATGCACCAGGACGGCTTGTCGCCTGTATTCTTATGTCTCGCCTGCTTTGCCCTGTTCGGGCTGATACGAGGCCGGGAGCACATGGCAATCGCGCGCAGGTTTCCTGCCGGACAGTTCCCTGCCGGCAGAATCATCCTGACGCATATGCTGGTTATTGTCATGATCGCAGTGAAAGAGGGGATTATGCGGTACGCCTGCGCACACGCCGAAAACCTTCCGGTTAAGATTTTTCATATGTATACCGACAGGCTGATTAACGCTTTATTTTCCCTTTTTGTATTATCGCTATTGCTGACTGCAGGGGTAATGCTGGTGAAATCCGCATTTTCTTCCATCCGCCACTTCCCGGCTGCCGTTCATGCTGCAGGCGCGGCTGTATCCACAGCCAAAACTTTACAAACTCTTAAATCGATGGATTTAAACCAAACCGCGCATGAAATACTTTTCTATCCTCTAATCTGCTACGGGACAGCTCTGGTAATCGCCCTTTGCTTCACTGTCCTGCTGCGGCCGGGCAAACCAGAAAAACATTACACGCAAAGAGGTGGCTGCCATGGATGCACAGATTAAAAAAGGAGTCTTAGAGATGTGCATCCTCCATATGATCTCGGAAAACGAAATGTATGGCTACGACATAATCCAGCAGATACACGGCTTTTTCCCCGAGGTTACGGAAAGCACCATTTATGCCATCCTGCGCAGGCTCCATAAAGACGGCGCCACGGCCACTTTTCAGAGCGCCGGCACAAAAGGGCCTGTCCGCAAATATTATACGATTACCCCGCAGGGACTTGAGCACCTTGCGCGGGCGCGGGCGGACTGGGCGCATCTGAAAAGTATCGTGGAGGAAATGGGGATATAGGGATTAGATTCTACGCCGCTAACGCATTCCCATTAATGTTTTCAATTACCCGCTTTATCCCCATCCACACATTAAGATCCGTAAAAATTTGCGCCATACTGCCATGGTCGGTAAAGGGCGGCTCTTGCAGAACTGAAAAATCTTTCAGTATCCCATTATGAACAATATATTCCACAATCTGATTGACAAAATACATCTGCCTGCTGTCTAGTCCCGCTTCCTCAGAATATTCTGCAAACGCCTCCTTTGCGGCATTCATATCAAGCCCCACAATCTCCCGAACAAACTCCCCGAGCGGTTTATTGCCGTACTCTGCCTCATACTCCTCCTTCGTTCCGAGTTCACTCCATAAAATCTCCTCTAACACCTCCACATCCATGGAGGTCAGTGGCTCATTATTCTTAAGCTTGGCAATGACTACATGATCCTGATTCTGACGAACGTAATACTCTGCTTTTGCCTTGTAGTTCTTAAGATCATCATTCTCGAGCTCCGACTCTCTCCACTCAACAGACAGGATATCATCCTCAAAATCCGTATCATAACGCAGTTTCTGCCTCGGAATATACTTCATCAAACTGCGGAGGCTCTTCCGGATATGTTCAAACTCATCAATTCCCGCATTATCCAGGTATTCACTGTGAAGAATCTGGCCAATCAGCTCCGTCTGCGCCATAATCTCCGGGATATTTGCCACTTTTGCAATGGCACAGACTTTCTTTAGCAAATCACTCTTACCATGACCATATTTTTTCCCCGCAAGGCTCGCCAGCTCTATCCCATACATCAGCGCATCAAACCGAACAGCGCTTGCCTCATCACTGTCTGAATCGATCAAAGGCGCCAGCTCCTTGCGGACAAGCAGCGTATCCTCATAAGTAATTCCGTTATAATTATTTGCATCCGAATACTTCTCCACATATTTCAAATGCTGCCTCACTGCAAAATTCTCTCTGTTAAGCTCACGCACCTTGCCACACATATGCCCCACAAGCTCCTCCCTGTATAGCCTCAACCGCTTTACCTGATATTCCTGAGCCTGCAGCTTATAAGAAATCTGGAATTCCAAGTTAAAAACAGCCCCCTGTACGGCAAGCATACTCGCCGTAGGCTTTCCTGCATTCATACGGAAAAATTCAAAATTCCTGCAAAAATCAAAGATATAGAACTTATCCTTATCTTTCCCGTCAAGAAGCCCCGGCGAAAGTCTCGTCCCTCTGCCAATCATCTGCCAGAACTTCGCTTTGCTCATTACCTTCTTGAAAAACACGAGATTCAAAACCTCCGGCACATCAATACCTGTATCCAGCATATCAACAGAAATTGCAATCTGCGGCAGTTTTTCAGGAGCAGAAAACTCGTCGATAGCGCTCTGGGCATATGCCATATAATTATCAATCACCCGGGCATACCCAGGCAGATTTGGATATTCTTTCTCAAATACCTCCCGAATCTTCTCCGCATGATCATGATTCTTTGCAAAAATAATCGTCTTCCCGATCATCTCCCCGTAATTGATCCGTATTCCCTTTGTCATCAAAATATTAAGCGCCTTCCGGATCGTATCTTCATTGAACACCCATTCATTTAGTGCTGATGAGTTGATGCTCTCAGGAATCCTCCCATCCTCCTGCCCGAATGTATCCTCATATACAGCCCTTTCTTCCTCTGACAGCCCGCTGTACACAATTCCCTCCTCAATAAACTTAAGGCTGGACTCCACCGAGAGAAAATCCACCAGATACCCATCCGCCACTGCCTGGGAGAGTTCATACCCATAGGTAGGCACACCATTTTCCAACTCAAATACATTGTATGTATTCCGGTCAACTTCGTCCTTCGGCGTGGCAGTAAGCCCCACCAAAAGCGCGTCAAAATAATTGAAGATATCTCGGTACTTATTGTAAATGGAACGGTGCGCTTCATCACAGATAATCAAGTCGAAATGTCCGCATGTAAATATTTTTCCTTCTTCATTCTTTGCATTGTCAATGCAGTTCATCATCGTCTGGTAAGTGGCAAATACACAGGCCGCCGAATAATTCTCTTTCTCTTCGCAAAGATTTGTCACTGACAGCTCATTTTTCATCAAGTTAACAAAACTTCTCTTGGCCTGTGTCACAAGCGAGTTGCGATCCGCCAGAAACAATACATTTTTCACCCACATATGCGTAAGCAATACCTTTACAAGCCCGATAACCGTTCTCGTCTTTCCTGAGCCTGTGGCCATGACAAGCAATGCCTTCCTTCGGTTTTTCCCGCCAAAGCTGTCGCACACAGCCTTGATGGCTGCCTCCTGATAATATCGCCCCGCAATCGCCCGGTCTACGCTCACCGTCTGAAGGCTTGTCCTCATAGAGCGTAGATTGAACCACCTCTCCAAATCGCGTTTCGACCAGATACCAGATACCTTACGTTCTGGATACTGCCCGTCATCAATCCGGGTGTCAAAACCATTCGAAAGGAAAATCACCGGCCTGCGCCCACACTGCTTTTCGATAGCATCCGCATATACTTTCGCCTGCTGCCGTCCGCTCACCACATCCTTGCAAGTACTCTTCGCCTCAATAATCGCCAAAGGTCTATGGGCGTCGTCATACAACACATAGTCCGCATAACCTGTCCCCGATTTTGTCGGGATTCCGGAAAGCTTCACCTCATTCAGCCAGTTTTCTCCTTCTATCCATCCAACATCCACAAGCATCGCATCGATATAGAGCTTCCGCGTATCGTACTCTGAGTGTTCCAGCGGTTTCGGCACATAAGTTTTATGCTGCTCCTCTCTTCTGGCAGTCAACTCCTCCCGCAGAGCTTGATTCTCCGCTATGAGTGCCTTCAAATCCACCTCTGAAAATATCTCTTTTTTTAATGCTGGCTCCGACTGCCCCTTTGGTTCATCTATGAGGGCAGCATTAAAAACCACCTCCTCATAGGTCGTCCCATAACAGCAGGCAATAAAATCCATAAAGTAATGGAGATTCTCAAGACATAACTTTGCTGCGTCCCGCGTAATCTTTTTTCCCGTATGGGACACATGAGCAGCACTGTTTCCGGTCAGCCGGATAAAATCCATCCGCCTAAAAAGGTCTTCATCCACGATATCCCGGAATTCCTCTGTGTTCATCAGACTGTAAAGCGCATCCTGATAAGGCAGTTTAAGTGCATCATCTACAGAATACATCCACTTCACGGCGAACTCCATCGCCCGACGGCAGTTGATGACGCATGCTCCGATATCAATATTGATGATTTTTTCCGCTGCGATGGCAACATCTGCAAAATTGACAAATTGAGGATCTTTTTTTAGAAAATCAAAATTGGTCAATGGAAATCACCTCCTTGTTTCGCATTATTTTCAACTAAGTCAAAATCTTCCCTTCTCTATAACAAACTGCGATATATTCTCTTGATTGATAATACAAATCCGAATTAAAATTCAAAATCCGTTCTGCCATCCAGGAATGATACACTTCAAAAATTCCTGTTATCACATCTTCTTTTCTGTAGATATCTTCAATAAGCCTCTCAAACACTTCGCCAATATCCCAATAATCCGGCACATTATATCTGCAGGATGCTATATTATCAAATGTTCCCGTTTGTATTTGATTTCTCTGAATAAAATCATCCGCCACCTTTTCAATAGGCTCACAGTGGAAGACATCTGCATATTTATAAATTCTGGCAACATCTTTTTTTCCAAGATAATCAAGCACATCCTGTCTCTTGTTTTTTGTCGTCCTGCCAATAAATTCAATCAGGCTGCAGGTAAAAAACAATGCGCTATTATTCTTCTCCATATATCGTTTCCTCCCCGATAAAATGTATCGTCTCAAGTGCCGCAGCAGTATGAAAACTGATTTGGTGTGTCGGCCGTTTGAACTTCGCCAGCTCCCAAAATGCATTACGGGATATTTTCCCGTCTACAAATCCCTGCACATAATTAAAGATTGTATCATTCGCCATCGGCCCCTCCACAATATCATAAGTATGAGGAACACCCATACGGCAATTTCAGGCTCAGAAACAATTTGCATACTTCCATGATATATAATACGTTTTTTCATATATCCTCCTAATATTTAGTGGTCACTGTGTTTTTACTGTATTAAGAACCTCGGACATATCATCTGAAATATTATAGATTGCCGCCTTCATCGAAATACTCCTGCATCAAACTATCAAACAATAATTGTGTCTGTTCAAGTGATTTTTGTATTGTAACTTTTGATTTGTCGACTTGTTTAACAAACACCGTAAATCGTTTCTGAGTTTCCATTGGTGGCAAACAAATTTCCAATTTTCTTATATCGCCCAAAGCTATAAATTTCTGTGTTCCACCTCGAATTTTGCTAATAACAGTTCTGTCAAAATAATCCGACTGTAATAATGCTTTTACAAAAATATTTGTAACTTTTGAATCTTCATAAAACTTTATAAGAGCTACATTTTTTATTGCAAATTCTGCCTCTACATCAACAATAACAGGTTTTCCAACCGTACCGATCATTGGCATCAATATATCTCCATAATCCACCTTTGAGCGTTCATTTATTTTGTTATAATCTTCTTCACATATTAAACTACAATCTGCAAAGTCAATTTTTCCACTTGTAACATTTTTTGATGTCACCAATGGATATCCTTCTGTAAAATATTTAGGTGAATCGTGTGTACCATCTCTCACATCGCAAACTTTCCCTAAAGAAATAGCCTCCCATCCGTTTGGATTTTCAGTCATATCCCCAAACAGCTCGACAAATCGGGCTTTAATAAGGTCATCTAAAAATCTTAACTCTTGTTTACGTAACGCAATAATTCTCTCTACTTTTACAAGCCGATCCACTACATCTTGTTGTTGTTTCAAATTTGGCAAATCTATTTCTATCTTTAACAAGTCAGACTTAGTCAAACTAGGTATTGTAACCGCCTTGTTTAGCCTTTCAAAATCAAACTTCTTGCAAAAATAATATAAAAATCGTGGCAATAGTACATCTCTATTCGCACTTAATCCAAATGCTGTATCTACGTTCCAAAAAGGCTCTTCTACAAACAGAGGATTATTTATGCTTCCTTTTCTTCCGACAATTACAGTCTGTGCATCACATATATAATCATCTGCATATCCCATGATCCCACCGCTGCCATATATCGGATATTTACCTTTTGGATTTTCAACTGCCCTTTGATTTCGCCCATTCTTTATTTCAAGTACGTCTTCAAATCTCATTCTCTCCATCCCCACAAATCTGAATTGGCTTTTCCTTCCTCCAAATTTCATATTCTACAGCATCGTCTTTAATTCCGCTAATTCTTCCGCAACCTCTCGTTCAAGTTCCATAATCTTGTCCAATATTTCCTCTGTAGGAGGATATTCCACCGGCACATACTCTACTTCCTTATATTTATTGATGGAAAGGTCATACCCATTATCCACGATTTCTTTTTTCCCCACAAAGAAACTTTGCTCGGTGCGCTTTCGGTCTAATTCCCCTTCCAGATTACGGAATCTCTGAATGATATCCGGGACATCATTTTCCTTTATCTCCGTCCGTTTATCGTCTAAGCTGTACCCATCTGCTTTCATATCGTAGAACCAGACATTATCCGTTCCGCCATGCCCGGTCTTTGTAAAAATCAGAATCGCCGTTGACACTCCGGCATAAGGTTTGAACACACCAGAGGGCATAGATATTACAGCTTCCAATCGTTGACACTCTACAATCTCCTTACGGATATCTTTATGAGCCTTAGATGTTCCAAACAACACACCATCCGGCACGATACAGGCACATCTGCCGCCCACTTTAAGCATCCGCTCAAACAGTGCTAAAAATAAAAGCTCTGTCTTCTTCGTCTTACATACCTTCAACAAATCCGCCGACACCGTATCATAATCAAGGCTGCCCTTAAAGGGCGGGTTTGCCAGAATCAGGCTGTACTTCCCACTGTCAGAATTCTGGTCTGACAAGCTATCCCGGTATTCAATAAATGGATTGTCCACACCGTGAGTCATCATATTCATAGCGCCAATCCTGAGCATCGTCCGATCCATATCGTACCCATGAAACATGTGATTCATATAATGCTCTTTATTCTTACTGTCAAACAGCACCTCCGACTTTTTATATTCTTTCAGATATTCACTTGCCGCCACCAGAAATCCTGATGTACCGCAGGCCGGGTCGCAGATAATATCATCCGCTTTCGGCTCCATCAGCTCAACCATCATCCGGATAATGTGCCTCGGCGTACGGAACTGCCCATTCACCCCGGCAGTCGCAAGTTTGGAGAGCAAATATTCGTACACATCCCCCCGGGTGTCCACATTTTTAAGCAAAGCCATCTGCTCATAGAGCTCGTCCAAAGACGCAACAACTTTATCTAGCATTAAGGGAGTCGGTATCTTAAATATAGCGTCCCCCATATATTTCGCATATGCGCTGCCCTTATTCCCGTGGAGATTTTTAATAAACGGAAAGACCCAATCCTGCACGACAGCATACATTCTGGCCGCCGGGAAATCATGGAACACACTCCACTTCATCTGCCTTCCCTCAATGCATCTTTCACCTACCGCCACTTCCCCCGCAAATATACTCTGAAAGGGAAGTCCAAGCATCACGCTTTCTTTTTCACGTATGTTGTCCGCATCATCCAAATCCCTGATAAACATCAAATAAGTCATCTGCTCAATCACATCCAGCGGATTTGTGAGCCCTCCTGTCCAGAAAATCTCCCAAAGGCTGTCAATTTTATTTTTCAACTCACCTGTAACCATCTACTCTTCTCCTTAATCCACATATGTTTTATATAATATCTGCCGCCAACCTTAATTCAAAAATAATCTACCGAATCTGCTCCGCAATCTCTCCCGCTTCCTCCTGTGTAATAATCTTATCCCTCACCATGCTTTTCAACACTTGCTCGGCACGTCTGGCTGCCAGTTTCATATTCTTTTTCGGCGAATAAGCGGACGGCGCATTCGGCACCCCGGCAAGCAGGACTGACTCCGCGTCCGCAAGTTCTGACGGCTCTTTTTCAAAATAACCTTTAGCCGCCTGATAGATGCCGTGATATCCTCCGCCAAAGTCAGCCATATTCACATACAATTCAAAAATTTCTTCCTTTGTATACTCCGATTCCATCGCCGATACCGCAAAGACCTCCGCCGCTTTGCGTTCCAGCTTTTTATCCTTTGTAAACAACATATTCTTGGCAAGCTGCTGGGTGATGGTACTTCCGCCTTCCTCAAAAGCTCCCGCTTTCAGATCTCTCCACGCTGCACGCCCGATGGCGATCAGGTCAATCCCTCTATGACTTCTAAATCTCCGGTCCTCCACTGATATTATGGCCTGTATATAAAACTGCGGCAATTCAGAATAAGGGGTGAAATTTTCCATACTGCGGACATCTTCCACTCTCTTTGCCAGTGATTTTTCATTAATCGCATCCTGATACATCTGGTATCCTTTTATCCCGTAAAAACCGCCGGTAAGCAGCATAAGCAACAGGCTGATTACAAGAAGCTTAACGGACAGTTTCTGAACAAACCGGAAGATATTCTTCATCTTGGACATCTCCTTTATCGATAAAGTACTTTTGAATTTTCTATTGAAAATGTATTTTAACAGGACAGAGCCCTCATAAGTACTTATTTTACCACAGCCTCCTGCTCTCTTCAATTAATTTGCAATAATGCCGTTATTGATTTGTGACATTGCCCCGAAAAATGCTATAATCAAACAATCAGAAATATTTTGGAAAAATCATCCCCTTTCTGTCACAAAGCCGACGGTATCTTGTCTAATTAAACAGGAGGTAAAATAACATGAAAAAATTAACCGATGAAGAATTTAAGGCTCTGGCCGCCAAAGCTACAGCCGGAGACAAAAAAGCACTCGAAACCCTTGTCACGAATCTGCAGGACACGGTATTCAACCTGTCGCTGCGGATGCTGGGAACATTCGCGGACGCGGAGGACGCTGCCCAGGACATTTTGCTAAAAGTGATTACGCACCTGTCCTCCTTCCGCGGCGAGAGCGCGTTTACTACATGGGTCTTTCGCATCGCCGTCAATCACCTGAAAAATTATCAAAAGCATATGTTCGCCCACCACCCTCTGAGCTTTGAATTTTACGGGGAGGACATCGAACACGCCCGGATAGAAGACGTGCCCGACCTCTCCCAGGAGATAGACAAAGAGCTCTTAGCGGAGGAACTTAAGATGTCCTGCACCAATGTAATGCTGCAATGTCTCGACGCCGAGAGCAGATGCATCTTTATCCTTGGCACGATGTTTAAGATCGACAGCCGGATTGCCGGGGAAATCCTGAATATGACGCCGGAAAACTACCGCCAGCGGCTCTCCCGGACAAAAAAGAAGATGGCGGATTTCCTAAGACAGTATTGCGGGGAATACGGCGACGGCAGATGCCGCTGCAAAGACCGGGTGAATTATGCGGTTTCTTGCCGCCGGATCAACCCCCTCGAGCCGGATTACGCAAAAGCGGCGGAGATTCCCTTAGAGACGATGCTCTGCGTAAAAAATGCAATGGAAGAAATGGACGGCCTCTCACAGGATTTTTCTTTCTTAAAGCCCTACGAATCCCCGGAGCGCACAAAGCATTTCCTGCGGGAAATCCTTGATTCCGCCCAGTTTTCCGTCATCAAAGACTCATAAAAGAAAATTCGTAAAGGAGAAACGCTATGGACACACAACTGATTCTTGATTATCTGACAGACTTAAGCATGAACAACAACCGGGAATGGTATCATGCCAACAAAGACGCATTTAAAAAGGCCAACGCCGAATTTGAAAGCCTGCTCGACGCTCTGATACTGGGAATCGGAACCTTTGACAGCAGCATTTTGCAAAACAACCCAAAAGACCTTACCTTTAAAATCGTGAGGGACACCCGTTTCAGCCACGACAAATCCCCCTACAATCCGGCATTCCGCGCCCACATTTCCTCCAAAGGAAAGCTGCCGGTGCCTGTAGGCTACTACCTGATGGTAAAGCCCGGGGATCAGTCATTTTTAGGCGGCGGCTTATTTGCTGATATGTTCAAGGACGCCACGTCGATGGTACGGGATTACATTACCGGAAACGGACCGGAGCTTGAACAGATCATCCATGCGCCGGAGTTCGAAAAGCATTTCACCCTCCAGGGAACAGCGCTAAAAAAAGTTCCCGCAGGCTACGACAAAGAACACCCGCAGGCCGAATATTTAAAATATAAAAGCTGGTATATCGAATACCCTATAAAAGACAGCGAACTCTCCGACGCAAGCGCTTTCATCAAAAAAGCCGCAGGCCTGTTCTGTCTCATGAAACCCTTTAACGATTATCTAAACAAAGCGCTCTCTAAGTTCGAGATGCCTAAAAGGTAAAAAAAGCACCCGCCGGACTCTTTAAAGTCCAACGGGTACTTTTTTTCTTGATTGCTTATTTGCCAGCCATCTGCTTTTCCTGCTGCTCGATCATTTTCTTAACCATATATCCGCCTACAGAACCATTCTGTCTGGATGTCAGGTCTCCGTTGTAGCCGTCAGATAACGGTACTCCAAGTTCGCTTGCAACCTCATATTTGAATTTGTCAAGTGCACCCTTTGCTTCAGGTACGGCTGTTCTGTTAGATGAACGATTTGCCATTTTTACTCTCCTCCTTTTTGTAACTTTGTAACCTTTTGTTTTGTTACAACCATAGTATATGGAGGAATCAGATTATTACACTAGAAGGTTCTTCATATTTTGGAAGTTTTTTCAACCATTCATGATCTGTCTCGATCAGCCAGTCCGCCGCCTCATTTGCCTGCTTAAGAATCTTCGCGTCCTGATACACATCCGCGATTTTAAAATTCATAAGGCCGCTTTGGCGGATGCCGAAAAGGTCTCCCGGCCCGCGGAGCCTTAAATCCTCGCTGGCAATCTTAAACCCGTCGTTCGTTTTATTTAAAATCTCAAGACGCTCCCTCGTCTCCTTCGCCTTAGAGCCGCTCATAAAGATACAGTAGGACTGATGTTTCCCCCGCCCTACCCTGCCTCTTAGCTGATGGAGCTGCGCCAGGCCGAACCGCTCCGCATTTTCGATCATCATTACCGTGGCGTTTGGCACGTCGATTCCCACCTCGATGACTGTCGTGGAGACGAGCACATGGCTCTCCCGCCTGGAAAACCTTTCCATGATGGCGTCTTTTTCCTTCTGCCGCATCTTTCCGTGGAGGAAATCCACCACAATTTCCCCACCAAGCTCTTCCTTAAGCGCCGCCGCGTAATCCGTCACATTTTCAGCCTCAAGGCTCTCGCTCTCCTCCACCATAGGGCAGATGACGTAGCACTGCCTCCCCTCGGCGATCTGCTTTTTCATAAATGTGTACGCCGTCTTCCGGTAGCCGGTGTCCACCACGCAGTTTTTGATGGGCAGGCGGTTTGCCGGCAGCTCGTCCATGACAGAGATATCCAGGTCGCCGTACAGAATGATCGCCAGCGTCCTTGGAATAGGCGTCGCGCTCATGACAAGCACATGGGGCACGCCCCCCTTCTCTGCAAATGTCTCCCGCTGCTTGACCCCGAACCTGTGCTGCTCGTCCGTGATGACTAATCCTAAATTGTCATAATTCACCGCCCCCTGGATCAGGGCATGGGTTCCTATGATAATCTTCGCCAGGCCGCACTCGATCCGGTCGTAAGCCCTTCGTTTTTCCTTCGCCGTCATAGAGCCGGTAAGGAGCACTGTCTTGACAGCCAGCCCATGCTCCTCAAGAAGTTTCGTAACAGACTCGTAATGCTGCCTTGCCAACACCTCCGTCGGCGCCATCATCGCCCCCTGAAAGCCGTTCAAGGCAGCGGTAATCAGGGCAAGCACCGCTACGATGGTCTTCCCCGAGCCTACGTCTCCCTGCACCAGCCGGGACATTACCGTATCGGAGCCAAGGTCATTTGCAATCTCTCCCCACACCTTTTTCTGCGCCCCGGTCAGCTCAAAGGGCAGCTCACCGATAAAGCGCTCCACCTCCGGACGCATTTCCATCACATACTCGTTCCTAAGTTTCCCGCTGCCGTCCTTAAGACTTCGGAGGGCAAGGATGAACTCCAAAAATTCCTCGAACACCATCCGGTTCCTGGCATGGTAAAACACTTCCTTATCCTCCGGGAAATGAATCCCCCTCAGCGCGTAATTATACTCTGCAAGCCCGTATTTCAGCCGAATCTCCTCCGGCAGCGTCTCCCGCGCCAGATTTAAGTTATCAAACGCCTGCCGCACAGCCTTTACCACCGCATTGTTGGTAAGCCCCGCCGTCAGTCCGTACACCGGCTGCAGCGTGTGAAGTTTGTCCTCATATTTCTCCGGCGGATAAAAAATCTCCGGATGCTCCATCACGATAGCGTCCTTTTTCCTCACGATGCGCCCCCGCAGCGTGACCACGCCTCCACCAGCAAGAGTCGTCCTAAGAAACGGCATCCGAAACCAGATAACGCGCAAAGTTCCGGTGATGTCCTTCACATGGAGGGTCGTGACCTGCATCCGGGGCGAGCCGCCCACCTGGATTCTCCCGTAGATGGCTCCCGTCACTGTCATGACCCGGCCTTCCTCCAACTCGCTTATGGGTGCCGCCTCCTCATAGACATCATACCCTCTCGGATAACAGCGGATCAGATCGCCCACCGTTTCAACGCCTATTTTGTGAAACAGCTTTTCCGTCTTCTCACCGATTCCCTTTAATTCTTTAATCTTTGTCGATTCAATCATATCTATTCCCTATTTTCCCGTAACAGGTGCAAAAAGAGGACACTGACTGCCCTCTTTCCTCAATTTCAATATATTGCCGTAACTCAATGCGAGATCACTCCAGCGCTCCGCAATCCATAACAAACGTTACTCCACAGCAAGCACATAATAATAGATTGGCTGCCCGCCAAAATGAGCGTCCACATCCAGCTCCGGATACGCCTCCTCAATTCTTCCGATAAACTCCCTCGCATCCTTCTCGCTGATCTCCTCGCCATAGTAAAGACTGATCAGCTCAGAATCCTCATCCACAAGGGCTCCTAAAAGCTCAAGGGCTGTGTCCTCCACATCCTTGCCTACTGCAAGTATGCCCTTATCACCGATTCCCATGATATCACCCTCGTGAATCTCCTTGTCATCAATGTGGGTATCACGCACTGCGTAGGTCACCTGTCCGGTCTTCACATGCTGAATCTCTTCTAACATCGTCTCCTCGTTCGTCTTCACATCCGCATCTGCCATAAAGTTGATGATGGCTGTGATTCCCTGAGGCACTGTCTTTGTGGGAATCACGATAATCTCCTTATCCTCCACAAGTGCCTTCGCCTGATTGGCGGCAAGAACGATATTCTTATTATTCGGAAGAATGAAGATTGCATCCGCATTCACCTGCTCGATGGCATTGAGCATATCCTCGGTGCTCGGGTTCATCGTCTGGCCGCCCTCAATAATGTAGTCTGCGCCAAGCTCTTTAAAGATTCCGTTGATTCCTTCCCCGATAGACACCGTGATAAAGCCAATCGGCTTTCTCGGCTCCCCGCTCTTCTTTGCTTCCCCGGACTTTTCATCTTCCTTTGCCTGCTCTTTTGCCAGCTTTTCTGCATCCCGGATCAACTTCTCCTGATGCTCTTCCCGCATATTGTCAATCTTCATGCGGGAAAGCTGGCCGTATCCAAGTGCCTTCTGGATTGCAAGACCCGGATCATTCGTGTGGACATGAATCTTCACCACATCGTCATCTGCCACGCACACGATGGAATCTCCGATGGATGACAGATACTCCTTGAAATCATGCTCATCCTTGTCTGTAAATTCCTTCTCCACAAGTATGATAAACTCCGTGCAGTAACCGAACTTGATATCGGCTTCCTCCTGAGGAGCGGCTTTCACGCTTACCTTCACACTAGGCGTAATCTCCGAGTAGTCAATCTCTTTCCCAAGAAATGCGTCATACGCACCCTTGATTACTTCCAAAAGCCCCTGGCCGCCGGAGTCCACAACTCCCGCCTCCTTGAGCACCGGAAGCATATCAGGAGTCTTCGCAAGCACTTCTTCCGCATGCTGGATGACAGCCGGCAAAAATACTTCCAGGTCATCCGTCTCCTGGGCCATCTGCATGGCCTTCTCCGAAATCCCGCTGGCTACCGTAAGTATTGTACCTTCCTTCGGCTTCATGACCGCCTTATACGCCGTCTCCCTCGCCCTGCTGCATGCAGCCGCAAGCCCTGTCACATCAATCTCCTGCTCCTCGCGGATAGATTTCGTAAACCCACGCAGAAGCTGCGACAGGATAACGCCTGAATTTCCTCTGGCGCCTCTTAGAGACCCTGACGAAATAGCCTTTGCCAAATCCTTCATCGTCGGTTTGTCAAGCGCTGCAACTTCCTTCGCCGCAGCCATAATCGTGAGCGACATATTCGTCCCTGTATCACCGTCCGGCACAGGAAATACATTCAGCTCATTGATAATTTCTTTCTTTGCCTCGATATTGTGTGCGCCTGCCAAAAACATCTTCGCAAGCATCTCCACATTGATAGATTTTGTAGCCACTTCTTCCCTTCCTCCTTAGCTTAGTCGATGACTCTTACGCCTTCTATATAGATATTAATCTTATCCACAGGCATGCCGGAAAATTCCTCTACCTTGTACTGTACATTGCTGATCAAGTTCTCCGTAACTGCCGAAATACTCACACCGTATGAAACGATAATATGAAAATCAAGGGCAATATGATTATCCTCAGATATCGACACCTGAATTCCTCTTGTAAGGCTTTCCTTTTTAAGCAGATGAACCAGGCCGTCCTTCATATTCACAGCCGCCATACCGACAATACCAAAACATTCAACCGCAACTGTACCTGCATATTTGGCAATGACTTCTGAGTCTATTGTAATAATGCCAAGATCAGTATTCATGCATCCTTTCATATTAAAAACCTCCATTTTCCTATCGCTAAAGTTATCATAACCATAACCACATTAATATAGTTATTATACTCTGTTTTCCATACTTTTACAATCTAATCTGTAAAAAAAGAACCAGATTCCATTGAACCTGATTCTTTCATACGCCCTCAATTATGCACGCTCAACTTTACCGGATCTTAAACATGAAGTACATACATACATCTTTTTCGTTCCGCCGTTCTCTGTTTTTACACGAACTGATTTTACGTTTGATTTCCACATCTTTGGTGTTTTTCTATTAGAATGGCTTACATTATTCCCAAAGTGAGCACCCTTTTCGCAAATTGCACATTTTGCCATGACTGCACCTCCTAACGCTCAAAATAAGTCCTCTCACCGGACTCACAACACTAGGTATTGTAGCATACAAGCTCGGATAATGCAAGTATATTTTTCTCAAATTTACTGAAAATATACAGGAAACTAGCAACAAAACAAATTATAGCCCGCTAGAATACACAGGATGATACTGATTACTTCAATAAATGTATTCGGCAAAATCAATGAAAGAATCAGTCCTACGGCAATCCAGAACAGGGCAAACCCAATCACACGTTTCATAACCATGCACCCGTTCTTCTTTTGTATATTCTATGAGTACGCCGCTTTCTTTATTCCTCAGATTCCAGATCGCAGTGACACTTATATTTCCGAATCAAGGATATCGGAAAACTCCTGCTCTGTCATCTCCTCTTCATCCCCTTTTGTGAATCTGTCTACGACATCCGGCACCATATCGAGAATCTTCGTAATCGTATCCTGATTCTTGATATTCACAAGCTTCGTCTTTCCGTTCTGGATCACTAACACAGCACAAGGAGTAATCTTTCCGCCGATTCCGCCGCCTCCCTGCTCCTTCTTATCACTGCTGAATGCCCCGGCTCCGAGCCCAAAAGACACGTCAACAAGCGGCAGGATAATCGTATCCCCGATGTGGATTGCATCCCCTACAACTGTCTTCGAAGAAATCATACCGTCAACACCCTTGAACAGTGACTCAACTGTCCCTTTAAAACTATTGTCTGCCATTTACTGTCTCCTCCCGCATTATAACTCAAAATTTTTGATATCCTTATAGGTTTTGCGCACATTCCTGTTCCAGAAAAGGTTCCATACCAAGGCCATAAAATGAAAAAACCGGACACGTCCTTTCATATACAGCCTTCCGTTCAAAATTCTCCCTGTAAAATCCGGCTTAAGTGATACATACTCTCCGTAATACGGATAAAACGGGGCTATCGCCGCCAAGAACCGGCCCGTGAAAGATGGATCATCAAATCCAAATTCTGCCCGTATCAGGAACTTCTTGGGTTTCAGCCGTCTCAAAAGTCTGAATATTTCTTTTTTCGCCTTATGATATGCTCCCACATGGCTCTCATCTTTAAGAAAACCTAAAAGTCTGTCTTTTTTTTCCAATAACTCTTTTATTTTATCACAAATATTCCGTATTGTACATTTTATCTTCCGGTATATTCCTTTAATCTTTTGAAAGAAGCCCTCGCCCCTGTCATCGTCTTCGCTGTCCCAGCCTTCATAAACTTCGCGTTCCGTATAATCTTCTTCCTCATCTTCGGGGTACTCTTCCTCAAGGCTTTCCAGAATTTCCTGATAAATCTTTTCATCTTCCTCATCCTTTTCGCCTTCGCCAAATTCATCCCACCAAATCTCTTCATTACCTTCTTTGCTTTCTTTGGGTTCATACCGCCAAGTTTCTTTACCGCCTTCTTCATAGCCTTCTGTTTCTTCCCAAGTTTCTTCATATTCTTCACCTTCCGTTCTTTTATTCTGCACTCCTGCATCCTGTGGCGGCAATTCCTCAGAGGATAAGCCCGTCCCATACTCCTGACCGCCTAAAAACTTCTTCCATGCAATACGCAGTCTCCATTTTAATTTGTTTTCCTTATAATATATATCCGCCCTTACAAGGGAGAACATCCATGTAACCTTACCTTTCACTTTCAAGGTCTGAATCTTTCTGCTACATTTTCCGTTCACTTCATACCGGACGGGGACAAAAACAACAATGAAAACCAGTAATACAAGTATGCCCAGTATCACTGCCAATATAAGCCCTATAATTTTTAAGATTAACAACAATATATGTAGCATCTTAACCTTCCTGCTCTTTATTCAGAATATAGGAACGAATGTCTGCCCCTCTTGTCTCATTATACACGTTTTTTGTAATTTCTTCCAGTATTTCTAAAGCCTCATCAAAACCTTTTGCAATCCCCACAACAAAATATTCCCTCCGGGGATAATTTTTCTGCAAAAACAGGTTCGGATCTATAATCTCAAGCTGATTTTTTTCAGTGTCGGAGAGCACAAGAAGACAGATATCGAGTTGAAACTTCCCCTTTTCAATCTTTGAGATTATTTTCTTCTTTTTCTTCTTGAGACTCTCCCCCATATACAGATGCCTGTAATACCTCATAAAGCACTCTCCTAGTAATATGCATCAAAAACTTTTTTGGCCACATTGACCGCCTTAGAAGTACCGTCTGATGCTTCGATCACCACACTCACCACAAGATCCGGATTATCCACATTCGCGATTCCGATGAACCACGAATGGTCTTTCCCCTTATCAGAACTATACTCGGCGGTTCCTGTCTTTCCGGCAGTCGTATATTCTGCGTCTCCAAGGACGGACGCTGTACCGTAATCTGTGACACTCTCCATATATTTTTTCAACTGGGCCGCTTCCTTCGGCTTCATCAGCTCTTTATATTTATCCGGCTTGTTCTTGCTGACAATCGTTCCGCTGTAACTTGTAATGGAATCCACAAGATACGGCTTCATCAGCGTCCCGCTGTTCGCAATAGCGGAAGTAATAAGCGCCATATGGTAAGGACTGACCTGCGTCTGCCCTTGTCCCATCGCCGTCATCATGCGCTCCGCAGGCCCCGCATGTTTCGTCAGGGCGAATTTGCTCTTTTTAAATGGAAGGTCTGAGGGAAGGTCTCTGTCAAACAACAGTTCCTTCGTCGTCTTTCGGAACTTTTCAATCTGAAGCCCGCTTCCGATATTGCAGAAAGATGTGTTGCATGAATAGGCAAGACTATCCTTTAAATCCACCCTTCCATGTACCTTTCCGCCGTAACAATGGATGGTATTGCTCCCGGCCTCTATCTCTCCGCCGCATTTATATGAATAATTGGAATATCTGGAATCCTCTCTCATGAATTCAAGTGCCGTAACAACCTTAAACGTGGAACCGGGCGCATATTGCCCCTGTGTTGCCCGATTCACCAGCACTCCTCCGTCATCTTCATTCAATTCTTCCCATTCTTCCGAAATGGTATTCGGATCAAAATCCGGTTTTGACACCATCGCAACAATTTTCCCCGTACTCGGTTCTATCGCAACCACCGCCCCCTTAGAACTTCCAAGAGCGTCGTAAGCCGCCTCCTGAATATCTGCATCGAGGGTTGTGACAACATTATCCCCCACAATTTTCTCGTCTTTTAATTCCCTTTGGAATTTTTCAAAGAAAAATGCATTTGACGTAAGCAAAGCCGAGTTCTCAACAGCTTCGAGCCCCGTCTTTCCCTTGGCCGTATATCCAATGACATGCGCAAACATATCACCATAAGGATACTTTCGGTACTCCTTCCCGCTCTTGCCTACTTCCGTCTTCGCGAGAACCTTTCCATTTTTATCCAGAATACTTCCCCTCACAATGCGGTCCGCCAGTGCGTCCTGTCTCTGGTTATAAGGGCTTCGGATAAAATCCCTGCTCTGCGTCAAGTTAAAATAGACGATATACCCCATCATCACCAGGAACAATGACACAAACATGTAAGTAACCCTAGCGAATTCTTTGTTGCGGGCGCGGTCTCGCTTTGCCTTTCTCTTGTCTTCGCGGTTTGCCTCTCTGCGGTCTCTCCTCGTCATCCGGCGCTTTTCGTCTCTTCGCTCCCGCCCCCTTACCGCTTCCCTTTGCTCGTAGCTTTTCCTGTCTCTGTCTCTCAATCGCCTGCTCCTCGTCTTCCCTTAAAATATAGAGTCCCTGAATAATCCCAAACATAATCACTGTGCTGATCAGTGAGCTTCCTCCATAGCTGACTAACGGAATCGTAACGCCCGTAAGAGGAATGAACTTTGTCTCTCCGCCGATTGTCAAAAACACCTGAAAAATATAGCACGTTCCAAGTCCCAGCGCTACCAGCTTATAAAACATGTTGTGTAGCTGCATGGCGATATTCAGAAACATCACATAACAGCTTAGACAGATTAATATCATGCACAATGCAAAAATCAGCCCCATCTCCTCAGATATAGCCGCGAAAATCCCATCGGATGTAGCTACCGGTATCGTCTCCGGCGCACCCTGAAAAAGTCCCATGCCAAACCATCCGCCGCTCCCGATGGCGAACAAAAACTGAACAATCTGATATCCGCCCTTGTCATACGCTGCTAACGGGTTTCTCCACGCCACAACCCGGACCCTGACATGATTAAAAAGGTGGTATGCTATCACAGAAGCGAATCCGCCCGCCCC
This sequence comes from Lachnospiraceae bacterium MD308, assembly GCA_000403475.2. Lineage (GTDB taxonomy): Bacteria > Bacillota > Clostridia > Lachnospirales > Lachnospiraceae > MD308. Next base: position 1,015,610 of record KE159796.1, read on the forward strand.
CAGTCCGGCAGCAATATAAAGCGGCTGCTTTGTAGCTACATAAAGCATAACCAAATATACGACAAATATAATCAGCGCCGCCCCAAGGTCTCTCGAAACTACCAGTATAAGCACATGGAACGCCGCAATTGCCGTAGTAATCACAATATTCTTAAACTCCAGCGATAACTTGAAGCTGGACGCCACAAAAAACACAAAAATAATCTTTACCAGCTCCGACGGCTGGATACTGATGCCATTCTCCCCGCCAATCTTAAAGCCTAACATCGCACCGCCGGTAACACGCCCCATCACAAGCACGACGGCCAGCGATACAAGCCCCGCGACAGCGTAAAGATTCCTCCACTCAGACAACAGTTTAAATTTCCTGATAATAACCGGGACAAGAAGGCTCACCGTAACCGACGCAGTTGCAATGGCAAACTGCTTCACCGCACTGGAATAATCAAGTCTTGTGAGCATGATCATACCTATACAAAGGAGCATGCACATATTGTTGACCACAAGTCTTGACACCTTCGGATAAATAATTATATATAACAATAAAATCGCGGCAAAAAGCGATACCTGCATCAAATAAAACGCCAGCATCCGAATATCATCCGTTGCCAGATACATCGACACGAATGCCAGTACATGGATCAAGAACATCAGTATCATCTGCTTCCTCAGCATACGCTTTTTCCTGTCCGGGTCCTGAAACCCGAAGATGCTGAAACACAGGAACGCATACGCCGTAATCAGCAGAATCATCAGATATTTTGACAGTTGTATTATAATATTTACCAAGCCTTCACCTACTTCACTCCTCGTTTAAAATGCCCCTTCGTATAATCCATGTCCGGTACCGGGACCAAATGATTCTCCTTAAAGCATTCCCCATACAGCCTTATCATTCTTTCAGCTTCTTTCAACGATTCAAAAGTCAGATCCATCCGCAGCTCTGCCGGATGAAGTTCTTTTATCTCCTCTGCCTGTGAAAGAAGCATAAGAGGCTGACAATTATATATCACATTATAACAATCGTTACAATAATTTTTCACTGCAAATTTTTTCTGGTATCTGTCCGTTATATATAACCGTTTTTCCTCTTTCAGACATCCTTTTGTATTCTTTTGAATACAGTTCGCGGATATCATCACCGGATGATTCCCGTATACAACCATTCCCTCTCCGGCAATCCCAAGCTCCCCAAGCTCCCTTCCGTTAAGTTCTGCCGGCGCAAAAAAGCGAGTGATTCCAAGGGCCTTCACCGCCTTTTTACTCCACTGGTTGAACACATACAGATTATCGTCCGAGCGTATCTCCTTTTGGTATCCCCGCTCCTTAAGCCACCGGAAACTCTCAAAATTCCGAATCAATACCCCGTCAAAGCTCCGTACAATTTCCGGGTAGAGCCTATCCCATCTCGACGCTGTATTCTCCCTGAAAATATAAGGCATAGCAAGAAATATCCTCTTTCCGCCGCTTGCCTGCACTTTATCAAAACTTATATTCGAATCTATATAGACCGTATCAATACGCCCGTCTCCCATCGCCAGCTCAAGATGTGTTCTCTCCGTCACAAGCACAGAAAGCTCCGGAAGCACTTCTTGCTCCGAAACACTCTGCCCCCCATCTTTGCTGAAAGCTTCCTCTGTGCGCCCCGCATCCCCCTTAAAAAACCTTCGAACCGTCTCCTTTGCATCCTGCGGCACCTCTCTGCGGTATCCCTTCAGAATCTCTTTTTCAAGCTTTTGAATACCGTCTCTTCGCAGTTCATTGAGTGCCTGCATTGGCAGGAATATATCCTTCCCGGCAAGAATACTTAGCCGTTCAAATACAAACTCCGTGTTTCCCGTCTTCCGCATCTGCTTCTCGATACGCCCTGCATCAAGCGGCTGCTTTTGTGCCCGCTGCACACTGGCACCTTCGCAAAAAACTTTGACATTATCTGACTCAATATACAGTTTAACACGTTCTCCCTCAGAAAGTATTAATTTCCCATTAATTTTTTCTTGCATTTTATGCCGGGGCAAAGACGCCCCTTCTCCCGGATTCTCTGCCGGCCGGTAAAAAGACACCATATCCTTCCCGTTATGCTGCCTATAATAGCCGCCCGTATAGCCGCGCCTCTGATAACTCGCCGTCAGAATAGCTTTGTCTTTGTCGGATACCGCAAAGCCTTTTTTTCCGTGTTCCAGATACAAATCCATGTATTTCCGGTATATATTTACGACAGTATACACATAATCTGGCTGCTTCATACGTCCTTCAATCTTAAAAGAATCAATGCCTGCCTCCGAAAGCTCCGGAAGCATATCGATCGTGCAGAGATCCTTAAGACTTAAAATATCCTGCTTTCTTTTATCCCCCACCACATAGGGGAGCCTGCAAGGCTGCGCGCACTGTCCCCGGTTACCGCTTCTTGCTCCAAGCAGGCTGCTGAAAAGACACTGTCCGGAATAGCAGTAACAGAGCGCGCCATGTATAAAACACTCGATCTCCAATCCGGTATTCTTTTTAATCCCCCGCACCTCCGTAAGACTCAATTCCCTGGCAGGCACGATACGCACCGCTCCCTTTTCCTGAAAAAACGCCGCACCGTAAACTCCCGTGACCGTCGCCTGGGTACTGATATGGATTGGAAGCTTTGGAAATGCTTCTCTTATAAAATCCATAGCGCCTATATCCTGTACGATAACCCCGTCAAGCCCCTCCCTGTAACAAGGCGCAAGATACCCGTACAGTTCTTTAAGCTCCTTTTCTTTAAACAGTGTATTCACTGTCAGATAGAGTCTTTTCCCATGAATATGCGCATAATCTATAGCGGCAAGCAGCTCCTCCTCACCGAAATTGCCCGCATAAGCCCGGGCACCAAACCTTTTCCCTCCAAGGTATACCGCATCAGCGCCTGCGTTCACCGCCGCCTCAAGGCTTTCCCAGGAGCCTGCCGGCGCCAATATCTCAACATCGTTTCTCATAATCCGTATCGTTTCCTTTGCCTATAGAGTAAAAAGGCTGTCAAACGACAGCCCTTACTTACGCTTATTCTTCATCTCAGTCTCGAGCTTCACTATCTTCATCTGAAGCTCCTTGTTCTCTTCCTTCAGCCTGTCCATTGCTTTCTCGGCATTCTCAAGCTTAATCTGAACAGATATCAGATCATGCTTCAGATCATACATCTCCTTGTCCTTCGATTCGATATCCGTCTCCAGAGAACTGCCCTGCTTCTTCGCTTTAAAATAATCATCTGCAATATTCAATGCCAAAAGTACGCTTCTTGTCTCCGAGCTCTGTTTGCGGTAGCCATCATTGCTGGCCAGCTCATCAATCTTATGATTTAAGTAAGTCGATACCTTCTGCAAATATTCTTCACTTTCAAATCCGCCAAGATTGAATACTTTCCCGCCGATTAAAACTTCCGTAAAATTCTTTGATGATGCCATAAAAGCCTCCCCCGACTTAAAATCCTTTTTCAACTTCTAACCCCATTATAAACTAAACTTTGCCAAAAACCAACTGTTTTTCACCATTTTCACCGGAATTTCATTAAATTTTTATCTTACAAGCCCCAAATGGGTGTAAGCCTTATCCGTAATCACCCTTCCGCGGGGTGTCCGCTGGATAAATCCGTTCTTTAAAAGGTAAGGTTCATACACATCTTCGATCGTGCCCGCATCTTCTCCAAGAGAGGCAGCCAGTGTATCAAGCCCCACCGGTCCCCCCTGGAATTTTTCCATCATTGTCACGAGAAGATCCCGGTCTGTCTGGTCGAGCCCTTCCTTGTCCACATCAAGAATATCAAGCGCATACTCGGCGACCTCCTCCGTGATATACCCGTCATACTTAACCTGGGCAAAATCACGCACACGCTTGAGCAGTCTGTTCGCAAGCCGGGGCGTCCCGCGCGAGCGTTTCGCGAGAGCATAGGCCCCCTCTCTGTCAATCTCCACCTCAAGAACCCCCGCGGAGCGCTCAATGATAGTCTTTAGCTCTTCCACTGTATAAAATTCCAGTCGATTCACCACTCCAAAACGATCTCTTAACGGAGCTGTAAGCATCCCTGCCCTTGTAGTAGCTCCCACAAGCGTAAATTGAGGAAGGTCAAGCCGGATCGAGCGTGCGGTCGCACCTTTGCCAATCATAATATCAATGGCATAATCCTCCATCGCAGGGTATAAGACCTCCTCAACCTGTCTGTTCAGCCGGTGAATCTCATCCACAAACAGGACGTCTCCTTCCTGCAGATTATTTAAAATTGCAGCCATCTCCCCCGGCTTTTCAATCGCCGGTCCGGATGTAATCTTAATATTCACGCCCATCTCATTGGCGATAATTCCGGCAAGCGTCGTCTTTCCAAGGCCCGGCGGACCGTAGAACAGCACATGGTCAAGCGCCTCATGCCGCTCTTTCGCTGCCTCAATATATATCTTTAACGTCTCTTTCGCCTTTTCCTGCCCGATATAGTCGTCAAGCATCTGCGGCCGAAGATGATTTTCTATCTTAACATCCTCTTCCAGATTTTCCGTCGTTATGATCCTTCTTCCCATAATCCTTCCTATACTCTCCTCTTAAAGCAATAGTTTCAACGCCGCTTTAAGCACGCTTTCTACATCGGCTTCTTCCTCCAAAGGAACCTCCTTCACTGCCTTAAGCGCCTCTGTGCTGCCATATCCAAGCGCCACCAAAGCCTGCACTGCTTCACTCTGTATGTGGTCTGTCCCCTCTGCGGCTCTGCCTGGAAGTTCACCACCTGTAACACTGTGCTCTAATGCATCCTCAATCTTTAATTTGTCCTTAAGCTCCAGAATCAACTTTTCCGCCGTCTTCTTTCCGATTCCCGGCGCCGCCGAGATTGCCTTCACATCGCCGGACAGCACAGCAAACCTCAGATTATCCGGAGAGAGAACAGACAGTATCGCCTGGCCGCCCTTCGGTCCAATTCCATTGACGCCGATAAGCAGGCGGAATATCATAAGATCATCTCTTGTAAGAAATCCGAACAACTGCATGGCATCCTCTTTTACATTCAGATAGGTATGTATCTTCACCTCTGAACCCGCCTGCGGAAGCAAACTCATAGCCTGAACGGACATGAAAATCCCATAGCCTACTCCGTTTACATCCACAACTACTCTGTCATCTTCTATAGAAACAAGCGTTCCTCTTATAAACTGAATCATATTTCCTCCTAAAATTTCAGATTTACAAGCCTCTTTAGCATCTCACGCGTAAGAATACCGATCACACAGCCGGTAAGAAGTCCCGCAATCAATAGAGCCGGTACGTAATACACTACTTGAAATGTCTCCACCACGGCCATAGCTATTAGAAGCTGTCCGATATTATGGAACACGCCCCCTGCAATACTGACACCGATTACACTAAATCCCCCGGCCCTCTTTAGCAGCGCCATAACCGAAAGACTGAGGAGTGCACCCGCAAGACTGTAAATGATACTAAAATAGTTCCCAAATATAAAGCCCGCCAAAAGTACCCGCACTACCGTCAGCAGATAGGCCTCCTTAAGTGTCGCCTTGTAAAGCACTGCCACAATAACAAGATTCGCCAGCCCTAACTTCACTCCCGGTATTCCAAACTGTATGGGAATCAGCGTCTCTACATAGCTGAAAATCAACGCCAAGGCCGTAAATACTCCAAAATAGGCTACTCTGTCTCCCAACGTGCTTCCTCCTAATGCTTTCCTTTCTCCCATCGGTTCTTAGTCCTACTGTGCCACCGCGTCAAATTCGCTGTTCTCACTGCTGTCCACGGTCACGACCACTTCATTGGGAAGGCAGATAATACTCTCCCCGTTTTTCGAAATCGCTCTCTGGTTCACACAAAGCTTATCCGGACAATTCGCTTTCGCCATATCTGCAGTACCGTTCCTTATTTTTAAAATATTCGTCCCGTCGTTGATCTCGATGACCCGATCCTCGGCAAGACTGTATACTCCCTGAATCTCACCCTTCACCTTAACAGTCACACAGCCGGCTCCTTTCCCGCCAATGAGCCCATGCAGCAAAAAAGCAAGCCCTGCCACAAATACGATGATAGCTATAAGAATCCAGTCTTTTTTTTGTAAATCAATCTTTTCTTTCAAATTCAGCTTCATATTCACACACCCTCTCTGATACAATCCCTATTCTAACACAATAAATCCTCCTTCGCAATCACATGTTCGATTGCATATCTTCTTTTTAATTGTTATAATCAATATATTATTGTTTCAAGAGGTGTTATATGAAAATCAAAAAACTTGCTGCATTAATATCTGCGGCTGCTTTGCTTATCAGCGGCTGCTCCAATCTATCAGAAAAAAAGGATCTGACATACACCGACACTCTGTTTGACACTGTTATCAGCGTCCAGATTCTCGACCCGGTAGATAAAAGCGTTATAGAAGGCTGTGAAAAGCTCTGTAAAGAATACGATGCAAAATTTTCTAAGACAAATAAAGACAGTGAGATTTCCCGGATCAATAAAGCAAAAGGCAAATTTGTAGAAGTGTCCGATGACACCATAACATTGCTTAAAAAAGGGATCTACTACGGTGAGATGTCCGACGGCCTGTTTGATATCACCATAGGCTCCGTGTCAAAGCTTTGGGATTTTCATGCAGAAAAGCCCTCTGTCCCATCCAGCAAAAAGGTTAAATCTGCAAGATCACATGTGAACTACCGAAACATCATGATTGTAGACAACCGTGTAAAGCTCACTGACCGCAAAGCTTCTCTGGATGTCGGAGCTATCGCCAAGGGATATATTGCCGACCGCATCAAGGAATATCTTGAAAAACAGGATGTAAAGCATGCCATTATCAACCTGGGAGGAAATGTACTTACTCTCGGCACAAAAACGGACGGTTCTAAATATAACATTGGAATCCAGCGCCCTTTTGATGAATCCGGCAAGCCGATTACTTCCGTCAAAATCGCTGACCAGTCTGTTGTCACCACCGGAACCTATCAGCGGTATTTCGAAAAAAAAGGAAAATTTTATCATCATATTCTGAATCCCCACACCGGATTCCCCTGCAAGAATTCTCTAAGCAGCGTAACGATCATTACCGATTCTTCACTGACTGCCGATGCCATGAGCACCATGTGCTTCCTGATGGGTTATGAAGAAGGTATGAAACTTGTTAATCTTTTGGACAATGTAGATGCCGTCTTTATCACAAATGACAACGAAATTCATTACTCTGACAATTTTCTAAAGTAACCGAAAAGGAACTCTGCCCCAATGACAGAGTTCCTTTTCCTTTACATTTCTAATATACACCTGTCGTCAGAAATGCCACTCCAAACACAACAGCCATAATAAGATAAAGAACAAACACTCCTGCCATGACAATCAGCTGGGCGCGGCAAAAATTCCGTCGATTTACATTTCCGGTACTGCTAAATGCCCACACAAAATACAGGACAATCCCTGCACATGGAATCATAGCAGCAAGAATTGTAAGCAGCCAGTCTCCCATAGACATCGGACTTGTATCCATATCCTGATAGTGATTCTGATTATAGCCCATATCATTGCCGATATTATAATTCAAGTTATCCTGATACTGATAGTTTCTGCTCTGCCCGCTCCACTCCGGATTATTCTGCTGGTATCCGGCATAAGAATCCGCAGAGCTGCTCTGTGTATACTGATATGCGGTACTGCTCTCTAACGGCTCTTCCTTCACATCTGCATTCGGATCTGTATATACCGGCTTAACGTCTGACTGTTCTTTCTCTTCCGGCGTTTTGTTCATATTGTCTTCCATACTTACGTCCTCCTAAAAATTTTGTTAATACTTTATCATATCATCAATAAAAATGCAATCCTGTCAGCAGATTCCGATGATAATAAGTCATAGGAGGCACCTCCGGGAAAAAAATATACAACCTCCATATATAAAAAATTACCATACCAATAATAATCACTATGCCGCACCATTTTGTCACCGTCATCCTGCGACTTTTCTGCACATATCGCTCTATCCCAAACACAACTGCCAGCAAGATAACAGCAAAGATAAAGGGATGTATCCTCCAGGCCCCTGCAAAATCAAGCCGTAACACCCGAAAGCCCGCCCTTGTAAGCCCGCATCCCGGACACGGAAATCCTGTCAGCAAAACCATCGGGCAAAGACCCCGGAGAAATTTTTTTAGAAATGCAAAACAGGCGACTACTAACATAATCGCCCATCTTGCTGACTTTATATCCTGATAAAACAATTGAAACCCATCTGATAAAATCTGTCTCAAACTACGTTTCATACCTTCCTCTTCATCTCTGCTAAAGAATGATCTTCTTCGGGCACTTCTCCGCACAAGCACCGCAATTAGTACACTTCTCCGGATCGATATACGCGATATTATCCGTCACCTTTACTGCGTCGAATTTACACATTCTCTCGCACATCTTACAGCCGATGCATCCCACGGAACAAGCCTTCATCACATCCTTGCCCTTATCCTTAGAGCTGCACTGTACCAGATGCTTCTGGTCATAGGGCACAAGCTCGATCAAGTGCTTCGGACATACAGCCACGCATTTGCCGCATGCCTTACACGCCTCCTTATCGACAACCGCGATGCCGTCCACGATATGGATTGCGTCAAAAGGACATGCCTTCACGCAGGTTCCCTCTCCGAGACAGCCGTAATTACAGGACTTCGGGCCGCCGCTCTGCATCATGTTCACCATGATACAGTCGCCAAGGCCGTGGTACTCGTAATCCTGTTTCGCCTTCTCGCAGGTTCCGCCGCACTTGACAAACGCCGTCTTTCGCACCTGCTCTCCTGCCTCCTGGCCCATGATCTTGCCAATCTCAGCCGCAACGGGAGCGCCGCCCACCGGACATGCGCCGATCTCGGCCTCGCCTTTTACGATGGCGGCAGCAAGGCCGGAGCATCCCGCGTAGCCGCAGCCGCCGCAGTTATTTCCCGGAAGGACGCCTGCGATGGCCTCCTCCCTCTCATCTACTTCTACCGCAAATTTCGTGCCGGCAAATCCAAGGAACACACCAATGAATAAGCCGGTTCCGCCTACAACTAAGGCGGCAATTAAAATACCTGTTACACTCATCGTCTCTGCTCCTTCCTATATCAGTCCCGAGAACCCAAAGAACGCGATTGCCATAAGCGCTGCAGTGATCAGCACGATCGGCGTTCCCTGAAAGGACTCGGAAATGTCATTATACTCCATCTTCTCGCGGATACCGGCAAGGATCACGATAGCAATCAGAAATCCCACGGACGTTCCGATACCGTTCACTACTCCGCTTAACAGAGAATACTCCTTCTGCACATTCGTGAGAGCCACGCCAAGCACCGCGCAGTTTGTAGTAATCAGAGGAAGGTATACTCCCAATGACTGATAGAGCGCAGGCATGGACTTCTTAAGGAACATCTCCACGAACTGAACCAGGCAGGCGATAACAAGGATAAATACGATCGTCTGTAAGTAGACAAGCTTTCCGCCTAAGATCGCCTTATTTGCCAATATGAACTTATATACAACGCCTGACACGAAAGACGCGATCGTAATAACGAATACGACGGCGCCGCCCATGCCGGCAGCAGTCTCAACCTTCTTGGAAACTCCAAGGAAAGGACAGATTCCGAGGAACTGGCTGAGTACAACGTTATTTACAAGTGCAGAGCCAATTGCTATGATCAATAATTCTCCCATCTATGTACTCCTCCTATTCTTTCTCATTCCCTGCAGGGAATATCTTGCCGCCGCATGCACTGTTGGTGCAGGACCCGCAGCCCTCGCCGCAGCCCACGGTCTCCGTAACCTTCTTGCCCTTCTTCTTCGCGTTGTTCTTCACCTTGTTCTGAAGAGCCGTAAGCCCTGCCAGCACAAGGAACGCGCCTGGCGCCAGGATAAAGATGGTTACCGGGACATAGCCCGCCTTGCCTGCAGCCGAATCGGCAAGCGGCAATAACTGGAATCCAAAAGCTTTGCCCGCGCCGATGACTTCACGCACGATGCCGATCGCCGTAAGGCCTACCGTAAATCCAAGCCCCATACCGATTCCGTCAAAGATAGACGGCAGCGGCGGATTCTTAGAGGCATAGCTCTCCGCGCGGCCCAGGATGATACAGTTAACAACGATCAGCGGAATATAGATTCCGAGAGACGCATAGAGACTCGGAACAAAGCCTTCCATCAAAAACTGCACCATCGTTACGAAAGATGCCACAACTACGATAAACGCCGGAATACGAAGGGAATCCGGAATGACTTTACGCAGCAGGGAAATCATCAGGTTTGACAGCACAAGTACGGCTGTCGTAGAAAGTCCCATACCAAGACCGTTGATGGCAGATGTGGTGACCGCCAGGGTCGGACACATGCCAAGCATCAGCACGAAGGTAGGATTTTCTTTTATAATACCGTTATACAAACGTTCTGTACAATTATTCATCTTCACTACCTCCTAAAACGCATTCTGGAAATAACCAAGCGCCGCGTTCACAGCCCCGGTCATCGCCCTTGATGTAATGGTGGCGCCGCTTAAAGCGTCGATGGGCTCTCCGTCCCCACCGTCCTTGGACACGTAGAACTTCTCCGCCTGCTTGCCCTGATACTGCTCGTAAAAGGCCGGCTCCGTAGCCTTCATGCCAAGGCCCGCCGTCTCACTGATGGACAGGATGGACACGCCGTTTACCGTACCGTCAGCCTTGATGCCCACCGTAACCCGGATGTCGCCGCCATAGCCTTCCTTATCTGTAGCGGTGATGACATAACCGTCCTCACCCACCTTGCACACTTCATCAATCGTAGCATTCACGCCGAGGCCCTTCACTACCTCCCCGGCAGCCTTCTGGTCAACCTCTACCTGCTCGAAAGAATCAAGGTCAGCCTCCGGGAATACCGCCTGCCATGCCTCTTTCTTCGCCGCGTCATGGGCCTGGGCAATGGGGTCTTTCGTAATCTCGTAGACAAGCCCCAGCGCAAACCCGGCAATCAGCGTGATAATTGTAAGAACCAGTGTATTTTTCATTGTTTTACTCATTATTTCTCTCCTCCTTTACCGAATGGTTTTGGAAGAGTAACCCTCTCGATCAACGGAACTAAAAGGTTACTGATGATGATCGCATAGGAAACACCCTCCGCCGAGCCGCCGAAGAGACGGAACAGGCCGGTAAGGATACCTAAGAGCGCCCCGTACACATACTGGCCCTTCTTGGTAATCGGCGATGTCACGTAATCGGTAGCCATAAACCACGCGCCAAGCATCAGACCGCCGCCGCAAAGGTGGGATGTGATGTACTGCGGGTCGAAAAGTCCGGCCTGGGCATTGGTAAACTGCCCGAAGATGCCGACAAACACTGCAAACGTAACGATATATGTACCCGGAATCCGAAGGTCGATAACACCCATCAGAATCAGGAAAATCGCACCGATAATGATCGCGATGACACTTGTCTCGCCGATGGTTCCGGGAATGCGGCCCATCAGCATGCTCATGGAATCAACCGCCTGCCCTTCCTTTAACATGGCAAGAGGAGTCGGGCCGGACACGCCGTCGTAGATAAATGTAGTCATCTGCCCCGTAAAGGATATAAGAAGAAAACATCTCGCGCCCAGGGCAGGGTTCATAAAGTTCTGTCCCAGTCCTCCGAAAAGCTGCTTTACGACTAAGATGCCGAACACGCTTCCGAGAGCGCCCATCCACAGCGGTGCTGTCGGCGGCATATTCAGGCCTAAAAGAAGTCCTGTGACAACCGCGCTGAAATCATTGACGGTAATCTTTTTATGCATCAGTTTTTCATAGATGTACTCTGTAAGAACGGCAGCCAGGGTCGTTGTGATAAGCATCCCCAGAGCCGGGAGTCCAAAGTTCCACACGCCAAATGCCGACACCGGCAAAAGGGCAATGGTAACCATAAGCATGATATTGCTCGAGGTAACTTTGGAGCGTATATGTGGTGAAGATGACATTTTAAATTTGTTCTCACTCACGTTAATTCACCTCTTCCTCTCTTTACTTATTTTTTCTTCCGGTTCGCCAACGCAATCTTTCTCATGGAACCAATCGCCTGCTTAAGCTGACGCTTCGCCGGGCACACAAAGCTGCAGGAGCCGCACTCCATACACTCTAATCCCTCATGGGCAGTAAACTGCGCCTCGTCATGATGCTCTGCATAATCCGCAAGCCTTGACGGAATCAGGCGGCTCGGGCAGGCATCCACACAGCGCCCGCAATTGATGCACGCCGTAGGCTCATTGGCTGCAACCTCATCCTTGGTAAGGCACAGGATGGAGGAAGAAGTCTTCGTCACCGGCACGTCAAGGGTATACATGGAAAATCCCATCATCGGTCCGCCGGAGATCATCTTTTCCGGCTCAGACTTAAATCCGCCCGCAGCCTCTACGATCTCTGCCTGGTTCATGCCGAAAGGCACGAGGAAATTCCCCGGAGAATTCACAGCATCCCCGCTCACCGTGACAACACGCTCGATGGAAGGCTTCCCTTCCGCTACTGCGCGGTAAATATTAATCATCGTCTCTACGTTGTCCACCACGCATCCCGCGTCCGCAGGAAGCATGGCAGAATTGATCGCCCTGCCTGTGGTCGCGTAGATAAGCTGACGCTCACCGCCCTGCGGATACTTCGTCTTAAGAGCCAGAACTTCCATGCGCGGCTCGTCCTTAATAAGATCCTTAAGTTTCGCGATACAATCCGGCTTGTTATCCTCCACGCCGAAGATTCCCTTCGCATTGTCAAATAACTTAAGTACAATCTTCATCCCCTGAACCAGTTTCTCCGGAGTCTCGATCATCCTCCGGTAGTCAGCGGTTATATATGGCTCACACTCTGCACAGTTTGCAATGATATACTCAATCTTATCCGGCTCCTTCGGCGACAGCTTAACCTTTGTCGGGAAACCCGCGCCGCCCATGCCTACGACTCCCGCCTCTCCGATCGCGTTAAGGATCTCCTCCTTCGTCATCTCCTCAAGGGGTTTCACCGGAGCGTATGCGACTTCCTCATACTCGCCGTCATTCTCCACTACGATGCTGTTCATCGTAGCTCCTGTCGGATTCATGTGCGGCTCGATCGCCTTTACTGTTCCGGACACGGATGCATACACCGGCGCTGATACAAAGCCTCCGGCCTCTGCGATCTTCTGACCCTTGAGCACACGTTCGCCGACTTCAACAATCGGACTGGCAGGCGCACCGATATGCTGGGAAACCAGATAAACCAGGTTACCCTGCGGTTTTAATTCGACAATCGCCTTATCTTTCGCCAGGCTCTTGCCGTCATCCGGGTGGATCCCACCCTTAAACGTTAACAATGCCATCCCTTTTTTCCTTCCTTCCTTTAATAAACTCTTAATATACTATACAAGAAAATGCCCTTTTTTTCTACTAAAATGCAGACAATTTTTTGTATATTTCCGCAAACATCTTGTTGAAATTTTAACACATAAAAGATAGAGACCGCATAAGGTCTCTATCTATAGTTGCGTATCAAGCTGGCATCCGGATTATTCTTCAGCCGTATCAACATCTTCCACACTCTCTGTCTCAACCAGCTCAGATGCCGTCTCTAAGACTTTCATACTCAAACTGATCTTTCTGTCGGCTTCGTTAAGGTCTACAACCTTAGCTGTAATCACCTGTCCTACAGATAATACATCTGACGGTTTATCCACATGAGCTTTAGAAATCTGTGACACATGAAGCAGAGCGTCAACTCCCGGAGCAAGCTCCACGAATGCGCCGAAATCTGTCATCCTTGCCACTTTTCCCTCTACCACGGTTCCGACTGCATAATTCTCAGAAGCATTCGCCCAGGGATTAGTTTCAGGGAACTTAAGGCTTAAAGCTACTTTCGTCTCATTGATATCCTTAATCAGAACCTTCAGTGTCTCTCCTACTTTAAATACTTTCTTCGGATTCTCAACACGTCCCCATGACATCTCAGAAATATGGAGAAGTCCGTCCACACCGCCAAGATCAACGAACGCACCGAAATCCGTCACATTCTTGACAACACCTTCTATGCTGTCGCCAACCTGAAGCTTCTCAAACAATTCTTTCTGCTTCTGCGCTCTGTCTGCCACAAGAATCTGTCTTCTGTCTCCGATAATACGGTTCCTTCTTGGATTGAATTCACTGATTACGAACTCAATCTCCTGATCCTGATACTTATTCAGGTCTTTCTCATAACTGTCGGATACAAGGCTTGCAGGAATAAACACTCTCGCCTCGTCAATCACAACGCTCAAACCTCCGCCGAGAATCTGAGCAACCGGTGCCCTTAGCACTTCATGATTCTCATAAGCTTCTTTCAGTCTCTCATTTCCCTTTTCCGCTACCAGTCTCTTATAAGTCAACAACACCTGACCTTCTCCGTCATTCACTTTTAAGACTTTCACCGTCAGCGGATCTCCGACAGAAACCATCGTCGTCAAATCCGCACTGGAGTCATTCGTGTACTCGCTTCTCATGATGATACCGTCTGCCTTGTAGCCTATATTCAAGATGATTTCGTCCGGTTTAACGTCGATGACAGTACCATCTACAACCTCTCCGTTTCTAATTGTCTTAAAAGACTCGTCTAACATTTGTTCAAAAGTTAATTCTGACATAATTTTGAACCTCCTCAATTATTTTGTTGGGCGTGGATGCCCCTGCTGTAATACCTACTGTTTCCACGGACCTTAATTGATTCACATTCAAATCGCCAAGTGTCTGTATGTAGTACGTATTCTCACATGCATTGCTGCATATTTCAAATAACTTCTGGGTATTAGAGCTTTTCTTATCACCGATGACAATCATCGCCCCCACCCTTGAAGCAATGCCGCTGGCTTCTTCCTGCCGCTCCTTCGTGGCATTACAAATCGTATTTAAAACAATTATATCATACCCCTTTTTTGTGATTATTTCAACTAATTCTTGAAATTTATTGTAATTAAATGTCGTCTGCGATACAACGCATACTTTCTGCCCCTTATTTTCCAGTGAAAAATCCTCTGCTTCCCTGGCGTTCTGGATGATATCCACAGGGCCTTTCGCCCATCCGCGAATTCCCATAACCTCAGGATGAGAGCCGTTTCCAATAATCACAACATGGGCTCCTTCTTCACTCTGCCTCTGGACGATCTGATGAATTTTCTTTACGAAAGGGCAAGTGGCGTCCACATAGCGGATTCCTTTATCCCCCAGAAGACCGCACACAGATTCCGGCACACCATGGGAGCGGATGATCACCGTTCCTTCGGTAAGACTTTCCAATTCTTCCAAAGTATTCAAGACTTCTACTCCCTGCTGCTTTAAATCTCTGATAACCTCATCATTGTGTATGATCGGTCCGTAAGTATAGATTCTGCCGCCCGCTTTATTCTCAATCTCCTGATAGACAGTCTCCACCGCCCGCTTCACTCCAAAGCAAAAGCCTGCTGTCCTGGCTAACTCAACATCCATAATGCACCACCTCCCCGACTCCTATCTGCTTATATGTGAATACTTCCCACATTCCTATCTGCACAGCGCTGTAATCGCAGCCACAACCTCATCAATCGTCATATGAGAGCTGTCTATAAGCACCGCGTCCTCTGCCTGTTTAAGAGGCGCAGTCTCACGGGTCATATCCCGATGATCCCGCTCTGCGATATCCCGCTTAATCTCCTCAAGGTCACAATCAACGCCCTTCTCTGTAAGCTCGTCAAACCTTCGCTTCGCCCGCGTCTCTACACTTGCTGTAAGATACACCTTTACATCCGCATCCGGCAGCACGCATGTTCCGATATCCCTTCCATCCATAATCACATCCTGCTCTTTTGCAAGCCCTTGCTGAAGCTCTAACAGCTTCTTGCGCACCTGCGGAATCGGGGAGCTCTTAGACGCCATGTTCCCGACCTCCTCGTCCCTGAGCCTTGCCGTAATATTCTTCCCGTTCAGATAGACCTGCTGAACGCCTTCTTCATATTGAATCGTAACCTGTGCGCTGCGGCAGGCATCAATGATTCTGTCTGTATCCCCCGGTTCAATTCCCTGATCAAGAAAATGAATGGCAAGTCCCCGGTACATAGCGCCCGTATCCACATAGATATATCCTTTTTCTTTCGCTACCAACTTTGCAATCGTGCTCTTTCCCGCTCCTGCCGGCCCGTCAACCGCTATATTTATTCCCATCTTTCTTACCTCCGTTTTTATTTTCCTGTTTTCATGTGATACTTTTCCCTGCCGCGTATCCTGTAGACCATGCAATCTGAAGATTAAAGCCGCCGGTCAGCGCATCAAGGTCGAGAACCTCACCTGCAAAATAAACACCTTTCATAAGCTTAGATTCCATCGTCTTTGGGTCAATCTCTTTTGTGCTGATTCCGCCCTTTGTAATAATCGCCTCATCGTAGTCCCGAAGTTTCGTGAGAGTCATTTTCAGACGCTTTATCAAATGAACAAAATTATTTCTCTCCTCCCTCGAGATGACATTGACTTTCTTTTCCGGCGAAATCCCACTTAATCTTACCATAACCGGAACCAGTTTTGCAGGGAACAATTTTCCAACTGCATTTTTAAACTGCCTGTTTTGGTTCTCCTCAAAATCTCTGAGAATTCTTTTATGAAGCATCTCTACGTCAAGAGCCGGTTTCAAATCAATCTCCAATGTCAGCGGCTTTTCCATCAATTTCCTGCCCACGCGGCTGCTGGCACTGATAAGGAGAGGCCCGCTGACGCCATAATGGGTAAACAGCATCTCGCCAAATTCCCGAAAGAGCTTCTTTTTCCCGTCACACACTGTAACTTCTACGTTCTTGAGAGAAACTCCCTGAAGCTCCTTAACCCACGGTTCTTTCACTTCAACAGGCACAAGGGACGGAATACATTGCTTCACGGTATGCCCGATCTCCTCGGCAAAACGATAGCCATCCCCGGTAGAACCTGTCGTACGGTAAGAGAGACCTCCGGTTGCAACAATGCAGCAGTCTCCTTCCGCTGTACTGCCGTCCGAAAAAATCAGACTGCTGAACCTTCCCTCCTTAGTCTCTATTCTTTTTACTTCTGAATGAAGCTTTACCTCAACTCCTTTACGTCTCAGCTCATTCTCCAGCCCCCGTATGACATCCGAGGAATGGTCGGAAACCGGAAACACTCTGCCTCCGCGCTCCGTCTTTGTCCGGACACCGATTCTCTCAAAAAATGCAATGACATCATGATTCGTGTATCCTCCAAAACTGCTGTATAAAAATCTCGGGTTACTGATAACAGACGTATAAAAAGTGTCCGCATCGCAGGCATTTGTCAAGTTGCATCTTCCCTTTCCTGTGATGAACAACTTCTTTCCAAGCTTTTCGTTTTTTTCATAAAGCAACACTTCATTCCCATTCTCCGCCGCCGCAATCGCTGCAAACATGCCGGCAGCGCCTCCGCCTGTCACCAAAACCTTACTCATTCGTTTCTATTCCGTCCTCCCACGTTTTTGTAAGCTCTACTTTATCTCCGAGCATATTAAGCTCGTCCTTACTGTACACTTGATATTCATCCCAGATATCTTCCAACATCTCAAGAGTCTTGATTACCTCATCCTGCTTTTTCATACAGAGCGCCACTACAAGCGCATTCACCACACTCAAAGGCGCCACAAGAGAATCCACAATGGATGCCATGTCACTTCTGGCAATCAGATTGCACGAAGAATAAAGGGTCATGGGGGAATGAATACTATCTGTAAGAGTAATCACTTTTGCTTTCCGGTTACTTGCGAATTCCAATGCCTTCAAAGTCCTCATAGAATATCTCGGAAAACTGATGCCGATAATTACATCCCGCTCATCCACCCGAATGAGCTGTTCAAAAATCTCACTGGAACTGTTCGTGTTCACCAACATCACATTTTCACAGATCGGATTCAGGTAGAATGCCAGGAAACTCGCTAACGGCGCACAGCTTCTTATCCCAATCACATAGACTCTTCTTGCCTCAAGAATCGTCTCCACCGCCAGCTCGAACGTCTCCCGCTCCAAATCCCCCAAAGTCATCTTTATCTTTTCAATATCCGACTGAAGCACCGTTGCTAGAATCTCACCCTGACTTATTCGTCCATAAGTGACTTCCATCCGCTGGATAGAATTCAGCTTCATACGCACAAGCTCACCAAGGGCCCGCTGGAATCCCGGATACCCGTCATACCCCAGCGCCATGGCAAACCGTACGACCGTAGATTCACTGACGCCCACCTCTTCACCCATTCTGGCCGCCGTCAGAAAAGCAGCCTTGTCATAATCTTTGCGAATGAAATCTGCAAGCTTCTTCTGCCCTTTGCTGAACCGTCCGTAGCCCTCTTCCAACTTCCGCTGTAAATCATTCTTCTTCCCCATAGTATCGTCCGTCCTTTTCAATCCACGTCTAATCATTATAAATGAGAAAAACAGAATATTCAATAAAATATCGGGATTTCGTGCAGACTTTTTTACTTGGTCCCGCCGCAAAAAGAACCCGGATGCTGCCTGCATTCAGGTTCTTTCTTAAGCTCATTATTTATACGGGATAACTTCCGTTCTCTGTATCTGCTACAGTTGGGTCAATTTTAGTCTGCTGCGCCTCACGGTACTTAAAGAAATCTGTTGCCACCTGCGGGAACAGCGCATAAGACAATACATCCTCATCCTGCTGGCTCCACTGTGACATCTCGCTTCTCAGCGTGTCAAGCTCGTCTGCGATAAGGTCAGCCGGACGGCAGGTAATAATCTCTGCATCCTCTCCAAGAACCTTCTTTCTCACCTCTTCATTAAACGGCTTAACTGTGGCACCGTATTTTCCGCTCAAGACATCCTTTGTCTCCTTAGTCGCCATCTTATAGCGCTCGCCCATCAGCACATTAAATACTGCCTGAGTTCCGACAATCTGTGAAGAAGGCGTAACAAGCGGCGGCTCGCCAAGATCCTGACGCACCTTCGGAACCTCTTCTAAAACATCGTAATACTTGTCCTCCGCATTCTGCTCTTTAAGCTGTGAGGTCAGATTAGAAAGCATACCGCCCGGCACCTGGTAAAGCAGCGTCTTGATATTAACGCCCATATTCTTCGGGTTAAGGAGTCCGCTCTCTAATGCCTCGTCACGAATCGGACGGAAGTAATCTGCAATCTCCGCCAGCAAGTTCTGGTCAAATCCTGTGTCATACGGCGTCCCCTTAAATGTCTCTACCATAACCTCCGTCGCCGGCTGGCTCGTTCCCAAAGCAAACGGTGACATCGCCGTATCGATCACATCTACACCTGCCTCAACTGCCTTGAGATAAGTCATAGAAGCAACACCGGACGTATAGTGCGTGTGAAGCTGAATCGGAAGACTTACCGCCTCTTTCAGTGCACCGATAAGATCTGTCGCCTTATACGGAACCAAAAGTCCTGCCATATCCTTGATACAGATCGAAGTCGCACCCATATCCTCAATTCTCTTTGCAATATCCACCCAATATTCCATCGTGTAGGCATCACCCAGCGTATAGGAAAGAGCCACCTGCGCGTCGGCTTTCTCCTTATTGGCTGCCGTAACTGCTGTCTGTAAATTTCTAAGGTCATTTAAACAATCAAAAATACGGATAATGTCAATTCCATTGGCAACCGACTTCTGTACAAAGTACTCAACCACATCGTCCGCATAAGGACGATATCCGAGAATATTCTGTCCGCGGAACAACATCTGAAGCTTTGTGTTCTTGAATCCGTCACGGAACTTACGTAATCTCTCCCACGGGTCTTCCTTCAAAAAACGAAGAGAAGCATCAAAAGTAGCACCGCCCCAACACTCTACAGAGTGATAACCCACTTTATCCATCTTATCAACAATCGGAAGCATCTGCTCTGTAGTCATACGCGTCGCAATCAAAGACTGATGTGCGTCACGTAAGATTGTCTCTGTAATCTTAATTGGTTTTTTTTCTATTTCTGCCATTTTATATCCTCCAAAATATTATTGTTTAAATAACGCCAAAGATTGCCATAAATGTACCGGCAGCAACCGCAGTACCGATAACTCCTGCAACATTCGGTCCCATCGCATGCATCAGAAGGAAGTTGGTCGGGTCTGCCTCCGCCCCCACTTTCTGGGATACTCTGGCTGCCATCGGAACCGCAGACACTCCGGCAGAACCAATCAGCGGATTCACTTTTCCGTTGGTTGCGATACACATCAGCTTCCCAAATAATACTCCTGCCGCTGTACCCACTGCGAATGCTACCAGTCCTAAAATTACGATCTTAATCGTATCCCAGTTAAGGAATGCTTCCGCACTTGTCGTCGCGCCTACAGACGTCCCAAGAAGAATAACGACGATATACATCAGCGCATTGGATGCAGTCTCTGTAAGCTGTCTCACCACTCCGCACTCACGGAACAGATTGCCAAGCATCAGCATGCCCACAAGAGGCGCTGTAGTCGGAAGAATCATACATACGACGATAGTAACAATGATCGGGAACAAAATTCTCTCAAGCTTTGACACCGGACGAAGCTGCTCCATCTTAATCTTCCGTTCCTTCTCCGTCGTAAATAATTTCATGATCGGCGGTTGGATTACCGGAACTAATGCCATATAGGAGTACGCGGCCACTGCAATCGGTCCCATAATCGCTGTCTGCTGCAGTTTACCTGCAAGGAAGATAGATGTCGGCCCATCCGCCCCGCCGATAATAGAAACCGCAGCAGCAGCCTTATCCGAAAAGCCCATCGCCATCGCGCCCAGATAAGCCGTAAAGATACCAAACTGCGCCGCCGCCCCTAAAAGAAAGCTCTTAGGGTTGGCAATTAAGGGGCCAAAGTCCGTCATCGCCCCAACGCCCATAAAAATCAGTGACGGCAAAATCGCCCACTCATCCAGCACATAGAAGTAGTACAAAAGACCACCCACTCCATTGGCCGACTCATCTGCATGCAGCATAATATCCGGATAAATATTAACAAGAAGCATACCAAACGCGATCGGAACAAGAAGCAATGGCTCAAATCCATGCCGAATTGCTAAATATAGGAAAAAACATGCAACAGCAATCATGATCAAATTCCCTACAGAGAGGTTTAAGAACGCTGTCTGCTGAATGAGGTTTCCTAATGTCGTTGTTATATATTCCATTTTTTAACCTCCAGTCGTGTTCATTTCAAAAGATTCTTTCTTTTGAATATGTCTCACATTAATTTAATGTAGCCAGTACTGCTCCTGCCTCAACCGGATCACCCACTGCCGCATCAATGCTTGCAACAGTTCCATCCTCCGGAGCCACAACCGGAATCTCCATCTTCATCGCCTCAATAATTACGACCGCATCGCCCTTCTTCACACTCTGACCTACACTGGCCTCAATCTTGAATACCTTTCCTGCTGCGCCTGCTTTAACTTCAATGGCGCCCGCGCCTGCCGAAGCCTTCGGTGCCGCTGCCGCAGGAGCTGCTTTTGGCGCTGCCGGTGCCGCCGCCATTACCGGAGCTGCCGCAGGAGCTGCACCCGCTCCCTTTTCTTCTACTGTAACATCATACACATTACCGTTTACTGTGATTGTATAATTTTTCATCTTATATATCCTCCTACTCGTTTTACTTTGAACTCCATTTATTTGCCGGACGTCTTCTGATGCTTCTGACAATAAATCCGTCCGTGTCCGTCCCTTCTGCCGCCGCAATCGCCGCAGAGATTACCGCGATTAGTTCGGTATCATCTGTCTCTGCTGCTGTCTCTACAACCGGTGCCGGAACCGGAACTGCAGGTGACACACTCTTAACTTCCTCTGTCCCAGGCTTCTTTGTGAATGCTGCCTGAATCGCCGGAATGAACTTAAACAGGGAGATAATAAACGCAATCAGAATCAACACGGAAAATACAGTTCCCATGCCAAGCACCGTATTAAGTCCTGCCTTCTTCAAAATCTCTCCCGTCTCCATATTCGCGCTGACCGTCATACTCTCAAGCTTCTCTTCACTGTCAAACATGAAGGAAATCACCGCATCACGGTTCTCGAACTTGGCATCGGCGCTGACTTCAATCTTGCCATTCGTCACCTTGATGCTATAGTCCCCATGCTCCACATAGTTCCCGCACTCTCCAACACCTGCCTTCCAGCTCTCAAGAACCCCCAAGAAGCTCTCCGCCTCAAAAGGAAGCCCTGCCTCGGTAAGCTGTAAGTTAATGCCGAATTCTGATATCTCATTCCACTGCTCGAAGGCCGCCTCATCCGCCCCGGCACAATAGTTAATGAGAAAATCCGCTACCTGTTCTAACTCTGCTTCATTATACTGTGCCTCTTCGGACTTTCCGCATGCAGTGAGGCAAAGCAGTGCCGCGATCATGCATAATAATAAGCTAATTCTCTTCTTCAATTTGCCTCACCTCTCTAAACCGCACCATGTTTTTTCATCGGACGGTCCTCTCTCTTTGTGAATAACATCTCAAAAGCGCCGATTACATACTTTCTGGTGTCTGCCGGCTCAATGATCGTATCAACATATCCCCTTCTTGCCGCAGACAACGGATTTGATTGAAGTTCTCTATACTCTGCCGTCTTTTCTCTCAGTACGTCCGCATCTGAGCCGGCATACATAATCTTCGCTGCCAACGCCGCATCCATCATGCCAATCTCTGCTGTGGGCCATGCATATACCATGTCCGCTCCTGTCGCCTTGCTGTTCATCACTGCATAAGCACTTCCGAACGCCTTACCGATCACAACATTGACCTTCGGCACTGTGGCATTCGCAAATGCATAGGTAAGCTTCGCCGCCGCTTTTGCCAAATGCGCCTCGTCATACTCGGTAGCTGCAAATCCCGAAACGTTCGTAAGCGTAAGAACAGGAATATTAAACGCGTCGCAGAATCCAATGAACTCTGCTGCTTTCTGTGCGCCGTCCGCGGATAAAGAGCCGTCAAATTCTGCCAGCACGTCCCCTTCTTCATTATATATCTTAGACCGGTTCGCAACTGCACCTACTGTCATGCCGTTGAGACGGACAAAGCCGGTCACCATATCCTTCGCATAATCTTTTTTCGTCTCAAAGAACATATATCCGTCAGAAATATTAGAGAGCACGATTGCAGTATCTTCCACTGCATTTTCAATATCGGCACAAGCTCTATTAAGGTCATCCGTACAATCACTGTAAGAACTGTCTTCCTCATTGTTAGCCGGAAGCATATTCACAAGCGCACGGATCTCTGAAAGAATCTCTTCTTCCGTCCCTGTTCTGTCCACAAGGCCTGCTTTCTCACTCTGATATTGTACAGATGAGGTATTACACTTGGAAATATCGTTGCCTGCGATTGCATTCGGAGAATTCACAAATAACTTTGCCTTAGAAGATTCCATAAATGTAAAATCTGTAAGAGCCGGGACAAGTGAAAGCCCGCCGCCGCATGTCCCAAAAACAGCTGAAATCTGCGGAACAACACCGGAAGCCATTGATTGCTTCATATACAGCATACCAAAAGCGTTCAGTGCATCTGTCGCTTCCTGAAGTCTAAGTCCCGCACAATCAATCAATCCGATTACCGGCGCGCCCATCTTCATTGCCATATCATAGATATATGCAATCTTCTTCGCATGCATTTCTCCAATCGCTCCGTTTAAAACAGCAGCGTCCTGGCTGTAGACATACACTAAGTTCCCGTCAATCACACCGTAACCGGTAATCACGCCATCTGCCGGGGTCTCTTTTTCCTGCATGTTGAAATCAGTCGCCCTGGCCGTGACAGCACTGCCGATTTCAACAAAACTTCCCACATCAAGCAAAGCTGTAATTCTTCTGCTTGCTGCACTTTCTGTTGCTATGTTACCCATAGTCTAGCCCTCCATTTTCCTAACTTATTAAAACTGGTCTTTATATAGTAGAAACTTTAAAAAGTCTGACCAAATTTTTGCCAATTATATTATATCCCCTTTCCTCGTCCTTCGCAATAGTTTTCTATAATGTAAAAAAGAACAGCACCATATTTCGTGCCGTTCCATTTCTTAAATTTTCTTAAATTTCTTCACTCCCGTACACTTTTCCACCAGAAATGCTTTCACTTCTTCTATATCCGCATCCTCAAAAGCGTCTTTCGGCACCCCAAAAAAGTTTTTAGGCCCCGGACCCACGTCAGACAAAAAGCCGATCGCCTTGTCAGACTCCAACAGCTTTTTTACATTCGAATAAGAATACTCTGCCTGTTTCGTCCCTGTGTCATTGACAATGCGGTCTTCATAAAAATCCACCCTCACCACCAGCGGTTTCGAGCGTTTTTTTATCCTGAGGCGGTAAAGCTCCTGGGCATCGCCAAAGGCAGTTGACATCATCATCCGCCTGAAAAGTGTTTTTGACAGGATGGCTCCCGCAAAAAAAGCCGTGATCCACATGGACACATATTTCACCAGGAATAAAAATACTTCCCTGGAGCTGCCCGATAAGTTTCCTCCGACGATATTAAGCCCCAGCAGCACCACGCCCCCGAAAGCAACTGCAATGAGCACTGACATCTCACACTTTTCCTGATGGAATATCTCGCAAAAGGCGATCAGCGCCTCCTTTGTCTCCTCATATTTTGCCGAATATTTTTTCTCCATCCGTAATCCTCCATACTTTGCGCTGCCGCCTTTGCCCGCGCGGCAGATTGCCTGTTCACATTTCATTATTATATGGTCGCGGGCGGGAAAAGGCAAGTAAAATTTCTATGCCTCCATGTCTTTTTCTTCCGTTATCAATGTACCATTTTACCAAATCAGAGCGCGAAATTCCATTATTTTCAGCAATATTTTATAGAAAATCCATTAATTTTTTCTTAAATTATTGTTGTACTCTGGTCTGGTTTATGATATGATTATCAACGTTAAAAGTTTTAAATGAATAGGTTTTTCCGTATATTTAAAACAGAAGACAAATTTTTTAATGGAGGGTGAAAACTCATGGAAAAAACAAAACAGAAATTCCCATTTGGTTTTTATGTATGCTCCCTTTCTTTCACATTTGAGAGACTTGCATACTATTCCGCTAAGTGGGGCATCGCAATCTTCGTTGCGTTGGAAGTTGCCAAGGGGGGGCTTGGACTTGATAAGGCTACCGGAGCGCTGATGAACTCCAACATCGTTGCGTTCACTTACATTACGCCTATCATTGGCGGTTACATAGCTGACCGCTGGATTGCTCCTAGAATCCTTGTTCCAATCGGCGAGATTCTGATGGGTATCGGTTGGCTCTGCATGTGGCAGGCAAACGGTATCGGCATGGTTTGGGCAGCAGTTATCCTCGTATCAATCGGTACAGGTTTCTTCAAGGGAAATGTTTCCGGTATCAACGGACGTCTCTTCCCGTTAGCTGACCCTGACACCCTGGATACTGTATTCAGTCTTCAGTATTCATTCGTAAACATTGGTTCTTTCTGTGGAACGACATTCCTGTCACTGCTCGCTACAAAGATCAGTTTCCGTTTTATGTTCCTCGTGTGCGGTATCTTCTTATTTATTGACTGTGCATGGTGGCTCTTCGGTATGAGATTCTTCGGCGACGCTGGTAAGAAACCATTCCTCGTTGATACTCGTGAGGAAAAGTCTGCTACTGAGGATGCTGCAAGCGCTCAGCCGCTTACAAAGCTGGAGAAAAACCGCGTTATCGCAATCTGTATCGTTACAGTATTCTCCGGTATATTCTGGCTGTGGTGGTATCTGATCTACATGCCGGTTTACTATCAGTTCGGTCCACCGGAGCAGGCAGGTCTTGGATGGGCAAACTGGAACATCGGTTCCTTCCAGATGCCTACTGCATGGTTTGACTCTATGAACGCACTTCTCTGTATCATTCTCTGTCCTGTATTCGCTGGAATCTGGGCTAAGATGAAACAGCGTCCGCAGGGCGACTGGGGTATGTTCACAAAGACAGCCGTTGGTATCATTATCCTTGGTTTCTCCCTTGGTTCAATGGTACTTGCAGCATTCCTTTGCGGTGAAGGTTCAAAAGAGCCGGTTGGTATCTGGATCATCATCCTGACAGCAGTTTGTATGACTGTCGGCGAAGTTATCTTCTCACCACTTGGAAACTCATTCATCAGCAAGTATTCTCCGAAGAAACTTCTCGGAACTCTGCTTGGTGTATGGCCGCTTATCATCTTCTTCTCAGGAAAAGCTTACGGCCCGCTTTACAACTGGCTGAACAACTTCTCCTTCGTGAAGGCTTATGGTATCGTAACAATCATCATTATCGCTATTGGTGTTGTTATGTTAGCATTCACTAAGAAGTTTGATGAAATGGTTGGCGGTAAATAAGACTGACCAGCAAATTGCAAATTTTTGCAGTAAAAACACCGGGAGCGGATTTTCGCTCCCGGTTATTTTTATTTCCAGGCGAACTACAGATCCGCCATCCTCCCCAGTATCTCCTGGTAAAACTCTTCCCTGTTCCCGCCGTTTTTCAGCTCATCCAGTATAAGCCCGTCCTTTAGAAGGATGATCCGGCTGCAGTAGCTTGCTACCTGCGGGTCATGAGTGACCATGATGATGGTCTTTTTATGTTCTTTATGAATCTGGTCTAACGCATCAATTACAATCTTCCCGGACTGTGAATCAAGGTTTCCTGTAGGCTCGTCCGCCAGGATCAGATCCGGGCGGTTCACAAGCGCCCGGCAGATGGCCACCCTCTGGCGCTCGCCTCCTGACAGCTCGTAAGGGTATTTCCTCATAAGGGCATTGATCCGGAAATGCTCGGCATAGCCCCTGGCGCTCTCGTAGCAGCTCTCTTCCTCTGCCTTGTCTAAGATCATGGGCAGCATGATATTTTCTTCCACCGTCAGGCTGTCCATCAGGTAAAAATCCTGGAACACAAACCCGATCTTGCGGCGCCGCAGGTCAGCAAGCTCATCCTCCCACAGCTCCTTCACTTTCTTTTCCTTAAAATACATCTCCCCGCCTGTAGGCCGCTCAATCAGCCCCAATAGCTTTAAAAGCGTCGTCTTGCCGCAGCCGGACTTTCCCATGATCCCCACGAATTCATTCTGTTCGATCACAAAATCAAGCCCCTTGAGAACCTTTATCGTATCCTCCTCCGCATTCGGCAGCTTATAATTCCGTATCAGTTTCTCTGCTCTTAACACACTTTCCATATCTATGCCTCCCTCGTCTTTTTCTCAACCTGCCGGATGTTCCACTCCGTGAGCACCCACATTAAGATCCCAAGCGCCGCAAGCTCTGATACCCCGAAAGGCAGAAGTTTTGCCGAGATCATCTTTATATCCTCCGCCGTGTAGATCCGCGCGTGGAATGTAGTCAATAAAAGAGCTGTGCTAAGCCCAGCGGAGCATAGCGCCACTATAGAATAGTACACGCCCATCTCCCACCGGACGAGCTTTCTCCTTTCTTTCTTCCTCATGCCCATGCAATTTAGAAATTCCGTCCGCCTTACATTCATCTTCTTCTCCGTCATCATCTTGATTCCAAGGAGCAAAAGCTCTGCCGCAAAGAAGATGAAGATGAGGAGCTTTGCCATCGTCTTTTGCATGTTAAGCTCCGCGTCCATGCGGAACATAACATCTTTTTTCAGATAATAACTCTTTACTTTCGCGTCATACGCCTCTTCACTCCTGTGGCGCTGACGGAAAGCGTCAAGATCCGGCTTTAAGCTCTCAATCGCCGCATCATCCGCTTTAGCCACAATCAGCCTGGTCGGGCCCTGATTGAGGACTTCGGCATATTCCGCCCGCTCCTCCGGCTTAAGCACCTCCCCGTCGTAGGGATTCGTCTCTTTCCATATATCCTTTGCCTTCTCAAAATATGTATCGGAAAATACTACAAGGTTCTCCCTCTCTCCCTGGCAGAGCGCCCCAATAAGCCCCGACACTTCCTCCCCCGCAATCCTGCGGCGCGAAAAGGATGTCCTTGGAGAATACTCGTCAACTCCGATGCACACCGGCCCCGTGTAGAGATAGGGGGTGGAGCGCAGCGACTTGTAGTCAATGGGTCTCGCCTTCGTCGCCTTATTCTGCTGGTGGACGATGTAGATACTTTCCCCCTCGTCATCCAATCCCAAAGACTTCTCTATGTAATCCGGGTCCTGCGCTTTTTTCAGGGCATGGAATGTGGATTCTGAAATCCCGATATTCTGGCTGCGTATCGCCGACATCTCATTATTTTCCGACCGCTCCGTAGCATCCGTTCCCGACACCCGAAACATGGGATAATCCAGGGTTTCAACCCCTGCCGTCTGCCGCATCTTTTCAAGAAGTTCCATATCCTCTCCGTCCTCTGCGCTGGCACACATCACCAGGTCATAGGGAAAGAGGGCGTCCTTGTCCGTCACCAGCGAGACAGAAAACAACTGTACGGAAAATACCGCCAGTATGCACACCTGCAGCACGCACAGGCCGAACATATACCACACCGCGCTGCGGGATTTGTGGTAAAACGGGTGCTGGCGCAAAAGCTTTGAGAGCGCCCCTTTTTTCTTTCTCACATGGACAAGATACCCGGATATGCCGAATCTCAGCACTAAATACAGCCCCGCCAGGCATCCGCCAAGAATCTGTATATTTTCAAAATTCCCGTTCATCCCGTACCAGTAGACCATGAGAGCGCAAAGGCCCAGACCCGCCGCCGTGACTACGATATGAAACTTCCGCGGCATCCGCTCTTTCATCACCTGTAAGTCCAGAGAGCACCCCATGCGGAATCCCACAAACAAGTCATGGGTCACGAAAAAGGTCACCAGGTAGATGACAAGCATCACTGCCACCGCTTTCAATAGAAGAAGCGGCGATAAGAAACTTCCCTCGATGCCCCCGATATTTTTCTGGAACACCGCAATAAGGACCGTACCGGCCACGCCCCCTATGACCAGAGACAGTATAGTTCCGATGCCAAGCTCAAGCCCCATGCAGAAGTACATCGTCTTCCTTCGGATTCCAAGCGTCTTGAACACCCCGTACTCCGGAATCCGTTTCCGCAGGTAATAAAGCAGCAGAAGGACGAGCATAAATAAGCCTACCGCCCCAAGCTCCACAATACTCTTAAGCAGAACCTCCCCTGCCCCGGAAGGGAGACCTGACTGCGGGAGCTCTTTTGCCCCTCCCTCTACGGTCACTTCCCACTCTCCCAAATCCGTCATCGTCATCTTAGCAGTTGTTCCCTCCTGTGACGTCAGTTTCTGCATCCCAAAGCCGGTCAGCACAAACCCGAACACAAGAGCGTTGCACACAAGCAGCACCGTGTAATCCTTAAGGTTTCGCCGGAAGTTCTTCCAGATCACCCGGTAGAAAAGCTTTTTGTACTTTCCCGGGAAATAAAGCCTTTCTTTGCGCTCCTCCTTTTCCCGCCGCTCCTTTTCATGGTATTCATCCGCCTCGGTGACTGTCACATCCCAGTTCTCAATCACCTTCCGCCCGATGAACTCCACCGCCGCAACTACCATAAAAGCGCCAATGCAAAGTATGCCCTCTGTATAGTTGCTGCAAAAGTCCAGCATCATATAGGGTGTCGTCCCAGCATAAAGAACCGCTATGGCAGTAAGGAGCGACATAATATTGATATTCCAGTTCTTCCGGGCAAACACTGTGGCCAGATAAAAAATCCCAACCAGCACAAAGAAAGCAAAAATCCCCAGATTGACCTTCACTCCTATCTCATAGAGGACATTTGGCTCAATCCCTGCCTGCTGCACGAGAGAGTCAATCCCGTCCCTTTTAAACTTCAGGGCAAAAGTCACTACAGAATACTTCTTCTCCCCCACCATCATCCACGGGTAGCCAAGCGCCGCAAACTCCAGCATGTACAAAACGACCGAGAACCTTCTCTGTATTCTCGAAAGACGTTCTGTGGACTCACCCTGTGCCTTTCTTTTTTTCCCCATTTTGTTCCACCTCCGTATACATTCCCCGGATTATTATACATTACTAATCCCGGCCTTCCAACACTATTTTCCTGCAAAAAAAGCGCCTTATCTCTGCCCCTACCTATAAGAGTGAAAAAATACATTTTCGTTACAAAATTTTTTAAAGTTTTTTCTTCTCCCCGCTCCCCCTGCCCATTGGCAAATTGCTGCCAATATTTTGTACTTTAGTCTATAAATATTTTATCAAAAGTGTTATAATTTTCCTATAATCATGTTAGGAGGTTTTTTATTATGAATGTAACAGAAAGAGTTCAGAGGCTCCGCTCCCTCATGGCAGAGAAGGGGATCGACGCATACGTTGTCCCCACGGCGGATTTCCACCAGAGCGAGTATGTAGGGGAACATTTTAAAGCCCGGAAATTCATCACCGGGTTCAGCGGCTCCTACGGAACCGCAGTGATCACGAAGGACGACGGCGGCCTCTGGACAGACGGAAGGTATTTCTTCCAGGCAGAGAACCAGCTTTCCGGCAGCGGCATCCGCCTCATGAAGATGTTCGTGGGCGATACCCCGTCCATCACGGAATACTTGCAGGCAAATATCCCGGAAGGCGGCGCTGTGGGCTTTGACGGCCGCGTCCTCTCCATGGGCGAGGGCCAGGAGTACGAGGAGGCGCTGTCTGCAAAAAATATCCGCATCCATTACTCGGACGACCTTATCGACGCTATCTGGGAAGACCGCCCGTCGCTGTCAAAGAAATCGGCCTTCTTTTTAGAGGAGAAATACTCCGGCGAAAGCTCCGCCTCAAAGCTTGCCCGGGTGAGAAAAGCCATGGCAGAAAAGGGCGCAGACTCCCACATCATCGCCTCTCTGGACGATGTGTGCTGGCTCCTTAACATCCGCGGGGATGACGTGGACTTCTTCCCGCTCCTTCTGTCCTACGCTGTCGTTACCATGGACAAGGCAGAGCTTTACGTGGACGGCTCCAAGCTGGATGACAGGATTCGCGAAGAGCTTTCGAAAAACAACGTATCCATCCACCCCTACAACGACATTTACGAGGACATCAAGAGCTTAAGCCCGGACAGCACCACCATGATCGACCCTATGAAGATGAACTACGCCCTCTATAAGAACATCCCATGCAAGATCGTGGAGGCTGCCAACCCGACGATTCTTATGAAAGCCATGAAAAATGACGTGGAGCTTGAGAATGTCAAAGAGGCTCACATTAAGGACGGCATCGCCATCACGAAATTCATGTACTGGATAAAGAACCGCTACGACAAAGAACCTATCACCGAGCTAAGCTCCGCCGCTAAATTAACAGAACTGCGCTCTGCCCAGGAAGGCTACATCAGCGACAGCTTTGAACCGCTCTGCGCTTTCGCAGACCATGCGGCCATGATGCATTACTCCCCCTCCGAGGAGACAGACGTGCAGTTAAAGTCCGGCGCATTTTTCTTGAACGACACCGGCGGCGGATACTATGAAGGCTCCACAGACATTACCAGAACTTTCGTCTTAGGCTCCGTAGACCAGCAGATGAAGAAATATTTTACCGCCGTTGTGCGCGCTATGATGCGCCTATCCCGGGCAAGGTTCCTCTACGGCTGCTACGGCTACAACCTTGACGTGCTGGCAAGAGGCCCCATCTGGGATCTTGACCTTGACTACCAGTGCGGCACCGGACACGGCGTCGGGTACTTAGGGAACATCCATGAGGCTCCCACCGGATTCCGCTGGTACGTTGTTCCAAGCAAGAACGAGCACCATCAGCTTGAGGAAGGCATGGTCATCACCGACGAGCCGGGCATCTACGAGGACGGCCAGTTCGGCATCCGTATCGAAAATGAGTTTATCGTGCGGAAAGGCACAAAGAACAAATACGGCCAGTTCATGTACTTCGAGACCGTGACCTTCGCCCCCATCGACCTTGACGGCATCGACCCGGAGGAGATGAGCCGCGACGAGAGGGAATGGCTGAATAACTACCACAAAGACGTGTATGAAAAGATCGGCCCGCACCTTACCGATGAGGAAAGAGAGTGGCTTAAGAGCTATACACGGGCAATTTAATTGTCAGGCAGGGCAGCTTTTGAGGCTTTTTCGGGGCTGCCCCTTTTTTTCGAATTCCTCTGCAAAA
This sequence comes from Lachnospiraceae bacterium MD308, assembly GCA_000403475.2. Taxonomy (GTDB): domain Bacteria; phylum Bacillota; class Clostridia; order Lachnospirales; family Lachnospiraceae; genus MD308. The sequence continues at coordinate 1,047,537 of KE159796.1, forward strand.
TATTTTGAAAACCGCCCGAACCGGGCATTGATACAAATACTTTTGACAAGAACGAATACTTTTCATTTGAATATAGCAGCGTAAATTGGGCATACTATGTCTTGAATCCATATGATTGGGGAACATTTTCATATCTCTGTTCACAGAAATATTCCCCAATCTTCATTGACTATTGGGGAGTATTATGTTATAATAATTTCAAGAATTGTTCCCCAAAAGGAGAAAAGACAATGGCAGTACAATATAGTAAAATACAGGAATTACTCAGAAGCCGTGCCGATCTTCATGCAAGACTGAATTTGATGCCCTACGATGGTACACCTGAAATCAAAGAACGTGGTAACGGGAAGTACCTCTATGTAAGAAAGCGTGTTGCAGGTAAACAGACCTCGACTTATGTTGGTGCATATACCGAAGAACTGTACAATCTGCTTCTTAGAAATGCCAGAGAAGCCCGTGAAATCAGAAAACACTTACGCAGCATAGAAAAGCAACTTGCTGCAGCCGGATATTCTGAAGATGAGCTTTCTGTGGATGTTGTCAACAACATCGCATTTGCACGTGCCAATATGAAGATGAATATCTATGATCAAGCTGTCTTAGAGGGCGTTGCTACATCCTTCCCACAGACAGAAGAAATCATAGAAAACGGAAAAGTTTCTGGCATGACAGCCACCGATGTGCAGAAAATTTTGAATCTGAAACACGCATGGGAGTTTATTCTGGACCGAGACGTGGTCGCCAGCCGCTCCGATTATTATATGCTCAGTCATATCGCACGACTGGTAAATGAAGGCTTTTTTGCTGAAGGTGGCCGTATCCGAGGTGTTCCGGTTACCATTGGTGGTTCGTCTTATGTTCCTCCTCTGCCAAATGAACTGGATGCAAAAGACAGAATACGAGAAATCGTTGAAGAAAACGATGAGCCTATCAACATCGCTATCAAGCTGTGCCTTTACTGCATGAAGACTCAGATATTCTTGGATGGTAATAAACGTGCTTCTGTCATTTTTGCAAACCATTATCTTATTTCACATGGTGGAGGCTTCTTGGTAATTCCTGAAAAAGAAGTACCGGAATTCAAACAGCTACTTGTAAAATACTATGAAGGCGAAGATATTGCTATTATTGCAACTTTTATGAAAGAACGCTGCTGGAAAACAATAGAGTCATAAGCGACATTCGCTTTGAAGAACATTTTCTATTGTAACAATCATGTTTTGTTCCCCCATATGATAAGAACTTGAAATTACAGCTAAGCAAAGCGCTCGTTATTCAATTTCAACAGTTAAAATGAAATAAAAACCAATTAGAGAAGCATCTGTCGCAAAATAGGTGCTTTTCTTATACCCATTTTCAGAAGGGAGCGTGATTCCTATGAGAATTTTATCTGAAATATTCAAGTACTCCTAATATAACACTAACCCCACAAATGTGGACTCCTTGAATCTTCGCCTCATTCTCACTGCTGACGATAAATCCCACATCGCCTGTGCTGCCCCCGGCCGAAAGCTCCCTGTTATAGTCCTCCGAGGAAATGCGGAGCGTATCGCCCGTCACCGAATATCTTCCGTTCCACCCGTCGGACAGTGCGATGTTCTCATTAAATGCCACATCTAACGACCAGTTCCTGCATAGCTGCTACGAGCCGTTCTTTATCGTCAGCGCATACTCTTCCTTCCGCCGGACTCCCAGCTTTCCGTCAGCGCCGCCGTAATCTCCAGCCCGCCGCTCTTTCCCGAACAGACCACCGTTCCTTCGCCGTTTCCGGAATTTCCCCTGGTTCCTCCTGCCATATTTCCACTTCCATCCTCACCTTCCCCGTCGGAAATGCCCGGCACTTCGCCTCCGCTGCCCTTCCCGGCTGCATCCTGGGGCCCGCCCGCCCCTGACTGCCCAGCATTTTTTTGCAGGATACGCAATAGCCACCGCCCGGAATCGCTTAAGTCATTCTCCGTAAATCCCGATGCCTTTTCTACCCCGCTGCCGATGACCGCAGAGGTTTCTTCCTTATTAGACAGATTCCACGCCACGTAGCTTACCTTATACTGGTCCATAAGCTGCACCCACGCCTTGGCCTGCACCTTATCGAGTCCGCCGTTTCCGCTGGCATCGCAGATGCCGTACTCCGAGACAAACACCGGAAGTCCTGCGTCGATGGCCTTTGCCATAGTATTTCTCAGCGCGCCCGTATGGTCGCCGCGTAAAAATGCAGCGTGTACATCACATTGCCGTATCCGGCGATCGGGTCTGCCGCCGCCTGCCCTGCCTCCTGGCACCAGTTCGGCGTTCCTACCAGGATCACCGCATCCGGGGCGCCGGCGCGGATAACCGGAATGACTTCCTCGGCGTAAGCCTTAATCTCGCCCCAGGACGTGCCGCCGTTTGGCTCATTACATATCTCGTAGAGTACATTTTCATAGGCTGAAAGCTCCCTTGACATCTCCCCGAAAAAGGAAAGCGCCTCTTCTTTATACTGGTTCGGGTTATTGTCCGATAAGATATGCCAGTCCACAATGACATAAAGGTCCTGCGCCGCCGCGTAGCTGACGCCCCTTTTTACCAGCTCCTTTAAGCTCTCCTTGTCGCCGTCCGTACAGTACCCGCCTGACTCCGCCGTGTACATGGCAAGGCGGATGACGTTGGCTTTCCACTCCTGCCTAAGCTCCCTGAAAAGATCCTCATTGACATACTGAGGAAACCATGCAAGGCCGTGGGTGCTGACACCCCTTAGCTGCACAGCATTTCCATTTTTATCCACAAGCTGAGTGCCCTTAACGGAAAGCTTGCCGCAGACGGACGGGGCGGCGATGCCTTCCTCCGCCCTGTTTCCGGTGCCTTCGCCCGTCTGGCTGCTCATGCCGTCTTCCCTTAAAGCATTATCATCCGAAGTTTTGCCGTCAGGCATCTGGCCCTCCGAAGAGCCATCATCCTTAGACTGGCCGCCTGAACCCCCGTCCGGCCTTTCCGTAAAACTCCCGCTTTGCTCCTGCCCACCGGATTTCCCGCAGGCAGAAAGGCAAAGGATATTCAGCAATAACAGACAACCCGCTGCCAAAATTATTTTTTTCCCGTATTTCTTCATTCTTCTCCACCAATTCACGATTTTCTGCCGGCTATCATTTTTTCCTAAGCTCCATCTCATCACCCATCTGCGTAAAGCCGTATTTCTCATACAGCGGCCGCCCCATCCGTGTCGCCTCCAAAGAAATGGCGTCAATGCCTCTGTCCGCTGCATCCCTCACAAGCAGATCCAGCATATGATAAGCGATTCCTCTCCTCCTATACTCCGGCCTCGTATACATATTCATAATATACGCCTTATTGCCGCTGGGATTGTGGTACGTAGGCATAACCTGGAAATAGCTGACGCCGCCTGCCCCTGCAAATTGCTCCCCGTCCAAAGCCAGGTATGCCGTATGGGTACCCTCACACAATGCCCTTTGATAGTAACGGTACGACTGTTCCCTGACTTCGCTCATGTCCGCATCCCCGGACAGACAGTTCGCCGCCCGGAGCACTTCAACTCTCGTCTCCGTCAACAGCTCCAGATCCTCAATAGACGCTTTCCGATAAGTCAGCGCTTTCTCCTTTCCCTCACCGGATATCATACACGCTCCTCACTTTCACTCCCTCTGCCTTACCTGACACAATCTTCACCCGTTTTTCCCCTCCGTTTAAGTCAAAATAGTTATCGGACAGAACAAAATCCTCCGCCTCATTTTGTATCTCCACGCTTTTTGCGTAAGCCGCCGCCGACACGACGATCTCATCGCCTTCTGTCCGCCAGGAAAGCTCAGGGTCTTCATACCGGAAATATTTCGGATAGGAAAAGATGACCGTTCCCTCAGAGACAACCTCCCCTTCCTTCTTAAGCTCATAGCTTACGTACTCGGAAAACACATCAATTTCCGGCAGCATCACTTTGTCAAGCCACACGCTTGTAAGCGCCGGAACACAAAGTTCCGTTACGCCTCCGTCGCGGAGGACTTTCGCCTTCCCGTTCCGGACAGCCCAGGACACCTGCACCTTCTGCTCCTCTCTCGTCTCGTTTGCCACGTTCAGGCGGATGGATTTTTCAAACGTAAAATGCTCCCGGTTCATATCCGCCTCCTGGGTCATCATCCCCTCCTCCTCGCAGGAGAGAAGTAGAGGCGCGAAAAACCGTTTCTCTGCGTAGTGCAGCGCCTTCCACCTTCCGCAGTAGTCGATGGACGACCAGGAGATTACCGGCCAGCAGTCATTGAGCTGCCAGACGATGGCGCCCATGCACCGCCCCCTGTTCCTGCGGAAATGCTCCACCCCGTACCGGATGGCGTCCGCCTGCAAAAGCTGAGACGCATAGATTAAAGTGTCAAAATCCGTCGGGTAGAGATAGACTTGCTGCAGGTAATTCATGATCTTGCCGTTGGCGCCGTACTGCCTCTGGTGCTTTTCCATCACATAGGAAAAAAGGTTCATATCCTTTGGGTCATCCGTAAAAGTCTCGATGGTCTTCTTCGCCGGCAGCGACTGGAACCCGAATTCTGACGCGTAGCGGAAGAAATATTTCCGGTACACGGAAAAGGGCCGGTTGCCATGCCACACTTCCCAGTAATGCACATCGCCCCGGTCAGGGCTGTTGGGCTCGTCGAAAGCGCCGCCGGAAGACGGGCTTGCCGGCCAGTAAAAGGTCTGGGGATCGTATTCAGCCAGGACCTCCGGGATCAGCTGCTCATACATCAGAATATAATCCCGCACCTCCGTCTTCTTCGTCACCCAGTGGTGCCCCTCCTCCACAAACATCTCCATCTCATTGTTGCCGCACCAGAGGGCTAAGGATGCGTGGTGGCGCAGGCGCTTTATATTGTCGATAAATTCCTGCCGGATGTTCGCCTTAAACTCCGGCGTCAGCTCATAGACCGCACAGGCGAACATAAAATCCTGCCACACCATAAGCCCAAGCTCGTCGCAGATATCATAAAACCAGTCGTCCGGGTAATACCCCCCGCCCCACACACGGACGGCGTTGTAGTTAGCCGCTACGCACTGGGTAAGAAGTTTCCTCGTAGTCTCCGGCGCCACCCTTCCCAATAAGTGATCCTCCGGGATATAATCCGCCCCCATGGCAAACACCGGCACGCCGTTTACTTCATGGGCAAAGCTCTCCCCCCACTCATCTTTCTCTGCTCTTACCGTCATCCTCCGAAGGCCGATTCTTTTCTCCCACACGTCAAGGCGCTCCCCGCCCTGGAAAAGCTCCACCTTCACAGTATAAAGCGGCTGCTCCCCGTAGCCGTTGGGCCACCAGAGCATCGGACCCTCGACGGTAATCTCCCTGGGGGAATCCGCATACCGGCAGACCGCCCCGTCAGGAGCCGTGATTTCCACCGTATAATATCTCTTCTCAGGCTCGGGCACTTCCGCCTCTCCACCGCCATACAGGCTGTATAAAGTTACATCCCCATCCAGAACAGACTGCCTCCCCCCACCGCCATCGTACGTACTGCACGCAGATGCATTTCCACACGGGCTGTATGAAGTTGCATCCCTTTCTTCCACCTCTATCTGAAGGGTGCACTTCCCCTCCTCATGCTCCTGCCGGATATAGACGCTGTCTATCCGCGCCCCTTTTACCCCGAGGAGGGATACCTCCCGGAAGATTCCCGCGTCGGGAAGGTGCGCCCCCCAGTCCCAGCCGAACATGCAGTGGGCTTTCCGCATATGCACGAACCCGTCCATAGCGTCCTCCGACCCAAGGGTGCGGCATTTGGCGAACTCTTCCCGGATATGCTTAAGGGGCGAATAAAGCACTGCTTTAAGCAGGTTTCCCTTTTCTCTCAAGGCCCCGGTCACGTCATACTCCCAGACACGGTGCATATTGTCCGCCTTTCCGATGCACTTTCCGTTTAAGAATATATCCGCGATGGTGTCGATCCCGTCAAAATGCAGCAGCACCTTATCCTGGGAAAAAAGCTCTGCCTCCGCGTCAAAGACAGTCTCGTACTCGTAATCCTCCTCCATGAGGGGAAGGGCGCGTATCTCATTGTCCTTCCAGAAGGGGTCCTCCATCTCCCCGTTCCGCAGCAAATCCGTATACACCGTTCCCGGCACTACCGCCGGACGGGCGGCCTTATCGCCCGCCCGTCTCATCTGCCAGTTTTCCTTTAATATCTGCCGAATCATCCTTATCTTCCTCCTTATCTTTCCGGTTCCTCCGCCTTCGGGTACTCGTTGCAGAGCAGCCGGTAAGGCTCTTCGTCCTCCTCAATCTCCGGAAACCGCCCAATCGGCTCATAGAAACGGTTGTCGTGCTCATCGTCGTTGCACATGGACACTTCCCCTAAAAGCACGTCGCCGCTCCCCTCCTCCACGTGGAAATCGTGGTACATGTACGGGTATATGGTGATGCTCTCCCCCGGCGTCAGCTTTACTTTCGTACCCGCCGGTACGGTAAACTCCCGCCCGTCGCAGTTCACCGTCACGTCCGTGTCGGCAAATTCGCCGTCCTTCGTGGAATTGTAGACCGTGATCAGCACGTTGCCGCCGCCTCTGTTGATGATGTCCTCCATCTTATTCCAATGAAAATGCATGGGCGCCATCTGCCCTTCCTTCACAAGAAGGAGCTTTTCCGCGTAAGTCTTTGTGTACTTATCCATCTTAAGGTTCCCGTTCCGGATGGTGATGAGGGAAAATCCAACCTCGTCAAATTTCCCTAAGCCGTAATCCGTAATATCCCATCCAAGCATATTATCCCGGATCTCATCGTACTGCGCGCCCTTGCTCTCCCAGTCTTTTGCCGTCCACTTGCAAAAGGGCGGTATCTCAAAGCCATGGGTCTTTATCATCTCTTCCATATGCCGAATCTCTGCATTAATCTTTGACCGTTTCATCCTGATTCTCTCCTTCTTCTTTTAGCAAATCCTCTGCCTCTTTCTTCACCCCGTCAAGCTCCGCGCCTGTAAGGAAAGTAAGCTTAAGCCTCTTTACCTCCTCAGAAAACGGCTCCATCCGGTGAAGGTCACCCTTCTCCCGGTGGTAAGCCCTCCCATAGACGCTTGCATTGGCAGGCTCAAGGCCCGCCACATAATCTCCCGCCGCGATAGATTTCCACTGCATAAAGTAAGGCAGCTCCCTCACATTATAATCAATCTTAAGGCCGATGCCAAGCCCGGGATTTATAATCGCACCGAAAGTATTGCCCCTTTTATCCGCCGCCATCTCGTGGAGGAAGACATACTCCGGCTCCCCGGCCTTCGGCGGCTCCATCCGATGAAAATCCCTCCTGTGTGGAGACGCTGCCTCATCTCTTGGAACTACCTTTTTCGTGGGCAGCACAATCTCCGCCTCCTCCGACAGAAAAGGATATCCGGCATTTATATGATACAAAAGCATCATCGGCTCTGTGCGGAAACCTTCATTGATAATCTGATCTTCAATATAGATGCTGTTCTCCCCGAAACGGGTGGTAATCTTCCTTCTCAGCAGGAGGTTTTCCCCGAAAAGCTCTGCCTCCCGCATCTCTCCCGATATGGAAAGCACGTAATCATCCCCCGTCCAGCAGGCGTCCGCGCTCACATGCTCCGCCGGAGCCGTACGCATGCGGCCATGCATGGGGTGCTCCCTGCCCTCCATGCAGCAGGGGGCGCAGATGTTTGTAAGGCCGCAGGTAAAGAGCATGCCGCCCATAATGCTGCGGACGGCCTCCGCCCCGTTAAAATCATCAAGGCCCCGCCCCATAAGCCCCGGCTTAGCCAGGAAATTCATATTGTTCCCGCAGAACTGCACCTCCGCGATATCCAGGCACTTATCCGCCGCCACCGTAAATTGGAGGGGGCCGTTTTTCACCGAAAAAGCCTTCATCCCTCCGGCCTTTCCCTCCCCGAAGGTCACCGGGCGCACGTAGGCAAGCTGCTGCATGCTCCCGGCAAGGCCAAGAAGTCTCTTCTTATCCATCCTACTTCTCCGCTTTCCACTCGTCGATCTGTTTCTGCATCTCCGCGATCACTTTGTCAATGCCTGTGGCATCTAACTTCTCCTGGAGTTTCGGCAGGTACTCATCCGGGTCCACACTTCCTGTATACAGGGATTTCCCAAACTCATCCATGACATTTCCAAAGCCCGCAACTTCCGTACTCACCGGCTCAATGTCAAAGTCGAACCCAAAGGACGGCGCGTCTACAGACGCCGTGTTGAACTCCTTGAAGGTCGCCCATTTGTCCACCGGCTCATTGTCCAGCACATAGGTATTGAACAGGCCGCCCTGCACCCAGTAGGACACCGAGTAGTCCTTCCTCGTCTCTTCGTTGAGCTTGATCTTGTTGCCGTACACATAGGGCTTTCCTTCTGCCGCCGCGGCCTCCTCTGCCGGAACCTCCGTCTTTTCCCAGTGCTCGCCCTCGATGCCGTAGTTTAACAGGTTTCTGAGATATTCGTCGGTATTGATAAGGTTCAAAAATTCAACCGCCTTCTCCGGGTGCTCGGTCTGGGCGTTCACCGCCGTCAGGGCGCCCCGGGCGGAGATGTTGGTCACATAAGTATCCATGATCGGCGTCGCCACTACCTCATAGCCAAGGTCCTTTCCCCATACAAGCTCCGCGTAGGGCTGGCCGTCTCCCTTTGTCACAAAACGTTTGATGGACTTATCGTCGGAGGCCGTCGCAGCGTCCTTGTTGATATAGCCGTCCAGATAATATTTTCTCATAGTCTTTAACGTAGACTGCATCTTCTCCGTCTCGAATACATTTTTCACCGTCAGAGACTCGTCGCCGTACTCGATGCCTACCGGATTCTGGATCAGATCCATGTACGCCGGAGCGGAATAGCTGCTGGTCAGATACATGGGCACTACGTCCGGCTCCTTTTCCTTGATGAGCTTAAGCCACGGCTCTAAATCCTCCAGGCTGTGGATTTTGTCCACCGGAACTTTGTATTTATCCACATATTCCTTTGTAAATACCCACATAGGCATGCTGCCGATCTCTTTCTCGCTTGGAACGCCGTAAGTCTTTCCCTGCACCTTCGCAGCCTCCCAGAAACGCGGGTCGATATTCTTATACATCTCGGTGTCCTTGATATAATCGTCAATCTGAAGGAAGGCCCCCTTGTTGGCGTTCTGGAGATAGTTGTTGGCCCATGAGCAGGTAAAGCACAGATCCCAGTCGTCGCCGGTGTTGATCACCACCTGCATCTTCTGGTCGTAATCGCCCCAGCCCGCCGTGTTGACCTTTACCTTCACGCCGATTTTCTCCGCCGTGTACTCATTAACCTTCTCAAGCACCTTCTCCTGGTCCTTCTGGGCGTCGCCGATCTGCCACCAGGTAAGCTCTACGATCTCGTCTCCGTTTACATTAGTCTCCGCCTTCTTTTTGCCGCACCCGGTCAGCATCCCCGCCGTCATGACCACCGCAAGCCCTGCCGCCGCCAGTCTTTTCCACATCTTTACTTTCATTGTGATATCCTCCTTTTTTTATCTTACTCTTTCACTGCCCCTACCGTCAATCCATTTACGAAATACCGCTGGAAGAACGGGTATGCAAAGATTACCGGCAGTGTTGAAATTACTACGATCGCCATCTTGATCGTCTCCTTCGGCATATTGGCTGCTGCCGTGATGCCGTCCACGCCCATTGCCGCCTTGTTGCTTGCAAGCCAGTCGATGGAGCTTTCAATCTGAATTAGTAAATACTGGAGCGGGATCAGCTCCTTGTTATCCATGTACATCATGGCGTTGAACCAGTCGTTCCAGTATCCAAGCGTCAAGAACAGCCCGATAGTGGCAAGCCCCGGCAGCGCCATGGGGATGACGATCTGGAAGAAAAGCCTCCACTCCGACGCGCCGTCAATCTTTGCCGACTCCACCACCGCGTCCGGGATGCTGGTCTTGAAAAATGTCCTCAGCACGATGATGTTGAAGGAATTCAGGCACAGAGGCAAAATCAGCGCCCAGAGGGAGTCCTTGAGCATCAGCACCTTCGTTACGATCAGGTAGTTGGCGATCATGCCGCCGCTAAAGAGCATGGGAATTGTAATCACCGTCGTAAAAAACTTCCGGTAAGCGTAAGTCTTTCTTGACAGGGCGTAGGCGTAAGTTCCCGTCAGCAAAAGCCCGATGACCGTTCCCACGATGGTGATAAATATGGTCACCCCGTAGCTCCTTATGATATTCTCCCCCGCGCTGACGATATACTCGTAGGCATAGGTGCTGAACTTCTCCGGGATAAACCGGTAGCCGTTCATGGCCAGCGACTCCTCGTCGGTAAAGGATATGATAATAACGAAGATAAACGGTATCACGCAGATTAAAGACAGCACTGCCAGTATCATGTTAAATACAATATTCGTCGGCGTCTTAATCTGGTTGTACTGGCCGTTTTTCGCCTCCAGTTTCCGGATTCTTTTTTCTTGTTTCTTTTTTGTCATCTTCTTCTCAGCCACAATCCGATTCCTCCTTTCTAGAACAGCGCGTTCTCACTGTCAATCTTTGACACGATCTTATTCGCGATCATGATCAGCACAAACCCAACCGTTGACTGGAACAGCGCCGCCGCGGAGCTCATGCCGATCTCGCCGCTTGTCTTAAGCGCCCGGAAGATGTATGTATCCAGTACGTTTGTCACCGGGTACAGCGGCCCGGAGTTTTTCGGCAGCTGGTAGAAAAGCCCGAAGTCCGCCTTGAAGATTCCCCCCACGGACATGATCAGAAGAATCGTGATGACCGGCTTTAACAGCGGCAGGGTAATGTACTTGATCTGCTGCCATTTCGTAGCCCCGTCAAGAACCGCCGCCTCGTAGTACGTGCTGTCGATTCCGCAGATGGATGCCAGATAGACCACCGTGTTGTAGCCCATCCCTTTCCACTGGCTCATGAAAATGATGATAAAGGGCCAGAATTTTTTCTCCGTGTACCAGGATATAGGCTGCCCGCCAAACTGCTGGATGATCGCGTTAAAGTACCCTTTTTCCGGGTTTAAGAACGCGAACACGCAGTAGCTTACCACCACCCATGACAGGAAATACGGAAGGAACATGGAGCTTTGGTAGATCTTCATCATCCCCTTATTCCGGATTTCATTTAGGAGCAGCGCCAGCACCACCGGCACCGCAACGCCAAGGATGATAAACGTAAAGTTGTAAAGCACCGTATTCCTCACGATGATCCACGCGTCGCCGCTGCTGAATAAAAACTTGAAGTTATCAAACCATACCGTCTCGCTTGTAAGCAGGTTGTAGAAAAACCCGTCTCCCGACAGCCTGAATTTCTTAAACGCCACCAAAATACCAAACAGCGGCAGGTACGCGAAAAACAGAAACCAGATTGCCCCTGGCATGCTGAGTATCAATAACTCCTTGTTCGCCCTGAGCCGTTTCAGGAAATTCCCCTTGGGCTTTTGGGTCTTTTTGTTGTTAGCTTTCACCTCAAAACCTCCTCCTTTTATAAACTGTCTGTCAACTTACCGGTTCGTTAATCTGCAGTGTTTGTTTGTGTATATTTACTATAGCATTGTGCATTTTTTATGAAAAGTTGAAAACTTTTAGGTTCATTGCACAAATTCCAGTAAATGATCCGCTGTTTTTCCCCACAAAAAAATCGTGAAATAATTTGTCCATCATTTCACGATTTTGTCCACTCTAATATTTTTTCATCTCCCGCAGGGAGGCGGGAGACACGCCGTAGCACTGCTTGAACTTCCGGTAAAAATAACTGGTGTCCGGATAACCCACCTGCCTTGCGATATCGTTGATCTTCATATTCGTATTTAAGATCAGGTCTTTGGCGATGCTGTTCTTCGTGTTGCTCAAGTACTGGGCGAAGGAACACCCCACCTCCTTCTGGAAGATCTGCCCTAAGTAGGAGGCGTTCATGTGATACTTATAAGCCAGCGTCTTAAGGTTCATATCCTCCTTGTAATTGTGCTGCACCTCCGCCACGATCTGGCGCACCACCGGGGTGTACTGGGAGTCCCCCTCATGCAGGCAGGAAATGACCTCTGTAATCTCCGTCACGAACGCCGTCTTGATCCCAAGGATATCGTCGGCGGAAAATATCGTCTCCATAAGCTCCGACAAGTCATGGAATCCCCCGGATTCCAGCTTGTACTCCTTCTTGATGTCCTCGATGAGCACCGCCATCTTCACCGCCGTCTGATAGAGCGCCCCGGCGGACGCATCCCCCTGGATATTGTTGAGGAACAAATCTTCCATATAGTCAACCGCCGCATCCTTCTCCTTTTTCAGGATGAACTTCCTGAGCCGGGATTCGTCCACGCTGATATCCGTAAGTTTGCGGTTCTTGAGCTCCCGCTGGCTTAAGCAGCTCCCGTAGCCCTCCACAATGAGGTACCTCTGGAGTTTCTTCGCTTTTTTGTATACCTCCGGCAGCTTATCAAAGCTCTGGAAAGAAGGGCCTACCCCGATGAAGGTCATGACGTTGAACCGGCTTTCAATCTGGCTTTGCAGCTCCAGAAAATATTCCTGGGCTTTCTCCTCATCCATGGTATCGTCTTCCGCCACCATCAAAAGGCTGTCCGGCGGAAGGTGCACGATATGCAGATGCTCCCTTTTCTTAAGCTCCACGATCACATCCGTGATCTTCTTTTCCTTAAGCCCCTCCATCTTCCACTTCATGACCGCCCCGTGGTAAGCGCCCGCGCCTTCCCTCAAGCCCAGCATCTCCATATATCTGCCGTACTCCTGTACTTCTGCCCCGCCGTTTAGGAAATGGAGCCACTGGGTCTTCTCGTCGATGTACTGGATCTTCTTTTTGTCCATCTCCTCAAGCTTTGCCACCGTCTCCTTAAGCTGGCGCTCTAGCTCCTCCTCGTTGACAGGCTTTAATATATAATTTTCCACCTCCAGGCGGATGGCCTCCCTGGCGTAGTCGAACTCATCATACCCGGTGAGGATGATAAAGCGCACCTTATCCTCCCGCTTTCTGATTTCTTTCAGAAGTGCAAGGCCGTCCATATCCGGCATGCTGATATCCGTGACTACGATATGTACCGGCTCCTTCTCCCACATCTTAAGCGCCTCCAGCCCGTCGTGAGCCATGTGGACTACCTTAAGGCCCAGGGATTCCCAGTCAAGGATATTCTTAAGCCCCTGTAAGATCAGTTCTTCATCTTCCACCAGCATTACTTTCTTCATCGCCCGTCTCCTCCCTGCTTTTTGTCTCGCTTTCTGTTACCTTTTCTTCATTTTCCTCAGGCCGGAAAGTGAGTATCACCTTAAGCCCGCCCATCTTTCCTGCCTCCATCATCACTCCGCACTCCTCCCCGTAGACCGCCTTGAGCCTCCGGTTTACATTGGCGACCCCGATGGAAGACTGCTTTTCCATAATGCCCTCCTTAAGTTTCCGGTTCTGCTCCTCTATCTCTTTTTCGGGCATCCCCCGGCCGTTATCCTCCACGATCAGCCGAAAGACCTCTTCCTCCTTCACCACGCTGATCTTCACCTTGTTGTCCGCCTCCCGCATCCGCATGCCGTGGATAAAGTAATTTTCAATGACAGGCTGCAATATGAACTTAATGACCGGCACCTGAAAATACTCCTCCGGGCACTCAACCGCCGCCTGAAACTGGTTCTGGTAGCGGAACTCGAAAAGCTCCATATATTTCTTGCAGTAGTGAAGTTCCTGGGCAAGGGTGATAACGTCCGCCTCCTTAATCTGCGCCCGGAAAGTCACCGCCAGGCTGTAGAGCATCTTCCCCACCTCCCGGTCGCCGTTGCAGACGGCCTTCATGCGAATCGCCTCCAGGGTATTGTAGAGGAAATGGGGGTTAATCTGGCTCTGGAGCGCCGACATCTCCGCGTTTTTCTGCTCAATCTCCGCCAGATACTGTTTCTTGATATGCCCGTCCAGCCTCACGCACATCTCGTTAAAATACGCCGCGATCACATCCAGCTCGTCTCCTTTTTTCTCTACCGGAACCCGCACGTTCAAGTCGCCCTCCATAACCTTCGTCATCCCATTCAGTATCCGGTCAAGCCTGGCGGCAAGACGTTTCAGGTAATACCGGACCGCCAGCTCGCCCACCGCGATGACGGTGCCTCCCACTGAAAAGATCATAAGGAGCGCCGGCAGCGGAACCGCCGCCGCACTTTTCTTTTCCAGATAGCTTAGCGCATGGTACTGGCCGCTCTGGGCCTGTCTTATATAAGCCCCCAGCATCTCCTCCAGCCGCCCGCTGCCCTCGGCCTTTAAAATCCCCTGTGCGTCACAGCTCCCCGAGGAATCAAAGACGGCAGAGCCGGCGTCATTGTACACCACAAGCTCGGCCTGGGAGTAATACTTCCAGATGCTCTCGAACTTCTTGCTCTGAAACCCAAGGAGCATGCACCCTTTCGCCTGCATCGTAGAAGGGTCGCGGATTTCCTTCAGATAGGAAAACCCGTCCTCCCCGGCAAAGTCCATCCTCTCAAGCCGCTCCTTAAGCTCGCTCCCCCCTTTCCTCCGGTAGCTTTTCCCGTCTCTTGTATACTCCGTCATCTCATCCCGCTCGTAGCTGTAGAGCAGGATATGGTTCAGGCTCTGGTACGCCTGGAAAGCATCCGCGAAAAACTTCTCGGTTCCTTTATATTCTTTAATCTTGTTCTCGATATAGATATCCAGCCGGTGCCTTTGGTAATCCCACGGCTCCTCCGTCAGATAGCGCAGCACGTCGGAAAGCTCCATGCCGGACTTATACAGATCCTCATGGATATACTCCGCAATATCCCTGCATTCCTCAAGATACGCGGCCGCCGACTCATTCATCATCCCCGTGTAATTAAGCCTCTGCTCGAGAAACCTGTTCTTCGTGCTGGTGTAAAAATAGATGACCAGCGCCGACACTACGCAGACCAAAATAGCCGTATAGAGAAACAGCAGTTTCTTGTATAGCTGCCTGGAGCTTTTCATCTCCATGCGCCCCACCTCCTTCTCTTCTGTCCTTATCTTACCAGAAGAACGCCAAAAAGGAAATGCAGATCATTTTCCGCATTTCCTGTTTTCCTATCTGCTCTCTAAGTTTCTCATAATGTCACGTCCCATGAACATAACGAAAAACCCGTACACACTTCCCATAAACAGCACCGTCGTTCCCGCCGATATCTCAAAGGCCGCAAGGATCAGCGCAAACGCAACCACATTCCCCAGAGTAAACCCCGGTTTTGCGATCAGGAGGGTGACTGCCGTCTTCACGATCTGCACATTGCCCATCTCATAGCGGCTGGCAAGCAGGTAAAGGTTCGGCGTGACAAGGACCGTCACCCCAAGCAGCAGCATAAATACCGCCGCCAGGGGGACAAATCTTAACTGCACCGCAAAAAACTCCATGTTCGTCCGGCACAGAAGTATGGCAAAAAGCTGCCCTGCGCCAAGTCCTGCCTTCTTAAGGAAATCCCGGCAGTACTCCTTTTTGTAATCCCGAAACGCCCCTGTCTCCACCCCGCCGATCAGCCGGTTCATGGCATACATCACCGCCGGCAGGGATACGGCAAGGGGCAGGAGGCAAAGGAGGAACAGTGGAAAGCACTCCCTGATCTGCCCTGCGCCCACAAACATAAGGAACAAAAGCACCGGCACATTTGACAGTACAAACAACAGGTTTACCGTAAAAAAGTAACACACCTTCTCGCAAAATCCAAACACCTTTTCTATGTTAAACAGCTCTCCCATCTCTGCCGCTCCTTTCTGTTATCTTACGCCTTATACTTCCACCAGTATCGTCTTGATCTCATAGGCATGGAGGCTCATCTTCATCTCATCCCCGGTAAAGGCTGCCACCGGGCGCTCCCTCAAGTCGCACTCTGCCCATGACTTCCAGGAAAATCCAAGCCTTACCGCCACATTCTGCCGGGAGCCCGCAAACTCATGGAAACGGATGACTAAGTATTTTCCATCCTCCGACTGCTTTACGGCGTCAAGCTCCACCTGGCCGTTGTCAAAGGAGACAAAGCTCTCCCAGGAAAGGCTGCACTTCCCTTCTTTAACCTCCATCGGGTCATTGAGGGCAAACGCCTCTCTCACCACGTCTCCCTCCACAAAGTCTTCCCCGTGGGGCAAAAGCGCGTAAGTGAACACATGCTCCCCCTGATCCTGGAGGTGGTCCGGGTGGGTTCCCGCCCGAAGGAGGGAGATCCGCAGCACATTGTCCTTGATGTCGTGGCCGTACTTGCAGTCATTTAAGATGCTGACCCCGTAATTTCTCTCCGACAGGTCCGCCCACCGGTGGGCCACCGTCTCAAACTTTGCCATATCCCAGCTTGTGTTCCAGTGGTTCGGCCGCCTTACGTTGCCGTACTGCACGTCGTAGGTTCCGTAGGTCGCCCGGATATCCACCGGGAAGGCCGCCTTCAAAAGCTGGTGCTTTTCGTGATAGTCCACAGCAGTCTTAAAGTCAATCCTCCGGTCATTGCTGTAGAGGGTCATGTCCTGGCTGATGTGGGATTTCATATAATCCCACTCCATATGGATCTTCATGTACAGCGGCCCCATCCCGGTAATCTCAAACGCGGTAAGGGCTGTGACCTCCCGCATCTTTTCCTGGTAAAAGATGTCGATATCCCACGCATCGTTATCTAAGGGCTTATCCTCGAACACCTGAAGGACGTTGCCCCGGTGCCCCTCTGGTATGACTTCCCTGGCGTAAGTCCGGTCATAGAGCCTTGTCATCTGCCCGTACTGATTTAAGGAAATGAGATAGAAGGGAGTCTCGATCTCCCGCCCGCTCACGGTGAAGGCTGCCTTTGGCGCGGCCTTTTCTACCTCCTCAAAGACAATCGTTTTCGCTCCCATGGCCGGAACATCCTCCACCGCCACATAGGACGCGCCGCCGTTTCTCTGGGAGACAAGCTCATTGCCCTCCTCATCCCGGTAGATTCCTGCCCGCCCTTCCGGTATGAGCACTGTCTGGCTCATCATCCAGCCGGAATCGTTAAAGACTGTATAAGTATTCTCCTTTTTCTCCAGCAGTCCGTCATAAGCCTTCTTTTCTACCTCCCGGGCGATGCCCTCGATATACGCGTAATCCTTTCTGGAATCCTCATAGACCTCGTGGATAGAGGAGCCTGGGATGATGTCGTGGAACTGGTCGGTAAGGATATGTTTCCACCCTTTTGTAAGCTCTGCCTGCCCTGCCTTCGCTATATCCCCGGCGCAGACGGCCTCCATGGCGGTGAGCCATTCCGCCCGGCGGTATAAAAGCTCCATCCGGCGGTTCATGCGCTTATTGTACCCCTGGCTTGTGTACGTGCCCCGGTGATACTCAAGGTAGAGCTCCCCGTCCCATGTATGTACGTACTGGTCCGTGTTCGCCGCCGTGTCGTGAAGTTTCCGGAAATACTCCCCGGCAGAGGACACCTTCACATTGGGGAGTCCCGGGATCTTATCCATCCTCCGCCTGTACTCCAGCATGTCACGGTTCACCCCGCCGCCTCCGTCTCCGTATCCGAAGGAAATGAGAAGGTCTTTGTTCATCTGCTTTTCACTGTAGGCATCCCACACGCCCTTCACCGTCCTTGGAAGGAGCTTGCCGTTATAAGTATAGAACCAGGAATCCCGCTCGTTCCACGGCTCCGGCGTAGTGATAAAGTGGGTCAGGACTTCGCTGCCGTCAATCCCCTTCCACATAAAGGTGTCGTGGGGCATCCGGTTATACTGATTCCAGCTTATCTTCGTGGTCATGAAAGTGTCAATCCCCGCCTTTTTCAAGATCTGGGGCAGCGCCCAGGAATAGCCGAACACATCCGGCAGCCAGAGGTATTCCACGTCTTTCCCGAACTCGTCTTTGAAAAATTTGCTGCCGATGAGAATCTGCCTTGTCAGGGATTCCCCGCTGGTCAGGTTGCAGTCGGCCTCCACCCACATGCCGCCGTCAGCCTCCCAGCGCCCTTCCTTCACTTTTTTCTTAATGTTCTCGAAAATGTCCGGAAATTCCTCTTTCATGTACTCGTAAAGCTGGGGCTGCGTCTGGAGGAAGAGGTACTCCGGGTACTGCTCCATCAGGCGGAATACGGTGGAGAAAGACCTTGAGCATTTCTCCTTTGTATGCTTTAGCCGCCAAAGCCACGCCGTATCGATGTGGGTATGCCCGACGCAGTGTACATTTACCGGAGAATGCTTTTCCATGGCGTCAATGCTTTTATTCAGCTCATCATCCGCCTGGTGCACTGATGCGTAGAACTCCTCGCTCCCCGGCTCCGACCAGTCGATGCAGTGGCATGCGCCGTCAAGGGCGCGCCTTAAGTCATGCTGCACCGGGTCGTTCCCGTCAAGCTCCAGGATAGTCTGGTGCACCATGGACGCCAGATAATAAAAATCGTCCACCTTCTCATCCAGCCACGCAAGGTCTGCCCGGGCGATTTTATGCTCCTGCTCTGCGGGCACGCCGCCCCCCTCCAGGCCTGACCAGAGCCGGAAGGTAAGGGAAACCTCCTGGCCGCAGAGGGCATCGTCAAAAAACACTTCCTTGTGGTTCACATCCACGCCCTGGTACATCTCCCCGTTTACATACAGCATAGACTCAAAGCCGGAATTGTTGCCTGCCCCGGTGTTGCCGTAGTCGAAGATGCCCACCACGTTCCTCCCTTTCCACTCCGCCGGAATACGAATGTCCTTATGGAGCCACACATACCGGTCGCGCCCCTTCCATGTATCCCCCACCTGCAAGGTCCATTGGCCGTCAGCGCCGTCAAAGGCCGGGAGCTTTGGATTAACCGCGCCCTGCATATCCTCCGCCACCGCAAAGCTCTTAAGCCCTGTAACATCTCTGTATCTGTACCCTTCGATTTCACTGATGCGTCTCTCTAATTTTCTGTCTGTCAAAAACATAATGTCCTCCTAAAACTCTTCCTGCCGAAATTAAGATGCAGTACTGCTCTGCACTTTTTACTCTGAGAATATTTTAATATCCGGCGGCGGTTCTTTCAATTCAGAGAATTCTAGTTTTGCTGAACATTATTCATATCCCCTACTTCCTGACCCGATATCCGCAGTAGTCCAGCACAAGCTCGCAGAACATGGCGTTTGCCCACGAGAACCACTCTCTTGTGAACTTCCTGTCGTCATCTGCGTGGAATCCCTCGTGCATAAGCCCGGTTCCCCCGTCCGTCTTTGCAAGCATGTGGAGCGTCTCCAGCTTTGCCTCCGCAGATTCGCAGGTCAGCCCTTCCATGGCCAGCGCAATATGCCAGATATAATTTACCGGCGTGTGGGGGCTGCCGATCCCTGCCGCCTTGCTGCCCTCGTAGTAGTACGGGTTCGCCCTGCTAAGGATCAGTCTCCTTGTATTCTCGGCAACCTTTTCATCCTTTCCCTCATATCCCAGGTATTTCATGGAAAGAAGGCTCGGCACGTTGGCATCGTCCATCAGGCTGTACTGCCCGTACCCGTCCGCCTCGTAAGCGTAGACCTCTCCGAACTCTTCCGTTTTCACAATCCCATAGCTTTCGATTCCCTCATAGATTTCCCGCCTGAGCCTGGCCGCATCCGCCTTAAGCTCCGCATCCTTATACACCTCCTCTGCAATCTCCTCCACATATCCCAGGACTACAGACGCAAACATATTGGCCGGTATCAGATACCCGTAAGTGCACGCATCGTCGCTGGGGCGAAACCCGGACCAGGTCATCCCCGTTTTCGGCTTTACAAGGGCGCCTTTTCCATTCCGCGACAGCGTATCGGTGTAGTAAGTGTCCTTCCTCGTAAATCGGTACTCGGAAGTCTCCTCATGATTCTGCTCCCTTTTAAACACTTCCACAATCTTTTTCGCGCCCTCCCGGAATGTACCGTCAAGGTGCTCCATAAAGCCTGTGTTTTTCCAGAGCAGATACGCAAACTGCAGCGGATAGCAGAGCGAATCCACCTCATATTTGCGCTCCCACACCCAGCGGTTTCGCTCCGTGTCGTCCACGCTCCAGCAATTGCCGTTATCCGTCTCGTTAAATGCATTCGCATAAGGGTCAATGCCGATATAAAAGAACTGCCGCCGCGACAGGCCCGCCAGGATGTTTAAAAGCTCCGGCTCCTCCTTTGCGGCGATGAGATAGGGTCGCATCTGCGCCGCCGAATCCCTGAGCCACATAGCGGGAATGTCTCCGGTCACCACGTATGCCGTTCCATCCGGCATGCGCTTTATTGTCCTGTCCAGCGTATTCGTGTAGCAGTTCTCAAAAATCCCGGCAAGCCTCTCCTCCCCCTTAAGTTTTTCCTTCACTGTCTGCAAGATCCTTTCTATCGAATCATACTGCTGTCTTCGTTCCATGTTAAAATCCCTCCGCTGATTTTCATTTTCTGAGATTGTAACATTTCTAAAGCCTCAGTTACAACCGGGTTTGGAACAAAGAAAGAATATGTCCAGCAAAACGAGAATAGTTACGTATCGTAGGAAACTCTAAAAGCAATCGCGAAAAAGCGCAGACAGATAGAGCGAAAGCTTTATCAAAAGCCTCCGCTTTCAATGGAATAAAGATTTAAAAATAAGCTGCCGGACAATCCCGGCAGCTTTTTTACATAAACATATTGCTGGTTCCGACATACCGGACTCCATCCTCAAACACACGCTTTCCGCCCATGGTCACAAGTTTTACGTCATTTAAGCACTTGATATCTTTACTTAAGTCGCCGCCCACAACTAAAATGTCCGCGTCAAGCCCTTCTTTTATCAGCCCTCTCTCTGCCTCGGCCCCAAGCACCTTCGCCGGGTTGGATGTGGCAGTCTGAATAGCCTGTACCGGAGTGATGCCGTACTCAACCATATACTGAAGTTCCCGGTTCAGCGGCAGGAACGGCGACTGGTACATCACCATGTCCGTTCCGGCGATAACCGTCACGCCGGTATCGTAAAATGCCTTGAAATTATCCCGGTACGCTTTGTACGCCGGCTCAAAATACTGGTAATCGTTAATCTCTTTCTGCATCACCGGGTCATTCACCGGCGCGCCTGCATGGTTTTCCATTTTCTCCCTGCAAATATCATATAATAGCGTGTACGCCATAATGGTCGGCGTCCAGGCAATCCCCTTCTCTGCCATCTGCTTTGCGTGGTCAACGGTCATGAAGGTCGCATGCTCGATGGTGTCAAACCCTGCGTCGATGCACATCTGGATGCCCGGATTCGTTCCCGCGTGGACGCCGCACTTGATGCCTCTCCTGTGGCACTCGTCCACCGCCGCGTCAAGCTCCTCCTGGGTAAACTCCGGGATGTGGGAGCGGTGCGTCGTGAGAATCTTCACCCAGTCCGCCCCGTCGCGCACCTGCCTGCGGATTTCCTTCCGGATCTCCCACGGCCCGTCCACTTCCGCCGCCTCATCCCACGCATGGCCGCCGGTCATGCACATCCCCGCGTCCGTGTGGGTAATCCTCGGCACTGTCACAAATCCTTTCTCCGCCGCCAGCTTTAAGTTCTTGCAGACCCCGCGGGCAGAGCACATATCCCGCACTGACGTAATGCCCCGCTCAAAAGCCGCCTGAGCATGCTGCAGCGCATAGAGCATAATAAGCTGCGGCCCGTAGTTAAACGCATCCGGCTGGGAATAGTAGTAACCCAGATGGGCGTGCATGTCGCAAAGCCCCGGCAGGATGGTGGCATCGCCGTAATCCTTAACCTCCTCCTCGGGGAATTCGGCAGTCAGCTCCTCCTTTGGGCCGATTTTCTTAATCTTTCCGTCCGCCCCTGTCAGGACAGCTTTGTTCTCAAGAACTGTCTTACCGTCGCCTGTCATAAGATGGCTTGCACAAATAATCATATCATTGTACCTCCTGAAAAATGTTGTATGAGCCAAAATGTATAAATATGGTATGCCTGGGTACTGCTGGGATTTATGTTTGCATTGGCATGCTTTATATATTTTGGCCTGGGATGATTTGTGAATATTATAGCACTTTTTATTAGACTATGGTACGAATTTTTAGAAATACTGAGATGAATCAAAATAGATTGGAGTGTGTTCCCTGTGGCTGACCAGTACATAACCAAACGTGATTTTAACAAAGAAACCGCCAGCCGTAAGGAGATTGACCGCACAGCGGAGAAACATGGTAATCGCAGAGGACATATTTAACCCAAGGTCATTAAACAATGCCTCCGCCTCCTGTTTTAATGCAGAATCCACACGGACATTAATAAGTCTTTACACCGAAATCATGAATTGATATAATGAAAGTACCTGATAAACACACTTTCAAAAAGAGAGGTGATAATATGCCAAACGGTCTTGAAATCATGAAAGCGGCAGTTGACGATTTTAAAAAGATTCAAAACTATATGAGTTTAGCCAAAGAAGAAAACGCTGTAAAAACATATGCCGAATTAAAAAGAGAGTATCTTGTTTTAAAAGCAATCCTTCAGACTGCCGGTGTTAATTTAACAGATATTGACGAAATAAAAGAGTAGTCATGCATACCCAAATCCGGGTTTATTTTCATTAAAAGAGATAAGCATCCAACTTTCTCAGGGTACGGATGCTTATCTTTTTTTAATGCTCACATTCATTCCATTTTCCTTTGTTTTCTCATCCACCCAAACGCAATCACGCACACCGCCACCGACAAAAGCGACCCGCCCGGCGCGGCAAGCCCCATAGGGTACAGGTTTTCCGGGAACCACCGGGAGGCAAAGAACGCCCCCGGCACGCGCACGCACAGGATAGACAGCACATTATGCAAGAAAGAAATCCCCGACAGCCCATAGGCGCAGAAATACCCGCTAAAGCTAAAATGCACCCCCGCGATCATGCAGTCCCAGATATAAGACCGAAGATACTGGTCTCCGAGCATAATTACTTCCGCGTCCCCCGTAAACATCCCCACGATCACGCCCCCGGCAAACTGTACGGCGACGGACACGAAAAAGCCGAACCCGGCAGTAATACAGATGGCATAGCGCAAGATAGCCGCCGCCCGCCCATGCTTTCCGGCTCCGATATTCTGGGCGCAGAGGGCGGACACCGTTGACAGCATGGTAGACGGGATAAGGAACACCACCCCGATGAACTTTTCCACGATTCCCACGGCGGCGGCATCACTTAATCCCCTGCGGTTGGCAATGACCGTGATGACGATAAACGCAATCTGTATAAACCCGTCCTGCACCGCCACGGGAACTCCGATTTTCAAAATCTGCCCCATAGCCGCCGACTGCGGCCGAAAGTCCTCCCGCCGGAGCGAGATGCCCATTTTCCTCTTAAAAATCACCGCAAACGCCGCGGCGACGCTGACTGTCTGAGACAGCACCGTGCCAAGGGCAGCCCCCGCCGCTCCCATATGGAACACGCCGATAAACAGGCAGTCAAGCCCGATGTTCACCCCGCAGGCAACCGCGATAAAGTACATCGGACTCTTAGAATCCCCCAGCCCCCGAAACACGGAGCTGATAATATTGTAAGCCGTGATAAAGGGAATCCCCACAAAGCAGATAGTAAGATAAGCCACCGTCTCCGAAAACGCCTCCGCAGGCGTAGACATCACCGCCGCCACAGAATTTACAAATATAAGCAGCAGCACCGTCGCCCCGGCAGACACGCCCATGAACAGCGTAACCGTATTGCCCACGGCGCGGGAAGTCTGTGCCACATCCCTTCCCCCCACCGCCTTTGCAATAGTCACCGTAGAGCCCATGGCAAGCCCCACGATCATCACCGTCAGCATATGCATCACCTGCCCGCCCACGGAAACCGCCGTGATGCTGTCCACGCCGTTAAACTGGCCGATGATGAACAAGTCCGCCATCCCGTAAAGCGTCTGCAGAAAATACGATAACAGATAAGGCAGCGAAAAAGAAACGATATTCTGAAACACGCTGCCGGAAGTCAAATCTCTTTCCATAAATCCATAATTCCTTTCCTAATCCGGCGCGCCCGCCCCATAGGCGAAACCCGCCGGAACATTCCAGATTAAATTTCTTCATCCAGCCTCCGGATCACCCGGCAGGATCACTTTCCCCGTAATACATCCTATCCCTCCTGACCGCATAGTACCCGATTCCAAACCCTTTTGTACCCTGCATTTTCAAATGAAACTTAAACCCGTCTTACTTTTCCGTAAATACAGAGGTCATAAATATTGTTATTTTTTATAACTGCTTGTTTCATTACGCCTTCAAGTAAAAAATTGTTCCGTTCCAGCACTTTTTTAGATGCAATATTCGGTTCATACACCATTCCCGTAATTCGAAGGATATCTAATTTCTCAAAAGCAATCTCACAGATCTGCCTTACCGCCTCTGTCATGATTCCCTTCGAATATACTTCCTGCAGCAAATAATATCCAATTTCAGAATCTTTCCGGTAAACATCTTCCTTTTGTTCAACTGATACTGCGCCTGCTATTTTACCATCAACAACGATTTTCCGAAACACACCATTTTTCTCATCGTTATCTTCTACCATATTTAACCACCACTCTGCTGATTCATCTGTATATGGGTCGGGTATTCTATCCGATAAATAGTTTCGATCTATGGTGTTACACATTTTTATGAGAAATTCCTTATCTTCAAAACTCCATTTTTTCAATTCAATTTTCATTTTACCGCCATGCCCCATTTCCTTATCATTTTCTCCCATTATCTTTGTTCGGCTGTTTTTATGTGTTTATATTACTCCTCTTTTCGTTATCATACAATATAAGATTATATATTTTTATAATTTACCCTCAGTGAACAAAGGAACACACGCCCTTTGTTCACTGAGGGGATTGGAGATTTTGCACAAATCAGCGCCGCGCACCTCCGCCGCCTAGACCAAAGTCATCATCTTTGCTATAATACCTTTAATTGCACATAGCAGCCCTGCAATGCCACAGATTGCTCCCCATTCCATGCTCATGCAATCTAAAAACAGATCTAAAAAAAGGAGGACACACCTCATGCCATATTTTAAACACAAAAACGCAGACCTTTACTACGAAGACCACGGTCAGGGCAATGCCCTTCTCTTCCTCCACGGCGCCTCACTGGATATGCGCCAGTGGAATAGAGAAGTCCGGCATTTTTCCAAATCCTGCCGCGTCATCACCCTGGACGCCCGCGGACATGGACGCTCCACCCTCCCGCCGGGAAAAGTTATGCCGGACATCTTCTGGCAGGACGCATACGCCCTGCTCCGGCACCTTAACATCAAGTCTGCCGCCGTCTGCGGCCTGTCCATGGGAGGCCACACCGCGCTGCAGTTAGCGGCGTACGCTCCGGAAATAATTTCTGCGCTGATATTAATCGGAACCCCCTGCACCAACAAATTTAATCTTTATGAGCGCGTCTGCGTTCCCATCAACCTCTTTTCCCTGAGGCTCATGCCTATGTCATGGCTTGCCTGGTGCCTCGGCACATTTTTAGGAAACACGAAAGAGACAAGAACCTATATCAAAAATACCGTCCGCTCCATGGATCACGGCAATTTCAACCGGACATGGAAAGCCGTCACCGGCATGGAGAGCCGCCCCCTTCTTTCCCGGGTCAAATGCCCCACCCTCATCCTCATCGGCGACCGCGACAGCTTAACCGGGCGGCAGCAGGATTTCATCCACCGCTCTATCCCCGGCTCCTGCCTGGCAACGATAGAAAATGCACACCACGGAACAAACTTAGACAATCCGGAACAAGTAGAGAAAGAAATCAGCCGTTTCCTAAAAGAATGCTCCCACACCGCGGCCCCGTAACCACCCTAGCCGCCGCACGCCTTAACATTAACAATATCCGTATCTCTCCCTGTACTTCAAAAACAGGCAGCCCGACAGAACAAGCGCCATAAACTCCGCCGCAGGCGTCGCCAGCCAGACGCCGTTTATGCCAAGCAAAAGGGGCAGAAGGAAAAGCGCCGCCAGCATAAACACAAAAGACCTGGAAAACGCAAGAACCGCAGACACCGCCCCATTTGACAGCGCCGTGAACATCCCGCTGCCAAATATATTAAAGCCGATAAACAAAAGCGCCGCCGTACAGATCTTATTTCCCGTCACCGCAAGGGCATGCACCGGATTGCCCGGCCTTGCAAAGACAGCCACCATAGGCTCCGTGAAAAGGAAAGATGCCGCCGCCGTCAGAACAGAAATCACGGCAATCACCTTAAGGCTCACGGAAACTACCCTTTTAAGCTTTCCGGAATCCCCCTCGCCCCAGTAATAACTCAGCATAGGCGCAACCCCGTAAGAATATCCCGTATAGAGGGAGCTTGCGAACATCAGCACATACATGATGATCGTGACCGCGGCAACCCCCTCCTCGCCCGCGGCCTTGAGCATCATCCAGTTAAACGCCAGCGTGACGATTCCCGTGACAAGCGCGCCCGCCATCTCGGAGCACCCGTTAGCGGCGGCAGCAATAAGCACCCCCGGGCGAAACGACGGTCTCTGAAAATGAAGGAAACTGCTTTTCCTGCAAAACACAACAAGCCCCGCCACCGCAGTCACCGAATACCCAAGCCCCGTAGCCACCGCAGCGCCGCCAATCCCCGTACCGAGCACACCAAGAAACAGATAGTCAAGGGCCATGTTCAAAACCCCTCCCGCCACAGAACAGGCAAAAGAAAGCGACGCCTTCCCGCTTGCGATCATATAGAGGGAAAAATTGTTCATCAAAAGAATCGGAACCGTAAACAAAAGATAGCGGCTCAAATATTCCTCGCAGTATGCCGCCACCTCAAAAGACAGCCCAAAAGCCGCAAACACCCCGTCCATCAGCACATATCCCAGAATGCACACAGCAATCCCCACCGCCACATTTACAGCAATCAAAAATGTAAAATCCTCCCTCGCCTCAGCCTCCCTCTTCTCCCCCATCTTCTTCATGATCACCGCGCTGCCCCCGGTGGCAAGCATGGTAGAGACCGCGGTCACAAGCTGGATAAACGGCGCGGTCAGGTTGACCGCCGACAGAGCTTTCGTTCCGATAAGGTTCGATACAAACAGGCCGTCAACCATAGAGTAAAATGACATAAACACCGTCATCGCAATGGTAGGAACCGCAAATTTCAAAATATTGTTAAAAGTTACAGGCTTTAAATATACATTCTGGCTTTCCATAATCATCCTCCTCGCCTTGCAATTAATATCTTCCTGTAGTATCATAAACCGTACAGTAACAGTACAGTCAAGGAAAAATCACTATGGACAGAAAAGAAAAATTACTCACCATCGGACAATTCGCCGCACTCCACGGCATCAACAAAAAGACGCTGATGTGGTACGACGAGACCGGCCTTTTTAAACCCGCCGCCAAAAATGCAGAGAACGGCTACCGCTACTACAGCTACCGCCAAAGCCCCCTTTTAGAAACCATCCTCCTTCTTAGGGAGCTCAACGTATCCGTCGCCGAGATACAGAAATTTATGAAAATGCGCTCCGCAGAGAGCCTGAAAAATCTTCTGGAAGAAAAGATCAAAGATGTGGACGCGCAGCTTATGCACCTTCAGGCCATCCGAAAGACACTGCATGGCCACCACCAGAACATGGTCACCTTACAGACCATAGACTTATCGGAAATCACGGTTGCCAAAAAAGAAGAACGATGCCTGGTAACCGTAGACATCGACAAAGACACAACCTTTGAAAAAGAAGTAGAGCTGATTACCGCCGAGACATCCCGCCGTCGGCTCGGCCGCCTCCGCGACGCCTCCTACGGCTCCATGATTCCCATAAAAAGCCTGCAGGGCGGCTGCTACGACGGCTACACAAAGCTGTTTATCGAGATTCCCCTCCTCACCCAAAAAGCCGGACTGCACATACAGCCCGGCGGAACATATTTAAGAGCCTTCCACAAAGGAGACTTAAGCGCCCTCCCGGAAAAGTACCGGGAAATCCTGGCTTACGCCAAGACCCGCGGCCTAACGCTGACCGGCTATTCCTACGAAAAAGGAATCAACGAGACCGTGGCGGAGCAGATTGAAGATTATATCGTACAGATTGAAATCCCCGTCCTGACACAATAATCCCGGCAACACTGTTTCTCCTCATGCCGCCCTTATCGCGCCCTCACATCAGCGGCGCGATCGCCTTCATCAGCCGCCCGGTAAGCCTCACCGTCCACTTCTCCTTCCGGACAGTCTCCGGCGTGACCCGCCTGCATTTCAAAAGAGTCGCCTGGAAATCCTCCTCAATCTCCCGGATGCAGCTAACGCCGTACAGGTAAGTGGCGCACTCAAAATGATGGTAAAGGCTCCGGTAGTCCAGGTTGATAGTTCCCACCACCGCCTCCGCGCCGTCGCTTAAGAACACCTTGGCGTGGACAAACCCCGGCGTGTACTCATAGATTTTCACCCCGGATTCCAAAAGCGGCATGTAATGCGTCTTGGCCAGCGCATAAGGCACCGCCTTGTCCGGGATTCCCGGCAGGATCAGCACAACCTCCGCCCCGCGCTCCGCCGCGAACTTAAGCGCCGTCTCCATCTCGCCGTCCAGAATCAGGTAGGGCGTCATAATATGTACATAAGAAAGGGAGCGGTTCAGGATGTCCATATACACCCTCTCCCCCACCTTCTCCCCGTCAAGTGGGCAATCCCCGTAAGGAACCACATACCCTCCGGCCCCTTTCACCGGATGCGGGTCATAGGCCAGAAAACGGGCATACTCATCCTTCCGCTCGCCGATTCCCCACATCTGCAGAAACATCAGGGTAAAGCTCTTTACCGCCTCGCCCTTGAGCATGACAGCCGCATCCTTCCAGTGGCCGTACTTTACCTTCCGGTTAATGTACTCGTCCGCCAGGTTCACGCCCCCGTTAAAAGCCGTGTGCCCGTCAATCACCAATATCTTCCGGTGGTCCCGGTAATTGTAGCAGGTAGACACAAACGGCGTCACCGGCGCAAACACCTTGCACCGGATCCCAAGTTTCTTAAGCCGCCTCGGATAATCCCGGGGCAGCAGGGCAAACTCACAAGTACCGTCATACATCACCCGCACGTCCACCCCCTGGGCCGCCTTCTTCGCAAGAATCTCCAGGATCTGCCCCCACATCACGCCCTCGTCCACGATAAAATATTCCAAAAAAATAAAATGCTCGGCCTTCTCAAGCTCCGCAAGCATGGCCTCAAACTTGCGCTCCCCAAGAGGGAAATAAGTCACCGCCGTATTCTCAAACACCGGATGGCACCCGCTCCTGCCCATATAGCGCGCCAGAGACGCCGCCCCCGGGCACTCTCCCGCAAGCCCCTCAAGCGCGCCCTCCGGCTGCTGGATGCTCATCCACGTATCCGCCGCGATCCGGTCAACCCTCCCTTTAAGCGCCCGATGCCCCACATCGCTCTGCGTATACAAGTACAAAAGCACGCCAAAGACCGGCAGCAGCGAGATCACGATCAGCCACGTAATCTTCGCCGTAGGATTCATCCTGCTGTTCAAAAGATAGACGACCATCCCAAAAGTAAACAGCACTAACACCCCATAAAAATGCAAAAGGAACTCCTCAAACCACTGAAACACGCTGAAAAGAATAATCACATGCACAATAAGCAGAACCACCGTCAGCCCGAACCGGCTGAATACCGCATGAATAATTCCCTTCTGGCTCCTGTGCAAAAGAGAAAGCCCCTTGTCCTTATAATCCGTCTTCAAATTCCATCACTCCATTCCGTCAAACCCTGTGCATCCCCGGACAAACATTTTACTTACCTATTTTCCAATGACCCTTCCTGTCAGAGCCCACCCTAATAATCTTTCCTGTCTCCCGCAGTCCTTTTATAATGCGGCTGATCTTCCGGGTGCTGAATCCTGTTTGCTGGCTCATTTGCTTTGCCGTGATATCGGAACGCCCTTTTATTAAATTCAAAATTTTGTTTTCATCGCCATTTTCACCGCCATTTTCATCGCCATTTTCATCGCCATTGACAATGCTCTGCTTTTCGTAAAGCAAAGAAAACGGAAATGTAACTTTAATAAAATGATCCGATATTTCAAAAATATTTCTGTCATAAAATTGCAGAATACGGCTCATCCCAGACCCAAGCTGTTCCACCAGCCCCACATCTTTAAACACCCTCATCAATTCCCTGTTTCTCGGCATGCTGCTGCAGCTAAAAAAATCTTCTTTGCTTTGTCCCTGAATCAAACCTCCGTATGAAGTAAATTCCATCCTGTCACTAAATATTTCAAACACCGGCGGTATTTCATGGGAAAAATCATTGTGTACAACAGCATTAATCAAAGCCTCCCTCAGCGGAACAGTTTCAATCAAATCAACTTTATTCATCCCTGCATATTTAGCTACTTTAACAGATACGCCGTTCTCATCTGCCAATAAATATGCTATATAATTATACTTTCCTTCAGGCGTCAGCAGCTCAAGACTATTAGCAAAATTCTTATTCAATTCCAGTCCACGCTCCTGATAATAAATTTTCAGTTGTGCAAAAGTAAGATCCTGTCGGGGAGACAAAACATTTCGTAATGTTACATGTGTCCTTTTGAAATACAGCTGACGGCAAAATATTATTTTTAATCCTGTCAGCTATCTTTAACTGCATGGAATCCATGTCCGGATTCTCAACCGAATGTCCCGCATCATCAATTCCTATATAAATCACTCCGCCTTCATGGTTATTTAAAAATGCAACAATTTCCTTTTCCAACTTATCGTTTAAGGTAGTCTTAAACTCTACACGATTACTTTCCCGCAACATTCTCATAAACCTCTTTCCCACATACCGTTAAAATCATCATGAGCACCAGTGCCCTTATCCTTGATACTCCATTTATATCTGATAAGCAAAATTATTCGTCTTCCTATTCTAGCATATAACTGCTGAAACTCCAAACTAAATATTAACACCCAAATTTTTCAGGCAGCCAAACTCCAAAAACAACAAAGACTTAAGACGAGAACATTCCCATACGCCTTAAGTCTCCGTTATTAATCCACTCACACGCCGCTCCCGGTTACACGGGATATGGTTTTACCCAAAACTGCGTCATTTATTTCTGATTCCGAAACTGCATCGGCGTCATATTATACGCCTTCTTAAACAGCCGGTTAAAATGCTCCACATTCTGGTATCCTACCGACAGCGAGATATTCTCCACCGTCATATTGCTGCTCTTAAGGAGCGCCTTCGCCTTCTTCATCCGGATCTTCTTCACCAGCTCCCCGAAAGTCATCCCCGACTTTTCCTTAATATACTTGGAAATGTAAGGTTTTGACAGGAAGAAATGCTCCGCGATGTCATCCAGCGTAATGTCGATATAATTCGCCTGGATATAGTTCATGATCTCAATCATCCTTGCATCCTTGCACGTCTCCGCGCTGCCGATCTCCTCAATCTTATTCACCGCCACGATCAGGGCCTCGATGGACGCGCTGATAATATCCGCGTCAATGCCAACGCCCCAGAAATCCTTGCCGTTGCAGGTGATTCCCACATAAGCCGCAGCCTTGGAAGATGACCCCCTCGTCAGCGAATGTTCCTCATAGAACCGCAGCTCATAGCTGATGTTAAAATACTGCTTGATCGCATTGCTCACCGCGTCCAGACGCCCGTTTCCGTTGGCGGTAATGGTGCGGCTCTCCCCGCTGTGGTTGATGGAAACCTCCGCCGTGATCCCGTCCACCTGCTTGAAATGGCACTCATCAATAGAAAATACCGGCTTGGTATTTACATAATTATCCGTAAATATCTCATAAATCCACTCAGGGCTGAGCTCCTTGTGGGCCTTATCCGACACGTCCTTCACCAGATACCCCACCTCTTCCCTCATCTTCATCGGAAGATTGATGCCAAAGCTCTGCTTTAAGATGTAGCTTACGCCGCCCTTCCCGGACTGGCTGTTGATGCGGATGACGTCAGAGTCATACCGCCTTCCCACATCCTGGGGGTCGATGGGAAGATAAGGAACCGTCCACGTCGCGCACTTCTTCTCGTCTCTCCACGCCATCCCCTTGGCGATGGCATCCTGATGGGACCCGGAAAATGCAGTGAACACCAGATCCCCGCCGTAAGGCTGCCTTGGATTTACCTCCATCCGCGTCAGCCTCTCATAAGTCTCCCGAAGGCGCTGCATATCCGAAAAATCAAGCCCCGGGTCAACCCCGTGGGAGAACATATTCATGCCCAGCGTCACGATATCCACATTGCCCGTACGCTCCCCGTTCCCGAAAAGCGTGCCCTCGATGCGGTCTGCCCCCGCCAGGATGCCAAGCTCCGCCGTAGCGACGCCGCACCCCCGGTCATTGTGAGGATGCAGGCACAAGATCACATTATCCCGGTACTTTAAGTTCTTGTGCACATACTCAAGCTGGCAGGCAAATACATGGGGCATGGCATTCTCAACCGTAGTCGGGATGTTGATGATGGCCTTATTGTCCGCCGCAGGCTGCCACACGTCCAGCACCGCGTTGCACACCTCCACCGCGTAGTCAACCTCCGTACCCGGAAAGCTTTCCGGGCTGTACTGGAACGTAAAATTGCCGTCCGTCTCGTTTGCCAGCTTTAGAAGGAGCTTTGCCCCCTCCACCGCAATCCGCTTGATCTCTTCCTTGTCTTTTTTAAACACCTGCTCCCGCTGCGCCACGGAAGTAGAATTGTAAAGGTGCACCACTGCGTGGGGCGCGCCCTTCACCGCCTCAAAAGTCTTCTTGATAATATGCTCCCTTGCCTGGGTCAAAACTTGCACCGTCACATCGTCCGGAATCATATCCTTCTCAATGAGCGTCCGCATAAACTGGTACTCCGTCTCCGACGCCGCCGGGAATCCAACCTCAATCTCCTTAAACCCGATATCCACAAGCATCTGGAAGAACTCCAGCTTTTCCTCAAGGCTCATAGGCTCAATCAGCGCCTGGTTTCCATCCCTTAAATCCACGCTGCACCAGATCGGCGGTTTCTCAATATACTCTCTCTTCACCCAGTCGTAGCTCACCACCGGAGGCATAAAATAAGTCCTCTCATACTTGTCAAAATTCTTCATGTCATCCATCTCCTTTTATATCGGAGCCATCGAAACAGCTCCAAGCTGCGAATTAAGATTCATCAACCTTATTGTCTAAATTTAACTCTTCCCTATCCTATCACAGAACCGCGAAAAAAGAAAGTGATAAATATAATCACTTTCCTTGATGTATATTATCCTCTTCCTGCCTCCTCTGCATCTTTGACCAGCTCGCAAACCCATAGATGTCATTTACCAAAAACACCCCAAAACAGATGACAACCGAAATATACGAGATGTCCGCGCATGCCGCCAAAACCCAGAGCACGATAAGCACCACGTCATTTGCAGCATAACCCAGGGCAAAAAACGCGCTCCTGCGAAATGTCATATACACCCCAAGAAAGCTGGTGGCTACAGAAATCGTGCTGGGCAGCAGATTTGCCGTATGAAAAGCCGCCAGAATATAATAGAACACAAAAGTGACCGCCCCCGTCAAAAACAGCATAAACACCGCCTCCCCTTTCCCAAGCCGGTTCACCTGCACCTGCGCCCGGTTCCCGCCGTAAGGGTTCCTAAGCCACGTAACCAGCGCCACCGCCGCCATAGGCCCAGTCATCCCTAAGTACGTTATCATTTCCCCATAGTAAGAAAATGAATAGGAAATCACCCCGTAAAGCCCACTGAAAACCACCATGAGAAACTGACCGGACGGATTCCCCTTGGCATTAAAAATCAAAGAAGTCACCCCGATCAGCGATGCCAAAAGCGTCAGCACATTCTCCCTGTCAAACGCAAAAAAAGACACTGCGATCAGCGCGGCCGAGCCTCCCCAAAGCGCAAGCTCCCCTCCCGAAAAATACTCTGCCGCCCTCTTAACCTTCTCACTCCCCGGCAGCCATTTTAAGAAAACCATAAAATCACCTCCAACACTCCGCCCGCCAGAAAGCCCCGCAAAATAAAAGCACCCGCCTGCACATCTTCAAAGACCTAACGATGTACAGCGAATGCTCCCGCTCCTCTACCCGGTGGCAGATTTTTCTTTCTTCAATATTTTTATCCTCGGCAGGCAAAAGACACACAGACCTTCCGTCCGCCGAAAATAAGTATAGCGCGGCAGGAAAAGAATGTCAAGACCTGTAACCTGTTACGTGTATCCTATTACGCCTATTACGCCCCTATTACGCCAAAACCATTCCTTCCGCCCATCTCCTCAGCACATCTTCCCCCGTATCCGCTGAAAACACCTTGCCCTCTTTCAGCTCCGCGCCAGGGCAGGACGGGGCAAGCTCCTTATTCGTATTCCCCATCCCGCTCCCGCCGGAAGTTGCAAGAGTGATGATCTTCTTCCCCCTTAAGTCATGCTGCTCCAAAAAAGTATTGACAATCGTCGGCGCAACATACCACCAGATGGGAAACGCCACAAATATCGTGTCGTACTCCCCCATATCCCAGACATCTCCCGCCACGGCAGGCCGGAAGGACTTATCCCTCATCTCCACACTGCTGCGGCTTTTCTTATCCATCCAGTCCAAATCCTTCGCAGTATAGGGAATCTCAGGCTCAATCTCATAGAGATCCGCACCAATCGCCGCTGCAAGCCGCTTTGCAAGCCTTTCCGTCGTACCGCTTGCACTAAAATATGCCACTAAAGTCCTGCTCATAATTCATGCCTCCTGTTTCCTAAACATTTTTAAAAATATTTCCAAATCTCTTCCGGACATCATTCCAGGCCGTCAATCCAGTCTTTCACGTCCTTTTCCGACGCCCCGTCAAACCTCATCCCGCTTAAAATCCCAACATCCGGGTACATCTCCTGCAAATCCTCAACACTCTTCTCAATCCCGCTGCCGCCCGAAGTACAGAATGTGTAGACCGTTTTCCCGGAAAGGTCGCAGCTCTCTAAAAATGTCTGGATAATCCGGGGAGCCGTACCCTACCAGATGGGATGCCCTAGATAGATGATATCATACTCCGACACTCCGCTCAAGTCCCCGCTGATGGCAGGCCTTGCAAAGCCATCATTATAATAACCCAGATCCTCCTTTGTGTAGGCAGTTTCAGGCACGATCTCAAAGATATCCGCTCCCGCCTCCCGGGCAATCATCCGCGCCGCTGCATCCTGCAATGACAAACACCGCAGCCAAAAGCACCAATACACGTACACTTCTTTTCTTCATAATTCTGAATTTATTTTAATTTTAAGTATACTTCGTCAGCGACTTTTTCACACCACTCAGTCTTTAGGTTTTCTCCCGGCACTTCTACAGCCAAATGCGAAAACCAACTGTCTTTTGCGGCACCATGCCAATGTTTGATATCAGGTGCTATATTTACTACATCACCGGGCAAAAGTATTTGCGCCGCCTTGCCCCATTCCTGATAATAGCCTTTACCCGCAATGCAGATAAGAATTTGTCCGCCGCCTTTATCTGCTTTGTGAATATGCCAATTGTTTCGACAAGAAGGTTCAAATGTAACATTAAAAATACCGACCTGATTTTTTGACAGCGGTGCTAAGTAACTTTGCCCGACAAAATATTTAGAAAAAGCATTGTTAGGCTCGCCGATTGAAAATATCATTGTATTTTCGTGTTTTTGCCTTTCATTTTCAATATACGGCTCATTCCAAATATCCTTTGCTAATCGAAATGCCGCCCACGCTTTAGGCCAGCCTGAATAAAATGCAGCGTGAGTCAGAACTTCTGCAATTTCGGTTTTCGTGATTCCATTTTCTTTCGCTGTTTTTAAATGATGCTCAAAAGAACTGTCGCAAAGCCCCTGAGACATTAAAGCTGTAACTGTAACAAGTGAACGGTCACGGGCTGAAAGCTCTCCTTCTCTGCTCCACACTTCACCAAAAAGAACATCATCATTAAGTTCGGCAAACTTCGGCGCAAATTCATTTAAAGCATCTCTGCCTGCTGTAATTTTTTTCATACTTATTAAATCCACCTCTCTATATCTATTTCAAATCCTACGTTAAGGCTATGTTAAGTATAATGCGAAACACATTGACAGTGAATATCCGATATGTTATCGTGGCATAAACCAAAAGTTTATAGAGGTGCATTATGTATAATCCATTGCTTGATACATTTTTAACAGTAATCGACTGCAAAAGCTTTACAAAAGCAGCAGAAAAATTATTCATTACACCAACTGCTGTTATGAAACAAATGAACACATTTGAGAATCAAATAAATATTAAATTAATAGAAAGAACTCCGACAGGAGTCTCTTTAACTCCGGCAGGTGAAATAATATATCGCGATGCAAAATTTATAATGGACTATTCTGAAAAATCTATCGCCTCAGCAAAAGCTGCATCTTTGAAGCATAACACAACTTTTTGCGTAGGTACATCCATGCTTAATCCTGCGAAGCCCTTTATGGATTTATGGTATAAGCTAAATCAATATTTCCCGGATTACAAGTTACACTTAGTACCTTTTGAAGATAACCATGAAGGTATCTTATCCGAAATCAAAAGTTTGGGAGAAAAATTTGATTTTCTGATCGGCGTATGCGATTCTAAAGCATGGCTCTCTCTTTGCAACTTTTTACCGCTTGGCAGATACAAAAAGATGATAGCCATATCCCCCGAACACAGGTTGGCAACTAAAAAAATCGTTGAAATTTCTGATTTATACGGCGAAACACTTATGATGGTTAAAAAAGGTGATTCGGGCATTAACGATTTGATGCGAAACGATTTAAAGATGAATCATCCGCAAATAGCAATTGAAAACACCCCGCATTTTTACGATATGTCGGTCTTTAATCGTTGCGCCGAAACAGGTAATGTATTACTTACAATAGAATGCTGGCAGGATGTGCATCCAGGGCTTGTCTCCATTCCTGTTAATTGGGATTACAGTATCCCATATGGACTACTTTACAGCTTTAATGCAAGTAAAGATGTTTTTAAATTGGTGGAGAAAGCAAAAATATCCACCTCTTTTTCAAAAGAAACTGCAGTGCGAAAAGAATAAAACAGCGGTTCATTTTTTCTAAAAATTTATAAAAACCAGGAGCGAAGATAAGATACTCTCGCTCCCGGTAATAACATCAAAATATTTACTTCTCAGTTGTATTGTCTATTATTCCATCTGCCGAGTTCTCGCTTCTTCTCTCTCCGCAATCTGGTGAGCAAGCTCCTGCTGCCTGTCGGTAACCTGCCTTGCCCGGTCACGCTGCGCATTGCCCAACTGCGTTGTCCTTTCTTGCTGTGAGGTCTCAAGCTGTCTTGCCCTTGCCTCTTCTCTTTCCGCTATTTGATGAGCGAGCTCCTGCTGTACGTCAGTAACCTGCCTTGCCCTCTGCCGCTGGCCTCCCACAGCCCGCACAGAACTGCCTGACACCCCAGATGATGACTTTCCGGCCGAACCTGCCGTTTTTGTACCTCCACCGGACTCTTCTTGTGCACCATCTCCCGCTGATGTATCATCAGACTGCTGCCCTGTCTCGTTTCCTGCAGATGCATCTTCATCTGCCTCTGCTGCAAAAACAACTTGCACGCCAAATAATGCCACAAGGCACATACAGCAAAGTAAGATTTTAAATGGATTTTTCGAATGTCTTTTTTTCATACTATCAATCCCCCTATGTAAGCCCGATGCTGGTTATATTTCTAAATCATCATTCCCATTACATACAAGTCGTAATATTTCCCATCAAGCAAAGTCGAGTTCCTCCGGCATCCTTCCACCACAAACCCGAACTTCATATAAAGCTCTACCGCCTTCACATTATCCGCCCGGGTATCAAGGCTGATTCGGGTAGTTACGCCATTTCCCTTCGCCCA
This sequence comes from Lachnospiraceae bacterium MD308, assembly GCA_000403475.2. Lineage (GTDB taxonomy): Bacteria > Bacillota > Clostridia > Lachnospirales > Lachnospiraceae > MD308. The sequence goes on from KE159796.1 coordinate 1,085,150, forward strand.
CTCAATAAGCTAGCTGGCGAATCAGCTCTGTACCAATGCCCTGCCCCTGATATTTTTTTGCAACAACGATACCAAGCTCGCCGTCATGTCTTGCCTTGATCTTTGCGGAAGAATGGATTGTTGCGATTCCAACAATCTCTTCTCCGTCCAACGCCAGCAGCATAATGCTCGCAATCAACAATTTTTCCTGCATCGCTCTCCTGTGCTCTCCGATAAATAATCTGTGCCATAATTTTACCTCTCTTTCTTAATAATTGTTACTACCTGTTCCGTTCACCACGCGTTAAAAATGTACATTTTCCTTAAGCCACGCTGCCACTCCATCCGCATCATTGCCTAGAATAATTCCGTCCGCCATAGCCTTTAACGCATCCACTGCATTCTCCACCGCATAACACTCATCGGAAATCCGAAACATCGGTATATCGTTAACTGCATCCCCAAAAGATATCACCCGGTCACATCCCCACAGTTCCTTTAGCTTTAAGACCGCGTTCGCCTTCGTAGCCCTCCTTGGCATAATCTCACACCAGTACTCCGGACGGTACAATTCCTGCTGCAAAATACAAGTATACCTGTCATCCCTCGAAAGAATATCATAGACCGGCTGCAGTTCATCCTTTTCCCCAATACATGTGTAATAGAACATCTCCCCGTCATACATGCGCTCCGAATCCCCTAACGGTCGTAGACGCGGGTCGCCTTTGCGAAGACTTAAATATCTCTGAATACCTTCATTTTCCCGGCCTGCCAGCCATGATACCTTTTCCTCACAGCCAATATAAGCATAAACCAGCGGACTGATTTGATATTCCCTAAGACATCGGATGACCTTTTCAGCCTCCTCCTGCTGAAAGCTTTCCGCAGAAATTACCTCCCCCGTCTCCGGATGAATGATCAGCGCCCCGTTATAGGCAATCACCGGAATCTTTGCGGACAATCCCTTCGTAACTACGGATGCTGAGATAAGGGAGCGCGCCGTTGCATAGGTAAACAACATCCCCCGCTCCACCAGACCATTAATGATCTCTGTGCTCTTAGGACTCACTGCATCTTGGGTGTTTAACAGCGTTCCATCCAGATCAGATACATACAGGGTTCTCATCATTTTTCACGCTTTGATTCATAGACTTCCAGATGAACCTTTCCCCACAGTTCATCTGTCACTTCCCGCATCTCTGGTACACTCTCCGGCATCCCGAGGGACAAGACAGCCTCCAGCCGGTAATACTCCGGGAATCCCAGCAATTCCCGCAGATACCCTTCTGTGCTCTCCCCGCCGGCGGATGTCCTAAGCCGCCCCTGAATCCAGCAGCTTCCCACGCCGAGACAGCTTGCCATCAGATGCATATTGGACATGACGATCGAACAGTCCTCCGGCCACACATCCGTCTTTGTCTCATCGGCGATCACAACAATTGCTGCATTGGCGTCCTCTAACATCTTTGCGCCATGGTCGCGGCTTTCTGCCATCTTCTGCAAAACAGCCCTTTCCTTCACCACAATAAGCTCCCAGGGCCGAATTGCACGACCGGAAGCTGACAGCAGCCCCGCCTCCAAAATCTTTCGGATATTTTCCTCGCTGACATCTTCAGATGTATAAGAACGCACGCTTCTTCTCTGCCGCATAATCTCTAATAAATCCATAGCCCTACTCCTTTGCCACAATCTCAAGCCCCAGTTCTTCAAGCTGCTTTGCATCCACCGTCGTCGGCGCCTCTGTCATCAGATCCGAAGCGTCCTTAATCTTCGGAAATGCGATGACATCCCGGATACTGTCCGCCTTTGCCATCAGCATGATAATCCGGTCAAGGCCGTAAGCCAGACCCGCGTGAGGCGGAACACCATACTTGAACGCCGTCAGAAGGAAGCCGAACTGTTCTTTCGCCTGCTCCGGCGTAAATCCAAGAACCTCGAACATCTTATTTTGGATATCCGGGTCAAAGATACGCACACTGCCGCCGCCAATCTCATTTCCATTCAGCACGATATCATAAGCCTTCGCCCGCACCCTGCCCGGATCGCTGTCAATGTATTGGATATCCTCCTCCATAGGCATGGTAAACGGATGATGCATTGCCATAAACCGGTTCTCTTCGTCGCTCCACTCAAGCAGCGGGAACTCCGTCACCCACAGGAATTTGAACTCATCTTTATCAAGCAGCTCCATCTGTTTTGCCAGCTCCAAACGCAGCGCCCCAAGCACTGCCCACACTACTTTGTTTTTATCTGCGGCAAACAGAAGCAAGTCGCCGTTCTCTGCGCCCATAGCTTCCATAAGCTTCTTCGTCTCGTCCTCCGTCATGAACTTGGTAAAAGAAGATTTCACTGTGCCGTCCTCCTGGACTGCCAGGTAAGCAAGCCCCTTCGCGCCGTAATCCTTAGCAAAACTTACCAGCTTATCAATCTTCTTCCTGGGCATCGCACCCTGCCCTTTCGCATTGATTCCACGGACAGAGCCGCCGTTTTCAATCGCTCCCTTGAACACGGCAAATTCGCTTCCTCTCACAACCTCCGTCACATCCGTAAGCTCCATGCCAAACCGAATATCCGGCTTATCGGAGCCGTAACGGTCCATGGCTTCCTGCCAGGTCATCCGCGGAATCGGAAGAGGTACATCCACACCCATAACCTCTGAAAACAGCTCCTTTAACAGACGTTCGTTGACATCGATGACATCATCCACATCCACAAAAGAAAGCTCCATATCAATCTGGGTAAATTCCGGCTGGCGGTCTGCACGCAGATCCTCGTCCCGGAAGCATTTCGCCAACTGGAAATAGCGGTCACAGCCGGAGCACATAAGGAGCTGCTTAAAAAGCTGCGGCGACTGGGGAAGCGCATAGAAATGTCCCTGGTGGATTCGGCTCGGCACAAGGTAATCTCTTGCCCCTTCCGGCGTGCTGCCGATAAGGATTGGTGTCTCAATCTCAAGAAAGCCTTCATTTGCAAGGAATTGGCGAATCAGCGTCGCCGCTTTGCTTCGCATCATCAGATTCCGCTGCATATCCGGCCTTCTAAGGTCAAGATACCTGTATTTCAGCCGGATCTCTTCCTTCGTCTTCACATTCTCCTCCACCGGGAACGGCGGTGTCTCGGACTCTGCAAGAACCCGAAGCTCTTTGGGGATAATCTCAATCTCGCCTGTAGAAAGATGCTCGTTCACCGCGCCGGAACGTTTTGCCACCTCGCCCACAACCGCCACGACAAACTCCGCCCGAAGCTTCGCCGCTTTCTCGATAAGCGCCTCATCAGACTTTCCTTCCTCGAACACTACCTGTATAATACCGGAGCGGTCACGCACATCAACAAACACCAGCCCCCCTTTATTTCTGTTCTTCTGCACCCATCCCATGACGGTTACCGTCTCTCCCGCATTGGCCGCCGTAATCTCCGCACATCTGTGGGTTCTCTTCAAGCCCTTCATCAGTTCTGCCATTTCTTTTTTCTCCTTTATCACTTATCATCTCTTACTCAGCATAACACTCTTGCATCTCTTCATATCCGTCTGCCGCAAGCTGCTCTTTCTGAAACTTTTTATTCTTCTTCATCTTCACGATCAATACCTGCATTCCTGCTTCCCGATCTTCCTTCGCCTGCTCGAGAACTTTTAAGATTCCTTCTTTTGGAAGTTTCTTATCTAACAAGTATGCCTTTTTCACGCCCTTCTTCGGCACCTGATAGCCATTTTCCAGAAGCAGCATGACAATCCGCTCAAAGCCGATGGAAAATCCGCAGGCAGGCGTATCCTGTCCGGTGAACCTTCCGATCATCTTATCGTACCGTCCGCCCCCGGCTACAGAACCGCCGAAGTCATCCATCGTCACTTCAAAAATAGTTCCGGTATAGTAGGACTGCCCTCTCACCAGCGTAGGGGTAAAGCGGATATTGAACTCACAGTTCTTTGCCGCCTCCACGCTGGAGATAATCATCTCCATGCTGTCCGCAGTCTCATCACTTAGAAAATCCCCAAGCTTTTCTTTCAGATAACGGACGCCCGATATATCCCCCGCCGCCTCGTCAAAAAGCTTAAGATAACTGTCTACATTCTCCTTCTCATACCCGAGTCCGACAAGCTCTTTTGCCACCTCGTCCGCCCCGATCTTATCCATCTTGTCAAGAATGATGAATACTTCATCGTAGTCTTCTTCCTTGAAACCGCAGAATGCCGCCATAGCTTTTAGTATATTCCGGTCATTGATATTCACTGTGAAATTTTTAAAGTTGAGCTTTCCAAGCATAGATGTGGTCGCCAGAATAAGCTCAATCTCTGCAAGACTTCCCGCCTCCCCGAGAATATCGATATCACACTGCACAAACTGGCGGAAACGCCCTTTCTGCGGGCGGTCTGCCCTCCACACGTTCCCAATCTGCATCGCCTTGAAAGGGGATGGGAGATCATTTGCGTGGTTCGCATAATACCGGGCAAGAGGTACGGTCAGGTCGTAGCGCAGCCCGCCGTCCACCAAGTCTCCTTCCTCCTTCGCCTCCGCAAGCTTAAGCTTCTCGCCGCGTTTTAAGATTTTAAAGATCAGCTTCTCATTATCCCCGCCCTGCCTGCTGCACAGATTTTCAATATGCTCCACGCAGGGAGTCTCCATAGATAAAAAACCGAAGGTTTTATACGTTTCTTTTATCAGATGAATAACATAATCCCGGATCTCCATCTCTGCCGGCATCATATCCTTCATCCCTGTCACTGGTTTTTTCTTCAGCGCCATAACCATTCTCCTTTTCGCTCGATCATCTCATCAATACGGCTGATATAGGCATCCACTGCTTTCACATTCTCCTGACGGATCAGGTTCGTCATCTTCTTTGCCTTACTGCCGGGCATGGGGCATGGCGTACCAAGTACGATCTTCGTAGACGCCCCCGCTCCCGCCGCTATGATGGATTGGACTTCCTCCATTATAAGTCAAAAAAACTTATTATGGTCTATTGTTGCTTATCTATCCATTTTGACTTAATTTCTAAAAAGTATTATCGAGTATTATTAAGTGCTATAAAAACCTCGTTTGTTGCACTTATGTTGCAGTTGAGGTTTTTCTGTTGCACTCGATTAGCCCAAAGGACTTCTCGTAATACTAAAATAGTTTCATCTGTTCAAAAATTTCATTAAGGGAAGCTTTTTTCTTCCACTCGGTTACTTCTGCATAGATATCCATAGTTGTCTGAATATCTTTGTGCCCCATAATTGTCTGAATTACTTTGATATGGACATCTGCTTCGCATAATCTGGTACAAAAAGTATGTCTTAAATGATGACAGGTAAATTGAGGCAATAACACTGCATCTCTTTTTTCTTTTACTGCCCTGACTTCTTCTGTAGAATTGTGATTCTCAATGATTCTCTTTAATTCCCGGTTGATAGATTCCGGCGTATATACCTCATAAAACCTGTTACAGAAGATAAAGCCCGTCATATCCTCAATCTGTGTTTGGCACGATATTCCTTCTTCTGCCTGTCGTGACCGTTCTTCCATCAAAGCAGTATAAACAGTATCTACCATTGGAATCACCCTGCTACCAGCCTCCGTCTTTGGTTCATTGACAACCCATTTACTTGATGATTTATTTCTTCTTCCCGCAAAATAATATAGAGAATGGTTTATATCAATGGTTCGGTTTTCCATATCGACATCTTCCCATCTCAAACCTATCATTTCACCGATTCTGCATCCTGTACCAATCAGCACAGTAAACAATGGCTTCCAACGGTTATACAATGGGTTCTCATCAATAAAGGATAAAAAAGCTCTCTGCTGTTCCAATGTTAATGCATGGCGTGTATAGGAACCACTATTCTGTGTTTTTTTCTTAATCTGCTGTATCACACCATTTGCGGGATTAATCCTAATAATGTTATCTCTTACCGCCATTTCTAAGGAAGGTCTGATAAGCCTTTGAAGATATTGAATTGTTCCAATATGCAGATTTTTTTCTGTAATCAAGTGATTGTAGAAAAACAAAATATCGCTATATTTTATCTCACCGATTTTCTTTCTGCCAAATTCACTCCTGACATATCTTTCATAAATCTCCAGATAATTAGCTCTGGTTGAAACCCGAAGTTCTGTTTTGGTGGACATATATCGGTCAAACATAAAATTCAGATCAGCGTTACCTGCCACATATGAATCAATCCCATCCATCTGATCCCGTTTTAACTGTTCTTCTTTTTCACGAAGCTTAACCAAATCTTTAGAGTATGTATATCTTCTTTTTCCGAATGGATCAGTATAAGTATAGACATACATCTCATCTGTAATCCTGAAAGATTCCCCCTTTCGAAGCACTCTACCCTTCTTGTCTTTTCTTGATGCCATAGAAAATCTCCTTTCGTTTACGAATGGAGAAGTCTTATTGATGTCACTTATCTTCGTCAATAAGTTTCGTAACACCCTCTTGCATCACTTGTGTAACGGTTTTGTTTGAGGACTCGGCATATCTTTTTACCTTTGCATAGTCCTCTGGCTTCATTCTTACACTTACTACCTTTTCTTTTTTTATTTCCGCCTTTGGACGACCTGCTTTTGACATACTAATTCCTCCTCAATAACCATTATATTTTTGTATGACAAAAATGTCAAGAGCAAAAATTATCAATTATACAAATATATTTTAACTTACCGTCAGTCAAGCCGAAAACTCTCTAAGTATTTTTCAAAGAGTTCACAGTTCACCAGAACAACTTTATTTACCTTATAAATAGCTCCTGCATCCTTTGCCAAACGCTCAAATACACTTTTGCTAAAGCCATAATATTCTGCCCCGTCCTTATATCTGCGGAATTTTTTCCATTCTTTTACAATTACAGTATTACTCATTTACCTGCTCCTTTCGTTTAATCAAAGCTGGCATTATCTGCCAGTAAAAATACACCTACGCAAGATATACTTTTATTGGCAGATAAAAAATTGCAATACAGGTGGCAGCTCATTACACCGCCCACATCGGTCTTGCACCGTCATTTCATTGACCGGATTGCGGTTTCCCGCAACCCGGAAGTATCATTATCACAGATATGCTTCATCGCCCCATGTAACTGCTACATATTTTGCCCGATCTCACTCGCTCCTTACCTTTGCTTCAATGTCCTGTTCCAACATTTCCTCACGTTTCACCCTGTTAAAAGACAGGGCAGGTACGTCATGGCGCATCTGCTTAGTGGCTCTGCATATCCTCACGTCCTGTATGCAATACAGTATTCAATTTTCAACGAATCATGAAGGGTTATCACAGCCTATAATGAAAATAGGAGGGGGCTGGCTCCACTACTGTTTTAGCTTCCTGTCTTGATTTATAATAGTTTTAGGCAGGATTAAGTTTGAACGCACCTTGGAGGATCTGCACCCCGTTTTTCAACGTAAATGTTTTGCCCTTGAGCACAGCATATTGTCGCGCCTTTTATGGTTAGCACGAGTAGCAAAGTCCGTATCACCTCGGGCAAATCTCCTGCCCATTCTATTGCAAAGGAGATGCTCTGTATGAAAGACCTTCTGGAAATTTCCTGTGGGCTGGATGTCCACAAAGATAAAATTGTTGCCTGTATCCTGACCGGCCCTTTGGGTAAGCCGACAAACTCTGAAATCCGGGAGTTTACCACCTTAATCCCGGATATGATTGCTTTACGGGACTGGATCGTTTCTCAAAACTGCCATCATGTTGCTATGGAAAGCACAGGTATTTACTGGATGCCTATTTATGAAATACTGGAAGAAGCGTTTGGCGGCGATATTACTTTGCTGGTTGTAAACGCACGCCATATGAAGAACGTCCCTGGCAAGAAAACAGACATGCGGGATTCTGAATGGATTTCCACCCTGCTACGTGCCGGGCTATTGAATGGCAGCTTTATTCCGGAAAAAAGAATCCGGGAGTTCCGTGATTTAAACCGTTACCGTAAGAGCGTCATCCGTGACATCACATCCCAGAAAAACAGGGTTGAGAAGTTCCTGCAAAGCTCTGGCTTTCGCCTTTCCTCTTTTATTTCTGATATCTTTGGCGCTTCCGGCAGGAACATCATCCGGCATCTCACTGAGCATGGACGGATTGACCGGTCTGCTTTGGATTCCTGCTTAAAAACAAAGACAAGAAACCGTATAGATGAAATCCTCATGTCCGTAAATGGAACCCTGTCAGAACATCAAAAAGCCTTCCTGAAGATTCTTATGGAGCATTATGATTCCTTAAAAGAACATCTTGCCGAAATCGAAAAGAGTCTTGAGGCGGACATGGCCCCATTTGCTTTGCAGGTGGAGCAGTTAAGCAGCATTTATGGAATCAGCACAACGGCTTCCTGCGCAATCATTGCTGAAATCGGCATTGATATGAAGCCGTTCAAAACCGCGGGGCATATCTGTTCATGGGCAGGCCTGTGCCCCGGCAATAATGAAAGCGCCGGGAAACGGAAAAGCACATCTGTCACGAAAGGCAATCCTTACATAAAAAGTATGCTTTGTGAAATCGCCTGGGTAATCGCCGGAAAACGCAATACCTATCTGTCCGCCTGGTATTGGAGAATCAAACAGAAGAAAGGGGCTAAAAAAGCTATTATTGCCCTTGCAAGAAAACTTCTTGTAATTATTTACACCATGCTAAAGCAAGGCACTCTTTTCGATGAATCCTGTTTTGAAGCCAGACGTAAAAGCTGCGAACAAAAACAGCTTTCCCGATACATACGTGAATTAGAGAAGCATGGCTACCATGTGGAAGCGCAAGCCTGATTTTTTTATAATACCAATATTTCACTGACGGCAGCCATTTTTATGACTGCTTTATCGTGATGCTTCCATGATTGTTGAAAACATTTGTTGTCAAGGTTCAGTTCTTGGCTACGAGTTTTATTTTCGTAGCAAGGTACACCGCTGTAAATCTGTCAGCTATGGAAAAGGGCAGCTAACCGCCCGTTATACCGCTTCAAACGCCAGTATCTTTGTAATCAGCTTTGTTTCAAGCCTCCGGCGCAGTGTTTCATCAACACAATAATGAAGCCGCCCTCCCTCGTCATACATCTTCCGGGTGGACAGGGTAATTATGTATCCCTCATAGTGCTTCAGGACTTTGTTGATTGCCAATACATCGCCTTCTGATGCTGCCTTTATGATATGGAAAGGCAGCAAATTCTTTTCTTCTCTGCTCCTACATCTTTTTGTCATCTGCTTTTTCCTCCATAATCTTCCTTAAAATTTCCAGTGAGCGTGTCCGGTGTTCATGGACTGTGCTGCGAACAAGGTTCATTTCCCTTGCTATATCCGCATCGCTCATTTCCAGATGTAGCCCAGCAAATTAAAGTTCCTATCTCCCGCACAAAAACGTCAAATTATAATCTCAGTTTTTAAACACTGTCTATAAAAGTGTGCTACAGGAGGCGGCACGTTTTCCTCTTGACCATCCCATGTCATTCCGATATAGTTTTTATGGAACAAAAAAAGAGAAAGAACAGCCCCTTCCACAGTTCGTTCTTTCTCTCACATACCAGTGTGCCTGCCGTATACGGGATCATGTCCCACTTGTGAGGCTTTAGCACCACCGACATATATTATGATAAGAGAATATTCCCTGTTTTGCAAGCTAGTTCGTATAAAAAGTTCATCAAAGATCCTGTTCGATTCCTTTATGGCCGGATTCCGTTCGGAACTGCAGACCTGTCCCTGCTGTGGGGTAAAGGGATCCTGCCGCATCCATGCCTACTATGACCGCTCCCTGGTGGACTTTATAGGCGGCACCCAGGTCCGCCACAGCCTCTGCATCATGCGCCTTATCTGTACCTGTGGCCATACCCATGCCATCCTCCCGGACTTCATCATTCCCTACTCCGGCTACGGCCTGTTCTTCCTTCTACGTGTCCTGGCGGAGTATTTCCTGCGCCTTTCCACTGTGGAAAGGCTATGCGAACGCTTCGGCATCACCCTTTCCCAGCTGCGCCGGTGGCTGCAGCTCTTTCGGGTGCAGAAGGAAGATTGGCTCGGCGTGCTTTCCTCCATGGAGGTTTCCGGCCTTTCCTTCCTGAAGTCCCTGCTCACGCAGCCGGCTTATTCGGATTTCGCCTCCGCCTTTGTCCGCCGTTTTACAAAGTCTTTCCTCCAGTCCCATAAAAACCCGGCACTTTACTGCCAGCAGGTGTTCGGCCCCTGACCCTTTTTCCGTCGGCCACACGCCACGGGTATGGCTTCCCTCCCTTCTCTCCTGCATAATGGTGGAAAACCACCTAAGGAGGACATTTTTATGGACAACAATCCAAAAAAACTTTCGGACGCAGCCGCCATGGCACAGTTCCGCCTCGCTCTCATAGCGCCGGTCATCCATGGCCTTTATCCGGATGCGTCCAGGAACGCTTACTACCAGCGTATCACTGAAAAACCGCTTACCCTGCCTGACGGCTCGGTATTCCAGTACAGCCCAAAGACCCTCAGCAAATGGGTGTCCCTCTACCAGAACGGCGGCATCGACGCCCTCATGCCGCAGGAGCGTTCCGATAAGGCCTCCACCCGGGTGCTCCCGGACACGGCCATCGAGGAAATCTACCGCCTCAAGGAAGCCTTCCCACGGCTGAACTCTACCCAGATCCACCGGCACCTCGTTGAAGAAGCCTTCATCCCTGCCACAGTCAGCGTCTGCGCCGTCCAGCGCTTCGTGAAGAAACATGACCTGAAATCAGCACGCAACCCAGGCATGCGGGACAGGAAGGCGTTTGAAGAAGACGCCTTTGGGAAGATGTGGCAGGCAGATACCTGTTACCTGCCTTATATCACGGAGCACGGCCAGCGCAGGAGAGTCTACTGCATCATGATTATTGATGACCATTCCCGGTTTCTGGTGGGCGGCGGCCTCTTCTATAACGATAATGCCTATAACTTCCAGAAGGTGTTCAAGGACGCTGTGGCAGCCCATGGAATCCCGGCGAAGCTCTATGTCGATAATGGCTGCAGTTACTCGAATGAGCAGCTTTCCCTCATCTGCGGCTCCATCGGCACCGTACTTTTACACACAAAAATTCGTGATGGTGCTTCCAAAGCCAAAATAGAACGCCAGTTCAGAACGCTCAAGGAGACTTGGCTCTATACGCTGGTTCTGGATTCCATCACCACGCTGGCACAGTTCAACCGGCTGCTTAAGGACTATATGCGCACCTACAATACATCTGTCCATTCCGGCATCGGCACAACGCCCATGGACCGCTACCAGCAGTCACGCTCCTCCATCCGGAGCCCTAAGTCCAGGGAGTGGCTGGAGGAATGTTTCCTGAACCGCATCACCAGGAAGGTGAACAAGGACTCTACCGTCTCCATCGACAAGGTGTCCTATGACGTTCCCATGCAGTTCATTTCTTCAAAAGTGGAGATCCGCTTCCTGCCAGACGACATGTCCAGTGCCTTCATCCTTTATGAGGGGGAACATTATCCCATACGGCCTACGGATAAAAACGAGAACTGCAGGACGAAACGCAATAACACGCCGTCCATCGATTATTCAAGGATTGGGGGTGAGAGCTGATGTTCCGTTCCTACTATGGGCTTTCCTTCAATCCCTTTGACAAACAGAACGCAAGAGAAAAGGACCGGTTCCTCTCAAAGGACATCTCGGAAATGACGTCCCGGCTGGACTACCTCAAGGACACAAGGGGAATCGGGCTGTTCACCGCACGCCCCGGCATGGGCAAGTCCTTCGCCCTGCGCTGCTTCGCAAAGTGCCTCAACCCCAACCTCTACCATATGGAGTACATCTGCCTCTCCACGGTCAGCGTCATGGAGTTCTACCGCCAGCTCTGCTCTGTTCTGGGGCTAGAGCCAAGGGGCGGCAAGCCTGGGATGTTCCGCGCCGTACAGGAGCAGATACTCTACCTCTACAAGGACAAGAAACAGCCCCTCCTCCTGGCAGTCGATGAGGCACAATACCTCTCCACCGGCATCCTGGAGGATATCAAGATGCTCATGAACTACGGGTATGACTCCCTGAACTGCTTCACGCTCATCCTCTGTGGGGAGCCCCACCTGAACAGCACCCTGAAAAAGCCCGTCCATGAGGCCCTGCGCCAGCGCATCACCGTACACTACAACTTTTCCGGTCTCTCAGACTCCGAAGTGGCGCAGTATATCCTCCACAAGATCGCCTGTGCCGGAGGCGCAGCCTCCATCATCGACCAGGCGGCGCTTTCTGCCGTCCACAGTCACTCCCAGGGGAGCCCCCGCCTGGTGGACAACCTGATGACCGACGCGCTGACTCTAGGGGCACAGATGGACAAGAAAGTGATCGATACGGATGTCATCCTGGCTTCTGTCAGCAGCCAGAATCTCGGATAGGAGGAATGGAACATGAATTATACCTGTATCCTGAAAAGCAGTTCCCGCAAGGAGACCTGGACGGGGCAGATCATCCTGCTGAGCACGGGGAACGGATGGTATGAAGCTGAGATCAATGGGCGGGGGACTTACTTCCACATCCTCGCCGGACGGCATAAATATGGGAACTACCTGTGCATCCCTAACCATGATGTAGGGTGCGAGCTCTCCGATTTCTCCGATATCTTTTGGAATGAAGAAAGGATCGGCTCCCTGATGCGGAAGGTGGATGCAGTGACTGTCGCCACCGGCCTGGTTCATCTTCCTGTTCTGGCCGACAAGCAGGAGAAAAACTAAATTTTTCATATGGGCTGTGTGTCTCATGATGGGATCCATGGCCTTTTGCATTTCAGGCGGAAAAACAATACCGACAACAACGTGTAGCATTTTTGACAGGACTATGCATTTGCAGACAGCACTGCGCAGTCAATAGGATAAATGTCGGAAAAATAATTCGCTGTTTGCGTTTCCATCAATTTGCCGTCCGACA
>KE159797.1:0-230183 GCA_000403475.2 Lachnospiraceae bacterium MD308
GATTAAGATAGCTCTTGCAGACTTTGAAGAATACTTCAATATCCCAGCGTTTTCCATAAATGCGGATAATCTCTTCTTCACTCAGACTCACGTCTGTGGAAATGAGACAAAGATATTCCTTTCTCTTGTTTTTGTTACGGATATAGACCACTTTGGCAGGGATGGTTTTTCCTTCCTTTACAACATCCACCATGACGGAAAGCAGATACCGGGAACGTCCACGCCGTTTCCTGTTTTTCTTGTAAATAGTTGTCAGCGGCATATCTTCGCTGTTATACCGGAAGAACATTTTAGGTGTTTTCTTTACCATTGCAATTACATCATATCCGATTTCTTTGACAGCATGAAGGGAGCTTGGAGAAGAGAACCAGCTGTCAAACAGAACGTATTTAGCCGGAATACCAGCCTTTTTAGCAGATTTTAAAAGCTCCAGCATGGCGATCGTTCCTTTCTTGACAGCAAGCATACGGCGCTTATATCCAACCGTTCTTTTATCCGTTTCCTTTGCTTCATTGATTCTGTTCTTTTTATTTTCGGTGGAGAGAAGGACACTGTTGACCGGGAGAAAAGTGCTTCCATCTGACCAGCCTAATGTAAGCATGCGAAAACCAAATTTATAACAATGTTTTGCATGGTCATATACCTTTGCAAGAAGTTCCACTTTTTTGGAACGGTTACGTTCAAACATGGAATCGTCAATGATCAGTACGTTGACACGGTCTGCTGAATCAAGTGGAGCAATGGCATCCCTAATGATTCGGCTGGATAAAACCGTTGTGAACCGAATCCAGTTGATCTGGAGCATTTTCATAAAACGATAAACCGTATCTTTTGCAAAATCCGGTGAGTCTTTTCCAATCAGCAGGTTCATATACATACTTCTGTTTGAAAATATCAAAAGAAACAGATACTGAAAAATCAGTGCTGCAGAAATTCCCTTCTTTTTGTAGGCATTAGCAGTTTTCAATGCAGAAGAAAGATGAAACCGTGTAAAAAATCTTCTGATAGATTTCGAAATCTGGTTATCATTTTGATTGTCTTGTGTTATACTTTTATTCATAGCATGAGCCTCCGGATATATGATTGTTTCTGAACAACTCAATTATATCAAAACCAGACGGTTTCATGCTATTTTTATGCCAGTTATTATTGAATTTTCAAGGTGCATAGGTACTTATTCAAGTGCGAAGTTTGAGTTAGTAATTAATAATAAATCTTTTTTCAATTCCGACGCACTTTTATACCTACTACTTTTTTCATATGAACAAGCTTTTATTATTATTTTTGAAAATTCCTCACTTGCATTTTGAGGTGGCGATATAGTTCCACCATTTAAACGTTTGAAAATCGCTTCTTCTCTATCTCCATGCGTAATATTAACTGATACATCTGATGGTAAAAACGGCATTCTATTATTATTCATAAAACAGTATAAGACTATTCCTAAGGAGTATATATCCGAACTAAAACTATAATCTCCATTCTTATACACTTCAGGGGCAATACAAGTATATGTACCTTTAGCGCTCATAGTCTTATCCATATCATCTAAAAACATTGCAATCCCAAAATCTCCAAGTTTATATATTCCTTCACTCGAAACGAAAATATTTTCCTTTTTAACATCTCGATGGACTACACCTAATTTTTCACAATACTCTAAAGCACAGCATATATCAATAGCCAAATTCACACTCTCTCAATTTTTTAAATTACCGAACAATATTTTTATTAATTGATAATTATTCTCATTTAATTTTAATCCCTACTAAAATACTAGAAATTAAAATTAAAAATCATTTTTCCATTTTCTCCCATTTAAACCACTTCCAAATAAGCTCATTCCAAACAAATCAAAAAGAAACAAAATAGTTTCTCGTTCTCAAAATGCACACCGAACTCACATAACCCTATCATTTCAATAGATTTTATATCCACACACATCACAAAATATCCAAGAAAATCAATACTTTCCACAATTTCTATACTCCTTCTTTCGAACTAACCTCAAAATCCGCAATTTTAACCATATAAATAATAAATCCCTTTAAAGAGAAATCGCTACAAACACTGTATTTACAGGCTTTCCGGCACATTCCCATACATTTCTACCGAACATAATACTTACAACTTAAAAAGCCGTCCCATATCGGGGACAGCCTTTAACTATGTAGTATAAAAACTATTTGCCTAACACAGCAAAACTCAACTAAGCCCAACGTAGCACATCTTAGCATAGCGCAGCCTGACTTAACTTAACTCAAAATGCATAGCCTATAACAAAATATAACCCATAATTATTTGCAAATTTTATCAATTGCCATTTCCAATCGCTCCTTTCCACTCTGTAAATAATACAATTCCCCATTTATCAATAATGGTTTTCCTTTTCCATGCGCTGCAATAATTTTCCGCTGATAGAGATCAAGTCCGACAGCTACACCAACACAAAATGCTTCATTTTCCAATAGCTCTTCCATCCGCATTACCTCCAATCATATAAAACTTTTCCTGCAATAATATATTTCTCTTTTTTTATTCGTAGAAACTTCAATAAATTTTACAATTGATAACCATTCTCATTTAAAACGTTCTCCTAACCTTTCCTTGTAAATATATAGTCCGTTACCCTTATCGTCCTTGGTAAATTTCCACGCATTTCAATCTTTCCATCTTCCTGTAGTTTTTTGAGATAACTATGTACGCTTGATGTGGATTTCAGACCTAATCCTCTACAAATGTCTCTTATAGACGGCGCATACCCATATTCTTCTATGTATCTAAGAATAAAATTATATATTTTTTCCTTTGTCTTATTTTCCATAATTCAACCCTCCAATCATACACACTTCTTAAGTTTATATTCTCCATTTTCTCTTAAACATCCTTGTCAAACAAATTACACTTATATTTCCAGTTTCCTTTTAGCTCTTATCAATGTACTTTTGCTGATTCCCGTTACTTCTTCCACTTGTTTATATGAATGTGTTTCCAACAATTCTAATGCATGTGCAACTTGTTTTTTCCCATATTTAGGCGGTCTTCCCTCTCTGAAATCTTCCCTTTATCTTGCTATCGCTTTTCCTTCTTGTGTCCGCTCAACAATCATATCTCGCTCAAATTGTGCGAAACTCAGCAATATATTACGCATTAATATACTAACAGAAGAATTATCCAGTATTCCGAGATTAAGTACATTTACCTTTACATTTTTATCTACGAGCATTGTAATAAGATTGCTGGCTTGCGACACACTACGGGCAAAACGATCTAACTTAGTAACTATCAATGTATCTCCATCATGTATTTGATTTAACAGTTTATCCAGTTCCGGACGTTCCATCTTAACTCCCGTAAAGCTTTCTACATATACCTTCTCTGCTCCATTTTCTTTTAATTGCTTTTCCTGTGCTTCCAAGCTATTTCCATCTTTCGCTTGTCCCCTTGTACTAACTCTTGCATATCCATAAATCATAGAAAAACCTCCCTACTTTTGACACTAATATATGACACCGTTCTAACCCCTTGTTTTACTATTCTCTGAAATCAGTGTCATAACTTCAAAGAAATGACACCGATAATATATTTCTTGAGTTTTTCTACGCCATCTTATATACTGTCAATGTAAAGGAGATGATTATTATAAACATCGAAATCAGACCAAGGAACAAAATCAAAGAATTTTCCAACAGACTGCATGATACATTAGAGGATGTATTATTTTCCATCGTTCAGAAACTTCCAGAATCACTTATACCGCCTTTTATAATGAATTGGCTGGACAACTATATCAATAAACGCACTCAGGAATTACAACAGGAAATTATCTGTCAGAGGTGGCAACAAATCCATCTTGAAAAAGCTGTTGAAGAAATCCACGCAGAACAGGCCAAAAAGAAAGCACCTTAGAAAGAGTTTTATTCTTTCCGTTGGTGCTTTTATTTATATATTATATTCTGTCATAATGTGTCCACATACGAATAATTTTTATCGTTCCTTGATATTCAATCCCGTCAATGATAACTGGCTCATTATACACTTGATATACAAGACGGTGCTGAATATTAATTCTTCTGGAATAATAACCGCTTAAATTTCCAACCAATCCCTCATATGGCGGTGGATTCCGAAAAGGATTTTCCGCTATAATATCTAATAATTTTTTGGCTTTTGAAACAAGTCCTGCCCCTTTTAACAATTTCTTATCTTTATCAGCCTGTTTACTAAATCTGATTATATACATTTACCACTCCTCGTCCGAATCATATACAGAACATTCTTCTAGTGGCTCTTTTCCTGCCTCTATAATACTTTCTGTCATACCTGGTATAGAGTTCAAGTATAGTGTCTCTTGGATAGCGTTCCAGTCATCCTCAGATATAAGAACAGCGTTTTTTCCACGGTTATTCGTAATTGTAATGGGCTGGCTACTGTTATTAACTTCTGAAAGTATTTGATATATATTTTCTCTTGCTCTTGTTACACTTATTGCGGTCATGCTATCATCTCCTTTTCTTTATTATAGCGTACGCATTTGCGTACGTCAATATGTTCATTCCAATTTTAAAATTCATTGTCATACATAGACAACTATAAAAAGAAATAGCATCCCAACCGTCCAAAGTTAGATGCTATTTTTGTGAATAAATATCTTTACTGAAGGCAATCGAAAATTCAATTCCGATCACTTTCTAAGTAGATTGTACAATGGAGGGCTTAAGAAATCAAGTCCTTCTTTAACTAGAAAACAGTATCTTATCCATTAATCTTTAAATATTCCTTCACTTTATCTAAAACTAAATTTGCTGTTTCTATTTGCTCTATCGCTATTTCCTTTGATGCAATGTAAAAATCATCATAATCACTTTTTTCCCTATATTGCTTTAATGTTCCTAATCTCCGTCCCAATTCTCTAGGGAAAACACCTGATGCAACATATTCTTTATTAAAATAGCCAATAACATCTTTATGCCGTTTAAAATCTATTGTTCCATACGCTAATACTGCCTTAACAGAATAAAATGCTGAATAATAAGAACGATTTATAGAATCTTTATAAAACCCTTTATCACAACAATTTTTTGCAACTTCCAAGCTTTCTTCTGCCTGATTTAATCGGTAACCACTTAATTCTCTTTGTCTATTATCCATTCAGAACAATCCCCTCTCTTTGTACATTATCATAAAAGGGTAATGCCCCAAGCCAATAATTAAAATGTTCCTCATTTTTCACGATCACGTTTATATCCGCGTCATACTCCATTTGAAAATCAAAAGCTATATTAAAAACCGCTTTTTCTGTCTTTGCAATTTCTTCATCCGTAAGGGTAGTCAATATCATAATATCAATATCTGAATTATCTCTATAATCACCTCTGGCATAGGAACCATACAAAATAATCTTAGTAAGTTTATCGCCAAGAATATCTTTTACTTGCTTTGAAAAGTTTAATAATATATCATGAGTATTCACCATTTTCACGCCCTTTCCGCTGTATATTAATAGTATAACAGTTCTATGCATTTTAAACAATCCAAATAAAAATAAATGGCGGTCAGATTTTCCAACCCGGGAGTTTGACAATTGAATAATCCAAAAAGTACTCGCAGGCCGCACAAAACCTGCTTTTTTTGTGTCAATTAATTTGTTTTTATATATGTTATTTTATGTTATTGTGTAGTATAATAAAAGGTAGGATGGATGATATATGAATCTTCACATAACAAAATCTAAAAATGCAGAGTCTTTTTATATCTGCAAATCTTATGTAAAAGCAAATGGTAGCACTACTTCTACAATTGTACGTAAGCTGGGAACTTTAGAACAGCTTCTTCCTGACTATTCCGATATCGGAATAGTGTCGATAATGGCTGCAGTTACTCGAATGAGCAGCTTTCCCTCATCTGCGGCTCCATCGGCACCGTACTTTTACACACAAAAATTCGTGATGGTGCTTCCAAAGCCAAAATAGAACGCCAGTTCAGAACGCTCAAGGAGACTTGGCTCTATACGCTGGTTCTGGATTCCATCACCACGCTGGCACAGTTCAACCGGCTGCTTAAGGACTATATGCGCACCTACAATACATCTGTCCATTCCGGCATCGGCACAACGCCCATGGACCGCTACCAGCAGTCACGCTCCTCCATCCGGAGCCCTAAGTCCAGGGAGTGGCTGGAGGAATGTTTCCTGAACCGCATCACCAGGAAGGTGAACAAGGACTCTACCGTCTCCATCGACAAGGTGTCCTATGACGTTCCCATGCAGTTCATTTCTTCAAAAGTGGAGATCCGCTTCCTGCCAGACGACATGTCCAGTGCCTTCATCCTTTATGAGGGGGAACATTATCCCATACGGCCTACGGATAAAAACGAGAACTGCAGGACGAAACGCAATAACACGCCGTCCATCGATTATTCAAGGATTGGGGGTGAGAGCTGATGTTCCGTTCCTACTATGGGCTTTCCTTCAATCCCTTTGACAAACAGAACGCAAGAGAAAAGGACCGGTTCCTCTCAAAGGACATCTCGGAAATGACGTCCCGGCTGGACTACCTCAAGGACACAAGGGGAATCGGGCTGTTCACCGCACGCCCCGGCATGGGCAAGTCCTTCGCCCTGCGCTGCTTCGCAAAGTGCCTCAACCCCAACCTCTACCATATGGAGTACATCTGCCTCTCCACGGTCAGCGTCATGGAGTTCTACCGCCAGCTCTGCTCTGTTCTGGGGCTAGAGCCAAGGGGCGGCAAGCCTGGGATGTTCCGCGCCGTACAGGAGCAGATACTCTACCTCTACAAGGACAAGAAACAGCCCCTCCTCCTGGCAGTCGATGAGGCACAATACCTCTCCACCGGCATCCTGGAGGATATCAAGATGCTCATGAACTACGGGTATGACTCCCTGAACTGCTTCACGCTCATCCTCTGTGGGGAGCCCCACCTGAACAGCACCCTGAAAAAGCCCGTCCATGAGGCCCTGCGCCAGCGCATCACCGTACACTACAACTTTTCCGGTCTCTCAGACTCCGAAGTGGCGCAGTATATCCTCCACAAGATCGCCTGTGCCGGAGGCGCAGCCTCCATCATCGACCAGGCGGCGCTTTCTGCCGTCCACAGTCACTCCCAGGGGAGCCCCCGCCTGGTGGACAACCTGATGACCGACGCGCTGACTCTAGGGGCACAGATGGACAAGAAAGTGATCGATACGGATGTCATCCTGGCTTCTGTCAGCAGCCAGAATCTCGGATAGGAGGAATGGAACATGAATTATACCTGTATCCTGAAAAGCAGTTCCCGCAAGGAGACCTGGACGGGGCAGATCATCCTGCTGAGCACGGGGAACGGATGGTATGAAGCTGAGATCAATGGGCGGGGGACTTACTTCCACATCCTCGCCGGACGGCATAAATATGGGAACTACCTGTGCATCCCTAACCATGATGTAGGGTGCGAGCTCTCCGATTTCTCCGATATCTTTTGGAATGAAGAAAGGATCGGCTCCCTGATGCGGAAGGTGGATGCAGTGACTGTCGCCACCGGCCTGGTTCATCTTCCTGTTCTGGCCGACAAGCAGGAGAAAAACTAAATTTTTCATATGGGCTGTGTGTCTCATGATGGGATCCATGGCCTTTTGCATTTCAGGCGGAAAAACAATACCGACAACAACGTGTAGCATTTTTGACAGGACTATGCATTTGCAGACAGCACTGCGCAGTCAATAGGATAAATGTCGGAAAAATAATTCGCTGTTTGCGTTTCCATCAATTTGCCGTCCGACACCATGATCCATTTCTTTTCCTCAAAAAAATGTATTTTGTTTCTGTTTGTTGTTGCTTCTGTCATCCTTGTGACCTCCTTTTTAATCCTTGAAATTGGTATTTTATTTTACGTCTATGTAGCACCCCTATAATGCGTTATATGGCTCATACAGGCATTTATAGGACTTTGCATAAGATTGGCCTTACACTTTTTATTCTCCGTTCAGGCACTAAAATAAGCCTCACAATCAACATATACTGTGCTAAATGCATGATTGTGGGACTTATTTATATGTCCGAAAGTATTTAATTGTCATACGTGCAAGATTCTCCTTTCTTAATATTGTTCTCTTGCTTCAAAAGGTAATCAAAGGTAATCAAATTATATACAAACAAAAAATCGCTCAATCCTTGATTTTACTGGATTTGAAGCGATTTTTTTAAGTGGACCTGGCGGGAATCGAACCCGCGTCCGAAAGCCCATCCATCGAAGCATCTCCCATCACAGTCATTATACTGACATTCCCTCCGTCAGCCGCCTAATGACAGGCTGCTGATTTTAGTAGCTTCATCAATTCTTCCACTCCCTCAAAGCTTTGGAAGCGAAGTGCTCCGCCTAAATGAAGCCGGTGACTTAAGCAGCGGATGACCTAAGGCCGACTGCCGCCTTTAATTAGGCAGCGTACGCTAATTCTCTATTGTCTGCGTTTATATTTAATTGGAACTTTTATCGTAGTGTCCCGCTACGGATGGCTTCTCCAACTTCCGAACCCCCGTCGAAACCAGTACAAGCCCTTAACAATATGCCGGTATAACTGGTTTGCAGACTTTTCTTCCATTAGACTTTTTTAAGTTCAATTTCATTATATGCAGGTTTTCTCTCCTTGTCAAGCAGGCAGGCACAAAAATTCCGGCATAAATTATTGACAAACGATAATTCATTTGTTATATTAAAACCAACAATTATCGAAAAACAATAATTTTAATCCAAATATTTCTTGTTAAGGAGGGATGACATGCACTCAAAATTTTTCTCTTATATCATTACTTTTCCATTCGAACAGCTCGGATGGGGACTGCGCAAACTGTCCTTGTCCGGTTCGGCAGGTAACGTATTCGCAGTGACAGTCTATATCTTGATCTGCCTCGCCCCCTGCCTGCTCTGCTGGCGCTTAAAGACATCCGGAAAGCTTTTGAAGACAGATTTCTTTCTCCCTGCGTTGAGCATCCTGCTTTTCGCCGTTATCTACTATATGATCAATCCGGGACTGCTCAATAGCAGCGTATCCGGTACCGGAAAGATATTGCTGGGAAGCACATTTTATTCTGTATTTTTCGGATACATCATTCTCAGGATACTGGACAAATGCAGCCAGGCGGACAAAAAGCAGCTTAACTCCTGGCTCAAAGCCCTGTTCGGCATTATAATGTTCCTGTTTTTCTGCGTCATACTGTCCGAATGTTTCGAGAACCTGTCTGCATCTTTCCAAAGTCTCAAAGCGGCAAACACTCTGGAAAATGCAGCACTTATTACAACTTATACTTTTTTGGTCCTGCAGTGCATCACCAATATCATTCCCTACGCGCTGGCAATCTTCATTCTGTTCATCGCCATCCGCGCCTTGAGTGCGCTGCTTACAGACCATTACTCTGCTGCGGCCGTCGCTGCCATGGAAAAGCTGGCCGTCTGGTGCAGCCGGTCACTCATCATCACGGTTCTTTCCAGCATGGTCTTCAATATCTTGCAGCTATTGTTCCACCAAAGCCTGCATCAGATTAATATGGTAGTATCAATCCCCGTGTTCTCCATCGCCTTTGTCCTGGCTGTGCTGCTGACGACCAAGTATATCCGTGAGAACCAGAGACTTAAGCAGGACAATGACCTGTTCATATAAGAGGTGCGCATATGGGAATAAAAGTGTGTCTGGAAGACGTATTAAAAAAACGGGGCATGACATCAAAGGAACTCTGTAAACTAGTCAATATCACCGAGGCAAACTTATCCGTACTGCGAAGCGGAAAGGCGAAGGGTGTGCGGTTCCACACCATCAACCGAATCTGCTATTACTTAGACTGTGATGTCGGGGATATTTTAAAATTTGACGGAAATCTTGAAGAGGAGGACGACCATGAAACGTAAAAAAAGCAAACTTATCATAATGATTATCCTTGCACTAACTCTTATGCTGCTCAACGGCTGTTCCCTTGCCGTTAAAGGGGAGGAACATGATTCGCAGGACAAACTAATCGGCGTATTTATTACCGACAGTTATCTTGATTTACTCGATTCGGATTCCTACAGCGCCGCCAATCATCTCCCGGAACCGGACAGCGCTACGAATTCCACCGGATACGATTCTTTGCTGTATGCCGTAATCAACCGCCATAACAGCAAAGACTTTTCCGACTGGGAAATAGACTTTGAAGGCGTCAAAGGACTTAAATTTTTTGCTCCGAAGTGGAAAGATGAAGACGGCTCCACTTGCACACAGGCGCATTACAGCGACGGTATCTGCGATTCCCGCATGGATGTTCTGGAATCAGATGAAGGAACAGAGACAAAACTTACTGCTACTGTTTATACATCTCTAAAGCCGGATGAGAAAGAGCTTTTCTTCTACTTAAACCGTGTATACCAGACTGATGACGGAAAGATCTATCTTGTCTCCGGCAACGGCAACGGTATCGTCACCGACACAGATTACATGGAAGGAGATGTTATGTCATCATCTGCAGACGGCCAGACACAATATCTGGAAAACCAGGAAATAATGACAGACAAACTCTCCGTGACCGTCCAATTTGCCATTATGCACGAGCCGGTGAAGATTACGCTCTGCCAGATGGATAAAGATAACAAGGTCATAAAGCAGGAAGATTTTCTGCCCGGTAAACTCCCGGAAAAGCTGACCGCGGAAAAGGAAACATCATATATCCTTGTAGAAACAGAGAAAAAAGCTCCAGACGGAAGCAGAACCTCCTCACGGGACATGTATGAACGCACAGTGGACGACGACAGTTTCCTTCAAACCTTTTATGCGCTGGACAACAAGATTATCTCAACACAACATACAGAAATTGTATGGGTAGATTAACTGATTATATCCATCAACTTCCCGTAGTAAAATGAAAAAATTAACAAAATTAGCACTCACCTCTTTACATTGCCAACAATATGTGATATATAATATATATAACAATTAAAACAACAAATTATTTCCTATAAGCTTACCGCTTTTCGGGAATAATATAATTACCGCAATGGCAATTTTAAGGAGGAATGATTTATGTTATTAGCAAACAGAAATTACAATTTATTCGATGAGATGTTCAAAGACCCGTTTTTTACACGTCCTTTTGAGAATTCATCCACACAAATTATGAAAACAGACATCCACGAAAAAAACGGAAACTATATGATTGAGATGGAACTTCCCGGATACATGAAAGAAGACATCAAAGCCGACTTAAAGGACGGTTATCTGACCATCACAGCCTCTAAGAATGAGACAAAAGAGGAAAAGGATGCAAAGGGCAACTGCATCCGCAAGGAGCGCTACACCGGAACATGCAACCGCAGCTTCTATGTGGGGGAACAGGTGACCCAGGATGACATCCACGCCGCATTTAAAGACGGCATTCTCTCTCTTCAGGTTCCGAAGGATATACCGAAAGTTGAGGACTCTCCGAAGCTGATTACTATCGAGTAATCGGACAGCCAACAAAAGCCATATCCAAAAGTAAGCCTTTGATTCACTTGCTTTTCGGATATGGCTTTTTTGTATTCGTAATACCGACCATATAATCAATACTCACGTTATAAAATAAAGAAAGCTTTATCAGAAGATCTACCGGTATCTGGCGCGTCCCCTTCTCATACCGGCGGTACACTTCGCGCTGGCAGCCCAGATATTCTGCGATTTCCGCCTGTGTTTTATCATTATCAATCCGTAAGTCTTCCAGACGTTGAAAATACATCAAACCACCTCGGTTTTATGCTACCAAATAATTGCATTTTTATTCTGTTTATGCTACCATATGGTTGTATTTTATCAACAAAGGAGGACGCAGATTGAAAAAACATGAAAAAATAATTACTGCTTTATTCGCCTTGTTACTGTTCGTATGTCTCTATCTTACCGGGCAGTCTGTCTTAAGAACCGCCGCCCGGTATACAGGTCAGCTTAACAGACATGCTGCCGAACAGTCAGTAGACACTTTCAAAGCCTCCACTGTAAAGGCGAAAGAAATCGATGCTTTAGGCTGCTCCAATACCATTGCCGCCATAAATCCGGTCGGAAATCAGAGAACCTCTTATCCATTTCCCGCTGCCATAAGGCAGATTACCACATACATAATGTTTTCTGTACTTTATTTACAATCGGCATATTAATAAAAAAACATTGTACCTCAAAACATGTTCAGGGCAATCTTGTAAAAAGATTGCCCTGTCTGCCCATCGATGATCCGATTCCCTTATTTGAATAACTTAATCTTCCCAATTCCCGGAAGTTCCCTTTGGCATCCCTTACACGCATAGACAATTCCCAGGACAAAAAAGATTAAAATAACAAATCGTGCTATGTCAACTCCTACATCCACCAGTCCTCCGGTAAACCATGTAAAAATTCCGGCGCTCCATCCCCAGTGTCTCTCCACAATATTCAGAAAAACCTCTGCGATAAAAAGAACCAAACCCTGGTTTTTATGAAGCTTTAGATACTCTGACTGGTTATCTCCTGCCAGAACAGGCACAAACACCAGCACCCCGATGTAACAAAGAACAGCCATCACCTTGTTGTTCTTAACTTCGCTTTCCGGAAAATACCCGTCTTTGTCCTGCCCACTGTAATATGTATGATATGTGCTCTGCCCGCCGCTGTATGCCTCAGCATTTCCATAAGTATAACCGTGATCATGCACCGTCTCACCCCCGGGAATCGCTGCACCGCAAGCGGGGCATGTCACAGCCGTATCCTCTACTTTCTCACCACATTTTACACAATAAGCCATTGTCTTGTCCTCCTTACCTATAAAACTATCGCCGCATTTTCTCTCATCCTTCAAGACCTAATATCTCAGAAAGAACTTCTATTATAATCTCATTCGTACAGGATTTCACATATCCTACCATATGCAGCAAAATCTCATCTTGCTTCTGAGCCTCTGTCAATGAAGTGTTGTTCTTTGTCTCATTAATCAACCGTATCAGCTCCGGCGTCAGCTCTTCGTACATATCCACCGTAGTATCCGACACCAGCTTCCTAAGTTCCATTTTCGTTGTTGGTACCATATTTATCTCCGTTTACTTTATAGTCTTATGCCTGACACACTATTCTAAGTTCCTTACCTTAAACTCTCTTTGAGCTTCCCGTTTCTGATCCTTTTTGGCAATATCCTGACGCTTATCGTACAACTTTTTACCTTTCGCAAGGCCGATTTCCACCTTCACAAGACTGCCCTTAAAATACACTTTAAGCGGTATAACTGCAATCCCTTTTTCCTTCATCTTACCAAGGAGTTTATTAATCTCTGACTTATGGAGAAGGAGCTTACGAACACGCAGCGGATCTTTATTGAAGATGTTCCCCTTCTCATAAGGGCTGATATGCATCCCGCAGATAAACACTTCCCCGTTCTCTATACGGACAAATGACTCCTTAATACTGCATTTGCCCATGCGGAGTGACTTCACTTCTGTACCATGCAGCGCAATACCCGTCTCATACGTATCCAGTATAAAATAATCATGGTATGCTTTTTTATTATTGGCTATCAGCTTGCCATTCGTCTTCGCCATCTTCCCTCTCTCCTTCTGATACAATCTCAAAATTAACGGTCCGCATCATTCTGTTGGTATCGATAACACGCACCCAAACCTTCTGCCCCAGCTTATATACTTTTCTTGTGTGCTCTCCAACCATCTCATAGCTGCTCTCATAGTAATCGTAGTGATCGTCCGTCATGTTGGTCACATGCACCAGACCTTCTATCGTATTGGGAAGCTCCACATACATTCCCCACTTTGTCATACCAGAAATAACACCGTCAAATACCTGTCCGATTCTCTCCTGCATATATTCCACTTTTTTGAGCTTAATTGTCTCCCGCTCTGCTTCATCAGCACGCCGCTCTGTCTCGCTGGAGTGCTTCGTCACTTCTTCGAGAATCGCATGGTAATGTTCTATCTTCTCATCGTTCATACGCCCACGCAAATTATCCTTGATAATCCGGTGAATCTGCAAATCCGGATACCGGCGTATCGGAGAAGTAAAATGTGTATAATACGCTGCCGCAAGCCCGAAATGCCCGGAGTTTTGCGGCGCATACCTGGCCTGTCTCATGGAACGGAGCGCAAGCCTGCTAATCAACGCCTCCTCCGGCGTCCCCTCTACCCTTCCTAAAAGCTTTTGTATCTCCTTCGGACGCACCTCGTTCACTCCGATATGCATAGAATAGCCAAAATTGTTGATAAATGCGGCCAGGGCCTTTATCTTTTCATCATCCGGTGCATCGTGAGTACGGTACACAAAGGGAAGTTCCTGCCAATAATAATCCTGAGCCACCGTCTCATTAGCAAGCAGCATAAAATCCTCGATAATCTTCGTGGCTGTATTCCGGTCATAAGGCTTAATCTCTACCGGTCTCCCCTCTTTGTCAAGCACAAGCTTCGTCTCAGGAAAATCAAAATCAATGGAGCCTCTCTGCCTCCTCTTTTCTCTAAGAAGCCCGGACAACTCCTGCATGCACTCAAACATAGGCACAAACTCTTTATATACTTCACGCTCCTCTTCGTCATGGTCTTCGAGAATTTTTTTCACACTCGTATAGGTCATCCGCCGATCTACATGGACAACCGTCTCTAAAATCTCATGGTCAACTACGTTGCCCTTCAAATCCACTGTCATAATGCAGCTTAACGCCAGCCGGTCCTCCCCCGCATTCAGCGAACAAATACCATTACTTAATGTATGCGGAAGCATAGGAATCACGCGGTCCACCAGATAGACACTGGTTCCCCGCTCCTTTGCCTCATGGTCAAGAGCACTGTTCTCCTGAACATAATTGGTCACATCAGCAATATGCACACCCAGAATATAATCCTTCTCTCTCCGTACAACAGACACCGCATCATCTAGATCCTTGGCATCCTCGCCGTCAATCGTTACCATCTTAATGTCTCTTAAATCCCTGCGCCCTGCCATATCTGCTTCGCTCACCGGCTTCGAGACACGCTCTGCCTGCCTGAGCACCTTTTCCGGGAACTCCACCGGAAGGTCATACCCTTTCACAATGGACATAATATCTGTCCCCGGGTCATTCACGTGGCCGATAATCTCTGTCACCTGTCCCTCGGGGTTCTTCCCTTCTCCTCCGTAAGAGGTAAGTTCTGCCACGACCTTATGCCCGGTAACCGCGCCTTTCGACTTCTCTGCAGGAATAAAAATATCCCTGTTAAACTTCTGATTATCAGGTATCACAAATCCATAATTCTTCCCCGGAGTTATCTGATAATATCCTACAACCCTTGTAATTCCCCGCGAAAGTATCTTTACAATCTTTCCCTCTCTTTTTTTACCTGGAATCTCCTTGACAATCGCAAATTCCACCATATCTCCGTCAAGAGCACCGCCTGTATACTCTTCCCCGATAAATACATCTTCTGTCTCACCTTGCATCTCCACAAAGCCAAATCCCCTGACATTGGCGCGGTAGACTCCTGCAAGCCTGTCCGCCTCGCCTTTTACGTATTTCCCGCGTTTGGAGAGATATATCTTTCCTTCTGCCTCAAGAGCCTCAAGGATCTTTCGCAGCTCATCCCTCTGCTCCTTTGGAACCTGCAGCAAAATGGCAAGCTCCTTAAACTTCATAGGTGTATATAACTCATCACAGATAAAGTCATATACAATCTTTTTCTTCTTATCATATGTCTTATCCATCCTGCACACTGCTCCTTTCTCATATGGAAAAAGGACACTCCCTCAATACAGGAGTGTCCCACCATGCTCACAATAATACGTTCCTTAAGCAAATACCTTCAAATTCAACACTGCTGCCAGTACTATAAACAGAATCGCAAGGAACTTTGTAGATTTTACCAGCGCACCTTCCATAGAACGTCCTTTGTTTTGTCCCCAATAGGTGTCTGCCATACCACTGATCGTCCCAAGTCCCGCTGATTTTCCTTCCTGCATCAACACGATGGCTGTCAATGCGATACAGTCTATTGCAAATATAATCATTAATACTGTCTTCAATATCTCCATAATCTACCACCTCCTGCGTATAAACCATATCTATAGTAACACAGGGGACAGAAGTTTACAAGTATTTTTTGCCACTTTTCCTGCCCTTTAAAAATTTCAACCTTTTGTATTTACCCAAATGGATTGTTGTACTCTGCTACATTTCCAAGTTCATCCTCTATGCGCAGAAGCCGGTTATATTTTGCTACACGCTCACCGCGGCAGGGCGCCCCTGTCTTAATCTGCCCTGCGTTAAATGCGACCGCAATATCTGCTATTATCGAATCTGCCGTCTCACCTGAACGATGTGATATGACTGCCTGATAACCTGCATTCCGGGCCATCTCCACCGCGTCAAAGGCTTCGGTCAGTGTTCCTATCTGGTTTACTTTTACAAGAATCGCATTGGCAACTTCTTTTTCAATTCCTTTTTTAAGCCTTCGGGTATTGGTCACAAACAGATCATCCCCTACAAGCTGTGTGCTCAGTCCGGTTCTTGTAGTCAGAAGCTCCCAGCCATCCCAGTCCTCCTCGTCTAACGGGTCCTCCAATGATACAATGGGAAATTGCTGAACCAATTCTTCATAATAATCGATTAATTCTTCCGCAGACCTGATTACTTTGTGCCCATGCATCTTTGCTTCACCCTCAAATACATATTTTTTAAAATGCTTGTCATACAATTCAGATGCAGCAACGTCAAGCGCAAGGCTTACATCCTTTCCCGGACAATACCCCGCTTTCTCAATTGCTTCAACCAGAATGTGAAGCGCTTCTTTCGTGTCCGGGAGATCCGGTGCGAATCCCCCTTCATCTCCTACGGCAGTGCTAAGTCCGGCAGCATTCAGTATCTCCTTCAATGTATGATAAATCTCTGCACACATTCGAAGCCCTTCTTTAAAGCAGCACGCTCCTACAGGCATTATCATAAATTCCTGAATGTCAATGGTATTGTCCGCATGTCTGCCGCCATTCAGGATATTCATCATGGGCACCGGCATCCTTTTTGCATTTGTGCCGCCAAGATACGCATAGAGCGGCAGTCCAAGCGCACAAGCCGCGGCGCGGGCCGCCGCCATAGACACTCCAAGCAGTGCATTAGCGCCGAGATTAGATTTATTCTCTGTCCCGTCAAGCTTATTTAACACCGCATCAAGGGCTGCCTGTCCAAACACATTCATCCCTGTAATCTCCGGCGCAATCTTCGCATTGACATGATCAACTGCCTGCGTCACCCCGAGTCCTCTGTATCTTTTTTCCCCATCCCGAAGCTCTACAGCTTCGAACTGTCCCGTAGATGCCCCCGACGGAACTCCGGCACGTCCGATAAATTTTTCTCCTGCCAAAACTTCAACCTCTATGGTAGGATTGCCGCGGGAATCTAATATTTCTCTTGCGTAAACATCTGTAATCGGCAAATATTTGTGCATAGCTTTACTTCCTCCTTACGAGAAAATAGTATTTCCTGAAACCGCAAACCAAATTCATCAATATTCTTGATTTTCTTCATTCATCTTTTGTCCATCAGTTGACGCAAAAAAATACAAGGGGTACAATCTCAATGGTCATAATAAGGCTAAATAAAAAATATTATCAAATACCGGAGAAATTAATATGAAAACTCAAGCGAAAAATTTTGTGTTATTAACTGTAAGCACGCTTCTGAGCGCTGTCGGAATTTATTTTTTCAAGTTTGCCAACAATTTTACTTTTGGCGGTATCACGGGTCTTGCCGTTCTCGTTGCCAAATCAGGAATTATCTCTGCCAGTGATTTTTCATTCATTGCCAATATACTTCTTTTAATCATCGGCTGGATCGTACTCGGGAAAAAATTTGCCACAAAGACGGCATATTGCACGATTCTTCTGTCCTTTTCCCTCTCGGCACTTGAAAGAATCTATCCTCTGAGCCATCCGCTCACCAACGAACCGCTGCTTGAGCTTATGTTCGCTATCGCCCTGCCGGCCCTCGGCTCCGCAGTGCTGTTCAATATCGGCTCCTCAAGCGGCGGTACGGATGTAATAGCTATGATCATGAAAAAATATACCAGTGTAGATATCGGGAAAGCACTCCTTCTATCCGATATACTTATTACGCTGTCCGGATGCTTCGTGTTCGATATCTCGAATGGACTTTATTCATTTCTCGGACTCGCGCTGCGTTCCTTTATGATTGACGGATTCATAGAGAGTCTGAACCTGTCAAAATACTTCAATGTGGTCTGTACTTCCCCGCAGCCTATCTGTGATTTTATTAAAGAAAATCTGCATCGAAGCGCCACAATCGTAAATGCAAAGGGGGCATTTTCAGGCGACGATAAGTATATTATCTTCACTGTCTTAAACCGTATGGAGGCAGTAAGGCTTAGAAACTTTATTAAGGAAAACTCTCCTGACGCCTTTTTGCTTATCTCCAATACAAGCGAAATCATCGGTAAAGGATTCCATTCAATCTAATCTGCCGCTTTCAAAACAAAATTTTCTATATACAAAAAGATTCGAATCTCCGCCTCTTACCGGATACCCGAATCTTTTTTAATGTTCCCTTTTACCCTACTACTAAACCTTCTGCGCGAATCACATCCACCACTTGATTCACATACTTCTCACATAACTCATCCGTAGATGCCTCCACCATTACGCGGATAACCGGCTCTGTACCGCTCTCCCTCACCAGGATTCGTCCATCGTCTCCCAATGCCTCTGCCACATCGTTTACTGCCTTCGTCACTTCCGGGTTCTCACGGGCAGTCTTTTTATCCGCCACCCGGACATTCTTAAGAAGCTGCGGATAAATCTTTACATCTTCGGAAAGCTTAGAAAGGCTCTGCTTTTTCTCCAGCATAACCTCCATGACCATCAAGGATGTCAGAATGCCGTCACCGGTCGTAGCATGCTTGCTGAAGATAATGTGGCCGGATTGCTCTCCTCCCAATGAAAAGTTGTTACGCACCATGTTTTCATACACATATTTATCGCCTACGGCAGTCTTTTCATACTTCAATCCAACCTTATCACATGCCTTATATAATCCCAGATTGGACATAATTGTCGTAACAATCGTATCTCCGTTAAGACGTCCATTTTCCTTGAGGTACTTGCCGCAAACATAAAGGATCAAATCCCCATCCACCACATTGCCGTTCTCATCCACGGCAATACAGCGATCTGCGTCCCCGTCATAAGCAAAACCTACATTCAGTTTTTTCTCTTTTACATAGTTCTGAAGAACCTCAATATGTGTGGAACCACAATCTTTATTGATATTTGTCCCATCAGGCTCACAGTTAAATACATAAGTCTTCGCCCCAAGCGCATCATATACCGCCTTTGCGATGGTAAATGCACTTCCGTTTGAACAGTCAAGCCCCACCTTCATATCCTCGAAGGAACGGGTTGCAAGCGAAATCAGATAACCAATATAGCGGTTTCTCCCCGCCACATAATCAATGGTCCGCCCGATATCTTCCTTCTTTGCAAGAGGAATCTCCGGAATCTTTCCGTCGATATAGTCCTCGATTTTTTCCTCTACCTCTGCCTCCATCTTATGACCTTTGCCGTTAATTACTTTTATCCCATTGTCATAATATGGATTATGGCTTGCAGAAATCATAATACCACAGTCAAAATTCTCCGTCCTCGTCACATAAGAAACGCTGGGTGTTGTCGTAACATGGAGAAGATAAGCATTCGCCCCCGACGCAGTTAATCCTGCCGCTAAGGCATACTCGAACATGTAGCTGCTCCTTCTCGTATCCTTGCCGATTACAACTCTTGCCCTGTGCTCCTGACCATAATACCATCCAAGATATCTTCCCACCTTGAAAGCATGCTCCACCGTCAACACTTCATTGGCCTCGCCTCGAAATCCGTCTGTACCAAAATATTTACCCATAATGCTTCTCCTTAAATATCGTTTGTCATATCTGCCAAATTTTTTGTACATTCAAAAATGCACTACCACATTATATTCCCTTTTTCTGCAAGATACAACCCTATTTTGTTTTTACCGATTTTACCTTAGACCATGCAGAATACACTTTCTTTCCTTTGACCGTCTTATATGTCCTGATTCTTATATAATATTTTTTCCTGGATTTCAGTTTCGTGATCGTCTTCGACGTCGTCTTATTATTACTGATTGTTTTCGTCTTTTTACCGCTTTTAAACTTACTGCTTGTAGAATACTGTATCTGGTATCCCGGTTTTCCCGCGAGTTGTCTCTTCCAACTTACTTTAATCTTTTTCTTGCCCGGAGTCAGTTTGACAATGCTGGTTTTCTTTGGCGCTGCAGAGCCAGAAGCAGTTTTAATGCTTCCGCTCACCTTTATCTTAGCCGAAGAAACAACCGAAGAACCGGACAATATGCTGATTTTAGCGGTTCCTGCACCTACGCCCTTAATGACTCCACTACTGTTTACTGTACACACTCCCTCATTGGAACTTTTGAAGGTAAATCCTTTCGGAGTTCCTGTCGTAGAAAAGTAACCGTCACCGCAAACCAAAAGCGCTTTTGCCGTCTTACCCGCCTCGACTGTGGACGGACTGCATATCAATTTTACCGGTACCAGCGCACCGTCAAACGCAATGTCCCGTGTAACCGTTCTGTTGCTATAAGAACCTTTTAATGCGGCGCCGGACAATTTTGTTCCAAAACACTGAACCCAATAGTATTGATCATCAACCACTGCCATTCCGATTCCTATAGAATTATACGATTTATCCAAAATGTTAGCCCTGTGCCCCGGCGAGTTCATCCACCCTTTCATTACCTGAGCTGACGTTCTTTGTCCGGCTGCTATATTCTCGCCCATCATTAACTCAGAAACAGAAAAACAATCTTCTCCATTAGGGCGAACATGCTGAAAAAACACCGATATTTCATGCGCCCGAAACATTGCTGCATCCAGAAGCTCCTTATCCATTGTTAATGGCTGCGCTCCTGACGCCGTCCTCTGCTTGTTAACTTCATTCAGCACCTCAAAAGCCATCTTGTAATCATACTTTGCCTTTATGGATACCCTTCCAGTCTCAGCCGCCTGTACCTCTTCCATTGGAATCAGTACTGAAAACAGTACCGCCAGTGTCACTACAAGTGCCATAATTCTATATCTGATTTTCAGCATATTCTCCCACCTAATCCTCTCTCTTTCAAAATGAATCATTCGTTTAATGATGGAATAATCTAAGCCCCGTAAAGCTCATCACCATCCCATATTTATTGCAGGACGCGATTACATGGTCGTCTCTCACAGAACCGCCCGGCTGCGCCACATACTTTACGCCGCTCCTATGAGCACGCTCGATATTGTCCCCAAATGGAAAGAAAGCGTCCGAGCCGAGAGCCACGTCGGACATCTTGTCAAGCCACTCTCTCTTCGCCTCTCTCGTAAATACCTCTGGTTTCTCCTTGAAGATATTCTCCCATGCACCGTCTGCCAGCACGTCCATATAGTCCTCGCCGATGTAAAGGTCGATGGCATTGTCCCGGTCTGCCCTGCGGATGCCGTCCACAAACGGAAGGCCCATCACCTGCGGCGACTGTCTGAGCCACCAGTTATCCGCTTTCGTTCCCGCCAGACGGGTGCAGTGAATCCTGGACTGCTGCCCTGCGCCGATGCCGATTGCCTGTCCGTCCTTTACATAGCACACGGAGTTGGACTGCGTGTACTTCAGCGTGATCATAGAGATGGCAAGGTCAATCTTCGCCTGTTCCGTAAGCTCCTTATTATCCGTCACAATATCTGCAAAGAACTCATCGTCAATCTTCAGCTCATTCCTGCCCTGCTCAAAGGTAATGCCGAACACATCCTTGTGCTCTAACGGTTCCGGCACATAATCCGCGTCTATCTGGATGACATTGTAATTGCCGTTCTTCTTTGCCTTTAAGATCTCCAGCGCCTCCTCCGTATATCCCGGAGCGATCACGCCGTCAGACACCTCTCTTTTTATGAGCCTTGCCGTGTCCGCGTCACAAGTATCGGACAGTGAGATAAAGTCTCCGAAGGAAGACATCCGATCGGCTCCTCTCGCCCTTGCGTAAGCGCAGGCTAACGGTGACAGCTCCCCAAGGTCGTCTACCCAGTAAATCTTCGCCAGCGTGTCGGAAAGGGGCAGCCCTACCGCCGCTCCCGCCGGAGATACGTGCTTGAAAGATGTCGCCGCCGGAAGTCCGGTAGCCTGCTTAAGCTCCTTCACCAGCTGCCATCCGTTAAAAGCGTCCAGAAAATTAATGTATCCCGGCCTGCCGTTCAACACGGTGATGGGAAGGTCGCTACCGTCTGCCATGTAGATCTTTGACGGTTTCTGGTTCGGATTGCAGCCATATTTTAACTCTAATTCTTTCATCTTATCTCCTCCTATTTGTTCTTGTTTATAATCTTTGTCTCGTATTCTCCGGTTTCAATGTCGATGTAGCGCACGAACAAGGATACCTTATTGTCCTCATTCAGGCTGTTCCACAATGTATCTGCAAATGCATCCATATCGTCCGGTATGCCGATCAGTTTCGGCTCGCCCTCAAAGCTTGGCAGAGGATTGCCGTCGCACTTGTAGGTATGGATGAAATGCCCTTCGCCCGCCGCCGGATTTTCATAAGCAAAGGTAAACCGGCTGCAGCTCTCAGGATTTCCGTTATTGCTCTTTAAGATAGACATCGCGTAATTGTATTTCCCGTTCCCGATATGCATGATTCCGGAAATACGCGGCGTAAAGTTCGGCCCGTCCGGCTCGAACTCCCGGCTCCTTAAGGACTGCTCGAAAGTAAGCTGCTTGTCCATACCCTCATAGATGGTATCCGTCTGGTCGCCGTTGGTCACGATCGTCTTATTTCCCA
This sequence comes from Lachnospiraceae bacterium MD308, assembly GCA_000403475.2. Lineage (GTDB taxonomy): Bacteria > Bacillota > Clostridia > Lachnospirales > Lachnospiraceae > MD308. The sequence goes on from KE159797.1 coordinate 22,838, forward strand.
GCACACGGACAGGCGCATAGATGATAAGGCTCGGGTCCTCAAGCTTTGACTCGTCAAACGCCTGGGTCCTGATGCCCTCTCCTTCTTCCGCGAAAATACGGTTGCGGCTGTTAGCGCTCCTCCCCATGATGAAATACGCCGTCACCGCCTTCGTGCCATCTTCACTTCTGCCGATGATGATCCCGCGGCCCGGATAAGAATTGCCCTGCAGTTCCTTTTCAATTGATAACATCTCCATGAATACCTCTCCTTTTTGCATTTGTTTAAATTGTTCTTTCATTATATATAAATACCATAGATTTTTCCAGTAGTATTTGCACGCTTTAAAAACATATTACAAATTTAAAAGGTACAGGCTGTTATTTTCGTATATTTTTACTCTTGAATGGAATAGCTGAAAAGCATAGAATAATTATCAGATTTTAAACGAAGTATTTTTACGCGAGGTGTTTTATATGGTCAGCAGGGCAGACAACGTAATCACAAACACAGAGGCAGGAGCAAAGCCGGCCATGGCGGCATCGCCGCAAAGGCAGCGCGATTACTTGCTGGACAACTACAAAGCGCTTTTGATCACGCTGGTAGTCATGGGGCATTTCATCGAGCCATGCTATCAGAACAATGATTTTCTGTACACTTTGAAATGGCTCATCGTATCCTTCCACATGCCGGCGTTCATCTTCATCTCCGGCTATTTTTCCAGGAGGGAGCTTAAGCTTTCCGTTATCTTGCAAAAACTCCTTGTTCCGTATATTGTCTACGAGTTTGTTTATTACTTTTTCTATATCTTTGTCATCCACAAAGAAACAGGGCTGTACCTTCTCTATCCCAAGTTCTCCCTGTGGTATCTGCTTGCCCTGTTCGTATGGCGCGCCGTAACGCCTTATGTGAAAAAATGCCCTCATTATATGCTGCTTTCCACTGCCGCCGGGCTCTTGATCGGCTTGTCCGGCATGCCGGACAACTTCTTAAGCCTGCCGAGGATTCTCTACTTTTATCCGTTTTTCTTAGCAGGGATGGACTTTCGCCGCACTGACCTGGAAAAGCTGCAAAAGAAACTTTTCCGTTTCCTTTCTGCAGCTGGCATAATGCTTTTTGCCGGATGCATCCTGTATGCACCTGTCTTTGGCTCTCTGTCCGTCAAAGTATTCTACGGGCGGTATAACTATGATTTTCTCGGACAGGACGTCATTTCAGGCATACTCTGGCGCATCGCCTGCTATGCCATAGGCTTTGCCATGACCTTTGCCGTCATGCTGCTGATTCCTGGTCGAAAGACATTTTTCTCTTATATCGGCACGCGTACGATGGCCATTTACCTGTTCCACGGGCTGACCTATTCTTACTTTAAGGACTGTACGTCTCTGCTGAAAAATGTCGCTGCCATGCCCCAGGCTCTCTTGCTGCTTTCCGGCTGCATATTGCTTACAGCCCTGTTCTCCATACCGCAGCTCACTTCATTTACAAACAAAGTCGCGGATTTGCGGCTGCCTGCCGCCGCCGGGCAAACCGCCGGTCTTCTCCTTCTTCGGGGCCGCCATTGGCTGCATGAAAAAACGGTTTCTTTCACGTGTTTCCTATACAGGCAGAAATCCCGCGCCGGCTCTCAGCGCATGATGTTTCTGGGAGGCAGGTTCTAGCGCACCCACGCTAGACAGTCTCCCCCGGCTTTACAATCCTCACCACATTCTCTCTGCGGATTTCCCATATATTCCCGCAAACCCCTGATTCCTCAAGGCTTTCTATCTCAAATACCCGTTTCCAGCTCTCCTTGATCCTCTGAACCTCATCCGGATAAAAACCTTTATAGCGCCCCTCAAAAAACTCAAACCCGTTTGTAACGCCGATATCCTTAAGATGCCGCTTGTAGGCAGTCGCATCAGCATCATCCTTCGGGAGATAGATCCTGTTCAGCACATAATCCCACTTAAGATCACTGAAATAAATCACCTTCTCCTCCGGCACCTCAAGCTCATAAACTACCGTTCCCTCAATCGGAGGCAGGCAGTCCTCCCTCCGGATAGCACACCAGATGGGCGCCTTTACATCCTCCGGCTTTGGAACCTTTTTCGCCGCCACTGTCGTAAACCAGTCATAGCTGTCCAGAAAAAGAGGCGCGATATCCCCAAAATGCAGCTCCACATACCGCCTCACATTGATAACCCTGCCGTCGCGCTCAAGCTGGTACAGGGTCTTGTCATTCTGCCTTGTAAATAATCTCACTGTCTTTTCAGGCATATTTCTTCCTCCCAGGCATAATATTATATTTCCACTTCACATCATTATATCTATCCCCGGACAGGTTTTCAATCATTTGCCGTAAAAATTCAAAAACGGAAAAAAGCTTTTTCTTGCCAGATGCAGTCTGCGGTGCTATACTTTCCATGTATCAAAAATTCTAAAGTTTCAATGCCTTTCGGCAGGAAATCCCAAAAACAAATTTTATTATTCCTTGAGAACATATAAAATACGTTGTCATTTTTTTCTGTAATTGCTATAATGATGGCAAATGTATTTCTCATATGTTCCCAACGAAAAGAAAGGAGAATCATATGGGAAATGAACAGAAGAAAGCAGCAGCTAAAAACACGAAAATCAGGGATAACGGGGCAAAATTGATTTTTGACGACCCGATTCTATGTGCTGAATTTTTACGGGGGTATGTTGAGATTGATTTGCTGAAAAACGTGCAGCCGGAGAATATCGAAGACATCTCCGAGCGGTTCCTGTCTATGTGGCAGGAGGGAAGGGATTCTGACTCTGTAAAGAAGATCCACCTTCCGGAGAACGACTTGTTTTTGATCGCAATTGTGGAGCATCAGTCCAATGTCTGTTATGATATGGCCTTTAAGATGCTACGCTATATGGTGCTTGTGCTGACAGATTACGAAACTGAGCAGGAAAAGTTACATGCAGGAATCACAAAAACAAAGGATTTCAAATATCCGCCCATTCTCCCGATTGTGTATTATGAAGGAACCTCCCGCTGGACTGCGGTCAGAAATTTTCATGAGCGGGTGCATTTAAGCGACGTACTTGGGAAATATATTCCGAACTTTGAATATCTGGTTGTGCCGCTGACCTCATATACGAATCAGCAATTGATTGAAAAAAATGACGAGCTGTCTCTTTTGATGCTTATCAACAAACTGAGGAATTCATCAGATTTTGCAGAACTTCAGGATATTCCGCCGGAATACTTTGAAAACTTAAGCGATAACACCCCCGAATACCTGTTGCGGGTAATCAGTAAAATTATTACGGTATTTCTTTCACGGCTGAACGTGCCGAAAGCGGAGATTGGAGATTTTACCGAAAAGATTGAACGGAGGGAATTTACCATGTTATTTGACAGTTTTGAGGCATATGATGTACAGGAGACAAGGCGGATCAGCAGAGCAGAAGGAGCAAAGTTCCATTTAGTAAAACTGATATGCAAAAAAATGAAAAAGAATATGGCAGCGAATGAGATTGCCGAGTTGTTTGAGGAGGATGAAAACGAGGTGCAGCAAATCTATGATGTTGCAATCCGCTATGCCCCGGACTATGATATCAATAAGATAACGGAAGAAGTTATGAACCAATCAAGTCAAAATATATAAGAATGAGGTGATCTATATGAATAATCTGCAAAAAGCTTTCTCCGTCGCAGCCCCTCTATCCTTACAGGGCTGGAAAAACGAAATATGGAGGGATACTATTTCGAGAGCTGTGAAGAAATGGTACAGAAAATCTTGTCTATGCTGCCGGAGAATAGCTCTGTCGCCTGGGGCGGTTCCGAAAGCTTTACGGAAAGCGGCATGCTGGCAGCTCTCCAGAATGGAAACTATCAGCTTATCGACCGCGCTGCGGCCGTTACCGCTGAGGAAAAGCGAAAACTTTACAGCCGTACTGTCATGGCCGATGCCTATTTTATGAGCAGCAACGCCATTACATATGACGGAATCCTCCTGAACATTGACGGTTCCGGGAACCGTCTGGCATGCCTGATGCATGGGCCGAAAGAAGTGTTTGTCATCGTGGGCATGAACAAATTCACAAAGACCGTTGAGGCAGGAATCGAGCGCATACGAAATCTCGCGTCTCCCGCAAATGTACAGCGCCTGAACCGTAAAACTCCCTGCCATGAGACCGGGCTGTGCGCCGATTGTTTCTCTCCGGACTGCATCTGCAGCCACCTTGTCGTAACAAGGCGTAGCCTTCTGCCGGGAAGGATCAAAGTCTTTATGGTTGCGGAAAATCTTGGATATTAAGAGTTTATATAACAGCAACAGGACTTGCAAGGTCTTTAATCCCACAAGTCCTGTTGTTGTATACTGCTCCTGCTAATGGCAATGCCCGCCGCAATTCTTGCAGTCACCGCCGCACTGTATAGATTTCCCGTTCTTCTTATCCCGGAGCATACTCCTTACCGCACTCCCGATTAAAACACATACAATTGCCCCTACAACAAAAGTTCCCATACATTAAACCTCCGTTTGCATTTTCTGTCCTTCATTGCCTATCTCGCCAACGCCGCCCCTTTCATACTCGTTTTCTGTGTCCCGCTTTCTTTATAAGGACGCGCCATCAGATAGAGAAATCCGCTCATAACTACGACCGCGGCAACAGTTCCAAGCCTGAGACCACCTCCAGATATCACATTTCCAATCTGATACACACAGAGCGATACCGCATATGCAAGCACCGTCTGGTATCCAATCGCAAACCAGAACCACTTTACATTGTTCATCTCCCGCCTGATCGCTCCCATCGCTGCAAAGCATGGCGCACACAAAAGGTTGAATACAAGGAAGGAATAAGCCGCTGTGGCCGACATGCTTCCTGCAAGCCTGCCCCAGATTTCCGTTCCATCCTCCGCAACCTCTGCAAACCCAAACAGGATACCGAAAGTTCCTACAACGTTCTCCTTGGCGATAAGTCCGGTGATTGCCGCAACTGTCATCCTCCAGTCGCCCCAGCCAAGGGGTGCAAAAAGCGGCGCGAAGATGTTTCCTGCTGCTGCCAGTATACTTCTGTCAAGCTCACTCGCCTCAAGCATGCCGAAAGATCCGTCTGTCCATCCAAAGCTCATAAGGAACCACAAAGAAACTGTCGATACGAGAATAATCGTCCCTGCTTTTTTGATAAATGACCATCCGCGCTCCCACATGCTGCGAAGGACATGCCCCGCTGTCGGCATATGATATGCCGGAAGCTCCATGACAAATGGCGCCGGGTCTCCCGCAAACATCCTCGTTTTCTTTAGGATAATACCGGAACAGATAACAGCCGCAATACCGACAAAATACGCACTCGGCGCAACCCACGCCGCACCGTCGAACAACGCTCCTGCAATCAGCGCGATAATCGGCAGCTTCGCCCCGCAGGGAATAAATGTGGTAGTCATAATCGTCATCTTGCGATCCCTGTCATTTTCAATCGTCCTTGACGCCATGATACCAGGAACGCCGCATCCTGTGCCGATGAGCATCGGGATAAAGGATTTCCCGGAAAGACCGAATTTACGGAAAATCCTGTCCATAATAAACGCTACTCGCGCCATATACCCACAGGCCTCCAAAAAAGCAAGAAATACGAAAAGCACCAGCATTTGCGGCACAAAGCCAAGAACGGCTCCCACTCCTGCCACAATCCCGTCAAGAATCAGCCCCTTAAGCCAGTCTGCGCAGTTCACACTCACAAGTATGTTCTCAACTGCCGGAGGAATAATCTCACCGAACAACACGTCATTTGTCCAGTCTGTTGCAAATGCTCCCACCGTCGATACAGATACATAATACACCATCCACATAACGATTGCAAATACAGGCAGAGCCAGCCAGCGGTTCGTCACAACACGGTCAATTTTATCTGACGTGGTAAGCTTCTTTACCTGATTTTTCTGCACACATTCCCCGATGATGGAAGATATGTAAGTGTACCTCTCATTTGTAATGATACTTTCTGTATCATCATCGAATTTTTCCTCCATCTCCTGAATCTCCGCCGATACATCCGGCACAGATGGCATCTGCTCCCGAATCTTTTCATCCTTTTCCAGAAGTTTTATCGAAAAAAATCTCTTCTGGTTATCCGGCACAATTCCTGCAAGCTTTTCCTCCACTCTCCTGATGATCGTCTCCTCATCCCCGCCAAACTCATGAGCGAACCCGGCTGCCTTTCCGGACTGCGCAAGCGCAACTGCACGCCCCGCCGCCTCCGTGATTCCCGTTCCCTTAAGCGCAGAGATCTCAATCGCCTCACAGCCAAGCTTTTCTCCCAGTTTCCCGGTATTAATCTGATCCCCATTCTTCCTCACAAGATCCATCATATTCACTGCCATGATCACCGGAATCCCAAGCTCCATAATCTGGGTGGACAGATACAGATTCCGCTCAATATTCGTCCCGTCCACGATATTGATAATCGCGTCCGGTCTGTCGCCGATGAGATAATTTCTCGCCACCACTTCCTCCAGTGTGTAAGGCGACAGGGAATAGATTCCCGGAAGATCTATGATAACCACATCTCTATGTCCCTTTAATCTCCCTTCCTTCTTCTCAACCGTTACTCCCGGCCAGTTGCCCACAAACTGATTTGACCCGGTGAGGGCATTAAACAGCGTCGTCTTTCCGCTGTTTGGATTTCCTGCAAGCGCTATTTTTACAGACATAACATTTCTCCTTCTTATGATATCTTTCTATTAATTTATCCCCGCATCCTATTACTCAACCAAAATCATCTCCGCGTCCGCTTTGCGCAGGGTAAGCTCATATCCTCTCACGGTTACTTCAACTGGGTCTCCAAGAGGCGCCACCTTGCGCACAAATACATTCACGCCTTTCGTAATTCCCATATCCATGAGCCTCCTCTTTACAGGGCCTTCCCCCGAAATCTTCGTCACCTTCACCGTCATGTTGCAAGATACTTCCTTTAATGTCTTCATCCTTCTTTACCCCTTCTTTTATAAATACACATCTACACCATAATCTTATTCGCCATATCCCTTCCTATGGCCACTCGGGAATCCCTAACATTCACAATCACACTGCCGCCGATATCGGATACAACAGTTACAGTCCCGCCTGTGACAAACCCAAGATTTTCCAAGAACTTTTTCACCTCCTCTTTTCCTCCGATTCGTTTGATTTGCATTGGTTCACCAGAACTTACCATTGACAATGGCATAATGTCATCTCCTTTTCTATCCGCAACTGTCCGATGCCTTCACAGGCTGAACTGCCGCTTTGATTTTGATAAACATTTTCAATTTCATTGTTAGTATATTCTAACCACAATTAGTTGTCAATAACTTTTTTGAAATTTTCTGCCTGTTTTTATTTTTCTTTTTATGGTATCATATTTAAAGTATATCTTTTGGGAGGGAGATTTTCGTGGATATCAATTTAACTTTACACCAGCGTCAAGCTCTGTCACAGTCACAGATTCAGTCTTTAAATATTCTATCTTTTGATTCCATCGAGCTTAACCAGTTTTTACAGGACGAATATCTTGAGAATCCAATACTTGACTATACGGAAACAGTTCCGGGGATAGCAGACGCCGAATCTCTTCACATTTATACCGACACACTGCCTGTCTCCGGCTCCGATTCCCTTAGGACAGCCGATATTCCCAAATTGGAAGATACTGCCATAAAGCAATATTTACTTCAGCAGTTAGACAGTTCCAGATACAGCAGATTCAAATGGAAGCTCATCTCCTATCTTATTGACTGTCTGGATAACAATGGATATTTTTGCTTTACACCTGAAGAAATTGCGAAACAGACCGGCGCAGACACCTTCATAATTACGGAATGCCTGACTCTGCTGCGCAGCCTTGAACCGGCGGGCGTCTTTTCATCCTGCCTGACGGACTGCCTCATAAGCCAGCTTGATAAAAAAAACAGTGATTATGAAATTATGAAAACGATTATTTCCTGCCATCTTGAAGATATTGCGGCCGGAAAGATAAGCTCTGTTTCCCGCGCGCTCTCTCTTTCCACTGCTGACGTAAGAAAATGTATTGCCAGAATCCGTATGTTGAATCCGAAACCTTTATCCGACTTCATGCCCGGAAAAGAGCAGTATATTATTCCCGATATTATCTTTACAAAAGAATCCGACAGCTGGAAGATTACTCTAAATGACAGTTGGATTGCAAACTATCATCTGAATGATTACTATTTAAAAATGCTGCCGACGGCTGCGGACCCTGAACTCCGCGCATATTTTGAGAAAAAGCTTGCCCGCATACAATTTATTTTTTCCTGTATTGAACAGCGAAGAAAAACCCTGCTTTCCATTGCCGGCGAAATTTTAAAAGAACAGGAAGCTTTCTTTAATTCCACCGGAAATCTCCGCCCCATGACAATGGCTTCCCTCTCGGAAAGGTTAGACGTCCATCCTTCGACCTTCAGCCGCGCAGTGAAAGGGAAGTATATACAGTTTCCAAAAGGAACTGTCCCTTGCAAGGAGCTTTTTTGTACGCCGGTTATTTCCAACGGAGCCATGGCTTCCTACTCCCAGTCAGATATTAAAGACCTGATCAGACAACTTATCAACGCAGAAAATAAGAAAAAGCCTTATAGCGATCAGACGCTTGTAAAGCTTTTAAAAGAACATGGAATTACAATCTCCCGCCGCGCTGCTGCCAATTATCGTTTAGAAGCAGGATTTGCGAGCAGCGTGGAGCGAAAAGAATAATCCGGCATGCCTGACATGCCCCACAAGGAGGAATAAAATGCAAGAACTAAACGAATCTGCCGAGAACTATCTCGAGACAATACTAATCCTTAGTAAAAGACTTCCTGTAGTAAGGTCAGTGGATATCGCCAATGAACTTGGCTTTAAGAAATCAAGTGTCAGTGTCGCCATGAAAAACTTAAAAGCAAAAGAACACATCACAGTAAATGATTCCGGTTTTATCTATCTTACCGAATCCGGACAGGCGATTGCAGAGATGATTTATGAGCGCCATCAGCTTTTGAGCTCGTGGCTGACATTTTTAGGCGTTCCCGCCGATACTGCCGCAGAAGACGCCTGCAAGATTGAACATGTAATCAGCAAGGAAAGCTTTGAAGCAATAAAGAGGCATGTCAAAAGATAGACACGCCCCTTTATTCCTGCCTGATAATTTCAAAATACAAAAAGATCGGATACAGATAGCTGGCTCCAAATGTCCCGAGCTTCTTTGGGCCGGAAACAATCCCTTCAAGCTGCTGCGCTTTACTAAGGGCCATTCCGGCAGTGGCCTTGGTAATGCTTTTTTCCTTGCGGTTTACAAACATTTCATTTCCTTTGATTATATATGCAAATTCCAGGCTCCGCATCGTGTAGAAGGGAAAATCTTCATAGAGCTCCATAACCTCCCACAATCGGTCTATGGTAAGATCTTTTTTCAGCCACTTGATAATGTCCTCTTTATTCCCCGACTGCACAGGCATCCTGTCTTCGTTCAAAATGTCGTTACCGGAATAAATATCTTCATTGCCTTCACTGTCTTTTCTGAGATATTTTTGCGTATACAGACAGACTGCGAAGCATTTACCACACAAATCAGTCTCAATACCCGTCTCCCGATACATAATCTCCGTCTGCTTTTTATAGCATTTTTCCACATCCACAAGCACTTCTCTCTGCATCCCCGCCTCCCACAAGGCTCCATGCAATGCCTGTGCAGGGCAGCTTCGCACACACAGGGAACAACCGCCGCACTGCGACCGGTCAATGGAGCTGTCACAGCTTAAAGGCGCATTGGTCAATAAAGAAGAGATCCGAACCGCAGAGCCGAAAGCTTCTGTCACCAGCAGATTATTCTTTCCAATCCAGCCAAGTCCCGCTCTTGTAGCGATCGTTTTATGTGGAAGCTTTGTGCTTCTGTCCGTATGAATTTCTATGCGGTCCGTCGTCTGGGCGTAAGTATCAAAACCTTTTTCCTGCAAAAACTTTTCTCCGGCTGTCACGATCTGATTTAATTTGTCATTCAAGGAGTAATACAGATCATAATATTCTTTTGTGGGTGCTTCCTGTAAGTCACAGATAACATTCTTGGGCAGCAAAACAGCAACAGCAACGCCCGTATCATAACCACAGCCCTCTATTCCTTTTAAGCTGCCGATTCCCGCAAGACATGCCCCATGTCGGTACAGCAAAGCTTTTAATTCCTTCGTCAAATCCACTTCCCCATCCCCTCCTCATCAAAACGCTACTTTTTTCCACTGATAATGCTCCATATCCACATATCCGTCCACAAACCCGACCCCTTCCTCTTGAAGCAGCTCTGTCTGGTATCTTCCGCCCAGGCTCTCCACGCCTCCGAAGACTTCGCCGTTCTTTTTCACCACCCGATACCACGGAATATCACTGTCGCGAGAAATAGCATGAAGGGCATATCCTACGACTCTCGCCCACCGTTTGTTTCCGGCAAGGGCGGCAATCTGGCCGTAAGTCGCAACTCTGCCATAAGGAACCTGACCGATCACATCATATATCAATTCAAACGTCGTCTTTTCACTCATTATCCGGTAACCTCCTTATTTGCTATTTGTCGTTTTATGTCATCAGTTTATCATATCTGCAGAAGTATTACCAGTTTGTATTGGGAAATGTATTTTGTTACAGCAAAAATTATTCTTTTGCTTTTAATGAAAATAAAGATTGACAGCATATTGGGGGGGGGGTATACTCGCATTAGAGTATAAATGATTTAGGGAAAATCATTGAGAGGAGGTTCCGCTATGAGAAGGAACAACAATTTTTTTAAGGCTTTTTTATTATCCGTATGTTTCATGATCACTGCTTTCGGTTTGAATGCACTTACCGCTCACGCTTACAGCGAAGGCGAAACGGATGATTGTTACAAAGCGACTGGAATCGGGGCACAGGAAGGACTCAAGTACACTTCTGATGAAGACTGGGTTCCGAAGAATCTGGAGAAAAAGGCTATTCAGGGAGAGAATTTATCAGACGATAAGAGTATTCTGTATCTTATTATGGCTGATGGATTTACCGCAGACGAAAAGGATGCATTTGAAAAAGAAGCATCCGACATGATGAATTACCTTATGAAGCTGGTTCCATACAGTGAATTCAAAAATTTAACGAAAGCATACACCGTTTTTACTCCATCTAATGAGAGCGGCGCTAGCCGCGATTTGAGCTATGCAGATTATATGGCACAGTATAAAGCGGAAAAAGAAAAAGGCGAACAAGGCAATGTAGAAATCGACACAAAAGATACATTCTTTAAATGCGCGTTTAATCAGTTATCTGCGTATTACAACTATGATTACGAGCGCTTGATAGAGCCCTCCTGTGCAGGAATGCAGCGCGCTGCTGATATAGCAAAAGAGTATGCCCCGTCATATAACCAGATTATTATTATTTCTAATTCTGAGCGTTACGGCGGAAGCGGCTTAAGCGAGCAATGGGGACCATATCGGCCATATTATCCGACAACAACGCAGTCGTCTGATACGCCAGCAAAAGACGAGACATATTTTCAGGAAGTAAAGGGAATTAACCTTGCAGTTGCTTCTATAAATTCTGCTTCAAAGGAAGTAGCCGCCCACGAAATTGCTCACGCTCTCGGCAATCTTGCAGATGAGTATTGGCCAGGGGAAGTATTTGCAACAGAAAATTGTCCTAATATGACACAAACAAGCGATGCAAGCCAAGTGAAATGGAAAGATTTCCTTACCTACAGCGAACGCACAAAGAACGGCGTCTTTCAGTATGAGGGGTATGGTGACGCGGCTGCAAATTCATGGTATCGCCCATCTAAAGGAAGCTGTAAGATGGAAGCTTTGAGCTATCCGAATTCCGGAATCTTCTATGAATTCTGTGAAGTATGCCGCGAAGGCTTCCGCGAGAACATGTCAAAGGCTTCGAACAGTACAAGTATTTACTGGCAGGATTACTGCAAGAACAGCACTCCTTCAACAGCAAAAACAATCGCTGCTGACGGCACTCTGGAATATTCTACATTAGATCAGAGCGGATACACCACAGAATTTGCATACACCGGCAACGCACCGAAAGATTTAGAAAGCAGTTTCATTGTCCGCCATGCAGGTACGGTAGTTGATAATCCAAAGATTACATTTACATATTATGATTCTAAGAAAAATAAGCTGGACAAGGCTCCGTCCGCAAGCGGTACATATACGGTAACGGCAGCTTTTGCCGGAAGCGGCGATATGAATAGCTGCACAGTAACAAAAGCATACACCATTTTAAAAGACACCAACCAGCAGAAGCCGCCACAGCAGCCGGAAATAGCTGCGCCAAAGACGATGACGCTTTCGGCTTCTGCCTATACCTACAACGGAAAGGTCAGAAAGCCGTCCGTGACCATAAAAGATACAAACGGTAAAGCCGTCGGCGCTTCTAACTACACAGTATCTTATTCCAAAGGCTGCAAGAATGTTGGACGTTATACGGTAACAGTAACATTCAAGGGAGATTACAGCAAATATAAAAGCATGTCTAAGACATTTGACATTAAGCCAAAGACAACAAGCATCTCCAAACTAAAAGCATCAAAGAAAGCATTTACCGTTAAATGGAAAAAACAGACAACACAGACAACAGGATATCACATTCAGTATTCAAAAGACAAAAAATTCAAAAACGGTGTGAAGGCAGCGAATGTGAAATCTTCTAAGACGCTAAAGAAGATATCCAAATTAAAATCAAAAAAGACCTATTATGTAAGAATTCGCACATATAAAACTGTGAAAGTAAATGGTAAATCTGTAAAAGTATACTCAAATTGGTCAAAAATAAAGAAAGTAAAAACGAAATAGTTTTTAAATGAGGGCGTTGCCACCAGGGCGGCGCCCTCATTCAGTTCCTGCCTGTCAGGACAAATCAGTGCCTCTGCTCTGCCAAAATTCGATACCCATGATCAAGCGGCCCATTCCCTTTTCCAAGATTGAGCATCGCCGCCAATGCACCAGAGATATAATCCTTCGCACTTTCAACCGCCTCATCAAGACTATACCCTTTCGCAAGGTTGGATGCGATAGCGCTTGAGAGGGTACACCCCGTCCCGTGAGTGTTTGGATTGTCAATACGTTTTCCGGAGAACCACTTGTAAGAGCCGTCACGGTATAGCAGGTCATTGGCATCGTTAAGCTTATGCCCTCCCTTTATAAGCACCGCGCAGCAATAACTTTTGCTGATCTTCTCTGCCGCCAGAACCATATCTGCCGACATCTTAACCTCCATCCCCGAAAGCACCTCTGCCTCCGGAATATTCGGCGTCAGAAGCGCAGCAGCAGGAAGAAGATACTCCTTCAGCGTATCTACCGCCCCGTCGCTCATCAGCTTTGAACCGCTTGTTGCTACCATCACCGGGTCCACCACAACATTGCGCGCCCCGTATTCCCTTAGCTTTTCTGATATCTTTACGATAAGCGCACTGCCGGACACCATGCCGATTTTCACCGCGTCAGGGAAGATATCCGTAAATATATTGTCAAGCTGCTCTCCTAAAAACTCCGGCGTAACTTCCATAATCCCAGTCACGCCCATCGTATTCTGCGCCGTCAATGCCGTCACCGCGCTCATAGCATACACCCCATTGCAAAGCATCGTCTTAATATCTGCCTGAATTCCCGCACCCCCGCTGCAATCACTCCCGGCAATCGTTAAAGCTGTCTTCATTGTACATCTCTCCTCCATCACAATTTCTCCGCCAATTCTCCGTCAAGCTCCCGCACATATACATCTGCCTGCCGCCTCATCTCATCTGCATCACCTGCGCTGAACCTGTCATATACGCCCACAGTGTGAAATCCCGCCTTTTTTGCCGTCCGAATGGCATAGAGAACATCCTCGAATACAAAGATCTCCCCCGGCTCGGCGCCCAGATATGCGGCTGCCTTTTCATAAATTGCAGGATATCTTTTTCCTGCGCCTACCTCTGCGCACGTAAAGATTCGTTCAAAGTATCCGTCGATACCAAGCCTCTTAAACGCTGCCTCCACATGTTCCCTGTCACTTGCTGTGGCAGCCACCATTGGAATCCTTCTCTCTTTTATTCCGTCAAGAAACTCCCGCGCCCCCGGCTTAATCCGCACTTCATAAAAATAAAAATCCCGCACCGCATCCAGGACGCCCTGTATAATCTCATCCACGGAAAACGCAAGCTGATAATTCTCCTTTACATACGCCGCACCCTCTGCCATCGTCATAGGATATAGAATCTCACTCAAGTTCTCCTCCGGCACCTTCCCAATGCTCCGCAGATACCGCGCCCCCGCATTCTCCCATATTTCCATAGAATCCAACAGAGTTCCGTCTACGTCAAATATCGCTCCTTTTATCACTTTGCCTTCCTCCTAAGTCATTTATATCCACTTCGTCCGAGCACCCCGAATAACTGCCTTTCACTCCGCAGCCGTCTCACTCTCCGAACATCTTTTCTGCAAGCCCCTTAAGCTTTCGCGCCGCACCCTCTATATCTTCCTGTGCGAATATGGAGCTGATTACCGCAATCCCGCATATCCCGCTGCCGGAAAGCTCCCCCATATTGCCTGTGCCGACTCCGCCGATTGCAATCACCGGGATATCCACCGCTTTGCAAATTTCTTTCAGCGTCTCATGGGAAACCTCCTTAGCGTCCGCCTTAGAGCCTGTGGGGAACACTGCGCCCACACCCAGATAATCCGCACCTTTTTTCTGCGCCAAAACCGCCTGCTCTACAGTCTGAGCTGACACACCGACAATCTTATCCGGCCCAAGCCTGGTTCGCACATCCCCGGCCTCCATATCACTCTGACCAACATGTACGCCGTCCGCGTCCGCCGCCAGCGCAATCTCTACATCGTCATTTACCACAAAAGGCACCTGGTATCTTCTGCACAGTTCTCTGATTTCTTTCGCTTCCTCAAGAAACTGCTCCGCCTTTAATTCTTTTTCCCGTAACTGTACGAATGTAGCCCCGCCTTTTACCGCCTTTTCTACCTGGCTTAACAGTGTCTCTCCCGCAAGCCATCCCTTGTCTGTCACCGCATACAGCAACAGAGCCTTTTTACCGAACTTCATATCTTGCTCCTTTTTCTAAAACTTCCGCATCCATATGGTACACTGCGTCAATAATCCGGTTACGGTAAGTCGAGTTGCCGTCGCCTTCCTCCATACGGCTCCACCCGATTTCTCCTGCAAGCCCCATGGCACAGACCGCCGCCGCAGCCGCCTCTAGCCGATTTTCAGGATTCGCCGCAACAAATGCCGTCATCATACCGGAGAGCTGGCACCCCGTCCCGGTAATCTTCCCCATCTGCGGCCTTCCGTTTCGGATGACATAGCAGGCTTCACCGTCGCTCACCAGATCTATCGCCCCCGTAACCGCTACGATACAGCCGCTCTTTTTCCCAAAGCTTTTGACAAATGTTAACGCTTCTGAAAGATTCTCCTCCGTCACCGCATCAGCCATATCCGCATCCACGCCCTTCGTGGTTCCGCTTCCGCAAGCCAGTGTCTTGATCTCGGATATATTTCCCCGGATAACAGTAAGCTCAAGCTCCTCCATCAGCCGAATCGCCGTATCAGTCCGCAGGGCGCTGGCTCCCGCCCCCACCGGGTCTAAAAGTATGGGATGTCCAAGCTCGTTGGCTTTCTTTCCTGCTGTGAACATCCCCTCAATGGTCCGTTCATTTAACGTGCCGATATTGATATTCAACCCTCCGCAGATTGCCGTGATATCTGCCACATCTCTCGGCTCATCCGACATAATCGGACTGGCACCGCAGGCCAAAAGCACATTCGCCACGTCGTTCACCGTCACATAATTGGTGATATTGTGCACAAGCGGCACCGTTGTTCTGACATTTCCAAAACAAGTTCCAAACATAATGATTACCTCCTCTTTCCCGGACCATGCCACTCACGCAATTTTTTACCCAAAGAAGGCGGATATACCTGCAAGGGTACATCCGCCGTTGTCATTCAACCTTGTATAACGAATATCTATAAATCCATCATACCGCTCCCTACGTTGGCATTATCCAAATCAGGTCTACGGGTCCAGGCGATTCAGCCTGTTCTCAGCCTGCTTGATACGCAAGCTCCCCTTTTTATATTTATGATACATATTCAGTATACTACAGCTTATTTATTTTGCAAACATATTTTTTTCATTTCGCCCATAAAGTCACGGATATATCCTGACGCCAGATCAAGAGCCGCCTGTCCAAGCTCCGCCGTAGATTCCTTCGGGTCAAAGGGACCGAACCATCCGCTGGGCGCGATTTCCTTTGTATCCCGCACAAGGCGCACCGTTCCGCCTTTGAAATTCACCGCCTGGATATACGCTGCCTTAAGCTCATCTGTAGGATTCTGGGCATTGATGGGCTGTCCAAGCTCCAGATGAACAGCTTCCGGTGCAATCGCCATAACCGCCGACGTCTCCAGCACGTCCCCGTGTCCGCCCTTGAATCTGTCATCAAGCTCCGCCACCAGGCTCCACCAGTCAATGCTGGCGCACACGCCGCCTTTGTGATACACTTCCAGCGCCGCCCGGTCTATGGACGGCGTATTGCCGCCGTGTCCATTTATAACCACAAACCGCTTAACTCCCTGGTCCATCAGGGAATGCATGATGCCGCGAAGAACCAGGTAAAGTCCTTCATACCCGATATTGATACTTCCTGCAAAGCTCAGATGATAGGGACATACGCCGTAAGGTACTGTCGGGGCAACGATGACCCCTTCCATATCCGCAATCTGATCCGCCAGATATGACGGCACCATATAATCCGTCCCAAGTGCGCTCTGGGTTCCATGCTGCTCGGTGCTGCCCACCGGAATTACAACAACCGGATCATTTTTAAAAGCTTCTTCTGCCTGTGCTGTTGTCATTTTACCAAGATACATACCACTCTCTCCTCTCGATGTGAATTATTTTCCAAAAATAGCAAAATGCCGCTCAATCGTTTCCTGCGGGGGCGCCTGGGTCATGCTGCTGACGATGAGCATTGTAACCGAGCCAAGGATTGTCGCCGGGAACAGTGCATGGAATCCATGCGCCAGCTCCTTCACAGACGGAACCAGCGTGAACAAAAGAAGCGCGATAACTCCCACGATCACTGACGACACCGCTCCTGCCACCGTTGATTTCTTCCAGTACATACCGAAGAGAATCGGCACTACAAAAATCGCCATTCCGGAAAATGCAAACAGGTTAATCTCAAAGATACTTCCCGGCTGGAATACGCCAAAGCAGATAACGATAATTCCAATCAAAACCGTCACAACCTTAGAAAGATTCATGACAGTCTCATCCGTCGCCTTCTTGTTGATAATCTTCTGGTATATATCTCTGGTCACCGCTCCTGTGGTGGTCACAAGGATTCCGTCGATGGTGGACATCCCCGCCGCCACGATTCCTGCAATAAAGATAGATGCAAGGAACGGATTCAGCCCTCTCTGAAGAATCATCGGAACAATCTGGTCTGCCTTCTCAATATTCTGGATAGACGCGATACCATTCACACCCGCCCACTCAATCAGCGTCGCCGAGAAGAACATGCCCGCCGTTCCGAGAAGGATTGCCTTGAACATAGTCTTGTGGTCCTTCATGGCAAAAAACTTTGTAAACAAATGGGGCTGTCCCATAGTGAAAAATGACCATAGTACGATGTTGGACACAAAATACGTCCACGGCATGTAACCATTGGCTCCCGGGAAGGTGAGATACGCCTCATTCATTCCCTGCAGCGTATGGTTGATATTCTCAAACCCGCCGCCCATGACTATAGAAACAATAAACGTAACTACTGCTGTGGCTATCATCAGGGAACCCTGGATAACATCCGTCATCATCGCTCCCTTCATGCCGCCCGCCATACAATATAATATAACAATGACACCCATTCCGACAACCCCTGCCCACTCAGGAAGTCCGGTAAATACATGTACGATAACGCCCGCTCCGATAATCTGCGCGCCCATCATCGGAATCAGGAAAAACAACATCATCACTCCAAGCACTCCGCTCATGCTCTTAGAGTGGTAGCGGTCCGAGAGATAATCCGCCATGGTGAGGAACCCGTATTTATGGCCCAGCGTAATCAGCTTGCGCCCGATAAGAAGCGCCGGCAGAATCATACAGAATACGGCTCCAGGCACAGAGATTGCCATCCCTGCATATCCGACGCCATAGATGGTTCCGGGCGTTCCAAGGAATGTTCCCATGGAAAACTGGGTGGAGAAGTAGGCGATACCACTGACCACCACTCCCGCTTTGCCGCTCAGTACGAAAAAGTCCCCAAGGCTGCTTGTCTTGCGGCTGGCATACCAGCCGATAAACGCCATGATTCCGAGATAAAAGATAATAACTGTGTAAAATGGTACCGGTGATGGCTGAATTGCTCCGTTCATCTTTACTTGCCCTCCTTCTCTGTCTGTTCTTCTTCATCATAAACATGATACTCTTTTCTCTTCATACACATGCGGTAATACACTATAATCAGGACAAATGTCACCGCCGTATGCGCAAACCATCCGAAGATGTAGCTCGGGATTCCGCCGATAGATGGAATATAAGTCTCACTGTAGAAAAATGGAAATGGCACCATGATCAGGAAAAACATGAATAAAAAGATGAACAGCCATGTCCGTTCAAAGTGCTCGTCAAAAAGTTTCTTCATCGTATTGTCTCCTCCTTTACTTTTCGGACAACTCTCTGTAAAATATCTATACAAAAAAGTATCCTGTTTATCTTCCACGCGTGTAATCGCAAAGCAAAAACTTTACTTTTATTTTCCAAAGTTATATGTTATACTTATATTTGTAAAGTATTTACTTTCTGTTTTGGATTATATCATGTTGCACCTATATTTGTAAAGCATTTACATTATTTTTATTTATAATAGACAAAAATATGAGTTTATTTTCAGAAAGAACGGGGATTAAAAATGGACATTATCGAACGCATACGCGCCTCTTATCCTGACCTGACAAAAAAGCAGAAAGCCATCGCTAACTACCTCATCGCCAACCCGGAAGATATCTGCTACATAACCCTTGCACAACTGAGCCAGAACACCTCCGCGTGCGAAGTGACGCTCCTTAGATTCTGCCAGAAGATGGGCTGTGCCAGTTTCTTAGAATTAAAAAATGAATTTAGAGATTATACCCAGACAATGATCAAGCTAGTCTCCTCGGCCCATTACATCGCCCCTGAGTTATCCACCGGCAGCGCGTCCGAGAAGGAAGCTTTTCTATTGGAGATTTTCAACGAAGACGTCTGCTCTTTGTCAGACTATTATTCCAACATCTGTTTGGATAACATCGCCCGCATCGCAGATGCGATACGAAAAAGCCGGAGAATCTATATATTCGCCCATGATTTATCTAAAATTATGGGTCAGTTTTTAGAATCGCGCCTGAAAATTCTTTATCTCAACGCAACCCTCGTCGATTTAGGGAATCTGGAAGAGACGCAGTTCCATCTTCAAAACCTTGCCGAAGAAGACCTTGCCATCCTGTTCTCCTTCCCGCGCTACTTTTTCCCGATCGGCAATATTGCCAGAAAAATATCGAGTATTGGCATCCCCATCCTTGCCATCACAGACAGCGATACATCCCCGGTCGCAAAATACGGCGACCACCTGCTCCTCTGCCCCGGACCTACAAAATTCTTCTACAACTCTCTGGCGCTCCCCATGGCGGTACTAAACCTCTTAGCCTCCTGCCTGGTCATCGACAATGTAGCGCCCTCCGAGATTGAAGAATTCAAAGATACTCTGCCATCCTGACAAAAAAATATTTATCATATAACAAACAAATTACAAGGAGGGAACTATTATGGAAATCGGAGGATTTTTTCCTTATTCTTCTTTACAGGAAGAAGAAAACAACTATCTCGAAAGGATGTGTCCGGGAGCGGACGACATTCTTCACCTCATGTCCGGGCGGTGCGCCATCTACTTCTGCCTCAGGGACATCATGCTGACGGACAAGAAGCGGGTCGCCTATCTCCCTGCATACACCTGTGAGACCGTAAGCGGCTGCTTCGTCAAGGCAGGCTACGAAATCTATTATTACGATTTTGACCAAAATCTTACCCCAAAGTTCGATGAAAATCTGATTCCTAAAATCAGTTTTCTGATGATCTGCGGCTATTACGGTTTCTCCACCTTTGATACGGATTTTGTGAAAAAATGCCGCAAAAGCAACGTTGTAGTCATGCAGGATACGACCCATACCGCATTTTCCCCCGCATATCCGGAAACAGACTACGTCGCAGTGAGCCTGCGCAAATGGATGGGCGTCATCTCCGGCGGCCTTGCCATCAAGCGGAAGGGAATGTTCAATGTCTCCCCCATCCCGGCAGATGAAGTTCATCTGGATATTCGCCGCACAGCCCTCGGCAAGCGCGAAAAATACGAGCTTACAGATGATGAATCCCTCAACAAAGAAAGCGCCGACGCTTTCTGGAAAGCCGAGTTCATGCTCCGGGAAATCTTTGACATACAGACAGGCGATGATGACTCCCTTCAAGCCATCCTGCACTATCCGATTGACGATTCTATCGAAAAAAGGCGTGAGAACTTTGCATACCTCCTTAAGAATCTGCCGGAAAATCCGGCGGTGCGTCCAATCTTTACCGAGCTGCCAGACAGCGTATGCCCTATGTTCTTCCCATTTCTTGTAGATGACAGAGATGCGCTGATGAAACATCTCGCCGACAATCATATTCCGCCGAAAGTGTACTGGCCTGTACCTCCCTTTATAGAAATCGAGAATTATCCCGGAGCCCAGTACATCTACAGTCACGTCATGTCCATAAGCTGCGACCAGAGGTTTGGTATCACGGATATGCAGCGGGTCGTTGAAGTATTCAAAGACTTCGCTGTTGGTAAATGAGTTTCGCCGTAATCAACCGGCCGCAAATCTGAGCAAACGTGTAAAAAGGACAGCCCTGTGCATGAAACACGCACAGGCTGTCCTTTTTTACCCGCATCTATAGCTTTTCTACTTTTCGTAAGTTCCCTTTCGGATTACCTCACCGCCCCGCATAAATATCTGCCCCCGGGCGATGTAACTGTCGAGAGACATATCCTTTCCCAAAAGAAGCATATCCGCATCTGCTCCTTTTCGTATGCTGCCCTTCTTCGGAAATAACCCAAGGCACTCCGCCACCTGGCTTGTCATGTAGGGCAGGGCCTTCTCAAGCGGCATCTCAAGCTCTGTTACCATGCGTGTCAGCTCCCCAAAGAGAGCATCTACCCCGGATACTCCGATTTCAATAAGTGTTCCGTCCTCCGCATAATTCGACCAGCTCCCGTGTCCGTCGGAGCTTACAGTGATATGCTTTAGAGGAATGCCTCGCCTGATCGCCTCGGCAATGCAGTTCCCCGGAGCCGCCTCTTTACTGATTCCGCAAGTCAAATCGATATACCCGCCTTTTTCAAGAAAAGCATATCCCTCCTCCAATAACCGCCCGTTGCGGTTGATATGTGTTGGGCGGAAAATACGGATAGGAACAGAGCCTTCCTCCAACGCCTCAAACACCGGCTGTAAGCCCGACGCCTCATCCCCCATGTGCAGGATAACCACTCCCGGTTTCCCGGAAAGCATCCCGGCCACCCGTACCTTGCTGGCACTTTTGAGCAAATCCCGCACAGTAATATTAGGCGCGCGATGGTCAGATATGGCAAGCTTCAAACCCAGCACTTCCTTTATAAACACTACATCCCTGTCCACATTCCCTGTAATCGTCGGCGACGGACAGCCGTAGGCTCCCGTCATCATGTACGCTGTCACGCCTTCCTCGTTAAGCGCCGCCGTCTTCGCATACAGATTCTCCACACTTCTGGTAAGCCCGTCTGTTCCCAACAAACCGATTACTGTCGTAATACCGCCCTTTACAAGTTCCGACACCTCAAGCTCCGGAGTACGGGTATGGAAGCTTCCTTCGCCCCCTCCTCCCGTCACGTGCACATGCTGGTCGATCAGTCCGGGGATAAGCATCCTCCCTTCCGCGTCCATCACTTCACACTCCACCGGAAGTTCACTGATAGAATCCTCTACACATTCAATCTTCTCGTTACAGACAAGAACATCCTTTCTGCCCAAATGTTCCGGCGCATAAACCTCTGCATTTTTAATTAACAGCATACCGCAAAATCCTCTTCTTCCTCAGCTTTCTATTTTCCATGCCTCTTTGTACACCAGGCATATCTCATACATTCTCTGTATATCTACAGCCCGGATACCCGCTGCATCCCCAAAATTCACCGAATTTCCCTTTCCGTCTCACAAGCATCTGCCCGCATCTCGGGCACGTCTTCACATTCTTTTTAACCGCCGGTGACTTCAGCGCCTCACCCAACCGCTCAAATACCTTCTGATTCATTCCGCAGTCGGCAAGTGCACGATGAGCGCCATCCACGGCGATACGATAGTGAGCCGCCAGATCCGTGAGCTTGTAGTTTGAAAGCTGCGGCAGACATTGCCTTGCCAGCACAAGCGTATCTATATAATCGTTGGCAAATATCTTTCCCCAGTACATCTTCGCGTCTCTCTGGATAAACTTCATATCAAAAGTATGAATATTGTGTCCTACCAGAGCCATATCCTCAATAAACACATCAAAATCCGCCAGAGCCTTCTCAAACACAGGGGCATCCTTAACCATGTCGTCATAGATGTGGTTGACCTTAGAGGCCCTGAGGGGAATCTTCATCTCCGGGTTAACTAACGTAGAAAACTCATCAACAATCTTTTTCCCCCGCACCTTTATGGCAGAAATCTCTACCACTCTGTCCGTCATATAACTGACTCCCGTCGTCTCCAAATCAAAAACCACATAATCCGGCACATATCTGTCCAGCTTTCTTCCCTGTGTATTTCCAAGCATTGTCTTTCTCCTTTTGGTATCTCAAAATAATCAGCGCATATCCATTATATATAATATCTCACTGTATTTCAAGCTCCTGTCCATTTCCAACGCCTGCAAACGCCATAAAAAATAACTCTGCTCTTTTTCAGTCTTCAAATTTCTGTCCGTCAAGCGGATACTGCGGACATCCAAACTTCTTCGCCCACCAGTTGGTGATAACAGGCACAAGGATACAACTGATTACCACAGACGCAGCCACCTGAACCGTCGCCGTCGCCGCCACAGTCTCAAGAGCCGGGTCAACCAAAGCTACTGCTGCCGGAACAGCCACCGCATTACCAGCCGTTGTTGCTACCGCCCAGCCGGCATATCCGGGCCGCCTTGTTATGAACCTGTCGCAAAAGACAATAAACGCTCCGCCTACAAACACTGTGATAAGTCCCAAAAGTATTCCTGACACTCCGCCCTTCACAATATTCATCAAGTTAATTCCTGTACCAAGCGCAAAACCGATCAGCGGAATAATTGCCGTTCCCATCGGCGCAAAGATATTCCTCATTCCATGGTCCAAATTGCCGATGATCATACCAAGCGCCACAGGGATGATCGCCGCAACCAACGACATGATCGGGATATTCGCAAGCCCCGACGCCCCAAGTGCCACCAGAGTAAAAAACGGCCCGTCATTCAAAGCAAGCAGCGGGAAACACCCTGCGTCAGCCCTGTCGCCGTAATTGCCCATCAATGTCAGATAGACGCTGCCGTTAGAGTTAGTAACAGCGCTTACAATTGCCAGCGTTGAAAGCCCGAAAAAACCTGCGTCTCCAAATATTTTACCTACGGCGATACCGATTCCTGCACCGATTAAAAACTTCGCAATAAGCAGCACTCCTCCGCGCTTTAACACCGCAGGCATATCCTTCACCTGCAGAGCTGTACCCATACAGAAAAGCTGTGCCCCTAAGAGAGTATTGGTTCCCGCGCTTGAAAACAACGCCGCTGTCAGTCCTCCGATTTCCCATATATTCGGAAATACTGTCGTGATAATGCTGCCTAACAAAAGTGGTACTACCATCATTCCTGCCGGTATTTTCTTTAAAAAATTTAAAATCATCGTATTCTCCTCTCTCATCTTATCTAGACGCCTCTATATGCAATCTGTCTACTATATCAACTGCCACATCCTCATAGCCACAGAATCCACCTTTTACAATAACCGGAAGCCCGTCATATTTTCCAATAATCTTTCCTACGTCCACCTGTGCCACGATATTGTCCATAGCCTGTATACATGCAACGCCGATTTTCCGGCAGACACTTTCCATCGTGTCTCCGCCTGTCAATAGCAGCCCGGCTATCTGGTCTTGTCCTGCATATTCTAAAATCCCCTCCGTAATACAGGCAAGACCCTCATTGATTCTCATGGAGCTCGTCCCTTTCGTAAGCCCGCGCCGACTATCTTCCTCCTCCAAATTGATTACCGAACCATGGAGCGCTGTCTCCACAACAATCGCCTCTGGTTTTTTCTCTGCCTCAGCAAATCCCATCGCCTTACGTACTATCCGGGACACTTCCCCGTCCGCCTCTAAGCCTTTGTCTATTAGCTTTTCCGGCGATGCACTGATACAAACGACCCGTTTATTCACCTCGCACAGCCGCTCAATCTGACGTTTCGTCGCCGGATTGGCACTTCCCACGATCATCAGGGCGATTTTTTCCTTCTTAGGCCCCGCTGCATGGTTATCAGCCGAACCTTCCGCTGCAATATTAACCGCTGCACGTTCTTCTCCGATAATTCCCCGATGATGCGCAAGCTTCATCGTAAACGGCCCTGGGTCCACAGCCAGCACGTTCCACGCAAGCTCCACACATGCTTTTGCAATTGTGTCAAGATGCTCCATCGTTATTGCATCAATAACAAGAATCCTTTTCCCATTCTCTCTGGACAATTCCATGCATTTTTTAAGATGCTCCGTTCCTTTTTTTACATCTTTCAGTAAAATCAGGTCAGCATTGTACCTCGACTGACTTTCTATCAATCTGGGGACATAGCACTCTCTGACCGGCGTCTTGACATCTTCCGCTACGGAAGTCTCCGTAAGGATCACCCCGTCAATCACCGAATGTCCTCCCACACAGATTCGATTTGAAGCAGGAATCGCCGTAACCATTACCGCCATGTAATCTTCTCCCAGAAATTCCAGCATGGCATCCGTCTCATAGCCGATTCCTCCTCTAAGCGTGGAATCAATTTTCTTTGAGTAATAACTTACCCCCATGCTTCTAAGCTCTCTCGTCACATCTAAAACTGCATCGTATGCCTTCCGGGGAGGCAAGTGGCGGCTGTTGCTGCTTACATAAACGGCATCCAGCCTCTCTGCCTCCTCAAACTCCCGGACTGCCTCCGCATCAAAAAAGAGACCTGTCTTCGCCTGTGACCTGGCCACTAAGACACCTGCACTGGCAGTTCCGGTAAAATCATCTGTCACAACTCCGATTATTGCCATCTTATCCCCTCCATCCTATCTGTTTTCGTTATCTGTTCTCTGTTATCTTGTTCTGTGAATTGCCGCCGCATATTTTATTGTTGTCTCAATAGCCGCAACCATACTCACATTTGTAGCAATTCCTTTTCCTGCGATGTCAAAAGCGGTTCCATGGTCTACTGAGCACCGTATAAACGGAAGCCCCAGCGTCACAGACACAGAACGCTCCAGGTCAAGAGTCTTGCAGGGCATGTGCCCCTGGTCGTGATACATAGCAAGAATGGCGTCAAACTCACCCTTTTTTCCCCTGCTGAATAATGTATCCGGAGGAATTGGCCCGACTGCATGAATTCCCTCTTCTTTCGCAGCCTCTATTGCCGGCGTGACTTCCTTTATCTCCTCATCTCCAAACAGACCGCCCTCACCGCAATGCGGATTAATACCCGCGACCGCAATTTCAGGATTAGCAATGCCAAGTTTCCTTAACTGACCATCAATTCTTATCACATCCGCCAGAATATGTTCCTTTGTCGCATAGTCAATAGCATTTTTAAGCGACATATGCCTGCTTAAATGAAACACCCGCATCCCTATACAATCAAACATCGTCAGCACGTAATCCGCATGTGTGCCGTCAAGATAAATTTCCGTATGCCCGGCCTGCTTTACCCCAGCCATCTTTATCGCCACCTTATTGATCGGCGCTGTCGTCACGGCGTCCAACTCCCCGGCCATCCCCATCTCAATAGATTTGTTGATGGCGTCCATCGCGATCTGTCCTGCTAATTTCTGTTCTTTTCCCCATTCCAAAGAATCACAGTCATAATCTCCTGTCTCAACCACGTTAATTGTTCCATATGTATACTCTGCCTCATGCGGATTTGTAATTACAGAAGTCCTGACCTCCTCTCCGCCCAGAGCGTCCTTCGCCGCCCGCTGCAATACTTTTACACTTCCAATCACAAAGGGCCGGCAATGCTCATAAATTTCTTTTGTCTTCAATGCTCTGAGAATAATCTCCGGCCCTATTCCTGAAGGGTCCCCTATCGTTATTCCAATGATTGGCCTATAATTTTGTTTCATAATTATATGATTCCTTTCAAAATACTTTTAATTACATTTGCAAATGCTTTCTTTTGATAATTTCACTATATCATTTTTATCATTCGAAAGCAATATATTTCTATTCGTAATTTTTTACATATTTTAATCTTTCAATTTGTGTGTTATTTACAAAAAAGAAAGCGAATCAACAAATTCGCCTTCCAATTTATCATTTTATTTATTTTAAACAATTTCCAACTGTATCTTCAATTTACCGGCCGTCTCCAATATTTCTTTTGAAATATCCGAGTCCGTGATTATCCGTCTCACCTCTCTCATCTCGCACACTGTAAAGAGACTCCCTCCCCCGAATTTCGTATGGTCAGCAAGCACATAGATCTCATCCGCCCTTCCAATCATCGCACGCTTTACCTCCGCATGCATCTCATCCGCGGATGTCAGCCCGACTTTAAAATCAATCCGGTTAATTCCCGTAAACAGCTTATTGACATGATACTGCATAACATTCTCCGCGGTCGTAGTACCCATGGCCGAAGCCGGATTTGATAAAATCTGTCCACCCAAAAAATGTAAATTCACATGCGGGGCATCCGAAAGAATCGCCGCCGCGTAGAGAGAATTCGTCACAACTGACAGTCTCTTATCCGGATACTCTTTAATACACTGGGCAAGGTAACAGCACGTTGTAGAATCATCAATCATAACAGACTCCTGATCGCCGATATATTCATACGCCCTTCGGGCTATCCTCTTTTTATAATCT
Source organism: Lachnospiraceae bacterium MD308 (assembly GCA_000403475.2). Lineage (GTDB taxonomy): Bacteria > Bacillota > Clostridia > Lachnospirales > Lachnospiraceae > MD308. The sequence continues at coordinate 49,994 of KE159797.1, forward strand.
GCATTGAGGAAATACTCTCCGGGCGCAAACTGCACTGTCAGCCCTCCTTTAAGCTTTTCCGCCCCTCCATGGGTCTTACGAATCACTCCCTGCTCATCAAGCTTTCGGATATCATTCCGTATGGTCACCTCTGAGCAGCCTAACAGCTCACTAAGCTGCGCAACCTTTACCTTCTCTTTATCCTGCACCTCACGGATAATCATTTCAAATCTTTCATCTGCTTTCATCATCTATTCTCCAAATCACAAATTATCAAACTCCTACGCAACTTCTGCATACTCCCTACAGCCTTCTAATATCTTCGCAATGTATCCTGTGAATCATCCGTTGTCTTCACAATCTCCTTAATTACCACATAGTAGCCATCGTCGCCGTTCGTCCTCACAAGCACCCTGTCTCCCGTCTTATGTCCCCGGATCGCCTTCCCCATAGGAGACTCTATACTGATAAGTCCCTGCATGGAATTCCCCCGAACGCTGGTCACCAGGCGATATGTTTCCGTCTCATCATCTTCCTCAAAATACACCGTCACAGTATTGTTGATGCCAACCTCGTCATCCTCCGATTCATCCGACACAATCCGGGCATGTTTCAACATCTTTTCCAGGTAGCGGATACGGCTTTCATTGCGGTTCTTATCCTGCTTTGCTGCCTTGTACTCAAAATTTTCGCTTAAGTCTCCCTGCGCCCTTGCCTCTTTTACAGCCTCAAGCTCCCGCTTTCGGACTACAAGTTTCCGGTACTCGATTTCTTCCTTTATTTTCTCCACATCACTTTTAGTAAGCTGCTCTCCCATGTTGTTTTTCTACTCCTCCCCCGAACAAACAAATTTATATTTATATATTAGCACAAATATATCAACCGAAAAAGCAAATCATTGAAAATATAATTGTTCAGAGCTATAATAAAGCAGAAAATCGTAGCAATATCTCTGACATTACAAAAGGAGAAATCTATGTACCCACATTTACCTACATTAAAAGAAGTCTGCCTCCACGGCACAAAGTCTTTTCCCTGTGCTTTCTATCGGACCAGGCGTGCCGGAAAAGGAACTCTTGTCAAGCATCACTGGCATGACGAGGTCGAGATTCTTTACTTTTCAGGCGGCGATTTCCGTTTGGAAATAAATATGGAGCATTTTCATATCCACTCAGAAGCATTATACTTTATCAATCCCGGAGAACTGCACAGTATTTTCACGGAAAACGCAAAAAGCTCCGGCGAGGATGCCATTGTCTTTTCCCCGGGCATCCTTAACTTTGATTCCTGCGACGCTGCGCAGACACAGCTTATTCAGCCCATTCAAAACGGAATGCTTTTGTTTCCCCGCAGTCTTATGCCGGGTCACGAAGCTTTTATCCCGGTCAGAGACGCGTTCTTAGAGACTATGCACTCTTTCAGGCATACGCCAGGCAAAACGCCCCTGCCGATAAACGGTGTGGTCACAGATGATCTGACAAGCCAGCTATTTATCAAATCCTCTCTTCTGCGCATCCTTGCGCTTCTTTCGGGCAGCCGGCTTTTTACGCCCACGGAAAAAAATTACGACAAACGTGTGGAAGAAATCAAGACTGTCCTTACATACATCAAAGAAAATTACAAAGATAAAATATACATTCAGGATCTGGCGAAACAGGTGAATATGAACGCCCAATATTTTTGCCGTTTCTTTAAAAAATCCATCGGACGCTCTCCCATGGAATACATCAATGATTACCGCCTTAAGCAGTCCCTGAAACTCCTCGAAGAGACGGACCTTACAGTCACAGAGGTGTGTCTGGAATGCGGTTACAATAATTTAGGAAATTTCATGCGGGCATTCAAAAACCATACCCACACTACTCCGCTCAAATACCGCAGACAGTCTCAGCTCCAAAAAGTCAATATTTCGTAATTTTTAATCAGAGAAATATAAGACATACAAAGAATTAGTCTCTATAATGATAGACAAGACAATATCCGGAGGTACAACTATGGCAAATAATATAACAAAAAAATGGTGGCATGACAAAGTAGCATATCAGATTTACCCAAAAAGCTTTTATGATTCTAACGGAGACGGCATCGGTGATCTCCCCGGCATCATCAGCAAATTGGATTATCTTAAGGATCTGGGAATCGACATCATATGGCTCTCTCCCTGTTATTGTTCTCCACTGGCAGATGAAGGCTATGATATTTCGGACTATTACAACATTGACCCTCGGTTTGGCACGATGGAAGATATGGAGCGATTGCTTGACGAAGCCAAAAAACGAGATATGTACATACTGATGGATCTGGTTGTCAACCACTGCTCCGATGAACATGAATGGTTCAGGAAGGCATGTGAAGACCCCGATGGGAAATATGGAAGCTTCTTCTATTTGAGAGATAAAAAGGAGGGAGAACTCCCCACCAACTGGCGCTCGTATTTTGGAGGCCCGGTCTGGGATGATTTACCGGGAACCAATAAGCAATATCTACATGTCTTTCACAAAAAGCAGCCGGATCTCAACTGGGAGAACCCAGAGCTTCGGGAAGAGGTCTATAAAAACATAAACTGGTGGCTGGATAAAGGCTTAGGAGGCTTTCGCATCGACGCTATCATTAATATCAAGAAAGCCCTTCCACTGCGCAGTTACGAGCCGGACAGGGACGACGGACTGTGCAATATCCACGCGATGCTTAAAGATGCGAAAGGCATCGGAGAATTCTTAGGCGAGATGCGTGACCGTACATTCAAAAAATACGATGCATTCTCCGTCGGTGAGGTCTTTAATGAAAAACCAGAAGAAATCCCTGACTTTATCGGAGAGAACGGCTATTTTTCCAGTATGTTCGATTTCAATGAGGCAGTTTTCGGCTCCAGCGAAAAGGGCTGGTATGACGCAAAGGCAATCGCACCCGACGATTATAAAAGATGCTGCTTCGAATCCCAGGCTAAAATCGGCGGCGTCGGTTTCCTCTCCAACATCATCGAGAACCATGACGAACCGCGGGGCGTCAGCCGTTATATCCCGGAAGGGGAATGCTGCACCCAAAGCAAAAAGCTTTTGGCTGCACTGAATTTCATGCTGCGTGGGCTGCCATTTATCTATCAGGGACAGGAAATCGGAATGGAAAATGTCCCGTTTTCTTCCATCGATGAAATAGACGATATCAGCACATTAGACGAATACCAGGTTGCATTAAGGGCAGGTCTTTCACCTGACGAAGCCTTCAAAGCAGTTGCAAAATACAGCCGGGATAACGCCAGAACCCCCATGCAGTGGTCCGATGGTGCCAACGCCGGATTTACCACCGGAACTCCGTGGCTTAAGGTAAATCCCAATTTTGTCTCTATCAATGCAGCTGCACAAATGGATGACCAGGACTCTGTGAGAAGCTTTTATAAAAAACTGATTGCTCTGAGAAAGGACAACAAATATAAAGAGACCATCGTATACGGCGTGCTTGAACCAATCTGGGAAGACAGGCACAATCTGATGGCTTACTACCGCAAAGGCGACAAAACCTTGCTCGTCATCGGAAACTATCAGATGGAAGAACAGACAGTTACTCTCCCGTCCCCATATAAATGCATACTGTTAAATAATTATTCCAATCTCACAAAAAATGAACATATGCTTACCCTGCAGGCATATCAAGTACTTATTCTGGAAATGTAATGTCCGGCGGAAGCCTTCCAGACTGCAGTTAATAATAATATTTACAGGAGGAATTAAAATAATATGAAAAAAACATGGTGGAAAGAGGCGGTGATTTATCAAATCTACCCCCGCAGCTTTATGGACAGCAACAAAGATGGTATTGGCGATTTAATGGGAATCACCGGCAAGCTGGATTATCTGAAATATCTGGGAATCGATGTCATCTGGCTCTCCCCGGTATACAAGTCTCCCAACGACGATAACGGATATGACATCAGCGATTATCAGGCGATCATGGATGAATTTGGGACTATGGAAGATTTTGACGTGCTGCTTGACGAAGCTCATAAGCGCGGCATCCGCATCGTCATGGATCTTGTCGTTAACCACACTTCTGATGAGCACAAGTGGTTTATGGAAAGCCGCAGCTCCAGAGACAATGCCTGCAGAGATTACTACATCTGGCGGGAGGGAAAAGATGAAAAGACACCTCCCAACAACTGGGGTTCCTGCTTTGGCGGGTCCGCATGGCAGTATGATGAAAACACAGATATGTTTTATCTTCACCTGTTTTCTAAAAAACAGCCTGATCTCAATTGGAATAACCCCGCCGTCCGAAAAAATATCTTTGATATGATGACCTGGTGGTGCGATAAGGGCATAGACGGCTTCCGTATGGACGTCATTAGCATGATTTCTAAAACCGCCGAGATGCCCGACGGAAAAGTGACAGACTTTTACGGCGATTATGGCCCTTACTGTGTAAACGGCCCTAACGTCCACAGCTACCTCCAGGAAATGAACGAAAAAGTATTGTCAAAATATGATATAATGACCGTCGGCGAGACACCCGGCGTCACTACCGAGCTGGCAAAGCAGTATGCCGGCGAGGATACAAAAGAGCTTAATATGGTATTTCAGTTTGAGCTTGTGGACACCCTGGGAAAATACGGCAAATGGACCGACGAAAAACTTCCGCTCACGGACTTGAAAAAAATCATGACCCGCTGGCAGACAGAACTACACGGCGAAGCCTGGAACAGCCTGTTCTGGGATAATCACGACCAGCCAAGAGCCGTCTCCCGATTCGGAGATGACAGCCAGGAATACCGGGAAGTCTCCGCAAAGATGCTGGCAACCTGTCTGCATATGATGCAGGGAACGCCCTATATCTATCAGGGCGAAGAGCTGGGTATGACGAACTTCCCTTTTAAAGAGCCCGAAGATTTCCGTGACATTGAAAGTATCAACGCTTACAGCGAATGGTGCAAAAGCGGCAAAGTCTCCCACGAAAAATTTTGGCCTTGTCTTCTTTTCAGAAGCCGGGACAATGCAAGAACACCAATGCAGTGGGACGACACCCCGCAGGCCGGATTTACCACGGCAACTCCGTGGATCAGCGTAAACCCGAACTATAAGGAAATCAATGCAAAAGAAGAGACGTCCAACCCTGATTCAGTCTTTCATTATTACAAAAAACTTATTGCACTAAGAAAGCAAAATCCAGTCATCGTGTATGGAAAATACGAGCTGCTTCTGGCCGACAGTGAAGAACTTTATGTCTACACACGTGAACTGGAAGACGAAAAGCTGCTTGTTGTGTGTAACTTCTCTGCTCATGAAACAAGCTTTCATGCCCCCGATGAATTTATCGGCGGCCAGTGCATGATTGCCAACATGGAAAACGATTATAGCAAGGGCTGTATCTCGCTAAAGCCTTATGAAGCTTTTGTACTGACAAAAAAAGACTGACAAAAAACACTTGCATACTGTCAATATTTGATATATAATCTGTTAGAATTTTAAAAACATAACACATACAGGCAGCGGGAATCAGGTGCAATTCCTGAGCGATGAGGTCACTGTGTGGGCAATGCCTAAAGCCAGATTACCTGCCTGTATGCAGAATGGGGCTTCCATCCAAAGCGAAACATTCTACAAATATCCTTTGAAAACGAAGATTTACACGGCTTTACAACGTGTATATCTTTGTTTGTCATTGTGTATCTGCAAGATAAAGTTCGCCTTAAAGAAGGCGGACTTTTTTGTTCCCTGGCAACATTACGCCCATTACATTCTGCATTGTCAAATGCGAACTGCACAAAGCAGCGCTACGCAACAAAAGTAGAAAGGAATTTAAAATGGAAAACAAAACAAAAAAATCATCCGGAATCAAAACACTACTCTTAATTGCAATACTTGCAATTGCAGCCCTGGCAATGTTTGGAATCTATAAAACATTCATGCCCAAAGGTCAGGCCGGCGCAAAAGAAATTACTGTGACTGTCGTACATGGCGACAAAACAGAAAAAGATTTTACCTATCAGACTGACGAGGCCTATCTGGGGGCTGTCCTTCAAAAAGAAGAACTCGCAGAAGGCACCGACGGAGAATATGGATTATTCATTACCTCTGTAGACGGAGAGGCCGCTGATGACTCAAAAGAGCAGTGGTGGTGCATCACAAAAGAAGGAGAGCAGCTCAATACCTCGGCAGACCAGACCCCCATCGCAGATGGAGAACAATTTGAACTGACTTTAAAAGAAGGCTATTAATAACATTGTAACCACCTATAACCGGCAGTTTTATCGGGAGACAAAACAAGATGAATAAAACGAACACAAAAGAACTTGTATGTATGGCACTTTTAAGCGCACTATTGCTGATTGGTCAGGTAGGAATGTCCTATCTGCCCAATATAGAAGTAGTATCTCTTTTCATATATATATATACGCAGATTTACCGAAAGAAAGTCTTTTTTATAATCTATGTATTTGTAATTTTAGAGGGATGCATATATGGGTTTGGTATTTGGTGGTTCGGTTATCTGTATATTTGGAGTATATTGGCGATATTTGTTCTTTTTATGAAAGAAACCCAGACATCAATACCTACAACTTGCATTATTCTCGGTGCATACGGTCTATGTTTTGGGTTTCTGTACTCGCTGCCGTATTTCCTGGCCGGCGGACGGGCGGCAGGATTTTCCTATTGGGTATCCGGAATTCCCTTCGATTTACTTCACTGTGCCGGTAATATTGTTGTGTCATTGGTACTATACCGGCCGATGCGGATACTGATTGGAAAACTAAAAATGTGTTAGAATGTCTACAAAAAATAATATCTTAGATATAAAAATACCGGAATCCTCATTTTATAAGGATTCCGGCATCTTCAAAAGTAATCGGAGTGACAGGATTTGAACCTGCGGCCTCTACGTCCCGAACGTAGCGCTCTACCAAGCTGAGCCACACTCCGCTATGTAACCGGATACCTAAGTTACTGTACCCGGTGCCCCTGCCAAGGAACTACGGATAGAGGACTCGAACCTCTACTAACAGAGTCAGAGTCTGCTGTGCTGCCATTACACCAATCCGCATCAGCTGTCCTTGCGAACAAATATTATTATATCAAGTTTTTCCAAAAAATCAAGTGTTTTTTTATTTTTTTTAAAATTTTTTATTTTTTGACAAGACGCTAAAAAAGGGCTATGATATTTTTAATCATAATTTAGCCATCTCTTTTAAAAACACAGCATACATTTATGAGAATGCATTTACAAAGCAGAGGCTTTTATTTAAGAAAGGAAAATTATATGGCAAATAAGAAAATAGCTGTGCTGTTCGGCGGGCAGTCATCCGAGCACATCGTATCCTGCATGTCGGCAGCCAATGTAATCGAACAGATAGACACTGACCAATATGACCTTCTGCTCATCGGTATTACCGAAGACGGCCACTGGCTGAAGGCAGACTCCTTAGAAGATGTCCGCTCCGGGACATGGAAAGAAAGCCGGACAGAGGCAGTCATCTCACCGGACGCCACCAAAAAGTGCGTTATCCTGGACGACGGCACAGAACGCACAACCGTAAAAATCGACGCCGCATTCCCGGTGCTTCACGGGCCTTACGGAGAAGACGGGACTGTCCAGGGTCTTTTTGAGCTGGCGCATATTCCATACGTAGGCTGCGGTGTACTTTCCTCTGCCGTATCTATGGATAAGTTATACACAAAGATTATCGTAGATGACCTGGGCATCCGCCAGGCAGATTATGTTCCGGTCATGAGCTGGCGCATGAGAGATGACATGGAAGGAACAGTCAAACGAATTGAAGAAAAATTTTCTTATCCCGTGTTTATCAAACCTTCCAATGCCGGCTCCTCCAGAGGGGTCAGCAAGGCAGAAAACCGCGATGAATTAATTGCCGGCCTTAAGGAAGCCGCCCGCCACGACCGGAAGATTCTTGTTGAGGAGATGCTTTACGGCCATGAGATTGAGTGCGCCGTACTTGGCGGGGGCCAAAAGCCTGTACTTTCCTCCGGCGTAGGAGAAATTCTTGCCGCAGCGGAATTCTATGATTTTGAAGCCAAATATTTTAACGAAGAATCCCGGACTGTGCTCGACCCCGAACTGCCTGACGGTTCTGCCGCACAAGTAAAAAAGGCAGCAGAAAAGATTTTTAATGCCGTGGACGGCTACGGTCTCGCACGAGTAGATTTCTTCGTATCTCATGACGGAGAGGTTATCTTCAACGAAATCAATACCATGCCCGGCTTTACCGCTATCAGCATGTATCCTATGCTCTGGGAAGCCGCGGGGATTTCCAAAAAGGAGCTTATCGGTGAGTTAATCGACCTCGCATTTGAACGCGATTTCGTTTCATCCAATCTGTATCATCTGTAATAAAGACCAGAACAGGCCGAACCGGCGTACAGGGCTTTCTTAATCCCTGTACGCCGGCCCGACGTTTTTCTCTCTCTGTTTTCCGCTTCTACAAACTTTTATGTATAATCTCCAGCACAGTCTTTAAATCTTTCGCCGCCATCTGTCCCGGCGCGGATTCTCTCCCCACTGCGCCAAAAGTAACTGCCGAGCCGAACACCTCTCCGCACAGACGGCTTACGGCTCCTGTTCCCGCCATGGACATAGTGATGATCGGACAGTCCGTATATTCAGCAGTCATCTCCTCCGTCGCCATAAGAAGCGTCAGCACATCCTTTTTACTCCGGGGCATAACTGCGATTTTCGGAATATCCGCCCCCAGACTGCGCATCTTGCATAGCCGAGATACAATCTCTTCCTTCCGCGGAGTCCGGCAAAAATCATGGTTGGATACGATGACCTTTACCCCACATCCGCGGGCTGTCTTGATGACCGCCCCCACCGCATCATCTCCGGTAAATGCCTCTACATCCACCAAGTCTATAGCTCCGCTCTTTACTACCTTTTGATTCAATTCCACATAATCTTTCTTTTCAATCGGCTTCTCACCGCCTTCCTTCGAAGTCCGGAAAGTAAACAGAAGCGGCAGATCGCCAAGAACGCTCCTAAGCTCCTTCGCTGTCTCTACTGCTTTCCCAAACTCAAAGACATCCTCATACCAGTCCGACCGCCACTCAACAATATCCGCACCTGCGGCACTAATACGTTTCCCGGACTCCACAATCTCCGCCTGTGTAGTATCCACAATAGGTACGCAGATCTTCGGCATACCTTCCCCGATTCTAACATTTCGCACTATCACTGGGTTCATAGCATATTCCCCTCCTCACAGATAAATCTTTTCGCGCCGCGAACACATATCTGTATTATAGCAAGGTGTGTATCCTATGACCAGCATATTTTTACGTTATTCGCCTCGCTTCAATGTATTTTCAGCATACTCACGCAATCTCTCCTTTATCTCTTCCACGGACTGCATCTGTATGATCTGCCGGGCCAGCTCAGTACATTCTCCTTTATGAAGCCGCCGAACCAGATAACGCACTTTAGGAAGCATCGGTTCTGCGATACTAAGCTTCTCCACACTGCAGCCCAGCAAAAATGGAATCATTGCAATATCCGCCGCTGCCTCCCCGCATACACTCAAGGGAACATGATATTTTTGCGCGGTACTTCCGATATGATACAACGCGCGCAATACAGCCGGATAAAACGGGTCATAGAGCTTATGAACTGCCGGATTTCCCCTGTCTGCCGCCATAAAATACTGGGTAAGGTCATTTGTCCCGACACTGAAAAAATCAGCATAGGGAGCCAACTGGTCTAAGATCATAACTGCCGAGGGCGTCTCAACCATCATTCCGGCGGGGACGTCTTCTCTGCAGTCAACCCCTTCTAAGTGCAGCTCTTTTTTGCAGCTTTCCAACATCTCTCTGCAATAGAGCAGCTCCTCCAGACTGCTGATCATGGGGAACATAATTTTTACATTACCGCCCCGGGAAGCCCGAAGTATTGCCCGAAGCTGCGTCTTAAACATATCCGGCCTGTCGAGGCAGATTCTCACCGCGCGGTAGCCGAGAAAAGGATTTTCCTCTTCGGGAAGTCCCATATACCCCAGAGCTTTATCCCCGCCGATGTCTAATGTCCGAAACACCACTTCCTTTTTTCCCGCCCGCCTCACTGCCTCCTGGTATGTCTGATACAGCAGCTCTTCCGAAGGGTAATCCTCCTGCTGCATATATAGGAATTCGGTGCGGAACAGCCCGATTCCATCGCACAGGTCAAGTCCCTGTATTGGGGCTGCATCGGAAGCGTTTACGGCAATCCTGACCCTTTGGCCGTCTCTTGTATATACCTCTCCCGGCGGTTCCTTTTCAAAACGAAGTGACTCTTCTGCTGCTTTTTGCATCTTACATTCAAACTCTTTTTTTGTCCCGGCATCCGGCTCTAAGACCACATCGCCATCCGTTCCGTTAAGCAGTATCTCCATACCATCCTGTGCCGCCTCCATAATCCCGGCAGCTCCCGTTACCGCCGGAATACCCAGTGCTCGTGCAAGAATCACTGCATGGGAGGTCTCACCTCCGGTCTCTGTCACAAATCCCCGAAGATATTCTTTATCCATCTTAACAGTATCCACCGGAGTGAGCGTATCCGCAACAATCACCACCGGTCTGTCAATCACGACTTCCGACAGGGCGCCCGGCCCATCGCCAAGCACCGATATCAGCTCATTACAGACAGCCCGGATATCCTCAAAGCGCTCACGCATGTAGGCATCTTCCATCTCCGAGAACAGCTTTTCGCAGGCGTCACATTCTGCCTGAATTGCCATGCAGCACGAAAGCTTCTCCTGTTGTATCCGCTCTCTGATCTGATCGAAAAACTGCCGGTCGCACAAAATCACCTGGTATGTCTCTATCAGTTCAGCCGCTTCTTCCCCCGACTCCATAAGTGTTTTATGGTAAAGCTCCTCCAGGCGGTTTTCCAATTTTACCATGCCGTCTTCGAAAAGGCGTAGTTCCTCCTGTGCATCTTTTGCAGTTTCCGCCAATAATACCGCTGCCGTCTTCTTTTTCAGCACCTCGCTTTTTACATAGCCATCTGCACACCCGTTTCCCGAAAAATGCTTCATATCCCCGCTTCCCTCCTTACAACAGCCGCCTCATACGCCTTACGCGAAAAAACGCGCAAGCTCTTCTATGGCTTTTTCTTCGTCACTTCCCTCTGCACGAACAGTAATTTCGTCTCCGCAGACGATACACGCCCCAAGAATCTGAGTGATGCTGCTTGCCAAAACGACCTTATCCTTTTTGCACACCGTCACAGAAGAATCAAACGCCGCTGCCGTTTTAATCAGCTTTACCGCCGGCCGGGCATGCAGCCCCTCTTTAAACTTTACCGAAACCGTAATTTCTTTCATATCCCTCTCTCCTTTTCGCGAAGCTTTACTTCCTACCCTTTCTCCCGGAGACAACTCCCTGAAGCATATCATGCTCTGATGTGGCAACCATCGTCATATCCATAGCATGCATAAGCAGCATGGAAACCGGAATCTCCTCGCCGGCATTCTGAGGCGACATCAGTTTCTCAAACTGAATCCTGTGAGCTTCGGCAAGAAGCTCCTGCGCCTCGGCAAGCTTTTTTTGCGCAGCGTCATAATCTTCATTATTAATCTCCTCAAGCGCCTCAAAAACTTTAGCGCGCCCTTCGCCTGCATTGCAGATCATCTCCATGCAGATATTGTTCAGCTCCTCCATTGTCATCTTCACTATGAATACCTCCTGTCTTTATTTGTCTTTATCCAGCATTTCAAGCATGCCGTCAATCAAAGCCTCTCCTTTAGCCAAGCCGTACTCACGCATGGGAATCAGCATAAACGGCAAATCCGGATACCCTTTTTCCGCCGCAAATTTCTGAATATCTTTCATCTGTCCCTTTACCTGCGGCGCAATCATCACAATATCAAGCCTCGAAAAATCAAACGTCCGATATCTTAAGCTTGCCGAACAGCTCACCGTCAGGTCAATGCCCTTTTTCGGCGCTTCTTTTCGAAGCGCCTCTACGATCATGCTGGAGGACATTGCAGATGCACACAAAATTACCGCATTTATTTTTCTCATTATTGTTCTCCTCCTTCTTCTTCAAGACAGCGTTTTTCATATAATTTTGCAAATGGATACCAGATTATACCCATAATAACGAACAGAACCGCCTGCGCAATCACATTGCGCCAATCTCCTCCGGTAGACAGATAGGGCTGCAAAAGAGGGGGCGTCGTCCACGGAATCTGCACATACGCCGGACTGATCCATCCAATCGCAGTCAGCACATATCCATACATCGTTCCCAACACGGAGGTCAAAAATACAAACGGCAAGAACATCAGCGGATTAAGTACAATCGGCACGCCGAACATCACCGGCTCATTTACACAGAATATACCGGGGATAAGCGACAGACGCGCCACTTCTTTCAAGTGCGCCGACCTGGATCTCATCCAGATGATAACAAGCGGCAGCGTCATTCCCACTCCGCCGATCATCGTCCAGCTATAAAAGAACGGCTCTGTTAAAATATGCGGAACTGCCTCTTTCGCCGCCACTGCCGCAGCGTTGTCCGCGATATTGGCCAGAAGGAACGGATACATCACGCCCCACACGGTAAAGGAGCCGCCGTGGATTCCTACAAACCAGAGAAGCTGAAGCAAAAGCGCACAGATCAATGCCGCATACCATGTATCTGTCACTGCCAGCAACGGTGATACAACCATATTTAACACAGAATTAAGGTCAAAACCGATGATTACTCTTAACATCCAAAAAAATACCAGCAAAAGCGCCATCGGCAGCAAGGACGCAAAGCTCTGCGCAATACCGTGGGGCACAGATTTCGGCAGGCGGATAATAATATTATGCTTGTATGCAAAATGCATAAATTCTACTACAATAATTGCCACTACAAACAGGGTAAACATTCCTTTTGCCGAAAATCCGGTAACATCGAGCACATTGTCAGCGAGATTGACCGGAGCCACCGTTATGATATAGCAAGCCACTGTTACGATACTGACGATTACCGCATCTAGTTCTTCGTACATCCTTGCAAGCTCCGAGCCAAGAGAAATCGCCAGATAAAGAGTCATAAAGTTCATCGTCATAGCGTAAAGAATATTCAGTTTTTCCGCATAAGGCGCCATAACGTTTGCCAGGGATTCCACCGGAAGACTTGTCAGAATCAACGGCAGCGAGCCGATAATGATAAGCGGAATCGTCCGAATCAATGCTGCACGAATTGCTGCAAAATGTCTCTGATTTCCCATCCTGACAAGCGGAGGCGCAAGATATTGTTCAATCCATCCGCTGAACCTGTCCATTGTTGCTTCAAATTTGTTTGTTTTCATTAATTTCCCTCCTCACACTAATCATTCGTAAGTTTTCTTTTTTGTACTGCCTGTTATTTTGCGTCACATCCGTGTATGCGCCACTTCCGTAAAGCTGTCATTCGCATCTCTGTTCGGGTCTTTCCCGACTTGCTCCGGCGCAAATACCGAAAGCACTTGTATAGCCAATGTCATCAGCAGAAGCGACTGTGTCAGCGGATATGCTTTTATTAAAATTCGCCCCTCTTCTTCATCAGTTTTCCCAGAAGCATCCAGCATCCATACATGTCCTGCTATCCTTTTGAGATAATGAAATGTCTTCTCAGCCAGTTCCGCAAGGGAAGACCGCGTCTGAAGCAGCAAAACACTGCTCCTTTTCGTAATCGCCCGGTGCATGCCATGGGAAAACTCGCCGATATCATTGAACATGGACGGAATACACATTGTCTCCATCAATTTCAACTGGCCTTCCATCGCAGTACCGAAATTCATGCCATATCCAAGAACATATACTTCTTTTAATGCATCTCCGAAATTGCTTTCTGTACACCAGTTTTTCATCTGCTCCGACAAATCAGGAATTTCCCGGATCTGTTCGCCAATCTCCTGCAGCACTGCCGCTTTCTTCTCATCGCTCACAATCTGTTTCTCATATCCCAGATGTACGGCCAGCAGAAGGAGCACAAGCAGCGTGGCGCTGTACCCCTTTGTTTTTGCATTGCTGTCCTCTCTTTCGCATCCCAGCAAAAGGGTATATTCTGATTCCCTGGCAACCGGCGAGTCCGGCACATCCGTGATGCCAAGAGTGCAAAAGCCGTCTCTTCGGGCCTCGCAGAGCGCTTCCACCACCCCGCTGCTGGTGCCTGTCTGGCTGATGGCCGCCACCAGCACACTTTTTTTCTCTTCTCTTTGCAGTGCATACGCATTATGCCGGAAGTTCGCCGGAGTATAGACATACACCCTAACCCCTCCGTAAGCTGACAAAAAATCCGAAACCGCCAAAGCTGCATTGTAAGAACTGCCGTGGGCCACAAAATAGATTGCTTCCGTATCCTTTCCCACTCTGCCCGCAAATTCCCTGATTTCCTGCGCGTCCATCAGTTTCGCTAAAATCTCTGGTTCCTCTGCAATATAATCCCACATAATGCTTTTGTTCATCATCTTGCTCTCCTTTTTATAAGCCGAGTACACGTTTTGCATTTTCACCCAGCATTAGCTCCAAATGTTTTTCATTGCCGCAGATATAGCGTATCTTTTCTATCTCCTGAGCCTCGTCTCCAAAAGGCGCATCCGAAGAAAAAAGTATCTTTTCCGGCCCTGCAATCTCATACGCCATACGGATTACCGGCACATAGGAGCCGCAAGTGCTCAGGTAGAAATTGGGAATCTCCTTTGCCAGCCGGCACGCACGTTCATACATCAGCGGCACGCCCATGTGGTATAAGACTACCGGGACATCCGGAAAGCTTTTCGCCATCTCCGCCCATTTGTCCGGAATCGAAAACATATCTGACTGGCCGTGTGCCACCACGCATTTCTTATATTTGCGGCAGATTTCAAAATAAGAATCCAGTACACTGTGACGGTCTGCACTGTAACCGAAGCGGATTGCGTTCATCTTCAGCCCATGAAAATGATAGTCTTTAAAGCAGCGCTCTAACTGCTCCTCCCCGTCTACATCCCATGGATTAATGACCGCGAACCCTAAAGTGCGCTCCGGGTATTTCCTACAGCACTCATCGATATACTCATTATCAACCGTCTCTAATTGGGAACAGATCATACAGCGCTCCACGCCTGACGCGTCCATAATCTCCAGCAAAGATTCTACCTTATAATTTTCTCCTTTTTTTACTCCGATATGAGCCAACATATCTATGATCATAATCTCACCTCACATTCAAGGCCGAATATGCGCGCCGCATTCCTCCACAGCACCTTTTCCTCACCATTCTCGTAATCCTTAACTACATTTTTGACCTTCAAAAGCTCCAGCGGATAATATCCCGCTTCCGGTGTTCCGGTGCCTAAGAGCACCCGGTCCGGCCCAACCGTCTTCACTGCCCGGTGCGCATTAAAATCCATACCCGAGGAAGTCTCAAGATATATATTTTTATGGCTCTTAGCAATGCTGACCGCACTTGCATTGTCATACTGCAGCCCCATACGCCCCATGATAATATTCACATCCGGATAGTCTTCTGCTATCTGTCCGAAAAATATAGGGCTTGTGAATACCTCAGCCGCTCCGTAACACCACACGACAGCATGATACTTTCGGCATATATCAAGGAGCGGGTAGAACACTTCATGCTCACAGAGCATGTAACCATGGCGGAGCGGGTTCATATATAATCCTTTGAATCCTTTCTTAGACAATGCTTCTTCCAGCTTCTTTGCACTGCCATCTTCCCAGGGATTCACTGTATACAGCCCGATAAAGCGCTTTGGATACTTCTCAAGAGCCCTCTCCACAGATTCATTGTCCAGGCTTTCCGCATAGCAGCTGATCACTGCTTTATCTATCCCGGCTTCATCCATCTGCTCTAAAAGCATCTCCGCTGTAATCTCCTTCCGGAATTTATGTTTCCCAATAATATTCGATACATCAATAATCAAAAAAACACCCCCTAATGATCCTTCACCCAATCAGGACCAAACAACATACCAAGCATAGTCTCCGCCGCGATACTTTCCACCAGCGGCATCAGCGTATCACGCAGACGCGGCAGCTTTACTGTAAATACTCTCTCCTGTTCCCGAAGCTTAGAAGTCGTATATACCATAACCTTCCCTCCATGTTCGAGAATAAACCGGAACATCTTCATCTCTTTTGTGCCTTCTTCCAGTACAGGAAAAAACATCTGGGCGAGATATTCGCCCGCCATCTTGGCGCTGTGGTACTGGCCATGGGCATAATCCGCACATTCCCACACCGCCGTACTGTTATGCAATCCTTCCCGGTACGCTAAAGACAACTGCCTCGCCGTAGCAAGAGATGTATTGTTAGCCAACAAATCAAAAAGACTGACACCCTGCGCAAACTCGTACATCGGGCGCGAATTTTCTTCCCATCTTCCAAGCCAGTTTTCCGCCCAATCCGCTGCTTCCTCTACTTCCTTCCAAAATGAATCATCCAGCTCACCCGTCAGCCTATGAGCCAGAATGTTGAGAATCAGCATCGTAAGCTCATATGTCTTGCTGGTAATGGATACCTCTTTTCCGGCGCGGATCTGTAACGGTATATCCGCAAGCGTTTCTAACACACAGCCTTCATTGTTATAAACCCCAACCACTGTAGTTATTTTTTTTGCCTTTTCTGCCAGCTCTACCACTTCCATAGAATTTCCCGACTGCGATACTGCAACAATCAGTGTGCTTTCATCGACCTGGCCAAACTGAAAACGTGACAGTTCAAAAGAACTGAATGACAATGCCAAAATACCATGCCCCGTCAGATAGCTACGCACCGAATCCACAGCATACAGCGAACTCCCCATTCCGGTAAAAATAACCCGTTTCATTCCTTTTTTTCTGTATTCCCCGACAATCCGGTCAATCTGCCCGGCGCCGCTGGTCCGGTAATAATCTCCCACTTCGCGCAGCAAATACCCTTGCGTACAAACTTCATCTATAAACCCATTCACACCATTTTTCCTCCCTTCTTTTTCCCATTTATGTTTTTAATGGTTCGTTATGGTTCATTTATATCACATTTGTATTATTTTGTCAATATACAGTGCAAATTATTTCATTTTTTCATCAAAATTCATACTTTTCGTACTTATTTCAAACATTTTGCGCTTTATATGTAAAATTTACGTTCTTTTTCTCCTTATTTATCTTGTATTATTCTCTGTGCTGTGCTATTATATAAGCATACAAAAAAACAAAATAGAACCAAAAGGAGAATCGCCATGATTCAAAACAAACGTTTAGAACAAATTATGAACCTTTTGCAGCAAGAAAAAAGTGTAAGCGTGAATCAGATCAGTGAAATGCTGCATGTCACTCCCAAAACTGTCCGGCTGGATCTGAAAAAACTAGAAAGTGCCAATGTTTTACAGCGTGTACATGGCGGCGCGGTACTCTCCAGCCTCCAGCCCACCTCTTTTCCCGTCTCATCCTACCGCCAGAAATGCATGGACAAGAAAGCGGTCATCGCCCAAAAAGCATTTTCTCTCCTCCGCGAGAACGACACGGTACTGTTAGACGACGGGAGCACATCTTTAGAGCTGGCAAAGCTGTTGGGAGAATTCCGAATCACCGTACTGACAAATGATATCTTTATTATTAACGAATTGATGTATAAGCCAAATGTATTCCTCTATGTCATCGGCGGCGCACTGAAGCGCGACGGCGAATCCTTTGTAATCAACGGCGAAGATTCCATTCAGTTTATTAAAAAGTACCATGTGAACAAAATCTTCCTCGGAATCAGCACACTTGATATCGAAAACGGCGCCATGATCTACTACTACGGGGACCGCTCCACGAAACGCGCTTTCATGGCTGCTGCAGATGAAGTCGTATGCATGGCAGACTCGTCCAAATTCAACCACACTGCGTTTACGCGAATCGCCGGCATACATGAGATTGACACGATAATTACTGACTCTTCTCTTCCCCGGGAAGAGGCTGAAAAATACCAGGCATTAGGCCCCCGCGTAATTTACGCCGACAGCCCCAACAACTAATTTTCACGAAAAAAGAGAGCGTCCACCGCATATGCAAACGCTCTCTTTCTCTTCAATAATATTCTTTTAAATCAAACTTTTCTCAGGTTCTATATTGGCAGCTCCAGATAGATATCCTTTCCTTTTTTAATGGAAATCACTACTTGTACTTTGCGCATCACAGCTTCTTAATCCGCTCAATGGCTTCCACAGTATTCTCATAGCTTCCAAAGGCGGTCAGCCTAAAATACCCTTCTCCACTGGGGCCAAAGCCTGAACCGGGCGTTCCGACTACATTGGCCTTCTCCAAAAGATAATCAAAAAATTCCCAGGACGTCATACCCTTTGGCGTCTCAAGCCAGATATACGGCGCATTCACACCGCCGGAAACGTTGTATCCCGCATCTTTTAATCCCTCATAGATTACCCCGGCATTCTTCATATAATCAGCTATCTGCTCCTTAAGCTGGGCTTTTCCCGCCTCAGAGTACACCGCCTCGCCGGCTCTCTGCACGATATAAGGCGCTCCATTGTACTTTGTCCCGTGTCTGCGTGCCCACAGGGAATGAAGCGTCACATCACCAGACTTTAAATCCTTCGGAATTACTGTCGCCCCAAGCCTTACTCCGGTAAAACCCGCGTTTTTAGAAAAACTTCGAAGCTCGATAGCGCAAGCCCTTGCACCCTCGCACTCGTAGATTGTATGAGGTACATCTTCCTCAGTAATATACGCCTCATAGGCAGCATCATAGATAATCACCGCGCCCACTTTGTTGGCGTAATCCACCCATTCCTGAAGCTGAGATTTTGTAATGGCAGAACCCGTGGGATTATTAGGAAAGCACAGGTAGATAATATCCGGCGTCTCTTTCGGCAGCTCAGGAGCAAAGCCGGTTTCCTTTGTGCAGGGCATATAGATGACATCACTCCATGTTTCAGACTTTACATCATAAGTCCCGGTGCGCCCCGCCATAACATTTGTGTCTACGTATACCGGATAGACCGGATCGCACACGGCTATCTTGTTATCCTTCGCGAATATCTCCTGAATATTTCCGGAATCACATTTTGCCCCGTCGGAGATAAATATCTCATCTGCCCGGATATCACACCCTCTTTCCTGATAGTCGTTTTTCGCCATGGCACTTCTCAAAAACTCGTAACCAAGATCCGGCGCGTACCCGCGGAATGTCTCTGCATGCGCCATCTCGTCTACTGCTCTGTGCAGGCTTTCGATAATAGCAGGCGCCAAAGGCTTCGTCACATCCCCGATTCCCAGACGGATAATCCGTTTATCCGGGTTCGCCTCTGTATATGCCGCTACTTTTTTTCCGATGGTGGAGAAAAGATAACTCCCCGGCAGTTTCAGATAATCTTCATTTACTCTAAACATCTTCCCAAATTCCTCCTACTTTTATATATTAATCTCTCCGTCAAATACGACCGTCGCCGGGCCTGTCATATAGACCACATCCGCCTCCCGGTCCCACTCAATCTCAAGGTCGCCGCCTAAAAGCTTCACTGTCACCTTATCTTCGGTCAACCCATTCAATATACAGGACACTGCTACCGCACACGCCCCTGTACCGCAGGCAAGAGTTTCTCCCGACCCTCTCTCCCACACGCGCATCTGTGCTGTATGTCTGTCCAGCACCTTTACAAACTCCGTATTGACCCGGTTCGGGAATCTCTCATGATTTTCGAATTTTGGTCCGATCTCTTCAATATCCAGACCGTCCACATCGTCTACATACACGACTGTATGCGGGTTCCCCATAGAAACACTTGTCATACGGTACTCCCGCCCGCCCACCAGAATAGGCGCATCGATAACCGCCTCATCTTCCGGACTGCCTGACACCACAGGAATAAGCTTTGGAGACAATTCGGGCTTTCCCATATTCACCCGGACAAGCTCTGTCTTCCCATCCTTCACCGTCAGCTCCAGATATTTTATGCCTCCAAGCGTCTCCACCGATATACTTGTCTTGTCGGTCAAGCCATAGTCGTAAACATATTTTGCCACGCATCGAATACCGTTTCCGCACATCTCACTGCGTGAACCGTCCGCATTGTACATCTCCATCTCAAAATCCGCACACTTTGAGGGATTAATCATAATCAGCCCGTCAGAACCAACGCCAAAATGTCTGTCACTCACAAACCTTGCCACTTTTGGCGGGTTTTCAATATACTCTTTGAAGCAATTCACATAAATGTAATCATTTCCAAGTCCATGCATCTTTGTAAATCTCATCTGTCTTTCCTCCGTATCTATTTCCCATTATTTCTATCATTTTTTGTATTCTGTTTCGCAATATCCGGCTATGACATTACTCTGAGCACCATCTCTGCCGTCTCTGTCATATTCGTACCACTGTCCATACTGCATTTCTGAATGTATCTGTGGGCCTCTTCCTCGGACATATGGTTTCGCTCCATCAGCAACTCCTTGGCCTGCTTTATTAACGCCTGTTGCCTGGAATCCCGCTTTCTCACTTCTTGTTTCCTCTTTCTGCGCTTCCTCTCAAGATTCGTGAGCATCATCTCTACTGTATTGATAAAATCGTAAACCTTAAGGGGCATTGAAAGCCCGATTACCCCCTCTGTGTCTCCTTCACTCCATTTGTCAGGGGACGCAAGAAGAAGCATCTCAAATTCCTTTGGGAGATACTCCCGTAATTCCGTATACATCATATCCTTTAATTTATATCCGCAAATAACAATCCCTTCATCAGCACTGTCTGCATAATGAGCCGCCTGTGCGCCGCTCGTACACACCCCGGCAACAGTCATACCATTTTTCACCAACAGATTCCGGATATTGGCGGCATTATCTTTATTCGGAAACACTACTATAATTCCAACCAATTCCCCACCCCCTGTTTCTTTTACCAGCGCAGCTTCAGAAAGCGGCTAGATTCTTTGCAGATATCTTAAAATCTCCCACTCTGTAACCTGGGAGCTGTACTCATTATATTCCCTTTCCTTTGCCCTCAGGTATTTCTTTGACAAATCCTCGCCAAGGACATTTTGGATGTAACCATCTTCTTGAAATGCTTTGGCGGCCTCTTTAAGACTTCCCGGAAGTTCTTCTACTTTTGCCGCTCTGCGCGCTTCGTCCGACATATCGAACACATTACAATCAATGCTGTCCGGCGGCATAATCTTATTCCTAATTCCGTCAAGTCCTGCCGCAAGGCAGACTGCAAGGGCCAGATACGGATTGGCCGAAGGGTCCGGGCTTCTTAGCTCAATCCTAGTAGACTCTCCTCTCGTACCTGGAATACGGATAAGCGGTGTGCGGTTCTTTGCCGACCATGCAATATAAACCGGCGCTTCATATCCCGGAATCAGTCTTTTATAGGAATTAACAATCGGGTTGGTGATAAAACTAATCGCCTTCATATGGCTCATGATTCCCCCGATAAAATAATATCCTTCCTTGCTGATTCCGTTAACGTCTTCTGCATCCTGGAATACATTCACCCCGCCTCTGCTCAAAGACATATTAATATGCATGCCGGAACCGTTAATTCCGTACTTTGGTTTGGGCATAAATGTAGCATGCAGCCCATGGCGCTTGGCAATTGTCTTGACAACCAATTTAAAAGTCATAATATTGTCCGCTGTCGCGAGGGCCTCGTCGTACCGAAAATCAATCTCATGCTGTGCCGGAGCCACCTCGTGATGCGACGACTCAATCACAAATCCCATATCTTCCAATGTCAGCACCATATCGCGCCTTGCATTCTCTCCCAAGTCTAAAGGCCCCAGATCAAAATACCCTGCATGCTCATGAGAAATCGTTGTAGGCAGTCCGTCTTCATCCGTATGGAACAGAAAAAATTCACATTCCGGCCCCACATCAAAAACATATCCCATCTCCCCTGCCTCTGCCAGTATCTTTTTTAAAATATACCTTGGATCGCTTTCAAACGCTGTCCGATCCGCCTTATATACATCACAGATAAGCCTTGCTACCTTTCCCTGCTGCGGTCTCCACGGAAAAATCTCAAAAGTATTGAAATCCGGATACAGATACATATCCGAGTCCTCAATCCTTGCAAATCCTTCTATGGAAGAGCCATCGAATATTACTTGATTATCCAGCGCTTTCTCAAGCTGGTTTGCCGTAACTGCAATATTTTTCATCGTCCCGAAAATATCCGTGAACTGCAGGCGGATAAAACCGACATCTTCTTCCTTTGCCATCCGAAGGATATCCTCCCTCGTATAATTATTCATTCCAATTCCTCCTCAAAAAATGGGCGCTCTCATACAAGATGAGAACGCCTTTGTTCGCATGTACCAATACTATTTTTAACTACTCTTCATCTTCGTCGTCATCGTCTAACCAGTAATCATCCTCAATCTGATTATAGACATTACCATTGTTGCTACCGCAGATGATTCCTCTCTTAATCGGTGACACTAAAAAACCTTTAATCACGCCGAACATCACACAGCATAATATCACTAATATCTTTTCTGACATCGTCCAGTCTCTTTTAAAGAAATCCCTGATTGATATCCACATGTTTTCCAAACATTCCAACATATGCATGTCCTCCTTTTGCGAATGTTTTTTCTTATTATATACCAAAGCAGGGAAAAATAAAAGATTTTTCCCGACAATAACTAAAAAATACAAGAAACATGTCACATTATCACTTGTCAGAGAATTATATTTATAGAACGAATATTTAAGGAGAGAGCAATATGATTAAAATTTATCTATGTGAAGATGAACTGTCGCAACTGAATTATTTTAAAAAAGTTATCGCTGCATTTATAACAGAAAAACATATAGATGCAGAAATCGTATCAGCCAGAAAGAATCCTCTTTTTACATTAAATGATATCCAAAAGAATGGTGAAAGTCCGGCATTATTTTTTCTTGATGTCGAACTCAAGGATTATGAACTAGATGGTTTTAAACTAGCAAAAAAACTAAAGGAAAAAGCACTCGAAAGTTATATTGTATTTTTGACTTCACAAGAAGATCTGGACTTCAAGGCATTCGAGTATAAGCTGGAACCACTAGACTATATTATTAAAAAACCAGAATATTTTCTATCAAACAGATTAAGCAACGAAATCTCAGAGAGAATAACTAAGATATTTGAAAAAGTAGAAATGTTTCGTAAAAAAAGGCAAGATTACATCACCCTATCATCTGGCGGGAGGATACTGGAAATCAAACGGGAAGACATTCTGTTCATACAGGCAATAAAAGGCAGCCATCAGATTGAAATCTATCTCCCATATAAAAAAATTACAATTCGGCAGACTTTAAAATACATGCGGGATCTGTTAGATGACTCATTCATATACGTCTTTTACATTCGTGCGAACACTTATAAAGTGTATTATCAGTTCGCTTTATGTGTGTTTTATGATTGATTATCCGCACAATCCACTTTGTCCGTAATGTTTTTGTAGCCAAAATGTAGCCACTAATTTTTATTCACCTCAATATAATCTATCAAGTGACACTGGATTTTATACAACACAAAATGAGTTTTACCCGATGGCTTGCAAGTTCTTCCTTAACTGAAATTAACGTTTAGGTAACGGGGAACGCTTGATTTTACTAGATTCTTGGAATATGGTGTTGCAAACACGTTACAAACACAGGGCTTCTCATTACTCCTCACCACACCTCAAGCCTGTTATTTTAATTAATAGTTAGCAAATATAAAATCTCCTCTTTCATTGCAAAAAGGAGATTTTATGCATAATTTTTTACTATAGTCGACATTTTAGCCAAATTTCTTGCCTGACTTTTCGATAACTGAATTTCTGTTTTAGATTTTTGAATTACTGCATGATTTTCATTTTCACCAGCTATTGGATCTGGAATAACACACACTTCAACAGAATCACATTGCTCATCAGTTAAAGATATAATCGCCTTTAATTCCTCACCTTTTTCTTTTATCTCTTCTTCATTCATTCCGCCATTATATAATGCATGTAATCGTTCCTCATCAACAATAATATCATTAAGATTTCTTCCAGCATCTCTATCTACAGATACGCCCTTACTATCTTTAAACAATGCAGATGATGGTCGTCCCTCTTTCATAAAAACTGGCTTACTTTTTACTCTTCGATATACTTCTTTCCAGTCTCTACTAGCCATAAAAATCCACCACCATTTGCTTCATTTTATCATTTGCTGTAATTCCATATAAAACAAATTCTTCTTCACCATTTATTAAAGATTCGCTATATACCTCAATTCTATCTTCATATATTTCAAACTCAATATACTCTCCATTCTCTTTTTCATATTCAAATTGAATAGAACCACATGCGGTCGGACATACAAATGGTTCTGCAACTAACTGACTAACTATTTGCCTACATCTCTCAATCAATTTAACCGAAAATGCTTGCGCTCCATTGTCATTCCAATTATATTCTAATTTTGAAATATCATCCAATGTAGCATTGGCAACTATATAATGCTTGGTTAGAGAATTAATATTATTATATGCCATTGAATATACTTTTTCCAATTCATCGTATTTCTTCTTATTATACCCAACAACATTTTCGTTTATTCCTTGTTTACCAAAAAATGAATTCTCTATTTTACCAAAAAGTCCATTCATTACATATGTAATGGTCTCCTTTAAATCGTCACCATTAAAGCTCCAAAATATCGGTTGATTAATTACAGTATTATTTGATCTATAATACATTTATCATCTTCCCTTTCAACAATTCCGCACACTTGTCCATTGCCTCTTTACCTGTAGTTCCTTGATCTGCTAATTTACACTCTGGTAAACTATTTATATCAAATACAATTTTGTTAATATCTTTTGATTCATTGATTGTAAAATAAGTCCATACATTATATGATTCAATACTTTCCAACCATGAAATATTAGCCTCTCCTGCATCATTAAATTTATTAATTTGTATATACTCTTTTAGCAATTCATGTAAGCTATCAGCTGACATCAATTCCGAAACAAGACCAACTCTATCAATAATAATCTCTTGTTCATCAATTGCCACCGTTATTTTCTTATTAAACTCGGTCAACAATTGCTTCCAATTAAATTTAGACGGTATATTAAATGTAAAATCCAACCTAACCTTATTAAATGTTAAACTTGTATTAACATCATTCCAAATACATCGCGGAACATCTTCTGGTGCTTCATCCGGAATAGGCAGCGATTGGGGTTCTGTTTTAAAAACATCTTTAAGTTGGGCATACAAACTACTAATAAGTCCAAATGTTCTAATTGGACTTTTTTCTCTGAAAAAATATGCCATTTGGATTTTATAAATATTTACATTTGGGCCTTTCATATTTTTCCCTTCTTTCTGTTATTATGTACTTAAATTATAACAAATCTAAACTTTTCTTCAATACCTTTTGCTAAGTTCACAAAATTTTAAAATTTTATAGTCCCCCCTTAACAGTGGACAACTCTAACAGCTCATTATGCAATCTAACAAATTTCCCATCCCGTTCTTTTGCATCTGCAATACATTTAAAAAATGTACGAAGCTCCAGATTTTCTTTTTTCTGTGCCTCAAAACAACTTATCATAAAGTCTACCACAATTCTCTACTGAAAGAAACAAAAGCCTTCTAGAAGCAAAAGTCCTGAGAGGTCGTGAAGCATCCTGTGATGCTATGAACCGTATAAAATTGTCTATCTCACGACGTTTCCTTAGCATTTGCGTAACTGGGAACGCTTGATTTTACCGAATTCTTGGAATTTGGTGTTGCAAACACGTTACAAACGCAAGGTTTCTCATTACTCTCACCACACCTCGGAATTATAAAGGAAGGAGATGGCACAAAACATGTATCTCCTTCTTTGATCTTCTCTCACAATTTTATTTTCCTCTTACAATTCAATATGAAAACTCTCTACTCGTATTGATTCGTCACATAAATATAAGCATCTTCCAACGTTGCAGGAACTGACATACACTCCAATTTTGGCTGTATTTCAGAAATCACTCTTAACTGCAATCCACCCTCAACATACTGTTTTGATGTAATACGATACTTCTGTTCCACTTCTCTTGCTTTTCTCTCATCAGGTACTTTGCAAATCCAGATTTTCCCCTGTGCTTCTTCTGTCAAATTCTTCATAGAACCCGCATACAGAAATCGACCTTTATGCATAATTGCAAGCTGATTGCAGGTGGCAGCTAAGTCTTCTACCACGTGAGTTGAAAACAAAATAGTTCTGTTTTCAGAAAAATCCACCAACAAATTACGAATACGAATACGTTCTTCTGGATCTAAGCCAGTAGTTGGTTCATCTACAATCAAAAATTCTGGTTCATTCAAAAGTGCCTGCACCAATCCAACTCGTCTTTTCATCCCGCCTGATAACTGTTTCATTTTCTTCTTCCGATGTTCTATAAGACTGGTCTTTTTCAAATAATATTCTATTCGTTTTTTACATTCCGCTTTCGGGACACCTGCTAGATCACCCATATACTCCAAACACTCTTGAACAGTCAAATTGGGATAAAGTTCTATTTCCTGTGGTAGATAACCTATTTTCCTCTGAATTTTTTCATAATTTCCTTCACTATATAAAATCCCATCCAATGTGACTGTACCGCTAACTGGTTTCAATACAGTAGTTAATACTCTCATTAAAGTTGTCTTTCCTGCTCCATTTTCTCCCAACAGTCCAAATATTCCATTAGGTATATCTAAATCTGCATGATCGATTGCTGTTACACCATTCTTAAATCTTACCGTTAAATCCTCAATATGAATACTCATAAACTTATCCTCTCTTTCTAACTATCTTCGGCAAAGCTATAAATAAAATGAATCCTATACAAATACACAAGGCTTTCCCATACAGCCATGTAATATCATCAGTATTTTCTATATCTCTAAAAGCATAGGAAAATAGATTCCATGCCCCAAAAAGTTTATCTCCTCCTGTGGAATTTGTTGCTACCCATATCAAAAGACAACTTCCAATCCCCATCCACATATTGCGAAAAAGCATAGACAATGTATTAGCCAATATTCCCCAAAAGAAAATGGTTACTACAATCGCCAAAAAATAGGCAATAAATTGAAGCATTTCACTTTCTGTTACTGGATGCGTAACTGGTTTCTGAAACACAAAAAATAGCCCGTATCCGAGAACAGCAAGCAGCAACAAGAAAACTTCCTGTATCATCATTCGCTGCATGATGGAATGAATTCTCTTTTTTATCCGATACAGTCTGTGGACTTCGGAACGTTTGCTTGTAATTTCCTGCACATAAGTATCTGCACAAAAAACAACAGTCAATATTGCAAAAGGTCCCTCAACGGAAAGTCCTATTTCATTTGTGAATACAACCCCACGTATCAAGCTTAAAATCACAACAAAAGATACTGCATAAGCAATCTTATAAAACGGCAGGACAATCTTCATTTCCTTCTTCATTTACATCCGCCTCCTCTTCCAAAGCTGTATCGAAAATAAAATAATTACTACAGATGCTAAAATAAGAAAACTCTGACTTAAGAGTACCATTGGCGGCGGTGTCGTATCAAAAAGCTGCCCGGGAAATCGAACCATGATTGCCAAAGGTCTGCCCCAATATCCATAAACACCTTCCGCATTTCTTCCCCCCATGTTGGAATACACCATATAAAGAATTAAAAGTGGCACACCCGGAAGTGGATTTTTAAATATAAGTGAAATCAATGTATATATACTCACAATCATCAGCATATTAGGCAGTATATAAAGTACCGTAGAAACCACAAAATCCCATAACTGCACTTCAAATCCACTATCCTTTGTATAGATGCGGCACAATATCCAAAACAGTATATTCAAAATAGCCAGCACAAGCAAACAAATTGTAAATCCTGCACTCACTTTTCCCAGTACATACTTCCCGGTAGTCACGGGCTTTGTGTGCAGCAGTTCATAAGTATGCTTTTTTGTATCTTGTAAAAATAAAACCGCCAACATAATAGTTGCAAAAAATACCATATACAGCCCTGCAAAATCAGCAAATTTTCTTGCGTAATAAAAAGAAAATGTCTTATCTTCCAATTTTTCATCTAGATATGCGTTGATTTCTTCTGCCGTTCCCTTATAATACGTACTGTCCTCGTACAAATATCTTGCCCCGTACCAGTCATATTCCTGTTCCAGGTACGCATAGGCTTCTTTCAAATTCATGTTTTCTAGCTTTTCAATTACTGTCTGTGCTTCTATATCCGATACTTCAAACACATCTGTCAATTTTAGTTTTACTTTTTCATGCCATAGTTCCCGATGCTTTTCTGTGTCAGCTGGAATATACCCCTCATACACTTCTCCTTCAACCGAAGTGTTGGACTGATCATTGATGATTTCCTCCCCCGTTGTAAGATAATGTGTGGTCAGATAGGGACTTGTTGCACTAAACACACCATAAATCACAAGCACAATCCCCACCCAAAATAACGGTCGCTTTAGATAATTTTTAATCTCTCTTTTAAAAATAGCAATCATAGTTTTGCCTCCTTTCCTTGTTATAAATATCATAAACTGCATATCACAACAAAAAGACAACAACATAAAAAAATCGGACTGCTCATGCAATCCGATGAAATACTGCTGTTATTATGGCTCCACCATGTTCTTGATTTTCTAATAATAACTTTCCATTATGTTTTTCACAATACATTCTGCTGATATACATACCCATTCCTGAATGTTTCAAACTGTCTTTCATATTTTGCTGATAAAAAAGTTCTGTTGCCTTTTGCTTGTCTATTCTAAATCCCACTCCATCATCCTTTACTCTGATTTGTAATTTAGAGCAAGTAAGGAGAGCTTCCATTTCCACTTTTGTCTTGGCATAACGAAAGGCATTTGACAAAAGGTTTTCTATAACCTCTAAAATCACTTCCTTATCTCCTGAAAATTTTTCTGCTGTTTCCAAACATTCTAATTCGCATCGCTTTCCAAATTTTTTCTCAAACACATTCAGCTCTGCCCGTATATCTATTTCTAACTGCTTACTTGTAATTTCTTCTGCCACCAACTCCCTTGCATCTAAACTGCTCATTTTTCGCATTGTTTCTACAAACACGTCCATTCGTTCAATCTGCTTTCTGCTCTCGCCTATCATTTCCAGTGCCTGAGCTATATCTATCTCTTTCTTTGGAAGATATTCTGAAAGCATTTCCTGATAGCCCTCCAATACAGATAACGGAGAACGGATATCATGTGCAATCGCAGCCCGCAAAGCCTTCTCTTCCTCAAGCATTTTCCATAACTGGCGATTATTCTCTGCAAGCTGTTTTCTCATTCGTTCAAATTCTTTGCACAAGCTTCCCATTTCATCTTTATTTTCATAGGTAATATGAAAATCCAAATTATTTTGACCAACTTGTTGTGACGCCAGTTCTAGTTTTTCAATGGGATATTTCAATTTATGCTTATAAAAAAGAAACACCGCTATGATATTGCCTATCACAGACACGATAAGTACTGGAAACGTCTGAAGAAAATCACATATCTCAGATACATGATAATCAAAGTTTTCCATTTCATATGAATTCGGTCTCGGAACGTCTGTTAAATACTCCACTCCGTCACCTTCAGCCATTTCAAAATACTTCTCTTGATCTACATATTTCCACCAAATGTTATTTTGTATTGTGGTTGCTGTTCGTATAATCAATGCAGAAAGAAAAAAACTGATTATTAAGCTAACTATCATATACAAAACAATGGTTTTTCTCAGCGAAAGATTTTTTATTTTGTCCATTTATATCCCATCCCCCATACTGTTTCAATATATTCATGCTGCGTATATTGATTGATTTTTTTACGGATTCTGCGGATCAGTTCTGTCACCGCTCGACTATCGCCTTCTGCGTCATATCCACTAATCTTTTCATAAATACGTTCTTTATCAAACACAATTTCAGGGTTCATAGACAGAAATTCAATAATGTTATATTCTGATTTTGTAAAATCTATCGCTTGTCCTTTAATTCGCACATTCTTACAAGTATAATCAATAATCAAATCTCCATAAAATCGCTGTTCTGTTTTCCTGTGTAAACGTTCCTCACGTTTCAAGTGGGCAATAATTCGGGCGTCTAATTCTTTCAAACTAAATGGTTTTAAAACATAATCATCACCGCCGGACAGCAATCCCATAACTCGATCCTGTTCCTCTACCTTTGCCGTCAAAAAAATAATCGGGCATGAAACCGTATCTCTGATTTTTCTGCACACTTCAATTCCATCCATTCCCGGCATATTTACATCCAATAAAATAATATCGGGATTTGCACTTATCTTTTCCATTGCTTCTATGCCATTTTCTGCAATAATCACTGTATAATTTTTCAATGTAAAGTATTGATTCAGCATTTTTAGCAATTCTCTATCATCATCAACCATTAAAATTTTATAGTTCATAAATTCCACCTCTGACTCTAATGTTATCTTTTCCTTATAGTATAGCTTATAAAAAACAACAAATAAACAACAATTCCTAAAAGGCGATAGCCTTTCTAAACTGCCGCCTTTTCTCCTTCATTTTATTTCCATTATTGATAAATCATCTCCTTATCCACAATCTCCCTCGCACATGCTTGTATATTATTCATTCTCCCAATCCACTCTAAGGTATCATCTACCTTTAACTGTTCCGTAATCCCCTGTGCCTGTTTCATCTGCTCTACAATCCTTTCAAACCGTTCCTGAGCCTGTTCTTTTATATCCGCCAAATAATCATTCAACCTTCCACTTGTAAGCAGATTCAAATATACACCCTTGTGATACTCTTTCAGATAATGTAAATGTCTTTGTCCCCATACGCCGATAAATCTCTGCTCTTCCTCCTCCGGCAAGGTAAGACAGGGGATAAGATAATCCCCATGTCTGATATAAGTGCCACCTATTTCTTCAAATATCGTTTTCTTCATAATCGTTTCCACCTTTCTTATCGTTCTCTATCCATAGATTTTTTCTTGACTGATCGTTTTGGTTGCTGTCTGCCTTCCTGCTGATAACGATGCAGCTTTTCCAGTACGCTCTCTTTTTTCGGCTGTTCTAACGGATTCTCTTTCTTCTGTTCCGTCTGATTTTTCCATGCCCTTACTTCTTCATTGTATTCTATAATCAGTTCTTCTGCCTTGTTATAAACCTTCTGAAAGGCTTGCACATTTGGATAGCCTTCACGTTTCACTATCTGTTCCAAACTCTTATGCAGACGCTTTTCCAAATCCTCTAACAGTTCAATTCGCCCTTCCAGAGATTTTCGCTCTTTGCCTTTAAATAGTCCTCGTAACTCTGACCGTTGCTTTTTCAAAGAAGAAATATCCTGCTGTGTGCGTTTTATCTCTATTGACTGTCTCTGCAATTCATACATGAGCTTCTGCATATCTTTCCATTCCTGCAAATCAATCTTTGGTACAGGTTTCGGCGGTAGTTTAAATTTGAAAATTACTTCCTGCAAAAAGTCTTTTGCACCTCGGATAATCTGACGGAACATATCCGGCAGCCAACCGTGTGTCCTGATGGATTGTAACGTTTTATCTGTGATTTTTTCCTGCTTGATTTTCAAAATATCTTTTTCTGGAACGCCCTCAACTAATGCCACATCAACTGTCCGATTCCATTCCTGCCTTGCCGCATTGTCTGCCTTTATCTCTTCTGCTTTCGGATTGTTCTTTCCGATTTTCTTGGTCGCCAGATATACGCCACCCTGTTGGAATACGGATAATTTTTCTGATTCCTCTTTTACATATCGGTTGATTGTATCGGTAAACAGTTCCTTGACTTCCTTGGTAAAAGCTTTGTTCTTAAACCATTCATCCTTTTTCGTGAAGATATGGCTTTCATAAACTTCCCCTTTGGGGATAATACTGCATCCCGCCCGAAGATTGCCCTGCTCGTCTAAAACCTCTTTCTTTGTGCGTCTATGCTTTCCCTGCTCATCATAAAACATATTTCGGGTAGCAATCTTTACTTCGGGTTGTTCCAACATTTTCCGTTCACTGAATACCAGATGGATATGATAATTCGTCTTTGCCTTGTTGTGATGAAGGGCAGCACTGCACTCCACACCGTATCTTTTATGAAAAGTCTCTGTAAAAAGTCTTACCACATCATCGGCCCTATACTGAACAAAACTTTCGGGAAGTGCTATGATAAACTCACGCCCCTCGATACATTTCCCTGCTGATCCGCTCACCTTAAACTCCAACTGATTTTCTCTTGCAAGATTTTTCCAAAACTCCGATGTTGCTCCTTCTGTCTGGTAGGTCGCATAGAGATATTCCTGCCGTTTCGGATTGGAGATATAATCAATCCTTCCTGCCACATCGGACAGCTTGCTTTGTCTGATAAATGAATGTCTGCCTATAAGCATCCTCCTTCCCCAGCTCTCGCCGACTTTATTGTGAGTAGGTGCATAGGCACCTGTTTACGAACCTATCCGCCTGTCGGCGGTTTGGTCTACGCTCCGCTTCGGTCCGTGCTAAACAAGTGCCACTGGCACTTAGCACCCCGGCAGGGCGAAATATACAGAGCATAAAACTTTAGTTTTGTGCGATGGGTGTATTTCACTCTCAATCGCCGAGGGCTGTTTTTGTATTACATAATCTGATGATTACTCAGACTTGCGATTTCATTTATGGGCGTATCCGCCCTTTTTCTCTGCCCGTATCCGGGCTGTTTTTTCTATGACTGACAGCAGATGATCTACGGTACTTTCTTCCCATCCGGCAAGCCACATCAAAGTTCTTTCCTCTGCTTTTGTCAGTTCTACGCCTGCCAGTACCTTGTTCATTTTCTGTATCTGTCTGCCCTCCATCTCATAAAAGAAATCATTCACATTTCTACTTTCTCTTTCCGGCTGCTTTAACATCTGTAACACTCCCTTCTGCTAAAAAATAAAATAATTTCAAAAATCACACGTATAAGCGTATAAACGTATCTTCCATACTTTTCAGAAACCTGTAATCCCTTGATTTTCCTAAAGATATACGCTTATACGCTTCTTTGGAAAATTCTTTTTTATCTGTATCTCATCTGTATCAGCGGTAGCTATCTATGCGTATCTGTGTATGGATTCCCTGAAATCCTCTGGCATTTTTTCCATTGTCTGAGGGAATATTCGTAGAATAATGAATCTGATATTTCTTTTCATTTTCTTTTAAGTACCCCGAAAAACTTTTTGCACTCATAGGCTTTTCCGTATTGTCCTCACACCAGCGGCAGTATGCTTGATAAAGATTTTTAGAAGTCGCTGTTGTATTTTCTTCCAGCCGGATATACCCGGATGACTGCATAAAAGCGATAATGTTATTCCCAGATTCCATAGCTTCGTGCAAATTTTTCTTCGCACGTTCGCTGATGGTAAATCGGTAATTATTTTTCAATAATCGTTTCAATCCCTCCAGACACCAGAGGAAAATATCCTCTGCTTCTCTTTGCAGTTTCTCAATCAGATAGGGATCATCTACTCTATCCGGCGGCACATCTTTGACCGTAAGGATAATCTGTCTGCGATAAAATCCATAGGAACGGTCATGTAAGGCACTCAGACTTCCATTTCCAAAGCAGAAAAATCTGACATATAAATTCCCCTGTACGCTCTGCTTTGACTTCCTTTCCAAATCCATCTTGTCCTCCAGCGTGACAATGGTTTTAATATAGTTGGTGTCTTTCAAGGCTTCCAGTTTCATATCATCATCCACCATCAAAAGTCGGTATTCCAAATCTGCCCTTGCAAAACGGTTATGCTCTACCTTTTGAATATTGCTTACATTCATATTCGTTCCGAGAATTTTTCTCATGACCAAACCAATACGGGATTTTCCCTCCCCGCCTTTTCCTAAGATAATCAATAACTTCTGTGCCTTATTGGATGGAATTAAACAATATCCCATATATTCCTGCAAGGTAGGAATATCATCTTCCTCCAGCAGTTCTGAAAGGAATTTCATCCACCGTTCCGGCTTTGTTTCTTTCATTTCATAATTTACAGGCAAGCGGTTCAGGCAAAACTCCTTATTTTCTGTAAAATCTCCATTTAAAAAATAAGTTCCATTATTCACATGGATGCGATCCATTTGCACCGGAAGTTCCTCTGAATAGGCTTCCAGTTTTAGAACCTCCAAAAGCTGTTTTACTTTCTTGGAAATTCCTTTCGTAAGAACCGGTTTTACCATTCTATAAATTTCTTTTTCTACTTCGCTGTCTGGCAACATTCCATCATAACTGAAAAAGATACCGTTGATACACTTCAATGGCATTCTTTGCAGGAAATTTTCACAAAATGCTACTTCATCAATCTGCCCATCCTCAAACCATTCCTGAGAGTACGGCTTAGAGTTCATTTCCCTCTGATCCAATGCTTTTTCCAGTCTATTCCTTGTTGTTTCGTCTATATTCTTCCATTCGTTCTTCAATTCTTTTCACATCCTTCCCACTATCTAGTAAAAATTCAATTCTGTCCTGTAACTCTCCAAACACCAGTAAATCCAGATGGTAATTTATCTTTTCTTTCTGCTGACAGGCTTCTATAAATTCTGCTTTCCATTTTTCGTCTGGCATTTTAGGTGCATGGCTCACTTTCCATTCTTCCAGCAGATGAAGATAATCCGATAAAATGCGGATACTTTCCCGTTCCCATTCTTCAAATTTCTTTTCGGTCTGGTACAACGTTCTTTTCGGTTTTTCTTTCTTCTTACTGGTATTCCTTTTCTTTGAACTATCCATAAAAATCGGTATCCGAAAATCTTCTGCCAGTTTCTTTGCTGCTTCCAATGGTACAATATGAAAGAAATCTGCCACAAACGTGATCACATCCCCTTTCGCACCACAGGCAAAACAGCAAAAGCCTTTGTCTACTTTCATGCTGGGATGCCTGTCATCATGAAAGGGGCAACAGACCATCCCATTTTTATTTACTTTTAATCCGTACTGTTCGGCAGCCTGCCTTGCAGTTACGTTTTCTTTTACTGTCTGAAAGATATTCATTCCATTTTCATCTCACAGCCATAATATTTTTTCTGGAAATATCTAACCGGAACTTTCCCCTTGATGATGTTATATCCGGCATTTTCCAGTTCTTCATTCATTACCCGCACAATTTCATAGGCTTTGCTTCTCCCAACCCCGAGAATCTCCATAATGTCATTTGCGGTAATATAAGATACATTAATCTGCATACAATCTCCTCCTTTTTCTGCTTTCTATCTATCCAAAGTGCTATTACAGTACGCCTTTTTTTCATATTTGTTATTCAATACGTTTTTAATATGCACTTTTAATTCGCATTTATATCATACGTTACTTTTTCGTATTTGTCAACATATACTTTCAATAATACGCACTTGCAATTCGTTTTATTTCGTGTTATATTATCCGTGAGGTGAATAAAACATGAACAAAATGGAAGTTTCAACAATAGGAGAACGAATTAAAACACTCCGAAAAAAAAGAGGGTATAACCAGAAAGATTTAGCAAACCTTCTTGGAAAATCTCTCCGTACCATCCAAAAATATGAAAGTGGGGAAATTGAAGTGTCAATCGCAATGGTCAATGAATTGGCTAAAGTGCTCGATACTACTTCTACCTATCTTCTCGGACATCAGACAGGGGATTTCAAATTTGACTGTCTCTCTGATGTTATGGAATGTTTGTTTCAACTGGAAAAAATCAGCGGACTGCACTTTTCCATAGAAACCAAAAGACCGCCCCACCATGATGGCTGGCAATGTTCCATTACTTTTGACGGAAAAGACAAATCTGCCGAACAGAATGCAGATATGTGCCTGTTCCTCGAAGAATGGGAAAACAACAGGGAATCTTTCCAGCAGTATTGCATGGCTAAAGATGCCTATGAAGATTGGAAAGATAAAACTCTTGCCTACTATGCTTCACAGGGTGTAGAGATGAAAGAACCGGAAAATCTCGATACTGAAGAACGGTTAAAAAGAAGGAATGCTCTTTTTTCTGGCAAATAGACCTACATAAGATGAGTTGAAAACTCTTATGAAAGGAATGATGTAATTGTCAGTAACAAAAGATACAACAGGGAAATGGATGTCACAGGTACGTGTCAAAGACTATACAGGAAAGACCATCCATAAGAAAAAACGTGGTTTTGCCACAAAAAAAGAGGCTCTGGAGTGGGAAAGAGACTTTCTCAACAAAGCCAATGCAGATATGGGTATGCTGTTTCGGGATTTTGTAGATCTTTATTTTGAGGATATGGGACATCGTCTAAAAGAATCCACCATTATCAGTAAGCGTTATATGGTAGATAAGAAAATCCTTCCGGTATTCGGAAAAATCCCGATCAATGAGATTACTCCAAAGGATATCCGTAAATGGCAGAACGGATTGACTGCATATCGTGATAAGAACGGAAAGCCTTATGCTCAGACCTACCTTAGAGCAATCAATAATCAGATTACCGCTATGTTCAATTATGCAGTGAAATATTATGATTTACGGGAAAATCCATGCACCAAAGCTGGCAGCATGGGAAAAAGCAATGCAGAAGAAATGCAGTTCTGGACAAAGGCAGAATTTGAACAGTTTATTACAGCCGTAAAGGATAAGCCAGCTTCTTATACAGCCTTCATGACCATGTACTATACTGGAATGCGGGTAGGCGAACTGTGTGCTTTAACGCCGGCTGATGTAGACTTGAAAAATAATACCATCGCCATCAGCAAAACCTTCCAGAGAATCAATGGTAAAGATGTTGTCTGGGCACCTAAAACACCGAAAAGTAACCGGGTTATCACGATACCACAAACACTTGCTGATTGTTTGAAAACCTATATGGATAAGTGTTATGAGATTCAGCCTAACGACAGGCTTTTCCCTTACACCAAACATTTCCTGAACCATGAAATGCTCAGAGGATGTAAAAAATCCGGTGTAAAGAAAATTCGTGTGCATGATCTCCGTCACTCCCATGCCAGCCTTTTGATTGAGATGGGATGCCAGCCACTTCTGATTGCTGACCGTTTAGGGCATGAAAAAATACAGACAACCTTAAATACTTACAGTCATCTGTATCCAAACAAACAAGCCGAAGTCGCACAACAGCTTGAAAACCTTATCAACGGAACAACAGTCCCAAATAGTAGCCAACTGGCAGATGTAGCCAATTTGTAGCCAACAAAAAGAAAAATCTCTGGAAAGCCTTATAAATTAAGACTTTCCAGAGATGTAGCAACTATTCAAATTATCAATAAGTCCTGTTTAGTACATAGAGCTAAAATCAGGGAAATACATAAAAAAGAACATCTGGCATATCTAGAAGGAGGATACCAACTTGATGTAGCCTACCGCGAAATGAAAAATCTCTGCAATATAGTAGAAAACAAAGAGTTATATGGACTTGTGACTAACTAAAAGAAAAGGGGGCAAAATATGAATGCACTATATTTTCTATTTTCAGCAGTAATTGTTGTAATATCTGCAGCCATGCTTTTAACCGAAAGACTAAGGTTATGGAAATATTTATTAATGATGGCTTACATATTTTTCATCTCCTATACAGCCAGTATATGGGGACAGATAATGGGTGTCCCTGCTATCGCCGGAATATCTTTTCTCGTAATGATCTTGTCAAAAGAATATAAAGTTGAAAATGCGTGCTTTGCCTGCATAGGATATTTGATAAATGTAACAATAAATAATCTTCTTTGCCTTGCAGTGGTAGAGATACTAAAAATTCCGTTAGTGGAGTTCGAGCAAACTTACTGGTTCCCTTTCTGTCTCTTTTATACTTTTCTCTTACTGCTGGCAGCAAAATTATTGCGGTATATCATATATGATAAGATAAACCTAATCGGATATATTAATAATATCCAAAAGCCTGTCCGATATGGATTATTTGCAAATATGCTTCTTTATGGAATTATATTTTTCGTTAATGTTGCCTCAGGGCAAAAGGCCGGCTATCGTGCAGCAGTTCTTCGTCTTAATTGTATATTGTTTCTCATCTGTATGATAGTCAGCGGTTTCCTGATTGTAATCACTGTATCCAGCATGAAATCCATAGAGCAAAAAAAAGCAGAAGAACGGCAACGTGAAATTACAGAAAATTACATAAAAACTATGGAGCAAATAACCGAAGAACTCCGGGCATTTAAACATGACTATAAAAATATACTAGTGTACTGACCTGTTGATATTTAGCATTACTACCGCCTCATTAAGAGGCAGTAGTAAATACAGGATACAGGGAGCTGAGCTTTATTCTGGCATCACTGGTTCTGAACTGCCAGTTGACCTTTGCCGCAGCTGTATTCCGCTTCGCTTCCCATACGGACAGTTCTTTGCGTAATAGTCCTATCTCAGCAATGCGGCGGCTGAGGCATTGTCTGGTCATTACATTAAGCTCTATTTCAGCAATGTCCAGCCAGCTTCCATGCTTTGGCGTATAATGTATCTCCAGCTTTTTAATGATACGCCTTGCTTCTTCCGGCGGATACCGTTTGTACAGGGAAGCTGGTTTATGGGTGTTCAGATTATCCATCACAAGGATAATCTTCTCGGCATCAGGGTACATGATGTCCGCCAGATACCTGATTTCTTCTGCCCAGTCGACGGCTGCGCGGTGTTCCCGGACACTCACATGGTGAACCCCTCCAAGTGGTTCCACAAAGGCAAAGATGCTCACAGTGCCATTACGGACATATTCCGAATCGGTTTTCCGGCTGCTTCCGGGAATCATTGGCAAAGGCTCCCTTGCCTCCCCCAGAAGCTGGTATGGTTTTTCGTCCATACACACAACCGGATATTTTTCATCATAGGGAAGTTCATAAACGTCAAGGATATCCTCCATGCAGGCTATGAATTCCGGGTCTTCTTTTGCCGGGATGCACCAGTAGTCGTTTTTGTGAGGTCGAAGTTTGTTTTTTTTAAGGCATTGCGGATTGCCTCCCTGCCTACAGGAGTTTCCAGAATCACTTTTGATTCTTCCTCGAGCAGGCGGATGGTCCACCGGGAGTGTCCTTCTGGAACGGGGCCGCAGGCAAGCTCAATCAACCGGGCTTCTGTACGCCCGTCAACCTTGCGCCTTGCATTATCTGAATTTATGCTCCTTTTAAATTCGGTAACGGCATCAAT
Source organism: Lachnospiraceae bacterium MD308 (assembly GCA_000403475.2). Classification (GTDB taxonomy): domain Bacteria; phylum Bacillota; class Clostridia; order Lachnospirales; family Lachnospiraceae; genus MD308. Next base: position 89,032 of record KE159797.1, read on the forward strand.
GCCGCCATTCACGTATTTCGATACAGTATTCGTGACAGTTGCCATGCAGACACCATTGGATCTTGCGCTTTGTTCGTGGGTCAAAACTTTTCCATGCGCTTCGTCCAGGTCGAGAATAATCTGACATCTGCTGCGAATAGTTTTTGAAGTTTCCTTCTTACGGATAACAGATTTCAACTTTTTAAATTCATTTTCTGTAAGATGGATGCTATACTTTTTTGGTCTTGCCATAGAAATCACCGCCGTTTCTTTTATTATACATCAAAACAGCTGTGATTTCCATAATAATTTAGTTAAATATCAACAGGCCAGCACACTAGCAGAGATGGCCGGGTACATCCGCGAAGGACAAATAGATGAACTGAAAAAATACTATTATAAAATAATGCAGACAGACGGGTGTGAACATTACAAGGATATGCATGTCTGGAAAAGCCTGAGAAACATACAGTCAATGGAACTCAAAGGACTTCTGTACGAAAAGACACTCAATATCTTAAACAAAAATATTGAGTTAAAAATATTATATTTGATTAGAAAAAGAGCCCTGAAAATATCAAATTTCCAATTGAAAAACCGACCGCGCTCTGCTACAATATTCATTGCTATGACCATAAACTTTAGAAAGGTGATATTTCATGGGACTCGCAATACCAATTGAGACAAGCGCGCGCCACATTCATGTGTGCCGTGAAGATTTTGAATTATTATTCGGAAAGGGAAAAGAACTGACTTTTAAAGCCGAGCTCAGTCAACCCGGTCAGTATGTGTGTGAAGAACGTCTGACTATCAAAGGTTCAAAAGGGACTTTTGAGAACGTTGCTGTACTCGGCCCCTTCCGTAAGGAAACACAAGTGGAAATCTCCGTGACAGACTGCCGCAAACTGGGAATTGAAAGTGTCATACGTCAATCCGGTGATACCGAGGGAACTCCCGGATGCACTTTAATCGGCCCTCTTGGGGAACTTGAGATTGATCACGGGGTCATCGTTGCAAAACGTCATATCCATATGACGCCTGTTCAGGCAATCCAACTGGGAGTAAAAGATAACGATGATGTATTTGTCATAACAAATAGCTTCGAGCGCTCCCTTATCTTTGCAGATGTTATTGTCCGGGTAAGCCCAAGTTTCGCTCTGGCTATGCATGTAGATACAGATGAAGCGAATGCATTTGCCGGAATGGATAATCCTACAGGCGTGATACTCAAGCTTTTTAACGGACAGACTTACAGCCTTCAGAAATGGGCCGAAGAACTTCAGAACGGGATTAATCGCTTATAAACCTGGAGACAGAAGGGCCAAAGACCTTTTCTGTCTCTCTTTTATTACATCTTCGCTGTCAATGTCTTTGCGCTCACCCCGTCAATCATCCCCAGCTTTCCGGACAGAGAGCTGGTCACATCACCGGGGGCATCCAGTACCACACTGATGATTGATACTTTCCGTTCCCGGTACGGAATTCCCATGCGCCCTACAATATACTGCCTGAACTCGTGAAGCAACTCATTCACTGTCCCTGCCGCCTCCTCGTCTTTTATAATGATACTTATAACTGATACTCTGCTGTCCATATAATCACCTTCACTCTTTCTTCTTTTCATCCTTTATCTGTCTTCCTGCTACATCCATATGGTAGTTATCCTTATAAATAAGTTCCGATATAGGTACAATCTCATACCCTTTTTCCTGCAGTCCTGTAATCAAAGCTTCCAATGCCTCAGCCGTATACTTTGCCCCGTTATGGCAGAGAATAATCGAACCATTACCCAGATTTTTGTGATTCAATACAGTATTAATAATATTGTCCACACCATAATCCTTCCAATCCAGACTATCCACATCCCACTGAATTGTATAATACCCGTTCTCTTTTGCATTCAGCACTACCTTATCATCATAATCACCATATGGCGGCCTGAAAAGCTGCATATCCACCCCTGTCAGCTCCTTCACCTTATTATGTACTGACATAAGCTCCTGTGTCTTTTCCTGATCCGAAATCTGCGACATATTTTTATGATTCTGACTGTGGTTTCCCAAGTCGTGCCCTGCCTCTTTGAGCGCTTTCACATCGTCGGGATAGCTCTCCACCCATCCGCCGGTCATAAAAAATGTAACATGAACCTTATGTTTTTTCAATATCTCAAGAATCTTCTTTGTGTCCTCGTTTCCCCACGCCGCGTCAAAAGATAAAGCCACCTTCTTTTCATCTGTTTCCACACAGTAAATCGGCAGCTCTCTTCCGTTCACGTTGCTGGACACCGATGCAAATCCCGACACATACTTAAACGAGCCAACCAGCGCGATTGCCAGCGTTAATGCTACGACTACATATTTCGTCCATTTTTGTTTTCTGTCTTCTTCCATACATAAACTCCAAAATAATATATACCGTTACTTTAAATATATGTCAGAAGACAGTGACTATTCAACCCTATTTCGTTTTTACTTTCTTTATCTTTGACCACCCAGAGTAGTAATTCTTTCCGCTTACTTTCTTATATGTTCTGATTCTGACATAATAAATCTTCTTTTTCTTTAACTTAGATATCGATGCACTGGTAGTCTTTACTTTTCCAATCGTCTTTGTTTTCGCTTTTTTGAATGTCTTGCTTGTTGAATATTGAATCTGATATCCTGTAGTCTCAGTGCCCTGCTTCTTCCATTTTGCTGTAAAGCCTTTTGATTTCTTTGTCAGTTTTGAGATGTTTGTTCCTTTAGGATTTATTTTAAAGGTCTTCTTCACCGTTCCGGTATAGTGACTTCCTTTTCCGGTGATAGTTACTGTTCCGGTTCCCACCTTGACATTTTTTGAATAAGAGACGGCAAAATCTCTTCCCGAAGCAAGCGTCTGGCTGCCATTTTTCACCGTAACGGATGGTTTTTTTGCCTTTTTGTTATATGTATATGCGGTAGATGATATTGATACAGGAAACCTGCTTATATCTACCTTGGCAATCGTATAATTTCTGACGACGCTCCCTGTATAATTACTCCCTTTTGCCCTAATTGTCACAGATGCAGTTCCCGGCTCAATATTTCCGGAATAAGACACCGTATAATCCACGCCATTCTTAAGCTTCACAGCATTACGGGAACTCACACAGACAGTTACCGCAGGAGTCATCGCTTTTCCTGTATAGACATAGCTTGTATTAGACAGAGCAATTGAACATTTTGCAATATTTTTTGCCGTAATATCAAATGCTTCTACAATAACTCCTTTGTACTTGCCAACCCCTTCAATCGTCACTGTCGCAGTACCGGTGCCAATGTTTTTACTGTACGACACTACATAATCCTTATTCTTCTTTAATTGCACACCCGACATCGTGACTATCGGCGTCGGTCGAATCTTTCCTCCCGTATACTCATAAGAAGGGTCAATTCCTGACACCTCAGCCGACTCTATATCAATATTTCCCTTTTCATCGATTCTGTCTGACACATATTTTAATGCCTCTTTTGCATCAATGGCACCATGACTTCCTGTATTGGCCTTTCGTGCCTGGTCTGTATCATCATCGCGATACTGTATAGCAGCGGAATCTGCTGTTACCTCTATAGCTCTCACTACCTCATCCGTCGACAGAGACGGGCACTCCGCCCATAACAGTGCGCATATTCCCGCTACAATGGGCGAGGCCATCGATGTGCCATCCAGGGATACATAAGCATTTCTGGAACTGCAATATGTAGATACAATCTTATCTCCCGGTGCACTAATATTCTTTGACTGATTATAATCTGACCAGGGACAGTTATAATTTTCCATATCAAGCGCTGTAACCGCCAGGCAATTATCGAAATCAGCCGGATACATCGGCTCTACATAAGGAATGCTGACATCATCTCCATTCCCTCCGGAACAGACAGAAAGCACATCATAGTAATCCGCCATAATATTAATCATATTTTCCAGCAGAATATCCACACTTCCTTTTGTGCCGTCCGAATAATACCCGACACTCATATTCATTACTTTAAGGTTATTTACTTTTCCGCTCTCAATTAATTGCCTGCAATATTCAATTCCCTTCATGAATGTTACAGTCGTTGCACCATCTCCGTAATTGTCAAATATTTTGACCGGCAAAATCTTCGCATTATAGGAGGTTCCTGCAATCCCAACTCTGTTATTCGCCTCCGCCGCAATCAACCCGGATACATGCGTGCCGTGTCCCGTCACATCTCCTCCATTCGGCACCGAGCTGGTTGTAAGCGGCCGGTCATAGTACGAATCATAGGCATAATTATGTAATATATTATTTTTCAAATCTTCATGGTCAAGGCGGCACCCGCTGTCAAGAACAGCTACCGTAACACGTCCGTTTGTCTGCGCCAAATCCCATGCTTCATATACCTTTGTGTTCCGGAGATAATTCGAATACCCTGGCTCTTCCGCATCATTTATCAATTGATTATATAAATCATCATAGGTTACGCCCTGTGCCTGCAGCCCCGTATCCGAAATTTCTATATCCTCCGGCGCCACCTCTTGCGGGTTTGCATCACCTACCGTACTGTACACAAAATTAGGCTGGGCGAAGCTGACATTCTTATCCGCTTCGACCTGCTCAATCACATCTTCTATCTTTGCATCCTCGGGAACCTCTGCAACCACAACAGTCCCCTGCTGGTCATTGGACTCCATGACCTCTTCTGTAACTTCTACCTCTATATCATTTAACGCCTCTTCCGCCTTTTCCTGTATCTTTTCAGACTTTGCCTCCGAGGTTCCAGCATCATCGTATACTACGATGATCTCATCAGATACAGCTATATCAGTATCCGCTATACTGCCGCTTTCCGAATCTGCGTCAGAAGGAGAAGGTGCATTTTTTAACGAATCTTTCTCCGGCTCAACTAACACTTCCGGTGAAGCTATTGCCAACTCCTCCGGCGCTGCTGCCAATGTCAAACACAACACTGCAGTCAACCCTACACAGATAAATCTTAAAAGTAAATTGTGATATTTCGCTTTTTTCATCAGTCTGACCCCTTTTTTACAATCACATATTTTATAGCTATATCATCCTTACAGTTGCATACACTCATTATATCTAACAAAATATTTATCTGTCAAATCCTGATTATTTATGATAGAATAAAATTGTTAAAAAAGTATTAAAGGAGGTCATTATGAACAAAAAAAGAAAAGTCCTGTTTTTCTCCCTGGTTATCATCTTTGGGTTATTTCTCATTTTCGATACCGGTCAGGTACAGGCAGCATCTAAAACCGTAAAATATAAAGGCAAGACAATTGCCAAATATAACAAATCCGGTCAGATGGTACTGGTTCCATCTAAGAATTCCAATACAAACTATAAAAATCTGAACCGCCTGATATCCGGCAAAAAGAAAAAGACCGTTGTCATTCCCAAAGGCTCCACGATTAAGCTCAACGGCGTATTAAGGCCGGGGAATAACACTACTATCATTGCCAGGGGTGCAAAAATCATCGGAAAGAAAAAAAGCAATGTTATCTTTGCCGCTCCCAATAAAAAGCTTAAAAACCTCACCATTATCGGGGGAACCTGGCGGAGCGTTGACAAAGGCGGACGAACCGGCAGCCTGTTCGCATTTTCCTATGTAACAAACTTGGTGATGGACGGTGTCGATTGCAACGCCAATTACATAGGGCATGCGATAGAAATCATCGCCTGTAAAAATGTAACTATAAAAAATTGCAAGGTATCTGCGATTGGTTCCAATCCTGCCAAGTGCCTGGAGGAACAGATTCAGATTGACATTGCCACCAAAAAAACCGCACCCAAGATTGCTGAGTACGGCAAAAAGTATGTCAAAGGACAGACATGTAAAAATGTATATATTCTGAATAATACTGTCAGCGGTGCACGCGCAGTAGGCGTGAACTGGACAGATTCCGAAAACGGAAAATGGCGTAACAAATTCCATGAAAATGTCGTCGTAAAAGGTAACACCCTTACCGGAACCACATCTGAGGCCCTTGCATATTTCAATACAGTTGGAGGCGAAATCAGCGGGAATACCATTATAACCAAGGCGAAAAGAACAGACAGCAACTCTTCTTATACGATCGGCATCCATGTAGCAATTATGGGTGTTGCCCCAAAAAGCATGGAGACATCTACATTGACCGTCGCAAATAATACTGTATACGGCGGACGCAACGGCATCCACTTCAAGGCTCATTATAACAGCAACGAGACACAATGTCTGTCACAACTGGGCCGTGTAATCGTCACAGGCAACACCGTATACTGTAAAAACGGTACGGAAAAAGCGATTGCCCAGACTAAGCAGAGCTGCCGTGAATTTGTACTTTCAGATAATAAACTGTATACCTGGAAATAAGCTATTTTAGTAATAAACTTTCCTTAAAAACAGTCCCCTTGCCGGGGCAAGAAATCCAGCGAGGCTCCTGTCTTCCGCCGCAATCACAACCGGAAGCATGGACGCCTCGCGTTTTCCTGTCCCAATCTCAAGGAGCGTCCCTGTAAGAATCCTCACCATATGATAAAGAAAGCCTGTCCCATAATAGGTAATCCTGACTTTTTCTCCATTGCTTACAATCTTAATATTCATAATCTTCCGAACCGGATCTTTACAATCCGAGTCGTCCGTAAAACTGATAAAATTCTTCAATCCAACCAGATAAGGAACTGCGCTTCGCATCGCTTCTATATCCAGCTTCTCCGGATAATGGTAACAATATCTTCGTGAAAATACATCCGGCTTTTCCCGGCAGTCAACATAATACTCATATTTCTTGCCTTTCGCGCTCTTTCGCGCATGAAAGCCGTTTTTCACAAGTTCCACATCAACAATCCGGATATCCTCCGGAAGATACCGGTTCAAAGCTTCCCTCATCTCATCCACATCATAAAGCTTCGACAGCTTCACGCTGGCAACCTGGCCCCGGGCATGTACTCCGGCATCTGTCCTTCCCGATCCGTCAACCTCAACCCGATAGCCCACCATCTTACCAATACTATATTCCAATACAAACTGAATCGTATTGTCTGTTGTCGCCTGACGCTGCCATCCCTGATATCTGCTTCCATCATAAGAAATAGTCAATTTGTACGTTCTCATATACTATTATCATCCAATCTATCTAAAACTTATTGATCAAGAATCTTCTTCAATTCGTCCATAAATGTATTCACGTCTTTAAATTCCCGGTACACCGATGCGAAACGAACATAAGCCACCTCGTCCAAATCCTTAAGCCCGTCCATCACCATCTCTCCAACCACGCTGCTTGGAATCTCTTTTTCCTCCAGGCTAAACACCATCGTCTCTATTTTGTCTGCCATACGTTCAATCTCTTCTGCCGGAACAGGTCTTTTATAGCACGCGCGGATAATGCCATTTTCAATCTTTCTCCGGTTATACTGTTCCCTGGTGTTATCTTTTTTTATAATGATCAACGGTATAGTCTCTACCTTCTCGTAAGTCGTAAAACGCTTTCCACAGGCATCACATGAGCGGCGACGCCTGATAGCCGCCCCATCCTCCGCCGGCCTGGAATCAACAACTCTTGTATCTAGATTACTGCAATATGGGCATTTCATCTCATTTTATCCTTTCACTTTCAATATAGTATATAGTATATCTTCTGGCAAATAAGAAGTCAAACATTTACACCGCAAATTCCGCTCATTTTCTACTTTTCATCACAAATTTCCACAAGAATAATATCCGGCCCAATCTTTTTAATACACCGGAAGGGAATAATATACTCCGCCCCATCTCCGAATAGCCCGCACAGCTTCCCGGCCTTCGGAACAACAATTGCCTCAATACAGCCTTTGCACTCATCTATAATCAAGTCCGCTATATATCCAAGTTTTTTACAGTCACATGCATTAATTACTTCTTTATCTTCCAATTCACAGAGTCTCACGCCGCTCCCCCCATCTCCGCCCGGTATACATGAAAAAGCAAAATTCGCATATACCATTTATATAGTATATGCGAATCTATTCTTTTTGTTATTCTTCAACATCTATAACTGAAACCGGACATGCGTCCCTTGCCTCAAGCGCTGGTTTTTCATATTCCGGCGCAACTTCGGCATATGCCTCTGCGATACCGTCATCATTGAACCGAAACACCTCCGGACAAGCTGCAACACATGCACCGCAGGAAATACATCCTTCATTTACCTTTGCTTTCATAGGGAATTCCTCCTTCCATTTTTTTCTTAGGATTCCCTCTTTTTCCAATAATATACCTGATATCGGCCTTATTCTCTTATCCAGGTTCCGTTCTTACCCTTCAGTGCATCTTTCAGACATTCAAACGATGTAATAACCGCCCGTCTCCCTTCCCGCTTTTCAATAAACTCCACAGACGCACTCAGCTTTGGCAGCATATTGTATTCTCCAAAATGCCCTTCCTCCATATATCTTTTCGCCTCTGCTACGGTGATATCACCAAGAGCTTCTTCATTCGGGCGTCCCAGATTAATCTTAACCTTCTCAACACTGGTTAAAATAATCAGTTCATCCGCATTCACATCTTCTGCCATCTTTCCCGCAATCAAATCTTTTTCAATTACAGCGCTGGCTCCTTTTAGATGATTATCCTGCCGCAGTACGGGAATCCCCCCTCCTCCGCAGGCTATGACAATCTGATCCGCATCAAGCAGCGTTCTGACAGCGTCAATCTCAACAATGCTGACCGGATTCGGCGCCGATACAATTCTACGGTAGCCTTTCTCTGGCTCTTCTACAACATAATTACCTTTTTTTCGTTCTTCATTCGCTTCCTCTGCATTCATATAGCGTCCAAGAATCTTGGTGGGAGCATAAAATGCTTCATCGTACGGATCTACAATTACTTGCGTGAGAATCGTACTCACTGTCCGGTATATGCCGCGGTTCAGTAATTCCTCACGAATCGCATTCTGCAGGTCATAGCCGATATATCCCTGGCTCATGGCAGAACATACAGACATGGGGGCCGCGGTGTAGTCTTCGTGAACCTTTCCAAATTCATTCATCGCCGTGTGTATCATACCGACCTGCGGCGCGTTACTGTGGGTAATCGCCACCTGGTATCCATCCTCAATCAAATCCGCTATCACCTTCGATGTCTTTCTCGTCGCTTCCATTTGCTTTGGAAGATTCGTGCCAAGTGCCCGATGCCCTAATGCAACTACTACTCTTTTTTTCATATACTGTACCTCTCTCAATTTGAATCCCTGTATCACATTAAAAATAAAAGATGAAAAGTCTTATTTCATTCTCAAAGGCTTTACATCTTTTCCCAGGAAGCTTTTTATTTTTAGTAATCGGGGTAACAGGATTCGAACCTGCGACCTCACGGCCCCCAGCCGTGCGCTCTAACCAAACTGAGCCATACCCCGTTATTTTTATTTTAACGAATTTCGTCAAAGAAAGCAAGTGTTTTTTGCAAAAAAAGTAATACTAGCCGTTGCGCATTAAACCTGCTACAATACTGTTAACATTCAGATTGCATATTCGAAAGGAGTTCTAATTATGTTGAAAGTTATTGTAATCGGCCCCAGAGGAAAGATGGGGAAACTCATTACACAGGTCGCCGCTTCCAGGGATGACATGCAGCTTATCGCAGGCGTCGCTCCGGCAGGAAGGGATTATATCGGAAGCGACCTTGGAACAGTTGCCATGACAGGAAGAGAGCTTGGTGTCCCTGTCGTAGATGACTTGGGAAGTGTTATCGACAATTGCGATGTTATTATTGATTTCTCTACAAAAGAGATGGCTATGACTGTCCTTAACCTGGCCATTGCCCATAAAAAGGCTCTTGTATGCGGTACAACAGGTCTTTCTCCGGAGGAGATGCAGCGTTTCAAAGACGCTGCCGCCCATATCCCTATGCTCTATGCCGCCAACACCTCAAAATTGGTAAATATTATGAACAAGCTCCTGGAATTGGTGACCTCCACAGCCGGGAACGAGCTTGATATCGAGATTTTAGAAATGCATGACCAATGGAAGAAAGATGCTCCCAGTGGTACTTCCAAAGAAATGGGGGAAATCATGGCACATGCTTTGGGAAAGGAGCTGTCCGACATCGCCGTATACGGTCGGGAAGGCGCATCTCCCCGCATACCAGACACCATTGGATACCATTCTCTTAGAGCGGGCAATATTCCTAGCAGCCACACTGTATTCTTTGGCGGTATGGGGGAACGCCTTGAAATCACGCACCATTCCTACAACTGGGAATGTTTTGCCAGAGGCGCCTGTGACTGTGCGACATATCTTCAAGGGAAGGCGCCGGGATATTATACAATAAAAGATGTGCTGAATTTGTCTTAATCCTATTGCATTTTTCGACTATATATAATATAATTGTACTAATAAAATAATACAATTGTACAGGAGGAGATACGATGATTTTAGTAAATACTGATTATATTACCGGTAAGAATTTTGAGATGATTGGACTTGTACGGGGAACGATGATTCAATCTGTACACTTAGGAAAAGACATTATGAATAGTTTTAGGACGCTTGTAGGCGGCGAGCTTACTTCTTACACGGAGATGATGAACGAGGCCAGAGCGCTCGCTACAAAACGAATGGTGGAAGATGCGCTGGCTATGGGAGCAGACGCGGTAATCAATGTCCGCTACACCTCCAGTTCTGTGACACAGGGAGCCGCAGAAGTTATGGCATACGGAACCGCCGTCAAATTCGTCTAAAAGATTCCATAAGAGATATAATAAAATGCTGGTCTCCGCAAACTGCGGAATACCAGCATTTTGCATCTTATATTCTTTTTACCAGTCTGTATAAAGGTCAATCGTCCCTGACGCACAACCCGAATCGTAAACCTTCCCCGGTCCAAGTGATGTCTTGACAACTGTCCCCTTCGGGTAGTCGCTGCTTGCTACACAGATGTAACCGTCCGAATCCCGGATTGTCCCATCGGACGCAACATGGCGTCCCGGTATCTTAAGTCCATGCCCCGGAAGTACCTTCTGTGAATAATAAGTCTCCCTGTGCCCGTTATAGTAATTGACACCTTTTTTCTTTGTAAGAACTCCGCCGCCGGACGGCATATCATATCCTCCGTCCTTGTTCGCAGATGTCTTATCATTGCTTGTATCTGAGTTTCCTTTTTTGGCCCCCGCCGATGCTTCCTCGGTCTTTTTGGCATCTGCGGCTTTTTTAGCCTCGGCGTCTCTTCTCGCCTGCTCTTCTTTTTTCCGCTGTGCTTCTTCAGCCGCCTTTCTTGCTTCCTCGGCGCGAAGTGTCTGTATCTTGTTCTTCAATGAAGCCAGATCCATAGACATTGAATCTGCTTTTGCCTGCAGTGTATCCTGCTTTTCATCAAGCTCCTTTTGAAGCTTAACTTGTGATTTTTTCTCTTTTACCAGATGTTTCTCCTGATCCGCTATATTCTCGCGCAGGGTGCGGAACTCTTCTAATTTGTTCCGGTCGTACTCGCTGACGTTTTGTATAAAATCCACCCTGTTCAAGAATTCATTCATACTTTCTGCTGCGATCAGAACCTCTAACATCGACACGCTATCATTCTCATACATATATCGGATACGCAGTTTCAGTTCTTCGTATTGTTGCTTCTCACTGTGCCTTGCAATCGCAAGCTGCTCCCGTGTCTTCTCTATCTCTCCGGTTGTTTCTTCTATCTTTTCTTCTGCATCGGCTATATCATTACCGATGTCAAGTAATTCCTGATTCACACTATCCAGTTCACTCTTTAGATTCGATGACTGGTTTTCCATACTCTCAATATCTCCTGCCTCTACCATGATACCGGCAAAAAATAATAACCCTGTACAGAAAATGCTTGTCCGTATCAATTTTTTTAACAAATGCTTCATACTCTCCCTCCATGTGATATATTGCAATATTACCACATTTTGTCCAATCATGCAAAAACTATATTTCAAATATCAATTAATTTAAGAAATTATCTATAATTACACTCTCGGCTTCTTCTTCCGTCATTCCCATCGTCCGAAGCTTAATAAGCTGCTCATCATTAATTCTTCCGATTGCCGCCTCGTGAATAATCGCCGCATCCAGATGCTTTGCATTAATCTCCGGAATCGAACTTACCTGCGCATGTCCCATTATGATCGAATCGCATTGCACATGTGCATGACATCCTGCGTTCCCTATAGCCTTTGGGTGAAACACCTGCTTAGAACTGCCTTTCGCAACAGAGCGCGATATAATCTGTGCCGAACTTCCCTCTCCGTCAAGTCTTACTTCCATATTGGATACTGCCACCTGGTCATCGTGCGTCATCAGCTTTTCCACTACATATAATTTTGACCGTTTCCCAATAGAAATATTCGTCTCTCTTTCTGTGGAATCAACGCCTTTAATCTGTGTCGTATCTAAAGTAAATACCGCATCTTCCTCCAGATAGATGTTCGTAACAGGATTCAGCACCCGGGCCCCTAAGCCCTCTCCCTCGCCATAATGCTTTTCTTCATAGCGTACATTGGCTCCGTTTGCCACATGAAAGGAATGTATCCCGTCATGGCGGCTTTCGTTGCATCCGCTGTTGTGTATCCCGCACCCTGCAATGATGGTGACATCTGCACCCTCTGCAATATAGAAATCATTGTATACTATATCCGACATGCCGGAAGCATCTACTACCACCGGAATATGAACCTGCTCACCTTTCGTATCTTTGTCAATATACACGTCGATTCCCGGCTTGTCCTCTTTTTTCTTAATCTTAACGTGTTCGCTGTCTCCGTGGCAAAGTGAAATTCCGTTATGCCTCAGATTGAAAGCGCCGCTCTGCCGAAACCCTTTTTCATCAATCTGTTTTAATATTTTCTGTGTAATCTCATCTAAAGTCATACATCGTTCTCCTCTATTATTCAACCGAAGTATTTCTCTTCAGGCAAGCAAGGCTGTCTGCTGTATTCATCAATTGGGGAAGAATTTCCTTTGTATCCCCCAGCAGATGAATCCTTCCGTTCTCAATCACCATAATCCGGTCTGCCATCTTAATAATCCGCTCCTGGTGAGATATGAGAATCAGACTTTGCTCCTTCTTTTCATGGATTTCCTCAAACTGTTGGACGAGCATTGAAAAGCTCCACAAATCAATTCCCGCCTCCGGTTCATCGAATATACACAGCTTATGGGTCTTAGCAAGTACTGTTGCAATCTCTAACCGCTTCATCTCCCCGCCAGAAAGTGTTGCATCTACCTCTCTTGTAATGTACTCATTGGCACACAGTCCCACAGCGCTTAACATCCGACAGCACTCCGGCTTCGAAAGTTCCTTTCCTGCTGCCAAAGACAAAAGGCGTATAACTGTCATACCTTTAAATCTGGGAGGCTGCTGGAAGGCAAACCCAATTCCTGCATTAGCTCTGTGATTAATATCATAAGATGTGATATCTTCACCATCTAAAATAATCTGCCCGCTGTCGGCTTCTTCAATTCCCATCAGCACCTTCGCGAGAGAAGACTTTCCGCCGCCATTAGGGCCTGTGATGACAAGCATCTCCCCGTCATCTACTTGAAAACTTATATTTTTGACAATACTTCTTTCTATTCCATTTTCATTTACTTTAAATGTCAGATTCTTAACGTCCAGCATAGATGAAGCTCCTTTCTAACCATTGTACATTATAGTCGAAACTTCGCTTTCCTGCAACAAAAAAATATTTCTGAAGAAAATCTTATATCTTAGTTAACTTTCTATGATATCTATTGTGTCTTTTGGATAAACATAATACAATAGAGAAATATTTTCAAGGGGGCTTATTTATGACTACCAATAAAAAAGAAAACCAAGAACATCCCAGTGATGTATTTGATAATAATTTTGAAGTAATATATGAAGGCGACCTTCCCGAACTCCCAAATGACCTGGGAAACGACGACTATAAGGACGTCCTCTCTAACTTATCGGAACTCGATACTACAAGCAGTGTGGGAATTGACTATCTGGAACAAAATCGGACGAAATCTTTTGTAAATCCGGACACCCCTCAATCCAGGCACAGCCAAAGTACAGGCAGCCCCAATCTGCGGATTAAGAGAAACACTGCAAGCCTTTTCCTTCAAGCAGCAACACTTCTTCTTATTGCGATTGTTGCCGGTCTTCTGGCCGTTAACTTTTGGAATCATGATGCTGATTATGCCGATATAGCCGACTCGATATCCAGCCACAATTATATCCTTGGAGCTTACTATGGCATGTCGCTCTTTCTTCTATTAATAGAGTGGATTACATTCCTCAATGTCCTGTTAGGCAGCGGCCATGCAAAAGGAAACGGTATGTTTTCTTTTTTGCTGATTTATCTTGGTTCAATACTATCCCACCAGTTTGCCGGACAGGTTCCCTCTTCCCCGGTCTTTTTGCTGGGTATCCGTAAGGCGCTGATTGTATATGGCTCTTTAAACCACACGCTTTTCATTCTGTGTTCTATCGGCGTAATCATCTGCGTAATCCGCAGATTTCAGTTAAAAAGAAGATGACCAAACCGGCTCACACGGCAATGCCTTCCATTCAGAGAGCATTGCCGTGAGTAAAACATTATTCCTCTTCGTTTTCTTCCTCTTCTTCCTCTTCTTCATACTCCCACTCTGTTGTTTTCCGTCTTAATATGAACAACACTAATAATATAAGTAAAACTACAATTACCACTATACCCGCCAATAATATTGTCATCAGAAAAGAGCGAACACTCTCACCCTCTTCTTGAACAATCTCCGCCTTAATAGAAGCTATATCTGAGCCTCCGTTTTCTCCCGGGTCTGCGCTGATGTATATTCTCTCTCCTTTTCTTAGCGTAACAGTATTATTCAAGCTACCGGTCGGTATTTCCTCAATTACTTTCCTACCCGTATCAGGCCCCACACCGCAAAACGCTTTTTCTATCATATCGGTATCTGTAGAAAGGCATAATGTCAGTCCATCCCCTTCTTCGTATTCCTTACCATACAGATTAAATGGCATACTTCCGGCAGTATAGGCAACATTAACGCTGTAAGTTCCATCCTCAGGCGCCTCCCACGCTATCACACTGCGCACCGCGCCCTCTATCGTATTCGGGTCCATAATTCCGTTTCCATCCATACGCCACCAGCAGCTCGGAGCAAGACAGTCATAGCCGTCCACCGCATAAATATCCGGCACCCACATCGCATCATAATCATACCACATCCAGCAGGAGCCTTTATCTGCCCATACACATTCCTTTGCCGTTGATGCGTCGAATTCTCCGTCTGTATTCACTTGTTCACTGTACATAAAGTACCATCCGTTTGTTCCTTGAACCTTTTTTTCCGGTCCATTCGTATTTTCCTCGTACCCAATCATCCATTTTTTTTGGCCAAATGCCTGCACAGGCATCACTGATGATGTACTTATTAAAATTATTAATACGAATCCCACCACTCTTTTTACATTTATCATGTCATCCCTGTCCTCTCGTCTAAACTTTCTATTATCATAATACCACAAATTTTTCAGAACGGTTATTGTTTTTCACAATGGACGATTATTTTGACATCTAACTGCATATTAATACAGTGTACTGAAATACAACTTATATTTCAGTATAGATGTATCTATAATTCAAGGTATAGGAGAGGATTTTCATTATGACAATTTATATTGACCTTGCACGTGTGATAAAAGACAAAAATGTCAGCAAAAACAAAGTATGTGAAGTGTGCCATCTACAGCGTACCCAGCTTAACAACTATTGTAAAAGCAAAGTATCACGAATTGACCTTGATATATTGGCAAGACTTTGTGCTTATCTGGACTGCACGCCAAACGACATTTTAAAACTCCAATAAAAGAACAGACCGTTATTCTATAGCGGTCTGTCTTTTTGCAAATATCCCTCATACTTTTACACGTTTTGGTGAAGGTACTTCTCGCGGGTAGCAAGTCCACCGCGTATATGGCGTTCGGACTTATTGAGGTCTAAGATTTTCCGCGCCTCAGAGGCAAGCGACGGGTTAATCTGGATAAGGCGCTCGGTTACATCTTTATGTGTGGACGTTATTATTTGGAACGTTTTCTTTGCTAGGGGAATCGCCTTTGTTCCTTTCTTTCCAATCATTCTCAATCAACACTGCTTTCTCCAATCCCAAGTCACCGAACAACCGTAGATAAATATCTACGGTTCCCTCCTTGTCCACTTCTATTTTCTGAATAATCTGTTTGAGCTGCTCATTGGTCATCTGGTGTACATCCGTAATATCTTCTACTGCTTTGAATGTATTATTTAACAGGTCTTCCAGTTGTTCTCCCTTTGTCAGATGAAATGATACCATCTTTAATTCATTTTCAAGCCGTTGGATTTCCTTTCTCATACCTCCAATCTTTGTATTCAGCTCTTCACGGGAAATCAAATCGTCTGTATACATGTCCATATATTTTTGACGAGTTTTCTGTAATTTGGCAAGTTGCTGATTCAATTCTTTTTCATATTCTATGTTTTCATCCTTTGCCTTGTAGATTCGCTGGAACTCATTGACTACATTATGGATGACGTTCTTTTTTTGCTTCAGCATTTCAGCAAAATATTCTTGTAAGGCTTGGATCAGTTCTTCTTCGTCAACAGTCACAGCATTGGGACAACTGTCAGCACCACGGCCATTATGACCGGAACATACCCAACGGACATACGTGTTTTTATAGGTACGGACTGTACGCCTGAAAGACCATCCACAATCCTTGCACTTAATGAGCGTAGAAAACAGGTATTTATTACTTTGACGTTCGTGTTTGATGTTAAATGCTTTATTTCTGGACTGTAATATCTGCTGTGTTTTTTCATATGTTTCTGGTTCAATAATGCGCAAGTCCGGCCGCTCTACAACCATCCAGTCTGTTTCATCCTTATCGGTACGCCTGCCGGTTAAAAAATCGGCTACTTCCTGCTTGCCATTGATGATTTTCCCTGTATATAGCTCATTGGTAAGGATACGGCAGATAGCGTTCTGACTCCACTGGCAATTACGCTTTGTCTTTAGTCCACGTTCATTTAACTTGTTGGAAATCTTGGCGGCTCCATAGCCTTCTTTTGTGTACCATTGGTAAATCTGACGGATAATAGCAGCTTCTTCCTTATTGATCTCCAAATTGAAATAATCGCCTATGGTTTTATTATAGCCGTAAACGATATTAGGAACTCGCCCTTTTTCTGCATTCATCTTCTTGCCGAACTTCACACGCTTGGAGGTATTGGCGCTTTCTTCCTGAGCTAAGGCACCGAAAATTGTTAGTACAAATTCACTGTTTCCCATGCTGGTCATGTTGGCAGTGAGGAATTGGGTTTCGATACCTAAGGATTTCAGTTTGCGAATATTTTGAAGAAGGTCTACCGTATTACGGGCAAAACGGGAAATATCTTTTACCACCACCATGTCGAATAATCCATTCTCCGCATCAGACATCATACGTAAGAATTCTTTACGATTTTTAATTTTAGTTCCAGAAATGCCTTCGTCTGCATATAATCTAATAAGAGTGTTGCCTGTACGGGTGGTATATTCAGAAAAAAAGGCTTTTTGGGCTTCTAGGCTGTTTAGTTGGTCTTCCTTGTCCGTGGACACACGGCAGTATGCGGCTATGTTCATATTAACCTCTCTGTTAGCTTCAAACCATTCAGTTACTTCTTAAATTATACTATATTTATAGAAACACGCAAGGACAATCTTTCAATCAAATACTGTCCTATAACACAATTATGAATCTTTACTTTCTTACAATATATTTCTCATCTCTTTTTCTAAACGAGTACATCGTTCCTTCTAAAATAGTAACTACACTATTATTAATCTCTGGATTCTCAATACCTCCTGCACAAATATTTACCTCCTGATTATTCTCTTTATCAATTTTCACATATATTATTTGATCAGAATCTGCAACAACCGCCAAATTGGGGTTATGTGTAACTAATATAATTTGCCGCCTCTTTTTAGCCGCCTTAATAAATGGAACCAACACTTTAGCAACACTCTGATTATCCAAGTTATCTTCTGGTTGATCAATAATTAATGGTATATCTCTTAAATCAAGTAATAAATAGAAAATCAACAACAATGATCCTCTTTCACCAGGTGATAAATTGTCAAGAGTTTTTTGAATCTTTCCAAGGTTAGTTGAAATTGTGTTTTTTTCCAGATGAAAAAGTGGTATAATAAGTGTAGTTTTTAAAACATATACGGGAGTTTATACCATGGATGAGTTTATTAAAGAGCTGGATGCCAGTTTGGATTATTTAGAGCATGAAATAACAGAAAATGAAGTCATTATATATGTGGCATCAAATCGCAAATCAGGCAGTTGCCCCTACTGTGGGTGCGATTCCATGCGCGTACACAGCCGTTATGAAAAAAGTTTTCAGGATCTGCCCATCATGGGGAAGAAAACGAAGGTCATCATCGAAAACAGGAAATTCTTCTGTGATAACCCGGACTGCACATTTACCACCTTTGCTGAGCGTTTTGATTTTTTGAAACAGAATGGCAAAAAAACGAAACGCCTCATTGAGAAAATCATAGACATATCCCTGAATACCAGTTCCATTGCGGCCTCAAGGACATTGAAGGGCGGGATTGCGGATGTCGGCAAAAGCACCATCTGCAATCTCTTAAAAAAAAGACATACCACTCCCTGAAAAACAGTCCATAACAAAAGTGTGCATTGACGATTTTGCATTCAGGAAAAGGCAGACTTACGGTACGGTCATGGTGGACATTGACACACACTGCGTGGTTGACCTGATCGCATCACGTGAAGTGGAGGACGTAGCGGAATGGCTCAGGAGTTATCCCAATATCCAGATCGTATCAAGGGATGGTTCTGTTTCTTATAAGAGCGCCATTGAACAGGCGGGGATGGATATACAGCAGGTAAGCGACCGGTTCCATCTTCTCAAAGGTCTTACGGATGTAGCGAAAAAATTCATATCACGACTTCTGGCGGTAAACTTTATGCTCCCGACAGAAGCATCCCATTATGACGGGAAACCCACGGGGGATTACTGGGACAAACCCATTAAAGAAGATTCCCCTACCGCAGAACATAATGCAAATGTGGAAAAGAAGATGAAAGTGGTGGAACAGGTGCGGGAACTAAGGAAACAGGGGTTCAATAAGGGAGAGATTGCCGGGCGTGTGGGCATCCACAGGACGACCGTGGCAAAATATCTGAAGGAAGATTTTAATCCTTCCAGCCTTTATTACAATACGACCACCCCCAGTAAGATAAAGCCTTATGCAAAAGACATAAAGGACATGCTCAGTGAGGGGAAAACATTCCGGCAGATCAGTGCAGCAATCCGTGAAAAGGGATATGGCGGGTCAGATTCCACAATCCGCATGTTTGCCACAAGGGAACGTAAGATTATGAAAGAAACCGCCGGTCAGGGAGTGTCGGGTGAAAAAATTGAACGGAAATGGCTGATCAGCCTGCTGTACCGTCCGATTGACGAGGTTTCATCCATCAGTGCAGAACAGCTCGACCGGATTATCGGGGAATACCCCATCATAGGGCGTGTTTATGATGCTGTATCAGGTTTCAAACAGACGCTGTTTGGTAAAAAAGAATCCGAACTTGATAAATGGCTGGAAGACACAGATGCCTTGGAAATAAACGAACTATGCAGTTTTGCAAACGGGATAAAGAGAGATATTGCGGCAGTAAAAAATGCAATCTCATTTGACTATAATAATGGGCTGGCGGAGGGAAGCGTGAACAAGCTGAAAGTTGTCAAAAGGATCATGTATGGCCGCAACAGCTTTGAACTGCTGAAAGGGAAGCTGTTGCGGCTTGAGTTAAGGCGCAAAATCAACTAACTTTGGAAAGACTCAGTTTTTTCATCACTAATTAGCTCATATTTGTTAGTGATATAACTCATCCCATATAAATAGTTATAAAACTCTAACAATTTATTTGTTTTTATTTGAGACATTATATCAGTTTCAAAACAATTCAAACAATCAATAATGAGTTCTGGAATCTTAATATGCTCATCTATAACCTCAATATTATTCAACTTCTCAATTGTCTTATATAATTGATAATTATCATCTCTAAAAGCGTTTTTCTTCTGTTTATTAATAAAATCAAACACTTCATTCTGAAAACTTTCTTCAACCACAAGACCAGATCTAATGTTAATACTATAATCATTAAGCAATTCTTTATTTTCACTCAAAAAATTATCCACGGGTTCTTTAAATCGATTATATACTGAAATTATTTTTTTCTTTTCATTACAAATATCAGAAGCAACCCTAATTCGTTCTTTATACAATGGTGCCAAATCATCTTCTATCTTATTTTTAATATAAGACAATTCCTCTTGTACTTTCTTAACCGCCTCTGCCTTTTCATCTCTTACTTTTGACCACTCCTGATATTCCGCCATATACTGGTCATATGCTCGAATGTTTTTATCTTCGTCTGCTATTATTCTCTGTTTATCAGATTGCATTTTAGATATTCGTACTTTCAATCCTATATTTTTATCATTCAACAGCTCTCTTATATCTAATAACTCATCATCTATTTTTTTCTTCTTTTCTTTAATCGGCCGTCTATCTATTTTCAAATTAATTATATCATCGATATGTATATCAAATTCTTCTAAATTTAAACGAATTTTTTCTATTTCACCTCCCATTCTATTTTCAAAATCATCTATCATCTCCAAATCTCGTGATAACGCATTAGAATCTTTACTTATTTCAACTATTCTTTTTTCCTTTTCTTCAATTTGATCAGACAACTCTTTTATTATACTTTCTAATTGTTCATATCTTTCACGAACATTTTCCGATAATACCGGTTTTTCCACTTTACTTGGACAAATCTTATCATGTGCGTCTAACTGACTTTTTGCATCTTTTAATAAGGATTCCTGAGATGCTGCATAGGTTGGCAATTTCTTATTTTCTAACTCTATAATTTGTTTATTTATTTCATTCAAATTGGCAGACAAGTGTTGAATACTACTCTCTGATACTCTGGAATATTTGTCTATCAGATTCTCTAATGACACTTCTCCTTCTTTTTCTTCTTCACTTAAACGCGAAAAAATCACACTATTAATTTCTTCAGTAAATTTTTGCAATTCAGTATCCGTACAAATCTCTTCAAAGTATTGTTGAGGAATGCACTGAATTCTTTCAATGTTCGTCATTTCTGGCTGTATTGCTAAATTTTTACAAACTTCTTCTGAATTTTTCCATTTCATTTTACACAAAAAATTAGACGCTAACTTATTTTTCTGAAACTTTTTTCCATTTAAAAAAGCAAATTTAGAATAATTTCTGCTGTCTGCAGTCCACGCCATAGCTTCAGCCAATGCAGATTTTCCATTTCCTTTATTTCCAATTATACTTATTAACCCAGAATTCAATGGTACTTCAATATTTTTAAACCATTTTCCTTTCTCTCCTCTATACCCATTTTCCCAATCAAGAATAATCCTATCAATATATTTTGTTGGATTTTTCTTAACCCTCTCCAATTCATCCGGTATTTCTTTTAAACAAATTCTATTATCATAATCTATCAAAGCTTGCTTTAATCCCTCAAATGTACAATCTGCTTTAATCCATGTATATTTTTCTATAAAATTATATTCTGCTTTCTCATGTGAATCTGATGCTAACATACATGGTTTCCCAAAACATTGCTTGTAAAACTTGGCGTTTTGAGCCTCTCTACGATTAAAATTAGGCAGTTCTATCACATCAATTTTGTTTACAATGATATCTGTCTTTGTCATATCCAAATATTCATACAGTTCCTCTGCAGTAGGCTCTTTTCTCTTAGCATCTTTCATCTCTTTTTCAATACTTCCATGTTTATCTCCTCCGTGGATAATCACTAATCCACCGAGTTCATGTGTTAATGTAACCACTTTATCAAAATCAACAGTTGATGCCAACAACCCTTTTGAATAATTTCCATCCCCATTACTTTCTATTACACTCTCTGTTAATTTTAATTGGGAACAGAAATTGTCATATAAAGTTTTTTTATCAGCTTTCTTCAAGTTTCCTTTAATATTTATTCTTTTAGGAAAAATAGAAATAAGATGTACTCCCTTTTTTCCTTTGTCTGTTTTCACTTCAATTCCTGGCAAAAATTCAATAAAATCCTTAAACTTTCCTTCAGAAAATGTACCATTTTCATAAACATCCCACACCTCATCTAGTGCATCAAAATTACTATGATCCG
The DNA here is from genome assembly GCA_000403475.2 of Lachnospiraceae bacterium MD308. Taxonomy (GTDB): domain Bacteria; phylum Bacillota; class Clostridia; order Lachnospirales; family Lachnospiraceae; genus MD308. Next base: position 111,240 of record KE159797.1, read on the forward strand.
TAATAGATATCATACTAATATTATTCTTTATTGCATTTATAAAAATATCAGAAATTTCCATTTTTGTTCTACTTTCTCTTGAATATTTAGAATGTAAATGTAAATCCCACTTCCTCCACTCAGAGCCCCTATTTATCATATGTCTCTTTCCTTTCTTTATTTTTATCTATACTTCTTGTATCCGCTTACAATTTCATTTCTTTGATTAGAAGTCCCAAATTACTACCTACTTTGTTCTCTAGCAACACCACATCCTCACAAAATTCTTTCTCATTCTCAATAGCTTTATCAATACGTTTTACAACTTCCACTGCCTTATATGCGTTTTTCTCATATCCGGGCCAAATCCTACGCAACTCTTGTTCCGCATATCTTCTTTTAGCTGTAACTTTAGGATTTTCCAACAATTTTTCCTGTTCTAATTCAAAAACCTCATTAAAATGTAAAAGAAGCCAGAATTCAAAACAAGGATTTGTTATATATAGCCCAAATTTCTTTTTCGCACACGTATTAACCACATAATCATATTGATTGTTTTTCGGTACAGAAATAAAGCTTTCCCTGTCTCTGTCCACAATCAAGCAAATTTTATCAAATCCCTCCGCATATGTGAGACCACCTTCTTTAATTATATTACAAATGTCTGAAACCACATGTACCAGTTCATATTCTTTTCCTAATTTTTCTAATATCATATTACATGTATGCTCTATATCTTCAACATCAGAATCTAAAGTTTTATGCAAATCTTCATCACAAATCTTACACATTGTTTTCCATATACTTCTTGCTTGTATCCTACTAGTGTACTGACCTGTTGATATTTAGCATTACTACCGCCTCATTAAGAGGCAGTAGTAAATACAGGATACAGGGAGCTGAGCTTTATTCTGGCATCACTGGTTCTGAACTGCCAGTTGACCTTTGCCGCAGCTGTATTCCGCTTCGCTTCCCATACGGACAGTTCTTTGCGTAATAGTCCTATCTCAGCAATGCGGCGGCTGAGGCATTGTCTGGTCATTACATTAAGCTCTATTTCAGCAATGTCAAGCCAGCTTCCATGCTTTGGCGTATAATGTATCTCCAGCTTTTTAATGATACGCCTTGCTTCTTCCGGCGGATACCGTTTGTACAGGGAAGCTGGTTTATGGGTGTTCAGATTATCCATCACAAGGATAATCTTCTCGGCATCAGGGTACATGATGTCCGCCAGATACCTGATTTCTTCTGCCCAGTCGACGGCTGCGCGGTGTTCCCGGACACTCACATGGTGAACCCCTCCAAGTGGTTCCACAAAGGCAAAGATGCTCACAGTGCCATTACGGACATATTCCGAATCGGTTTTCCGGCTGCTTCCGGGAATCATTGGCAAAGGCTCCCTTGCCTCCCCCAGAAGCTGGTATGGTTTTTCGTCCATACACACAACCGGATATTTTTCATCATAGGGAAGTTCATAAACGTCAAGGATATCCTCCATGCAGGCTATGAATTCCGGGTCTTCTTTTGCCGGGATGCACCAGTAGTCGTTTTTGTGAGGTCGAAGTTTGTTTTTTTTAAGGCATTGCGGATTGCCTCCCTGCCTACAGGAGTTTCCAGAATCACTTTTGATTCTTCCTCGAGCAGGCGGATGGTCCACCGGGAGTGTCCTTCTGGAACGGGGCCGCAGGCAAGCTCAATCAACCGGGCTTCTGTACGCCCGTCAACCTTGCGCCTTGCATTATCTGAATTTATGCTCCTTTTAAATTCGGTAACGGCATCAGTGCCGCCATTCACGTATTTCGATACAGTATTCGTGACAGTTGCCATGCAGACACCATTGGATCTTGCGCTTTGTTCGTGGGTCAAAACTTTTCCATGCGCTTCGTCCAGGTCGAGAATAATCTGACATCTGCTGCGAATAGTTTTTGAAGTTTCCTTCTTACGGATAACAGATTTCAACTTTTTAAATTCATTTTCTGTAAGATGGATGCTATACTTTTTTGGTCTTGCCATAGAAATCACCGCCGTTTCTTTTATTATACATCAAAACAGCTGTGATTTCCATAATAATTTAGTTAAATATCAACAGGCCAGTACACTAGTTGTTATTACTTTTGACTCGTAAAAGTAATCCATAATTCGATTTAATAAAGTTTCATAAGACATGCTATTTGTTTTACTTTCTTCCAAATTTTCAATTATCCTATCTAATATTTTTTTAGGATTGCTCCAGCCCTCTTCACTGTAACTTCGTATAATGGGAACAAGCTCAATTAATGGGTTAATTCCAATATCTTCACGCATAGCATTAACTGCATCAAAATATAAAACTTCCGTATCTGAGCCTTCATATATCAAAAAATATTTTCTTAATGTCTTATCTGAGGAAAAAACTTGTGTACGTTCTGCAAATGGTCTACTTTCTCTCATACATACTACACCTCTTTGATTGGAAATACTGTACTGAAAATAGGAACACCTCCATAACGCCCCTCTAAATAAGCTTTATCAATTTTTTGATCAAATCTTGCATTATATTCTTCCAAGGAATAAATATCACTTTCTCCAGATTTTCTTTTATTTACAAACCATATTTCATCTCGACGCAATAAATCAAAATCCATCAGTCGCGACTCATGTGTCGTTACAATTAACTGAATGTCTTTTTGTGCTGCTAATTCTAAAAATGTATCTACAAACTTATATGTCAAGCTTGGATGCAAACATCTATCTAATTCATCGATAACATATGTTTTCCCCTCACCAGATAAAAGTACCTCTAACAAATCCAAAACTCTTACCGTTCCATCTGATTCTTCTGATAAATCAAATAATATATTCTTTTTTCCATGTGAAAATTTAATTGTTTTACATATGACATTTTCGTCTTTATCAATACTCAATATGAAAAAATCACGTTGACTTCTCATTATGATACCTAAACCATTTATCTCTTCATCATTCTTCATATCGGATACTTTCTTTTCAATATCGGCAAGTAATTTTTCTTGTACTCTTTTTGGCATATGCCCCAATACTTTTTCGACCGGTATTTCTACCATTTGAAAATCTGTTATACCTGTTCCAAAAGCTGCTATGATTCTACAGATTTCCTCTACATTTTCAGTCTCAGCCATATAGGAATAATTCGAGATGGGTCTGTCTGGATAATTTATATCTAAACTATTCTTCATCCACATATAAACATTCCGAAATATTGCTGCATGTTCAAATTGCTGATATAAAGTTTTCTTGTTCTGATTCATTATGGATAATAATAATGCACTGTCATCTTCTTGAATATCTTCTGCATAAACATGAAGTTTCTCTACTAATCCTTTTATATTGACTTGTCCACCAAATTCATATGTTCCCTTAGCTATATCCCTACTAAAGACCATTTTTTCTCTGTTGTCAGATGTAAGTTCTATTAACCATTCGGATATGAACTTTCCTTTATTTAGGATTACCTCAAATCCATAAGCATAATATTTATTACCTAACATAAGTTCTAATTCAAAATAACTTTCTTTATCTCTATTATCGTCATTAACTTTACAATATTTGTCCATATATCCTTCTGGCAAACCAAATAATACAATTCGTCTCATAAATGCTAATGCTTTCACTATGTTTGATTTACCAGCCGCATTCGCTCCATATACAGCGGCAAATTTTAATAGCTTAATTTTATCATCAGCGTATATATGTTCCTTTTTGCTTCTCACTTTACCAGCAATCATTGAAAATTCTTCCGATTTTCCATCTTCCCTTTCTGAAAAAGAAAGAAAATTTTTAACATTAAAACGAATAAGCATTTACTGCACCTCCTTACACTTTTAACTATATGTGTTTTTTTCGTTTTTGTCAATATTATACTTTGTTTTTTAATATTTATTATTCATTTTGTGTGATTTTTTCACTTTCTTTGTCGAGTAGTATTGAAAAATGGAGCCTTTCAACTTGAAAAACTCCTAACTTCTTCACCTTGTACTTCCATTTTTTCTGCCGCTTCTTGCAACATCCAATCAATTTTAGCCTGATTAACCTCAATAAATATTTTTGTTATGTAATTAGCGGTTTCCTCCGCTGAATTAGGATTATGGAAACGAAAATGAAGCTTTGTTTTATTAGCGATAGTGAAACCTCCTCCTTACCAACTTGTTTCTTTTTTCATAACTATGAAAACGCCTTCTAAAATAGTCCTATACTTTTCATTCATTTTTCAACATACGATTTGGCGTAAACTGATATTATCTATCTACATTTCTACTATTTCAACATTCCTTTCAGATATTCCATGTTCTTCTGTGCCTGTTCCTTACGGAAATTTATCCCGGAACAACAGATTGGCGTACACATGGCAAGTACCCTGTCATAAATTCTCTGATGCGCCCTGTCTGCCGGATTCTGCAATTCCGACAGCGTTAGGTTCGTAGTAACAATCAATGGTCTATGGCTTCGGTAACGGCTGTCTATCACGTTATAGACCTGCTCTAAGCCGTATTCTGTCCCTCTCTCCATCCCAAAATCGTCCAGTATCAGAAGTGGAAAGCTGCATAATTGCTCTATGTATGCATTTCTCCCGTTTAATGTGCCTGTCAGATCGTTCAAGATAGCGGCAAAGTTCGTCATCCGTACCGGAACCTCCCGCTCCATCAACGCATTTGCAATACATCCTGCAAGGTAGGTCTTTCCTGTGCCGACATTCCCCCATAGGAGATATCCACGGCTTTCTGCCCGCATTTCTTCCCAATGCTCCACATAGATATGTGCAAATCTCATCTGTGGGTTTCTGCCATTGTCATTGTCAAATGTCCATCTCTTCATGCTGCTGTCTGTGAACCCGATGTCCTTTAACCGTTCCACGGTGGCTTCATGCTCCCTTTGTCGTTCTTCAGCTTCCCACTTTTCCCGTTCCTTTCTCCGGCACTCACATTCTGACGGATGGCGGTCACGCCCGAAAAGCGTCTTTCCCTCCGGGAAATAGGCTTCTTTCGGCGTATGGCAGACACCACAGTATAAAAGCCCGTCCTCCCCTTTGTAATCGCCGTTTTCCGGCTCTGTATCCATCGGAACCATTGTTTCCTTTGTATCGTCTAAAATCATAGGCTCTCGCCCTCCTTATATTCGTAATCGGGAATACCCTGTGCGGCATTGCCCTTCCTGTCATTGTCCGCCCATATCCGTATGGCGGCGGCATAGTTGTGATAGCTTTTCCCGGTTGCGGCAAGATAACGGCTCATTTCCTCTATAAACCTCTGTAACCTTCCGGGATATTCCTTTTCCAATTCCGAAAACTCTTCTTCAGAGAGGAAAATATTACAATACCTGCCGTGGGCGGTGCGTCCCCCATTCACTCCCTTTGTTTGGCTCTCTATTGTTTTGTTTATATTATAGTTGTTAGAGGCCAGTTTTCTGGACTTCATAAGTCCGATTTTCTGACTGTCAGTAGTCCGGTTTTCCGGACTTATGAGGTACGGATTTTCGGACTCCATAGGTACAGAAATCCGGACTACTGGCGGCAGCTTCACATACAGGTGGTTTGCTGCAGAAAATCCCTGCCGTTTCCGTTCCAAAAGTCCGGCACGGTCTAATTCGTTCAACGCCTCTTTCACCGTTGACGGGCTTTTATCCAGCGCATCCGCTATCGCCGTTACCGGAAATATAATATATGTCCTGCCGGATTCATCCTGCCATCCATTCCTCTGTGATAAGGTGGTGCGGTCTAAGAGCAGCACATACAGCAGCTTTGCTGTCTGTGTAATCTCCATTTTCAGCAGGAACCGGGGATAGGGGAGATAGGGCGGTAAATGCGTATCTGCCCCGATATATCCGGTTTCTTGATTTTCTGCCGGATTTACTGGCATATGTTCCTGTAGTTCCCCTTGGTTTCCGGCCTTCCTCCCGCAGCCATTATCTATCATGTTCTGCCTTTTTATCGGGATACAGCTTTCCGGCAACTACGTCGGCATGGCTTTTAATTTTAATCTCCCCACGCTTTTCACTGGCTCTGGCGTTGCGGTATCCTGCATCCGAGAGAAAGAACCGGTATCTCTCCCCTTTAAACCCGACAGGACTGTCATTGTTCAGCACATCAAGGACTATCATGTGACGGGTATCTGACTGAAACCTTTCTATCCCCGACAGGTCATGCCCCTGCAGGACAGGCCGTTTTACACGTTCCTTTGCTTCGGCAAGCCGCCGTAAGACTGACCGTTCACTCTTTTCTATGTGATATGCTTTATTGTCTGCTATAAAACGGCTGCATTCCGGCTCCGGCAGCTTCTCCAGCTTTTCGGCGGCATTCCTTATGATTATGTAAGTCACTTTATCCTCGGTAGCGGGTAATGTTTCTTTCATCGCCTTAACCGTATCTTCTTTTGTCGTAGCTGCATATTTGTAAATCATCTCCAGTTCGCTCTTGGTAAATTGCATAGATCCTCCTGTTTTCATTCTCTATCGTTCTTGTTCCTGCCGTCTCTGCGGCTTGTATTCCTGTTTCAGCATTACGTCAATGTTAGATTTCACACGGCGCAATTCTTCTGTTTTTGTTTTCTGCCCCCGGTATTCGCTGTAAATGGCATTTTTCCGGGATAGCAGGGATTCATTTTCAGCCTGGATTTTGGCTATGGCAGGGAATTTCGTCATCCCCCGTTCCTTAAAATACCGTCCCGCCACTTCAAACAAGGCAAGGTCTGCCCGGTTCTCTTCCCGGTAGCGTTCCGGCTTTCTCGATTTTTTCAGGCCGTCATAGGTCGGCTTGGTTTTGCGGTAGACGGTTGCCTGCCGGATCAGCTCCTTATTATCGGCAATCCTCTTTTCCATAGATTTCATTTCTTTTGATAATTCCCTCTGCCTGTCGGAAGATTCTTTTATAGCTGTATCTACATCCTCCGGGCAGGAGAAACCATATTCTTCAAGATAAATCATGGTCTGGGACATCTGCTGAAGGTTGAAGTCTTTCGCCCACCATTCATATCCTTTACCCTTGCCCTCGCTCATTTTCCCCGGAATATCAACCATGCGCTGCACACTGTCCTGATTGGGTGCGGTTTTAGGCGTTTTACGGCGTTTCAGGCGTTCTACTACGCTGTCCCTGTGGTTTTGTCCGGATTCCTCCTTTTGGACGGTTCTGGAAGCATTTTCAGCAAGGACAGACAATACCGTTGCTTTATCAAAATCTGTTCCTAACTTTCGGGCAGTAATCGGCTTGGTTCTGTCCGGGGTAAGGTAGCTGTATCTCCCCCGGCTTTCTTTGACTGCAATCCCATAATCCTGCATGAGCTTTGCAGAAAACTCTTCAAAGGACACTGCCATAGAAAGCACTGACCGGATAGACTGCCGTAACAATTCTTTCTCTGTTTCAAACTTTGGCTGTCTTGGGGTAAGTCCGTCTGCAATCATTTTTTTATTTAGGACATTTTTCTCTGTCTGCCCTCGTTTTTTTGCCCAATACTCACGCTCGGTAATCTTCTCCCTGCCGCCGTTCAGTAAATCAATCTGATGCAGCCCCTCACGCTGGCACATCTCCATGACTTCACTTCGGAAATACCGCATGGCAGAAGCGGTACAGCGGTGCTTTGCGCCTGCCTGTGTGTCACACGGCCTGTCCATGTAGGCTTTCCGTTCCACCTCATGGATACGCAGTGAATTAATGACGATATGCACATGGATGTTGCCGGAGTGGTTATGTCCGTCCGGGTGGGTGCAGACAAGCGCCTGATGTCCAGGGAAATGCTTCTGGCAATACTCTATTCCCAATTCCTGTGCTTTCTCTACGGTCAGCTCATTATCGGCGGCGTCCCTTGGGTCAAAACTGATGATATAATGGTGGCTCTTTATGTCCTGTCTCTGACTATTCTTTTTATACTGCATATTTACCCGCAGGCAGGAGATAGCAAAATCTTCATCCTCGCAATTCAAAGTGTCGATCCGGTAACCTTCACGGGGAACCATTCTTCCGGCTTCATTCCTTATTGGCTTCATGGTAAATTCGTCATGTTCAAATGTCAGATATTGTTCTGCAGCTCCGTAATCGGCATTTTTAGAGCTGATATGTTTTATCGTTGCCATAGGCTTCCCCGATCACTTTCAGCACTTCAAACTTCAAAGCGGCAAGATTAGCGGCACATGCTTTCAGTTCTTCAGCAAGCTCCCGGTAAGGCAGGCTGTACTCATTTAAGCGTCTGGCAATCTGGTTTAAGTTGCTGCCGATCTTCCCGTACTGCGCCACCAGATTTGATACTGCCGTAAGCATTTCTTCATTGTTTGCCGTTACCTTGATGGTAGTGGATACCTTGCCGAAAAAGATTGCCTGACGTAAATACTCTGACTGGCTTATGGAAAGTGTCCTGCATTTTTCTTCAAAGTCCTGCCGTTCTTCCTCGGTCAGACGGGTCTTGACAATGCAGCCCCGGTGTGGCGTGTTGTAAGTTTTTTTCGTAGCTATCGTTATCACTCCTTTCAAAAATTTTCTTCCTTAAAAATTCTCCTTTCACTAATAGCAGACTGGCGGGGCCAAAATGTAAGTAGTAAAAGAAAAATTTATATTTTTTTTATAAAAACCTCCTTTCACTAATCACAGGCTGGCGGTACCAAAATACAAACGGTTTATAAAAAATTTATAATTATTTTTATTTGATTATCGTAACTGGAGGGGAAATTTTATACAGAGGGGAATTTTAAAAATCCATGATTTTTCATAAGCAGGGTTTGGGGAAGGCACTCCCCAACGAGTATCTGTCCGGGGTGGAAGATGAAGCGGGAGCGGAATCTGGAACCATGGACGATACTTGCTCTTTCAGTTTCCTAAAGCCTAACACTCTGCTTTTTATGACAATGAAGCCTGTTGCTGGCAACTGCATTTCCGAATTACGGCAAAAATAAAACGTGGCAAATCTGTTCTTTGTCAGATTCACCACGTTTGATATTTCTGTATGCTGTTATGATTTCATATTTTTATCGTAATACTGCGATACGATTCGTATAGACTCTTCATCTACATGAAACTCTTTCGATATTTCTTCCGTAGATTTTTTCTCTATATAATAATTCTGATATACGAGCGCCGCCATTTCGCAGGACTGTGCGATCAGAGTTCCGACCAACATTCTCATAAGGTCAATAAATTCTTTCACATCTGGATTCACTTTCTCATCAGAACCCTCCAACACTTTAGACAAGTCTGTTTCATCAAGATTTTTATTTTCCTTTTTCAGATTTTCCCGGATAAAATCCCGGATCATTTCCTGTTCCTCTCCCGACAGCCGTGTATATAGCCAAATCATTTCTATGACTTCTGCAGGCAGGTCTAATGGCAACGGCGGTAATTGTATATATTGGGGTTCCATTCTTCCTTTACCTTCCTATTATCAATTCTTGAATCACTCGGTTTCATTGACAGACTTAACATCTATCTTGTAACCGCTGTCTTTATACTCTATTTCTAATGTGTAATCTCCAATTCGTACCTTGCTTTCATCCTCCACGGGATAAAAAATATTTTTCTCTGTATCATAGATGACCAATTCCCCAATAGCTTGATTCTCAACCATATCTAACATGGCTTCAATGCAATCATCACAAAACAATTTTTTCATCCTGTGGATACTGACAATGCCATTCCCTCTCTCTATTTCTGCAGAACCCTCATTTTCTCCCGGACTTTTAGAAATATGGATGCTGGTCTGGCTGATTTCATCATAACCAAATGTGAACTGCGTATTACCCTGATATTCTTCCGGTTCTATCCCACGTTCAAAAATATCTAACGAATAGGATTCCCCTGTATTCAGGCTTACAAGAACTGCCTGCGCCGGGTAACTCCCCTTGCAGGCACGGCATTTATTTGAAGTATTCGGGATGTCCCGGACATATTTTTCTATGTCCCTTTCATATTCACTATACACTAAATCGTGTCTTATGGTCTGGGCAATCTCGTCATATTCATCTTCTGTAGCAGACTCCATGTAAGACGTAACCATATTTAGAAGTTCCTCCATAGCTGCGTCATCCCGGCGGTCCATCCGCAGGTTATTGATATTAATGAGCAAGATCACAAAAGCAACCGTAAGCATACTTATTATAAAATAGCCATATAAAAGAGAACGCTTATCTGACTGGCTTAAATGCTTCTTAGAATCGTCGTGTTCATCCCCTATCCAGAAATCATCCCAATTATTCTTTATCCTTTTCCACAATCCTCTAATCTTTCACACCCCCATTCCTTCACAATATAACCGCATACCGTTAATCTATCATATTTTATTCGTATAGTCAACCGTACACCGTTAATACAATGTCTTGAAACCTCTTATACTTTCATTAACCGTACAAAGTTGGGGGGATTTTCATGACATATTCTGACGCTGTTATTAAAAGACTGACGGCATTATGTGCCGAACGGGATATTACTGTAAATAAATTAGCTACACTATCCGGGATCACGCAATCTACAGTAGACAATTTAATAAAAGGAAAAACAAAGAACCCCAAGCTGAAAACTTTACATAAATTAGCAGTCGGTTTAGATATGACAGTATCCGAGTTATTGGATTTTCCTGAAATGAATGAAATTGCATTTGAAGATGAATAATCAATTATTAACGGTATGCCATTAACCTTAAAGAAAATTTCCCCGTATACTCTATTTAATTCTTGGAACAGGGAGAGTTCTTTATGACTTATTCAGATGTGATTATTTTAAGGCTCACCAGATTATGCAAAGAACATAATATTACGATAAACAAACTGGCCACTTTATCTGGGATTACTCAATCTACCGTCGAAAATATTATGTCCGGTAAAACAAAGAATCCCAAACTGAAAACACTCCATAAACTGGCAATTGGTTTAGGCATGACTGTATCTGAGTTATTAGATTTCCCTGAAATGAATGAAACCATCTTTGACGATGAATAAAAGACCATATAAAAAGCAGATGCTCACTTCACATCTGCTTTTTATATTCTTAATTATACAATATTATTTCAATCCGCGTTTATAATAAACCTCTATACAATCGTCCATACTTCTCTTTTTATCAACCGTTCTATTTTGTTACTACTGCATGTATCGTGCTTTTGCTTACCCCGAACTTCTTCGCCGTCTGCCGTACCGTCGCTTTATGCTCAATAATATAATAAGCGATTTCTACTGCCCGCTCCTCAATATAATCTTTCATACAAAACCCCTGCACTCATTGTTTTTACAATGTATGCAGGGGCACTTTTTCATATTCGTTTTTTCACTAAAACAGCTCAAACATCAATAACATATTAAAAAGCAACTTTCAAATTATACAACCATTAAAAGCGGTTTTATTTCTTCATCCAGAAGTTTTCTTAACTCCGCCATCATTTTTGTATAATATTTAAACTTTGGAAGTGCTTTTTCCTGAGATGATTTATAGCCTGTATAATCCACAGTCATTTTAATTGCGCTTTCGTTCGGAATTTCTCCGTTTTGATAATGTGTTGCCGCATACATCACATCATCCTTAGATGCATGCCAGGTAATACAAAAATCAGAAATCACACGCTCGATACAATCCTGTTTCATATTTTCCACAATATGAAGAATGGACTGACCCCTGTACTTTGCATCATCCATTTCAATTTCTGCAATCAGATTCGACATAATATCTGCAACTTTTGGATTCTCTTTTCGCAAATCCTCTACATATTGTTTCACTTCATCAATTTTTTTCTGACGTTCTTTTGGCGTAACTTCTTCCATTTCATCATAAGGTGTAACAATATTCTGAATCAGGTGAATAATATACTCATAATCTATCTTTGTATTGCTGTATGCCATCAGCTCGTAGTCTTGATCAATTTCTATCTCATCTCCGCCATCTTTCCCATCCAGACCATCAGGTTCTTCTCCCTTTGCATCTTTGATTTCCTGCACAACATTTTTATAATGTCCCACATAGTCATCATATTCTTCTTCAGAAACTCCATATTCTTTTAACATGCTGTCATCATATGCAGTAAACGACTTTAACTGTGCAAACAAAGAGTCAAACTCCTGAAACATTTTTGCAAATATTTTCTTCTCATTCAAAGACAGGGTCGGAATTACTTCCGGTTTTTCAGCAGAAACACGAAGTGCTGCAAGCGCTTTCCTGAACGCAGGCTCCACCTCATTCCATTCTGCCATAAGCGCCTCTTTTGTTCCTCCGGCAGAATATAATTTAACTGCATTATCAACCGCTTCCTTAAAAAGAACCGGCGCCTGAAATGTAACGATCTGTCCATATGTTTTATTCTTATCAAAAATTCGATTTGTTCTTGAAAATGCCTGAATCAGATCATGCGGCCCCATGGGCTGTCTGTCCATAAAAATCGTAGACATACACGGAGCGTCAAATCCAGTCAACAAGCGATCTACCACAATCACTAAGTCCAACTGTTCATTTCTGCTTTTATATTTGGAATCTTTTCTTGCAAGACGCTTATTTAAGTTTCCATTATATCCCTGTATCTGAGACAATTCATATTTCGTGCCGAACATTCCATTATAGTCATCCAGAGAGTTTTGCATTTTCTCCTGATTAACCTGAGAACCTTCCTCATTTTCTGTTACAGAATAGGTAATTGCAAACTTCGGGAAATCCGGCAGGACCTGTTTGATTCGCTCATCAATTGTAAGAGATGTTTCTCTATTTTTTACCCTCGTCAATAATTCGTAATACTGCTGTGCTCTCTGGATCGAACTTGTGGTAAGCAATCCCTCGTAAGTCTGTCCTTTCCCATTTTGAAAACCTAGTTTGTGATAAGACTTATTCAAAATGATATCCAGCACTTTTAACATATGTGTTTCGTTGTCATATACGCTGCTGTCCGTTTCATTTTCCACATCTTTCGGCCCATTATGCTCTACCTGAAATCCCAGCACCGCCTTATCATGAATTGCATTTTGAATCGTATATTTGTGCAGACGTTCCCCATATAAATCTTCTGTCGTTCTTGGAAGGTCTCCTTTTTGCGGATATGGATTTTCTGCAAATCTTGGCGTACCCGTAAATCCATACCATAAAGACCGGTTTAAAAACCGCTCCAACTCTCTTTTTGTTCCCGGGCTAACCGCACGATGGCACTCATCCACAACAAATGCAATTCTGAGATTCTTAATTTTTCGATATTCCGGTGTTTCTTCTTTTAATTTCTTTGTAATTAGAATATGTAGTTTCTGAATGGTAGTAACGATCACCTGTCTGTCATCAGATTTTAATTTTTTCTTTAAATCATTTACATTATCCGTTTCATCTACATCTACCAAATCATTATTTGCATAAGCCTGAAATGCCATGGTCGTCTGCGTGTCCAAATCTTTGCGGTCTATCAGGAAAATCGCTTTGTCAATGGACGGAATATCCATCAGCAGATTTCTGGTTGCTTTATAAGATGTCAATGTTTTCCCAGAGCCTGTCGTGTGCCATACGTATCCTGATTTCCCCTGTTTAGATGCCTCTCTAATTGCCTCGATTGCATGAATCTGATATGGGCGCAGCAATATTAAACGCTTTGCATCTTCGTCTAATACTGTATATCTCGAAATCATCTCATGCGCCTCCGGAATACGGAGTACACTCTTTGCAAAATCAAGATAATCCGAAACTGGTTTATTCTCACGATCCAGCCATCCACTGATGAACTTGGAATTTAATTCTGTATCACCAGCGGCTGAAAAATACTTTGTGTCCACACCATTGCTGATTACAAACATCTGCACCGCTGAAAAAATTCCGGTAAATTTACCTTCTCCAATATATTTTTTAATCTGCCAGAACCCGTCCATATATGAGTGCTGCTTATTTTTCAATTCTATATGAATCATCGGAAGGCCATTGATCATCAATGTCACATCGAATCGTCTGTCCCTTCCTGGAATTGCTTTGTCGTCATCTGACTTCAATGTGCTATATTGATTGATTACTTCATAAACACTACTGCCACCCGCAATATGTTCATGATTCATTACTACAAGATGCAACCGCTCAGTATCACGCTGTACATGAACCTGAACCTTTCCATTTTCTCCAACCAGCCATTCCCCCGCTTTATAAAATGATGAAAACTGCAACTGGTTTTTTACCTGTTCAAATTCTGCATCAGATAAATTTTCTCCATTTAAACGTTCTTTATTATTTTGCTCTAAAATATACTTGAAATTTCCCCATAAATCATCTTCTGTTTTCAAATCTTCTCTATATATCCATTGAGAATCTCCATAAACCAACTCCTCAATCAATTTTTGTTCTATCATCGCCTCTAATTCTGGCATAATATTTCCTCCTTTGTTTCAATTGGTGAAATTTCATATGATATACTGTACTTCCCCCAACTTACGCTGTTCCGAAACGTTTCTCTCTCTTTTGGATAATCCCCAACACTTACGATGATAAGGAGTTATAACCCCTTATACTTATATTTCTGCCTGAATAATATGCCCAAAATTCATCTCGTCTTTGAAAAGATCGTATATATATCCTGAACTTTCCAAATACAAACCTGTTTCCTTATCTTGCAGCTTTTCAAATACTTCCGAATTATAAAATTTATTCATTGCTTCATCGTATTCAATATTCTGATCTGTGGCAAGCATATCAACAATATCCTGAACTATATATTCTATTAATTGGTCTTGTTTACTCATACTAACCCCCCCCCCACCTTTCGCAAAAGCCTAATCCCTTTTTCCGTGTGAAAAGAATATTGTGAAGATGTTTTCTTATATATCATTCCTTTCAGTAATGTCTCAAAATCAATAATTTCATTTTCATACTGACGAAATAGTAATGCCATATTATCATCTGCGACAGGACCGATAGTCGTTTGTATTCCAAAATCCTTAATTTTAAGACCTGACATTTTTCTGAAGTCATCCTGTATTTCAAAAGTATTTACGACTGGAGAACTCCATAAATTCTAGACACTCTTTTCGCCATCTGTTTTGCTTGTTCTTTTATATCTGTTAAATAAAAGCCCTTTCCAAAATCTTTATAAGGTCTACACATTGCTAAATTGATACTTTCTATCACAACATTACTTCCATGGTATAATCTCATAGCACACCTCCGTTTTTACGGCATAATATTCCTAAATCTTCCACTATTGTTCCAAAATCTAATGTGTGTTCCACTTCATAATTTTCTTTTATAAAAGCAATGCCTTTAAATTGAAAAAGATAACGGAATGATTCTTGTATACTGAGATTATGCTGTTGAGCAAATTCATTTACACACGCAACGGTAAAACCAATCTTTTTTTTCTGTTCACTCATTCAAAACCTCCCTCTTTTCTATTCTTTTTACTATTCACATCCATTTAACGAATACCGAAGCACATCGTAAGCCATACTGTTTTTTAAAGCATCACTCTGCGTATAATATATTCTTTTACCAGTCTGATTTTTCTTCAAAATCTTATCAATTATTTAAACAAACATATTTTGCAACATATATTTCTTGATTTTCACTAATTCATCACACTTACGCTGGTGAAGGGTGATGAGCGAATCCAGACAAGAAAAATACTTTCCTATTTTCATTTGTTCTTCCATATCTTGTGGTATTATCAATCTTGTATTGAAAAAATCGATTGGTGCAATGTTTAGCAAACCATGATTTCTCGCACCTTCAGCCGCAATTTCATGAATACCCTTATGCCACAAATTTGTTGTATAATATGATACCAAAAAATCTGAATTGATCTCAGTTTTTTCTTTGATAGCAAATACTATGTAAAGTGTTGATAAAACCCCATTTTCGTATTTATCCAATCGCTTTATTGCACCCCACGGAGCATCTGTAGATGTACTTTTATTATAAGCAAATTCTCCATTCTGAATAAGATAATAACCGCTAACATCTTTGCTTGCCACGCGCTTATCAAAAAATTCATTTTGATCTATCAAACCATGCTGTGCAGATATTGTTAATGGTAACTCAGATATTAAATCATAATTTTTTCTAGTAACTCTTTCAACTAAATCTCCCAACTTACGCTGTTCCCAATCTTCTGTAAATCCTTCAAATCGAATTTCTGGAACTTTCATCCCATTTTGTGGAAACATTTTTTGAAGCATATATTTTTTTAATTTTTTAGTCTCATCACACTTACGCTGGAGAAGGGTGATGAGATGATCGAGATGGTAAAAATAAGTGCCAATTTGCTTTCTTTCATTTTCAGAAACAGGCATAGCAATTTTTTGTTCCTTTAATTCACTTGCTTTCACCAGAGGTTGCCCTGTTCCGAATGAAAGTTTTTTTATATTAAAATTCTGCAAAGTGTAGTAAACGAAATCAAGCGGCTTTCCCTGAATAAACACCGTATTATCACTAATTTTCACCTTTCCTGAATGTCTGTAAAGTTCTCCAGCATTTGCTCCAACACGAGCAGTTAATATAAAATCCCCCTCATAATCATAAGAATCATCATACCCAATTACAGAAGTCGAACCGAGGATTTCATAATTACCCGATTCTGAAACTGTAAATTTGCTCTTCCCAGTATCAATAGAAGATACTTCTTCGATTAGCTTACGCTGTTCCCAATCTTCTGTAAATCCTTTAAAGCGAATTTTAGGTTTTCCCATATTTATCACCCCTCAATCATTTCAACAAGACAGTTTATAGATGACATAATATCTTGATCAGAAGATGTTAACCCCTTTAAGTAAGATAACACTTCATTCTGTGTCTTTTTTATCTCGTCATCAGTCTGTTTCATTTCTGTCAAAAGTTCATTTAAATTAATCTCTTCTTCTTTTTCAAAATTATCCACATACCTTGGAATATTAAGGTTGAAATCGTTCTTCTCAATATCTTCAAAGCTGGCAAGATAAGATTCCTTGTCTATTGTTTCTCGTTTGTGATACAAATCTACAATGGCATCTATATGCTCGTCTGTCATTGTATTTTGTTTTTTACCCTTATCAAATTTTTTCGAAGCGTCTATAAACAAGACGTCTCTTCCATCTCTGTGTTTCTTTAAAACAACGATACAAGTTGGAATTGATGTATTAAAAAATAAATTTGCCGGTAATCCAATGATTGCATAAATATTTCCAGAACGTAATAATTTTTCTCGAATTTTTCCTTCTGCCGCTCCTCTGAACAACACGCCATGCGGTAATACAATTGACATTGTTCCATTATTTTTCAGATGATACAGACCATGTAACAGGAAAGCATAATCAGCTTTTGACTTCGGCGCCAGAACTCCATAATCGCTAAAACGTTCATCTTGCAGAAAACCAGCGGCTGCACTCCATTTTGCTGAATATGGCGGATTCATCAATACCATATTAAAATCAGTTTCTTCTTCCGTTGGCCAATCACTGTCTAAAGTATCGCCATTTCTCAGTCTTTGATTTTCCGGTGCAATACCATGCAAAAACATGTTCATGCGTGCCAGATTATATGTAGATGTCATCAACTCTTGTCCGTAATATTTAATATAATTTGGCTCTAGCGCATATTTTTTAGCATTCAATAAAAGAGAACCCGAACCCATACACGGATCATAAACGGACAAGCCTTTTTTACTCTCCTGCCCAGAAATAGCAATTCTGGTCAATATTTTGGAAACAGCCTGCGGCGTGTAGAATTCACCAGCTTTTTTTCCAGTTTCAGACGCAAATTGGCCAATCAAATACTCATAAGCATTTCCTAAAACATCTGTATCTGTATTCAATAAATCTGCTTTATCAATTTCTTTTAAGAGACTGGCAATTGTGTCACTTTGCTTTTGGTCACCCGTTCCCAAGCGATTGGAATACAAATCAATATCTGTAAATAAATCCGCAAATAACGGATCGCTTTGTTCAATATTATTAAATGCCTTTTGTAATTGCTCACGGTTAAAAGAATTATTTCGCGCTGCCTCCGCAAAATTTGTATAAGTTAATTCCGGTTCAATCACATAATGACAAGATGATTTTATTTCATCTTTCAATTCTTCTGCACTTTCATCTTTCAAAGCATCAATATATGCATTCAAAGCAATTTTTAATGTTTCTGGCTTTTCATCATAAATCAAATCATAAACCTTTATTAAAAAAGAATCTGATAAATACTTATAAAAAACAATCCCTAAAAGATAGTCTTTATATTCATTTGCATCCATTTTTGAACGTAATATATCTGCTCCGCTCCATAATACGCTAATCAAATCTTTACTGTTTTCCTGCTCCGCCATTCTATTATCCTCCATATTATGTCTGCTATTTTGTTCTAATCTTGCCCTTTCCCAAACCGTACCTCGCAATCCTTTCGGAAAAATGATATCCCATAACAATCAATCTTACGATATCCCTCCGCACGCAGTTCTTCCATATATCTTTTATCATATATTTGCTGCAACGCCTTTTCTGCATCATTTTCCAAATCAGTGATCGAACCAGATACTTTTAATTCTAAAACAAATGATCTTCCTCTAAGAGACGGGCTTTTCACTAGAATATCAGAACGACCATTTCCCATTTCACGATTCGATTTCACCAGATAATTCTCACTCTGGCTTAATATTCCTGTCAGAAATGCATGATAAAAGCAGACACTTGAGTTCTGTCTTTTAGAACTCTTAGTGGTCGCTTTCCCTGTGGGCAAGTTTTCCGCACTATCATAAAAACTAATGGTACGAAAGAGCTGACCATTTAATATATCTGTCATCTTCTGGGTATCCCCCTCTTCCATTGCCAGATACAGATCATGAAAATCTTCTTTCTTTATAACAGCTTTCAGCCAATTCAGAATCGTATTTTGATAAATTGTTTTTACTTCTATATTAGGTATACGCGCTCGTAAAAAGATAGAAGATTCCTTAAAATATTCACTCTCTTTTGTAAGATACCCTGTAAAATAGAGGAAATTCCACAAGTTCTCTCCGTTACTATACATATCCTCATAGGTAACTTCTTCATGAACTTGGATGTCTAAAGTTCCTCCCTCTAAGAGCCTTTCAATCTGCCCCTTTGTTTCACGGTCAGCTCTGACTATCAACTCTTTTATAATGTCGTTAGAACTGGTATTAATCCAATAGGGATGTGGAAATGCTCCTACATCTGAATATAGATCATATAAAAACTTAATCACGCTCCATGGGTTATAAACTTCCATATCACCAAATAAATATCCATCATACCATTCTTTCATTGTCGAAAAACGGCTTTCCACTTCATAATAGGACATCATCCGGTGAACTTCTTCCTCCGTAAACCCAAAATGCTCACTATATTTTTTATCAAGTATAGAAATAATATTAAGATGATTCAATCCGGTAAATATACTCTCCTTTGAAATCCGCAGGCACCCTGTTATAACGGCAAACTGGAGATACTGGTTTGTCTTTAACACAGACTCAAATAATGAGCGGATAAAATCTACCATTTCTTCATAGAATCCTCGAAAATAAGCGCCCTCAAGCGGAACATCATATTCATCTATCAAGACAACTGTTTTTTTATCCGTCGCCAGATAAAGGCAATTACATAAAAATACTAACGCTCCGGAATAATCATCATATTCTGCCTTCCGGTCGGCAATCCTCTCAAACAGTTTCTTATCCTCTCCACTAATTTTCTCGCTCGTCAATATATACTGATGTCTCTGGAATTCGTCTGCGATTGCATTCCTCATCTTACCATATGCTGATTCAAAAGTTGGTTGCTTTGCTGATTTAAGCGTCAGATTAATGACCGGATACTCTCCCATATGTTCCGTATATTCTTTGCCTTGCTCCATAATTTTCAAGCTACAAAAAAGAGATTTATTCTCCTCATTTTTCTTCGCATCCCCTGTATCCTCAAAAAAGTAACGGAGCATACTTAGATTCAGTGTCTTTCCAAATCTTCTTGGACGAGTAAACAAATTTACTTTTCCCTTTAAGTCCAGCAATTCTTTTATGAACATTGTCTTATCTACATAGTAATATCCAGATTTTACGATATCTTCAAAATTTTCAACACCAACGGGCAACGCTTTTTTCACCACTGCCACCTCCACTCAATACCATTTTCCATATTATACCCTATCTGCCCTGGTTTCACAATCGGATTCCACTGAACAGCAGCAAAGCCACCTCCTGAATACTACCGTATTCCAGAAGATGGCTTCCGACATCTATTTAATTCTCCTTATTAACCGTTCTATCAGTCAACTCTTCGCAACATAGCACTGCAGCTTCTTCTCCATCACCTCATAATCCAGCGCTATATCACCCAACATAATCTTCTCCCGCTTTATCACCTGATATCCCAGCTTCTTGTACAGGCCAAAAGCCGGAATCGACGAATCAAGAACTGCCGTCTTATGCCCTTTCGCAATCCCTCTCTCCAACTGCTCCATGATATATGTTCCATGGCCCTTTCCCTGAAACTCAGGCAGCACATACACTCTCGTAATGTGATTATCTTCTTCTATCGTTCCGGTCCCGATAATCTGCCCGTCTGAAAGTAAGACCCATACGTTGCCCTCTTTGATATCACTGCAAATTCTGTCCTTACTGTGAAGCAGGCAGAAAAACTCCGTCACCTCTGCTGGGTAATACTTCGGGTAAATCTTTCTCACTGTCTTATGTACTGCGGCGGTAATCTCCGCCGCTTCAGATTTCTTCGCCTTTCGGTATATAATCTGCGGATCTGTTTTCTCGGAACACCCGGCAGGGTTCTCCTCCTTTCCTTCTGCAGACTCCCGGAAAAATCCCTGGTTCAACTCTTCTGCATATGTCTCTTTCTCAATCTCCCGGCCCTCCTCAAATGGCCGAAACATCTCACGAAGCAGAAAGGAGTTGGCAAATGCCAGAAGCGAACCTCCAATCACACTCCATAACACGGCCCCAGCCATAATCGTCGCCTGATTCAAAAAAGTGAGAAACACGCTGGCTGCCGTAAGGAACATAACCGGCAGCATAAACCCAAGCCTTGCAAACGGAATCAACACCGCATTTTTTATCGTACGAAAAGTCGTATTCTCGAATCTGGCAATCAGCGGAAACACAAAGATAAGCTCTGTCAGATAGATAAATGCCACGGCGCCAAGCAACACCAGCCCAGCCTTCGCCGGCATCCCTGTAAAACTACCTAAAATCATAACATCTGCTGCAAGCACCGCTCCGGCAGCCAGAAGCATAAGCCAGACAACTGTACTTTGCTTAAGATTTCTCCTAAACGCATCGAGAAACCCCCGGATGATATATCCCTCTTCATTTGCAACGATTTTCATCATCACGGAATACAGCGCCGCCGTGGATGCTCCAACAGTTACTAACGGCAGCGAGAACAAAACCCACAGAATATTAAGCAAAATCAGGTCAAACAGGCGGCTTAACGCCCGGACAACGATATTATCCATCAGCATACGATCACCTATCAGCTATCTTTAATATTCCACCTTCCACATATAACGCCGTGTCGTATAGTCAATCCCTGTCGCTTTGGACAATTCTTTCATGTATACATTGTTGAGAACCGGTGTAAACAGAAGATGGTTAAAATATTCTGACACGGAATCCTTCAGATTGTCAAGTCCCAGCTCCTTCGCATCCAAAATATATACCTTGTCCCCGGCATATTTCTTCACAAAAGTAATCGCCCGCTCATCTGCCTTCCTTGTTCTCCCGTCAGCAATCAACAAGAAAAATGACTGATTCTTATCCGTGATTTCAAAAGGCCCATGGAAGAAATCACAGCTATTGAATGTAGGCGAATGAATCTGGAGCATCTCCAGGATGTTGCAGGTGGAAAAAATATGGCCGGAGCCGTATGCCGGGCCGCTGGCCAGAACGGTGATGCATTTTTCATCCTTGGCCTGGGCTGCCCATTTTACTGCCAGCGGCGCGCAGTATTCTCTTGCCTTTATGTATGCCGGCTGCACCTTAGCAAATGCATCCATTGCGTCTGCGTAATCAGCATATCCTTCAACGATATCCACGATTGCCATTGCCATACGCAGCGCATTTCCCGCATTCGTCCTGCTTTGGTCTCTGTCATCCTCCCAGATACTAATATACTGCACATTGTAATCACACACCTCGGTAAGCCCGGACTCATCTACATACTGACTGACGGTCACTGCCCCCAGCTCTTTTGCAACCTTGGCTGCCTCTATCGTCTCTTTTGTCCCTCTCATGGAAGTAAGGACGACGATGGTATCTTTACCTACATTTTTCGGCGGAGCGTAGACAAACTCACTGCTTGTTATCATTTGGGAACGAACGGCTGTAGATTCCCGGTCCATAAAATACTGTGCCGCATAATGTCCGTCATGGGAGCCGCCGGCTGCAACCCACACTACGTTTTTGATCCCTCCGGCCGCTTCCATATCTTTAATGATTTTTTCCATAAGATCTCTGATTTCCATAATTAAGCTCTCCTTTTACTTCTCAAATATTCTTTTCGTTTCTATTAAGATGTCTCTGTTCCCCTCTATCCTTTCACTCCCCCCGCGGTAAGACCGCGGATAAACTGCTTTTGCAGAATCAGAAATATGATAATAAGCGGTACAGATGCAATTACCATGCCCGACATCAGCATCGTCCAGTTAGTCGTCGTCGTGCCCTGCAGGTTCACAAGACCCACTGGAATCGTCTTCTTTGCTGTCGACTCCAAAAGCACATTGGCAAACATCAATTCATTCCACACTGCCCGGAAGCTGACGATGGCACATGAAGCGATGATCGGCTTGCTCAACGGCATGATAATCTTCCAGAACACCTGCCTCGTCTTCGCCCCGTCGATAAACGCGGACTCATCAAGGCTCACGCTGATATCCTTATAAAATGTCATGATCAGGAACGTAGCAAAAGGTATCCGAAATGCCCCCGTAATCACCATCATCCCAATATAGGAATCGTAAAGTCCGATCACTTTCGCCATCTTAAACAGCGAGATGACTGCCGACTGCGGCGCAAGCATCAGACCGCCGAGAATAATGATGACCCACAGCTTTTTCGTGGAAAACTTAATCCTTGAGATGGGATACGCCGCAAAGCATGCCAGCAGCGTGGAAAATACCGTGGAGCCTATCGTGATAATCACACTGTTTTTAAAAAATGTCCCGATGCCTGCGTTCCACGCGTCCAGGTAATTCTTAAACTGCCACACTTCCGGCAGTTTCCATGGCTCCAGGAAAAGTTCTTTATTCGTCTTAAATCCGGTAAGCACCATCCAAATCAGCGGAAGAAAGATGATAACCGCAAACAGAACCAAAACTGCTATGATCAAACCATGACCTATTTTTTTTCGCATATCTTTTCCTCCTCTAATCGTCGCCCAAGTCATAACCCTTCATCTGGAACAGACCCAGGACAAATGTTAAGATGAATACAAAAAATGCAATTGCAGATGCATACCCCATCTGGTCATTTTTAAAGCCCACCTGATACAAGTAAGTTGCCAATGTCTGGGTGGCCCGCCCCGGCCCTCCATTCGTCATGACATATACCTCATCATACACACGGACTGCGCCGGTAACGACAATAATCATATTGATCATAATGGTATCCTTCATCATCGGCACCGTGATTCGGAAAAACTTTTGGATGGCACCTGCCCCGTCAATCTCAGCCGCCTCATAGATATCCTCCGAGATACTCTGCATCGCCACGATGAAAAGCACTACCGTATACCCGATATACTGCCACTGGGACGCCGCGGCCACGCCAAAGATAGCACTTTTTGCATTTCCCAGGATGTCAATGCCCGACGTATCGGCGCCCAGTTTTTCTAATATAGGATTAATCAGACCGATCGACGGACTGTACAGCATCTTAAATGTAATCCCGGTGACTGTGACCATCAAAAGTGACGGAATAAAGTAGACTGTACGAAACACCGACTGCCATCTCCTTAAAAACCTGCTCTCTAACACCGCCGCGATGACCAGTGAAAGTCCGATCTGGCATACCACTGACATCACTGCAAACACCAGATTATTCTTAAGCGCAATCCGAATCGTCTCATCCTCTAATAACTGCTGGTAATACTTCCCTCCCACGTATGTCACTTCTGTTGACACAGCGCCCCATTTATACAGGCTGTTCATAAAATTCAGGATAATCGGCAAGTAGAGAAATACCAGGATGACTGCCATCGCCGGCGCAAGGTAGATAAATGCTGTCTTTTTACTGCCCTTTCTGTTCATAATCTCACTCCTTCTATGAGTGCTGTCCTTTTATTGGTTATCAGCTTTAACCTCTGCTGCTGTCTTCTGTACGTCTGCCATTACATCCGCTGCAGATTTTCCGTCCAGCCCTTCCTGGAGGCTCGTCATATACTGGTCAGCAATTTTTGCTTCAACTGCACAGTCCAGCCAGTCAGCAATATTGGTATATCCTTCAGCCTGCTTATAAGCATCTGCCAAGGCTTTCGTTGAATTCTCTTCTGTGATTCCGCCTGCCAGCGCATTGGGAAGTCCGGCCTCACTCGTCTGCTTGTCACTCATTTCTTTGCCTGTCATAAATTTCAAGAAGGCAACAGCCTCTTCGGGATGTGCGCAGTTTGCAGAAACCATCCATGCTTCTCCTCCGCCTCCGACTGTCCCTGCATCGCCTGCCGCGCCTTCCATCGTCGGAATCTTGAAGAATCCCCAGTTCTCGGCACCCATGCCATCATCATACTGGGTAAACTGCGGGGTTGCATCCAGCATCATCGCTGCCTGTCCCGCGCAGAACTCCTCACGTACCTGATAGTAGTCTTTAGAATTTACATGATCCCCGAAATATCTTTTCTCATTCAGATCAAGTAATACCTGAACTGCCTTTACGTAATTGTCGTCCGTGAACTCACCGTTAGACGGATCATAGTCTTTGCCAACTACATCTGCAGGCACCATCATGGCATTCAGCATACCAATCCACCAGGATGCATACCATGGGGCAGAATTGCCGAACGCGATTGGTGTTACATCTGTATTCTTTTTGATAGTCTCACAAAGTTCCAAAAACTCGTCCCAGGTTTCTGGAATCTCATATTTATTCTTGTCAAATACCTCCTTGTTGTACATCATATACATAATCCCGCTCCGATACGGAATGGCATATGTACTTCCGTCAACAGTGGAGTTGTTAAGAAACGCCGGCAGGAAGCTGTCTGCCCACTCTGCATCTTCTTTGAGATAGGGCGTCAGGTCAAGAGCCTTGCCGCCCCTGGCAAATCTTTTCACTCTCTCTCCGGTCCATGACATATAGATGTCCGGCATATCCCCGCCCGAAGCAATAACTGTCAGCTTGTCTTTGATTGCCTCGTCAGATACATTCTCCATCTCGATATGGATATCCGGATTCTGTTTCTCGAACTCGGCAACCGCATCCTCAAAATATTTTGCATACGGCTCCTCTGGGTATTTGTTCAAAAAAGATAAGGTCACTTTCCCGTCTTCACTCTCTTTACTTTCCTTATCAGATGAACCGCCTGTTCCTGATGTCGCACATCCGGCCAAAAGACCGATTACCATTGTCGAAGACAACAGTGCTGCCAAAAATCTCTTTTTCATCATCGTTTCCTTCCTTTCTTCTCTCTGTTTACCTAATCAAAGGTTAATAATCTCGGACAGCCGGTCTGGGTTGACGTCATATCCCACACCTAATGACCCATCCTTTACTATCACTGCCGCAGCATATTTCGCCGCCTCTTTCAGTGAAGCAGTTATCTTATCACCAGCCGAAGACCCGTCAGCCCCGGCCGATAAATAATTCATTAAAAATGCGCTGATAAAAGAATCCCCCGCGCCCATAGTATCCTTCGGTCTTACCCGGCAGATTTCCTGATAATAATAATTCTCCCCGTCATAAGCAACCGTTGCCTCGTGCCCTCTCGTTGCCACCGCAATTTTGCAGCCTGATTCTATGCATTTTTTAAGAACGGCTTTTGCCTCCTCCTCGGAAATATGGCTGCAGGAAAAAAATCCGTATTGGATATAAGGGGATATCCCCATGATGTCTTCATCGGTAAAATTATCATAAAAGTCATAGCAGACAGTGACTCCCGCCGCCGCAAGTTTCTTAAGTCTGTCCCGGTTCACCCTCGCGCCCCAGCTTATGCAGGAGACATCAAATGTTTTGATATACGCAATCTCCTCCTCCGTGAATACAAACGGATAAAGGTCTGTGACTCCTTGCTTATTCCAGTCCAAAAATACGCGGTCCCCATCTTTTAAATCCACTAAAGCATAACCGCTAGAGCCGGATTCATGGTGGGAATGACTGGTATCAACTCCTGCATCTACAAGCGTCTGTTCTAATATCCTTCCTGCCATATCGTTTGCAAAGACTCCCATAAAAGCGGCATCTGCTCCCAAAAGCTTTGCGTTATACGCGATATTATACTCATTCCCGCCAGGATACATCCGCTTCTGGTGGCAGTAGATATCCATTGTGGCTATCCCAATCCCAATAATCTTGGATGCTCTCATCTTTAAGCCTCCTTACATTTTCTATCTGTTTTTATCTTGTATTAACTCGTCTTATGACAATAGTATCATAAATAAACATTTTGTCAACATATTATTATGAAAAAGAGTTTATTTGGTTGTTTTTCACAAATTTCATCTGCATATTTTGTACAAAAAAGAGACGTCCTTTCGTAAACGTCTCATTTCTACTGTTGCCTTAACTTGTATTATCTATACATACCATTTCATGAACCGGTCATTATCCCCCCGCACGATATCCCGCACCGTGTGAACCGGGTCGCCGTTCATGTCATATACGCAAAGTTCTGATTCAATCACCGGTGTACCAGGCGACAATTGCAGCCATTCGGCAATCTCTTCTGTAGCAAAGATAATCTTCACACTTCTCCTGCCTTTATTTGAAGGAATCATGTGATATTTATTAATCAATATATCATACAGAGAGCCGGTCAGGTCTTCTTGCTCTAGCCGCTTTAATCTGGCAGGCAAGTGGTTCTCCTCTATCACCACCGGAACCCCGTTGGCACTGCGCAGCCTTTTGATGCACATCACCTTCTCTTCCTCCCGCAAACCGAAGAACTCTTTGTCCATCTCAAAAAACCGGTCTGTAAGTCCTGCATCAAGCACCTTGGATTTAAACTCTACTCCCTGCATTCTGGCATCCTCGGTAAAGCTGGTAACACCGATCGGGAGCCTTAACATGTCTGACTGGGCGACAAAACTTCCTTTTCCCTGCACTTTGATGATATAGCCCTCCACCTCCAGCTCTGCCATAGCATTACGGACAGTGACTCGGCTCATGTTATATTCTTTCTGCATCTGCATCTCGGAAGGCAGCTTATCTCCTGGCTTAAGCAGCCCGGTACGTATGTCCTTTTTAACCTTATTCTTAAGCTGCAGATAAAGCGGCGTTGAGTTTATTTTTTGAATCTCACTCATCTTTCTCCCTCATAGCATGTATTATAATATTATCTTAAAACATTTTCCGGAGAATTACAACTTTTATTTCCCTGATGCTTTCTGAATACACTTCTTCGAAAGCTCTTCCACTACAAGATTATTGAGTGCTGTCGCCTTAAGCTCCTCTTCCTCCACCTGCTCCTTCAGCGCATCCACGCTGTCATAATTGTACTGTTCAGCAATCTTTTCAATCTCTTTTTCGTAAGCCTCGTCACTGAGACTGATCTTCTCCTTCTCGGCAATGGCAGCTGTAATCAGCTTGGACTTTACACTCTGCTCGGCCGCCTCTGCCGCCTGCTTATCAAAATCCTCCTCGGTAATCCCCATCTGAGTCTCAACAAAGTCCTTAAATTCCATATCGTAGCTCTCCGCCAGTTCTACATAACGATTCTTAAGAGCCTCCTGAGCCTTTTCCTTCTCGCCTTCCGGATATTTCTTTATCTCTGTATTATTAAGAACCTCATTCCAGACCTCCGAATAAAGCATATTCTTATACTCCTGCTCAGCCTCCTCCTCAAGCCGCTTTTTTACTTCTTTTTTATATTCCTCAACATTTTTCGCATTCTCCGAAAGCTTCGGCACTACCTCATCTGAAAGCTCTGGAACGGTGCGCTCCGTAATGCTGTTCAACACGATGCTAAACACTACTTTCTTCCCTGCATACTCCGTGTTGCCGTAATCATCCGGAAATTCTCCGTTCCAGTCGAACTTATCACCAGCCTTGTGTCCGATAATACTGTCTTCAAATCCGTCAATAAAACTGTCTGAGCCAATCTCCAACTCATATCCCTCGGCCGAGCCTCCATCGAAAGCCTTCCCATCTATCTTCCCGACAAAATCTATGTTGACAATGTCGCCATCCTTAACCTTACGGTCCTTAATCTCCTTCGTCTCCGCCTGCGCGTCGAGTTCAAGCTGAACCTGCTGCTCTACTTCTTCATCCGTAACTTCACCGGGCTTTTCCACCTGTGCCACCTCAACCCCTTTATACTTGGTAATCTTGAGCGTGTCTGTCTCCAACCCTTTGCTCGCTTCGCACGCCGTCAAAGACATGGCAGCGCATATCATACCTGTCATTAATGCCACAATTCTCTTTTTCATCTTACACCTCTTATCTTTATTGCTTAAAATATCTTATTCACATCGAATGAGTATATCATATTACCACTTACATTAAAACCTTTTTCACACATATTTCACGTTCTGTCTCAAAGTACCGGCGAAAGCAATCTGCAAAACTGCTCTTTCGCTCTTACAAGCCACCCTCTTTGACCGTATTTTTTTCTTGTTATAATCGTACTTTTTAATATATCGCTTTCAAACGCTTCCTCTAACTTCCGCGTAGTCTTCGCGCTGTATATTACTCCATTCACCTCAAAATTCAGCGCAAAGCTCCGAATATCCATATTGGCTGTACCCACACAGCTCACCAGGCCGTCCACACAGAGACATTTACTGTGCAGGAAACCATTTTCATAAGTATAGCACCTTGCTCCCGCCTCAATCATCTCGCCCACATAAGAATATGTCGCCCAGTATACAAATGGATGATCTGGCTTGCATGGTATCATAATCCGCACATCTACTCCGGATTTCGCTGCGATCACCAGTGCGTCCCTGATATCATTGTCCGGTATAAAATACGGCGTCTGGACATAGATGTTTTTCCTGGCCATGTGAATCAGTCTCAAATAATTATCACGGATCTTCGGGTATTTTGAATCCGGACCGCTGGTAATAATCTGGACGGGGTCTCTTCCTTCACGTACATATACAGGGATTTCAAACAGACTGTCATCCAAA
Source organism: Lachnospiraceae bacterium MD308 (assembly GCA_000403475.2). GTDB lineage: Bacteria > Bacillota > Clostridia > Lachnospirales > Lachnospiraceae > MD308. The sequence goes on from KE159797.1 coordinate 140,401, forward strand.
AACAAATTCTCCTTCGCCGCATAATTCCAATCCAACACAAATCTTACGGCCAGTGACGTCACCGCAGAACCTTCTATACACAGGTGTGTATCCCGCCAATACCCGAACCTGCGGCTTCTGCCAAGGTACTCTCGTCCAATATTGAAACCGCCGATAAAACCAAGCCTTCCGTCAATTACTACAATCTTCCTATGATTCCGGTAATTAATACGCAATTGGAATTTCCCCAAAAGAGCCGGAAAGAATTCTGCCACCTCCACGCCTGCATCGCGAAGCTTCGCCCAATCAATACTTTTCATCCCCCGGCATCCCATACTGTCAAACAATACTCTTACCTTGACACCTTGCTTTGTCTTTCGAATTAATACCTCTTGAATCTCCCCCCACAATTCATCATTACGGATAATGTAATACTGAAGATGGATGTATTTTTTCGCATGCTCCATCTCATAAAGCAAATCTCTGAACTTATCTTCCCCGTCTGTAAAAATGCGAACATCATTGTTGTCTGTTAATACCGCTTCTCCCTCATTCAAATTATACAAAATCAGCCGTTTAAATCTATCAAGCTCTGGGTCTCTCAGCCGCAATTTCTTTCGAAAGATGGATTCTTCCTGCCGCCGGACTGCATACTTTAATTCCCCTTCAATTTCTTTCATCTTAAACATTCGGTCCTTGTGAAAATTCTGCGCCAGAACAAGATACAGGATGAAACCGATTACCGGAATAAAATACAACAGCAGAAGCCATGCCCACACGGTCGTTGGGTTGCGTCTCTGAAAAAAGATAATCAATAATGAAAATATGATATTTATAATAAACAAGTGCTCCAATATCCATCTGTAGCTTTCTATGATACATTCTGTAATTGAATCCGGCATCCTCATCCCCCCATTCATTCCTTATTTACTGCTAATACCATTATATAATCTTTCTTCGCAAAAGTAACCCCTAAAATCCCAAATCACTTGCACTCGTCCTAAAAGAATGATACAATGTATTTCGTGAAAAAGAGTTAGACAGGAGGTTCCCAGTGAGTAAGGTAACAATCGTTTTATTAGTGATTTTAATTGTATTAGTCATCGCATGTGTAGTGTTATATTTTCTCGGGAAAAAAGCAGAAAAACGACAGGCGGAGCAGCAAGAACAGTTAGCGGCAGCCGCTCAGACCGTCTCTATGCTGATTATCGACAAAGGCAAATTAAGGCTCAAAGACGCAGGCTTCCCCTCTGTGGTAGTAGAAAACACACCCAAGTATCTACGCCGTTCCAGAGTTCCTGTTGTAAAGGCTAAAGTAGGTCCTAAGGTTATGGTTCTGATGTGCGATGCTGAGATTTTCCCGATGGTTCCGGTAAAAAAAGAAGTAAAAGCAACCATCAGCGGCATCTATATCACAGCAGTCAGGGGTATTCGCGGCCCGCTCGAAACGCCCGCAAAAAAGAAAGGGTTTCTTGCAAGGCTTCGCGGCAAATAAATATAGTTAAGAATATCGAAAGGACAGGCTCTTTTGCCTGTCCTCTTCTTATGCTTTATCCCGGAGCGTTCGCCCGGATATTCATCTTTATATCGCAATTGGCTACTTTTTCACTATTAATATCCAACTCATAATTCACGCAGACATCAATATTTTTTTCCGTAACGTCTACTTGCATATTTTTTGTAAAAATGCCAATCAACAGCTCGCCATACGGTGTTTCATATTGAGTCATATTAATCTTGTCTCTTTCAAAAACCATCTTCGTATTTGCAAGCCCGCTTTTTTTTATCTCTAACAGATTATTCCCTGCAATTCTGATTTTATTCTGAATGGTTCCCGGCATTCCCTCCACCATCTCATCATAGATTACATAATGCTTTCCATTTTTCAAATAATATGTTGCCGGCGTAATTACCTCTATTGGTTCATTCTCATCTTCATCCGGGAGAGAATCATAATGCAGTCCTGAAATGGTCAGTAATACCTCTTTTGTCATATAATCTCCTTTTATAAAATCATTACAGAGCAAGCCTCTGTGCAATATCATACTGATATTCCGGAATCTCTTTCTTCATGCTCAGAGCTTCGTCAATATCAAAGTCTTTGTACTGTCCATGCTGATAACCAACTACGCGGTTCGTCTTTCCTTCACAGAGAAGGTCAACTGCCATTGCACCCATAATAGAAGCATATACTCTGTCCTTACATGTCGGGCTTCCGCCGCGCTGCATGTGGCCGATAATCGTTGCTCTCGTCTCCATACCTGTGGCCTCTTCGATTCTCTTTGCCATATTCATAGAATCTCCGATTCCTTCTGCATTGATGATAATATAGTTCTTTTTGCCGCGCTTTCTGCACGCCTGAATATCTTCTACAATCATCTGCTCGTTATAATCATGCTCCTCCGGCATGAGAATACGCTCTGCACCATTGGCGATTCCGCACCATAATGCAAGATATCCTGCATCCCTTCCCATTACCTCAATAATGGAGCATCTCTCATGGGAGGTAGATGTATCACGTACTTTGTCGATGGCTTCCATAGCTGTATTAACCGCTGTATCAAAACCAATCGTGTACTCTGTACATGCAATGTCAAGATCAATCGTTCCCGGAATACCAATGGTGTTGATCCCGTAATATGCAAGCTTCTGCGCACCTGCAAATGAACCGTCTCCACCGATAACTACCATTCCGTCAATGCCGTACTTTTTGCAGATTGCCGCCGCCTTCTGCTGTCCCTCTTCCGTACGCATAGCATGGCAGCGCGCTGTCTGAAGAATCGTTCCGCCCCGCTGAATCGTATCAGACACATCTCTGGCGGACAAGTCGATGATCTCCTCGTTCAAAAGCCCCTGATAGCCTCTGCGCACACCTCTTACTCTAAGACCTTTTCCCAATGCCGTTCTTACAACTGCACGAATTGCAGCATTCATTCCCGGCGCGTCTCCACCACTTGTCAGAACACCGATTGTACGAATTGTTTTTTCTCCCATGTTAATCCCTCCATTCATCTATCTCGAAAAATTATAACTTAACTCGGCAACATTGTACATGAAATATCACTAATTTTCAATGGCCTTTTCTATCAGTTTTACACAAGATTCACCAAGATAATTCGTCAACCTGCTCAATAGTCCTGCGTCCGCGCAGACGTTTCTGTTGGCGCCAAGCCGCTTCATTGCCCGCTCTGCTTTGCAGTATATGATAACGCTGTCTCTTCCTTCAGATTCACCAAAGATATCGTAAAGTTCTCTCTCCCGGCTCTTAAATGCAGCCTTACTGTCGAACTGCAGCCACAGCTCCCGCTCTGTCTGTTCAAAGGGGATAACCTTCTCGCAGATCAGACGGCTTGGCGCTTCATCCTCCTCAGACACACGCCCATTTACAAATATCTTATTCTCTTCCTCCAGATACGGCCGGTTCTTTTCATAATCTCTCGGAAATACAATGACCTCCACCGTTCCCATAAGATCTTCAATCGTAAGAAACGCCATTACCTGATTCTTTTTCGTATATTTGATTGTCTTATTAGCAATCATTCCTCCAATCGTTTCCCGCGCACCGTCGCGGACCTTCGTGCGCCCGCTCTCATCATCCACTTGAAAATCCAGCGTAGTACGCGTTATATTCTTCTGCCACTTTTCTTTATACTCTTCCATAGGATGTCCGCTTAAGTATACGCCTAATACTTCCTTTTCATAACCAAGCTTTGCCTCTTTTTCATATTCGCCCACATCCGGGAGCGGTATTTCAAATTCCGCCTTCTGCTCCTCGCTTACCATATCAAAAAGTGACATCTGTCCGGTCATGGAATACTTTCTTTCACGGTTTACCTGATCCATAATCTGAGAATAGACGACCATAAGCTGTTTCCGCGTCCCGGGAAGGCTGTCAAAAGTTCCGGACTTAATAAAATTCTCTATAGTTTTTTTATTTAACTCCTTCACAGACATCCGCTCGATAAAGTCTTTGAGATTTTTAAACAGACCGTTCTCTTCCCTCTCCTTTAAAATCACTTCGATAATCGGGCGCCCGATACTTTTAATGGCGGAAAGCGCATAGCGTATATTGCCGCCGTCCACCGAGAATGTCCCGACACCTTTATTGATGTCCGGCGGCAATATATCGATGCCCATCTGACGGCAAGTATAGATATATTCCGCTACCTTTGACGGATTGTCAATTACTGACGTCATAAGTGCCGCCATAAATTCTACCGGATAATAATGTTTCAGCCACGCTGTCTGGTAAGACACTACCGCATACGCCGCCGCGTGGGATTTATTAAAAGCGTATTTTGCAAAATCAATCATCTCATCGTAAATCTTATTGGCAATCCGCTCATCAATCCCGTTAGCAATACAGCCCGGAACATTCTCCTCCGGGTTGCCGTAGACAAAGTTCTGCCGCTCCTTCTGCATGACATCGCCCTTCTTCTTTGACATGGCACGCCTGAGAAGGTCGCTGCGCCCTAATGTATACCCGGCCAGATCCCGCACAATCTGCATAACCTGCTCCTGGTAAACGATACATCCGTAGGTGGGGGATAAAATCGGTTCAAGCTGGGGGCAGTCATAAGTAATTGTCTCCGGATGATTCTTCCCTCTGATATACTGAGGGATAAAGTCCATCGGCCCCGGACGGTACAGGGAAATCCCCGCGATAATATCCTCAAGGCTCTTTGGCTTTAATTCTTTCATAAAGTTTTTCATGCCGCCGCTTTCAAGCTGGAATACCCCGTCGTTTCTTCCCGTCCCGATGGCGGCAAGTACAGCTTTGTCATTGTAATCAATCTTATTGATATCCAATGCCCTCCCGCTGCCCTCTTCCGCCAGCTTTACCGCATCCTGTATGACAGTCAGCGTACGGAGCCCCAAAAAGTCCATTTTAAGCAGTCCTAATTCTTCCAGCGTCGTCATCGTAAACTGCGTAGTGGCCGATCCGTCAGAGCCAAGGGACAGGGGGACATATTCGTCAATCTCTTTCTGGCTGATCACAACCCCCGCGGCATGCATGGACGTATGCCGCGGCAGCCCCTCAAGACGCATCGAAGCATCCACTAATTCTTTTACCTGCGGATCTTCCCCATATGCCCTTTTTAAATCCGGGCTCTCCCGAAGCGCTTTCTCCAACGTAATATTCAGCTCTTTCGGAATCATCTTTGAAATTGTGTCTACATACGCATACGGCAGATCCATCACGCGGCCCACATCCCGGATGACGCCCCTGGCAGCCATTGTACCAAAAGTAACAATCTGCACTACCCGGTTCTCGCCATATTTTTTCACTACATAGTCGATGACTTCCTGGCGTCTTTCAAAACAAAAATCCACGTCGATATCCGGCATAGACACACGCTCCGGATTGAGGAACCGCTCAAACAGAAGTTGATATTTTATAGGGTCAATGGTCGTAATACCAAGACAGTAGGATACGATGCTTCCGGCTGCAGACCCGCGCCCCGGCCCGACCATAATCCCATGATCTCTTGCATATTTAATAAAATCCCACACAATAAGAAAATAATCCACATATCCCATAGACTTTATGACAGAAAGCTCATACTCAAGCCGCTCTGTCAGCGCCTTGTCCACACCGGAATACCTTTTTCCCAGTCCTTCATAACACAGCTTCGTCAGATATTCCCAGGAAGTATACCCTTCCGGTACATCGTACTTCGGAAGCTTTGTAACCCCAAATTCAATCTCCACATTGCAGCGCTCTGCAATTTTCTGTGTATTTTCAAGAGCCGGGAGCGCATACGGAAAAAGCTCTCTCATCTCTTGCTCAGACTTAATATAATACTGTCCCCCTTCATAGCGCATACGCTTTTCATCGGACAGCTTCTTTCCTGTCTGAATACATAAAAGCATATCGTGGGGCTTTTCATCCTCCGCGTAAGTATAGTGGATATCATTGGTCGCCACCAGCTCAATCCCGGTCTCCTGAGACATCCGAAGCAACGCCTGATTCGCCTGCCGCTGCTGGGGAATGCCATGATCCTGAAGCTCTAAAAAGAAATTCCCTTTTCCGAAGATATCCTGATAACGGAGCGCAGCCTCTTTTGCCTCTTCATACATTCCTCTTAAGATATCGCGCTGAACCTCTCCGGCAAGACAGGCGCTCAACGCGATCAGCCCCTCATGATACTGCGTAAGAAGCGCAAGGTCCACACGGGGTTTATAGTAATACCCCTCGATAAAACCTCTGGATACAATCTTCATCAGATTGTGATAACCCAGATCATTCTCCGCCAAAAGCACCAGATGGTAATACCGGTCGTCGCCGCTCCCTGCGGCCTCTTTATCGAATCTGGAACCGGGAGCCACGTACACCTCACAGCCAAGTATCGGCCTGATGCCCGCCGCCTTCGCCGCGCGGTAAAAATCAATCACTCCAAACATAACACCGTGGTCTGTAATTGCCACGCTGTCCATTCCTAACTCCTTCACCCGCGCTATGCATTCTTTAATCTTGTTAGAACCATCCAGAAGGCTATACTCCGTATGGACATGTAAATGTGCAAAACTCATGTTATAAACCCCGTTTCATCATCTTTCTATTGTACCTTTACTCAATCTGCTCCATATCTTGTTTTCTCATGATAGCATGTCCGGCTGATTTTATCAAATTATTACTTCTCCCCTTTCTGCTCCAGCCTGAGATTCACCACCAGTGCAAACGCAATAATCCCGTAAGCCACAAAGCTTCGGAAATACTCGCCCAAAGATGCATTGGCAAAGGCGTTGCGCCCTGCAAGCGGCGATAAGACAAACAGCGTGTGAAGGAGCACTACTCCGATAAATGCATTCTTCACGCCTGCCTTCCGGATGCTGGCACCCCCTGCCAAAAGTGCCGCACAGGCGAACTTCTCTGTGTCCAGATGCTCTGTGTAGACATTGAGCGAGCCGATGTTCTGGAGATACACAAACTGCCCCAGCGCCGCGAACACCGTAGACAACACGATGACGATGATTCTCACCCGGTCGGTATCGATACCGATATTGGCCGCCTTCTCCTCACTCATCCCCACCGCCTTTATCCTCTGTCCCAAAGGCGTATGCATCAAGTAAAATACAAAAAAACCGCACACAATAATCATGACCAGCAGCAGCATGGAAATCTTCGCCTTGCCGATGCGAAACACTCCAAGATTGTCAAACACTTCCTTAAAGGTCTTTAAATCAACCATATTCTTAACGCCAATTCCGGTAGAGAGCACCAGCTTTTTATTAAACACATGGATTACTGTGCCGAATCCTGCTACGAAGATGAGCTGGTAAATATAGTTGGCAAGAAAACCTACCACGATCGAAGTCACCATTTCCCTGCCCCTGACCTTGTTAAGCAGACGCCCGATCACGTACCCGACGCCTGCTGCCGCCGCAAGAGAGATAAGCAGCACAAGCGCCGCTCCCCTGCCGCCCATGATATTAAAATTCAGCACGATGATAAAACACGCCTGCGTGATCATCGTTCCGATAACAACCGCAAAATTAAGTCCCATCCCCGCCATGATCGGAAAGATCAATGCCAGCACCAGTATGATGTTCCGGATAAACCGCAGGGCTACCTGCTCTGCAAGAAAAAGAAAGCTGATTCCTGACAGGAAAAAGCAGAGAATACTGAATACAATGAACGTAACCGGTACAATCAGCTCATCCTTACGAACTTTTTTCATCATTGCCGTCTCCTCCTTTCCTGCTTCAAAAATGCGTACAGGATAATTCCGTTTGTAATAATCATCCGCACGATTTCCGACATCTGCGGTATCAATATCGCATTTGCGATAGGCGCCGACAGAAGATAAATCGTCTGGTACAAGTATGTCCCCAGAACCGCATGGGAAATCTTTGCCTGCCTTCCGATGCAGCCTCCGATAAGAATTGCCGAAACTGCCGGAAAACTGTGGGACAACGGCGCATTGTAAAGCTCCACGAATCCATACGTCTGAGCATATACACAGATTCCCGCTGCACCGATAACCGTAGATAAGACGATTGCCATCGTCCGCACCCGGTCAATCCGGATGCCGGAGAGCTGACAGAACTTTTCATTTTCCCCAACCGCCAGCATCACTGAACCACCCTTCGTCTTAAAGAAGCCGTATACCAAAAGACACATCACAGCGTAAGTAATCAGAAGTCCAAGGGGGACAGATATCTTTCCAAGCTTGAGAACCATAAGCTCATTCAGCACATTTCCAAAATAATTTTCCAGGCTGATCTTCGGGCGCAGCCCTTTTGCCCCCACCGGGTAGAGCATCTCCCGGTTGGTAAATGGAATCACCGTCCACACAAAATTCATAATCGGTATAAAAGAATACCCGATAAAGATAGCCGCGATGTCCTCCTTGCCCTTCACCATATTCAATATCTTTGCGTAGATCAGTCCAAGGAGCACCGCCGGAACCACGGAGAGCGCCACTGCTCCCAAAAATCCTGCTATTCCCGTCATGCGAAGCTGTATCGCCACGCACATGCCCAAAAGTCCCGCCACGATTCCAACCGGCAGCCCGAAGTTCATCCCCACTCCCGCGTTGATCATCGGAATCATGGCAAGCACCAGCACACCGTTCATCACGAATTTTGTAAAGGAACCGCTTATAAGCTCCGGAATATCCATTCCCAAAAATCCGGCAAGAACGAACAACGCCGCCATGAACACCGTGATAATAATCTGGGGCAGCTTTATCCTACTGTCCATCTTCTTCCTCCTCTCCCGTAAATGCAAAGGCAAATTCCTCATCGGACGCGTCCGGCGGCAATATCTGAGAAAGCTTTCCTTCGCAGAATACCGCAATCCTGTCACTGATGCGCTTTAGCTCCTCCAGCTCGCTTGACGCCACCACAATAGTCGTCCCCTGCTCCCGGTTAATCTGTACCAGCATATCTAATATCTTCTCTTTTGCGCCGATATCAACGCCCCTGGTAGGCTCCATAACAAACAGCACCTTTGGAGCGACCAGTACCGCCCTGGCGATACACACCTTCTGCTGATTCCCGCCGCTTAATTCCTTCACCTTCTGGTCTGCGCTCTCGCATTTAATCTCCAGCTTTTCAATCTGCTCCTCCACATACCGCTCAATCTCTTTTTTATCTTTGACCGGAAATATGCCGCCCATTTTTTTCTGAAACAGATTTCTCCCGTAGAATCCCGAAAAAATGATGTTGTCCCGAACCGAATGTTCCAGCAAAAGCCCCATATTCTTTCGGTCGTCGGGAAGAAGGAATATCCCCTGTTCTATCGTCCTTCGGACATTTTTTACCTCCATCGCGGCGCTGCCATGCAAGAGCTCTCCCCTGACAGGAAACTGCCCCATGACTCCGTACCCGACGGCCAGCTTACCGTGTCCTGACAGACTTGTAAGCCCCAGAATCTCTCCCTGATACACATCAAGGTTAAGCCCGTCCAGATATTCCCCCGGCATATACACTGAAAAATCCTGAAACTTTAGAATCTCTTTTTTCTCCCGGTTAAGATGTTCCTTTTTTACCGCCGCCACATCATATCCGATCATATCCCTGGCAAGCGTATGCATATCCAGCTCATCTTTTGTATAATCCGAGATAACCTGCCCGTCCCTTAGCACCGTCACATGGTCGCACACCTGACAGATCTCGTGCAGCCTGTGCGAACAAAAAAGAACCGAAGTCCCTTTTTTCGCAAGCTCCTTTAATACCTTTATCAGCTTACCCGCGTCCTCGTCACCCAGAACCGCCGTCGGCTCGTCCAAAAGCAGGAGCTTTAGATCCTCTTTATTCACTTCCCTTGCAATCTCGACAAACTGCTTTGCATTCACCGAGATATTCTTAACCAGATAAGAATTGTCTATCTGAAATCCAAGCTGCTCTAAGACCCGCGCCGCATCCTCATTGTCCTTCCTTTTGTCCACAAAAGAAAGCATCGAGCCAGATGCCTTCCCGAATATACTTTTTGTGTTCTCTCTTGTAAGCTTTATATTTTCTGCCACGGTCATCTCAGGAATCAGCATAAACTCCTGATAAATCATTCCGATTCCCCGCCCGATGGCCTCTGTGGTGGAGCGAAACCTGGTTCTTTCCCCCTCGAATATCACATCCCCGCTGTATCCGCCTGTTCCGGAGATGACACTGTTACCAAACAGAATATTCATGAGGGTGCTCTTGCCGGAGCCATTAGCCCCGATAAGGCCGTAAATCTGCCCTTTTTTGATCGACAGATTTACCTTGTCAAGAACCTTGTTCTGCCCATAATATTTTTCCAGATTTCTAACTTCTAACACGTACTCTCCCATGCTTCTTCACCTCTGCCGTATCATATGAAAACGATATACATTATAACAAAAGAGGCAGAAGAATTCATCTCCTTCCGCCCCTTTTTCTTACTCAACGCTTAATAATAGATTGATTCCATAATAAACATATAGTAGTTCTCGTAATCCATATATTTCTGGAAATCCACATCCAGGCCAAACTTGTCCTTTGCAAGCTTACCGAGATTGTCTGCATCGTTCGGGTTAAAATCCGGATTGGCAATCATCTCTCTTGCAACCTCAACACCGAACTTCGGCAGGAAGATTGTTACCGGTATCGGCCATCCGGAAAGTCTTCCCTTCATCTCCTGCGCATCTACCTTTTCTGCTATCATCTGGTTGATCTTATCAAAGTTGGTTGCATCCTCCTCTGCAATCTCTAATCCCAACACGGTAGGATATGCCTGCGTCGGCGTCGGGCAGCACTGCTCTGCAACCGTGAACTTAAGCTCAAGCGCTTTAGCGAGGATTACGTCATACATCGGGCAGTTTGTCCCGAAAATATTCGTATCCTTACCGTATTTCTCAATCTGTCTCGGGATGTCTTCCTGAAGGAACTGCTGCATAGCCTCCGGCCCGTTTCCTGTCTGCGGGTCCGGCGTAATCACCTCGACAAACTCAAGGCCAAGCTTTTTACATGTCTCTTTCATCTTGTCCCTTCTGGCTGTAATGGTGGGCTTTGCAAGATGGGTCGGGAAGGAGTAATGGATAAATGTCTTCACTCCCATCTCCTTTGCCTTTGTCGGGATAGTCTCGCCTCTTCTGATCGCATCCATGTCAAGATTTACATCGATGTTCTCCGACATCATATCCGGCTCATCATAAATCGTTGATGCGATGGTGATGATATCCGGATTTTTCTCCTTAAGCTGCTGGAACGCCGGAATCAATCCGGACTGTCCGGAACTTACGATTACTGCCTTCATCAGCGGATCGTCCGCCGCAGATACGATCGTGCTGATACACCCTTCAATCTCAGTGTCAAACTTCTCCGGCAATACAAGGTGCGTCACCACGTCCGGATATTCTTCCATAAGCTGCTCTCCCGCGCGGAACTCGTCCTCGCTCACCGAGAGCGTAGGTGTTACGACTGCGATGTGATATTCCTCGCCCTCTTCTTTTGTCTCACCCTCTGCTGTAGTTGTCTCTTCCTTTTTCTCCTCGGTTCCCTTTGTCTCATTGCTGCCGCATGCTGTGCATATCATCGTCAATAACATAACGGCAACGAGAAGTACTGATAGTCTTCTTTTCATACTTATCCTCCTGTATAACTTTTATAGATAAAGTATAAGTTTGAAGACTGTTTTTTGTCAAATTGCTAGTTTCTATAAATAGATTCATTTATTTATATTATCTATATTATCTATATTAGATATACTTAAAAACTCCTCAATCACTTTCACAAATTCTTCAGCCCTCTCATACTGTTCCTTTGCATCCTGTAATGATACGATGAAAAAGTCCATATAATCTGTATTATTTCGTATTTGAAATGCCTGACTGATATATTTTGAATATTTCTTCTCAAACTTTCCTGTCTTCACATATTCTTTCTGAAAATACGCAATTACCCCGACTTCCAGCCTCCAAAAGAATTTTTGATGAGCACAGCCGTTCTCTTGCCATCTCCAACCGATATGCTTTTAATTCTTCTCTATTATCAGGCAACGACTTCTACCCCCTCATTCTCAATGTTTCTATAATAAGGTAAATCATTTTTATAGTTCTCATACTCTGCAAAAGGGATTACCGTAGGAGATACAATCGTACCATATTCCAACTCCAGATCAGATGAAATATCCCACACGTTTTTCAAACCTTTTTGAAGACTTTCTCGTTCTCCCTCCACAATAGCCACGATATCTATATCCGAATCCTTTTGATAATTGCCTCTTGCATAGGAGCCATACAGAATAATTTTTACAATACTTTCTCCATATACTGATTGATATGCCTGAGTCATTGCTCGCAATATTAAATTCAGTTCATTTCGTGTACACATTTCTTCCACATTCCTTTCAAGCGTTACACTACTCAATCATTAACTACTAAATTAATTGCATCGCATAACAAAATATTTTAACTCATTATAACCCTATTCACCTGAAAATAAAAGTAATCTTGTAATAAATCCGAAAAGCATCTATCTTGAAAAATGGCAAAGTTCATGTTAAAATTATCCTGCAATAAAAATATCTTATAATCCAAATCTATTCTTTATTGCAGGAGGAATCTTATGAAATTTCTAGTAAACAGAAAGCTTGCAACACGCATCAGTATTATTACCACGGCAATCACCTTTGCGGGCATGCTGCTGCTCTGGTTCGTTGTATCCAGTCGCGCCGCTTCTATGGTTAAGAGCAACATCACTAACCAGATGACCGACGCTGTAGAATCCAGAGCCGCAATCATAAATGATTATGTAGCCTCCGCAGAGGAATATATGACCGCCTTTGCTCTCGGAAGTGAGGTGCGCGATCTGCTGAAAGATCCCGAGAACCCCGACCTGCTGAAAAAAGGCCAAAAATATACGGAAGATTTTGCCGCAGTCAAAGGTGTCTTTGAAGGACTTTACATCGGCACCCCTTCCACTTACATATTGACCCACACCTCCCAGGGCGCTATCGGGATGACTACCCGCAAGGGCGACTCGCTTGACGAGTTCCGCGACACAATACTGGCAAAGCCCGAGCTCACCAATCTTGGTATCATGAAGTCCCCGGGAACCGGAAGTATGATCTTATCAATGTACTACCCGCTTTTTGACGGCAAAGAGTGCATCGGCTATGTAGGCTCCGGCGTATATGCCAGCCGGCTGATGGACTCACTGCTGAACCTGGATATTGAAGGGCTGCCTAACAGCGAGTATGTATTTTTGAATGTAGATACCGGCATGTATCTGTACCATGAGAATGAGGAGCTTCTGAATACTCAGACAACCGACAAAGGATATCAGGAGATTCTCCAGCGCATCAAAAAGAATGGCAGCACAAAGGCCGGTACATATTCCTATAAAGATGAAAACGGCGTAAAACAGTTAGTCGTCTATAAATACTTAAAAGATCGTAACTGGGTATTCATGGTTCGTGACAATGCATCGGAAGTCTATGGGGAAGTGACAACCGTACGCATCACGGTAGGAATACTTTGCGCGGCTGTAGCAGCAGTCATTATGCTGGTCACACTACTGATCCTTTACCGGGAAGGCCGGGAGCTTATGGTCATGGAACGTGCGATCCGCCGTCTTGGAAATCTGGAGCTTTCCGTTGACCGTGAACTCAAGCCCTTTTACGGAAGAGAAGATGAAATCGGCATGATCGCCCAGACAATCCACCATGTGTGCGAATGCCTGCGGAAAACCATTGACGATATCGGCCGTATCCTTGGCGAGATGGCCGACGGCAACATAGCTGTAGACGTTCAGAAAAATGAAGATTATTATATCGGGGATTTCAGGGTTCTCGCCGAGAGCTTAAAGAGCATCCGCACGCATCTCACCGGCGTTATGCGCGACATTACACAGGTTGCTCATCAGGTTGACAGCGGAGCAAATCAGGTATCGGAGGGCGCTCAGGCCTTGTCCCAGGGAACTTTGCAGCAGGAAGCATCTATGGGCGGACTTGTATCGAATGTCGCTGATATGACAGAGCAGATCCAAAACAGCACCGTCCGCTGCAGCAACGCCAGCAATCTTGTTGACAAGGCGGCGGGCTTTGCGGCTGAAGCTGACTTGAAGATGGAGCAGTTGATGACTGCCACCAAAAATATTGACCAATCCTCAGTTAAAATTGTCAGCATCATAAAGACCATAGAAGATATTGCCTTCCAGACAAACATCCTTGCACTGAACGCCACCGTAGAGGCTGTCCGGGCCGGGGAAGCCGGAAAAGGATTCTCCGTAGTATCTAACGAAGTTAAAAGCCTTGCAGCCAAGTCTTCCGAGGCCGCGAGAAACACAAGCAGCCTGATTGGCGACTCCATTGACGCCGCAAAATCCGGCACAGAGTCTTCAAACCTTGCTATTTCTGCAATGCAGGTTATTAATGAATGTATTCAATCTATCAAAACACTGATGGATGAGATTTCACTTGCCAGCGTCCAGCAAGCAGAAATGATTGCTTCCGTTGAAGGCCGAATCAAAGAAGTCTCCAGGGTAATACAGGAGAACTCCGCCGCCGCCGAAAAGAGCGCGACGATCTCCAACGAATTATCCAACCAGGCAAAGACGCTGAACCGACTGCTCAGCCAGTTCCGTATCAGATAAACGATTGTATATAAGATACATCTATAAAAGAATTGCGGCAGAAAAGCATGAAGCCTTTCTGCCGCAATTCTCTTTTTTTATATGGTTCCCTGATTAACCGTTGATCATAAAAGCAACCAGCTTATCAATATCCTCTTTTTCATGTGCCACAATCTCAAGCTCCGGAATCTCTCCGTTAGAGAAAATATTCGCAAGAGATACATACTGGGATAACTTAGACTTCAGATTCAATCTGTCTCCTTCTCCTGTCACAAGCTCTACCTTTCCTTTACAACTATCTACTACGCTAAAAAACTTCTCTACATCTGTAATATTCTGTACTTTCATATTACCTCTCCTTTCAAAACACTCTTTTCTTCTTACGCCATCAGTATAACTTATTTTTCCAGAATTTCAATACCTTTTTCATCAATTCGTATTTTTTGTTCTTTTAACAGCCTTCCAACTGCACGTTTGAATGCATTTTTACTAAAGCCAAATTCCTTTTTGATCAACTCTGCATCGGATTTGTCAGTAAATGGCAGTTTTCCGCCGGACATTTTCAACCTTTTCAACAACGTCTGCGCATCGTCTTCCATCTGCAAAAACGCTTTTTTCCGCACGCTTAAGTTTAATTTTCCATCTTCACGTACTTTTGTGACCCTCGCCGTTATCTTATCTCCTACTTTCAGGTTCCCAAAGTCCTCCCGTTTGGGAATTAACCCGGAATATCTGTCATCCACCGCCACAAAAACACCAAAGTTGTCGCTGATTTCATAAACCGTTCCCTGCACTTCATCGTCTTTCTGATAGTCTGATTCCGTCTCAAGCCTTGAATATACCTTCATGGTCGCACACAGTCTTCCGGTCTTGTCCTCATAAAGCGCTACCAGCACCTCATCTCCCTTAGAGAGCTTTGCTGTCTGCTCTTTAAACGGAAGCAGCAAATCCTTAGGAAGCCCCCAATCAAGAAATGCCCCAATCCGGCCTGTGTCCACAACGGTAAGCACCTTAAGCTCTCCCAGCATAATCTTCGGCGTGTGAGTCGTAGCAATCAAACGGTCGTCCGAATCTTTATATAGAAACACTTCTACCGGATCGCCAATCTCGATCCCTGCCGGAACCTGCTTTTTCGGAAGCAGAACCCGCTCCTCACTGGTGCCTAAGTATACTCCAAAATCTACCTTTTTCACCACCATCAATGTTCTTTTTTTTCCTATTTCTTCCTGTAACCTCATCATCTTCTCCTATGTTCTGAATTCTACTGCTGCAAATGTCTGTCCTTCTATACCGCAAAGCTCCACGACCGTCCGGCCTGTATCTCTGCCTACTCTCGGCACAATAATGTCTTTATATACCGCTGATTTTTTATACTCTGCCCGCACCTGCCTTACAGGCTCTCCCTCGTACAGCTCTTTTGCCATCTGTATGTACTGGCAGTTATTTACATGCTCGTTGGTGTCAATATGATATTTGCACACCGGAAAGGATGCTGCCTCTGCCATATTTTCCGGAAGCTCAATCTTTCTGGGTACAGCTTTCATCTCAAGAGGCTCCGATACGCCGTAAGCCTTTATCTCTTCTGCGTCCGGCTTCACAGGGCGCCCTTTTTTTATATCCATATAGACCCACAGCGAATTCGCACAGGCAATCATCTTATTCTGCCCATCCTTCATACAAAAATTTCTGTCTCCGCAGATGCCCTTAAATCCTGACGCCCATGTACTGACACTGATATCTTCCCCCAGCCTGGGATAACGGTCAATTACAATCTGCCACGCAGACAGCATCCATGCCCGATTTATTTTTCCAAGAAATTCCAGCCCATGCCCGATACTCTCCGAATGGAAAATACTGCTGTCCTGAAAATAATTAATAACTGCCGGGAGCGTCATCTTCCTTGAATGGTCAATCTCACTGAAACGCACCCTGCCCTTTATCGTATACTCATTTGCTCTCGTCATCTGTTCCCTCTCCAAAGAAAAAACTCTTAATCTTAAAATCCGATGTTGCTGTCACCATCTCATATTCCTCATCGGTCAGCACTTCCCTAAGCTCCTCTTTTCCTTCCTCGTCCACAACTGCACAGGTGGCAGAGGTAAAGCATAGATTCGGGTACAGCACGCACCACCAGTTTTGTCCCTTCGCTTTTCCTAATTTTATGCGGAGCGCCTCGTAGTAGCCCTGCGGAAATGTGATGTCTCCATATCGCTTGTCCGGAAAATAACAGACAGACACCTCCGCCTTCGCCCGGTAGGAATACCCTTCTTCCCGGATCACGCTCTCGGCAACATCCTCAATCTCCCGCAGATGTTCCTTAGCCCACTTCTTTGTCTGGCTCGCCGATACCATATCCTCATTGCCGGACATGGTCTGCTTCATATACTCAAGCACCTTATCCCTGACCTTAAGCTTCACGCTCTGCGCCTCGTCGCTGTCGCTGTCGGCCAATACATGGAACCGGAATACTTCTTTTGAGAGATTGCCCTGTATCTTGGAAATCCTCGCATCGACCTCCATCGCCCGCTGGGAGACATAAGCCCCCGTCAGAAAAGCTCCGATACAGATTCCCAGTATAACACAGATTATCTTTTTTATCCTGTCTTTTTTGTCTCTATTTTCATCTTCCCAGGTTTCTTCAAGGAAATTCTCCTGCATAGTCTCTGTCCAGATTGTCTCTTCTTTCACCGTTATGTACCTCCTTATACTCATATAAGGAGTCTTGCCAAGTTCTGGAAATGCTATTCAGTCTAATTTTGTTTTGTGCGTATTGTATCCATCACCGCATTTACCTGGTTGTCAATATGCTCACATACAATCCTTGCCGCCTCTTCCTTCTCCCCGCCGCTTATCCGGTCGATAATCTCCCTGTGCTCCTTAAGCAGTTTCGGGTACACCTCCTCATTTTTCAGGTACTCGATCCGGTAACGGTACATTTGCTCATGAAGATTATTGAGCAGCTGGATAAGCTTCTGATTCTTCGTCGCTGTATAGATCACATCGTGGAAACGTACATCCGCCTCCGCAATCTCTGTGATATCTTTGCTTTTCAGTGTCCGTTTAAAATTCTCGGCAGCCAGAGAAAGCTCTTTAATCTCTTCTTTTGTAATCCGGTCACAAGTAAGCTTCACAGACAATTCTTCTAATGCCCTCCTCACTTCAAGGACATCCTTAAGGCTCTTCTCGCTAATATCTGCCACTTCCGCTCCTTTTCTCGGGATCATGAGAACCAGACCTTCTAGTTCCAGCTTTCTTATCGCCTCGCGAATCGGGGTTCGGCTGACTCCCAGCTTGTTAGCAAGCTGGATCTCCATCAACCGCTCGCCGGGCTTTAATTCCCCCCGCAAAATCGCCTGACGAAGTGTGTTGAACACCACGTCACGAAGCGGCAGATATTCGTTCATTGTGACATTAAAGTTTGGTTCCACGATTATTTCCTCCCTGCATTGTGGACGTTTACCACGTACACCTGCTTCGCTAATTGTGTCTCTTTTATCTTCTGGGCTGCTATCTTCGCCCGGTTCTTATCATCAAAAATCCCGAATACGGTAGGGCCGCTGCCGCTCATCATAGCGTTCATGGCACCTGCTGCCTTCATAGTATTCTTAATCTCATCGATTACAGGATATTCCTCAACGGTAACACGCTCAAGCACATTTCCCATATTAGAAGCGACTTTTGAAAGGTTCTGCTCCGTTAAGCCCTCGATAATCCCGTCTATGTCCGGATGTTCCCCGGTCTCCCGGGAGTCGAGCTTTTCATAGACAAGCTTCGTCGACACAGCCACCGGAGGCTTCGCTAACAACACGTAGCACTTCGGCATAGGCGCAAGCGGCGTAAGAATCTCCCCGATGCCTTCTGCAAGGACGGTTCCCCGCATAATACAGTAAGGAACATCCGCCCCCAGCGTCACGCCTCTTTTCATCAACTCCTCCGTCGAAAGTCCCAGCTCAAACATCCGATTCATCCCGAAAAGCACTGCCGCCGCATTCGAGCTGCCTCCTGCCATGCCCGCCGCCACAGGAATATGCTTTTCCAGATGAATGCTTATTCCCTCCTCAATATGGAATTCATCCTTCAGAAGCTTCGCCGCCCGGTATGCCAGATTATTCTCATTGACCGGAAGATAATAGAGATTGGTCTCTATCCCGATTCCGGATTTTCTTCTCTTTTTTATGGTAATCTGATCATACAGGTAAACGGTCTGCATCACCATGCGCACGTCATGGTATCCGTTCTCCCTTCTCCCGAGTACATCAAGCCCCAGATTAATCTTACCAAGAGCCTTTAGTTCTATTCTATTCATGTTTTTTCTCCTGCACACTGCACTTTGTATCTTGTATACAATATGCTTATAGTATACTCATATTTTCTTTAAAAATCAACAATTTTTCTCCTGGTTTTATATCAGAATTTGTTTTTTCATTAATTTCCATAATTCCATCGACCGTGGTGCTGTAATGTTTTGCCAGATTCCACAACTCATCGCCCTCTTTTACGATATACCCGATGATTCCTGGCCGTTTCTCAAGCTCCTCAAGATTAATCGGTTCTTCATCGATTTCCTCAATATCTGCTACCGGAACCGGCTGTTTGACGAAACAGTTGAATGCAAGCACTGCCTTCACCTCAATCTCGCCATTCCCCAGCAGTCCAATGCTAAGCTGCTCTACTGCACTCACCAAATCAAACCGCATATCTTCTGTCGTCTCATTGCTCTCCAGCAAGTAGGAAAACGGAACCATCCCCTGCCATACATCAAATGGGATGTCGTCGTCTGCCTTGACGTAGAGGAAAAATACATGGAGCACCCCTTCAATCTTGATTCCCTCCGGGACTGCTTCCGTATGCTCAAGCTGTATCCTTGCATTGCTGTGGCAAATCTGCAGGATATCGTCCTTTATCTCCGGAAGAAGAAGCCGCTCTGCAATCTTGCATTTGGAATGGTTCTGCATCAGAGAACGCTCCAACGCTTTATCCGCAATCTTCGGACGGCAGACCTTATCGAGCGAATATACATCCTCCAAAAGCTCAACCGTCTCTTCCTCATACACGATAATGCGCGCTTCTAACGTCGCCTCGATACCAAGAAGCCGCATCTCGCCGTCCTCATCCATACGCACGTCGATAGACACATCGGTGACTGACGGATAGACCTGGTGGAACATCCCTTCCTGGGCGCCGTTTATCTCCATCCTTCCCTCATAGGGAATCGTCTGCTCGAACCAGTCTGTTTTTCCTTCCAGTGATTCATAAAAGCAGAACAAAAGGAGCTCCCCCTGCAAGATAAGCTCATCCTGCACAATCCGCGTATCCAATTTCCTCGGAGAGACTGCCGTCCAAAGCAGCACGCCTACCGTCTCTTTCGTCCCGCCGATTGTAATCTCCTCCTTAATCCGGTAGGTATCCTTTTTTACGGCAAAAAGCTTCAGGATATCTTTCTTTGCGTATTTTTTATACAATCCGCCGTCCCCGGAGGCGTCCATTGTCAGATGTTGCTCCTGCCGCCCTTCTGAGCAGAGGGAGAATTCTACCAGCGCTTTGATGTTTAGCTTCCGTGAGTGAATCATCGTCACATTCACATCGCAGTCCATCGTCTTAATAAACAGATTCTCCTCCGGCTCCTCCTCGGCATAGACCATTTCCTCAAAGGGTATCCGTCCCTCTAAAAATGCAAGCCGCATCTCCCCCTCATCCGTAGCATAGAGCACCTTGAAATTCATCTTTCCCGACACCCGCACATAATTTTCCACCCGTTTGATGTCATCAATCAGAAGGCTTCCCTCGCCTAAGATTACCCTCTTTACATCATGCTTGGCATCCGGAACATTGTAATCGTCGTCAATATAAAACTGGTCTGTAATTGTCCTGCCCTGACGATAGACAAGAAATTCCTTTTTCTCATATTCCATTCCCTGAACCCTCCTCTAATCAAATACTACATTCTTGTCACTGTACTCCATCTTCACGATCACGTACGGATATGTCTTACCCTCTATGATTTCTTCACTCTTCGGCGGGCCCAGCAGATTGGTCTTCAGATAGATGCCGTCCTTCGCCTCATAGCAGGACTTCACCTCCACACTGTAGCCGCTGGTATCCTGGCCGCCGTATCCCCGGGCTATATACAGATAACCGTTATCCGCATAACTGATCTCAAAGGTCTTTTCTTTTTTCTCGTCGATTTTTTTCTGAAGCTCCTCGGGGGCGTCATAGGAATCTACCACCGTAAAGTCAATATCCCGGAGCTTTTCCTTATCCTCTTTTTTTACGGAGCATGCGCACAAAAGAAACATGCACCCTGTCAGAAGTATGTAAAGAGCCGTCTTTTTCATCTACACTCCACAGACACATTCTCATTAATATCATACACAGCCTTTCTGTGAAAAATTCCTTTTTATTCTGCAAACTGAAAATTTATTGCTTATTCCCCGATGCCCGCAAATGTGGTATACTGTTATCATTAATATGGCAAAATAAGGAGACTATATCATATGAACAATTTAAACAGAATGTCCGGCGTCCTCCTCCACCCCACATCGCTGCCTTCTCCTTACGGAATCGGCGACCTTGGAAAAGAGGCTTATGAATTTATTGATTTTCTGGAAAACGCAGGGCAGCACCTTTGGCAGATACTTCCGCTGACTCATACAGGCTTCGGCGACTCGCCTTACCAGAGCTTCTCTGCTTTTGCAGGGCAGCCTTTGTTAATCAGCCCCGCTCATTTAAAAAAGCTTGGGCTTTTGGAAAGCTTTGAACTTGCAAACTGCCCGGTCACTGACGAGGAACACATTGACTACGGCGTGATCATCCCTTGGAAGCAGCTAATCTTCCGGCTGGCGTACGACCGTTTCCTCACTAGGGATACTGTGGATAAGAAGCTCAAAGAAGAGTTCTGTAGTTTCTGTGAGGAGAACAGCAATTGGCTTGACGACTATTCCCTTTTTATGGCATGCAAGGATATCCATGAGGGAAAAAGCTGGCTTGAGTGGGAGGGAGAATACCGGCTTCCTACCGAAGAACTGAAAGCGGAACTTGAGAAGAACCTTGTGGAAGATATCGGCTATTACAAGTTCCTGCAATTTTTGTTCTTTACGGAATGGGGCGAGTTAAAGGCATATGCCAATGAACATGGCGTACAAATCATCGGCGATATCCCCATCTTTGTATCTATGGACAGTGCCGATGTATGGGCGAACCAGAAGCTTTTTAAACTGGACGCGAAAGGATACCCTCTCGCTGTAGCCGGAGTGCCGCCTGATTACTTCTCCGCCACCGGGCAGCTCTGGGGCAATCCCCTCTATAACTGGCCGGCTCATGAAAAGGAAGGTTTTGCGTGGTGGATTGCCAGAATCAAAAGTCAGCTTCGCAATCTGGATATCCTGCGGATCGATCATTTCCGCGGATTTGAAAGCTACTGGTCTATTCCTTACGGAGAGGAGACGGCTATAAACGGGGAGTGGATCAAAGCACCCGGCAAGCAGTTATTTGAGGCCGTCGAGGAATCCCTCGGGGCAAATCTCCCAATCATAGCCGAAGATCTGGGTGTTATTACAGAGGAAGTCACCGCACTTAGAGATGCCTTCCAATTCCCCGGCATGAAAATCCTGCAGTTTGCTTTTGAGGATACCGGTGAAAGCGATTATCTCCCTCACCAGTTTACGTCTCCCCGGTGCGTATGCTACACCGGCACCCACGACAACGATACGACCTGCGGATGGTACCGTACTTTAGAGACAGCGTGCAAAAAGAAGGTTCAGCTCTACACCAACACAGAGCCTGGAAGGGACATCTCCCGCAATATGATCAGACTTTGCCTGTCAAGCACTGCGGCGTACGCCATATTCCCGCTGCAGGATGCACTTGCACTCGGAACCGAAGCGCGCATGAACACGCCGGGAGTTGCTGCCGGCAACTGGAACTGGCGCTATAAGGCCGCCGACCTTACAGATTCCCTGGCGGAAGAATTAAAAGAACTATCCGTTTTATATGGAAGATATTAGACGATACAATTATTAAGATAATGAGAGGTTACTGCAAATGTTAAGATTTATAGGCGTTGTACTGTTTCTTTTCCTGTTTCTGCTCTTTGGAATTCCTGTGCTGGGGATTGAGTGGATCATCGGGAAATTTAACAAAGAAAAAGCCGATTACCATTGCCTGCGTATCGTACAGTGGGCTTTTAAGGTACTTCTGTCCATCACAGGAGTTGAAGTCACCGTAATCGGTGAGGAGAATGTCCCCGATGAGCCGGTATTATTTATCGCGAACCACAGAAGCTACTTTGACATCCTGCTCACCTACTCCCGCTGCAAGCGGCTGACCGGTTATGTGGCAAAGCAGGAGATGTTACGGTATCCTGTGCTTCGCACCTGGATGAAGCGTCTCTACTGCCTGTTTCTGAACCGGGATGATATGAAGGAGGGACTTAAGACAATCCTTCAGGCGATTGATTATATTAAAAACGGCGTGTCCATCTGCATATTCCCAGAGGGAACACGCAATGACGGAGAAGAACTAAGCCTTCTTCGCTTCCACGCAGGTTCCTTTAAGATTGCCGAAAAAGGCGGCTGTGCCATCGTACCCATCAGCATGAACAATACCGCTTCCATGTTCGAGAACCAGTTCCCGCGCATTAAAAAGACACACATCATTCTCGAATACGGGAAACCCGTCTATCCAAAAGAGCTTGACAAGGAGACAAGAAGGCGCCTTGCGCCCTATTTCCAGAATATTATTCAGGAAACAATCAATAAAAACCAGAAGCTTGTATAAATGAGCACATGTTAGATATTTATTATTTGCCGCACAGATGATATAATAAATTAAAACCAGATAAAGGAGATAATGAAAATGAACCGACAGGAGCTGACCTTGCTGACAGATTTGTATGAATTGACCATGATGCAAGGTTATTATGAACAGGGGCAGAATGAGGTTGTCGTATTCGACGTATTTTTCCGCCAAAATCCCTGCAACAACGGTTATTCCGTATGTGCAGGACTTGCTCAGGTAATTGATTACATTAAAAACTTGAATTTTACCTATGAAGATGTAGATTATCTGCGGAGCCTTAAGATTTTCAGTGAAGATTTTCTGCAATATCTAAGCGGCTTCCATTTCAGCGGGGATATCTATGCTATCCCGGAGGGGACTGTCGTATTCCCCAAGGAGCCTCTTCTTAAGGTAATTGCCCCGATTATGGAGGCGCAGCTTGTGGAGACGGCTATCTTGAATATCATTAACCATCAGTCTCTCATCGCCACAAAGACCTCCCGAATCGTCTTTGCCGCCGCGGGGGACGGGATCATGGAATTCGGTCTGAGACGCGCGCAGGGGCCGGACGCAGGGCTTTACGGTGCAAGAGCTGCCATGATCGGCGGATGTGTAGGCACTTCCAACGTACTGGCCGGTGAGCTGTTTGACGTCCCGGTTATGGGCACACATGCGCATAGCTGGATCATGAGCTTTGAGGATGAATATACTGCTTTTAAGACCTATGCCAAGCTATATCCGGATAACTGCACGCTCCTTGTCGATACCTATGATACACTAAAATCCGGTGTTCCCAATGCGATTCGTGTATTTCAGGAATTTAAGGATGCCGGAACACCCCTTAAAAAATACGGTATCCGTCTTGACAGCGGTGACCTGGCATATCTTTCCAAGGAAGCCAGGAAGATGCTTGATGAAGCCGGGTTCACCAATGCTTCTATCTGTGCGTCAAACGATCTGGATGAATATCTCCTGCACGACCTTAAAGTGCAGGGCGCTGCGATTAATTCCTGGGGTGTAGGCACAAACCTGATCACCTCTAAGGATTGCCCGTCATTTGGCGGCGTCTATAAGCTTGCTGCCATCATGGATGAGAACGGCACATTCATCCCGAAGATAAAGATTTCCGAGAATACAGAAAAGATTACGAATCCCGGAAACAAGACAATCTACCGCATCTATGACAAGGAGACCGGAAAGATGAAGGCGGATCTGATCTGCTTTGCCGGTGAAGAGTACGATGTTTCCGAAGACCTGCTTCTTTTCGATCCTATTGACACATGGAAGAAAACGAAGCTGCCCGGCGGCTCCTACACCATGAGAGAGATTATGCTGCCCATCTTCCGCAAAGGCGAATGTATCTACCAGTCCCCTTCTGTTTCTGAGATTGCAGCATACTGTAAAAAAGAAAAAGATACTTTATGGGATGAGACTAAGCGTCTTTTCTATCCTCACAGAGTCCATGTAGATTTGTCACAAAAGCTTTATGACGTCAAAAAATCTTTACTTGATCAGATAAACAAACCAGACTAAAAGGAGAATAAGATTGAAAATGAGAAGTAGAGGGTATCCATTACCTGAATCACACAACAAATAAGCCATCTTTCGGTGGCCGCTTTAAAAATTGAATATTAAGAATGTTAAGGTTATGCAGTTGCTGACTTGACTTTATAACCTTGATTCCTTGCTATAATGATTGCCTGCTCAACCGTGATTTCACGGTCTGCCGGAGGCAGGTCGGATTTTCGATAAAGTTCTGCGTTATAGTTTTCTCCGTTCTTCAACATGTGGTATAATGCAGTCAGAAGCATTCTTGCTATGGCAATGATTGCTTTCTTGTGGCCGCGGCGTTTCTTGATACGGAGGTAGCGGTTGCGAATTTCAGGATGCTTTTTGCTTTTGACAACAGCGTTCGCGCACTGTACCAGAAGCGGCTTAATGTAGCATCCGGCTTTGGAGACCCGGACAGATTTTTTCTTCCCTGCGCTTTCATTGTTGGTCGGCGTAAGACCGGCCCATGAGCATAAGTGTTTCGCCGAAGGAAAAGCCTCCATATTGGTACCGATTTCGGAAATGATTCCGATGGCGGTGAAATCACTGCTGATACCAGGAGCGGTTTGGAGAATGGCAAGTTCCTGCTGATAGGGAGCGGCGAGCGCATGAATGAGTTCTTCAAGCTCTGCTTTCCGGGATTCAAGGTCTTCATAGTGAGCTTTGATTACTTTCAGTTTACCAGCCTGTTCCGGTGTGATATAGCCGTCAATGGCATCACGGAGTTCAGGGAGTTTCTTTTTCAAACTTTTGTAAACGAGAGGTTCAAGGTCAAAGGAAGTATCTGCGGGATTTTCCAAAAGTTTATCCAGTATCGCCTGGGCAGATTTGCCGAAGGTGTCCGAAACAACGTTTCCCAACTGGATATTGGAAACCGTGAGACAGTTCTGCAAGCGGTTCTTTTCACTTGATTTAAAGCAGGTCAGTTTGAAACGGTAGCGCATAAGGTCGCGAAGCTGGCGGATGTCAGCGGGCGGCATAAAGCTTCCGGCAACAAGATCATGCTTGAACAGGTCAGCAATCCATTTGGCATCTTTCTTGTCAGTCTTTTTTCCACGGATAGCCTTAACATATTTCGGATGGGCAAGGACAATCGTACAATCATTTTCCAAGATGTTGTAAACAGGGATCCAGTATTTACCAGTGGATTCCATACAGACATCCTTGCAGTTTCTTTGGAGAAGCCATTGTAACAAATCCTTCAGACCTTTCGTGTAGGTCGAAAAACGGTGGCTCTCATAAGTGGTGACGCCTTTCTGATTGGTAGAGGCGATACAGGCCACTACAAAAGTCTTGTGGACATCAATGCCACAGCAGATTTTGTACACGATTTTTAAAGCCATAGGGACTCCTTTCAGAACCATAGGGGTTCGACAAAGATTATAGGGGGAAACGGCATTGACTGGCTGTCTAAGCCATAAACGAAGTTGTTTAAACAGAGATAAGATTTCGTGCTCAGAGTCACACTTATTTGTGCCTGAAAAGACAGCCTACACATATAAAAATACGGTCATCCGGCAGGCCGGACAGCCCACTCACCTCCCCGTGATTTGTAGTATACCGAGTTCCCTATAAGAAGAATTATAAAGAAAAAAATACGCTCAGGCAAACCATTTTCATTGCGTTTTGTGCCTTGAGCGAAGCGAAAGGAATGGATATAAAGATGAAAAATCTTACTCTGGAAAATATTACAAAAGCCTGCCACGGAACTTATCACGGCGACCCTGCAAAACTCTCTCTAAAGGTAGAAGGCGTCGTCATTGACAGCCGGAAAGTAGAAAAGGACTATCTTTTTGTAGCCATTGACGGAGAAAAAGTCAATGCCCATAGATTTATCCCTGACACTATCGAAAAAGGTGCTCTGTGTGTTGTCTCCCATGAAGACTTAGGTGAGACAGACTATCCGTATATCCTTGTGGAATCTACTGGCCAGGCCCTTCTCGATATCGCCAAGCTTTACCGGGATTCCTTCGATGTAAAGGTAGTGGGGATTACCGGGAGCGCCGGAAAGACCAGCACCAAAGAGATGATTGCTTCTGTTCTCGCACAAAAATACAGCGTACACAAAACCCTCGGCAACTTTAACAATGAATGGGGGCTTCCAATTACTATTTTTGAGATGAACGAATCCCATGAGGCTGCCATCCTGGAGATGGGCGTCAACCATTTCGGTGAGATGCGGCGGCTTTCTTCTGTGGCAAGCCCGGATATCTGCGTGATCACCAACATCGGTGTGGCGCATCTTGAATTTTTCAAGACACGGGAAGGTATCTTCCAGGAGAAATCTAAGATGATTCAAGATATGAAAAACGGCGGAACGATTATTTTAAACGGAGATGACGATCTGCTCTCAAAGATGGGACCGGTAAAGGGTGTTGATCCTGTATTCTTTGGCCTTGACAGCGACTGTGAGTTTTACGCTTCCGATCTCGTATCTGCGGGCCTTAAAGGTACGGCATGTACGCTCCATCTTCCCTCCGGCGATGATTTCCGCTGCCTGGTTCCTCTTCCCGGCATCCATATGGTCTCTAACGCCCTAGCCGGAGCGGCAGTCGGATATTCCCTCGGCCTCACTCCTGAGGAGATTAAACGCGGAATTGAAAACCTTCCGTCCATCCCGGGCCGGAATCATATCATCTCCACTGACAAGCTTGTTATCCTGGACGACTGCTACAATGCCAACCCAATCTCTACAAATGCAGCTATTGATGTCCTGACTATGGCCATCGGCCGCAAGGTTGCAGTTCTTGGCACCATGGGCGAGCTTGGAAATGACGAAGAACAGCTTCACTTTGACACTGGCGTCTACGCTGCGAAACAGGGCATCAACCTTGTGTGCGGCGTCGGGAGACTCGGCAAAGCCATCGCAGAGGGTGCTTCCGGTTTTGACGGGACAGAGGCTCTCTCATTCGAGACAAAGGAAGATTTCCTGTCTGCCATGAAGGGTATCATACACGAAGGAGACAATGTATTAGTCAAAGCCTCCCATGGTATGAACTTTCCTGAACTTGTTGAAGCATTAAAAAACCTGTAGATTCATAATCTTATATTCACGTAAAATGCACCGGACTTATCTTTTACTCTCAGGCAAGTCCGGTGCATTTATTTTAATTATTCTCTCTCACTGTAGTGATGCGCTTCCTCAAGCATCATATCTTTTACTTTCATCAGACGAATCTGAGAACTTCTCTCATTCTCATCCAGCTTCATCGTGATATACTTGATGGTTGCCTGAGCATCCGGAATCGTCACATGCTCCAGCGCATTAACACGGCGCCTTGTCTTTTCTATCTCCGCCGCCATAAGCTGGCATGCTTTTTCCGTCTCCGCAAGTCTTAACATATCCGGCAGGATATCTGCCAATGATTTCACAGCACCGTCAAGGTCGCTGGACGTAAACGCAAATCCATAAGAGTAGATGTCGTTCACATCCGCAGTCCTTGTGGTCGTATTAAAAACCGGGATATTAACACTCATGACGTTCTTTTGTCCTGCCTCAAGGTTAACTTCCTGTTTCGGTGCCATCAATGCCGTATTCAGCGTAGCTTCATCCATTCCGGCTTTCGCTATGACAAAGTTCTTATTCGCAGAGAGGATTCCGGCTTCTACCTTCTGGCGAAGTGCCATGTTCTCCTTGACCAGCTCTAAGAACTGACGCATCAGCTCATCGCGCTTATCCTTCAAGAGCTTATGCCCTCTTCTGGCAGTGACAAGCTTTCTTTTCGTCTTGGTCAGCTCCATACGGGTAGGAGTTATCTGTTTAGATGCCATCCTTTAACCTCCTTCTTGTTTACACCGTGCATGGCTTACTGCTTGCCGTAGTACATGTCTAAGAACTTGTCGTCGATACGTTTAAGCTCTGCTCTCGGCAGCATGGAAAGAAGCTTCCAGCCGATAGAAAGTGTCTCTTCAATCGAGCGGTCATTGGTGTACCCCTGGGATACGTACTCTTTCTCAAAAGCTTCCGCGAACTCTGCGTACTTAAGGTCAATCTCTGTCAGAGCTGCCTCGCCAAGGATGGTCATAAGCTCTTTCGCGTCTTTTCCGCGGGAATATGCCGCAAACAGCTGGTTCATGGTATTCGCATGGTCTGCCCTTGTCTTGCCCTCGCCGATACCTTTATCTTTCAGACGGGAAAGTGACGGCAGTACGTCGATTGGCGGCTGCAAGCCCTTACGGTACAGCTCACGGCTTAAGATTACCTGGCCCTCGGTGATGTATCCGGTAAGGTCAGGAATCGGATGAGTCTTGTCATCTTCCGGCATGGTCAGAATCGGGATCATCGTGATACTTCCGTTCTTGCCTCTCTGACGTCCTGCTCTCTCATACATAGTCGCAAGGTCAGTGTACATATATCCAGGATATCCGCGGCGGCCCGGAACTTCCTTCTTCGCTGCGGAAATCTCACGGAGCGCGTCTGCGTAGTTAGTGATATCAGTAAGGATTACAAGTACATGCATATCCTTTTCAAATGCAAGGTACTCTGCTGCGGTAAGCGCCATACGAGGCGTGGAAATACGCTCAACAGCCGGGTCATTTGCCAGGTTGATGAACAGTACCGTCCTGTCGATGGCTCCTGTCTCCTTAAAGGACTCGATAAAGTAGTTGGACTCCTCAAAGGTAATACCCATGGCAGCAAATACAACGGCGAAGTTCTCATCTGTTCCGCGTACCTTAGCCTGTCTTGCAATCTGCGCTGCAAGCTGTGAGTGCGGCAGACCGGAACAGGAGAAGATCGGCAGCTTCTGTCCACGAACCAGCGTATTCAGGCCGTCAATGGCAGATACGCCCGTCTGGATAAACTCCTCAGGGTATACTCTGGCTGCCGGGTTCATAGGCAGGCCGTTGATATCCCTTCTCTCCTCCGGCAGAATCTCCGGACCGTCGTCAATCGGACGTCCCAATCCGTCAAAGACACGGCCGAGCATATCGCCGGATACGCCAAGCTCCATGCTTCGTCCAAGGAAACGTACTTTACTGTTGCTTAAGTTAATACCTGCAGCATTCTCATAGAGCTGCACAACTACATCGCTGCCGTCTACCTCAAGTACCTTGCAGCGGCGTCTCTCGCCATTCGCAAGCTCAATCTCTCCAAGTTCATCAAATGCGACGCCTTCTACACCCTTTACCATCATCAGCGGTCCGGCAACTTCCTGTATGGTTCTATATTCTTTTGGCATTAGAAGTCCTCCTTCCCGAATGTATTGGCAATCTCTGCGCCTAATTCATTCATGATCTTTTCATATTCTGTCTCAATATTCTCGGCAGTTGTATATTTGTAACGTCCGATTCTCTCTCTTACGTTCATCACAAGCAGTTCCTTCATGGACGCTCCCTTATTTAAAGCCTCTGTCGCCTGCTCGTAGAAGGCAAGTACCAGTTTCATCATCAGATACTGCTTCCTGAGCGGTGTGTAGGTATCTACTTCGTGGAAAGAGTTCTGGTGCAGGAAGTCCTCACGGATAGACCTTGCCGCCTCCATCTTCAGGCGGTCGCCCGGTGAAAGCGCGTCCATACCTACCATCTGCACGATCTCTTCCAATGCCGCCTCCTCAGTCAGAAGGCTCATCATCTTCTGGCGGTCTTCCATCCAGTCTTCTGCTACTGTGCCGTTGAACCAGTCGTGCATATTGTCAAGATACAGAGAGTAACTGGTCAGCCAGTTGATAGCCGGGAAATGTCTCTTGTATGCAAGTGCCGCATCAAGTCCCCAGAACACCTTAACGATACGAAGTGTCGCCTGGGATACCGGCTCAGAAGTATCACCGCCCGGAGGGGAAACTGCTCCGATAACGGAGAGCGCTCCTTCTCTTCCTTCTTTTCCAAGAGAGATTACACGTCCTGCCCTCTCGTAGAACTCTGCAAGACGGGAACCTAAGTATGCCGGGTAACCTTCCTCACCAGGCATCTCCTCAAGACGTCCGGACATCTCACGCAGAGCCTCTGCCCAACGAGATGTAGAGTCTGCCATCAGCGCCACGGAATATCCCATGTCACGGAAATACTCTGCAATTGTAATACCTGTATAGATAGATGCCTCACGGGCTGCGAAAGGCATATCTGATGTGTTCGCGATCAGAACAGTTCTTTCCATAAGGGAACGGCCTGTCTTCGGGTCCTTCAGTTCCGGGAACTCGTTAAGAACGTCCGTCATCTCATTTCCACGCTCGCCGCATCCGATATATACAACGATGTCCGCCTCTGCCCACTTCGCAAGCTGATGCTGGATAACGGTCTTTCCGCTTCCGAATGGCCCCGGAACGGCTGCAACACCGCCCTTTGCAATTGGGAAGAACATGTCAACGACACGCTGTCCTGTTACAAGCGGAGCATCAAGCGGCAGTTTCTTCACATAAGGACGGCCTTTACGAACCGGCCATTTCTGCATCATGGAAATCTCTTTGTCGCCGTCTTTTGCAGTAATTACTGCAACGGTCTCCTCTACGGTGAACTCACCTGACTTAATCTCTTTTATTGTACCTTCCACTCCGTAAGGCACCATGATCTTCTGTGTGACAACAGCCGTCTCCTGAACCGTGCCAAGGACATCTCCCGGCTCTACCTCATCTCCGACTTTTGCCACCGGGACAAATTCCCATTTCTTATCTCTTTTCAGGGAAGCAACCTCAACACCACGCTGTAAGTTGTTTCCGGAAACTTTCATAATGTCATCAAGCGGACGCTGGATACCATCATAGATGCTGGTGATAAGCCCAGGCCCAAGTTCAACGGACATAGGCGCTCCTGTAGATTCTACCGGCTCGCCGGGGCCAAGGCCCGATGTCTCCTCATATACCTGGATGGATGCCTCGTCTCCGTGCATCTCGATGATCTCTCCGATCAGACGCTGTTTACTAACACGTACAACGTCAGACATATTGGCATCACGCATACCTGACGCGATAACCAAAGGTCCTGCTACTTTTTTAATCGTACCTGTACTATTCATTTGGACGAATAAACCTCCTTACTGGTTACTGAATAAGATATCGGAACCAACCGCAACCTCAACCGACTTCTTAACTCCTGCAATCCCGGCTCCCGTGTTGCCTGAAATGCCCGGAATCTGGATGATCGCCGGCATAAGCTGCTCCTGATACCTTGAAATCTCATGTTTAAGCTCCGCTGCCCAGGCTTCTGTGATATAGATAATGCCGTATCCGCCGCCTGCAAGCTTTGTGAGCGTCTCTGTAGCTTCTTCGTGGGTATTTACCGGAAACGTGTCAAGACCCAGCGTAGCAAAGCCGTAGATACTGTCGTAATCGCCCAATACTGCAATCTTATACATACATCTCCCTTACCCTTTCCCGGATGGAATCATCCGGCAGTTCATTCAGCTTGCCGGAAAGTATGATCCGTACCGTTTTTATTTCGTTCTGTCTTGCAATTACATAGGCAATCACAGGCCCGATTGTAAATGCATTATATTTCTGCGGACTGATGGTCTGGATGATACGGTTGTCGCACCACCGCTCAAATGCGGACGGTGAGGTGCGAAGTGCCTCCGCCCCTTCTGCATATGCAGTCCCAAGCAAATATTCACTGATAGAATCTGCCCCGGCAAGCGCCGCTTTCGAAAGCTGATCTACGCTGACGCTTGCGCACTCAGCCATTGCCCGCTTCATAAATTCAATTGATTTTGCGGTTTTCTGTGACCTGACGGCAATCTTGATATCGGCCACTGCCACCGTGGATTCGGCATAATCCCGGATAATAGCCACATCCGATGCCTTACCCGCCTGATAAATGGCGTCAAGCGCTGCCTTGTCAATAATCACATCGCACAACTGACCGTCTCTTGTATGAAGAAGTGTCTCATATGCCTCCTGCGCCGCATTCTGCATATGTGCGGGGAGCTTTCCGAAATCACGCTCTTTCACAATTTCAAGCATGACACTACCCGGAATAGACACATCTTCATAAAAAATGTGCCTGTTTTTCTCCTCCGTACACACTTCCTTGATTGCAGCTTTAAGGTTATGATAAAGTTTTGGATAGGAAAGAACATCAAAATTCTTCATATCTATCGAAAGCTCTTTCACAACCTCCCAGATCTTTTCTTCTTCTCTGGTCAGTATTGCTTCTGCATTACCTGATGTCTCGTTGTCTCCCCAGCCCTTCTCTTCCAAAAACTGCAAGCACTGCTCATAGCTCTGGCATGCAATAAGCTGGTCGATCGTACTGCCCGAAAACAAGGAAACTTCCAAAGCCCGTATGCGTGCAACCGCGTAAGTATACTGTTCACTCATGTAACTCCTCCTACTTTGCACTACAAAAATAATATACGATAAACTTTGTCAGATAACTCATCTTTTTTTGCATCAAACATTGCCCTTAATGTGCAGTTTTCTTCAATACCGCCATAGGCAAGGATGAATCCATTTTCAATATTTCTGCCCTCTTTGGATATCTTAAGGCTTCCGCCCTTTTTCTTTGCAGCTTCTTCTACTTTACCTGCAAAGCCGTCAGGCAGCTTCGCAAGGTCAGCCGGTGAAAAGAAAATCTCACCTTCCTGCGGCTGGGCATACTTATCAAGCATTTTAAGGAGCATACCAAAATACTCATCTTTCTCCATACTTTCAACAGAACGGTATGCCTTATCCAAAACCGCAGCAATCATCTCCTGCTTTGCAGCAAGGATCTTCGTCCTTCTCTGCAGATCATTGGAGGATGCCACGCGTTCTTTATAACTTGCAACTGCCCTCTCTGATTTCTGGGAAAAACTGCTCATACACTTTTCTGCCTCTGCCTTAGCCTCTGCAAGAATCCCGTCAGCCTCCGAGCGCGCCGCAGAAAGCTTCTTCTCGGCTGCGGCTCTGGCCTCATCCAATATCTGGCTTTTCATCTTTTCTAATCCAGTCATGGTCTTGCTCTCCTTATATTAAATCTTGGTGAGGTTCTTTTTGAACCTTAGTTTAATATGCTTCTATTCTTAAATCTGTACAGCGTTAACAGCCAGAATAGAAATCAGAAGTGCAAGGATCGCATATGTCTCAACCATTGCCGGGAAAAGCATAGCTTTACCGAACTGATCCGGTTTCTTAGCCACGATACCGATAGATGCTGCAGATGTCATTCCCTGATATTTGCCGGAGATAAGTCCTACAATACCAATTGGCATACAAGCTGCAAGAATCAGAAGGCCTGTCTGCGGATCTAAAGTTGCTGCGCCGCCGCCCAAAAGACCAACTTTAGATAATGTGATGAATCCAACAAGAAGACCATAGATTCCCTGTGTACCAGGAAGAAGCTGCATGATAAGTACCTTTGCAAATTTGCTCGGGTCCTCAGTTACAACTCCTGCTGCTGCCTGTCCGGCAATACCTACACCGATTGCTGAGCCTGCTCCTGCAAGAAATACAGCTACTGCCGCGCCAAGTAACGCATATACAAGTCCTAAATTACTCCAAATACTCATGATAAAGTTTCCTCCTTAATATCTACATATTTTGTATCTGATTTGAATGGTTCAAAAGGTTTTCCTCCGCCTTCATAGAATTTACCGAAAAACTCTACGAACTGAAGACGGTTGGTATGAACATACGCACCAAGCAGGTTGATCGCCAGATTCAGCGTATGCCCTACAATAAATACGATTAAAAATCCAATGATTCCCACAATACCTTTTCCGAACATGCTTCCCATCTGGTTGACAACCGATGCGATAACTCCTGTTGCCAGGCCAAGAGCCAGAAGACGTGAATACGAAAGCACATCACTCAGCCATCCTGTGATGTTATAGACATCGTAGGCTCCCAATGCAATCCGAAGCGCCGGATTCTTGTTCTCTCTTCCGGACATAAGTATAAGACCTACTACACCGATAATTGCCAATGCTTTCGCCAGCATGTTAAGGAACGGCGGGAACGTAATCTTCGCCTGCGCAATAGATGCAAAGATATCTGTCGGTATCAGCATCAGAAGCAGGCCAACAAGGAATGCATACCACAAAACGACATCGCAGAAAAAGTCAAGGGGTTTACCGTCCTTAAGAAGCATATAGCCCTTGATCCCAAGTCCCACAAACAAATGGATAACTCCGAATGCCAGTGAATATACCAACAGTCTCATCGGGTCGTTCAGCGGTATAAACCAAAGCGCCGGTACGGTAACTGTCTCTCCGAAAAATGTACCCGATACGATATCCACTACATTACCAAAATATCCGCCGAATAGGATTCCCCACACAAGAGTAGAGATTCCGCAGAACATGAACATCTTAAGAGATTTGTGCATGCTCTCACCCATTCTTGGATATTTCTTTAATACAACAAAGCACGCAATAGCGATAATCGCGCCATATGCGGCATCTGATAACATCATTCCAAAGAAGAACACATAGAAGAATGACATAATCGTTGTCGGATCAAACTCTCCCTTATGCGGCAATCCATAAGACTCAAGAACCCCTTCCATACTGGAAGAAAATCCATTATTCTTTAAGATTGTCGGCGCTTCTTCATCTTCTTTTAAATCTTCAACATCAATGACACAGTCATAAACTTCACCAATAGCCTTTTTCACTGCATCTACGGCCTTTACAGGAATATAGCCGCTCACAACAAAGGTTCTCTGGGATTGTGGAAGAGTTCCGAGGATTTCATACTTGTCTGCCCTCATGCGGAAGTAATCTCCGATAATCTTTAAATCCTCCCTGCATGAAGAGAGTGACCGAATCTCTTCCTCTTTTTTTTCAATTTCACTATTCAGTTTTTTAATCTCTGCTTTAAGGTCTGCTTTCTTTTCAGCGGGCTTCTTATCTACAACTTGCGAAGGTCTTGCGAACCCTGCTGCCCTGAGCGCTTCCTCTACCGCCGTCTCGTCTTCTCGCAAACAAAAAACAACCAGATAAGTCGCATCTTTGTCAGTCCGAATGATCTCCACATCGACGGCATCTGTCGTCTGGGCATGTGTAGCAATCTTAGCGTAAACCGCATCCTGTGCCGTATCGGCAGCCATCGTTCCCAAAAGCATCGCCACTTTGTCAGTACCTGTATAATTCATCGGCACATCCAAATTAAGCCACGGACTTAACGACTCTATCTGATTTGACAATTTCAGAATATTCGCTTTATTCTCTGCTATCTCTTTGTTCAGTGCAACAAGCGTATTCGCTTTTGCAGTAATCGTCTCTTTCGCTGCAACTATACTGTCGAACTTCTTCTGCCCAATCAGTGCTTTCCCTTCGAGACTTGACAGCAGTGACTGCTTCTGGGGAGCGTAAGATTCAAGAATCGCCAGCGCATTCTCAGAAAGCTGCGCCTTCTTTTCGAATCCAACTCTGGCATTCTGCGTATCCATCTTCTCAAATCCGTCATCCTCATCGGCAATCTGGTTCATCTCTATGACGCCCATCGACTGAAGGTTTTCTAAGATGTCCTTACGGTCTCGCTTTAGTGCGCAGATACTAATTCTTTGCATCTGCAATACTGCCATAGCCGTATCCCTCCTTTACCTTATTCTAAATTAATTCTGCAATCACAGAAGCTATCGCCTCATCTTCTTTTGCTTTTGCAGTCTCTTTCAGGGATGCAATCTCTGCATCTACTTTAACCATAGCGTCAGAAATAGTCTTCTCCCCGATTTCTTTGGCTGCTTTCATATCGGCATCTGCTTTTGCTTTTGCATCCGTTTCTGCCTGCTGTCTTAATTCTCCTGCGCTTGCAGCAGCTTTTTCAAGGATTTCGGCACTTTCCTGGGCTGCCTCTTTGATTATCTTCTCAGCCTCCATCTCCGTCTCCTTGATGGTTTTAATGGTTTCTTCTACCATTGACTCACCACCCCTCTCTTTCACCTAAAACCTTTCCTGCATTTCTGATTATAATATTATTTTATCCGAAAGTCTACCAGTTTATTGTAATTTTCCACTTTTATCCCGTGTAATACGTGTAATAATATACAAATGTTCTAAAATCATTGTTTATTCCCATGTAAGCCTGTGAAGTTTCCCTTCCCGCTCCATATCGGCAAAGCCGTTCTGCCGCAATGCCTCATAAAGAACAATCGCCGCCGAATTCCCAAGATTCAGCGAGCGTATCTGCCCTGCCATGGGTATACGTATACACGCTTCCTTATGGCTTACTAATATCTCCTCCGGTATTCCTGCGCTTTCTTTTCCGAACATAATATAGCAGTCCGACTCATATGCCACCTCCGTATAAAGCTTCTGCGCCTTCGTTGTAGCCATGTAAACCTTTGCCCCGGGATTCTTCTCAAGGAAATCTTTATAATCAATATATGTGGTGACATCTAACTGATTCCAGTAATCCATCCCGGCACGCCTTAAACTTTTCTCATCCAGCCGAAACCCAAGCGGCTCAATCAAGTGCAGCCTTGCCCCCGCCGCTACACAAGTACGCCCGATATTTCCTGTGTTTGCCGGTATCTCCGGCTCCAAAAGTACTATATTTATCATATTCTATCCCTCCAAAACATGAAGCTTCCATATCTCATCCGGAGCCGGACGGTCAACACAACGCACATCCTCCCCATTTCTTATAATCTTTCCCTTTCCCTCCACTGTCTTTCCAATAATTGAAGCCATAACGCCTTCTTTGAGAAGTCCTTCTCTAAGCTTCTCCCCATCTTCTGTCACAAATAAAAAACAACCTGCCGAAGTAAGCTGGTAGGGATTCAGGCGAAAAAGCTCACACACTTCAACAGTCTCCTGCAAGATTGAAAACTGCTTCATATCCATCTCAAGACCTGTTTTTAATTCCTTAGACATCTCCCACAGGGAAGCAAAAATACCTCCTTGTGTAATCTGATACAAGGCAATTGCACCCAAATCTTTTGCAATACCAATCTCTTTGTCCGCATATAATTCCGTCTCATATGAGAGAACTTGTCTGATAAATCCAGGAGTAAAACGTTCTGCCAGCGCTTCCATCTTCTCTCTCGCAATCTGAAGCATCCCATCCATGCCTATCCACTTACTGAGGACAATATCTGCTCCCGCAAGACTTTTCTTATCAGAAATTCCCTGAATTCCCAATCCGTCTTCCAAACACTCCTCCCTTTTCTCAGAAACCACGGCAATACCGCTAACTGTAACAGAAGGAACGGCAATCAGCGGATTTTCAAAAATCCGGGTCTCCAAAATGCCAATCCCTCTTCTGCCGCCTTCTTTCCTGACTATCTTTTCCATCTTATAAATGCGGGATTTATCCGAATGAGGTGGGTAAGAAATATTTATCCCCACCCCAATACCAAGACCACTTGAGCCTGTCAAAGAATTGATGACAGATGCAAGTGCATGAATTCCTATATATTCCGACCACCCATATACCGTGGCCGTCTCACTGATAACTTGACTGTTGTCCGACATTAATTTCATGATACATCCTTACTCCATCGCCCTCGCTTTACTGATTGCCTCATTAATCTTAGTACCATCCTGCGTAGCTATTGCACCGCTTACTACTCCGGATGCCCTGCCATTGTCCGATGCTGTCCCCACCATGATAATCTCATTCGATTTTTGGTATGTACTGTTGTTAATCACGTCACGGCTGACTTCTTTTCCATCCTGTTTGACAATCTTCCACAATCTGGCAGTCTTTCCTGTATGGGGACTTCCCTCATACTTCATGGAACCTAATGATGCTTCCGGGTCTTCTTTATAAGTCCTGCCGTACTCTTCTGTCTCCGTCACTTCACTCTCGTACTCTACGGTCCTTCCCTTTTTGCGCGTATCTTTACCATAAATCGTAAATTTAAGCTGACCGTCGTCATCAATTCCGCCTTCTATATAGACCGGCGTATCATAAGTGTTCTTAAACTTAAAGTCCTTGACGTCACCGGCAATTGCCGCATCTCTCGATGGATCAATATAAGACACCAGCATAGAATGCGGAAACCGCTCAGTAACCTCAAGCTCTGCAAACAGCACTGCATTATATAATGTCGTAGACACCTGGCAGATTCCTCCGCCATACGTCTCTACCACCTGTCCATTCTCATATGAGCCCGCCGCCACATATCCATGCTCTTTGTCATAAGGAGCCGTCACATCATGTACAGAGATCTCTTCTCCCGGCGCAAGCACTGTACCGTCAATCTTCTCCACGCCTGTCTTCAAATTCTGAAGCCGTTCGCCTCCTCCTGCATCTGTAGAGTAGGAGCCCAGTTCATCCTTCACAGATTCTAAATCATCGGCTTTTACCGTAGGCTTTTCATCTCTCAGCACCATCTCAATCTCAAAATCTTTGCGATTCCACCCACTGTTCAGATGGTTAGAAATAGCTGCTGCGGATTTGTCAATGTCTATTGTCTTCCCCTGCTTTTCTGCAATTATTTTAAATTCTTTTCCCTTTCGCTCCATGGTTGCGTTCTGCGCGTGGTCTGTCAACGGAACAATCCGCTCATCCATGACCTTCTTTACCTGTTTTTTGCTCAAAGTATAGTTCTCTTTGAAAACCTTCTTTTCTCCAGAAAGCTTCTTTAGCTTCCAGAATCTCTGCCACAGGCTCCCTGTCTTTCCATAATCGAAAGCCGTCTTGATCTGCCTCTTCAAATCTTTATAGCCCAGTCCCAGTTCCTCTAAAGTCGCGGATTCCTCCTTCTCTCCCACCTGCATCACTACGGATGCCTGTCTGCCGGAAGACAGATGCTCTTCCATCATCTTTTCCACTTCCTTTTTTGTCATCCCCGACACATCAAATGAACCGATAAAGACATTCCCGCAAAACTTATCCGTAGGATATCTCGAGACAAACTTTTGAAAAAACATGTAGGAAACGGCCAGCACTAAAATAGAGCAAAACAACAAGAGACTAAAAAGAACCTGCATTCTTCTGCGTCTCTGAATTCTCCGCCTTCTGCTCCGTCTTCTGCTGGAACTGCTGTTATGCCGCCTCTGTTCCATATCCCTTTCTCATTCCTTCTGTCAGTTATTACGCCGCTGTTCTTATCCTAAAATCGGCAGGATGCTTGTCGCAACCATCGCCACTATAACTACCATAACTACAATTGCTATAATCCGTCTTGTCTTTTTATCATTAAAATTCATCTTTTCTTACCTTCTTCTAAAAATATATTTATCATTTTATACTCTTTAAACGCTTATTACAAGAAAGCAATTGTTAATAATATTTAAAATATATTACAATATCTTTTCTCTAAATTATAATCTCACAAGTGTACGCCTCATAGTTTATCGGGTTTCTATGCATATAATCAAATAACACCGTTTTATTCAGCACCGGAAAATACTCCAAATGTGTCATCTTGCGCATCTGATTTTTATCATATGCCTCATAACCTTTCAAATATCTGTGCCGTATCACTTCTTCTTCATAAAATTGCCGCATTTTCTCTTTTCCGAGAGCATTTTTCCCCGCAAAAATCGGCCTCGTCTTAGCGTTCTCCCTCAGATAATAATCATAAACCAAAAGCTCTTTAAAGGTCTCTGCCTGCCCGCAGATATCATCGATAAAACCAAGTAAAATCTCATATCTCGCACTTCTTTTATGCTGAATATGGCAAAGATTATTTTTCTTGTAATATTGCCATAAGCCTTCAAACATATAAAAGGGAGAAGACACCTTCTTTTCTAATGCAGATAATGTATGTTCAAACTGTCTGCTGTTATAATAGACCTCCACCATCTCTTCAATGCCTTTTAGCTTTTGCACATCTCTGTAAGACAGCCATTTGGTGTACAGCACTTCATAAGGAGGCTCACTTTTACAGGCCAATTCATACTCGCCCTTTTTTTCTTCCATATAAGAGCCCTTTAAAACTTTCAGAAACCCTAACTGAAGCTGGTGAGGCTTCAAAGCATAGACATCATCAAAGGACTTAGAAAAGCTTTCCATATCTTCAAAAGGAAGCCCTGCGATCAAATCCAAATGCTGATGGATATTTCCCATATTCTGTATGGTTCTGACAATCTGTGAAACTTTTTGGAAATCCATTGTTCTTTTGATTTCCCTTATCGTTTTTTCATTCGTGGACTGCACGCCAATCTCTAACTGTATCAGCCCCGGCCGCATCGTCTTTATCAATGCAAGCGCTTCTTCATTCAGCAAATCCGCTGCTATCTCAAAATGAAAATTCGTAATGCCGTTATCATGTTCTGCGATATACTTCCAAATCTCCATCGCATGATTGCGGCTGCAATTAAAAGTCCGGTCAACGAACTTTACTTGCGGCACCTCTTTCTTTAAGAAAACGCCAAGCTCCTGCTTTACAATCGGAAGGCTCCTGAATCTCAACCTCTTATCAACAGAAGAAAGACAATAACTACAGGAAAACGGACATCCCCTGCTTGTCTCATAATAAATAATCTTATGCTCGAACGCTTCTATATCCTCATAGATAAACGGAACCTCATCTAAATTTATCGGCTCACGCCATGTATTTTCACAAATCGTCCCATCCTCACCTCGAAACGTAATACCCTCAATATCTTCAAGCGCACTGCCCCCGCACAACTCAGCAAAGGTAAGCTCCCCTTCCCCCCGCATCACTCCCTTCACTTCCGGAAGCTGCATAAGAATATCTTCGGCATCATAAGATACTTCCGGGCCTCCAAGCCAGAACACTGTATCGGGACAGACTTTTCCAAGCTCGCGCACAACAGACTTCACATAATCAATATTCCAGATGTAACAAGAAAAACACACCATATCCGCCGCCTTTTCATAGATATCTCTCAGGATATCATCCTTCTGCTGATTAATGGTATATTCTGCAATTTCAATCTCAAGCTCCCTTCTATGCACATGCTTTTGGGCATATGCACGCAGAGTATGTACCGCAAGGTTGGAATGTATATATTTGGCGTTGATAGCGACAAGTAATATCTTCATATATTAAAGCCCCCTCTCTATTCAAATTACCTCATTCTGTTCACAATTGCAACAAACAACTTCACTTGAATTACCGGCAATTTCTCTTTCCCTCATATTGAAGTCAGCCCCTTTTTCATGTATAATCTACCCATAGAAAGAAACACTTTTTCTATAAACCCTAATCATGAAAGGAGGCTTTCCCATGAGCACTTTAGACGAAACTATATCCATGCTCGAAGCAATGCCGGAAGATGCGAGAATCAAAGTCATGGAATTCACCCAGAAACTGTTCACATCCAGGAAACCCGCAAACCCATTCGTCCCGGCCAGTCAGGAGCAGATCCTTTCCGACCTTGCCGAATCGCGCCAGCAGATTTCCGATGGCAAAGGCCTTGACATGGAAGACGCTCTGAAAAGGATGGGTAAACAGCATGGATTCATTTGACGTGATCATCTCACCAAGAGCATTGTCCCAGCTAAACGAATACATTGATTACTTACAGTACACCCTGCTGAATGACCAGGCGGCCTACAATGTATGACTTGTCCATATATATAGTCAATAACTTTTTTAACAAATGTATATGCTGTTTTTATACTCTCATTTTTATCAAAATACTCTTTATTTTTTACTGCACGACCATCTATAAATTCTTGTATTTGCTTAAATCTTTTCTCTTTTACAACATCTACATTGATAAATAAGTTGTAAACATAAAGTAACGAAACAAAATCATACAAAAACTTATTACTCAATTTGCTCTTTCTCATAGACGCACCTATTCCGTCTATATTTGAAACAAATTTTATAGACGGCTTGTTTGTTCCTTTTTGCAGTTTATTTATCAGACAATTACTATGAGCAGTCGCATTTCTTAAATCTCTAATAGAATACAACAACTCACTATCCTTTAAACACCCCGAGTATCTCTCCGTATAATATTCACACAACTTAACCATATCTCATTAATTATATTTGTACATAAGCAATTATTTTAATTATAGCAACAGTTTGTCAGTTACTTGTTAGTTATGTGTCAGTTATCCATAATGATTTATAAAATCACACGTTGATTTTTACTCCATATCTGCCACAAATTTTTCATACCACTTCGGCACATTATGCGAAACCCTAACCGGGTTTCCATTCTTATATATTGCAAACCTGCGAAATTCTATTGTGTTATCATAGAATACTGTCAGATTGCTTTCCGGCAAAACCTTTTTCAAATTATCAAATGTCTCCGCAAATCTTCTTTCTATATCCTGCTCTGCAATACCATGACCGCCCTGTTTTATACGCCTGGCTACTCTTTCTTTTGCAATATCTGCATTCTCAACCCCGATATAATGCAGTTCTATAAAATATCCTCTTTTCTTTGCTTTTGCTATATTGCTTAAAATGGATTTCCCACATAATGTAGTCTCCTGATTAAATGTAATGCCCTCATCAAAATATCTGGCAATTTTCCTTACCGCCATTTTTCCCGCAGTCATAACGTCGATCATATTTCTCCAATCGCCAAATTCTCTCAATATTTCATCTGTATTCACTCTTGGTATGTCATGCAGACTTTGCAATGACTGATACAAAGTTGATTTACCTGCCCCATTGACTCCTGCTACTAAAATATATTTTTTCACTAAAAGAGATTCCTTTCGATTACCTGCCTCTGCTTC
Organism: Lachnospiraceae bacterium MD308; assembly: GCA_000403475.2. Lineage (GTDB taxonomy): Bacteria > Bacillota > Clostridia > Lachnospirales > Lachnospiraceae > MD308. Next base: position 183,720 of record KE159797.1, read on the forward strand.
TTTTGCAGTAGAAAATCGCCAACCATTTCATAAAAATTTCTTTGTTCTTCCGTTTCGGCCTCCAGTACAAGCTGTAAAGTGTCTTCCGGCTGCAGTTTTTGTATATCTTCATAGATTTTTTCATACTTTTTAACATCACACATAACAACACCTCCATAGTTCGTATTACATTAAATTTATTATACCCCTATTTTCTTGAAAAGTTAAGATAAAAACTCCGCAGGAAAACCTGCGAAGGCCATATTCTTGAATCTGTATAATTTTTCTGCCTATCTCAAGAGAAAATTCCAGAGAATTATTTTTTCTTGATTTTTACGAATAAAAATGATTTCATTCTGCACCAAATCTTTATATGTACAATCTTGCTTGTTTTCGATGTCATAAAGCAGAAGCTCTGATTGCGGGACAGGTATCATATGACTGATTCGTAAAGTTCCCTTTAACTCTTTCTGTCCCTTTGAATTTTTCACTACAATCCTCATAATCGGAACAATGCTCTTTCTAATCACTTTTTTCTCACTGGCAATCTGATAATCCGATTCTTTGGGCGAAGACATCGGTATATAATAATGATAGTTTTCCAAACATATCACTGTGACAACATACTTTCGAGTATGAATTCTCGTCGTTTCCTTATTGGAATATACATTTGGGAACACTTTCCGCAAATATTCTATATATTCATCTGACATACTATACAGTTTAAATTCTTCCATCCTATCCCTTTCTAAAAAAACAAGGGAGCATTACTGCTCCTTATGAGTTTAAAATCTCCCACTATCTGGCAGGGACTCTCCCGAGTTTATAATCTTCCATACCCATATGATTTTATTGTGTTGCATACCATCTACCACAACCATTGCCCTGCATTCTAATTTATTGTCACAGATATTTTTTTCCCAAGCGATTCCGCTATTCAAAAAATGTGGGAAGTTATACAACTTCCCACTCGTTAATGTTCATCTCTTTATGGATTAATTACCGAAGGTTAATGGAGACCTTCACTTTAAATTCAACTGAATTTCTTACTTATATTATACTCATTTTGTGCTAAATATCTACTGGCATTTTCTACAAAAATCAGATAAAATCCCCAAAACGCATAAGTTCTGGGGATTGAAATACATATTTGATATTCCGTTTGCCTATCTCTTGGAGAATTCCGAACGCCATAAATACGCTATTTTTAAGCTGATTGTCAGTTATGTGTTCGTTACCCATATACGCTCATATGTGCGCATACTGTCAGCAAACCATATATTATGCTATCTTTTCCACCGCCATCGGTAACTCATACAGTGTGTCCGGGTCAAAATCCAAACATTTCGTATTATCTCGGCTCCCCCCCCCCCCCCCCCCGATATCCCATGCCAATGTATCATTCATCACTGTACAGGCTTCTTTAAAAACAGTGATATCTTTCACTGGACGAAATGCCTCTTTCTCAATCATTTGAGTCATATCATAACATACGATTTTACCATCTTCAAAGTACACATATACCGAATAATTTTCCATTGGTATTACCTGCACAACCTTTGGAAACATAACATTCACCTCACTTTTAAACTAACGGATTGATTCGGTTCATCGGTTTTCCATCCTTTGATAATTCCCAATTCTGCATCAGCTCATCCTGATGTAAAACACACCATGCCAAAATCAATTTGAGTTGCCGTGATGGCAATGCACCTTTTATACACCTTGCTGCATCAATTTCAATAATCGCCTTATTTCATTCTATAGCATATATAGTTGACTATATATGCTTGACAATATAAGTTTACCACAGTTATCGCCTAAAAAAATAAGGGAGCATTACCGCTCCCAATGAGTTTAAAATCTCCCACTATCTGGCAGGGACTCTCCCGAGTTTAAAATCTTCCACTTATCTGGCAGGAACTCTCCAAAGATAGTTTCCTATCTGTTTTTATTATATGTAATTTTTTTATAAAAATCAACAAAAATATTACGAAACCCCTGAAAAATAAATCGTCAGGAGTTTCATGATGCATATAAACAATTTCTTATCTCTTAGATAATTCCAAACCCTTATTTTCCGGCATTTTCAAGGAATTTGTCAGTTACCTGTCACTTACCTAAATGATTTTACAGTGTTGCATAACATCTATCACAACAATTGCCCTGCATTCTAATTTAATGTCACAGATATTTTTTTCCCAAGCGATTCCGCTATTTTAGCAAGAAAATCCAAGCTGGGATTATAATTTCCACTTTCCAGCCTGGAAATATTGCTTTTCTGTGTACCTACTCTTTTTGCAAGTTCCGCCTGTGTTATATTTTGTTCTTTCCTTGCTCTTATAATCTGCTCAATCGCTTCATATCTGGGTTTTAATTTTTCATATTCTATTTTAAACTCTTCATTCTTAAGCATATCGGATTTCATTTCTTCAAAAGATATTCCTGCTTTACTCATGATTCAGACCTCCTTTTATAGTCTTCCATATATTTTCTTGCTCTCTTTATTTCATTTTCCGGTGTCTTCATGGTCTTTTTAACAAACCCATGCAACAGCACAAACTTATTGTTATGATATGTAAAGTAAAATATTCTTGCAATATCGCTTGAAAACTTTATCCGTAATTCATACAACCCTTTATTATCTTTTCCTTTTATTGGTTTTACATATGGCTCTTTCAATTCAGGGCCTAACTGCTTTAATAGCTCAATATCGCTAAAAGCTTTAGCCCTTAGTTTTGGACTCAGTGAATATAGAAAATCTTGCACTGGAATTTTTCCACTCTCTTTCATGTAGAAATCTAATTCAATTATTTTAATCACTTCCTTTTCTTGTTACAATGTTATCATATACGATAACTTTTGTCAAACACATTATACTTTTCATCATAACAAAAAAACCCACAAACAAATTCTGTCTGTGGGTTTTCCATATTTCCTGCTTGCAAATAACTGCTTATCTCTTAGAGAACTGCGGTGCTCTACGAGCTGCTTTGAGACCGTACTTCTTACGCTCTTTCATACGTGGGTCACGTGTCAGATAGCCGGCTTTCTTAAGGGTCGGTCTATAATCTGCGTCTGCTTCAAGAAGGGCTCTGGAGATACCATGACGGATTGCTCCTGCCTGTCCTGTATATCCGCCGCCTTTTACGTTAACCATCACATCAAACTTTCCTTCTGTCTCTGTCAGAACTAACGGCTGACGAACGATAACTTTCAACGTCTCAAGTCCGAGATACTCATCAATGTTTCTTCCATTTATCGTAATGTTGCCTGTACCTGCTGTCAAATATACTCTTGCAACTGATTTTTTTCTTCTTCCTGTTCCATAGAATTTTGCTTTAGCCACTGTAATATCCTCCTTTCAACCTTTCCTTAAAATTTCAGCTCTACCGGCTTCTGAGCCTGCTGCTCATGATCTGGTCCGGCATATACGTGAAGCTTCTTAATCATAGCTCTTCCCAAAGGTCCTTTCGGAAGCATTCCCTTTACGGCAAGCTCAACCACTTTCTCCGGTTTCTTAGCCATCATCTCTGCAAGTGTAGTCTCTTTCATTCCTCCTACATAGTCAGAGTGATTATAATAAATCTTCTGGCTCATCTTTTTGCCTGTCACTTTAACTTTTTCAGCATTCACTACGATTACATAATCACCCGTATCAACGTGCGGTGTAAATTCCGGCTTATTTTTGCCTCTCAAAACCTTAGCCACTTCAGATGACAAACGTCCTAATGTACATCCGGCAGCATCAACTACATACCATTTCTTTTCAACCTTATCTGGATTTGCCATATAAGTTTTCATTGGTTTACCTCCTGTGAATCATTCATACATCTTTAATCAACTATATTCAGAATCAGTAAATCTCCGGGGCTATGGCGGTTTACTGTTTCTCCTTTTGTCATACTGACTCATTATATTATACGGGTCCTGGTGTGTCAACCGTTTTCCGGCAATTTTTTATGCTGTTTTTCCTTCTTTTTCCGGTATCCTGTGTTATAATATTGTCACTTTGACTTTACAAATATTTTTTCGGAGGATGTGCGATGCAAAAGAATATTGATATGCTAAATGGCCCGGTTCTTAAGTCACTTACGAAACTTGCCATCCCGATCATGGCAACCTCACTGATTCAAATGGCATACAACCTGACCGATATGATATGGATCGGCCGCATTGGAAGCAATGCTGTGGCTTCTGTCGGCGCTGCCGGCATGTTCATGTGGCTTTCCAATGGCCTTGCAGCCCTGCCTAAGATGGGAGGCCAGGTACATGTAGGGCATTGTCTCGGGGCAAAACGTCCGGAGCAAGCCGCACGTTACACATGGAGCTCCCTTCAATTGACCGCACTTTTGGGACTGGCTTTCGGTCTGGCCTGTGCGGTTTTTGCTTCGCCGCTGATCGGCTTTTTCAAACTCAATAGTTCCTCTGTAATCACTGATGCAGAAAATTATCTCAGGATCACCTGCGGACTCGTAGTATTTTCTTTCCTCAACCAGACTTTTACGGGTGTTTTTACTGCCATCGGCAATAGCAGGGCGGCATTCCTCGCCACTACAAGCGGTCTTATTGTAAATATTTTTCTTGATCCTGTTCTCATCTTCGGTCTGGGAGCTATTCCCGCTCTGGGTGTAACAGGCGCCGCTATCGCGACAATTGCCGCGCAATTTATCGTGACGATGATGTTTTTGTACTTCGCGGTTAAAGACGAAATTCTATTTTCTAAAATAAATATTCGCGAAAAGCCAGACCCGCAGTGTATAGCTTCTATTGTTCATGTGGGGCTCCCCACCTCTGTACAAAGTATGATCTTTACCGGGATATCCATGATTATTGCCAGATTAATCGCAGGTTATGGGGATGCTGCGGTCGCAGTACAGAAAGTGGGTTCCCAGATTGAATCTATTTCCTGGATGACTGCGGACGGCTTCGCTGCCGCTGTAAATTCCTTTATCGCGCAAAACCACGGAGCCGGAAACCGGGCCCGTATCCGAAGGGGATACATCTGCGCTATGGGAGTTGTATTCGTGTGGGGTATTATCTGTACATTACTTCTAATCTTGTGCCCCGCACCTATCTTCCGTATATTTATTACCGAGACGGAAGTTCTCCCTCTGGGAATCGACTACCTTATGATTTTGGGCGTGTCACAATTATTTATGAGTGTGGAAATAACAACAGCCGGGGCTTTCTCCGGCTACGGCCGGACAATCCCGCCTTCTGTTATCAGCATCGTATTTACTGCACTGCGTATTCCCATGGCGCTGTTTCTCTGTGAGACTCCCCTCGCTCTCAACGGCATCTGGTGGAGCATCACAATATCCAGTATTTTTAAAGGGGTATTCCTGCTCATCTGGTTTTTATCATTTCTTCGAAAAGAATAGCACAGTGTTTGTTTTTTTGATATAATAAAACAGTCAGCTATTGCTATACTTCATTATTAAAGTAAAAGGAGAGTTATAATTATGTGGGCATACAACAGTGTATTTTATCAAATCTATCCAATTGGCTTTTGCGGAGCTCCCGTACACAACGACGGCGAATGTGTTCCCCGCATCCTGAAACTCATGGACTGGTCTGAATATCTGGGTGACTTAGGCGTAGATTCTATCCTGTTAAACCCGATTTTCGAATCAGACAACCATGGTTATGACACCCGTGATTTCAAGAAGATTGACTGCCGGCTCGGCACAAACGAAGACTTCACAAAGGTTTGCCGTTCGCTCCATGAACACGGGGTTAATATCGTGCTTGACGGCGTATTCAACCATGTAGGCCGGGGATTCTGGGCATTTAAAGATGTTCAGGAGAAACGATGGGACTCCCCATATAAAGATTGGTTTCACATTAATTTTGACGGAAACAGCGGTTACAATGATGGCTTCTGGTATGAAGGCTGGGAAGGACATTATGAATTGGTGAAGTTAAACCTTCAGAATCCTGCGGTCGTAGATTATCTGCTGGACTGCGTGAGGTTCTGGGTTGATGAATTCGACATTGACGGTCTGCGCCTTGACGTTGCGTATAGCTTAGACCGGGGGTTCATGCAAAGACTCCGCTCGTTTGTGCAGGAATTAAAGCCTGACTTTGCTTTAATCGGCGAAGTCCTGTTCGGAGATTATAACCTGATTGTCAATGACTCCATGCTTCATAGCTGTACCAACTACGAATGCTATAAAGGGCTCTACTCCAGCTTCAATTCGATGAATCTGTTTGAAATCGCCCACTCACTTCACCGTCAATTCGGAGCAGACCAGTGGTGCATCTACCGCGGCAAGCATCTGATGACATTTGCTGACAACCACGATGTCACAAGACTTGCAAGTATTCTGACGAATAAGAAACACATTCCTCTCGCCTACGGCCTGATGCTTGGCATGCCGGGAATCCCCTGCCTTTATTACGGCAGCGAGTGGGGACAGACCGGAGAAAAAGCGCCGGATAACGATTATGCACTGCGCCCATGCTTTGAAGAGCCTATGCCAAATGAGCTGACTACGTATATCAAAAAATTAATCGCCACCCGGCAGGAAAGCGATGCGCTCTGTAACGGTTCTTACAAAAATATCGTCATCCAGAACCACCAGCTTGTATTCGAGCGCCGTTCTGAGAAAGAGCGTGTTCTGGTCGCAGTCAACGCCTCTGAGAACCCTTATACCGCATGCCATTCTGATCTGTCCGGCGATTATGAAGAACTCTTATCCGGCGAGAAAGTAACGCTTAACGGCAAGATGGAGTTACCTGCCTACAGCGTCCAGTATTTCCAACTGAGCGTATAGAGACAAAACAGCCTTATTATAATGCAGGGAACAATATATTTTGTCCCTGCATTTTGTTAATAAAGCCATCTTTAAATTGTTATTTTTCCAAGCGATATGCCGACATATAATATAGAAGGATTATACTTTCGTATTTATAAAATATTTTTTTCAATAAAGGGATTAGTTATATACAATTCATCGTTACTATTCACGGCCCCTAAAGGCCGCTCTTAGCAACGATTCGGGGCGGCATTCCAAGTTTTGCCGAACAAAAACCGCCCCTCACTCCTGCATCATGTTCTCACGGAATGCACAGCAAGTGTGCATTCCTGACTCATGAAAAGTAACAATTCATCCCTTTATTTTACATACTCTTACAGAAAAAATCCTTGATTATACATAGTAGATATTTTATAATTAAGATGTCTACTTATGCAAGGGACACTTATCTGAAAATATAGATAATAGTGTATGGAAACTAGTATAATAATTAGTAAGTAAAAGAGGCGAAAAATTATGAAAACAAAAAGAACATTTGTAAAACTATTTGTAATGGCCTGCTTTTTGGCGGTTCTCTGGTCGGGGAATACGAAAGCAGCAAGCCCGACAACCTTGACAATGGGCAACAAGGATATTTACATCGGTTATGACAAGGTCGGCTATGGAGATCCTAATAATCCTACTGCGTTTACCGAGGTTACTTCTGATATTAATGACGGTTATATTATTACCGGTTCCACGATGGCCGGCGGCCATAATCTCATTATAAATCTTAATGCAGGTACTAACTTAAGTTTAACTTTCAGATCATTAGAAATGGCCTCCAGTTCTCACATTGAGATTCGAGGAGGTAATGTAAAAATACAATTGGAAGGTATAAGCTCCGTTACTTCTGTCGACAACCATGCTATACAACAGCCCGCCGATTCTACTTTAACCTTTTTATCCAGCGGCAGCAGCGGTGAGATAAAGTTAAAGGGCGGCAATGGTAAAAATACGATTAACGGTGGTACCGTGATTATCGAAAACGGTACAGTAACTTTGAACAAAGAAGGCAACGGCAATCCTTTTGAGGGTGAATCAATTAAAATCAAGAACGGTACTTTGAATTGTTATGACGGCGGAAAGCTTACTGAATTCAACAACGGCAATCACGCAGAATTAATTATAGAAGGCGGTAAGGTAAATGCTGCCGGCTTAGTCGGCATCTCCTATGAAAACGACAGCCTGAAAGACTTAAAATCTGGTACATCTTATACCGTCCAAGGCGTATATACCGGCGGCGAGACTTCAACCATAACAGCAGACAATCAGGGTATGATCGGCATTAAAGCAGAATGGTTCGGAAAACCTCTTAAAATTGACAGACAGCAGATTACAATTCCAAACAGGCCCGGCAAACCCAATATCGTCAAAAAGACGGACGAAACAGTTGCCGGAGAAAAGGATGGAACGATTACATTTCCAGCAAATTATAAACTGATGCAATACAAATCTGCCAGCAGCACCGGCATCCCAGCCGATTGGACAGTTCCTCTTTATGAAACTATTGAAGGTCTTTCACCTGGTGATTATCAGGTACGTGCTCAAGCGACGGCGACGGCCTTTTCAAGTGAATATACAACTGTTACCATCGAAAAGGGTCGAATATTAACGATTAACGCCCCTGAATTTAATTCGATAACATACGGTCAAGCCGCTCCCAGTTCATCACCAGTTTCCATCCAGAACCACGATGCGAACACTGTTACTATACAGGCTATCAAATGGGAGTCCGGATCAAAAGACTGGTATGAACTTACTACTACTTTTCCGTTTCAGATAAACACTAAAGACACGAACAACTCTGGTATTTTGTTGAAACCAAATGAAGGCTTAGATGCGGGCACGTATACCACTAAATTCGATATAGCGTTTACACTGGATGGCAGCCAGACACCTGAACATGGCGAAGTAACTGTAACCTTCACAGTCAATAAAGCCGATCAAAAAGGCCCGGCTGATCATAATCAGACACTACGAGCAGATGCCAATAAGATTACCTACAACAGCGTTATTTTGGAAGCACTGGAACCCAGCCCAGATACAGGCTCAAAAGTAAACTACAGAGTGGACGGCGGTCCCTGGCAGGAATCTCCGGAATTCAAAGGCCTGTCTTCCAACGAAAAGCATGTTTTTGAAGCCTGCTACGCAGCTACGAAGAATTATAATATTTCACCTTCTATCAGCACTGAGGTCACCACAGAGAAGGCTGCAACTATTTTATATGATACCAACCAATTAGACGTTATTTCCGGTCGTGAATACGAGATTTCCGGATACGGCGCTACTAAGAAATATACATCCGACACAGGCTTGATTGATATTGATGAAAAGTGGTACGGAAAAACTCTTACGCTGAAAGATTTCAAGAGCACACAGACGTTAAAAGTTCCGGCACTGCCGAAGGCACCTACTCCGAAATCGAAGGATGAGACGATTGCCGGTGCAACAGACGGTGAGATCTCCGGATTAAGCACATCTATGGAGTTCCGAAAGAAAACCGGAAGAAACTCATGGACTTCCTGGGATGCTGTCGGCGGCAAAATCCTGGAAGGGTTAGAACCCGGCACTTATGAGATTCGTACTGCTGCTACCGATAAGTCCTTTGCAAGTAAATCAGCTACCGTGGTTATTCTGAAAGGAAGATCGTTAGACGTTACTGTAACAGAATTTGAAGACATGGTATATGGTTCCGATCCGGTTTCAAGAGTAATTACCATCGAAAATCTGGATAAGGAAAATCCGGTTAATATTGAAGGCGTCGCTGTTGCTTCCAACGCATTTACAATCACTGACGGCGACAAGTATATTAAGGCAAGCGAAACTTCTGACACATGGAAAGTACAGCCAAAGGCAAAGCTTAACGTAGATACATACGCAGCGGAATTAACCGTAACGTACACCGATACAAGCGACGAAGAAGACGAAGATAATTCCGGCGATGAAGAAAACCCGGACGAAACGCCCGGCGGCGATGAGCAGAATCCTGACGGTGAGCAAAATCCCGGCGGCGAGGGCACGGAAAACAACCCGGATGCTCAATCTATTGAAGCTAAGGCCGACGGAGAAGCAGAGGATGTGGAGCCGAAGCCGGAGCTTAGAACTGTCACTGTTCCTGTATCCCTTAACGTTGTGAAGGCACAGCAAGATGCTCCTCCGGTTCCTGCCGAGAAGAGCAAGACTGCTACCAGCATTACCCTTGAAACTATTCCTAACAACCCTGTCAGCGGCGCAAAAGCCCAGTACAGCAAGGATGGCGGAAAATCCTGGCAGGACAGCCCGACATTCACAGGCTTGTCTCCAGACAAGGAATATACCTTTGTTGCACGTTATTCAGAGACCGACAATTACAATGCTTCTGAAATCAGCAGCGGAGAAATATCCATTACTACCGACGAAAAAAATGACGACGATTCAAATGGTGTCACATCCAAGGATAACAACAAAAACAATAATTCCAATGGTACAAACGGTAATGGTACAAACGGCACTGGTACAAACGGCACTGGTACAAACGGTACCGGCACGAACGGTACAAACGGTACTGGCACGAACGGTACAAACGGCACGAACGGCACAAATGGTTCATCATCGAATAAGCTTCTGTCATCCGCAAAAACCGGTGATTTGAATAATATTCAGCTATGGGTTGCCCTGTTGATTGGTTCTTACCTCTCATGTGCGGTTATTGTAAAGAGCAGACTTAAAAAATTCTAATATCTTATTTTAAAACAGGGAACAGCAACGCTGCTCCCTGTTTTTTACGCTGCCTATAAAGACTGGAGAATCATTATATGATATTCCTCATCCTTTATGATTCTCTCTAATACTGCATTGACATAATCATCGCCAATCATCTTTATATGCCTTTTATATTGGCCGATTGCATCTTTCTCAGCTTCTATATCAGCCCTTATCATTTTTCCGATATTAGACGGAATATCCAGATATTCCGGCGTCCAAAACTTCTGCCGCCCATTTTGAAGTCTCACTGTATAATCCACATTTCCGCCTAGCAAGCAGATCAATTCGCCGAGCTTTTGAAGATGTATCATCTCGGCCATAGCGATTCCCAAGATTGTTTTGGCCAATGAGCAATTTTCGCCGTTCATTCGATTTTCATTATTGATATACTGTGCTATTGCAGTCAGCTCAGAAACCGCCCCACAGTAATCCGCACTAAGCAGATTGGCATATGCCATATTCTTTTCTCTTACCTTAATCGCCGGATAAGGCAGATCCATCATAATAGGCTTTACACCCATAAAATTACACTCATTTACAAAAACCGTTTTCTTTTCCTCCATATATACACACCTCTCCTAAGACAGACTTACAATGATAGTATATTAAGCCTATTGCATAGGTGTGTCTCGCCATCAAAAAACAACTTGTCCCAATCTTAAGCTAAGACCAGAACAAGTTGTTTTTATGCGGATGACAGGACTTGAACCTGCACAGGAAACCTACTAGATCCTAAGTCTAGCGCGTCTGCCAATTCCGCCACATCCGCTTATACAATTATATTCAACCAAAAATGAGCGTGCGGGGATTCGAACCCCGGACAACTTGATTAAAAGTCAAATTTTAAAAAAGTGTTTTCGCCCAATTTGCAAGGACTTTTCTTGCCCGTAGCTATAATATAGCTATAATGGGATTTTATCACATTTTTATACAGACTTCAAGCCTAAAACTTCCGGCCATGTTTTAGAGCCGCATTCGCCGTCAACGTCTTTGTCTTTAAATCCAGCACGTTTTTGAATTTTTTTGCATGCTTTCGCACACTCGCTGCCATATTCGCCATCCAGCTTTCCAGAGTAATCCCCGTTTGCCTTGGCAACCTTTTCAAATAGAAGAACTTCTTTTCCTTTGCTGCCCTTTTTGATTAAACCTACGCTAAACATGTAATCACTGCCTCCTTTGTCTTTGTTATTCGTTGCGCTTCCTGCATTTTTCCCATTCGTCAGCACAACAACTGTATGCCCTTTGGTCTTTGTTACAAGAATGTCTCCGCGTCTCAGCTCACAATTTTCTTGGTATTTATATGTATCATATCCCAAATATATTGTTATATCAATAGGTTTTCTAAAAAAATCTCAAGATTTTTGTGATTTAATATTTACATTTTCTAAATAATGTTGTACTATGAAACATGAAAAGAGGTGAATACAATGACTTTTGGAGAAAAATTAAAGGCGGCACGAGTCGAGTCCGGATTAAAACAATCGGAATTGGCAAAAAAGCTAAATACAACTGGAAATACTATAAGTAATTGGGAAAACAACGTGAGCAAGCCAGACCTTGACACCCTTTCATTTATTTGTGGAATTTTACATGTAACAGCTTCTTATTTTTTAGAAGCAACAATTCCAGAGGACGAAGTATCTATCCCAGAATTAAAATTGATAAAAAAATACCGCTTCATCTCCACCCACTCCCCAGACGGAGCAAGCGTGGTTGATATGGTACTGAATAGGGAGTATGCTATTGCGGAGAAGTTGAGGGAGCAAAAAGAGCAGTTGGAAAAGGTTCAGAAGATGGATATGGAGGTTGCGGAGGAAATTGTTCCATTAAGGTTATGGGCTTATTATGGGAAGATTGCCTGCGCCGGAACTGGATTTATATTTGACGACATTCCATCAGATACCGTTCAAGCCCCGGACGCAAACGCAGACTTTATTATAGGCGTAAATGGCAATTCCATGGAACCGGACTACTCTGACGGTGAAAAGCTGTATATCAAAAAGGTAGAGCGCATAAATCCGGGCGAAGTCGGCATATTCACTATCAATAATGAATGTTTCTTGAAAGAATATGGGGAAAATGGACTCGTTTCCAGAAATAAAAAATATGACGATATTCCGGGAAATGAGGATGTGCGTTTGATTGGTAAAGTAGTTGGAAAAGTTGAGGAATGATTAAACCGCTGCAGCGTTTATAATACAAATTCTCAATGCAAGGTCGCAAAAGAGGGTACTATATGGAATTCAATGAAAAAATTACACAGTTTTCCGAAAGGATAAAACGAATCAAAGACAACATATGTACGGAAGAAGCCACAAAGACATCTATAATATTGCCTTTCCTCCAAATTCTAGGATATGACGTGTTTAATCCACTTGAATTTGTTCCTGAATTTACTGCTGATACTGGCATAAAAAAGGGCGAAAAAGTAGATTACGCTATTCTTAATAATGGAGATCCACTTATTCTTATAGAGGCTAAGTCTGCTAATACAGAATTAACACTAAAGCACATGAATCAGCTTCTTCGCTATTTTATGGTAACTAAGGCGAAATTTGGAATATTGACAAATGGAATTTCGTACAAATTCTATTCCGATTTGGAGGAATCGAACAAAATGGACTCTGTGCCATTCTTTGAATTTAACTTGTTGGATTTAAAGAAAGATAAAATAAGTGAATTAAAACAATTTCATAAAGACAATTTCAATTTAAAAACCATACTAAGCAATGCCTCTGACTTAAAGTATATGAATTTAATTAAAGAGTCTATAGAGAAGCAGTTTAATGAGCCTTCTGACCAATTAGTTAAGGCGATAATAAAGAATGTTTATCCAGGAACCAAAACACAAGCTGTATTAGACAAATTCAGAGGTATGGTTAAAACTGCAATCAATGAATATACAAATGACGCAATAACATCAAAAATAAGCTCTGTTATTTCTCCGGATTTAGAATCACCTAACAAACCAAAGGAACCTATTTTATCCGTTGAAGAAATACAGACTATGGACTACATAAAAAATATGTTTAGCACGAATTTGAATATTGTATACAAGAAAACATCGAGATATTCATATATGCAGATTGGGGAATTGTCTAGCAAGTGGATATGCCGAGTGTTCTTCCAAAAGAATCGAAATATGCTTTCTCTTAGAAAATTTGAAGATACAGATTATGAGTGCGAATATTACTTTGACGATCTGGAACAATTGGATGGAATTGAAGAATTAATAAAGGATACATTTGAAAAATGTGCTTTATTAATGAGATAACACCCAAGCAAGCGTTTTAATAAAATTAAAAGAAAGAGAGGAGAAAGTTATGGTATGTAAAAAATGCGGAGGTTCTGATATTCAATATCAGACTGTAAGTGAATCTAGGGGGACAGGTTGTTTGACTATATGCTTATACATACTGCTTGCATGTACAGTTTTAGGACTTTTAATAGTAATTCCGCTTATGCTAAGAAAGAAGACGAATACAGTTACATATGCGGTTTGTCAAAATTGCGGGCATCGGTGGAAAGTATAATAAAAACCGCCCAGTGCTACCAACACTGAACGGCTTATTGTAACACTCTGTAGAATGATACCCTGCAAAAATATTGTATCATCTTCGGAGGCAGCTTGCAAGCGGAACATACATTCCGGCTGGCTGTTATTTTTATACCCATTTTTAAGGAGGATGATACTATGGGGAAATACAAGAAAAGAAAAGACGGTCGGTATGCAACAACTGTGATGGTCGGATATAAGCCCGATGGCCGGCCAGACAATGTTTTCTTGGCAACAAAAACAGAAAAAGAGTTGAGAAACAAAATTGTCGAGCTTAAGATGAAGATGAAAACCGGGGAGCTTGTCAAGAATTCCGACATGCTGCTTAAAGATTATACGGACACTTGGCTCGACACGTACAAGTCAACCGCCAGCATTAATACTAAGGCAATGTACAAGAACACAATTGACTGCCATATAAAACCTGAGCTTGGAAACCTGCAGCTTAATAAGATTGTTCGCTCTGATATTCAAAGAATTATCAACGACCGACAGGAGCACCCCCGGACGTGTGAGATCATAAAGATGACATTGGTTCAAATATTTAACAGTGCCATTGATGATAAGCTGCTATACGAAAATGTCGCGAAAAAAGTAACGCTGCCAAAACGGCACAAGGCGGAAAAACGCGCTTTGACAGAGCTTGAAAGAGAGGCTATTAAAAAAGCAGATTTCACTCCTCAGGAAAACACTTTTGCAATGCTGCTGTTTTACTTCGGACTTCGCCACGGGGAGTGTCTCGCTCTTACGAAATCGGACATAGATTTTAAGAAAAAAATCTTGACCGTAAATAAAGCCGTTGTGTTTGATGTGAATACGCCTATTGTGAAAACAGGTGCAAAAAGCGATGCTGGGAACCGCACAATTCCCATTCCTGAATCAGTTTCTTCTTATTTGAAAGGATACCTTAAATCCATTAATACTTTTTACCTTTTTCCCGGAAAAAATACGGAGGTTCTTTCTAAAACCCAATACGTTAAGATGTGGGAAAGGATCGTCAAAAAAATGAACGACGCTGTTACAAGCGAAAAGGAAAAAATAATAGGAGCTGAGCCGATCACTGGTCTTACGGCGCACATCTTCAGACACAACTACTGCACAATGCTCTACTATTCCGGAATCAGTCAGAAAAAGGCTGTAGAGCTGATGGGCACTCAGATATTAAAATGATAATGGAAGTATATGCACACCTGGACGAGGAAAAAGAGGCTGTCCAGGAGAAATTGAATAAGGCCATTGCACTATGATCCTGCTATAGTTTCGATATAGCAACACCATATTTGCTATAGTTTTGCTATAAAAAACAAGTTAGAGTAAAGAACGACGGGGAAAACAAAAAATAACCCGAAAATCCTTATTTTTACTGGATTTTCGGGTTATTATCTGTCATGAGCGTGCGGGGATTCGAACCCCGGACAACTTGATTAAAAGTCAAGTGCTCTACCACCTGAGCTACACGCCCGAACAAACTGGGCTAGTTGGATTCGAACCAACGAATGCAGGAGTCAAAGTCCTGTGCCTTACCGCTTGGCGATAGCCCACCATTCATCTTTAAAAAAGTTCTATATAAAAAAAAGAAAGGTGGGTAAAGGGACTCGAACCCTTGATATCCAGAACCACAATCTGGCGCGCTAACCAACTGCACCATACCCACCATATTATCTACTCGTCCAACCTGCAGGAACAACCCGGACAAAGTATCTCACTATTAAATTTTGCGGTTCTAACGAGCCTGGGGGGATTCGAACCCTCGACCTACGGCTTAGAAGGCCGTTGCTCTATCCAGCTGAGCTACAGACTCATAAGACTTAGCTCCTTAGAACTAGCTTCTCTTAAAACCTTTCATTCAAGGCTTTAAGAAAGCGGGTGATGGGAATCGAACCCACGTATCTAGCTTGGAAGGCTAGTGTTCTACCATTGAACTACACCCGCATGAATCGTCTATCGGGGTGACAGGATTCGAACCTGCGACCTCCTGGTCCCAAACCAGGCGCTCTAGCCAAGCTGAGCCACACCCCGTTATTTTATTATTTGTATCTCGTTCCCCGTGACACAAGACATATTATATACGATGCTTCTCAGCTTGTCAATATTTTTTTTCTACTTTTTTTCTGTTTTTTTCATTTTATCTTATACGTGCATTAATTGGACATTCACCGCCCCATTTTCGTCAATTTCCATAATCATATACGACGCTTCACGCCCCGCTTGGCGCGGATAAGAGATACTTCCGGGATTCAGCGTAATAAGCCCGTCTTCATCCGAATACGCCGGCCTGTGCGTATGCCCGTACATCACAATATCCGCCCCTCTGTCTTTCGCCTCCTTTTTCAGATATTCTTCATTCATAGTTACATAGTAATAATGTCCATGTGTTATAAAAATATGCTTTCCTTGAATTTCAAACTCTTCTTCTCTTGGAAGCTCCGAAAAGAAATCATTATTGCCGCCGATTATATGTACGGGGCAGTCTGCCAAAGCCTGTATATAGTATTCTCCGCCCTCTGTATCTCCAAGGTGTATCAGCATATCAATATCGACTGTCTGTTCCAAAACTCTCTCAAGATTGCGATGTGACTTGTGTGTATCGCTTACAATCAGTATTCTCATATTTATATTTATCTCCGCTGTGCTTGTTTATTATCAATAATGTCTCTCATTTTTCGGAGTCCTTCGCCGCGATGGCTCAGTTCATTCTTCTTCTCAGGAGAAAGCTCTGCGCTGGTACATCCGCATCCCGGCAGATAGAATATAGGATCATACCCGAATCCATTCTCCCCGGCTATCTTATAGCCAATTGCCCCCTCCATCGTACCTCTTACCACTTCACTCGTTCCGTCGGGAAATGCCGCTGCAATCGCGCATACGAATCGTGCGGTACGCTTCTCATCCTCCACCCCTGAGAGCCGGTCAAGAAGCGCCTGATTTTTTATATCATATGATGTATCCTCTCCCATATAACGAGCGGAATAGATTCCCGGCTCTTTATTCAAATAATCAATCTCAAGCCCGGAATCATCGGCCAGTACAATGGCGTCCTTATACTCTGGATTGCCGTAGGCAATTTCTGCAATTCCCTTTGCCTTAATCAGGGCATTCTCTTCAAACGTCTCTCCGTCTTCTACGATATCCGCCATAATCCCCGCTTCTTTTTGAGAAAGAATATCCATCCCAAGGCCATCAAGAATCATGCGTATCTCTGCCATCTTATTCTCATTTCCCGTTGCAAATATTATCTTCTCCATATTCTCTCACTCCTTTTGTCTTTTTGGGTGGTTTAGGGCCTAAAAACTGATAGTAATATGTTTTCAACATGCCATTATATATTTTTCTGTTTTTATCTGCCTTTCTCCCGAAGTATTTCTCCGCCTCCTCACAGGACGTAATCATATAGGCCGACCATGAATCCAACTGCCTGAACCTGTCCCCGAATGCTCTGTATAACTGCGGCAAATCCTTCTTGTCTTCCAGGCGCTCACCGTAAGGCGGATTCGTTATAATAAATCCGTATTTTTTCGGGTGACTTAACTGCTCCACCGACCGCTGCTGAAAATGAATAAGTTCGCCAACTTGCGCCTCCTGCGCATTCCCTCTGGCTATCTTAATAACCGAAGCATCCACATCATACCCCTGAATGTCCACGGATACATTGTCTTCTATCACATCATTCGCCTCGTCTAATACTTGATACCAGAGCTTCTTAGGGACTAAATTCCCCCATTCCTCTGCCATAAAGGAGCGGTTCATACCTGGCGCAATATTCGCCGCCATCATCGCCGCCTCAATGGGGAATGTACCGCTTCCGCAGAACGGGTCCACAAATATCCGGTCTTTCCGCCATGGCGTCAGCATAATAAGCGCTGCGGCAAGTGTCTCTGTAATAGGTGCCTTCCCCGCAACTTCCCGATATCCTCTCTTGTGGAGCGACACACCAGAGCTGTCAAGCCCTACCGTCACCACATCTTTCATCAGGAATACTCTGATCGGATACGCTGCGCCGTCCTCAGGGAACCATTCAATATGATAGCTTTCCTGCAGCTTGCGCACTATTGCTTTTTTCATAATTGACTGAATATCAGAAGGGCTGAACAGCTTGCTTTTCACAGACGCCGCCTTAGCTATCCAAAATTTGCCGTTCTTTGGGATAAATTCTTCCCAGGCAAGCATTCTCGTCTTTTCAAATAATTCTTCAAAGGTAACCGCTTTAAAGCTTCCAACTTTCAGCAATACCCTCTCTGCCGTACGCAGGAACACATTCGCCCTGCAAAGGGCGTCCGCATCCCCGTAAAACGTCACTCTCCCATCCTCTACTTCGGCAATCTCATATCCCAACTCAATTATTTCTCTTTTTAAAACCGCCTCCAGCCCGAAATGACACGGGGCAATTAACTCCATTTTTCTCATCTGTCTCTCCATATATATTTTTTACTTCTTCATCTTACTTGTAAATATATCACTTTGTCAATCCTCAAACCTAAAAATGAGGGATATGCTTTTTTACATATCCCTCGCCTGGTCTAAGTCAGATTAATAGTTGTTGCTTGTGTTGGATGCATTCTTATTTGAAGAATTCTGGTTAGATGCATTCTTGTTTGTTGAATTCTGGTTAGATGCATTCTTGTTTGTTGAATTCTGGTTGGATGCATTCTTGTTTGAAGAATTCTGGTTAGATGCGTTCTGGTTTGTTGAATTATAATTTTTTGCCATTTTATTTTCCTCCTAATCTTTTTGATTCGGAGATATTATGTGTACTTTTCTCTTTTTTATGTAAAATATAAAGAAATTAAGATTTTTTTAATTTTTAACTTGCTTTTTGTTTCTTCCTATATTATACTATTTCTTGTAGAGAGAGAACTCTTTACAACCCCTTATTAATTATTTATACTCCCCTCAAAAGACCGATGGCTTCCCCCATCGGTCTTTTACTTTTGCTCTATTTCCTCCGTCCAAGCAGCCGGATGACAAACATGATAATAAGCACCGGCACCAAGATCGGAGCAACAAGGCTGATGATTCCTCCGACAACCGCCACCAATGCAAGAAGCACTCCGATAAGGCCAAGAAGCGCTACCACAAGCTTCCATCCTCCTCTTACGAAAAATCCTGTCTGACCGGCATAGCTGTCCTGGCGGCCGTTATAGCTCTGTCCCTCTTCTTCATAGACATAATTCAGCTTCATATCCTCCGGCTCTGATATGTCGATAATCGTACGGGCAATCATCCACGGGTCCCCCATCTCTTCTACAAGCTCCTCTTCGGATCTGCCCCTTTCTATCTCATCAGTCATATACACATCATAATATTCTATATTCTCCCGCACTGCCGGCTCCGCCAGATCATTACTCAAAGCTTCCCGCATTTTATCCAAAAATTCTCTTTTTGTCATTGATATCCTCCTGCACAAACAATATAAAACCTACCCTCAGCAGGCAAAACAGCATACGCTCTTTGTCCACTGAGGGTAGAATAACATATTTTCGTCTATACTTCAAATATCAAATCACCATAAGACGGCATCGGCCATGCTTCTTTATCTACAATCATCTCCAGCTTATCCACCGGCAGCCGAAGCGCCTCCATCGCAGGAACTACGTCAAAATGATAGAATCTTGCCTGCTTTTCACCTTCTGCCATCATCGCCGCCTCATCGACCAGCTTTGACAGCTTCACATTCGCCTCTTTCGCTTCAATAAGGAGCTTTGTTACTTCTTCCAGGGTTTCTGCCTGCACCGACGCGTCCGCACCTGCCGTTTTCACCGCTATCACTGTATCAGCGAGAGACTTCGTATATCTGATAACCACCGGAATGAATTGTTTGCTTGCCATGTCAATCATCGTACGCGCCTCGATATTAATCGCTTTTGCATAGTTTTCATACTTAATCTCCGCACGTGATTCAAGTTCTGCCCTCGTAAATACTTTAAACTTCTCAAACATCTTTACTGCCTTATCCGTCGTAAGCGCCGGAATCGCCTCCACCATAGATCCGATGTTCGGCAGCCCGCGTCTTTCGGCTTCTTTCACCCACTCGTCGGAATATCCGTTTCCATTGAACACAATCCGATGATGTTCTGCCGCATATTTCTTAATCAGGTCATGTACCGCAAGGCTGAAATCATCTGCTGATTCCAGCACATCACAGGCCTCCGAGAACGCCTCTGCAACAATGGTGTTAAGTACAACATTCGGTCCTGCTATAGAATCCCTGGAACCTGCCATACGGAACTCAAACTTGTTCCCTGTAAACGCAAATGGAGATGTTCTGTTCCGGTCTGTAGCATCTTTTGCCAGCTCGGGCAGCGTCCTTACTCCTGTCTCAAGTCTTTGCTCTTTAATGCTGTGCGTGGCTTCTCCGGAGACAATAAGCTGCTCCATCACGTCCTCCAATTGTTCCCCTAAGAATACAGAGATAATTGCCGGAGGAGCTTCATTCGCCCCCAGCCTGTGGTCATTTCCAGGGTCAGCCGCCGACTCCCGAAGAAGGTCTGCATGTCTGTCAACTGCTTTCAGTATACACGTCAGAACGAGCAAAAATTGAATATTTTCATGAGGCGTCTTCCCCGGGTCCAAAAGATTCTTCCCGTCATCTGTCGTAAGCGACCAGTTATTATGTTTCCCGGAACCGTTCACGCCTGCAAAGGGCTTCTCATGCAATAAGCATTTCATGCCATGCTGGCACGCAACTCTCTTCAATGTCTGCATAGCAAGGTGATTATGGTCTACCGCTACATTTGCCTGTGAATAAATCGGCGCAAACTCGTGCTGTGCCGGTGCGACTTCATTGTGCTGTGTCTTGGCCGACACGCCGACTTTCCAGAGTTCTTCATTGACATCCTTCATAAATCCCGCGATTCTCTGACGGATTGTTCCAAAATAGTGATCATCAAGCTCCTGTCCTTTCGGCGGCATCGCCCCAAACAGGGTACGTCCTGCATAGATCAAATCCTTTCTCTGGAAAAACTTATTCGCATCCACAAGAAAATACTCTTGCTCGACTCCTACAGACGGCGTCACTTTTCTGGAAGTCTTATTGCCAAACAAACGCAAAAGCCTTATAGATTGTTCATTAATCGCCTCCATCGAGCGCAGGAGCGGAGTCTTCTGGTCAAGCGCCTCCCCGGTATAGGAGCAGAACGCTGTAGGGATACAGAGTGTGGCACCTGCCGCATCATGCCTTACAAATGCTGGAGACGTACAGTCCCACGCCGTATATCCTCTCGCCTCAAAGGTTGCCCTAAGCCCTCCTGACGGGAATGAAGATGCATCCGGTTCTCCTTTTATCAGCTCTTTTCCCGAGAAGCTCATAAGAACCTTACCGCTCTCAAGAGGCGCTGAAATAAACGAATCATGCTTTTCCGCCGTAACTCCCGTCAAAGGCTGAAACCAGTGGGTATAATGGGTGGCTCCCTTTTCTATCGCCCATTCTTTCATCTCGTGAGCAATAACGTCCGCTGTAACCAGATCAAGCTCTTTGCCCTCCTCAATCATTCTCTTCAAATCCCTGTAGACTTTTTTCGGCAAACGTTCCTGCATTACACTGTCATTGAATACATCCTCACCAAAAATATCTGCTACATTAAATGCTCCACTCATAACGTTCATGTCCCTTTCTTACATTCCATTTTACTCTTCCGGCATAGCTGTGCCAAACACTTATATGCCTATTTGCACAGTAATTAGAAAAAAGGCATCCCAACACAGATTGGAACGCCTTTGTCCTTGCTACGCCTGTTAGTATAACTCAATCACACCAAAAAGGCAAGAAAAATTTTACTACTTATACCTTACTGCTTACGCCTTACCAACAGATCCGAATAATTCCATCTTCTCTTTTACTTTAGCAACGATTGCTTCTGCACCTGGCTTTAATAACTTACGTGGGTCAAAGCCTTTGCCTTCTACATCTTTTCCTGCCTCAATGTACTTGCGGGTTGCCTCTGCAAATACTAACTGACACTCTGTATTAACGTTAATCTTAGCTACTCCCAGGTCAATCGCCTTTTTAATCATGTCATCCGGAATTCCTGTACCGCCATGAAGAACTAACGGCATATCTCCTGTAAGCTTCTGAATTGCGTCTAAAGTCTCAAAACTTAATCCTGCCCAATTCTCAGGATATTTTCCATGGATGTTTCCGATACCTGCTGCCAACATGTCCACTCCGAGATCTGCAATCATCTTGCACTCGTTCGGGTCTGCACACTCGCCCTGGCCTACAACGCCGTCTTCCTCACCACCGATTGAACCAACTTCTGCCTCAAGAGACATGCCCTTCTCTCTGCAGATCTCAATCAGCTCTTTTGTCTTAGCAACATTCTCCTCGATTGGATACTTGGAACCGTCGAACATAATGGATGTAAAACCTGCCTCGATGCACTTCTTGCATCCGTCATAGCTGCCGTGGTCAAGATGTGTAGCAACAGGAACTGTAATTCCCATCTCCTCTACCATGGCCTCTACCATAGCCTCTACAGTCTTAAAACCTGTCATGTACTTTCCAGCGCCTTCAGAAACACCTAAGATGACCGGTGATTTGCACTCCTCAGCAGCCTGAAGAATCGCCTTTGTCCACTCAAGGTTGTTAATGTTGAACTGTCCTACTGCGTAGTGGCCTGCTACTGCTTTTTGCAGCATCTCTTTTGCTGATACCATCATATCTTTATTCCTCCAATTTTCCTGAGCCTGCGTCAAAGCTCTGTACTCTGACACGGCATACAAATTTTACTTTTTTTATTATAGCTCATATATTCAAAAAAAACAATAATTGTAAAAGAAAAATCCTCTCAAAGATTTCTCTTTGAGAGGACTGTGTAGCAGAGCCTTATCTATTCTGTTTACAATACTGTATCCTCCTGCTGACTGCATCATACACATCCTGACTGCACATCTGCTGGATATAAGCTTGCAATATTTGCCTGTTTACCTTTTCATAACTGTGGTCTATCATATTTCTAAAATAACGCAAAATACCTGTATTAAAATAATCGTTCAAATATTCAACGGTACTGTCAGACAATAGTTTCACATTTTCACCTATCTGTGCCATGTACAAAGCACACGCGTCAAATATTATTTTGTTGTTGCACAAACCTCTATTTGTATTTGAGAAATCACATTTGGATACTTTTAGAGCCTCTAATAGATTATCCTGATTTTTCTTAATATAAATTAATACTGACATATCCCTGCTAAGGCTTTTCACCAAACCATACCACCTCCTTTTTTATAGATTTGTATATGCTATATTCATTCGCACCTATTCCATCTCTGATAAGCATATTATCCAGTTCTTCATCTTCTTCTTCCAGCAACGGCAAATTGACAATATCTACTTTCCTGTTAAACTTCCCGCTAAAAAACTCCTCTATGTTAAGCATTTCTTCTAATGAAATATTCCTAAAATCTACTACTATATCTATGTCACTCGAATACGAACATTCGCCTTTTACAATCGAACCCACAATACCCATCTTATAGTTCTTACCCCGTGACAGCTTATTGCCTTCTGAGATAATTTTCCTGCACAAGCTAGTCATATCACCACCACCTTTTTTACATTTTACAGTATTTACAGCACATTTACAAGGCTCCAAAAAATATGCCATTCCATTAATATAACTGGTTTTTCTTTCTGAGCACCATAACTAGCTGGATTTCAGCACAAAAAATCCTCTCAAAGATTTCTCTTTGAGAGGATAACCAAGTGACTCCAAGGGGAATCGAACCCCTGATTCCAGCGTGAGAGGCTAGCGTCTTGACCGCTTGACCATGGAGCCGTATTTCGTACTTGCTTATAATAGCAAAGAATGTCAAAAAAAGCAAGTACTTTTTTTATTTTTTTATATTTTTTTTCTCAAAGAGCTCAAATGCTTTTTAGGCACCATAATTGACAGTTCCTGTTTGTAATTGCGTATATGCACTTCGTCATGTGAACCGCCGTATTCTCCATCAAGCGTCCACGGAATTTCTTCCAGCGACTCAAAATTAATCTCCCCGGTTCTGAATGTATACATGTATTTCGTGTCAATCTGCTCAATCAGAAGGGCTGCGATTATCTCCTGAAGTTCTAAAGGGTTCTTCGGCGTCTTGATCAGCGTAACTTCAAACAGTCCGTCATCAAAGACTACGTTCCTTCCAATCATACTCCGGAAGCCGCCCACCGACTTTGAATTCGTCACCATTCCAAAGATAAATTCATCCTCAACGCTCTCGCCATCGTGGGTGAATTTAATCCGGTAGGATGGTACGTTAAACAAGCGTTTTGTCCCTTCCAGTACATACGCCAGATGGCCCAGCACGTTTTTAGCCTCCTGACGTGTCTCATAGGAAACATCCGTAAACAGGCCGAAGGCTGCGATATACACGAATATATCATCATTAAAGCCTCCCACATCACAGGGAAACACTTCTCCGTTTACTGCATTATCTGCTGCCTCAAAAAGCTGTTTTGGAATGTGCAGGCTATTTGCAAAATCATTGGTCGTGCCTGTGGGAATATAGCCAATCGGTATCCTCTCTTCCCGCATCATCATACCTGTAACTACTTCATCCAAAGTCCCGTCTCCGCCGCTGCATACTACCCGTTCATACTCCCCGTTTTCGAACTCCTGAACTTTTCGGAATGCGTCCCGGTAAGACTGCGTCGGGTAGATTACTACCTCAAATCCAGATTTCACAAAAATATCCACAATATCAGATACAGCAGGCCGCAAAAATTCTTTTCCCGCCCGCGGATTATAAATAAACAATAATCTTTTCATTTTGACTCTGCCCCTTTCTACACAACTGTTATATTCTTTTCGAGCAAAAAAGGGCATCTTCATGCCCTTTTACAATACAAATCTATGCTCCAAAGAGTATGTACGGTTCTAATGGCCAAACGCCAGAAAAGCTTCCACACCCTCAATTGCATTCGACTCATCTTCACCATCTGCAACAACTACAAGATTCGTTCCTTTCGTCAGTTTCAGACTCATCATACCCATAATACTTTTTGCATTAATCTTTTTTTCGTCCAGTTCAATATAAACTTTGCTGGAATACTGACTTGCTTCCTGAACAAGATGCGCAATCGGACGCGCTTCCATATCCATATTGGCTTGAATCGTAACAGGTTTTTTAATCATAATTGCTATGCCTCCCTATGTTCCCTTAACCTATCAGCTATCTCGCTCAGTTTTCTAAGACGATGGTTTACTCCGGATTTTCCTAATGCTGGTTCCAAAGCAGCTCCCAATTCTTTCAACGGCGCATCCGGATATAAAAGACGCGCAAGAGCGATTGTCCTTAACCCTTCCGGCAGCTTGTCAAACCCGACGGTATCACGGATATACTCGATATCTTCCCTCTGTCTCACCGCTGCGGAAACTATTTTCTTGATATTAGCTGTCTCGCAATTCACCTGTCGGTTGACGCTGTTGCGCATCTCCTTCATAATGCGTACATTCTCCAACTCCATCAATGCTCCCGGCGCTTCCATCACATTCAGCACGTCTACAATCTGTGCTCCTTCTTTGAGATACACAATGTAATTGGCTTTACGTATCACAATCTTAGCATCCAGCCCAAAAGAATGAATGATATTCCTGAGATACTCCGCCTGTTCTTCCTGACTGCACACTATCTCAAAATGATATGATTTGTTGGGATCGCTCATGGAACCGGCGGCAAGAAATGCCCCCCGAATATACGCCCTTTTACAACACACTGCCTGTACCATTGCATGTTTCACAGCTAACAGTTCTTCACCCTTCCCATACAGCATATAGTTAAAACTGCCTTTCTGAGAGTTATGGCGAATCACAATATCAGTCTTTATATTAAATGTTTTTTTCATCAATGTAAAGCATTTTCTTGCAACTGGAAAATTTTCTGTTCTAAATTTCAATACACATATTCCATTTTTATCCTCAGCAAATTCCCCGCATATGCCAAGTATTGCTGATAATTCTGCCAGATTGCAATGCCTTGCTTTCGCATACTGTACTGCCAGCTCTTCTTTTATCTCACCCGAAAATGACATTTCAGACTCCTATCTTGCCTTCGTTATTGTATCTTTCCCAATATCTCTGTGTTCAATCCGGATTCCATAATTTTCCGCTTTTTCAAGCGCTTCGTAGAATTCATTTGCCAGTGTAACTGACCGGTGCTTTCCTCCTGTACAGCCAATCCCGATGACCAACTGCGTCTTTCC
Source organism: Lachnospiraceae bacterium MD308 (assembly GCA_000403475.2). GTDB lineage: Bacteria > Bacillota > Clostridia > Lachnospirales > Lachnospiraceae > MD308. The sequence goes on from KE159797.1 coordinate 209,995, forward strand.
CTCTGCAATGTAATTCGGTATCAAAAACTCTACCATATCAAGAAGCTTGTTTAAAAATTCCCCAGCCCTGGCATTCTCCATCACATAATCCCTGACTGCCGAATCGTTCCCACTCATAGCGCGCAGTTCTTCTATATAATAGGGATTGGGCAGAAACCGCACATCAAACACCAAATCTGCATCGTTGGGGATTCCGTACTTGAATCCGAATGACAGTACTGTAATATACAGATTCTTATATTCTTTATTCTGTACAAATATTTTCGATAGTTCTTTCTTAAGCTCCCTTGTTAACATATGACTGGTATCTACGAGATAGTCCGCTTTTTTCTTTAAAAAATCAAGCTTTTCCCTTTCTTTCCGGATACCCTCATCCACCCGCCCGCTGTTACCTGACAGCGGGTGAAATCTCCGGGTCTCTTTGTATCTTTTGACCAGCACATGATCGCTGGATTCAAGATACAAGATGTCATACTGAAATCCAACATCATCAAGTGCCCGAAGAACCGTCTCCAACTGTCTGAAGCTTTCACCACTCCTGATATCTACGCCGAGCGCCGCCTTGTTCATCTCTGTCCCCGGCACAGCCAAAAGTTCTGCAAGCTTAGGTATGAGCGGTACCGGAAGGTTATCCACACAGAAATAGCCCATATCCTCCAGCATCTTAAGGGCTGTACTCTTGCCTGCCCCCGACATCCCTGTAACTATAACAAACCTCATAATTAAAATTCACCTAGCCTTTTTACTTCTGGTTCTAATACCACTCCAAATTCCTTATTCACCTTTTCAGAAACCTGGCGCATAAGCTCTGCTATATCCGCTGCTGTAGCATGGTCTTTATTAATCACAAATCCGCAATGTTTTTCCGAAATTTGTGCGCCGCCTACCTGAAATCCTCTAAGTCCGCTGTCCTGAATCAATTTACCCGCAAAATACCCTTCCGGCCTTTTAAACGTACTTCCGGCGCTTGGGAATTCAAGGGGCTGCTTTGAGATGCGTCTCTCCTTCAGATCATCCATCTGCGCTTTAATCTCCCGCACGTCTCCGACGCTCAACTCAATCACTGCCTCAAGTACTATATAATCCTTTTTTGCTATGACACTTGTGCGGTATCCCATCTCCAGCTCTTTTGCAGGAATTGTAAACACCTCTCCGTCCAAAGACATCACCGATACCTGTTTTAACACATCTTTCATCTCTCCGCCGTAAGCTCCTGCATTCATGACGCAGGCTCCTCCGAGCGTTCCCGGAATCCCCGCCGCAAACTCAAAACCTGTAAGTCCATTTTCCAATGCACTCGCAGCAATGCCAGACAAAAGCGCCCCTGCCTGAGCAGTAATACAGCTTCCATTCACAGTAATTCGATTCATCGACTTATAGATTTGAATAACCGCTCCTCTGTAACCCGCATCAGACACTAAAAGATTACTTCCATTCCCAACAATATAATACGGAACGCCTTGTTCTTTGCAGCAGGCAACAATCCTTTGAATCTCTTCCCCTGTGCCCGGAGTCAAAAAATAATCTGCCGGCCCTCCGACACGGAAGGTTGTATGCCGCTCCATCGGCTCACTAAGCTGTATACAGTTCTCCGGTAAAATCTTTTTCAACTCATCATAAAATTTCTGATTCATAATCTAATCTCTATACTCTCCTTAATTCATACTCATTTTCAATGTCCATCATACACTAATTATTATCCAAATTCAACGTACACTTGCAAATTCTCTTCAAATGCGTTATATTAAAATCTATATAATCTATTTTAAAAAGGAGTTGATTTACAAGTGGACTCAGGTGACGCCACGCAACTAATAACATTAATTATTTTGCTGATGCTCTCTGCATTTTTTTCATCGGCAGAGACGGCATTGACAACCGTAAACAGAATCCGAATCCGGGGTCTTGCCGATGAGGGCAATAAGAGGGCAAAAACTGTGCTTAAGATTACAGATGATTCTGGAAAGATGTTAAGCGCCATTCTGATTGGAAATAATATCGTAAACCTTTCAGCCGCATCGCTGACAACGACTCTTGCTTACAGACTTGGCGGTTCTATGGTCGCTGTCGCCAACGCAGCTTTAACGGTTGCCATCCTTCTGTTCGGGGAGATTACTCCAAAGACAATGGCAACAATTCATGCGGAAAAGATATCTCTTGCTTATGCAGGTATCATCAACATCTTTATAAAGCTCGCCACACCAATCATCTTTTTGATCAATGGTCTGGCAAGAGGCGTGCTGATACTTTTGCGCGTAGACCCTAACGCTAAAAATAATATCATGACTGAGACGGAGCTTCGTACAATCGTGGATGTAAGCCATGAAGACGGTGTTATTGAATCTGACGAAAAAGAGATGATATACAATGTGTTCGATTTAGGCGACGCCAAAGCAAAAGATGTGATGGTTCCCCGCGTTCATGTAACCTTTGCAGATGTGGAAAGCACATACGAAGAGTTGCTTGAAATCTTCCGTGAGGACAAATTCACGCGCCTTCCTGTCTTTGAGGAGACAACTGACAATGTGATCGGTACGATTAACATGAAAGACCTCCTGCTGTTTGACAACACAAAGGAATTTCATATCAAGGATATCCTCCGGGAAGCTTACTTTACTTACGAGTACAAGAACATCTCCGAGCTTTTAGTGGAGATGCGGCAAGCCTCTTTTAACATTGTCATCGTATTAGATGAATATGGTGAAACCGCCGGACTTATTACATTAGAAGATCTTTTGGAAGAAATCGTCGGGGAAATCCATGATGAGTATGATGAAAATGAAGAAGATTTTATTCAGAAAATCTCTGAAAATGAATATATAATTGAAGGTTCTATGAATCTGGACGATTTGAATGACAGGCTCAATCTGTCTTTAGAGTCTGAGGATTATGACTCTCTCGGCGGATTTATTATTGAACGCCTTGACCGTTTTCCTGAAACCGGTGATTCTCTTGTCACTGACGACAACATCCGGTTAGTAATTGAATCATTGGATAAGAATCGTATCGAATCCGTTCATATGTATCTTCCGGCCAAAATTACTGCAATTGAATAAATATATAAAATCTCCGTCATATCTGTCAAGACAGGCGGAGATTTTTTATAATTTATCGCACAGGTATCCTCCGAGCATCCCCATAATCATCTCTGACACGACCGCCTGCTGCCATGTGCCCATCATCGTCTGCCACGGCGCAAACTCCTGGTAATGCAAAAGTTCTTGTACCTGTAGTCTTTTCTCATTAAAAAGCTGCACAAAAAAGTCAAAGTCCGACCAGTAAGAAGGTAAGTAGTCACTGCTGGGCAACGCAAAATTAATTCCCAGTATCAGCACCTCCGCCGCCAGCAGTACACACATTACGGCAATGACTTTACTTTTTCTAAGTCTTATCCCACCTGTAAACAAAAGTAATACAAGCAAAAGGAAATAAGCCATACATGCTGTCATATAATACAGATGCCCGTCTATCTTCTGCTGCCCCACCGCGCCGACGGACGCTTCTAATACGCCAAAGGCATTCTCAGAAGAAGCAGAAGCTTTGTCTTTCTTCACTGCGATTCCATCGTAGGCATCCCCCCGGCTCCCCGGAATTATACACACCGTCTGTCTTCCTTCAAGAATCCCCACAATCTCAAACTCCGTATCCTGCCATTCTACCTTCATTCCCAGCACATTTTCCGAGCCAAAGAGCGTCCTTACCGTCTCCTGATCCACCAGGCATACCGAAGATTCCCCATCGGTAAAATATCTTCCCGCGCAAAGTCCCCTCCCGAACACGGCGCTTTGCTGCCCGTCCATCCGGTACACAGATACCGTCTGGCTTCTGCCTGTTCCCTGTGCGCTTACAGGCGCCCGGCTCTCATACTTCCACAAAACCGCTTCCGAAAACATTTCCTTTGACTCATTGCCCCTGATCAGCTGCATAAGGGCCTCCTCCTGTATTGTCCCTTGCGTATAGATTACCGCCGCGGATTCTGCATATTGAAGGAGCTGACGCAATTGGCCGATAATGAAAAAGTTCAGCAGTGCAAAGAAAAGAAAAATCAACGCCGTCTTTTTTACTCCTTTAGCCGTACCCTGTCACCCCCTGAGATGAATTTTTCGGAAGATACGATGATTCGATCTGTTTTTTTAAGCTCTGATGTGACTGCAGCATTCATACCGTCTTTTTCGACCACGGTCACAGGAACGCGCTTTGCAACCATCACAGTCCCCAGCATCTGTTCTTTTTCCGATATAACCAGACAGTATGCTCCGCTGATGTCCTCACGCAAAGCAGAGAGCGGCATCGTCTGTTCATATTCATTTACCGAATCTTTTTCCGACTTCCATGTAAACGCCCCTGTTTCCTCTGCATTTATATCGCCGGGCAATGGCGCGTACCAGAAGTATGACACTCTCTCATCCAACTCCCCTTCTACTTCTCTCTCTAAATATTCAACGTTTTCTATCTTTATCGATACCTTTCCACCTGTGTCAAACTGGACTTCCGCTTCATTTCCCGCTGTTATCTTATCCCTGTTTTCTGCCGCTATCTCTCCTTTTAACTTCCATCCTCCCATTCCGAGAGAGATGTACTCCGTTCCTGTAGTGACAGTTCCCGTCTGAATACTGTTTTCAAGCACCATACAGTCCTTTTCCGCTAATATTTTCCCTCCCGCTTTTTTATATTCTCTTAACGCCTTAAGCTCCTTTTGCACCATATTCACTTGCTCCTTCTGCGCCTGTATATTCATCTGCGCTGCGTCTTTGGCATTGGCGTTGTTCTTCTCCTGCGCCGCGTCTTCTTTTTTTGCCAGATTGTAAGCCGCCTGTGCCTGCGATTTTTCCTGTTCTAATGCCTCTGTCTCCGCCTTTGCCGCCAGATATTCTTCTTTAAGCGTCTGCCTTTTCAAAGAATCTGCCTCTTCCTCCTTTTCCCACTCTTCTCCGTATGACTTCCATATGGATTTTGCCCTTTTTTCTCTATTGCGTGCCTTCTCAAGCTTCTTTTTTAAATCTTGGAGCAGCGAATACGCACTTTCTGCCGCTGACACTCTGGCAGGCGTCTTCGACGCGATCTGCTGCTCCTTTACCTGATACTCTAACTGCTTTAATTCCGATTGTTTCTTTTCAATCTCTTTATCCAGATATTCTTTTCTAAATCGTACCAGACATTTTCCTTTTTCTACTTTGCTTCCCTGTCTGGCAGTCCACTCCACCTGCTGACCTTCCCATAAAAATATGTTCTCTTCTTTCTTTGGCACAATATTCCCCGTCCCCTCATAGATGTAGGAGAGCTTGCCGCGCCCTGGTTTTTTTACCTCCACCTGCGCTACCAGCACAGATGCTGCTGCCCGTGAAAGTATTGTACACACCGCCATAACTACAAGAAAGCCGCAAAACATTTTTACCGCCAGGCTTCTGTCTCTTCTCATCTTAAATTCCTCCCCCTATTCCTTTCTCCAGGCTCTCCTGTCCGCACAAAAACAGCAGTACCGCCGGGAGCAATGTCACAATCGATGCGGCAAATGCCGTCTGTACCTCTCCCTTGACCATAACAGGCAGATATAAAGACAGCGGCTTTAATGTCTCCGTCTTAAGATAAGTAAGGGGCTGCTCCACCGCATTCCAAAATTCTAGAAACCCCAGGATTACAACCGAGAAGATTCCCGGCATCCCAAGAGGCACGCCAATCTTTATAAAGATACCAAACTCCCCTGCGCCGTCGATTTTTGCTGCCTCTATGGTCTCCTTCGGAATAGCGGAAAATGACCTTGCCAAAATAAACAGCGGCAGCGCAGAGAATATTCCCGGCAAGATGACCGCCAGGTAAGTGTCCAAAAGTTTTAATGAATCCAGTACCAGATACCCCGACACCATCGTCACTTGAAAAGGAAGGAGCAAAAGCAGCATATACAAAAACCAAATAGCCTTTTTCCCCGGAAAATCAAAGCGGGCCAGCGCCCATGCAGCCGGAACAGCGGCAAAAATTTGCCCTGCTGCTACTCCGCCGGCCAGAATCATTGAATTCCAGAATGCTGTAAAATATTCCGGCGAGTCAAAAAGAAGCCTTACATATGCCCGCATCGTTGGATACCTGGGAAAAAACCTGACCTTTGCCATCGCTCCGTAATCCTCCAGAACCGCCCCGAAGCTTTCCATAATCTCTTGTTTTCCCATCAGAGAATCGGTGCACAGCATGGCAAGAGGCATGACCATAACGACAAGCAATGCCGCCAGAATAATGAGAAGCAATATCTCCCATGCTCTTTTCATTTTCATCTGTCTCCCCTCCCTCGTTTCACCGTCAGAATGCGCAAAAGCAAACCGGCGGCCAATAAAAATATACCGACGGCAAGCACAAGCAGCACCGCCGCTGCCGTTAGCTTCTGGATGTCCAGGCTCACAAACCAGTTGTTAAACAAATGCTGCAGCATATAGATACTTTCATGGGGATAATCCCCTGATAAAAAGTACGCTTCCCGAAACACACGAAACCCATTGACAAAGGAAAGAAGCGCCGTCACGAAAGCCGTCTCCTTTAACTGCGGCAGTGTAATATAGTAAAAACAGGTAAATTCTCCTGCCCCCTCAACTCTCGCGGCCTCATACTGCTCCTTTTCAATCCCGGCAATCCCTGTCATCCAGAGAATCATATCGTATCCCAGATTCTTCCAGATATAGCAGGCCACCAGCACCCAGAAAGCACAGCCCTCATTCAGCCAGTCGCGCCCTTCGAATCCAAGCCGCTGTGCCGTCAGGTTAAGCCACCCTTTCCCGTCGAAAAGCATCTGGAAGAATATGACGACTGACGCCGCCGGAATCGCCATCGGAAGAGTAAATCCAGTCTTCATCCAACCAGTCTGTGCAAATCGTCCTTTCCTCCTTCTTTTGCCGCGCACATCCGCGATACTCTGAAACATCACTGCAACACAAAGGGAGGACAGCAAAAGCAAGGGAAGGCATACCATCATAAATTTTGCTGTATTAGAGGCAGCCAGCCGGAATGCTTTATTCTCCAACACTGCCCGGTAGTTGGAAAGTCCCACGAACTCACTTCCCACTGCCTGAAGGCAGGAGCGCCGGAACACATCCAGGAATGGGACTAATACAAAACACGTTATCCCAACAAGATTGGGGAGCAGGAACAGATACGCCTTCCCACTCCCCGCTGTCTTACTCCGCAAGATAAAGCTCTACTTTCTTTCTGATGTTCTCTGCCCCTTCTTCCGTCTTTATGCTGCCCTCAAGGACTTTATCTGCCTCACTCTGGTAGATATCCCACACAGCACGATCCTGTTTGGCCGGCCGTTCAAGCATCCGGCACAGTTCAACCAGGGCTTTGACCTCTTTTACCTTTGGGAATCCGGCGTTGATCGATATGTCTTCTCCTGCAATCTCACCGCCCACAGACACGGAATAGGCCTGTGCATATTTGCTGGACGCCTCCGCCTCCTTCGCTTCCAGCTCCTTTATAAGAACCGGGAAACCATCGTCTAACTGTGCTCCCTGCACTTCCTCCGAGAACAGATATTTCACAAATTCCTCAGCGATATCCTTCTGTTTTGTATTCTTATTAATCCCGGCGATTCCTTTCGGCAGATAAAAGCTTTTCAGGGATTTCAGCGCAAGTTTCTGTGTACGTGCAATCTTGCAGGGAACCATCATATCCATCAGACTGCTTATCCTGTCCGTAGCTGCCATATCCTTATGCTTCATCAGATACATGGAACCGGGGTTGCTAAACAATGTATCCTGCGCGTTTCCTTCCATGTCCATCTCTTCATAAAAGTCTGTCTTTGCATTCCCGGCAATCCATACAGCAAGCGCCAAAAGCTGCTCCATCTTCGCCTTGTCTACAGTGCCGTCTTGCTTGACCAGTTCCTCCTGATACATCTGGAACAGAAAATCTCTGATGTATTCCTTATTTGTCACTCCGAAGATTGCCGCATCCGGATTCTTATCCAGATACGCTTTAAGGCTTTCCATAGAGTCCAATGCTTTTTGTATCTGCTCATCCCCGTATACTACCGGGATTGAGAACTTTATCGGCATACCGTAGATCTTCCCGTCCTTTTGCAAGGTATTGTTCATCATATTTTCCAGATAATCATTTTCCTTCATCATATCTTCGGCCATCTTTGTCAGGTCACAGAGTACGCCTTTTTCTATATATGACTCCGCCGGAAGCCCGTTAAGAAGCAGGATATCCGCGCCCTTTCCGCTTAAAAGCTCTGTGTTCAGTGTCCGGATATCATCCGAGGATACCTCCCCGGTCTCTTTTCCGGTAAATTCCACCTTTATATCCGGATTCTTCCGCTGGAATCCGACGACTGCCTGTCGGACAGTATCGCTTTCGTAAAGACCGAACACCTGCAGCGTATGCTCTGGCACTGCTGCGACATCCTTATCATACGTGTAGCGTGCAAAGCTGTAGGTCTCCGCTTTCCACTGATGATACAGTACAAAGAATTCCGTATCCTGCCCCTGTATCATTCCTACCGCAGAGTTGACCGGAGAACCCATAGAGCCCGTCTCGCCGTCCATGAGTATCTCCCTGCTGTCGTCACCGGGCTTCATCCGTATAAGTCCTTCTGCGGAAACCATATACCAGTTCTCCTTACTGCCGCACAGATAACCGTTATCCATCTGAGTAAAAGAAATCTCTCCCTGCGCCTTCCTGTCTTTATCAAGGATTGAAAAAATGCCCTCTTCTGTATTGGCCGCAACTGTTCCGTCGTCTCCTGAGAATATCATTTTCTGGCCATCGCTGCCGGCCGACATACTTGTAAGTTCTTCCACCGTCTCAAATGTATCCGGAGACACGACGATAAACTTTGACTGGTAGATGTCCTGAAGCCAATAGTTCCCTCCGCCGTCGACTGCGGCACTGATAATCGTCGGATACCCGTACTCTGTCTTTTTCTCAAGATAAGGGATGGGTAAGACTTCTCCGCTCTGTCCGTCCTTACTTCTTGCGATACAGGTCTTCATCTCCTCACCCATTCCAATTACAAGCTGGATGCCTTCCTTCGTCTCGGTTACACTTATGGGATAGTCCATCTTACCTTTGCATGTATCCTCCACCCATTCCAGATTCTTCTCTTCCCACTCTCCGTCTATGTACTCGCAGCGCCTGATCTTTGCATCATCTGAAGAGGCAAACAGAACCGGATTCCCTTCCTTTGACTTTGATAGATTTATCGCCCGCTCCCCTTCCTTAAGGGGAAGCTTAATCTCCTCCTCCATATATCTGCCCTTTGGTGCGCCGCTTCCTCCTGCGCCATTTTCGTTTTCTTCCGGGTCCTTCCCGCCGCAGCCATTCAGAGCGCCGACTGCCAGAATAAATGTCAGCATGACCAGCAGCATGCATCTGCTCTTTCTTTTCGTCATCTCTTACTAACCTCCTTATTTCTTATGCACATCACTATAACAATGTTTTCTCAAAAAGACTTTTAAAAATCTCATAAAATCTTAAAGAATTTTTTGAGATTTCTCTGGTATGATAATATTAGATTTTTGAAAGAAGGGTTTGCAATGCATATTTTGATTATTGAAGATGACAGGGAGCTGTGCAGCGCTCTGACGGAACAGCTTAACGCCAGAAGCCATCATGTCACCTGCTGCCACACAGGGAGCGAAGCGCTATACTGCGCCATGAACGGAGTCTATGATGTAATCCTTTTAGACCGGATGCTGCCGGAAATCGACGGGCTATCCATCCTCCGCTCCATCCGCCAGAACAGAATTACCGTCCCGGTAATTCTAACGACTGCCCTTGGCGCAGTAAACGACCGCATCGACGGACTGGATTGCGGAGCTGATGATTATCTGGTAAAGCCCTATGCCATCGAAGAACTGATGGCACGTATCCGGGCGCTGTCACGGAGGCCAAAAGCACTGACTGAACACGAGATGCTGTCCTTTCTGGATATCACCTTCGACCCAGATGTAAGGATGCTCTCCTGCCGGGGGAATGAGCTGCGTCTCTCCGGCCGTGAAGCGCTGCTGCTGGAATTCTTCCTCAAAAACCCGGAAAAGACACTGGCCAGAGAGCAGCTCTTCTACCGGGTATGGGGACCGGATGGAGCGGTGGAAGACGGCAATCTGGACACTTATATTTATTTTTTAAGAAAGCACCTGCGCAATTTAAAAAGCCAAACTGCCATACGAACAGTCCACGGCCTTGGTTATCGTCTGGAGGATTCCCATGTTTCCTGAACTGCAGAAAAAATTAGTGAGACTCTACACCTTCAGTACGGGGATGATTCTAACCTTCATCCTCACTGTTACTTTTCTATTCTACTTGTCTTCTCAGCAAAGCCGCAGAGAGGCTTCTTTTTCCGACCACATCTTTACCCTGACCTCAAAGCTCCAGACAGACTCCACTTTCAGCGATTCTTATCTGGCAAAGCTTGAGACAAAACACAGCCTGATTATCTACATTGAGGAAAACGGTACTCCCTTTTTCTTTCCCGGCACCTTTAAGCCGCGCACAGAGCGCCGCAGCCTGCTTGACAAGGCACAGGGTGAGGCATCCGCCGAAGGTATCTTCCCCAATTCACACCCAATCTCATCAAACCTTCTGCAATCCTCTCTTTTTAAGATTGAAGGCGCACATCACGACTCCTATCTGGGCTGTGTGACGATTATAAATACTTCCGCAGGCTATAAAAAACTTATTCTGCTCCAGGATATAACCATAAACCGGATGAAAATAATCCGGAACGCTGTTTTGTACCTGTTCATTGACATACTGGGAATCCTGCTTTTGTTTTTTACAGGGAAAAGATTCGTCGGCCGGTCTCTTCTTCCTCTGGAAGAAATGTATGCAAAACAGCAGGATTTTACTGCGGCGGCATCCCACGAGCTGCGCTCCCCGCTTGCCGTTATCCGAACGGCTGCCGATGCGGCGGCAGCAACACCCGGGCAGCACGAAAAGTATTTGTCCATTATCAAGGATGAATGTCAGCGGGGCGATTCTCTTGTAAAGAATCTTCTGCTTCTTGCATCAGCGCAGCGGGAAAACTGGGGCGTTAAAAAGCAGCGCTTTGAGCTTGACGAGATGCTTCTTCACCTACTGGAACTGTATGAGCCGCTCTGTAACGCAAAAAGCGGAAGCCTTCTTCTCACTCTTCCTGAAGAAACTCTTCCGCCTGTGTATGCAGACCCAGAACTGTGCCTGCAGATTTTTACTGTTCTTTTAGATAACGCCATCGCCTACGGGCTTAAAGACGCCGGAAAAATCATCCTGAGCGCATGCCGCACCCAGACCCGGACTACGGTCTGCGTGACAGACTTCGGGCCGGGAATCAGCGATAAAGAAAAAGCACTTATTTTTGATCCGTTTTACCGCCAGGACAAATCCCGCAACGAAAAAACGCACTTTGGCCTCGGCCTGTCGATTGCTGCAGAACTTGCCAGCCTTCAGGATATAACACTTAACGTCCGGGATACTGAGGGCGGCGGCTGTACTTTTGAGGTAAGCTTTACTCATTAGTGGACTGGGATAGTCATCCTTAAAAATTCTGTAAACTTATCCAGTCCTTCCCGCAAAGTTGTTGAATCAAACGCATATCCAATCCTCACTGCTCCCTCCATTTCGAAACAAGAGCCCGGCGTAAATAATACGCCCTGTGTTTCAATAAGTTTTTTACAGAGATCATATGACGGAATATCCTTGTCGTAATACACCAGAGCCGTAGTCCCGGCTACCGGTCTTACATATCTTACCTCTGGTGTTTCCTTCACCCACTCATCAAGAATAGCTCTGTTTTTTAAAACTATGTTTCTGTTTCGTTCTATAATTGCTTCTTTATTAGCAAGAGCGAGTGAGGCAAGCTCATCGTCCAGTACACCGCAGCTTATCGTATCATAGTCCCTGCGCTCCTTTACCTGCTCAATTACTTCCAGATCATTTGAAGCAATCCAGCCCATACGAAGTCCAGCCAGCGAAAATGACTTAGACATACTTCCCACAGATATCCCCTTTTCATAAACATCGAGTACCGAAGGCATATAGCTTCCGTCTTCTGAAATACTCCTGTAAACTTCATCTGAGAGCAGATATGCATCAACACTTCTTGCTATTTCAGCAATTTCCTTCAGCATATCAAGCGGAATCAGAGAGCCTGTCGGATTATTAGGATTATTAATCGTAATCATTTTTGTATTTTTATCCACCATTTTTCTCAATTCGTCCAGATTTGGAAGATAGTCATTTTCCATTGCCAATTTCAGTACCCTGACTTCTGCTCCAATAGATGCCGGAATCGAATAGTGCTGCTGATACGTCGGCAATACGCAGACCATATTATCCTCTCTGGATATCAGAGTCGTAATAATCATATTATTGGCTCCCACCGCTCCATGAGTGGGGACAATATTTTCCGGAGCCAGCTTCTCATACAGGGAACTGATGCCCTCCCGAAGCTTAGGCGAACCGAATATATGACTATATGCCAGCCTCGTCTCTGATAACTCCTTAAAATAATCTTCCGGCTCTTTTTTACACAATTTCAACAGTTCCTTTAAAGAAAGTGAATCGATGCAAGTTTCACCAAGATTATATACTGCCCTTTCTTCAAAGTCATTCATCCAACGTTCCACTTTAAAAGTATCAATTTTCATTACATTCTCCTCACTATACTTCAACTACACAGCCCATATCTTTATCTTTTGCCTTTCTAAGAGCCAGCGCTGCAACTGTCAAATCCTGCAAAGCAATTCCAGTCGAATCAAAAATAGTAATTTCTTCATCGCTGGTACGTCCCTTCACTTTTCCATTCAGGAGGTCTCCGATTTCAGCGACAATTTTTTCTTTATCAAAGAGACCTTCTTTAATAGGAATCTCACATTCGCCTACATTAACCGCCTGTTCTAAATCGTCTACGAAAACTCTCGCATTTTCAAAAATATGACCGTCAATCTCCTGCTTTCCGCTCATGTCAGAACCGACACAGCTCAGATGAGTGCCCGGCTTTACCCATTCCTTCTGAATCATCGGCTTTCTAGATGGAGTCATTGTAATTATGACATCACTTCTTCTGACTCCCTCTTCCATGCTGGAAATCCCCTCAAGTACAGCGGTTCTCCTAATCCCGCTTCTCTCCATAACAGTATCAACAATTTCTCTGATTCCGTCTACCAATCCCGCGCTTTTTTCCGGATTTACCGGTTCAATCATTGTAACTCTCTCAATTCCCGGCATCGAAATCAATGTGGCTGCAATCTGGAAGGGAACCATGGCACCCATACCGATTACGAATAATTCTTTTGAATCTTTTCTCGCGAGGGATTTTACACCAATCGCTCCGGCAGCACCAGTCCTTAGCTTTGTGATATACCCTGCGTTCACCAATGCTTCCGGCTCTCCTGTCTTCATATTGAAAATCAGGGTCGTTCCCATCAGTTCCGGGAGTCCTGCTTCCTTGTTTTTTACATGCAGGGAAACCAGCTTCAATCCGTAGATATTGTCCCCTTCAAGACAGCCTGACTTGATATCCATATCTGCCACTCCCGGCTCAAACTCATAGAACACCATCGGCCAGACAGCAGCCCTATTATCAGACTTCTGACGGTATGCACCCTCCACTGCTGCAATCACTGACTTTTCGTCCAATACCTTTTCAACTTCTGCATCGCTCAATACAATAACTTTTGACATATCCATTTCTCCTTATCATCTCTCTTTATAAGCTATCCATCCATTCCTTTTCTTTTGCAATTTGTCTTCTCACCTCAGACGGAGCCGTTCCGCCGTAAGAAACTCTTGCATCCACGCATGCCGGGATACTGATATCACCTAACGTTTCTTTTGTAACCCTGTTATCAATTTCCCGAAGCTGTTCATCTGTCAAGTCTTCAAAATCGCAGTTATTGTTCTCACATGCTTTTACCATTCGTCCTACGATAGAATGTGCCTCTCTGAAAGGAATTCCCTGCTTTGCAAAATGCTCTGCAATATCCGTAGCATTTAAGAATCCTTTATCCATCTGCTTTCCGATCTGATCCATCCTAAACTCCGTGTTCTTCAACATCTTTGCAAATATGGTAATGCTTGCCTTCCATGTATCTGCCGCATCATACACTGCCTCTTTGTCTTCCTGATAATCTTTATTAAAGGAAGAAGTCGTACCCTTCATAACCGTCAAAAGCTGAACCAAATCCCCATAAACACGCCCCGGCTTTCCTCTGAGAAGCTCTGCCATGTCCGGGTTCTTCTTCTGCGGCATGATGCTGCTGCCTGTGCAGAAACTATCATCAATTGCAATATAGGAAAACTCAGAAGTATTCCACCATACAAACTCCTCTGCCCATCTTGACAGGTGCATCATAGAAATAGACGCAGCACTTAAAAATTCCAAACTATAATCCCTGTCTCCAACGCTGTCCATCGCATTTTCTGTCGGCGCTTTAAATCCCAGAAGCTCCGCTGTTCTATGCCGGTTTGTCGGCAGAGTAGTCCCGGCAAGCGCACATGATCCTAAAGGACAATAATTCATTCTTTCATGAGCATCTTTAAGTCTTGTAATATCTCTTTTAAACATCTGGAAATACGCCATAAATACAAATCCCAGTGTAATCGGCTGCGCGTGCTGCAGATGTGTAAAGCCTGGAATAATCTTATCTGCATATTGCTCTGCTTTTTCCAAAATCACAGATTCCAGGTAGCAGAGACATTCTAATATTTCTTCAATCTCTTTCCTGACATAAAGCTTTGTATCAACCTGACACTGATCATTCCTGCTTCTCGCCGTATGGAGCTTCTTGCCAACATCACCAATTCTCTGGATCAGGCGGCTTTCAACCCCCATGTGGATATCCTCATCGTCCACATTAAATACGATTTTCCCGCTTTTAATATCTGCTCTGATTTCCTCTAACCCTTCTACGATAACCTTTTTTTCCTCTTCCGAAATAATATCCTGCTCACCCAGCATTGTCACATGCGCAATACTTCCGTCAATATCTTCGTTGTACATTCTCTGATCAAAGCCAATTGATGCATTATACTTTTTTACGATATCATCCATTTCCTTCTCAAATCTTCCGCCCCATAAACTGCTTGCCATCTTTATCTCCTCCTGTTTTCCTTCTGACAAAAATCATACAAATCGTTTCCTGTTACAAACCACACATTTTCATGCGCTGTCATATATTCAAAAAATTCCTTTACGAGAGCGCTCCTTCCCGGACTGCCTATGGTCTGTGTATCCAATTGCATGGTATAACACAGATTATGATTGTAATGTCCTGTGAACTCATCTTTCCAGTTAGATAATACGTTGCTGTAATTCGCAACTCTGCCCTGCCCGAAAGGAAATGCCGGACGGCAGTTAAAAGCAAAATACGGAAAATCAAAATTTGCCCACTGCATCGGAATCTGTAAAATCTCATCCCCATCCTCATTTACGCTCATAAAGTATGGTCTGTCATCATCAAAAAGGTCACTGGAATATTTCATCCCATATTTTCTTGCAATATTCAATGTCTCCAGCATAAGATCCCCCATTGGGGCGCGGAATCCTTCCGGCTTTCTCCCGCACGCCTTCTCGATTGCTTCTACTGCTTTCTCTATTCGTTTTCTTTGCTCCTCGTAGCTAAACAGGGATAAATTCTCATACTCATAGCCATGACACGCGATCTCGTGCCCTCTGTCCGCAATCTCTTTCACTGCCTCCGGGTAAACCTCGGCTGTTTTTCCAGGTACAAAAAAGGTTGCCTTTATCTTAAATTCGTCGAATAAGTCTAAAATTCTCGGAAGTCCATGAGACATCCCATACTGGCCAAGGGAAAGTGTCTTCGGCATATCTGCTGCTTTTTTATCTAATGAAAGCCAAAAAAACTCTGCTGAGAGATTTACTGTTATAAATGCTGCACATTTCTTACCTTCCGGCAATTCCATACCTCTTGCATACATGGATTACTCCTCCTTTCTCTTACTGCTCTTTTTGGGATATGCTTTTTTCCAGTATTTTGCAATCTCACTTCCTGTTGCCACCCATACATCCTCATGTGCAGTTACTTCTTTTATAATCTCTTCCAGCACCAAATTTCTTCCCGGCGCTCCGGAAATCTGCGGATGCATTAAAAACGAAATGCATAGTCCCCTGTCATAATAGCCTCTGAACTCCCGGATATAATTGTCCTGCACATTTCTGTAGCAGCTAATCCGGTCAATTCCTGCCGGTTCTGCCGGGTATACACTATACGCCTGCGCCACATAATCATCCAGTTCCCATTTTGAGGGAATCTCAACCAAATCTGATTCCTCTCCGTCAAGAATCGTATAATAAGGCTTGTCATCACCCCTCATAGAGCTTGAATAGGAAAATCCCATCTCCGATAAAATATACGGCGTACGCACATGCCAGTCTCCTGACGGTGTGCGGAATCCGACCGGCTCCTTTCCTGTAAGCTCCTTAATAATTTTCTGGGTCTTTTCGATAAGTCTCTTTTGCTCCTCCACAGTCTTTTCCACAAACCGCTCATGCGTATAGCCATGATTTCCAATCTCATGCCCCGCATTGGCAATCCTTTTGATTACCTCCGGATTACATTCTGCTACAAACCCAGGTACATAAAAGGTCGCCTTTACTCCATATTTGTCCATCAGATCCAGTATCATGTCCACACAGCGATTAGGTCCATACTGTCCGATGGAACGTGCACGAATCAAATCTTCCGTATTCGGTTCGTCCGCCGACATGTTCCGCCAGATAACATCTCCGTCCAGGTCAAAACTGAACATGGCAGCGCTCTTTTTGCCTTCCGGCCATTTAACTCTTTCCATTCTTTATCACTCCTTTATCTCATTATAGTTTTTTCTTATTTTTATTGATATGTACATAATCAAATGTTTTTCTCATTTTTTTGTACTTTATCCAAATCGTCTTGCATTCTGATGAAAAGTGCGTTATAAATAATATAATTCAACTTTGGAGGTGCTTTATGTCACTTACAATTGCAGATATGATGCAAATGGAGCCATTTGCAAATTTCAAATTAATTGCGGGAACCAATGGAATCGGCAGAACAATAGAAACTGTTAATATTCTCGACTATGAATATACTTCTGAATATAATCCGGTAGAATTGCCTAACAGTTTTCAGAAAAATGCTCTGGTACTGTCTTCTCTTCTTTTCCTGAAATATCAGCCAGAGAATCTTATAAATGTAATAAAAAAATTAATAGATTACCGTACCTCCGGACTTGCTGTTAAATCCATAATCCTTAAGGATTTACCAAAGGATGTCATTGATTACTGCAACAAACATTCCTTTCCAGTTTTTTTATTTTCGGAAAACGAAGGTTATTTTGAAAATATCATTACCTTTATAACGGATGAAATCCGTCAGAGCGCTGATTATACACGTTTTGAAGAAAAGCTTTCCTTACTTTCACAAGATAATTTATCCGGACTGGAAGTTCAGCGAATTGCTATGGAACTATTTCCAGAACTGGAGCTTCCCTATAAACTGGCAGCAATAAACCCTCAGCTCAATGAAACAACATTTTACAAAAAATTAAGGCACTCTCATAAACTACTGAAAGTGCCTGTCTACTCTTTTTGTAATACTTATGTTACTGCCCTGCCCGCTGGGACCGCTCAAATATATCATGAAAAATTTCAAACTATCATAAATTCTCTTTATCTAAATGAAAGAGCATGTTATACCGGCTACAGTGATATTCATGATAAAATGGATGAATTTCACTATGCTTTTAATGAGTGCTTTTATGCCTGCACCTATGCTCAAAAACAGAAATTACCCGCAATAACATTCGCTCAACTCGGCCTGTCACAGATTCTTTATCCTTATCGAAACAACTACTGGATGAGCCGTTATTGTAGCCACATTCTGAATGCAATTCAAAACTATGACAAAAAACACTGCAGCAACCTTATGGAAACTGCTGTTATTTACGTTAAAAACGGCGGTGATACCATTCACACCTCCCAAGTTCTGCATGTACATAAAAACACCGTACGTTACAGAATTACCAAGCTAAAGGAGCTTATTCCTGCCGGGGATGAAAATGATTTTTATGAGCAGCTTGCTATTGTGATACGGAATTATCTTTTAAATTAGCGTTATGTTTACAGGCTTTCTCTTAAACTCCCCGAATTGGGCTCGAATCAACAACCCCACGGTTAACAGCCGTGTGTCCTATCATTAAGCTATCGAGGATTATTATACACTTTTCACAAATTTACAAATCATTTTTTGTTCAACATGTTTCGGTGTGCGACCGTGTCATTGCTCTACTATTGACACGATCGCACACCGAAAATTCTGAATATCATTTAGAGAATCTGAATATACTTCTCCATAGAATACACATAATAGAAATATCTGTTCGTTATTAGTTTTCACTATTCGATAATCTGATATCTCTTCATCTTTGTTGTCCCTGTCGCAATAATCTTTCCATCGTCCACTAACAATTTTAGTATATTTCTGGTTCTTGTTCTTCCGACATCCAACCACACAGCCACTTCCTCCACTTTATATTTTATGTTTGGCTGCATTTTACTTAAAATAATTTGCTTCTGCATTTGTGTTTTTTTTGTCACTTTTTTTCTGTCACTTTTTTCTGTCACTTTTTTTCTGTCACTTTTTTCTGTCACTTTTTTTGATTTAACACCAATAAATGATAACTTCAAAATTGTCCTATCCGGAGAATATTTTTCTATTACCTGTGGCTCAATCCATCCATGACTCTCCCAAACAGAATAAATATCCGGCACACCACTTCCTGCACGTTCACCGATACCAATCATATTAAACATTTTCATAAGTGCCTTATTCCTTGGATCAGAAATCCCTCCTTTCAACATTTGCTTTTTTCCGGTGCGTATGGCACCCGGATTTTCTAAAACAATACTGTCTCTCTCTTTCTTAATGACAATCCCCCTTGGCAAATAAAAATCCGTGTTTACGATACAATTAGCCAGCGCCTCTCTAATTGCTTTATGAACATGTGTATCATCTACTCTGACCACCCCATCCAACTTGAAGGGCACTTTAATATCTTTCACCAATTTTCCATATACACGAAAGAAGAAATCAAATAAATTTCCTGTCCAGTCGCCCGAACTAGACTGCAAACGATCAGTCCAACGAATCTCCGGATCAAGTAACTCCCTAAAATCAAGAAAGTATTCCGGATACTCATACAAAATCTTATATTCATCCCCAAACATCAATAAACCTGCCGCTGTTGGATGAAGCTGTCCATCGGTGCGAGACAGCCTTGCCGCACCGATTCTCTCCAAATAATCCAAATCATCCAGTTGCTCCCATACATGTTCACTCCGATATGCCATATGCCGATTACGATATGCATGTATTGTCTCCATGTTAAGCTCATCTATTTGCATATTTTTAAGCACTTTCATATCCATAGTATCTTCTGTTTGATCACGAAGCATGGCTTTTACTTCACTAAATGTGCAATGATAATCTCCTTCCCAATTTCTCCGATATGTTCCTTTGAACATATCACCTCCAGTATATATGGGTTTCTGTTCTCTCTTTGCTGCCGGAACATGAACTACCATAATCATATCCTCTCCCAGCTGATACATTCGAATATCCTGCTCTGTCAAAAGATTATGGCTTATTTTCTGAGGATTATTGATATTATTCCAGAAGTCTTTTAGCAGCTTTTCTTCTCCCTGCAACCCTGTTGTACGCCAACTCCCATCCTTATTTTCCTCTACCCCAAGAATAATCACACCACCATAACAATTTGCGAATGCCGAATAGGTACTCCATAAAGAATCTGGCAAACCATTCCTGGCTCTCTTAACTTCACGGCGATTGTCTTCTCTATATTTATTAAATTTAGATAACTCAAACATTACAAGATACCTCTCTCCTAAATTATTCTTGTCCATTATCTTTACATCTTCATAAAAATCCTATTTTGCAAAGAGAAATAAGATATATAAAAGCCTGCAAACATTCATGTTTACAGGCTTTCTCTTAAGCTCCCCGAGTTGGGCTCGAACCAACAACCCCACGGTTAACAGCCGTGTGCTCTACCATTGAGCTATCGAGGATTATTCCTTTTTCCTTCTCTCTCGTCTTCCCAGCAGCTCTTCCTCTCCTCTGCCTCATACGTACGATACCCCTACAGATTCTTCTGCAAGGGCCTCTCATGTACCTTCAAAACTGCATACAAGAAACTTTCAA
>KE159797.1:233643-246143 GCA_000403475.2 Lachnospiraceae bacterium MD308
CGAAATTTATAATATCAGCTTTCCTCCTATGTGTCAATACTTTTTTCTATCTTTTTTTTCCTTTTTTTACATTATTTTCTATCGCACTATATTTTGTGCTTTTTATGAAGCCAAAATACAATATATCCCCATTGAAAAAGGACTGTTTTCTGAACCAAGCAGAACCACAGTCCCGTCTCCTACGCCCTTACATCAACAAACTGCCCCAAGCCGGGCTGGCTGGGAAGCATCTCAAGGAGTTGAGCTGCGGCAACTTCCTGAGTTTCCATTGCACTTTTGGCAACCGCCATACTGGCATTCATCTGCAATTTTGCAGCACTCATTGACATACTTGCCATTGCGATATCTGTAAATTCCATATCTTGATTACCTCCTTTGTAATATATATCGGCGCTTTTATTCATTTATTTAAGTCAATCCGGAAAAGAAAACAGCAAATCCTTCACTACTTCTCCCGCGAGTATCAGTCCCGCCGCCGGAGGCACAAAGGCGATGCTCCCGGGTATCTGATTCCCTTTCTTTACCGGCTCTTCTTTAGAATATACTACTTTTAAATCCTTAACACCCCGCTTTTTAAGCTCTCTTCTCATCACCTTTGCCAACGGGCAGACAGATGTCTTGTAGATATCTTCCACCCGAAATGCAGCCGCATCAAGCTTATTTCCCGCTCCCATACAACTGATCACGGGAACCCCCGCTTCTTTTGCCTGCATAATAAGTCCCAGTTTTCCCGTCACTGTATCAATCGCATCTACGACGTAATCATACAAGGTGAAATCAAACTGCCCTGCAGTCTCCGGCAGGTAAAATATTTTATAGGTATTTACTTTAATATCCGGATTAATCTCAAGGGCCCTTTCTTTTGCCACATCGACTTTGGCACGCCCAACCGTCTTTTCTGTAGCAATAATCTGACGGTTGACATTGCTCAGGCTGACAACATCTGCGTCAATCAGATCCAATGTTCCCATGCCGCTTCTCACCAGCGCTTCCACCGCATACCCGCCGACCCCGCCGACTCCGAATACCGCTACCCTGGCGCGCCCTAAGCGCTCTACATTCTCTTTTCCAATTAATAATTCCGTTCTGGAAAAACGTTCAGACACTTTTTCTCTCCCCGCAATTATATTTTTTTCTAATTCGATGTTCCTATCTCATCCTTGCTGTAGACTACCCGTTCCATTGTAAACCCACGCCCTTTGACCTCATTAATCTGAGAAATAGTGATAAATGCTTTTTCATCAATCGAGTGAATCATCTCATTCGTGGCATAAAGCTTGCGGTTCGGTATAATGCACAGAATCGCTTTCTGCTCCTCTTTACTGAATCCGGTCTGAACATGTACCATCGTTACTCCTGCATCCTGCTCCTTTAACATTCTCTCCCGTATCTCTTCATGTTTTTCCGAAATAACAAAAAGCTGAATCTGCGACTGCCCCATCAGCATCACACGGTTCAGTATGGTCGTCTCGATGACAAGCGCAAGGATACCATACATGATCTGCTCAGTATCAGAAAAAAGCATCTGCGCGCCAAGCACAGTAAAGTCCACAATATACATCAACACCGCAACACTGATATGGAACCATTTGTTAAATACCAAAGCAAGAATATCCGTTCCTCCTGTGGACGACCCCACCCGGACGATCACCCCTACTCCAAGCCCCAGAAGGGCGCCGCCATAGAGTGTCGCCAGCATAATATTGTCCGTAAGCTGTGTGATACCCGGAATCGCCTGCATCACCGACAGACTTGCCGGATAAAGGAATGTGCTCGCTATCGTTGTAATCACAAACTTCTTACCCAGCGTAACGGCTCCCAGAAGGAACAGACACGCATTTACCACCAAGATAACCAAAGAAAGCTGAATCGGAAGATAGTGACTAATCGTAAGACCGATACCCGTCGCACCGCCCATGATGATTCCATGAGGAACCATAAACGCCGCTACAGTAAATGCAAGCACAATATTGCCAATCAGAACTCCCAGCACTGTCTCCAAATTCTTCTGCCAAGGTTTTTTCATCTCATTTTTCCTCCAATTTCATACTCATTTACATACAAATTTCTTGCCGGTCCGTCCTGCCCTGCAAAAATACTTATTTTATCCCCTTCATCGTAAGCTGAATTCTCTTTTTCTTTAAATCCACACTCATCACCTTCACATCTACGATATCACCAACACTCACCGCCTCTAACGGATGCTTGATAAACTTCTTATCTGTAATCTCTGAGATATGTACTAATCCGTCCTGATGCACGCCGATATCTACAAATGCCCCAAAATCAATGACGTTGCGGACTGTCCCCTTCAATATCATCCCTTCTGTCAGATCTTTCATCTCCAGCACATCTGTCCGGAGAATCGGCTTCGGCATCTCATCTCTGGGATCTCTTGCCGGCTTTTCCAGCTCTTTTACAATGTCCCGCAATGTAATCTCGCCAATCCCCAGCTCTTCGGCAAGCTTTTTATAATCCTTAACTGTAAGGGACAGCCCAATAAGCTTTCCGCCCCTGATATCCTCCGGCTTATACCCTTGCTTTTTCAAAAGTTTTTTTGCAGCGTCATACGACTCCGGGTGAACGCTTGTCCCGTCAAGCGGATTGTCCCCCGACTGAATCCGCATAAATCCGGCGCATTGTTCATAGGCTTTCGGCCCAAGCTTTGCTACCTTGAGAAGCTCTTTGCGGTTTTCAAACCGTCCATTCTCTTCCCGGTAGGACACGATATTCTTCGCAATAGCGGACGAAATACCGGAAATATAAGAAAGCAGCGGCGCCGACGCCGTGTTAAGGTCAACACCAACTTTATTTACGCAGTCCTCCACCACTCCGGACAATGCTTCACTGAGTTTTTTCTGATTCATGTCATGCTGATACTGCCCAACGCCGATCGACTTAGGATCGATTTTTACCAGCTCCGCCAGCGGGTCCTGAAGCCGTCTCGCTATAGAAGTAGCACTTCGCTGCCCCACATCAAACTTGGGGAACTCCTCACTTGCCAGCTTGCTGGCTGAGTACACCGATGCTCCTGCTTCATTTACAATAATATACTGCACCTTCTGGGGAATCTCTTTCAAAAGCTCTACGATAAACTGCTCCGATTCTCTCGAGGCCGTCCCATTTCCAACGGAAATCAGCGTAATATTATACTTTTCGATAATCTTTTTGAGCAAATCCTTCGATGCCTTAATCTTCTGCGGAGTTGTAGGAGCCGTTGGATAGATGACCGTCGTCCCGATTACTTTTCCCGTAGGATCAACAACTGCCAGCTTACAGCCTGTGCGGAAAGCCGGGTCCCATCCGAGAACCGTCTGTCCTACGATGGGCGGCTGCATAAGCAATTGCTCTAAATTCTTCCCGAACACGTCTATCGCGCCGTCCTCCGCTTTCTCAGTCAAATCATTCCTAATCTCGCGCTCAATTGCCGGAGCGATCAGTCTCTTGTATGCGTCCGCAACTGCTTCCTTTAAGACAGGCGCGGTATATTCATTGTTCCCGTGAATAGTTTTTTTCTCCAGATAACGGATGATATCCTCCTCCGGCGCCTCAATCTTCACCGTCAGGAACTTCTCCTTCTCCCCGCGGTTCAATGCAAGGATACGGTGACCGGCAAGCCTCCCAACCGGCTCTTCAAAATCATAGTACATCTCATAAACCGATTCTGCCTTCTCGTCCTTGGCCGCAGAGATAATCTTTCCCTTCTGCGTCGTAATCTTTCTGATCCATATACGGTAGTCCGCTTCATCGGAGATGCTCTCGGCAATAATATCCTGCGCACCGCTCACCGCCTCTTTCGCCGTCTTGACTTCCTTTTCTTCGTTCACATATTCTTCTGCCAGCTCAAGTACCGGCTGCGTAATCTTCTGGAGGGTGATAAGCGCTGCAAGCGGCTCTAATCCCTTTTCCTTTGCAATGGTAGCGCGGGTTCTTCTCTTAGGACGATACGGACGATAAAGATCCTCAACCACAACCAACGTCTCCGCTGCCTGTATCTGCGCTCTAAGCTCTTTCGTCAGCTTGCCCTGCTCTTCAATACTGGCAATCACCTGTTCTTTTTTCTCTTCCAGGTTCCTCAGATATGTCAACCGCTCAAAAAGCTTTCTCAACTGCTCGTCATCGAGAGTCCCTGTCACTTCTTTACGGTATCTGGCTATAAAAGGAATCGTATTTCCCTCATCAATCAATTTTACCGCAGCATCTACCTGCCATTTCTTCACATCAAGTTCTTCTGCTATTCTTTGATTAATATCCATTGTTTTATCCTTTCTTTAACAAAATAGGCTTTTTATATCATAACACAAAAACAGGAAGGATAAAACACAGAGTTCACTCTGTTTCGTTGAAAAAAGATTTTTCATATGATATACTGTTTCCAGTCAAATAAAGCAAACAATTTTGAAGGGAAGGCCGTACTATGAACCAACTTCACGATGACAAAGAATTATCCAGACAGCAATTGAAATCCAAAGAGACAAAAGCCAGAATTTTCAAGGCTGCCAAAGATATTCTGCGCAAAAAAGGCTATGAAGAGCTTTCTATTAAAAATATCTGCGAGGAGGCAGGAGTCTCCAACGGCAGCTTTTATCATCATTTTAAGACAAAGGACGATCTTCTGTCTTATTATATTGAAGAGCAGCCCAGCATCAACCCAGACCTGCTAGACCTCCCGGCAGACGCGAAAGACGCAAAAGAGACGATTATCTACGTCTATATCAATTACGTCCGGTACTGCGAAGAACTAGGCGTAGAATTTATGTCCAATTACTATACGCCGAAAAATCAGTCTTTAAACCCGCTTATACGTACAGAACGCCCATATCCGATTATCACCGTACAAAATTATCTTCGGAAATGTATGGATGCAGGCATTATAAATACGAAGCTTCCCCTGGACGCCCTGTCTACCGATATCCGTATGATTGTCATCGGAAATGTATTCGAGTGGTGTCTGAAACAAGGAAAAACTGATTTCGAAGGAAATATGCGCCGTTCTTTAAAGATTTACCTTGACGGAGCTTTCTGAATACAAAAAATCCCTTAAGCGCACATCTTAAAGGACTTTTGTAGAAGGAAACATAGTAATCTCACAATTACTAAAACAATAATATCTTTGTTAATCATAATACTCCTACTTTCTTTATTTGTCCAATTGCTTATTTTAATAAACATTTTCGCTTATAGATATTTTCTATAATGCTATAATTCCTGAAAGGACTCCGATATGTATACCTTTATCGTAAACCCAAACGCCCGCACCGGACTAGGGCGAAAAGTCTGGAATGCTCTTGAAGCAGATTTAAAAAAACGGAATATAGACTACCAGGGGTTCCTGACTAGATACCGAAGCCACGCTACCGCTATTACCAGAAAACTCCTGTCCGAAAACAGCCGCCGTACTCTGATCATTCTGGGAGGCGACGGGACGGTCAATGAAGTCATCAACGGTATCTCTGATTTTGAGGCTGTGACGCTGGCATATATTCCCATCGGCTCCAGCAATGATTTTGCCAGAGGGATGAATCTTTCCTCTGACCCGCATACTGCATTAGCGCATATCCTATCCCCTTCCCGCTTCACTTATTTGAGCGTAGGGACGACCGAATACGGAACACACAGCCGCTCTTTTGCCGTCAGCTCCGGCTTCGGCTTTGACGCGGAAGTCTGCTGCCGCATCGGCCGCTCCCGCCTGAAATCTTTTCTAAACAGGCTTTCCCTCGGAAAATTTTCCTATGTCGGTATCGCAGTATCAAGCCTTCTGCTTCAAACACCAAAGCGGATGACCTTGACTATAGACAGCGAAAAATCAATAACTTTCGAAAAAGTCTATTTTGCCGCTGCCATGAATCAAAAGTACGAGGGCGGCGGCTTCATGTTCTGCCCGAAAGCGAACCCTGCCGATGATTTTCTGGATATTATTGTTGCCGAAGGACTGCCGAAGCTTAAAATCCTCTGTCTGCTTCCCACTGCATTTTTCGGAAAGCACACAAAGGTTTCCGGCATACACATTTATCGCTGCAAATCTGTTGTGATGGATAGCGAGATTCCTCTTCCCTTCCACACAGACGGCGAACCATTATTCAGAACCCGCCGGATTCGCATCTCGCAGAATCCCCAAAAAATCCGGTTTATTATGAGCTGACACAAGGAGAGTTTGCCATGCTAGTTGCTATAGTTATATCAGTAGTTATCTTGTTCTATTTTTTTATGGTCTTTCCAAGGAGAACCGAGAAAAAGCGTATCTTAGATATCTCCCCTTCTATGTTCGCACACCGGGGATATCATGATATTGCACACCGGATTCCCGAAAATTCTATGACAGCTTTCCATGCCGCTATCCAGCATGGATACGGTATAGAGCTCGATCTTCACCTGACACGCGACGACCAGCTTATTGTGTTCCACGACGATACTTTAGAACGCCTCTGCGGCCGCCCCGGCAGGGTGGAAGACTTAACCTACGATGAGCTTAAGTCTCTGTGCCTTCTCGGAACAGATGAGCGAATCCCCCTTTTCAGCGAAGTTCTCGCCGCAGTGAACGGACGCGTCCCTTTGCTCATTGAATTAAAAATACCAACTTTTTCCTTAAAAATCTGCGAGGAAACTTACCGTATACTAAAGTCTTATTCCGGGCATTATATGATACAGTCTTTTAATACTATGGGTCTTCGGTGGTTCAGGCTCCACGCCCCGCATATACTGAGAGGACAGCTCGCCGAACACCTGACCGCCCGGGAATGCAGGGAAGCATGGCTTTTAAAATTCCTTGTCCAGAATCTTTTCTGCAATTTTTTAGGAAGACCCGACTTTATCTCCTACCGGCTGTCCGACCTGCCCCATCTGTCGGTGTTGCTCCTTAAGTACATATTCCGCGTTCCGATTGCAGTCTGGACGCTGACGACCAATGAGGAGCTTAAGAAAGGGATGTCGGGATATCATATTCAGATTTTCGAAAAACATGGTGAAAATTATTAATATTAAATGAACTTCCTTGTTGAATAATTTTTTTCATGTTATAATTTTTCGTGAATCAGAAATACATTATACCAAACAGACTTTTTAAAGGGGCGTTTATTTCATGAAAACTATTGATACAGCGAAGACATTTATTAAAAAGTATAGTCACGCATGGGTATTTCTGTATGCATTTATCTATCTACCCTGGTTTAATTATCTGGAGGAGCATATTCGAAAGAATTATTTTGTAATCCACTCACCTCTGGATGATTTTATTCCATTTGTTGAATATTTTATTATTCCGTATTATTTTTGGTTTATTTTCATGGGGATTTGCGTATTTTATTTCTTTTTTACGGATAAAAAAGGTTTTTACCGAATTGCCACTTTTCTCATCGTCGGGATGACTGCTTTTCTGATTATATGCACCGTCTTTCCCAACGGGCTGAATTTGCGCCCGACGGTATTTGCCAGAGATAACTTCTGCGTAGATTTGGTAAGACGGCTTTACACTTTAGATACCCCGACGAACGTACTGCCGAGCATCCATGTGTTCAACACGGTCGGCGTGCTCATCGCAGCAGCCCACAGTGAGAAGCTGAGAGCACATAAGGGGATTATGTGGAGCATATTTATAACCGGATTTTTAATCATTCTGTCCACTGTATTTTTAAAACAGCATTCGGTTACAGATGTAATCGCAGCGTTTGCCATGGCATGCATCATCTATCCGTTTATCTATGCATCGCAGCCGCGCAAAGCAACCAAGTTTTCTCATCAGCCAATATAACACTATAAGATAAGGAGGGATTCTCTATGAGAGCTGAATTTAGCGAGAATTTAATCACAGGAAACGAATTAATCGATTCACAACACAAGGAACTAATTGACCGTATCAACAAGCTTTTAGATAGCTGCGAAGACAGCGACGCGAAGCTCACCGCAGTAAAGACTCTGGACTATCTGTCAGACTATACGGACTTCCATTTTGGAGCCGAGGAAGAGCTGCAAAAGAGCATTGAGTATCCAGGCTATGAAAAGCACAAGGCGCAGCATGAGGATTTCAAAAAGACAATCTATGAATTAGACGAGATGCTGCAGGAGGAAGAAGGCCCATCGCCTGCCTTCGTCGCAAAAGTAGAAGAGAATGTCATCAAATGGTTCTATACACACATTGAAGGCTTCGACCGCTCTGTTGCAGAATATAAGTTTATGAGAGAAAATAACGGAAGACTTTAGTTTACAACAGCTGCGCGGCAAAGGTATAAAGAGCGTAAAAATGCCAGACGAAATTATTTCCGTCTGGTATTTTATTTACTCGCTAAGAGCAGTTATCTGCCGGTCTTTTGTAACTGTACGATAACAAATTATTTAAGGAGGCGTCCTATGAACGAAAACAGAATTTTTGAACATATGAAACAAGCGATTGAAGTAGAATGGGCAAACCCTCATCTTTTACCCGCCAGGGAAGCTTACTATCCCATTTCGGATGAGCAGATTTTCGACGCTTCAGCGCGTCTTAATCGTTTTTCTTCATTTTTTATGAGTGCATTCCCTGAGACTATCCCGACAAAAGGCATTATCGAATCGCCTCTCACTGCAATTCCCAACATGAAAGAATATATCGAGCAGTCTTATCAACTTCACCTTCCGGGTACTCTCTACTTAAAACGCGATGATAGCCTTGCAATCGCAGGCTCAGTTAAAGCAAGAGGCGGTATTTACGAGGTAGTTAAGCACGCTGAAGACATCCTTATCAGGAGCAAACTATTAAATCCACAAAATGACTACGCATGCATCAATTCTGATGAAATTCGTAAACACCTGGGCAAGTACACGATTGAGGTAGGCTCTACTGGAAATCTCGGTCTTAGCATCGGAATTATAAGTGCTGCTCTCGGTTTTGAAGTAATTGTTCACATGTCCGCTGATGCAAAAGAATGGAAAAAGACACTTCTCCGTTCTAAAGGAGTCAATGTTAAAGAATACGCCGGTGATTACAGTATGGCAGTAGATGCCGGCCGTAAGAGCTGTGAGAACTCATCTCATCGTTATTTTGTAGATGACGAACATTCCGTCAACCTCTTCCTTGGTTACGCTGTTGCTGCCGAAAGATTGCAGAAACAGCTTGAGAATCAACAGATCACCGTTGACTGTAGCCATCCTTTATTCGTATACATCCCTTGCGGAGTAGGCGGCGCTCCGGGTGGTATAATGTACGCACTCCGCAAAATTTTTAAGGATAACGTTCACATATTTTTTATCGAACCCACTCAGGCCCCATGCATGCTTCTTGGGCTTGTCTCCGGAAAATTCGAAAAAATATGCGTCCAGGATATCGGCCTTCATGGACTTACTGAAGCTGACGGCCTCGCCGTTAGCCGCTGCTCATCTCTCGTATCAAAGATTGCAGACACACACCTTGCTGGCGAATTTACCGTTGAAGATTCTATGCTTTATAAATACCTGGGATTCCTTTGGAAAAGTGAAAAAATCTTTATCGAGCCCTCATCCTGCGCCGCTTTTGCCGGCCCTGCACGATTCAATGACAGCACAGAAATTCAGGATTACATCACAAGACGCAATCTCGCAGACAAGCTTGAAAATTCGTGTCACATATGTTGGGCTACAGGCGGAAATCTTGTACCCGCCGATATCAGGGAAGGTTATCTTAACAAAGCCGATATCTGACTTTACGGCTTTCTGCAGCAGGATACGCTCTGAGCATTCAGAGCGTATCCTGTTATATTTCACCAACAATCGAACTCTTACTTCCGCAAATCTGAATATCAGGAATCAAAGCCTCTTTGTATATGCGGGACGTTTTCTATAATCAGTATATCGCGCATTATAATTTTTCTCAAGGCCTTTAGCTTCCGCAAACAATGGATCATATAATCTGCCGTTAATGTCCACCCACGCATGTCCGGAATCCGAACAAATTGTCACCCTTTCATATCCGCAAACTTTGGCTATATATGCAAACGCACAAGCTTCTGAGGCGCAGCAGCCCTTATGTTCTTTTAAGATATCGTTTGCAAAGACCACATCCCAGTCATTGGGATATCTTTTCTTTGCCTCTTTCATAGTCCGGAATCGTCTGTATGGAAACTTTTTCATCCAAAGATAAGATTTATAAAGCTTTTTGGACTTGCTGTCAGAAGGCTTCGAAACTGCCTGCACAACTTTCTGCGCCTCCAGATATACTTTTATTCTGGCCACATTCTGCTTACTTTCTTTGGCAATCCCGCCTTTTGTTATATTGATATTTTCAACTTTTTTATTAAAAATCATCTTACCAGACTTACGGTCAAAGAAATAATAATGTCCTTTTATACTTCTCCACCCAAGCGAAATTACCCCTTTTTTGTCTGAGTAGTAAATG
This sequence comes from Lachnospiraceae bacterium MD308, assembly GCA_000403475.2. Classification (GTDB taxonomy): domain Bacteria; phylum Bacillota; class Clostridia; order Lachnospirales; family Lachnospiraceae; genus MD308. The sequence continues at coordinate 243,986 of KE159797.1, forward strand.
TTTCCCCCTTTAGTGAAAAACTTACTTTTTATCAGTTTTCCTTCCTGGTCTTTAAAATACTTATTGCCTTTCTTTTTTAAAAAAGTTCCCTTTAAAGGCTCAACTGTCTTTTTATTTTCCCCAATCACAATTGCCATTCCCTGTTTTTTCGCGGGAGCCTCTTTCGCGTATACTTTACACGGCAACGCGCAAAGTACCGCCAAAAGTACGGCTGTAACGAAAAAAAGCTTTGGTCTGTAACAAACTGTCTTTTTCATTCTCTTTCTCCTAAGTTAATCTCTCATTTCTCGATCACAACTATAATTCTAATAAACTATCTTACTCTCAGTGAACAATATAAATATAAAAATCAAAGTTTCTTTGTATATGCAGGATGTTTCCGATCGTCAGTATATTTCGCATTATAATTTTTCTTAAAACCTCTGGATTCTGCAAATAATGGATCGTATAGTCTGCCGCCAATATCTACCCACACATGTACCAGTTTATTATCATCTGTACAAATCGTCACTTTATCATACCCACAGACTTTAGCTATAAACGCAAACGCACAGGCTTCTGACGCGCAGCATCCTTTATGCTTTTGAAAAATATCATTTGCAAAGACTACATCCCAGTTATCCGGATATTTTTTCTTTGCCGTTCTCATGGAGCGATATTGCCTGTATGGAAACTTTTCCATCCAACGGTAAGCCTTGTAGAGCTTCTTTGATTTGCTATCAGAAGGCTTTGAAACTGCCTGTACAACCTTCTGCGCCTCCAGATAAGCCTTTATTCTGGCTACATTCCGCTTGCTCTCTTTCGCGATCCCATCTTTTGTTATATTGATATCATCAACTTTTTCATTACGAATCATCTTACCAGACTTACGGTCGAAGAAATAATAATGTCCTTTTATACTTTTCCACCCAAGCGAAATTATTCCTTTTCCGTCTGCGTAGTAAATATCTCCTCCCTTAGAAAAAAATCGACTCTTTATCAACTTCCCTTTCTTTCCTTTAAAATACTTGTTGCCTTTCTTTTTCACAAAGGAACCCTCTAAAGTCTCAACCGTCTTTTTATTTTTCCCAATCTTAATTATTGTTCCCTCTTTCTTCGCGTCAACCTCTTTCGCGTATACTTTGTGTGGCTGTACGCAAAACAGCGCCACGAGAACGGCTGCAGCGCAAAACAACATTAATCTGCAATAAATTGTCCTTTTCATTATGTATCCCTCCTGTATTTCTATATAATAAGATATACAAAAACCTGCAAACATTCATGTTTACAGGCTTTCTCTTAAGCTCCCCGAGTTGGGCTCGAACCAACAACCCCACGGTTAACAGCCGTGTGCTCTACCATTGAGCTATCGAGGATTATTCCTTTTTCCTTCTCTCTCGTCTTCCCAGCAGCTCTTCCTCTCCTCTGCCTCATACGTACGATACCCCTACAGATTCTTCTGCAAGGGCCTCTCATGTACCTTCAAAACTGCATACAAGAAACTTTCAATCTACTCTATCTTTCCATCTCTGCCTTTCCCCTTCTCCTTGGTCATGCCCTCGACCGATTAGTTGCGGTCAGCTCCATACATTACTGTACTTCCACCTCCGCCCTATCTACCTCGTCGTCTTCAAGGGGTCTTACTACTTTCGTAGGGATATCTCATCTTGAGGGGGGCTTCACGCTTAGATGCCTTCAGCGTTTATCCCGTCCCGGCTTGGCTACTCTGCCATGGCCTTGGTAAGCCAACAGATACACCAGCGGCCAGTCCATCCCGGTCCTCTCGTACTAAGGACAGCTCCTCTCAAATATCCTACGCCCACGCCGGATAGGGACCGAACTGTCTCACGACGTTCTGAACCCAGCTCGCGTACCGCTTTAATGGGCGAACAGCCCAACCCTTGGGACCTACTTCAGCCCCAGGATGCGATGAGCCGACATCGAGGTGCCAAACCACTCCGTCGATGTGAACTCTTGGGAGTGATAAGCCTGTTATCCCCAGGGTAGCTTTTATCCGTTGAGCGATGGCAATCCCACTTTATACCACCGGATCACTAAGTCCTACTTTCGTACCTGCTCCACCCGTCGGTGTCGCAGTCAAGCTCCCTTCTGCCTTTGCACTCTTCGAATGGTTTCCAACCATTCTGAGGGAACCTTTGAGCGCCTCCGATACCCTTTC
>KE159797.1:251143-518690 GCA_000403475.2 Lachnospiraceae bacterium MD308
ATCCTCGCTTCATTTTACACAAGATATCTGCATCCATCAGGGATATCTCTCTTACTTCTAGTTCTGCAGCTTATTATATATTCCAATATAATTTTTTGCCGAGCAAATTCAAGCATCAAAGTTCCTTGTACGAAAAAAGGAATCTTTATAAAAAGATTCCTTTAACTATATAACGGAGAAGGAGGGATTTGAACCCTCGCGCCGCTATTAACGACCTACTCCCTTTCCAGGGGAGCCCCTTCGGCCAGCTTGGGTACTTCTCCAAAACATAAATCCGAATATTATTATATGCATACTTCCCCAAACTGTCAAGTCTTTTCTTTATGAAAATTTATATTCATTATTCTCCATAATTTCTCATGGTAATCTGCGTCAGTCTACCGTTGCCCGCATCGAAGCTGGCATCAACGCTTGAATAGTTCGTATCTTCATCCCACCATGAATACATAGTATCGTCTTCTCCTACCGCCTCATACACTTCTTCTGCCTCTCCATATTTTTTGACGACGTCTTCTCTGTCCGCTCCAATCTGCACATTACCCGGGAACACAACTTTCGGCTTTCCGTTTTTCAGTTCATAATCATTTACAGATATTCCTCCGACCAGACATTCTTCCGCCTTCTTTTTTGCGCTGTCCGGATTAATAAAGTCAACCATGATACTGCCGCCATCTTTGTCTGTCACATAACCGATGGCATATCCACCGCCTGAAACCATGCCGTCCTCACTGTCTAATCCATTCTTTTCATCTACTGCAAAACCCAATTTTTCAAACTCTTTATATTCACATGGTAATGTAATCACTTGATTGTTGACCATGACTGTATATGAATCCCAGTTATCTCCCAATCGTGCTGCCTGAGGCGCAGCCTTGATTTCCTTATCCATGATGCCGTCCAGGTCTCCGTCAAGCCCATCTTCTCCCTGAGCTTTACCCTCACCCTCCATAATCAGCTCATCGTCTGTAATCACTTCATCATCGATTCTCAAATCACTAACATTTAGTTCACCATCACTATTAAAGCCCCAAAACGCCATATAAACAATCAGTCCCAGCACAAAAGATATAATCAGAAACAGCTTCGCCTTGTTCGCGGAATCACGCGCGCCGTCATAATCGCCGCTCTTTTGTTGTGTATTAATTCTGCTGGAATATACAACACCTACTATTCCAAAGGGCAAGCAGCACAACAATAAAGACAAAATGGAAAGAACCATATATAACGTACCATTGATTGGCTGCCCGGGATTCTGGTGCCCGACAAACTTTTCCTCTTGCTCAACGCCTGAGCCGCACATGGGGCAGAACTCTACTTCATCGGGAATCTCTTCTTTGCAAAATTTACATTTCATAGCGCATTCCTCCTGTTATGTATTACATATTAGTCGCTTTATGCTTATTATCAGTATATTATCGTTTCTAAAAACGCACAAGCAAAACATTCTGAATTATTTTTTAAGATCGCATTCCCGACTCGCTGCCCGCGAAATTAAAAAACCATGCATCCGGTTACCCGTCTGCACAGCTTCTTCGAAAATTTTCTATATTGAGCGGAGAGGGTGGGATTCGAACCCACGCGCCCTTTCGGACAAACGGTTTTCAAGACCGCCTCGTTATGACCACTTCGATACCTCTCCATCTATGAACGTTGTATAAAACTCAATCAAGCTTTACAACAATATGCATTTTACCACACAAAGAAATTCCCGTCAATATTTAATTTCCAGATTTTAACGTATTTTTATTCACTGCTTTTTCTTCTTCTTAAAAAGCTCTCCGCAACAGACAAATCTTCCCGGGTGGTAATCTTAATATTTTCGTAGGAAGCCTCAAAAAGCCTTACCGGCACTTTCATCATCTGCTCCACTACCATTGCGTCATCTGTCACATCAATACATTGTTCCCTCATAAGCCTGGAATATGCTTCTGTAATTAAAGTTTTTTCAAAAATCTGAGGCGTCTGCACGTTCCACACCAGCTTACGTTTTGGCGTCTGCACTGCAAACTTTTGCTCATCTACTAATTTAACCGTATCCTTACTTGGCATCCCTGCCACACAGGCACGATACTTTATGACAGTTTCATACCCTCGCTCTAATATTCCTTCATCAACAAGCATCCTTGCTCCATCATGAATAAAGACGTATTCTGTCTGACCATTGTCTGCAAGCCTCCCATCCCGGATTGCTTTCAGTCCCTGCCACACAGAATCGTACCGTTCAGCCCCGCCCGGAACAATCACTTTAACTTTGGAAAAACAATATCTCTGTACAATATCCTCCCGTACATACTGCTCCTGGCCTTCTCCCACTACAAGAACTACGTCATCTATCACATCTGAAGCCTGAAACGTCCTCAATGTGTGATAAATTACCGGCTTTCCTTCTATCTCGATGTATTGTTTTTGTACGGAGGCTCCCATTCTTTTCCCCTGACCTGCCGAAAGAACGATAGCCGCACATCTTTTTTTTGTGTCATTATTCATATCTCTCACCTAATTTTAGATTCGGCACCGCATTCAGATCCCATCCATGCCTTGTCCCCGCGAGGTATTCATAGTAGGCAGCGACCCCGATCATAGCTGCATTATCCGTACAATAGACAGGCGAAGGGTAATAAAGCTTCACTCCCCGCTCCTCACATGCCGACTTCATCGCCTCTCGAAGAGCGCTGTTAGAAGCCACTCCCCCTGCAATAGCGATTTTATCCACTTTATATTCCTCTACGGCACGCATGGCATTGGCAACAAGAACATCCGTCACTGCTTTCTGAAAAGAAGCCGCCACGTCTGCCTGACTATAACTTTCGCCTTTCATCCTGCTGCCGTTGATATAATTCAGAACCGCAGACTTCACGCCGCTAAAGCTGAAATCATAAGGGGCATCCTCCACATGCGCCCGCGGAAATACAATTGCCTCCGGATTCCCTTCTTTGGAAACCTGGTCGATCTTAGGCCCCCCTGGATATCCAAGTCCAATTGCCCGCGCAACCTTATCAAAAGCTTCTCCGGCTGCATCATCTCTTGTTCGCCCGATAATATCAAACTTTCCGTAATCCTCAACCCGCACCAGATGCGTATGCCCTCCAGATACAACCAGGGAAAGGAAAGGCGGTTCAAGCTCCGGATGTTCAATATAATTGGCCGCAATATGCCCTTCAATATGGTGCACGCCGATAAGAGGCTTTTTTGCCGCGTACGCAATCGCTTTCGCCTCTGCCACTCCCACAAGCAGCGCACCCACAAGCCCCGGGCCGTAAGTAACTCCGATCGCATCAATATCCGCAAGCTCTGCGCCAGCTTCTGAAAGCGCCGTCTCGATAACCTGATTAATCTTTTCTATATGTTTCCTTGACGCGATCTCCGGCACAACTCCGCCATACAAAGTATGAAGCGCAATCTGCGAGGAAATAACGTTAGAAAGTACCTCTCTTCCATTCTTCACAACTGCCGCCGCCGTCTCATCACAGGAACTCTCAATCGCAAGTATAAGAATACTTTTTTGTTCTTCCATCATACCTTTCCTCTTCCACATAAATATACAATCGTCCCGTTTACTGTCAATCCTCAAACACAAGCTCCGCCGAGCGCTTATCTTTTGCTGCGATCGCCCGCGGGAATATCTGACGCACCTCATCCATGTATTCCTCCGGGTGAGTCAGCGAAGGACTGTAATGAGTCAGCCACATCTCTCCTGCATCCGCTTCTTTCGCTAACTGCGCCGCCTCATAAAAAGTCATATGTTTGTATTCCTTCGCCTTCTTCTGCTTGTCCTTTTCTCCATACATCCCTTCACATACAAACAGATCTGAGCCTGCCGCATTTTGTCTGATAGAATCCGTCGGCCTTGTATCGGTACAATATGTTACCTTAATCCCTTTTCTGGCAGGGCCAAGTACCATGTCCGGCGTATAGGTATTCCCATCCACCTCAACAGTCTCGCCCTTCTGCAGAATTCCCCAGAACTTCTGCGGAATCTGCGCTGCATTGGCACGCCCGACATCAAACTTTCCCGCCCGGTCTATCTCAATCGTATAGCCATAGCAGATAACATTGTGATTTACGCGAAACGCCTTCAAGCGATAACCATTTATCTCAAATGTCTGTTCCGGCTCGGTAATCTCAATATACTGTATAAAAAACGGAAGCTCCGGCGCAATCACCCTCAGCGAGTCCACCACCCGCCGCAGACCTTTCGGGCCAATCAAAGTAAGCGGTTCCTTCCTGTCCGCATTCCCCATGGTGAGGAGCAGACCCGGAAGCCCGCTGATATGATCTCCATGATAGTGTGTAAAGCAGATTACATCAATAGGCTTAAAGCTCCATCCCTTCTCCTTGATCGCAATCTGTGTCCCTTCGCCGCAGTCAATCAAAAGGCTGCTTCCATTATATCTTACCATAAATGATGTGAGCCACCGGTACGGCAGCGGCATCATCCCGCCAGTTCCTAACAAACATACATCTAACATCTTCTACCTCTTTACTGCTATCGGCAACAATTACGTCTCTGTCTCCACCGGTACGAGAAAGCTTCCGATAAACTCGTCATAACATTGCTCACAGAGCTCAAAGCGGTCTCTTCGGTTATCTTTTCCCGAAAAATATCCCCAACGCTTTTCAACCTCTAACATATCCTCCGAGGGAACCCCTCCGGCAACCGGAATTTCCTTTCCGCATTTGTTACAGATAATCTTACTGATTTCCTGAATCTCTTTTGTATTGTTTCTATATTGGCGCATACAATTCCTCCTGTGCATATTCCATATATTTTGAAATATATCTTCTTCCTTGCTGTTACGCCTACATTATATTAAACCGCCAGACGTTTTCCAAGTGGGAAGCACTGTCACATCTGCCAGTTATTTTCCAAATTGAAAGCTCATCAACACAGCGTCTTCCGTCGGCTCTCTATAATAATTTTTCCGGATTCCATCCCGGGTGAATCCGCACTTTTCATAAAACCCGGCAGCCGCCTCATTGCTCTTTCGCACATCTAAAAGAATTTTCTCACTCTGTCTCTTAAGACAAATATCCTTAAGCTCTTCAAGAAGCATCGTCGCCACTCCCTGCCGCCTGAAAGAGCGCCCTACGGCTATCCTTGCAATCTCTGCCTCATCCGAAACACAGTAGCATATCACATAGCCGACGAGAGTCTCAGACAGCCATGCTCCCAAAAGAATCGTATACGTCTGTTCAAGACTTTCCCTGATTCCGGCAACACTCCAGGGGTCTGAGAACCCCTCCTTTTCAAGCTGACTGATTCTCTCAACATCTTCTGTCTCAATCTTTTTAATCAACAACATATCTTATCTCTCTTTTAGGGTTCTTGGCATCTTTGCTCGCGCTCTTTCCGCTCCCGCTCCGCCTGCGAAACACGGAGATACTCAGGTCTGTGCTCCGCCGCGGTCTCTGCCTTCCCTTCCCTATAATAACGAATTCCCAGTGCCGCCACAGACGAAGCCCGCTGGCGGTTCATATTACACGGGGCAAAGGAAATATCTTTCCCTGCCAGAATACGCTCCGTCAACGCCTGTCTGAACACCGGCACGCCATCGCCCAAAAAAACAATCTCTCTATTATAAAAGCCGAGCTTTTGCCCCAGCTCCTCAATACTAATTGCCATCTGTCCCTCAAGAACAACCAGCTCATCTTTGCAAAACTCATAGATTCCCGTATAGACCTGCCCGCGCCTTGCATCCATAATCGGGCAGACCAGCTTTTCGCTCCCGCACAGATTGTATGCAAGTCCCTCTAACGTGGGAACGGCAATCACAGGCTTACGCAGCGCGAGCGCAAGTCCTTTTGCTGTCGCAGCCCCGATTCGAAGTCCGGTAAACGAACCTGGCCCCGCCGCTACCGCCACCGCATCTATCGTCTCCATATCAAGCTCCGTGATCTTCACAATCTCATCCAGCATAGGAAGGAGCGTCTGGGAATGTGTCTTCTTATAATTGACCGTGTATTCAGCTACCAGCTCCTCTTCATCTTTATCCGCCCATACAACCGCCACGCTGGCTGCCATCCCTGAACTGTCTAACGCTAATATTCGCATATACTAATCCTCCGGTAATCAAACCCCTGTTCCAGATCCTTTTCTATCGTAATCTTTGTATAATGTTCCGGAAGAATATCCGCAATCAAATCCGCCCACTCAATTAAGCTGACGCCATTTCCGTAAACATAATCCTCATACCCAATCTCTTCCATCTCTTCCACATCGCCGATACGGTACACATCAAAATGATAAAAGGGCAGACGCCCCCCTTCATAAATCTGCACAATCGTAAACGTAGGGCTGCTCACCGGCTCCTCAATCCCAAGCCCTGCTGCCAGACCTTTGGTAAACACTGTCTTTCCGACACCCAGTTCGCCAGTCAGCGCAAACACCTTGCCGCACTCTGCCGCCTCCCCCAGTCTGAACCCAGACTCAAAGGTTTCCTTCTCACTGTTCGTTTCTATAATCATAACAGCCCTCTCTCACACTACCAAGCTGATCACAGTTCATTCCACACATGTCAAACTGTTCCGCTTTCTTTCTTGTCTTATAAATGATATACTTGAATTGAAAAATAGTCAATATGCAGACAACGAACAGGAGGATTTTATTTATGAAATTTACATTCTACCACAATAATATCAATGTAGCTGATTTGGAAAAATCCGTTGCATTCTACAAAAAGGCTTTGGGCCTTACGGTTTCCAGAGAGAAGGAAGCGGATGATCAAAGCTTTAAATTAGTATTTTTAGGCGATGAGACTACCCCGCACCTTTTAGAGCTTACATGGCTTAGAGATATGGATCGTCCTTATGATTTAGGCGACAACGAATTTCATCTTGCCATGAAAGTTGACGACATGGAAGCCGCTCTGGCTCACCATAAAGAGATGGGCTGTGTCTGCTTTGAAAACATCGAGATGGGCGTTTACTTTATCAGCGACCCCGACGGCTACTGGACAGAAATCTGCCAGAATTGATTAAGGGAGCAGTCATTCTGCTCCCTCTTTTACTTATTCTGTTATCCGCTACTTCACTGTAACAATCTCATATTCTCTGCTGCCAAGGCCAATCTTCTCCGCATGCGCAAGGCAGGTCTTATACTCGGAATTCACAGTCGTATTCTCAAAATGATCATGGTGGTCGCAAAAATCTTCCTGTTTCATATTGTCTGTAAGCTGGCTGTTCGGGAGCGGCTCCGCCTTCAGGCAGGCGTCTACGCACGCCTGGTCGAGAGCCAGCGGGTCAAAGGACGCAAACATACCGATATCAGGCAGGATTGGCGCATCGTTCTCCGCATGGCAATCACAGTTCGGCGACACATCTACGATGAGGGAGATATGGAAATGCGGACGTCCATCCACTACCGCCTTCGTATACTCCGCCATCCGGCAGTTCAGCACCTTCGTCGCAGCGCTGTCTGCAAAATCAATGGCGTCAAAATTACATGCCCCGATACACCGTCCGCAGCCAACGCAATTTTCCAGATTGATAGACATCTTCTTTGTCGTCTCATCGAATATAAGGCCGTCATTCGCACACTGTCTCATACACAGACGGCACCCGCGGCACATCTCCGGGTCAACCGTCGGTTTCCCGTTGCGGTGCTGCTCCTTTTTCCCCGCGCGGGAGCCGCAGCCCATGCCGATATTCTTAATGGCTCCGCCAAATCCGGTCATCTCATGCCCCTTAAAATGCGACAGGCTGATAAATACATCTGCATCCATAACCGCGCGGCCGATCAAAGCTTTCTTTATGTACTCGCCGCCTTGAACCGGAACCTCTACATCGTCTGTTCCCTTAAGTCCGTCCCCGATAAGAATCGGACAGCCAACCGTCAGAGGCGTAAATCCGTTTTCCCACGCACAGTACAGATGCTCCAGCGCATTCTTACGGCTTCCCGGATACAGCGTGTTGCAGTCTGTAAGGAACGGCTTTCCGCCCAGCTCCTTTACTACGTCCGCCACTGCCTTTGCGTAATTCGGACGCAGGAAGCTGATATTTCCAAGCTCGCCAAAATGCATCTTAATAGCAGCAAACTTATTGTCCATATCAATCTCATCGATTCCCGCTGCTTTGATCAGGCGTTTTAGCTTGGTCGGCAGTCCTTCCCCAATCTTCGCCCTGAAATCTGTATAATATACCTTTGATTTTGCCATATCATCTCTCCTGTTCTTTTCTTTAATCATTAATCATCATCTTTATAATTTCCTCATTGGTCTCCTTCATGCCGTCTTTGCCAAGCCGTCCGATATTGCTGATGGTCGCCTCTACGCCCTTGGTGACAATACCGTCCCCCGCATAGAACTGCTGGCCGCGCAGGAACATGTTGTACCCCAGGATTCCGGCGTCCACAGATGCGGCAATCTTAGCCGCGCAGGATGCCTTCGCCCCGTCGCAGACCATGCCTGACACAATCGCTAACGCATTGACTACCGTATGTACAACTTCCTCATAACCGCCGCCCATCAGATATGCGATTCCGGCTCCTGCCGCCGCACCTGCACTGACTGCGCCGCAGTATGCCGAAAGCCTTCCGATGCCTGTCTTTTGGTGAATCGCCGTCAGATTCGAAAGCGCCAGCGCGCGGTACATCTTCTCTTCTCCGGAATTATACTCTTTTGCATATTCCAGCACCGGCAGAGAACATGTCATCCCCTGGTTTCCGCTGCCTGCGTTGATGATTACCGGCAGTTCACAGCCGTTCATCCTGGCGTCGGATCCTGCCGCAGCTCTCGCCTTAGCTCTCGTGCGGACATCATCCCCGTACGTATCAAGGAGGACGCTCCCGATATTCGCGCCGTAGTTCCCCTTCAGCCCTTCTTCCGCAATGGCCGTGTTGTACTCAATCTGGCGTCCGATTACTTCCTTGATGTCTGCAATGTCCACGCTGTTGATAAAATCCCAGATATCTTCCATATTAAGGAGCGTACGGTCAGTCAGACCTTCCTCCGTCTCACCTTCTACCGGAATGTCGACAAGCTTCTCCCCGTCTTTTTCTACGAGAACGATATTCGTGTGGTAGTTGGCTATCCTTACTTTCGCATAAGAATCTTCTTTTTTCACAAGAACAATAATATCAAAAGTAACCCCGTTGTCGATATGCTCCACGCTGATTGGCACATTTTTTAAATACTCTGCCATCTGCACCGTCTCTTCCTCGGAAACCTCTGCGATTACCTCCAGCTCTTTCTCCGCTTTTCCCGCGATGATCCCTGCTGTCGCCGCCGCCGGAATCCCTTTCAGATGGTTCGTGTTGGGAACGATTACACTCTTTACATTTTTAATGATACTGCCGCTGGCACCGATTTCCACGCTGTCCGGCAGACTTCCCAACACCTCCCTCGCCTTCGCAGCGGCATACGCCAGAGCAATCGGCTCCGTACAGCCCATGGCCGGCACAAGCTCCTCGTTGAGAATCTGGATATATGCGCCGTATTTCTCATTCGTCCTTTCCATCCTAAACCTCTCCTTTATCAAGATATTGTACATCCCATATTCCTATTATAGAAAATCTGCGGAGATGTTGCAACAGATTTGCGTCATGTTCTCACGAAATGCGCAATCAGAGGGCTTTACCTTCAATAACATTAAATTTACCATACCACTTGAAAATCCGCCGCAATAACGATACAATAAACACGGACTGTAAATCAGATTATATTTAAGGAGATTTTACTGTGCAGATTCAAAATAAATTTACAATGCCAATCGGCGTCTTCGATTCCGGCGTTGGCGGACTTACTGTCGCACGCGAAATCATGCGCCAGCTTCCGAGTGAAAATGTAGTATATTTTGGGGATACTGCCAGAGTACCTTACGGCAGCAAATCAAAAGATACGATTATCCGGTTCTCCAGGCAAATTATCCGTTTTTTAAAAACAAAAGATGTGAAAGCTATTGTCATCGCCTGCAACACGGCCAGCGCCCTCGCTCTGGAAACCGTTCAGGCCGAGACGGATATCCCGGTGATCGGCGTCATCGCGCCGGGCGCCAGGGCCGCTGTAAAGGAGACAAAGAACAGAAAAATCGGAGTGGTAGGAACTGAGGCGACGATACGCAGCGAGACATACACAAAAGTCATACGCTCTCATCTCCCCGATGCGTCTGTCATCGGAAAGCCCTGCCCGCTCTTTGTGCCGCTGGTGGAGGAAGGATTTGCCAAGCACTCTATTACAGAACAGGTCATCGACATATACCTTTCGGCTATGAAAGACACCGACATAGACACTATGATTCTCGGATGCACCCACTACCCCTTACTCCGCTCAAAAATCATGGCGTACTTAGGAGACCGCGTGCATATCGTGAATCCGGCGTATGAGACCGCTATGGATTTGAAAGCTGTGTTAAGCGAACAGGGAATTTCCAATATGTCCGGGAACCCCGGCAATTATGATTTCTATGTCAGTGACGCGGCGGAAAAGTTCACAAAATTCGCAAATTCTATTCTGCCCTATGATATCGCAACCACACAATGTATCAACATCGAAGAATATTAATTTTAAAAAAGAGATTTCAGTATTTTTATACAATTTTAGGTTAAAAAACATAGCGGCTTTTCTCTGTTATTTTGAATATTTTTACTATGATTTTATTCTTTTCTCCTATATAATAGTGTATGGAACGGAAATCATGTTTTATTCTTGCATAAATATACATGATTCTATTTTCCGCAAACCATGAATATATGCACTATTAATCAAAGGAGGTACATATGCCAAAAAGAACAGATATTAACAAAGTATTAATCATCGGCTCTGGTCCTATCATCATCGGACAGGCATGCGAGTTTGACTACTCCGGAACGCAGGCGTGCAAAGCCTTAAGAAAGCTTGGATATGAGATTGTATTGGTTAATTCTAACCCTGCCACGATCATGACTGACCCGGAAACTGCCGATGTAACTTATATTGAACCGCTCAATGTGGAACGTTTGGAGCAGATTATCGCAAAGGAACGGCCAGATGCCCTTCTGCCGAATCTCGGCGGACAGTCCGGGCTGAATCTTTGTGCCGAGCTTGCGAAAGCCGGCGTCCTTGATAAATACCATGTACAGGTGATCGGCGTACAGGTGGATGCCATCGAGCGCGGCGAGGACCGTATCGAATTCAAAAAATCTATGGACGCCATCGGCATTGAGATGGCAAGAAGCGAAGTTGCTTACACTGTAGATGAAGCTCTTAACATTGCCGATAAGCTGGGCTATCCGGTTGTCTTACGCCCTGCCTACACCATGGGCGGTGCCGGCGGCGGTCTTGTCTACAACAGAGAAGAATTAAAGACTGTCTGCGCAAGAGGCTTACAGGCAAGTCTTGTAGGCCAGGTGCTTGTAGAAGAATCTATCCTTGGATGGGAAGAACTGGAACTTGAGGTCGTCCGTGATTCCGAAAACAATATGATCACTGTCTGCTTTATCGAAAATATAGACCCTCTTGGCGTGCACACCGGAGATTCTTTCTGCTCCGCTCCAATGCTGACTATTTCCGAGGAATGTCAGAAACGCCTTCAGGAGCAGGCTTACCGCATCGTTGAATCTGTGCAGGTAATTGGCGGAACAAATGTACAGTTCGCGCACGACCCTGTCTCTGACCGCATTGTTGTTATTGAGATCAATCCAAGAACCTCCCGTTCCTCTGCGTTGGCATCAAAAGCTACCGGCTTCCCGATTGCCCTTGTATCCTCCATGCTTGCTGCCGGCCTCACTTTAAAAGACATCCCCTGCGGCAAATACGGAACTCTTGACAAATATGTACCGGACGGGGATTATGTTGTCATCAAGTTCGCACGCTGGGCCTTTGAGAAGTTTAAAGGCGTTGAGGACAAGTTAGGCACACAGATGCGCGCTGTCGGCGAGGTCATGAGTATCGGAAAGACTTACAAAGAAGCGCTTCAAAAAGCAATCCGAAGCCTTGAGACCGGACGGTACGGCCTCGGTCACGCAAAGGACTACGACAGCATGTCCAAAGAAGCGCTCCTTAAGCTTCTCATCACACCTTCAAGCGACCGTCATTTCATTATGTATGAGGCGCTTCGAAAAGGTGCCGATGTAGATGAGATTTTCCAGATTACCAAAGTAAAACACTGGTTCATCGAGCAGATGAAAGAGCTGGTGGATGAGGAAGAAGCCCTCATTGCATTTAAAAACACCCTTCCGCCGGATGAAAAGCTCATCGCAGCCAAGAAAAACGGTTTCTCAGACAAATATCTGGGACAGATTCTTAACATCCCGGAGGCAGATATCCGCACCAAACGCACAGAACTGGGAGTCACCGAGCGCTGGGAAGGAGTACATGTAAGTGGTACAGAAAACAACGCCTATTATTACTCCACTTACAACTCAGAGGATAAAAATCCGGTAAATACAGACCGGCAAAAGATTATGATCTTAGGCGGCGGCCCGAACCGCATCGGTCAGGGCATCGAGTTTGACTACTGCTGCGTACACGCCGCTCTGGCGCTTAAGAAGCTTGGGTTTGAGACGATTATCGTAAACTGCAATCCCGAAACCGTATCTACAGATTATGACACATCGGACAAACTATACTTTGAACCGCTGACATTGGAAGATGTTCTCAGCATTTACAATAAAGAAAAGCCATTGGGCGTTATCGCACAGTTCGGTGGGCAGACACCGCTTAACCTGGCGTCCGAGCTTGAGGAAAACGGCGTCAGGATACTTGGAACTTCCCCGGCAGTCATCGACTTGGCGGAAGACCGCGACCTGTTCCGTGAGATGATGGATAGGCTTGAGATTCCTATGCCGGAATCCGGAATGGCAACCACTGTGGAAGAAGCTTTGCAGATTGCACAGAAAATCGGCTATCCGGTCATGGTTCGTCCTTCGTATGTGCTCGGCGGACGGGGCATGGAGGTTGTGTACGACGACGCAAGCATGGAAGGATATATGAAAGCCGCTGTCGGCGTGACCCCTGACCGCCCCATTCTCATTGACCGTTTCTTAAATCATGCGCTAGAGTGCGAGGCAGACGCAATCAGCGACGGAACGCACGCGTTCGTTCCTGCGGTCATGGAACATATCGAGCTTGCCGGAGTACATTCCGGAGACTCTGCCTGCATCATCCCGTCCGTTCACATTTCCGCGGAAAATGTGGCAACGATTAAAGAATATACAAGAAAAATCGCGGAGGAGATGCATGTGAAAGGCCTGATGAACATGCAGTATGCCATTGAGAACGGCAAGGTGTATGTCTTAGAAGCCAACCCACGGGCATCCAGAACAGTTCCGCTTGTCTCTAAAGTATGTAATATACGGATGGTTCCCCTGGCAACAGAGATTATCACGGCAGATATTACAAAAAACCCATCTCCGGTTCCGGGGCTTAAAGAACAGGAGATTCCATATTATGGGGTGAAGGAAGCTGTCTTCCCATTCAACATGTTCCAGGAAGTTGACCCCATCTTAGGACCTGAGATGCGCTCTACCGGGGAAGTATTGGGACTCTCCCCGTATTACGGCGAGGCGTTTTACAAGGCACAGGAAGCGACCCAGACGAAGCTTCCGCTTGGCGGGACCGCCCTGATCTCTGTAAACCGCAAGGATAAAGAGGAAGTTGTGGAAATCGCAAAAAGTATCGTAGATGACGGCTTTAAGATCATTGCCACCGGCAATACTTACAAGTTAATCCGCGAGGCCGGAATAGAAGCAGAGCGGGTGAATAAGCTCTACGAGGGCCGCCCGAATATTTTAGATATGATCACGAACGGTCAGATTGACCTCATTGTCAACTCTCCGGTTGGAAAAGACAGCGTACACGATGACAGCTATCTTCGGAAGGCCGCCATCAAGTCCAAGATTCCTTACATGACGACAATCGCCGCTGCCAGGGCAACGGCAAAAGGAATCCGCTATGTAAAAGAACATGGAAACGGGGAAGTCAAATCACTGCAGACATTGCACAGCGAAATAAAGAACAAAGAATAATACAACGGGGAGCTAATCAACACAAATGATTAGCTCCCCGTAAAATTGAGGAAAAGGAAATTCTCTGAATTTTATATATTCGCCGCCATCTTCATAATCGGATTATTGTCATACAGAAATTTCAAAATACCATTCCCCTGTATCGCCTCATAAATATCCTTTCCGATTACCGTCGTATACAGCAGTGTAACTACTACAAATAACAACCACACAATAATCAAAGCCCCGGCAAATCCAATCACCCCGCCTGCTAAGCGGTTAATCAGCCCCAATACCGGAATCTCCGCCACGATATCCAGCGCAAATATAATTGCCCGCAAAATTATCGTGACAATTAAAAATGTACCTAAATAAGATATAATATTAATTATCAGTTTTGCAAAAAAACTTCCTACATACTGCGCAAATGTCTGCACACCCAGCTCTTCATAGATTTCGCTGTTATTATTCACTGACAGCAAATTTTTAAATATATCCGGCAAGTCCGCCGCATTAATTGCCTCCTGCTGCAAGTCTCTCGGAAGGTCTATTTGATCTATCACATCGCCTTCCTCCTCACCTTCTTCTCCCTCACTTTCCTCCCCGCCTTTGTCGGGGTCGTCTGCAATCCCAAGCTGCGATAACAGTCCGGCATCTATATTACCTTCCGCAATATCTTTCACGCTCACTCCGTACTGCTCCAGATCTTCTTCATCTACCCCCGCTGCATCAAGTGCTTCTCTTACGTCCTCCTCGGACATCCCGCCTCCTGTAAGGCTCTCGATTCCCCCTGCAAGCTGCGTTCTCGCCGCATCCAATATCGCGGCGCTCACCTTCTGCTCTATCATCTCATCCATTGGCGTATACTGCGCAATCGCCTTCGCCACATGGGGCGTCGCAAAAAAAACAATTGTCAGTGTCAAAAGCGTCGTCGCAAGAGACACCGCTATGCGCAGCGCCCCCTGGCAGACTCCGACAATAATACATACTAAAAAAATAGTCGCTGCTGTTATTAATACCCAGTCCATATCTTCTCCTTATTTTATCAGCCGTATATCCTCCATGCCATTGGCATCCATCACGATATATCTGTTAATGCCAAAAGCCGGAAATATCTCCAGTATATTATTATTCATCTCCCCTTCGAAGCGGTGAACTCCGAATCTAGTGTAAATACTACACTGTTTTCCATCATAAAGAATGATCTGCCCGCCCGATATCTTTGCAGATTTATAGGTTCCTCCAAATCTCCGGGATAGCACCTGCCTTCCGGAAGCAGTAAAAAGACACAGCTCATACCTGCTGGTTCCTTCTGTTTTCAAAAGAATTCCTATATATCTGCCGCTGTGGAACACGCTCTGGATCTCTCCCTTTATCCTGACAGTTTTCGTCTCTTTAGGCTCGTCCTTGCCTTTAAAAATCGTCAGGCAGTTATCTCCGACCACAACCGACACCGTCTCATTTATAAAGAAGCCTGCTCCCACAACACTTCCTTTATATTCTTTCTCAAAAACTTGATGGTCTATCTTTTCCGCACCTGCATCACCAAAATTATAATAACACACTCTTGATGTCATCTCGCTGTCGCTGACAGACAGATAGACAACCTGCATCACCTCACCATCCGGAGATATGGCAATATCCACCGGATAACCGACTCCCATCATGGATGACTTATGTTCAACTAACACATTCCCCGCCGTATCGTAACATATAATCCGCGGAGTTGATTCATTTTTCAGGACAGCCGCCACAATTCCCTGTTCTGAGACAGCAATCTTCTCAACAGGAAGATTGGTTTTAATCTCTCCCTTCAGGCCGTCCTTCTGGAATATCATGATATAGTTTCCGCCTTTATCGGCTACAGCCACCGATTGGTCATTCACATCCAGGAAAGGATTCTTAATCTGGTAAGGCTGATTCCATTGCTCCTCACCGCTGCTGTTCAGATAAGCAATACCATCGCGGCTATACTTGAGGATGCCGCCTGCAAACTCCTGATAGCTGTTGTCAGAAGCATTACCCACCTTATATGTACCCGCGCTTCTTACCCTCGTATAAGTCTGCAGATACATATACAGAAAAGCCGCCGCACAGACAACAGCCGTTATTATAATTGCAATAAATGCTCTCCGAAAAAACTTTGATTTATGCTGTTTGATCTCCTCCTCCATCTCTTGCAGGTCTCCGCTTTGGCAGGGGCTGCCCCGCATATAATCTCCATCTCTTACTACATATAGATTCTTGTTTTTCTGGTGTACCATCCGTCTCCCCTTTTGTATCTCTTTGCATCTCCTGTACAGTATAGCACATTTTTTTATTAAGGTAACATTAATTTTTGTCCGATAATAATAAGGTTCCCATCCGTCAGCCCGTTCATCCGGCAGATCTCATCTACAGAGCCTCTGTTTCCATAGATTTTTATACTAATCTTATCGAGTGTATCTCCCTTCTGGACAATATAATATTTTCCGTCCTGCGATGGACTTTGTACATCTGCTGTATCCACAGCCTCTCCTCCCTGGCTGTCTGACGTTTCTGTTTCAGATATGCTGTCACCTTCAGGAATCTCATTTTTTTTTGAACTTTCTTCGGGAACATCCTTTTCCTGACCTTCCCCGCTCTCTTTCACATCTTCTTTAGGCGTCACTTCCTTGCTGACTGCCTCTACTGCATCCGATGACTTCTGCGCTCCTGCCATTTCTGCCTCTCCGGCCTCTTCTACCTTCGTCTCCTGAGACAGCGGACGGCTGACTGACTGAGATAACGCCTCCAGTGAACTCTGGACTGCTTCCATTTTATCATAATTATTAATGGTCGAGATACCGATTACAAGAACTACTACTACAAGCGCCACGCTTACAGCGTATGCAAACCTTGCGCTCTGTCTCTGCTCCTTGTATTCCATCTTCTCCTTTACGGCACTGCGAAAATTCTTTGCAGCTCGATCCTCAACCATTTCGCTGGGTGTGACGCCGATCTTTTTGCGCGTATTAATCATATAATTCTGCATGGAAGGATTCTTTTCATAAAATATATAATGTCCTCCCATCTGCATCAGCTCCCCGAATTTGTTGGCGTAAAACACTTCCTCCTCCGAAGCTTCATCACGCCATACAAATACCGTGTTATCCTTTTTAAACCGTCTCTCGTGAACTCTTTTAACCCCTTTGTTTAAACCTGCCGGCTTTCCTTCCCCAATCAGACACCATCCGACAATCTCCTGTCCCGAAAAGAATGTTTTTTTCTCCTCCTCAAGCTTGTCCCACGTCTCTTTCGTGATTCTTACCTCGGTACCGGTAATCTCCACCTGCTCAAGCTTCAGCGCCCCTGCAATATAGACCACATCCTGGCCGTTCATCTTTAAAATCTCTCCTGTAAGTACTGCCCCCACAGCCGCCGGCTCCGCTTTTTCTTTCAACTGGTTCAAATAAGTATCTACGTAATCTTCCACATATATCTTTGGCTCGTCACAGACATTTCCGATCTGCTTCACGTTTTTTGGAAATTCGCGTTCCATATACTCTCACCTCATTTTTACTTATTCTTTGCATATAATAGCATGGGGAAGACGCATATTTTAGCGATTCCTGGAGCCTGTCCCAAAAAAATTTCGACAAAAAACAGCGCTCACAATACATTGAGCGCTGTTTTGAAAAATTATTTTACAAAATCTTTTACTTTTCTGTAGATGCTCTCTGCATCCAGTCCATACTTCTTAATCAGCTCTGCTGCCGGCCCTGACTCGCCGTACACATCATTCACGCCAATCTTTAACACTTTCGCCGGAGCTTTCTGTGCCACCACGTCGCAAACCGCGCTGCCAAGCCCTCCGATCACGGAATGTTCTTCCACGGTCACAATCTTCCCTGTCTTAGAAGCCGCCTCAACTACTGCCGCCTCATCTAACGGCTTAATCGTGTGCATGTTAATCACTGCTGCGCTGATTCCGTCTGCCGCAAGCTTTTCTGCCGCCGCAAGGGACTCAGATACCGGAAGTCCGGATGCGATGATAGTCACATCAGTTCCTTCCTTAAGTGTAACCGCTTTGCCAAGCTCGAACTTGTACTCCGGATTGTCGTTAATTACCGGAACTGCCGCTCTGCCAAACCTTAAGTAAACCGGGCCTGCATGCTCGTAAGCTGCCTGCACCGCCGCTTTCGCCTCGACATCATCCGCCGGGTTAATCACAACCATACCCGGAATCGTGCGCATCAGCGCAATATCCTCATTACACTGGTGGGTTGCACCATCCTCACCTACGGAAATACTTGCATGGGTCGCGCCGATCTTAACATTAAGCTTCGGATATCCCACAGAGTTACGAATCTGCTCAAAAGCACGTCCTGCCGCAAACATAGCAAAGGAACTCGCAAACGGAACTTTTCCTGTAGCTGCGATTCCGGCAGCGACGCCAACCATGTTGCACTCTGCGATACCACAGTCGATGTGGCGCTCCGGGAATGCTTTCTTAAAAGTCCCGGTTTTTGTCGCAGCGGCAAGGTCTGCGTCAAGCACTACTACATCATCATATTTCTTTCCCAATTCTACTAAAGCATTACCGTAACTTTCTCTTGTTGCAATCTTCTTTACTTCTGACATAATGCTTCACCTGCTTTCTCTAAATCTGCCATTGCCGTAGCGTACTGCTCGTCGTTCGGAGCTGCTCCATGCCAGGACGCCTGGTTCTCCATAAAGGATACATCCTTACCCTTTACCGTCTTCGCGATAATTGCCGTCGGCTGTCCCTTCGTCTCTCTCGCCTCTTTGAATGCCGCGTCTATCTCGTCAAAGTTATGTCCATCGATGTTGATCACATGGAAATTGAACGCCTCGAACTTCTTATCGATTGGGTACGGGGAGTTGACGTCTGTAACCGCACCGTCAATCTGAAGGTTGTTGTTATCTACGATTACCACCAGGTTATCAAGATTCCTGTGCGCGGCAAGCATTGCTGCCTCCCATACCTGGCCTTCCTGAATCTCGCCGTCTCCAAGCAGCGTGTACACGCGGTAATCATCCCCGGATAATTTCGCGGAAATCGCCATACCTACAGCCGCAGAGATTCCCTGGCCCAAAGAGCCGCTTGACATATCCACACCCGGGATATGCTTCATATCCGGATGCCCCTGAAGGTAAGAACCCGTCTTACGAAGTGTCTTAAGATCCTCTACCGGGAAAAATCCTCTGTTTGCAAGGGTAGAGTAATATCCCGGCGCAGTGTGCCCTTTAGACAATACAAAACGGTCGCGGTCAGCTTTCTTCGGATCTTTCGGGTCCACATTCATCTCCTCAAAAAACAGATATGTATAAATATCTGCCGCGGAAAGAGAACCGCCCGGATGCCCGGATTTTGCACTGTGAACAGCTGTTACAATGCCTTTGCGAATATCATTCGCAGTCTTCATTAACTCTGATTTGTTCATGATGTTCCTCCTGAAATATTGTTATACGTACAGCAAATCTTACTCTCCGAATACTTTCTTGTAGTCAGCCTGGAATTTTTCAATCCCGGCATCCGTCAGCGGGTGCTTTGTCATCTGCTCAATCACTGCGTACGGTACTGTCGCAATATGCGCACCTGCAAGCGCGCAGTCTGTCACATGCATAGTGTGACGTACACTTGCCGCGATAATCTCTGTCTTGATATCTGCCACTCTGAAAATCTCCGCAATCTCTGCAATCAAATCTGTTCCCCTTACAGATATGTCGTCTAAACGGCCGAGGAACGGTGATACGTAAGTAGCTCCGGCTCTTGCTGCAAGAAGCGCCTGATTAGCTGTGAAAATCAAAGTAACGTTCGTCTTGATCCCCTCTGCCGTCAGCGCCTTACAAGCCTTAAGGCCTTCAACGGTCATCGGGAGCTTAACTACCATGTTCGGATGAATCGCTGCAATCTTACGCCCTTCTTCAATCATGCCCTCTGCATCAACTGTCGTAGCCTTTACCTCTCCGCTAATCGGCCCGTCCACGATAGAAGCAATCTCAGCGATAACCTCCTCAAATACACGTCCCTCTTTTGCAATCAGTGACGGGTTTGTAGTAACTCCGCAGATCACGCCCATATCGTTGGCTTTTTTGATGTCCTCAACCTTCGCTGTGTCGATAAAAAATTTCATTTCTGGTTCCTCCTTTTATGTTGTGAATCCTCTCACAATCCTCGACTTGTTTCTATAATGAAATTATATCCCAAACAGGGAGTTTTGGTCAATACATGTATATTTTTATTAATAATTTTATCAACTAATATTTTCAATTTATTAATTTCATTTTTTTCAGTTTTTTCTGATTTTACCGATTCTTCCTATTTAAATGAATTTATTGCGCCAAATTATTATTAATAATTTTTTCAAATACATTAATTTTATTTTTTTCTGCTCTTTGCGTAAGAGGTCGTCCCTCTCACGATCAGCTTTGGTTCATACTCCACATGGTAGGTGCTGATTGGCTCTATATCCGAGTATTTTTCTGCATCTGAAGCTATTTTTTTCATAATGATATCGCAGGCGTCTCTTCCTTTGAACACGACAAAATGTTCTATCGTGGTCAACGATACTTTATGAAGTCTTGCAAATAATGTATTATCGCAGCCCATTACCGACACATCCCCCGGCACTCTGAGCTTCGCCTCGTGAAGCGCGTCCATAATCCCGAAAGCAATCATATCATTCAGCCCCACGATCGCTGTAATATCACTTCTTTCGCCTAAAAGTTCCTTCGTCAGCTCATAACCGATCTTATATTCTGAATCGATATGCGCCACATAAAGGTCAAGCTCCTCTTTCGCCGCCTTAATCACGACATTATCCTTAATTCCCGCCTTCTCATACTCCTTCAGGAAGCCTTCCACACGCTTAGAGCGCTGCTTTTGCCTCACAGTAAGGGGCGGCGCGATATACGCCACATGGCGGTGCCCAAGCTCAAGAAGATGCCTTGCCATCATCCGGCCGAGTTTGGAATTATCAAGCTCCACCGCGTCTACATTCTGCTTCTCATTCTGGTTATTCACGATAACCACCGGGATATGACCCGCAAGCTCCTCTACGAGCCCCATAAAGCAATGGCTCGGATTGCAGGTGTAGATAATCCCAAGAGGACGTATCTGCCACATCATCTTCAGATACCGTTCCTCCATCTTAAGCGCCCGCTGTGTATTGCACACAAAGAGGCCAAAGCCCTGCTCCTTCGCCCGAAGCTCTATCCCCTGCAAAAGCATAACATAATAAGGATTCGTAAGGTTCGGGCAAAATACGACTAAGAGCTTTTCTTTTTTGACTCCCTTCTGCCCCTTGCGCTTTTGGCGCACATAGCCGAGAGCTGCCGCCGTCTGCTCCACTTTCTCTACAGTCTCCTTTGAAAACGAGACATTATATTTTTTATTCAATATCATCGACACCGTAGATTGCGAGACTCCTGCCGCTTTTGCGATGTCCGTAGACGTAACCTTCTTCCTGCCCATATGCACCGCCTTTTTGCCTTAAAGCTCCGTTCTTCCGTCAAGCGCCCGAAGAAGCGTGACCTCGTCGATATACTCCAAATCTCCGCCTACCGGAACCCCGCTGGCAATCCTTGTCACCTTAACTCCCACCGGCTTGATGAGCTTACTAATATACATAGCCGTCGTCTCTCCCTCAAGACTTGAATTGGTAGCGATAATCACTTCCTCCACATCGCCTTCAAGCCTTGTGATGAGTTCCTTGAGCCGGATGTCCTCCGGGCCGATTCCGAGCATCGGAGAAATCGCTCCGTGGAGCACATGGTAGACGCCGCTGTACTTCCCGGTCTTTTCATACGCCGCCAAATCTCTTGTATTCTCCACCACCATGATTGTCTTGTGGTCCCGCTCCATGCTGCTGCAAATAGGGCAAAGCTCATTGTCCGTCAGCGTACAGCACTCTTTGCAGTAGCGTATGTTCCTCCTGGCCTCCACCATCGTATCCGCAAGGCGCACTACATCCCCCTCCGGCATATGTATCAAGTGAAAAGCCAGCCTTGCCGCTGACTTTGCACCTATGCCCGGTAGGCATGAGAACTCTTCAATTAATCTGCTGATCTGGTTACTGTAGTAATCCATATATAGACTCCTTCTAAAAGCTTCCTTAGAACAGTCCCGGCATACCGCCGCCCATTCCTCCGGTAAACTTCGACATCGCAGAAGATGTCTCCTCTTCTACCTTATCAAGCGCCTCATTGATTGCCGCAACGATCAGGTCCTCTAACATCTCTACATCCTCCGGGTCTACGACTTCCTCGTTAAGCTTCACCTTCAAAAGCTTCTTCGTACCGGAGACGGTCGCTTCTACTGCCCCGCCGCCTGCGGTCGCCGTAAATTCTTTTGTCTCAAGCTCCTTCGCCTGCTCCTCCATCTGGCGCTGCATCTTCTGCGCCTGCTTCATCAGATTCGCCATATTCCCGGGCATACCTCCGCCGCCGGGGAACCCTCCTCTTTTTGCCATAATAAAAATCCTCCTATATTCTATACATTATTCTGTAAACTTCTGATTACTGTCATTGCTGCCGACGCATCACTCATCTTCTACAGTAATCTCCATATTGATGAGATTCTCTATATCTACAAAATTCTCCTCAAACCTTCTGCCATCCTCCATGCGCCGGATATCAAGGTCAATCTCTTTCCCAGTCCGGTCCGCGATAAGCTGTTTAATCTCCTGCATATGCTCCTGAGTCTTTACTACGCTTTCGCTGACCTCATCCGGAAGGACAATCTGAAGTATACTGCCCTCTCCCGCACTCAGCCTTGATTTTTTAAGGTACGTCCCAAGCAACGGGGATAACTCCTTAAGCATACTGCGAAAGTCCTTTGCTACAGCCTTTACATCCTCGTTCAGCGCCCGCGGCAGAACCGGCGGCTTTGGCGCTTCTTTTTCCTCTTCGTCAGCATTCACATAGACAATCCGCTCGCCTTGTCCCCCGCTTCCCGCCTTTCGCTCAAGCTCCTCCATCTGTTTTTCCACCAAGCGGAGCCGCTCGAAAAGAGCATCGTTTGTATCCTCCATCTGGGGCCTGCACAACTTAATCAGCGCCACCTCAAGAAGCACTCTTTTTTGCGCCGCGTATTTTAACTGTCCGGAAAGCTCGGAAAAGATACGGATATAATGCATCAGCGTATCGCCGTCTATCATACCCGCCTCTTCTTTTAACCGGGCAAGATTCTCCGCAGACATATCCAAAGTATCTTCCATCCCGTCTGAACTTCCAACCAGAAGAAGATTCCGCAGATACCAGGTAAAATCTGCGGCAAACTGAGACAGTTCCCGCCCCTGCATCACAATCTCCTCCACGGCCCCGATGACTGCCCGGGCGTCCATAGAAAGCAGCTCTCTTAACAGCCTGCTGAAAACTTCCGTATCTACAGCGCCCAAAACCTCTAATACATGCTCATAAGTAAGCCGCTCACCGATATAGAACGCTGTACACTGATCAAGGAGACTTAACGCGTCACGCATAGAACCGTCCGCCATCCTGGCAATATAGCGCACCGCCTTCTCCTCAACATCAAGGCCTTCCTTTCCAATCAGCTCTGAGAGCCTTTCCGCTATGGTATCGATACTTATACGTTTAAAATCATAGCGCTGGCAGCGGCTTAAGATCGTAATCGGTATCTTATGTGCCTCTGTCGTCGCCAGGATAAAGATTACGTACTCCGGCGGCTCCTCCAGCGTCTTTAACAGCGCATTAAACGCACCAATTGAAAGCATGTGCACCTCATCGATGATATATACTTTGTACCGCCCCTGCGTTGGCCGGTAGGCGACCTCTTCCCTGATCTCGCGGATATTATCCACGCCATTGTTGGACGCCGCGTCAATCTCGATTACATTCATAGAAGCTCCGGAAGCGATTGCCCGGCACGCCGCACATTCCCCGCAGGGGCTCCCCTCTGCGGGATGCTCACAGTTCACCGCTTTGGCAAATATCTTCGCCACACTTGTCTTGCCCGTTCCGCGAGTCCCGCAGAACAGGTACGCGTGACCGATGCGCTCCGCTTTAAGCTGATTCCTCAGCGTCTTTACAATCGCATCCTGCCCTTTCACATCTTCAAAGCCATCTGGCCGGAACTTCCGGTATAGCGCCATATAAGAAGACATCTATTTACACTCCATTTCCCGCTCTGTTACACACCGAAGCTGATTCCGGTAAGCTCTGCTTCCTTGATAATCGGCGCCTTCGGGTCAACGTATTTTAATTTGCCTGCAACCTCGGAAAGAGGCACACGCACCATCTCATTCTTCTTCACACCAATCATGCAGCCGAATTCCCCGTCCAGAATCGCCTCTGCTGCCGCGGCGCCAAGCCTCGTAGACAGTACCCGGTCATACGGACACGGGGAGCCGCCCCTCTGGGTGTGTCCCGGCACAGTGATACGCACCTCCTGGTCCGTCTTCTTCTGTACCTTTTCCGCCAGCTCATATGCTACGGAAGGATATTTTTCCTTTTCTTTCTTCTTTTTCAAATCCTTCTTTGAAAGCTTCGCATCCTGCTTAGAAATCGCACCTTCCGCCACCGCGATAATCGTAAATTTCTTTCCCGCCGCTTTTCTTCTGTTAATCGCATCTGCAATCACATCAATATCGTAGGGTATCTCCGGAAGCAGCACAATATCCGCGCCCCCTGCTACCCCCGCATGAAGCGTTACCCAGCCTACCTTGTGCCCCATAACCTCCACGATAAATACCCGGCTGTGCGAGGTCGCCGTCGTATGGATACGGTCAATCGTGTCTGTGGCAATATCAACTGCGCTCTGGAAGCCGAAGGTCATCTCCGTTCCCCACAGATCATTGTCAATGGTCTTTGGGAGCGTAATCACATTCAAGCCTTCCTCGCTCAACATATGGGCGCTCTTATGGGTGCCGTTCCCGCCAAGCACGACCAGACAATCCAGATTCAGCTTGTGGTAAGTGTGTTTCATCGCCTCAACCTTATCAAGCCCATGCTCATCCGGAATGCGCATCATCTTAAATGGCTGCCTGGATGTGCCGAGAATCGTACCGCCAACAGTCAGGATACCCGAAAAATCTCTGGACGTCAACATCTTAAAATTAGAATAAATCAGACCTTTATATCCTTCCTGGAATCCGTAAATCTCCACGTCATCACGCTTTGAACAGATTCCCTTCACCACTCCGCGCATCGCTGCATTAAGCGCCTGACAGTCGCCGCCGCTGGTAAGCATTCCTATCCTTAACATACGTCTACCTCTCCTTCTATATATAAATATACTGTTTTAATAGTATACCTTATTTTCACCTGCGAAACAAGATTGTTTCAAAATTTGAGAGGCGGAGCAACTAAATCCCCGCCTCTCAAAGACTACTTCACTCTTGGAAATTCAATGGTTACTTTGAACAAATCCCCATCTAAATAAAGCTCAAACGTCCCGCGCTGCATCTGCGTCAAAGTCTTTGCGATCGAAAGTCCGAGTCCGCTTCCTTCTGTGCTTCTTGAGATATCCCCCCGAATGAAGCGCTCAGTCAGCTCATCCGCAGATATATTGAGCGCCTGCTCGGATATGTTTTTCAGACTGAAACGCACCACTCTCTCCTCCACGAAAAGTTCCGCGTAGATTCTCGTACCTTCCATCGCGTATTTCGCCGCATTATTGTAAATATTTTCAAAGACACGCCACATCCGTCTTCCGTCCGCCTGTATGACGGCTTCCTCGTCCGGGAGCAGCAGCACTTCTTTTAGATTCCTCACCCGGAAACGCTCCTCGAACTCACCGCTGACCTGCTGAATCATCTCTGCCAGATTCAGGTTCATATATTCAAGAGTGATATTCCCGGAACTTACTTTGGACGCCTCGACTACGTCCTCCGTCAAGGTTTTAAGACGCTGAGACTTCTGCTCTAACACTTCGATATATCTTCTGACTTTCGCGTCCTCAAAATTCTCCTGCTTTAAAAGCTCTACGTAATTGATAATCGAGGTAAGCGGCGTCTTTATGTCATGGGATACATTCGTGATGAGATCCGTCTTGAGCCGTTCGCTCTTGACACTCTCTGCCACCGCCGCTTCCATACCTTCACCAATAGAATTAATATCCAGTGCAATCTCTCTTTGATCCCCGGTAAGCTTATCTAATGCAATCTCGTATCCCAACTCCCCGCACGAAATCTTTTTCACGCCGTTCTTCAGCTTATTTCTTCCAATCGACTTATACACAAGATAGACAAACGCCGCCACGTCAGCCGCAAGCAGAACCATCCCCATCCTGGGATTTGTGCTTATTTCACTCATGAATACGCCCCAGTGGACGATTGAATAGACGCCAAACAGCAAAACCGTCTTCCAGATACAGTTAAGGTTCAGGAAAATATCTTTAAACAACACTCCGACACATCTTAACAGGCTGTTTTTCCACACTGTCCTGGCTTTTATCCTCCGCACCAGACTCAAAAAACCAATCAGGAACATCGCGCAGGTAAATACCGACATCAGGCACACTAATATAATAAAGAAAACGGAATCATTCACATACGGCATCTTCCAGTCCAGCCAGGTATCGTCGGCGTTCAAAAATGTATCCCATTTCACTGTATATATCCCGATCAATGTAGGCGCGAACCAAATACCGATTACAATTGCCGCTGCAATCTCTGTCTTCCATCGGTCAAACGCATTCAGGTGCAGCTCATCGTCTTTATCGCTGCGTCCTGCCACAGCCGTAAGCCAAAGGATACATCCAAGCGACAATACTGCTGCCAGACATCCGAACACCGCAATCCGCCTCGCACTGCCGCCGTATTTCTCATACAGTGCATTTTCTGAATAAAATGAATCCTGCACCGGATACGATGTATCCACTGAAGCCGCAAATAAGAACTCCTCCTGGTCAAGCCCCGAATATTTCACAGTGTCCCTCCACAGCGAAGCATCGACGTTTTCCATATCTGTCTCAAAATCTGCCAGCTTTGGATTGATAATCACGTATTTTCCGGAAGCCTTCATCTGCGCCAGACTTTTTTCCAGCGTATCAAAAGTTCGGTACTCTGTTTTATTCGTATATATACACCGGTTCTTTGTATCCGCATAGATGAAAGAGAAGTTCGTATCCCCCTCCTTCACACTCTCGCTGGCCTTGTGGTAAGCTGTGTACTGATCATTCAATGCATAAAGGACATCCCCCAACATACTGTATGCCTCGTCGAGACGTCCGTTCCACTGAGGATCGTTATTCACAATCGACAGGATATCTTCGGCTCCAATCGGCGCGAATTGTTCCGCCTGCACTGCACCGTCATAAACCCAGCAGTCTTTGTAGACCACCGCGCCTTTTTCGTCCTGAACAGCACGAAACTCTCCTTCTGCGAATGTATACTCTGCCTGTCCGTCGTCAACCATAACGCTCTCTTCGTCTAAAGCTTCATCCTCATCACTGGACACGATAAACCGAAGGCCGCCGCCTGTTATCATCTCATAGAAATCAGACATCCGGTAGTATTCAAACATATCATCTGCCCTTTTACAGACAATAATCCCTTCTGTATTCTCATCGAGCCGTACGCTTTCCTCTGAATTCCTGTTCACGCCGGAAAATGCTGTGCCGTATTTAAGTCCCGCCCACTCAAGCAAATCTCCCAGGCGATAGGAAAGACCGCTTTTATTCTTGCCGTTGATGATATTTTTTTTATGGTAGGTTTCCAGGTCTACAATCTTGTCCGGATTATATTTTCCTTCTGTTTCAAACAAATCCGCGCTTTTAATCCCCGTGACTGCCTGCTGGCTGTACCCTAACATCTTCTCGACAAAATTCCTGGAATCTTTATATTCCTTCGCAGGTTTCCCCGCAAATATCTCCGCCCGCAATACAGGATAAGAAAACAGCCAGATAAAACACGCTGTCATTACAACTACAAGGACATGGGCAACGACTACTAAAACGGCCTTGGTAATATTACATTTATACCATTTCTCTCTCATGGTAATTCCCCTTTATGACTTTTCAATCTTATATCCCACACCCCACACTACCTTCAGATAGCGCGGTTCTTTCGGATTGATCTCTATCTTTTCCCGAATATGCCGGATGTGAACTGCCACTGTATTGTCCACCCCAATAGCATCTTCATTCCAGATATCCTCATAAATCTGGCTGATAGAAAACACCTTCCCCTGATTCTTTACGAGAAGCAAAAGAATACTGTATTCTAACGGCGTCAGCTTCACCGGCTCGCCGTCCACAGTCACCTCTTTCAGATCATCATTTACCGACAGTCCTCCGACCGTATATACTGATTCCTGAGCCGTATCCACCGTACTTCCAAGCTTCGTGTACCTGCGGATCTGGGATTTCACACGGGCGATAAGTTCCAGCGGATTAAAAGGCTTCGTCACATAATCGTCTGCCCCGATATTTAACCCCAGAATCTTATCGGCATCCTCAGACTTTGCCGACAGAATAATAATCGGCATATTGTTCTCTTCTCTGATCTTAAGCGTCGCGCGTATACCGTCAAGCTTCGGCATCATCACATCAATTACAAGAAGATCCACATGCTCTGATTCTAATACCTTAAGGGCCTCCATACCATCGTACGCTTTCAGCACCTCATAGCCTTCCTGTGTCAGATAGATCTCTATCGCCTCTACAATCTCCTTGTCATCGTCACAAACTAATATCTTTGCCATCTTTCATCACCTCCCTTATACTATACAAGAATAGCAAATAATTTTTAAGAGCAATTACGGAAAAATCTTAAGATATTATGAAAAAGTTTTTGTAAATTTCCCCTTTTATTCTCCATTCAGGCATGTCTGTTTTTATCGATTAATGTCGAATAATTTCGAATTGTGTATCATCTTTCCAAAACCGTTTTAGTCTATAATGTGGTTAGGACTGGAAAACAAACAAAAGATTAGGGGGAAAATGATGGAAATTAGAACGATCGAAAGGCTTATTCGCAGCCTCGGTATTGGCGCAACATACAGAGGATACCGTTATCTTTGCTACGGAATCAATTTGTGTCTATCAGATGAAGAATATCTGCTTTCAATCAGTAAATTACTCTACCCGACCATTGCAAAAGAATACAATACGACATTAAGCAGTGTTGAGCGCGACATTCGAACAGTTGTACAAGTATGCTGGGACAAAGGAAACAAATCCCTTTTGCAAGATATAGCTCTTCATCCGCTGCAAAACAAACCAACCGCAAGCGAATTCTTAGATATTGTAGTAGCCTACATTCAACATACTTCCGATATAAATTCTACAATTTAGGTTTTCTTCCCATCTTCTTAAGCTGTTCTTAAGATTTTTTTGTTTTCTTTTAGAGTTTTAACATACTTTAGACACATTTGACTTTTATACTTAATATCAGATAGTTGATAAATGACTTATCACTATCTCCCCCTCATAAAAGTATGCACGATGATTTGTGCAGCACTTTACTCTCATTCCTTTTAGATAACTATAACAAAGAAGTCCGCTAGCCTGTATGGTTGGCGGATTTTCTTTGTTTTATGCGCCGGATACACAGCTCAGGACGTTATCACGAAATTATAGAAGTATCGGAGGAAGGAAGATGAACTCATTCACGTCAAAATTATTACAGATTGCAAATATGGCAGGCGCGCTGTGCCTTTTAAATATCCTGTACATTGTCTGCTGCCTGCCGCTTGTCACCATCGGCGCCGCCTGCACCGCTTTGTATACCTGCATTTTCCTCATGCCTGACAGCAAAGACGGGCACCTTGTCCGCACCTTTTTTTCAAGTTTCAAAGCGCACTTCAGGCAAAGTACCTTATTGTGGGTTGGAACCTGTGCATTATCCGGGCTTTTGTCGCTTGAGCTTTTCATTATAAGGCAGTTTCCGGATTACGCGGCGTTTCCCCTTACGGTTGTGGTCGCCGTCTTCCTTGCCTACCTGTATCTGCTGTCCTGCTGCCTTTTTGCTTTTGCCGCCAGGTTCCGGGCAAAGACGCGTTTTATTCTCCGCAGCTGTTTTATACTGGTCGCCAGGCATCTTTTCCTGACGCTTATCCTGGCGCTTATGAACGGAGCCATCCCGCTGTTTCTCATCCTGCGGCCCGGCTCTTTCCTCTCGATGCTGCCTCTTGTTATCTTCCTGGGATTTTCGGGCATCGCATATATAAACGGCCGCATCCTGACACAGATATTCATCAAAGAAAATTTAATTGCCGACACTGAAAACGAGGCTTCCAGCGGCAGTCTGTAACCTGCCGCCGGAAGCCTCCCTCTTACGTTTCCCATATGCTGCCAAGAGACGCAATCCTTATCCTGTCAATCACCGCATTTTTGTAAGGAGTTGATATCCAGCATTCTGTCTGTTCCCTCTCCGGGTATACATTGCCCGTAATGCAATACCTCCCCTCATTGATGTAGACTTCCACGCTGCTGCAGTCCACAAGGATCAGCAGCTTTACTTTTCCCTTCTCCAGCTCTACCGGGCAGTTCATTCTGCCTCTTCCGTATACGTCTCCCTGGCTCTTATCGAGGCTTATCACCTTCTCCACCAGGTCAACGTCTATGACCGTAGCCCGGTCTCCGGCTCCAAGCACCCCAATCTCAAGATACCGGGAGACAACTCTCCCGACATCTATCTGTAATTCCATGGAAAAGCTCCTTGCATCCGCAGGGTTCAGATACCGTCTCTCCGGCACAGCCTCATAATCCCGGTACTCTTTTATCTCATTTTCCAGGACTGCCAGTTCCTTGACCGGATACAGGCACATCTCATTCTTTTCATTCAGCGTGACGGTTCTCGGAATGCTGAATGTCCCCCGCCAGTTTTCCATGCTGGTCGGTCCCCACCCCTGGCACCAGGGCATCCAGAGCCACCCGTTCTGCCATGCTATGACAACCCGGTTTCCGTGTGCATCCAGAAAAGACTGCGGTGCATAGAAGTCAAACCCTACATCCATCTGCCCCGTCTTCTCTATCGTATAGCGCCCGCTCTCAAAATCCATATCTCCTACGCAATAGAGCGCTTTATTATAATCCGGATGTTTCATGGGAGAGCATGTAAGCACCCATTTCCCGTTTATCTCGAACATATCCGGACATTCTGCCATCGTGCCAAGCTTTCCGTCAGATTCCAGCACTGCGCTCTTATATTTCCACTGGTAAAGATCCTCCGATTCATACAGAAATACTCTCGCATCTCCCTCCGGATTTGCACCTTTAGCCGAACCTCCGACTACCATGTACCATTTGCCTGCCGCCGAAAATACTTTCGGGTCCCGAAACTCCTCCAATGCGCCCTCCGGCGGTTCGGGGATTATCGGGTTCCCCTCATATTTTTCAAAATGTATTCCGTCCTCTGACGTGATCAGGCATTGTGTCTGGTGCAGCCTTCCCTCCCTTTTCACCGATGCAGTATAAAAAATGTAGAGCAGGCCGTCCTTTTCAACGGCGCACCCGGAAAAGCATCCTCCCTCCGGGTCGTTTTCATAATCCTGATCCGGTTTCAGCGCAACCGGCATGTCCTTCCAGTATATCATATCCCTGCTGACCGCGTGCCCCCAATGCATTGACGCCCAATCGCAGTGCTTGGGATTGTACTGGTAAAACAAATGATACCAGCCTTTGTAGTAGATCAGCCCGTTGGGGTCGTTCATCCAGGACACAGGCGCAGTGAAATGGTATTTGGGCCTCCATTTCTCCTCATTCTTATTTTTAAGGCGGTTGTTTACAATGTATTCGCTTACCATACTAATCTACCTTTACATCATCAATATTTCCAAAGAGGACATTAAGCTCTGTCTCCTTTTTCCCGTTTTCATCAATCCTCTGGCGGTAAGTTCCCCATGCTTTCCCATTGATCCAGAATGTGGAATAATCCTTCTCATTGATGACAGGGCAAAACGACATTGTCTTTTTCACCATATCGCAC
The DNA here is from genome assembly GCA_000403475.2 of Lachnospiraceae bacterium MD308. GTDB lineage: Bacteria > Bacillota > Clostridia > Lachnospirales > Lachnospiraceae > MD308. The sequence goes on from KE159797.1 coordinate 282,938, forward strand.
TGAAAGCCTGCAAGCGCCGGAATCAGCGAAAAGCTTGACATGGGCCGTATATAATGATGGCCCGCCTCCGTCTCGCTCCATGGGCATCTCTTATAACCGTCATACCGGTCTCTGATGGCTTTAATTATCGTAAATGCCTCTTCAATCATCCCCTCATGGATCATGTTCACTGCCACCGTATATTCCACGCCTGTCCATACTTCGTCGCAATAAGCAAACGGGAACCTTGGCCTTCCTCCCTCCGGCCAGGAGCACAGCACAAGCCCGGCCTCGTCATTCAGGGCGTAAGTCCTCTGTACGTTCGGCACGTCGTCCATGCATTCCTTAAAGTTATGCCTGTAGATAGACGCAAGCGCCTTCTTCACATGCTCTTTTGGCAGCACATAGCCCAGCCCGGCCGTCTGTGCCATGAACTGTCCTAAAAGCTGGTCTGTAAGGCACCCCTTTCCGTACTGGTAGCGGTATGCGTCTACATCTTCCAGCTCCTGAATATAATAGTTCCCGTTAAATAATTTCTCATCCACCAAAGGAGCAGCCTTCTCATACAGGGCCTTATATTTCTCTGCCGTTTCCCCATCTCCCAGATGCTCCGCCATCTCCACCACGCCTTTGACAGCGCCGAGGTAAATGGTATTCGTCATAGTATTCGGCCCGTAGAATTCAATGTCGTAGGTCACATGCTGCTTTCCGTCCAGCACGCCGTCTCCGTCCGTATCCCACTCTTTAATCGAGAACTCCATCGCCTTTATCATATTATCCCAGATGCCTTTTAAGAACTCATCGTCTCCGGTGTATTTCCACTCCCGGTAGATCCTGAGGATAGAGCCGAACTCGCCGTCGCACGCAGGAATCATATCCCAGCGGCTCTCCCCCAGGCATTTTCTCGCCCTGAAAGGCATGCAGCCGTCCTCGTCAAGCTCCACGTTAAACTCCACATTACGCATCGTGATCTCCAGCTCCGGAAACAGCGCTGCTACTGCGGTCGCGTAGTTCCAGACATGGTTTACATTGCCCTGCCCGCATCCTACATAGTCACGGATTCCTTCCCATCCCAGGAAATTTCCGTCTTCAATCCGGAAACAGCAATGGCTTTTCATCGACATGATGTTGGATGCCACCGCATCGATAACATACGCCGGAAGGGTCGTGTCAAAAAGCGCGTTCTCAAATGCCCTTGAAGTTGTTTCCAGATAATCTTTCTTATTCACCACATATCTTGCCACATCCCGGGCATCTGTCCATTTTGCCGCGTAATAATTGCGGATTGTGCTGTAGCCCCCTTCGCGGTATTTCTTTAAATCCTCATCATACTCAATCCATCCCCTGGGCCGGTTCGGGAAATACCATGAGACTATGTACTCGAACTCTTTCTCCTCATTTGGCCCAATCGTCTCATAGCTGCTGACTGAGCTGATCCTCTCCTTCAGATTCAGGAAACTGAAGTCATAGTGCGACAAAAGGTCGCACCCTTTTGCCTCTATCTCCTCTTCTTCCGTAAGTTTCCCGTCTGAGGCAAAGTCATCCCAGAAGTCCTGTGCATTGTCCGTCCATTGCCCATGGAGCCATTTCTTTTTTGTTATCTGCCCCTGGTTCGTCGTTACGATGGACATGCTGCCGAACTTCATGTCTGTCTCTTTTAAGTTTTTTGCGGTGTAATACCATCCCTTCATCCCGGCTTCTTCAAAATATTCATTCTGGACTTCATCTGCCAGTTTCACATTGTTAAACACATCGTAGCCGTCAAATCCCACAACGTTTGCAAGGGTTCCTGCCACAGAGACATCCACCGGGCAGTTGGTAGGATTTTTTACCTTATATTTGATTATTGCCGTCGGAATGCCGGAATCATCTGCATTCAGGGGAATAAACGGAGTATACGCCTCCATCCTTACCTGTACCGGCACTTTACTGTCCTCCAGATCCACATACACAAAGGGCTGTTTCCCCACCATCCTGGACTCTTCAAAACGCGGAATGCCTGCCAGCTCCCCGTTTAAAAATCCATGAGATTTGTAATACGGAGGGCATATCTTTGATTCCAGAATCTTGCTTACAGGCTCCTTTCCCTCTTCCTTCACCCAGATTGCAAAAAAAGAAAACGGAACGAACTGCCCCTTCCCCGGCCAGTTAAATATCTCCCAGTCTCTCAGCTCCCCTCTCGGGCCTACGGAAATATTGCCGGTTCCCAGACCGCCCAGCAAAAACTTTGCTACAGACGCGTCTTTCCTGTACGCAATCTCTCCTCCTGTCCGAAACAAATCAACTTTTGAATGTAATTTTTTTCTCGTCATCGCGACCTCCTATTATCCTTTTACTCCTACATGAGTCATACTTTTTACAATCCATTTCTGCCCTATGATAAATACGAGCAGGACCGGGATGATCGACAGCACCACCGCTGCGAATTCATTCCCTTTCACATAAGGCTGGCGTATGGACAGAATCCCTACCGGCAGCGATAATTTGTCCGTATCGTTTATCATGATGAATGTCGTAAAATAATCATTCCACGAAAATGTAAACACTAATATCGCCAGTGATGCCAGCGTGGAGCCCGCCATCGGCAGCATGATGGAAAAAAATGTGCGTATAGGCCCTGCACCGTCAATCGCCGCCGCGTCGTTAAGTTCCTTTGGAATGCTCAGGAAAAACTGGCGCATCATAAAGATGCCAAAAGCGCCTGCAAGCCCCGGACACATTGCCCCAAATACAGAAGGCAGCGTGACAGCCCACGATGTATTGATAACACCCAGAAAATTCATGATCTTATACAGCGCTACAATCGTCACCTGAACCGGCACCATCATTGCCACCATCATTAACCCGAACATCATCCTCTTTCCCCTGAAATCGAACTTCGCATAAGCATACCCGGCAATCACGCCATGCAGCACCATGCCAATAGTAATGACCGTGCTCATCTTAAAACTGTTCAGCATAAATCCGAAAAACGGGAGCTCTCCGGAAAACAGCTTTTTATAATACGCCAGATTCCAGTCTGAAAATGCAGGCGGCAGCCACTTGGGCGGCAAAGCCGTCGCCTCGCTGTAGCTGGCCCGCAAAGATGCTGAGAATACCCACAAAAACGGGGCAATTATAATAAATGCGATTATCAGCATCACAGCCGCCAAAAACATATGGCTCAATTTTATTTTCTTCCCGAATATCTTTATTTTCTTATTCATAATGCACCCACCACCTGCTTCCTGCAAATTGTATCAGGGTCACAATACCTATTAACATCAGGAGAAGTACCGACAAAGCAGACGCAGCCCCATAGTCAAAAGATGTAAAGCCCTTTTCTGCCACCAGCATGACAAGGCTCCGCGAGGAATCCCCCGGTCCGCCGCCGGTCAGCACGAATATGGACTCATAAATCCTCAGCGCTCCCGTCACGTTCATGATCAGCACGAAAAAGATCTGGGGCGACGCAATCGGAATAATAATCCTGCGAAAACGCTGAAATACATTGGCACCGTCAATCTGCGCCGCCTCCAGGAGGCCTTTGTCAACATTTTGCAGCCCTGCCAGTATGAGCAGCATGGACATGCCCACATTCTTCCATATGTCTAAAATCAGTACCGCCAGCTTTGATGTGCCCTGCGAGCTGAGCCACCCTACTTTGGAAATACCCAGAATCCCCAGATAATAATTGATCACGCCTGCATCCGTCTGGAAAAACTCCTGCCAGATAATTGCTACAAACGTCAGCGCTATCAGCGACGGGAAAAAGAACACCGACCGAAAAAATACATTTATCTTTGCCGGAAGGATATCATCTACCAAAACAGCCAGGACAAGGCCCAGGCCCGTATTCCCGATTCCGCACAGCACCGTGTACCACAGCGTATTCTTCAATGCGGAAATGGAGCGGGGATCCGTCAGGATTGCCGTGTAATTCTCAAGTCCGACAAATTCTGAAGTACCCGTGAACACGTTATATTCCTGAAAGGATATAATAATGACCCATATGATCGGAATCAGGACAAACCCGATAAACCCCATGAATGACGGAAGGGTAAATAGATAGGCAGCCCTGCTCTCCCTCCTGTTTTTCTTTCTTTTTTTCATCTCAAGAGACACCTCCTCTCTGATCATCCGACTGTCAGCAAGCGCAGCCGCACCTCCCTGTATACACAGGCATGCAGGAAACACGCGGCTGCATTTATAACCGGACTCTTACATTATTTAATTGTGCCCTCTACTTCCGCCTGCACATCGTCTAATGCATCCTGAGGTTTCTTTTCGCCTGAAAATACTTCTTCCAGCCCTCTCAATAATCCCTGTTCAATGTCTCCAAAATAAGTCGGCGCCGCAACCGGATCTGCAATCGTAACTGCCTTCCAGATTCCAAGTATATTATCCGGCGTCGTGCCCATGATCTCTGTATCTGTCGCCAGAGATTCTGTCGGGGGAACCTGCTGTCCTCCCGCTGCATTTGCTTTCAGCGTCTCCTCGGAAACCAGTTCTTTTAAGAGTTCTACTGCCAGCTCCTTCTCTTTTGTAGAGACAGATATGCTCCATGCCGCTCCTCCGTATACGGAGCCTTCTTTTTTGTTTACCGGCCACTGGACACAGTCAAATTCATCGTTCGTAAGCCCTGCGTCCTTCCATGTATTCAGCACCCATCTTCCTGCGCCGACCATGGCAAGCTGCCTGGACGCGAACATGGAATACACATCAGAACTGATTGGGTCCGGCGTTACCTTTGCCTCGGCAAGGCCATTAAGAAATTCTACCGATTCTACCATATTTTTACTGTTCAATGCCGGCGCAGAGTAATCATCTGTAGTGGGATATGCATCATTCGTGGACCACCAGGGCGTCAGCTGGAAATAAGAGCTTGACAGTCCGTAGCCATACACGGAGCCGTCAGCTTTTGTAAGTTTCTTCGCAGCGTCTGAAAATTCATCCCATGTCCATCCGTCCTTCGGATATGCAATCCCTGCATCATCAAACATTTTCTTATTGTAATACATGACCATCGTCTGCGTTCCATTCGGAAGGCCGTATAACTTCCCGTCCACGGAAAATCCGTTTATCAGCGACTCTGCATATTCACTCTTAAGTTTTGACAAGCTCTCGTCATTCTCCACGATCTCGTCAAGCGGCATCAGTAATTCGTTGCTTACCGCCATCCTGGCAGCCTCAAGCCCAATATTAATGACATCCGGGGTTTCGCCTGACGTCGTCATAGAGATCCACTTCTGGATAAAGTCCGACCAGGAATCTACCGGCACACAGGTCTGCTTTACTTCCACATCAGGATTTTTCTCATTGAATCTTGCGATTGCGTCCGCCGCAATCTGCTCCTCTTCCGCGGTTCCCCAATTAAGGACCCGCAGAGTCTTGCCGGTATCGCCCGTATTATTTTCCTGTTCCTTTTTCTCGTTTCCGCATGCTGCAAGTGAAAACACCATCACGCCTGCCAATACAACTGACAGTATTCTTTTCATACGTTTTTTCATTTTTTTCCTCCATCTTCTTTTTCGTTTGTTTGTGGAACCCGTTCCATATTTCGGTTTTAAAAAAGAATCTCTCTATGAAATTCTTTTTCAATATAACACGTACGTTTTATTTAAGTACATTATAGATTTATTTTTTTCAGTTGTCAAGCAAATAATGTAATTTTTTGTTTATTTTGCTCTTATGGTAACCGTTCCATTTTTTATATTTTTGTCAGTTTTTGCCAATTGTAGTGTTTCCGTAACGGATGGAGACATTCATCAGCTTTTCTCTTTGCGGGATTGGCCTCTGCTCAATCATGTCATGCAAAAGCCCTGCCAGCTCCCTGGCAATAAGCGGGATCGGCTGCACAATGGAAGTAATGCCCGGGGTAACAGCGTCAGTTACATAAGTTCCGTCATATGCTACAAGCTTTAGGTCCCCAGGAATCTGCCTTCCCTGAGCAATTGCCGCTTTCATGCAATATACCGCCAGCAAATCTGCCCCAAACACTCCGTCTATGTCCGGGTGCTCCCTCATCGTCTGTTCTGTGACCTCAGAAAAATACTCGCTGTCGAACCGGTTCCACATAAGCTCCACGGAAGTTACTTTCGCATTATTTTCCTTCATTACACGCTCAAATTCTATATGGCGTATATCCGAAGGCGAACGGACAGACTTCGCCCCCTGAAACTGTATAACGTCCTTACAGCCACTGGCAAGCAAAAGCTTTGCTGCCATCCGCCCGCCCAGAGCATGGTCTACCCGCACCAGGGGAATATTCTCCCCAAGACAGCGGTCAAAGGCTACGATTGGCTTATCGATCTTTGTATACTCCTCTATCCTCAGGGAATGAACTCCGGTGATGATCCCGTCTACAATATTCCTGTTCAGCATATCCAGATATTCCTGCTCACTGTTTTTTTCCCGAAAAGTGTCGCAGAGCATGGTTTTATAACCGCGTGCGTACAACTCTGTCTCAACGCATTTTACCAGCTCTGCAAAAAATGGGTGGGATACGCTCGGCACAAGAATCGCGATGATGCCGCTCTTCTTGTGAAACAGATTCCTGGCCAGCTCATTCGGCGTATAGTTGAGTTCTCTCATAGCGTCTTCTATCTTGCGCCTTGTCTCCTCAGACACGTAGCCACTGTTATTCAAAACTCTTGATACCGTGGCAGGTCCTACATTTGCCTTTCTTGCCACATCACGAATACTTGCCATCTTCCTTCTCCTTCATTACTTCCGCACTATGCAGAATTGATTTTCATTATACTAAAAAAGAAACTACTTTTCAAGCAATCTCTTAGCTAATCCCTAATTCAATGGCCAGTGTCCGGCAATACTATCCATATATTTTTCAAATGCAGAAGGAATCGGATAAACTTCTTTTATCTCCTCCGGATGGATAAACAGGAAATTCTTTTGATTTGTCTTTTCCAATTCATCTACCTTAACTGCATATCCGATCATATGCCACTCAACATGGCTGAATATATGCTTTGCTTTCGTGAGCGCATGGATTCGTACTGGCATAAGCCCAATCTCCTTGCACCAGGCCGCCGCTTCGTCCATATTAAGATGGCCTTCCACATTCGGAAGCTCGTACATTCCGGCTAAAAGTCCTTTATCCTTACGTTTCACAATAGCCGTTCTCTCACCGTCTAGAAATACAAACACCGTCTTCTTTTCTATCCTTCTTGCCTTCGCCTTTGCCTTTACAGGAATCCTCCCGGTCTGCCCGGTCTGCCGCGCTTTACAGAGGGATGCAAGAGGGCATTCCGGGCATCTTGGCTCACCATTGGGCACACAGACAAGGGCGCCGAGTTCTATAAGTCCCTGATTAAAGTCACTGGCCGCGTCTTTCGGAATTATTTCTTTAAGTTCTTTCTCTATTCGAGATTTCGTACTCTGTTTAGCTATATCGGAATCATCCGCCAGAAGTCTTGTCATAACACGAAGAACATTGCCGTCCACGGCCGGCACCGGGAGCCCATATGCAAAGGAACTGATTGCACCTGCTGTATAACTCCCAATTCCCTTTAGAGACCTGAGCTCCTCGTAGTCTCTCGGAAATTCACCGCCATAATCAACCATAATCTGCTGCGCCGCATTTTTCATATTGCGCACCCTGCTATAGTACCCAAGGCCCTCCCACAATTTTAACAAATGTTCCTCCTTAGCATCCGCTAAGTCTTTTACCCCGGGAAGTTCTTTCATAAATCTGTCATAATAAGGCTTTACTGCCTCCACTCTTGTCTGCTGTAGCATAATCTCTGACACCCACACTCTGTAAGCGTCCGGGTTCTCCCGCCACGGCAGGGCTCTTTTATGCTCCCGAAACCACGGAACTAACAGCTTCACCATCTGCCCTCCAAAAAAGTCACCCGAAAAAACGGCCGGAGAATCTTCAAGTACAACCGGCACCTCCTTACAAAGCGTTATACTGTCACTCTCTACCTGACAGTCGTATGCCACAACCTTTACCCCCATTCGGGCTGCCTCGGTCAAAATCTTTGCAAATTCCGGGTGGGTATCACGATTAGGTGTAAAATAACGCACATCTTTCATCTGTATCACAAAAAACACATACGCCTCGTATCCCTTTTCTACTGCTTCCATAAGCTCACCCACGTGCTTAACCGCCCGCTCACTCGGCGCATCCGGAAAACGTACGATACCATCCTCTTCTAAGGTCACGCCTTTTACTTCAATAAGTATTTTTCTCTCCCCTGATTCAACATATAAATCAATGCGCGAACTCCCATAAGTATATTCCGGACGAATCACCGATATATTTTTTATAAGATTCCCCTGTTCCAGCCATTCTTTTACAATCTTGTTCGGAACCTGAGAATCCATATTGATAAGCCTATCCCCCTTTTCTACAGCAATCAAATCCCACCGTGTTTTCCGCTCCGACTTGCGGCTGTCCTGTACATAGACAGCCGCCCCACATCTTAACAGCTCCCTGCATCGTCCAGTATTTTTTACATGTACCGTCTCCTTTATCCCGTCTATCTCTACATGTGCAATAAAACGGTTGGGACGTTCGATAAATCTCCCCTGATATATATCACTATATTTCATACTGCTTCACCATACCTGTTCAAACTTTCCGGCCACGCGGCAAACAGCAAAGAAGACCCGAGAATTAACTCAGATCTTCCGGTTCCTGCTTTTGTTCCAGTAACGGTTCTGGCCGGCTATATGTACGCTTCTTTGACTCCTCGTGCTTCTTCAGGCATTGCAGAATCGCCTCATTCAGTGTGAGCATCTTTTCGTCCAATGATGACACCATCTCTGCACACTCCCGAAGATCCCGACTAATGTATTCCGGCGCATTTCCTTCAAATTTATAATATATCTTATGCTCCAAACTTGCCCAAAAATCCATGGCAATCGTTCGTATCTGTATCTCAACTTTCGTATCCACAACACTGTCTGACAAAAATATAGGAACAGAGACCAGCATATGGTAACTTTTATATCCGCTCTGCTTTGGATTCCTGATATAATCCTTAATAGAAAGCACCTTCAGATCGCTCTGATTCCCAATCATCTCTGCCAGACGGTAAATATCTGACGAAAACGAACAAATCAATCTCACACCGGCAATGTCATTAACAAATTTTACCATATTCTCAATGGATGTTTCATATCCATAACGCTTTAGCTTTTTAACGATACTTTCCGGTGATTTCACCCTTTTCTTAATATGCTCAATAGGGTTATACTTATGAACATGCTGAAATTCATCATTCAATATTTCCAGTTTCGTTCCAACTTCCTTCAACGCTGCATTATAGAGAAACATAATTGTCTTCCAACTGTCTACGTCTTCGTAGTTCTTAATTGCGTTCTCCAAAATATAATCTCTCCTCTCTATGCGAAGAGTCCAATCGTACATGTATATATTATAGCATAGAATGAGGAGTTATGTCCCTTTTTTAATATTTATTTTAGAAACATGTAACAATTAATATTCAATCCCTATACGAGCCTCTAATCCCGCGTCAAATGGGTGTTTTCGCTTCTTCATCTCTGTTGCATAACTGGCAATTTCAAGCACTTTTCCGGACACTTCATGGCCCGTCAAAATGACCTCCAGCCCCCTTGGTTTATTCCTCAAAAAGTCCAGCAATATGTCCTCATCGAGAACCTTTAGTGATACTGCACACAATACCTCATCCAAAAAAAGCACGTCAAAAGAATCGCAAAGTTTGATAAGTTCATCCAGCATCATTTTATTATAATTCTTAATTTCCAGACGCTCTGTCTCACTCATCTCCCAGTAAAACTTCGCTTTATCTCTCCCAGGGACACATGTGACCCCGGGAAGCTTCTCAAGCACTGTTCTCTCACTCGAAACATTATCCTTTAAAAATTGGAATACTAACACTTTAAACCCTGCTCCTAAAGCCCTCACTGCCTGTCCGACTGCGGCAGTTGTCTTTCCCTTTCCCTGTCCGTAATAGACGTGGATTTTCCCGTCGTTTTCCATATAGAATTACCTCTTTTATGCACTTTTACATATCAAGCTTCATATCGCCGAATTTAATCCAGCCTCTTTTACGCATGAATTCCGAAGCGCCTAAAGTAATGATTGCCGGCAGAACAATCTGAATTGCCAGTATCTTTATCAGCACTACTGTCGCCGGCTCCGTCTGAATCATCGTCTGCCATGTCATAATCTGTCCCACTAATCCTGCCGTACCCATGCCGGACCCCGTAGCATTGCTTGTCATATGCAGTACCATCGTCCCCACCGGTCCTAAGACTGCGCTGGAAAAAATAGCCGGTATCCATATGATTGGTTTTCTGACGATATTCGGCACTTGAAGCATCGAAGTACCGATTCCCTGAGCAAGAAGCCCCCCGACTTTATTCTCACGATAGCTCGCCACAGCAAAGCCAACCATATTGCAGCAACAGCCAATCGTAGCGGCGCCCGCCGCCAGCCCTGACAGATTCAGGATAATCCCAAGCGCAGCCGAACTTATTGGCAGTGTAAGAATCATTCCCATGAGAACGGATACAATAATCCCCATAAGAAACGGCTGCTGTTCTGTTCCCCAGTTAACGATACTGCCAAGCCAGGCCATAAACTCAGAAATCGGAGGCCCTAATATAAGTCCGACAGCGGAGCCCGTCCCGATTGTCACAAGCGGCGTAACCAAAATATCAACCTTCGTCTTTCCCGACACAAGGTGCCCGCAAACGATTCCTACATACGCGGCGATAAATGCCCCCAAAGGTTCTCCCGGACCGGCATATACCATAGCTCCTTCCACCATCACCGCACCCGCAAGAAGCTTGCTGGCAAACGCTCCTATCATCCCCGCTGTCGCTGCGGAAACAACTACCAACGGACTTTCACGAAAACGATAGGCAACTGCCGCCCCGATTCCTGCTCCTGTAAGAGATGCCGCAACTTTTCCGATTACAAAAATCATATCTCCGGCCGTTCCCCCAAGCAGCGTTCCTATCTGCTGGATAATTGTCCCGATAATCAGTGTTGCAAAAAGACCCTGCGCCATAGCACTTAAGCCTTCTATAAATATCTTGTCCAGTATCTTTTTTAATTCTTTCATCATAGACTCCTTATATTCTGTTGTTTTGTCAAGTGTCTTGTCACCTGTTGCATTGTAACATATACCGGACTTTTACGCAAGTTTTGTTTTTGTTTTCTATGGACATATTCTCTATAAATATGTATACTGTTTTCTACCAAGTGAAATAATAATCCAGAAAATGTGAGGTAATATTATGTTCCGTTTATGGGGAAAAGAATTTAAAGACAACCGTATGCTCAGAGACACTGTAATCTGCGACGACTCTGACGATACAAGAACACACAAAGTATTCAACGCCCTTGAGTCCATCTGTTATGAATTCGACTTAAGCAAGCCAATCTGGCTTGACGCAACAATTGATGAATTCAAACGTCACAGCAAAGCGCGGTTTTATCAGGATAATTTTGTAGATTCCATAGATTTTGATTATCTGGAGATACACGTCATTGAAGAATAATAAGCGATTGAAAAAAAGTGCTCCGGCATCTGCCGGAGCAACTGTAATTCTCACATATCTGTTTCTTATCCGTTGCGGATCGCCTCTAACGGGCTCAGCTTCATCGCTCTCTTTGCCGGGAAATATCCGGCCACAATTCCAACAAGCATTGCAAATCCTATCGATGCCAACATCAGCCATATAGGAATGTAGGAAATATTGGCGCCGCCTGTCGATATCATCTCCGAGTTCGCCGTCAGGGCATTAATCGCCATTGACATAAGAAAACTCAGCATGTTTCCGATAATCCCTCCGAAGATACCGATAAATGCAGCTTCCATCAAAAACATCCCCCTGATATTTCCAAGGCTGCAGCCTAACACCTTCATAACGCCGATTTCTTTCGTTCTCTCGTAGATGGACATCATCATTGTATTTGCGATTCCTATAGCCGCAACAAACAGCGATACCGCTCCAATCCCTCCGAGAACTGCCTGAATAATTCCCATCTGCCTGTTCACGCTGTCCATCATCTCTGCATTGGTTTCCACGTTATAGCCCATCTCTTTGACGGTATTCGCCACTGCTGATACATTATCCTTGTCGTCCACTTTAAGCTGTGCATAAGAATAACAAAATTCCTTCATAGGCTTTCCGTTTTTTGTCTGCGGCTGACCGGGAATCACCCGCCCTGCAAATTCCTTTTTCAACACTTGCTTCAATGTATCCAGATCACAGAATATATAATAACTGTTCGCATTGTAGTCATCGACTCCGCCCTTCACAAGCCCGCAGCCGCGAACAACATGTTTCTTTGCAGGCTTGCTGCTCTGTCCGCCTTCGCCGCCTTCGTCGCCGCCTGCTTCCATATCCATCGGAGACTGCTCCTGACTCGAATAATACCCTTCCTGGTCAAGTATCAAAAACAAAGAATCTTTTTCCAGATCAATGTCCGGAAGTTCCCCTGTATCCCAATACGAAGCATTTGTTCCTTTTTGATAGAAATTCGCAAGTGTCATATTCCCATAAACCAACTCAATATGCCCACTGTTCTTAGGCGGCAGCGTTCCTTGTGACAACTCAATATTTCGTGATTTCAGCCCCTCCGGTGTCATTGCCATTAGCTGCATGTACCCTTCATAGGAACCTTTGAGCAGCATTACAGACATACTGTAAACCGGCTCTACACTTGTGACATGCTCCAGCTCGGCAAGCTTTTTCAGGCATGCATCATCGACATACTCTTCCGACGCTTCTTGCGAATCGCCCATCGAACTGTACATCATCATATCACCTTCACCGTTGGCACCTGACACATTGATCGTAGTCAGACCCCCGTACTGTTCAATTTCCTGATACATGGCCTGCTGAAGACCAAGTCCAAGCGAGATCATTACTACAATCGATGCCGTACCGATGACAACTCCGAGGACGGTAAGAAATGTACGTAACTTTCTTCTGCGCAGATTACTACTGCTCATCCTCAGAAGATCCATCCAGTTCATACAGAAAATCCTCCTCTTCGCTCTTTCTCTTTCTTTTTTTACGTTCCTTAAGGATAATGACTGCTGCAGCCGCCATCGCCAAAATTCCAATCGCAATCACAATCGGTACGATCGGCAATCCGCCCGATGCCTCTTCCTCCATCGGAATTTCGCCTACATCCATACCTTCATCCATGCCTTCAGTCACTTCAAGCATCAACTCTTTCTGCTCTGTGGTAGCCTCTCCCTCTTCATTCTCGTAACTCATGGTCATTGTCACCGGCTCCGGCCCCTGTGTTGGCTGGGTTCCTTTCAGCATCGCATCTATCGATGCAGTAGCGCCGGATTCTACATTTCCGACAAATACCTCTTCTTTCTCGATGCAATTCCCCTCGAAGGTAGCCCTCACATTGTAAAGCTTAATACGTCCAAGGTTATAAAGATTGCACATTACATTGGCCTCGTCATCGACAGAAACACTCTCCGGATTAATCTCAAAATCACTGAATTCAAATCTCGCGTCCTGTTTAACCGGAATCGAAAGGCTGGATGTCGCCTCTACTGCATTCGCGCTGGCATCCTCATATTTCATACTCAATTCTACGCTGTATGGCTTCTGCAAAAGATCTGACTTCGCATTCAGCTTAATGGAGATGTCCGCTGTCCCGTTAGCCCTCATGCCTTCTAAATAAATGGAGCTGCTCCCGGATGACGGAAGGAACGCAGGCGCCGTTGTCTGTTCGTCGGAGCCTTCCTCCGGCGCATTGAGGTCAAACAACATATTTTTTACTCTTGTTTTCTTGGATGTATTTTTCAGATGAACAATGAGTGTAAAATCAGTTCCGGCTTTAACATTAATCGGCTTAGTGTCAAACCCTGTCACGATAACTCTCGGTACAGTTCCGTCGCCGCCGCCTTCTCCTCCGCCGCCACCGCCGGAGTAGGATGGTTCGCCGTTGCTGAATCCGCCTTCTTCACCAAAGGGAGGATCTATTATAGTCTCCTTTTTTTCTTTTTTCTTCTCATCATCTTCTTTTTCTTTTGGCGTCTTATCTGTGACATGTACCTCTAATGGTTTGTCCTCTTTCTTCTCTTCGGGTTTGGCGGTTGTCTTTATGTAGAAATCCTTGTAAATGGCTCCTGAATACCCATCATAAGTACACTTAAAATATATTTTATGATTTTTTGTTTCACTGTTATCTTTCTCTTTAAAAGAAAACCGAATCACCTTGCTTTTTGTCTCACCCGCAAGACTTTCTATAGTTACCGAGTCGTCTTGGCTATCCTTTTGAAACGGCCATTTATCAAATGCCTCCTCGTTTTCAAAATATGGTTCAATCTTGATATTTTTGATTTCATCTTTTCCGGTATTTGTAATAAACATACCCACAGTATTACTTTTCTGGTATTCAAATGTAGGCACTACATTACTTTCTACCTCCCATTTTATCTCCGGCTTTTTCTCATCTTCCGCTGCCCGCGCCGGCACTTCCACTCCTGCTCCGGCAAGCACCACTGCTGCAAGCACTGCTGCCGTTCCTCTGATTAATTCCTTCCATCTTCTCATTGTTGTTCTTCCTCCCTCGTTCTTCCATGTTCTTCTATTTTTATAATCTTTCCGTCGCTAATGTGGAATACTCTGTCTGCATAGGTTGCCAGGTGATTATCATGAGTAACCATAACAAGCGTTTTCTTTTGTTCCCTGACAACTCTCTGCATCAGCTTCATCACATCCTCCGATGTATGCGAGTCCAGGTTTCCTGTCGGCTCGTCAGCAAATATAATCTTGGGGTCCACCACCAATGCTCTGGCAACGCCTACTCTCTGCTGCTGTCCTCCCGACATCTGATTCGGCATATGTTTCCTGTGTTTCCGAAGTCCCACAAGCTCCAGCATCTGCTTCGCTTTCTTTGTTCGAGTCTTTCGCTCCTCTCCTCTGAAGCTTAAGGGGAGGGCAACATTCTCCACCGCATTCATCGTCCCCATGAGATGAAACGATTGAAAGATAAATCCTACATTATTTCTCCGAAAAGCAACCAACTCACCCTCTTTAAGATTCTCAATATGCTGGCCTCCGATAACGATGGAACCCTTCGTGGGCTTTTCCAACCCTGCAAGCATATTAAGGAGTGTTGACTTTCCGGAACCGGAAGTTCCTACAATCGCACAGAACTCTCCATGATGTATGTCGAAATCCACCCCGTCTAATGCACGTACTGTCTCATCCCCGACTTTATAAAGTTTATACAGGTTCCTGACCTGAATTACCTGTTCCATAATATGTACATCTTCCTTTTATCCCAATTATTTATACCTATAATAACACAGATTCCGAAATACTTTCATTAGAAAATCGAAAAAATTTCTTAAGATTGCACCTTTACTTTCTTTATGGTAATATATTGAGAACAAATAGAAAGGACTTTCAGATATGATTGCTACGCCCGGATTATCTATTAATTTCTTAAAAAAAGAGAATTATACCGGTTCTCATGCCGGCTCACGCTACTATTTAAGCAGCGCCGATGATAAAATTAAAGTCTGTATTTACCCGGAGCCCTGGTGCTTTGAGGCAACGCCTGATGATGATAAAATCTGGAATGAATTCCCGCTTTCTCCGGAGGGACTTGAGGACGCCATAGAATGGATTGATAGTTCTGTAAGTAAAACTAAAAAAGCATGAGACATTCTCATTCTTACTATCATCGAATATCTCATGCTTCCTATTTGATTATAATCGTGTCTTAACACTAACCTTTCAATACTTCTTCAACAATATTTCTCGCATGGTCCGAGATACGTTCTAAGCCTACAAGGGCATCCAGAAAAACGATTCCGGCCTCCGTACTGCACTGATTGTCGGCAAGCCTTGCGATATGCTTTGTTCTGAGCCGGATTTCCAGTTCGTCAATTCTGGTTTCTTTTTCGATTACTTTCAGCGCCTTTTCCTGGCTGTTATCCCTGAACGCCTCTATCGCGTACCTGTAACTGTCGATGGTCTCTGACATGATTTCTTCCATATGAGATTTTGCAATATCTGAAAACGTAACCTTCTTTTCTATCATTGTCTCTGCATACTCAGAAATATTTTCACAGTAATCACTTACACGCTCAATATCAGATAAGATCTGCAGAAGATGCGCCACCGTCTCATGTTCCTTTTCACTAATCTGCATCGTACTTAGTTTTACTGCATAATCAGTGATTCCCGCACATAGCTTATCTACCGTAGATTCGTCCTCCCTGACCTGGTCAATGGCTGCCTGCGTCTTGGAAAATAAGATATCCCTGACTGTCTCCATCGTCCCCATAACCAGTTCTCCCATACGGATTGCTTCATTAATTGTAGATTGCAGGGCGATACCAGGAGTCTCTAAAAGACGCTCGTCCAAAAGAACCTTGCCCGGGTCCTGTTCATTTTCCTTGACACTGCCGATTTTCTTTGCCAGCTTTATAATCAGGTTCGAAGCCGGGAACAAAAGAACCGTCGTTCCGATATTAAAAATAGTATGAACCAAACTGATCTGCGTCTGGGTGATTGCCCCAACCCCTGCCTGCGGATTCATAAATTCAAAATATACTATTGCAACTGCGCTGAACAACACTGTTCCGATAACGTTAAACAAAAGATGCATAAGCGCTGCTGTCTTCGCATTCTTTTTCGCGCCAAGTCCGGAAAGAATCGCAGTCACACAAGTACCAATATTCTGGCCCATGATAATATAGATTGCTGCGCTAAATGGTACTAATCCCGCTGCCGCAAGACTCTGTAAGATACCTACCGATGCAGACGAGCTCTGAATAATCGCTGTCACGACAGCTCCCGCAAGAATCCCCAGCACCGGACTTTGCCCGAGAACCACGAACATGTTCACGAATCCCTCAAATTCTCTCAAAGGTTCGACCGCTTCCGACATAGTTGTAATGCCGATAAACAAAAGTCCGAACCCAATCACGATGCTTGAGATATCCTTTGTCGAACGCCTTTTCCCGGTCAGCATCATTACAACGCCGGCAATCACCGCAACCGGCGCCAGCTTCGACGGGCTTAAAAACTCTGCCCACTCCACAGAAGATACCAGCCACCCCGTCACGGTCGTACCGATGTTGGCTCCCATGATCACACCCATCGCCTGGGTAAGGTTCATAAGTCCGGCATTAACAAATCCAACTACCATGACCGTCGTAGCGGATGAGCTTTGAATGACTGCTGTAATTGCAGCTCCCAAAAGCACGCCCATAAGCTTATTCTTTGTCAAGATCTCAAGCAGTGATTTCATCTTATTTCCTGCTGCATTCTCAAGACCCTGCGCCATAATCTGCATACCATAAATGAACATTCCGAGTCCACCTGCAAATGGTATGATAATATCCAAGTATTCCATAATTTTCCTCCCACGTATTTACCAGACTGTCACTGTCTGTTAAACTCACAATATCATGCAGCGGTCTCAAAAACAATATGCAATTATAGATGATTATTTACAGTTATTTTCATCTTTACTTGTCAAATCTTCACAATCCGGTTGCAATAAAAAGATTATTTCTTCATCTTCGGCTCACAAATCAGTGATGCCAGATATCCGAACACAAGCGCTGCACAGATTCCTACCGCACTTGCCTTGAACCCTCCAAGGAAAATCCCGATAAAGCCTTCCTTGTCAACGGCCTCCTTCACGCCTTTCCACAAAAGATTGCCGAATCCTGCCAGCGGGACACTTGCTCCTGCCCCCGCATAGTCCTGAATCGGCTGGTAGATATGAAGCGCCCCAAGAATCGCGCCGCTGCATACTAAAAGTACCATCACCCTTCCGGGCATCAGCTTCGTGCGGTCCAAAAGAATCTGTGAAAGCGCGCAGATTAAGCCTCCAACCCAGAATGCATTTATATAATCCATATACATTTTCTCCTTCCCTAACAGTGCTCTAAAACAATACCATGGGCAATGCCCGGTACGCTCGCCCCTTCATTGAAGCTTACCGTTGACATAAGCGCTCCGGTAGGAACGAACAGGATTCTCTTCCACTCTCCCCGCTCAAGCTTCGGCAGCACATATGCCGACAGCACCGACGCGGCGCAGCCGCAGCCGCTTCCTCCGGCATGAGTATCCTGCTTATTCTGGTCAAAAATCATCATTCCGCAATCAACATGATTCTTTTTAATATCTATCTCTTTTCCCCTCATCAGATCAAACAGGATACTCTGCCCCACATACCCCAGATCTCCGGTAATAATCCGGCTGTAATCATCCGGTTCACGCCCAAAGTCTTTCAGGTTCCTCTCAATCGTGTCCGCCGCAGCCGGCGCCATACATGCACCCATATTCTGGGAATCTTTCAGTCCATAATCTACAATTTTTCCTACCGTTATACCGGTAATCCTCACATGGCTTCGTTTTTTTCCAACCAAAAAAGCACCGCTCCCTGTCACTGTCCACTGAGCGGACAATGGCCTCTGGTTCGCATAACTTAAAGGAAAGCGAAATTCCTTCTCCGCACTTCCAAAATGACTTGACGTTACAGCAAGCATGTAATCTCCGTAACCTCCCGCCACGCTCATAGAAGCAAGCGCAAGCGCTTCCCCGGAAGTAGAGCACGCCCCGAACAGCCCAAACAGCGGAATTCCAAGCTCCTCAACCCCCAGCGATGTAGCAATTCCCTGACGGAGCAGATCGCCTCCGAAGAGAAACCTTATATCCTCTTTGTGAAGATGGGCTTTTCCCATAGCCAGTATACATGCCTCTTTTTGCATGGTACTCTCAGCAGCCTCCCACGTATCTTCGCCAAAAAGATTCTCCGTCTCCACCATGTCAAACATCTTTCCAAGAGGCCCCTCGCCTTCTTTTTTCCCTGCAACAGACGCACTTGACACCACATAAGGCGACTGTTCAAACGCGATACTCTGCAATCCCTGTGTCATATACTTTACCTGCCTTTTCTATGATTATATTATCCCTGCGATTTTTCCAATCCAGTATAAAAATCCAAGCACCCAGCTTGTAAACACTCCATACAGAATCACCGGCCCCGCAATGGTAAATATCTTACATCCAATTCCCATCACCTGACCTTCCTTCTGGAATTCAATCGCCGGAGCCGCTACAGAATTAGCAAAACCGGTAATCGGAACCAGTGCCCCTGCCCCGCCCCACTTTGCAATCCGCGGATAAATATTCAATGCGGTAAGAACAACACTTAACAAGATTAATATCATAGATGTCCAGCCGCCGCTGATATCCTTATCAAGTCCCATCTTTTCACAATAATTCAAAACACTCTGCCCAATCGCACAGATTATACCGCCTGTAATAAATGCTTTCGTCATATTTACAGGAAGATTGTGCACAGGCGTCTTCTGTTTCACATAATTTTCATATGCTTCCTGCTGCTTTTTTCTATCCACAATACCCTCTCCTTCCAAATTATCATTACCATCCACGATAGAAGAAAATAAGCGCGCCAATTCCTTTTCCAACTGCCATAGCCACAATAAGATACGGAATACACTTGATAATTTTGGCACGCCTGATAAATATAGGAAATACATTCAAAATCTCCGCCAGCGCCATAGACCAGCATCCTACAAATATTCCGGCAAAGATTCCAAACACCGGGAGGAACCAGCCACCACCTGGTATTGTCAGATGGTACACCCAGAAGATATTTCCAAGCATCCCCCCAAGAGCCACACTGTCCTCATAAAGAAGGATATGTTCCCCTGTGTGCGTGCGATCCGCAAAGTCCGAGATAACCCCTAACCCGATAATAAAGGAAAACAGACCTGCCGCTACTGCAAACCCCGCGCTAAGTCCCAGAACTGCCAGTATGATCTGAGCCGCCCACATCCAATTCTTTTCCCTTTCTTGAAAAATCTTCAATCAATGTTGTCTGAATATCATTCTCATACAGACGCATCTCCACTTCCATCGGCGTCGGGTCCACCGTAAACTTCTTCTTGCCAAAATGGTTGAAAAATGTAAGAATTCCTATGATTACTCCGATGCTGTACGTAAGTTCCAGAATCGTAAATCCTGTACTCCTGGTACCCGTAAGACTTTCATATATCTGGCCGAACATCTTCGTCACATCAACATCATTATTAAATGCCATCATAGAAAATGCAGCGCCGCAAAAAGTAATTATGACAACGGACAGCGTCTTTACCCAATGGACAAACTGCCCCGCCGTCTGCTGTTCTTCCAGCGTAACAATGAAATCCTCTTCTCCTACATTCTGGATATCTACATTCGGATATACCTCATGGATACATTCGATAACCTTAAGAATCGATACAGCCGTGCGGTTTTGGTTCTTTTTGTCTGTATTATGGAATTTCAGCAATTTTAAGGTCTTTATCCTTGAAGTAACTGACGAATTGGCGCACTCTATTTTCAAGACATCTCCAAGAGTCACTTCCGGCTTTGTCACCTCTATATTACGGTCCGCTTTAATATAGACCGTATCATTACATGAAGCCATAGCATCCTCCGTCATCGGCAGATTGTGCAGTTTCTAAATTCATCTCCGTCTGCCTGACCAATGTCCCTTCACTCATATTCTTGCCTTTTTTTACATCGCCAAAATAATAAAGCAACCCGATAATAACTGCTGCAGCTACCACGACTGCCAGGCAAAGCCGCAGCCTTCTTCTTGCCTCTTCCATACTGACACCTTCCTTCGTTTTTCTGTTAGTATGCTGCTTTTTTAATAAAATATACGCATAGAAATATGTCAGATTTTTTCTCTCATTTGTTTTAAAATTTTCTTTTCCATTCTTGATACCTGTACCTGCGAGATGCCAAGCTCCTCCCCGACTTGCGTCTGCGTTCGGTTTGCAAAATACCTGAGATAAATGAGCTGGCGTTCCGTCTGCTCTAAAGACATCAGAAGATTCCCGAGTACCATATGATCTAATATTTTGTCCTCCTGCCTTTCCTGACCCGGAAGCTTGTCCATCAGCCGAATTTCCTGCCCATCCTTCTGGTAAATAGATTTTTGCAGGGATTCGATATCACCGCTTGCCTCCATTGCCATCGTTAATTCCTCGATTGAGACAGAAAGCTCCTGTGCAATCTCCGAGAGGAGCGGTTCTCTCCCAAGGCTTTCCTGAAGTCTCTCCTGGCAGAGATATGCTTTATACGCCAATTCCTTGAGTGACCGGCTTACCTTAATCATCCCGTCATCCCGCAAGAATCTTTTTATCTCTCCCGAAATCATAGGAACCGCATAGGTGGAGAACTTGACATTGTACGTCAGATCAAACTTGTCGATTGCTTTTAAAAGCCCGATACTTCCTATCTGAAACAAGTCCTCCGCCTCTGCTCCGCGGTTCATAAAGCGCTTCACAATACACCAGACCAAGCCCGCATTTTCTTCAACCAACTGTGCTCTTGCTTCTTCATCCCCATCGTGAGACTTCTGAATTAAAGCGATTGTGCGGTCCATAATTTCCGTCCTTTACCGATTGTTTTTTCCATCTTTACAACAGTTCCGTTTCCCGGTGCAGACACTACCTCAAGCTTATCCATAAAGGCCTCCATAAAGGAAAATCCCATACCGGAACGCTCCAATTCCGGCTTGCTTGTAAAAAGAGGTTCCATCGCCTGCCTGATATCCTCAATTCCTTTTCCCTCATCTCTGACTTCAAGGAAAAGGGTCTGCCCTTTTGTCCTGCAGTGTATGTAAATATTATGTATCTCATTCTCATACCCATGAATAATTGCATTGGTTACCGCTTCCGACACTGCAGTTTTTACATCCGATACTTCCTCTACCGTTGGGTTCAGGGAAGTCATAAAAGATGCAACCGCTACTCTGGCAAATGATTCATTAGATGAACGACTGTCAAAAATTACCTGCATTTCATTCGTGTTTTCCATTTAATTATCCTCCTCATAAATCTGCATTATTTTTGTCACTCCGGACATCGTTAATATCTTTTTCATTCTCTCTCCGACGTGTACCGCACATATTTCTCCGCCCAGCATATAGACTTTCCTGTACCTTCCCATAATTACTCCAATCCCTGAACTATCCATAAAATCTGTCTCCTTAAAATCAAAAATAACATACCGGATATGATTTCGCTCTATCAGATGGTCCGATTCCTTTCTTAACTCTTCCGAATTATGATGGTCAATTTCTCCCGGCAGAAAGATTGTCAGACAATTCTCCTGTACCTGATATTTCATATACGCCCTCCTTCATTGTTCTATATAAGAAAAAGGATATGCCTGCCCTGGCATATCCTTCTCTTTCGTAATTTATCTATTTAAAATTTTCCTATTCATCCTGCGATGAATCATCATCCTGTGCTGCCCCGTCACCCTGAGTCGCCCCGTCATCCTGTCCGGCTTTCGCATCCTGGCCGCCTTTCGTATTCTGGCCGTCCAACGCTTTCTGCGCCGTCCCTGCCGCTTCTTTGCCCTTATACTTCTCAACCAGCTTCTGGTAACGGATGTTCGCCTTGTCCTGCTCTCCCTTTTTCTCAAAAGACTGGGCAAGGAGCAGCAGCGCCTTCCCGTCCTGATAGCCCTCATCCATCTTTACAACCTTTTCCAGGCTGCTGATGGCGCCGTCATAATCTCCGGACTCATACTCTTCGCCTGCGGTACCATAAAGTTTTTCACACATCCGTGGGAACAAAGAAGCAGCCACTTCCTCATATCTGCTTTTTCCACTCTCTCCAAGAGACTCCGGAGACACTTTGAGCATCTGCTCTAACATCTCCTTATCACTCATATCTTCTGCCGCAAAATGTTTTGCAACACTCAACACAATTTCATAGCTTTCCTGTGTAGACGCGGACTTCTCTTTCAAATCCTCGCTCTCCTCGCTGTTGGCTCTGTACTCCTCTAATTCTGTCTTAAGAGCACTGATCTGCGCCTCCTGTGTCGCAATCTTATCACTGAAAGATATCACCCGTTCATTCAACTTTTTTTGTCTCCCTACAGACACCGCCGGCATAATTAAAAACCACATAACCGCAGCGCCCACAAGCACGCCGACAGCAATATTTAAAAATGTATGGAGACCCGAATTTTCCTTGAACACAGAAGATGCCGGCTGAATGATCGTCTCATTTCCGATATTATAGGTGACGGTCTGCTCATGTCTTTCCTCTCCGCCTTTTCCCCGATCCCTTGCACGACTCGGCCTGGACTTACGAATCTGTGTAATCTCATGCATATATCGAAGCGTAGTCTCGTCCGTAGTGTCTAGCTTATGGGCCGTCCGAAGCTCTTTCCTGGCAGCCGAAAACTGTTCTGTCTGTATATATAAGAGCGCCAAAAGCTGATGAGCCTTCACATAAGACGGATGGGCGGCAATCGCTTTCTTTAGCTGGATAATCGCCAAGTCTTCTCCATTCTGTCCTGCAAGCTCAATACTTTGGTTAAATAACTTTACTGCCTGATTAATGCTTTCCAGCTCACCTGGAACTTCCTGTATCTTGCTAATATAGTAATTAGCAATGTTATCCTCGGACTGAAAATTCTTGCTGAGAATCCACTCTACAAGTGCCTCAACCACATCTCCTCTGCCGTAATAGACAAGTCCGAGAAGATTTCTCGCAGCAATATTGCCGCGATTGTACTGCAAACTGCGCCGGAGCGATGTAACCGCTCCGCTCATATCCCGAATATTCGCTTTCTTCAGACCGTCGTTATACCAATAGTTTGATTGGTACATCAGCTTTGTTGTATATTCCATAGACTATTATAACCTCTTTTTTATCTCCGCTATTTCGTCTGTTCAATCATCTCACGCAGAATATCTGTCATATCTGTCAGATCCTCCTGATAAACCGCGCCTTCAATATCTTCCACTTCCAGACTGGGCTGGAATTTTTTCAGTTCTTCCGCAAAATCTAACATTGTCTTTCGCCTCCTGTAAAATATTTCTTCACAGCACCCACCAGGTAAAGAGAACCAAGGCAGTATATCTCACTGTTCCCCCGCATCTCATAGGCGCTCTCTACCGCATCCCTGATGCTGCCCCTTACATATACCGGAGAAGATGTATATTTCCTGAAAAGCTCTCCCAGCTCATCCGCCGGCACTCTCCGCCTGTCGTCAATCTCTGTCACGATATATAGCTTTGCTTTAACCTTCTGACAGAGATAATCTATCATCTGTTCATACTTTTTGTCAGATACCACCGAAAAAATGACTACCGGAAGCTCACAGTTCCCGGGAAATTCACAAATACTCTCTGCAAATGCCTGAAGCGCTCCGAGATTGTGCGCCCCGTCCACCATAAAATGCGGCGCCACCGTCTCCATCCGTCCTTCCCATCTGACCGAAGCTATCGCTTTTGTCCATTTCATCCGGCTGATGCTGCAATCCCAAAATACATACTCAAGAGCCTGAAGCGCAAGCTCTGCATTCATTACCTGATAGAGTCCGCAATTGGAGACACGCCATGTAATATCTTTATCATACGCATTCTTCCTCGAAAATGCAATACAGTTTCGGTCTGCTTCCCGAATTTCGTACGCGCAATTCGTGATTTCTCTACACGGAGCCTCTCTTTTTGACGCAATTCGCCGAATCACTTCAGCCGCCGCCCGACAGCTTCCATCAAAAAAAACCGGAATATTGTCTTTTATAATCCCCGCCTTTTCACAGGCAATCTGTTCTATCGTATCTCCAAGAATCTCCGTATGGTCAAGACTGATTGATGTAATCACCGTGAGGAAAGGCGTCCGCGGTGCATTTGTCGCATCCAGCCTTCCCCCAAGCCCTGTCTCCAGTATAATATATTCCACATCTGAACCAGCGAACACCATCATTCCCATGCCGAAAAGGAACTCGAAATAAGAAGGATGATCAATTCCCTCTCCCTCCATCTCCCTCACAATCTCCAAAGTCTTTAAAAACACCTGGTAAAATGTGTCATCATCTACTGACTTCCGGTCAATCTGAATCCTCTCATTGATTTTTATCAAATGAGGCGAGGTGAAAAATCCCGTCCGCTTTTTTTCTGCTTCTAAAACAGCCTGCATATATGCACATACAGAACCTTTTCCATTCGTTCCTGCCACATGTATAATCTTCCTGTCAAACCCGGGATTTCCAAGCCGCTCAAGGAAAAGCCTCGTGTGCTCCAGCGAATGTTTCTTTGTAAATCTCGGAAGGTCTTCAATATATTCCACTGCTTCTTTATAATTCTTCGGTATCGTATCTGGTATCATATTCTCTGATTATTTTTCCTCCGGCTGCACCTGCTCCTGCCACGACTTTGTAATGTCTGTCCCTGTGCCCTCCTGTACAACCAGTCTTCCTTCCTGATAAATATATTCGTTTGAAGCCCTAAACACTGTATTGCTGGAACCCATCTGAATCACAGATACAATATCTCCCTCTTTCAGAATTGTCTCCGGCAATTCTATCCTTGTATTGTTCAGGAATGTACTTTTCTGTTTTGTCTCATTGACAAACACTTTACTGTTCCCGGTAAAATTCTCTCCATACAGGCTGGTACTTCCGTCAAGATGCTCCATCACGTCTGTCACTGTAACATCCCGCACTCCCATCATCATGTGCGGTTCCTTTACAGGCATCTCCCCATCCCCATAGACAAACTGCCTGCCGTAAAGGATATCATACTGCAAAAGCTCCAGATCTTTCAGATAATCTTTCGTCTTCCTGCGCCCCTGGTGATAGTTAAACACTGTTCCCGCATGGATATCAAGCCGCTCAAACACATCCGCCATGATCTGATAGGCGGGGATATTCCGGTCTTCCTTTTTAAGCCCGATGTTATCCCAGATCACATAATTCGTATTATAGAGATAACGCCCTTTAAGATCCTCAGCCTTAAGCCCCAGCGTCGGCAGGTGATCCCCGTAAAATACGATCACGGAAGGCTCGTTCCTT
Organism: Lachnospiraceae bacterium MD308; assembly: GCA_000403475.2. Lineage (GTDB taxonomy): Bacteria > Bacillota > Clostridia > Lachnospirales > Lachnospiraceae > MD308. The sequence continues at coordinate 308,756 of KE159797.1, forward strand.
TCCTCCACAGCCTTCACGAGATCCCCGGCGAACTGATCCATGCCGTACACCTGGTTCACGTAGTATTCCCAACGGTTCTTAAGCGCCTCGTCCTCAATCCCCTCCACCGTAATCTCCGGATTCTCAATCACTTTCTCCTCCGGGTAATCTCCGTGACCCTGAAGGCTTACACAGAACACAAAGTCCTGCTGCTCAGTGGTGTCCATAGATTCCATGATGTGCTGAATCAGGATATCATCTTTCGCCCATCCGTTCTCGGTAAACTGCAAGATGTTCATAAATTCCTTGCTCGTATAGGAGTCAAAGCCAATATGGTCAAACACCTTGGCGCGGCTGTAGAAATTCCCGCCGTTATTGTGGAGCGCATGGGTTCCATACCCAAGGGCGCTCAGAGCCGACGCCGCGCTCTCGCTCTGCCGTTCTTTAAGCACCGTCTTATAAGGATATTCACCCGGCCCGAAATACCGCAGATTCATACCTGTGAGAACCTCAAACTCCGTATTTGCCGTTCCCGCTCCCACGGAAGGCACTTTAAAATACCCGGAAGAAAAGTTCTCATACATCTTCCTGAGGTTCGGGCTGGCATCCTTTGATGTCGTAAAAAACTCCGACTCCGCCACATCAAAATAAGACTCAAGCTGCACAAAGATGATATTCGGCTTTTTACTGTCCTTAAGCCCTGTCTCGCTCTTCACAATGCTGCCGTTGTCCGAAAGCGCCGCGATGGATTCCTCATTATATTCGTTCGGCTCGTTGATGCCCGTATTGAACACGCTCGCCATAAAGCAATAGGGCAGCCCGTAGTCCTCATAGGCAAATGCAATATTTCCGAAATAGGTAGACACTACCCGCTCATCAATCGCCGCGTCCGTAGCAATCGCGTACAGCCCCGCGCAGGCCGCAATCCCCGCCAACCCCCGGATGCGGTGCACTTTTCCGTTATACTGCCCGCCGCGCCGCCACATGGAGATCACCCATACTGTGACCGCACCGATGCCCACCACAACCATGACAAGCTCAAATCCGTTAAAATAATTGTTGATAAGAGAAACCGCATCTGTCGCAACCTTAAGATCCTGCGCGTTAAAAGGCGTCACCCGCTTGATCAGCATATAGCCGTTGCAGACTCCAAGCACCATCCAGAGGACGCTTATGATAATCCGCACAAAAACCCTTCTTTTAAAGAGATACACGATAGAAAATGTCATAAAGATCATAAACGCATTATATAAAAATACCAACGGCGTCTCCGTCATGTACTCCCACGCCTTAATCGCGGAATGTCTTGAGATCGCCTCAATGGCAAAGTTGATCAGGCAGGCAAGCAGAGCATGGAACAGCAGCGAGAGCCGGTTCATCCACTGATAAACCGGCTGCATCTTCCTGGCAAACGCACTGTTCCTCCGCTCCTCAAGGATTCTCTGGCGCCGTTCCTTCCTGGCCCTCCAGTAATCCGCAACATCTTCTTTTTTCAGATTTTTATGCTTTTTAAACGCCCCTTTTACATCGGGCTTTTTCAATTGGATTCTTTTCATATTACAATCTAATCTCCCAACAATTCCGGCAGAAACTAGTGTACTGACCGAATTATATTTAGCTAAACTCCGCAGAATATTTTTCTGAGAGTGCTGTTTCCCAAACGCAGGCGTAGCGGGCTACGCTGAGGCTTGGGAAATAGTTCTATCGGGAAAATAGGCAAGGAATTTTAGCTAAATATAATCGTGTCAGCACACTAGCTTTGCCTTGCCTTCAATCCTTTAAGCCTTTCCTGAACTTTCGCCATCATTTCGCGGTACGTCTCAAGTTTCTTCTGCTCTTCTTCTATCTTCGCCTGCGGTGCTTTGCTCATGAACCGCTCGTTTTTCAGCATCCCATCCGCCCTGGCAATCTCCTTCGCGAGACGTTTTTCCTCCTTCGCAAGACGCTCCATCTCCTGCTCAAAGTCAATCAGATCCTCAAGAGGCAGATACACCGACGCATCCGGCACCACGATAGACACCGCGTCTTCCGCAATTCCTTCCCTGTCGCCCTGGATGGCCAGATCGCTCACCGCCGCCATAGTCTGCGCCGCATCCTTTAAGCAGGCAAGGCCTGTGCAAAGCTCCTCGTCCTGGCACACGATATATACCTTGGCTTTCCTGGAATTGGGAACATTCATCTCTGCCCGGACATTTCTCACGCCGCGGATGATCTCCTTATAGTGCTCTACGATTCTTTCCGCCTGCGGGAAATCAAAGCTCTCGTCATACTCCGGCCACGCGGACATCATAAGGGAATCCTCCCCCGGAATCAACTTACTGTATATCTCTTCCGTCACAAACGGCATATACGGATGCAGAAGTTTCAGCGCCTTCTTAAGCACCTCGCGCAATGTCCAAAGCGCGTCGTTAGCGCTCTGCGCGTCCTCATCCGCATGGTAAATCCTGTACTTCGCAAGCTCGATATACCAGTCGCAGAACTCATCCCAGATAAAGTCATATAACTTGGACAATGCAATGCCAAGTTCGAACTTGTCCATATTTTCCGTCACATCTTTCACCAGGCTGTTGCATCTGGACATAATCCACTGGTCAGCCGGGCGGAACGTACCTTTCTCAGGCTCTGTAAGCTCTTTCTCATCAAGGTTCATCATGATGAAACGCGACGCATTCCAGACTTTATTGGCAAAGTTCCGGCTCGCCTCAACCCTCTCGTTGTAAAAACGCATATCGTTACCCGGCGCATTGCCCGTCACAAGCGTCATACGCAGGGCGTCCGCGCCGTACTGGTCAATGATTTCCAGCGGGTCAATGCCATTTCCCAGAGACTTGCTCATCTTGCGCCCAAGGGAATCTCTCACCAGCCCGTGGATGAACACCGTATGGAACGGTGATTTATCAGTATGTGCATATCCGGAAAATACCATACGGATTACCCAGAAGAAAATAATGTCATATCCGGTGACAAGCACGTCTGTCGGATAAAAATAATCCAGATCTTCCGTCTTTTCCGGCCATCCCAGTACGGAAAACGGCCACAGCGCGGAAGAAAACCACGTATCAAGCGTATCCTCGTCCTGGGTCATATGGGCGTGTCCGCACTTCGGGCAAGCATCCGGCTTTGTCCTCGATACGACCATCTCGCCGCACTCGTCGCAGTAGTACGCCGGAATCCTGTGCCCCCACCAAATCTGCCTGGAGATGCACCAGTCACGGATATTTTCAAGCCAGTGCAGGTAAATCTTATCAAATCTCTCCGGCACGAACTTAAGCTCACCTGTCTTCACCGCCTGAATCGCCGGCTTTGCCAGCTCCTCCATCCGGACAAACCACTGCTGCTTTACCAGCGGCTCTACCGTGGTGTGGCAACGGTCATGGGTTCCTACGTTGTGGCTGTGGGGAACCACTTTCACCAAAAGCCCCTGCTCCTTTAGCTCCTTCACCATCAGCTCGCGCGCCGCGTAGCGGTCCATCCCCGCATACTTCCCGCCGTTTTCATTGATGGTGGCATCATCGTTCATCACATTGATCTCCGGCAGATTGTGGCGTTTTCCCACCTCAAAGTCATTGGGGTCATGAGCAGGCGTAATCTTAACCGCGCCCGTTCCAAATTCCTTATCAACGTAAGAATCCGCAACAATCGGTATCTCTTTTCCCACTAAAGGCAGGATCGCCTTTTTGCCTACGATATCTTTATATCTCTCGTCCTCCGGGTGAACCGCGATAGCGGTGTCTCCAAGCATCGTCTCCGGACGTGTCGTGGCAATCTCAAGGAAATCGTCACTTCCCACAAGCGGGTACTTGATATGCCAGAAATGCCCGTCCTGTTCCTCATGCTCCACCTCAGCGTCCGAAAGAGACGTCTTACATACCGGGCACCAGTTGATGATCCGGGAGCCTTTGTATATATATCCTTCCTCATAAAGCTTAATAAATACTTCCTCAACCGCTTTTGAGCAACCCTCATCCATAGTAAAACGCTCTCTGTCCCAGTCGCAGGAAACGCCAAGTTTCTTAAGCTGCCCCTCGATTGTTCCGGCGTACTCCTCCTTCCACTGCCAGGTGCGCTCAAGGAATTTCTCACGGCCAAGCTCCTTCTTGTCGATTCCTTCATCCTTAAGCTGGTTTGTCACCTTGACCTCAGTGGAAATGGCCGCATGGTCAGTTCCCGGCACCCACAGCGCATTGTACCCCTGCATCCTCTTGTAGCGGATCAAGATGTCCTGCAGCGTGTTGTCCAGGGCATGTCCCATGTGCAGCTTGCCGGTAATGTTCGGAGGCGGCATCACCGTTGTGAACGGATTTTTATCACGATCCACCTCTGCATGGAAATACTTGTTCTCACACCACTTCTCGTAAAGCTTTGCCTCAATCTCCTTCGGATTGTAGGTTTTGTTCAGATTCTCACCCATAGTCTCTCTCCTTGTTCATATGATTTTCACAAACTTTTCACAAACGAGGACGTAAAAAACCGCCCTCTACGCTGTAAAGGGCGATTTATCATCGCGGTACCACCTTTATTTATATAGAAGAAACACTCTCTATATCTCATCTTATTCGATAACGGGAACGACTCCGGGACTGCCTATTTTCTGCGTCCTGCTCCACACGCAGCAGTTCAGCGATCCGGCTCAAAAGCTACCTTCCGCACCTTACATTCTGAAACGGCTCTCAGCCACTTTGCCGCTCTCTCTGTCAGCGTAGGGATGCGTACTCCTCTTTTTCACAGCCTTTATGGTTTTTAAACTATTGACTATCATAGCCATATGGCAACGATTTGTCAAGGAAATTCCGCTTATTTCAGAAAGTCTTAAGAGTTGGGAGGACGCTCCGACGGAGCTGTGGGTGGCTGGTTGGAGGTATTAGATAGTTTGTGTTATTACATAATAAAACGAAAAGTACTATTGAATATGTTGTCTAGGTGTGCTAGAATCCGTTCAAGGAACTCATGACAGGAGTGGCAGTCTCCCTGGTGTAATGTCCGGTTCGCCGGGTACATAGAAGGGAGGTGCGTAATATGACAGCTTTTGAAATCATTACGATTTTTCTTGGTACATTAACTTTGTTGTGTACCTTTGGCAGTCTGTTGGTTGCGTGTCTTTCCTTTCTCTCCAGAGACAAGGATAAGAAAGACAAAAAATAATGCCCATCCTGTCGCAAGCAGGATGGGCGCCTCTCACTGAGAGGTAATTCCACCACTTGGGAAACTCCACTTTTGGAGTGAAGTTCCGCAGAAAGGCATCTGTTGACGCAGATGTCTTTCTTTTGTTAAGTATAACACGTGTTTTAAGGGATTTCAAGGAGTTTACAAATGTTTCTGGCAGCTTATCTGCCGCGAACGAAACACGTATCTATTCTAATCCCCGAATCCTTTCCGCAGCAGGTCAACTACGTCCTCATCAACAAATATCTTATCAAGATATCCCTTTAAATATTTCTCAGCAACCTGCTGGCATTGTACTGCAAGCTGATTGTAAAATGTGTTTCCCATGGCAACCACGGATTCCAAATACTGCAGATCATTCTCGGCAATATCCAAATAGGTATTCTTTATCATCCGAGCACCTCCAAAATCATCTTTTTTTCGCGGTTCACAACATTCTCGAAAACACCCTGCATCCCTTCCGATGCCTCATTTTTATAGACAACATCTGTTCTGACCCCATTTATCGGCTCGTCCAATGACCAGCGTATATCGGCGGCAAGCGCCCTGTCGCTGATTTTCTGCTCCGTAACTACCATAAGATCCACGTCACTGCTGCTCCTGACATTTCCCCGCGCGCAGCTCCCAAAAAGATACACCCTTTTCAGGCCTGCAATGTCTCTTTCCAGCAGATAGCGTATGTCATGCTCTATTTTTTCAATGAATCTGCCGGGCAAATTTTCATAATTCTCTTTATATATTTTGACATTTTGACTCAAGACAACGCCTCCAGGCATTTATTTCACATATACATTTTATCCAAAATCCTTAAATCGAAACCTAAGCGCCAGCGCCTCCTTCGGGCAGCACACCGTACATTTCCCGCAGCGGATGCACTCCGCAGAGTTTGGAGCTTTTACAGGGTCAACGTCCATAGGGCACTCGACATGGCATTTCCCGCAGGAGATGCATTTTTCTTTATCCACGTCCATATGGTAAATGCTGATTTTATTCAGGATGCCGTAAATAGCACCTAGCGGGCACATTACCTTGCAGAAAAAACGGCAGATGACGATGCACCCGGCCAGCGTCAATACCAAGATAAATGCCTTTACGGAAAACAGTGCGCCGATTGTCCTTCTAAGCTCCGGATGGGTGGCGAGAAGAGGCAGTCCGCCCTCCAGCGTTCCCACCGGGCAGATATACTCGCAGTACGCAGGCGCTCCCATCCCCAGCTCGTTTGTAACCGCCACCGGGAACAGCAGGACAAAAAATGCCAAAAGAGCATATTTCACATAAGTAAATCCCTTCCAGAGCTTTTTCTTCGGCGACGGAATTTTATACAGCAATTCCTGTATCAGCCCAAAGGGGCAGATGTAACCGCAGACTGCCCTTCCGAACAACACGCCCGCTGCCAGCACGAACCCCGTGACATAAAAGCTTACGCTGAAATTCATGGAGCCGCTCACTGCCTGCATGGCTCCTATAGGGCAGGACAGCCTCGCCGCCGGGCAGGAATAGCAGTTCATCCCTGGGTTGCAGAATTGTTTCCACTTACCCTTATAGAGCTGACCGCCGGCAAAATTTTGAAGATATGTATTCGAATAGCCAAATGCGGCAATCTGAATGATTTTCCTTTTTATTTCCTGACTGATTCTCATAAGCTTACCCCAATCCAATACATTCCAGGCAGACATTGACCGCCTTCCCGAATACCACGGGCACTTCCCCTCTGTAAACTCCCCACGCCATCAGACAGGCAGCGGCGAGAGAGACAAGTACACGGGCTGCCTGTTTTTTCTGATTCAAGGTTTTACTCCAACGCATCAAGATACCCCTCCACAAAACTCTTATAGCCTGCCACATCTGCGCCGACGATCGGGCTGCCTATGAATTTACCGTCCTTGTCCACGAAAAATGTAGTCGGAACCCCGACAATCTCCCGGATGACAGGGTTAAATTCTTCTCCTGCCACCAGGTTTGCAAATTTCACCCCCGTCTTTTCCACAATCTGCTGCGCCAGGGCATACTGGTCGGAATCCTCCGACGGCACATCCGTTACAATACCTATAATCCGGACATTTTCCGGCATAGACTCTGACCATTCCGCCAGCTCCGGCATTTCATTGATACACGGGCTGCAATAAGTTGCCCAGAAATTAATCACTGTAATATCCGCCTCTGAGAAAATGTCGTTCGTGACGGTATTCCCTTCAAGGTCTTTCACAGAAAACTCCGGCAGGGGCTCCGGGTTCTCAGGTTCCTCTAACACAGACTCTATTATCTCCTTCTCCTCCCCGGCACCGACTTCCTTCTGGCTGCATCCAAAGGTGCAAAAACAAAGCAAAAAAGTTAAAAATAATACTGTCATTTTTTTCATCGCAAATCCCTCCTGTCTACTATTATATCTTATCACGCATATTAATCAACAGAAAAAAGAGCCGCAGGCTACACGCTCATCCTCTCTTTTTCGTCTCCTCCACCAGATACCCTTTCTCCCGCAGCACCTCTTCAACGCTGTCTAATATCTCCTCATTCTCCGCCTCAACTGTGTGATAGTGATAATTGGAAGTAATATTTTTAAGAGGGCTTGACTTTCCAAGCCGGATATTTTCCATAAATTCCATCACCTTTTTCCGGGAGTTGATGCCAAGGCGCGCCTCCATCCGCCCGTAGACCCGGTGGTTTATCATGACATTCACCATTTTCCCGCCAAGGTCAACGACCGCGCACAGCTCATCCTCCATCTGCTCATCCGTATGGCTCACCTTGAACACTCTCTGCGCTGCATGAGGAGCATTCACGATATATCCCCGGTTCGTGGCAATGATATCTATCCCCGCCTCGCGGATCAGCGCCATGTCCTGCACGATCACCTGGCGGCTCACGTCGCAGAGCCTTGCCAGCTCTTTCGCCGGAACCGGCTCTTTGCTCTCACTGATGATGCGGATAATCTCCCGTCTCCGTTCTACTTTTGTCATACGGCTCCCTCCTTATACTGCATGAAGATTCTTCAACGAAATATCCAGTATCGGCGCAGAGTGCGTCAGCGCCCCGCTGGAAATATAATCAACCCCAAGGGAAGTAAGCCTTTCGATATTCTCCTTCGTCACATTTCCCGAGCACTCCGTCTCTGCCCGTCCCCCTATCAGCTCAATAGCCTTTTGCATTTCCTCCGGAGACATATTGTCAAGCATGATAATATCAGCCCCTGCCTCCACAGCCTCCTTTACCATATCAAGATTCTCCGTCTCCACCTCAATCTTCCTGACGAAAGGCGCATAAGCCTTTGCCATTTCAACCGCTTTAGCCACGCTGCCCGCCGCCCCGATATGATTATCTTTCAAAAGCACTCCGTCGGACAGATTGTAGCGGTGATTGTATCCGCCGCCCACGCGCACCGCGTATTTTTCAAAAATACGCATATTCGGGGTCGTCTTTCTCGTATCCAAAAGCTTTGTCCTGCTCCCGGCGAGGAGCTTTGCCACTTGATGGGTATAAGTCGCAATGCCGCTCATCCTCTGCAGAAAATTTAACGCCACCCGCTCTCCTGATAAGAGCACGCGGATATCTCCCCGGAGAATTCCCATCTTCTCCCCTTTCCTCACCTCGTCTCCGTCCTTGCAGAAGAAGGTAATCTCCATCTGGTCATTCAAAAGCTCAAAAACCCGGCGGAACACCCCGAGTCCGGCGATAATCCCATCCTGCTTGCATATAAGCTCCACCTCTCCTTTCACCGCTTCCTTCATTACCGAATTCGTCGTAACATCCTCGCTGGAAATATCCTCCTTAAGCGCCTCCATAATCAAATGATCAGCCTGCAGCCGCATCGTTATCTCATTCATCGCAAACTTACTCCTCTCTTATTTCTCTGTCCTTTTTTATCTTTTTTGCCGCCCGCTTTGCAAACACAAGGCTTTCAAGCAGTGAATTGCTGGCCAGCCGGTTCGCGCCGTGTACGCCGTTGCAGCTCGTCTCACCCACCGCATAGAGATTTTCCATAGAACTTTTACTGTCCGAATCTACCCAGATTCCTCCCATGAAATAATGCTGCGCCGGAACTACCGGGATGCATTCCCTGGTCACGTCATATCCTTCCTCCAGACAACGCTCATATATATGAGGGAAATGTTTTAAAATCTTTTCTTTGTCAATATGCTCCATGGAAAGCCATACATAGTCTGTTCCGTCTTCCTCCATCTGCCGCCGGATAGCCTTTGCCACCACATCCCGGGGAAGAAGTTCGTTGACAAACCGTTCTTTCTTTTTATTGTAAAGCACAGCACCCTCTCCCCGCACCGACTCGGATATCAGGAATCTCCTCCCCGGTTTCTTCGAGTACAGCGTCGTAGGGTGGAACTGCACATAATCAAGGTTCTCCAGACGAATCTTGTGCCTCCTTGCAATTTCGACGGCATCCCCCGTCAAGTGCGGATAATTCGTGGAGTGTTTGTAACGCCCGCCGATCCCTCCTGTCGCCAAAACCGTGTCGCGCGCCAGAATCCTGAACTCATCATCTGCACTTCCACGCCACTCCGTTCCGCTCCTGCCTCTTGCATCCTTCTGCCCCCGTGTCTCTGTACACCCGCCTGCATCCTGCTGCTCCAAAAGCTGTTCTTCTGCGCGAACTTTCTTTCGCGCCGCAACTCCGCAGCATACGCCGTTCCTTTCTATAATATCGGTCATTTCCGTATATTCTAAAATCGTGATGTTTGCCCTCTCCTTCGCCCGCTCCAAAAGCTTGCTGGTAATCTCCTGCCCGGTTATATCTTCATGGAACAAAATCCTCGGTCTTGAGTGGGCACCCTCTCTTGTATAAATAAACCCACCGTCTTCTTTCGCAAATTCTACGCCGAATTTTACCAGGTCATGGATCACATCCCTGGAGCCGCGCAGCATTATATCCACCGACTCCTTCCGATTCTCATAATGCCCCGCCCGCATAGTATCTTCAAAATACGCATCATAATCTTCATCATCCCGAAGGACACAGATTCCTCCCTGGGCGAGAAAGGAATCACTGCTCTTGGCATCCAACTTCGTGAGCATCACTACACGGATATCTTCCGGAAGATTCAGCGCGGCAAACAAGCCTCCCACGCCTGTTCCTACTATCACTACATCTGCATTTATGTCCATATTCCTATCCTCCGCCGGTTATCTTGCAAGCTCCAGCATCCGCTCCAGAGGCCGCCTTGTCTCTTCCCCAGGCTCCGCCTCCATATGTACTTCATTTTCCCCGGTCTTTAATACATGCAGCACCTTCTCCAGAGTTACCAGTTTCATGTCCGGGCATACCGGAAGAGTATCCGTAAAATAAAATGCCTTGTCCGGATTCTTCTGCTTAAGCTCATGCGCTACGCCCTCCTCCGTACAGATGATAAATTCCTTCCCTTCACTTTCCGTCGCATATTTGATAATGCCGGACGTACTGCCCACATAGTCCGCAAGCTCAAGCACTGCCTTCACGCACTCCGGATGTGCAAGCACCAACGCTCCCGGATGCTCACCCTTTACTTTTTCTATCTCCTCCGTCTGCATCCGTTCATGTGTCGGGCAATATCCTTCATTGTATATAAAGTTCTTCTCCGGCGCCTGCTCTGCAATAAAATGCGCCAGGTTCCTGTCCGGGACAAAAAAAATGTTCCGGTTCGGCAGTGCCTTCACGATCTTTACGGCATTTGCGGATGTCACGCACACGTCTGACAGCCGCTTAAGCTCCGCCGTAGAATTGATATAGCAGACTACCGCCAGATCCTCATACTTCTCCCGTATCCTGCGGATCGTCTCCTCATCTGCCATATGCGCCATGGGGCAGTCTGCTTTCCCGTCCGGCATCAGAACCGTCTTATCCGGATTCAGAGCTTTCGCGCTCTCTCCCATAAATGAAACACCGCAGAACACAATTGTCTGTACTCCCGTCTCTGCCGCCGCCTTGCTCAAATAATAAGAATCCCCTACATAATCTGCGATTTCCTGAACTTCCGGCGCCACATAATAGTGTGCCAGAATCACCGCATTTTTCTCCTTTTTTAACGACTGTATCTCCTCTGTAATTGTCATTGCACGATATCCTCCTGTAAATCATAACAATCCATAGCATTCCGACACAGTATAGCACATATATTTACAGATGACAAGACACTTGAAACTCATTTCTTTCCTTGTGTTATGCGTCAAATCATGCTATAAATTAAATAGGATATATTCTTAGAGAACTAAGTATGCAATAATCAGGAGGAATTTGATATGGATGGATGGTTTGTGGAAAATGCATTGATGTCCCATCTCAGAGATTTGAATTTTTTATCAATTCTAGTCCGAATCTGCCTGTCCATTGTTGTAGGTGGTATTCTCGGAATGGAACGGGGCAGGAAAAACCGTCCCGCAGGACTTCGGACATATATCCTTGTGTGTCTTGGTTCCTCGCTGGTGATGATGACGAATCAGTACGTATATGTTACATACCAAATCGGAGACCCTATGCGTCTGGGTGCGCAAGTTATCAGCGGGGTTGGATTTCTCGGCGCAGGAACAATCATTCTGACCGGACGAAATAAGATCACAGGCGTTACCACTGCTGCCGGTCTGTGGACGGCGGCCTGCAGCGGCCTGGCAATCGGCATTGGATTTTACGAGGGTGCAATCCTTGGAGGAATTGCAATCGTATTTACCGTGTCCGGCCTTTTAAAATTCGATATCTGGCTCAGGAAAAGATCCCGGTATCTGGATCTTTATATCGAATATAACGTGGAACGAGGAACATTCAACAGATTTTTGCAATATGCCAGCGAGCACCAGCTTGAAATACATAACGTCCAGATAAGCAGCAGCTATTCCTGGCGCGATACAGGCGGAAGGCACCGGACACTCAGCTACATAGTCACTGTCTCCAGCCTTGTTCCCCGCACCCATGCAGAGATAATAGAGATGTTGGTTCACGAAAAAGGTATCCAGTTTATAGAAGAATTATAAATGATACCGTCTCTTTAATGCTTTCGAGTGGAACTGTCAGGACACGCCGGGCGTACCTCCTTTAGCTGCATCCGGGCTGAATTCATTCAGCCCGGTAATTTATCAGCCAATCAGCACTTCATTCCCGCAAAAGGCAAACCCATACTTTCGTATCCGCTCTTTTTCAATCCCTTTCGCAATCAGAACAGACTCATACTTTTTATCCTCAATCTGTTTCAGGGCTGCTTTTACCGTATCCGAAAGCTCTTTCTCTTTTCTTGGCTGGAATACCTTAAACTCCAATATGATTGCATCGTCACCTTTTTTCTTTGGCTCCAGCATTACATCATACCGTCCAAACCCGCTCTCTCTGTTGGATGTAACCGCATAACGGTCAGCAAGCTCCACCGTCAGGCCTAAGATAAAACCATGGTAAAATCTCTCAGGCTCTTTTCTTGACGGATTCTTTCCCGTATCAAAATAACTGAACACTGACTGCGATATGCTGTTGATATAATCATTCATCGCGTCGGTGTCTCCAAGAAGAAGCGCCTTAATAAACCGGTTATACTCCGGTCTTACCCTGTTAAACCACCTCTGTATCATATTCCGGAACATAATCTTTACTTCCAGATTCGTAAGCCCGAGAGTATATTCTTTCTTCCAGTTGTCATACGCATCCGTAACTGTCTCATACCGGTTTACTTTTAAATACCCGCTTGCAAGGAAGAGCGCCCATATCGCCTGTTCGTTCTGATCTAACTGATTGTAGACAATCTGCTCATCTATTTCTGTGACAAGATTTTCTCCGTCCAGCAGCCACTCAAATGTTTGTTTGATATCCTGACTGCCTTCCCTTAAAAGCTTCTCTATCAGACTGTTGGAACTCGTATTCGCCCAGTATGTTCCCTCCTCTTTCTTGTCCAGATAGTTGATAATCGACCATGGATTATAGATGTCTGTACATTTACCGAATGAAAAACCATCATACCACTTCTTTACTACATCTGAGTTATCAGACAGTCCGAACTCATACAGTGCCCGAAAAACTTCTGCTTCAGTAAATCCAAAAGCATCTTCATATTTATTTGAGGTTGTCGTAATTACTTCCAGATTATTCAGGTCAGAAAAGATAGATTCCTTACTAACTCTTGTGATTCCGGTCATAACTGCACGCTCCAGATAGGGATTGGTCTTAAAAGAAGAGTTAAAAAGGCTTCGGATAAAGCCCGTCAGCTCGTTCCAGAACCCATTCACATATGCCTCCTGCATAGGAGTATCGTACTCATCCAAAAGGATGATCACCTTTTTCCCATAATACCTGGAAAGAAAATCGGACATTTTATGGATCGCCCACGATGCCGTCGTTTCTTTCATACTGCTGTTCACACCCCGGAAATATTCTTTTTCATTCTCGGTCAAAAACTCTCCTTCAAGCAGAAAGATATTCTGCCTGTATAAATCTTCCAAGATCTGGTTGATCGAATATTTTACCCCTTCATAATTTGATTCTTTTACATTCGCAAAGGACAGACTGATCACCGGATACGTTCCCTGCAACTCTCTGTACTCTTTGTCCTCCCATACGGACAAGCCTTCAAACAGCTCTCCCCGTCCTGCAAACTTTATTGAGAAAAATTTCTCCAGCATACTCATATTCAGTGTCTTTCCAAATCTCCTCGGGCGGGTGATCAATGTTACCGAATCACCGCTCCCCCACCATTCTTTGATAAACTTAGTCTTATCTATATAAAAGTATCCGTTCACAATCAATTGCTCAAAATCCTGATGTCCGATTCCAACTGTCTTTGCCATACGCTCACTTCCCTCCAAAATTATTTCCCCAGCTCCTCAAACATCTCCCTCACAGCCGGCGCATTTTTCGTCAGCCTCTTAATGCTCAGATCCTCCGCCTTATTATTAGCCAGCCTCAAGTTATTCTCAGACGAAAGCAGCGCCTCCTTCGTCTTCTGCAAATGGGTAATCGTCTTATCAATCTCATCAATCGCCGTCTGGAACTTCGTGCTTGCAATTCTGTAATTGCGGGCAAACCCTTCCTTAAACGCATTCATATTCTCCTCAAAATGCAGGATGTCCACCTGCTGGTGCTTTGCCGCCTCAAGCTCCCGCCGGTACTGCAAAGAATTCATCGCCGCATTCCGAAGGAGGGTAATCATCGGAATAAAAAACTGAGGACGTATCACATACATCTTTTCATACTTATAAGAAACATCCACGATGCCGTTGTTATAAAGCTCATTGTCAATCTCAAGGAGCGAGACAAGCACTGCGTACTCGCACTTCTTTTCTCTCCTGTCCTTGTCAAGCTCCTTTAAGAAATCCTCGTTCTTATGCTTGGTGGCTGTCTCGTCCATCTCATTTTTCATCTCGAACATAATAGAGATAAATTCGACTCCCTCCACTGCCTCCCGGAAGATAAAGTCCCCCTTACTGCCTGTACGCGCGTCATTGTCCTTCTCAAAATACGCATTTGGAAACGCCGTCATCCTAAGCGCGTTAAACTGGTTCATGCAGTGCATCTCAAGGCTCTCCCCGATCATCTTCGTAGACTGCCTCGCCTTAAAATCCTTATAGTACTCAATCTGCTCGTCCTTGAGTTTCAGCCTGTCCTCATACTGTTTTTTCAAGGACTGCTCCTTAAGCTCATTTTCCGTCTCCTTATTAGACAGCCTGCTCTTAAGCTCGGCAATCTCCGCCGCTTTCTCAGAAACCGCCTTTTCTTTCTCGTTTATGACCTCGCTGACAGCAAGCTTTCTCTCCGTCTCATTCCCGGCAATCCGCGACTTTAACTCCCCGATAAGCTTTTCTTTCTCCGAAAGCTGTGCCTCCTTTACGGAAAGCTCTTTCGCAAATTCCTCTTTCTGCTCCATCTGCGCCAGTTTCAGCGCATTCTCCTTCATCTGTGCAAAATCATCCTCACGCCGTTTCAGCTCTTTTTCAAACTCCTTATCCCTGACCTGTTTTGCAATCTGGGCGTATCCCGACTCGTCCACCGCAAAAACTTCCCCGCAGTTGGGGCATTTAATCTCCTGCATCACTCATCACCTTTCCTCTGTTTCCTACCATAAATCAGGTGCAGCGCCAATAGCGCATACACTTTTATTTCTTTCCCAGACCAGAACCCCGCCTCTTATAAGCATCAATATCCTTCCGCAATTGCGAACGCCTCCCGGTTCCCGTAAAAAGCATTTTTAAAGGCTTGATAACCATAATTCTTCCATTTGCCGTCTCATAAGACAGCCTGATGTGAAAATAATTAATTTGTTCTATTATCGCCATAAAGTACAGAAAAATCCCAGCAATTATCCCGGATAAATCTTTTTCTGCAGCAACCGCCATGACGATTGCCGGCAAATAGGCTGTCAGTAAAATTACATTTGCCCATCTCAGCTTATTGTAAATCCCGCCAATCTGAATATTACTTAACGCCTTTTGCCTTCTCACCACATTAAGCTTATTGCGCCAATAAAAACTGCCCTCAATTACTATGGCAGAAAATACCAGCAACGGATAAAACGAAATCCAATTTAATTTGAATGCGTTCTTCCCAAGATCCATATCAACAATATACTTTACTGCAAAATACATTGCTGCAAACATCAACACGCCGTATATTTCAAAATCAGCCAGGAATTTAAGCTCTTTCTCAATGGGTCTTTTCTTCAACTGTTGTGCCATATCGTTTTGCCTCCTTGTGCCGTTTCCGGTTTTTCCTATGATTATACCACTTCCATTGCCCCTTGAACAGTAAGCCCTAAACAGTAATCCCAGGTTCTTATATACAACCACATCCCAATGTGGTAGAATTAGTCCAATTATTATACGAAAAACAAAAGAAACGAGGTATACCATTTGCAGACACTATTCCAACGCACAAAGATTTTGAACCACCAACAAGGTACAGGAGGTGCCAAATGATATATGAGATTACTGATACAAGCAGTGTATCCCCGCTATTTGGCAAATGGGAGGAAACAATTATCTGGTCTTGCTTACAGGGGGTTATGGGGAAAATCTACGCCGACGACCCGAGCGCCCCGGCAGCGGCAATGGCTATGCTTGGAGACTTTGCCTTTTTCGCCGGAAAGCCGAATATAGAGTTAATATCATACAGGCCAAACCCGCCTTCTAAAAACGGCGCCCGCAAAAGCCTGCATTGCGGGATGCCGGAAAGCTGCATCATCATGGTGCCGCAAAACGAATCCTGGAAAAATATGATTACAGATTTTTACGGAAAAAGGGCAGCCGTCATTACCCGATATGCAACAAAAAAAGAACCGCACATCTTTGACAAAAAGAAATTGGAAAAAGCGGTTGATTCCCTGCCGGAGCAATACACCCTGTCCATGATCGACGAACGCCTCTATGAAAAATGCATTGCAGAAACATGGTGCGCCGATCTCGTATCACAGTTTCCGGATTATGAAAGTTTCCGCAAACTCGGAATAGGCGCGGTAATCTGTAAAGAGGGCGCAGTCATATCCGGCGCATCCTCCTATTCCAGATACAGGGAAGGCATAGAGATAGAAATTGACACCAGAAAAGACTACCGGCGCAGAGGGCTCGCCTATATATGCGGGGCAAAACTGATACTGGAGTGCTTAAAGCAAAATTTATATCCAAGCTGGGATGCACATAACAAAGGCTCCGTCACGCTGGCTCAAAAATTGGGCTATCATTACAGCCATGCCTACACGGCAGTTGAAGTGCGCGGCCATTAAACCCTTTATAACAAAACACAGCTTTCAAATCTGTTCACAGCTCTTCCATACCGGCGGCGCGGTATGCCGACGGAGAACATCCATACGCCTTTTTAAAGGATTTTGAAAAATAGCTGATTTCATGGAAACCGCACTGGTCGCAGATATAAGATATTTTCCAGGAAGTCGAGCTTAATAACCCCGCGGCATATTGCAATCTGTACTTATTCAGATAAGTGACAGGCGAGGTCTTCAACACGGTGCGAAAGCAGCGTATGCACTCGCTCTTGCTCACGGATGCGCTGTCAGCAATGTCCTGCAGCGTTATGTCTTCCGAGAAATGTGATTTTATATATCTGAGCATTGCTTTTGACCGCTCTATGCTTGAAAGCTCTTTTGGGGTTCTTTTCAATATTGTCCTTGTATTTTCCTGTTGTATGAATAAAAATAATTGTGTCAGCATGTAACGCACATTGTTCTCAAATCCGTCATCATTTCTGACACATTCCATCCAGGCGGAGGATATAAGGTTTACAGCGCGCTCATTTTCAATATTATCGAAGATCACTAAAGAAAGCTCAGGATCTAACTGAACAGGAAGGATATATTTTGCCCAAATAATGCTGTCCATATCCCCGCCAGGCAGCCTTCCGTGGAAAACCAGCGAATCAACCAGACAGTCCTTCGAGCCGATATTTTGGATTGCGTGCAGAATCCCGCTGTTTATAAAAAAGCAATCCCCCTTTTCAAGCCGGCGCTGGCTGTCCGGAGTGCTGATCATAACAGGATTTTCCCGGACAATGCCAACCTCAAATTCTTCATGCCAGTGCCACGGATTGAACTTCTGGTTCAGATTGTCAAAATAACATGCAATCGGAAATTCAGCAGTTCCATGCTCCAGCACTTCATACTTTTGCGTGTTTATAAATGTATCGCCAAATGACAGCATGTCTCTCCTTCCTGGTCATATTTTCCCATTCATTGAATCAATAATACAAAAAATCTTTCCGTCCGTCTGATATTATATCATAAAGAGTACAGGAAAGGCAGGGAATTTGAGATGATGGCAAAGAAAATAAAAATCAAAATAAAAATCAGCGGTATAAAAATAACAAACGGGAAATATATGCTCACGATCGGAAGTGTTTTAAGCCTGTTTGTCTTTGGACTGTTCGACAGCCTGAAGGGTTCCACAATATCCGCCCTCTTAGGGGAGCTTGGATTCAGCTATTCGCTTGGAGGGATTATAGTCATGGGGCAGTATGCCGGATATTTTGCCGCAACATTTTTAGCCGGCAGGATGCTTGATTGTTTCGGCCATAAGATGACTCTGGTTTTCGCCGGCATATGCATGTTAGCAGGCGTAATGTGCTACGCGGCATCTTCTGCAATCTTACTGCTGCTGTTATCCATATTTCTTATCGGCATGGGGCTTGGAACTCTGGAACTATCAGGCAGCAACATCATTACTGTATATTATCCGGAAAAGAAAGGCCGCTATCTAAACATACTGACGGCAGTTGCAGGCATTGGCGCTATCCTTTCACCAATAGCCGTAAGCGCCTTATTCGGGGAAGGGTTTTCCTGGAGGATGGTCTATTATTCCGGCGTGCTTGTCCTATTCCCGGTTACGTTCTATTTCATACTTATAAAGAGCCCCGCGGCAAGCCGGAATGAACAGACCGGAAATTTCACGAAAAAGAGCGTTGCAGAGCGCGCCTTAACCCCGCTTTTCCGAAATGACTTCCTGACCATGTATATTGCCAATTTCTTATACATGGCGGCAGAAATGGGAATCGCTACATGGATTGCTGAATTTTACGCGGCTGGAACATCGGGCTTTGCCGAAAACAGCGCCAAATGCCTGTCCCTCTTTTACATCGGCATGACCTTGGGGCGGATAATCGGAAGTATATTTGTAGACAGGCTCGGACGCCGCAGCAGCATACTGTTTGCATCAGCAGCCGCATCCGCCTGCATATTGGCCGGTATATTCGGGCCGTCGGCGCTAAGTATCTGCGTTGCGGTTTCAGGTGCATTCTGCTCCATTATCTTTCCTACGGCAACTGCCGTTATCTCCGGGTTTCCAGAAGGAGATTCCGGCAGAATCCAGGGATTCTATTTTGCATGCGGAGGCCTTGGGGGGATGTTTGGGCCTTGGATTATGGGAATTGTGAGCGACTGCTGCGGAATAAAATGGGGGATGGTCTTAGGAAGTGTTTTTCTGGCAGCAATATCCGGGCTATGCTTTAGAATCTCTGACTGACAGCTTGAATGAGCGTATATGATATGTTAAAATCTCCATAATACAATTGGAGGTAATATATATGAAATTAATGATTGCATCTGACATACACGGCTCTTCCTATTACTGCCGGAAGATGATTGAAGCATTTAACAGGGAAAGCGCTGACCGCTTGCTCCTTCTGGGCGACATCCTGTATCACGGCCCCAGAAACGACCTGCCGAAAGATTACAATCCAAAAGATGTCATTGCCATGCTCAATCCCTTAAAAAAAACGCTCCTCTGTGTCCGCGGGAACTGTGATACGGAAGTAGACCAGATGGTTCTGGATTTTCCCATTCTTGCCGACTACTGCCTTCTTGCCCTTGACGGGCACACCATCTTCGCAACCCACGGGCACCGCCACAACCCGCAGAACCTGCCGCCTTTAAAAGACGGAGATATCCTCTTAAACGGACACACCCATGTCCCTGCAAACGAGGACATGGGTGTGTACACATATATGAATCCGGGTTCCGTGTCCATTCCGAAAAATGGCTCCGCACACGGATATATGGTCTATGACAATGGTTTTTTCTGGAAAGATTTAGACGGGAACTTGCTGACAGTTTCCGGCAGGGAATGATGCAAGAAAGCTGCCGCTAAATGGTTTTGCCGCCGCGCAGGAAATCTGCTCTTCTAATTCCTCGCCCGGCGGAAACATGCCATAATTACTTAAAAGTGACGCATAGCGTACACGTCTCGTACTCAACATAGCTATATTAGTCACGCAGTTTCACATCCTTCCAGGCAATCTCCTCCCCCGGGAACTTAAGCCACTGAAAATCCTCCCACATAGTTCCGTGTGTAATCTTCACAATCTCATAGGGATTATACTCCTCAAGCCCCAGCCACTTCAGGTATTCCGAAAGACACGGCCTGTTTCTGTCCATACACCGCCCCTCAAGAAAACTGTATACCCGTTCCGGCGTTATCTCTCCTCCGTAAAAAGGATTCTCCGGAAATGTATTCTTATATTTTTCTATCCTTACTTTTCTACGTTTATCATAAAGTTCCACATCAGCCATAACGTCGTCTTTCCACATGACTGTAAATTTGTAATCATCCATTTCAAACTCCCTGCCGCTACCAAAACTTAAATAACCTTATAATTTTCACCCCGATTTTATAATACCAGGGCAGCAATGCTTTTTCTGCCTTTTTAAGCTCTCTTCTGATCTCTATATGCTGCGGACAGTGGCTTTCACACTTCCCGCACTTTACACATACCTCCGGCAGATTCATCTCCTTCTGGAATGCCGTAACCTGGAGGTATTCATGTCTCCCAGAGCCTTTTTGCTCAGTGTACATTCGGTTATAACACCGGAATGCCGCCGGTATATCGATCCCCTTCGGGCATGGCATACAGTACCCGCAGCCGGTACATCCCACCTTCATAGTTTTGTGTATCTCTTCCTGTACAGATGCAATCAAAGAGAAATCCTCCTCAGTGAATTCTCCCACCTGAGCTTCGGATGCCACCTTCACATTCTCCTGCACCATCTCAAGGGAATTCATCCCCGATAATACACATGTAACCTCCGGCTGGTCCCAAAGCCAGCGAAAAGCCAGCTCCGCCGGAGTACGGTGCCTGGGGTCCGCCAAGATTTTCTTCCTCGCAGTTTCCGGCAGAAGCTCCACAAGCTTTCCGCCCCGGAGCGGCTCCATGATAATAACCGGAATCCCTCTCTCTGCCGCCGCCTTAAGTCCCCGTCTCCCCGCCTGTGTGTGCTCATCCATATAATTGTACTGAATCTGGCAGAAATCCCAGTCGTAAGCATCTAAAATCTTAAGAAACATATCCGTATTTCCATGAAAAGAAAATCCGATGTTGCGTATCTGCCCGTTTGCTTTTTTCTTTTCAACCCACTCTCTGATGCCAAGCCGCACAAGCTTCTCCCAGGCGGCGATATCCGTAAGCATATGCATCAGATAGTAATCGATATAGTCCGTCCTCAAGCGGGAAAGCTGTTCATTAAAATAACGGTCTAACGCTGCTTCCGATTTAATCAAATACTGAGGCAGCTTCGTAGCAAGACTGACCTTTTTACGGCAATGGTTCCTCTCAAATATCCTGCCCAAAAGCACCTCGCTTCCCGGATAAATATAAGCTGTATCGAAGTAATTCACGCCTTTTTCTATCGCTTCCATCAACTCCCGCTCTGCCTTCTCTTCGTCAAAATGGCCGCCTTCTTTTGTAAAACGCATGCAGCCATAACCAAGGATTGAAATCGGCTCTCCGTACTTATCATTTCTATACTGCATATTCTCCCTCCCTGCTTTCTACACATTTCTGCAATATATCTGTTTCCTATCTCTGATAACTCAGCCGCTTGAGGCTCCCCTCCGGAAATCTATACTCCGGCGTCGCAAACGGATACTTTACCTCCTGCTCATAATACCAAGGGTCGCCGTCATGCAGCGGATTTTTAAGCAGATGGAATTCCTGCGCCGGCATGTACCCCTGTGCCAGCAGAAATGCTTTCTGCCCCTCTTCATTTTCACAGACATCTGCCACAAGGACGACATGCCCTGGGCTTCCGCCTTTCAGGAACACATCCCCGCAGGCAATATCTGACAGCGCAGTCTCCTCTGATTCCGCCTCCATGGAAAGCGTTCCCGCATAACTGAACACCACCCGCAGATATTTCTGAAAACTTTCATAAGAATCGTCATATCCCGCAGATTTCTCCCATGAGACATCATTTCCACTTACCTTAATGCGGTAACCTTCTCTCCATTTGGAATATTCCGCATAAAAGCCGCTGACAAAGTGAAAGCCGATTTTTTCTTCCTGTCCTGTCTCCCGGAAGTATTCCGCATAGACCCGCATGATAGAATCCGCACACTGCTGCAAGTCTTCCTCCTCAATGGGCAGGGCAAACACCGCCTGATGAGCCGTCTGATTTTTCTTCTCTTTCCCGTTATAAAGAAATACCGGGCTGCCATCCTCTTTTAAGGCATATCCTCTCAGGAAAGCGCTCAGGCTGTCTTTTTTTGCCTCCTTGCGGACATAGCCTTCCGGCGTCTTTATACGGGTTTCCAAAGTCATTCCTTCCGGAGCCACCAGCCCTTGGCTTTCTGCTCCCGTTTCATCCTCTGTCGGCTCTTCCTTTTCTGCCTTTTTTTGTTCCTGCCCTTTTTGCGGTTCATTCCCGACATCCTCCGCCCTGCATCCGCTGAGCATGAACAGAAAAAGTGCAAGCATCAGAATAATAACCTTATTTATCATAATCTTTCCTGACTTTCCATTCAACATCTCCGCCCCGGCTCCTTTCTCTGTTCGTTCTCGCTCTATTCCCTCGTTCTCCTGAATACTGCGACCACAGTCCATAAGGTTGCGAGAAACTGCATAGAAAATATAAAATTGCAGGCAAATCTCTCCCATCCAGAAAGCCCGCTATCCCCGGCAAGTCCGCATCCAACTCCCGCAGCGCAAAGGCTGAACAAAAGCGCCAGTGCACTGACTATTATCTTCTCATTCTTTCGCATCGCGAGTCCTCCTAATCAATATCCATCAAGGCTGCTGTTCAAAACAGGTTCCTTTCGCAGCAGCCATATAAAGTCCAGCCAGATAATCTTCCGTCTCTTTCCTGGCTCTGAAGATTATAATATCCGCCTTGCCTTTATATTTCTCCAGCAGTTTATAGATTCGCGGCAGCTCTTCCTTAGGAAAGCCTTTGATCCACTGCTTAAACTCCTCGTCAAACTCCGTTTCCAGCCACGGCAGATCCTCGCGCCTTTTCCCGATGCGTGACTGCGCCCCTGCAAGACAGACCTCCAGCGGATAATCCAGTAGAAACACCGTATCGCACTCTTTTAATCTCATCTCAAGCGTGCGCTGGTAATTTCCGTCAATGATCCATTTGTCCTTTCGCACGATCTCCTCCAGCCGCGCATCGAATTCATCCCTCGGTATATTGGTCCGGTCCGGCTTATGCCACAGCATATCCAGATAATATAAGGGCAGCCCCGTCACCTCATGCAGCCTCTTTGCAAATGTGCTTTTTCCTGCCCCCGGACACCCGATGATCATTACTTTTCTCATAACACCCTCCTTCAATTATCAATCGAGACAAGCGGAATCTGCTCAAGCTCCCACGTCCCGTCTCTATGCAACGTGACCAGCTCTGCACCCCTCTGTTCTGTGTCATCCTCAATCCCCGGCATAGCAAGATAATCAATACTCATGCCATAAGTCAGGCGAATGCCTTTATATTCCAACGACATATTATTATAGTGGTCATGACCGCAAAAAACTGCTTTCGTGCTGCCAAGTTCATACATACGTTCAAACAGTTTGCTTGGATGATCAGAACAGCAGACTTTATCGACCATTCTTTCCTTGTTTTCTCCGAAAAAATATATCACTTCATCACTGCCTTTTTCATATAATTCGTACGCGATACGATACTGCTGCAGCGGAATATGAAAAAATACCATAGAAGGAATCGTACGTTTCTCTTCTTTATTCAAACGCTCCACCTGTGCTGCATACCAATCTACCTGATCATCATGAATATAGTCGTACACATTAATCCCCTCCCCGGTATAACTGTTGCTATCAATGAGAAAAAGCGCAGTATTTAGGCTCCCATCGTCGTTTCGTACCTCAATCAACTGATTATTCCTCCCTGTAATGTCCGGCTGGACATAAGGATATAGAAGCGTCCCCGATGTATTGTAGGATAGAGACTTATAAACTTCATTAAGTTCCTGTCCTGAATGTGCTGCAAGACTTTCCGTGTCATGGTTCCCGTAGGTAAATGCCCATGGAATCCCCACATTACGCATAAACGCAGCAAACTGGTGCACCGGAGCAAGATTGTTAAGAGACATTGACATAATCCCCAAGGGAAAACACAAGTCACCTGTCACGATAACAAGATCCGGCTTCGTGTACTCAATTTCCGCATAACATGCCTTGAGCGCCTTCAAATCTTTCTGATAAGAATAAAGGCTGCCGCCAAGATGAATGTCGGTAAGATGCAGAATCTTAAAATCCTCCTCCGAAGACGTAATTGAATAAATTCCCATCTTTTCATTATAATCAATATCATTGCGGCTGTGCTTCACAACGGGAACGGAATTGATATACCTCTGGGTGTACCACGTGTCACGCTGCAAGGCAGAATACCCACAGACCGAGACGGCTGCTGCCGTAATCAACGCAATCCGTTTCCTGTTCACAACAATATTATTATAAACAATCCGTTTCCGAAATACCAAATTATACGCCCAAATCGCCGCCTGAAAAACCATTACCGCCCCAAACAGGCAATTTAACGGATATTCCTTATTTCTCCAGAAGTATATAGTAAATGCTGCCGCTGCCAGCCAATATGCCGCCGAAAAAACAATCATTCCGGTCAAATGTCTTTTATACCTGATTTTATCCGGAAAATGAATCCTCCTTTGAGCCATCATCATTAACATCCGGTTCTTAACACAGCAGTAAATCGGAATCTTAATAAATATGAGATTCAGGAAAATATTTTGAGCCAGCTCATCAAATCTTGAACCTTCCCTATAGTAGAAACCAAACTCTGACAGGATAAAGACTGTCAAGACAGTAAATAGCAAGGCAATACCGTTAAGCCTGCGCTTTGCATACCGATCAGACAAGTTTCTAAGCAATTGGAATGCTCCGTCAGTATATTTTTCAGACAAATACTCCTTCTCGCACTGCCAGAATCTACGGACAAGAATAACAGCAATCCACCCAAGCAGCAAAATATAGATAAGAACCGGGACGGCATACGGAATAGCCGCCGACCATACGTAGATAATCCAGAGCAGTTTATCAAAAATCATAACACTGAGCAGTGAAATTCCATAGACTCTTCGGCGCTGCCTGTTAAACTCTCTTTTCAATGCTTTTACATCTTTAGCTTCTCTCTTTTCTGTCATCTCTGCTCTCCAATTATACTCTCCATCCAAATAATACTTTCAGCCATTCAGCTGTCCATCATCACATATTTGCACATATCAGCCTCGCATACTTATTTTCCGAATCTTCAATCACCTTGATTTTCCCATCCCTGATAAACTCCTCTATCCTTTTCGCATACCACCAGTCTCCGACGCCGATGGGAAAATTACCCAAGATATCGCCAATCAGCCTTGCCTCTTTAACCGGCTCCCCGGAGAGCCTTTTCCAGATAAGGAAATCATAAAAAGACTCCGGCACTCCCGTCACCCTTCCGCTCACAACCGCCCGCAGCGGACTGTTATCCTCCTGAAGATCCCGCCACCAGCTGGCATACATCCGTATTTCCTCCCGGGTCAATGTCCTCTCCTCTGATAAAAATTCGGCAAACTCCTCTGCCGCAACCTCTCCCCAATTGCGGAAACACTGAATGACCGACCCTTTCTGGATATGCTCCGGCAGCTTTACCGCCCGGATTTCATTGCCGTATTCTTTCAAAATACTGCACAGAAAGTAAAACCCGCACAGAGAGTACGGAGCTTTGCTGTACCATATCCGAACTGCCTCGCCCTCCTCAAGAAACCTTTCAAGCCGTTTCAGCTCCATGCAGTAACACTCCCCCGCATTTCGCAGCTCTTCATCTGCCTCATCATCACGGCCCCACTGTTCCTGAGCGTACATAGAATAGATCAAATCCTTTCGGTAACTGCTGTCCATTCCCATACGGATATCGCCGATGTCCAGCAAAAATCCAAGGCATACAACCTCCTCCCCGGTTCCCTCAATCCACTCAAAACTTCCTCTCTCCGGCGGCCTCTTCTTCCCGGCTATCCATACAGCCGTAGGGCCGTCTGCTCCACCGATAACTATCTTATTTTTCGCAGCTTTCATGGACGCAGCCTCGCTCTCGCCAAATAAAACCTCTATCATCCCATCTACCTCCTTGAACTTATTAATGCCCCCGCTCTTTTACCAGCGGATAGAAAAAATACAAAGACAATCCAAGCATAATAATGACAATCCCCGTAAACTGCCTGGGCGCAATAGTTTCTTTCAGAATAAGAAACGCCAGGATGCACGTTCCCACCGGCTCCCCGAGAATCCCCATGGAAACCATCGTCGCGGATATATCTTTTAACAGCAGATTGAACACAAACTGCCCGCCGATGGTAGAAAGAAATGCCAAGCCCAGAAAAGAACACCAGGTCAGCGCCGGGAACCCGGAAAGTGGATTCTTACTCACCAGCGCATATACAAGAAGGAACGCCGCGCTGCTGAAATAGCTGAGCACCGAATACGCGATCACCCCTGTATTTTTCCTCGTCACCTGCCCGATGAGGAAATACAGGCTGATTACCCCGGCAGAAGAAAGCGCCAGCAGATCCCCGAACAGCGCCGCGCTGCTGACCGCAAAATCTCCCCATCCGATCACCGCGCTGCCGGCAATGGCAATCAGGCATCCAGCCACCGCGCTGAGCCGTACCTTCTCTCCTAAAAACAAAAATCCCCAGAGCAGGGAAAAAAGCGGCTGCATGGACACGAGCACCGTAGAACTTGACACCGACGTAAAACGCAGCGATTCAAACCACATAGTATAGTGGACCGCCAGCAAAAGTCCGGACAGGACGATGCTTGACACCTGCCTGCGGTCAAAGGATGCAAACTCTCTTCTGTTCCTCTCGCTGAACACAAGGAACGGCAGCAGGGCAAGCGCCGTAAACAGCAGCCGGTAAAATGCCGTCACCGGCGAGGGGGCCGTTGACAGTTTCACAAAAATCGCCGAGGTTGAGAGCGCCGCCACTCCGAAAAATAAGGCAATATAATTTTTCACACCACTACTCGTCTTTATACAACGCATAATAATCGTCCTCTGCATTCTCCATCATCTGCCTGTACCACATTTTGGCATCATCAAGAGCCTTGTTATATACAATCGGCGCCATCTTCTGCTGAAACAGCTCCAACAATTGCATCTGCTCGATCATCCCAATCTCCTCGCCGCGCTCGTCCAGATAAAATGCCTTTATTTCCTCATTAAGCTTTTTCTTCTGGGCATCCGATAATTTTATCTGCGGTAAATATTCTCTCTTTCTCATAATCTTTCTCTTCCTTACTTCTTCTCTGAAAAGTCTGCCGCCGATTTAATCCATGCCATCAGCTCATCGTCGATCTCCCCCGCATGCGATATGAGCAGATGATGCGTCCACCGATTGGGGTACGGCTCCGATGCCGCCTCAATCCGCGGGGATTCCACTCTTTTATCCAGTCCGAACGTCACAACGATATAAGATTCCGGGCAATCCTTCTTCTTCCTTATCCCCGCAAATGAAACTCGTCTCAATCCTCTCCAACTCATTACAGATAATATTCTATCACTGACAGCAGCAGAAACACAAGCGATGAGCGCAAAAATATCCCGCAAATCTGTTTATGAATGTTCACTTACTCCACTGCCTCCACAGTGACAGACACCTCATCCCCCGCTTGTTTTCCTATCTTGCCGCGAATATCTTTCCGTATCCCGATGATATAGCACACAGAGCCGTCCGAATTTTTCACACCCATATTGACGATGCTCCCGCAGTACGGCTCCCCGTCAAAAGTCACATTCACCTTGACTCTTCCCTTGCCGAATTCCTCCCGGATGTCATATGGAAAACATATATATGCGCCTCCCTTGTCCGGAACCGGTTCAATCACTGCTTGGAATTCATAAACTTTCCGGCTCATTTTTCTTTCCTCCACTTCTATAACATCAGTCCTTCTGCCCCCGGACTGCGGTATAACGGATGTGGGGCATATCCACGCCGCGGTAATGCTTTGTCCACATATCTGCCGCCGACATGCCGTTTCTCAAGGCGACTTTCTGGGAGGCGGCGTTCGTATCCCGGATAATCGAGCAAACCTCATCTGCCCCCAGCGTCTCAAAGGCATACTCCCTGCACGCCCTGGCGGACTCTGTGGCATAGCCTTTGTGCCAATATTCCCGCCTGAACAAATAGCCAATCTCAAGCACTTCCCTGTCCTTCCACTGCTGCATCGTCAGCCCGCACTGTCCGGCCAATTCCCCGGTTTCCTTAATGCAAACTGCCCACAACCCATATCCCCATCTCCGATAACGTGAAATCTGCCTGTCAATCCATTCACGCACTTCCGAGTCGCTAAATGCTCCTTCATACGCATACATCGTCTCCTCGTCCTGCAAAATTTTGCAGATTGCGCCAAAATCAGACTGAGACATTTCCCTCATATATAATCTCTCAGTTTCAAGTATCATATTCTGTTTCTCCTCATTTTCAGACCGGTTTCCGCAAGATTTTCTCCATCGTTTTTCCTTTCGCCAGCTCGTCAACCAGCTTGTCAAGATAACGGATTTCCTGCATGAGCGGTTCTTCAACCGCCTCCACCCGGACCCCGCAGACAACTCCTTTGATCAGCCTTCGGTCCGGATTCAGGCAAGGCGCGTTCTTAAAAAAATCTCCATAAGCAGTGGATTCTTTCACAGCTTTTTCGATCTCTTCCCCACTGTATCCCGTCAGCCAGCAAATAACCTCGTTTACTTCATCCCTCGTCCGCCCCTTTTTCTCTGCCTTGGCAACTAACAGAGGGTAAATCTTAGAAAAAGACATTGCATATACTTTCTCGTAACTCATCTGCCACCCCTTCATAAATTCCCGCTCCTTCATCCTCCCGCATACTACATATTTACAACAATAAGCAACACAAGAAGGACAACCACAGCCACTGTTCCGACCGCTGCAAGGATATTTAAAATCCTGACTGTCTTTTCGCCCAGTATTTTTGAGCAGACAGTAAAGAGCCCGATGCCGATAATCCCGCCCAGCGTATTGCCCAAAAGATCTGTAATGTCACTTGCGCCAATGGCAAAGCAATACTGCAGCACTTCATACATCAGGCTCACCGCAAAGATAGGAAGAACCTTCATGATAAAACTCATTTTCCTATCCAGCATGGAAAGATACGTTCCGAATGGAATAAAGACGGCAATATTCAAAATAACCTCCGACATATCCGCCTTCCCGTTTACGATCAAAGACCCCGCAAACGGGATAAGGTTTATGCTGCGGAGGTTCATTTGCCGGAGAAGTCTTATATCAAGCTCCATTTTAAACAATATAATCCACGTCATCACAACCAGATACACAATAAGCAATCCTAAAGTTACATTTTTTGATCCCGTTTTTCTCTTCCCTTTCATCAGGCCATCTCCTTTTTCATCAAAGTCTATGACACTATTATATCTTCATCCGAAAGGGTACTCAACGCGGTATTTTCTTAATTTACATTAAGATTTTTTGAATGCTTATCTTGATTTCTTCTTCCGTGTTTAATAATCCAGTCCTGTGCCTTGCTCTTCCCCGTTTTCTCCCATTGCGAAATAATAAAATCGGCTTTCTCAGGAGCGTCTTTATACAAGTCATTGAGATTATTCCCTACGCTTTTCTGAACGAATCTTTCCGGGTCATCTTTTAACTTTGTAAGAATGGCTGTGTATCTTTCAAACTCATCCAATGCAACCAATAATTTTTGCGACCAGGGCAGCCGGGTCCTGACCCCTTCACTTGCAAGCCGCCTAACATGGACATTTTCATCGGATGCCCATTTTATCAGCTCGTCCATTACTTCTTTCGGATGCTCCCGCAGCAATGGACGGACAGCAAATTCTCCGGTAAATCTTTTCGTTAATTCCCTCAAAAACGAAAGCGATAACACCCAATCTTCATTTCCGCATCGTTCAACGTATCTGCCAACAGGCCACAGCCACCATCCCAAATTGTACATTCCATCCGGCCCTTCCAGTTCAGGCCCCAGCATATTAAAAAATGCCTGAATATTCTTTGAATAATCGTCTGGCATGCTTTCTTGCATAGCATCCACAATGCAGTCAAGCCTTGCAAATAATTCTTTGTCCTCCAGCCTGCCTGTCAAAGAATGACAGAAGTTTTTTTCATCAAAGTCCGGCATCACCGAAAGTATTTTTTGAGAAAAACTGAAAATGTACTCATCATTATAATGGTCTTTATGTTTCATATTCATTTGCTCCTTATCCGATGAAATTTCTGTTTGGGAAAATCCTGTTTTTACTTCTCTTTCCTTTTCTTCCACTCCTGCGCCAATATGTCCTTCAGCACCAGAAACGCGTCCAGCTCGCTATACCCGTACTCTGCTTTCAGCTCATCCAGCATCTCCCTGAGCCGCATCCCATAATTGGGGATGTTGACTTCACTCTGATACTTAAGGAGGATCGGATACTTCTTCCCCCACGCCTTCGTCCAGTCCACCTGCTCATCCTTCTCTACGCTGGACTTCTCAATGGCCTGCTCAATCTCCTTCATGTCAATGTCAAAGTCGATCAAATCATCCAGCGACACACGGTATAGCACAGCCATCCGCTTGGACTGACGGATATCCGGGAGTGTCTCGTCCGTCTCCCATTTGGAAATGGTCTGCCTGCTCACTCCCAGCTTTTCTGCGACCTCCTCCTGGGAAAGCCCGCACTTTTTCCTGGCATGAAATAAACTGTTTCCTAATCTCATCATTATCACCTCTTCTGTTTTGATAAGAAAAGTATACCGACAGGCCGCCTGGAAATCTACCAACCGCACCTTGCAATTATGCACGTTTTCTTAACATGCCGCGAACAGCACTATTCAACAAACGAATGGCTTAAAATATAAAATTCTTCCTGGCTCGGCTGTTTTCTTTTCTCCATTTTTTCCAGGCCGTCATCATACCGGCAGGCCTCCTCCTCGCTGACTGCCATCACCGGGCTGTCAGAATATGTCCACTTCCTCTGATGCTCCGGGAGAATACTTACCGACCCGAAGGTCAGGATGCTTTTCTCTTCCCCCTGTTCATCGGCCAGCCTTGACTTTGTATACATGATATTTCCGATTACCCGTCCGTCAAGCTCCGCCACGAAATCCAGCTCAGGGATAAAATCCTCATGCCCCCGCATAATATGAACAAGATAATGCTCTACGCACCCCGGTATGTACATATTATAAAATGCTTTCCTGGTTATCTCTTCAACAATCGGATAGTCTCTTTCTTCCTCATTTCGAATCTGAAACATACTAAAAAACTCCTTTTTCACCTTAAAATATTCGATCGTTTCCTCACCTTAAAATAACAGTATACCGCACTAAACACATCCAGGCAAAACATAAACTGCATAATAATCTGAACAACTGTTTCTTTCTTGGACAGCCATCCCTTCCTGTAACTTACTATAATCCCGCTCACCCCATACATGGACGACGGCAGCAGCAGTGAGTAATCGAACAGCACCAGGAACGGAGCCATCGGCAAAACAAAGATATTGAATAACAGTACAAAAAAAATCACCAGACCATACACCGGGATATTCACTGCCTTTAACAAAAGGCTCCAGAATAAGAGCTGCTTTCCATCATATCCAAACCCGGGAAGGATAAAAGCATAGATCATATTCGGCAGGTAAATCAGCACGCACAGTAAAATCCAGGTAAGGAAAGCGACACCGCCAAGTTCCTTTGCCGCGCATACCGCAATAAAAATGTAAGGCGCTGCCAAAAGCAGCAACATAGGAATCTTTTTCATCCGAGAACGCTCCTTTCTGTCCTGTCTCCGCCAGCTCAGATTATTTTTCCGGAGAAACTATCCAAACCACGCCACCGCCCGAATCGGCGACCCGTCGCAGTTTTCCAGTTTCAAAGGATAACAGCTGAACCAGAAAAGCTCATTTCCGCACAATTCGAGATTTTTAAGATTCTCAATATTCACGATATCGCATGCCTGAAACAATTTCTTATGCCTTGTCAGATTAATATCTGCAATGGGCTCCAAACCAATCACATCAAAACCGATGCCTTTATAATTCCCCCGTATAATATAGTCTAGGACTTCTTCATCAATACAGGGATAGTCGCCAAAATACCCTGCCGTTCCCCAGCGTTTATCCCACCCCAGATTAAAGAGCAGAAAATCCGTTTCGTCTGCTCTAGCGCCGTATTTTCTGATATCATCCATAGTAATATCCTGGCCTTCCTTAAGCGCCCGGCAATCAATCACAAGAGCTCTCCCGATAAACTGCTCCGCCGGAAACTGATCCAGCGTCGTCCTGCCTGCAAATAAATGTGCAGGCGGATCCATGTGCGTTCCGGTGTGAGTGTACATCTGCAGGAGGGTTTCCTTAAAACCATCCTTTTCATAGCTGTTTGCCGGAATAAGCTTCGGCGTGTCCGTTCCTGGATAAACCGGCATGTCTTCCTTAATTGTGTGAGTTAAGTCTATGACTTTCATGATTTTAATCTCCTTTTTCAGTACAATAAATTTCTCTTACAGCGTCAGTCAATTGCCTTTGCCCCTTCTTCATACAATTTTTTAAGGTTTTCAAGCATATTATTCAATATTTCCGGAGAATGTCCTTCCCAATTGATTACTTCGGCAACGATTTTTAACGGATGTTTCGATCTGTAAGATTTTGTCAGGTTTCCAGGGAATTTCTTATCTGTAACATTGGGATCGTCTTCAAAATCTCCTGTTGGCTCAACAACATATATTCCCTCCTTACCAGCTCCCTCTGCCAGTTCCGCCCCCCAAATTGCCGCATCCAAAGTTCCTGCAAAATAAACGTATTCAGACTTCCTGTCATCTTTATAATTCTTTTTCTTTCCTGTAATTATTAAATCTCCCATTTTTAAATCTGCTTTTGTGCCATGAAAAAAAGAACCTCGGCTAAATACTATTTTTTCACTCATCTGTTTCCTCCTTTATCCGCTAGCGCTGCTACTCTTATCCTGCAAATCAATCATGTAGCCGCATCCCCAAGATTTTTCAATCAGAAAGTCAGACAACATTCTCACCTAAGATTATTTTAGGCATGGTAAAGTCCTTTTGCCGATGGGTACGTTTTATATAATGTACATCTATGACTCCGTCTTGCTGCAAATAAAATTCAGCCACTTCTTTCATCAGCTCTTCAATTTCATCCAGTTTCGTCAGTTTTGCCTCATATATACATATTTCATTAAACATAAAATGCCTCCGCAAATGTAAAATGTTACAATATTGCCTTTCATATACATCTCTGCAACCAACAGTAGAAATACGGCGTCAATTCGCCAATCTCGGAAGCTCAGGACTCAAATTGTCCATTTTTAGAGCAGCATTCCCGCCCTGTCTCCGTTACCGTTACTCCAAATCATCACATATTCTTGCTCACCCGTATTCTCATCCGTACTTTCACGCTGCACCAAAAAATCCTCTCTCTGGTAAAATCTTACCGCTCCGGTATTCTTCTGGTATACATTTAAGCGCAATTGCTGCTTCACATCTTTTACAAAATCCAGCAACTGCTTTCCTATGCCATTAGACTGCATCCCGCTTCTGACAAAGAGCCCTGCGATATAATCATTATCCAGTCCGACAAACCCCTGTATCTCATTCTCTTCTTCATAAACGTACACTTCCGCCTGTCCAAGCATTTCTTGCACCAACTTATAATTATCTTTCCAATACCTGTCAGGAATAAAATCATGGGCTTTCAGATTCACATCAAGCCAAATCCCTGCAACTTCATCTATCTCTTTTCTCTGTAACTTTCTGACCATAACAGCCCCTCCTCACATAAGTGACGCCCTCACGCTATCCTTTCCGGCACATTTTCAATCCCTGGTTTCTCCGAGGTCAAGCTTCATCCGGCTTCTGCCCGTCATGGGCTTTCCAGAGACATTCCATAAATTCCAGATTAGAAAACGCCGCTCTGAACGAAGAATCCTCCGGCGAACAGGCATAGATGCCAAACCGTATCTTCCCTTTGCCGTTATGCATATGGCAAATCCGCATCTGCTGAAATCTGACTCCGTCTGCGGAGCACTCGATACAGTAATCGTCTTCCCGCCTGCTGAATCTGTACCACATAGATTTCACGGAAGCGTCGATCTCCGTCGTGGCCCAGTCCGAGTATCCGTGGTTAGTGACAACACTTCCAAGATGTTGGAATGTATCATTCTCATACTCAATGGAAGCTTTCAGCCAATTCTCGCTGTCCAGATACATGACGATCCCGCATTGGTCAAATCGGTGGTGGCTGTCCTCAAATTCGGTCTTCACCACAAAGCTAAAATACTTTTCCTCCGTTTCCATCTGAAAGACCGGAGCATTGTCATTCTGAAAATGGTAATACGTCCTCTGCCACAAATCAGTATGAGGTTTCGTGACAATTTCAACCTTTCCATCCTTTACCGCATAGCTTTCCGGCTCTCTCGTCCACTCAAATACTGTCAAATCCATTCTATTTCCT
Organism: Lachnospiraceae bacterium MD308; assembly: GCA_000403475.2. GTDB lineage: Bacteria > Bacillota > Clostridia > Lachnospirales > Lachnospiraceae > MD308. Next base: position 343,072 of record KE159797.1, read on the forward strand.
CCTAAAATTGAAATTCTAACCGATTCTATATAGGTGTTCCCACCTCAATCAAATTGCCGTCCAGATCATAAAAGCGAACTACCTTTTGCCCCCAGCTATGCATCATAAGCCGATTGACATATTGAACTCCAGGATATATTTTTTCCAATTTTTCAACAAATGCTTCTATATCCTGTTCTTCAAAATAAAGTTCACAAGAATTACATTTCGAAATAATATCTTCTCCCAAGAACTTTCTCCAAATTTTTTCATCCTGAAGCACAAGACCTTCCGTTAAAATCACATTGCCGTCATTGTCAAGCAGTACATCAAGCCCGAACAAATCGTGATAAAATTGCTTAGACTTCTCAATATCTTTAACAACAATCAAAACATTCTTTAATTTCATTGCGGATATCCCTCCAAACTTCGATTACACCAAGTCGCTGTGCAAAATCGTATTTGCTTTGTATCGTATTTTTATATTTTCTCCTATATATTACCACATAACCGTTTACTTTAATATTGGATAACAAGAAAATCCATTTTTCAATCTTTAATCACTGCCTTCTAATTCTTCGATTCATAATACATATAAGTAAAAACTTCCGTAAGCATTGATATAACAAACGCAAATGCCAATCCTGCCGCCATTGCAATAACCCTTTCATAACCATATACTTTTCCCATTACCAGCAGGAGAATCATAAGCACAAAGGATATACTCTGCGTAATACGAAAAGATTTGCTTTTAGATTTTAACTCAATAAAGCGATTCCGTTCATCCAAATCTTCCAGTTTATCCTCTCTCATCATCCTTTGCGACGCACTTCGTATAAGCGCACCCACCCCAAATGCGAACAAAGCAATGATTAAAATAATTGCACTTATATCCAAATCATTTCTCACTATACTCGTCACCAAATTTAACGCGCCCAAAATCACCATGAAAATACCAGATACAAATATCTTTTTGTTATAAATCTTCATACTGTCTGTCCTCCAATTCCTTGTTTTCCTTTAAGCAGCATAAATCTTCAACAGTTACGCCAAATACTTGTGCCATTCTATACGCCAGCATGAGAGAGGGGCTATACTGTCCTTTTTCGATTGAAATAATTGTCCTCGAAGAAACATAAACCAAATCCGCTAATTGCTGCTGCGTCATTTTAACTTCTGTCCGTAATTCCTTTACCTTTGTTTTCATACACTCCCTCCCACACACGTGAAGTTTGCTTCACATGAAGTTGACTTCATATTAACATCAAATTATACTGACGTCAATAGCTAAAAATCAGAGCAATTTCTAATAGCAAATGCATTAAATTATTCAAAATTCTATATAGCCAGAATCATATCTTTTCAAGACTGTTGTCCGACAGAATTGTTTTTCTAGGAGAAGAAGTAAGTGATGTTTCAGCGAGCCTGATTATTGCACAAATACTGTTTTTAGAGTCACAAGACCCAGAAAAGGATATTCAATTATATATAAATAGTCCCGGCGGTTCTGTTTCGGCAGGTTTTGCTATTTATGACACAATGCAATATGTCAAATGTGATGTTTCAACAATCTGCATAGGCCTTGCTGCCAGTTGCGGAGCATTTTTATTGGCAGGAGGTGCAAAAGGAAAACGGCTTGCTTTGCCTAATGCAGAAATTATAATACATCAGCCTGCCATCCATGGAAATGGGATTCAAGGGCAGGCAACTGATATAAAAATCACATCCGACCATATACAAAAAAGCAAAAAACAATTAAATAGCATTTTATCAAAAAATACAGGTAAAAGGTACACCCATTATGATATAATTTTTGTTGACTTGAAGTGCGCTTCATAGTTTATGATTGAAAAGAAAGGCGGATTCGTATGTATTCAGCAAAGGAAGCAGCCAAAATAACCGGATTATCAACAGCTACTTTAAGATATTATGAAAAAGAAAAATTATTGCCCCAAATAGCCAGAAACAGCCAAAAATACAGGCAATATTCAGACGAGGACATTGAATGGATAAGAATGATACAGTGTATGCGTATGGCAAATATTCACATTCATTCCATTAAAGAATATGTTTCACTGCTAATACAGGGCGGAGAAACTCTCGAACAGCGATTCGCTATGGTGCAAAACCATATGAACGATATTAAAAAACAATTGACTCATTTACAAAATGCATTTGACCTAACACAAAAAAAGTTATCGTTCTATGAGAAACTTTTAGCAGATTCTTCCTATAAAAATATATCATATAGCGAAGAATGGAAGTTATTTAATCATGGAGGAAATTAAAAATGCCTTATATCACAGTAGAAAGCGGTGTTTTATCAGAGCTCCAAAAAGAGGAACTGATTAAACAGTTAACAGAAATATCTTCTGAAATCATGAAAATACCACAGGAATTTTTTGTGACAACCATAAAGGAAGTGCCAGACAAAAACTTTGGCATTGGCGGCAAAACCATTGACAGGATAAAAGCGGAATATATACAGTCGCATAACAAGTAAATATAGGATGCTACTTAATTCCTGGCGCGGGACACCTTGCGGCGCGAGGTTATAAAACCACCGCCGCGTAGTATACGAGACCTGGCATTGTTGGTTTTAGGAAGAAACTTTACACTCCTTGTTTTAGGGCAGATACTCTCATTGCCCCAACATTCGCACGATTTGTCATATAAATATACGCATCCTCCAATGTTGCGGGAGCCGGTACACATTCATATTCCACTTTTGTAAAGTCCAGCGCTTTCCCTTTGATCTGTACGCTCTTGCGAGTATAATCGATTACCAGATCTCCGTAAAACCGTTGCTCTGTTTTTCTATGCAGCCGTTCCTCGCACTTTAAATGAACAATAATCCTGGCATCTAACTCTTTCAGGCTAAATGGCTTCAAAACGTAGTCATCTCCGCCGGACAAAAGCCCCATTACCCGATCCTGTTCTTCTACCTTGGCTATCAAAAAGATAATCGGGCAGGAAATCGTATCTCTAATCCGTCTGCATACTTCAATTCCATCCATTCCCGGCATATTTACATCCAGCAGAATAAGATCGGGGTTTGCATTTATCTTCTCCAATGCTTCTATTCCATTTTCCGCAAGCACTACTGTATAATTCTTCAATGCAAAGTAGCGGCTCAGCATTTTCAGCAACTCCCTGTCATCATCTACTATCAAAATTTTATAACTCATCAATAAAAGAAATCTTTGTATACACTTTAGAAATTGTGCTATAATCTGCTTTAAGGAACTGCCGAATATCGTCTGCTCTATGAACGATTTATTTTTCAAAAGTATCCTATAGGACATCGAGAATCTGCGGACGAAATGGCCGGTTTGCGACATTCAATAATTTAGGAGGATTTAAATAGCCAATATACAAATCAGAACATTTGACTACATGAAAGATAACTGCGCCAATTGGACACTGCCATTTGATTATCACTGCCTGTATATACTGGAAAACGGAAAAGAGGCATATATCGGAGCGACTAAAGATGCACTGCAACGTAGCAAAGAACACAGAAGGACAGGGGATGTATGCCATGGATACACTTTTCTCCGAATCCATATCCTCACCGGCAAAACATTTGAAGAAACGCCTGCCAAACATTTTGAAACTCTTCTCATTCGGCTTATGCGAGCAGACGGAAAGTTCCTCATTCTGAATACGAAGACGGAATGGCAGCATTACTTCCGAAAAAATGAATTTGAGCTCTGCTTTGACCAGGTCTGGCTCGAACTGGAAAAAATCGGGCTGGTTCGGCACAAAGATTTCCAGGCTGTTTTAAATTTAAGTCAGTATAAATTTTCTCCCAACGTTCCATTGACAGCAACGCAATATGAGACATTGACCAGCATTATACATACTATAGACTCCGTGGAAACTTTGCCGCATAAAGACGGGTATTTATCTCGTCCGATCATGGTGTCAGGCGACCCGGGCACAGGAAAAACAGTAGTGGCCACTTCACTGTTTTATTATCTGCGGACACATGATGCTTATAAGCATCTGAAAATTGGTCTTGTATATGCATCAAGCACTACTAGAAACGAGATACAAGAAGTTTTTAAGACTGTTCCGGAATTAAGAAAAAAAGACGTCATTTCCCCTATTGCCGTTGCAAAGGGAAACTATGATATCGTCATATGTGACGAGGCTCACAGGCTGAGGCACGCCAAAAATGCCGGACGATACTATAATAACACGTTGAAAACAATGAATAAAACTTTAGGTCTGGACGATTCGTGCGATGAATTAGATTGGCTTTTGAATTGTTCAAAATATCAAATTCTTTTCTATGACGCAAAGCAATCAGTATGTCCATCTGACATTACTGAAAATCGCTTTGCAATGCGGCTGCAAATGGACAAACGAGGATTTCGTCCGATTATTCCGGGCGAGCAGATGCGTATTCTTGCAGGGAATGAATACGTTCCGTATATATACGATATTCTCTTCCTAAGAGCTGCCAGAACAAAACTTTTTCCTAAATATGACTTCAGGCTGTTCCGCTCTTTCGACAGCATGTTCCAGCATATGAAGGAAAAAGAACGCTCCGTAGGGCTGTGCAGATTATGCGGCGGCTATGCCTAGAAATGGAACAAAGGCACACCAAATATCCCTGACATCCAAATTGAGAATACAAACATTTGGTGGAACAGGAAGACCGTCGGATGGCTGCGAAATCCGGAGTCAAAAGGAGAAATGGGAAGTATCTATACATTGCCCGGTCTGGACTTAAACTATGCCGCAGTCGTAATCGGCCCAGAACTCTATTATAATCCTGATACCGGTCTTATAGAAGTTGACATTACTCATTTTTATGATAATAGTGTCAAATCAAACACCCCGGAAACTGACATCAAAAGATTTATACTCAATACCTATGCAGTATTCATGACGCGCGGGATTATGGGTACTTATGTCTATGCCTGCGATGAAAATCTGAGTACATATTTGCAGCAGTATATTCCTTTGGCTTAGAGTACTGTACCGTTCATATTTCACCAAATGAATGGTACAGTACATTTCCCTCATCTGCTTTACTATGCGTGGTTCCGGCGACGCACAACGATTTGTAAAGCATTTTGTTATACATAATCTATTTTTTAATTTCGCTTATGATATTTTCTCTTCCCATCTTCCATGCCGGGAACATTACTGCCACTACTGCAATCACTACATTTAATACCATAATTCCAATCAAAACCAGATTCGGGACATTGGAAGTCAGATGTAAAAATTGAAGTACATGAGCCATATAGTAATCCATCACTCTTCTAAGAACCCGATTATAAAGCAGAAAAATGAATACATCTGCCAGCAGTCCATACAAAATACCTGTCTGCAAAATCATCTTATAAAAACCACTGTCCGTAATTCCCATTGCCCGAATGATACCGTATTCCCTTCTTCTGGCAAGAATGGTATGATTCATACTATTCACAATATGGAACAAGCTTATAATCAGAAGAATAACGGCAATGCTTGAGAAAAATATCTGCTGTTGCCTGAGATAGTCTTTCTGTGTTTCGATTGCAGAAGTATAATCCTGCAATACTGCCTTTGGAACGTCTCGGATTACTTGCAGCAACTGATTGCTCACGCTCTCTGAATCTGCTCCATCGGATGGTGACGCATTGATAAAACTGTAATCTGTAATTCCAAAGTTTTCTTCCATCTGCTCCCCAGTCATAATCACACTCTGGGCATTTGTCCAGACTCCTTTATTCAAAAAATCCTTTTCCTGCGCCAATGGCCTGTTTACAATTGCTGCAATCTCAAACTCTTTTTCAATGTAGTTTTCTTCATCACTCTGAAATTTTAACAGTTCATCCATATAGTTTTCTGTCTTTGGTACACGAAGCGTAATCTTATCTCCCGGCTTCTTTCCGTAAAAATAGTAATTTCCCTGACCATCCATATTCGCTGTCCCGATCACTTGATTATTATTTTTGATTGTCTCCGGCTGAATCTCTCCCTCCAGAATAAAATCCTGAAGTTGTTCTATCATCGCTTCATCGTAACCGTACACATTGTATTTAATGCGATAGTTTCCATCCTCCTGCTGATTGCAGATCCCATCATATCTTTGGATAAAATATGGCTCCTGATTTTGATATTTGAAATAATCACCCCAATCTTCTTCTGCCAGATATTCATTTCCAGAAAGCTTTACTTCTCCCATCGTATACTTTGTGGCATATACATCATCTGTTTCCGGCATATTTTTAATCTTCTCTGCCACCTCCTCCGGAATCGTGTCTTTTAACGAATCAGACTTCAATGAAATACGGTATTCCGAATCAAGCCCGTCATCCGACATCAGCGAAAGTTCTGCGTGAACCTTCAAATTCTCTACCATATAAGTAGTACACAGGAAAATACAGCCGCCGACAGACAAAGATAACAAAATTCCAATTACTTTCCGTTTATTGGCAAACATGAATTTCCGTACCACTACATTTGCCATATTCACATGGCGAAGCGCATATATTTTTCTTCTTTTTGTAAATGAAGTATCTCCGCTCATTACCGCTTTCAGTGAATGTTTCCGAAGTGAACGGACCACAATAAAGGCAACAAATGCTAATGAAATCAGCAAGAATATAACCCCAAATACCATTGCATCCACCGAAACAAAAAACTCTGCTGCATTTTCCCCTTCTGCCATCGTATGGTCTGCAACGGACAGGCCATTCTCTGCTCCGCCAATCCCTTTTCCGCCGAATACACCGCTGAACTTCTGATACACAAGGCTTAATATGCCATTTCCTAAGAAACACCCTAACGGATACCCAATTAAAAATAACATCCAAAGTTCCAAAAGTAATGTGCCGCCAATCTGCGCTTCACTGATTCCTAATGTCTGCAGCATTCCGTACTCAGAAGTTCTCCTTGATACAGAAATGCTAAATACACTATATACTGCAAAAATGCTGAACAGGCATAACAGAAAGAGCATTCCGTTATAAGCCAGATTGTAGTCGCTCTGTAATTTCAAAACGATGTAAGTAAAGTTTCCTTCTTCATTGGTCAGGCCAAATTTTACGATTTCATAAATACTGCCTGGTGCTTCTCCGCCGAGCTGCCGTGTTACTTCATCATTTCCGACTACTGCTTCAGAAGATAATTTATGTTCCTGCAAAAAAGCGTCCAACTGTTTATATAATTTCCCATCTTCATGAAATCTGAGATATAAAAATGTCTGGCTGCCTCGTCCTCTAAAAGCATCGCTCACAAAAACTTCCATTTCACTGGAACTTGCCGCCCATTCGCTTTTTAAAATGCCAGTGACGATATACTCTTTTTCTCCAATGCGTAAAAAATCTCCAAGATTTCCTGAAAATCCGAGATTACTAAGTACAAATCCGTCTGCCGCAATTTCATTTTCTTTCTCCGGGAACGTTCCCTCTAACAAATCTCTGTGTGCCATCCGGCGATAAGTTTCATCGGTATGGATAAAACAAATCAAAAACTCTTCTGCCACTACATCACGAATTTCCATCTTTCCGCACTGTTCCAGCGTGTATCCTTCCCCTTTCTCACCGCTTTCTACAGAATCGAAAAGCACCTTGTCCGTTTCTATATAATAATGCCAGTCTCCGTAAATGTTCTTGCTGTTTGCCAGTTCACTTTTCTGACTGCTGTAAATCAAGGAAGAAATCCCTGAAAGCAATGACGCTGTTAATAGGATACTCGCAAAGATTGCCAACGTCTGGCTCTTGTAATACCGCATATATTTCCATGCCAGTTTTAACATACGGCATCACCGCCTTTTGCCGGAAACCTTCTCTGTCCCGTAACAATCTGACCGTCCTCAATATGAATCACTCTGTCGCAAGTCTGTGCAATGGCTCCATTATGCGTTACCATGAGAATCGTCTGATTGTACTTGCGGCAACTCGCTTTTAATAATCCCATAACCTCAATGGTTGTAGCTGAGTCCAGATTACCTGTCGGTTCATCGCAGAGCAGGATGCCTGGTTTATTTGCCAAGGCTCTGGCAATCGCAACTCTTTGCTGCTGACCGCCGGATAATTCGTTTGGATATTTCTTACGCTTTTCCCAAATCCCCAATTCCCGTAACAGCTCTTCAATATATTTACGGTTGATATGTTTCCCACGGTCAAATGTTACCGGTAATGCCACGTTATCATACACATTCAACACTGGCATCAAGCTGTAATTCTGGAACACAAACCCGATATTTCTTCTGCGGAAAATCGTCAGTTTTTTTCTTGACAAAGAAGCAATCTCTTTATTCTTTATGAAAATCTTTCCATTTGTTGGATTATCCAGACCGCCAATCAAATTAAGACAGGTAGATTTACCTGACCCGGAAGTACCTACAATAGCAACAAACTCCCCTTCTTCCACTTTCAGATTGATATTCCGTAATGCCCTTACCTGATTATCATTTTCTCCATATATTTTCTCAACATTTTCTAATTCTAAAATACTCATCCGCCACCGCTCCCCTTTTCTTGATACATACAGTATAACTGCCGTATCTTGCAATTTCTTTACAAACGGATGATCAGTTCTTACAGTTTTGTAAGAACACGGAAAAGCAACTGCCTTTTCCATACTCGGAAATTGCCGTCATATATCCTTTCTCTTTTTCCAAAATCAGATTCGAAAGATACAACCCAATGCCAGAGCCCTCCATGTTCTCAACTTCCGGACTTCTATAAAATCGTTTGAATATATCTGTCATCTCCTCCTTTCGGATACCGCGCCCATTATCTACAATCTGAATCTCTGTATATAAATCATAGCTTTTTACACGAATGCAAATAGTTCCTCCTCTATCCGTGTACTTAACGGCATTTTCCAACAGATTTACAAATACTTCTGCCGTCCATTTTCGATTATGATACAATAATCTGTCCTCAAATGGTTCCAATGTAAAGCTGATTTCCTTTTTCTCCAGCTTCTCATAAATCGTATCTACCGCATCTAAGATCGTCTGTTTTATTCCTGTGTTTTTCCCTTCAAATCCATCAATATTTTGCTCCAGCTTCACCATCTTCGCTAAAGACTCTATAATCCAACTCAGTTTGTCAGCCTGCCGCTGCATTTTTTCAGAAAACACAGCTTTCCGCTCCGGCGCGATTTCCTCTTTACTTAAAATTTCCGCATAAAGAGAAATATTCGCAAGGGGCGTCTTTAATTGATGGGACATATTTGATACCAAGCTTTTAACCTGCTCTTTTTCCCGTTCCGCATTATCAGCATGATTGCCAAGCACTTCCTGTATCTGCTTGATTTTACTGACAAGGGCAGAATATTCTCCTTCTTCCACATCAGAAGATACAATCATTTCCCGGCTTAATACACTATCCAGCAAACGGTCAATTAAGCGGTACGTTTTTCTCTTTTGATATATGCCATATCCAATCGACAAACACAAAAGAACTGCTAAAATTATCGCAATCCACATCTTTTTATTCCTTCCAGATATAGCCGATCCCATGGACTGTTTGAATCCATTTTGGTTTCGATATATCATCCTCTATCTTTGCGCGAAGCCTGCTGATATTCACAGACACCGTATTGTTATCTACATATCTCCCGTCACTGTCCCATATCCTCTCCAAAATCTGCTCCTTCGAAAGAATATGGTTCTTATTCTCAATCAAATACAATAACAGACGGTATTCTAATTTACTAAGTGAAATTTCTTCACCTCGTTTGTATACTTTACAAGTACTCTGATCTATTTTCAAAGCTCCCGTAACAATCTTCTCAGCTTCCTCTTTTCCCTGTAAAATCCGCTTCATCCTTGCTTTCAAAACACCAAGCGAAAATGGTTTCGACAAATAATCATTTACTCCTAATTCCAGCGCTTTAATCTCATCCATTTCCGTATCACGAGCAGTCAGCATAATAATCGGAATATTACTGTAACCCCGAACCTCCTTACAAAGTTCAAAACCTGTTCCATCCGGTAAGTTACAGTCAAGAAGAACCAGATCACAGCCGCCTTTCTCTATTTCCCGTAAACCTTCTGTTTTGGTTCCTGCCTCCAGCACATCATATCCGTCACTTGAAAAAGAGAAGGAAAGACCTTCTCTTAAATCACTGTCATCTTCAATTATCAAAATTTTATACTTTCCCATCATATATTTCCTTTATTGCTTCATACGAAATTACCGTTTTTTATTTTACATATCATTATACAGTAACCGCCTTCATTGTAAAGCAAAAAGCAGGTCATTTTCAATCATCTGCTCTACAATCCGCAAATGTCTTTGTCCCCATACGCCAATAAATCTCTGCCCACTCCTCTTATTCAAATTCAATCAATCTCTCTGTCATAGTGTGTTCTCCTTTATCAACCTTATATCTATTTATTCAACCTTAGTTCTGGGATGCTTAACTGTGTTTGCTCCCGTATTCAATTTTTGTAGGATGTTTCACAACCTTCTCTGTAATAATCACATTTTTAATATACTGCAATGCATCATCTATCTGGGTATATGGGAAAAACTTGTCTGGTTCCATGCCAAAAAACATCAAACCCACATTCTTAGGCTTAGTATATTCTGGCAGAGCACTAACAATGTTCATATCTTGGCACATTTCAACAAAATCCCCTGTTTTTGATTTCTCATACAAGGAACTTTTTACCTCTAGCGCTATATACTGATCAAAGCCTATTGGATCTTCAAAGTCTCCCGCCAGTCGTTTTTCAACCAATTCATCAATTTTATTCATATCCATCAGTCTCTACCTCCCTCCAGTCCACTGTCTGGATTTATCTGTTTCATGTTATCAGGAAATATTGTTGTTGGTTTCCCGTCAGAGTCCACGAATATTCCTATTCTAATTCCATTATATTCACCAAATTTCATATTCCCTATACCAGCTCCCTTATTAGCAATGTATGTCCCCGCATTTCTTATATCATTATCTGAATATCCAATCCTTACTCCATTTTGATATATTTTCAAAATTGTATTGTATCGCTTACTGTAAATATACCATCCTCCGCCAATTCCTGTAATGACTTTAGCGACATTTTCCCGCTTTCCTCAGTCTTATACAGTTTCCTCAGCTTTTCATCCGTATCGATGACTCCGCTCTGTATTAGCGCCAGCCTTGCCTCCCCATCCTTTTTCCCGCCAAAATAACGTATCTAATCCGATTTCTCCATACCAAGGATGATATTGATCTTATCACTCTGGTGATCCAGCGCCCACTCAGCCTCGACCTCATCAAGCGCCTGCTCACGAAGCCTCGCCAGCTCCTCCTTACTCATACCAAGTACGCTGTCATCCTTGACCGCCTCCATAACACAATGGCAGTTAATACTCTCTTCCGCCGGAAGGCAGGTGTCTCTCGGAACCTTTGGCCGGTAAGTTTCACCGTTCTTTCCTTTCATGACGGCAAACGCTCAACCCCCTTGAAAATAAAGGCTTTTTCCGTTTGTCGTTATTATACCGTAACGGCACTCCCACGCCAGTATGCTGATAAACCCAGGATTCCCCGCACTGGAGATTGCGAATCGACTGGGGCATGAATCCGTGAAGACCACATTGGACACCTATTCCCACCTTTACCCTGACAAAGACCAACAGCTGGCCGATCGGCTGAATCAGTTCCGGCTTGAGGACCCAGGGGAAAAAGAAACCCCTTGAACTTTTGAACTGCTTATGGTATTCTTTAGATAGAAAGAGGCACCTGCTGGTAACAGGCGCCCCATAGGAGCCCCACTCCAAAGGTGGAGTTTCCCAAGCGGACTATTTACCTCTCAGTGAGAGGCGCCCATCCTGGTGCTAACAGGGTGGGCATTATTTTTTTCGCTTGTGATCCTTGTCTCTGTCGAGAAAGGCAAGCAACGCTATAACAAAACTACCGAAGGCAATCAGCAAGCCGATTATCCCTATAAATATCAAAATGATATCCGCAGCTGTCATTGGCGCCACCTCCCTTCCTATGTATTCCGGCAAGCCGGTCATTGGCTCGGGAGGCTACCACCCCTGTCATGGGTTCCATGAATGGATTCTACCATATTCCGACAGGAATTTCAACCGTACCCGTTTCGAGGTAATAAAAGTACGAACCCATTTTCCGAGTGTCATTTTAGTGTCACGGAACAAAAAGAAAGACCGGAAAACCCTTATTTTAAAGGCTTTCCAGTCTAAATGTCCTCTATTCAAATTCTATCGTCCCCGGCGGCTTACTCGTCAGATCATACAGCACCCGGTTAACCCCTTTAACTTCATTGATAATCCTGCTCATCACTTTGTTAAGCACTTCATAGGGCACTTCCGCCGCCTCTGCCGTCATAAAGTCTATCGTATTCACCGCCCGCAGCGCCACCGCATAGTCATATGTCCTCTCATCGCCCATAACTCCCACGCTCTGCATGTTGGTAAGCGCCGCAAAATACTGGCCAATCCCTCTTGCCAGCCCGGCTTTCTCTATCTCTTCCCGGTAAATGGCATCGGCATCCTGCACAATCCGGACTTTCTCAGCGGTCACCTCGCCGATGATCCGGACGCCAAGCCCCGGGCCCGGGAATGGCTGGCGGTACACAAGGTACTCCGGAATCCCAAGCTCCAGCCCGGCTTTCCGCACCTCGTCTTTAAACAAATCGCGCAGCGGTTCGATGATCTCCTTAAAATCCACGTAATCTGGCAGGCCGCCTACATTGTGGTGGGATTTTATCACCGCCGACTCTCCGCCAAGGCCGCTTTCCACCACATCTGGATAGATCGTTCCCTGCACGAGGAAATCCACGGCTCCGATTTTTTTCGCCTCTTCCTCGAATACGCGGATAAATTCCTCGCCGATGATTTTCCTCTTTTTCTCCGGCTCGCTCACGCCTGCAAGCTTATCGTAAAATCTCTGCTGGGCGTTGACGCGGATGAAGTTTAAGTCATAGGAGCCTGACGGCCCGAAGACTGCCTCCACCTCGTCTCCCTCATTTTTGCGGAGCAGGCCGTGGTCTACGAATACGCAGGTGAGCTGTCCGCCTACTGCCTTTGACAAAAGCACTGCCGCTACTGAAGAGTCAACGCCCCCCGACAGCGCGCAGAGCACCTTGCCGCCTCCTACTCTTTCCCGAATCTGCCGGATGGATTCTTCCACAAAAGAGTCCATCCTCCAGTCTCCGGCGCATCCGCAGATATTTCTCACGAAATTGGACAGCATCTTTGTTCCTTCTGCCGTGTGGAGCACCTCCGGATGGAACTGGATAGCGTACAGTTTTTCCTCTTCGTTTTCTGCTGCCGCCACCGGACAGTCCGCTGTATGGGCAGTGATTTCAAACCCCGAAGCTGTCTTGAATATCGAATCAAAGTGGCTCATCCAGCATGTAGTTTTTTCTTGTACATTTTCAAATATTTTTGACTGTGACTTATCTATCAACACCTCTGTCTTGCCATATTCCCTCACATCCGCGCGCGCCACAGTGCCGCCGAGCACATGCATCATAAGCTGCGCGCCGTAACACAGCCCCAATATCGGGATGCCAAGCTTAAACAGCTCCTCAGAATATGTCGGCGCATCCGGCTCATAACAACTATTGGGGCCGCCCGTCAGGATAATTCCCTTCGGGTTCATCGCTTTAATCTTCTCTATATCAGTTTTGTAGGAATATATCTCGCAATATACGTTACATTCACGGACGCGTCTCGCCACAAGCTGGTTGTACTGCCCGCCAAAGTCAAGAACAATCACTAACTCTCTCTTCACCTGAAAACTCCTCTCTCCTATCTTTGGCGGCATCATCTTTCAGACACTACGCCATACTTATAATAACTCAATTAAGGCGGTTAACTATACCGCCTTAATTCTACGCTTTCCTATTATAACGTCATTACTTTAATTTTTCAACAAAATCCGCCAGAACCTCTGAAATCTTAATCTGCTGCGGACAGACAGCCTCACAGCTTCGGCAGCTTACACATGCGCCCGGCCGCTTTTCCTCCGGAATCGACTGGATCGTCATGGGGGCGAGGAACCCTCCCCTGGTGAATACATGCTCATTGTATAGCTTTAACATCGCCGGAATATCAATTCCGTTAGGACAGTGGCTTGTACAGTAATGACATGCTGTACACGGCACGCCGTTTATCATATTGTCGGCGATATCAAGCAACTTTTCCATCTCTGTATCATTCAGCGGTTTTTCTTCCTCGAACGTCCTGATATTAGCCTTTAGCTGCTCTAAGTCTGACATACCGGAAAGTATCATCTTCACTTCCGGGAAGGACTGTAAAAAGCGAAACGCCCACGCCGGAATCTCCTCATCCGGCCGAAGCTCTTTAAGTGCCTTTTCATCTGCCTCTGAAAGCGCGGCAAGCTTTCCGCCCCTGAGCGGCTCCATCACCCACACCGGGATATTATATTCATTCAAAAGCTCTACCTTTTTCTTCGCATCCTGGAAGTTCCAGTCGATGTAATTAATCTGAAGCTGGCAGAATTCCATGTGGTCACCATAGCTCTCTAAGAAGCGCTTCATCACATCATAATTTCCATGCGCGGAAAATCCCAGATGGCGGATTCGGCCGTTGCCTTTCTGTTTCATCAAATACTCGTCAATCTTATACTGCTGATCCAGATATGCGTCAATATTCATCTCACATACATTGTGGAACAGATAAAAATCAAAATAATCAACCCTGCACTTTTCAAGCTGCTTCTCGAAAATCTCTTCCACCTTCGGCATATTTGCCAAATCATATCCCGGGAATTTTGTTGCGAGATAATAATCCTCCCTGGGATACTTTTCCAAAAGCTTTCCCATGACAATCTCTGAGTTTCCGCCGTGATAACCCCACGCCGTGTCAAAATAATTAATACCATTTTCAAATGCATATGCAATAATCTCTGCTGCTTTTGCCTCATCAATCTGCTCATCCTTACCGTCAACGAGCGGTAGTCTCATCGTTCCCATTCCAAGTGCTGATAATTCCAAATCCTGAAATTCCTTATAAACCATATCTGATTCCTCCTGACCTTTCTCCACCTTATTCTGGTAGCTGATAATATTAACAAAGCTCCTTAACGTCCATTATACGTCAAGGAGCCACTTTGCTCAACCAGTAGTAAGTTAAACTGCCACTCTTTAATTTTACTGTACCGGAAGCAAATATATTTACTATTATTTCTGACTGTACTATGCTGCAAGGTATGGCGCGATATCATCAAACAATGCATCGCAATCTTCGTCGTATACCTTCAATTCAATCTTTCGTTCGAGCCCAAGATTCAAAAGTCCAAACAGAGATTTTGCATCGACGGTAAAACGACCGCTTTTCATATCCATATTATATGGATAATTCTCGACTTTTTTGACAAAGTCTAACATGTCTTCCACTTTTCGGAAAATGACTGTTCTCTTTCTCATTGCTTATCACTCCTTTTCTTGGAAAGCATATTACCATAAAATTTCCAGCTATGAAAAGAGGAAAAATGTAAAAAATATGTAAAAATATTAGAAGTTATATTATACTGTTCTTATCATATACATAGGAAAGGGGACGACTATGAAAATTGTATTTTTAGACGCAAAAACAATCGGCGAAGATATCAACTTATCCGGTTTTGACAAGCTGGGAGAGGTGGTCAAATACTCGTTTTCAACCTCTGAGGAAGTGCCGGAGCGGGTTTCTGACGCCGATGTAATCATCGTAAATAAAATCCAGGTGAACGAAAGCACCATCGGCGCAGCAAAGAATCTTAAATTAGTATGCGTCACTGCCACCGGAACGAACAATCTGGACAAAGACTATCTTAACAGCCGGGGAATTGCCTGGCGCAATGTCGCCGGATATTCTACGGAATCAGTGGCGCAGCATACTTTCGCAATGCTTTTCTTTCTACTGGAAAAGCTACGCTATTATGATGATTATGTAAAAAATGACCATTACACCAATGACACAATCTTTACACATTTCGAGGAAGTATTCTATGAACTAAGCGGTAAGACATGGGGCATCATCGGACTGGGAAATATCGGACGGAGGGTAGCATCTATCGCAGAGGCCTTCGGAGCGAAGATCATCTACTCCTCTCCATCAGGCAGCGCACCGCAGGATGGGTTCTGTCAGGTGGATTTGGATACCCTCTATTCATCCTCCGACATCATCTCTGTCCATGCGCCGCTCAATGAATTTACAGAAAACCTGATTGACAAAAAAGCATTTTCCATGATGAAAAAAAGCTGCATCTTCCTGAATCTGGGACGCGGCCCTATTGTTGTCGAACAAGATCTCTGCGATGCGCTGGAACAGGGCGTAATCCGCGCAGCAGGACTGGACGTCCTTTGCGCAGAACCCATGGCTTATGAAAATCCACTTCGACGGATAAAAGACAGCCGCAGACTTTTCATCACGCCTCATGTGGCCTGGGCAAGCGTTGAGGCGCGCACCCGCCTGATGGATATTATCTTAGGTCAGGTCACCGAATTTTTCAGATAGATTTAAGAATACGAAGCGCGTTTTTGCTCCAGAGCTTATCAAGGCGGGAAGCAGAAACGCCCTTTTTCCTTAATGCCTCCCACAATCGTTCCATATATTCAACGCCTGGGATATCAAGCCGCTCTATCCCGTCAAATCCATCAAAGTCTGTGCCGATCATCGGAAAATCCTCTCCGCCATGCCGAATCATATGAAGAACGTGAGCTGTCATCTCATCAATGAGAGAGGCATCCTCTGTCCCTAAAAACGGCCCGTAAAAATTAAGCCCCGCACCGCCGCCGACTTCTGCAAGGCCACGAATCATCTCATCCGTCAGATTCCTTGGATGCGCTTTAAGCGCCCTGCAGTTGGAATGGGATGCCACAACCGGCCCTTTCGCGCAGCAAAGAATATCTGTAAATGTACCGTCAGAAGCATGAGACACATCCACGATCATGCCAAGCTCCCCCATCCGTCTCACCGTCTCTATGCCAAAGGGCTTAAGCCCTTTTTCCATGACCGAAGCCTCGCGGCTATTGGGATATCCGATGCAGTTCTCATAATTCCACATAAGTGTCATCAGGCGAATTCCCCTTTGGTACAGACTTTCCAGACGATGAAGCTCCCCCTCTAAGATACCGCCCTCCTCCACTGTGAGAATCGCAGAGATTTTGCCTTTTGCGTTATTTTCCATCACATCTGAGTAAGAATATGCACCGGCGATATCCTCCGGGTATTTCTTTATCTGCTCCTCCATAAAGTCAATCATCTCATGAACGTGGCGGTATCCTTCCTCGTATCCTCCCGGCATATCTTTCCAGTATACAAAACAGGCAAAAAACTGCGCCATAGTCCCTGCCCGTTTCATCCCCGGAATACTGACGCTGCACTGATTTTCCATGAGATTTCCGGATTTGTCCAGATCCATTAATTTCCAGATTGTATCGCAGTGCATATCAATAAGTCTCATATCGACGCACATCCTTTCATAACTAATAAGTAAGGCTCCGTACATTATAACATGAGAAAGGTATTTTTATGAGTCCTGTTATCGGAATTTTATTTTGCGGTTTTGAGGGAAACCGCCAGTTTGTAACCACATCCTATATTGAAGCTGTCTCTGAGGCCGGCGCAGTTCCGCTCATCATTCCCTGCCCCGGCAAAGCCACCTGCTCTGCAAAATATTTTCAGCTATGTGACGGATTTCTCTTCTGCGGCGGAGGAGATATTACCCCTCTTCTTTTCGGTGAAAATCTGATGACTGAAAAGGGCAGCACTGACTGGAAGACAGACATCTTCCATATCCGCTTTATGCAGAAGGCGCTCTCTTACAAACTTCCTGTGCTTGGTATCTGCCGCGGAATGCAAGTATTGAATCTCGCCCTTGGAGGCACAATCTATCAGGATATCTCTTTGCGTCAGGAACGCTCGCTTGCCCACATGCAGATTTCCCTTGACCGTTCGGATGTCTGCCATCATGTTACTGTCTCAAAGAACAGCATGCTATATAAACTGTGCGGTGAATCAATGGATGTGAACAGCTTCCATCACCAGTGCATTAAAGCTTTAGGCGAAACGCTCCGGACAACCGCCATCGCGCCCGACGGCATAATTGAAGCTGTGGAATCTTCCGTTTTTCCCTTTGCTGTCGGCGTACAATGGCACCCGGAATGTATGTACACTGAAAATGAGGCCATGAAAAATCTTTTTTTGCTTTTTATCAGAGCTTCAAAAAAAGAAAGACATATTTTTTAAGATTACAGCGCATACTAACTTCGAAAGAAAATGAAGGAGGAAATACCCATGTCAGAAATTTCAGTTCTTGATTTACAAAACTTACGTCATTTAATTGGCGGATTTGACACATGCCACTGTAAAATGCAGGATTACGCTGCACAGGCAAAAGACCCTGAAATCAAGCAGCTTTTTCAGGATGCTGCAAACTCAGCGATGAAAAACAAACAGGATTTGATGAAATTCTTATAGGAGGGGAAATTATGTTAGACGATAAGACAATGGTATCAGATGCCCTGACAGGCGTAAACGGCGAGCTCACCCGCTACGGAGAGATGATTCCGCAGACAGAGAACAAACAGCTTAAGCAGTGCCTAAAGCAGATCCGCAACGAAAGTGAGATGTCCCAGGAAAAGCTTTACCAGGTAGCAAGGGAAAAGAGCTACTATGTACCGGCAGCAAAGGCTTCCCAGCAGGAGATTGACCATGTAAAATCCGTTCTTTCCGGACTGGCGATGAAGTAAGCATTTTTACGAAAACCGGGGACAGAAAATCTCTGTCCCCAGGGTTTGTAGTATATCCGTCCCGCTTTTTACTCATTGCCGCCGATATCATTCTATACTCTTAAGCGACTCTACCATATCAATCCTTTTCAGCTTAAAATACATCACTCCATTGATCATCAGGGAAAACGCAACCGTGAGCGCCAGGCTGTATATATAACTTGGCATATTAATATTTCTGCCAAACATGGCATTATCCACTTCCACAGTCTCGATGATAAACAGATGAAGGACTCTTCCTAACCCCACTCCCACCAACGCACCGATAAATGTCAGTATAATATTCTCCCGGTATACGTAAGCACCGACTTCCTGATCATAAAATCCCAGTACTTTGAGTGTTGCAAGTTCCCGCTTTCTCTCTGCGATATTGACGGTGTTAAGATTGTATAGAACAACAAACGCCAACATACCTGCGGAAATAATCAATACGACAATAACAAGATTCAGACTCCCCAGCATATCATCAAGCTGCTTTTCTATATCATGGGTGTAGCCGACACTCAGCGCTCCGTCATTCTCGAGAAGTCTCTGTCCAATCTTCTCAAGCTGTCCGGCGTCATCTGCATCTTTCACGGAAAATAAAACGCTGTTGTATTCTGCCTGTTCTCCATACACCCGTTTATAATATGAAGGAGTAAGATAGATATAATGTCCCATATAATTTTCGCAAATATAATCTATCTTCACTTCCTTATTCCCATTCTCCTCATCCTTGATCCAGACAGAATCCCCTTCCTTCACCTCTAACAGCTTCGCTGTCTTTTCGCTGATAACAGCGCCGTCATCAGTAAGGACATAGCTCTCCTTTGTCCTTCTGTCATGAAAATCCACAAACTGCGGAATTTCCTCCTTCGGGCTCAGCACACATTCATAGGCACTGCGCTCCTTCTTTCCATTTACCAGGGTGATATTCTGCATATTGGCATCTATGTACCGTGTGACCCCCTTCTCACTGTCGAGGGTTTCTTTTACCTTTGCTCTCTGCCCATCAGTGATATCCTCCTCCAGATACAGGCTTCCATGATAAAGCTGAATCTCGGCATACTGAATCTCGGCAATCTCATAGCAGGAATCCTTAAGGCCGAACCCTACCAGCATCAGTGCCATGCAGCCCCCGATTCCGAATACGGTCATAAAGAAACGCTTTTTATACCGCATCAAATTGCGAATCGTGGACTTCCATATAAAACTTAAGTGCCGCCACAATATACCAATCCGCTCCAGAAATACACGCCGCCCGTTCTTCGGTGACGGCGGGCGCATCAGCACTGCCGGCTGAGCCTCAAGCTCACGGTAACACGCCAAAAATGTTGCCGCCATTGTACAAAATATCGCTCCCCCCGATGCCATAGCCGCATATTTCCAATCATACGGCACCAGAATCTCAGGCAGATGGCGGTACAAGATTCCGTAGGCATACACGATGATATAGGGCAGTACCTTCTCTCCGATAAGTATCCCTATGATACTCCCTCCCACAGTCGCCAGAAAAGCGTAGCCAAGATATTTTGAGGCCACCTGTAATTTGCCGTATCCAAGTGCTTTCATCGTCCCAATAGATGTTCTCTGTTCCTCCACCATACGCGTCATACTGGTAAGGCTGATAAGCGCCGCCACAAGGAAGAAGAGTACAGGAAATACCCGGCCGATAGCGCCAAGCCGCTCTGCATTCTCACCAAATCCGCTGTATTCCACAAGGGTACTCCGGTCGTATACATACCACTTCGGGTCTTTGATATCCGCAATATCCTCCTTAGCATCTGCGATTTTTTTCTCCCCGTCTCTGATTTCCTTTTTTGCGTCTTCCTTGCCCTTCTTATATTCTTTTTTCGCGTCAGCAAGCTTGGCCTCGTTAGATGTAAGTTCTTTTTCGCCGTCAGTTAATTTCTTCTCCTGTTTTTCTAACTCCTTCCATCCCTCATCAATCTTCTTCTGCCCGGACTTAATCTTCTTTTTTGCCTTATCAAGCTCTTTTTCGCCTTTTTCTAGCTGCTTCTTCGACTTGTCCAAAGTCTTTTTCGCTGCGTCAAGCTGCCCCTGGGCCTTATCAAGCTCTGCCATTGCCGAAGTATACGCCTGCTTCTCAGCAGTGATTTTTTGATTCATACCCTGGGCCTGTGCATTTAGCTTTTCAAGTTGTGCCTTTATCATGCCGGCCGCTTCCTCTGTGCCGGCGCCTGCTCCTTCGTTCTCTCCGGCACCTGCTTCACCGTCCGCTCCGGCTCCCTCCAGGTTCTTAAGCTCCCCGGTCAGCTTATCAATCTGTGACTTCAATACACCGTACGTCTTCTCATCCTCATCAATCTGTGTTTTTAACGCTGCGGCCTGACTGCGTCCCTCTTTCATCTTTTTCAGTGCGGCGGGCTTACTTTTCTTATATTTTTTCAGCCCTTTTTCGTATTCCTTTTTACCTTTTTCTAAATCCTTTTTTCCCGACTTATACTGCTTCTTTGCTTTATCAAGCTGCTTTTGTTTTGACCTTAAGGTTTTCTTTGCATCTTTAAGCTTCTTTTTGCCGTCCTTTATCTCTTTTTTCGCGTCCTTTAGCTTCTTCTGGGCATCATCTATCTCTTTTTTTGCATCCCTAAGCTCCTTTTTTGCCTTTGCCTTTCCGTCCGCAAGCTCATTTCTGGCTTCCTCCAGCTTTTCATTGGCCTCGTCAACGATTTCTTTCTTGCGGATAACTCCCCGCTCCTCTGCAAGAACCTCTGCCGCATCAAGGGCGCTTTCTACTTTCTCCTCATATTCGTCGGTAAATGATAGCAGCCCCCGCGCTCCTTTTACCTGCACATAGACTTCCGAATACACATCCATGTCAAACGTCTCTTCCGGAATTGCCAGAAACGCATCTATACTTCCAGTACCTATCGCAGTGCTTCCGCGCCCGTAAGAAAGATAACACGGACTGTTCCCAAGGCCCACAATTTCTAAAGTATCCGTCTTAAGCGTCTCCGATACACTGTCTTTTGTCCCGGACTTGAGTCTAATGACATCTCCGACCTTATAGCCCGACTCATCATCTGCGAGACATTCCCCGACTGCCTCAGGGAGCCTTCCCTTTGTCACGGTAAGGCGGTTCATCTCCTTTTGGATACCCATAACATGAAGGACATGCTGCTCTTCTTTAAGGTCGTATAAAAAGTCTGCGCTGTATGCACCCTCTGCCTGCGCCACCTCGGGAAGCTCCTCAAAAGCTTTCACGTCCTCCTTCGTAACTCCGTATGTACTTAGCGCCTTGATGTCCATAAGCTTTGCGGCATCAAAATAAGAATCCCCGGTAATTCTCATATCCGGCTCCGCAGCTCTGATTCCCGAAAAAAATGCCACTCCAAGCGCAACAATAAAAAGAATCGAGAAAAATCTCCCGGGACTCCTTCGTATCTCCATATAAAAATCTCTGCGAGTTGCTTTTTTTGCCATATCTATACCGCCTTACCACTCAATCGTCTCAACAGATACCGGGCTTGTATTTACAATCATATCCGAAACTTTTCCGTTCTTAATCTTAATCACCCGGTCCGCCATCGGCGCAATCGCTGAATTGTGAGTGATTAAAATCACCGTCATTCCTTTATCCCTGCACGTATCCTGCAAAAGCTTTAAGATTGATTTTCCGGTATGATAATCCAGCGCGCCTGTCGGTTCATCACATAGAAGCAATTTGGGATTCTTTGCAAGAGCCCTGGCAATAGACACCCGCTGCTGCTCACCGCCGGAGAGCTGCGCCGGGAAATTATTGATCCGCTCCAAAAGTCCCACTTCCTCAAGTACCTTTTTTGCGTCCATGGGATTTTTGCAGATTTGGAGCGCCAGCTCCACATTTTCAAGGGCGGTAAGATTCGGTATCAAATTATAAAACTGAAACACGAATCCAATATCATCTCTTCGGTATGCCGTTAACTGTCTCTGAGAATATGCGGCAATGTTTTTCCCATCCACCAACACTTCCCCTTCTGTGGCCGTATCCATACCGCCCAGAATGTTGAGCACCGTAGTCTTTCCCGCACCGCTTGGGCCAACCACAACCGCAAATTCTCCCCTCTTTATCTCAAAATCGATACCGGCAGCGGCCATGATCTCGACCTCACCCATATGGTATATTTTCTTCACATCCTTTAATGCTACAAATGAAACCATGATCTTATTCCCTTCTTCGGCAATTCTCTTCCGTTTTGTTCTATCATACCATATAGAGCAAGACTAAGCCAATAAACAATTGTTAATGTTTCTCTCTCCCCTTGACAGCGACAAATAAAGCGGGTGGTAAAGATGCCCCTTCTTCATTTTTTAGATACCGGCCTGGCCGCTTACCTCTTAAAATGGGGAAACCCGGAAGTACTGGAAAAAGGCGCCATGTCCGGGGCTATTTTTGAAAGTTATGTATTTTCAGAAATCTATAAAAGCTACTTGAATGCAGGTAAAGAACCTCCGATTTATTATTACAGAGACAAAGATCAGAAAGAAATCGACCTGCTGATTTATCAAAACGGCGTGTTATCCCCGATAGAAATAAAAAAAGCCGCCTCTCCCGGAAATACAGCAATTAAGAATTTCCGTGTTTTAGAGCCGATTCGTACAGCAGGGAACTTCGGTGGTTTAGATACGCTTAAAGTAGAGATCGGAACCGGAAGCGTAGTCTGTATGGCCACCGATCTGCTTCCTGTGAATGAGAAAAACTGGTATGTACCAGTATGGCTGATTTAAAAACAGAGGATGGAGCAAAACACTGTATTGCCCCCATCCTCCTGTATTTTCTAATGTCCGCCGCACCCATGACTGCCGCAGGTATGGCTATGGCTTCCGCACCCGCCTTCATGGTGATGATGCTCTCCGTGATGGTCACAATGCACATCCGGGTTAAACTCTAATGTACCGGAAAGCAACGCCTCCACTGCCGCATCTGCCTCTCCGGACGCACCGCCATACAGCTTGATGCCTGCCTCTGCCAGGGCAGCCTGAGCGCCCCCGCCGATCCCACCGCAGATTAAAGTATCGACATTCAGCTCGTTCAGTACGCCCGCCAGCGCTCCATGCCCTCTTCCGTCAGTGCCCGTAACTTCAGAAGATACGATTTTTCCGTCCTCAATATCATACACTTTAAATTGTTCTGTACGTCCAAAATGCTGGAAAATCTCACCATTTTCATAAGTAACTGCTATTCTCATGATCAACTACTCCTTTCTCTAAACCTGTAACACAGTATATAATCATCTGCGGAATCTGTCAAATAGCCGCCTTACTTATCCATCCCGCAAGGATACGCCTCTTCAATCATCTCTTTCTCATTCGTCACCGTATCATAGAACCGGAAACCGCCGGAGAAATTATAGCATTCAAACCCATTTCCGGCCAAAATGCGCGTGGCAATGTAACTGCGCAGACCGCTCTGGCAGATGACATAGACCGGTCTTTCCAGCGCAATCTCACTGAGACGCTCCCGAAGCTCATCCACAGGTATATTGCTGAAACCTTCAATATGCCCTCTCGCATACTCACCCGCAGTCCGCACATCCAACCGTGTTACACTATCATCCTGCAAAAGCCCCGGTACATCTTCCAGGTGAAACTGCCTTAACGTCCCCTGGGAAATATTTTCAATCATAAACCCTGCCATATTCACCGGGTCCTTCGCAGAAGAATAAGGAGGCGCATAAGCAAGTTCCAAATCCTTCAGTCCGATTGCATCAAGCCCCGCATGAATAGACGCCGCCAGCACGTCAATGCGCTTATCCACGCCCTCATAGCCCACAATCTGCGCTCCTAAAAGCCGGTAAGTTCCTTTTTCAAATACTACTTTCATCGTCATCACCTTACCGCCAGGGTAATAACCAGCATGATTCATGGGCGATAAAATCACTTTATCTGCATCGATACCTGCCTGTTTCGCAGCCGTCTCATTGATTCCTGTCGCTGCAGCAGTCATATCAAATACTTTAATCACAGAACTTCCTAAAGAGCCTTGATACCGGCTGTCACCTCCGCAGATATTGTCGGCAGCAATACGCCCCTGTTTGTTGGCAGGCCCCGCCAGGGAAATGAGTGCGTCCTCCCCCGAGACATAGTGCTGTACCTGCACCGCATCCCCCACTGCATAGATATCCGCCGCGGAAGTCTCCATCCGGTCATTTACATATATACTGTCTCTGACACCAAGTTTAAGCCCCGCCTCTTTGGCAAGCCGGGTATCCGGAGTGACGCCGATTGCCATCACGACCATATCCGCATGGAGCGGCTCCTCACCTTTCAGCAGCACATCCACGCCGCCGTCCCTTTCTGCAAAACCTTCCACTGTATGGCCCAGAGCAAGCTTCACTCCGTGTCTTCGCATCTCACCATGGATAAAAGACGCCATGTCAGCATCAAACGGCTTCATCAGCTGCTTTGGCCTCTGGACAATTGTCACATCCATTCCCATATCCCGTAGATTTTCCGCTAACTCAAGGCTAATAAAGCCGCCCCCTGCAAGTACTGCCGATTTTGGATTATTTTTCTCAATATGTTCCCGAATACGAAACGTATCTTCTACAGCGCGAAGAGTAAACAGCTTTTCAATTCCTATACCCGGAACCCGGGGCTGAGTAGGCTTCGCGCCCGGGGAGAGAAGAAGCTTATCGTAGCTTTCCACAAATTCCCTTCCGCTCTCTAAATCCTTTACTGAAACCGTCTTTCTCTCCGGATCGACCGCCGTCACCTCATGGCGCACCTTCATCTTAATCCGAAAACGCATAAAAAAGCTCTCCGGAGTCTGCAGCGTCAGCTCCTCCGGGTCCTCGATAATTCCTCCGATATAATACGGCAATCCGCAATTCGCATAGGACACATAGCCTGAGCGTTCAAATACGATAATCTCCGCCTGCTCATCTAGTCTGCGAATCCTCGCTGCCGCGGTTGCTCCGCCTGCCACACCGCCTATTATCAAAACCTTCATAACCCTTCTCCTTTTCTTTCTTAATAATAAGCTATATTATAACCCATATTGGCCTGCGTTTCTGTGACATTGTCACAGAGCAAATAACCTTTTATTTTCCAAACCGTTTCACCGCTGCGGTAAGCCCCAATACAAAAACCAGAATTGCACATGGTAAAAACGGGTACAGGTTAAAACCGGCGCTAACATCCTTTGCTGTAAAATCGTGCAGGGAGCAGGAAACCAGATAGCCGCTGTAGCAATAAGGGTAAACGACCCAAAGCGGCGTATTTGCCATTAATACGCCGGGAATAACAAGAAGCAGGTTTAATCCGACGGATAGGAATGGTTTTTCAAATAGTACCGTAATCGCCCACATTGCCGCCGCACCGGGGAGCATAGTAAAAAATAATCCGGCACACCACTTCAGTAAATATATAATCGGCAAAACTTCTTTTATTCCTGTGCTGCCTGTCGCAATCAACCCTGTTATTACAAAGACAGCAAGAAAAACAACCATTTCCATAAACAAATAAAAGAGAAGCACGCAGAATTTTGCTGCTGAAAGGGCATAGCGGCTGACAGGTAAGGCTAACATTTTCATAATTCCGTTGTTCCCCGTTTCGCGTCCCGCAATCATCACGCATACAACTATCATGCTGAACGGAAGCAGATAATAGGCATAGACTAATGCGCTCTGAATGAACATCGCCGCCCATGGGTTTGTATACTCCGGCGAAAAATATTTTTGCAGGTTTGCCACGCCGGAAGCCACAACCAACAGCGGAGCTATAAAAATCAGAGGAATGATTTTACCCCGTTTTACTTTTATAAACTCGATTTTAAGCAACTCTAAAAAACTCATATCCTACACCTCCCTATTCCCAGCGCGGGTATCTTGCAGCACATAATCCGAAAAAAAGGAAAACAGCCGTTTCAACCAGCGAAAAAATCACAACTATCAAATCCGGCTGCGCGCTCATTGCAGCAGCGGGTTTTAACATAACCACAAAAGGGTGTATGCAAAGAAAAGTATTACCCGGCACAGTCAACGCCATACCACTTAAAAATCCTGCAACACCGATCCCAAGAGACACCCACATATTGGGGGAACGGGAAGATATGAAAACCATAAAAGATAATACGGGCATTGACGTTATGAATGAATATCCTGCAAAATCCAGCAGCATCTCATACTCAAACGCGCCCTGTGGCAAATCCGCCAGACCTATTCTTATAATCGCCAAATTCTGAAAAACGATTGCAATAAAGAGCGTAATCGTTAAAATCAAAAATTTGCAAAAATACATAGCCGGAACATTCACAGGCAGCATATACATCTTTTTAACGGCACTTCCTTTAAACTCCATATTGTAAATGATGCAGGCGGCGGCTATGATTCCAAACATATTCAGAACCATAATCATGCCATACAACTGCGTAAGCAGCACGTCCATAGGTGCTAACGGCAGATTTAAAAGAGCATCCTTCCGCACAAGAAAAAAGGCAAAGGCGTATGCTGCCCCCAAAATGCCGACTGCAGGCATTAACAAAATAACGCCTGTACGTTTCCCTTTTCTAAGCTCGATTGCAAATATCCTCATAGCTTCGCCCTCTGCTTTCTTTTTACGTTGTCTTTA
Organism: Lachnospiraceae bacterium MD308; assembly: GCA_000403475.2. Lineage (GTDB taxonomy): Bacteria > Bacillota > Clostridia > Lachnospirales > Lachnospiraceae > MD308. Next base: position 370,313 of record KE159797.1, read on the forward strand.
TCAACCATGGACAAAAACATATCTTCCAAATTATCCGCAGTAAATCCAGACTGCAATGCGTTCTGCCGCAATTCATCCAGACTGCCCTCAAACAGTAAGCGGCCATGATTGAGTATTCCTATATCGTCTGCCATTAACTCAATCTCAGACAGCATATGCGAAGAAATAAGAACCGTACAATCGTAAAGGCCAGGCAGCGATTTAATCAGATTTCGGATTTCATGTATGCCGGATGGGTCAAGTCCATTTGTAGGCTCGTCTAAAATCAAAATAGGCGGTCTGCCAAGCAAAGCTCCGGCAAGTCCCAGCCGCTGCTTCATACCCAATGAGTATTTTTTTGCCAGCCGCCTGCCAAATTCAGAAAGCCCCACAAGCTCCAATGCATCCGCAACACAGCTTCCGGGAAGCCCCAAAATGCGGCGAATGATGTCAAGATTTTCTTCGCCCGTCAGATTTGCGTAAAAAGAGGGGGATTCGATAAAAGAACCTACTTCTTTCAAAATGGAAATGCGGTCATTCGGAAACTGCTTTCCGTCGATTGTGAAACTGCCTTTTGTGGGCGTAGTCAATCCTAAGAGCATTTTCATAGTAGTGGATTTCCCCGCGCCATTCGGACCGAGAAATCCATAGATGCTGCCTTTTCGAATGTTAAGTGAAACGTTATTAACAGCGGCAAACGATTTATATTTTTTTGTTAACCGCTCTGTTGTGATAATGTAATCCATATAGACATCTCCTTTCATCCTTATTGTCCGTTTCCCGGAACATCAAGGTACACTCTTGTGGTGTTTCATTGCTTACATGATACCAGCGCATCCTTACGGCAACATTCTCTTCACCTTACATCTGCCTTACATTTTCTGAAATCCTCCAAAAAATTCACAATTATATGGTATGATGTAACCGTAAAAGGAGATTGTACTATGAATGAAGATTATCTGCTGAATAAACGTATACTGCTGGTTGATGATGAACAGGAGCTTTTAGATATGGTTTTGTCTATTTTAATTGAATACGGATTTCAAAATGTCAAAACTGCAAAAAATGTGAAAGAAGCTATGGAGCAAGCTGAAAACTTCTGCCCGGAATTAGCAATACTTGACGTAATGCTTCCGGACGGGAACGGGTTTGAGTTAATGGAACGGTTAAAGAAAGGCGACGATTACCCTATTCTTTTTCTTACTGCCTGCGGCGAAGACGACGACAAATTCAAAGGCTTTGGGTTAGGAGCTGATGATTATATCATAAAACCTTTTCTGCCAAAAGAGCTTTTATTTCGTGTCATGGCAATTTTACGCAGAAGCTACAAAGGCGAAAACCCTCTTGTATTCTTACATGACAGCCAAATTGATTTCTCACGTGCTGAGGTCATTAAAAATGACGAGCACATTCCATTGACAGCAAAAGAACATGATCTGCTGTCCGCCCTATATCGCAATGCAGGGCGAATTGTGACGATTGACGCATTGTGCGAAGCGGCATGGGGCGACAATCCCTTTGGGTATGAAAACTCTTTAATGGCGCATATACGCCGCATCAGAGAAAAAATAGAGCAAAATCCCTCCCGCCCCGTCTCGTTGGTTACAGTCAAGGGATTAGGTTATAAGTTAATTGTAGAGGGGAGATAGTATGAAAAGTATTCCAAAACTTATACGCCGCTTTGCGGGAATAATGACGTTAAGCGTAATACTTCTTGTTATTTTGAATATTTCTTTTTTTGCAATCGTCTTTGTAAAAAATACGTCCACATTTTCCCCGTGGGATATGGCGGATCATGCAGCAGCCGCATTGCAGTTATCTGATGACGGCTATTCCATATCTGATGACGCAATGGCTAAACTAAAAGAAGAAGATTCCTGGGCTTTCCTTATTGACAATGATACACGGCAAGTTGTATGGCGGACAGATAATTTGCCAGACGATATCCCTATGCAATATACATTATCGGATGTAGCCAGGCTATCGCGCGGCTACGTAGACGGATACCCTACTTTTACGGGAGAAGCCCAAAGCGGATTATTGGTATTAGGCTATCCCAAAGATAGATTTTGGAAACATACAAGGGCAAGTTGGGACTATAAATTTATTGCAGACCTGCCCAAGAACGCAATGATTATTCTGGCTGTCAATATTGTCTTGATTTTCCTCATATATGCAGCTGTCGATTCAAAATTGTTACGTTCTATTAAACCAATAACGAATGGAATACAGAACTTGTCAAACGGCAGTCCTGTTTGCATTAAAGAAAAAGGGGTGCTTTCTGAATTAGCCGAAAAAATCAATAAAACATCTGAAATATTGCAAATGCAGGCTGAACAGTTACGAAAAAAAGAAACCGCAAGGGCAAACTGGATTGCGGGCGTTTCTCATGATGTCAGAACGCCGTTGTCAATGATCATGGGTTACGCCGGACAGTTGGAAAATTCAAAAAAACTGTCAGAAATTGAGCGCAAAAAAGCCGCTGTCATTGTAAGGCAAAGCAGTCGAATGAAAGACTTGATAAACGACCTCAATCTCGCTTCCAAACTTGAATATGATATGCAGCCGCTCACAATGAAACGGGAAAATGCAATATCTATTATCCGGCAGGTTATTGTAGATTTTATGAACACGAATATTGATGATAAATTTCCGATTGAATGGAAAACCGCTGATACTCTGTCTGCCTGTTACATTAACGCTGATAAGGATCTACTGAAACGTGCAATATCAAACCTTATTCAAAATAGCATAAACCACAATGAAAATGGGTGTGTGATTTATGCATCCGTTGATGATGACAGCAGTACCTGTAAGATCTGCATTGAAGATAACGGTATCGGAGCTGCCGACGAACAGATTGACAGGCTAAACAATACACCGCATTATATGATCTGTGATACGAATACTTCTGAACAGCGACACGGTTTGGGACTGCTTATTGTGAAACAGATTATAAAAGGGCATAATGGAAAAGTTTTAATAGGCCACAGCGAATACGGCGGATTCAAAGTCGTACTGGCCATACCAACTGTTCCAGGGTGCTGAGCCGCCGGGCGGAATCGTCCTCGACGTCCGCCCAGGCTGGGCTCACCCGCTATTCTTTTCCGTTAAAACAGTATGTGCAGATCTTGCATGGCTCTATCCCGATGGACGCTAAAAGGTCATCCAACCTGTGATACCTGAGTGTAGTAAAGTTCTGCTGTTTCCTGATATCCTCAATCATCTGCGCATACCTTAAGCTACACGGATCAGCATACTCATTCAGCACTTCTTCCGGGCAGTTGTCACCTTCCCGTTCTTTAATCGTCCGCCGCGTAATGAGCTCCATCTCGGATTTGGAACGGGAAAAGTTCAGATACTTACACCCGTATAAAAGAGGCGGACAAGCCGGGCGCACATGCACTTCTTTTGCACCGCTGTTGTATAAAAATTCCGTCGTCTCCCGAAGCTGCGTTCCCCGCACGATAGAATCGTCGATCAAAAGAAGCTTCTTATTCTCGATCAATGCCTGCACCGGAATCAGCTTCATGCGGGCGATCAGACTCCTCTGACTCTGGTTCGTCGGCATAAAGGAACGGGGCCATGTAGGCGTGTACTTGATAAACGGCCTTGCGTAAGGGATACCGGATTCATTGGCATAACCGATCGCATGAGCGATACCGGAATCCGGCACGCCTGCTACGATATCCGGATGCACAGAATCGCCGTCTCGCTTTGCCAGCATACTTCCGCATTTATAACGCATGTCCTCCACATTTACCCCTTCATAGGAAGAAGTCGGATATCCGTAGTATACCCACAGGAAGGAGCAGATGCGCATCTCGTCCCGGGCGGGGCTTACAGTCTTAACCTCCTCCGGCGTGATAAATGCAATCTCTGACGGGCCAAGCTCCTTATAATCGATATATCCAAGATTGATATACGCATGGCTCTCAAAGGACACACAGTATGCGCCTTCCTTCTGCCCTACTACAAGAGGCGTCCTCCCGTAGCGGTCCCTCGCCGCGTAGATTCCTTCCTTCGTCATCACAAGCAAGGTCATAGAGCCGTCTACAATCTCCTGTACATACTGGATGCCTTCTACAATCGTCTCCTTCTCACAGATTAACGCTGCAATAAGCTCCGTCACGTTCACCTGTCCGCTGGTCATCTCCTGAAAATGGGAATGGGCGCTGTCGTACAACTGATTCAGCAGTTTGTCATAATTATTCACCTTGCCCACTGTCGTAATCGCAAAGCTTCCAAGCTTTGAACAGATCAAAAGCGGCTGGGGCTCAAAGTCGGAAATACATCCGATACCCAGATTCCCCTTCATCTCCCCCACATCACGGTCAAACTTAGTACGGAACGGCGAATTTTCAATATTGTGTATGGCGCGGTTAAAGCCTTCCTCGCCATATGTCGCCATACCGCCGCGCCTTGTCCCGAGATGCGAATGATAATCCACTCCGTAAAACAGCTCCAACACACAATCCTCTTTCGACGCTACACCGAAAAAACCACCCATATTGATCCTCCTTATCTATCATTTAAATGTAACTGCATTGATGCTCATATATTTATTTGACTTTGCCCCACGATTGTATCACAATCACTGCCGCCCTGTCTATATGGTATTTTATTCGACAATATTTGCAATCTGCCTGTGCACGATATTTTTACGAAAGCAGCTCCTTAAGTCTCTGGTTTACCCGTCTTGGGTCTGCCTTTCCCTTCATCGCTTTCATCGTCTGCCCCACAAGAACGCCAAGAGCTTTTTCCTTTCCACCCTGGTAATCCGATACCGCCTGGGTATTGCTGTCAATCACCTTCTTAATGACCTCATTAAGCTCTCCTTCGTCATTCACGGTCTTAAGTCCATGCTCTTCCACATAGCGCTCAGGGTCTATATCCTCTGAAAACATTTTCTCAAATACTTCTTTTGCTACAGAGCTGTTAATACTTCCTGCCTCGGAAAGCTCCACCAACTTCGCAAGATTCTCCGGCGAAAACCGAAGCTCCTCCGGCTCCATCCCATGCTCTTTTAACAGCCGAAGCGTCTCTACCATCAGCCAGTTTGACACTTTTTTTGGCTTTTTGCATACATCGGACGCCTTCTCGAACAGCTCTGCCATATGCCTGGAAGACGTGATAATCTGCGCATCATACTCCGGAATCCCGTATTCCCGGCGATACCTTATCAACTTCGCATCCTGAAACTCCGGCTGTCTTTCCTTAATTTTCTCAATCCACGCATCATCAATTACAATCGGAACAAGATCCGGCTCCGGAAAATAACGATAGTCCCGGGCATCCTCCTTAGAGCGCATAGCATAGGAATATTCCTTATTATCATCCCACCGTCTTGTCTCCTGGCGCACCGCCTTGCCTCCCTCGATAAGCTCTATCTGACGCTGCCTCTCCCCTTCTATGGCCCGCGAGATTGCCTTAAAAGAGTTCAGGTTCTTCATCTCCGTCCTCGTGCCAACCTCTCTGCTTCCCATCTCACGGACCGAGAGGTTTACATCCGCCCGCATGGAGCCTTCCTGAAGCTTACAGTCCGATGCCCCCAGATACCGGATGATCATGCGCAGCTTTTCCAGATATGCCAGAACTTCATCCGCCGAGCGCATATCCGGTTCCGACACGATCTCCACAAGGGGCACTCCGCTCCGGTTAAAGTCCACAATAGAAGTATCGTCCCACTCATCATGCACCAGCTTTCCCGCATCTTCCTCCATATGCATCTCATGAATACGTATCTTTTTCTTAGTATCACCACATTCAATCTCCACATAACCGTCTCTTGCGATCGGAAGATAAAGCTGTGAGATCTGGTAATTCTGCGGGTTGTCGGGATAGAAATAATTCTTCCTGTCGAACTTGCACATTCTCGTAATCTCACAGTTGGCCGCAAGACCAATAGCCACAGCATACTCCACCACCTGCTTATTCAATACCGGAAGAGCGCCCGGCATGCCTGTACACACCGGACAGGTATGTGTATTAGGCGCTCCGCCGAACCGGGTACTGCAGCCGCAGAATATCTTCGTCTCTGTGGCAAGCTCTACGTGCACTTCAAGTCCAATCACTGTCTCATACTGTCTCGCCATACCTGTCTCCCTCCTTCCCTGCATGTGCTTTTGCCGCCCGCTGAATTTTTCAACTCACCGCAAAGCTTCGGTGCCTTATATTCACACATCTGCTCAACTGCATACGCCGCGCGAATAATCTTCTTTTCCTCAAAACAGTTCCCGATAAGCTGCATCCCAATCGGAAGACCTTTTTTATCCTGTCCCACCGGAACGGTAATACCCGGCAGCCCGGCCAGATTTACTGAGACGGTATAGATATCCCCCAGATACATCTTAAGGGGATCGCTTAAACTCTTCCCAATCTTTGGCGCTGTAGTCGGCGCCGACGGGGCGACGATGATATCGTACCGCTCAAAGGCGCTGTCAAATGCCTGTTTGATCAGTGCTTTCGTGCGAAGCGCTTTCAGATAACAGGCGTCATAGTAACCAGCGCTTAAGACGAAAGAACCAAGCATGATCCGCCGCTTAACCTCTGCACCAAAACCTTCTGAGCGTGTCTTTTTGTACATCTGGTGAAGCCCGTCGCAATTTCCTGCCCGATAACCATATTTCACGCCGTCAAACCGGGCCAGATTAGAGCTTGCCTCTGCGGATGCTATCACATAATATGCCGGAATGGCGTACTGCACAAGGCTTAAGTCAAACTCTTCCACAACCGCACCCTCTTCCTTAAGCTTTTTTACTGCATGCAGGATATGCTCCTTAACCTCGCTGTCCAAGCCTTCCCCGAAATAGTCCTTCGGGATACCAATCCTCATCCCTTTCACATCTCCTGTCAATGCTCTGGTAAAGTCATAATCCTCCCGCCGGATAGAGGTGCTGTCTTTCTTATCGTGGGACGCGATAACCTCAAGAACCGCCGCACAGTCTGATACGCTTCTGGCTATCGGCCCAACCTGGTCTAAGGAAGAGCCATAAGCAATCAGCCCATACCGTGATACTGTCCCATAGGTGGGTTTAATACCTACCACTCCGCAAAAGGAACTTGGCTGACGAATCGAGCCGCCGGTGTCTGATCCCAGTGCAAACGGACATTCCTCCGCCGCCACCGCCGCGCAGGAACCGCCGGAGGAGCCCCCCGGCACATGACTTGTATTCCAGGGATTTCTCGTCACGCCGTAATAAGATGTCTCCGTGGTACTGCCCATGGCAAATTCATCCATATTCGTCTTCCCGATAACGATTGCTCCCTCCTTTTCCAGATTCCGGACGGCCTGCGCAGAAAACGTCGGCTTAAAATCGCTTAGAATCTTAGAGCTGCATGTAGTCAACAACCCTCTCGTACACAAATTATCCTTAACTGCCACAGGTACTCCTGCAAGGGGGCCGGAGAATATCCCTTCATCAATCCCTTTTTGCACTTCCTGCGCACGTCTAAGCGCTCCTTCTGCATCAACAGTCACAAAACTATTTATCTCAGGCTCCGCAGCCTCAGTGCGGGCAAGATATGCCCTCACCGCCTCCGCGGCAGACAGCTCTCTATGCCTGATCTTTTCACCCAGCTCCAGCGCTGTCATACTGCAAATATCCATACTGTACCTCCCTCATATCTAACCGATGGTCTTCGGCACTTTAAATCCCTGCTCTTTCACAAGAGGCGCATTGGCAAGCGTATCTCCGCTTCCGTCACCATTCTCGGCGATGTCCTCACGGAACACATTATATACTGGAAATACATGAGACATCGGCTCTGTTCCTTCCGTATCCAGCTCATTTAGCGTGTCTATATAATCAAGCATCCTTTCCATATCCGCCTTCGCATTCTCCTTCTCCTCGCCGGACAATTCAAGCTTTGCGAGAATACCGACGTATTCAATTGTCTCGTCTGATATCTTGTTCGCCATACTGCGGCCTCCAATCTGTCTTATTTACGGTTCCAATCGACTTAAATCTCTTGGAAACAATGTTGTCTCTCTTACATTATCTTCCCCGGTCAGCTTCATAGTTAACCGCTCCAGTCCAATTCCTAATCCCCCGTGGGGCGGCATACCATGCTTGAATGCGCTCAGGTACTGCTCCATACCTTCTTCCGTCATCCCCCTCGCCTCTATCTTCTCCGTCAGCACCTTATAATCGTGGATGCGCTGCCCGCCTGTCGTAATCTCCATCCCTTTATACAGAAGATCAAAGCTCAGTGTATATCTCGTATCCTCCGGGTCGTCCATAGCGTAGAAAGGACGTTTTTTCGACGGATAATGGGTGACAAATACAAAATCACTATCCCACTCTTCCTTCGCATACCGCCCGATTAACACCTCTTCCTCCGGCTCAAGGTCAAAAGGATTCCTTATCTTATGGCTATACTTTTCGGCCACCAGCTCTTTGATCTCACTGAATCTCACCGCGGGAATCCGCTCTGTCTCCGGAAGCTCTATCCCTAAGACCTTCACCTCCGCCGCATACTCTTCTGCCAGCAGCCGCATCGCATACTGAAGGTATCCGCTCTCCATCGCCATAATATCCTCGAATCCATCAATATATCCCATTTCAAAATCAAGGCTCGTATATTCATTCAAGTGCCGCTTTGTATTGTGCTTTTCTGCCCGGAACACCGGAGCCGTCTCAAATACCCGGTCGAATACGCCTGCCATCATCTGTTTATAAAACTGCGGACTTTGGGCGAGCACTGCCGGCCTGTGAAAATACTCAAGCTTAAAGATATTAGCTCCTCCCTCCGCGCCTCTCGCCCCAATCTTCGGCGTATGAATCTCCGTAAATCCCTGTCCGTAGAGGAAATCCCTGAACGCTCTCGTCAGTCCCTCCTGTATCCGGAACTTCGCACGCTCACGCACATTTCTAAGAGCAATGGAGCGATAATTAAGTTTTGCCTCCAGTGAAGTATCAAGCTTCCATTTGGATATGGCAAGAGGCATCTGCTCGTCTGTCGGCTCGCTTAAGATGCGGACATCCTCCATGCGAATCTCAATGCCGCCGGGAGCTTTTTCATTTTCCTCCAGCACGCCTTCTACCTCGACCGTTGCCGCTTCCTTAATATCCTTCAGCGAAAAACGCACGCTGCCTTTCTCGTACACCACCTGCAAAAGCCCCTCCCGCTTTCTTAAGATAACGAATGCCACGTTGCCTATGTCCCGGATGGTATGGACTGCGCCATTTACCCGAACGGTACTCCCTGCGCCTCCTGCTTTCGCTTTTACGTAAAGCTCGCTGATCTCCAGTGCTTCCTTTTTTGCTACACCTGTGTAATATTCCATATTGGGTCCTCCTTTTTTTTCAGCGGGACGGATACGTTATACTGAATATAAAAAATCCGCCCTGGACTATAATTATGCTAAACTATAGCCGCAAGACGGATATCATCATCGTTATCCGCGGTACCACCCGCTTTGAATCCTGACTTTCAGAATTCCACTTTCTGCGCGTAACGAGCGCTCACGTACTGCCCTACTTCATTTCAAACAGTCTGCTCCAGAGTGTTCCCTGTTGTCCTCATTCCTCAAAAGGCGCTCTCAGTCGGTGACGCCTTATTCCTGTCAAGTTCCAAAAAGACAGGGTCTCCTTCATCGCTTTTATCTTTAATATTTTACCATGTTAGCACATGCACACGCAGATTTCAAGGATTTTAAAATAGCTTTTCTATTATTTTCCTCATTCAGCAATAAAATAATCTTTCGCTGTACACAAATTTTCCATCCAGTCATGTACATACGCCATGTCCCGCTCGTTCATAAGAATTACAATCACATCCCCCACCTGAAGCTTTGTAGTTCCCCTTGGGATGATCTCTTTAACTCCTCTCTGAACCGAGACAACAAGACAATTGTCCGGCCACTTTATCTCGCTAATAAACGCCTCATTCAGCGCAGAATTGTACTGTACAACAAAATTTGTAAGAATCTTTCTGCCGTGGCCTGCCTCTGCTTTTTTCGCTTCCTGTTTTTCTTTCGCATCCGTCTGTTGTTTCAAGAGAAGACGTTCAAGAAGACTCTCATATACAGGCTTCGATTCTAAGAGCGTAGCGACGATATAGGCGATAATCGAAACCATCGATACAGTTAACATCTGTGTCAATGAGCCGGTCATCTCAAAGAGCAGGATAATTCCTGTAAGCGGCGCCCTGACGATTGCGGAAAAATACCCCGCCATGGCAAGCACCACAAAGTTATTGATATATACCGGATCCATCCCGAAGTAATCCACGCCCACCGTCGCAAAGACTCCCCCGATGAAGCCCCCCAGTACGAGCAGCGGGAAAAAGATACCTCCCGGCGCTCCAGAACCAAAACACACCGCCGAGAAGATGAACCTGCTGACCAGAATAAAGATAACCGTACCAAGCATTACGTCCACATTGGTCAGATACTCAATCAACGCATGCCCGCTCCCTAAAAGCTCCGGCGCTTTAATACCGAGAAACCCGGCGCACACAAAAGGAATCACAAGCCTGGTCTTAGTATTGAGAAACTTTGCTTCATTGTATAAAGACTGCACCTTAAGCGTAAACCAGTTGTAAAATGTCCCCAGCGCACCAAGCAGTATGCCGAGCAGAACGATCATCCCGTAAAACTGTATCGGAAGCGGTTTTACAATATCAAAGTTAAACACCGGCGTCATGCCGAACACCGTTGTAGCCAGGAAATCCGCCGTCAATGAGGACGCCATGACCGACATCAGCACAGACACCGAAAAATTCTTATGTACCTCCTCCAGCGAGAACATCACTCCCGCCAAAGGCGCATGGAAGGCCGCGGCAAGCCCTGCACTGGCTCCGCAGGTCAGCAAAAATTTCTCCTCCGTCTTCCCGCGTTCAAGACCCTTAGATACGGCTTTTCCTGCCATGGCACCAAGCTGGATAGACGGACCCTCCCGTCCGAGCGCCAGCCCGCCAAGCAGGCACAAGAAGCCGCCCAGGAATTTCCCGCCGATAACTCTCCACCAATTCTGGTCAAGCTTCCCGACCATCTCTCCCTCAAGCTGAGGGATTCCGCTCCCCGAGATCATCGGCTCCGCAGACACAAGCTTCCCCACGATCCACGCCAGAAGCACCAGAACAAGAAACCACCCGGCGATTCGGATTGGATGCCCGCCGATAAACCCCAATATCTGTTTCAATGTATCATTCGCAAACTCAAGCACCATACGGTAAAGAATTACCACAAATCCGGCAATCCCTCCTACGATGATTCCCTCTCCGGTCAATGCCACCTGAAAATGCTCCGCACGCCGGATCGTGTCAGATGTACCCTGTTCCACAACCATTCCTCCCTCGTATGTTATCTCCTTTTGGAGATAACTCTCTGTGACAGATTCTTTCCGCCATTCTCTGACAATATTATAGTTCAATCCGGCAAAATATTCAAGATTCCTCAGCTTTTCCATTGCATAATCAATCTGCATCTGTCAGGATGGGATATCAATAACTTTCGTCGCAATATTCTCACGGAATCTCACATCATGCTCTACCGCAAGCATAGTCGGCCTGTACGCCAGCAATAACTCCTCAATCTGCATCCTTGAGAACACATCGATATAATTCAGCGGCTCATCCCAGATATAAAGATGCGCAGGAGTTAAAAGGCTCGCGGCGATAAGAATCTTCTTTTTCTGTCCCTCTGAAAAATCCTGCATCTCCTTCCCGAACTGAACCCGCTCCATATCCAACCGGCGCAAAATCGCAAGGAACAGGCTTTCGTTAAGCTCCTTTGCCCTGCAGAACTCCTTTACGCCGCCCCGCAGAAAGGAAGTATCCTGGCTGATATAAGAAATCTTCAGCCCGGAAGCTGTACGAAGCTTGCCCCTTTCTACGATATCGTCACTCCCCTGTTCATCTCTTTCCTGCAAAGCTCTGCGAAGGACGGCCTTAAGAAGACTCGATTTCCCACAGCCGTTAGCTCCGTTTAAAAATACCCGGTCCCCCTGGTTTATCTCAAATGTCAGCCCTTCAAAAAGAGACTTTTTCGCGTCCCTATATATAAGCCCCAACTTATCCGCCGACACAAGCGTCCTTTTATGATGCCCAACAGGCATAATCTTAAGACTCGCTGTCTCCTCAATATCTTGAAGAAGTCCTTCCTTCTCCTCAATCTCGCGCTCAAGACGCCGCTCCATCTGTCCGACCCTGCTTTGCATCTTTCTTGTCTTCTCTCCGATATACGCTCTCTTCCCCTTATGTCCCGGGTCCTTAACCGGGTCAAATCCAATCTTTGTACTCTCATTCTTATCTGCCCACTGCCTTGTCTGCCTGGCCGCTGTCTTTAACTTGGCAATCTCTTTTCTGTGCTTTTCATTCTCCATCTGCGCATGGATATCCTGCCTCCTCCGGTTCTCCCACCAGCTTGAAAAATTCCCCGCCTGCACTTCTATAGACCGGCGGTTGAACACCAGCACATGATCCACACATGCATCCAGAAAATCCCTGTCGTGGGACACCAGGATAAAGCCCTTCTTCCCTTTTAAGTATTCCTTCACCGTCTCCCGCGCCTCTTTGTCTAAGTGGTTAGTCGGCTCGTCTATGAGCAGGAAATAATTCTCCCCCGAAAATAGTACTGCAAGCAAAAGCTTCGTCTGTTCCCCGAAACTCAGCGTACAGAACGGACGATACAAAACCTCCGCATCAAGATTAAGCTTTCCAAGTTCGCAGATAATACGCCACTGCTCGCATCCCGCTTTCAACTCCCACACAAAATCAATGGCCGGCAAATCCATGTATTCTTCCTTTATCTGATATGGGAAATAATCAAACACCGTACTTGCGGTAATCGAGCCTTTATATTCATACTTTCCTAACAGGAGATTTAAAAACGTCGTCTTGCCCTTGCCATTTCTCCCGATAAAACCCAGCTTCCAGTCCGTATCCACCGCAAAGGATACATCCTCAAAAATATTATCATAGCTTCCCTCATAATAAAACGTGAGGTTATTCACACTGATCTGTGCCATAAATAATTCCTCCTCCCTGTTATTGCCAAAGGAAGTCATGCACTCAGATAACCTCACGCTGTAATAATACAGAACTGTTAATTTTTTTCACCAAAAAAGAGAGGTTATGAGAACATAATCCACTTTTGGCAACATAAAACGATTATCACCCGGACGCACCGGACAATAAAATTACTCAAGTCTCATGTTTTCAAAAGCGAACTATCTCCTCATCTTTTCACCTCTCTCTTGCTTTATGTTAGACATTATAAAAAGACAAATGTAATTTGTCAAGGACAATCTGATAAACTCTTTCTGTCACTTTTACTTCAAAGCGCCGCATATCAAAACACCTTTCTTAATGAGAATTCATATTCAACGAAGTTTTTTCTTCATATTAGACTTGGATATATATTTTAAATCAGCAAATGATTTCTCTTTTGAATGGTTAAACGCTTTGTTTAAATTATTATTATATGTATCACCATTTACTTTCTTTTTTCCCCATTTAAATGTCTGTTTTCCCCGACTGTTATACTGTGAGCTGCCCGATGCCGCCTTTTTAAATTTCCCTTTTTTTAACTGATATACAGTATCATTCCCTGCGCCTGTCCCTCCGTATATATAAGTTTCAAGAATCTTTCCTTTTTTGGGAATATAGGACACGACTCCTCTGAAACCGCCTACCATAGCCACACCGGCAGCAAGTTCTTTCGTCCTTACTTTTTTTTCGTCATAGCTGCAAATAATATAATATTCCATACCACGATCTTTATATTGGCCAACTAACTCCGGCACCTTATCTCCGTCTAATTTTACTAAAGTAAACTTTTTATATTGTGAAGGTGCCTTTTTATTCAGCCAATTCGCATATGCCTTATATGCTTTCTTATTAGAACCTGCTGCCTGAACATCTGTTGTTGGTACGGCAAGAATTAACATTACCAATATCATTAATTGAAGTATCATCTTTTTCATTTTATTTTTCTCCTGGCTTCTTTTATTACATTCTATTAGACAATCAAGGCTGATAACTTAGATAATGCGGCCGCACAATCATTTAACCTGGCCAATCAACACCTCTTTCCCGGAAAAGGCAAACCCGTATTTCCGTATACGCTCTTTCCGAATCCCCTTTGCCTCCAACGCCACCGCATAGTTTTTCTCTTCAATTTGCTTTAACGCCGCACTTACCGTATCTGAAAGCTCTTTTTCGTACTTATGGTTCTGTACTTTAAATTCCAGTATCATGGCATCTTCTTCCTTCTTAGCCCGCGGCTCTAACATAACATCGTACCTTCCAAATCCACTTTCCCTGTTGGATGTTATGATATACCTATCGCCAAGTTCTACCATAAGACCTAATACAAAACCGTGATAGAAACGCTCTGGCTCTGCCTCCGATGGTTTCCTCCCGGTATCAAAATAACTGAATATTTCAGCCGTTACTCTATTCATATAAGTATTCATTGCATCTACATCACCTAACAGCAATGCCTTTATAAAATCATTATAATTATCGGACTCTGAAAACCAGTCACGAATCATATTTTCAAACATAATCCGCACTTCTTTATTCGTCAGCTTCAAATTATAATAAATTTTCCCTGTTCGCTCGACAAATTCCGTATCGGCCACTCTCAGATACCCGCTGGCAAGCAAAAGGCTCCAGATAGAGTTCTTCTTCACGGATAACTGATTATAAACAATCTGCTCGTCGATCTCCACATTGATAGCCTCACCATTTATCAATTTTTCAAAAGCCTGCTTCACATCCAGGCTTCCCTCCTGGAGCAATTTTCCGACCAGACTATTAGAGCTTGTATTCGCCCAGTAAGTCCGGAGTTTCCCTGTCTGCAGATAATTGATGATAGACCATGGATTATATATATCCGTCTTATCTCCAAAGGTAAAACCGTCATACCATCTCTTCACATCATCCTTTTTATCTGACAGTTCAAACTCATCCAATGCAGCAAAAACCTCTTTTTCCGTGAACCCAAAGCTGTCCGCATACTCATCTGATGTAGTCGTCACAACCTTCAGATTATTCAAATCAGAAAATACCGATTCTTTGCTCACTCTCGTAATCCCGGTCATAAACGCCCGTTCCAGGTAAGGATTCGTCTTAAAAGCAGCGTTAAACATGCTTCTGGTAAAAGAAACTAGCTCTTCCCAGTATCCATTCACATATGCTTCCTGCATAGGTGTATCATATTCGTCAAGAAGAACAATTACTTTCTTCTCACAGAACCGGGAAAGAAAATCTGATAGCTTGTGAATGGCCCACGCCGCGGTTACCTCATCCATATCGCCGGATACGCTGCGAAAATATATTTCTTCATTTTCTGTCAGAATACCGCTTTCCAACAGAAAAATATTTTTGTTGTACAAATCCGTCAAAATATGGTTGATACACTTTCTTGTCCCTTGATAATCTTTTTCCTTTACGTTCGCAAAAGTAAGACTTATTACCGGATATGTTCCCTGTAACTGTCTGTATTTTTCATCCTCCCATATTAAAAGGCCTCTAAACAAATCGCCTCTTCCCGCATACTTTACAGAGAAAAACTTCTCAAGCATGCTCATATTCAAAGTTTTTCCAAATCTTCTGGGGCGGGTAAGCAGGGTAACCATATCCTTGCGCTCCCACCATTCCTTAATGAACAACGTCTTATCGATATAAAAGTTATCTTCCGTAATCACCTGTTCAAAATCCTGATGCCCGATTCCAACTGTCCTGGCCACTTACCCACCCCCTTTTGCAGCTTGCTTTTACACTATATTTCTTTTGTTTAATTCCCCGTCGGAATATAAGGTCTTAATACCCCCGCTACATTGCTGATCGGCATCGTCTGCAGCCACACCTTTCCCGGTCCGGTAATAACTGTATTGAATAATCCTTCGCCGCCAAACAGCATATTTTTCACACCCGGAACACTCTGGATATCCATGCTGCAGGTTGCTGACATCGCCGCAAGATGACCGGTATCAATGACAATCTGCTGCCCCGCCTCCAATTCGTATTCAATCACATGACCGTCGAACTCCGCGAACACGATTCCCTCGCCGCTCACTTTCTGCATGATGAAGCCCTCACCGCCGAAAAATCCTGCTCCCAGCTTTTTGCGGAAATGCATGGATAACTGCACGCCTGCTTCACTTGCAAGAAACGCACTTTTCTGAAAGATCATATCCTGTCCTGATGAAACCTCAAACGCCCGTATAGAACCCGGAAAGCTGGATGCAAATGCGATCATCCCCGGTCCGCCCTGTGCGGTATAGATATTCTGGAACATCTTCTCACCGGAAAACGCCCTTCCGAATGCTTTCCCAATTCCACCGTTACTGGTAGTCTCCATCTTCATGTTAGGGGACATCCACGACATGGCGCCGCCTTCTGTAATCATCCTCTCTCCTGCTTCAAGCTCACAGATCACTACCGGAAGTGTCTCTCCCTGTATCTGATATTTCATGTCTTTGTACCTCCTGCTGTATTTTATACTATCAGTTTATCAACTATCCGTCATACCGTCAATTAAAATGCATGGACAAATAACTTTTTAGTTACCTGGAACACCTGAACAAAAGCTCGTCCCATCTCCTGTCAACTTCCTTCTGGAACTCTTCGATGAGATACTCATTCCCCTTCTTAAACAAATGCTTAAAACGTCCCTGGGGCTTTAAGAAATCTTCAATCGGAAGCTTCTTCTTCGGCTCGTAGTTTAAGATCCACTTACCTTCAACCACTTCAAATAACGGCCAGTAGCAGGTCTCGACGCCAAGCTTACAGATCTCCATAATATCCGGCGTGTTGTATCTCCATCCCCGCGGACATGGCGCCATGATATTAAGAAATGCCGCTCCCGGCGTATAGATAGCCTTTTCCGACTTTATATGCAGGTCTTTAAAGTTCTGCACGAATGTCGTCTGAGCAACGTAAGGAACATCATGAGCCGCAATGATTGCAGCAAGGTCCTTCCGGTTCTGAGGCTTTCCATTGCTCTCGCTGCCCACCGGAGTTGTAGTCGTATCTGCATACATCGGCGTCGCAGAAGAACGCTGAATACCTGTATTCATATAAGCGCCGTTATCATAGCAGACATACACCATGTCATGATTTCTCTCCATGGCCCCGGAGAGAGACTGGAAACCGATGTCATAGGTACCGCCGTCGCCGCCGAAAGTGATGAATTTATAAGTATCATCAAGCTTTCCCTTTTTTTTCAATGCCTTGTACGCGCCCTCAACGCCGCTCAGGGTTGCGCCTGCATTTTCAAATGCATTGTGAATATAGCTGTCCTCCCAGGATGTATAAGGATAGGTAAATGTGGACACCTCAAGACAGCCTGTAGCATTGCCAATCACCGCCCTGTCTCCTTCGTGAAGCCCGCGCAGCACATTCCTTACCGCGATGGTGCCGCCGCACCCTGCGCACATCCTGTGTCCCGGAGCAAGACGTTCCGGTTTGTTCATTGTCTCTTTAAAATTATAACTCAACGTATCCGTCCCTCCTTTACTCTCTGACGCCCATATAGCGGTAAGTCTCGCCGGCATCGTTATCATCTGTGATTTGCTTAAGCTCTGCAAATACTTTCTCCATATCCTCTACCCGCACGTCGCGTCCGCCAAGCCCGTAGACAATATTTATCGCATGAGCAGCAGATTTTGCCCGGAATAACGCCGCCATCACATCAGCGCCCAGAGGCCCGCCGTGATTCGTATAACCTTCCGCGCGGTCCATGACTGCAACGGCCTTTACATTCTTAAGTGCCTCCGCAATCCTCTCTGCCGGGAACGGACGGAACAGACGAATCTTAAGAAGACCTACCTTCTCGCCCTTCTCTCTCAGCCTGTCGATGGCATCCTTAGTTGTCCCGGCGGCCGAACCAATCATCACAACTGCCCGCTCGGCATCCTCCATCCGGTATGCTTCAAACAGTCCGTACTCTCTCCCGGACAGAGCCTCAAATTCCTTCGCCACATCAAGGACAACTTGTTCTACATGCTTCATCCCTTCTGCCTGGCTGCGCTTTGCTTCCATGTAATAATCCGTGACTGAATAAGGCCCTACTGCCATCGGACATTCCGGGTTCAGAAGGTAGTTCTCCGGCTCATATTCACCGACAAAGCTCTTTACTTCCCCATCCTCCAAAAGCTCTATATTCTCCACCGCATGGCTGGTGATAAAGCCATCCTGGCAAATCATGATCGGAAGCCTGACGTCTTTATGTTCAGAGATACGAAAAGCCTGTACCATATTATCATAAGCTTCCTGGTTATTTTCCGCATAAATCTGAATCCAGCCTGCGTCTCTCGCACCCATACTGTCCGAATGGTCACAGTTGATATTGATCGGGCCAGAAAGCGCGCGGTTAACAAGCGCCAGCGCCAGCGGAAGACGATTAGACGCCGCGATGTATAGTTCCTCCCACATGTAAGCAAGTCCGCAGGAAGAAGTCGCCGTAAGGCTCCTTGCGCCTGCTGCCGAAGCGCCAATTGCCGCGCTCATAGAACTGTGCTCGCTCTCTACCGGGATGAATTCTGTATCTACCAGCCCGTCCGCCGCAAATGAAGCAAAATACTGCGGTATCTCTGTGGACGGAGTAATCGGAAACGCCGGGAATACATCCGGATTAATCTGACGAAGCGCGATTGCAACGGCTTCATTTCCTGATAAACGGTCTCTCTTTGCCATCCTAGTTCACCCCTTCCATCGTAATCGCACCGAACGGGCACGCCTTTACACAGATGCCGCATCCTTTGCAGTGCTCATAGTCAAATTCGCCCCTCTTCATCTCCGTTACCGGAATTGAGCTGTCCGGACACACCGGAACACAGAGCAGACATTGTTTACATTTATCCGCGATAAACTGCGGCTTATTGTTGGACCACTCTCCGGTATTGAATGCTTTTGATGTGCCTGCCCCGGCAACAATCATTCCCTCAGTCAAATCCTGCCACTTTGTCTTTAATCCTAATTTACTGATATCCGTCGCCATCACTGCACCTCCTTAAGCGCCATCTCAAGCGCTTTCATATTGCCCTCAATTACTTCCGGTTTGCTGGCAAATTTGTGGTTAAAGGACGCTCTCATCTCTTTTAAGAATGTCTCTTCGTCCATAATCTGCGCTACCTTAACAATCGCAGCAAGAAGCGGCGTGTTAGGGAAGTATCTCCCGATGGTTGCAAGGGATACCTTTTTTGCATCAATGGTATAGACCTTGCCCTTATATCCTTTTAAATGAGGAATAATCTCCTCCTTCGGACGCTCTGTATTGATAAGAATCGCCCCATCTTCCTTAAGTCCGCTTGTCACATCAACCGCTTCAAGAAGCGATTCATCCACGACAACAACATACTGCGGATCATAAATATTCGAATGTGCGCGGATTACCGTATCGCTGATTCGATTGTACGCTGTAATCGGCGCTCCCATACGCTCCGGGCCATACTCAGGAAATCCCTGCACATATTTTCCCGTCTGGAAAGCTACATCCGCCAAAAGCAGAGCAGCCGTCTTAGCACCCTGGCCGCCGCGGCCATGCCATCTGATCTCTGTGTGGTTACTCATTTCCTTCTTCCTTTCTTTTGTCCTTTTCTGACATATGTAAAATCATGCGTCATCTGCGGTTCTCCGCGAATATGCAAAAGAACACGCATTAACAATATTTTACCGTATTAATGCGCTGGTGTAAATAAGAAGTTTAAAGCTGTCAATCTGACAGCTTTTACTTAAGAATTTCCTTTTTAGAAATAAGATAATATTCATATTAGACAACAGGATATGCCATCAGATATTTACTTTCCGATTGGCCTCCTCTTTTCAAAAAGTCAGACATTTCCTGCTTAATCGTATCTAACATCGGACAAGCAATTAAAAATCCATATTCTTGAAAAAGTATATTTTCAGCAGGCTCTGTGATCAAACCATGGAAATCTAACACTCTGTATTTGTCATATACATGTATCAACTGTGCCTCTGGATAATATTTTGATATATACTGATAAAAGCCTTCAGCAAGCACGCTAACTCCCCACAAAGAATATTGAAAATCCGTCCCATATCTCTCAACAGCTTCTTTGATTAGAGGTATTGTTTTTGACAATGCCGTCACGCCGTTTCTCTTAGGACGCTCACAATAAAAATTGCTAATCTTCCTGCAGGCAGTCTCCATCTCAAACACCGCTTTAAGCCTTGCACATAGCATTTTCTTCATCATTACTTTATATTCTTCTAAATCAACCGGCTGAGGATTCCAGCAGATTTTTTCATACTGCAATTGATCATAGACTGGAATAAAACGATCGCACCAAGTATATCTGCTAGGAAAATCATTTTTTCCAAAAACAACCGGAATTCCCATCGCCGCACAAGGAATTGCCGCATGAAGTCTCGATGTAATAACAAGTTTTGCTGTTGTAGCATATTGCTTAAGCAGTTCTTTTGCATACTCACGCAAATTCCCCTCCGGAATCAGATGTGTTACGCGAACCGCATTCTTCTTTAATTTTTCTGGAATATACTTTTCAAGTTCCGGCTGTACATCCACTAAATACACTGTTCCGTTTGTACTATATTGCTCTAAACGCGGAAAACAGATTGTAATACACCCGTTTAAATATCCTCGAATGCCATTCCTCAAACATTCATTTAAAGTATATTCATCTCTGCATCCGATAGGTTCATGTGCTTTTAACCAAGATATATCCTCCGGATGAATCACACCATCCAATAATGACCAACACAAGAAAACGGGAATTATTTTTTCGGAAAATGCTTTGGAAATAGAGTGGCACTGTGGATAGCCTTTCACAATAGGCAGTATGACCGGCTCGCCATCATAATTGGAAATATCCGGTTTGTTGATACGTATAATATCATTCTGCTTAATTCCCATATATTCATATATCGAATCCATTACTAAATCAATAATTGTTTCGCCAATATTATTTTTTCTATCTGAAATTCTTGATTTTGAATAGATTGAAGCATATTTCAACTCCCCCTCCTCCTTCCTTCTATTTTGTACCTTTTTATATATTTAAATACGAAAACAGACACAGCCTTTCGGCAGAATATTTCCCAATCTCAGTCAAAGACAGAATTTTATCTTTAATATCACAAATAAACTCTTTTCTTGCTGCCAAATTAAGAAACATCTCATCTGCCTCTCGTTTAAGCGTATCTTCCCACACAGGATCACTAAAAACTTCTTTCAACAACCTCAATTTCTTCTCCGTATCCATTTTTCCAATAAATATATTTTCTGTTGCTTCCTTCACAAGAGAAAGATGTATTGCGTAAAGAAAATCTTCATTTAATTTAGAAATCGGCCCGTAAAATTCCAAATACTCTTTTGTTGCTGCCCATAAATCCCGATAACTGCTTAATCCTGCTTCAATATTTCTGTGCGAAAAAGAGTCCTGATATTGGTAGTACTGATACATTGCTTTTCCGTAGATTCCTACACGCTCCGCTTTCCGAAACATATTCAATACCCAAATTGTATCATTACAAGTTCTTGCGTTTCCGGGCTGCCTAACATAATCCGCTGCCTTCAAAAATGAAGAAGAATACAATTTCCCCCACAAAAAGGAAATAAACCCTCTATACTTGATAAATTCATCTTTGAATATACTGCCATAGATAATCATATTATTTTCCAGCACTTTATGTTTTTCAATTTCACCTGTATTTCCATTTATCTTATCATATCCGCTAACAGCTATATCCAATCTGTTTTCTTCTGAAAAACGAACCATATGTTCCAAAAAATCCAAAGCATAAGCATCATCCGCATCACACCAGACAACATAATCTGCATTGGTACAATTAATAATCACCCGGAAAATTGCCCATCCATTAGTGGGATCATTCTTACTAACATTTAACGGCACTATGCGTTTGTCTTTTCCAGAATATTTTAAAATCGTATTCCATGTTTGATCCTCAGACCCATTATCAAGAATATAGTATTCCAGATTACCAAATGTCTGGTTCAAAACACTTTCTATCGTCCTGCCTATTGTTTGCTGCGCATTATATGCCATTGTAAAAACATTTACTTTTATCATTCTTAAAAAACCCATGGCATTTCAGACACTCTATGCAACTTTTCAAACTTTACTCCACACTGTTCATACTTGGATAAACTGTCTAAAATATCCTGATCGTATTTATATGTACAGATTAATATTAAGTCAGGCATAAGTTCAGGAATTTCACTGGGGCTATGTACCATTCTCTCATCTGCCTTTTGCCCCCACATTTTAGGATCACTGTTAAACTGTAGCCACTCAAAATCCGGGGTTCCAAAAAATTCTTCGTAAAGCTTGATGATCAAATTAGAAAATCCACCATTAGGATAAAGTCCTACTTTCTTATATCCCTTTTCATATATAAGCTCCTGCAATCGCTCTTTATGTGCCTCCTTTGTAAAGTACGCCTGCTTTGCCCGACGGAAGGTATCCGATACAGCTTCTATAATTCCCAGTTTTTGTGTACACTGTTTTTCGCACTTTCCACATTTGATACATGGATTTTCTGCTGTATCAGGAAGCCAGCCATCATCGTGGAGAAGCGGACGAAACATTTGAATATGATAAAGCAGCTCCTCAGGCCCGGTTCGATTATAAGTCGACGCCGGCTCAAACAACAGTGCATTGCGCGCCTGCATAATCGCCGGTGTCGGAATTTTCTGAGGGCATCCCTCACAATATTTGCAGCCTGTACAAAATCCCTGTAAACCCGCAACACTTGTCATAACCCGCTCAAGTCTCTCTGCCGGCGGTTCTGGGTCAGGCCTTGAAAATACCTCCAGACTGTCTTCTAATTCTTCTTCACTTTTCACTCCGCCTAATACAATATCCACTGCCGGATGTGCTTTGGCAAAACGCAGCGCAGCATGTGTTGTGTTTCCATTATCTTTGTCCCCACAGGCAAATGAAAAATAGTCTTTGTTTTGGGCAATAACACCTCCGCCTAAAGGATTCATTACTGCAACACCAATGTCATTCTCATAAGCAGCGTCTAAAACAGGAAGCATATTTGCTGCACTAAGCATAGAATATGAGATTGTAATACCTTCAAATGCTTTCGTCTTAATAATTTTCTGTATATCTTCCGGAATTGCATGAAGAGAGCAGCATATATGATCAATCAGACCTTCCTCTTTCATCCGCAGTGCACCTTCATAAATTCCGCCTCGTTTCATAATATTTTCAAATATATCATAATTCCAAATCGTCCAACAGGTAAAATACTGAATTTTCTCAAGCCCCATCGTTTTCAGGTACAACTCTATACGCTTACAGGCATCATCTGCTGTGCGGTCCTGTCCGTACATTACTTTTCCTGTCACCGAAAACGGCCTGTCAGTCCGTTCAAATGCCTCCTTCAACACAAATGGAGCCATACCTGCTGAATAATTATAGCCAACATCTACATATGTCACTCCGCTTTCTAAAGCTTTACATGCCAACTGAACCGACGCTTCAATCCCCTGGGCATCATTCGGTCCTGAAATTGGAAACCGTGATGTCCCTAGCCCCAGGGGAAAATGATTACTAAAAATACTCATATATATATCCTCCACCTACATCTGTTCCGCCGCCGGATATCTAGGCAGTATATCCATATATTTCTGCTTACAGTAACGGCATGAACGACGGGCATGCTCGTAAAACTGTGATATGATCTCCCTCTTTTCATCCCGGCTCACACTAGTATCCCTAAGCCGCACGAAATCTCCCTCCTTCGGCGGAAACAATCCCATTTCAAGCATAAAACAGGAGTTTGCACAGCGATGAAGCTTACCATCATATACATGCATATTTTTAATACGGTTCTGCGGACAGTTACGTGCATTTGCCTCCAGTACATATCCAGGCTCTTTGAGGTCATGTGGATTCGTGTTATCAATCCAGCCTCCAAAATACTGATCCTCATCATGATATTTTTTTAAGTTACATTCTATATTGTATTTCTCACAAAAATCTACGAATTGGTTTCTTGCTCTTGACAATTGCCCATAATTACTGATGTATATACTGAGCTTGTCCCCATATTGCAGCAATGCCTCCTGTTCCTCTGGATTAGGAAAAATTGTAGCGTTAGTCTCAATAATCAGCCGTTCAAAACGATCCATATATCTTACTGCATAGCGAAGCAGCTTGTCAAAATCAGGGTAGACAAAAACTTCTCCTCCTACAAATTGTAACCAAACCACTTCATCAAATAAATCGAAACAAGCATCAATATCTCTGCAGACATCTTTCAGCGGGATATGCCGCCGTTCCACCGGGCCATACAAAAAATCTCCACACAGTTTACAATTCAAACTACAATGAGTTGTCGGCACAATAGCCAGCCGACGGGCACTTAATTTTTCATTCATTATTCTTTCCTCCCTACTACGTCAAACTTCTTAAACTACATACAGAATTATATCCCAAAAGCTTTTTCCTATCTGCCAAAATGATATTTTATAATCATCTCGCATTTTTAGAATAGTCTGCGGAAGCTCATAAATATCCTCCGGTTTATGATAGGCACAGATAATCATCTGCGGTTTGTGTGTCTGAATAATATGCTCTGCTCCAAGCAATGCTTCCTTTTCTTCCCCTTCAATATCCATTTTAATTATCGTCGGCCATTGTTCCTGCGGCTTATCAGCAAAAAACAGATCCAGGGATGTAACCGGTATTATAATTGTATCTTCAAGTTTATCTTGTGCTATATGCGAACCTATAGAATCCGCTACTTGCGTACTCGCAAATCTTAGCTCCGTCTCCTTACTTGAAAGTCCACAGGGTATGACATCAATTCTGCTGTATTTTGAAAGATTTTCAACGGTTTTCCGATAATTCTTTGGATCGGGTTCAAAAGAATAAATATGCCTGTACTCTTTACCATCTCGTTCCATAATGCCAATGAACTCTTCTGCAGTGTCTCCAATATATGCTCCCCCATCCAGATAAACTTCATTATCTCTCAGTACTATATCAGGAAATGCAAAATATCCATCTTCATATAAAGAATCCGGCGAACAGGGCTGCCCGCACAAAAGCAACCGCATTCTATCCAATATTTTTTTCCTGGAACATTCATCAGCAAAGAAATTATATGCCCACCGATATCCCTCCAAGTGCTTTTCTCTGAAAATCTCTGGAGCTAAAATCTGTGGGAAACGAAGAAATCCGATTTGTGCTTCTGGAAATCCAGAGCCACATAAAAAATCATAAATTTCCTGTTCATATTGCCATGGAGTTATAAGTACAAAGGCATCGCTGTAATTTTCCGATAAATTATCTGGTGAAATAATATCATAAACCTGTTCTCTATATCTGTACTTGCCCGTTGCTTTGCTATCACAAACACAAGTAACCGTAATTCCCAAAAGAGCACATGTAAATAATGCAAACTCACAGTTTCCTCCGGCTCCATACAATACCAGATGATTATCTGTCATTTTTTCATTATTAGCCAAAAATTTAGCAAGCAAATTCCGAGGATAGCTTTTTAATGCCTCATTTTCAATTTCCTTATATATTTCATCAAAATTTTTCACCATTATTCTCCTTATACAATTTCAAAATATTTAAACAAACGCTGTTTTTCTGCAAAATATATTTCTATATCTGATAAAAGTAAAATTCTTTTTTTGATATCAGCAACAAACTCTTTTCTTGCTGCCAAATTACGAAATATCGGATCAGCTTCCCGCTTCAATGTATCTTGCCAAACTGGATCTCTGAAAATCTCTTCAAGCAATTCTAGCTTTTCTTTTGTATCTAGCTTTGTGACGAATACATTGCTCACTGCTTCTTCTACAAGTGACAGGTGTATGGCATAAAGAAAGTCCTCATTCAATCTTGAAATCGGTCCATACGACTCCAAATACTTTTTTGTTACGTCCAACAAATCTCTGTAACTACTCAAACTAGCCCGTATATTTATATGTGAAAGAGAATATGGATATTGATAATATTGATACATTGCCTTTCCATAAATCCCGGCTCTTCCTGCCTTCTTAAAAATCCCCAATGTCCAGGCCGAGTCATTACAAATCCTCTCCTTCTTTGTAGTTCCTGTAAATTGTCTTTCTTTCAAAAACGGAACCGAATACAACTTCCCCCACAAATAAGATACAAATCCTCTGTACTGTATGAATTCATCTGCAAATTTTTGATCATATAGAATTAAGTTTTGTTCCAAAGACCGATGCTTTATTATTTCACCTGTCAAGCCATCAATTTTGTCATACCCGCAGGCAGCAATATCTAATTCGTTTTTTTCAGCAAAATCGACCATCTTTTCCAAAAAATCCGGCGTATACGCATCATCGGCATCGCACCAAACAATATATTTTGCATTTGTTGCATTAACAATCGTATGAAAAAATGCCCCGCCGTTAGGTGGATCGTTTTTATTAACATGAATCGGTATAATTCGTTCATCTTTTCTACTATAATCAAATATAATCTTCTCTGTATTATCAGTTGACGCATTATCAAGTATATAATACTCAAACTCCCCAAATGTTTGATTCAAAATGCTGTCTATTGTACGTTCTATTGTTGTTTGCGCATTATATGCCATGGTAAAAATAATTACTTTCACTTTTTCCTCCATTCTATTTCACCAGAGCTCTCATTATTTTATTATACTCCGTCGTCTCCCATGCAGTATATGGTACACAAAGTATGTCTCTTTCGGACAACTCTGTATTCAATCGCAAAATCATGTCCTGCATATGCTCTGTTATATTATTCACACTGAAATAATCCACAGACACAACAACAAACATCGCATTTACTTCTTCGCAGAGCTTAATAAAACCATCAATATCTTCTTGATTGTCATTAACTCCCGGAACAAACAAATATTTCAATGCAACAATACCTACTGATGCTTTTGCATATGCCGACAAGTTCTTCTTTACATTTTCTAATGCAGACATACCCACTCCTTTAACCCGTGAATACGTTTGTGGTGTTCCCGAATCTACACTAATCAGCAATAGAACCTTTTCATGATTCATTAATTCAGCCAGATCCGTGTCGTAAATTGATCCATTTGTATTTATAACAAGCTCCGCACCATCAAAAGCATCATAAAATTCTTTTCTTTTTGGATGGAGCAGCGGTTCTCCCCCTGTAGAAAGAATGACACTATAACTATCTGAAAGCATCTCTTCCTGTTTGCATGCCCGAATCACATCGCCAAGCGTATGCCGCCCTGCATCAAAATCAGGCTGAACTGCATGAGGCACTGTACAATAAGAACATTTATAATTACATACGCTTTGACAAAAATAGTTTACTGACCATGATTGCGGTATCTTAGGATAAAACGCTTCACAAATCTGCGTACATTCTGCACATGCTGCATGCGGCGGAGTTTGTCCATTTCTAATGGTTTCAATAAGCTCGTTGCGAAGACATAGAAGCTCCTTTGTATTTAATCCATTACCGGCCAGAACTCTTGGACACGGATTTCTCCAGCAAAACCTCATATCTCCTGTTCGATCATAAATCAATGCCTTTTGCAAAAAAGAACAAGTTTTGACCTTCTCTACCGGTACATAGTTAATAATTCGTTCCGGTTCAATCCCGCATTGCACCGTCAGATATCCAATGATTTCAAATCTATAATCGAGTGATGTTATAAAAAATCTTCCATTAGGATAATCCCTTAGCGCTGCCTGTGGGGAAATAACTAAAAGCCCTTCTAAGCCTTTGTATGTACGTCCCTGTTTTCCAATATCACCATCACAAACGGCTGTCGGCAGTAAGCTAAATTTCTGTTTTAACTCGCGGATATTTTCAAATGTTCCACTTCCGACTGTATAGAAAATCACATCACCGCCATTCTGCAAGACATCCCCAACTTCCTCTATGTAATCTTTCATAAATACTCACCTGCCCATTCTCTTTCAAAGTCTAAAATCTCCTCTGAACTCAAAAACTCCTCTCTGTGTTCCTTAAGCTCCCGCACCATTTTATCTAATTGTGTTTCACACCCCTTAATTTTCAGTCTGTTAATTTTTTCCACCATTGAAATCATAAACGACCATTCAAAGTAACAAAATGTATTTGCACAATTCGGAAACCTGCCACTCAGCCATTCTGTCCTTGTGCGGTAAGCATGTAAATATTCCTCTAACGTAGACGCGGTCAGCAGACGATAGTCTGTTGTCCATGCAGAATTATTACCTTTATGGCGGTAAAATACGTACTTAGGCAGCCCATGATACGCAACTCGCTTCGCCTCGGCCAGCAATCGATACATAAGCGCAATATCATCATAAGTCCCTTCCTCCGGGAACCGAAGTTTCTCTGCCAGCTCATATCTAAACATCTTTGTAGGAAAAGCCATATTATACCTTTTTCGCCACATCAGTTCGACAAGTGCTTCTTCAGCATTCATAACCTTTTTTTCATCAAATATTTTGTCCGCCGCACCACAAATAGATACATCTGCCTTATACTCTGCTGCAAGATTATACAGAAACTCCAAAAAATCCGGCTCTGCCCAATCATCATCGTCAATAAAAGTAATATATTCACCGTGTGCCACAGAAAGCCCTGCATTTCTTCCAGCACCGATATTTCCTCTTGTCCGGTGAATCACTTGAACCCTGCTGTCTTTTACAGCATATTTATCTGCAATCATTCCGCTAGAGTCAGAAGAACCATTGTCCACAATAATGAACTCAAAATCTGATTCCGTTTGGACAAGAATACTTTCTATCGCTCTAGATACCAGTTCTTCCCGATTATAAGTCAGCATAATCACACTGATTCTCGGTCTTTTTTCTTCACTCACAGTTCAACCTCCGTGTCTTCATTCCATTGCCTTCT
The DNA here is from genome assembly GCA_000403475.2 of Lachnospiraceae bacterium MD308. Lineage (GTDB taxonomy): Bacteria > Bacillota > Clostridia > Lachnospirales > Lachnospiraceae > MD308. The sequence continues at coordinate 399,112 of KE159797.1, forward strand.
GCTTTACAAATTCATATATTTTCTGGCCCGCCGTACCATCAGCATTCATGGTAAAATCCTGAAACATCTGAATCTGCAGCTGCTTATATTCTTCGGCCCCCGGATACTCCTCATTATGTACGATAAAATCAATAAAACGATCTGTATAATTTCGAAAATGCAAATTCTGCATCACATCTTCTTCCAAAAAATTATCCCACCAAATGCAGCAATTCCACTCTCCCACGTTGGCTCCTTTGGCCGAACGCATATTGTGAAGGCGCCCTTCCAGCGGTGCGTGAAAATCTGTACCATTATCATATATTGGATGCGGCAATGCTTTTGTAATTGATGGAATATAAAATGGTTTTCCGGTAGCCGTATAAAGCAGCAAAAGTGAACTTTCGTCCGAAATCATACCGTCACTCCATGAAATTGCCCTGTGCAATTCTTCTGTATCATCAAAGATACCTCCACCCGAATCTTTAAAATCCTGTACTAAAATCAAGTACTCCCTTAAAAAGGCAGGACGCATAGAACGAAGTGTTGATTCGAACAGCGGATGCGGGCGCCACCAAAGGACAGCATCTTCATGTCTTTGGAACACTTCTATAATCTGACGCAACTTTATAAAGTACCAACTGTCACAAGGAAGATATTCTCCCATAGTTTCTGCTTGCTGCGCGCTGGATTTCAATAGTTCCGACAAGCTTGTATTATAAAGGATAACTTTTTTGCCCTGGATTTTCTTCTTCCATTGTTCAGGCAGACTATAATCCTCCCTGTGTGTATTTAAAATCTTGTCGAATTTTGGAGAACCAAGGGGAACAAATTTTTTTCTTATTTTTCCTGATGTCATTTTGTATCTTCGGGCAATCTCTGGATGCGCTGCGAATATCAGCACATGAGCTTCGGAAAGCTCTTTTGCATACCTGATATCATAGTCGGCATGTAGATGTGCAGGCAGCAATACACTATTTTTCCAAAATTCTTTCTGCAGATCTTCCGCCCATGGGTCCCGGCACAACCAATAAGGCAGTCCATATTCTATATATACCAGCATATCTGTACAGTTTTTCAGACGGCTGCTGTAAAAATTCGGATGAACAGAAGTCACATAGTTCTGCTCATCATAAGGGTTCATGATAAAGACGACATCCGGCCGGTGAATTTCGATATCATATTCCTGCCAGTCTGTTAGTTCATATGTATCCGGATAATATCCTGCTCCCTCCAAATGCATTGACCCGAAACTGCCATCTGGATTGCGGTCATAAAACGGAATAGGAATAAAATATGCATCACAAAAAGGATCCTCTTTTGCCGCAAAATACACACTTTCCAGAGAATCCGACATACTGGCCTTATAACACAAAAACACCACTTCTATAGTATCTGCTTTCATGCTATCTGCTTCAGCTTTGATTTTATGAACTACTTTTAATATATGTTTTACAGAAATTTCGCCCTGTGAAACACGGTAAAGCATTTCGTAAAGCTCTTTTAAAAGTCCTGGCAACTTTGCTTCCTCACCAAATATTGTTTCTGCATACTCAAACATTTTAGCGACAAACTCCTGTATATCAGCACACAAGTTCAAGCAATTACTGTTGGTTTGTATTCTCACCTCTCTGCATGCCTCATCCAGCGTTTTTGCCAGCTCACAAAACTGTTTTATATATAATTTCCTCATCGTTTACCAAACCTTCCATGGCGCACTGCCATTATTCCAATGAGTTTCGAGAAAATATCTGTCCCGCTGAGTATCCATACACTGCCAGTAACCGCTATGCTTATATATGCCGAGCTTTCCTTCCTTCGCCAATGTCTCTAAGGGAACTCTTTCTAACACGCAATTATCATCATCACTGAGATATTCAAAAACTCCCGGCTCCATCACCATAAACCCGCCATTAATCCAGCCCCCGTCTTCCTTCCTCTTTTCTCGGAAGTCAATAATCCTTTCTTCCGTAGAATCAAGCTCTAAAACACCAAAACGACTTCTGGGCTGTATTGCCGTCAATGTTGCCATTGCACCGATTCTCTGATGCGTTTTCAGCAACATATTCAAATTCACATTACTTACTCCATCCCCGTAGGTCAGCATGAAGGGTTCGTTTCCAATGTATTTCTGTATCCTTTTAATTCTTGCACCAGTCTGTGCATACCATCCGGTATCTACCAGCGTTACACGCCATGGTTCAGCTACATTTTCATGTACAACCATCTTATTTTCACGAGAAAAGTCGAAAGTCACATCGGAACAATGGAGATAGTAATCTGCAAAATATTCCTTTATGGCATAGCCCTTGTAACCACAACAGATTACAAAATCATGAAAGCCAAAATGAGAATAATATTTCATGATATGCCACAAGATTGGCTGTTCTCCAATTGTAACCATAGGTTTGGGCTTTAGGTGGCTTTCCTCACTAATACGTGTACCCAGCCCGCCCGCTAAAAGTACTACTTTCATTACTCATTTCTCCCAGTATTCTGTGTCAATGCTATTTCAGCATTTTAATAAGGCATATTGTGTCATCTCTTCTGAAATGATGCCTGCTGCAGTTTTCCATCATGCCCTCTTCACACAATCACTACAGCCTGCTTCGCTCCCGGTACTTCTCAGATGTAATACCAAGCTGAGTTCCCATAGGTCCTGGCATACCCAATACCCGACATAGCGCCGGCTTCTAATGCCGTTCTAGTTTTAATACTTATAATCTATCATAAAGAAATTTTTCACAGTCCTTGTTCCAACTCCTTTGGTTCCGGTGAAATGAAGCCCTTACAACCCATTTATCTGTGAAATTTCTATAATGAACCCAAATTTACTCTACCCCTGTTCCGGGCATTCTGCGCTGCATTTTGCTTTTTGGATAATACAAGACCGCAGCTTCTACAGATGAAATCCTCTTCGTCCTTGCCCCCGGTGCCTCCGCATCTGCTACATACCTTGCTTATATCCTTGCCGAACACCTCAACTAGTTCAATTGTGCACTCCCTGCACTTTTGCGCCAGCCTGCTTCTCACATATCCCCTCTGCCACATTCCAACAGAATAGTTAATTCTTCGGTTTACTCCTGCCACTGGTACTGGCGGCAGCTTCGGAATATAAATAATCCGCGGCTTTTCTATTTTCAACATTCGGTTAATTTCTGCATTGACATAAGAATGCAATGCTGCCTCCAAACGCTTCTTCCCAGTATAATATTTTTTTCTGCCGGGGTTATTATGTCTGTTTCTTCGGTAACAAGCCTGGCCCTCCCGAACATATTCTGTGAGGGCTGTCTGGTAAACTCCATACTTTCCGCCGTAAACATTTCCTTTGTCTGTCACAAACATTTCTCTCATCCCAACGGCAAGGCCAATCTCATTGCAATAATTCTCTCTACTTCTTGTTCTTATCTCTATTGGGACATCAATCCTTACCTTTCCCTCATCTGGATTAATACTTATATGTAACTGTCTCTCATATTGATTCCCATCTGTTAGTGGAATAAATACTCGATTTCTCTTCTGTTTTGTAGAAAGATAAATACCATGCTCTCCATATCGATAACCCTTTACTGTTACAGAAAAGCCATCCAAAGTGTCCGTATGTATCTTTTGCAGGTGTTTACGCATCTGCCGACGTAGATATTGCTCCATTTTATGTCCATCTACTTCAGCGCGCAGACTTTCATACTTCTCTTGCCAATTCCCCTCTATTTGGGGTGCTTTTCTACACATAACGGCCTCAAAGCATTGGCTTTGTTTCATGATAAACCGGAGATAATGTCGTTCCTCGGGACTTAGATTCGGATGATTCCGGATGTTTTTTTCTACTCTGCCTCTGGCATAAGACCATTGACTCTTCACATCTCCTAATGCATCAAAAATAGCACAATAGAAATATGCTGCCGGAAGTCCAAGCCTTTTTCGAAGTCCGCTCCGCGTCATCTCATTCTGTACTGTATATCCCGGATATATTTTGGGAAGTCCATATATCCCTCCATATCGCTGATAGACCTGATTTTTTACATAACAATAGTCTCTGGCAATCTCCTCTAACTTCTCCATATCTGACGCTGCTATTAACCCCTTGCTATACTGATGAACTGTCTTTATTATCGTCTCCTGGCCCTTGCTCATGCGAACCCCTTTCTGTCCTGTTCCGCCTCCTCAAGGTACACATCAACAGTGTCACTGGCTTTCGTGGAATATCAGTTTCTACGAAAAGAATTAATCAGCCTTGTCCAAATCAAAACAACATAACAAAGAAGAACATGTAAACGACCACAAACAAAGTGAAAAAAAAATCCAAAAACCCAAGCAAAAAAAACAAAGAAAGATAAACAAAGCGATACATAGCAACAGGAACAAAGGAATGACAAAAAACAAAGACGAAACTCCCAAAAACAAAAAACACAACAACCCACAAAATAGCAAAAAAATAACGAGGAAAAACAAAACAAGCACAAGGAAAAACACAGAAAAGAAAAAAGATCGAAAAACGAAACGGCATGACACTAAACACCACGTAGACACAAGAGCAACATATGAAAAGGAAGATACAAGAAGGAAAAAACACCTAAAAAAAAAACGGAAACAAGCAAAACAAAGGAAGAGGAAAAAGCCAACAGCTGCGGCAGGGAACGTAAAAGATAAAAGCTATTCGAACCCCGCAGAAATGGCCCAGACGAAGAAGCAACACACCAAAAATAAAAAGCAAGATACGCTCTACAAGAATAAAGTCACCCAACTTCAGACAACACAACTCCCCCAAACGAACAACCAAAAAAACACAGACCAAAACAACAACCGCCGAAAAAGACAAAGACCCAATAAGAAAACACACAAGCCATCCACCCTATCACAAACTCAATATGCGAAGAACCGAATTCGCATGCATGAACCTCATACACACTAAACAAAAAAATACTCTGTAAACTCTACCAACAGAAAAAAAAAGAAAACCAATAAACAAAGAAACAACCTAGAAGACAAAAAAAGACGAAACACCTAGATCATGGACCACACCGATAGAAAACAACGTAGTAGCAAAATAAACCACACAACGAGCACCAACTTCCGACAACTCTGCGCAACCAAATGCAAGCAAAATAAAATGACAAAAAAGAGAATCAAAGTTAACAAAACAAGACACAGGCAGAGGAAACCAAACACCAAAAAACCAACAACAAAGGAGAAAACTCAACAGCCCAAAAAAACCAACCCAACCCGAACAATGCATCCGCCTAAAATCCTCAAAAAAAACCTTGACAACCCGAAAAATCCTGGCACATACAGGTCAACAGCGGAAAACACCCGACACATGCACCCGAAAACAACGCACAACCCAGCGAACAAAATTCCTATGGCAAACGAAATAACCGATCCAAAGCATCATGCAACCACGCACACGACCAAAACGAGGACCATAAAGCTCGGATTTAATATCAACAACTCAAGCGAAACATAGGAAAAAGCAGGAAAAACGATCAAAATAAATAAAAAGGTTCATACATCAATGGCTATGAAAACAAAAAAAAAGCAACGTTTAACAAATCTAGCGAAAAAAAAAGAAATGGTCAAAATTACTAAAAGAAACAGAGAACCAAAAAAAAAAGTAATGATTTTCGTAGAAACTGATATTCTACGAAAAGATAAAGTCCAGAAAAGCATTTATAAAAAGAATCATAAAAATTCATACAGCCAGTGTGACTTAGAACACACTGGCTGTATGAATTTTATACATATTTCTCACTATTTATATTCCTGCATATTTCTTTAACATGATAACCGTAAATATCAGGGTCACTGCCTCCGACACCAGCGGAGTCCACCAGATTCCCGCACCGCCGAACAGAGCTGTTAAAATTATCAAACATACTGTCAAAGACACGATACTTCTCGACAAGGATATCCCGGTAGCCACGAAAGATTCTTCAACTGCGATAAAGTACCCTCCAATTACCACATTGTAGCCTGCCAGTAAAAACGACAGGGAAAATATCCGCAATACATTTACAGAATAATCCATGAGCGCAGGCATATCCGCGGACACGAACAATGCTACGATATTCTCAGAAAAGAGCATGCAGGCGGCTGTGTAGACAATGGAAAGCACTGCCGCTGCTGCGATTCCGTATTTTTTCAGCTTCATGCAGCGCTCCATGCGCTTCTGCCCATAATAGTAACTGATCAACGGCTGATATCCCTGGGCGATTCCTACCATCGCCATCACTCCTAAGGAATTGACATAGGAGATAATCGTGTAGCTTACCAGTGCATCATCATTCAGCAGACGTATGATTGCCTGGTTGAAAAGAAAGATGATAAAGCCCGCGGAAAGCTCCGTGATTCCGGAAGACAGGCCGTTCTTAAACTCTCTGCCGATGAGCGGGATATCCATGCGGAATTTACGGAATTTGATGACGCCGCTCTTTCCGCAGAAGTGAAACAAGTAAAGAATGATGACCACTGTGTTTGAAATCCCGGTCGCAAGCGCTGCTCCTCCCACGCCCATATGAAGCCGCATCACCATCACATAATCTAATACTACATTCAGCAGTGCACCGGTAGTCACAATGATTGTAGCCCGCTTCGGGAAGCCATCCGTCTTTATCAGCATTTCAAAAGAATAGGACAAGATAAATGCCGCCGAAAAAGGCACAAGCCATCTCAAATATTCCACCACATAAGCCCGATTCAGCTCCGTCGCCCCTAAAAAGTCTGCAACACGCCCAAGGTTTACCATCACCAGAACAGTAATGACCACAGAAAATATCGTTAACAATACAATATTCTGTGTAAACACTTCATTGGCTCTTTGCCCGTTTTTTTCTCCTAATAGGATGGCTGTCACAGTCGAAGTACCCACCGCAAACAAAATCGATATGGAAAACAGCGCCATCGTGTAAGGCATAGCGATATTTACCGCCGTCAGCGCCGTCTCCGACACGCCTCTTGCCACAAATATCCCGTCCACCATCGTATATAGTGTAAATACCCACTGAGCAGCAATGGACGGCACGATAAACCGCATAAAATCTTTTTTCAGCGAAGTTCCTTCTAATCTCATAAATATCTTTTTCTTCTCCCTTTGCACATATTGTTTTATCTCTTGCAGTAAAATCATAAACCCTGGTATAATACTAAGGTCAAGAACATTTTGGAGGTTTTCATGAAAAATTATTATAAAATCAGTGAGATATCCCGTCTGTACGGCATCGGGCCTGATTCCCTGCGCTACTATGAGCGTCTCGGCATCCTGAATCCCAAACGCGATACCAACCACTATCGCCTGTATAGCCTGAAAGACATCTATAAGCTGAACTTAATCTGCGATCTGAGGAAACTCGATTTCACCATGTCAAGAATCAAAGATTACCTGGACTGCCAGACAGTCAGCAACACACTGGACATTCTTCGCTGCGAACAGGAGCTTTTAGGCCAAAGACTGAAAGAGCTTAAGGAAAAAGAACATCTGATCAGTGAACGAATCGAGACGCTGCATCAGACAGAACACATCACAACCGAACAAATCAATATTAAAACATTGCCTCCCAGACTCTGTGTACAGGAGACCGCGTATATCACCCGGGATGAGGAGATGGATCTTCTCATTCAGAAATTGATGGCAAGGCATGAAAAAAAGATCCGCAACTTCGGAAATCAGATCATCGGGGCCTTTCTCTCCCGGCAAGACCTGATGAAAGGTATCCCCAATGTATATCAGTCTGTTTTCTTTATTCTGGATACGGACACCTGCGAATATGACTGCGAGCTGCCGGCTGGAAATTATCTCTCCTACTATTATCGGGGGGATTATAATAAAAATGCTGGCTGCCTGAAAAAAATGATGGATTATATTAAAAAACATCATCTCACCATCCTTGGCGAACCTTTTGAATTATATGAAATCGACAACCGTGATACGATGAAGCCAGAAGAGTTTCTGACAGAAATCCAGATACATATACGTTGATATACATCCGCTGATACAACATTGATAAAAGGGGCCGCCCTCTGCTCACCGCAGAGGGAAGCCCCTCTTTTTCTCTTATATTAACTTGATGACGATTCTATTAATTAGTTTTTGCACTCTTAGCAGGGCAATAATAACTGTATATCTTTTTCCCTTTCACCGTCTTATATGAACGCATTTTATACTTATATGTCAGACCGCTCGTCAGACCGCTGTTCGTATAGCTGACTGTAGAACCCTTTTTAATTGTCTTTATCTTTACATATTTTCCGGTTGAAGGATTGTATCGCTGAATCTCATAGCCGCTTGCCCCTGAGATTTTATCCCATGTCAGCTTTATCTTATCCGGCGCCGCTGCCTTTACAGACAACGTTGGTTTCCTGATAATGGTTACATAACTTTTCTTGATGTATCCCGTCTTCTTTTTTCCGCCTGTTTTTATGGAAATCTTATACCAGCTTCCACTTATGCCGGTTATGGTCACACCTGTATTAATTTTTAATGTCGTCAGCTTCCCTTTTAGGGTACTCGGCCCTTTTCTCACCACTACGCTCGTCGCATTTGTCTTTCCCGTCATCGTCGAATCTGTCTTTACACTGACTGTATTGGAAGCTTTGGAATACACTGTGCCGCTCTCTGTTTTCTTATATACCTTAACCCGGTACTTATAGGTCGTTCCCATCGTCCGCCCGGTGTCCGTATAAGAAACCGTATTCGCACTGCTTATCGTCTTTATCTTCTCATAAGCTCCCTTTGACGAATTATAGCGATAGACTGCATATCCCGTTGCCTCTGGGATCTTCTTCCATGTCAGTTTGACCTTGTCGTATGAAGACGCCTTTCCGGAAAGCTCTGTGACATCCGGAGTCGTCACTACCGCTGACGCTCCCGGCGTTCCGAAAGACATAGAGTCCTCTCCGGGCTTCGCATACCAGACATTTTTATCAACAACTCCGGAAATACCCGATACCTTTCCATTTTCTGTATACTGCCAGAAAGTATAGTCTCCTGTATAATTACTTGCCGATGTGTAATGCGCCAGCCATATAAGGTATTTGCTGCTGATTTCGGAGGCATACAGATCATTCGTCAGCATACTCTTATTCGCATATACAAGCGGAGTATAGCCTGCTGCTTTAATTCTCTCACAAAATGCAAGACAGATATCTGTACGTTTCCGATTCGTAAGTTTTGCTTTAGCAAGACGGCCGCCTTCAAAATATTCAAAATCAAAGACCAGCGGCATCGTGATATTGTATCCTTTTACAGAATTCAGCAGATAGTCTGCTTCCTGCTGTGCTTCCTCTACCGTAATTGCCTGTGAAAATATGTAAGCTCCTATTCTCACCCCTGCCGCAGCCGCGTTTTTCATATTTGCCGGGGCATAGGCATCATTAGCCAGCTTCCCGGTTCCATATCCTCTGTACGAAGTACGGACAAAAGCAAAATCAATCCCTGATTTTTTAACGGCTGTCCAATTAATCGTCCCATTATATTTAGATACATCAATACCTTCTATAATGTTGTATCCTGCAAATTTACTGTTATGCTGAAGACCTGTCGCCTTAGCACGTATTCCGCCGTCCGGGCCGTAAAACTCTTCCGGCACATCCCCCCGAAGTCTTCCTTTTCCCGGGTCTTCATCTTCCACAGTTACTTCCGGTTCGATTACCTCTCCGCCAGACTGCGCATCCAGCGCCTTCACATCCGAAGACTCTGAATCCGAAGTAACATCTTCTGCCGCATCGTCGCCTGATACTTCCCCGGCTTCATCTGAGCCTTGCAGCTTTTCCGTCTCCTGCGGTCTCTCCGGTTCTTTCACTTCCTCCAAAGGCACTTCCTCTGGCTCCTGTGCACGCACACTCTCCGGAATCAGAGAAATGCACAGACAGATAATCAACAATACCGCCGTAATTCTGTACTTTTTATTCATCTTTTCTCCCCTTATTATTCTTATTTAATTACTAGTTTCCAGCAATGATCAGTGTGAACGTACTTCCCTTTCCCCACTCACTGCTCACCTCAAGCTCACCTTTATGCACCTTTGCAATCCGGTAAGCAAGCGATAGCCCAAGCCCGAAGCCTTCCGAATTTCTTGATTTCTCAACCCGGTAAAACGGATCAAAAATATGCGGCAAATCTTCTTCCTTAATCCCACATCCAAAATCCTGGACTTTCACCACCACAGCTTCCCCTCTGTATTGTGTAGTGATTTTTACTGTTGCCGGAGCCGGACTATACTTCACTGCATTCTGTATCAAGTTCTGCAGCAATATAAGTATAAGACCGATATCCAGATTCGCCTTTACTCCCGAAAGTTTAAGCTCGAACCGCACACACTCCTTTTCCTTAAACTCTATCTCATCGCAGACTGAACGAATCATCTCGTCCAAATCTGCGTTTTCCAAATCAAGTACGATACGCCCATTTTCCAACCGGTTCAGGTTCAAAAGCTGAGTGATTATCGTATTTGTCCTTTTACTCTGACGATAGATGACATTGATCGCCTCGTCAAATTCTTCTTTTGTTCCCGCATACTCCTTAGCATATTCGCACTGCGCTAACAGTACTGCAATAGGCGTTCGAAGCTCATGTGCCACATCCGAAGAAAATCTTTTCTGATTCTCAAGCATCTCCTCTACACGGGCAAGCATGCGGTTGTTCGTCTCGGTAAAAACTTCAAGCTCTGTAATCCTTCCGTCATACTCTACCCGTCTGGACAATTCTCCTTCTTTTCCAATCGTTTCCGCTGTCTTCGACATCTGTTTAAGAGGCTCGGCAATTTTCCTTGATATCACAATACCCGCTCCGAGCACAAACAAAAGAAATACCGGAATACTCGCATAAGCAATATATTTTATATAGTGATATTTACTGTCTGCATCCTTTTTACTTACAATACAACGGTTATAGACAATGTGTCCCACCGTCTTTGTCAATCGCCTGTTTATTCTGTCAATAATATAAAATTCTTTTTTGTCCGATACGACTGTCCGAAGTCTTTGATGGATTTCCTCATCGAATGTCTCCAGCCCTTTTGGGCTCTCTCCAAGTAAAACCGTACCGTTCTCCGAAAGAATCTGAAAATACATGCCGTCATCTTCATAGCGGAAATCTTCATCCGGCTTTATGACGCCATCCTCAAAGCGGACATTCCTATTGTTCTTGAGCGCTTCATTTATCAGCATACTCTGTATATCATAATAGATTACCCTGTCGGCAAGAATACTTACGAAAAGTATCATAAGGAGTGACAGAGCAAGAATCAGGCCAATCAGATAACTGATAATATATTTCGTTACAGATACTTTTTTTATTCTTCGCATTTCAACATATATCCTGTCCCACGTATCGTACAAATCATTTTCTCTTCAAAATCATCATCTATCTTGCGCCGCAGATACCGGATATATACATCCACCAGGTTAGAACTGACGTCAGACTGCAGCTTCCATATATTTGATTCAATCTGTTCTCTTGTCACGATAATATTCTTATTCCTTACAAGATAAAGAAGAACCGCAAATTCCTTGGGAGAAAGGGCAATTGGTATGTTGTTTCTTGTAACTTCGTGAGTGTTATAATCAATAACCAAATCACCGCACCGATAAACATTCTCCTGAATCTCTGGCTTGCGCCGCGTCATCACCTTAATTCGTGCCAATAATTCTTTAAACACAAAAGGTTTCACCATATAATCATCTGCTCCATTGTCAAGCCCTTCTACGATATCCTCTGTATCTCCTTTCGCGCTCAAAAACAGTACAGGCGTCTGCTTTCCTGCCGCGCGCATCCTTTTCAACACCTGAAACCCATCTAACCCTGGCAGCATAATGTCCAGTATAACACCGTCGTAATCAGCCAGCATCAGGTAGTCTATCGCCGCATTCCCATCAAAGCAGCAGTCTACATTATACCCTTCCTTTTCCAGTTTACTCACAAGTATATGATTCATATCCTTCTCATCTTCTACTACCAATAAGCGCATGTGACATCCCTCCTGTAATCTGGAAATTATTATATAGCAGGCATATGAGAATAATATTAAAACCCCTTTAAGATGTTCTTATATTTTTTCTTTTCCACAATACAATTCCTGCCGACGCAATTACTAACACCCCTGCAAGAATCTGTGATACAGGAAATTTTGTACCAGGTATAAGAAGCTGATCGGTACGAAGTCCTTCAATCCAGACACGGCCCAATCCGTAGCCGAAAAGATAAAGAAGAAATACTTCCCCGTCAAATTTTTTTCGGCGCCGGTACAAAAGCAGTATAACAAGTATCATCATACACCACAGCGACTCATACAGATACGTGGGATGAACCTGTATATAAGACACCCCTTTTTCCGTCTCCATATGCGCTCTCATAAGCTCTGTCACATCCGAACTTCTGACAGCATCCAAAGGAAGACGCATCGCAAGCAGGCTGTCTGTGTATTCGCCAAATGCTTCCCTGTTAAAAAAGTTCCCCCATCTTCCAATCATCTGTCCCGTAACAAGCCCCAGCACAGCAGTATCAAAAAGAAGGGGCGCTGACAGCTTCTTCCATCTGGCGAATATAATTACTGTAATTATGGCTGCAATCACACCGCCGTATATAGCCAGCCCGCCCTGCCGGAGATTCAAGATGCTCTTCAAATCCCCTTTATACATGTCCCATGAAAATATCACATAGTATGCCCGCGCACCGGCAATCGAACATATCACCGCATAGATGGCAAGATCATAGTAATTCTCCGGATTCTGTCCTGTACGCTTCGCCTCAGCAGCGGCAATAAATATTCCCGTCAGAATCCCAAGCCCGATGATCATCCCGTAATATGCAATATCAAAATTCAAGATAGTGATATGGTTCCCCACACCGGACAGATGGATTCCGATATTGGGAAAATCTATCGTATTATGCATCACCTGTTCTCCCCGCGTAATAATCAGACATTAAACCGGAACAGCATAATATCGCCGTCCTTCACAACATAGTCCTTGCCTTCCAGCCGTACAAGTCCTTTTTCTTTTGCCGCAGCGTGTGTCCCACACGCCATCAGATCATCATAGGATACCACTTCTGCGCGTATAAATCCCCGCTCAAAATCCGTGTGTATCTTCCCCGCAGCCTGCGGAGCCTTCGTTCCTTCCCTGATTGTCCACGCCCGCACTTCCGGCTCACCCGCCGTCAGATAGCTGATCAATCCCAACAGCTTGTAACTTGCCTTGATCAATTTCTCAAGGCCGGGCTCGGACAACCCAAGATCTTCAAGAAACATCTTCTTTTCGTCATCCTCAAGTTCCGCGATCTCCTGCTCGATCTGTGCGCATACAACAAACACTTCACTCTCTTCCTTTGCCGCATATTCCCGCACCTTCTGGACGCCTTCATTATCTGTCCCGTCACTTGCAAGCTCATCTTCCGTGACATTGGCAGCATAGATAACCGGTTTGTATGTCAGGAGATTATAGCTTTCAAGCCACTCCTGTTCGTCCTCGTCCTCAGCTCCGTCAAAGGTCTTCGCTAACCGGTCATTCTCAAGATGCCCCTTAATCCGCTCAAGAAGGGCAAGTTCCTTGGCCGCCGTCTTATCATTTCTCGCTACCTTAGAAGTCTTTGCTATCCTTCTTTCAAGGATTTCCAAATCCGAGAAAATTAATTCCAGATTAATGGTCTCAATATCACGGAGCGGGTTGATGCTTCCATCTACATGGACAATATTGCTGTCTTCAAAGCAGCGCACCACATGGACAATTGCATCTACTTCACGGATATTGGCAAGAAACTGATTGCCAAGTCCCTCTCCCTTTGAGGCTCCCTTTACCAGACCTGCAATATCAACAAACTCAATAGCCGCAGGAATGATTTTTTTTGTATGGTACATCTCCCCCAGCACATCAAGCCGCTCATCCGGCACTGTCACCACGCCTACATTGGGATCAATGGTACAAAAAGGATAATTCGCCGACTCTGCCCCCGCTTTCGTCAGTGAATTAAACAGCGTACTCTTCCCAACATTCGGTAATCCGACTATCCCTAGTTTCATTTATCTCTTTCCTTCCTCATTCTTCTGATTTATTCTTAAATATCCTTCGTCTCCATCAACACGACAATCCCGCCCGCGAAATCAATCACCGCTTCATCACCGTCGACCTGATTGCTCACACACAGGCTGTCATATGCCGTAAGCGTATGATTCTTAAGCGGGTACTTAGCCCCTGTAATATTAAAACGGAAAATATCCTGCCCCAGGGGGAACACGGAAAAATACTGCCCATACATCTCATCTTTCTTAAGAACGGTATAACCTCCAATCAGACGTATCTTATTCTGCCGGTCTAAGATCACAGCGTCTATTTTGCTCTTGAAAGGAATCGCAAGACACTGAACATTCGCCCACAAATGGTCAATCCTTCCGCCAGTTGCCCCGAGAATCACCATCTGCTTGCATCCAAGCGTCACCGCAAGACGAATTGCTATCTCCGTATCCGACGCGTCCTTCACCGGGTTAAATCCCCTGACCGGCACAGAAGTTTCATTTCGGTAATAATCCGCAATCTCAGGATTTAAACTGTCAAAATCTCCCACGATATAATTCGGCATGATATTATGACGGTACAAAAATTCTACGCCTCTGTCCACACCGATCACATAGCAGGCGTCATCTTCATTTAATACCGAAAGGGCATGTTCGTCCTCGATCTCCCCACCGCTTATAATTATAATTTTCTTACTCATATTCTTTCAATATCTCCATAAAAGCCCTTGTATTCTCCGCCGGATTTCCATTGAACACCGCAGAGCCGGCAACAATCACATTGGCCCCTGCATGGAGAACTTCTCTCACATTGCTGAGATAGATTCCTCCGTCAACCTGAATATCGACATTAAGCTTTTGTTCCTCAATCATCTTGCGTATCCTGCGTATCTTATCAAGTGACTCCGGGATAAATTTCTGCCCTCCAAAGCCCGGGTGCACACTCATAACTAACAGCATATCAATCTCGGCCAAAAGATGTTCAATCTTTTCTGCCGGCGTCTCCGGGCAGATGGACAAGCCGACCTTCATACCGCACTCCCGAATCTTCGCAATCGTTTCCTTAACATCCCCGCAGGCTTCTAAATGAACCGTCACAATATCCGCTCCGGCCTTTTTGAAATCTTCAATATAGCGTATCGGCTCATGCACCATAAGGTGTGCGTCCATCACCTGCGATGTCGCTCCCTGGATAGACTTAAGTACAGGCATCCCGAAAGATATACTCGGCACAAACATCCCGTCCATCACATCAAAATGCAGATACTCTGCCCCATTCTCCGCCGTCTGTTCCATCTGTCTGCCCAGCGCTTTAAAATCCGCAGCCAGAATTGACGGTGCCAAAATATACTTCATATCAGTATCTCCTCCTATCTTTCAGTTCCTCATAGATCTCTTTATAGCTATCGTAACGGGCGCCGGCAATCTCTCCATCCGCAACCCCCTTCTTCACGGCACAATCCGGTTCATGGGTATGGCTGCATCCGTCAAAACGGCAAGCCCCCTCATATCTTTGGAATTCCGGAAAATAATCCTTTAATTCTTCTTTTTCAAAATCATTCACATACAAAGAACTGAACCCCGGCGTATCCATAATGTAAGAATCTTTATCGACAAGAAATAATTCCGAGTGCCTTGTGGTATGCTTCCCCCGCTCAATCTTTTTGCTGATATCACCGGTTTCCATCCTTGCCTCGGGCTGGAGCACATTGATAATAGACGATTTCCCCACACCGGACGGCCCCGCAATGGCTGTTGTTTTTCCTTTCAGCAATTTCCTGACCCGGTCAATATTCGTCTGTTCCAAGGCACTTGTAAATATACACGGATACCCGCACTTTGAATAAATCTGTTCAAGAGCTTCAATCTGAAAGTCCTGCGCTATATCCTCTTTATTGAAACAAAGAATCACCGGAATCTGCCTGCTCTCCATCATAACCAGAAAACGATTCAAAAGACTGAGATGAGGACATGGCTTAATAACGGAAAACACAACTAAAGCCTGGTCAATATTAGCTACCGCCGGGCGTATAAGCTCATTACTCCTTGGAAGCACCCTGATAATATTTCCGGTTTTCTCGTTCTCATCGAGCACTTCGATGACTACATTATCTCCTACAAGGGGCTTAATCTTCTCTTTACGAAATATCCCTTTTGCTTTACATTCATAAACACCGGATTCCACTACATGAATGTAGTAGAATCCGGCAATTCCTTTTACAATTTTCCCTTGCATACTACTGCACCGTAGTAGTGGGCTGATTCGGCTGCGTACCATCCCCGCTTGTGCTAGGCTCTGGTTCCGGCTCCGGCTTCGGTTCCGGCTCTGGTTCCGGCTCACGGATTCCGCCGCTGATCCACACGGTAATCTTCGTTCCCTTTTTAACACTCTTTCCGGACGAAGACCATCTGCTTACCTTTCCGACAGCTTCCTCGCTTTCTTCCTCTCCGCCATTCACAGCCACAAGTCCGTAACTCTCCAAAAGAGCCTTTGCCTGCTGATATGTCTTTCCGCTAAGATTCGGAACGGCAACCTTCTCCTCCGGCTTCTTACCGTTGCTGACTACAATCTTAATGCCTGTGCCGGGTTCTACCTTTGTTCCGCCCTTAATGCTCTGGGAAACTACCTTTCCTTTTGCCACTTTATCATCATATTCATATCCGACTTCTTCAATCGAAAGCCCTGCTGCTACCAACTCTTTCTGCGCCGTATCATCTTTCTTTCCTACCACATTCGGCACTGTCTTTTTCTCTGAGCCTTTGCTGACTCTCATAATAACCTCGGAACCCTCTGCAGCCTCCGATCCCGCGGCAGGCGTTGTGTTAATGACCTTCCCCGCATCGTAACTGCTGTCATATTCAAACTCAGAAGTTCCGACTTTAAATCCGCTGTCTTCCAGCTCCTTCTGCGCAGACGCTTCATCCATACCGCTTACATCGGGAACCGCTTTCGTCTTTTCAGCTATGCCTGAACTTACGACAATCTCTATACTTGTGTTCTTCTTTACTTTTTTCCCTTCCTCCGGAGTCTGCCTGATAATCTTTCCTTCTTCATATTTGTCAGATTCCTCTGTTCCGACCCGCTTAATTCCAAGCTTATTTTTCAACAGCTCTTTCGCTTCCTCCTCCGTCTTTCCGACAAGATTCGGAACTGTCACCTCTTCATCTTTTTCGTCCTCTACAAGAGTATCCTGCCCAAAAGATGAGAATATGCCTCCTGCTTTTCCAATTGTAAATATGACAATAAAAAGGATAATCACTACTACAACCGCAGTCAGGATCTTCATCACCTTACGCATACCCGGATTTACATCTTCGTCGTCTTTCCTTCTGCGTCCCCGTCCGTCAAAGTCGTCATAGTCATCATCGTAGCCATTGTCATAGTCTGTATCGTAACGGTCATCCCCGTATCTGTAATCCTCATATTCATTATCGTCATAATCATCGTCTTCATCGTAATTACTGCGGATGTCGTCTAGTTCTTCGTCCGTAATAATTACTGTATCCGCATTCCTGAGAGGCGGTATCACTACAAAGTTCCCATCCGGGTCTGCGAGCGATCTTTTCAGGTCACGAATCAGATCATCCGTATTGGCATAACGTCTCTCCCCGTTTTTCTGCGTACATTTAAGAATAATCTGCTCTAAACTGTACGGTATATCTTCGACATATTCTGACGGCGGCGTTATCTCCTCCTGGAGATGCTTAATCGCTATGGATACCGTAGAATCCCCTTCAAAGGGCAGCTTTCCTGTAGCCATCTCAAAGAGAGTGATACCAATTGAATAAATATCACTCTTCGCATCGCTGAAGCCGCCTCTTGCCTGCTCCGGCGACGTATAGTGTACAGAGCCCATGGCATTAGAGCTGACCGTATGTGAAGTGGTCGCTTTCGCAATACCAAAATCTGTAACCTTTACTTTTCCGTCCTTGGAGATAATAATATTCTGCGGCTTGATATCCCGGTGTATAATGTTCGCCGCATGGGCAGTCCCAATCCCTGTACACATCTGTATCGCAATACTGATAATCTCCTTGTGGGACAGCCTGCCCTTTCTCTTTATATATTCTTTGAGCGTAATTCCTTCTACCAACTCCATAACCATGTAGTAAAGTCCGCGGTCTTCTCCCGCGTCATAGACGTTTACTATATTCGGATTCACAAGCCCTGCGGCCGCGCGTGCCTCAGAGCGGAATTTCCGCACAAAATTATCATCCTCCCGATACTCTTTTTTCAGAACCTTAATCGCGATATAACGGTTGAGCATAGTGTCCTTCCCCTTATACACATCTGCCATACCGCCCGCGCCGATTTTGCTAAGCACTTCATATCGTTTTCCAAGTACAATTCCACCCTTTACCATACATTCACCTCATCGACTAGTGGCTCTGCCATAACAACCCCTATGTTATCTCTCCCGCCATTACTGTTTGCTTTCTCTATCAATTTCAACACAGCCTCCACAATATCCCTGGCTCCCTTGACGATATCAAACATGTCTTCATCTTCAACCATATTACTCAGCCCGTCCGTACACATCAAAATAGTGTCTCCCTTTTTCAGACGGTATTCATAAATATCGGCTTCTACGCCTTCCTTTACTCCCATCGCCCTTGTAATAATGTTCTTATCCGGATGGTTTTTAGCTTCCTCCGCTTTGATTCCGCCAAGCCTTACCATCTCCTCCACAAGAGAGTGGTCTTTGGAAATCTGGCGTATCTTATCGTTAATCAGGTACAGACGGCTGTCTCCCACATTGGAAAAATACAGCGTGTTACCTATCACTGTTGCCGCAACAAGCGTCGTACCCATCCCTTCCAGTTTAATATCTGTATTCGCTGCCTTTATTAGCTCATGGTTAGCAATGCCCACCACGTGGAGAAGAATGTCCGCCGGCTTATCAAGCGCCGTATTCTTAAGCTCCCTGCATAACACTTCTACCGTATATTTAGACGCAAAATCACCAGCCTTGTGCCCGCCCATACCGTCGGCGACCACAAGGAGATTTGGAAATGGCCCTATGGGCTCATCTGTCACGTATACATAATCTTGATTGACTTCCCTTCTTCTTCCCACATCGGTCATTGCATATATCTTCATCTACTTCTCCTTCTTGGCGTCAGCGTATCGTCTTCTCAACTGACCGCAGGCTCCGTCAATGTCCGAGCCTCTCTCCCTTCTAATAGTAACATTTATTCCGTTTTTTTCAAGTTTATTTTTTAAAGCAAGTGCATTTTTCCTGTCAGGTCTTTCAAAATCCCTCTCTTTTACAGGATTAACTGGAATCAGGTTCAGATGGCAATTGCGCTCCAAGAGCAGAGAAACCAGCTCTTTTACATCCTTTGCGCCGTCATTGACCCCCTTCACCAGACTGTACTCAAAAGTAGGGCGTCTTCCTGTTTCCTTGAAATAATAGTCACACGCCGCCATCACTTCTGATAATTCATATTTTTTTGCAATCGGCATCAGCTCTTCCCGCTTTTCCTGATTGGATGCATGCAAAGACAGCGCAAGGGTAATCTGTAAGCCCTCCTTGGCAAGACGCCTGATATTCGGCACAATCCCGCAGGTGGAAGCAGTGATATTTCTCTGGCTGATATGGAGCCCGTGGCTGTCACTGAGCATTTTCACAAATTTCAAAAAATTATCATAATTGTCGAGCGGTTCCCCAGTCCCCATAACAACAACATTAGAGACTCTTTCACCTGTCAGCTTTTGAATCCGGTAAATCTGGCCCAACATCTCCGAGGGCGTTAAGTTCCTCTCAAATCCGCCGATTGCCGATGCACAGAAACGGCATCCCATCCTGCAGCCCACCTGGGAAGATATACAGACAGAATTCCCGTAATCGTACTTCATCAAAACACTTTCTATCATACTACCATCGCCAAGCTCAAACAAGAATTTTTCCGTGGGATCTTTTTTAGAAATCCGCCTTGCAGCCATCGATATTTTTTTAATCTCGTACATAGCTTCCAGTTTTTCCCGCAGCGCCACGGAAAGATTGGTCATCTGTGAGAACTCTTCTGCAAGTTTCTCATGGAGCCAACTGTAAATCTGCTTTCCCCGAAAGGGCTTCTCACCGATTCTCTCCATCTCTAAAAGCAATTCCTCATATCCAAAAGATACTATGTCCTTTTTATCCATTACCGCCAGAATCCTTTCTTTGAAACAATGCCATATAAAACCCGTCGCCTCTATAAACTCCGGGTAAGCGCTGCTGTTCTCTCAGCAGTTCAAAATCCTGATGGCTCTCTAAAAACCACTTTGCATTTTCTTCATTTTCCTTCTTATGTATCGTACACGTGCTGTACAGAAGCCTTCCGCCTGCCTTTACATAACCGCAGACCACTGACAGGATTTCTCTTTGCAGCTCTGCCAATTGTTCTTGCATCTCAGGTGTCATCTTGTATTTTAAATCTGTCTTTCTACCCAGAACCCCAAGGCCAGAACACGGAAGGTCGGCAATGACAATATCTACCGCACCTTTATATTCTTCATCAAAAATCTTTGCATCCCACTGCTGTGCTTTTATATTGCACAGGCCGCTTCTTTCTATATTCTCCTGCATCAGCCCAACCTTGTACTCTGTCAGATCCCTTGCAATCACCGTCCCTGAGCCTTCCATAAGCTCTGCAATGTGAAGCGCCTTGCCGCCCGGAGCCGCGCATACATCCAAAACCACCCCGCCTTTTTTCGGAGCCGCCCACAAGGCCGCCTCCATAGAGCTTAAGTCCTGCACATAAAAATAACCTCTCCGGAAGCTGTCAAGCTTTGTCAGATAATCATAGCCTTCTATGTACAACGCCCAGGGTATCTCCTTGTCCTCCGAAACGGATACCCCTTCTTCCCGCAGACATTTCACAAGCTCTTCCCGGCTGATTGCACTGGTATTACAGCGGATACAAGTTGGACGCTCTGCAAAGAATGCCTCTCCCATGCTTCGGACGGTATCTGCATCATATTCCCGCAGCCATTGGGAGACAAGCCACTCCGGCAAAGAATACTGCACTGACAGATTCGCCCGCTCCTCCTTCGGATATTCAATTCCATCAAGACTGCGGCTGATATTTCGCAGCACTCCGTTCACAAATCCGCTAAGATTTCTAAATCCCTTTTTCTCCGCAAGCTTTACCGATTCATTGCACACTGCCCTGTCCGGAACACTGTCCATGTATTTCATCTGATAGACGCCGCACCTTAAAATAATGCGGATAACCGGCTTCATCTTATTCACACTTATTTTTGAAAACCGGTTGATAATATAATCAATCTCAATCATGTGCTCAAGCGTACCCTCTACCACTCTTGTAATAAATGCACGCTCTCTTTTTTGAAGATACTGATATTTGTCAAGGACGCTCTTAAGCGCCACATGGCTGTATTCTCCGTCCCGTGTAATCAAAAGCAGCGTATCCAGAACTATTTCTCTCACATTCACTGATGCAGGCATCTGCTCTCCTCCCCGTTCATCATATATCCTTAATCATTCCTGCGGTTTGCCAGCAAAACAATACGAAGCAGCTGCAAGATTGCAGAAGTTGCCCCTGCAACATAAGTAAGAGCTGCAGCAGTCAATACTTTCCTCGTATCCCTCACCTCGCCCTCATATAAGATACCGGAATTTCCCAGAATCTTAAGAGCCCTGCCGGAAGCATTGAACTCTACAGGAAGCGTGACAAGCTGAAAAAGCACCGCAAAAGAAAATCCTAAAATACCAAGGTTCAATAGCAGCGCAGACATGTTGCTGTTCATGACTAATCCGATCACGATCAACGGCCATGCAATCGTACTTCCAAAATTCGCAACCGGAACCAGCGAGCCTCTGATCGCAAGCGGCACATATCCTTTCTCGTGCTGGATTGCATGCCCACACTCATGGGCCGCAACTCCTACTGCCGCAACTGAGTTGGAATTATAAGTCGCATCCGACAAACGCAGTATCTTGCTTCTCGGATCATAATGATCCGTAAGATTCCCTGACACATGCTCTACCCGCACATCCCTGATTCCTGCCTGCATAAGAATTCGCTCCGCCGCTTCCCGTCCTGTCATCCCGGAACGGCTGCGCACTCTGGAGTACTTATTGAAGGTCGCATTCATCTTCGCCGATGCGATCATACAGATAACAACGCCGATAAGTACCAATATATACGTAGCATCAAAAAACATTGGATAATACATACTAATTCCTCCTAATCATCAAAAAATAAAATTGGCTTATTTATTATACCGCAAAACAATACATAATAGCAATTTTTCACATAATTTTTATTTATTTCATGTTATAATAACATAATGGTGTGTGGTCAAAAGCCACAAAATCACATAAAGGCAGGAAAAAAGAGTGAAAAAGAATGAGGAAAAAGAGAACCTTAGACAGACAATCATGGACGCAGCATGGGAACTATTCTATGAAAAAGGATACGAAAGCACAACTGTCAATGATATCATCAAACGCGCCGGCACATCCAAGGGCGGTTTTTACTACTATTTCAAGGCTAAAGATGAACTTCTGAACTCGCTTTACGCCTTTTTTGACCGGGAATATGAAAAATTCTATGCAACGATGGACAAAAGCCTCAACAGTCTTTTGCAGCTGCGGCTGCTTGGACAATATGTGTCCTACTTCATCGAAGGGAACGTCTCGCCGGAATTTTTATGTGCTATGTATAAGTCCCAGCTTTCTAACCAGACCCAGGAACATTTTTTAAGTCCGGACAGATACTATATCAAGCTTGTTAAAAAAATCATTTCGGAAGGTCAGGAAAAAGGAGAAATACGGGATGATATCCCGGTAAACACACTGGCTCACCATGTTCTTGTCATTGAGCGCGGTATCTTTATCGACTGGTGCGTTCAGGCAGGCAGCTTCTCTCTTGGTTATTTCGGAGCGCAAAGTTTTGAATTTTACAGTGAGTTTCTAAAACCTCAGAACAATAATTAAATCTCTATATATAGAAATACGCCATAAAGATTGACAAATTCAATGCCAATTGTTATTATTATAACATATTTTACAGACCGCGGTTTGTTACTGATAATTCATTTACGATTGTATGAACATGGGCAAGGTGGCTGTTTTTTTCACCCTGCCTTTTTGTTTACCAAAAGGAGGGATTTATATGCAGCAACTAACAGCAAAACCCGTTTTACTTATCTTTGTAGCAATTTATGCCGTTATTCTGGTTATTGTAGGAGCGTATTACTCAAGAGAGACAAAAACAAGCGACGAATTTGTCCTTGCAGGAAAAGGACTTGGTTCCATCGTATTGATCGGTACTTTTCTGGCAACTTACACGGGAAACGGGACTATATCCGGAGGCGGTAATTCACTGGCCTATACATACGGACTCTGGCCGGGTATTTTTTTCGCTCTCCCTGCGATTGGAGGAATTATTGTCCTGTTCCTCCTTTCAAAAAAGATCCGTTCCTCAAGCTCCTACACTGTCGCGCAGCTTCTGGAAAACAAGTACGGCAGAACAGCGCGGCTTTTAGCAGGGCTTATTATCGCTCTTTCCATGATATCCATCTGTGCATATCAGTATAAAGGACTGGCATTTATACTGAATGTCACGACCGGTATGGACGTCAACATCGCAACTGCAGTAGCAGCTGTCTTAATTATCTTCCTTGCTTTTTCAGGAGGGCTCAAGTCTGTTGCTGTTACCGATGCCATCAGTGCATTTATCATGCTGTTCGGTATCATCATCGCAACTCCTCTGGTCATCCGCGCAGCAGGAGGATGGAGTAACGTTATCGCTTCTTCTTCTCCGGAAAGCCTAACACTTTCCGGCGGGCAGACATTTACAGGATTTATCTCCGGTTATCTCCCGCTGTTCTTCCTGACCATGGGCGACCAGAACTTATATCAGAGAATTGCAGCAGGCGACGGAGAGAAGACAGTAAAGAAAGGTTTTATCGGCTGGTTTCTGGGGATGCTTGTAGTTATGCCTCTGGTGGCGTTTATTTCCTTCTCCGCAAAAGTAATTTTCGGCGACAATATCGACCCAGGTATGGCATTTATGTCAAGCACCACTGTAATCCCAACTCTGGCAGGCGGAATCCTTTTAGCCGCAGCAGCGGCATTTATTATCACTACAGGAGACTCTTATCTTCTTTCCGGCGCAACCAATATCACCTATGATATCTATGCCGAGAAGATCAATCCAAATGCAACAGATGCCCAAAAGTTCAAGGTGACAAGATGGACGATCGTAATTGCCGGTATCGCAGCTTATATTCTGCTGCAGTTTTTCCCGACTGTACTGGCTATCCAGTATTGGTCGTATACTATTTACGGAGCAGGTATCACACCGGCGCTCATCGGTGCACTGTGTTGGAAAAAGGTAACAAAAACTGGAGGCATTGCATCCATGATTGTAGGTACGATTGTTACAATCGTCTACGAAATGATGAAGCAGCCTTTGGGCCTCGCAACTGTGCTAGTAGCTGTTCCGGTTGCAGTCATTGTACTTATTGTAGTATCTTTCCTGACGCAGAAAGAAAACCAAAAATAACAGCGGAGGAATAAATAATGGATAAATTTACCTATATTATCTGTGGAAAGCTCTATAACGGTATAGAGCCGGAATTTAAAGAAAATCATAAAATTCTTATCAAGAATGAAAAAATCGAGGCTGTAGGAGTTGATATTCCCAAGCCAGAGTCCGCACAGGTCATCGATCTGTCAGATGCAACCGTCACTCCGGGTATGATTGATGCGCATATGCATATGGATTATATCGACTGGCATACCATCCGCGAAGAAGTCTATGCAACTTCAGAAGAAGCCAAGACCATCGCATGTATCCGTACAGCGCAAAAAACACTGTCCAGAGGCTTTACGACTATCCGGCACTTAGGCGGCATCACTTCCAACGGTTTCGGAATCCTTGATGTTAAGCGCGCTATTGAAAAAGGCTACATTACAGGCTCCAGGATCGTGGCTGCTCCCAGACTTATCTGCAGCGCAGGAAGCCACGGGGATCTGTCTCAAGGTTTCGCAAGGAATCCTGAACTTTCTATGATCACCCAGAATATGCGGCCCGTCCTTGGCGCAGGCAAAGATTTCTTTGTAAATGCAGTGCGCGAGGAGATAAAATACGGCGCTGACTTTATCAAGATCATGGCAACAGGCGGTTTCTTTACCCCGTACGACAATCCTTCTCAACAGCAGCTCAACGACGAGGAGATGAAAGCAATCATGGATACCGCCCATGAGTGGGGCAAGACCGTAACTGCTCATGTATACAGTCCCGACCATATGAAAAAATTAATTCAATTCGGAATTGACGGCATGGAACACTGCTCTTTAATGGATGAAGAAACAGCCCAGATGATCATTGACAATAATATATATGTGGTTCCCACCTTCTGTCCCTACGAGGAGGCCGTACATTACGACCCGGTTCTCATCCAGACAAAGCAAGAGGAATACCGCATCAAACTAGAGTATTATAAAGATGCCCTTCAAGCAGGCCGAGAAGTAATTAAGAACTGTAAATGCAAGCTCGGATACGGTACCGACATGGTAGCAACACACCAGAATTATGAAAGCGGATTTGAATTCAAAGCCTGGATGGAGAGCGGCATGGGAACCTTCCGCACATTGCATGCAGCAACTAAAATCAATTCAGAAATTCTCCAGCTTGACGACAAAATCGGCACTTTAGAACCGGGAAAACTTGCAGATATCTCTGCGTGGAAGCGAGACCTGATGACCGATCCGTACG
The DNA here is from genome assembly GCA_000403475.2 of Lachnospiraceae bacterium MD308. Lineage (GTDB taxonomy): Bacteria > Bacillota > Clostridia > Lachnospirales > Lachnospiraceae > MD308. Next base: position 424,827 of record KE159797.1, read on the forward strand.
CTCTCCTAGATTGCGCGTTTGTAATGAAGGAAGGCGTTTCATATCAAACCGAAAGATGCGAAGAGCTATAGCACACCCTCAAGGGCGGAGAAATCTCTCGTAAAGCTCCTTCATATGGGATTCTATATCCCCGCATCATTTCCCGCACGACGGCTTCCTGTGGGCTTTCTTTTCTTCTTGCCATACAAACACCTCCGGACTGTGTAATTTTATCTTACATCAGTCTGGAGGTTTACACAAACTTTGGGACGGGCCTAACTTACTCACTTTATATTTTGTTCTTTACTATATATAAGTCTACTGCTCTATAAAATGTGACACTTATGTTCAATTTTTTAATTTATACTATGCACAATATTTATAACACTGTATCAACATTAACCTTCAATTTTTGATAGCAAGAACCTTGCATTATGCTCATCTCTTTTTTTCACTGAAATGGTGTAAAAATCTTTTATATTACCACTCCTACTTAAGCCAGCACTTGTTTTGCCTTCAAGGCTATTCATCGCCAATCTTAAATTATTATTGAAAATGTTTGTTTTATACTTTATATTCTGTTCCTGCATTAAATTCTTGGCCAAAAAAAATTTGTCCATTTCAGAAGTATAATACACTTGTATCCATTTTTCTAACACAACATTATCCTTTCCTAATTTCTGTTACTTGAGTTACCTTTAAAACCCTCTCTCTAAATCCCAATGGAAACACCCCTTTTTCTTCCAGAAAGATGTCGGAAACAGATAAAAACAAAATGAAATGATACATATTTCATGTAACCCTGAAATACTACACCAATTTTTTCTGATAACTTTCTATACTTATCCTGAATTATTCACAGTACAACAGCATCAGCCGTTGAAATCCGCGTAGTTACTGTATTTTAATTGAATATTGCGTTTCACCTATTTAGTGAATAGAAAAAGACCTCTATCTGTGGTAAAATTTAGGTGTCGAATCCAAACAAATACCTCAGAAAGAAGGTCTCTCTATGGATATTTTAAACACTGTAAGCTTAGAAAGCAATAGCCAAATTAAAATTAATTTTGACGGAGGCGATTTATCCTCCGATGCAGGACTTCTCCTGTTTAAAGAGTTCCTGTTTAAGATTGGCGCCGTTAAGCTCATCAATCGTATGTTCAAAACCAATGATACTGCATGGTTCCGTATCCATAAGGATGATGCGAATCTGATGCAGGTAATCTATCAGATTGCCAGCGCATACTTTGAGGATGACTGTGCAGATGAGCTGACAAATGAGCCAGTCATGACAGCTGTTTTAGACAAGGATGCCCTGGCATCCCAGCCTACCTTGTCACGCTTTTATAACCGCATGGATGAAGATACACTCAACCAGCTAAGCCAGATTACACGTGAACTCCGTAAAGTCATCTATTCCATAAAGAGACCGGAATTCATGCTTTTTGATATTGACTCCACACTTCTTGATACCTATGGGAATCAGGAAGGAGAAGGTTTCAACTATCATTATCAGGCACATGGTTATCATCCTCTGTTGTGTTACGATGGATTAACCGGTGATCTTCTAAAAGCGGAGCTTCGCGACGGTACCATGTATTGCAGCAAGGAAGCAGACATTTTTATGAAATCTCTTCTGGATGAATTCATCTGTGATTTTCCAGATATGCCGCTTTACCTTCGTGGTGACAGTGGTTTTGCAGCCCCCGATTTGTATGAAGTTCTTGAAGATAAGAACTGTAAATACGCCATCCGACTGAAAGAGAATGCAAAGCTTCGCGAATTAGCTGAAGATAAAAGCCAGGCATTGTACCGCGCGACAAAATTCAACCAGGTGGATTACGCCGTCGAGTATGGAGAGTTTATGTATCAGGCGGGCTCATGGAGCCATCCGCGCAGAGTTGTTTTTAAAATCGAAAAGCCTTATGGGCAAATGATTCATCTATATACCTTTATTGTCACAACGATGGAAATGGAACCCTACCAGGTACTTCAGTTCTATTGCGGCAGAGGCAAGATGGAAAATTTCATCAAAGAAGGCAAGAGTGGTTTTGACTTTGCTTCTGTAAGCAGTTCCTACAAGCTGGTAAATGCGAACCGCCTTTTGGTTCATACATTAGCTTATAATCTATTCAATTGGTTTAGGCGATTGGCACTTGCTGTCAGTATGAGAAAACAGCGTATAGATACCATTCGTTTAAAATTGCTGAAAATTGCCGCAAGAGTGGTAAAATCAGCACGATACAAATATTTCAAGCTGTGTAGCAGTTGTCCCTACAAGAAAGAATTTTACGAGACACTGGAAAATATCCATAATCTGCAGCCACAGTTGGAATGACAACTTTTAACGAACCTTGACAATCACAATAAGCTTTTAAACCTATCACAGGAGAAGTCTGCCCATTTATAGGCTATCTTCTGGCAAGGTGAGGTATTGAGTAGTGGTTGTAACGGCAACTACGGCAGATTTTATGCACGCATATACTGCCGTGAATAATTCAGGCTTATCTCTTTTAAGTTCATATCATATATGTAAATGTTCCGGTTACTTTAACATACCATTTCGCAACATTTTCTGAATAGTATTTAGCTGTTTTTGATTTTGTTACCGTCTTTGAAAATAATGCGCTCGCAGGTTGAACCTCAACATCTATGGTAGTAATAATGTAACTTCCATCATCAAAATATTCCATTTCCGATTCCAAATTAATATTCGCTGCAGTGGCAGTTGATGGATATGCTAATAAAAATTTGTGCTCTTTCCGACTACTCTTCAATTGTTTCGATAAAATATGTCGGCATCTCTTTTTCACTGATTTCTAAATATAACTTGTATAAATGATAACAGTATACTCCAGCTATTATAATGATCGCTGTAATAAGTATGAGAACACACCTGCGAATATACTGCGTGAAACGCAACCTTTTCACAAGATATTCCGTATCCGTATCACAAAAATACCCGGAAACTATTTCCTGCGGGCTCCCCAATTCCTCACATATTTGTTCATAGCTGATATTTTCCATATTTTCATTTAACTCTTCTAATCGAAAACGAATCTCAGAAAACAATTGTCTTTCTATTTTACCATGAACAGGAAAGAATAATTTCAGTTCACTGTAATACTTTTTTGAATCCTTATTCATATTCTTTCTCCTCATCCTCAGCATTTTCGTTACAGAAGTCAAACTCTAGAATTTTTTCAATCTTCTTATTTGTCTCGTAATATTCTTGAATCAAACCCGAAAGACGTTCCTCTCCCGCCGCTTCAATATGATAATATACACGAACCATCCTCTTTCCAACCTGTTTCTTATAATCAGTGATGTATCCTTTTTCAATCAGCTTATATAATGCCGGATACATAGAGCCTTCCGGAATAATCAAATAACCCGCCGATATATTTTTAATCAATTGAGACATCTGGTAACCGTAACAGTCCCCTTTTTCTTTTAATAAATGAAGCAGCAACATCTCCACTGCTCCTTTTTTAAAATTATTTTGTGCGCGCATATAAAATAATCTCCTTCTAATTATATTATACTTTATTTATCTTATTTGTCAATATTTAGTTATACTATATATTTAACATTTCAAAATTTATTTAAATAATTATATAATATTTCAGTAAAATTTAATTTTTTTCATTATTTATCTATCTGTTTCGAATCGCTATTCAATACATTCAACTATTTTTACATAAAAATTAGTATTATAATATAAAAAACTATATATATTATTTATTATTTAGTTTATCTAAATAGTAATTGACATATATAATGTAAAGTCATATAATAACCATAAAACAACTACATAGTTTATACTGAGATCGAAAACATTATATTCTCATGCAAAGAAACCAGATTGCGAAGCCAAGATGCATGATGTTCTGGTCATATATAAACAGGTTTCCTTGCAGTTCAATGAGAATGGCAGTCTGATGTCTTTTGAAGGAATACCGGTTCCCAAAAACAAAGTTTGCAATTATAAATTAAAGGAGTGTTTATGAAGAAGAAAATAAAAATATTATTGATTCCGTTTTTCCTATTCCTTGTAATCTGTGTTTATTTAGGGATTTATTGTACAAGGAGTCATGTCCGGAATGTGGAACTTGATTATGGCAAGCCACAGTTGTATACATTTGAGGAAGTAAAAGCAGCGGGGAATGTTTTGATTGAGGACTTTAAAGCAAACGATACACTCAGAGGATACAAACTGAAACGGCTCTATTACGATGAGGAGCATTCAGGAGATTCGAGCCGCGATTACAAAAAAGAAATGATTGTTATGCGTTCCTATTATAAGGCGGGATTATTTCCAAGTGATGTCACAGATGACAATCCTTTTGAAAACAAGGATCAGTATTGGATACTTGGACGAGAAAGTTCGGATGACCCATGGGTGATTGAGGATTATTATTAGGGGCTGGGGCTGGTTGATAGCCGATTTTCTAAATTTATTGTCCAAAAATATAAATACAGAGCAAAAGTAAAGGCTGGTTTGAGATGAAAGAGATTTTCGTCCCAAACCAGTCGTTTTATCCGGCATTTTTACGCGAAAACTGTCGTTTATACCAAATGTATTAAAAATCAGAAAGAGGCTGTAAAAAATCTTGTGTCTATGGAAAATAGGATTTGGGAGTTCCTCATCCTCCTTTTGCTGAGGTGTCATATAACCAATAGCACTGTGTATCCGCTTACGGTTATACCAGCCCTCTATGTATTCAAAGATTGCCCTTCGGGCCTCTTTCGAATCCTAATAATTATGAAGGTAGATTTCTTCTTTTTTCAGTACAGAATGGAACGATTCGATACAGGCATTATCATAAGGGTTTCCCTTCCGGCTAAATGAATGCAGTATCTCCCTGCTGTCCAGGAATTTCTCAAATGATTGGCTTGTATACTGGCTTCCTAAGTCGCTGTGGAGTATGATCCCCTTTGTCGCCCTGACATTCAGACAGGCGTTCTTAACAGCTTCTACCGCCAGTTCTGCTGTCATGGATGTTCCATACGCGTATCCGATGATCTTACGACTACACAAGTCCATGACTGAAGCTAGATAGGTCCATCCTTCTTTTTGTACATGGATATAGGTAATATCGGTACACCATTTCTGGTTGATGGTTTCCGTCTCGAAATCACGCTTCAGAATATTCTCTTTATCATCGGGAACGGTTCCATGATTGGCATGATGGTTGTATTTCTTTACTACAACAGAGCGAAGCCCTTGCTCTGCCATATGCCGCTGAACCCGTTTTATGCTGCTGGGAGTCCCGCTACCATTGAGCGTACGGCATATTTCAGCTGCCCCATACCGCTGCTTTGAATCTTCATAAGCGTCTTTTACCTTCTGGCTGAATTCCTTATATTCCTTCTGCCGGTTTGAGGGTACACAAACCAGAGCTTTGTAATAGGTGCTCCTTGGGAATTTCAAGGCGCTGCAAAGCTGGAATACCGTATAATGAGCTAAGTTTTGCTGGATAAAAGAAACAATCTCAGCTATTGTTCTTTTGCGAATATGGCGGTCGCTTTTTTTAAGATTTCATTTTCAATTCTAAGGCGCTGGATCTCTTTCTGGAGAGCCTTATACTCTTTGAGAGTAACGGTTTCCTCCTCGGACACATTGATTGAAGAAAGCTGTTTTACCCAGTTGCTGAGTGTACTCCGATTTACGCCATATTCACGTTCCAGTTTTGGATACAAGGTTCCTCCGGCATTATACAGATCCACAATCTGCTGTTTAAATTCCGGAGTATAAGATTTTGGTTCTTCGCCATGTGAAACATCTCCTTTGCTCTTTCACTTGATAGTATAGATTGTTCAACTTTTCCTGTCCACACTTATATACTAACACCACTGCCGTTTCCGATTGTCTGGAAGGGAGGGAACGCAGATGCTTAATCGTTCTCTGCCTACTTTGGCAGATCAGTTTGTTTCATATAAAAAGCAGAATGGAGGCGTATACCAGACAGGAGCTTATTATCTGGAAAAGTATATCCAGTCTGCAACGGAAACCACCCCAAAGCCCACAGTCCCAGACAGAAAAGTGTTGAAGATTTCCTGGGAAAATATGAAGATGCTCCGAGAAGCCTTTATAATGCTGCTGCATTTCTACGTGAATTCAGCCGTTATCTTATCGCCCGTGGATATACGAATGCATATCTGATTCCGGCAGGGAGAACCCGGCTTCCAACACCGGCTCCGCCTTATTTTTTTTACAGAGGAAGAGATTTCCGCATTTTTCCGGGAATGCGATAACATCAGGGATGATCCGCATTACAAAGGCCGTCGTCTAGTACTCCCAGCCATGTTCCGTCTCCTGTACTGCTGTGGCCTCCGTTGTAAGGAGATTCGCACACTTGCCCAAAAAGATGTGCATCTGGATAAAAGCTATTTTGATGTCCTTCAATCCAAGGGTCCCAAAAGCCGGAGAATCTATATTTCCGAAGACCTTACAGAATATCTGGATGATTACGACCGGCATCTCAGCCTCTTGTTTCCAGAATGCAGAATGTTTTTCCCGAACAGGGCTGATAAAGCTTATGGTGCTGCTATGCTTGAAAAAAACTTTCTGCGGTTCTGGTATTCTGCCTTTCCAGAAAAGAAAGATTCCGGAGTAAGCATTCGCGCATATGATTTTCGACATCATTTTGTTTATGCAGATATGAACAGATGGCTCCGGGATGGAAAGGATGTAAATGCAATGCTCCCTTACCTTATGCGCTATATGGGGCATACTGATATAAAAAACACCCTCTACTACTTCCATCTTGTACCAGATATTTATGGTGAGATAGCTGCCCGTTCTGAGCATTCAGAAAGACTGATACCGGAGGTGGATGATAATGAGGAAAACTAAGACAAAAGATCTTGACAATGTTTTTTTCTGGGAGACAGCCCGGCGTTTTCTGGACTATGAATTATTAAAGATAAGGAAGAAGAGCCTGAATACAGTTGCCGCTTATCGGGCCGCATTAAATATTTATATTGATTATCTTGAGAATGTTAAAGGAATCCGGCGTGAAAACATTTGTTTCTCTGACTTAGGCAAAGAAAATCTGAAAGAGTATCTTATGTGGATGGCAGAAGATAAAAAATGGAGTCCTAAGACCTGCAACCTTCGGATGACCGCGATAAGGTCCCTGCTATCTTATGCATCAGAAGAATGCATAGACATTACGCCTCTTTCTGCTTCAAGTAAGGCCATACAAAGCCTGAGCGCTCCGGCTGGGGATCTCGAATATTTCGAGGATTACCAGATGGAGGCAATCCTTAATGCGCCCGGAACAGAAAAACAGTCGGAACGTCGGAACAAGATGCTGCTGATTCTCGGCTATGATGCCGCCATGCGAATTGGGGAAATGACAAAACTAAAAGTTGGAAACCTGTTTCTTGATGCGGAAAAGCCTTATATCAGAATACTTGGGAAAGTGGAAAAATACCGCAGTGTTCCCCTGATGGGTAAAACCGTCCAGCATCTGCGCAGATATGTCAGGAAATAAAAGGAACTTACATCTTCCCAATTATTCTCCCAATTACTAATTGCATAAGGATACTTTTTCCCCCAACGTTCTTTGACGGCATCCAGTTCTGAAAGTGCCGCGGATTCTGTGGGCGCGTTATATACTGCCTTGAAATCCGCGGAAAACTTCTTCAGGTCATTATAGTTGATATACTTAAAGGAATTCCTCAGCATATGGATCACGCACCGCTGGATCTCTGCCTGTGGATAAACTGCCTGTATCGCCTCCTTAAATCCCGGGAGACCGTCTACGCAGAAGAACATTACATCCTTTACGCCCCTGTTTTTCAGGTCATTTAACATGCCAAGCCAAAACTTGCTTGTCTCGTTTGCGCCTACCGTAATGCTTAGGATATCTTTGTACCCCTCTACTGTAACGCCTAACACGATGTATGCAGCGCGGTTCAGTATCCTTCCATCCTCCCGGACTTTATAGTGGATGCAGTCCATGAACACAAAAGGATAGATTGGATTTAAAGGGCGGGACTGCCATTCTTTTACTATAGTGAGATTACTTTTTCTTTGATTCCAGAAATATCTCTTTGGTACTTAGGAATTAACTTTGGCTCAAATTCACCGTTTCTGTCTCTGGGCACATCAATCTGGAATTCCCCATATTGGCTTTTAAGCGTCTTAGTCGAATGGCCGTTCCTTTTATTATCTGTCAGTAGATCACCCTTTTGATTTTTCTCATAACCAAGAGCAGCATCCAGCTCTGTTTCCATAAGCTCCTGAAGAATGTCTTTAAAGCTTTCTTTGAGCAGGGAATAAACATCTGCCACGCTGCTAATGTTATTTTGTGAGATGATTTGTCGAATTTGTTCCTTTGCAACCGCCATAAAAATACTCCTTTTCCATAAGAATTGTCATATCTTAATTCTTACCAAAAGGAGCCATTTTTTACCAAAGACACAAACTATTTTACACTACCTGGGATTCTATGTCCCCGCATCATTTCCCGCACGACGGCTTCCTGTGGGCTTTCTTTTGTAAACGGTAGATAGTGCATACCTCGACTGTAAGGGCAAAGTGTGTGACAATAGACTATATTTCTATCATCAGTATTAAAAGTTAAGCCTTAACTTTTGATACCGTTATACGGAGGTAAGTCTATGAACTCAGCAACAACAGCAGTAGCTGTACAATACCGTTTAAAAGAGTGGGCAGAGCAGATCAGGGAATGCCAGAACCGGCCCGCAGGCATGAGTGTCGTTGATTGGTGTGCCAGCCACGGCATTACGAAAGCGAACTACTATTACAGGCTGCGCCGTGTAAGGCAGGTGTGCCTAGAAAACTTTCCGCCGGAGACTCCGGCGCAGCAGATCGTCCCGGTAACCCCCTGTCTCCTGCATCAGGAAACACAAGACGATACCGGTACACGGCTGGGGCTTTCTGTTTCTGTAAACGGTCTTTCCATCCACGTAACAGAATCCACACCCATGCCGCTGCTTGCGGCAGTCCTGAAGGTGGTGCGGGATGCTGAATGACGCCACCTGCTTTAAAGCCGTATACATTGTCTGTGGCTACACTGATCTGCGCGCCGGCATGGACCGGCTGGCGGCACTCGTGGAAACACAGACCGGGAACAGGCCATATATCCCGGATACACTCTATCTTTTCTGCGGGAGGCGCACAGACCGCATCAAGGGACTTGTATGGGAAGGGGACGGCTGGCTCCTGTTATACAAACGGCTCTCGGAAAGCCGGTTCCAGTGGCCGCGCACCCCGGAGGAGGTGCGTGAATTAACGCCGCAGCAGTTCCGGTGGCTGATGGAAGGGCTGACAATCACCCCGAAGAAATCGGTCAGGCCGGTGGAACCGCCGGAATACATGGGATGACTTTGTGCAAAGCGGAGAAATTTTCAGACGGTCTTCCTGCTGGAAAAAATGTTCCGCCTTATCCCTGCCAAACCACGCTGCACACCATAAAGGAGCCCAGAATGGACGCAGACATGCTTTTCCTTCCCGAAAAGGGTTCTGGAAACAGCATCATACAAAGGCAGCATCCGCTGTTTTAACCATAGGCATTATGACGGTTATCCGGCAACGCGGAGTTCGCAAAAATCCCGTATCCATGGTATAATAAGGCTATCAGGATACCAGGAGAAAACAGCATGGCCTTAAAATATACGGAAGAACAACTGAACAGTCTTGACAGGGAAACGCTTATCAGGCTGTTTCTGTCGCAACAGGAGCAGTTTGAAAATATCGACCATACGCTTCAGCTTGTTTTGGAGCAGATGGCGGATCTAAAACGGCACCGGTTTGGCAGGTCATCGGAAAAACATGAAATCGAAGACCAGATCTCCTTTATGGAAGTGGACGGGAAGGTCGTATTCTTTAACGAATCCGAGGCTGTCGCTGCAGAGGAAAACGCACTGGAAGAGCCGGAAGGCGTTTCACGCACAAAACCGAAGAAAAAGCAGGGGAAACGGGAAGAAGACCTGGAGGGGCTTCCGGTAGTTGTGGTGGAACATTCCATGACGGATGGGGAGCTGGAAGATAAATTTGGAAAAGACGGCTGGAAACAGCTCCCGGATGAGGTATACCGCAGGTACAGCTTTACCCCGGCAAAAGTCGAAGTAGAAGAACACCATGTAAAAGTGTACGCTGGAAAAAAGACAGAGGAGATCGTTAAGGCTGAACACCCGGAATGTCTTTTAAGGGGAAGCCTTGTGTCCCCGTCCCTTGAGGCGGCAGTGATGAACGCAAAGTATGTCAATGCCGTTCCGCTTTACCGCCAGGAGCAGGAATTTGAGCGTTATGGTCTGCATATTTCCCGGCAGAATATGGCAAACTGGACAATCCAATGCGCAGACAGATACCTCGCTGTTCTCTATGATTACCTGCATGAAAAACTGTACAGTTATCATGTGCTGCAAGCAGACGAAACACCTGTGCTGGTGAACAAAGACGGCCGTCCTGCCGGATCAAAAAGCTACATGTGGGTATATCGCACCGGACGGATGTACACAGAACGCCAGATTGTCCTGTATGAATACCAGAAGACGCGCAATGCCAGCCATCCCAGAGAGTTTTTGAAAGACTTCAACGGCGTATGCGTCACGGACGGATATCAGGTCTACCACACCATTGAAGGCGAACGGGAAGACCTGCGGATCGCGGGATGCTGGTCCCATGCCAGGCGGAGATTTGACGAGGCAGTGAAGGCTTTGCCTAAGCAGAAGCAGAAGGACAGCCGCGCGTACCTTGCGCTTACCATGATACAGGCGATCTACCGGGAGGAAAAACAGTTAAAGGATCTCCCGGCCGGGGAACGGAGGAACCGCCGCCAGCTGAGCGTAAAGCCCCTGGTGGAGGCTTATTTCACATGGGTTCGTGAAAACCTCCCGAAAGTGCCGCAGAAAAGCAAGACGTGGGAAGGTTTCAATTATTCCCTGAACCAGGAGAAATACCTGAAAGTATTCCTGGACGATGGTGAAGTGCCGATGGACAATAACGCTGCGGAGCAGTCCATCCGTGGGTTCTGCATTGGCAAGAAAAACTGGGTGATGATCGATACCATTGCCGGTGCAAAGTCCAGCGCTATCATCTACAGCATTGCGGAAACTGCAAAAGCAAACAATCTGAAACCATATGATTACTTTGAGTATCTGCTTACCGAAATCCCGAAGCATCTGGATGATACCGACCGTAGTTTTCTGGATAACCTGCTCCCCTGGTCACCAAGCCTGCCAGCGAATTGCCGAAAGCCTGATAAAAGTGAAGTGAAATAAAGACTGGAGCAAATCTGTTTCTATCATACAGGTTTGCTCCTGTTTTGTATAGGTACTCACTATCTACCGTTTACTTTCTTTTCTTCTTGCCATAATAATACCTCCGGACTGTGTAATTTTATCTTACATCAGTCTGGAGGTTTACACAAACTTTGGGATGGGCCCCTTTCTTACCGGTAACTTGCTCACTTTATATTACATCCCCGTCAGAGAATATCATTTTCTAACGCTAATAATCAACCATTACTTAAACTGCCGCTGTTTTCCTACTTCTCTTTTTTGTTTTCTCAGCTAATTTCTTTATTTGTAAATCATACCTATCAATAATTAGCAAATTATTTGGAATATCATTATAACCAAAGATGTCTATATAATCATAGTGGGTCCGAATCACCACCATATAAGAGCACTTTTTACTTCTTGCTGCTTTTATCAATTTACCCACTGTGTCAGATAAATTTTCATCTTCACGTTGGATACGTATTGCCACAGTTCCTCCATCCATATGTTCTCTTAAAAATCCATCAATTCCACTATTCCGTTGAACGGGTACAGCATCGATACTTTTTATAATTGCCATGCAATCATTATCTAAGTTCTGGTATGCTTGTTTCCCCTTTTTAAGTAGAAACGAATCCGTCTTTATAATGCCTTCCAATCTTTCGAGTGTAAGTTCAACGGCATCATTTGTAATGTCAAAACCTAAATACTTTCTATTTAACAACTTGCTCGCAACTATCGTAGTTCCAGAACCCATAAATGGATCCAATACTATATCATCCTCATCAGTCACTAACTTAATTATCTGTTCTAATAGAATTATAGGTTTTTGTGTAGGATATCCAACTCTTTCTTTTGCTTTTGGATTTAAATACGGAATTTCCCAAACATCAGACAACGGAACTCCTTTTTTTGCCTGTCCCATCACAACCTGACCATTTTTGTCTACTTTATACCTTGATTTACCCTTCTCGTCTTTTACTCGATCTTGTAAAATTTGGTCAACATTCGTTGTTTCCGAATAATCCGTATATATTGTATTAAATTTAAAGTCTTTTGATTTACTATAGAAAAAAATAATCTGATGATTATTCAATAATCCCTTTTTTGAATTCGACCACCTTTTATACGACCACACAATTTCACTTTGAAAATTAGTCACTCCAAATATTTCATCTAGTACAATTTTCAAATAATGCGAAGCATTTCTATCACAATGGACAAAGATACTTCCTGTTCTTTTCAATACTCTTTTACATTCTTGGAGACGAATCTTCGTGTATGCTACATAGTCATCCATATTCTCCCACGAATCCGCAAATGAGTATTCAACACCCTCTTTGCTAGATAGTTTTTGTGTTTCTTGTGTAAAAAAGGGTGGATCCATATAAATTGCATCTATTGTATCAGAATCTAATTGTCTCATTAATTCATAACAATCTCCGCAATATACATTATTTAGCTCCATTCAATCACTTTCCATTTCTTTCTAATATCGATTTCAAATCTATTCCTGTGTCATTCTTCAAATACTCCCATGCCTTTTCTCCAGAGTAATACTCGCCACCCAGATCACTATACAATTCTTTCAATTTTGCTTGAATACGAATTGCTTGGTCACGATTAGGTTCAAAGAACATAATTCTAATAGGAGTGTATCCAGCCTTTTGAATAATTCTAACTCGCTTATGTTCCTTTTTTATGTGATCCCCATCTGTAGTCGCATCTTTCCACTTTAATTCAATAGCGCGTTTTCCAATCAAGCAATCAATCTCAACTGTTTTAGGGCTTTGATCAATCGTATTTGGTAATTTAACTTTCTCCTGTGCATCAGGATGCACGAGTTTGAAGCACTTTATTGCAAGTTCCTCTACTAACGAACCAGCATATTTATATAAAAACCTACCTACATTTTGCTGAAAATCAATCTGATATCCTTCTTCATTTGTAAATCCCAATGCACTATATAATATATAGTGATCATTGTTATCAGACTCCATTTCAATCTTTCTTTCTCTAATTTTCTTTTGTAATTCTTCTCTGTACCTTAAAATAACCTTTACTAATCTTTCGTCTTCGCTATCCATGGCAACCTCCTTATTATAGTTCTTTTGTTACTCATAGTCAACGCTACATATTTTTGAAAAATGTCTCAAAAGACACATCTAATGCAATCAATATTTTTTCTAAGCTTTTTATTGATAAATTTCTTTTCCCACTTTCAACACCCGCAACATACGTCCTATCTAGTTCTGCTTTGAATGCCAATTTTTCTTGACTTATACCTTCTTCTTTTCGAAGTTCCTTTATTCTATTTCCAACCTTATCAGTTATCATAAACTAAACCTCCTTTTAAATTCTCTCACGCAGTTACTTTTAAGTCTACGGACTATATGTAACACCATCATTAAAAATGATGAAAAAGCCACAATCGCAGTAGTTCTACTACCATCGATTATGGCTTTTTTCATCTGTGCTAGCTGCAGACCAATCTCCCGTCCATGGTTCCATGCCTTTTTCATTAAAACAAGGCGCTGCAATTTATTTTTTCATCAAATACAAACTATAGTCTGTTTTATGTAAAGAGACGCGAATCATCTTTTTGTGTCTTTTTGGGACATTGTAAATCATTGTACAAAATGTTAAAAATAATTATCAATAACGCGAAAAAATTCATAAATCGCACAAAAAGAGGCCTCAAATTTCAATGAAAGGAGGAAAAAATTTATGAAACTTTGCTATAATCTGCAAACATGCATGGACAGTCCTTTGGAAAAAGATTTAGAGTTATGTGAAAAAACAGGCTTTGACGCAGTGGAAATAAATTTTGTGAAAGCCAGAAAATATCTGCAAAATCATTCCATGGAACAACTAGAAGCGCTATTGTCAAGCTATAGTTTGAAAACTGCAACTCTGAACGCTATATTTGAAATCAATTTTTGCGATAAGAAAGAATGGAAGCGAGTCACGGATGAATTTCATTTTGCGTGCGAACTCAGCCAGGCTTGCGGCAGTAACAAAGTTATTGTCCTGTCAAATGAAAGAAACCATCTTCCAAAAACAGTCACAGAACAAGAAATAGAGACAAATACTCTGGAAACCTTATCCCGGCTCTCCGCCCTCGGAAATCCCGACGGCATACAAATTGGGTTCGAACCAGTCGGGACAATGGCCGTCCCAAATCTGGAGTGGGCCTGGAGCATTATTAAGAAACTCAATCTGCCCGATGTCGGACTGGTCATCGATGATTTTAACCTGTATCTTTGGGATCTGCTTTCCGATGTAGAATTAATCCGCGAGATAATGCCGGATAAAATATCAATCGTCCACCTAAATGATGCAGAAAAGCTTCCCTTTGCAAAGCTTGACCAGACACACCGTTGTATGCCCGGAGACGGCAGAATCGATACGGTAAGATACATGCAGAATGTTAAAGACTGCGGTTATGACGGGTATGTATCCATAGAAGTATTAAATCCAAAAATCTGGTCAAAAGGCCCTGAGGCTGTAATCCCAGAAGCCTATGCAAAAGGAATGGCAATATTACAGTCTATCAATTAGAGAAAGAGAGGAATATTTATGAGCAATATAAACACGGTAGCTGATGAATCCAAAAAATATTATTACAAAATCGGCGGCGCAGAAAAAGCAGCCTACGGCTTCTGGGGATTCGGAAGCGATCTGGTCTTCCAGACAATTACCATTTATCTGACTTATTTTTATACTGATATCTTCGGAATCACAGCAGCACAAGTAACCGCCCTGTTCCTGGCCGCTCGTGTATGGGATGCCATCAACGATCCGCTCATGGGTGCACTTGTAGAAAAATGCCATTTTAAACACGGGAAATATATCCCCTGGTTTGTCGGCTTGTGCATACCATACGGCATATCCACAATTCTTGTATTTACCACCCCGGCCTCTGTCGGCAAGGTCGCTTACGCATGGTTTACATACATCCTGTTTGGCATGTTGTTTACCGGAATTATCATCCCGGTCACATCATTGTCTTCTTCTATGACGCAGGATCCGCTAGAGCGTGCAAAACTGAATTCCTTCCGTATGTTCTGTTCTGGCATCGGCGGCGTGGGATGTTCTATTCTTGTTCCAGTCTTATCCGAAAAGCTGGGCACAACCCCACAGAACGGGTATCAGAGGGCAATGATCGTTCTGTCTGTCATTATGGTCATCTCTTTCCTCACGGCCGGTATCGCATGTAAGGAAAGAGTTCCGGAGTCCGCATTGGATAAATCTGAGCCTTTCCGCTGGAAAGATCTCCCAACCCAGATTACAAAAAACAGGCCGCTGTTAATCTTATTTATCATGTTTTTGAGCGCTTATACCTACAACATTCTTGTTTCATCTGTAGGCACTTATTTTGTAACCTACAATATAGACGGCAAAATATCTATGGCAACCTGGTCACTGCTTCAGACGCTACCTTCTATCGTACCCATGCTGTTCGTGCCTTCCATCGCAAAACGAATCGGCAAAAAAATGGTAGTCATTACAGGCTGTGTTATCTCCACAATCGGCATGCTGATGTTTGCTTTTATGCCTGCAAATATGCTGATCGGCTTTTGTATCGGAAAATCTTTAGGTGCCTTTGGATACGGCATGACACTTGCTACAATCTGGTCAACCTTGCCGGACTGCGTAGAATACGGCGAATACAAAACAGGAAGAAGATGCGGAGGTCTTGTATTCTCCCTGGCTTCCTTTTCAATTAAGATTTCCCTGACCATTGCAGGAATCGTGCCGACAATCGTATTTTCATTTGTAGACTATGTTCCGAATGGTGTACAGAACGCATCATGCCTTCTTGCAATTAAGATGATGAATTCCCTGATACCAGCGATTGTGCTTATCATTGGCATTCTTGCCTATACAAAATATGAGTTGACAGAGCAAAGGTTTGACGAAATCGTAGAAGAACTGGCAAAACGCCGTCTGGAAAATAAATAACATTTTAAAGGAGGTTTTTATATGAGAGTTGTATGTGGAGTAACGGTCGGTAATATGAAGGAGCCCGACGAAACAAAACGCGGCAAAGTGGGAATTGTAGATTTCCCGGTAAAAGAATTGGGACCGGAAGATGTAAAAATCAAAGTAGCCTATTGTTCTATCTGCGGTTCAGATCCTCACATCGTCGGAGGAGCCTTTGGACTTCAACCACCTTTCGGACTTGGTCACGAGATGTCTGGCGTGATTGTTGAAATGGGCGAGCGCGCAGGTGATACCGGATTAAAAATCGGGGACAGAGTATCCGGCAATTTTTTAAAGTATTGCGGCTCCTGTTATTACTGCACAACCGGATTACAGGAATATTGTACAAACGCGGGGAATGAACCTTGTATGGCAGAGTATGTCGTATGGCACAAATCCCAAGTCGTAAAGCTTCCAGACAACTGCAGCCTGCTGAATGGCTGCCTGCTAGAGCCATTGTCTATTGGAACCCGGATTATGGATCGCTCAAATATCAAAGCTGGCGACAGAGTGCTTGTATCTGGCGGTGGTCCAATCGGCCTTATCACCTGCCAATTATTTAAAAAATTTGGCGCAACATCTTTAACCTTAAGCGAGCCTAACGCAGAAAGATGCAGGATTGCTAAAAGCATAGGTGTGGATTATACGATAAATCCTATAACTGACGATCTGTTAGCCAAAGGGATGGAGATTACAAACGGACTTGGCTACGATGTAATTGTGGAAGTTTCCGGTGTTCCAAGCGCAGCACAGGCTGTGTTGCCGCTGACTGCCAAAGGGGGAACGCTCCTCTATGAAGCCATGTTCCCGAATGAATATGAACTGCCGCTGAATCTCTATGAATACATTTACAGCAGAGAGATTACTATTACAGGAACTTATTGTTCTCATTATAATTTCCAAAGATCGGTACAACTACTTCCAGAAATGGATTTCAGCGCATTTTCAGGCAAAGAGCAAATCTTCGATATTTCTGACTGCGAGGCTGCTTTTGCTGCACACTTGAGCGGAAAATACCCAAAGATTATCATCCGCTGCAATCCGTTTGATGGTGAATAAAAATACGAAAACAGAAAGGAAGGTTGCTATGGGAAGTAACAAATTACAGACAATAGCAGAATTAGAAAACAAATGTGTGGATGTCCGCACTAACCTGCTGAACTTTATCTACCGCATTGGCATGGGACATCTCGGAGGCGAGCTCTCCATCGTAGAAGCTACTGTAGCTCTGTATTACAAATATCTTAATTACGACGTGCTCAACCCTCACAAGGAAGGGCGTGACCGTTTCATCCTCTCAAAAGGTCATTGCTCAGAAACCTTGTACACCATATTCTCTGATCTTGGAGCTTACACGCAGGATTACATGGTAAAATATTTCGAATCTTTAGACACCTATAAATTCGGCATGCATTCAAACCGCAAAAAATGCCCACAGATAGAGGTATCCGCCGGTTCTCTTGGCCATGGCCTCCCAATAGCAGTAGGATATGCCATGGGTGCAAGATATCGCAAGGAGAATTATCGCGTCATCGTTATGATCGGCGACGGAGAATTCGATGAAGGAACGAACTGGGAAGCCTTAATGGCCGGTGCGCATTATAAGCTCAACAATTTAGTCTGCATCCTGGATAAAAACCAGCTTCAGATGACAGGAAACACACAACAAATCATGAATATCGACCCAGTTGCCGACAAAGTAAACGCATTCGGCTGGAATGTCATCGAAATAGCAGACGGCAACGACATGCAACAGGTATGTGCCGCCTTTGACCAACTGCCAGACAGAGACTATACAAAAAGAGCAAAGCCAACCTTCATTATCTGCAATACGGTGAAAGGAAAAGGAGTCAGTTTCATGGAAAACAATCACAAATGGCATGGCGGCGGCATCAGCGAAAGCGATTTAAAACGCGCACTTGAAGATGTCGCAAAAATGAGAAAGGAGTGTTGAGCTATGGCTACAAAAACAACTTATGATTTTGATATGATGCTTTCCAGCGCAAAGGAGGCATACGGTGAGGAGTTATATAAGATGGCCCAGGAAGGCATTGATTTTGTTTTCACTTTTTCAGATAATGTCGCTCCTTCTACAAAGGCCGGACAACTGGTAAAGGATTACCCAGACCGATGCTTTAATATGGGAATTGCGGAGCCAAATCAGGTAGGTGTCTCAGCAGGCCTGGCGCTTTCCGGCAACGTTGTATTTGCCCAGGTCTTCGGCCCGTTCCTGCCTCTTCGCGCAGCAGACCAAGTTCATACAGATATCGCATACAACGATGTAAAGGTAAGATTGATCGGCACCCATTCGGGTGTTACCGCAGGAGGCGGGCCTACCCATAATGATATTGCAGACCTTGCGCTCTATCGCGCCATCCCCAACCTTACCGTGTGTGTGCCGGCAGATGCGAACCAATGTGCAAAATTTATTCGGGCATCTATGGATTACAACGGCCCGATGATCATCCGCATCGACCGGGCCGGTTCTCCAAATGTTTACGCGGAAGACTACGACCTGGTGATTGGCAAAGCAATTGAACTTCTGAACGGCAAAGATGCAACAATTATTTCCTGTGGTTCAAACCTATACGAATGTCTTATGGCTGCGAAAATGCTGAAAGAGCAATCCGGACTCAGCATTGAGATTCTGGATATGCATACAGTAAAGCCTCTGGATAAGGACGCGATTATCCGAGCCGCCAATAAAACAAAAAATGTTGTCACCGTAGAAGACCATTCCATCAACGGCGGCCTGGGCGGAGCTGTAGCAGAAGTTCTCTGTGAATCAGGATATAAAGGAAATTTCAAGAGAATCGGTATGCCGGATGAATTTGCTGTATTGGGCGCAGTAGACGATATCTATCACTATTATGGAATGGAGCGATATGGAATTGCAAATGAGATAAAGAAAATGTTAGTAAAATAAAAATCGGGCATAATATGAAAGGCAGGTAATTATTATGATGACTCAGATTTTAGGCTGCTGCGGACGTTATATCCAGGGATATGGCGAAATCAAGAATTTGAAGAAGCATATTGGCTGGATGGGTGAAAAATATCTTTGTGTCGCCAGCAAGAACCGACTCCGTGATTTAAAAGATACTATCCTAAAGGCAATGGAAGGAAAAGAAGTCTTCTTCTGTCAATTTGACAAAGAATGCTCCTGGGAGGCAATCCGCGACATCACAGAAGCCGGAAAAAACAATGGAGTACAGGCAGTAATCGGTGTTGGAGGCGGCAAAATCGCAGATACCATAAAAGTCGTTGCAGATGAACTTGGAGGTATCCCGCAGGCAATCTTACCGACAATTGCGGCAACAGATGCCTATACAAGCGCCGCAGCCCTGATCTATGGTTCTGATGGGACTGTTGTCGATGTAAAAAATTATCCGCACAGCCCCGACGTGGTACTGGCTGATACAGAAGTCCTCTTAAAAGGCCCGGCACGATTATATGTTTCAGGCATGGGAGACGCCTTATCCACTTATATAGGAGGCGTCGTATGCCAGAACCACTACTTTGAAAATCATTTTGGCGGCACCGGAACACACACAGCACTTGCTGTTGCAAAGCTATCCTATGATATGCTCCTCAAGTATGGAAGACAGGCTAAGATCGCAGCAGAACGACACACCCTTACCGACGCTTACAATGCAGTTACAGAGGTAAATATCCTGATGAGCGGTATGGGATTTGAAAATAACGGTTCTGCCTCCGACCACTGCTTTTATTTCGGGACACTGGCGCTGCCAGAACGGGAAGAATATGTTTACCACGGGGAAGGTGTTGCATTTTCTACCTGCTGCCAGCTTGTCATGCAGGGAGCCTCCAGTGAACAACTGGATGAAGTGTACAGATTTTGCCGGGACGTAGGGCTTCCCATCACCTTTGATGATATGCATTTACCTAATCTGACGGATGAAGAATATGATATAATGACGAAAGCAGTCCTGAAAGAACAGTTTATCCTTCATCACCCGTTCCCGGTAACATATGAGATGATATTGGGCGCATATAAAACCGCAGATGCGATCGGGCATCTATATCACGAAGGCGGCAGTTTATTATAAAGCATAATAACACAGATTACAGGAAAGTACGTTACAGTGCTTTCCTAATTGTATTTAGAAAGAGATGAGTGTATGCAGGGCAAGAGAAATTATTTGAAAAATATTACGGAATTAAATTTCTCGGGATACAAATTTATTCTGTACTATGGCGAAGAATTAAACGAAGGAATAGCCGAATTTCCTCACTATCACTACCCATTCCAAATTTACTACGTAATCGAAGGAAATTTGCATATCAATATTGCAGGAATTAAGGAAACTGTCTCAACAAATGGAGTTTTATTCCTGGCGCACAATATCCAGCATCATGTAACATACACCCCCGATGAATCCAAACGATATTTTACGATTATTTTTGATGTTGTTTCCAACAAAAAAGAGTTGTATAAAGGTCCTGACGGTCCTCTGGAATACCAAGATTTAATAAATGCAATACAATCAGCAACCAAAAAAGGATATTGCATCTCCGAAAATTTTCACGCTGACAGTTTACTTAAAGCGCTGTACGAAGAATTAGACACCCGGCAAATCGGCTGGAACACCGCTCTTGTCAATTGCTGTTACCAATTCTTTTTAAAAGTCCTGAGACATATTTCAAATACAACAGCAAAAGACAGTGAGCTTTCGGGAACTGAAAATCTTGCAATGGCAGCCTCTATGTACATCCATGCTCATTATGCAGAAGAGATCTCCATCGAGAAAGTTGCCAAACAGCTCAATGTCTCCCCCAGACATATAAACCGCTCTTACACCAATATGTTTGGAACTACTTTTATCAAAAATACAAACCTGCTTAGAATTGCCTATGCAAAAAATTATCTGTGCGAAACAGATGATTCTCTTGAAATGATTGCCGAAAAGGTCGGGTTCTCTTCCGTACGTTCTTTTTACAAATTATTTCAAAAATACGAAGGTATATCGCCCGGCGAATACCGGGTGCTGCATCAAAAAAAATGACGTATCTGAAAGCAAGTATGCAACCTTTTTACCAGATCTGCATACTTGCTTTTATTCTTCCTATTGCATTTTCAACACGGATTTTATTGCCACGCCCTGATGAGACTCCTCAAACGCTGTATTGATATCTTTGAAGTCATAAAATTTTATCAATCTGTCTACAGGAAATTTTCCTTCATGGTAGTATTCCAGCAATTTCGGAATAAATGTTTTTGAATTCGCATCTCCTTCTACTACACCCACAAGGGATTTAGCTTCTCCCATCAACTCTTCCTGCACATTGATTGTCAGGTCCCCGGTCAGCCCCAGTACAACCGCAGTCCCTTTAAACCTCACACATGCAAGTGCCTTTTTCACAAAGTCACTCACACCGGATGTATCGATGGCGTAATGACACCCTCCTTTTGTAATCTCTTTAATCTCGGCAACGATATCATCACATTCTTTTCTGTTTATTGTATGGGTAGCCCCCAATTCCAATGCCAGTTTTAGTGATTTCGGATTGCCGCCTACCGCAATGATATTTTTACATCCTGCAATCCGCGCCGCCATAATCGCGCTCATTCCTACGGTTCCGCACCCAAATACGGCAATACTAGAATCAAACTTTGGATTCAGCGTGTGGAATACAGCACCCGCACCGGTCTGGATTCCACAGCCAAACGGAGCAACAACTCCCAAATCTATATCGTCATAAGGCACTTTGACTGCTTGTCTTGTATGTACGACTGCATGTGTTGCAAACGCCCCCTGTCCGAAGAAAGTAGCGATGTCTTTTCCGTCTTTATGAAGACGTGTCGTACCATCCGGCATAATACCGCCGAAATTAATGGTATTAAAATCTTTACACGCATACGGATGACCGTCCAGACATTCTTCGCATTTACCGCAAGAGGAAAATGAAAACCCAACACGGTCTCCTACTTTAAATTCCGTCACACCCGGCCCTATTTTTTCGACAATTCCTGCTCCCTCATGCCCTAATACCGCTGGCAGAGGAACCGGAATAGCTTGAAACTGTGCTCCTTCATCTGTATGGCATACCCCACACGCAACGACCTTAACTAGAATTTCTCCTTCTTTAGGTTCGTCCAATTCTAGCTCCTCGATTACAAAAGGCTGCCCTTTTTCGTATACTAATGCTGCTTTAATCTTCATTTTCTTCCTTCCTCCTGTTCATTTATATATCGATTGCCCGGTTATATCCAAGGCTTACCGCCTCCAGGACTCTGCCCGGCTTCACGCAATCGCCAATCATAAATACACGTTCAGCCGTATGATAAAAGTCGTTAACTTGCTCCTGATCTACTTTCATTCCCGCTGCCAAAAGCACTGTATCTGCTTCCAGAAGTATTTCTTCCTCATGTGTTCTGCAAAGCAGCCCCTCATCCGTCACTGCTTCAGCCACCGTATTTAAGCAAATTTTGATATTGCTGCCGCGCATATATATGTTCATTGCGTTTTTATGCATAAAATAAGCGTCAGATGCCCAGTCATCCTTCATTTCTACGATAGTAACATCTTTTCCAAGACTATCCAGATAGATTGCCGCCTCACTTCCAACAAGTCCACCACCGAGAATAACAACCTTCTGTCCGACTTGAGGCTCCTCATGATGCAACGCGTCAAGCCTTGCCACTTTCTCACTGCCTATTCCTTCAATTGGCGGAACAACAGGCTTTGCCCCTACCGCAACCATAACTACATCCGCTCCAAGACCGGCAACCTCTTGTGCAGTTATCTTTGTATTCAGCCTTACATCCACATTTGTCTCCCGCAAGCGTCTTTCTAATACTTGGGCAAAGTTATACATATCCTTCTTAAACGGAATATACTGTTCTGCCAAAAGTTGCCCGCCCAGACGGCTGTTCTTCTCAAACAAGGTAACTGCATGCCCTCTCTTCGCTGCAGTTATTGCCGCTTCCATACCACCGACCCCTCCGCCGACTACAATAACTTTTTTCGGCTCTGTTGCTGGAAAACCCGATTTATTTTCCAGCTCATTACCCACAACTGGATTAAATGCACAGCAAAATGTCCTGTTAGTGAGATAATTGTAAAAACAGGTAAAGCAACGGCAGCATTTTGTAATATCATCCTTCTTCCCCGAAAACGCTTTTTCCGGGAAATATGGATCACAGATAGACTGACGGGCAATCTCTACAATATCAGCTTGCCCGGATGCAATGATTTCTTCCATCATATCAGGGTCATTCAAGCCCCCAACTGTTGCTACCGGAGTTTTTACATGTTTCTTGATCTCTGCCGCCAGATAAACATTGCAGCCATGCTCGATAAACATCGACGGATGGGTTACTACGAATGCATCCTGATCTTCATGGACTCCTGCAGATACATGAATAATATCCACTTTTCCATCCAGCACCTTCGCCATTTTGATACCTTCATCTATGCCATATCCCCCCTCAATGATTTCAGAGCCGCTCATCCGGTATTCAATCAGCATCTTATTTCCGCAGGCTTTACGGATTTTATCAATTACCAACAGAGGGAATCGCATTCGATTTTCAAGGCTCCCGCCCCATTTATCTGTTCTGTGATTCATCGTCGGCGACATAAACTGGCCCAGCAGCCACCCATGCCCTCCATGGACAAGTACCATATCAATCCCTGCTTTCTGGCAGAGAACCGCTGCATCCGCGTAGCAGCCTGCGACACGCTCAATTTCTTCATCACTCATGCTCGTCACATGCAGACCATCAGGATTAACCTCATCATTCGGTCCGAGTACAAGAGGCTCTCCGGCGCCGTCATGGCTTCTAGCTCCCGCATATTTCCCTCCGTGAGCTAATTCCATAACCGCTATACAGTTGTGGCGGTGCATTGCATTGGCATATTCCTTTAAAGACGGCAATGACCCGATATCATACAATGTTACTTCTTTTGTATGTACACGTCCCACAGGATCGACAATGCCCAATCCTACCGCTACGGATGCCAGGCCTCCCCGGGCGCGGTTTTCATGAAAAGCAAGGTCTTCCTTCCTCATATGACAACTTGGGTCTAACTCAGGGTTTGACATAGGCGCACCAAAAATACGGTTTTTAAATGTAACGCCATTAATCGTAATTATATCTGCTAAATTAGGATAATACTGGTTTTTCATCATTTTTCTCCTCGTATGTGTATTCACGTCCATTGCAATGTTCCTAAATATATTGTATGATATTTAACAAGCTATGCAAAACAGAAAAATCAGGGAATTGCCACAAAAAATATTTGTGAAGGTAGAATGAATGGATACAAAACAATTAAAATATTTCATAGCTGTATGCCAAAGCCGCAGTATTACAAACGCTGCCGAATCAATATTTATATCGCAGCAGGCTCTCAGCGCTTCCATCGCCAAGCTTGAAAAGGAACTTCAGACAACTCTTTTCGTTCGCTCCGCTAAAGGAGTAGAGCCAACAAAGGACGGCCTGTATCTGCTGTCTGAAGCAAAAAAAATACTGGCTATCGAGGAAGAGATAACCTCATATCTCAGTCCATTCCACACGATGCCAATCAATTTAAAGGTCGGCTGTTCTTATGGGGCGGTACATGAGCTTTCAGAAAAGCTGTTGAACTCGTCTGAGCTGACCGCACGACTACTCCGTCCAAAGTTTATTGAATATACAGATGTCAAATGCGAAAAAGCCGTTGAAAACAATGAGGTTGACCTCGGACTCGCTATCGGGCCTATTGACCTCAATAAATTCCATGCCGAGTTTTTATTATCACGAAAGTACTGTTTTATTATCCACCAGTCACACCCTCTTGCCAGCCAGGATAAGCTAGAACTGATGCAGCTCAAGGATGAGAATCTAATCATGCTTAATGAACAATTTAAAGCCAATATTTTATTTTCATCTCTGTGTGAACAGCGCGGATTCACTCCTGAATATATCTTTGAGGCGGGTGAAATCGCACCTATCCAAAATCTGGTACTTAAGCAATACGGAATCGGACTCAGCACTGATTTTATCGCAGCAAAATACAAACAACCGGAGTTTAGGATTCTTCAGCTAGAAGATGCCGAATACTCCTGGAATGTATATCTTATCTGGAAAAGAGATCGGGTATTATCTAAAAAAGAGAAAGATTTTATTGATTACCTATTATCATAAAATCTTTCCCTATTTAATGCTGTGTTCTTTTTCTTTTTATACTTTCTTTAAAACTTCCCCAATTCTAATCTGATATCCACGCAGGAAAGCTCCCGCATCCATCTTCTTTTTACCCGGAATCTGAAGCTCTGTCACTTTAAGCACCCCGTCTCCGGTCTGCACATAAAAACCATCTTTCTCTACCCTGACAACCGTCCCGGGCACCGGACGTTCATCGGCCGCCAGGGCACCTTCATCTCCCTGTCCGTCCTCTGCCAATTCCTCCTGTGCGCACACATCCGCAGCCCACAGTTTCATCACTTTTCCATTCCAATTCGTATAAGCGCTGGGCCATGAATTCAGCCCCCGAATCAGACGCTCGATCGACACCGCTGGTTTCTCCCAGTCTACATTCCCGAGATTCTTATCTAACATCCTTGCGTATTCTGTCGGACTTTCTCCCTGTTTTTCCGGCTTAACCGTCCCTTCCTCAAGGGCTTTGAGCGTCCTGACGCAAAGCTTTGCACCCGCTTCTGCCAGTTTATCATGCAAGCTTTCTCCGGTTTCCTTTTTATCTAAGACAACCTCCGTCTTAAGAAGCATATCTCCGGTATCAAGACCTTCATCCATCTGCATCGTCGTAACCCCCGATACCTGCTCACCGTTTATGACCGCCCACTGAATCGGCGCAGCGCCGCGGTATTTCGGAAGAAGTGACGCATGCACGTTCACACATCCATACGGCGTCAGCTCAAGAATTTCCTTGGGAAGAATCTGTCCGAAAGCGATAACCACCATTATATCCGCCTCGTATCTTTTCAGTTCTTCGATGCACTCCGCCGCCCGGACTCTTTTGGGCTGAAACACCGGAATCCCATGCACCAGTGCAGCTTCCTTTACCGGCGTAATCTGCATCTTCTCCCCCCGGCCCTTTGGCTTATCCGGCTGGGTGACTGCAAGAACCACCTCATGTCCCGCCTCCACCAGGGCGTTCAGCGTCCCCACAGAAAAATCCGGAGTCCCCATAAATATCACTCTCATACGCTACTCCTTTTCTTCCTCCACATCATGAAGCCCGTCTTCTGCCAGCTCCACATAAAGCTTCCCGTCCAAATGCTCAATCTCATGGCAAAGCGCCCGCGCAAGAAGCTCCTCACCCTCTATGATAATCTCTTCCATATCTTCCGTCAGAGTCTTTACCTTCACGTAATTAGGCCTTGTCACGACGCCGTATTTCCCCGGCACACTAAGACATCCTTCCTCACCTGTCTGTTCTCCGTCCTGCTCGATAATCTCCGGGTTGATCAACACAATAGGACCATCTCCTATGTCAACCACCGCAATCCTCTTTAGAATCCCTACCTGCGGTGCAGCCAGTCCTACTCCCGCCGCCTCATACATCGTGTCGAACAAGTCATTAATCAAAAGCTTTGTACGAAAATTCATCTTCGTAACCTCTTTACAGTGCTTCGTCAGCACTTCCTCACCCATTTCACGGATCTTTCTTAATGCCATGACATTTCCTCCTAATACTATATAAATATATTTCAAAATACACCCATTGGGTTAAAATCAAACTGTATCTTTATACGGTCAAATCCTCTATTCATCTCAATATATTGTTCTAAAAGATCTTTTATCTCTATCAAAGCTTCTTTCTTCTTACACTTCAGATACAGAATTCTTCGATATTCATCATTCACCTTACTCACATAAGGACTCGCCGGGCCAATAATCTGCAATGCCTTTCCCTTATCCGCCCGCACCGTGAAACTTTTAAGATATCCTGCTGCCAGATCCAGATATTTTTCATCTGCTCCTGTCATCAACACTGCAAGAAGGTCACTGACAGGCGGATAGCCCATCAACTCCCTGTAACGCATCTCTTCCTCATAGAAGCCCTCATAATTCTGCTCCGCCGCCATCCGGATACTATAATGCTCCGGGCTGTACGTCTGAATCACAACTTCGCCCCGGAGATTCCCCCGGCCTGCCCGGCCCGCCGCCTGAACAAGCAGCTCAAAAGTTCTCTCGCCGGAACGATAATCATTCGAATACAAAGACATATCCGCCGCCAGTATGCCCACCAGCGTCACATTAGGGAAATCATGCCCTTTGACAATCATCTGCGTGCCGATCAGCACGTCCGCTTCTCCGTTAGAAAACGCTGACAATATCTTTTCGTGGCCGTCCTTTTTCTTCGTTGTATCCATATCCATGCGAAGCACCCTGGCCCCGGGAAACTCCTGCTTTACAATATCCTCAATCTGCTGTGTACCGGCTCTAAATCCGCCGATACAGCCAGAACCGCAGGAAGGGCAGATATTCCTCGCCTGCTCCTCATACCCACAGTAATGACAGATGAGCCTGCCGCCTTTATGAGCTGACAGCGACACATCGCAATGAGGACATTTTACTACATATCCGCAAGACCTGCAAGAAACAAATCCTGCATATCCGCGCCGGTTAAGGAAAAGCATCGTCTGCTGCCCCTTATTTAGCCGCTCCCGGACAAGCTCCTTCAACCGATCACTTATAATGGAACGGTTCCCCCGCTTTAATTCTTCCCGCATATCCACCGTATATACCTGCGGAAGCTTTTGTCCTGCCGCCCGGGATGACAGTCTAAGAAGCGTACAGTCTCCTGTCTTACACCGGTAGAATGCTTCCAGTGAGGGAGTTGCCGAGCCGAGCACCACGCTTGCTCCCCCCATCTTTCCTCTCGCAATCGCGGTCTCTCTGGCATGGTATCTCGGAATCTGTTCGCTCTTATAAGTAGACTCATGCTCCTCATCAACCACGATCAGCCCAAGATTCTTAAACGGCGTAAAGAGGGCAGAGCGCGGACCAATCATCACGTCCACCTCACCCCGCTTCACCCGCTCCATCTGGTCATACCGCTCGCCCGCTGACATGCGGGAATTCAAGATCGACACCCGGTCCCCGAAACGTGCATAAAAGCGCATCACCGTCTGGTAGGTAAGGGCAATCTCCGGAATCAGCACAATCGCCTGCCTTCCTTCTCCCACAACCTTACGAATCATCTCTATATAAACTTCTGTCTTGCCGCTCCCGGTAATCCCGTACACAAGGTAATTCCCGTAAACTTTCCTACTGTAATCCTCCCAGAACCGGCCGACTGCCCTTTTTTGCTCCTCATTAAACTGTACCGTCTCTTCCTCATGCTTCCGATAGCGGACAGAACCTCTCATCATCTCTTCCGCCTCAAGAGCCAGCACCCCCTGCTCCTCAAGAGAACGAATGACCGTAAGAGTTACGTTAAGCTTTTTCGTCACCAGCTCATAATCCTGCTCCGGCTGCTCCATAAGTCCCGCCAGCAGTCTGGCGCGGGCCTTCTGATTCTTATCCATATAAAGCTTAAGTCTCTCTTTCGCCGTCTCCGTATCAAGCAAAAGGCGGACCCTTCGCTTCATGCGCACAGCTTCCTTCCGCTTAATAGGAAGAACTGTCTTTAGCGCCTGAATCATCGTCCCGCCGTACTGCTCCTTCATCCAAGCTGCCAACGCCACCAGCTTTGACTCAATCGCAATACTTTTTTCCGCTTTCTTAAGTACCGGCTTTATCTTTTCCGGCGGATAATCCGGTTTTTCGGAAAAAGACACAACATACCCAGACATCTCCCTGTTTCCTTTCCCGAAAGGCACGATCACTTCCGTTCCAACAGAAAGCGCCCCCTCCAATCCGAGGGGGATGCTGTACTGAAATACTTTGTCAAGTTTTTCATGGGTAATATCTACAATAATATCTGCGTACATCTGTAATTCGTCTTATCTTCCTTCTGCAATTTCCTTCAGTGCTTCCCGAATCAGCACCCTGTCATCCATATCATATTTTACGCCTTTAATCTCCTGGTATGTCTCGTGTCCCTTTCCGGCAACTACAATCACATCTCCCGGACGGCCGTGGGCAATAGCATACTTAATCGCCTCGCCCCTGTCACATATATCGATGTATTTCCCGTCCGTCTTTTTCATTCCCGTAATAATATCATTGATGATCTCCTGCGGCTCCTCGAATCTCGGATTGTCCGAAGTTATAATCGTAAAATCCGCTAATCTCCCTGACACCTCTCCCATCTCATAGCGCCTTGTCCTTGAGCGGTTCCCGCCGCAGCCAAACACTGATACGATGCGCCCCGGATTATAATCCCGCAGCGTGTGAAGCAGGCTCTCAAGTGCCATCGCATTGTGGGCATAGTCAATCATCAGGGTAAATTCATCCGATACCTTTACCATCTCAATCCGCCCCTTAACCTTCGCTTCCTTAAGCGCTGCCTTTATATTCTCCACCGGCACGTCAAAATGTCTGCACACCGCTATAGCGGTCAGAGAATTATACACGCTGAATTCTCCCGGAATATCAATCTCCACGTGAAAATCCATCAGACCTGATACACGGTATTTTACCCCAAGATACCCGGGCCTTGAAATATGTTCAATATCTTCCGCCCGAAGTCCTGCCTTTTCCGACAGTCCAAAAGTCTCCACTTTACAGGTAGCGCCGGCGAACACATCCTCGTACCACTCATCATCAACATTCGCAATCCCAAGCTTACACTGCTTAAAGAGCAGCCCCTTGCAGCGCTTATAATCCTCAAAGTCTTTATGTTCATTGGGACCGATATGGTCCTCCCCAAGATTCGTAAAGATACCGATCTCAAACGGAATCCCCGCTGTCCGATGAAGCATCAACCCTTGAGAAGACACCTCCATAACCACACTGTCACAGCCCGCCTCAACCATCTCGGCAAAATATTTTTGAATCACAAAAGACTCCGGCGTGGTGTTGTTCGCCGGGATGACCTTGTCGCCAATCACCGCTTCAATCGTCCCGATGAGACCTACCTTATGTCCCACTCCTTCAAGAATTGACTTCACCATATAAGTAGTGGTCGTCTTCCCTTTTGTTCCGGTAATTCCAATTACTTTAAGCCTGTCAGCCGGATAGCCGAAGTAAGCGGCCGACATCAGCGCCAGCGCATATCGGGTATCCGTAACTTTAATAACGCTCAGGCTCTCCGGCGCGTCTATATCCCTCTCGACAACTACTGCTTTTGCTCCTTTTTCTGCCACTTCCGCAATATAAGCGTGACCGTCCGACACCGCCCCGCTGATGCACACGAACACACTCCCGTCACATACCTTTCGGGAATCATTCACAAGTTCTGTCACAGGGATGTCATCGCTTCCCTGTACTACTTCATATTGCAGGTGCTCTAATAATTGAGATAACTTCATAAACCATACCTCCTGATATATTTGTATACAATGACTGATTTATCCATCTAATTCGTGTTTTATATCATAGCATGCAGCTAACTTTTTAACAACAGGTATCTGCCAAAACCGCAAATTAATCCAATCTGTAAATGATTGACATCACCAAACTCCAAGGTTTATATTAATTGAAAGACCAATTAACATTTATTACCATAAAAATCTAAGGAGAAAAGTATGATCTATAACAGTACCGAGATGGAAAAGGAAGCATTATTCAACACCGCCGCAAGAATGTGCGCTGCTGCCCGCACAGCGCCGAAAGCCAAGGGGACGGATACGATTGTCACTTTCGTTCTGACAAAGACCGATAAGCAACGGCTGGCTGACATGATAGAGGAAACCGGCGTATTTCTGTTTGGAGAGGAAAAGGCGGCATGGTATAAAAGAGATGCCGACAACGTGCGCGACAGTCAGGCTGTCGTGCTGATCGGCATAAAGAAAGACTACCGCAACATTCCTCACTGCGGCCTGTGCGGCTTTTGGGACTGTACCACATGCGAGGAAGCCGGCGGCGTCTGTGCCCATCTTCTCATTGATTTGGGAATTGCTGTATCCTCCGCCGCCAATGTTGCTTCACACGACAATGTGGACAACCGCATCATGTGGTCAATCGGGAAAGCTGCTGCCGAGATGGAGGAATTCAAGGACGGGTTCTGCTGGCTGGGTATTCCCTTAAGTATAACAGGGAAAAATATTTTCTTCGACCGCCATTAGCCCCCTCGCCATACCGCACAAAATATGTTATGATTAATTTCAGATTACGAAGCGGCATATTGATACATACAAACAATAACTGCTGGTATCAAAAAGAAAGGGGAATGACACAATGAAAGCTTATGAAAGACTTTTAAAGTACGTCGTTGTACGTACGCCAAGTGATGAGAACAGTGAAACTGTCCCATCCTCACAGTGCCAGTTCAATCTGGCAAAACTTTTAGAGACAGAGATGAAAGAATTAGGTCTCAAAGATGTACATCTGGACGATCAGTGCTACCTGTACGGGAATCTCCCTGCAACGGCAGGATACGAAGACAAGCCTGCGATCGGCTTTATCGCCCACATGGATACAGTAGCGGATTTCTGCGACCACGATATCGTACCTGTGCTGACAGAAAACTACAGCGGAGAAGCCATGGAGATTGGAAAGAGCGGTCTCATCTTAAGTCCCGAAACATTTCCGCACCTTGCATCTTTAAAGGGGCGTACTTTGATTACCAGTGATGGATCTACTGTGCTCGGCGCTGACGACAAAGCCGGTATCGCTGAGATTCTTACCATGATCGAGCGCGTACAGGCGGAAAACATCCCACACGGAAAGCTCTGCGTTGCATTTACGCCTGACGAAGAGATTGGCACCGGAGCCGCACACTTCAATGTAGAAGAGTTCGGCGCTGACTATGGTTACACCATGGACGGAGACACCGAGGGCGAGATTCAGTATGAGAACTTTAACGCCTGCAAGGCATGCTTTGATATCAAAGGATTCAGCGTACATCCGGGTTCCTCCAAGGACACGATGATCAACGCATCCTTAGTCGCAATAGAAATCAACAATATGCTCCCGGGTTGTGAGACACCCCGCGGAACAGAAGAGTACGAAGGCTTCTATCACCTTGTAAGCATGTCCGGCGAGTGTGGCTCGGCACAGCTCAATTATTTTGTCCGCGACCACAGCAAGGAGCTTTTCGAAGCGCGCAAAAAGACTTTGCAGCTCATTGAAAAAGATTTGAATGAGAAATGGGGCGAAGGCACTGTAACCCTCACTATCACAGATCAGTATAAGAATATGGCTGAGATTATCGCCGGCTGTATGCACCTTATCGACAACGCGAAAGCTGCCTGCGAAGCTGCTGATGTGACACCGCTTATCATCCCTATCCGGGGCGGCACAGACGGCTGTCAGTTAAGCTTTAAGGGACTCCCCTGCCCGAACCTTGGAACCGGCGGCCACGCATATCACGGACCATACGAGCATATTACCGTTGAAGGTATGGACAAGAGCGTAGATGTGATGATGGAATTAGTTAAGCTTTACGCAAAATAAATTTAAACATATAAGCCGCGGCATGACCAGACGATATATTCTCGGCCTGGTTATGCCGCGGCTCTTTATTTTCAGATATAATTGTTTTAAGAAATCTTACAGGCCCACATCTTCTTTGAATCCCTCGCCCAATACTTCATTGGATTCCATAATAATCGTAAAAGCCTTCGGGTCTATCTGATGTGCAATCTTCTTTATCGTATACATCTGCTTATTGTTGCAGGCACACATAACAACCGCCTTTTCCTTCTTAGAATAGCTGCCGATTCCTTTGAGAATCGTCGAACCTCTTCCCGAATACTCATCAATATGCTGCGCCATCTCATCACCTTTTTCTGTGACAATCAACGTCATCTTTCCTTCATCGATGCCGTACATAATCTTATCCATAACAATCGCCATAAGATACGTTACAATAATGCCATAGATAAAGCCATCCACATCCCTGAACACTAAGATACTCCCGGCTGCGATCGTCATCATATCCAGCACGAAAGTAATCATCCCCAGAGACATATGCGGCTTCACCTTCTTGATTGACATAGAGATAAAGTCCTGGCCTCCCGTAGAAGAGCTGCGCATGAAAATCATAGCATAACCGATTCCGCACAGCACCCCCATACAAAGAGCTGCCAGCAGCCGGTTCCCCTCATACACCGGAAAATACGGCGCAACGTAATCGATAAACACCGAGGATATCACCGTCGTCTTTACCGAGCGGAGGAAAAAGTCCCTGCCAAGAAATTTATAACAGAAGATAGCTACCGGTATATTTAACAGAATCGTCCCCACACCCACCGGTATATTTAACAGATGATACATAATAATAGCAATTCCCGAAAATCCAGCCACAGGAAAATTCGCACTCATGGCAAAATTATAGATGCCGACAGCTATAATAATACTGGCTGCCACATCTACAGCCAAGTCTATCCCCAATTCTCTCCAATTAATTTTTTTCAATACAAAACCTCCTCAACCAAATTAAATTCCGCATAGTTTTTTCCCTACACGCTCCCCAAGTCTTACCCTTGTCTCAATTCCCCGCGCGGAATTCTCCAGAATATCCTCATCCGGCTGCACACTTTTTGCCCTCGTCATAAGAATGACTGTAGAACCTCCGAAGGCAAAATTCCCCTTCTCCTGCCCTCGTTCTGCGCGCACCTGTACCGGACCGTTTTCGATTTTCCCGACAAACATGGCCCCCACTTCCATCTGAATGATTTCTCCGAAATTATCCGACTTTAAAACAGAATACTCTCTTGTATTCTCCTTATAGACAGGGAGCCTGTCGCCCGCCGCCGGATTCACCGTATGCAGGATGCCCTTAATGTGGAAACGCTTTGATTCCTTACCGCCATCCACATATATATAATGATGGTAATCCTCCACACACAACCGGAACACCCATATGTATCCGCCTGCATACTTCCCTGCCAGTTTTCTGTTTCTCAAAAGCTCAGAAACCGTATATCGGCTGTGTTTAATGGAAAACCTGCGCGTATCGTCTATTTTATACACTGCAAGCCTGCTGTCGCAAGGACTTACGAACACTTCCGGCCGTGTTTCAATATTTCGAATTCCATGAATCATCTTCCGTGTAAAAAAATCATTATAAGATACATATTCCTTCTTTTCATACTGTGACATATCGATGGAATGGCGGCGTATAAAAGGTGCGATCAGAGCCTTTGAAACCTTCGAATCCAAGACAACCTTCCCGAGCGCTGCCGCCACTGGTGAAACCAACGGTCTTACAGCGATTCTTCCTGCCCTGTGCCCGTAGAGCCATTCTAATATTCGATCCTGCAGGGAATCTTCCTGCACAATTACTCCCTCACGGTCTGAAACCAGATGCATCCTTTTCCCCTCCTATCCGTGAAAATGTAAAAGCTCCCACCAGCTTCGCCACACAAAAAGCATCACTGCTACTGCCGCAGCCACTATAACCGCCAGTGTAAACAGTTCTTTGGCAGACAGCTTCCGCATTTTAAAGTCTATGACAAACAGCGCCCCTACCGCCGCTACCAGTATATGGAGCACAGCAATAAATACCTGATGACTCGGAAGCAACGGCGAAAATGCAAAGAAAAGCGGAAGTACCATTGCCATTGAAGTAATGGGAAGCCCTTGATAATATTTCCTGTTTTCATCTGTCTCTTCCTGGCGCTTTTCCTCCATCACATTAAAATATCCCAGACGAATCACGCCGGCCAACCCGTAAAATACCAGCAAAATCATACTGTAAATCTGCCGCATTCCCAATTTAAAGCAAATTATAATCGGAAGAACTCCAAAACAGACCATATCACAGAGTGAATCAATCTGAATCCCAAAGCTCTTCTCCTCTGCCGTCCGATTCTTCTTTGTCCTTGCAATCTTCCCGTCAAACATATCACAAAGTCCTGATAACGCCAGAAAAAACACTGCCAGCCTCAAATGCCTCGTTGTAGCGCAGAACATTCCCGTGATGCCGGAAGCAAACCCTATATATGTAAGAACTACTGTATAATCATAAAAACCTATCATCTGTAATCTCCTAATCTAATTCCTCTGAATTTTTCTGACCGCGCCTCACAGTATAATAAATCTGTGCTGCCGCTGTGAATATTGCACTTATAAAAAGCTCGCTGTAATATCCAAGCCCTCTTGACAAAACCATCGCCGGAAGCAGCAGGGTCCCGAACACAGGTGCAAAGCTTCTAAGGAACAACGCTTCACTGATTCCCATCCCTCCCGGAAGCGGAAGCATGTCCACCGCCACCGCGATTACCGCCTGCAAGAGTACCACATCCGCCATCCTTGTTCCGGTCATACCAAACGACCGATACACCATCCATGTCACTGCAAACAATGCAAAACGCTGTACAAAGGTAAATAAAATCACAAAAACGAGCACTCTTTTATTCATTTTTAGATATTGCGCTGTTTCCCGGTAAACTTGTATTGCATCCCGGAGCTTCTTTTTTCGCTTCTCTAAGCCCTTCATAATATGCAGCTTAAGAAGCCACTGCTCACCCTTTATCAAAATATACTCTGCCATCCGCGGGTGAAATACAAGGCTTGTCATAAAGCCTACACATACTACATTAAGCACCAATCCCATATAATAAACGGGAAGGATGCCTTTTAGATAATGACTGCGAAATCCACCGCCAAAAAACAGAATTCCAACCCCTACAACCACGAGCACAAGCTTGTAAGTAATCGTCACTATCATCAAAACCACCGCCGAAACAGGAACCGGAATCTTTTCCTTTTTCATATAATATAACTGCATCGGCTGTCCTCCGCTTGCAGAAGGAGTGATACAACTAAAGAAGAATCCTACCGATGAAAACAAAAAACAGATTCTCTTTTTTAAGAAAATGTGAAAGGAACGCATCATATACCAGATAATCATAGATTCGCCCCATATGAAAAACACCACAAGAAAGATGCCGGAAACAAGCCAGCATATATCCGCCTTTCCAATCGCGGTATACATCTGCTGCAAATCTTCCCCGTGGAAAACTCCGTAAACCGTGAGCAGGAAAACGGTAAGAAGAAAAACACCATTTTTGATTATTTTTTTGCTTCTCTGCATTCTGGTGCCATCTCCTCCTTAGTAAATATCTCTTAAAGTCTATCAAAATATTCGCAAATACACAACCTTAATTTTACACCATAATTTTACAACGGCTCTCCCGGCCGTCAAAAAATCCGACATCCACAGTTAATTCTTCCATGTAAATGTCGGATTCTTACTGAAAATTATTGTTATCTTGCCATGTCCCTGTCCAGTTTCGCAGAGAGCTTTCCGTCGATAACGTCAATGAATATCGTATCTCCTGCTCCCACATTACCTTCAAGCATCAGCTTCGCCGCCAGCGTCTCCACGTGTTTCTGGAGGTATCTCTTCAACGGTCTCGCCCCGTAAGCCGGGTCATACCCTCCGTCTGCAACTGCATTCTTCCCACTCTCGGTCAGCGCAATCTTAATCTCCCTGTCCGCCAGACGTTTATTGACGTCCGCTGCTAATAAGTCAATGATGTCATAAATGTCCGTTTTCGTTAAGGGCTTAAAGAGAATCGTCTCATCCAGACGGTTCAAAAATTCCGGTCGGAAATGATTTCTTAAATCCGCCATAACTGCCTGAGACGCCGCTTTGCTGATATTCCCTTCCTCGTCGATGCCCTCCAGCAGATAGGAAGAGCCAATATTCGACGTCATGATCAGTATCGTATTCTTAAAATCTACCGTCCTTCCCTGAGAATCTGTAATCCGCCCGTCATCAAGCACCTGCAAAAGCACATTGAATACATCCGGGTGAGCCTTCTCCACCTCGTCAAAGAGCACGACGGAATAAGGTTTTCTGCGGACTGCCTCGGTAAGCTGGCCGCCCTCGTCATATCCCACATATCCCGGAGGCGCTCCAATGAGACGGGATACCGAGTATTTCTCCATATATTCGCTCATATCGATTCGAACCATATTGCTCTCGTCGTCAAAAAGCTGACTGGCTAACGCCTTGGCAAGCTCTGTCTTTCCCACTCCCGTAGGGCCAAGGAACAAGAAAGAGCCAATGGGCTTTGTAGGGTCTTTTATTCCCGCTTTGGAACGGATAATCGCCTCTGTCACAAGCTCTACTCCTTCATCCTGTCCGATGACCCGCCTGTGGAGCTCCTCTGCCAGATGCAGCGTCTTGCTGCGCTCGCTCTCATTTAACTTTGCCACCGGAATACCCGTCCACCGGGATACAATCTTCCCAATCTCCTCATCCGTTACACTCTCATGCACGAGAGACAAATCCTCGTCCTTAACCTTCGCTTCCTCTGCCTCCAACTGCTTCTGAAGGGACGGGAGCCTGCCGTACTGCAGCTCTGCCGCTTTATTCAGGTCATACTCCTGCTTTGCCCGCTCAATGTCTTTTCCAATCTGTTCAATCTCCTCGCGGAGCTTCTGCACCCGCTCTACGTCAATCTTTTCATTATCCCACTGGGCTTTTTTCCCGGCAAATTCTTCCCTGTACTCGGCAAGCTCCTGCTGCAGATGTTCTAAACGTTCTTTACTCAGCCGGTCGTCTTCCTTCTTAAGCGCAGCCTCCTCAATCTCCATCTGCATGATTCTTCTCTGCAGTTCGTCAAGCTCTGTCGGCATAGAGTCAAGCTCTGTCTTAATCAATGCGCACGCCTCATCCACAAGGTCAATCGCTTTATCCGGCAGAAACCGGTCGGAAATATAGCGGTCGGAGAGAGTCGCCGCCGCCACCAGCGCCCCGTCCGTTATCTTAACCCCGTGAAACACCTCGTACCGTTCTTTTAAGCCCCGCAAAATAGAAATCGCATCCTCCACGGTCGGTTCATCCACCAGAACCGGCTGGAACCGCCGCTCAAGCGCCGCATCCTTCTCAATATACTGACGGTACTCGTCAAGAGTCGTGGCGCCGATACAGTGCAGCTCGCCCCTCGCAAGCATAGGCTTTAGCATATTGCCAGCGTCCATTGCGCCGTCCGTCTTGCCTGCTCCCACAATCGTATGCAGCTCATCGATAAACAGGATAATCCGCCCGTCGCTTTTCTTCACTTCCTCCAAAACCGCTTTCAGACGCTCCTCAAACTCGCCCCTGTATTTGGCTCCTGCCACCAGTGCACCCATATCCAGGGAAAATACCGCCTTTTCTTTTAACCCCTCCGGCACATCCCCTTTCACAATCCGCTGGGCCAACCCTTCCGCAACTGCCGTCTTTCCTACGCCCGGCTCGCCAATCAGCACCGGATTATTCTTCGTCTTCCGGGACAGGATGCGAATCACGTTCCTTATCTCCGCGTCGCGCCCGATTACCGGGTCCATCTTCTGCGCCCTCGCCCGTTCCACAAGGTCTGTACCATATTTGTTCAAAGTGTCATAGGTGTCCTCCGGATTATCGCTTGTCACCCGCTGGTTACCCCTGACCGTAGAAAGGGCCTGCAAGAATCCCTCACGGCTTATTCCAAGCTCCCGAAAAAGGTTCTTCATCTCTTTGTTGGCATATTTTAAAACCGACAGGAAAAGATGTTCTACCGATACATACTCATCCCCCATCTGCTTTGCCTCATCCTCCGCGTACACAAGGGCATTATTCAAGTGCTGCCCTACGTGCTGCTGGCCGCCCTGTACCTTCACAAGCTTTCTTAAAGCCTCCTCCACACGGTTAATGACCGCGTTCCCGTCAAGCCCCATCTTCTGCATCAGTTTCAGTATTAAACTGTCGTCCTGGGTAAGCAGCGCATACAAAAGATGCTCCTGCTCAATCTCCTGGTTGCCGTAATCCATGGCAATCCTCTCGCATTGCTGAACCGCTTGGATTGATTTCTGTGTAAATTTATTGATATTCATAACATTGCCTCCTTCTTGACATGCTATCTTGTGTAATTTCTTTGTTCTACCGAAACTATAACACCAATTGTTAGCCACGTCAAGTATTGAGTGCTAATTTTTTTACAAAGAATCTGTTAAGCCATTCAGAAACAAAACCATAGCAATATGCCTTTTTCCTGTAAAGAAACGAACATTCGAGAAACTGTTCTTTTTGACACGCCAATCTGTTCTGCATAATATGCCTGCGTTGCAGATGGATTTTTCTCTATAACCTGCAACAATTTTTCTATCTGTGTCTGTCCCTTTTGTCGTGCCACTTCAACGCCATTAGTGCCATTTTCTATGTCATTAACATCATCTTTAGTGCTATTGGCGCTAATTTTGGCGTTGTTTGTATCAACTTGTCCCCGATAGATATTAATACGCAAATCAACTTCACCGCCAATGAACTCCGGCTCCCGCAGTCCGGCTGCTTTTACTTTATCAATAATCCTCGGAACGCCGCTTCCCCAATGTTCAATCAGATTCATGTATGAAAAAGCATGAGCAACAGCTTCATTCCTGATTTTGGAATAGCCTTCTTTCATACGCTCCAGCGTTTGTCCCATTGGCAGCTTTCCTGGAGAAGTGATTTCCAACCGATTATCATACACCGCAACTTGTATCGTACCATGATCCAGATAGCTGCGATGTATCATGGCATTGATTATCAACTCACGAATGGCATCCGGCGGAATCTCATAAATATCCTGGCGATAAATACCCACAATCGTAGCACCCAGGTGAATATTTCGCAAAACAAACACCATAGAAAATAATTTTCGATAAAATACTTTATCTGCTTTCATTTCACTCACCTCTTGGGTATAATAATTTCAACATTAAAAGATGCCGCAATGCAAAAGAAAGGACGAATCATGATGAAACGCATATTAAAAATCGCCGGAATCACTTTATTTATCATACTTTTGCCCATAGCTTCCCTGCTCGTTTTCCTCACTGTCACAGAATATCGTCCGGGGAATAAAGAAGCAGCCGATACAAAAATCCATATGGAAAATGCCCTCGCTGCAGGCCAGTCAGTCCGCATATTAAGCTGGAATACAGGTTACGCCGGGTTAGATGCACGCGCGGACTTTTTTATGGACGGCGGGACGATGGTGAACCCGGAAAACCAGGAGACTGTAGAGCAAAATCTATCCGCCATCTCCGGCTTTCTAAAGCAGGGCGGCTATGACATCTGCTTTCTGCAGGAGGTCGACCGCAATTCCAGCCGCACAGGAGGCAAGGATGAATTAAGCTTTTATGGCGGGCAGACCGGACTCGGATATTCCTACGCCGCCAATTACCGCTGCCGCTTTGTCCCCTATCCCCTTCCTCCCATCGGAAAGATAGACTCCGGCATCGCAACTATGTCAAACCTTAAGATGGCCAAAAAACCGGAACGAATCAGCCTGCCCTGTCCATTTTCATGGCCGGTGCGGCTGGCAAACCTAAAGCGCTGCCTCTTAACCACCCGCTATCCCATCGAGGGAACAGACAAAGAGCTCGTAGCTGTGAATCTCCATCTGGAAGCTTACGATGACGGCGAGGGAAAGAAAGCACAGACCGATGCTCTCATGAATTTACTGCAGGAAGAATATAAAAAGGGCAATTATGTTATCGCCGGAGGCGATTTTAACCAGACCTTCCCTGGAAGCCTGGAAGTCTTCCCGATAAAAAACCCGGAGCTTTGGACTCCGGGTATCGTGAATGAGGATATACTGCCGGAAGGCTGGCACCTTGCATATGACACCGCCTCCCCTTCCTGCCGCCTGTTAAACCAGCCTTATAACCCCAAGTCTGCCGATACACAATATTATGTAATCGACGGGTTCATCGTCTCGCCGAATATAAAGCCTGATATCGTAAAGACCATAGACCTGGGATTTTCAAGCTCCGACCATAACCCTGTTGAACTACAGATTACGCTGGAATAAATAATACCTGTGCCAACAATCCTTACCGGTATTCCTTATTCATGGTAAAGCCTTTGCCGCTCACTTCGCTGACCCGGTTGACTACGATAAAGCTCTCCGGGTCAATCTCATGAATCAGCCGTTCCACCCGTGGAAGCTCCCGGTTGGAAATCACGCTCAGAACTACCGTTGTGTCTTCCTTAAGATACCCGCCCTTCGCGGAAAGCAGCGTCACGCCCCGGTCCATCCGCTTGAGAATGGCATCGCAGATTTCTGCTGCATAGTCACTCACCACACGGACTTCTGTCTTTGTCGTTCCCATCAGCAGCATCTTGTCAAGAGTAACTGTATAGATAATGACAAGCACGATGCCGTAGAAGACCTTTTCTAACGGCTGGAAAAGCGCCTGCACCAGCAGGATGATAAAATCAAAAAGATAAAGTCCCACCGACACCGGAAGCTTGAAGAAATGATTCAGCACCAACGGCGGGATGTCCATTCCTCCTGTCGATGCACCCGCACGTATAACAATTCCAAGAGCCAGCCCGATTCCAAGTCCTGAAAAAATTGTACAGATGAAGATATCCTGCGTCAGCACCACATCTCCAAGCATCATATCAAGAAAATTTAACGCAATCGGATAAGTAAACGTGCTGACAATTGTCGTCAGTGCAAACTGCTTTCCTAACACCGCAAATCCTGCCGCCAGCATCACCACATTGAAGACAAGGACAAATGTAGCTACCGGAATCCCTGCCGCATAATTGACCGCAAGTCCGATTCCTGTCGTTCCGCCTGTCACAAGCCCCGCGGGAATCAAGAACAGCTTCACCGCCAGTGCATACAGCACATTCCCCAATATAACGATAAACACGGAACACACCGCTTTGAATACATTTTGTTTACCCATTTTTAAAACCTCCGTCAACTATTCCACACATTTTCCAGGCTGCCGCACCGTTGAAGATTCGGACATTCCCCCTGGACATAAGAGTAAAGCTTCTCCCCGCCCTCATATTCACAGATTACCTGATCAAGCTTTTTCACCATCTTCTCCCGGTCTCTTGAAAGCTTTCCCCGCACCCTAACTTCTATATAATCGTGGAAACCGTCATACAAAAATTCCGTCTCTATAAGCTTTAGGAGCGTACGCTCCTCCAAAAGATTCTCAAGCTCATCTGCCGGGAT
The DNA here is from genome assembly GCA_000403475.2 of Lachnospiraceae bacterium MD308. GTDB lineage: Bacteria > Bacillota > Clostridia > Lachnospirales > Lachnospiraceae > MD308. Next base: position 467,013 of record KE159797.1, read on the forward strand.
ATAAGTGCCGTCCTCAATCTGCCGGTAAAGGGGCACCTCTTTATGAAGGAACATAGAGAAATTCACCACATGGGCCGGCCCCGTCCGGTTTAAGAATTCTGCCAGCGCCCTGGCGTTTTCCTGACCGCGCCCTCTTCCCGCCACACCTGTCATGATGTGGGCGTCGTAGATAAGCCCGGCTCTTTTAAGCCTTTCAATGGCCTTATATGCCTGAGAAGTGTCATGATCTTTCTCCATAAACGCCAGCACATCATCAAGCCCGCTCTCAATACCGAGATACAGATGCCGCACCCCGTTTTCGTACAAAAGTCTAAGCTCCTGATCCGATTTTTGCTGAATGCTCGTTACTGTGGCATCCATATTGATGCACATGCACTCCGGAAAATATACATGTATCCGCTCAAGTATTCGCAAAAGCCGCTCCATCTTAAGGCCAAAGGCATTGCCGTCCCCGAGAAATATCTTTTTCGGGCATCCGCCCGCCTCCTTCACCCGCTTAAGCTCCCCTTCAATCTGCTCGATGGGAAGTTCCCGGTAATCAAGATGCCGGAACAAGTTGCAGAATTTGCACCGGTTATAAGAACACCCCACCATAACCGGCAGCATAAACGATGCGCGCTCCATGGGCGCCCTGCAGATCTGTCCTTCGTAATCCATATATCTTCCTCCTTAACCCTGCATCATATTCTCACGGAAGGCACAGCAAGCGTACATTCCTGACCCCTAAGCAGCAACCTCAAAACATCCGTTAGAAATCACATGAATTGATTTCCCTGTCTTTAAAATAATATTTCCGGTCATGCTCGCCAACTTCGCGGAGAATCCGGCAGGGATTCCCTACGGCGACTACACCGGACGGTATATCTTTTGTCACTACACTTCCTGCTCCCACGACCACATCATCCCCGATGGTAATCCCCGGCAAAATAATTACTCCGGCTCCAAGCCAGCAGTTCTTCCCGATGCGAACCGGCATGTTGTACTGCAGCCCTCTCTGACGAAGCTCGGGCAAAATAGGATGGCCCGCGGTGGCAATCGTCACATTAGGGCCAAACATCGTATAATCTCCCACGTAGATGTGCGTATCGTCCACGAGAGTCAGATTATAATTCGCGTAGATATTCCGACCGAAATGCACATGATGTCCGCCCATATTCGAATAAAGGGGCGGTTCGATATAGCAGTTTTCCCCAATCTCTGCAAACATTTCCTTCAAAAGCGCTGTACGCCTGTCTCCTTCACTGGGTCTGGTCATATTATAATCATATAAAAGCTCCTGATATTCCATCTGCTGCTCTAAAACATCTGCATCGCCGGGGTCATAGATGCTGCCATTATGTAATTTTTCAAATATATCCATAGAGTACATCCTCCTTATGTATCACAAATCTTTTCAATTATATCTTATTTTCCGGCAGATGTATACAATAAGATTCCAAGTCTGCCAAAGCCGGTGCAGCAAGTATGCATTCCTGGCCCCTGAACAGCAGCCGGCAAACAAATCATTTTTCATAAAATAAACACAGTTTACCCAATAAATGGTCACAGTTTAAAAATAGAATATTTATGTAAACAGACGGTCAAAAGGAGGCATCTATGAAAAACAGAGAATTTTTAAAAACAATCTTTAAAAAGAAGAAAAACCGCATAATCGCCGTCACCATATGCTTTGCACTTGGCTCCGCGGTATTTGCAGTTTCCTTGCGCATCAACAGCGTCCGGGCGCAGGAGGCGTCTGCATCCGTCATACAAAGCGCCGCTGTGACAAAGGGGAGTATCAGCAATACAATTGATGCGAGCGGCAATCTGGAAACATCCGAAACTATAGACATTACCATTCCCACAGGCGTCAAAGTAGAAAAGCTCAAAGTGGAAACCGGCGAGGAAGTAACCAAAGGACAGACCCTTGTAACTCTTAACAAAACCTCCGTCACCCGTCTGCTCATCAATGTCAAAGACAATCTGGACGCTATTGATGACGAGCTTGACCAAAGTCTTTCTTCCCTGGAAGAAGAAGAGCTTGAGGGTGAGAAGGCGGAGCTTGAAGAAATGGAAAAAAAGCTCCTGTCCCTTTATAAAAAACCATCGGTTAAAGCTCCCTCAGACGGAATCATCGGAACAATCAATATTTCCGAAAACGCAGACACAGGAGATACTACAGACACCGTCTCGTCGGATAACACCGCGCAGACCGCTTCCATCTCCCAGATGTCTGCGAAAGACACGCCGGAAGATACACCGAAGCTGCTTTTCCTGACAGCAGATACAAGCACACAGACTGACCAATCAGAATTATCCGGAAACACTGAGCAATCAGATGACACCGATTCTTCCGAACAGGGAGGCGGCTCTGACGAGAGCAGTGCGCCCAAAACTGTCACTGACTTTTCCTCTTTATCCATAAAAACACCGGTGACGGGCGAAACACCACAAAAAAGCATTCAGGAAACAGATATGTACAAAGGGACAATCTCCTGGGACTGCAGCAACAGCACATTCCAGAGCCAGACAGTCTACACGGCAACAATTGTCCTGACGGCAAAAAGCGGCTACACCTTCTCCGAGAAAAATCTCCCCATTATAAAAGACGCCTCTTTTCATTGGAGCATCTATCATTCCGGCGAGGGAAACACACTAAAGATTGTTGCTAAATATGAAAAAACTTCGGCAGCGCAAAGCGACTCATCCGGCGCAGACAGCGGCACAGCCACTTCCGGCAGCGACGCGGAAAGCAGCGCAAATCCCGGCACCAAAGATTCCGATAACACCAAAAGCAATACAGCCGGCACAGACAATCCCACTGGAAATTCCGCTTCCAAAGACGCCGGCAAATCGGGTAACAGCTCCGGTTCCATCGCAGGCTCCGGCGGCGGGAAATCCGGTTTTACAGCCGGCTCCGGAAGCGGCACAGGCTCCTCGGGGAGCGCTTCTTCGTCCGGTTCAACCTCAAAAACCGCTTCCGAGAACGCCAATACATACGAAACCGTTGCACTCACCCTCGCCAGCCAGGATGAAGCTAAAATCACGGTAAACGTAGACGAGCTGGATATCCTGTCTGTAGAAAAAAATCAGGATGCTTCCATCACACTGGATGCCCTTGAAGACGAGACATTTGCCGGAACCGTCACAAAAGTCGGCAACACCGCCTCCGCCGGGAACGGCAGCACAAAATACGAAGTAGAGATTACCGTCCCCATGGATGACCGTATGCGCATTGGAATGAGCGCCTCCGCAGCCATACAGGTGAGCAAAGCAGAGAACACGTTGATACTGCCCATGGCCGCCTTACAGCAAAGGGGCGAGGAAACATTCGTATACACATCGAAGGATAAAGACGGCACGCTTTCTGGAGAAGTCACTGTAGAAACCGGGCTGTCGGACGGGCAGAACGTAGAAATTTCCGGAGATATTTCAGAAGGCACAAAAGTTTATTACACCAGAACTTCCAGAGACGAAAACAGCCGTGACAAAGAAATGGGCTTTCCCGGCATCATGAACGGGAACGGTGCGCCGGGCACTCCGCCAAACAGCGAAAGAAGAAAAACAAATTCCGATAATAACCGCGGCGGCGGTACATTTCCCGGCGGCAAGCCTTCCGGGAATTAAGGAGGGCTTATGTATGATCATCTTTCAGGACATATCAAAAATATACTGCATCGGCAGCGAAAAAGTATGCGCGTTAAGCCATGCGAACCTTCATATTTACCCTGGGGAATTCGTCAGCATCATCGGCCCGTCCGGCAGCGGGAAATCAACGATGATGAATATCATGGGCTGTCTCGACACCGCCGATAAGGGCCAGTATCTTTTAGACGGCCTGTCGGTGAAAGATTGTACGGAGCAGGAACTTACCCGCATCCGCAGCCAAAAGATCGGCTTTATCTTCCAGAGTTTCAATCTCATCGGGAATATGACCGCCGAGGAAAATGTAGAGCTGCCGCTGATCTATCAAAAGCTGCCGGCAAAGGAACGAAAAGAACGGGTGCACGATGCGCTTGAAAGGGTACGGCTATACGAGCGGCGTAGTCATAAGCCTGGCCAGCTCTCCGGCGGCCAGCAGCAGCGAATCGCCATTGCCAGAGCGATGGCCTCACAACCATCGCTCTACCTTGCCGACGAGCCTACCGGGAACTTAGACTCCGCCACCGGATATCAGATCATGGAGATATTTCATGCGCTACATAACCGCGGGAATACGATAGTGCTCATCACTCACGATGAAACTGTGGCGGCACAGGCAGACCGGAGCATCCGAATAAAGGACGGATACATGACGGAGGTGAGTATATGATCACACAATCTGTAAAAATGGCTGTATCATCCATTTTCTCCAATAAGCTGCGCTCCCTTTTAACCATGCTCGGGATTATTATCGGTGTGATGTCATTGGTCGTGCTCGTCTCCCTCGTAAATGGAGCCACTGGATCTATCACAGACTCCATCAATGCGCTCGGAAACAATCTGCTTCATGTGACCATATCCGATGACCATAACCGTCCGGTAAAGTTATCGGAACTGGAAGTATTTACCAAAGACGGCCAGTTTGATCTCATCGCGCCTGCCGCCGCCAGCTCGGCTACCGCATCCGGCGCTTATGCAGAAGAAAGCGCCCAGATTACCGGAACAACGGCAGCTTACCTGGATATCCAGGGGCTTGAATTGGAAAGCGGCCGTTTCCTGATGAAGCCGGATCTTGACAACCACAGCAATGTAGCAGTCATCAACGCCGACCTTGCTACAGAAGTCCTCGGACGGAGGGATGTGGTGGGAGAAAATGTCAAATTCAACGGCAAGAAATTCCTGGTTATCGGTGTATTAAAGGAAAAAAACAGTTCTGCAGGAATTTCATCCGGCAGCACCTTACAGGCATATATCCCCTACACCTCCTTGATCCGGCTGTCCGAAGATATATCTCTCAATGTCACCTCCTTTTGTATCTCGGCCGCCGGAGACGATATGGATACGGCGGAACAACAGCTTGAATCTATACTGTTGGAGCGGTTTGAACAGGACGAAGATGCTTTTTCTATCTTCAACCAGTCTTCCGTGGCAGAGACAATGAGCAGCGTAACCGGAACATTATCCCTGCTCCTGGGAGGCATTGCAGGGATTTCCCTGTTAGTAGGAGGCATCGGAATCATGAATATCATGCTGGTATCCGTCACCGAGCGTACGCGGGAAATCGGCATCCGAAAGGCTGTCGGCGCAGGACGCGGGGCAATTATGCTGCAGTTCCTTATCGAAGCCCTTATCATCAGCCTGTTCGGGTGCTTCCTTGGCATCGCCTTTTCATGGATAGCCATCGAGGCAGTCAATATCATCGGCAGCGCCGACTACACCCTATCGACCGGCATCGTTCTTCTGTCCATTGCATTTTCAACAGGAATCGGTGTTTTGTTTGGACTATACCCGGCAAATAGGGCTGCAAAAAAGAATCCTATAGAAGCGCTTAGATATAACTGACCATAATCAGCAAAAAAGCTGTCCCGAAAACATAAGTTTGTCTATTTTTACCTGTTGACAAATTTGTGATCTGTGCATACACTAATATCAAGAACAGTAATGTTTTTAATGTGCAAGCATTTTAAGTTGTAGACAATTGGAAGTCGGTAAAAATCCAAATCCGTTTTTGTATAGCTATAGGCTATACACGGCTGACAACCAGCAGTGAAACTTGTATTTTAAAGCAGGAGACGTGTGTTCTCCTGCTTTTATGTTTTTAATATGAGATATACAGGAGACAAAAATGCATGTGAATAATAAATATTCGTTATCTATTGGACATATGGGTAGATTACGAAAACAAATAATCGTTGGTGCAAGGAATTATCATAAGTATTTGGTTAATAAGGTGTTTAAACTTATTTGTGAAGACGGAACAGAGGTTTGTATAAGGTTTCATATTTCTGATTTTAAACATATGACAGGCTTGTATAGTAATTTAGATGATGTAAGTTTTTATCAGAAATGTGTTTCCGGAAATATTGGTGTTGGAAATATTAATGCAAAACAAAAATATAATTGGAATACATTGCGTGTAAAAGGTAATTATACTGAAAAAATCCATGAGTTATTATATAAGGATGGTAAAAAAACATTATTGTTGGAATCATTGGTCACTAATACATATGTATTTCCTTATGCTGTAATAAATAATTCTAATAATATGTGTGTTGGTTTTGTATCAAATATTAATAGGGCTAGGAGTTTACGAAAAGCAAGTTCATCTGTGAATTCGTTGTCAAAGAAGTCTATTATTGCAATATTTGCCAAGTCATCTGGAGATGTGAAATATGATGAGTTGGTTTATATTTCAGATTTGTTGAATGTATATGAAAAAAATGAAACATTATTAAATCAATTGAGCGATAGTCTTCAAATGAGATTTTTGGAAATTATTACTAGACCATAGATATTTCTAATATAATTTTGATAACGAGTACGATAATCAATTTGGCGACTAACCTATATTCGTACATAAAAAATATAGGGATAACCTCCGTAAATCAAAAAAGACCTGCGAGTACTGCAACAGCACCCATAGGTCAATCCTCTATATCTTAAATTTTCAAATATTATGTGCCGCTTGTGAGACTATTGGTACATACAACTTTGCAGTACTGCCTCAGATCATCCAGATGCCTCTACCCTTGCGTAAACCGCGACAAAAACTGCTTTGTCCGCTCTTCCTTCGGATTCTCAAACACCTGCCTTGGGTCCCCCTGCTCCACAATAAGTCCTTCATCCATAAAGATGGTATGATCCGCCACGTCCCTTGCAAACGCCATCTCATGAGTCACAATGATCATAGTCGTCTTTTTATCCGACAGCTCCTTAATTACTCTGAGGACCTCCCCAGTAAGCTCCGGGTCGAGGGCGGATGTAGGCTCATCAAAACAGAGAATATCAGGCGCTAACGCCAGTGCTCTTGCGATGGCTACCCGCTGCTGCTGGCCGCCGGATAACTGGTGAGGATAGTTCCCCATTCGGTTATCAAGGCCCATCTGAGCCAAAAGCTCCTCAGCCTGTGTACGTATCTCCTCATGAATCTCCTTTTTGCGCGCCTTATAGTCCGGCTGTTCGGAGGCGAGAAGTTCCTTCGCCAGCATCACATTGCCAAGCGCCGTGTACTGCGGAAAAAGGTTGAAAGACTGGAATACCAGGCCAAAATGCAGCCTCTTTTTGCGAATCGCCGACTCTAACTGAGTGGAAGGATCGCCGGAATCAAAAAGCGTCTCCGTGCCCACTTTAATTACGCCCTTATCCGGCCGCTCCAAAAAATTCAGACACCGAAGAAGCGTTGTCTTCCCGCTTCCGGAAGAACCGATGATGGAAACCGCCTGCCCTTTTTCCAGGGAAAAGCTGATATCCTTTAACACTTCCGTGTGGTTAAAAGATTTGCATATATGTTCTACCTCTAAAATTGCCATAATTTCTTCCCCCGTTATCTGAAATAGTTAAGCTTTTCCTCCAGACGGCTCAGCGCAACTGTCAGAATACCGTTGAAGATAAGATAGTAGACAGCCGTGAAAAACAACGGCCAGATCGCGCCGGATATCCCGTAGGAGCCTTTCATAAATGCCTGCCCTGCCCATATAATCTCCTGCAAAGCAATGATACGGGCAAGCGAAGTATCTTTCACCAAAGTAATAATCTCGTTGGACATAGGAGGTACGATACGCTTGATCATCTGAAGCAGCGTGACTTTAAAAAATATCTGGCTCTTCGTCATGCCAAGCACCAGACCCGCCTCTTCCTGCCCTGCCGGAACGCCCTGGATACCGCCCCTGTAGATCTCGGAGAAATAGCAGGCATAATTCAGGATAAAGGATACGGACGCCGCCAGGAATCTCCCGGATTCTCCGCTTCCCCAGATCGGGTTATGGAGCACCAGCCCGGGAAAATAATAAATGATCAGAAGCTGAATCATCAGAGGAGTTCCCCTGATGATCCAGACAATCAGCTTCGTAAAATAACTCAGCGGCTTAAATCCCGACATGGAGCCAAAAGCGATAACAAGCCCCAGCGGAAATGCGCCGATAAGCGTCACAAAAAATAGTTTTAACGTTTGCAGAAAACCGATGTTCAGCGCATGAACAACAATCGGCATCTGTTCCATCATCTGTTCCATAATTCATTACCTTAATCTTTATTTCTGCTCGATAACTGCTGCCTGAACGCCGTATTTCTCCGCGCACTCCGTCATACTGCCATCTGCGTAGCTGGAGGCAAAGAACTCATTCAGGGAAGCTGCAAGGTCAGAGCCTTTGCGGAAGCCAACACCGTATTCCTCACTGTTGAGTCCCACTGTGTAGGTAAGATTCTCATAACCTGTCCCCTCGCCCACCATAGCTGCAGCCATAAGGGAATCAATAACCGCTGCGTCAGAAGTCCCTGCGGCTACTTCCATCAACGCATCGGACTGTGCTTTCACCGGCGTACACTCAAGATTAAGCTTAGAAAGTTCCGCCTCTCCTGCACTTCCTGCCTCTGCTGCAAAGGAAAGCCCGGACAGGCTGTCGGTATCCTGATATTTATCTGCCTTATCGGAAGGAACGATAACAACCTGCGCATTGTTGCAGTAAGCATTGGAGCACTCCATCGAGCTTGTCACTTCATCTGTCAGCGTCATGCCGTTCCATACACAGTCAATCGTCTTTCCCTCAAGCTCCATGATCTTGTTGTCCCAGTCAATCTCCACAAACTCAGCCTCAACTCCAAGGCTCTCTGCAAAAGCTTTCGCCATATCCGCATCGAACCCGATCCACTCTCCGCCGTCATCCTTGAAATCCATCGGTTCAAAGTCAGTGATCCCTACGACTAATTTCCCCTTATCCTTTACATAAGCCATATCGCTCTCATCCGAGCTCCCGGCCTCAGAGCCGGAATCAGACTTAGAATCACCGCTGCCGCCGCATGCTGCCAAAGACACTGTCATCATTAAAGTCAACATTAATACAATTAATTTTTTCATAAACATATTCTCCTCAGATTTATCTTGGTATTTTTCTACGGTACAATGTTACCAATTTACCAGAATAAAGTCAACAAGAAAATAATGTTTTTTTCGCCCTACGCCGTCTTGCTGCGCCCGTTTGCAATCTGCTTTACGTCCGGGACCATAAGCAATACAGGGTACAATACCACGCCAAGGATCAGGCCGCTTATCCCTTGAACAAAGTTAGCCGGCACACTCGCCGCCGCTGCCGCCGCTCCGTAGAGCATAGTCTCACACAGGAAATATCCTCCCGCAACCAGTATGATATCTCCCACGCCTCCAAGAATCACCGCCGCATAACGGCTCTTAGGCTTTTTCCCGATTTTCTTATATATAGTTCCCGCCAAAAAAGCAACTGCACCCTTGATTATGAACGTAATCGGCACATAGAGAAAATACGCGCCGAGCAAATCCGCCATGGCAGAACCAATGCCTGCCGACAGAAGCCCCCACCCAGGCCCAAGGATTACCCCCGACAGAATGACCAGCGCATCACCCGGGTGGATATACCCGTTTGTGCCCGGTGTCGGAATGCGGATGGACATCGTAGCGACACACGTCAAAGCAGCAAAAAGCGCAGCCATGACCAGTTTTTTCAGATTGGAATTCATAATTAATACCTCTTTTCTTTCCAGTATCTTTTTGATTTCCCATACTGTATAACAAATTTGGCATGAATAAAATAGCCAATATCATCCAATTCAACCAGTCCAGTTTGCTGCGCTGTCTAAATTTTATATTTTATCCTCTACAAATTCCCGCATTCCCTGCAGAATCAGCCACACCGAAGTAGCTCCTGCATCCTGATATCCGATGGCTCTCTCCATCAGCGATTTGGCACGCCCGAATTTGGCCTGATACTTTTTCGTATCCTCGACTCCCTTCGCTGCCGCCTCCTCCGCCGCCTGAAGCATAGCAAGAAGGCCCTTTCCATAATTTTCTTCCATAGCCGCAACCGCCGGAACCAACGCATCTACCATAGTCTTATCGCCTACCTCGGCCTTTCCTCTCTCCTGGATGGCTGCAAGACTTTTTCTCTCCATCTCTGCAAGGTCTTTTGCAGTCAATGCGCCTGACGCTTCCATCCCTTTTGCACCCGCAAGATAGAGACTTCCGAAGATGACGCCCGACGCACCGCCCATAGACAGGAGCATAGCTTTTCCTGCCGCCTCAAAGACAGCATATACATTCTCTTCCTCCTCCATCTTAAGAAGCTTTTTTCTGGCCTTCTGCATACCGCCCGCCATACCGATTCCATGGTCGCCGTCTCCGATCGCACTGTCAATCTCTGTCAAATAAGGCTTTTTTGCGATAATCTTGTCTGCGATGTAGATAAGCATATTTCTGGCGTCCGCCGCACTAAGCTCCGTCAGGACGCCCTCCTTGCTCCTTACTATCTCTGCCGCTTCTATGTCATTTTCATCAAACTCCGGCTCCTCTGCCGATACAACGCTGTCTTCTGTGTCCGCAAAGGATGCCCCGGTCAATTCGCCCTTTGCGTAGAACGGACAGTAACAGGGCATATCGTAATAACCCTTAAGCTCTTCATCCAGTTTAAACAAAGTGATGGAAAAGCCGCCCATCTCCTGGCTGGTGCAATAGCTGTTGAGGTCTGCATCATGTACCTTGATCCCGTCCTTGTCAAGAAGCTTTTTCACCTTGCGGTAAGCAATCGCAAGCTCCGTGATGGTTGTAGAGCCAAGGCCGTTTACCAGCACGCATACCTCGTCGCCTGCCTGAATCCCAGCGTCCTCCATAATCTGTCCATACATCTTCTCTACCAGCACATCCGCATCCTGCCATGTGGTACGCAGCACGCCTCTTTCCCCGTGAAGCCCCATACCATACTCAATCTCACCCTCCGGCAGCTCAAAAATCGGCTTGTCTATACCCGGAAGCTGGGCCGGTGCCGTGGCAACTCCGATGGTTTTCGTGTTATCCCTTGCCTTCTCCGTCACTTTTGTCACCTCTTCAAGAGACAGCCCCGCGTCACATGCCGCTCCGGCAACCTTGATGACAAATACGTCTCCCGCAATCCCCCGGCGGTCCTCGATTCTGTCCTTCGGTGCAGACGCCACGTCATCCCACACGCGCACATGGGCAGTGGGGATTCCTTCATCATTTAAGAACTCCTCTCCCATGTCAAAATTAAGGTTGTCCCCCGCGTAGCAGCCGTAGACAAAGATAACGCCTTTCCCCTGATTAACTGCCTTGCCTGTCTCATAGACGGTGTTCGGGTCCGGCGACGCGAAGATATTCCCGCAGGCAGCCGCATCTGCAAGACCCTTCCCGACGAATCCGGAGAACATCGGCTCATGACCGCTGCCGCCGCCGATCACAAGAGCGACCTTGTCTTTTCTCCTCTGCCTGAGAATAACGCCGTTTACCTCCGGATGCTTCTCGTAGTATCTCCCGTAGGCGCTGATGTAACCTTCCATCATCTCTGATACGACATTATCCGGTGAATTGATAATTTTTCTCATTGCTCTACCTCTCTTCACTGATTTTTTATACCATAATTGTATCACGTTCCAAATATTTTGAAAATTAGTTTCTATAAATTTCGTAATTAATTTAGTTAAATTTATCTAATATTTAGAGACAAATGACGGAAGCCACCTCATGTCCGCCAATTGTACCGAAGTAATCGAACAGCGGGAAATGCTTCAGGACTTCGAGAACATCCTCGTACCTGTACCTTGTACCCACAAGCCCGTCCGCAATCTCCTCCACCGGTCGAAGCGCCATAAAATCACCACAAATCCTGCATTTCTCAATCTTTCCGCCGCGGATATCCATGTACGCCTCCACCGTACCGCCGTCAAACCTCTTACAATTATGTGCCGTGTATTTCATAGAAGCCCCGTAATTCCACTCCCAGGAATCATACTTTTCATGCTTAAGTTTTTGGATTTCCTGCTGCTTATTTTTTACTAAATCTTTCGTGTGAAGAATCTGATATTTCCCGTCCTGCAAGAAAGCTTTTACCAGACATTCCTTAAGCTGTAAAAGCCCCATATCCTCACTCAGATAATCTTTCAGGTTCCCGACCCTGCTCCTTACCGACTTCACCGCCCTGGAGCTGTATTTCTCCGGCCTTACTCGAAGGCTCCTATCCAGCCGGGACAAATCCGAGTCAAACAGGAGGCATCCGTGGTAAAGCATCCTGTTTCCGCAGATCCTCTGAGCCGTCCCCGAGATTTTTTTCCCGTCTATAAGAATATCATTCTTCCCGCCAAACTCTGCCCTCACGCCAAGGCTTCTTAACGCCTCCACCGCCGCGTCCGCAAATTCCTGCATACTGCCGCCCGGCTCATAGTCCGCAATAAAAGAATAGTTAAGATTTCCCAAATCATGGTACACCGCACCGCCGCCGGTAGTCCTTCGCACCACTTTAATCCCCTGCTCCCTGGTATAATCCTGGTCAATCTCCTCCGGCAGATTTTGATGCCGTCCGATTATGATTGCATTGTCATTCTGCCACAGCATCACAATCCTGCCCTCTGTAAAGTGCAAAAGAAGATATTCCTCCAGCGCCAGATTATAAACCGGGTCTGTGGATTCATTGACAATCAGATAATTATTCTTCATATCTTTTTACCACCCGGTACAAATCTGCAAAATCTTCCCTTAGATGCTCGTAAAGTCTGTGGTATATCTCAAAATACTCCATATACATCTCATGGGCCTTCTCATCCGGCTCCATATAGTCAATGTAATTCACCTTCTCTTTCGCAATAGAGAAATCCTTCCACACCCCTGCCGATACTCCCGCCAGAATCGCATCGCCGTAAGGCGCTCCCACACGGTTTTCCACAAATGCGGTAGGCACATTGAACACATCCGTGATAATTCTCCGCCACAACCTGCTCTTAGCGCCGCCCTCATTCAGAATAATCGGAGCATTTGCCCGGATTCCCTTCTCAAGCATCAGACGGTAATTGTCATAGAGGGCATAAGCAACGCCTTCCATAAATGCGCGGATCAGATGCCCCTTCGTATGGCGGGCTGACAATCCGAACACCGTCCCTCTCGCTTTTGCATCCCACAGCACCGTCCGCTCTCCTGCAAGATAAGGGAGTACCAGCAGCCCTTCACTCCCTGCCGGAACCTTTTCTGCCTCTCTGTTCATGATGTCATAGACATCCATATCTTTTGTAAGCTTTGCTGTCTCCTGCTCCATCTGGCAAAAATTATCCCTCAGATACCTGAGCACCTGCCCGCCGGTGAGCACCACGGCGATAGAGATAAAATCATTGCAGGAATTGGTAGTATAGGCGTCATTGCACACAAGGTCAATAAATTCCCTGCTGTCGTTGACGACACCCATAACTCCGCATGTCCCAAGGTTAATCTGAACGTCTCCCGGGGAAATCGCACCTCCGCCAACGAATCCCGCATTGCAGTCCACTTGTCCCGCGCATACCGGAATGCCTTCTATAAGCCCCAGCTCCTTCGCAGCTTCTTTTGTTACTCTCCCCACGATTTCTTCACACGGATACAGCTCAGGCATAAGTTCCATATCAATCCCCAGCTTTTCCATAAGCTCTCTGTCGAACTCTTTTTTGCGGATGTCGTAAGCGACTCCCCAGAAGCCTCCGTGGGAATAGCTCATCGCTGCCTTTCCCGTCATCTTAAACCGCACATACCCGTCTATGGTAAGTGTCTTCCAGATTCTTTGGTAATCCCGGGGACGGTTCTCCTTCTCCCACATGATATTGACCATGGTAGGGTAATCTTCTATCCGGTTTCCATTTACAGCAAATATCTCATCCACACCGATATATTCCCTAAGCCATTCCACCTGGCTGACTGCGCGCCTGTCCATAAGGTTATAGGCGCGGTTGATGGGACTGCCGTCCCGGTCAATCATCACCAGGCAAGGCTGTGCCGAGGATATCCCTATTCCGCATATTTTCTCAGGGGAAACGCCTGATCTGTCCAGGCATTCCCTGATTGTATCGCAGGCGAGTGTCCAGTAGTTCCCGGCGTCATGCTCCGACCACCCGGGCTTGTCTGTATAGATGGGATACTCACGGAAGGAGTAGGCAAGCACATCTGCATTTTCATCAATAATACATGCCTTCCCGCCGCCTGTTCCGTAATCAAGACCAATCATATACCGCTCCATAAACTTCCTCCTTATCTTATCTCACCGCACCGTGTACGCTTTTTCCAAAACAGTCCAGCGCCGCCTCCTTGATCATCTCCGAGAGGGACGGATGTGCCACGATCAATCGCTGCCACTCCTTAACTGTCATCCCCTCTTTTACCGAAAGTGCGGCAAATGCCAGAAGTTCCGGCGCTCCTTCTCCGACAATCTGTACGCCGATTGTCCTCTCACTCTCCCGGTCCATGACCACCTGCACAAGCCCCGTTGCCCCTTCTGCCAGCGCCATTCCATTTCCTGAATAGGAAAATTCACCTCTGACTGCATCGATTCCTTTATCTTCTGCCTCTGACAGCGTAAGTCCTGTTGCCCCGTAAGGCGGCATCGTATAGATGCACCGCGGCATCACCGGCACGCCGCTCCTTTTACCGGGAAGCGGCATCTCCTCCTTGCCGACAATATGCGCGATTGCCGCCTCTCCTTCCGCGTATGCGGCGTGGGCGAGCTGATACCCTCCGATGGCATCCCCGATTGCATAGATGTGGGGTACGCTTGTCTGCATATGTTCGTCTACCCGGATTTCTTTTTTCCCGGTAAGTGCAAGGCCAAGCTTTTTTACATCAATTCCCTGGTATACGGCCTTCCGGCCCGCCGCCAGGATGACTGTATCCCCATAGAGCTCCTCCGGCTTTTCTCCTTCGAAAAATACTCTCCGGCTCTGCCCGGCCTTCTCGATCACTTTGACTTTGCATCCGGTACATATTCTGATACCCCGCTTTACAAGCTCCTTTTTCAGATAAGCAATCATCCGCTCATCCTCCGCCGGGAACAGCTCCGGCATCGCCTCTAACACCGTCACCTCAGAACCGTAGGAGCAATATGCGCTTGCAAGTTCCATACCAATCACGCCGCCGCCGATGATCACCAGACGCCGCGGCACGCGTTCAAGTGCCAATGCCTGCGTGCTGTTGATGGTATACTCCGCCCCGGGGATGGGGATGGACATGCTTTTAGAGCCTGTCGCTATGATAATGTCCTCCGCCTCATAGACTTGCCCTTCGCACTCTGCCTTCCCGGCTTCTGTCAAAGAGGCAAAACTATGAATAACTCTTACCCCATTGGCCTTCAAAAGATAAGCCACTCCGCCGGTAAGTTTCTTTATCACTTCTTCTCTTCCCTTCTGAATCTTCTTAAAGCTGAACATTCCCGGCTCCCGGAATATCTCTTTGTCCGTCAGCGCTCTGACCTTCTCAAGAGCCGCCGCCTTATCCAGAAGATATTTTGCAGGAATACAGCCTTCATTCAGGCAGGTGCCGCCGATGGCGCCGCCCTCAAACAGCAGCACCGACAGCCCTTCCTTGGCGGCGGCTATGGCCGCACTATAACCGCCCGGGCCGCCGCCAATCACGATCAAGTCATATCTGTTTTTTTCCATCTTCTATCCCACCTTTTTGTCCCTTATCTCAACCAGGCGTCTTCATCTACACTAACGCCAGCGCCGGATTCTCCGTTATTTTCTTTAACTCTGCCAGGAATCTGGCAGCGTACGCACCGTCAATAACCCGGTGGTCAAAGCTTCCGGTCACCTTCATCACCGGCACACTTTTCCACGTTCCTTCCGCGAAAACTGCCTTTTCTTCCATGGCTCCCACCGCCAGAATACAGACCTGGGGCGGATTGATAATGGCAGTAAACTGTGTAACCGGATACATGCCGAGATTAGAAAGGGTTATGGTTCCTTTGGACATCTCTTCTCCGGAAAGCTTCCCGGCTCTCGCCTTTTTTACCATTTCCCTGCTGCACTCGGATATCCTAGAAATGCTCTTTTCCTGTACCTTATGTACTACCGGAACCAAAAGCCCTCCCTCCACGGACACCGCAAGCCCGATATTGACGTCTCTGTGCAGGATGATTTCCGATTCCCCGCAGGAGGCATTCACGTAAGGGTAGCTGCAAAGCGCAGACGCTATGCATTTGAACAGAATATCATTGTAGGATACTTTTTTGTCATCTCCCGCCGAGTTAATCAGCTTCCGGAAAGCAATGCACTGCGTCATGTCTATCTCCACCGTCGCGGCAAATACTGGGATGTTCTGCACACTCTCCAACATCCGCCGCGCAATAATCCTGCGCATATTGGTAAATGGTACCGTAATCGGTCTGCGCGAAGCAACGCCTTCCAAATACGTTTCTACATCCTGCCGTTTCAGCACACTCTTTCCCGCCGCCTCCGCTACATCGTTCAGAGAAATGTGGTTCTTCTTTGCCAGAAGCTTTGCATTCGGCATAGCTTTTATCCCGTCCGGCTCCATCCCGCCCGAACCGGCGTCTCCATATTGTGAACGATCTGCCGCGCCGTCCCGGAGATTCTTTCTCCTCCTTGGCATGGTCTTGTCAATGGGCTGGTATTCTTCCTCCTCGGCCTGCACGTTTTCATCCTGGCGCAAAGCCTCTTCCCTGTCATTCTCATCCCCGATAAGGGCGATAACTTCTCCCGCCGGAATCCGGTCGCCCTCTTTCGCAAGCAGCGCAAGAACCGTCCCCTTTGCATAGCTCTCCACCGTGAGAGTTGCTTTATCCGTCTCTATCTCAAGAAGCGCATCTCCCCGCTTCACCTTATCGCCGCACTTTACCAGCCACGTACCCACTACCGAGACATCCGTCGTCTGGCCTCCCGCCGGCATCCTTATCTCCTTTGTCATATCCCTACCACCTTAAAATGCTTTGTTTTCCCCATTCATCGCGCGAATCATCTCCTCCACATAACGGATGACCGCCTCCTGCTCTAAGACCAGAAGGTCTTTGTCTGCTCCGCGCCCTAACACGTCATTGGGGTCCATCCAATCAACCTCGTGCTCCGCCATATAACGCTTCAATGTATTCAATACTGCCCGTTTCATACCTGTCCCGAAATTCACCTTCGCAACTCCCATGGCCGCCGCCTTCCCGAGATCCTCCCTGGCAATGCTTGTACCGCCATGCAGGACAAGGGGGATATCGATTGTCTCAGCCAATGCTTTCAGTGCATCGTAATTAATCGTCACCATCCCGTCCTCTTTCAGATGACAGTTGCCGACCGAGACTGCTACCGTGTCGATTCCTGTCTCCTTTACAAACGCCGCGCATATCTTAGGGTCTGTGTCCTCGCCGTCATGAAGCTTTCCGGCTGCCGAGTTATAGAGGGGGAGTTCACCCACTTCTCCTTCCACTGCCGCACCGTTTTCATGAGCCCTCTGTGCAATCCGCTTCTGAATCCTGGTCAGTTCGTCCAACGGAATCTCCTCTGAGGAGAATACCGGGGCGTACATAACCATATCAAAACCGCTCTCCGCCGCTTTTATAACCATCTCTTCATCGTCTGATTCGTTAAGCAGCAGCGCCACCGGCACCTTCGCTTCCCCGGCAATCTGTGAGAGCATGGCGTAATAGACGGCAAGGCTCTCTTTATACTTTCTCTTCGGTTCTCCTATATAGGTTCCGCATATACCGATAATCACCGGGGAATTTACATTTTCAGCGGCCCGAACGACCGCAAGAGTAGATTCCAGGTTCCAGCTCTCAAAATAACCTACCGCGTATTTATGCTCCAACGCATGCTCCATTAACATTTTTACTGATACTCTGCCCATCTGTTTTCTCCTTTATCCTTTTTCTTTTTCAGCATCCGGCTGCCTTTACTGCCTCCCTTAAAATGCCGCCAGCTCCCTCGCCGCCTCTTTAATCCTGTCCACAGACGGAATCACAAAGCTTTCCATCGGCGCTGCAAACGGAATCGGCGTATCGTATGCCGCCACAATCTTTACCGGCCCGTCCAGGTCAAAGATACAGTGCTCTGCAAAATGTGCCGCAACCTGTGCTCCCCATCCTCCATTGTACGTATCTTCGTGGACAATCATGAGCTTGCCTGTCTTTTTCACCGACTTTTCCACCGTCTCATAATCGAAAGGCACAAGGCTTCTCGGGTCGATCACCTCGCAGCTTATCCCTTCACTCTCCAACGCCCTGGCTGCCTCCTGCGCCCGGTAACTCATCAGAAGGTTGGCTACAATCGTCACGTCCTTCCCTTCTTTTCGGACTGCCGCCCTGCCGAATTCTATCGTATACTCTTCCTCCGGCACTTCCCCGGAAGTCCTGATGGCGTCCTTTTCTTTTCTCGAACCGCCATACAGAAGCTTATGCTCGAACACAAGCACCGGATTATCGTCACGGATAGCCTGCTTCATCATTCCCCTGGCGTCATAGGGCGTGGACGGGCAAATCACCTTCAGCCCCGGCACATGGATAAAATAACTCTCTAAGCTCTGAGCGTGCTGCGCCCCCCGGTTGGTTGCCCCGCAAGGTGCGCGCATGACCATGGGAATATGCACCTTTCCTCCGGACATATAGCACATCTTCGCCGCCTGATTCACCAACTGGTCCATCATGCAGAACAAAAAATCCCCGTATTGAAGGTCTGCCACCGGGCGCATCCCCGTCATTCCCGCCCCCACGCACACTCCCGCAATCAGTATCTCCGCAATGGGCGTATTGATCACCCGCTCCGGGCCAAATTCATCTATGAGCCCTTTGGTTACGGTGAAAGCACCTCCCATACCTCCCTTTATGTCCACATCCTCACCGAGACAAAACACCGTCTCATCCCGTCTCATTTCCTCCTGTATCGCCAGCTTTAAAGCATCTGCAACCGATATCTCAGCCATTATAATGTACCCCCTTTCCAGTATACGTCCTCAAGCGCGGATTCCGGCTCTGGCTCCTTACTGTTCTTTGCGTATTCCACTTCCGCATCTATTTCCCTGGTAATCTCGTCCTCAATCTTTTCCAGCTCTTCTTTGGCGGCTACATTCTCGTCCAGCAGCCGTTTCCTGAACGTATACACCGGATCTCTGGCAAACCATTCCTGTTCCTCCTTATCCGGCCGGTATCCGCAGGCGTCATTTCTGGAATGTCCGCCGATGCGGTATGTCTTAAGCTCTAAAACGGTCGGCCCCCCTCCTTTTCTTGCCCGCTCGATTGCCCGTGTGCCGGCCTCATTTACTGCAAGTACATCGTTGCCGTCTACTACCTCCGCCGGGATTTTGTAAGCGCTCCCCCGGTCAGCCGCCACATTCTCAAGGCTGCAGGTAAGCTTGATGGAAGTGGTAGCAGAATACAGATTATTCTCGCATACATAGACTACCGGAAGCTTCCAGACCGCCGCCGCATTGAGCGCTTCATGAAATGCCCCCTCATTGCTGGCGCCGTCCCCAAAAAAGCACACTGCCACATTGTCTGTCTTCATCATCTTACACCTTAACGCCACACCTGCCGCAATCGGGAGATTGCCGCCCACGATTGCGTTCGCCGTGACCGCCCCAACCGATATATCACCCGTATGCATCGCCCCGCCTTTTCCTTTGCAGCAGCCTTCCGCCTTTCCAAACATCTCACACATCATGGAGCGCAGCGATACCCCCTTTGCAAGGTCATGTCCTGCCGGCCTGTGAGTCGTCAGGATATAGTCCTCTCTGCGCAGGTCGTAGAGCATCCCGACCGCACACGCCTCCTGGCCGTGGGACTGGTGGATAGTCCCCGGCATGATTCCCTCCAGAAACAGATAATAAATCGTCTCCTCATACTGCCGAATCTGGTACATCTTTCTGTACATCCCGACAGCCCGCTCTTTTTCAGGCATCTTGATCATAATTTTTCTCTCCTTTTGTCCGCTTAAAGGTACTGTTTGTGTTAAATTCTATGTGATAATTATATTGATAAAAAGTTTTCTATTCAACATTTTTGCCCTTTATATATGTTTATTTTAAAACATATTCACTCATTTTTTGTTTGATTTACAACATCATTTGCAATAAAGTATTGCAAAAGGCCAAAAGGCATTTTAAAATAATACCAGTGTAAGAAATTTTTTAATACCGGAGGAATATTCTGATGAAAAAAGAACGTCATGCAAGAATCATAGAACTGTTGGAAAACCAGATGATCTGTACGCCGAAGGAACTTTCAGAGACGCTTAAGTGCAGCGAGATGACCATCCGCAGAGATTTGAACGAACTTGAACAAATGCAGCTCATCCACCGCAAACACGGATGCGCTTTTCTTATGAAGGAAGCGAAGCCCAATTATTTTCATGAACAGATTGACGAGCAGCAATATGAGAAGGAGGCAATCGCAAAAGCAGCCCTGAGATTCGTCCACCCCTACAGCGTGCTCTGCATAGATTCCGGAACTACCGCCCATACGGTCTCCCGGTTTTTACCTGACAATATCCCTCTGTCCGTCATCACCTCCAACCTCGTAACAGCAATAGAACTGTCCAACAAAGAAAATATCCAGACATACCTGACCGGCGGCATGCTCTATCACCGCACAAAATCCATCATGACGGACTCCCGTGAAACACTGGTTCAGCATCACGCCGATGTGGCATTTATCTCAGCCAGGGCATTCCGCATCCCCGGCGGCGCCTTCGAGCACTCCTATCCGCTGGTGGAGACAAAGCGGGCGCTTGTCTCTATAGCTAAAAAAGTCGTTCTCCTGATCGACCATACAAAATGCGAGCATGTCTCCCTGTGCAATTCCATCCCACTGAATCAGATAGACGTAATCATTACAGACAATAAGACATCCCCGGAGGTTCTTGCCAAAGCAGCAGCTTTAAAAAAAGAAGTAATTGTTGTAGACCCGGAAGCCACCGAATAAAAAAGCACCGCTCTTTTAACCTGTCACTGTTAAAAGAGCGGTCTTTTGTTTCTATGTATTAAGCTCCTCAGATACTTCCTGGCCTCTCGGACTCATGGCAACACCGCCAAGTGCTGTCTCACGGAGGGTCACATCCATCTTGTCCCCCACTTCCTTCATGGCATCGATGACCTGATCTACCGGAATCTGACTTATTATGCCTGCCAGAGACATATCAGCCGCAGAAAGCGCGTTGACCGCACCTACCACATTTCTCTTCACACAGGGAACCTCTACCAGACCGGCTACCGGGTCACATACAAGTCCCATCAGATTCTTAAGCGCCATAGCGCAGGCATGACCAAGCTGTCTTGCATCCCCGCCCCTGACATGGCAGATTGCCGCTGCCGCCATACCGGAGCCGGAGCCAATCTCTGCCTGGCATCCGCCGGAGGCACCTGCAAGATAGGCACGATTGGCGATAATCTGCCCAACGCCTGCCGCCACATACATCGCTTCGATCATCTTCTCCTCAGACACCTCATACTCGCGGTAATAGGTGACAAGCACTGCCGGAAGCACGCCGCACGCCCCGGCTGTCGGAGCCGCAACGATCCTCTTCATGCAGGCATTGTTACAGCCCATCTTCAGCGCGTTGGAAATCACCTTTGCAAGAAATTCACCGCAAAGCGGCTGTCCGGACTTACGGTACGCGTCCATCTTCGCCCCCTCGGTTCCTACAAGGCCGCTTCTTGACATCAGATCAGGCTCATAAGCATCAAGGCCGTCCAACATCGCCTGCCACATATATTTCATCTGGTTCCAGGAATCCTCCTCACTCACACCTCTTTCGTGAGCGTCCTCTAACTGTATGGCTTTCCAGAATTCAATGCTGTCCTTTTCGCATCTTTCATAAGCCTCTTCCATTGATTGATATGACATACTCTTTATCCTCCATGAATTTAGTTCGCGCTCAGGAATTTCACTCGGATAATTCCCGGTTTGCCTACAAGATTATCGATTACTTCCTGCGGAATGACCTCGTCTATCTCAACGACCATAACCGCAATCCCGCCCTTTTTATCCCGGAAAAGCTGCATCGTCGCTATGTTGATCTGGGCATCGCTGAGCGCCACAGATACGTCCTTCACCCGTCCCGGCTCATCTACATTGCGGATAATAAGCGTATTGCTCTCACCGCTGAAATTCACATCGATTCCGTCCAGCTTGCAGACCTTGATTCTTCCTCCGCCGATTGAGTATGCCTGAACCCACATAGAAGGGATACCTTCTGCTTCCATGTAAATACGCGCAGTATTGGGATGTGCTTCCTTGAAGTCCTTATTCTCAATCACAAATTCCATGCCCTCATCCTTCGCAACATTGAAGCTGTCCGGAATGCGCATGTCATCCGGCTTCATCCCCAAAAGCCCGCCGATCAATGCTTTATCTGTTCCGTGTCCCTTTCCGGTAGCCGCAAATGAACCGTGAAGATAAACTTTCGCTTTTTCCGGCTGTCTTCCAAAAAGCTGTCTGGCAATGAGACCGATCCGGGCTGCCCCTGCCGTGTGAGAACTAGACGGCCCAACCATAACAGGCCCTAAAATGTCAAATATGTTTCCCATCTTTTTACCCTCTCTTTGCTGTATTTTGACATATAACTATTGTCCATATTGTACCACATAACCAAGGGTTTTTCCATTATTTCTATATCAAAAGTCAGCCAACTTATCTGTCGTATCCCGCTATGATACGCAGCAGATACTCCCTGTACGCCTCCCTGACGTGCTCCGGCGCCGCAATACGCATCTTGTCCCCAATCCCTGTCACCCACCCGAAGAACTGAGGGCTGACTGCCGCTAATACCCGCACGCGAAAATGCCCTTCATCCGCCGGGACGATAGTCACTTCCTGCCCGAACCTGTCCAGAATAACGCCCACGATATCATTTTCACAAGTCAGCGTAACCTCCTCATCAAAACCACCGTACATGGAAAATGTCTTCTTGGCAAACTCCCCGATATCAAAATTCTCAAACCGTTCTTTTCCGATACGCCCCCTCCCGGTAACGCTTGTCTGCTGCATCTTGTCCACCCGGAAATGTTTGATACAGTCCGCCCCTTCGTCATAGGCAATGAGATAATAATTTGCATCGTCCCAGGTAAGCGCCCACGGACTTACCGTGTAAAATGCCCCGTTCTTCTTCGGCTTCAATCTCTTCTCCACCGTCCACTCCGCATATTTGTACTGAATCTGCCTGTTCTCCAAAATGGCAGCGTGAATCTGATCCACATTGTAATAGATTGTCTCATTGCCTGTCTTGGGACGGTTGTAGATGAAGACATTCCGCTGAAGCTGCTTAGCGTCATATTCGCTGGCCAGGCTCTCTAATTTTTTAATCAGTTCCCCGGATTTTTTCCTGCTGATAAATTTCGATGCCTGCACTGCGTCCACAAGAAGCTTAAGCTCCGGCAGTTCAAACTCCCTGCTGCCGACATAATAGCCCCCGTTCGTGCCCTTCGCCTGTAAGATATCCATTCCAAATTCAATCAGTGTCTCAATATCACTGTACACCGTCTTCCGGTCCGCCGACATCCCATATTCACCTAACGCCTTCCCGATATCCGCCGCCGACATCGGATGGTTTTCATCTGTCTTTTCCAACAGGATTCTCATCATATATAATGTACGTAATTTAACCGAAGATACCGCCATAATCTTTTCTCCCTGCAATGTAAAATATGAGTCCGAAAATCACGCTCAATCAGATAAGCATCATTCTCTGACCCATATCATACCATGCCAAAGTCCATTCATCAATTTTGAGATTTCCATTTTAAAATCTTTAATTATTCTTCTACATATTCTCTGTAATCCGTCTCGTCGGCAAACAGTCGGTACTCTCCGTCTACATATCCCATATATCCTTCATTTACAAAATAACCTTTCACTTTTATGACCTCCTTTTCCTGCTGGATGCAGCTTATCTGTTTTCTTAACTTTTCTACAGTTTAACAGATTGGGTGTCCAAAAGTTTCCCCACCCAGCTCAAATCTGCCGGTAAATGTCTGATTGAAAAGCAGGATTGTTTGTGGTAAGATTTTTACATATTTTCAATACGAGGGAGTGTAAATAATGAATAAAAAGGAAATACTGGAAATCCGCAAGCAGTTCACACCGGAGCGGTGCGCCATTACGCGAATCTGCGGATGTTACGTGGATCACGAAAAGGAAAAGAAATCGGAGCTTAAAAAAGCATTTTTATCTCTGCCGGAAGAGGAGGCGTTCAAATATTTTGACATCTTCCGCCACACACTGTCCGGGACAGCCGGGAAAAATCTTCTGAATATGGACTTTCCTCTTGACCAGGAGATGCCGGGAGGCACGCAGGAATTTTTGCTAAAGCTCAGGGACAGTAAGCTTACAGACGAGATTCTTCTCGAGGAATTTTATGACAAGATTATCGAGAATTATGACCATGCCGAAAATTATTATATTATCCTGATACATGCTGTCTATGACGTGCCCGGAAAAGCATCAGACGGCGCGGAGATGTTCGATGCCTCAGACACCGTCTATGAGCATCTTATGTGCAGCATATGCCCGGTCAACCTGACAAAAGCCGGCCTTACATACAATACAGAGACGAACAACATCGAAGACCGCATCCGCGACTGGCTGGTGGAGGCTCCCCTTCACGGCTTCCTGTTCCCGGCGTTTAATGACCGCGCAAGCGACATCCACAGCATTTTATATTACACAAAAAAAGCAGAGGCGATTCAGCCAGACTTTATCGACACGGTACTTGGAAGCAAGATTCCGCTGACTGCCGGAGACCAGAAATCTTCATTCCAGGCGATTGTCTCTGACACCCTCGGCGAAGAATGTGATTACGAGACTGTAAGAAACATCCATGACAACATCTGCGAGATGCTAGAGGAAGCAAAAGAATCCCCGGAGCCTGTAGCCCTCTCCAAACCGGATGTGAAACGGCTGCTGCAAAAAAGCGGCGTCTCCGAAGAAAAGCTTACGTCCTTTGATTCTCAGTTTGAAGAAATCACAGGAGGACAGGATGCCTTCCTCGCCTCTAATATCACCAACACAAAGACTTTCCAGCTAGAGACACCGGACGTAATCGTCAAAGTAAAGCCGGAACGCTCCGACCTCGTCGAAATCCGCGAGATTGACGGCCGGAAATGCCTGGTAGTTGCAATTGATGAACATCTTGAGGTAAATGGGATAGAGGTTCATTAAACCACTTATGTAAATTTTGTAAATTTTAATAAAAAAAGTATTTGCCAAATAATATAATCTATGGTATTATATTATTTGCGAGCGGAGATGGCGGAATGGCAGACGCGCTAGATTCAGGTTCTAGTGGGAGCAATCCTGTGAGGGTTCAAGTCCCTTTCTCCGCATTTTGTTGTACCTGTAAGAATCCTTGATTTTCAAGGGTTCTTTCTTTCTGTTTCGCTGGCGTTCCTCATAAGCTGTTTGAACAGACTCCTCCAAACTTGAAACATAGGATATCGGATAATTGTTTTAAAATTGGATATCACTAGAATAAATAATATGTTGCAAATTCATAAAAGAAGAATTAAAGATCAGGACTGGCTATTATTAATCATCCATTCTATATTAAATTCCTATATTCCCGTCTTCCATCCACGATTGCATATATTATGACTGTTCTCTTATTATCATCGACTTTATAGAATATCAGATGTCTTTCCACAATAAGTACTCTATATCCCTGTTTCCGTAAAATTGAATATCTTGGAATACTGCCAGACATCGAAAAATCTTCCAAATCATTAATAGCTGCTTCGATTTTATCAAGATAATTCAATGCTATATCAATACTTCCTGAATCTTCCGCAATATAAAAGGTAATCTCCCTTAACTGTTCATCTGCTTTATCTGTACGGACTATCTTATACTTCATCAGACTGTCTCCTTAATAAAGACTGTCTTATGTCATCAAAAGTATCCTGCATAGGCGCAACTCTTCCGTTTTTAACATCATTTTCCGCTTCTGCTAATGTACGCAATAATTCCAGCTCTGACTTCATCTGGTAATAATCCTGTAAACCTAATACTGCTGTATCCCCACGTCCATTTACCGTAATAATAACAGGCGTTCTTTCTTCATGGCATTGTTTGGATATTTCGTTATAGTGGTTCCTTAAATCCGATGATGGTCTGATTGTTTCCATATAAGCCTCCCTGAATATAATATTGCATTATTTGATATAGTCATATTATATCTTAATTTGTATATCACTTCAATAATTATTTACAAAAATAATAGCCAATCATTTATGATCAGCTATTATTAATAATCGTATTCCGTTTTATCAGGCTCTACATAGTTGTGGTCATCCTCATTCAAAAATACCGCAAATGGAGATGGATAAACTTCACATTCACCATCATTTTTTCGGATATATAAATTTATTTCTGTGTTAATAAAATTAAGTATTCTTTGATGCCTTCTACTTGGCGGAGCCATATCATAAATCTGACCATCAATTAATTCCGCACGATGTCCTTCTGACAATGCATATATATCTTCTATCGTATAAGTTTCTCCTTTCTGGATTACGTTCATTGGCTGCACCTCCTGTCCTTAAAGGTATTATAGGGTATTTTTCTTTTGAGTACAACTGGGTATTTTATATTACATGGTCCCTATCAGAAAGTGCCTATTTTCCAGGGTTTTCTGTATTTTGGGGTGTGGAAAATGGCGTGTTTTCGTTGAGGTTGGTCACATGGGAAATTTATTTTTCTTTATTATCATCTACCATACACTGAGTACCAGCTGAGGAACATAGGATTTGCAGATGTAGAAGAACAGGGATTTATGCCTGTATATGAGCGCCAGAAGATAACGGATGACCTCCATGAGGCGTGTGGATTCCGGACAAACTACCAATTTATAACAAAACGCAAAATGAAAGGGATTCAGAAAAAAGTAAACGAAGATAAAACATTACTATATTTCACTCATACATCATAAAGTGCCACACCCCCAGTATTTATTAGGGTTTGTGGCACTTACTTAATCATCAAAGTGTTAAAAACGAGATTATAGCAATTGGTGATTTGGATGTAAAGTCCTTTGATGATTCAAAAGATTTTACATTCTGGTTTTATGGTTAGTTGCCTGTTAATGGCGGTTGCTGATAAAGTTTGCGATTGATTTCATTTTTCAGGATTTCTATTTCTTCTTCTACCGCTTTTAGATCACCCTTTTTTACCTGTCTCTCTATTCGTTCAACTGCTGACAGTTGATCTAAAAGATAACCATTATATTCTTTTTCGTTTGTCGGCATATAATCACCCGCTTTCTGAAAATGTTGTTGCCATATCGTTACATGTAGTTGATATCTTTATTATAGCAATTGGTGATTTGGATGTAAAGTCATATTAATTTATAGGAAATTCCGTTCATGTATGGGTTACTTTTCATAGAAAAACCTCCCTGCTTTTGACACTAATATATGACACCGTTCTAACCCCTTGTTTTACTATTCTCTGAAATCAGTGTCATAACTTCAAAGAAATGACACCGATAATATATTTCTTGAGTTCTTCTACACCATCTTATATACGATCTCCGCCAGAAGTGGGACTGCTGCCATCTTGAAAAAGCTGTTGGAGAAATTCATGCAAAGCAGGACAAAAAGAAAGCACCTTAGAAAGATATGCTCTTTCCGTTGGCTTAGTACCCATTATTTTTCATTTCTAATCAATAACTGATAAATCAGCGTAGAAAAACTTGATGCCAACATAATTTCCACAATATTATTTATATATTTATTCAGGTCAATACCCCTCATATTGAAAAAAATGTGGATTAACGTTGAGATAAACATAACGATTGCCACTGCGGCAACTCCTTTTAAAAAGTGCTTCATAACTTTCTAATTCCTTTCCAAAATATTTTTTTACTGCAAAATAGTATACCAGAGAAAACAGCAATTCTTTCAATACAGTCATAAGATGCCCTATTTCATGAATAAGTGAAGCTTTCCCCATACAAACCACGCGTTTATTCGTCATTTTTGCGGGAGGGCAGTTGCAATAAATAATGGCATAAAGTATAATTAGGAAAGTAAATATCGAACGAAGGAATATATTAAAATGCTGTTTTCTTTTTTTCGGCTTTCCCTTGCTATTCGCAATGTATGGCCTCAGCATATGAACTTCAAAGCGTTTAGCGTACTTTATATACTGCTGTTGGTTGCCGGAATGCCTGTAACACTCCTCGGATATATCCCATACGGTCTGTTTGGCATTCTGGCGGCGGTATGTATTTATGGGGTGATTACCTGCCGCGACACTGCGCCGCAGAATGTTTTTATGGGCATGATTGGATGTGTACTTGCAGTTGTGACAGAAAATTTGCTGACAATTTTTCTTGATATACTGATTCCCTCGGCTTTCTCAAATCTGCAGCGTCCCTTTTTCGGCATCAATTTAATTCATATTCTGCTATTTTATTGGATTACGCTGCTTTGCGGCAAGCTGCTGAAAAAAATATTCCTGTCTGGCAAAGGCATTTTCCGCCTTCCACAGACATGGTATGTAATAGATGCCGCATTGCTGCTCCTTATAATCATCTATCTGTTCGATAATTTAATTCCCGGACAAAACGGTTCTATCGGCAGAATGATATATAATAATGCCTTACACATTTTAGGGTATCTGCTTGTTATGTTTTTTTTGCTTCTGGCTATGCGCCACTCCTATCGGGAGCAGATACAGGCAGAAGCAAAGCAGAAAGCCTTGCAGGATTTACAGGACTATACACGAAATTTAGAAGCTATGTATAACAGCCTGCGCTCTTTTAAGCATGATTATATTAATATTTTACTCTCTCTATCCGGCTACATTGATGATTGTAATATGGATGGCTTAAAGGAATTTTTTGATAGCAAAATCTTCCCAACGAAGAATCTAATTGCCAAAAGAGATTACAAGCTGAACCAGCTTAGTAACATCGATGTGTTAGAAATCAAAAGCCTGCTCTCTGCAAAAATGATCTATGCCCATGAATCAGGGATTGACGTCACCATTGATATTCCCGACAGAGTGGAAAGTTTTCTTATAGACACCGTAGACCTTGCCAGAATACTGGGAATCTTTTTAGACAATGCGATTGAAGCCACATTGGAGACAGAACAGCCACAAATAGGTTTAAATATTGTCCGGAATAAAGCCGGCGTGTCAATCATTATAAGTAACCATTTTCGGGATAACGGTGTAATGCTGCATGAATTAAAGCAAAAAGGCTTTAGCACAAAAGTTGGGCATCAAGGAATCGGGCTTTGCAACGCCCAAAAAATCATCAGTTCTTATGACAATGTGCTGCTGGAAACGACCATGCAGCGCAACTGTTTCATGCAGCATATAGAACTTACTGACAGAAAGGAATGACATCATATGCTGGATATCTTTGTATGCGAAGACAATGACGCACAGCGGCGGACTGTTGTAAAAATCATTAAAAATACCGTTCTGATGGAAGAATTAGATATGAAGCTTGCTTTAGATACAGGTGACCCCTATGTGTTGCTAGAAAAAGTTAAGACCAGCCAGAACACAGGCATTTATTTCCTTGATATTGACTTGAGCAGCAACATGAATGGAATGAAGCTGGCACAGCAAATAAGATTGTATGATCCCCGCGGTTTCATCATATTCATAACAGCACATTCAGAATTGAGTTATATGACTTTTCAGTATCGGGTAGAGGCAATGGATTTTGTATTAAAAGACAATCCTGCCGAAGTGAAAGTGAAGCTCAGAGAATGTCTGTTAAATGCAATGGAACGACATACGCTCCAAACCAACAAGACATATAAAGTCTATACCCTTGAAGTCGGCGGACGAAAAATCAGCGTGGATTATGACGATATTTTATTTTTTGAAACTTCCAGAAATATCCACAAAGTCATTCTCCATGCGAAAGACCGCCAAATTGAATTTCCCAGCACCTTGAAAGAACTAACACGCATACTGGATAGCAATTTTGTGCGCTGCCATCAGGCATTCCTGGTAAATACAAATAATATAAAAGAAATAGATACTAAAAACCGAATCATCCATTTTGCCAACGGAGAAACTTGTTTGATGTCCACACGCATGATGAAAAGGCTTTTCTCCATACATAAACAGAATTTCCTAAAAACCAGAATGTAAAATCTTTTGAATTATCAAAGGGCTTTACATCTTTTTAAATCTATTCATGTTCCGTTTTTCTTAAGAATTTTTATAAACATTTCTGTTTTCTGTCACATCCACTTCACACTTTCTTACTATAATGATTTTATCAAATAAAGAAGACAGCGGTTGTGCTAACATGTTCTGTATGATCGCTGGACTTCGCCTAAATGATTCAAAATTGTTTTTTTCTTTCAGGCATCTCATTATATGTTACATTGCGAATGGGTTCTGCCTGATATTGCATAGATTTTCCCCTCCAAAGGCCGGTGTAAAAACACCGGCCTCCTCTCTTTTCACAGACATTCTGATGCCGCGGGTTGCTTTGCATTCCATGCTCCCCGCTCCTGAAAGCATTCAAAATCCACCCGTTTGGGCTGTTTATTTATACTTTAATATTTACATCCATACTTCCTGAGCGAAAACCTTCCAAATCCATTGTCACATAAGTATATCCCAGCGCTTTCAGCTCACGGATTATCTCTATTCGTTTTTCCACAAGCTTCTGCAAATCATGACTGTCTACTTCAATCCTTGCGATATCTCCATGCACTCTCAAACGGACATTATAAAATCCTTGTTCTTTTAAACACCGCTCCGCCTGCTCTACCCTGCGCATTGCCTCATTAGATAGCCGCGTACCGTAGGGAAACCTGGTGGCAAGGCATGGCGCTGCCGGCTTGTCAGAAACAGACAGGCCATATTCTGCCGCCAATCTCCGCACTTCTTCCTTGGTCAGACCAGACTCCATTAACGGACTGGCAATACCCAGCTCTTTCACCGCGCGGATTCCCGGCCTATACACATACGTATCATCCAGATTAGTTCCTTCCACAACTACGCCTGCATGAAGCCTCTCCGCTTCTTTTAAAATACATTCAAACAGATATCTCTTACAGCGATAGCATCTATCCTTTGGATTGTATTCAATGTCCGCCCCGTAAAGCTCATCTATCTTTAGAGCTTTAAACGACGCCCCCATCTCATCTGCAAGCTTCCCGGCGCGTTCTGCCTCTCCCGACGGATGCAGCATCGTGTGCAGATATATACCATAAGCAATATGCCCTGTCTTTTCTGCCGCTTCACAGGCCATTTTCAAAAGCAGTCCTGAATCTGCGCCCCCCGAAAATGCAACAACGATATCCTGTTCTGCATATAGCATCATCCTTTTTTTCAAATTTTCAACTTTTGTCTGATAATCTTGCATGATTACTGCCTCGTTTTCACTTTATTTTATCTACAGAGGGCGGTCTCTGCTTCTCTTAGCACTCTTTCCCATACGTCTCTGTATGCAAGCTTTTTTTCTGCCGCAATAGCTGCCACACTCTCATATTCCGGATACACCCGCATCTCTCCATACACATCGCATACCTTGACCTGGGCTTCTCCCAATGTAGTATCCACTTTCCGAATCTCTCTCTTAAGCACTGTACGCTCTGCCATTATACGCCGAACTCCAATTGTAGTTGTCTCTTTGAAAAGTATCTCCTCCATCGCCGGAATGTCCTCTTCCCGGCAGATTATATTGATCTGGTAAGCCGGACGGTTCTTTTTCATAAACAGCGGCATATAATTGACATCCCTTGCACCCGCTGCGAAAAGCTTCTCCATCACATATCCCATAGCCTCGCCTGTACAATCGTCAATATTGCTTTCCAGTTTATAAATATAATCTTTCAAAGGCGCACCGCACTCTTCTATTATCATAGTCCTTAAGACGCTTGTCCGGCCATAATCCCTTTTTCCTGCCCCCATTCCTGTTGCAAGAATAGTATACTTTTCCGGAAGCTTATCTGATGTGCGCACTGCCGCCACAATCGCTGCTCCTGTAGGCGTTACCAGCTCTGCCTCTGTATTGGTCGTATGCATAGCAATTCCATGGGTAGCGGTAATATGCATTACCGCCGGAACCGGAATCGGAAGAATACCATGGGCACACCTTACCGTTCCTCTCCCCTCATACAACTCCGGCACAATAACCTGTGATATACCCAGGTTGTCAAAACAGATTGCCGCAGCGGCGATATCCACAATCGAATCTACAGCTCCCACTTCATGGAAATGCACCTCCTCGATTGATGCGCCATGGGCTTTCGCCTCCGCCTCCGCTAACACACGGAAAATATCTGACGCAATCTTCTTAGCGCCGTCACTGATGCCTGATTGTGTGATGATCTCCGTCACGTCCCCCAACGTCCGGTGAATATGCCCTGCGTGATGGCCGTGAGGGTGCTCATGATGGCCGTGAGAGTGCTCATGGTGACTGTGAGAGTGCTCATGATGGTCATGATGATCATGCCCCTGTTCACCATGGCTGTGAATGCTGTGACTATGCTCATGCTCCGCTTTACTTTCTTTATGACCATACAGATACACAATATCGTGATCATGGTTATGATATTCCTTTTCCAGAACCACATTAAAATCACAGCAATCCAATCCCGACTTCTTTACTCTGCTAATCTCAACCGCGAATCCATCAAGCGGCAGTGTAGCAAGCTGCCTCGTAAGCTCTTTTTCATCTGCTCCCATATCCAAGAGCGCAGCCACTGTCATATCCCCGCTGACTCCGTTATAACATTCAAAATAAATTGACCTTCTTTTCATCTTATCCATCGCTCTTTTGTATCCCTTTCGCTTTTTTGTTTACCATTATAGCAAGGAAACCCGCCGAATGGCGAGTTCCTTCTATGCACTATTCTATCTGTTTTTTACCAGATTTCCCTCTTCGTCACGATAATATTTCGGGACAAAGCTATCTTTCACTCTGATAATATAATGAACCTTGAACCTTTCATCATAGGTTCCCTTATATTTTCTTACCCAGCTCTCAAACACTGCCTTGTTCGAATCTTCCGTCTTTACCGACCTGTCCTTATGCCACTTCGCATCATGGCCGCTCGCGAATACCGTTCCGCTGCCTCGATAAATATAAGTATGGCCCTTTCCGATAATGACGTCGCCTACTTTAATTTTACCTTCCTTCATAAGCGTGCCGAAAGATTTTTTCTTTCCATTGATAATCGTACAATTCTTATCAAATTTAGATTTCAGCTTCTTTGATCCGGAATTATAATGCCGGATATATCCACTGCCGTCACCGTAAAATTTTTCGCTGTCGCTGATAAGCCCCATATCGCGGAACGCCCAGTTTGCAATCGACGCACAATTTCCTCCGCGTATCTTTCCGGCAAGCATCTTCTCAAAGCTTCCGCTCTGTGCAACATATTTACTGCTGTTGGAATATACCCATTTTTCTCCCTTTTTCACTGCCTTTTCAAGCACACTGTTATAATAATCGCCGCAGGCCACAATCGCCTCAGCAGCCGTCAGCTGCCCGTTTGTATTTGCCACTTTTTCCGGTGTTTTCGGCTCAGATACAGACGTTTCCTTTTTCTCTTCTGTCTTCTTTTCAGCAGGTTTTGTTTCTTCGGATTCCTTTTTATCAGAAGACTCCTGCTTGCTCTCAGATTCTTTTTCTTTCTGTTCCTCGTCGGAAGTCTCCTTCTTCTCAGAAGATGTCTCAGGCTCTTTCGGCGGTGTCGTATCTCCCTGCGAAGCTTGTGTCTCCTGATTGACCGTATCTTGTGAAGCCGCTCCTGTAGAAGACGCCTGCACTGCCTCTCCCCTCGCCTGTGCACTTGCTTCCTTCGCCTGATTGTTCTGGAGGTCCTTCTCCTCAATGGTTACCGGAATCGACATGGTTGACGGTCCGATATTGCAAAATACCATCGTCTTTCCTTCACTGATCGGAGTAATATCTCCTGTCTGGCTGACCTGCGCAATCGTAGTGTCCGCAGATGACCATTTTACTTCCTGTCCTTCCGCGCCGGCTATCTTAATTGTCTGTACATCGGATTCCTCTTTCATTTTCAACGAAGAATTACTCAATTGAACTACCGATACATCACAAGTCAGTGTTTTATTATTTGCTGTCGCAGTAATCTGTGCGTTTCCTACGCCAACCCCGTTTAGTACTCCGCCGGATACTTTTACTTTTGATTCATCACTGCTTTTCCATA
Organism: Lachnospiraceae bacterium MD308; assembly: GCA_000403475.2. Classification (GTDB taxonomy): domain Bacteria; phylum Bacillota; class Clostridia; order Lachnospirales; family Lachnospiraceae; genus MD308. The sequence goes on from KE159797.1 coordinate 501,046, forward strand.
TAACGCTGTTGTTTCCCACATTGGCAAGCTGCAGCTTAGAATTCATCCCTACGGCCGTGTAAGCCCGCTCCGGGAGCGACATTACATGCACATTGCCTGTAAGCTTCTGTCCCTCAATAGAACAAGTAACCTTCGCTTCTCCCCCATTCACAGCTCTTATGTTGCCCGAATCATCCACCCGCGCTACATCTTTATCATTACTCTTCCATTCTATACCTTCCGCATCAAAACCATCGCCGCTTGTCAGCGGAGCTGAGTAGACGTCCCCGGCCTGCAGGTAAATGTCCGGCTCTTTTAACGCTACAACATTCACTGTAGTTTTTAGCGACTGGCCGTCTTCTGTCTGACAGGATACTTCCGCCTTTCCTGCCGCAACTCCGGTCACTGCACCCGTTTCATCCACAGTAGCTATCAGCGGGTCTGAACTTGCCCATCCTTTCGTCTTTCCAATCAGACTCTCATTCGTAGTCAGCTGCATCTTATTGCCCGCGAACAAATACGGCCTCTCCGCATTAATACCCGCCACATAGACGGACTGAGATACCTGATATCCTTTGTCGTTGCATACGATATCTGCAACGCCGTCCTTATAAGCAACCAATTGACCGTCCACTACGTCGGCAACCTCTTTGTCACTGGAATAAAATTCTGCTTCATCCGATGCACCGCCGATTCCCAGTTCCTTCGTCTGTCCCGTAAGCATTGTAAGCTCACTTTCCTCAAATCCGAGAACATAAACCTTGCACTTCATCGTACGGAATGGCACCTTCACCTTAACGACTGCCTCTCCCGGTTCATAAGCTTCTACTTTCCCGCCTTGTCCGGTAGCAATGGTGGTACCTTCTACACTCTCATATTTTGCCACCATCTGCAGCACAGGATTCGTCAATGCAATCTCTGCATCGTCGCCTACCATCATCGTCAATGACTTGACTTTCAGTTCTCCAAAAAGGAACGCGGGAGTAATTGCAATAATCAGCATACAGAAAATAACAATCACAAAGATTTTTGTCTTAATGTTCTTCAAATCTTTCTCCCCTTTCAATTATATATCTCCACCTTGTAGATTATCATATGTGAAGGAATCTGTCGATAATGAATTTGTAATTTGCAATATTTTGTAAAATTTTACCCATACTTATTCCGTGAACAATGGCGTCGAATAGTATCTGTCCCCGTGGTCCGGCAGCAGCGCCACAATAATCTTTCCTTCGTTTTCCGGCCGCTTTGCCAATGCAATCGCACCATGCAGCGCCGCCCCCGAAGAGATCCCGACCAATATACCTTCCTTCCTTGCAAGCAGCTTCGCGGCCGCGAACGCGTCCTCATGTCCTGCTTTAAATATTTCATCATAAACAGATGTATTTAACACTTCCGGTACAAAGCCGGCGCCGATTCCCTGAATCTTATGGGCTCCGCCCCGCCCCTCTGATAACACCGGGGAATCCTCCGGCTCTAAGGCCACTATTTTGATATCGGGCTTTTTCTCCTTCAGATATTCGCCGATTCCTGTAATCGTGCCGCCCGTTCCGACACCCGCGATAAATATATCAATTTTCCCATCTGTATCTCTAAAGATTTCCGGTCCCGTGGCAGCTCTGTGTGCTTCCGGGTTCGCCGGGTTCGTAAACTGTCCCGGAATAAAGCTGTTTTTAATCTCCTTCGACAGCTCCTCCGCCTTCTCGATCGCACCGGTCATTCCCTTCGCCCCGTCCGTCAGCACAACCTCTGCGCCATAAGCCTTTAACATATTTCTCCGTTCTATGCTCATGGTATCCGGCATCGTGAGGATCATCCGATACCCCTTTGCAGCGGCAATGGACGCAAGGCCGATTCCTGTATTTCCCGACGTAGGTTCGATAATGACTGCGCCCTCCTTTAATATCCCTCTCTCCTCCGCATCTTCAATCATCGCCTTCGCCGCTCTGTCCTTGACGCTCCCTGCCGGATTAAAATATTCCAGTTTCACCAAAACAGTTGCTTTGAGATCAAGTTCTCTTTCAATATTCACCACTTCAACTAACGGTGTATTTCCAATCAATTCCAATGTTCCCTTATAATAACCTGCCATGACTGCTCTCCTTCCCTTCCAATACGCATATGACATAAAAAACAAAAATATACCTTTTCTATGATATCACCATTTACCTGACGCTTCAATCAGTCATACAGGAATATGTTGAAAAAGGCACTTTCCGGAGATATAATTATATTAAGTCAGTGTAAATAAAGTAACACCATAAAATACAAAAGCAAAAGGATGATACAAAAATGAAGCATTTTGTACGTTTGGCCATTATAGGATTCTTGATCATCGGCGCATACACCGCTCTGTGTGCCACCGCCGATCCCAACCATATATTCCCCAATACCACGGTAAATGACATCGATATCAGCGGTATGACGCTGGAAGAAGCTACTGCCGCGCTAAAAGCAGATGCCGACGCCCGCCGTCAAGCATCTGAATTCACCATTTCATTTGAGAATGATAATTATACGGTAAATGTCCGCGAAGCATTAACATTAGATTATAAAACCGCCGCAGAGAATGCCTTTAAAGAAGGCCACTCTGGTTTCTTTTCCAGAGGTCTGGCGCGGATAAAGTCACTGATTACCGGCAATCATATCGATTGTCCGCCTGTTACGAAAAACGCCGAAAAGCTTCACAGCAGTCTTAAATCCAGCGGACTGCTTGAAGCCTTTACTGCTGTGAAGAATACTTATAAAATCCAGGATGAAAAATTACTTGTCACAGTCGGCGCAGCGCAGCGCCCCGATGAAAGCAAATTAAACAAAGAACTGATGAAAGCCGTTCAGACAAAAGATTATAATCGTGTAATCCCATGCCCAACCATCTCTGATGATACGGCAAACCTGGAACGAGTGCATCAGGAAGTATATAAAGAACCGGCCAACTCCACGCTTGACCGAAACAATAACTATGCAGTTACCGAGGCTGTCGTCGGTGTAGACTTCGATATAGACAATGCGAAGAAATTACTCTCTGAACTGAGCGAAGGCGAGACTGCCAAAATCGACCTGATCTATACGCAGCCTGAAATCACTGCCCAAAATCTAAAAGACCGTCTGTTTGTAGACAATCTGAGCTCCTATACAACCAAAGTTTCAGGCCGCTCAAACCGTCTCACAAACGTCCGGGTCGCTGCCGAAAAATGCAACGGAAAAATACTGCTCAGCGGGGATGAATTCTCTTTCAACGGCGCTGTCGGAGAGCAGACTGCCGAAGCAGGCTATAAACCGGCCGGGGCTACTTTGAACGGAAAGCCGGTACAGGCGTACGGAGGCGGCATCTGCCAGGTATCTTCCACAATCTTTGCTGCCGCACTTTTTGCAAACCTTGAAATCGTCGAAAGATGGGAGCACGATTATGTTTCCAGCTATATTGCCGCCGGGATGGACGCGGCCGTTGCATGGAATGAACTGGATTTTCGTATTGCAAATAACAGCATCTACCCCATTATAATTGATGTTATCTATTCAGACGGATATTTAACAGTTACAATCCGGGGAACCAAAACCGACGACTCTGTTGTAAAAATCCAGACGAAAAACATAGACAGCTCCGCCCCAAATACTTTAGAAGTCCTGACTTACCGAAATGTTTACACCAAAGACAAAAGCCAGCACTTTACCGAGGAAATAGCTCACAGTGCATATATATCCCGTTAATCTGCAATTTTAATTCAGGACAATCGCATTTACTGCTTCTATAAGATTGACCACATAACTTCTGTTGATCAGTGATACCGGTTCGCTGTCAACAACTGCGAGGCAGTTGTTCCCATCATAACGGTATAGTTCTATCCGTACTTCCGGCTGGTTTTCATCGTCAATCTGCAGGAGCAGGCTGATTTCCTCTTTACCAGTCGGCTTTTCCCCTGTAAATTCAGATGTTGACAGAGAATTAAGGGCATAGCAAAAATCATCCGCTTCAATCTCTTTTTTCTGATAATACCAGACTTTTTTCTTATCCTTCTTTTTTGTCTTCAGTTTATACTCCGTACCCTCCAGAGATATCTCTGCCTGGCTGATTTTATCAGAATCTACCCATATCGCCTCCTGATGGCGAAGATCATTGCAGGAGGCTTTCATCAGCTCCTCATAATCCGCTCCGTTTATCTTATATATAATTTTTGATTTTCCAATCCGGGCATATGCCGTAATCTCTTCTTGTGAATCTGTCTCTGCTTCCTTTTTCTCCTCCGGATCACGGGAGATATGAAGCACGACCGTTCCCTCCTTCTCCTCTTCGCCTTCATCCGTTGCTTCCCGGTACTTCAAAGCCACATCCAGATCCGGTTCATCCAGGCCGTATGTTTTAAGTTCATCATCCGTTGCATTGTAAGACACATAATCCGTCAAGTTCAATCCACGGATGGCGTCCAGATAATTGTCTACATTTTCTGAATCAAGCGGAAGCTCTTTTCCTTTCTCATTTGTAAAATATACATCTTCCTCACTGTATGTAATCTGATTATTCTCCTTATATACAACCTTATAATTCTCGCTGCCCGCAAACTCTATCTCTGTAACAGAATCAAATTCCGGGATCTCATCATGCCGTATCATATCACTAAGTTCAATATCAAAAGAATCCAGCGGATCATCCTTTACAAGATACACATTGCCATCCCCGATGGATACATACCGTTCTTCGTCCATTTCACTGTAATTTCCCAGCAAGATTTCATAGGACTCCTCCGCCCCACCGATGTTAATCTTACAGAGGGGCTCCTTAAGTCCATACTGGCTTAAGTCTTCTGCATCTTCGATGATAAAAGAGACGCCAAAGGACTTAAACTTCTTAAGCAGTCCGCTGACCTTCTTCTCCTCTACCGGAAAATGTTCATCTTCATCATACAGCCATATTTCCTCTTTATGGAATGCAAATGTTTTTGTTCCACATTCCCAGGAAAGCGAGCTTACATCATCACTGTCAAGTTCCAGGATAATCTTATCACTGTTTTTAATCTTTTCCTTGTGTTCTTCATATTTACTGACGCCCAAAGTCAATACACAGAAAATCAGCAAAACTCCAAGAAGCACATATAATCTTTTACACCGGTTCACTTTGCCGCCTCCTTCTGCTTACAACCGTACAAATCCCTGCTCCGAGAAATACCAGCGGAAATCCGCCAATCATAATTAACTTAAGTAAAGAAGCCGTTGATTCACTGATAGTTAGATAATTGTAACTTAACGACTTGCTGCGGATTGCAACTGCTTCACGTTCCCCGACAAGGGATGACAAAGCGTTCATTCCCAGATCCAGGTTCCCCCCGGAAGAATAGGAATTATACATATCATCCAACATATTTGAGGATGCAAACCATACAATCTGCCCGTCATTTCCGCACTCTATGGACACAGCCAATGCAAACGGCCCGTCGGCATCTCCCTCCTCTTTTTCGTAAGAAGATATATCATACCCCTCTGCCTTACTGTACGCCGTCCCCGACGTCGTCAAAAGCTCTGTTACCGCACCGGACGTATCCTGTACCTTTAACCCCTGTGCGATCGGCATAATTGCATAATAGTTTTCTTCAATCAAAGGACTGGTGATTTCACTGTCTCCAATCTCCGGAAGCAGGATATACGGCGCCTGAAATGCATAATGTTCACGGTCAGACTCTACCACAATTCCATCTGTCGCTTCCACATTATAATCCTCCAAAAGACTGTAGAGATTTTTCAATGTTCCCTCTTCTAGAGGACCAGCCAGAACCATCAGCTTGCCTCCGCCCTTCACATACTCTGATAACAGTTCTTTTTCTTTTACAGAAATATCACTGGTCGGCCCATAGATTAAAACGCAGTCCGCTTCCTCCGGCACAGAATCCTCATTCAAAAGCGAAAATGTAATTGTTTCCATATTCTCCCTCTTAATCTGATCACTGAACACGGAAGAAAGCTCTGCTTCCCCATGACCTTCTAACAGATATAGCTTAGGCAATTCTTCGCTTATCACATAATCAATGGCCGAAGTAATCGCACCTTCCCCATCGAAGGATGTTTCAGAAGAATATGCAGACATACTTTCCTCTGCCAGATATATGTCACTATAGCTGATAAATCTGCTGCGCTCTCCACATTCCACAATCAGGCTGTTATTCGGCACTTCCTCAGAAGTGTACTTATCTGCAAAAGTGGGATACACATCCGGATTCTTCTTTATAACTTCGATATGCTCTGACAAGCTTTCATATTTTGCCAGCAGATTTTCAATTACGTCATCCTCCTTATCCGCCTGAACAATCCAGTAGAATGTCACATCCTTTTCAAGGGCGTTTACAACGACTTTCGTATTGCTCGTAATCGAATAAAGCTTCGTGGAACTGATATCATAATGTGTCATAGCGGCAGGAAGCACAGATGCAAATATATTCACAACCACCAGAATTGCCAGCACAATCCCCGTCATCGCCAGAGAATAGGAACCGCCCTTAAACGCAATCTGGCTGCGGTTTTTATTCTTTCCTTTTAATTTATAAAATGCTTTTGCAAACGATGACCGGCTCATCAGTTGTACCTCCTTTTCTCAAGGGACTGAACAGACAGAAACAAAAAGAATATGATCACTGTTATGTAATATATAATTGCTGTCAGATCAAAAACTCCGTTTACAAATGTATAAAATTTCTCAAATAAGGATAACTTCTTCATCATATCCGGCAGCAACCCTTCAAATTGAGAGCTGTCCACACTAAATATTCCCGCGACAGCAAGCATGAGCAAAATACTGATTCCATTTGCAAGGTTCTGGTTCTGTGTAAGATAACGGATAATAAAGCCCAGCAGAAGCACGATCACGAGAATTGCAGCTACAGAGCCAAATGCGGTAGACGATACATATTCCGCCAACGTGACACTATAATAGTTAAGTAAAATGACCGGAATAGCAATTCCCGCTGCAAAGCCCTGATTCTCCGTTAGTGAAGAAATAAAAATGCCCGCCGCGATCATTGCCGCGCCCATCATAAAAAACGCAAACAGCGAGCCATAAGAAGTCAGCAGGTAAACTTCTCCGAACTGAGCAAATATAAGCGGATAGACTGCGACAATGCATAACGGGACCAGGAAGACAGCAAGAAGCGCAAAGTACTTGCCGGTTACAATCTGAGATGTACGGAGGGGAAGGGAATACAAAAGCTGGTCGGTTTTCTGTTTTCTTTCCTCTGCAATCACACGCATCGTCAAAATCGGAATGATAACTACAAAGCCAAGGCATACATAGCCTAATACATACTCAAAATTCGCCACTGCCGATTGAATATTATAAATCAAGGCACCGATTCCCACAAACGCTAACAAAAACGCTGAAAAAATATAGGCTGTCAGAGAATGGAAATACCCTGACAATTCATGCTTAAGTACCGCAATCATTCCTCACTCACCCCGCCTTCCGTCAGTTCAATGAACACATCCTCCAGATTCGCTTTTTTAGACGACATTTCCAATATTGCTTTTTTCTCATCAGCAAAAGCAAAAAAGAGTTCCCTGCAGATGTCTTTCACATCCTCTGACTCTGTCTTGACACTTATCATAGCCAACTCATCCTCCCGCATCTCAATCTCCCACTGCGTAATCCGGTCGATCCCGCCAAGCACTTTAGTAATCTCTTCTCTTGAAGCTTCCGCCGTAAAAGAAATACCATTCGACGCCAGCAACAGTTTCTCCAGATTCTCCGGCCTGTCAAAAGCGACCAGTTTCCCCTGCGAGATGATTAACACCTTCTCGCAGATTGCCTGAACCTCCGACAGTATATGGGAGCTTAAGATAACCGTATGGTTCTCTCCAAGCTGCTTGATCATATCCCTGATCTCTATAATCTGAATCGGGTCAAGACCAACTGTCGGTTCATCAAGGATAATCACCTTGGGGTTTCCAAGCAACGCCTGCGCGATTCCTACTCTCTGTCGATATCCTTTTGATAACGCAGAAATCAGACGGTCTTTTACTTGCTCTATCTTTGTCTGTCCGGACACCTCCTCAATCTGTCTCTGAAGCTCGCATCCTTTCAGCCCCTTCGCCTCGCCTACGAATCTTAGATATTCCGCAGGCGTTTCATTCATGTAAAGCGGCGGCTGTTCCGGAAGATATCCCATCATTCGCTTCGCCTGCTCTGGTTCTTCAAAAATATCGTGCCCGTTAATTCGTATACGTCCTTTGGTCGGTGACAGACACCCTGTCATGATATTCATTGTCGTAGACTTCCCAGCCCCATTAGGACCTAAAAATCCATACACATGCCCCTCTTCGATTTCAAAAGACAGGTCGCTTACCGCTGTAAAATCACCATAGCATTTCGTTAAATGCTCAACTGTTATCATAGCACCCCTCCTGCATAAACAATATGAGCAATCTGCTCCGTAACTTCCTTCAATTCCTTCTCCAAATCTGCCTGCGTCTGCGTATCATGAAGCTGCATTGCCAAACGAACCTGCATATTAAGAGAACACTGCTGATCTTTCAACACTGTAAATTTCGTCTTCCTGACATCCCCTGTGGGATTTGCCGTATGATTACTTTTCATCTGATATTTTCCTTTCTCTCCCATTGGCTATTATTTTAGAAGCGCTTGTTAAACTAAATTTAAACTCTGCGCATCAAAATATGAAAAAAGTGTGAAACAGTTTGATTCTTTAGATTCCGTTTAACTTTCTATGCTACAATTCAGGAGTATGACTAGGAGGTTTTTCTATGCTGCAGATTTTAATTGTAGACGACGATAAGAATATACGCCGTTACCTGACTGTCGTTTTATCGGATGCCGGGTATTGCGTTTCCTGTGCAGACTGCGCTCAAAAAGCGCTGGATATCATGGAACATGTAAGAATTGACTTGATTGTGTTAGATATTATGATGCCAGGCATGGACGGCTATGCCTTTGCAGAACTTTTGCGGGACTGCAACAACGACATCCCAATTCTGATGCTCTCTGCAAAGCAGCTTCCAGAGGATGTAAAGAAAGGTTTTTTGTCCGGAACAGACGATTATATGACCAAGCCTGTAGACGAAGCGGTTATGCTTTTGCGAATCAAAGCTTTGCTTAGAAGAGCGAAGATTATTTCCGACCGCAGACTCACGATTGGCTCAACTGTTCTGGATTACGATACTATGACAGTGCGAAACCATGAAAGCAGCCATCTTCTTCCCCAAAAAGAATTTCAGCTTTTATATAAGCTATTGTCTTATCCGAATAAAATATTTACCCGGATACAGCTTATGGATGACATCTGGGGACCCGCCTCCGATTCCACAGACGCCACAGTCAGCGTTCACATTAACCGCCTCCGTAAACGCTTTGAAAACTGTACGGATTTCTCAATCGTCACCATAAGGGGGCTCGGCTATAAGGCACAAGTAGAGGAGGAACTGGTATGAGAGAACACGCAGGCTTTCGCATCAAAATCACTTTATTAACAACAGGTTTCGTATTTACCTTACTTGTTCTAACCATGTTTGCAAGCAACGCTATCGTTATATTTGCCATAAAAAATGGGTGGATCGACGCGCAGCCCGGAGCCCCGCTGATACCGTTTTTGTTCCAGAGCGGGATTATCAGTATCGTCATAGGAACGACCCTTTCATTTTTTATGAGCCATTTTCCCTTACGCCCTCTCCACACACTGATACAGGCGATACATGAAGTTTCTGCGGGCAATTACGATGTAAAAATCAATCTGGAACACCCGAAAGAGTTCCAGGAACTTTCAGAGTGTTTTAACCAGATGACAGAAGAACTGGCGGGCACAGAGATGTTCCGTTCTGATTTTATCAACAATTTTTCCCATGAATTCAAGACACCGATTGTCTCCATTCTGGGGTTTGCAAAGCTGCTTAAAAATCAGAAACTTAACACTCACCAAAGTCAGGAATATCTGGATATCATCATCGAGGAATCCGGACGGCTGTCCGAGCTGTCCGCAACCGTGTTAAACCTTTCAAAAATAGAAAGCCTTACCCTTCTAACGGATAAGACTGTCTATTCCTTAAGTGAACAAATCCGGGAATCCATCCTGCTTCTGGAAAGCAAATGGTCAAAAAAACGGATTGATTTTGATATTGATATGGAAGAAATCATGATCCGGGCAAACGAGCCGCTCTTAAAGCAAGTCTGGATGAACCTGCTGGATAATGCGGTCAAGTTCTCTCCTGCATCGGGACGCATCTCCATAACCTTGCGCTCGTATAGCGGAAACGCTGTTTTTACAGTAAAAGATCAGGGCGATGGCATAGACAAGAAGAGCCAAAAATTTATTTTTGACAAATTTTATCAGGGAGATACATCTCACCATATGGAAGGCAATGGGCTTGGTCTTCCACTTGTAAAGAGAATATTAGAATTGCATAAAGGAAAAGTTGCTGTCCAAAGCCAGGTGGGAGGGGGGAGTGTCTTTATTGTCACAATCCCTAATCCCCCATTTTTGTTCACCTCTTAACTGACCATTCTGTCTCCACTTGGACAACAAACATCCTTCTATATCTCAATGATGGCGCACAACCTCAAACCGTTCCAGCTCCACCTTATCATGTTCTCCTATCCCGGCTTTCTGCTTTGCAATTGCAATCTGCTCTTCAACCGTATCCACTCCCTCAAGGTTGGGGAGCAGAAGCCCGCGCTTATATCCCTTTGTCACTACCACACCGTACCGCCTGACATCCAGCTTGTCGGGCGAATCGATTTTCTCTGTATCCCCCAACACGTCCACGCTGACCGTAAGCCAGTCCAGTTCTTCCGTTTTTACAGGCGAAAACCGCGGGTCACGAGAGGCAGCGCTGATTGCGTTTTCTATGATTTCCTCTGCTATGGACTGACGAACCGCCTGGATGGTTCCGATACATCCCCGAAGCCTGCCTTCTTTTTTTATCGAAACAAAAACTCCCGCCCTGTAATCACACATCTGCCGCGGGCTTCCTTCTGTCACCTGTATCTTCTGTCCTGTCCGCACATATTCCTCTATAGCCTGTCGTGCAAGCTGTACATATTCATCCTCGCGCTGCCTTAGCTCCAGAATACGTTTCTTTTCTTTTTCCTCATATTGGTCTTTAAAATTCCTCTGTAAATCCTGCCCACATGTGACATACGTACAAATCCCATACCCTACGCCAAAGGTTCCTTCATAGGAAAGACGATTGACGGTTACCTTCGTCCGGTCCAGAGCTCCCGCCATAATGGTAAAGGAACGATGCCCGCATTCTCCTGCTTTTTCACAAAAATCCTCGGAAAATTCCAGCAATTCTCCAAAATCCCCACGACCCATAACCTCCATGATGCGTCTGTCATATTCCGGCCCTTCCTCCTGATATCCATATGGGCCGTCCTCTTTGAGTCTGTGGGACAAATCTCCGCTGGCAATAATCACAACATTTTTATCCAGCACATTCGCAGTCTCCCGAATCATCCGCCCCAACTCATAATGATCCGTAAGCGCAAGGCCGGACAGCCCCACTCTGACCAGACGATATCCTTTCCAATACTTATTTACAAAATACAACGGTACCAAAGTCCCATGATCCAGCCGCCTGTCCCGCTCTCCCAGAGTTCCCGCCGGAAAGTCTGCCGCTTTTGCCATCTCGCATAATTTATCCACAAACTCCGTATCATAACTAACTTCCATCTTCACCTTACCGACGCCAAACTGACCAAAGTCCCCCTCCGCCCATCTACCCGGTGATATATGGAAATAATCAGCATACATTATCTGATGGGGCGAAAGCAGGATGATTGTTTCTGGTCTGAGATGCCCTATTTTAAGTCCTGCCTCATGATACGCGTTTATCGTATTCTGTATTTTCTGTTCTTTTCCTCTGCCAACCTCCGGTATGATCAGCGGCGGATGCGGAACCATAAATGCACCTGAAATCATGTTGTATCCTCCTCAACTTGCTTTTAACAAATCTGTATTTTAATTAACTTGTATTATACCATGGATGACAGATGCTTCGGAATCTGTTTTTTATTTTTGACAGTTTCCTTATAAAAGAACTTAAGTGGCAGATATGACTTATACAAGCCACATCTGCCACTGTTTACGCCTATCTATGACATCGTCTTTTCCCACATCCATGTGGCGTTATAAAGTGTAGCACAATGGTTTCCCACTTTCAATTCTACAGTTTCACCATCTGCCTTAATATCTTCTGGTAAAATTCCTTATTTTCCCCATCCTTTACCAATGTATTTAAAATCACTCCGTCCTTCAGGAGAATAATTTTATTGCAAAAACTTGCCACCTTGGGGTCATGGGTCACCAACACGATTGTCTTTTCCATTTTTTTATTGATATGCGACAAAGCCTTTATCACGGTCATCGAAGAATTAGAGTCAAGGTTCCCCGTCGGCTCGTCCGCCAGGATAAGCTCCGGGTCAGCCACCATGGCCCGGCAGATCGCCGTCCTCTGTTTCTCCCCGCCCGACAGCTCATAAGGCTTTTTGTTTAACAGCGGTTCTATCCCGAACTGCTTTGCCGCCCGGACTGCCGCCTCCTCGCTCCTCTTTGTGTTATCCTCATTTAAGATCAGGGGCATCATGATATTTTCCTTCACTGTCAGGCTGTCCATTAGATAAAAATCCTGAAATACAAATGCTAATTCCGTCCTGCGTACCTTCGCCAGCTTGTCGCCCAGAATCCTGTCTGTCGGAACACCTTTATAGCACACGCTGCCCCCATTTGGAAGATCCAGCATGCCAAGTGTCTTCAAAAGGGTCGTCTTCCCGCATCCGGAGCTCCCCATGATGCCGATGAAATCTCCCCGCTCCACCTGAAACGTAATCCCCTTAAGAATCGAATATGTGATTTTTTCCCCCTCAGATGTCGTCGTATAATAATTCCTTTCCAAATCCCTTATATCCAACAAATTATCATGAACCTTTTCTCGCATCCCTGTTCTTCCTCTCTATCCCTGAAAATGTGTTCCACGCCGCAATCCTTACGACCAGGCAGATAACCGCCGTCACCGCAATCACGATGGCTCCCATCTCCCCCAGATACCTCATATTCCATTTTGCCGGAAGGTGCTTGCTTAAAACCTTTTCCGCCATCAAAAGCACTGACAGCGGCAAGCCGCAGCACAGAGCCAGCCTGGCAGTCATAAACACCTCTTTATATACATATCTCTTCCGTTTACTCTTCGTCATGCCGGAGCGGTAGTAAAACTGATACTTCCACTCCATATCTTCATAATCGCCCTTTATCTTCTGAACCAGCGTAAAGAGCAGGCATAAAAGCAGCGTGACAATATTGATCAGCATAGCGGTAGCGTCCAACGTCTTCTGCTGTCTGCTCTCTATTCCCAGCCGTCTGCCTTCGTAGATCAGGTTCCCTCCCTGCCAGTCATAATAATTCACCTGGGAGTGTTCCTTCGCGTAGGCATACACTTCCTCAAGCACCTCGTCACGGCTTTCCGGTATCTCCATGACCACCTGGAGATTCGCGCCTCTGGCGCCTCCCCGTATCTGCTCAAATTCCCTGTCGGAAAACACAATGATATCCTCAAACACGTCACACGCCATATTAAGCGACCTCGTCTTAAAATTCCCTGTCAGGATGCGCTCCTCGGTGCTTTTAATCTCATAATCCCTGACCAGCTTATTCCCTGGCTGGATGGGATTGGTCCAAAATATCCACAGATCATCCTCCGAATTCCCGATAAACATTCTTGGGTTCCCACTTCCAAAGTCAATCCCTATCGTTCCCAGTTCTTCCCTGTCGCGCTGGTAGACAACATGGATTTCCTTATCCTTAAGGCGCACCCTCTTCCCCGTCCACTTCTCATATTCCGAGGCTGACACCCCTACATGCTCGCCATAATCCGCTGTCGCCACCCGAATGCAAGGACTCGTCTCCACCTGGACATGATACTTTTCCCTCAGGGATTCTAAAAATGCCTCATCCCCCGAATTCGCCATCCATACCAGGTCATGGGGGTAATTTTCCTTCTGGGAAACCGGAAGGTTATCTATCAGCGAGATTACAAAGCTGTATAAAATGATAAGCAGGAATACCGCCACAATAAATGATATATTTACATGATGGTAAAACCGATGATACCAGTCATCCAGCCACAAAAGCCTTGGGTAATACTTTCCCTTGCTTTTCTTTAGATCATACAGGAGCTTGCCGGCACCAAAAACCATCAGCACGATCAATCCGAGCGCCGCAAACATCTGCGGCACGATACTTCCAATCTGCCCCCAGTAGGTCACTGCCAGCACAAACGAGACTCCTACCAGGATAATGCCGAAAACAATAAACAGCGGAGCATTCCTGATCACTCTCCCGCTTTTCTTCCCCCTGGCAGTAAGTGTGTCAATCCCCAGGCAGGCAATCATCTGGTCGCAAATGATAAATCCCAATCCGAAAAGAAGAACGCTGACAATCAGTGTGACGCGGAGGGGCGAATCCCCTAAAACAATCTGGTCTGTGACATCTGCAAAAACATTTTCCAGAATATTCTTAACAATCATTCCTTCCGCAAATCCCAGCAGAAGTCCTCCCCCAACAGAGCACGCAACAATCCCGAGGTACTCTGTTCCGACAAACAAATAGCGGTGTTTCTTCTGAATCCCCAGCACCGTCAGCATAGCATAATCTTTAGAGCGTTTCTGTATGTAAGAAATCAGCGTCAAGATCATGAGGAAAAGCAGGAGTATATATGGCAAAAGGTATGTCTTCTCCACATCTCCAAGCACAGTCGTTGTCTGCAGAGCTTTCCTCCCACCTGTCTTGACATAATGCAGGCACGTTCCTACAGATGCGGAAAAGAACACAATTGAAACCGCAAAAATTCCGCTCAGGATTACCAACAGGTAATCTCTCCTGCGATTCCATAATATTTTTAAGAAAATCTTCTTTAACATCTCTTTCCCCCGGCAATATATTCTATGGTTCAGTTTGCATGCCTATTAAACCTGAATTATTCACAGTACAACAGCATCAGCCGTTGAAATCCGCGTAGTTACTGTATTTTAATTGAATATTGCGTTTCACCTATTTAGTGAATAGAAAAAGACCTCTATCTGTGGTAAAATTTAGGTGTCGAATCCAAACAAATACCTCAGAAAGAAGGTCTCTCTATGGATATTTTAAACACTGTAAGCTTAGAAAGCAATAGCCAAATTAAAATTAATTTTGACGGAGGCGATTTATCCTCCGATGCAGGACTTCTCCTGTTTAAAGAGTTCCTGTTTAAGATTGGCGCCGTTAAGCTCATCAATCGTATGTTCAAAACCAATGATACTGCATGGTTCCGTATCCATAAGGATGATGCGAATCTGATGCAGGTAATCTATCAGATTGCCAGCGCATACTTTGAGGATGACTGTGCAGATGAGCTGACAAATGAGCCAGTCATGACAGCTGTTTTAGACAAGGATGCCCTGGCATCCCAGCCTACCTTGTCACGCTTTTATAACCGCATGGATGAAGATACACTCAACCAGCTAAGCCAGATTACACGTGAACTCCGTAAAGTCATCTATTCCATAAAGAGACCGGAATTCATGCTTTTTGATATTGACTCCACACTTCTTGATACCTATGGGAATCAGGAAGGAGAAGGTTTCAACTATCATTATCAGGCACATGGTTATCATCCTCTGTTGTGTTACGATGGATTAACCGGTGATCTTCTAAAAGCGGAGCTTCGCGACGGTACCATGTATTGCAGCAAGGAAGCAGACATTTTTATGAAATCTCTTCTGGATGAATTCATCTGTGATTTTCCAGATATGCCGCTTTACCTTCGTGGTGACAGTGGTTTTGCAGCCCCCGATTTGTATGAAGTTCTTGAAGATAAGAACTGTAAATACGCCATCCGACTGAAAGAGAATGCAAAGCTTCGCGAATTAGCTGAAGATAAAAGCCAGGCATTGTACCGCGCGACAAAATTCAACCAGGTGGATTACGCCGTCGAGTATGGAGAGTTTATGTATCAGGCGGGCTCATGGAGCCATCCGCGCAGAGTTGTTTTTAAAATCGAAAAGCCTTATGGGCAAATGATTCATCTATATACCTTTATTGTCACAACGATGGAAATGGAACCCTACCAGGTACTTCAGTTCTATTGCGGCAGAGGCAAGATGGAAAATTTCATCAAAGAAGGCAAGAGTGGTTTTGACTTTGCTTCTGTAAGCAGTTCCTACAAGCTGGTAAATGCGAACCGCCTTTTGGTTCATACATTAGCTTATAATCTATTCAATTGGTTTAGGCGATTGGCACTTGCTGTCAGTATGAGAAAACAGCGTATAGATACCATTCGTTTAAAATTGCTGAAAATTGCCGCAAGAGTGGTAAAATCAGCACGATACAAATATTTCAAGCTGTGTAGCAGTTGTCCCTACAAGAAAGAATTTTACGAGACACTGGAAAATATCCATAATCTGCAGCCACAGTTGGAATGACAACTTTTAACGAACCTTGACAATCACAATAAGCTTTTAAACCTATCACAGGAGAAGTCTGCCCATTTATAGGCTATCTTCTGGCAAGGTGAGGTATTGAGTAGTGGTTGTAACGGCAACTACGGCAGATTTTATGCACGCATATACTGCCGTGAATAATTCAGGTTAAATTCTATTTTATATAATTTATTTTTGATTCTCAATACAATTTGCCCCAACGTTTGGTTTGGCACCCTAAACGTTTAATTTATCCGATTTTATTGAATTTTTCTATTGAATATACTATAATACCAAAAACTGCAAAAAAGGAATTATTTCCATGATAGATGTCTACTTATGCGATGATGAAGAATTACAGCTTTCACATCTTGCTAAAATAATTGATACATATTTACAGGCAACACAAAAAAACGCACATTTAGTTTCTGCACAGCAGAATCCGGAAAAGCTGCTGGAAGATTTAAACGGGCGGGAACAAAATCCTTCCCTGTTTTTCATCGATGTCCAGTTGAATACTCCTTCTATGGACGGCTTTATGCTCGGCCAAAAGCTAAAGCAACTCGCCCCTCTTTGCCATCTCGTATTCCTGACCTGCAAGGGAGAGCTTGCCTGGCAGACTTTTGAATTTGAATTGGAAGTCCTTGACTATATCGTAAAACGTACCGAATTCTTTTTGAGCGACACTGTAACTGACAGCCTGGCAAAGCGTCTGGATCATATTTTTGAGAAAATTGAGACACATCTTACATATAACAAGGTTGATGCCAAATTGATTCAGATAGAGTGCGGGAGCAAGTTAATTGACCTGGATGCCGCCTCCATCCTTTTCATACAGACCGTCAAAGGAAGGCATCAGACTGAAATTTTTTCCAGTCGTCAAAGGATTATCACCCGTCATCCCTTAAACACTTTGTATGACATGCTAAGTCCTGACTTTGCCTACATCAACAAATCCTGCATCGTCCGTCTCGATAAGATTATTGAAGTTGACCGGAAAAGCCGTTTTCTGACACTGGGTGGTGGACACAGGCTGGAAATTTCCTATCGCGAAATCAAAAATGTTTTTAACAGACTATCTCAGAATTGAACTACGACTTACAGGAGGGAAAAAATGTCTCTTGATTATCATTTAACCTGAATTATTCACGGAATAACAGCATTAACTGCTGAAACCCGCATAGTTACTGTATTTTAATTGAATATTGCTTTTCACTTATTT
>KE159797.1:519185-523968 GCA_000403475.2 Lachnospiraceae bacterium MD308
GTGAATAGAAAAAGACCTCTATCTATGGTAAAATTTAGGTGTCCAATCCAAATCAAAACCAAAGAAAGGGTCTTTATATGGATATTTTAAACACTGTAAGCTTAGAAAGCAATAGCCAGATTAAAATTAATTTTGACGGAGGCGATTTATCCTCCGATGCAGGACTTCTCCTGTTCAAAGAGTTCCTGTTTAAGATTGGAGCGGTCAGGCTCGTTAATCGTATGTTCAAAACCAATGATACCGCATGGTTCCGCGTCCATAAGGATGATACGAATCTGATGCAGGTAATTTACCAGATTATCAGTTCCTACTTTGAGGATGACTGTGCAGACGAACTGACAAACGAACCTGTTATGACAGTTATTTTAGGCAAGGATGCCCTGGCATCCCAGCCTACCCTGTCACGCTTTTTTAACCGCATGGATGGAGATACGCTCAGCCAGTTAAACCAGATCATCCGTGAACTCCGTAAAGTCATCTATTCCATAAAGAAACCGGAATTCATGCTTTTTGATCTTGATTCCACACTTCTTGATACCTATGGAAATCAGGAAGGGGAAGGTTTCAACTACCATTATCAGGCTCATGGTTATCATCCGCTGTTATGCTACGACGGGCTGACCGGCGATCTGCTAAAAGCACAGCTTCGTGACGGCACCATGTATTGCAGCAAAGAGGCAGATATTTTTATGAAGTCCCTTCTGGATGAATTCCTCTGCGATTTCCCGGATGTGCCGCTTTACTTTCGTGGTGACAGTGGTTTTGCGTCACCAGGCCTGTATGAAGTTCTTGAAGATAAAAACTGCAAATATGCCATCCGGCTCAAGGAGAATGCAAAACTCCGTGAATTGGCAGAAGAGGAAAACCAGGCACTGTACCGTGCAACGAAATCCAACCAGGTAGATTACGCTGTCGAGTATGGGGAATTCCTGTACCAGGCCGGTTCATGGAACCATCCACGCAGGGTGGCCTTTAAAATAGAAAAGCCGTATGGGCAGATGATCCATCTGTATACCTTTATTGTCACAACACTGGAAATGGAACCTTATCAGGTGATCCGGTTCTATTGCGGAAGAGGCAAAATGGAAAATTTCATCAAGGAATGCAAAAGCGGTTTTGACTTTGCCTCTGTAAGCAGTTCCTCAAAGCTGGTAAATGCGAACCGCCTTCTGGTTCATGCATTAGCTTATAACCTATTCAATTGGTTTAGACGATTGGCGCTTGCTGCCAGTATGCGAAAACAGCGTATTGATACCATACGATTAAAACTGCTGAAGATAGCCGCAAGGGTGGTAAAATCAGCACGATATAAATATTTTAAACTGTGCAGCAGCTGTCCCTACAAGAAAGAATTCTACGAGACACTGGAAAACATCCGTAACCTGCAGCCACAGTTGGAATAATAACTGTTAATGGACCTTGACAGCCACAATAAATTTCCAACCCTATCACAGGAGAAGTCTGCCCATTTTTAGGCTATCTTGCGACAGAGTGAGGTATCTGGAGGGGTTGTAATGGTAACTACGGCGGATTTTATGTGAGTTTATACTGCCGTGAATAATTCAGGTTTAATTATCCATGGCCTGCTATCTGGAATCATTATTACTTCTGCCGCCACAAGCTTACTCCCGGCTGCTTTTCCGGTCAAATTTCGTGCCGTCCTCATGCTTTATATCACAGTAATGGCAATTATCGGCAATCTCTATCTTGGCAATATTCTCGGAATCCTGATGGTAACAGGACTTCTCCTGTTGATTATGTATATGGCAAAGGAAGACAAGATTCAGAACATACTCTTTGCATGTCTCGGCTACGGTATCTGCATTTTAGGCAACAGTTTTGTACTTTTTTTGTTGGATGCCCTGTTCGGTCTTTCTACAAATGTTATCACACAAAAATACTTGTTTCCTTTCTCCCTTGGGTATTTTTGCGCCCTCAACGCCCTGTTTATCCCTCTCCGCAAACTAATATACACATACTGGCAGCTCCCACAATTACTCCGGCATATAAAAAAGCCAATGCTTTACACATTGGCCGGGAATTTGTTTCTATACATTATAATCTTCATTGTCAATATTTCCCTCGGCGAGCATATCGGATATACGAAGGAGGCCTTGGCTTTCAATAGTCTTTTATTTTTTATCTGTCTGGTTTCAAGCAGTATCTTGATCTTCACCTGCATGAAGAGCTTTATCAATGCACAGCAGCATGAGATGATTCTCCGCCAACAGACGATTTTAGAGGGATATGTAGCAAGTTTAGAAGGAACAGTAGATGAGATGCGTTCTTTCCGTCATGATTATAAAAACATTCTTTCTACCATGGCTGCATATCTCCATGAAGAAAAATTTAAAGAGCTTGAAGAATATTTCTATCGAAAAATCAATCTTCCCATCGCAAACAGCGAGTTGCAGATGGAGGCATGGAAACATCTAAAAAATATTCAGACTATGGAGTTGAAAGGGTTTTTATACGAAAAACTGCTGTTGCTTTTTACGCGCAGCCTGAAATTCCAGATAAGAATCTCCGACAACCTCAAAGTAACCTATACTCCCACAGAGCCTTTAATCCGCATACTTGGAATCTTTATAGACAATGCCATAGAATCCGCAGAATGTACGCCTGACGGTGAAGTCATTCTTGAAATTACTGCAACTGAAAAAGGAGTGTCGTTCTATATCTCAAACACCTTTTCCTCACCCCCGGATCTCTTTTCTATGGGAAAAAAAGGGTATTCTACAAAGGGGAATGACCGCGGGAACGGTCTGTATTGGGCTGAAAAAGCCATTCACGAAAACGAGCAATTTTTTCATATTCTGGAAATACAAGGCAACCGCTTGATTCAGCAATTGGAAGTGATAAAAAAATAAAATCGGCTTCCTCTGCTCTTTATTATAAAATACAATGTGAAATCGTCCGAACCGGACATATTGAATTTGTGAAGACCCGTAACATTAAAATAAAAATGTATATTGAAAAGTGCTGATATAACTATATCTGTGGCGCCGACGGTAGCTTGACCTTAGGGGACTATCTCTATGACAAAGCCATAACCGCTCTTCCTCTGAGTGAAATATTCAGCGATACAGGTTTTGACAAGCCAAACTGGAGCTTTCGTATCCCACCCGATTTAGAATTCATTGATTCTTTTCTTTTGCAAACTATCCATTCAAATCAATTCCTCAAAAATTCTGTAATTAGATTTTCCCTATCAGCACCATTGTACCAAAAGCACTCTTTTAGTTGTTCTGTTAGTCCAGCTATATCCTTAAGTCCGAATAAAGCCGCCCAAAACCGTCCATAATCCTGTTTTCTGCCCTTGTCAACATACACTCTCTTTCCAAGCTGACGTTCTGCACAGCTTAAATCCTCTTGTTCAAAAAGTCTGTCAGTTTGAGTACATAATTGTTCAACTGTTTCTGCGTTTAATCGGCTTGTGTCAAAACTTAACTCTACTTTATAAATAGATAATCAAATCTCTTCTATAAAAATACTGTTACAAACTCTGCTATAATTTAAAATCATTTTAGCATACTGCTCTATAATATAAAGTCATTTTCTTTTTTACATCCCTGATTACGATTGATATCCAACCACTTCCGAGTCATTCTACACTCACTATGATACAACACTATATCGCTCAGCGTGTAGGAGAGAACGGGATACCTCACAAATAGCGAAGATATTGGCGTAATCCTTGTATTTACGAACTGTACAACTTTTCAAAGAAAAGAAAAAATGCCTCAACCCCTTTATTTTCAAGGGTTTGAAGCACTTAAGCAAAATGCCGCAGACCGGAATCGAACCACTGAATACTACTGAGAACCCCCATAGAAAGGAGCTTTCAGCACATCTTCTAAAAAGTGTAATCAAAAGTGTAATCAAAATTCCCCTAATGTAATCATCATAATTTACAGTGAATTACTCACATCATTTTTTCTCTAAATATTTTATTTCCGTCAAATCTATATACCCCATCCCCGTTTGTCTGTAATCTCAACACCCAGCGTTCCAAAGGACAGACCGAGCGACGGTTTCCCATGGGGTTTTAGGGTCGTCGGTCTGAGCGTCCTCTTCCAAATATATATAGTATGCTATTTATTTGCCGCCCTCTAAGGCAACTCGCTTTCCCCTATGGGAGACGGGCAGAGGGGAAGGGAAATCCGCTCAGGGAGCAAATATGTATTCTCAATATTTGCGTACTGGATTTTCAGGGGTGACGGAATGGTACACAAAGAACAATCAAAAGTTCACACGTCTGAACCCTTTGCTTAGATAATTTTCTCATTTTTATGGTTATTTACACCTACTTTTATGAGTACAAGTGTAAACATTTTTACTAGGTTATTTTTCTCTGTAACTTAATAATTATGACTCAAGGTAGGCTAGTTAATAAACATATCATATACTATATAATGTAGCAAGACTTAAACATAAATCTACTTCAACTAATTACAGATACACGTTATTTTTCTTTTTTAGTTAGAAAAGGAAGTGATTTTATGAATATTATAAATATCTCGATGTTTGTTGTTTTACCTTTAGGCTTAATAATCACGTATTATGAGGTCAAAAGAATCATAATAGCCATCATACACAGGTAATTATAAAGTCTTGCCACATATATTGTATACTATATATTTTACAATACTTCAAATTTATTTACAATATCTTTACTAAAAATAATAGTAACAGTTCAGCCTACCAACGTCAAAAAGGAGAATTTTAAAAAGTTTTCATCAATGGTTATCCACAAAAAAAGAAGGAGATTTTTTCAATTGCT
>KE159797.1:523978-527919 GCA_000403475.2 Lachnospiraceae bacterium MD308
GTAACAGTTCAGCCTACCAACGTCAAAAAGGAGAATTTTAAAAAGTTTTCATCAATGGTTATCCACAAAAAAAGAAGGAGATTTTTTCAATTGCTAGGATTTCCAAATTTTTGTGGATAATTTTACGTCTAATACCCTTTAAACATACTTTTTTGAGACACATAAAAAAAGTTATCCACTTTTATGCATTATTACAGAAATTTTTTACACCGTCATTTTGACGAATTGATTTTGGGAAGAATTTTTCTTTTCTTTCTATTTCTGATAAACTATGTTTATCAGAAATGTGTGGAAGGAGATGTCCTATGGGAAGAAACAGTGATTATAATAACGGAATGTATCAACAGCTTATGGAAATCATGGGACGTCTGGATTCTGTTGAAAAAGAACACAAGCAGGAAGTAAAAGAATTAAAAGTGGAAATAGCTGATCTGAAAAAAGAAAATAAAATCCTACGTGAAAAAAACCAGTTACTAACAGAAGACAATGCACGTCTAAAAAGCATTATCAATAACGACAGTTCGAATACTTCGCGCCCACCATCAACGGACCAGAAGGGCGTAAAACCTGCCAATACCTACAATGGGAGAAAGAAAACAGAGCGTAAACCAGGAGGGCAAAAGGGGCATGCCGGAACTACGCTTACTAAAGCCAAAATAGAAGAAAAGATTGCATCTGGAAAATGCCGGCATGAGATTCAGACAGTTGGCAATGCCTCCGGCAGAAAGTATGTTACAAAGTATGTTGTTGATTTAAAAACAGAAGCCGTTATCACAGAAATCCGTATCTACGCAGATGAAAGAGGAAAAATCCATATTCCTCCGGAATATCGCAGTGATGTTATTTATGGTGCCAATGTAAAAGCATTGGCAGTGTCCCTTTACAGTGAAGGAGTCATGTCCAACGACCGGATTGCCTTCTTTTTGAATGCTGCAAGTAATGGAGAGCTGGAATTATCAGAAGGAAGTGTCTACAGCTTCTGCAGGAATTTTGCGCAATCTTCGGAAAAGAGCATCTCAAATTTGAAAAACGAACTGTTGAATCAGAGTATTGTGGCAACCGATGCCACAACAATAACTGTCAATGGGAAGCAGAATTATATACGTAATTTTAGCAGAAAAAACACCGTGGTATATCAGGCCATGAAAAGTAAATCCATAGATGCGTTGGAGAAATTAGACTTTTTGTGCCAGTATAGCGGCACACTCCTGCATGATCATGAAACAGCATTGTATCATTTCGGAACGGAACATGCAGAATGCAATGTACACATTATTCGTTACCTGAGAAAAAATACAGAAGAAAGCGGAAATGCATGGTCAAAGGAAATGATAGCGTTATTGTGCGAAATGAACAAGCTGCGAAAAGGATTTATGGAACAGGGTGTCGCTGCATTGCCAGATGAAACGATAACGGAATATGAGAAAAAATATTTTTCACTGCTGCAAAAAGGGAGGGAAGAGAACAAAAAAACTACACACAGGTACGCAAAGCAGGAAGAACAGGCACTGTTAAACAGACTGGAAAAGTACAGTCATAATCATCTTTTATTTCTGCATGATTTTTCCGTTCCTTTTGATGACAATATTTCGGAAAGAGACCTGCGAAAAGCAAAAAACAGGCAAAAAATGGCAGGTGGATTTCGAAAAGAAAGTGGTCACGAGATGTACTGCTCTATTATGAGCATAATAGAGACCTTGAAAAAAAGGGAAATGGATTTGATCGAAAATATAAAGAAGATATTTATGGGCACACCGGCTATATTTTAGCCGGTGCTAAACCTGTAGAAATAATTAATAGGCTGAACTGTTACAATAATACCCAACTCTTTTAAGTTGGGTATTGACAATCCACTTAACATATTATATACTTACAACGTATACGCCTAGGCTACCTGCCCACACAAGCTAAATGGCGAAAAGGTATGTTTTTATGGAACTACTTCAACACTACGTTGTCAGTATACTTCTATTTATCCTCATAGGTTCCTACATAGGGGATAAGTGGACACGTTAGATTGTAATACCACTGTTTTTACAGTGGTATTTTTATATTTTACCATAGTTTAAATTTACTTGCAATATCTTTACAAAAAATAATACCCAACTCTTACAAGTTGGGTATTGACATTTAATACTAACTATGCCATATTGATTATAAGATAATACTACCTTTTGTAGTCAGCAGATGCGCTACAATCAATCCTCTCAGAGCGGAAATTCCAAATGTTATCACATGGGCAGGAAGTAGACCTTACGCTATGAAATGCGCCCGTAATATCGAGATAAGCCCAATCAGAACTTAAAGTTTTGGTAGACTTTACATTGCCTGTTAACAAATATGCCTTACCAGTTGGGGCATCAAACAAAAATTTGTCTACTACAATTGTCCTACCCTTATGGTCTCTTACCTTGAACTGGCAAGCCTTGCCACAGTCGCATACAATTGTTGCATCAGTTATATAGGAACTAACCATCTCGTTGTATGTTTTAACTCCGTCATTGTCGTATACAGGCAAGCTAGTGTCTAAGGTTGAACCGTCGCCCTGTACGAAAGTTGGGTTCCAGTCCTTATTAATATCCTTCTGTACCCATACTGAGTATAAGCTAATATCACCAGTTACTTTGATTGAGGATATTATCGAACCATTGGGCGTCAATGACCAGCCTATATGCTTACAGTCAGACCCGGGAACCGTGTATGCATACGCTCCATTCGATAAATCCACTACCGTACCCTCTTTAAAAGTTACTTTTTGGTGTCCTACACTCCTGTTAAACCTTACGGTATAGGTCTTTCCAGCCGTACCCGAATTGCCCGGCTTTACTGCTGGTTTCGGCAGATTCTTCGCCACCTTTATTTTTACCCACACAGTTTTTGAAGAACGTTTGTTCTTTCCCCGTACAGTTACTTTTACCTTGATAGTTCCATTCCTCTTTTTCGCTGAGATAACCCCGCTCTTGCTTATCGTTGCAATCTTCTTCGCTTTCTTGCTTAACTTTCCCCATTTCACAGATTTTTTCGCGTTTCCCGGTTTCACGACTACCTTTAATTTGGTTTTAGAACCCTGTTTAATGGTTACTGTCTTGCTGTTGACCTTCTTACCGCCCATCCTGATTTCTACTGTTTTTATCTTAGCAACGGGCTTTCTCTTTTTAGCCGCCCATGCTGTATCCGGCACTGCCAGCGACAATGCCAGCACTAACACCAGTATCAACGCTATCCCTTTACTTCCTCTTCTCTTCATGTCTCCCACCTCTTTTTTATTTTATTGATAAATCAGCAACAGAGATATTAATACAATATGCAATAAACTATTTTCCACGCTCCGATAAAAACATCTGCTCCTTCTTCTCTTTATAGAAATATCCCCAGCCCCTAAAGGATGGATATTGACTTTAGTATGGAGTAAACTGTAAACACTCTGCGTAAGTCTCGTATATATAGTCCGTTCCAGACGTATAATCATCCCTGTCAGGAATATACTTTTTACCAGCACCGCACTTACTACACTCATAGAAAGAAACTAACGTAGATGTATACCCACCACAAGGAGTAAAAAAATCCTTAGCCTCTTCAACTTCCTGATGATGATAAATATCCTCGTAATCTGTCCAACAATGGTTGCAAACCGTTCTTACCTCTTCATGCTTTGAACCAGTACCCCAATCATGCTGACAAGTCTTCCAGTCCACCTCCGGCTTGCTAGGTATACTAGGTTCAACAGGCTTTACGGCAGGTTTACTCGGCTTTGTTGTTGCCGGATTCTTAGTTACAGTAGACTTAACAACCTTAACTTTCAACCATGCTTTCTTGGATTTGCCGTTTTTGCCTTTAACTGTTACTGTCATCTTTACAGTGCCGTTTTTCTTCTTTGCTGAAATAACTCCGCTCTTGCTGATTGTTGCAATCTTCTTAGACTTGCTACTAAGCTTAGACCA
>KE159797.1:528014-613283 GCA_000403475.2 Lachnospiraceae bacterium MD308
CCCGGCTTTACAACAACGGAAACCTTCGTCTTAGAACCCTGTTTAACAGTAACAGTCCTACCATTTACTTTCTTACCACCCACCCTAAGCTCTACCGTCTTAACCGCTGGCTTTTTCTTTTTAGCCGCCTCTGCCGTTCCCGGCACTGCCAGCGACAATGCCAACACTAACACCAGCATCAACGCTATCCCTTTACTTCCTCTTCTCACCATGTCTCCCACCTTTTTTGTATTTTAAGCGTAAATCAGTAACAGAGATATTAATACAATATGCAACAAACCATACTCCACGCTCCGCTAAAACGTCTGCTCCTTCTTCTCTTTATAGAAATATCCCCAGCCCCTAAAGGCTGGGATATTTACTTTAGTATGGAGTAAACCGTAAGCACTCTGCGTAAGTTTCAAAAATGAAATCCCTACCAGTAGTTGGGTTATCCCAATCTGGTATGTGCTTTTTACCAGCACCGCACTTACTGCACTCATAGAACCCTGTCAAATAAGTTCCATACCCCGCGCACATTGTAAACATATCCTTATCCATCTCAACATCCATATGATGCTCGATATCCTCATAGTCCATAAGGCAACCATGACAAATCGTCCTTACTTCCTGATGCTTACAGCCCACACCCCAATCATGACTACAAGTCTTCCAGTCCACCTCCGGCTTGCTAGGTATGCTAGGCTCTTCCGGCTTAGGCTCAACAGGCTTTGCTACAGGTTTACTCGGCTTTGTTGTTGCCGGATTCTTAATTACAGGTTTCTTAACAGTAGGCTTAATGACCTTAACCTTAATCCAAGCTTTCTTAGATTTGCCGTTCTTCCCCTTAACTGTCACGGTCATCTTTACAGTGCCGTTTTTCTTCTTTGCTGAAATAACTCCGCTCTTGCTGATTGTTGCAATCCTCTTAGACTTGCTACTAAGCTTAGACCACTTAACCGACTTCTTAGCATTTCCCGGCTTTACAACAACGGAAACCTTCGTCTTAGAACCCTGTTTAACAGTAACCGTCTTACCATTGACTTTCTTACCGCCCACCCTAAGCTCTACCGTCTTCACCGCTGGCTTTTTCTTTCTAGCCGCCTCCACATCGTTCGGCATTGCCATTGCTAAAACCATAACCATAATTGACAATAACAATACAAATCCTTTTTTCTTTTGCCCCATATTTCCACTCCTTTTATTTCTTAATTGTCAATCTATAATAGAGGCTTAACAAACAATGATTTTCTTATCTTAATCAAAAAAATTCTTCCTGCCATTCCGCACTTCTGTATAGTCAACATATCTCTTGATTCTTTCCAGCATGTCTGCCCTTGTTTGACGTCCGACCCCATATTTGATTTCCAATCCTTTTTCCGTTTCCCTAAATATGTCTTTTGTGTCCTCTTCTCGTGACAAACACTCCATTTGTTCAACAGTAAATATAAATATATATATCCCCTCCGTTTCCTCGTCACGCACCGCAAAAGCAATAGTTGGCACAAGGTTTTGTTTCTTACAATCCTCTTTTATATTCTGTAATGTTATCTTTTCCCAGACCTGTGAACGGGTTTCAGCACATGGGATATTTCTGTAAAATACTTTAATTCCATATTCTACAGCCGAATCATTATTTTTTGTCGAGACGAAATCTATTTCTTCGATATCTGAAGGCTTTGTACTGATTCCTTCTTTGTTATCCAAAATATACTTTACTAATTTCCTGCTGTTTTCGTCATTTAATCTCTTCATACCTTTTCTCCTTTTCTTGCATTTTTCATTAGACATCTAATATTTTATTTACCCCCATTTTACCCCCCCCCCCCCTATGTTTTTTCAATAGGGAAATACAAAATTCGACAAATTCCTATTCGGAATATTGTCCACTTATGGCTAATATCATTATAGCCCATAACCGGGTATCATTCAAGTAAAAAAGGAGAGTTTGCATGATATCATATCAACCGTTATGGAACACGCTAAAAGAAAAGGGAGTTTCCCAATACCAGCTAATCAACAGATACCGCATATCCGCAGGACAGCTTTCAAGGCTCAGAGCCGGGAACAACGTATCCACCCACACCATAGATATACTATGTGAGATTCTCAATTGTGAGGTCGAAGACATCATGGCACACATAAAAGACAGCCAAACTCCCGATGAATAAACATTCATTCAAAAATCTCTGCCAGACGGCAGGGATTTTGCACCTTTCTCCCGGTATCCGGGAACAGCGGTTGAGCGACTGTCGCTCATCCTCCTGCCGCCCTATCTCCAGAATTGAACAATCTTTTATGCATATCCTGCCATCCTGCACAACCTTTATACCCCGCCATGCCTTAACATGAAGATGCAAGGAAACGTAAGAAAGCCCACCCGGACAAACAGCGTTCCCGGAAGTATCCACGGCGGAGAGCCGCGCCAGCGGCTTGAGCCGGGGAGACGGACGGGGGCGCTGTCACCCCCGGCTAGTAATACGGGGGTAGTAAAAACAGGTATGCGAATAAACAATAAAGTCTTTCAGGTCATTTTTATATGGCATTAAAATATGGATATAAAGGTGTTTCAGAGGCGATTAGTATTACCGCCTCTGAACAAACAAGCAAAAAGGAATCCAAAAAGCCCATAAATACGGCATCTGCAACCCCTGAAAGCTTGTTCGCGCCGGATGAACAGACCGAACAGAATTGTATACCATCTTAGGGGCAACCAGTTTTTTGCGTGTCACTGTCTAACATGCCACACTATTAGCAGAAAGATAAGGAAGGTGATATTTTGAAAAAAGATTACCAAAAGCATCCGCCTTAAACAGACAATGCAAGCAGGCTATTTGATTTTAAAAATTATGAAAGGGGAATTTCTGAATCAGTTAAAAAAGTAATGTAGGGTATCGTAATGTTAAGTAATGTAAGAAGAATTTTAATTGATTCCAGAAAGAAAATGACTATGAAAACTTGATTAGAATTACATGAAAAATATGAATAACCAGAACATAGGTTCCGAACAAATGTTGCAATATTTGCAGGAAAATGGTATAATAAATGTAGAAGATGTGCTGAATAATATAGAGAAAATGAAGAACGAAGAAATTATTAAACAGCACCCCTACAAAATCTTTCAAGGCTCTAACAACCGCTGGTATACATATCTTCCCGACAAGGAAAAACCCCACGGAAGAAAGCAGATTGCCAAGTCTACTCTGGAATCTCTTCATACGGCGATTATATCGGACTACAAGAAACGGGCTTTGGAAGAGGATATAAGACAACTGAACCTTGAAAAATTATATCAAAAATGGATGATTTGGCGGCGCGATAATGGTACAGACCCCAAGACGATATTAGAAAACAGAAATGACTGGAACCGCTTTCTATCCGAACACCCTTTAAGGAAAAAACGGATTGCAGATATTGAGTTGACAGACATTGAAGATTTCTTTTTGCACATCACAAAAGACCATGCTATCACGTTTAAAAGATTGACAAACATAAAGAGCGTGTTAAACGGTGTTTTTAAATACGCTGTGCGCCTGAAAATCATCAAGCACAGCCCCATGCTGGACTTAGACTATAAGCAATTCCATACACGGTGCAAGCCCTCATCTTCTAATAAGCAGAATTATACGGAAGAAGAGCGCAGACTTATTTTAAACTATCTGTCCAGCAAAAAGGATGTCTATTCACAGGCTATCAAACTTGCATTTTTCCTGTGCTTACGCATAGGCGAATTAGTCTCCATTAAAAAAGAAGATGTCCATGATAATGCACTGTATGTCCACCGCTCCATTAGGCGGCATCAGAAAATGAATGATGATTTAACTTTCGGCAAGACAGAATTTACTATTGAGGAACGAATCAAAGGCAACCAATCCGAAGGTTTCCGCTCAATCCCTCTTACACCGCAGGCACAAGCTATAGTGAATGAAACAATGCAGTTGTATCCTGCTGGGGAATTTCTATTCATGCAGAATGGACAGCCGATTTATGGCGGCACATTCAACCGGCATTTGAAAAGCACCTGTGAATCACTCAACATTCCTTACAGGTCTAGCCATCAGATACGCTTTACAATGGCGACAACGCTTTACGAGGGCGGTGTGAAAATCAATCAGTTATCTACTTTCTTAGGTCACAGTGATACAAGAACCACATTTCACTATATCCGGCAAAAGAAAGCAGACCAACAGACAAGCCAGCTTATGTGTGAAATTTTGAAAGTGTAATCAAGTGTAATCAACATTTGATAACAAAAAAATAGAGGAAACGTTGATTTTATGGCGTTTCCTCCACTTTTCACCAATGCCGCAGACCGGAATCGAACCGGTACGGGAGATTAGTCCCGCAGGATTTTAAGTCCTGTGCGTCTGCCAGTTCCGCCACTGCGGCATTCTCACAATAGTTTCCTATTGTAAAATGGGACCTATAGGGCTCGAACCTATGACCCTCTGCTTGTAAGGCAGATGCTCTCCCAGCTGAGCTAAGATCCCAAAACGTATTATCTCTTCACGGAACGCAAAACACTTTGCCAAGTTCAGAGATGGACTTTCACACCAGATTCAGAATCACCTCATCAAGTGTTCAGTGTTAACGACCCAGAAGAGACTCGAACTCTCGACCTCCGCCGTGACAGGGCGGCGCTCTAACCAACTGAGCCACTGGGCCTTGGATAATGGACCTTCGGGGACTCGAACCCAGGACCGATCGGTTATGAGCCGATTGCTCTAACCAACTGAGCTAAAGGTCCAAAATCATATGTGTCCCTAAAGGACGAAGCCGATGATCGGACTCGAACCGATAACCTGCTGATTACAAATCAGCTGCTCTGCCAATTGAGCCACATCGGCGTATAATTAAAATGACTCCAACGGGAATCGAACCCGTGTTACCGCCGTGAAAGGGCGATGTCTTAACCGCTTGACCATGGAGCCGCATAAATCTCAATCACTTCTATCTTCGAGTGACCGAAACTTATATTACCATATAGTGACCTTTTTTGCAAGCATTTTTTTATATTTTTTAACATTTTTCGTAACAGTTCAGCCTATTAATTATTTCTACAGGTTTAGCACCGGCTAAAATATAGCCGGTGTGCCCATAAATATCTTCTTTATATTTTCGATCAAATCCATTTCCCTTTTTTTCAAGGTCTCTATTATGCTCATAATAGAGCAGTACATCTCGTGACCACTTTCTTTTCGAAATCCACCTGCCATTTTTTGCCTGTTTTTTGCTTTTCGCAGGTCTCTTTCCGAAATATTGTCATCAAAAGGAACGGAAAAATCATGCAGAAATAAAAGATGATTATGACTGTACTTTTCCAGTCTGTTTAACAGTGCCTGTTCTTCCTGCTTTGCGTACCTGTGTGTAGTTTTTTTGTTCTCTTCCCTCCCTTTTTGCAGCAGTGAAAAATATTTTTTCTCATATTCCGTTATCGTTTCATCTGGCAATGCAGCGACACCCTGTTCCATAAATCCTTTTCGCAGCTTGTTCATTTCGCACAATAACGCTATCATTTCCTTTGACCATGCATTTCCGCTTTCTTCTGTATTTTTTCTCAGGTAACGAATAATGTGTACATTGCATTCTGCATGTTCCGTTCCGAAATGATACAATGCTGTTTCATGATCATGCAGGAGTGTGCCGCTATACTGGCACAAAAAGTCTAATTTCTCCAACGCATCTATGGATTTACTTTTCATGGCCTGATATACCACGGTGTTTTTTCTGCTAAAATTACGTATATAATTCTGCTTCCCATTGACAGTTATTGTTGTGGCATCGGTTGCCACAATACTCTGATTCAACAGTTCGTTTTTCAAATTTGAGATGCTCTTTTCCGAAGATTGCGCAAAATTCCTGCAGAAGCTGTAGACACTTCCTTCTGATAATTCCAGCTCTCCATTACTTGCAGCATTCAAAAAGAAGGCAATCCGGTCGTTGGACATGACTCCTTCACTGTAAAGGGACACTGCCAATGCTTTTACATTGGCACCATAAATAACATCACTGCGATATTCCGGAGGAATATGGATTTTTCCTCTTTCATCTGCGTAGATACGGATTTCTGTGATAACGGCTTCTGTTTTTAAATCAACAACATACTTTGTAACATACTTTCTGCCGGAGGCATTGCCAACTGTCTGAATCTCATGCCGGCATTTTCCAGATGCAATCTTTTCTTCTATTTTGGCTTTAGTAAGCGTAGTTCCGGCATGCCCCTTTTGCCCTCCTGGTTTACGCTCTGTTTTCTTTCTCCCATTGTAGGTATTGGCAGGTTTTACGCCCTTCTGGTCCGTTGATGGTGGGCGCGAAGTATTCGAACTGTCGTTATTGATAATGCTTTTTAGACGTGCATTGTCTTCTGTTAGTAACTGGTTTTTTTCACGTAGGATTTTATTTTCTTTTTTCAGATCAGCTATTTCCACTTTTAATTCTTTTACTTCCTGCTTGTGTTCTTTTTCAACAGAATCCAGACGTCCCATGATTTCCATAAGCTGTTGATACATTCCGTTATTATAATCACTGTTTCTTCCCATAGGACATCTCCTTCCACACATTTCTGATAAACATAGTTTATCAGAAATAGAAAGAAAAGAAAAATTCTTCCCAAAATCAATTCGTCAAAATGACGGTGTAAAAAATTTCTGTAATAATGCATAAAAGTGGATAACTTTTTTTATGTGTCTCAAAAAAGTATGTTTAAAGGGTATTAGACGTAAAATTATCCACAAAAATTTGGAAATCCTAGCAATTGAAAAAATCTCCTTCTTTTTTTGTGGATAACCATTGATGAAAACTTTTTAAAATTCTCCTTTTTGACGTTGGTAGGCTGAACTGTTACCATTTTTCTAAATAAACTTCAATACTTCTTCCGCAGACCATTCCCATATCCGCTGCTTCCTTCCCTGTCATATCTATAGTAACTACCTGGTTAGAAATTTGTTCTTGTTTTATCAGCCGAAGACACTCGTTTATAATCTCTGCTTCTGCTCTCCCTCCCCCGACTGTCCCTATGATTGTACCGTCTTCCAGAACAAGCATCTTCGTGCCGGTTTTTCTCGGCGCCGATCCCCTTGTCGATATGATCGTGGCAAGGCTCTTTTTCATATCGCAGTCTTTTTCTCCTGTAAGATAAGAAAGTAGCTCCTGTGTGTAATCGTCGCTTTTTCCCGCCCTGTTCTTCACTTCTATAATCTCTGCCAGAATTGACACGGCGATTTCCTCCGGCGTCTTTGCTTTGATCGAAAGCCCAATCGGCGTATATACTCCATCAAGTGCTTCGCGGCTGATTCCTTTTTCAACTAACTGCTCTTTCACAATCTCTCCCCGCTTTTTACTGCCCATCATGCCAATATAGGCATTTTCTTTCTGGAGCGCAAGCTCAAGGCATACGGTATCGTAGCTGTGTCCTCTCGTCACAATGACAAAATACGTATCTTGACTGCCTTCCATGCGGCGCATAGCATTCTCAAAAGGCTCGCAGATTACCTCATCTGCCCCCGCGTCTTTCGCATGTCCGGCAAATGACAGCCTGTCCTCCAACACAATTGTATAAAACCCGATGCTCTTTGCCAGCCGGATCACCGGAACAGACACATGTCCCCCGCCGCAGATAACCATAACAGGGCCATTGCCAATCTTCTCACAGAAAATGCGGCTGCCCCTTGCCTCTAATCCGCCACTCTGCGAAATCTACGTCAGCTCCGTTGCTTTAATGCCTCTGAGAATTTCTTTCCATTCTTCGGTAAATGCTCCTGCTTTTGATTCCCATAAGATACTGCCATCAGACATATATAATTTTTCTCCCGTACATTTCCCGGATACAATTGTATAGATCATATTTGTATGGCTCTTCATTCTATCTGCTATTTTCTTATATAATTCTTCCTGTCCTCTTCCTGTCATATGTTCTCTGCTCTCTCCTCTCAAAACATAATTCCTGCTAATTATCTCTTAACAGCAGTATCTCCTGCGGCGGAAGATAAAGCCAGGGGGGCATCTCTTTCTTCTCCATACTGCCACTTACCTTTTTTTCTATTTTCCACCATAGATGATTTTTTAAGGTGACATACCACTCAAACGGCATTTCGGAGACTGCGGCGTCACTTACCGGAATCAGATTTGCCTCCCCTCTTTTCTGCAGCCTTCGTGCATCCTGCGCACTGCACTGCCTGAAACTGTGCGCGCGAACCCCTGCAAATGTTATATTATCCTCAATCAGTTCATCCGTATGCAAAATGATTTCATCCCAGTCCAATGCGCAAAATGTATGGGAATTAATTCTTTTGATCCGCGAAATATTTTTACATCCGGTAACCCGGGCAGACATCTCAGTCTTCGGATGGCAGAATACTTCCTTTGTGTCCCCATAATCTATTACATTTCCCCGGTCAAGAACTAATATCTGGTCACACAGTTGAAAAGCCTCGTCCCGATCATGGGTAACCAGAATAGAGATGCCGTTAAAATCCTTTAATATTTTCAGCAGCTCCATACGCAGGCCTTCCTTCAAATAACTGTCGAGTGCGGCAAATGGCTCGTCAAAAAGGAGAATCTCCGGCCTGGAAATAAGCATCCTGGCCAATGCTGCCCGCTGCTGCTGGCCGCCGGAGAGCTGAAGCGGATAAAGTTTTTCCAAACTCTCCAACTGAAAGAGGCGCAAAAATCTGCGGATTTGTTCTTTCTCTTTATTCTTGTCCGTCCTTTCTCCTGCCAGTCCTGCAGCCATATTCTGCGCTACAGTCATATTGGGAAACAACGCATAATTCTGAAACAGATACCCTGTTCTCCTTTTTTGCGGCGCCATATTTATGCACTTATGTGAATCAAAAAATATTCTTTTTTCGATTTCTCCGCCTCATCCTCTACTCCCATCTATAGCCGGCTCCGGCAACCACAGCTTTTTCGTAGATTGCCTTCGCAGTCACTAAATCCTGTGTCGCAACTCCTACTGTCTCGAAAACAATGATTTCATCATCATTCTCACGACCTGTAGTTTTGCCAAGAAGCACATCGCCCAAATCGCCTGTGAAGTCGTCCTTTGTGATCACACCTTTCTCCAATGGAATCAATATATCTCCCGATTCGGCCAAAACTGCCTCCTTAGAATCAAAATAAATCTTGGATGCTCTCGGCAGCACAGCAGGGTCCATCTCCTGCATATGCGGCTGATAAGAACCGACACAACTGATCGTTGCACCGCTTTTAATCTTTGTGCCGTCAAACACAGGCTTTGTAGCAGGTGTGACTGTAACCACCAAATCTGCATCCTCAATCGCCGCATCCGACGATTGCACAGCAACTATCCTTGCGCCATAGCCGCCAAGCTCATTTCTCATCTTGTCTGCAAATGCCTCCGTCCGCTCACCGTTCAAATCATAGACCCGCACTTCCTCTAACTTCCTTACTGCCAGCATGGCTTCTAACTGCGTAGCCGCCTGCCCGCCGGTTCCAATCAGCGCTCCGATTCTGCAGTCCTTCTTCGCAAGTACTTCGAACGCCGCGCCTGTGGCAGCTCCGGTGCGAAGCTGCGTTACATATGTTCCGTCCAGAACAGCAGACATTATCCCCGTCTTCCCATCAATCAGAAATACCTGTGCCGGCGACGACGGCAGGCCATGGTCGATATTATGCGGAAAAATATTAATCACCTTCAAGGTAGCCGCATCAAGCTCCTGCGCATATGCCGGCATAAACAAAAAGCAGCCGTCATGCTTTTTTGCTCGAATATTCGTCCTGATTGGCGCGTCACACTCACCTTCCACAACAAGACAAAAAGCCTTTTTCACAACTTCGATCGCATCTTGCATGGTAAATACTTTTTTAATATCTTCTCTAGATAATAACAGCATAAGTCCAACTCCTTTTTAACCCATCAATCATTAAAGCTGAATCCAAATGGTCTTTAATTCCGTATATTGTTTATTAGCCTGCAGAGATTTGTCGCGGCTGAAAAAGCCGGACTGCCTGAAACCGCCGAAAGGAGTTCCAATATCTCCTTCTGAATAACAATTTACGGAAACCGTCCCTGCGCGCAGTGCCCTGGACATCCGATGAGCGGTAGAAAGGTCATCTGTAAACAGCGACGCCTGCAAGCCATATTCTGTGTCGTTGGCAATGCGGAGAGCCTCCTCCTCCGTCTGAAATTCGATGATTGCCAGAACAGGCCCAAAGATTTCTTCCTTTGCGATGGTCATTTCTGGAGTCACGCCATCGAATACGGTAGGGGCAATAAAGTTTCCTCCTGTCTCCTCCAAAATCGGACCGCCTCCGCAGAGAAGCTTTCCCCCTTCCTCTTTTCCTTTCTGTATATAATTAAGTATCGTATTCATATGTTTCTTTTCTACTATCGCACCTAGATGATTGTCAGGGTCCAGAGGATTTCCCGTTCGGAGCGCTTTGGTCTTTTCGACTACCTTTTCCTTTATATCCTTATGCACCAGCAGGCGTGAATTTGACGTACAGTTTTCTCCCATATTCCAGAAAACAGCATTGACTGCTTCTTCGGCAGCGTGGTCAAGGTCTTTTACATCCGGCATGATGATGCAGGGATTCTTGCCTCCCATTTCCAAAAGTATCCTTTTAGCGTTGGTTTTTCCGGACATCGCCAAAAGCTTTTTCCCCACTTCTGTTGAACCCGTAAACGTAAGAGCCTCCAATTCAGGATGCATTCCCAGCGCTTCACCGATCACACTTCCGTCGCCCGGTACTACGTTCAATACGCCATCCGGGAGGCCCGCCTCTTTAGCAAGCTCCGCTAACTTAAGCAGTGTAAGCGATGTCAGTTTTGCCGGCTTCACAACACATGAGTTACCCGATGCAAGAATCGGCGCCAGCTTCCACGCCGCCATCTGCAGTGGGAAATTCCACGGCAGGACAGCGCCTACTACGCCAAGCGGCTCTCTTACTACAAGGCTCAAATGTTCTCCGTCCCCTGCTGTAATTGCATCCTCCAGCTTATCTATCGCTTCGGCATGCCAGCGGAAGGTCAGCGCCGTATCCGGGATATCTCCGGTAAGGGTATCTCGGATAGGTTTACCACTATCCACACTCTCCATCACTGCCAGCTCTTCCTGATGCTCCATAATCAGTTCGGAAAGACGGAACAGAATCTCCTTTTTTTCCGCCGGGCTTTTCTTCACCCAGCAGCCATCCTCAAATGCCTTTCTTGCTTCTTTTTCTGCATTGAGTACATCTTCTTTCCCACAGCCCGAGACATTAGTAATCTTCTCCCCGGTTGCCGGATTAATGGTATCAAATGTCTTTCCCTGGGACGCTTCCACGAACATTCCGCCAATAAACGCTCTCGTCTGAAAACAAAGTTCCTTTGCTATCTGCTCATAATATTCTTTTGACTTAAATTCCATATAGTTCCCCTCCCATTTAATACAGTTTATCTGCGCACATTGCCTGTTCTACATATTCCTTTTCCTTGTCGGTCAACTCCATACGGGGCCGTCTCGAATATCCGCCATTTCCGGTTTTAATATTAAGCAGATGCTTTAATGCCTGAACCGGCTTAGGGAATGACTCTAACACATCCAATGCGGGAGTAAGGTTTCGGTAAATCTCCCTGCCTTTCGCCATATCCTGTTCCTCAGATACAGACGCAAAAAGCTCTGCACAAGATTTCGGAGCCACATTCGCCAGCATACAGATCATTCCGTGGGCTCCATCTGTAAAACTCTCGAATGCAAGATTATCACATCCGCAAAATACACTGACATCTTCCGGAGCATCTGTAAGAACATCTCTTAATATCTGCAATGAACCGCTGGACTCCTTAATCGCCGCTGTAAAAGGAAGTCCCATCAATTCCTGATATGTATTGCGCTCTATATTCACACCACAGCTCCCCGGATTGTTATAGATCATAATCGGAAATTCTGTTTTTTCCATAATGTAACGGTAATTTTCAACAATCTCATCCTGGGATGGATGACAATACGGAGGTGTGAGAACCATAGCTGCATCTGCATCGCAGTCCTTCATATTACCGATCAGCTCAACAACCTCATCCGCCCGCTCTCTTGTTGCGCCTACAATAACGGAAACCCTGTCTTTGATATACGGCACTATTTCCCGCACAAACAATTTATGCTCTTCAACAGTTATGCTCTGATACTCCCCGGTCGCTCCAAGAATACATATTCCTTTAATCCCGTTTTGTATCAACCAGTCAAGGTGGCTCTTTGCTTTTGGAATATCAAACGAACCGTCCTCCTTTATTACAAACAATTAATGAGTTCAACTCGCCGGTCGGAGCGAATTATCTGAGTTCCAAGCTGGATATCTCTCCGGCAACTATTGGCAGGCAATTAAAAAAGCTTGAGGATAACGGCTATCTGACCTGTATCGGCAACAAGGGCCGCGTCCTGACAGATAAGGGGAAAAGTTTTCTTACAAACTTAAACTCTCTGGAAGTTCAAAAAAGCGCTGCCCGCAGCCTGATTGATTACTCCTCAGAAGCATCTTTTAAACGAATCCATGAGATTCTTCAAATCCGGCATCTCATCGAGTCTTACACTGTCACAAGCGCGTGCGAGAATGCTACAGATGAACAGCTTGAATTTCTTGAATTACTTTCCATGGAACATTTATTAGAATTAAAAAAAGGAAACAATGGGGCTGAACAAGATCTGAAAATACACCTGGCTATCGCGGAATTTTCAAAAAATGAGATAGCACAGCAGATTTTAAAGATCTTACTCGCCGACAACAATGTGTACAATGTATTTAACCATATTTCCTCTTCCTTGAAGCGCAGCGAGATCACGCGGCATGACAAAATCGTGGAAGCATTGCAGAACCGTGACCCAATCGCTGCAAAAGAGGAGATGAAAGAGCATTTAGACCGCATTTTAGAAAATGTGAACGATTATATAGACAGCCATTCCAATGTCTCCGATTAAGAAAAAGCCCCCCTGTTTTCAATATCACAAAACAGCAGGGCTTTTATTATTACACGAGTCCTTCCGCCAGCTTCGCCAATTCTTCTTGAACAATCCTGCCGTCACGTATGAGCTCTTCCCCATCCATCCACAGACTGATATTCAATGCAACACAATCCGAATGAGAGGCCCCCGAAACTCCTGCGGGCGGAATGAGATTTGCCCCGATGCTCCCAAATGCCCATGTTGCCGAGCCCCATACTCTTTGATCCTGCAGGATATCACCGGAAAGCTCCGCTCCCGGATTCAGTCCAAGACCTGTATGGGAGATGCGAAGCATCTGCGGATCATTAAAGCTTTTCAGCCAGTCAAAATACTGTCCGGCCTCCAATCCTCCGTGAAAATCTACAACCTTCCCGTTTTCTATAACTGCTTTGACCGGCACAGACGGTATCCCGCACACAGGAGCCAGCGCCCCGTCAAAAACAATCGTTCCATTGACTGTCTCTACGTCCGGCGTCCATGCAATCTGTCCCGGGAGCATATGTGACCCCGCGACATTAGCTTCTCCCAGTTCACATGTGATGGGATGCTCCGGTGTATTGTTAAAACAAAGCTCCATCCCCGTAGGAGAGGTCATATGAAATTCTTTTCCCTTAAGCAGCATCTCGACAAAACGCAGCCCCAGCTTTCGAAATTGTTCGTAATCAATCTTACCGATACAGTTATTGAGCAATTCTTTTGTTGCCCCTGTAAGATTCATATGGCGCAGCTTTTTATTTTCCTGCATGACGCGGATGTAAGTCTGCCCGCCGAATATCCATTTCGTGTTTAACTCCGCCCATGCATCCGCCTGAGCCAAAGCACCCGCCAATGCTTTTGACGCTATGCCTGCATCCGCCGCCATCCCGACACCATCAGGTACAGGCATATAGATTGTGAGTACCTTAGCTCCTACATTTTTCGCTGCTTCTGATACCGCTTCAACTACTTCTTTAATATTGTCTTCATCCGCCGTTACTACAAAAGTTTCGTCCTTCTTAAGTTCAAATAAATTTTTTACCAGGCTTTCCGATGTCTTCTGAAGACTATCCATATATTAATCCCCTTCTTTCTAAAAACGGCATATTATGCACAAATCTATTATTTCCCCAATTTCGCTGCAAGCTTTGCCAATTCAGGCTCTATTACCTTGCCATTATCCGTGATCTGCACGCCGATCTGCGGCACAAGAGACCCGTCAAACACAAGTGTCCCATTAATACTGTCTAAAACCGGCGTCCATGCAATCTGTCCATTCAACATAGCTGTTCCCGGTTTGTCCCAATAACCAGTTTCCGCACGAATCGGATTATCCGGATCATTATCAAACTCTATATCCTGACCCAGTGCCGTAGTCATACGCACATGCTTCGCTCTACGTGTTCTCTCAGCAATTGCCTCTACGAAATCCCCCATACTCTCTGATCCACACGGGCATACAGTCTTACAAACACATCTGAAGTCGTGCCCGGGAGTCCGAGAAAGCGCAGTTTCGGATTTCCTTCCACCGCCTTTTGATATGTATCGGAATACAGAAAATACTGACGGTTAAATTCCACCCATGCATCTGCCTTTAAAGCTGCCGCTAAGATTGATTCGGACGGCAGCCAGTCATCGACCATCTTTCCCGGTCCAAGCGGCGAGCTTGTCCACATAACAAGCGGCTTTCCACCAGCGGCAAATACCGCCCTTGCTGTCGCGATTACCAGACGCATATCCGATTCCGTATCCGCCGTAATCATTATGGGTTCTCCTTTCTAAACACTCTCTCACCAAAAAACCCTCTAAACCTTATTTCCACCGGTTCAGAGGGTTTAAAGATTGACACTGCAAAGCACCCTTATCTGATTTTCCTTCGTGCCATATATCTTTTATAAAAACAAGGCATATCAGATAGTCAAATCCGATATGCCTCTATGCCCCAATAATATCATCAACACATTTATACAATTTATAACATTCCTTATCGCTTTCTTGGACAAATGTACTCATATCATCTTCAAAATTTTCGTAGCTGTTATTTTTGTTCCCTGATTTTTCAGAAAATTATCAATAACAATATTGCCACATGTAAAATTATTCCTTAACTCCTCATATTCTGAAGTATATTTTATAATGTCCATTCTACTTTTCCGTCACCCGACACTTCAATGTTTTTGTGTCCTCACTGATATCAAAGGAAAAATTATGTGCATCCATAAACTCAACCATTTTCCTGTTATCATCTGTCGCAGGTTGACCATTTTTTATCACCTCAATCACTCAAATACAATAACTGAGTATATGATACCTTTCACTTTTTCATACACAAATTTTCCTCACAATGATATTCACCCACGGTTTTTCCTTATAATCCGGCCGCGCGTCCTCCGTCTCAAAGCTCTCCACAAGCGCAAACAGCCCATCCCGCAGAAATACATCCTCAAGCTCCCCAAGCCGGTAATCATTAAAGAACCGCCCGAGCCTCTCTTCCTCCCCGCCGCCGTACTTAAAAGACGCGTACATCACCCCGCCGATCTTTAAGGCTCTGTGAAAGTTCCTAAGCACCAACGGAAGTTCGCTCCTCGACACATGGAGCAGAGACGCGCA
Source organism: Lachnospiraceae bacterium MD308 (assembly GCA_000403475.2). GTDB lineage: Bacteria > Bacillota > Clostridia > Lachnospirales > Lachnospiraceae > MD308. The sequence goes on from KE159797.1 coordinate 543,518, forward strand.
GGCCCATATGCCGTCAAAGCGCTCCCGCCACGTCATCTCCTCAAACCGCATGCACTCTGCCGGCCGGCCAATCTGCTTTGCCGCCACCCGGCACATCTCTTCTGACGCATCTACCGCGCATACCTGATAACCCTTCTCCATAAAAATTCTACTGTCGCGCCCGCTGCCGCATCCCGCATCCAAAATCAGGGAATGAGCCGGCAAGTGTTTCAGGAAAGCGTTCTGGCAGAAACTCATATCCGCACCCACCGTTCTCTCGGCAAACTGCTCTGCATACTGATTATAATACCCTATTGTTTGCTCCTTTAATCCAGGCTCTTTCTTCTGTCGTGACATCTTATCCATTCGTAACCATTCCCCCGTCCTTATCTTCTGCCGCATACACCCAGCTCCGGAATCCACAGGTTTTCGCCGACTGGTACACCGGCTGTACAACCTCCTCAAGCACCCCGGAAAATTCCGGCATTGACAATCCACTTTTATACATTCTCCCCCTGATTTCACTGCTGTTTAAATGTTCCTTCGCACATTTTTCAAACGCATCCTTCACCCCATCATATCTGTTCATCATCACATATGAAAAATACTCCAGACGACACAGTTTCGGGAAATAGAGATTCCAATTCGGGAGATAATTGCTCTTACTGCTGTTAATACTCTTCGTCGTCGGGTGAAGGTTCCAGAACTCATCATGCGCCACATATGACCACGGTACAAAATGGTCGATAGAAATATCCCTTTCTGTCACAATTTCATCCCCGTATATTTCATGCACCGGCTCCAACGTCAGCAAAAGCTTCCAATATTTTTGAACCTTATCCAGTTTTCTCTCCAATGGCGGCTGCAATTTGTCCGCAATTCCCGGCACACTCGGATTACGCCTCTGCAAGTATACAATCATATTATATTTAAGCCATCCTTTCAGTACATCCTGATTTTTAAATATGTACTCTGTCCATTCCGGCTGCATCTGTATCTCTGTCTGCATTCCCTTCAACGCGGTAAAATAATACATCAGCCGCTTTTCCCGGTTGATCGCAGATATCAGGCTGCTCTCCGATACATTCCACGCCTTCCCCTTGATATTTTCCATAAACGGAGCCTGAAGGCGGTACGGCACATTATAAGTAAGTGTCCGTTTTTTCTGCATAACTCCTTTATCGGTACAATGTCTCACAAAATCAAGAATCGCGCCCTTTTTCTCGCATGGTTTCATGCCGCTGATCTCGCTGATATCATTCACCAGACGCTCCAGCGTATCCTTCGGTCCCAAGTTCAGATGATATTCCGTCACCATATACCACGCATCCGCAATCATTTCATTGATAAGCTCTTCATATGTAATTGTCTCTTTTCCCTCCAGCACTTTCGTGACCAACGCCTGAAACCAGAAAAACTTATAGCACTCACTGGTATTATCAAATAACCTGCCAAGGCTTTGAATTTCTATTTCATCCGAATATGGCAATTGCATGAAAAAGCACCTCCCTCTTCACCCCGAATCAGATTCGACAGATGCGGAAAGACGCAGGAGCCTTCCACGCCTCCTGCATCTTTCCATTACAGCAGATAATTATTCTCTTTATCAGCCACCTGCAATGCTGCAAGCGTATATGTTGCAAATCCCTCTGCCACAAGCGGCTCCTGCTTACACAAAGCCTCTGCCTCCTCATAGCTTTCCGTCTTAAAAACAACCATCCCCGCTACCCCTGGATAGCCCTTAAAGGGCCCGCAAAGCTCAATCTTCCCCTCTGCATCCAGATTCCTCAAGTTCTCCACATGCCTTGTAATTACCGCTTTCGTAACCTTGTTATAAGTTTTCCCTTTCTTAATCATCATCACATACAGCCATTTTTCCATAGTTACCTCCAATTGAATCATGTGTTAATCAGGAGTAGATATCCACAATATCCGCAGCCCTTTCCCTAAGCATAGCCCGCGCCGCCTCCGGCTCCACGATCTCCACGTACTTTCCAAAAGACAAGAGATAATGGATTGTCCAGTTATTAAGCTCCAGTTGGACTGTGACATAATAATTGCCGTCATCACCCAAGCTGATCTGATTTTCCTCAAATTCATCACACAGCCTATGTGTAATCTCTGGGGAAAACTTCAGCTTTAAATTCGGAAAATTACATTTTTCTCTGCATTCAGACGGCACGAAATCCCCCGGCGGCAGCTTTCGCTTAAAAACCTCCGGCAAAATCCGAAGACGTTTCATCCTGGACAGACGGAAAAACCTGACTTCTTCCCTGCATCTGCAAAATCCCGCAATATACCAGGCATGTGACTTAAACACCAGCCGCAGCGGCTCTACAGCTCTCTCCGATGTTCGCAGCTCAGAATTAAAATAATCAAACACGATCACATGCTTACCCAGTATGGCATGCTGCAATTCAGAAATCTTAATCTTCTCTTTATTATCACTGCCCCAATAAGAAAAGTCAACCTCCAGCCACCTCGGCTCCACGGCATTTCTGAACACTGCGCCGATTTTGCTTAAAGCCTTCTCAGCGTCAGGATACTCCGTCGCCTGTAAGATCTGCAAGCCCTGGCAGACCCGCTGCCGCTCCTCCTCAGAAAGAAGAGATTTGTCAATGGCATAACCATCCATCAAAGATATTCCCCCGCCGGCCCCCTTTTCTGTCATTATAGGAATCCCGGCAAGGGTCAAAGTATTGATATCGCGGTATACCGTCCTGGTTGATACATGAAAATAATCAGCTAATTCCCTCGCCGTAACATGCCCATGGCTGACGATATAAAAAATCATCTGAACCAAACGCTCAATCTGCATTGCGTCCACTCCTTCTGTTACAAATCAATAATAGCACAATTAATATGACATATAGCTGTCTCATTTCCTGATTATTTTTATAATATAACGCATATCGGCAATCTTTTCAATTCAATCCCTTCCCTGTCAGATGAAAATGCATCTCGTACCCTCACTATATAGAATCTCCCCCGAAAAAACAATAACTGCCGTACCATGTTGCAGGTAACGGCAGCTAAGATGCATTTTTTAGTATTTAACTTATCCCGAATATCTTCCTTCCGCCAACATATTTCGCCGCAATATGCTTATCCTCCGCCAAATACGCAAGCCGCTCAAGCCTCTGTTGTACTGAAAGGTTCAGCAAACACCCCTAAACACTCCCGCCGCTAAACATTACATAAAATCCAATCGCAACAGCCACTGTCACTGCACATATCACAAATACGAATTTCAGTCCCAGCGACCATTTGCATATTGCATCTACAGAATTTGAAATCCCTAAATCTCCTTTTCTCAAATACTGCACCCAGTAAATAAGATTCACGGCAAATAAGATTCCGCAGTATGTGCCGCCTATATTGATTCCTTCAAAGGTGACGCCGCCCTCCTCTATCATCCCTTTCATCCCGTACGCGAACAGGTAAACTGACAATAATAAATTTAAAATCGTATCTCCTAAAATCCATTTCCTGTATACCTTGTCTTTTACATATTCCATCATAGTCTCCTTCCCCTTTTTCATCAGCTCTTTTTCATCAAGATCCTCTGCCTCGTTCAGAGAAATCTCCGCTTTCATCTGCTCATATTCTCTGCGGCACTCTGAGCATGTCTTAAGATGCTCTTCCACCACTTCCTTAGTTTCATCGCTGCATACTTCGTCAATATACATCGGCAGTAAATCACAGATAATTTTGCACTTCATATTTATACACCTCCAAGACCTTCTATAATCATCTTCTTTGCACGGTAATAAGTTACCCTGCTCCAGTTCGCACTTTTCCCAAACAGCTTTCCGATATCCGGGTAAGCCATCTCTGCCATAGTGTGCAGCATGAATACTTCCTTGTACGGCTCCGGCAGCCCATGCCACACCTCCATGATGCGCCCGTAGTCCTCCCGGTCTATCATAGCGTTAACAAGCTCGTCGCCTCCTGTCTCTGCCTGCCCCGCCTGACTTGCCGCCTGGCTCATCTGCCCTTCCATACGGTTCCTGCGCCCGGTTTCCTGGTCGTCATTCCTGCTGCCGTCATCCGGCTCATACGGCCTGTGGCGTTTCGCCTTTCTCTCCCACGCGAAGTATTCATATTTCGCAATCTGGCACAGCCAGACCGACATCTTGCACTCCCCCCGGAAAGTGTCAAGCTTTTCCAGTGCGGTCACGAATGTCTGCTGGGTGATTTCTTCTGCGATGTGAGAATTATTGGACAATTTCATGACGAAATTGTATACGACTTTCATATATTTCCCATAAATCTCTTCAAACTCATTCATCCATGCACCTCCATCAAGTAAAAATCCTTCCGACAAAGCATTAATAAAGCTGCTTATATTATTAAGAGTAACATAACCAGCTTTCATTACAAAGTTTTTTAATTTTTTTGAAAATATTCCTCAAGCAGGCATTTCCCCAAAGAAGCAAATCCGTGGTATATCTGCAACAACTAAGTATTCTACGTTCAAGAGGCATGGTGATTGGAAAGGGTTCCCAGGGTTCACGTCTGAGGAGTTGCAAATCCAAAGATATCCTGCGGATTCCTTACGGTCAGGCCTGCTTCCCCTCTCAGTCTCGCGATGTTTCTTCCGGTAGCTACCATATCGATGGTAGACATTGTAAACATTTCTTTCTCCATTTCTGCTCCCGGCAGACAGAGAAAGAATATTCTCCGTCTACTCAGAAGCCTTAAAGTTATAAATAGGTTTCATCACATCGATGACTTCTACAGACTCTCTGATTACATCAATGATGTCCTCTAAGCTTTTATATGCCATCGGTGCCTCGTCCAATGTATTTTCATTAATTGAAGTAGTATAAATACCCTTCATTGTCTCCTTGTACTCATCCATGTTAAGCTCATGTTTTGCTTTAGTTCTGGACATAATTCTTCCTGCTCCGTGGGGCGCAGAGAAATTCCATTCTGGATTACCTTTGCCAATTGCTAATACACTTCCATCTCTCATATTTATTGGAATCAGCACTTTCTCTCCACTATGGGCTGCAATAGCGCCCTTTCTTAAAATCATTTCATCTGTATCAATATAATTATGAATGGTATGGAAGGCATCGCTTCCGGTCATTCCAGTTCTTTGAAGGATAATTTCCGCCATCTTCTCCCTGCTTCGTCTTGCAAATGCCTGGCAAATCTCCACATCATGCAGATAATCCTCAAGGTATTTACCGGATAAATAGCAAAGATCCTCCGGCATACTTGTCTCTGACTCATACACCTGCCAGTGAAGCTGCTTTAACGCATCCTGAATCTCACTTCTACGCCCCTGTTCCTTATAGGTTCTGATGATCTCATCTCGTTTCTCCAAATAGTCACCATAACCTCTATCAAGGTTAGTTGCAAGTTTCTGGTAAAGCTCTGCAACCTGCTTGCCAAGATTACGTGATCCTGAATGAATCACAAGATATTTGGTTCCATCTTTGGCATCATCAATTTCTATAAAGTGGTTACCACCACCTAATGTCCCAAGTGAACGCTCTAATCTCTTTGTATCCTTCAGTTCTCTATAGCAGGCAAGTTCTGTTAAATCAAACCGCTCCTGGCGACCCTCCCAGACATTCATTCCAGACGGAATGAAATGAGCCGCTTCATCAGTCTTCTCAAAATCAATATCAATCTTCCCAAGATTCACGGTATACATACCACATCCGATATCTACTCCAACAACATTAGGTACAACCTTATCTGCAATAGTCATTGTGGTACCTATAGTACATCCTTTACCTGCATGAACATCTGGCATGATTCTGATTCTTGACCTTTCAGTCATCGCATAATCACACATACGTCTGATCTGCTCTATCGCTTCATCCTCTACAACCCTTGCATAGCAGATAGCTGTATTTACTTTTCCTTTGATTTCAATTATATCCATGCTTTTCTCACCTCATTTCAATGATATTTACATTAAACAATGCTCCGCGGGAGACTTGAACCCCTAACCACCTGGTTAAAAGACTCCACATCTATTCCTGGCTCAACAATGATATCAATATCCGCAGAAAGTCTTCTTGGCCTATCAAGCAAAAGCATCAAACAGGTACCACCCTTAAATATAAATGGCATTCCTACCTTTGATATTGCCTCCAACATTCCAAATGCATATACTGTTTTTTCTAATAACGACGGATCATTTCCGCTTATCTTTTGTAATCTTTCTATATTCTCTTTTGTAAAATTATCTTGTGTGAGCACTCTCATACCCCCCAATGTATTTTTTTATTTCATCTGCTTTTCCTCTTCTTCTCGCATAACGCAAAAGCCTTACATAATCTATCAAATATGATTTGTCAGCATTTTCAAAAATATATATATAACAATTCGCTTCTACTATACAGATACTGAAAGTTTTTTTCAGCAACAATATCTACCAATAACTGTTCAATACACATCCCACGATACTCATCTACACTCTTCGGCGATTCACTAACTAAATTAAGCATTACAATGTTATCTCCGGTACAATAAGCATCCCATTCCTTTTTACTTGGTTTTAATAAAATATGCACGGTGGTTTCTTCCTGCAGGAAACGGAAAACAAAGTCAATGGCATACTTTTCAACCATAATAAAAATTGTATTTCTTCCAATCAAATGATTCAGAAATTCATTTAACTGAACACTCGCAAAACATACAAAATTCACATGTGGAAATCTCGCTTTTATCTTTTCACTAATCTCCTGAAGCTGCTCATTCATTAATGGCTTATAAATTTGTTTCCCTGAAATTGGATTACTCTGTAAAACATATTCTCCACGTTGCTTTCTGGAAATAATCCCATTATCAACCATTTTTGAAATAATCCATTTAAAAGAATTATATGTTAGCTCAGTTTTTTCATTTACTAATGCTTCATATATCTGTTGCCTTGTATATACTTGTTCTTTATTCAATTGGCAAACGACATCTTCATACCACATTTTATCGCCTCCATATCTTTCGGCAATTTTTTGTAATTTTGCCGTTAGATATAGTATAATCAAAAACAAAAAATATCAATATATCTTTCGACGAAAGAACAAATCCCTAAACTGTATTGCAGTACAGTCTAGGGATTTTGCTTTACTTTTATACTGGCAAAGCACCCAGCAGGTTATTTATTACTCTTGTCATTGCTGTCTAACCATTTGATGATATTTCGTATTGCAGAGCCTTATCCTGATTATCAGCCTCGGCACCCGCCGCTGACTATTTCTCCATCGCCTCTGCCACAGCCGCCTCACAGCTTCTCATCGCCCGGATCGTCTTATCAAAAAGCTCATCAAGTTCCCAGCCAAGCCGCTCTGCTCCCTGGGATATAATCTCTCTGGAACATCCCGCCGCGAATCTCTTATCTTTAAACTTCTTCTTTAAGCTCTTGACCTCCAGATCCATAGTGCTCTTAGAAGGACGCATCAGCGCGCAGGACCAGATCAGCCCCGTTAGCTCATCAGATGCAAATAACACATTCTCCATCTCCAGCTTCGGTTCTTCCTCACTGCATATTCCGTAACCGTGAGAGCAGACCGCATAGATCATATCCTCACCTACGCCCGCTTCTCTGAGAAGCTCCGGCGCCTTTTTACAATGCTCTTCCGGGTAAAGTTCAAAGTCAATATCATGCAGAAGTCCGGTGATTCCCCAGAATTCCTCTTCCTGCCCATAGCCAAGTTCCTTCGCAAACCAGCGCATCACACCCTCAACAGTCAGGGCATGCTGGATGTGGAACGGCTCTTTGTTATACTTCTTCAGCAGCTCCAATGCCTGCTCACGGGAGATACTGCTCTTTTTCGCCTCGCGGGCAGTCTCCTTTTTTCCGGATTTTGCAGAATCGGACGGTTTCTTATCTAAAGATTTCATCGTCGGGATTTTAAGTCAGTTTAATTTAAAATGGCTTATTTCCCTTTATCTAGCTGCTTTTGGGCATCTCTGCCACAGCCATATAACGCTATTTCATTGATTAAAACCTTTGAATTTGTCGTACTCTTGTCGTATGGCACACAAGTTGTCGTACCCTCTGTCAGTCCTAGCCGGACTCTTTCCTAAAATACATTCAATTTGTGTGCTAAATTTTCAATCGCTTCCTGTTTCTTTGCATCGGTGACTTCCGCATAAATGTCCATCGTTGTTTCAATATTAGCGTGTCCCATTATGGACTGAATCACCTTTAAATTTGTTTCATTCTCGCAAAACCTCGAACAAAAGGTATGCCTCAAATGATGACATGAGAAATGTGGTATTAGCACAGGCTCCCGATGTTGCTTGGAAGCATTAACCACTTCTTCTGCATTGTACGATTCGTATATCCGCTTAATTGCTCGGTTGATAGATTGCGGATTATGGACGTAACCAAAACGGTTCATAAAGATAAAACCTTTCATTCCGTCAATTTCCGTTTCATTGAATCCATTCTCCTGCTGGTCTGCAAGTTCCGCCCGGAGTGCTTCGTAGACTACATCCATCATCGGAATAAAGCGTATACCTGCTTCTGTTTTTGGGAGTGATATAGAAAATGTACACATCGGGTGTTCCTTAAATTCCCTGCTGTAATAAACCAAACTGTGGTTGATGCTGATTATACGTTTTTCAAAATTTACATCTTCCCACCTTATCCCGATTGCTTCCCCAATCCTGCACCCCGTCCCTAACAAGAACTTAAACAAAGATGTCCAGCGGTAATATGTAGGATTGTTTTCTATATAGTTTATAAAAGCTCTCTGCTGTTCCAGAGTTAAAGCGTGTCTTACGCCATGATTTCTACCCGGCTGTTTTTTTATCTGCGCCATAACCCCGTCACTCGGATTGTTACGGATAATATCATCCCGTACCGCCAACTGGAATGTTGGGTGAAGCACCGTATGGATTGTTTCTAATGTGTTAATCTGCATTTCCTTATCTTTCAGTAAATGCTGGTAGAATTGAAGCACATCAGAAAATTTTATCGCTGCAATTTTCTTCTTCCCAAACCCTTTCCTGATAAAACGGTCATACATATATTTGTAGTTCCTCATGGTTGTTCCCCTGAGTTCCGACTTTGTAGATATATACCTGTCAAATACAAAATTGACCGTTGCACTGCCAGCTACATAGGTATCCAATCCGTCTAACTGGTCTTTAATCAGCTTTTCTTCCCTCTCACGCAGCTCCATAATGTCCTTAGAGTATATGCTCCGGCGTTTCCCTTCCGGATCGGTATAGGTATAAACATATTTGCCATCGCAACTGCGTTGGGTTTCGCCTTTTCTTAAAACCCTCCCTTTATTATCCTTTCTTGATTTTGCCATCTCTGCTCCTTTCTCAAGGAAAGAGATTTCGTACTAGCTACTTATCGGTTCTTCCATTGCATACTGCAAATCAATCCCCTTTTGTAGCACCTGCGTTATGGTCATGTCATGTTTGGACGCATATTCTCTTAGTTTTGCGGCTTCTTCCTCTGTCAGCTTCAATCCGATAAGATTTTTTTTCGGATTGTCAGACTTTGGTCTGCCTGTCCTAGCCACAATATACACCTCCATCCATTTCATAATCATTATACTTTCAGTTTAACCAAAAGTCAACACTTATTTTTGGTTATACGAAAAATCTTTCTTTCCTGCATATACACAAATTTACTATTTCACACGAAATGATTCCAGATACTGGTCAAACACATCCAAATCCACCAGTACCATTCTATCAATTTTCAATATAGCTCCCGCATCTTTCGCCAAAGTCTGAAATTTATTCATTCCCATGCTGTACATTTCTGCGCCTTCTTTATATCTGACTAACCTCTTTTTGTTAATCACTTTCGGTATTCTCTGCATTAAAAATATCCTCCTATTTCTTTGCACAGCTTTATCTGCTAATAAACAGACAGAATACACTTCTCCCCATTTATTAGCAGATAAAAACTGCAATACAGGTGGCAGCTCATTACACCGCCCACATCGGTCTTGCACCGTCATTTCATTGACCGGATTGCGGTTTCCCCGCAACCCGGAAGTATCATTATCACAGATATGCTTCATCGCCCCATGTAACTGCTACATATTTTGCCCGATCTCACTCGCTCCTTACCTTTGCTTCAATGTCCTGTTCCAACATTTCCTCACGTTTCACCCTGTTAAAAGACAGGGCAGGTACGTCATGGCGCATCTGCTTAGTGGCTCTGCATATCCTCACGTCCTGTATGCAATACAGTATTCAATTTTCAAGGTACTCCGCTGTAAATCTGTCAGCTATGGAAAAGGGCAGCTAACCGCCCTTTATACCGCTTCAAACGCCAGTATCTTTGTAATCAGCTTTGTTTCAAGCCTCCGGCACAGTGTTTCATCAACACAAAAATGAAGCCGCCCACTCTCGTCATACATCTTCCGGGTGGACAGGGTAATTATGTATCCCTCATAGTGCTTCAGGACTTTGTTGATTGCCAATACATCGCCTTCTGATGCTGCCTTTATGATATGGAAAGGCAACAAATTCTTTTCTTCTCTGCTCTTACATCTCTGTTTCATCTGCTTTTCCCTCCATAATCTTCCTTAAAATCTCAAGTGAGCGTGTCCGGTGTTCATGGACTGTGCTGCGGACAAGGTTCATCTCCCTTGCTATATCCGCATCGCTCATTTCCAGAAAATACGAAAGCAGTATTACATTCCGCTTCCTCTCCGAAAGTGCCTGCAACGCTTCCGCAATCAGGGTGTCTTTCACCTCAATGTCATATCCATGCACTGTAAAATGGCTGTTTTCCACTCCGTATTCATCCATAACAAACAACTGGTTCAGCTCCTTTTCAGACAGTTCAGAAAACATGGCTTCATGTTCCCTGCGGTAATCCATGTGCCTGTAATAATTGATTGCTTCGCCTTTCAGCGACATCTGGCACAGGCGGTCAAAACGATGCCTGATCGTCATTTCATCATGGTGAGAAGGTTTCTTCATGCGAGTTCACCTCCTCCCCCGCTGTGACGTGACAAAGGCATACGCCTTTTCCCTTTCCGTTGTATCTGCCAAATGGCGGTAGGCTGATGTTCGGGTGGGAGCAAAAAATTTTTTAAAAATTTTTTGTATATAAAAAACGCCCGGACAGGCTTAATGCCTATTGGACGTTCTTTATCTATAAGATATACAGTTACGAACAAGTAATCTCTAAGACTACTTGCAAGGGTGTTTTTGAGAATTACACAGATATAGATTTTTTTGACAAATATATACTTCCCCTATACCGGACTTTGCGCATGGTAATTCTCCGCATAATCCGCTTGGAAATAGAAAGCACTCAAAAAGGTCTCCTACGGATTATGTTTTTTTTAATCCGTAAGAAACTCTGAGTGCTTGTGTAGCTTAATACACTACTTATATTTACTTTCTTACACTTTTCACTTTTTCAAGGTATCGTTATACACTACTTACAAAGAAATCTCGGAGGTGAATAACTATGGCGAGCACAGCCAAAACTTTAGGCGAACTTATGAAGGAACACCGCAACAGGCTCCAGCTCACGCAAGAGGAAGTTGCTGAAATGATCGACTGCCATCCGCAATATTATAAAAACCTTGAAAATGGTAAGGGGAATCCAAGTATTCCGCTTTTCTGTAAAATTATGCGAGCATTGAATATGTCAGCCGATTCCTATATCACACCCAATAATGACCAGACTGATCCTGACTATCAAGAAATGATACAGATATTTAATCAATGCGATACATATCAACGGTCTGTTTTGCTAGCAACAGGTAGGGCACTTTTAAAAAAGAACCCCATATAATCGTTCCTTTATGATGTTTGGTATTCCGAGCGACATCGCCGCTCGGAGTTATCATTTTAATATGCTAGGCAAATACATATTTCAATCTTTCAAAACTTTCATTACTTATGTCGTGTTCCAGTAAGCAAGCATCTTTTCTGGCAATTTCAACAGGAACACCAAATTGACAAAATAATTTAGTCAGAAAATCATATCTCTCATATACCTGTGATGCCAATTTTTGTCCCTTTTGGCTAAAGCACAGATTCCCAGATTCATCCACCACCAAATACCCTTTATTACGGAGTTGCTTTACTGCCACAGAAACGCTTGCCTTAGAAACACTCATATATTCAGCAACATTCACTGAATGGACATTACCTATTTTCTTTTGCAAAATTAAAATTGCCTTTAAATAATCTTCTTTAGATTTTCCTAGCTCCAATTCATTCCCCCTCCTTTGCTATTTCCATAGATAAACTACGATTAATTTTGACTGCAAAAATTATAGTAAGGATTGTTGTTAAAAAGTCTGCCATTGGCTGTACCCATATCACGCCAGTCAAGCCAAACAAATGTGGCAACATGATAACCAGAGGGAAAAAGAAAATACCTTGTCTGCTTAAACTCAGCACACTTCCCACTAAACTTTTGCCAATAGCAAGATATAGTGACGCATATACCATTTGAAAACCAAATGTAATAAATAGTACTGCATTGAGCCTAAGGGCTGTTTCCGCCAAAGCAATCATCTCTGCATCTGTTCCAAAAAGAGACACAATTGGATTTGCAAACACAATAAGGATAATACCTGCAATTACACAAAATACTGTTGACCAAGTCATGCAGAGTTTAATAGAATTTTTCAATCTGTCAAATTTCTTTGCTCCAAAGTTGTATCCTGCAAATGGCTGAAATCCTTTCAGAAATCCAAAAACAACATAGGTTACAACTGTCATAATACGGGTAACTGCTCCCATAGCTGCTACTGCATAATCGCCATATGGTTTTGATGCCGTATTAACAGTTCCCATAGCCGCACTTGCAAGAAGCTGGAATAAAAGTACGGGTATACCTATTTTCAAAACTTCTGCATACATTATTTTTGAAGGTGCTACATTCTTAATCGAAAACCTTAAAACACCTTTCTTTTTTGCTATGTATCCAATATAAATTGCCATATTGATACATAAAGAAATGACTGTAGCAATGGCTGCTCCCTCTATTCCCAAGTCCATACCATAAATCATAATGGGATCTAATATTACATTGGCAATACTCCCTGTAAGCATAGCAATCATAGTGAATTTTGTAGCTCCCTGCGCTGTAAGCAAATTGTTCATCATAACGGTAAAAACATTTATAATAGAACCTGTTACATAAATTCGGGCATAGGCTTTTGCATAAGGTAAAATCGTTTCAGTCGCACCCAGTGAAGTAAGTACAGTGTCAAGAAAAACCATAATTCCTACTATAATAATTGCCCCTACAAGAAGTCCTGAAAAAAGCGAGGTAGAAGCAGTCTTATTTGCCTGTTCATTCTCTCCCTTTCCAAGCAGACGAGATATGTAAGAAGAAGCTCCCGCCCCGAACATCATTCCCAAACCTATAATGATCTGTACAATTGGGAATACAACAGATACCGCTCCCATTTGACTCATTCCCAAGCCACCTACAAAATACGCATCAATGGCATTGTATAAAGCGGAAATCAGCATACCGACCATTGTTGGTATACCTAATTTTAGCAATGCGGAAGCAACATCTGCCTCCCCTAATAAATAGATACGATTTGATTTTTCTGTCATCTTAATATCCTCCTCGTTTAAATTTTTATATTATCAGCGCAAACTTAAACGCTCACGCCGTATAATACCTTTGATTATGGTACGGTACCCCGGATTTTCGGATTCAATTTTCTCTGTAATGTCCTTATAAATTTCATCTTCTCTTTTCTGTAATTCAGAAGGGTAGAGCATATTGAATACCACATTTGTATAAGTTCCGTTTTCAATTAACCTGAAATTATCTATTTTGATCTCAGCATTATATTTTTTTAATACTGCATATATTTTCTCTTTGATATAATCCATGACTGTTTCATCATTCAAAAGATAATCAATTTGTATAAAGCAATCACAATGGAATTTTTGATATAAGCTATAATCAATCTCATTTACTGCGGCATAAAGCTTCTCATTATCTTTTTTGTATCCATCAACACGCATTGAAACAACAAAATACCCAAAACCATAGTCATGGAGCATCAGATTATGAACGGCAATAATTTCTGAATATTCCCTTGTCATTTGTAAAATAGTTTCCAGTATATCTTCATCTGCTGCCTTTCCCATAATTCGCCCTAAAACTTCCCATAAACTTTTTATGCCCGCAAAAGTAATGAATATAGATACAAGCACTCCACAATAGCCGTCAATTTTCCAATGCATCATATAAGAAAAAACAGACGAAATTAAAACTGCGCTGGTAGCAAAAGAATCACTAATACAATCTACAGCGGTTGCCTTTAAAGTTTCAGAATCGGTAATTTTTGCAAACTTTTTATTGTAACAATACATATAAACCTTAATAAAAATAGAAAGAATCAATACAATTGCAACAGCGGCATTAAACGAAGGTGCCTGTGGACTCGTTATTGCTTGGGCAGAAGTTTCTACAAGTTTTATTCCCATAAGAATCACAGCTATGGATGCAAATATTCCCATGATCCACTCAATTCTTCCATGCCCGAAAGGGTGCATACTTCCCTTGCCAAATTTTGCAATCTTAAATCCTAGCAGTGATACTACATTCGTTCCCGCATCTGACAAGTTATTAAATCCATCTGCGGATATTGCAACAGAATGACTTAATAAACCAATTATGATTTTTGTTGTACATAAAAGCAGATTTAATGTAATCCCAACAATGCTGGATAATGTAGCATAAGCTTTTTTTACATTAGGATTTAAAATATCTTCCTCATTTTTGATAAATAACCGTATTAGTAGTAACATCATACAAAATCTCTCCTTCCTAATATTGAACATAAATTCAATATTGTTCAATAAAAAAAGGAATTGGTCTAAAGACCAATTCCCGACAAATACATTTTTGATAATTTATGAAGTATCATAACCGCCCATTCCTTTCCTTTGTAATGATACATAATCTGCATCAAACCGTCCACAAAATTATTGGCGATGATATGCAAAAAGACTGTATCATCTGTGTCATCATTCCGATGTTTATTTAAATGCTCCTCTATATCTTTAACAAAGCGTTCTTTTTCATTCGCATATTTTGTACCTTCACTTTTATCAATCAGAATGATAAATTCCTGCCGATGATCAAATAAATTCAAGATACATTCTGTTTCCGCTTTGCTAAGTCCATAAATATCGCTATCCATATGCTTACTGTTATCTTCCCCTCCTGAGGTTAATACTCGTTCCCAATCATACAGTACTGGTCTAAGAACTGCTTCAAAAAGCGCTTCTTTATTTTCATAATAAGAATAAATAAGACCTGTGGGAATTTTAGCCTGTGTTGCAATATGGCGCATAGCTGCCGACTTGTACCCTTTTTCAAAAAATTCCTGTAATGCCGCCTTTAGTATATTTTCTCTAATCTCGTCCTTAAGCACTTGTGCCATCTTCAATTCCCCAATCTTGAACTTTCGTTCATTATATATCAGGTATTCCCTTTTGTCAATCCCCTTGTTGTGCCATATATTGATTTAATATTCTCATTTAAAATTTTGTGTTCCAAGCAAATTGCATAAGCAATCGGAACACCGACACACCCTCCGGGAGTGTCAAAAGACAAGAATAGCAAGAATAGCAAGCACTGCCCATGTCCGGACACATGGGCGAAATTCATCATTCCGTCCTACCGTCCGTTTGATGAAATTTCCATAGGGAAGTGTCCCTAACCCTCTTTGATTTTCTTTCTGTCTTTTCTCTGCCAGTCCTTGACCTTTATCCGCAGATTTGCTACAATAACACATGGATAAGTCTATCAAAAAAACTGAACCGACACGAAACCAGACTGTTGTAAACCAGACAAGTTACAGCAGTTTTTTTATGCCCAAATTTAGAAAGGACAATACAGAAATGGCAAACAGGACACGAACCAACCGGAATGAATTTCACTTAAATGACAAGGAACAATATATCCTTGACGAGAAGTTTAAACTCTCCGGCATGAAAAGCAAATCGGCTTTTATCCGGAAGCTGATTTTATACGGATATGTCTATGACGTGGATTACAGTTTTTTGCGGGAATACAATACGGAACTGGGGCGGATAAGCTCCAGCCTGAACCAGATTGCAAAAAGGATTAACAGCACAAACCACGTCTATCAGGAAGATATGGACGAAGTAAAGGAGTTGATGAAACAGGTATGGCAGTCACAAAAATCCATGCTATCACAGCAACCGTTGATAAAGCGGTAGACTACATATGCAACCCGGACAAAACGGACGAAAGCATCTACATTTCTTCCTACGCCTGTGCACCGGAAACCGCAGCGATTGACTTTAAATATACCTTAGACCACTGCCGGGAAAACAGCCCCAATAAAGCCTATCATCTGATACAGGCTTTCGCTCCCGGTGAGGTCAGTTTTGAGGAAGCGCACCAGATTGGGAAAGAGCTTGCGGACAAAGTTTTAGAGGGGAAATACTCTTATGTTGTCACCACCCACATTGATAAAGGTCACGTCCACAACCACATCATTTTCTGTGCCGCCGACAACATAGAACATGACAAATACCACGATTGTAAACAGACGTATTACCGCATCAGAAAATTAAGTGACGAACTGTGCAGCGAGCATAACCTTTCCGTCATTATCCCCGGCGGGGAGCGTGGTAAAAAATACAACGAATGGCAGGCAGGCAAAAGCGGGACAGCATGGAAAACGCAGATAAGAAAAGACATCAACGCCGCCATCAAAGCATCGTCTACCTATGAAGAATTTCTGCTCCTGATGCGGGCAAAAGGCTATGAGATAAAAGGAGAAACTTTTGGGGAAGATGCCCCCAAATATATCTCCTTCCGTCCACTCGGCAAAGACCGTTTTGTGCGTGGCAGCATAAAGTCACTCGGAAAGGAATACACGAAGGAGCGCATCAAAGAACGGATTGAACTGAAACGGGAACGGAAGGCAGTTATCCCGAAAAGGGATTACGCAAATAAGAGATTGATTGACACCTCTGATGAGAAATTCCAGAACAGTCCGGGGCTGCAGAGGTGGGCGGCGGTGGAGAATTTAAAGATTGCGGCGCAGGCATATAATGAAGCTGGCTCTATAAAAGAACTGGAACAGAAAATCGCCACCACTGCCGCCACCGGGAAGGAAGCAAAGCAGACTGTCCGCAAGCTGGAGAACCGCATCAAAGACCTTGCGGAAATCATCAAATATGCGGAGCAGTACAAGGCAAATAAAGCGTATCATACCGCCTATAAGAAGTCCAAAAACCCTGACGCTTATTTCCGTAAGCATGAGAGCCAGATCATCCTTTATGGCGGCGCAAGGCGTATGCTGGAGCAGGCGGGCATCCCCTTAAAAGGCTTGAACATCGACAAGCTGAAAGCGGAGTATCAGGAGCTGACCGCACAGAAAAAAGAACTGACCGCCGCATACAAAAACTGTGAAAAAGAGCTGAAATCTCTGAACCGGAAACTGGAGAACCTGAACCAGTATTTAGGGCGCACAGAGCCGCCAAAAAACGCACAGGAACAACCAGACCGGGATAATAACCCTGCCCGGTAATATCCAGCCCCGAAAAGGCTTTAAAAGCAAAAAAAGCATCGTGGACAGTGTGCATAACTCCCCATTCCGCTATGGACAACACTATTCACAGCATATGGAAAAGCAAAAGCAGCTTTCCCACATCCTGCAAACAGTGTTGCCCACAGCTCCATAAGACAGAGAGTTATACACACTGCCCACAATGCCGACGGCGGCGGAATCCCACCCATTCCTTCCTACTTTATTATATAAATTTAAAAAAATTCTTGCAGGCAAGACCATATTCCTGTAATATAGTCTGCAAGTCCGCAAAAAAATAGGAGCGCCGAAGCACCCCCATTTCCTAAACCCTCTTGCAAAATTCGCAGTGTTGGTTTATAATCATCTTAGAACCCGAAGGATATTGGAACGTCCGACGGTTGTACAATCGGAAACTTATAATGCGTTAAAAATCAACGGATTACAGGCTATCCCCTATTGCAGTAGAGGATAGCCTTTTCCGTTACTTGCGGTTGTTTCTGTTGTCTAAGTATGTTAATGCTGCGAAAATGACCAACAGCAGTGTAAGTATCTCAAGTGTGTTCATACCGACCTCCTTTCCGTTTCCAGAAAGGACAACCGCAGACTATCCCTACTTGTTCTAATCTGACTAAGAGAATTATAGCACGTTATGTCGAATAATGCTATAAAAGATTTGCGTTAATCACTCCGCCGCTTCCAATGTCACCTCTGCAAATTCCGCATCGCTCATGGTTTCCAGTTTCCCTAAAACCTGTCCGGCAAGCTCCACCATGTCACTGTCCTGTATGTGGGGGATCACATTCTTTATATCAGCAATCATGCCCTTTCTGTCCTGCCCCTCAAACACACACATCAAATTGATTTCTTCCACTGTAAATTTATCCATCGCTTATATCTCCCTCTCTGATTTTTTCTCTGTCCCCTTTTCAGGGACTTCCTTATCTGACTTATCCCTCTGCTCGATGACCGCTTTTTTCTCCGCCAGTTTTTCCTTTATGGAAATTCTGCCTGTCTGCTTCTCTTTTTCCTCTTTCGGCTTCTCATTGTTCAGAACGTTATCAATCATGTTATAGTTACATTCTTCCAGTTCCTCAATCTTTGCAAGCGGCTTATATTCCGCCAGCTTATCTAACAGCTCCTTCGCCTTCCTTGCGGTCTGTACGCCCTCGCTGTCATCAAGCTCCGTACCTTTCCCGAAAATATCCGTCATGCCTTCCCGGATACTGTCTGAAATAAGCGCATTGAGGAAATCATTCAGATACCCTGTATTCCCGTTCCTGATGTCCTCTGTGATATTCGCTATCTGCGCTTCCCTGTCCTCCACTGTCTGATTGTACTGAACAGTGTCGTAGTTGTAGGAAAGCTGGTCTATCTCCGCAGCAAGGAAAGCCGCCTGCCACTTCTCCAGAGAACCCCTGACCTCTATATCCGGCAGCTTGTCGATCAGCTCCGCAATGACCTCCATCGCCTTCGGATTGTCTGTAATATCCGGCACATAGTCCAGAATCTCCAAATCCGCAACTCTGCCCGAAACAATATCCATCTGCATGTCCTCATAGCTTTCTGTCCCCTCTGTATGGATATTGATGCCGATGCTTGGGATACCGTTCATCCTCTCCGGCGGTATCCGGTTGAAAATGGCGATTGCTTCCTCCACGCCTGCGATATTCTCATGGTATTCTCCGAAATTATGAAACTCCCCGCACTCCGCCACTGTAAGGGTAACAGCCGTCTGTTTTCCCTCCTGTGCCTGCTCTGCGGCTTTCTCCTGCATGGCGGCACGTTTTTCCTCAAGATAGGCTTCCACACCCGGAAGATATTCCCCAAGCGTTCCCGTCTTGCCCTCCGTAATAGGATTGATGTCTACCTTAACGCCGCCGATTGTAAAACCGTCCTCGTTAAAGGCATTGAACAGGTCATCTTCGCTTTCCCTTCCCCGGTACTCCACCACCACGTCAAGGTCAGAAGCCGCTTCCTCCAAACCTCTGCACCGGCTTCCGGATACTGCTGCATCAACAAGCTCTATATTTATCCCATACTCGTCAATTTTAGACTGCAAATAAGCGTAGACACTCTGCTCTATATCCTCCTGTGTCTGCCCGTTGATGCCATGAAATAATTCCTCTGTCCTGGCTTTAAAATCTGCCACCGTCTTACGTTCTTCCGCTTCCTTCCGGATACGGTTTTCAATTCCATGTTTTGCTTCCTGCTCCGCTTTCTCTGTCAGTTCGTCATAATCAATCGGTATCAGTTCATCGTCAGTGCGGATACTGCCCTCCAGACTGCTCCTGTGCATCGGCTCTTTCAAATCCGTCACAATCTCGTCAAGCGCCTGTCTGATTGTTATGTCCGGATTGTCATATACGCCCCCGTCCAGTTCCCGGTAGTCCATATCATAAATGGTGTAATCATACCCCTCAGTGGCTTCCTGAATACTGATATAACGGTCTGCCAGACGGAAGGCAAGCTCTGTTTCCACCCTGTCCGCTTCCCTAACATTGGCATCTATGTACGGATTTTCCCACTCCGTAAACGGTACATCTTCCACGATATGCTTCTGGCTGGCTGTTGGCATGAGATGTTCCATTTTCCCCTGTCCATAGAGGGCATCAAACCTGTCCATATAGAGGGAAATATCGTCAAGACCGCTGCTCTTTAGCTGGTACTCAAACCGCTGTTTCACAAAATCCTTGATTTCCTCTGGTGACATTTCCCGGTGAACCCGTACCTTGTCAAAGCCGACCTCGTGATTTAAAGTCTGCAAATCCTCCATGAAGCGGCTACTTTCCACCGCCGCCTTGCTGTGCGTAAAATCCAGTGACAGACAGTTTTCATGGTTTCTGACGTGGATCAGGTCAAATTCGCTGCCATTGACATGGAAGCCGAAAGTTGCCCTTGCCATATCCGGCTTGTCCTCCGTTTCCTTTCCCCGGTACTCTGTGAATTTCGCCATTGCTTCCGGAAGGCTCTCAAAACGCTCCAGCCTGCTTTTTTCCGGGCTGTTCTCCGCCCAAGTGGATAAATCCTCAATGACATAATAGGAAACCTTGTCATTGTCCGGCTCTGCCATTGTATTTTCTGCCGCTGTATGTTCTTCCGCTGCTTCTGCCGGGATTTCCGCTGTTTCCTCCCTGACCGCATCTTTTTCTGTGCTGATTTCCGAAGCTACCAAAAGTTCCTTTGTAAACTCCGGTATCTCCCTGTAACCAACGGAATCCACATAATGGCTTGTGTTTTCCCCGTCCTGATGCAGCAGCACCACATCGCTTACGGAAAGGGAATGCCCGGTAAAATCTGCCGGGTGGTCTATGTTGAACTTGGTATAAATATCCTCAAGGCTCATGCCCTCCGTAAGCTCCCCGGTATAGACAAGGGTGTAATTCTCTCTGGAAACCGGGATTCCTTCTTTTTCAAGGTAATCCATATCCATAAAGCGAATATCCCTTGTTTCCGCTGAATCTTTAAGCTGGTAGATGCCAAACTTTCCCTCATTGCCATACAAAAGCTGTGCTTCCCGGTTAGGCTCGCTGTCCTCCAATTCCTGCTTCATGGACTGGTATTCCTTATAAGCGTTCCAGTCCCCTTTTTCCACGCCGAACAGCCCGTCATGCTCCCGCAATGCCGCCCTGTCCTCCACAAGCGTTTCTGAACCGTCTGCGTGGAGCTGGTACACCGACACATCCTCCCTGAACAACTCCGTTGCCCTGTCCTTTGTCAGAGGGAGCATTTCATCCCAAGAATACCCGTATTCGTGCATCTGCGACAATCCCACCATACCGTCCGGGAGAGCGTCAATTTCTTCCTCTGCTACCCTGATTGTTTCCCAAAGCAGAGGTAAATCGTCTTTCTGCTCCGCAAGGGAATGTGCAAGGGAAGTGGTCTTATACATATCATCCAGCTTATACGCATGGTTCATAATCAGATTGCGCTCATCGCTGTCATATACCGACCTGTGAAATTCCATGCGGTTAATGAGCTGCTCCGCCTGTACCGTTGCCGGAAGCTCCGAAGCAGTATGCACTTCCCATTCGCTCATATCCACATCAAAATCATAGAACTGCGGATAACCGTCATTCAAGCCGCCGCTTCTCATAATCGGCACAAACTCAAAACCTTTCTCCTGCAGATAATCCAGAACATTTCCATTCCACTCATTTTCTTCCAAAAATGGTATGGCATATAAAACATTTGCCACTTCTGACTGCATATCTACAATTTTTATGGTTTCATATTCCCCGCTGTCCGGCGTGGAAATCCTCACAATCACATCGCCATATTCAATCGGAACATTCGCCCTTTCCCGTTCTTCCTGCAATGCCTTGTAATCGGTTATCTCATGGGTATCCGTATCATAGGCATAGTCTAAATGGTATTCCCCTACTTCCTCACTCCGTTCATTGGCAAGCAGCGTTACCCATGCCCCGGCTCTTTCAAGGTAGGCTTCCACATTCTGCCTGTCATCGTCTTTCATAGCGGACAGCAGATTAAATATTTCCGTCCTCTCCATGCCTTTAATATTCAAAAGGTCATATTCGGAACGGTCTGTATTCGACACAAGCAGGATAATGTCCTCCTGTGACTGTTCTGCGGCACGTTCCTTTTCAATCTCCAGAAGCTGCGCTTCAATCCCCTTTATCAGTTCCGAGGAAGTCCGGCGTATGGTGTCGAGGGAAGATTTCAGCTCCGGCATCTCTTTTCCGCTGCTCCACCCGGCGATATACCCGAAAGAATAATCGGACGTGTCAATCCCGAAATGCTGGCATACGGTGTAGGCAACGCTCTCAGCTTCCACTTCTTTGGTTTCCCGGTCTTTATAGACTGCTTTCTCCGTATCCTGCTCCGCTTCCCTTGCATGGAGCTTTGCGTGCGCCACTTCATGGACTCCGGTCTTTGCGGTCTGCGCTTCGCTCATGCCCTCTTTAATGGCGATAGGGCGGCTTAAATCAATAAAATATCCTTTCCTGTCACCCTCCATTTCCTCATATCGGATTGGGACAGGGGAAACCCTCTCTAACGCTTCCATAAAATCCCGGTAACGCTCCACATCCCCATGCAGTTCATTCACGCCAAGTCCGGGAAGCTCTTTCCCGTCCGTCTGGGAATAATCGAACACTGTCACGACACGAAAGGCGGGTATCTTTATCTCCACTTCCTCCATGACGGGCATCCCGTCCCGGTCAAGCACAGGCTCATTTGTGACCGGATCAATCTTCTCCTGTTCCTCTTTGATTTTATAAGGCGCAGGCGCAAGGATACGGATCCCCCTCTCGCCCTTGTTTACATGGCGTTCAAAATTCCTCTGCCATGCCTTGTACCCGGCAACGTATGTCGCATCCGGGCATTGGATCTCTATGAGCTGGATATTGTTTGCGCTGTAATTGTGGAATTTTGACATGGTGTTCAGGTAGCTTTTATATTTCTCCCCTTCAAACAGCTCCTTCAAGCCTTCCTCCAGCCTGTCCGTTATTTCTTTTACTTTCTGTTTTTCAGTTCTTGCATCTGCCATATGGTTATCTCTCCTTTTCCTCCATAAAAACAGGGGACAGATAAGTTTCCCCGTCTGCCCCCGTTTTGGATATTTTTATTTGCTGATAATATTTATAAACTTTCCTCTTTGCTTTTCGCCTTTGCCTTGTCCGGCTCCGGCACTTTCTTCTGCTGTCCCGCTTTTTCTTTCATCTGCGACAGCTTATCCTTTACGGACACCCGCCCGCCTTTCTCCGCTTCCTTCCCGGCATCCAGACGGTCAGAGAGTCGATCCAGCTTTTCAAATGCCTGATCCGCCGCATCAATCTTTTTCCGAAGGTTCTCCACCGCTTTTTTTACAGGCGTATTGACTGCCCTTGTCAGACCGACACCCGGCTTTTCGTCCGATACCTCTTTCGTCCCTTTCCCGGCTAACAGCCTGCCCACGTTGGAAACGCTGTTCCCGATCTGCTTCAGTTCGTCCCCGATGCTGTCAATCTGGTTGGCTGTCTTTTCAAAATCCGTCATCACGTCAACCAGACGTTCCCGGTAATCGGAAAGTATGGACTTCACGCCGGAGATTCCCTTCTGGAGAACCTTGCACATCTCCGCTTTTCCTTTTTCCTTAAAGGCGCTGACCGCCTGTGCCGCTGTTTCCACCAGACGGTTTCTTACCGCTGACAGGCGTTCCGACAGGCTTGTGACCTTCTCCTGAAGGTGCGCCGCTTTATCCATGAGGTTCTCTTTCACTGATTTTGGCTGACTCTCCTGCATCTGTGAAAGCTGTTCCCGGACACCCTGTAACTCGTCCACCATTGCGGAAAGCTGTACCTGCATACCCGCCACATACCAGAAAATCCCCATAAAATCCTGTGACTGCTCTTTCATGTTCTGCTGGTTCAGCAGCTCCATGAACTGCTTTAATGCGTCATTTTCCTCCATGACCTGTTTTGTGTTCTGTTCTGCTGTTTCCATTTTTGTCCTCCTTATAAACTTTCTTCTTTTCCTTTACCCTTTGAGATGTCCGGCTTTTCCGGCGTTTTCTGCCCGTATGCCTTCTCCCGCATCTCGGCAAGTTTTTCTTTTACGGAAATGCGCCCTCTCGGACTGTCTGCCAGCATCCTCTCCTTCCCATGCTCCGCTGTCTTTTCCGATACTGCCCGGTTCATCTGCGGCTTAAAAGGCGCATCCGCCACAGCTTCCGCATCACGCCCCATTTCCTCTGTGTCCAGTTCCTCCTGTTCCCCGTCAATTTCCAGCTCATCGTCCATATCAATCCCATCGCCGCCCTTTTCATCCATGTTTAACAGGGCATTTAATTCTGTCAGGCGTTCCAGTTTCTCCGCAAGCTCCGCTTCCTGTGCGAATGGCTTTGTGACCTCCACTTTTGCGGTTTCAAGCTGATGCTCCACGTTCTCCAGTTTCTGCGCCACCGCTTCCATTTTCCCGGTCATGCCCTCTAAGGCGTTGCTTAACCTTTGCAAATTTCCCAACGGATCAGTGCCGATCTCCACCTCATGGCTGATGCTGCCCTTTAGGTTCACCGTAAACTTGGAAAAGAACGAATCGAAGGAAACGCTCATCTTGAATCCCTGATACTCCCCGATTGTGACCGCCATATTCGGCTGTTTTGCACTCCGGCACATATCAATCAGCGCTGCCCCGGCTTCCTTCTTGTCCGTATATACCCGGTTGCCGATTTTTATGGAGAAAGTGTCCTTGTCCGGGAATTTATTCTGTGCGTAGGTCTGAATATCGGCACGATACCCCGCAAGGCGTTCCTTCATGGAAGCAATCTGCACCGGGTAGTGCTTCACGATGTTGTCCTCCAAACGGTACTTCTGGCTGGTGTGGTTCGCCTTTAACAGCTTCAGCTTGGATACCTGAATATCTAAATCCATCTTTTCTTTTATGTAGGGATTGCCAGTTGCCAGAGCCTTCACTTCGGCATAAGTGAGAGCCGCTTCGTCTATGTCCTCACAGCTTCTGACCGGGGATTTGCTCGTCATGATCTGACCTATAAATTTCTGCTTGTTTTCGATGAGCTGCCAACTGTACGAATCGAATGTGCCTTCCGTCACATATCGGAATATTTTCACCTTGTCATTCATGTTGCCCTGTCTTAAAATCCGCCCTTCCTGCTGTTCAATGTCGGACGGACGCCAGGGTACATCGAGGTGGTGTAACGCAATCAACCTGTCCTGCACGTTGGTTCCGGCTCCCATTTTTGCGGTTGAGCCTAACAAAAAACGAACCTGCCCGCTTCTTACTTTTGCGAACAGCTCCGCTTTCCTCGTTTCCGTATTGGCGTTATGGATAAAAGCTATCTCCTGCTCCGGCACTCCCTTCGCCATGAGCTTATCCCTGATGTCCTCATATACGTTGAATGTCCCATCTCCCTTCGGTGTGGATAAATCGCAGAAGATAAGCTGCGCCGATTTCTGCTCTTTTGTCTGCTCCCAAATCTCAAACGCCTTCTCCACACAGGTTGTGGCTTTGGAGTTTTCTTCATCGGGAAGCATATCATTGATGAGCCGCTGGTCTAACGCTAACTTTCTCCCGTCATTGGTGATTTTGAGCATATTATCCCGTGAAGGATCTACTTTACGGTCACGCACTGCCTCCGCCCTGTCCACAAGTGACTGAACCATGTCCTGCTGGTACTCGCTCGGCTTTAACACAATATTTTCATAATCCGCTTCCGGCACAGGCAGCTTTAACATATCCGGTGTCTGAATGTCGGCACTCTCCTTAAATAACGCAATCAGCTCTGGAAGATTGAAAAACTTCGCAAATCTCGTCTTTGCCCGGTATCCAGTACCCTCCGGCGCAAGTTCTATGGCTGTCTGAGTTTCCCCGAATGATGCCGCCCAACTGTCAAAATGCCCTAACCCCAATCGCTGTAAGGTGTTGTACTGGAGATAACGCATATTGGTGTATAATTCCGTCATGCTATTTGAGATTGGCGTACCCGTCGCAAATGTGATGCCCTTCCCTCCGGTCAGTTCGTCCATGTACTGGCACTTGGCAAACATATCCGAGGATTTCTGCGCTTCCGTCTGTGCGATGCCCGCCACGTTCCGCATTTTTGTGTAGAGGAACAGGTTTTTGTAATTATGGCTTTCGTCTACAAACAGCCGATCCACGCCCAACTGTTCAAAGGTCACAACATTGTCCTTCCGGCTGGAATCATTTAACCGGCTCAACCTTGCGGACAGTGATTTCTTTGTTTTTTCCATCTGTTTAATGGAGTATCGCTCTCCATTTTCCGCTTTGAGCGCTTCGATTGCCATCTCAACTTCCGTTATCTGCCTTTCAATCATCGCCATCTGTCTTTCGGTGGAAAGCGGGATTTTCTCGAATTGGGAATGTCCGATAATCACAGCATCGTAATCCCCGGTTGCGATTCTGGAGCAGAACTTTTTCCGGTTGGCGGGTTCAAAATCTTTCTTGGTTGCCGCTAAGATATTCGCACCCGGATACAGGCGCAGAAAGTCACTCGCCCACTGCTCCGTCAGGTGGTTCGGCACAACAAATAAACTCTTTTGACACAATCCTAATCTTTTACTTTCCATTGCCGCCGCAATCATTTCAAAGGTCTTGCCTGCCCCCACGCAATGGGCAAGCAGCGTATTGTCCCCGTATAACTGATGCGCCACAGCGTTAAGCTGGTGCGGTCTGAGTACAATGTCCGGTGTCATGCCTGGGAATTTTAAGTGCGAACCGTCATATTCCCTCGGTCTGGTGGAGTTGAAAAGCTCGTTATACTTTGCACATAAATCCTGCCTGCGCTCCGGATCACGAAACACCCAGTCCTTAAAGGCTTCCCGGATTGCTTCCTGCTTCTGGCTTGCAAGCATGGTTTCCTTTTTGTTGAGGACTCTTTTTTCTTTCCCGTCCTCTGTCACAATGTCAAAAATACGGGTGTCACGCAAGTTTAAGGAATCCTCTAAAATCCGATATGCGTTTGCCCGCCCTGTCCCGTAGGTCATATTGACAAGTGCGTTTCCCCTGTCCGCATTTTTCCCCTTCACGTTCCACTGCCCGGTCACGCCTGAATACTGTATGCCCATTGTCTTACGTTCAAGCAGGTATCCCGGCGTTTCAAAGGTTTCACGCATGAAGTCCTCAATATATTTTGTGGAAATCCATGTTGCGCCGATACGCACCTCAATCTCCGATGCGTCAAGCTCCTTCGGCTGTACGCTTTCCAGTGAGGACACGTTAATGGCATATTCCGGGTGGTTTTCTGCAAAGGTTCTCGCCACTGACAGCTTCTCCCGCACGTTCCCGCTTAAATACTCGTCTGCGGTTTCCCATTCCTCTGTGACCGGGTTCTGGAAGATTACCCCGGCAAGCTCCTTTGTGATTTCCTCCATGCTCTTGTCCGCAAGCTCCGACATATAGGCTAAATCCACGCCTGCCTTCTCACTCAGGGATACCGCCAGCGCTTCACTGGCTGTGTCCACGCTCGTCACAACTTCCTGCTTTTTAATGGTACGTTTCGAGAACATATCCGCCTTGCCAATAAACTTCCCCTCATCGTCCAGATTTTCAAGGGAACATAACAGGCAGTAGCTGGAATCCTGATTGAACACCCTCTTATTGGTCTGTGAACTGATAAGACCGAATTTCTTGGAGAAATCATCGTATAACTGATTCAACTCCGTCTGTTTGTTTTTAATCATTTCATCCGGGTATTCTTCCAACTGGAAATTTATCAGTTCCTGCGTACAGTCCCGGATCGCCACCATGCCCTTCATGCGCTGCTCCGCTTTCTCCGAAACGTCCACAGGCTTCATAATGGAATTTTCCCGGTAATACACTTTATCGTCCACTACGGTATAACTGTAATTCTTCACGTCCGGATCGGCGGGTATGTTCTCCCTTGCCAGTTCATCTTCAATCTCGTTAAAATCCGCCTGCTCGATGCTGCCCTCCACATAGGAAAGCGCATGGTTAAGCTGCGCCGACAGGGGAAGGGACGTGTCCGGCAGACAGGCGCTTTCCATGCCATGCGCCCCGGAAACCATCTCCATTTTTCCGAGTACCATTTCCGGGTGGTCTGCGAAATACTGGTTCATCACGATACCGTCTTTTTCCGTCAGATGCACCCAGTCCGGTTCAATGTCTAATACCCGGTCACGCTTCTTTAAGAACAGAATGTCCGAAGTGACCTCCGTACCCGCATTTTCCTTAAAGGCTGTGTTCGGGAGCCTGACCGCCCCTAAAAGCTCCGCCCGCTGTGCAAGGTATTTCCGCACCTCCGGGTTTTTCTTATCCATCGTCCCCTTTGAAGTGACAAAGGCAACAATGCCGCCCGGACGCACTATATCCAAAGTCTTTGCAAAAAAATAATCGTGGATTAAAAAGTTATGCTTGTCATACTGCCTGTCAGACACTTTATACTGTCCGAAAGGCACGTTTCCCACCGCCACGTCAAAAAAGTCATTGGGATAGGTGGTGTTTTCAAAGCCTGTGATTTGAATGTCCGCATGAGGGTAGAGCTGTTTTGCGATGCGCCCGGTAATCCCGTCAAGCTCCGCCCCGTACAGCCTGCTTCCCGCCATTTCCTCCGGCAGACAGCCATAGAAATTCCCAATGCCTGCGGCGGGATCTAACACATTCCCTCTGGTAAATCCCATTTTCCCCACTGCGTCATAGATTGCCTGAATGATGACCGGGATTGTATAGTGGGCATTTAACGTGCTTTCCCTTGCGGAAGCGTATTCCTCCGGGGATAGCAGGCTTTTTAATTCCTGATACTCATTCGCCCAGTTCGCTTTGGAAGAATCAAAGGCATCGGCGAGACCGCCCCACCCCACATATTTTGCTAAAACTTCCTGTTCTTCCGGTGTGGCAGTGCGGCGTTCACTTTCAATCTTTTCAAGGGTTCGTATGGCTCCCACGTTCTGCCGGAATTTCTCTTTCGGCGCAAATCCTTTCCCGGTATTCTCTGCTTCATTGAAAGAGATACGGTAATTGACTGCGCCCGTTTTATCAATCTCCGGCTCTTTTTGTGGTACTTTTTCCGGCTCTGGCGGATTGCCCCCGGTCAGCGTTTCCACATCGCCCATGACCTGCCGGATAAACGGATCGTTTTCTAAAGCATTTTCGTCTACTAACTGCCCGTCCACAATCCCGGCTTTTTCCAGACCTTCCCGGACAGCCTGCGTGTCAATGTCGGGGAAATCATCTATTTCAGCAGAATCTTTTGCGCCTGAAACATCTTCCGTTCCCGGCTGTTCCGTTTCCTCTGTAACATTTTCCGACTCTGATGCAATATCTTTTGTTTCTTTCTGCCCTGTTTCCTGTAAATTCTCTGTCTGTAAACTTTCATTGAGCTTATGGCAGAAAATATCCGCTTGCCCCGGTGTGGCAAATGTCGGCACTGTGCCATCGCCTGTTACATAATAATCCTGCGTTTCGCTGTCCCATACCGCATAAGGCTCTGTAAAGGCATCCGAAGTTTCCGTAACCGTAAAGCGTATTGTTTCTTCCTGTTCTGGTTCTTCTGTCCATTTTTCCTGCTCTGCATCCGGGTGATTTTCCTCCCGGCGTTCTCCTGCCGGCTCTGCTTCAGATACTTCCGCAGCGTGTCCTTCCCTCTGCTGTCCCGGCTCGTTCTCATAACGTGCCGCATACTTCTGTGCTTCCTTCAGCAAAGCATCCATCTCCACCGCTTTTTCCGCATTGCCGCTTAATGACTGCATCAGTACATAATCGGCGGCTTCCAGAAACAGGGTGTCATAAACCGTCTTGCCCTCTAACCTCCTGTCAGCGTCCTCTATGACAACCGCCCCGGTATCCTCGTTCCAGCCGACCACATCTTTCATGGACAGCGCACCGCAGATTTTTACCACTGCGGACATTTCCGCAAGCCTTTCAGCCAGCGCTTTCTCACTGTCACTGGCTTTACTTTCCGGTTCGGGACTCTGAACGTTGTCCCCGGAAATTTCCGCTTCCTGCTCCGGTACAGCCATTTTTTCCGGTTCCCTGTCACGCTCTATATACCGCCTTGCCTGATTGGTGAAACCGTCCAAAACAGCCGGGTGGGACGTGACGATGTAATCCCTTGTCTGCCAGTCAGCGGAAGGCACAAGGCTTTCTGCCCATTCCTTATTGTTTTGGGAAAACCGCCCGTCATGGGATAAGTGCGTGATTGTATTGGCAAGGACAATCTCTACACGTTCCTTCCCATACTGCCGGATAACGCCCTCTGCGGTATCCCTCGGAAGGGTGTAACCGTCAAATTTCTCCGCAATCGCTTTTTCTATGGCATCTTTGCACTCCACCCGGATACCATGCTCCAGCTTTTCCTGCTCCCGGCGCATGGCTTCTTCCGCCTGCTCTTTTTTGTACTGTGCGAAGGCTTCTTTCCCCTTCGGCGTAAGGTATTTATCCGCATTGACAAGCTCCCTGATGCGCTTCTCCACCACGTTCCATTTTAAAAGCACTTTTGCGTATGGATCGCCTATCCTGCCTTTCCCTAATTTGATTCCTTTAGAATCATGCCATTCATCGCTCCGGTCTGAACCGATTAGGGCGGGAGAGCCGCCGCCTGTCCCGTATTCATTTTTGAGGAAGGCAATATTTTCCTTCCTGTCATGCCCCTCCATAAAATACTCATAGATACGGAAATTCCCATGATGATAGCCACTTCCACCCGTCAGACGGTTATCTATCTCGTCCTGTGTAATAAAATCCTCATGCAGCACCTCCACGCTGTCCTGTACCGGGTATTCCGTTTTCTCTGTGCTTAAATCCGCAATCTCTGAAAGCAGATGCTCCGGCTTTTTTACATACCGCCATCTTATCTGCTTTTCCCCGGCTTCAATCTGCTCTTTTGCGTGGGAAAGCTCCCCGGCGATGACATCGCGCCCCTCCTGTGTGGATAAAAGCTCGCACAGGATTGTCATGCTCTCCGGGTGGTTGTGGCTTTTAATCGGTATGCTCTCCGGCGCTTCCCCGATACCGTCCCAAAAGAAATTGAACAGGTCATTTGACACCCTCTGACGTTCCACCGCATCCACAAGGAACACTTCATTTGCGCCCATGTAAGAGCCATTCTCCACCATAGAACGGACAACGCCCTCTATTTCCTGCCATCCCATCACCGCAACCGGGTTTTCCTTTGCGGACATCCCGTAGCCGACGCTCATGCCGGATTCATTGAACCAGACGGAAATGGGATTGCTGCCGAAGTCAAAGCCTTTTCCGGTAGTTCCATATTCATTTTTCAGAAACTCCGCCATTTCCTCCGGCGTTTTGCCTTGCTGGTACTTGGCGTAAATGCGGCCCCTGCTGTTATCCCGTCCGCCCCCTGTGCGTAAAATGGCTTCAAGCTGCTCCTTTGGCAGAGAAAAAGCGGCGGGCATGATATATTTCTCTCCTGCCTGCGCCGCTTCTATCGTGCCGATCTGTTCCTCTATCGTGGGGAATAAACTAAGCTGCTGGTAACTTTGCGTTTCCTTCGGTTCTTCCCATTGCGGAATCTGCCCCTCTTTCAGATATTCGCCCTTTCCCATGTAAAAGGCGATGCTGTCCCTCACAGCTTCCCATGATACAGTTGCCTCCGCTGTCCGGTTTAAATAGCTCCCCTTCCAGACCGTCAGACCGTTTTCGTCCGCCCTGTACCCGGCTCTTTCCTCCCCTACATAAAACTCGGTAAATTCCTTGTGCCTGTAACTGTTTTTAATATATTCCGTCTGTTTATCCTTATCCGGCTCGAAAAGCATTACCCCGGCAATATCCGGGCATTTATGCACCATAAATTCATCAAACTGCAAGATGCCTTTCTCTATTTCAGACAAAGAAAGACCGGGCAATGGTTCTCCACTGTCCGGCTCTGGTAAATCCTTATTTTCAGTTTTTTCAGTAGCTTCTTCACTTACAGGCTGTATACCAGCTCTTTCAGTACGATTTCCTCCGCCGAGTGCCTGATGTTGTTCATCTTCTGAACCCAGAGCATCTGGTTCTCCGCCTTGAGTTTTTCCGTCACTCCCTCCTGCTTCATCATCTGCCCGGTCAGCAGTTCCATCCTCTGCTCCGCCTGCTCCTGAATGGTCAGAAGATGCTCTTTCAGTTTCCCTTTCAGCAGAAGCCCGGTGTAAATCCCCTTCTTGTGTTCCTGTAAGTAGTTCTTCCTCATCAGCCCGTATTTCGTGAGCGTCCCCTCCGGCTGCTCGTCCACCTGTAACATCGGTATCATGTAATCCCCGTTCTTCTCGTAGGTCAGATTCATCATTATTTCCCCTTTCCCCGGCATTTCCGGTCTGTGTGGTAGGTTGTACGTCCCCTGTTTCACTTTCACGCTTTAAAGCATTATAGCGTGTGTCAGAGGTATTTGCAAGTCCTTTTTCGACAAAATTTCTTGATGCTTCCTTTCCAGCGATTTCCCTGTCATACGCCCCTATTGCTTTGCCAATCTCCATCAGCACAGGCTTGGATAAATCGGATATGCTGTCACCGATATGTGACAGGGTTTCGATTGTATTAAACTCATGGATATAGGGGAACTGGATTTCCTCTGCCAGCTCTGCATCTTCCATGCCGCACCGCTTTAAGACGGTGTAGGCGATGCTGTCCGCCAGCGTTTCCCGGACACGAACAGCAATATTCAGTTCGTCCAGTTCCTCCAGAAAACTTCCCTCTTTCAGATATTCCATGTCCGAAGCAAGCTCCCCGTAACAGTCCTGTGCAATCCGGGAAGCGATCTCCCTGATCCTGTCCTTAAATCCTGCTTCTTTGTTGGTATCCCCGTAAATCCCTTCCAAACGGTTCAGAACCGCTTCCTGATGTTCCTCCCGCATCTCCCAAAGCTGAGGGAAACGCCCGATGCGCCTTGCCTTATGCACGTCCGATATGTCAAAGACGTACCGCAGTCCGGTGTAGGGACTCCCTTTTTCATCAAGAAGTGCAATCCCCTTTGCGCCCTTATTCACCCAACAGTGCATTTTTTCATTCCATATCTCTATGGAAGCGCAGGCTGTGGCGTCCGGTCTTTGGGCATAGATAAGGAGCTGGTCTTTGAACGGGTATTTGTAGAGCCTTGATGCTGTGTTCAGATATTTCTTCCAGCTTTCTTCATTTCTCGTCACCCTCTTTGAGGTTTCTTCGGAGAGTGCGGAAATTACGTCATATTTTCTCATTGTAAACCTCCGTTTCTTAGTTTTTCGTAATTTTAGGCAATAAAAAAGGCGGCTATGGTTCGTTCATAAGCCATTGCCACCAGTGACGGTAAACTTTATTCAATTTTTATTTACTCCTTTCCCCGGATTTTTCATATACTAAAAACACCTAAGATTTCTCCTAAGTGTTTTTAGTATATCGACTATTTCATACTCTTCTTCTGCCTCGTGGAACACGAATTCTATTTTTTAACAATTCATATATTTTCACCGATTCATCCTCTATCTGATATGTAACTACTAATG
Organism: Lachnospiraceae bacterium MD308; assembly: GCA_000403475.2. GTDB lineage: Bacteria > Bacillota > Clostridia > Lachnospirales > Lachnospiraceae > MD308. The sequence goes on from KE159797.1 coordinate 576,909, forward strand.
CATAATCCTGTTTTTCTACCGACCAGTTCTTTTTACAGTCAACAACAAGATAATAATTTTCTCCATATGAAGATCGTGAAAACTCAAATGTTCCTTTTTGCAAAGTTCCATACTCTCTCAAGGTTTTACCGCAATTTCCTATATCACAAATATATTTACTTTCAAATCTCTCCTTCTTCTCTTCTACATCAAGTCCAGCTTGAGATGCAAATACTTGGTAAACCTCTTCCAAACTTTTCCCTCTGATTAAATCAAATGACATACTTTTTCCTAAATAATCCAATCTCGTTTTTCTTACATCTGGATTATACGCTAATGACACCGTAATCTTCTTTTTTCCTTTTGCAGCTTCAAATTCTTTTGGAATTGGAATTTCAAATATATGATTTTTATCAACTTGAATTGCATTTTCATCTCTCATATCAGCAAGCAACATAACTCTCTGTTCAAAAGAATCTGTTGCCATATCCTGAATTGGATACCCATATCCCACTAAATAATGTAGCATTTTCTTTTTGTTAGCCCTAATCTGTCCCTTCACATTTTGTTTAAAACTAGGTTGCAGATTACAAATAAAATCTTCTGTGTCATCCAATTTCTCTATCTGCACTTCTATTTCTTTTGGAATATTGGATGCACTCGCCAAAATTGCTCTTAATAAATTATTAGAAATTTTAGGATAACGTTCTAATACTAAAGCAGCAATATGAGATACGTATGGCGCAGCAAAGCTCGTCCCAACATCTTGACAAAACAATCCGTCAGTTAACTTATTGGAGAATGAAATTACATAATTCCCTACATTTGGACTTATTTTTGATAAAGTTGTGTTAAAAGCATCATCTCCTCCATATGCAACGAATTCTGGTTTTATAGCTTTCTGTATTCCAGGTCCAATACGTGTACTGGATGATATTTGATTTTTCTGTGATATTGGCAATGCAGATATTCTTTCGTCACTTGCCGCAAAAGGTATTGAAGATAATGCCATACCTCCTACTGTAAGTGAAATACTTGAAGCAGCAGGATCAATAACTCTGGTTTTTGCATCTGTGTAAAAATATTTCGGATAATCTTTTAAAATGTTTTTTACGTCATGTTCATATGCGTAATTATAGTTTCCAGAGGATACGATAAATAAAATATCATATTCTCTTTGCAATTCATCTAATACACAAGTCCATGCCCTTGGTTTTTTATCATCATATGGATAATTTAAATCGCCTTGCGACAAATTAAAAATCCGACATCCGTAATTATTGTAAAAATATTCAACAATTTCCCTCATTTGATTTACAATTAACTTGTCTTGCATATGTGTGTATTTTTTTATTATACTTTTTGTTTCCTGAACCCTAGTTTTTAACCCTATATTATCAAATAAATATTTTTCTGTGACATTTCCTACATAAAAATTATAAAGCAAGTCCTCCTGCTCCATATTTAATTTTATTTTTTCATCATATAATTCCTGCCTACATAGTTCAAAATCCCCTAAATAATACCCATCATGTATTTTAGCATTATAAAGAAAAATTCGGGGAACAAATTGGTCATCAGGGCGAATAATTCCATATTCACAAATTCCAGCAACCATTGTGCCATGACCATCTATATCATTCTCATTTGCAGTATATCCATCAGAAACATAGAAAGTCTTAGCATCCCCTATCGCATCCTTAAGTAAAGGATGCCCCGATAGAATTCCACTATCAATCACGCAAATACTAGAAGCATTCTCAGTTAATAAATCTCCGTTATATTTAATATCGTTTAAATTGATATTGCTAATAATATTTCTTTCCGTTCTCTTTATCTGATAATTTGGTATCTTATCAATTCTATAAACCAATGGATGTTTAAGAAAATATATCAACTGTTTTCTCTGTATTTTTAAACGCACTATCGCAACAGTTTGTGAAATATATTTATCGCAATATTTAATACAATTTTGTTCTGCATTTTTTATAAATTCTTCAGCTTTATCCCGTGTTTCATTAATCGAATCAAAAATCCAAAGATAACAGTCAATATAATCAACTTCTGATAGCTGTTCAATATCTTGTCCTTTTCTATCTTCTTGATTCCATCTCGAAACACTTTTTATTGAAGAAAAGATATCTTCGTTTTCTATTTTTGTTCGTGCAATTACTCCCTGCTTATAATCATCAATAGCCTTATTAAACTCTTTTAATTCACAATCATCTGCAAAAAGAACCATAAGTTCCTTTTCCTCTGTATCTATCACCTTCAGCCCCATTGACTCTAGTTTGCTTATATTAGCTTCACTAAGAATTGCATCCTTTTCAAGCTCTACTTTCATTACCAAATGAGGTTCAAATCGAAATCTTTGGCTATCATCTATATTTTCTGCTACATGATTTTTAACTTGTGACAGAAGTTTTTCACCATGCTGTGTATTATTTTTTCTGTCGCCGCTAGGTGGAAATCCGCCTCTCTTTCTTCTATCTTGCGAAGGTTTTTCCACTTTTGTAAAAAATAAATGCTCCATAATTATTCCCCTATCGTCTTAATTATATTAGCACGTTCCAATTCCATCCGAACATTTTCTGAAAACACTTCATCTGTTATTGGCTTATTGCCATTTATAAGACAATTTTTAATAGATGATAAGCATACCCTTTCTATGTCAGCATACGAACATCCTTCTAATTCTTTGGCAAACCTATTTATATCTAAACATTCCACCGAAAATGCCCTTAATTTCTTTTGAATCAGTTTTGTAATCTGTTCACAGTCCGGTTTATTAAACATTACTATTTCATCAAAACGCCTCCACAATGCTTTATCAATTGCTTTCTCATGATTTGTAGCTGCTATTACTAATGAATCACAAATAAAACCGTCCAGAATTTGTAAAAATGAATTTACCACCCTCTTTAACTCACTATGTTCTTCTACCGTCTCTCTGCTCTTACCAATTGCATCAAATTCATCAAAAAAAAGAACCCAATTATTTTTACTAGCAAAGTCAAAAACCTTCCGAATATTCGATGAAGTTTCTCCTAAATAGGATGAAATAAGACCATCAAAACAAGTATAAAGTATAGGTAAATCCAGTGCATTCGCAACAGCTTCAGCACATATCGTTTTTCCACAGCCTGGTGCTCCACAAAATAAAAGTTTCTTTTTAGGAGTTAAACCATATGCTTTTAAAATCTCTTTTTTCTCATACTCAACAATAACACTATCTAACTGCTTCTTAACCTCATCCGATAAAACAATGTCATTAAAGTTTTTATGTGGATATATAACTTTCACTAGCTCTGTACCATTATCTTTATCTTTTGGCAATTCAATCACTTTGTTCAATTTATTTGTAAAAGGTCTATTACCGTTGATTTCAGGGGGAGAAGATAATATTTTTTTTAGCTTATTAGCTAAAACATAATGATTCTTTGCCTTTTCTTCTTCAATTAAAGTCATCCCAACTCTTAAAAAGGCACTATTATCATTATCTCTATATGCCTCAAACAAAGCTACTAATAATTCTCCTGTTGTCATCTCAAACTACTTCCTTTCAATAAATATTCATCTTTAACGAATAGCTTTGTGAAAACATTATATATCAAATCCTCTGATATTTTTGTTGTCCCGATGAAGTCTTATTTATTGGTTTTGCAATATTAGAATTCTGTTGTATCCAATTTAAGAATAATGTTCCCAATAAGAGCCTATCTTTTCTCGGAATTCTATTCCATAAATATCCTTTAAATAACTCTCTAACTAAAAAATGCTCACCACTATTAAGTTCCAATACTTCCTGTGTAGCATATTCCAGTAATTGATTTGCATTCATACATTTCTTCTCCTAACAACATTGTTAATAATCATTATACATAACGCATATTAAATGGTCAAGATTTCTCATGTTATTTTTTGCAAGCTGTAGGGAAAAATTCCCCACAGCTTCAATCATTTTATATTACTCATAGAAACCATGTTCCTCAACGCCCTTTTCTAAAATGGTATGTATCAGTTCCTCCAGCTCCACACCGTTTATCTCGCTGACCACGATCAGCTTTGCAAGGGTATCTTTCTGTACGGATATGGCATACTGTTCCTCATCGGCACGAAGCTCATGGACGCAAATGCCAAGCCCGTCCGCAATCCTGCACACCACGCCAAGCTCCGGCTCTCTGATGCTCGCCAGAATATCCATGATTGTCCTCTCCGGCACTCCCGACATTCTGGAAAGCTCCATAATGCTGATTTCTTCCTCTTTCATCACGTTTAATAACTTATCCCCGGTTGTAAACATCTTTCTTCCTCCCTTATTTTTTCTTCCCGTCAGAAGGTTTCTTTTTCGGAAACTCCATGACAAACTTAAACTGTACCCCGCTTTTTTCTGCCCCGTCTTTGGTGTAATGGTATTCTTCCGTCCCACTCGGAATGATATAGGCATCATAGGGCTTGCCCGCCTTACTTTTTAAGCCTTTTAACAGGATTTTCTTTCCGGCAAGCATATCCTTCACCTGTGCATCGGTAAGGGCAGCACCCATTACCCGGCTCACGTTCATACCGCATTTTTTCACGCAGTAAGCGCCGAATTTTCCTTTTACCACCTGACTGCCACAGTTCGGACATACCCCAAGAGCCGCCTGCTCCTGTGCGAACATCTTTTTCTGCTCGTCACTGACCTCATGGTAGGTATGTATCAGCTCCGACACCATGTTTTCAATGTCCGCCATGAAGTCCTCCATAGGAAGCTCCCCTTTCGCTACCAGTGTCAGGGCATTTTCCCAATCGGCGGTAAGTTTCGGGGACTTCACCACATCTGGCAGCACTGTAATCAGCTTCATTCCGTCCTCTGTCGGTATGATCTGCTTTTTCTCACGTTTCACAAACCCGTCCCTGACTAACTTCTCAATGATGTCCGCCCTTGTCGCAGGCGTACCCAAGCCTTTCCGTTCCACGTCATCGTCCATATCTTCCGCCCCGGCACGTTCCATTGCCGACAATAAACTGTCCTCCGTAAAGTGCTTCGGCGGGGAAGTGAAATGCTCGCTGACTTTCGTCTGCACACCGTCAAATGCCTGTCCCTCCGACAGTTCCGGCAGCTTCTTTTCCTCTTTTTCTTCCTCCTGATTCCCGGAGATTTTAAAGGAACGCTTAAAGGCATCCTCAAAGGACTTCCACCCGTTATGCGTGACCGACTTCCCGGAAACCGCAAAAGTATGTCCGCCACAGGAAAACTCCGCTTTGACTGTTTCATACAGATGTTTTTCCCCGGTGGCGCATAACAGGCGGTTCGCAACCAAAGACAGGATTTTACGCTCCGTTTCCGGCAGTGCTGCAAGGTCAGCTTTCGTTATCTCCATTGTGGGGATAATGGCGTGGTGGTCTGTCACTTTTTTACTGTTCAAAATCCGCTTAATGTCCGGTCTGGAAGCCTTGTTTTCCTCAAACATCAGGGAACTGAATACCGCTTCAATCACGCCCTCTGCGGTATTCCCCATGTCATCGGATAAGAACTGGCTGTCCGTCCTCGGATATGTGGCTAACTTTTTCTCATAAAGGCTCTGTGTGTACTCTAAGGTCTGCTTTGCGGTAAATCCGAACAAGCGGTTCGCATCCCTCTGGAGCGTGGTAAGGTCATAGAGCTTCGGCGGCATGACCGCTTTTTCCTCTTTCACAACGGACGTGGCGAGAGCCTGCCCGTTTTGGCAAGCCCCCGCAATCTCATCTGCTTTATTCTTATCATCTATGCGCCCGGTGGAGGCATCCATCCCGTCCATCAGGATATGCGCCATGTAATATTTTTCCTTCCGGAAATTCATAATCTTTGCTTCCCTGTCCACCAGCATCGCAAGGGTGGGTGTCTGCACCCGCCCCACCTTTAACACTTTTCCTCCATACAGGACAGTAAACAGCCTTGTACCGTTGATACCCACAAGCCAGTCCGCTTCCTGCCTGCACAGTGCGGAATGGTACAGGTTATCATAATCGCTCCCCGGCTGTAAATTCTCAAACCCTTCACGAATGGCGCTTTCCTCCATTGAGGAAATCCACAGGCGTTTGATCGGCTTGTCACAGCCTGCCATTTCATACACAAGGCGGAAGATAAGCTCGCCCTCCCGTCCGGCATCTGTTGGATAGTTGGAATAGGTGACTTAGAAAATATCCATTATTCAAGGGTTTCCAGTGCCCCTATGAACTTGTAATGGATAGTAAGTCGTTGAATTTTCTGCCCGTCTATCTCTACGGGTTCAGAAACAAGAATTTTTTCTATAAGTTGGTTGATTATCTTAAAATTGAGTTCCGTTATTCCTGCATAACCGCTTATCTGCTCCGCAAAATGCTCAATGGAAGATAACTGTTCTTTGTCCGCTATGGCACTTTTTTCAAGTTCCTTTATCTTGGCTGTCAGTTCTTCCTGCTCGCTGTCATACCTTGCCGACAACATTTGGAAACGCTTTTCCGTTATCAGTTCCCTTGTCAAATCCTCATACAGTTTGGCATACAGGTTTTCTATTTCCGACACTCGCTGTTTACATTGCCTTAGTTCCTTTTTCTGCTGTTCCTTGTCCGCTGACAGTTGGAGATTAAGACGCTCCGCAATTTCCGTTACCATTGCTTTCCTGTCCGCCAGTGCCTGTCCTGCGTGCTTCTGAATGTCCGCAAGCACAACTTCGTGAACCGTCCTCGCCTCAATGGTGTGTGATGAACAGCCCTCTTTCCCAAACTTGCGGTATTTGGTACAGCAGTAGAAAGTCTTGTCCAGTACGTTGTTCCGCTTTCTTTTCTGCTCGACTTTGGCAAGCATGGCACTCCCACAATCAGCGCATTTTATAATCCCTCGGAAAATGTTGTCATATCCGCTTGAGCTTTCCCCGATAACGGGCGGTCTGCCGTCCAAAATCTTCTGTACGGTGTTCCAACGGTTCTGTTCAATGATTGGCTCATGTGTTCCATAGATGATTTCACGCTCCGCATACGGGATATACTGTCTTTTCTTGGAACGCATGGTCTTTGTCGGTCTTTCCGCTACGGTGAGGTTTCCTGCATAGACGGGATTGCGTAAAATCTTGCTGACATAGGCAGTATCCCAGTCATACATTTTTTCCTCGTCAGTGTACCGCTCAAACATTTCCTTTTTGTAGAAACTCGGCTTAATGACTTTTGCCTTGCGCAAGCGGTTACAGATAGTGTGAAGCCCCACACCCTCCTCGGCAATTGAGAAAATCAGTTCCACAACAGGGGCGGTCACTTCATCAATGACAAGGTGGTTATGGTCTTTCTCGTCTTTCTGATAACCGAACGGGGCGGTAGTAGCCATATACTTGCCCTGCATTCTCCTTGCATGGAGTGCGCTCTTGATTTTCCTTGACGTGTCCTTTGCGTACATTTCATTGATGATGTTGCGAAACGGCGTAATATCCATTTGTGCGTTGTCTATGGAGTCCACACCGTCATTGATTGCAATGTACCGCACGTTATGGTTGGGGAAAAACACCTCGATATATGTACCCGTTTCAAGATAATTCCTCCCCAAACGTGACAGGTCTTTTGTGATGAGCGTTGACACTTCCCCGTCCTGTATGTCCTCGATAAGCTGTCGGAAAGCGGGGCGGTCATAGTTCGTACCGCTGTAACCGTCATCAACGTAAAACTGGCAGTTGAGAAAACCGTTGCGCTTGGCATATTCTTTCAGCATGGTTTTCTGTGTGCTGATACTCATGCTCTCGTTGTTTGTGCCGTCGTCTTTGGAAAGCCTGCAATATAAAGCAGTGATTTTGTCGTTATTCAGTTTTGCCCTTTTCATTTTGTCCTCCTTGATGAAAAGGGACTTCCTCTTAACTCATATTATACTATATTCCCTTTTCCGTTTCCAGTGCTAATTTGCGTTGTTTGCCGCTATCTCCTTAACCTTTTTTGTTATCTGTTCCTCGGCTATCCGCTTGAATACTGTTTCCATTTTTTCAGTGCCTACATAGTGCCTTTCCACAATAATTTTTGTGGGTGGGTGCTGTCGGGTGGCTCTTTGCTGTGTATTGCTGTCTTTGCTCATAAATCTGCTCCTTTAAAATAAAATAGAGCGCATAGATTTTCCTATACGCTCTGACGCTGTGTTACTTATTCAGTTCTGATTGTGGGAAATGGTTGTTTAGATACACAGGAATTTGTATCAGCTTTGCAGATATTCAATCAGCTTATTTGCATATTCATCGCTATGCTCGTGTAAATACTGCCCATGTCCCATATGTTCAATCTCTATATCTACTATAGCAGGCAGATATTTCTTTAACAAAGTAACGCTCTTTCTTGGATATTGCTCATTTGAGCCTCTCCAGAACAAAATAACCCCCTTGTAATTTCTTATACTTTCAGGAATATGATACCTATACACAAATTCACACGCATTTTTTATAGTATTTGAGGTGATGCCCGTATAAAGCATTTCGATAATACTGTTGTTATCTTTTCCCATAACGGCGTCCATCATAAATTTAGGGATTGCTTTTCCGTTTTGAATCCGCTTGATTGCTTTGCAGAATATATATTCATATGGCTTTGTCAACAAGCCCATCTTTGTCAGAAACGCCGCATCCAAATGTGTTTTAGCGACATTAACATTGCCTCTTCCAATAATTTCAACAGCCATTGTTGCTCCCATAGAAAATCCAGACAGACAATACAAATTACCAGATAGATTATTTATTATGTAATTTTCTATCTCGTCGCAATTGTTTTTAAGACTGACAAGTTCATCTGTTCTTTCACTGTGACCATCCACTTCTGCCAATATCACATAATAATCTGCCAAATGTTTTAAAATTGGTTCATAGCAAAGCATTGCTGTGGAAGCCATTCCATGTATAAATAGTATTGACCTATTATTTTTATCGCCAAAACATAAAAAATTCATAACACTATCCTCCATCAATTCCGATTTTGTACCTTTAACAGAATACCACAATCAAACCCATATTTCTATTGAATTTCCATTAAATTTCTTCCTCCCTCCGCTTAGTCTTGTTTTGTTGTCTGCTATGCTGTCGGCTCTCGTTCTGAAGCTCCCTTTCAAGGTTCTTTCTGTTGTAGCTGATTACTTCCGCATAAGCTAATTCTGTGGCGGTTTTGGTCTGCTCCTTGCCGATACTGTCATATTCCGATTGCAAAGACTGTATCTCTGCTTTCCACTGTTTAGGCGTTATCTTCTCGCCGTTCTGTAAAAGGCTCTGCATACGCTCCTTTAGTTCGGGGTACTTTGCAAGGCTTTCTTTATGCTCCTTATCGTATCTCATTTTCGCAAGTCCTTTGAGTGACTGGCTCTCTTTATAGGTAGCTTGGATTGGCGCATAGAGGGCATACATTTTTGACAGTTCCTTTAATCGGTTTAGTTTCTGCCCCTTTGAAAGATGTACCGTTTCCAACTCTTGGTATCTCTGTTCCTTATCCGCTGTGAATTTCGCAAGGCTCTCAAAGCTGTCTATCTTCCTTGTCGTGATGAATTTTTCTGCATTGTCGGCTGACTGCAAGGCGGTTCTGTCGGATATTCTTCTTAGGTGCTTTCCGCTGACAATCGGCAAATCAAGTCTGCCTTTGCGCTCCCTTACTTTTGCAATCATTTCCATGACTTCATTCTTCACGCTGACCGCTGTATTTTTAATCTTGGCATACTGTGCGCTGTGAAGTTCCTGCTTGGCAAGCATGAGCATTTCTTTCGCCTGTTCTAACAGCATATTGTTTTTGATGATTTCCCGATTGATGTTTCCCCTCTCGGTCTGTATGCCCTTACGCTCTAAAGCGTTGGCAACTGCCCCGATATGGATAGTTGGCTCTTTATCAATGCCTTGCTCCTTAAAAGAACGGTGTTCCCAGTGAAGCGCAATCCCCAACTGCTCATTGGTGGCATTGATTGTGTCGGCTAAATCCTTGCGCCACATCTTGGCGTTTTCCTTACTGTTCCAGTCGGTGCTGTCGGCGGTGTGGCATTTCCACTGTTTACGGTTTTGCTTGTCAACTTTCTGCTGACCTGTCTTTTTATCAATCACTGGTATCTTTTCGCCGTTTTCGTCAAGGTCATAGATTTTCTTCTGTTTCGCTCCCCATTCCCCGTTTTCAGTGAGAGGGCGCATTGTGAGTAAAACATGGATATGGAGATTGCGCTGTCCTTTATCATTCTCGCTGTCATGTATCGCCCAGTCAGCGCACATTCCTTTATCAACAAAATTCCTCTGCACATAATCCCTCACGACTTCCTCCGCAAGTTCATAACTCCATTCGTTGGGAAGTGACGCTTTCAGCATTCTTGCAAGCTGTGATTTCTGCCCTTTCTCTGACAGTTCAACAGCGTTCCATAAGGTGGCTCTGTCTGCATACTCTTTAGGTGCGTTGGGTGGGAGAGAGATTTCACTGTGGACTAAATCTTCATGGTATTTAGGGCGGTAGGTCTGCCCGTCATACTCACTCACAAGAATACTCCTGCTGATGTATGATGCTTTCTCAACTGCCGACTGCCCCTTGCTCCGTTTGACTATGGAAAAACGTGTGCTTGCCTGTTTCGTGACCTTACCCATACATAACACCTACATTCTGCCGACAGGGTAGTGGGGCGCATGGACAGACTTTGTGGGCAGATAAAAGCCGCACTTTGGCTTTTGTCTGAACGCAAAGTTCACTAAAGGGTAGCAAGCGCAGCTTGCGAAGGGGAATTGTCGTTTCCCCTTTTGGCTGTCGCAAGACAGACAACGCCCTCCGCAGGAGTCCATGCAAGTGAAACTTGCCCCTCGGAGAGCGCACATACCACCTCTGGTGGTATATCTGTGCGCACCCCGTAAACGGGGTGAATATGTTACCTCGGCTTTCCAGTGTCCTTGCCTTTGTCATTCCGTACCGCCCTCGCTTTCATTTTCGGCATTGGGGAGAGTGGATTGTGGGGGAGTGGTTTCTCGGCTTTCCGCTTTGATTTTAGAGATAATCTGCTGACACTCCCTTGTCTGCAATGCAACCGACAAGATACGGTTTAACTCGCCCTCGTCATAGCGGTAGCAGTCGGGGAAATACTTCACAATGATACCGCCCATGATGTACTTGTGGTGGTTCTCGGCTTTGCGTTTTTTCTCGTTCTGCTTTTTCTTCTCATTGGCTACACGCTGTTTCGCCTGTTCCAATGCCTGCAATGCTTTTTCTAAATTTCTGCTTGCGTCATTTTTGCTCTCAATCATCTTGATACCTCATTCTTTCTGTACTGTGTTGATTAGTTTTGGAAATAAAAAAGGTAGCTGATTGTCTGTTAAGATAATCGCTACCTAAAGGTAAACAATATTTAGTTTTCATATCATTTTTCTGTCTTGATTTTTCCCGACAAACTGGAATTTATTGAAATGTAATTCTCAAAAGACAAAAATCAAATCCTTGCCGTATGCTTTGCACAATTTCTACATAGACAGGTTTTTCAAAAACAATCTCAAATAATTTTTTGTTATATCCAGCAGTGCAGTGACACCATGTTAATGAATTTGAATTTTTTGCTTTTTCTAACATAGGACATTCACAAGTAAACATTTTTGTATACAGTTGATTATCTTTAATAAACCAACCGGCACCATTTTCGTTCAGAGCATTGACAAATCTATGCAAATCCTTATCCAAAGAGAGATAGAGTTGTTTCAAGTTATTTGCTGTATCTTCTAACCTACCATTTTCATTACAATAGCACTCTTGGCGAATGTTTTTTACCGTTTTTTTATCAAATCTATTTTCAAGAATAGCAGATAGCTTTTCTACCCACTCGGCTCGAATGTCTGGTGTTGAATTTATAGATAATGGAATTTCCTTTATTATGCTTTCTGCAACTTCCCTTGATACATTCTTTTCCAAACTATGTTTCAACCTCATTAACTCATCTATTTCTAATGTCGGAGAAACTTGCTCTGGCATAGAAAAATTTTTCATATTCTTTCTCCTTAAATTTCGATTTGTTAAATTGTTCAATGTCATTATCTTACCACAAACGCATACACAATTCCATTAAATTTTCTTTAATTTCCCTTTGCCTTGTTATTTGCAATCATCATCTGCCTTGCCCGTTCCCTCTGCTCTGTACTGAACGCCCTCGGCTTGCGGTAGCAGACGTATGACTTTGGAAAAGAATAGGTCTTAGATACCTCGTCCTGCCCTGTCAGCTTGTATGTGTCGGGGAAGTCGGCAACAAGCGTGTCAAGTTTCCGCATAACCGCTTTATCCCTTGTATAGAGGGTGGCGGTCTTTTCTCCTGCATTATAATTGACAATCGTTTCCTGTTCGTATCGGGAAAGTTTCATAGTGCCATATCCCCCTTTCCTTTGCTGTGGGTTCTGTGCTTTTTTCCCTCGGAAACTGTCGGCTGTTTTGCCTGTTCCTTTGCTCTGGCTAACCTTGTCCTTATGGAGTGGTCACGCTCGGTCAGTTTCCGTCTTTTGGTGGTGGCGGTCAGTTCCGCACACGTTTCTTCTGACAGGGAATTTAATTTCTTTAAGGTGCTACTTACTATCTGCTTTGTGTTATCGTCTTTTATCTGCGGAAGAATAGCAGACAGACTGGCGCACGTTTCCGCTTTTCCCTGTTCTCCAAACTGGTAAATCAGATTGATTTCATCAGCGTTAAAAGGTATCTGTATATTTGCGCCCTCACATAAACGCTCCACGCCCACGCACTTAGGGAGATTTTTTGTCAGTTCGTAATTATCCCTCGCTGTGATTGTTCCATGCCTGTCGGTCTGCCTTACCTCGACTTCACACTGGCTTTTCTGTTCCAACACAAGCCACTGGTATTTATCGTTTTCTTTCGTAAATACAGTCTGATGCGCATTGGAGTGTGTCTTGCTACGGATATATTTGTCGGCGGTACTGTAATAGTCCAAAATCTGTTGTTCCTGCTTTTTATTCATGGTCTTTGCCCTCCTGTGATATGGATTGATATGATTGATTGGTTTCGGTGTTGATATATGATTTTTTCTCGTTACTTGTTGGGAGATTTGATTGCGGAATACTGTTGTTGGGTATTTCTCCGCTTGGGGAATAGGAGTTCATTTCATACGGTAATTACCGCATGAAAAAAGACTATAACCGATACTGTCATAGCCTTTTAAGGATTGAGGAAGTCCCTTTTTTATTTGTATTTGTTTGTCGCCCCTCCGCACTATCCAACATCAGTGGCGCAGATTGTAGCCGACACATCTTTCCTGTGCATCAGCTGAAAAAGCACGTCATACTGCGCTTTCGTGTCCGGCTTCACCTCATATTGCCATGTTTCCGGCTTGACAGGCAGGCTCTCATACGTCCATTTCTTCCACTGCTCCCCGTAGCTTTCCGGCTGTGCTAGCTCCACCAGATGCCCCACGCACCAGCTCACAACATAACCGTTCCCTTCCATATACCCGTCGCTGATTTCCGTTGCGCCGATTACCTCCGCAATGCTCCTTGCTACACTCGGTTTTTCCGCTATGACTAACTGCATTTATTCGTCCTCCCCTTCCTTATCCTCAAAAAAATCATCCTCTGTGTCCTCGTTTTCCTCGTCATCATCGTATTCTTCTTCCTCATCCTCCTCATCATCGTCCTCGTCAAGAAATTCCTCTTTCTTTTTCTTTACTACCTTGAAATAATAGCCGCCGCCAATCGCTGCAACTGCCACAATCCCAAGAATGATATAGGTTGCCGCCGGGTTTTCCCCTGTTTTCTCCGGCTCCGGTTCGGGTTCTTCGGTGTTTTCCTCCCCATCCTCTGCCGCTTCTTCCGCAGGTTCTTCTTCCGTTTCCTGTTCCCCGTTATTGTTGGGAAGTGCGCCCTCCGTCACAGGGATTGCGGATTCCAGTGCGGCGGAATTTTGCGGCAAGGTATCGCTGTTGTCCGCCGTCACGTTCAGCAGGTCATTTTCCGTAACTTCCGTCAGGAAATAAACCACTTCTTCCTCCCCGTCCCGGTCAATGATAAGGTAAAACTCTTTTTCCGATGCGGTCTGGATTGTATAAAATTCCTTCCCTGTTTCGCTTTTCTCCTTTTCCCCGGATTCCTCTTTTTTCTCCGATTCTGCCGCTTCCGCCATTGCCTGCTTCTTCTGCTGTGCAAGGGTGTTCTCGGAAACAGTGTTCCCGTCACTGTCCGTTTTGGTATGTTCTGTCACCTGTGCGGTAGCAGAGGAAGGCTTGGTTGCCTGTGCGTTTACCGGGAGCTGCTCTGCCGGGTTCTTCTCATTCCCGTCCGTTTTTTCCGGATCGGTGTAATAAGGATTGGCGGTTTTATAAACCTCTGACATATTCCCGGCATTGTCCATTGCGGAAATGGTGAAATACTGGTAGCCTGCGTCAAACTGCTGTAAGCGGATATTCAACACACCGTTTGTAAGCTCCGTAAATTCATACCCGTTCACATACACCGCCTTGATGCCGGAATCCGTATCATGCGCCTGTATAGAAAGCAGACCGTCACTGACCGCAGCATTTAAGGTAGGCTTCGTAAAATCAAAACACTTGATATAGCGGTTTTTCTCATAGGTTTTGCCCTTCTGGTCTGTCACAAGCACATAGACGGTGGTATTCTCCGAAATCTCCACATACATATCCTCTGTTACGTCCGTCCAGCTCCCATTCTGCGCCACTTTCGCCTGCACCGTCTTTATGGAGAAGTTGCCGGAATGTGCCACATCTTCAACGGAGATATGTACCTTCGTGGTGTCATTGTGCCAGCCGGACGGAGTGGAGATTGTGATTTTTACATTCGGGTTCACATATTCGCATAAGCTGTAATCCCCCTTGCAAACCTCACAATCTTTATCAGCGGAATACTGTGTGCATTTTTCCTTACAGGTACATTCCAGCTCCGGCACTTCATTCCCGGATACCGTTCCGTTTTCCGTTTCTCCTTCATTCTCACCGGATTCGGATTCTGTTTCTCCGGTTTCTTCTTTTCCATTCTCTGAATTTTCCTCTGTATCAGTGCTTCCCTCTGTTTCCTTTTCGGTACTGCCTTCCTCTGACGCTCCGCTTTCCTCCGCATAGGCATCTATCGTATTCCCGCTGTTCGCCATAAACGCCCCTATGGGCATACAGAACAGCAATGCCGATAACACCAGCGACACCGCCGCCCTAACTGATAACTTTTTCTTCATTTCCTGCCATCTCCTTTGCGTTTTCTTTTTCTTCCAATAACTTCAAAATCTCGTCCTCGCTGAATTTGATAAGTAATTGCAGCTTCTCGGACGAGATTTTATGCTTTTCGATAATATCCATTTTTTCGGCTCTTTCCGCCATGCGCTTCTGTTCTTCCAAATCCTTCTTTTTCGCCTGTAAGGATTCAAGCTGCGCTTCCACTTTGGAAAGCTCCTTTTCAATGCGTTCCTTTGTCATAAATGCCTCCTTAATTTAACCTGCCGAAACTGTAAAAATGGCTCTGCCAGTAGGGAGAATTGATGCTTGCGTAGCTGATCGGATCGCCGCAATGAATCATAGTCCCGCCGCCGCAGTAAATCCCCACATGGCTCACCGCCCCGGCAGAATTGTAAGTCCCGGTAAAAAATATGATGTCACCCGCCTTTGCGTCCGATGCGGAAACCGGAGTACACTGGTCATAAATGCCCTGTGCTGTGGTTCGTGGAAGGTTATGCACCCCGCTGTTGGTAAATACCCAGCAGACAAAGCCGGAACAGTCAAAACTTGTGGAAGGGTTTGAACCGCCCCACACATAAGGGTAGCCGAGGTATTTTGCGGCTTCCTCCATAAGAGCCTGCACCGATGCGTCATCATAGGCATCTGGCGGTATGGCGTTCCCCGGCAGACCGCCCGGCGTTTCCCCATACAGTGTGCCTTCCCCCACGTCAAAATAAAATAACGGGTTATAATACTCCCCGTCATATAAACATTCGATATGCAAATGGCTTCCTGTGCTGCTCCCGGTGTTCCCCGTTGTGCCGATGACCGCCCCTTTTTCCACTTCCTGCCCCGCACTCACGTTGATGCTGTCCATGTGGGCATACTTGGTTGTATAACCGTCTATCTCAATCACTACATAATTCCCGTAGTGGCTGTCATACGCCGCCGCTGTCACCGTACCGTCATGGGCGGCATAAACGGTTGTGCCTGTCGGTACAGCTATATCCACGCCCCGGTGAAATTCCTCGTTCCCTGTGGCTGGATTTTTCCGGTATCCGTAATAGCTTGACACATAGTAATACCAGTAAAGGTTAAGCGGCGAAGCGAACTCCTGAAGCAGACCGTTTGTTTCCCGGTACATGGCGAAAATCTCCGCCTGCTCCATATCCATTTTCCCGGAAACAAGGCTTTCAAGCGGTATGACCGTCAGTGTCACCCGGAGGATACTGACCTCGTATTCTTCTTCCTCCTCATACTCATATTTTTCCTCTGTTTCCTCACCTGTGACCGGATCAGTGACCGTCCTTGTGCCTGTCTTTGTGACCGTCCTTGTCCTCGTTTCCGTATCCGGCGTAAGTGTGAGCGTATACATCTCATCGAAAAGAGCCTGTATTTCGCTTTCCACCTCACTTGCGGTAAATTCCGTATGGACTGCCGATAAATAGCCGATAAGGGTAAACGGGTTATGCCCGATTGCCCCAAGATTATAGGAATATTCATCATACCCCGGATAATCCGTTTCCACCCGGTCAATCTCATTCTGTAAGTCAAGCTCCAGACGGGTAAACTGTAAATCAGCGGCGTCAATCTCTTTCGGCTTGCTTAAATAACTCGCCGCTAAAATCGTGGACTGCGTATCCGCAAACATCGCCCCACAGGACGATACGGAAACCATAATCATCATAAGAAGCAGCGCCATGATGCCCACCGTCACAAGCAGTCCGGCGTTTTTCCTCGCAAACTCCTGTAACTTCCTCGCCACAGTGACCGCACCGTTTTTTGTCTTTTGAAATGCCTGCTCCGCTGTCTTTCCCGCCGCCGCTTTTTTCCTCGCCTTGACATACTCCTGTTTGATGCGCTGTTTCTGTAACCGCTTCTGCAATGCTTTTTTCTGCATCTGCGGGTTTTCCTCCAGAAACTTCTGGTACTGGAAATTGACTTCCTTTTGAAACTGCTTCTTTTCCAGCTTTGCCACCTTTGCCCGCTGTTTCTGGTCTTTCCCCTTTATCTGCCTTTTGACGAAAGAATAAAGCGCTTCCACTTTCTGCTCCGACTTGTGTGCGCCCTCCACCGCTGAATTTTCTTTCTCCGTTTCAGCGATTTTCCCATGCACGAAATTTTTACTCTCATTCTGCATCCGACGCATGGTGGTTTTTGGTATGCCCTCCTGCTTAAATGGCTTTTCCTTATCCAAAGGGACAGCCACATATTTTCCCTTCCCGGTTTTTTCGTCAAACACTCTCTGCAAGGTGTATTCCCTTGTCTTAGGCAGCTTCGCCCTTGCTTTTTGTACCTTCCTCCCGGCTTTCTGCGCCTGCCGCTGCTTCTTTTTCAGCTTTTTGCTTCCGGTAAATTCAGAGCCTCCTTCCCCCTGAAAAGAATTTCTGGTTTCTCCTGTAAAAGTTTCTTCCGTAAAGGTTTTATTTTCCGCTTTTTCCTTCGTGCCGCCTTTATTCTGGTGTTCCCTCTGTACCCGCTTTTTATGGTATTTTCCCTTTTTCTGCGACTGCCTGTAAGTGTCCCTCCGGTGGTAATCCTCCGCATCCGGCTGTTTCTTCCCTGTTTCCTCCGGCTGATTGAAATTGTCCTGCCCGGTAAACGTGTTGTTTTCCTTTACAAAATCCGTTTTTTCCTCCTGCCCCGGCTTTGCATCGGACTTTTGGACTTTTTGTCCAGAAGTGTTCTGGTACATCTGCTTTTTCGCATGGGATTTTGAAGCATGGTTCGATTTACGTTGTCCGTCATCACTGTTCCGGGAATCCATGCTTTTATTGTCTGTAAAATTGTTGTCCTTTCCCGGCTGGCTCTCTTTGGACTTCTGGACTTTTTGTCCAAAAGTTTCCTGATGTGCCTGCATACTCTTTTCCGTCTGCCTTTTCCCGCCCGAACCATGCCCCGGCTTCCCGTTGCCGGAATCCCTCGGCTGATAGGCAGCATTGCCGCCGCCTGTAAAGGCATTATGCGCTCCCTTGTGGAACTCAGTATTTGCTCCTTTACGGTAGGCGGTATCCTGTTTTTTCTTCCCTTTCTTTTCTGCCATTAACTGTCCTCATCCTCCTTCGCTGTGGATTCCTCCGGCTTTGTATTCATAATCGCAAAGGTTTTTGTATCTGCCGGGTACTTATCCACAAATGGGATAACCACGTTGTCAAACAGTATCAGACCGCTTCCCGGTTCTGAATTGGTGACGTGCATAAGCTGTTTTTCTGACAGTCCTAACTTATCCGCCAGGATATGCTGGTCTTTGGCGTTCTGGTTCAGCAGATATACAAAATCGCTGTTCCCCAAGATGCCCTCGATTTCCTCCGATTTCAGAAAATCGCCCACGTTCTGCGTCAAGCCTGTGGGGATTCCGCCCCATTTTCGGAACCTTTTCCAGATTTCCACTGAATAAATGGCAGTCTGCTTCTCTTTTAAAAGCAAATGGAACTCATCACAGTAGTACCTTGTGGCAACTTTCCGTTCCCGGTTCTGTGACACCCTGTTCCAGACCGCATCCTGTACGATTAACATTCCAATCTCTTTTAACTGGTTTCCTAAATCACGAATGTCAAAGCACATGATCCGGTTATGGGAATCCACGTTAGTACGGTGGTTGAAATAGTTCTGCGAACCATGCACATACAAGACAAGGCTGTTGGCAATCCGAACCGCTTTCTGCTTCGCTTCCCTCTGCATCTCCGGCGCAACATCCCTCGGCTCATACTTTAACAGCGCATTGTACAAATCTTCCAGTATGGGCATATTCTCCGGCTTCGGGTGTTTGAAATACCCGTCATAGATATGCTTGATACAGGTGTCAATGATGCCCTTCTCGTCATTTTCCAGACCGTCCTTCCCTCCGGCAATCAAATCGCACAGGGTAATTAAGAAATCGCTCTTTAATTTGAGTGCCTCCTTATCCCCCTTATGGGAGAGCTGAATGTCCATCGGGTTCAGATAATCCTTTGAATTGGTGGCAAGCCTTACCACCTGCCCATGAAGCGCCTGCACCAATGGAAAATAGTCGGCTAAGTCGGGGCGATTACTCGCCCTTTCTCGCCTAAGAACCGTACGTGAGCGTTTCCACTCATACGGCTCAAGCATTTCATCACTCTTTCGAGCGGCTCTCAAGATAGATTCGTTGGCAATCAGCATGAACATACGCCATGTTAGCCACTTCCTCCTTGCCACCGCAGGACTTTGGTACTTTAAAGAAAATTTCCCTTTCGTCCGAAATGTCCAGTGGCATTCCACAGTGATAGCAACAGCCGTCCTGATTCTTCCAGATTAGTTTGAATCTTCCTGAAAGTTTCTTCATTCCCTGATTGAACTTGCGTTGTTTGAAATATTCCGTATCAAGGAATGGGTTGGCTGCTTCCCTTACCTTTGTGTGTCGGACAATCGGCGTATGGTCTACACGTATCAGCTCCTTTGTGTCCGTAGCGAACACCCAGTTTCGGTTTTCCCTTCGGTGCCAATACCTCGTGGAAATCCACCATTGCCCTTTCTTCGGATGCCGCCTTTTCGCCCATCTCCACAATAACTCATAGAGAATATAGTCCAAATGTGCAAACGCTTCTGCCGCACACACAGACTGGTGGTAATTCGTCCATCCTCGGATTTGTTGGTTCAGTTTCATAATCAGCACGTCCTGATTCCATGCTTTCCCACGTTTCAGTATCGTGTCAGATAAATTCCTCACGATTGTCTGTATGGATTTCTTTGACGGCTTCACAATCAGCTTTCCTTTAAACTTTCGGAATGTCCAGCCTAACATATCGAATCCGTCGTTGATGTGGGTGACTACCGTTTTCTCGTCAGATAATTCCAAGCCCCTTGTTTTCAGGAAGTCTTTTATCAATTCCTTTGCTTCCAAGGCGATTTCCTCCGTTGCCGCTGTTACTACAAAATCATCAGCGTAGCGTACCAGATTGACCTTGTGGGCGTTCTTGAACCGTAAGTCCACCTTCCCAAGCCTGTTGGTGTGGAATCTGTCTGACAATACTTTCTGCATACCGTCCAGTGCCATGTTTGCAAGAATCGGTGAAATGACACCGCCCTGCGGAGTGCCGTCCTCTGTCGGGAACAGCT
Organism: Lachnospiraceae bacterium MD308; assembly: GCA_000403475.2. GTDB lineage: Bacteria > Bacillota > Clostridia > Lachnospirales > Lachnospiraceae > MD308. Next base: position 597,076 of record KE159797.1, read on the forward strand.
CCCCTTTGAAGATAAATCCCGCTTTCAGGAACTGTTTCAGAATAGATTTGTCCATAGGGATATTTTCCACTAACCATTCATGGCTGATGTTATCAAAACAGCCTTTGATGTCGCCCTCTAAAACCCATTCGGGCGATACCTTGCGTGACAATGCCGTGAAAATATATTCGCACGCGTCCTGACCGCAACGCCCCTTTCTGAAACCAAACGATTTCGTGTCGGCGGTTGTTTCTGCCACTGGCTCTAATGCAAGGGCGTACAACGCCTGCATTGCTCTGTCATACATAGTTGGAATTCCTAACGGACGTTTCTTTTTCTTAGCTTTCTTCTCGATATAGACACGTCTTAACGGTTTTGCTTTATAGCCTTTGTCTGTCAATGACATGACAGCCCTCATCTTCATTGCAGGCGTTGACCAGATTTCCCCGTCCACCCCTGCGGTTTTCTTTCCTTTGTTTGTGGTCACACGCCTTACGGCGAGTGCTTTTGCATAGAACGAGTGTGTCAATAAATACTGAAGCCGCTTCACTGTGTTCCATTTCTTTTCCTGAGTTGCCTTGACAATCCTGACTTGCAGCCTATTAACTTCCTGCTCCGCTTTCTTCCAGTCGATAGTTTTCCACTGCGTAGAAAGCCGCTTGCTGTCCGATAATCTCTCGGAAACTATTGTTTCCGTCGTTGAATTATTACCGTTCATAGGTTTACCTCCATTCTTTGTCATGAAATACCGTGGGATAAGTCTGCACCCTTTCAGGTCAGGGCAAATCTTGAACCCCTATGCCCCGCCATTACAGCAGAGCCATTCGCTTTTTATCCCGTTCCTTTACCCTCTGCGTCATTTCTTCCCCTTGCGGGGTCGATACCTTAAATAAGGAACACATAGGGCTTACCAAGTTCCGCATAATAAATAATTATGAATGCCTTAGACGCCATCTTTGAGCCGGGAGGAATCACGTCCATTTGTTACGGCGTCGCGAAAGTCACCGCAACCACCTCCGCACCTTTTGGTGTAAGTGTATCAGCCTTATTTCACTTATTCCCTGTAACGACTCTTACAATGGTTCACATTACATTCGTCATAGCACTCTTATCCTAACAGTACGCCCGACTTAGGCTGTCAGGTTTCCCATATTGTCCCACAAGCTTCCCACCTGAACGTTGCCATTCACGCAGATTGTGGTAGGATTACCCCAAATGGATAGGGTAGCTGACGACCAGCAATTTATTATGCGACTTCTTGTCGCACCTCGCCCTCCGGATCACAGACAATAATATCGTCCTTTGTAATAAGGAAACAGGATAAAATCTCACGCTTTGCGCTGAATGATTTACCGCTTCCGGGTGTGCCTAAAATCACGCCATTCGGTGTGCGCAGCCTTTTCCGGTCTGCCATAATCATGTTGTTGGAAAGTGCGTTCAGACCGTAATAAATGGCGGGTGCGGGCATGAAAAGCTCCTGTGTGCAGAACGGTACAAGCACAGCGGCGCTTTTTGTGGTGAGGTTCCTTTCAATCCCCACCTCATTACAGCCAATCGGCGCACTCGCCATTAACCCCTGTTCCTGTAAATACTGCAAACACCGCAAGTTACAGTTTGCCTGCTGGATAATGCCGGACACCCTCTGCGTCAGGTTCTCCAGTTCCCGCTTCGTCCTCCCGTAACAGGTAATGAGGAAGGTCATCTTGATAAGTTTCTGGTTGCTTGTGTTCAGATCGTCAAGCAGTTCCAGCGTGTCCTTCTCATAAGTCACGATGTCCGTAGGCAGAATATCCATATCGTAGCCGCTTCTCACAGCTTTCTTCTGTTCCTCTATCTTCATTTTCTGAATGTCGGTGAGCGCACGTTTTATCATCTTGATTGCCTCCACCGGATCAATGGTCTGCATATGCATGGTAAGGGTAAGGTTGTCATCAATATCCAGCAGCTTTTTAATCATCTCGTCCGTAAACTTCGGCGCAATCATGTCAAGGTAAGACACGCTCCCGTAGATGCTGCCAGACTTGAAGCGGCTCGGATAGCGGAAATCAAACCCCGGCGGCGCAATATAGTCCTTGACCGACTTCCCGGACTCCGACAGTTCCTTAAACGAAAAACGGAAAGGCTCCATTGTACCCTGATTAAAATACTCATGCAGAATACGCAGCCTTTCCTTCCCGTCAAGACCTCTGGCGTTTGTGCCGATATTGTTTAAATTGCGCACCACGTCTTTCTCGATATTGCCTAACTTGCTCTTTGCTTCCCTGTACCCGGCGCTTTCCACGCCGAAAATCAGGTACTTTGACTTGATGATACCGTTGTTGCCTTTTGCCGACTGGTGCTTTAACATCTGTGTGTACTCATCACGAATATCGTCAAAATCATCCTCCTGCAGTGCAATGTCAAACTGCTCCGCAAGAGCCTGCTCGCTGACCTGCCTGTTGAACAGGAACAACTGGAACTTTATGGACGGATCGAAATAGTTAATCAGCTTGCTGTATTCTTCCAGAATATCAGCCTGATCCTCCACCTCCAGCAAGTCATAGTTGATGTCATAAAACTCCACCATTTTCGTATAATAATTGTCCGCCACCTGACAGATGCCGTCCCGGTACATTTTTTTGAATGTAATGGTTTTCTGTGCGGTGTCCGGCTTCGCCTGCTCCTTACTGTTCCCGGCAAGGACACGCCTAAGCTCCGCAAGGCGTTTCTTTTCCGAAAAAGTAAGCCCCGCTTTCTCCGGTGTCCGCTTATTTTCCTGCGGTTTTGGCTTTGCCGCCCCCGCCTTTTGCTTTTTGTTCAAGGAAACATACCTCCTTCCTGATTCTTTCCCGTTCCTCCAACTGCTTGTAGAGGTTTTCCGATTTATACGGTCTGATTCCCGGCGTGAGTATCTTCTGCCGGAGCATGAAGTATAAAATCTTCTCTGCCGGGAAACCGTCTTTTTCATACATTGCCAAAAAGAAGAATGGCAGCATTGCGCCCACCATGATAAGCGCCGCCCCCTGTGTACCCAATACCCCTTTGGTAAGGAAATATAAGGGGATACCCGCAAGGGCAGCGCCGGAAAAGCAGATAATCTGCCTTTTGGTAAGGTTCAACGCTACTTTTGTCTTGATTCCACTCAGGTCTTTTGGCACTGGTACGGATATTGCCATACTCTGCTCCTTTCGTGGGCAATGCCCGCCAAATACAGTATTTCTGTACTCAATGGGCATTGAAAATTGATTTTGATAATGAGCCTGTCTTGAATAAACTGAAACAGAGGATTACGGTGTATGCCGCAACCGACCACAATGCGCTGTGTAAATTTCCTGCTACTGCCACGCTTGCCACAAGCACAGCATAAATCGCCACGCACACCATGATAAAGAACCCCTGAAAGGCAAGTGCGACAAGCCCTTTTAAATAATTTGTCCCGATTGTGCCCCATTCCCGGTTGGTAACTGTCGCTGCCGGAATTGGCGCAACTGACACATAAAGGTATATTTCAATCATGCGCCCGTATAGAATGACGGTGATGAGGACGGACATGATTTTCATACATAAGCTGATTACCATAGTTTCCAGACCAAGACCGATCAGCTCCCCTATCCCCATCGTGTCAATCTGGTTGTTGAACATGGTTGTAAGGGTAGCCTGAACGTCAAGGCTTGTTGAACCGGAGATTGATGCTGCCGCCTGTGTCACCACATGGCTTCCCACGTCAAACACCGCCATGACTATATCAAAGGTCTTGGAAAGCAGCATGACAGCGATACAAGCCTTAAATAAAAAACGGAAGAACAGGCTTGTATCAAAGTCATGCATATTGTTTTTGTCGATTACCATTGTTATCAGCTCATAGATCAGCACAAAACTGATTATCATGCCTGCTATGGGCACTACCACGTTCTCCGAAAGCGTCCGTATCATGCTGAATATGCCGGAGTTCCATGTGCTGGGTGTCTTGCTGACCTCCCCCGCAATCGTCCCGACCTTATCATTGACATCGGAGAACATGGTATCAAGGTTACTAAGCACCCACCCTTGCAGCATCTCCTTTATGAAATCAGTGATTTTGTCTATGATGCCGCCCATTTATCTTATGAGAACAGGCTGGAAAGCTGTGGAATCACCGTCTGCGCCACAATGATAATGCCCCCTCCACTCATAAGCTGCTTGATACCCTGTGATTTTGCGCCCGGATTATCATTTCCGTATCCCTCAAGAAGATTGATAACGCCCCATACGCCAACGCCTGCGCCGATTGCTGTTACGACTGTCTTTAATCCTGTTACCGCTGTTGTAAAAAATGCCATGTTTCTACCTCTTTCTTTCTCAAAAATAATTTTTGTCTGGTTTCCGAAAGAGTTTTTCGTGTAAAATGCCCTGCCTTATGGTAAGATAAAGACAGGGCAATCCTTTAGGAAGAACCCTGCGGGCATCCGGCATATTCAGTTTGGCGATTGGCTATGCCGGACGCTTTGTTTTGTCCTTTCCCAAGTACATTCAAAACTCCGTTTCCGTAACTTTTGGACTTTTTGTCCAGAAGTCCTGTTGCTGGTTTACAAGTTCCCTATTCAGTTTTTTCCATATTCAGTTGTCATGCTTCAATCACGCCCGCATCCTCCACCTCATCAATGGTGTCATTGTCCCTGACTCTTGCTTTACACAGGTTTTTCACATATTTTTCGATGTCTAAGGCGTTCTTGTCATCAAAATCGGACAGAAGCCGGTACTGCTTGTGCTTTGTGATGTCAAACTTATTGGAGAAGAATGGTCTAACCCCTCTAAGCTGCATGATACATTTTCCACCATCCATAACCGAAATCTCATCCATCGACATCAATTCTTTTCCGGTCTTTTGATAATTTAAACCGTAGGACTGCGACGTACCCCTTGTGTCAGAGGTATTGTAAAGGTCAATAGTTTCCTTACCCAAAATTTCCGCCATCTCTTTTAAGGTGGTCTTTTCCTTCCCTCCGAGGAATAAGGTGGTATCACAATTCCCTTCAATGGTGTCGGCGTTGTCCTTATAAATGGCTTTAAGCTGCGACTTCGACTGCAAAATTATCGAAGCTGATATTTCCCGGCTCCGGATTGTGGCAATCAGCTTCTCAAACTTTGGTATTTGCCCAATATTGGCAAACTCATCGAGCAAGCAGCGCACATGGACGGGCAGCCTGCCATGATACACATCGTCCGCCCTGTCACAGAGCAGATTGAAAAGCTGCGTATACATGATTGACACGATAAAATTAAATGTGTCATCGGTATCGGAGATAATGACAAACAGCGCTGTCTTTTCATCCCCAATCATATCCAGTCCCAACTCGTCATAGCTTGTCAGGTCACGCAACTCCTTGATGTCAAAGGGGGCTAAACGTGCGCCACAGCTAATTAAGATGCTTTTCGCTGTCTTGCCCGCCGCCAGTTTGTATTTTTTATACTGCTTTACTGCAAAATGCTCCGGCTCTCTTTCCTCCAGCTCATCGAACATCAAATCAACGGGATTTTTAAATTCCTCGTCATCCTCCCTTGCTTCGCTGGCATTTATCATGTCAAGCAAAGTAGTGAAATTCTGTTCTTCCTCCACGCACTCATACCAGATGTACCCGATCAGTGCAGTATAATAGAGCTTTTCGGCTTTCACCCAAAAATCCTCGCCGGATTGCTGCCCCTCCCCTTTGGTGTTTAAGATGATTGTGTTTACGAGTTTCAAAATGTCCTTCTCGCTCCGGATATAAACGAGAGGGTTGTAGTGCATGGACTTTTTAAAGTTAATGGTATTCAGCACTTTCACCCGGTAACTGTTCTTTAAGAGCATTTTTCCGCACTCTACTAACACTGTCCCCTTCGGATCAGTGACAACATATGATGAGTGCATCTGCATAAGGTTCGGTTTTACGAAAAACCTCGTCTTGCCCGAACCAGAACCGCCGATAACAAGGATATTTTTATTCCTCGCATACTTCGGCTGTTTCGGTCTGCCGGACATCATCAGCCTTTCCGTTTCTGTGAGTAGCACGTTGTTCTCAAACACCGGATCGACATAAGGCTCAATATCTTTTGCTGTTCCCCACCTTGCAGAACCGTACTCCATGCCATGCCGGAACTTCTTGGCGTTCTTGGCTTTGAAATACACTATAAGGCGGAGCGCAATGCCGCAACCTATCCCTATCAGCAAATCCTTTGGGTGAAAACTCGGTAACGGGTTGGAAAATAAATCCTCCATCCCCGCCATGACCGCCATCATTTTTGCGGAAGCGTCCTGCCCCGGCGATACCCGCCACAGCCACGCTATCTTGTCACAGAAATACCCGGCAAGCGCATAGGGGAGGTTCATAAGGATAAGTTTCTTTTTGTCAATATTCCCCGTCTTTGCCTTTAGCTTTTCGGGGATTGATTTTAAGTCTTTGGCAATGCCCTCTACGATTTTACTCATAATGACTGCCCCCTGTCCTTTAAGTGTTCCCTTGCCCTCTCCCGGTTCTTGCCCTTGCCTAACTGCTCCCGGAACTCCGCCAGCTTTTCCTTTACAGAGATGCGGTTATGCTTTTTCTCATTAGCTTTTACAAACTCCTTAAATGCCTGCGTAATCACGTCGGCATCCTTGCCCTTGAATAGTACAATGTGCTTCGGCGGTTTTTCCGTCTTGTCCTTTTTCACAGCAAACTGTACGTTGTATTTCTTTGCCACTCTCTCAAAGGACTTGATGTTGTTATCCGTCACCTCAATGCTCGAAGCGCCCATACCCTGACCGACCAGCTCCTTCACTGATATTTTCCCATGCGGCATCTGCTTTCCCTGTTTCCGGTGTTCCAGATACATTTTCATAGCCTTTTTCAGCACGTCGGCAGTCAATCGGGAAGATTTGAACACAAGGGCAATGGTTTTCTGTGTCACTTCCTCCTGCATGGTTTTCCTCCTTCTTTCTTAGATTGCTGTACCCCCGTCAGGGTGGGACGTACAGCCTGTGAATTAAATATTTCATAAGTTCTCCTTTCTGACCGGATTATGGCAGCTCCGGCTTCCACCCTTCTTTCAGTGCTTCGATTATCCTCGTAAACCCACTTTCCAAGTCAGCAAAGCAGATTGGAATATCCCCCGGATTTCTGATATAGGTATCCAGAAAGCGGTAAGAAAGCCGCCCGCCATCCTTTCCAATGCTGACGCAGTAAACAGAGGCAAACTCCCCGTTTTCCAGCATCCATATCTCATTTTCAAGGCACAGGACAAACCTGTCTGAAAACAGCTCTTTTATTTCGCATCCTATCAGACAGGCTGGATAACAGAAAAGCTCATCCGTCATGTCAAACGGTTCATTTCCCGTACCATCATCCCCTTCCAGCATCATCACGTCTTTCATGTTCTCTTTGATATAAGGGAATAACTGGCTGGCATAGTTGTCCGCCGCATATTCCCCCGGTTCGCTTCCTTCGCCTGAAAACTCTGCAAAATCATCAAACTCACTATCCTCATACAAACGGAAAAGCCGAAGGAGATACTCACGCACCTCCCCCTCTGTTAATCTCTCCTTCTGTACATCATTTTCCCTCTCCGCTTTGGGTTTCCTTTTCCCTGCCGCATAACGGATTCTTCCAAATACCGCTGCTCCCACCACAGCCGCAGAGAGGGCTGCTGCTATTTTTTTGTGTTTCATTTCCCTGATTTCTCCTTTCCGCTTCTGGACAAAAAGTCCAAAAGTTTTATTAACGCAAAAAGACGGTTACAAATCTGCATAATCTGTAACCGCCCTAACGCTGTGCTATCTCCATTAATTTATTTCTGTAGAATGCCTTAAAAAATGCCCGGTTATTGTCATACTGGATAACCGCCTGTTTTTTTTCTTCTTCTGACAGGGAATCATACCATGCCACAAATTCATCCCGTATCTCCCTCATCTGCTTTCTTGCTGCTATGGCATCCTCTAAAGAATGGCACGTCTTGGAAACAAGCGAACCTTGAAACCGCATTGCGGCAACCCATACATTCCGGGTGCTGATAAAACTTACCCCCTGATAGCCGCTGGTGTTGTTTTTCATCGGGCTTGCATCTCCACGCCGGATACGCTCTATGTTTGTTCCCATGACATAATTTTTTTCAATGTTATGGTAATGCTGTTTTCCATGTTCAGAATTTCCGATATATCCGGTTTTACTGCATCCGCAGGAATGGGTAGGGTTATTCCTCTTGGTTATTTCCGGAGCCGGTCTTTCAATAATGTTCCCGCAGTCACATCGGAATCTCCAGATACATTGTCTGCGCTCTGACATATTTCCTGTCGGCTCTACCGCAACCAGTTTCCCAAACCTTTTCCCGGTTATGTCCTTCCTCTGCATTTTATGATGCTCCGCCGCATAGCACCCGCAGCTTGCAGTGCCAACCGTCCTAAGATATGCCGACGTCCTGTTTATCATTTTTCCACAATCGCACTGACACAGCCAGACCACATCATTCTTTTTTTGCTTCGGAAGTTCCTTCAGAACGGTCAGCCAGCCAACCTTTTTCCCTGTATAATCAGTCTTTTTCATCCTGACCTCCTTCCCCCTTCTGGACAAAAAGTCCAAAAGTTTTATAAATGCAAAAAGAGCAGCTACAAACCGCTGTTTACGGTCTATAACTGCCCTTACGCTGTCTGCCATATTTCATTATCTGTACCGGATCACCGGACACTGCTTCGTCTTTTTCCCTATATTCCTACGTTCCAGAGCGAAAACCATATCCCCGGTACGCTCAAAATACCCTATGTCCTTCTTCCAGCTCATGCCGCATTTACAATGCTGCAAACCAATAAACTGCTGTTTCATTTTCCTTCCGCAGTTCGGGCATACCTTTTTGCTCCTGCCTTTCTGCTTTACTTTCGCTGTTTCCGGTTTCATTCAGACCATCTCCTGTACTTTTATACTGATGCCATTTTACCAGATTTATCGCCGGAATTGTAAATTATATGCAATTTAATCGAAAGCGTCTTTACACAGGGCTACAAAATATTTCTTTTTCTCCAGTATTTCCTCCTGCCTGTCTTTGGAAAGCGTCTGGAATATCTCGTCATAGTCAAGCTCCGCAAGCGGCGTACCAAGCACAGGCGTTAAGACCTCATGTTCATACCATATCCGCCAGAGTTCCTCAAACAGTTCTTTACTGTCTGAAAATGCCATCGCTGAATCAAAACCATCTCCCTCACTGAACCATTGCAGACGGACAAAGCCGAATCTCCCGGCATCCGCCACCATCACATCCGTCATCTCATACAGCTCCGCAAACGCATCCGCCACCTTCCGGCACTTCGCCTGCTGTTCTTCCGTAATAAATATTTCTGCCATAGCGCACCCTCCTGATCCACTTCTGGACAAAAAGTCCAAAAGTTATTTATTCTCTTTTAAACAGTAAATCGTGCAGAGGTCAGCATATAATACGCCCTCCCCGCATTTTATCGTGTCAAACAAAAGGCACTGGAACAGCACGTCACGCACACCCTCAAGGCTTGCAATCCCCTGTTCTTTTTCTGAAAAGCCTGTGCCGGGAATACCCACATCCGCCGATGCCGCCCGCCTTGCGGAGATACAGTGCGTGTAAAGTCCGAGTATATATTTATCCGACATAGGGAAAGCAAATGTTTCCTGCCCGTCATATGTTACCCTGTATTTATCCTGTTCCCCTTCCGGCAGTTCAAAGAAGCACTGCACTGTTTCCAGATAAGTATGCCCATCAAAATCCGGCTTTATTTTCTTTCCGTACCTGCGGATTGTGGAAAAGAGGGTATTCCGGTCAATAAAGGATCGGGTACGCTTAAAAGCTGGTTTCCTGCCTTTTAAGTCCATGTAAACATTATTCCCTGTCCCTTTCCCGGCAAACCTGCCATAATCGCCAATCCGCAGCAGATAGGACAGCACCTCCAGCAGCTTTTCCCTTGACGCAATCTCCTGATAAGGGGAACTGCCAAATTCTATCCTCACAAACCTTAACGGGCAGCTCCCCTTTGCAATCTCCCGTTCCATTACCCGGTCAATATCCCTCATGGATTCCATTTATCCATCTCCTTCCACTTTGGGCTGGAACATCCCTTTTTCTTCCCAACCGCCGCCATACATATCATGCTGCACCAACTGCTGGTAATAGTGGTTCATGGTGTTAGGCGCATTGTAGAGGGCAGTCACCATGTACGCCCTGATGTTGGCTATCTTAGTTGTGGTTTCCCTCATGCACCCGATAACATACTCCAAATGGGAGCTGTTCAGCTTCAAAAACTTTGATTTTACAAGCTCATAAGGGTAATCTTCCCCGTTGACCTTTACCGTCTTACGCTTCACGCACACAATCTCACAAATTACCTCATACAGTTCCTCATACAGCCCCCTGTCACTCCAATCGCCATATTTCATGTGATGCTCGTATTCGATATTCCCTTTGATGATTTCCATGTAGGCAGGGGCATCATCCATCACATCAATCATACCATTATCCGGCTTGCCCGGTTCTTGTTTTTCTATTCCTCTATCCGATTGATTGATAGGATTGGTATAACTCAGATCAGTATAATTAGTATTGTTATAATTAGGGTTCGATTTTTGAACTTCCAGAGGTTCGTTTTCTGAACTTCCAGAAGTCTGCTTTTTGAAACTCTTGAAGTCTGTTTTTTGAACTTCCAGAAGTTCAATTTCTGAACTTCTGGAATCCTGATTCTTGTACTTCTTGAAATTCAATTTCTGAACTTCTGTGGAAACATCAGTGCCTGCGGGTTCTGCCGCTGTGCCTTCCCCACCTGCGGGCGGCTCTGAAAGGACGAAGTTCTTGACATATATGATGTCCGGCTTTCCCAATCCCTGCCTTTTCTTCTCAATCAGACCAATCCCTTTTTTGCTGTCAAGCTCCGCAAGCACCTTTGCACAGGTGGCTCTGGCGCACCCTAAATCTTCCATGATGTTCTCAACCGTATAATGGATATACGCCCTGTTCTCATCATCAAACCAGCCGTTTTTCATGGATAATGCCATCCTGTCAAGCATCAGACCGTAAAGGAGTTTCGCATCACTGGATAAGCCTTTGAAACGCCTGTCTTTTATCAGCAGCCTCGGCACTCTGTAAAAGGAAAACTGTTCCGCTTCCGCACCGTAATAGTAATCGAATTTCAAACCGCCATCCATTCTGCCCGACCTCCTTCCTATTGTCTTTTCTTCCATTCATTCAATAGCTGAATGATGATGCCCTCTATTTCCTCACTGCTGCAATCCTCCGCAAAATATTCGCTGATTTTATCCGCTTTCAGTGTCACTTTCCGTTCCTTCGGCTTTTCCTCCGTCAGTATCAGGCGCACCATTGCAAGGGTAAGCTCCCCTGTCTTGCCGTATTCCTTGATTTTTGCCGACTGCACCATGCTGACGTTACAGCCTTTTTCCTCTATAACCTCCTGTACCCACTGCTGCGCTTCCTCCACCAGAAAGGAAATATCCACGCCCTGTGAGAATCCGAGCTTTTTATTATCCACCATGACAAGGAGTTCATCAGACAGGCGGGAGAGCCAGATATACCGCTGAACCTTTTTTGCGTTCTCCCCGGCAGCTTCCCCCACTTCATCAAGGGTGTTCTTCCCTGACTTCTTCCCCTGATGCTTCATGGCTTCGTATTTCATCTTATAGGCTCTCGCCTTTTCACTTGGCAAGATGTCCTCCCGCTGGATATTGGAATCCACCATGATAATCGTAGCTTCATCATCGGTGTAGTTGCGGACAACCACAGGCATCTCCGTCTTTCCGGCAAGCTCCGAGCCACGTTTGCGGCGGTGTCCGGCTATGATTTCATAGCCGCCGCCCTCCCTCGGTCTTGCAATCCCCGGCACAAGCACCCCGTACTGGCGGATACTCTCGGTTGTTTCCTCCATCTTCTCATCGTCCTCCACCCGGAAAGGGTGGTCTTTGAACGTGTAAAGCTCTGCCAGCGGCGCATTGATAATCTGCTCTACCCCTTTTTCCTGTGCGGCACTCCCGCCGAACAGGTCATCAAACTTTTCCAGAGTAACCTTCGATGCGCTTCTTGATTTTGTATTACTGCCCATCTGCAAGCACCTCCTTTGTCAGAGAATCGTAAGCTGACGCCACTTTTCCCTTTGGATCATGCTTGTAGATGCTGACACCCTCCGCTGAAATCTCCGCCGCCCGAACAGAAATAGGAATGATATTGGCAAATATTCTTACCCGGCTTCCATAGGCTTCCTTCAGCATGGCACTGATGTCCTTTGCGTAGTTCGTCCGGCTGTCCACCATTGTAAGCAGAATCCCCTCAATCTCCAGTTTTGGGTTAATCTGCCGCTTTACCTTTCCCACTGTCTTAATAAGCTGCTGCAAGCCTTTGACGGGCAGGTATGCCGCCTGTACGGGTATCAGGATACTGTCGGCGCAGGCAAAGGCGTTTATGGTAATCATGCCGAGGGAAGGCATACAGTCAATTAAGATATAATCGTAGCTCTCCCTGACAATCTCTATGTATGACCGGAGTACCGTTTCCCGGCTCATGACATTCACAAGGGAAACCTCTAAACCAGATAATTCAATGTTCCCCGGCATAAGGTCTATCCCTTCCTCATGGTGGAGGATACCCTCTCCCGGCTCTACTTCCTCGTCATTGATTAGATTGCCCATAATGGTTGCAAGCGTGACTTCCAGACTGTCCGGCTCTGTAAAGCCTAAACTTGCGGTCAGACTGCCCTGTGCGTCCGCATCAATCAGCAGCACTTTCTTTCCCTGTTTTGCCAGCCCGATTCCTAAATTGCTTGTGGTGGTGGTCTTGCCAGTTTTATGTGAAGCTTCACATAAGACGGGTTATGAAAAGCTATACATTATGCAAAGTTAATGATAGAAATCCTTATAAATAAAGGATTCTTTAGTTGATTTACTTTCCATAATCTATCACGATTTAAGTGTATTTTATCAAATCACTTAAGGAGGAACACATGATGGAAAAATCAACTTTGCAGCAACTGATCAACCAAACCGGGGAAGCACTCGTACAGGCAGGTGCATCCAGCTATTACCAAAAAGTATTTAAAACTCTTACAAAACAGCTTTTGCTCTACTCCCACGAACAAGGTACTGATTCTTTCAGCATGGATTTTGGATTACAGTTTTTAGAAGACCATTATTCTATGTCATCTAAGATAGCGTTGAAAAAATGGTGTACAGCCTATTCCCGTTGTATAAATGCTTTGGCAGAATACCAGCGTTCAGGGAATGTAGTTCTTTATCTTGCCATGGATAAAAGAGCATACACTTTCCCAGAGGGATTTAGATATAGCGCAGAAGCATATATTTCCCATCGAGAAGATATCGGGATAATAAAAAAATCAAATAAGATTTTCAGTTTATATTTGGAGCGCTTTTTTGCGTTTTTAAGCAGGAAGAACATTACTTCTTTAGATACACTGTCTCTCAAAGACGTTTTGGATTTCATGGCATCTTTGAACTGTTATGAAAAGCCAACCATAAATCATACAATGCGTGCGGTGCGCTATTATCTGAAATACTGCTATGAACATGGTCTTATGGAGCAGGAGATGTTTTCAAAACTTCCAAACCCTCATTACAACAGGCAGAGCCGATTACCTTCTTCGTATTCTGCGAATGAGGTGACAAAACTTCTTGACTCGATTGACCTTGGGAATCCCTGTGGAATCCGTGATTATGCAATCATTCTTCTGATTGCAAGACTTGGATTACGCAGTAGTGATGTCGCAAATTTAAGGTTTTCCAATATCGACTGGGAAAGAGAAGTAATCCATTTGAACCAGGTAAAAACAGGAAATCCGTTAGAACTTCCTCTTTTAGAAGATGTTGGCGAAGCGATCATTAACTATCTGAAGAACGCAAGGCCTAAAACCGGCTCGGATCACGTTTTTGTGAGACAGGTTCCTCCTTATACGGATTTCAATCCGGGTGCGGTCGGCGCCCTTGTAAGGGTACGTCTCCAGAGATCGGGAATCCATCTTGAAGGGAAAAAGAAAGGCTCCCACACACTCCGCCACAGCCTTGCGAGCCGCCTGTTGGAGCATGAGATTCCGCTTCCGGTCATTTCAGAAATCCTGGGGCACACAACTACTGAAACTACGATGGCATATCTTCGTATTGATATCACCGAGCTTCGGAAATGTGCATTGGAGGTGGCAATCTAATGACAAGAATCAGAAAATCTCCATCCATGACAGGTTCATTTGCGGAAGTTGCCCAGGAATTCATTCAGTACAAAAGAAGCACAGGTTTTAAATATGCAGATGAACCGAAATGTTTATCCCGGTTTTGTCGTTTCAGTGAAGAACAGAGTGTCACAGAAATAAAAATATCACGCTCCCTTGCAGAAAAATGGACAGCGCCCCGGGCAGGTGAATCCGAAAAAAGTCGGTCACACCGCATTACCTGCATAAGACAGTTTGCCATATACCTTAATACCCTTGGTTATGACGCTTATATCGTGCCGGAAGTGAAGGGTTTGAATCACAGTTCATTTGTACCATATATATTTACACATGAGCAGATAGCAGCTGTAATCAAAGCCGCTGATGAAACAGAACCCAAAGAAGTTGCAAGAAATATGCATCTGGCGTTACCAGTGATCTTCAGGATTCTTTATGGCTGTGGACTTCGTGTGTCAGAAGTTGTCGGACTTCGCTGCGGGGATGTAAATCTCGAAGATGGGATTCTTACGATCCGTGAAGCAAAGACTGACCGTGACCGGTATATCCCATTATCAGATTCCGTAAAAGAAGCCTGTATATCCTATGCAGATAAAATCTGGTGGGAAAAAGACTGTGACTTTTTCTTCCCTGCTCCTGATAAGACCATGATCAGTCCGATGACTATCTATCAAAGGTACCGCAGGTATCTGGAAGCGGCAGGGATTTCACATGGAGGAAAAGGGCAGGGCCCCCGTCTGCATGATGTACGCCATACATTTGCGGTTCATGTTTTACAAAAGTGGATCAGGGAAGAAGCCGATTTAACGGCTATGCTCCCGATTCTTTCCACATATATGGGGCACAAAACAATACGCTCAACAGCAAGGTATCTGCGCCTGACAGCGGAAGTTTATCCAGACCTGATGAGGGAAGTGGAAAGGTCATGTGCATACGTCATCCCGGAGGTATGCCATGAAGGAAACTGATTTTGCACAGTATTTAACGCAGTTCCTGTCAGTATATCTTCCCTGCCAGGTCGGCAGCAAACGTAATACCCAGTTAGCATACAGGGACTCATTCTCATTATTTTTAAGATACTGCAGAGATCAGGAGAACCTTTTGCCGGAAAAGCTGACAGTTGCAAAAATAAACAGGGATCTGATCCTCCGCTTTCTGCAATGGATGGAAGAAGAACGTAACTGCAAAGCGGCGACAAGGAATCAACGTCTCGCTGCAATCCATTCATTTTTCAGCTTTTTAATGGTAGAAGAACCACAGTATATACAGCAAAGCCAGAAAATCCTGGCTATTCCAATGAAAAAAACGGATACGGTGCCACTCATGTATCTTCCATTGGATAGCATCAAGGGCCTGTTAGAACAACCCGACAGGACAACGATCCAGGGGAAAAGAGATGCTGTTCTGCTGTCACTTTTATATGATACCGGAGCAAGGGTTCAGGAACTTGTGGATCTAAAAGTTTGTGATGTTGCTTTAAATGATACTGTCACCATCGTACTGACAGGCAAAGGCGGTAAAAGCCGCATTGTTCCAGTCATGAGACCAACTGGGGAATTGTTGAAGCAGTATATGGAAGGTTCTGGTCTGGCTTCGCCTGTATATGGTCGCAATCCGTTATTTACCAACCGGAGCAATAAACCCCTGACGAGAGCCGGAGTGACATATATTTTGAAAAAATATGCTGCACAGGCTCAAGCAATGGGAATAAAGGATATATCCGATGAAATCACACCGCATTGGCTGAGGCATAGCAAAGCAATGCATCTGCTTCAGTCCGGAGTCAATCTTGTTTATATCAGAGATCTACTGGGACATTCTGATATTTCAACAACCGAAATCTACGCACGGGCAGACGAAAAAATGAAGCGAAAAGCATTGACGGAAGCTTACAACAGTCCATCATCTGACGAACTGCCAGCGTGGAAAAAGGATAAAGACCTTCTTGATTGGTTGAAATCTTTATAAGGGTTTACTCCTGATTATGCAAAGTTCAAAAGAGCCTATACCCTATAAAATCAGCAAAAGTGTAGGCTCAACTTTGCATAATAACTTACTTTTCATAACC
>KE159798.1:0-4724 GCA_000403475.2 Lachnospiraceae bacterium MD308
TCTTAATCTAAGTAAAGAATGCAGATCCCTATCTTATGATGCAATGACTGCTCATACAGCAATCGTTTTTACAAGATATATGATGCTTTCCCTGGAGAACCGGGAATCTAATGATACCCGTTCTATGGGGGAACTGTTTTTATACTTTTCTGATGAGATGTCTGATATCACATGGATACAGGCTTTTCAAATGCTGCTTCAAATGTTCAGAACTCTGCTTGTGGATCAGATAGATATATCTGATGAAAAAATCGACGAGCTGGTAAAAGCATTTATGGATGCAATACCTGCACTTTTAAAATCGAAGCTGCAAGTGGCATAATTGACTGAACATTGACAACTGAATACTGCCAGATATTGAATTTTCAAGGTGCATAGCTAAAATCTATGTGCGAAGTTTGAGTAATATAATTAGTTCTGATTTGGAATTGATTGGAGATAATCAATGTATAGTGCTTAAAAGAAGTCAAACATTATTCGGAAGAAATGAAAAAGCAGATGTAATAATCAATGATAATCTTATGTCAGGAAAACACTTTGTTATAAGAATAATTGAGGATTCTTGTAGTATTATTGATTGTAATAGTTTAAATGGAACCTTTGTAAATGGCAGTAGAATTAGTATAAAAAGTATTTTCCCAGGTGATTCTATTTTAGCGGGTCAGACATTAATGACTTTTTGTAAAAGATAATCTATGAAAGCGAATATTAAAATTTGACGCATAAGTATATGATTTAAGTTACCTAAACCGCTTCGCAATCATGTAAATATAAAATGGAAAACCTTTGATTTTCATGGATTATTTCTAAAAACTCATGCGAAAACATGTGGAGGCTGTAAAAAATCTTGTGTCTATGGAAAATAAGATTTCCTGATAAGAATTAGATATGTAAAAGATTTTTGTCAGTTTTAATCACTTCTTGTTGTCGATTTACTGTCGAAGATTTCTTTGCATTTATAGTGTAGCCACGTTGGAAAGTTTTATACATTTTTTTCTAAATTTTTGCATGATAATTAAAGCCCTGTACTATCTGCTTTTTCGTGGGCGCTGCCCACACCTCGTCTCCGGAATAAGATTGGAGTTTTTTGGCAATAATACAGATGCCAATGGAATAAGGGTGGGATGGTTCGTTTGGATGACGCCATCCCGCTTTTTCGTTTACAAGTAGTTTGTGATCCTCTCACCGTATAGAACAATCGTAAACGGTAGATAGGTTCTTTCCAAGATTAGTTGAATTCAGTGTAGAAAAGTTCATGGAACAATACTTTTGCCTTTAGTAGTGTAAAGCTGTTCCTGCCATACATGATCCGCTTTATAACCTTAATCTTATTTACACTGCCTTCTGCCAAACCATTATTGTAAGAGTAGGCAATTCCATTTTTGACAGCCTCTATATCGTTACAGATGCCTTCCATAAATGATTGCAGTTCAGGTATGTCATATTTTTTGGCGGATTTTATCCATAGATCGAGCTTTTCAGGTTTTTGCGAAAACATTACTGTATGGAATTCTTTCACCAGAGTATATAGCTGACTTAATAACGGATATCTTTCTAAAGCCTGCTCATATTGGTCTTCTGTGATTGTTGCAACATCTTCCAGTTTCTTATAAATGAGCTGGCATAACGACTTTCTTTGGATAAATTCCGATTGGGGCTTGTTTTGTTCTTCCTGTTCCTGCATCCGTGTCCTCTCTTTTTGCATGAACATCCGGAGGGAAGCGACACTCCCAGTATATCCTTTTCCACAAAGGATGTTATGGATTTTTGGATATGTAAGCCCCTGGCTCCTTAGTTCTATGACTTCTTTCTCATAGGGTGCCAGCTTGCCCGGAATCCTTCCATTATAATGGCCATTTGTAACGGAATAGCCAGGATCCAGGTAGTTCTGTATTGTTTTGCGTGTATGGTGCATCATGGTGGCGATCTGTTCAATTGGATATCCGGCCTTCGCCAGCTTCCGGGCTTCATCGACCTCGCACTGTTTCTGCCGCATTGCCAACTGGTGCTGCCGTTCCCGGGAGATTGCCTTGTTTTCTGGGATTTCATCTTCTGGTATGGCAAGGTATTTCCGGACTGTTGTAGGGCATGAATGCATCAATAGTGCGATATCGGATACGGTCAGCCCTTCTTTCTTTTTTTGATGGGCATAGCGGATCCGCAGTGGACGGTTTGCAGTGTTATACAGGGCCTTCCTCTCCTCTGAAACCTCCTCCGTCAGTGGGATCTCTATCCTGGCAGGAAATTCCCGGATGATATATTTATTTACGGCTTCTGAAAGCCCTTTTATCAAATGGAACCGGTCGCTAACCTGTATCGCTTCAGGATGTGAGCCTGTTGCCGCTGAAGAATAAGTGGCTGCTCCATCCCTTGATATGACCTGGATATTAGGAAATGTCGCAAGCCAGTTGGCGACATCAGTGGTTTCCCTGGAAGAGATCAGATCAATGATCCGATGGCTCTCAAGGTCGACCATGACCGTTCCATAGGAGAACCTTTTCCTGAGTGCAAAATCATCCACACAAACTTTTGTAACAGAAGACTTATCCACAATCGCTGGCATTTTTTTTAAGCAGACTGCAAATACTGCTTTTACATACTGTGATATGGCCGCTTTTTAAAAGCTTTGACGCGTTCAAGGAACTTAACTGTGCTGAAGTATGAAGAATATTTTTGACCAGACGGTCCGTCTTTTGGGCCTTTGGCGTTGCAAAAGGATGTACCTCAACAAATGTTGTATGTTGGCACTCCGGGTTGTCACAAAACATCTTCCGTGTAGTTATTAATAAAATAACCTTTTTCTCCTGGATCGGAAGATCCTGAATTTCCCTTTCATATGTAGAATGGATACGCATGGACTTTGAACCGCAGAACGGACATGTCAGCTCTTTCCTGCTGGATTGAATATGGAAAATAATTGCCTTGTCTTTTATCTGATAATGCACTAATTCATGATCTTTGTTGAGAAGTTTGATAAATTCATCCATATATCTACGCCCTTTTCTATAATCTTAGTTATATTATATTGCTTTCAAAAGATAAAATCAACTAAGTTTGGAAAGAACCTATCTACCGTTTACGAACAATCAGCTGATTCAACACCTGATCCCAGTTCCGGTATCTCTGCGTCCATTTCTTCACCACATTTTCACTGGCCAGATATAACATCTTTTCTAAGGACGTATCGCTGGGAAACACGCTTTTTGTCTTTGTAACTTTCCGGTATTGGCGGTTGACCCCTTCGATGATGTTTGTGGTATACATAATGCGCCTGATATCGTCTGAAAATTGAAAAAAGGAACTTACATCTTCCCAATTATTCTCCCAATTACTAATTGCATAAGGATACTTCTTCCCCCAACGTTCCTTGACAGCATCCAGTTCTGAAAGTGCCGCGGATTCTGTGGGCGCGTTATATACTGCCTTGAAATCTGCGGAAAACTTCTTTAGGTCATTATAGTTGATATACTTGAAAGAATTCCTCAGCATATGGATCACGCACCGCTGGATCTCTGCCTGTGGATAGACTGCCTGTATCGCCTCCTTAAATCCCGGGAGACCGTCTACGCAGAAGAACATTACGTCCTTTACGCCCCTGTTTTTCAGGTCATTTAACATGCCAAGCCAAAACTTGCTTGTCTCGTTTGCACCTACTGTAATGCTTAAAATATCTTTGTACCCCTCTACTGTAACGCCCAGTACGATATATGCAGCGCGGTTCAGTATCCTTCCATCCTCCCGGACTTTATAGTGGATGCAGTCCATGAATACAAAAGGATAGATTGGGTTTAAAGGGCGGGACTGCCATTCTTTTACTTGCGGCAGGATCTTATCCGTGATCTTGCTGACCATTTCGGCGGACACTTCAATCCCATACAGATCATTTAACTGGTCATGGATATCACGGGTACTCATTCCACGTGCATATAGTGAGATCACTTTTTCTTCGATTCCAGAAATATCTCTTTGGTACTTGGGAATTAACTTTGGCTCAAATTCACCATTTCTATCTCTGGGCACATCAATCTGGAATTCCCCATATTGGCTTTTAAGCGTTTTAGTCGAATGGCCTTTCCTTTTATTATCTGTCAGTAGATCACCCTTTTGATTTTTTTCATAACCAAGAGCGGTATCCAGCTCTGTTTCCATAAGCTCCTGGAGAATGTCCTTAAAGCTTTCTTTTAGTAGGGAATAAACATCTGCCACGCTGTTAATGTCATTTTGTGAGATGATTTGTCGAATTTGTTCCTTTGCAACTGCCATAAAAAAACTTCTTTTCCATAAGAATTGTCATATCTTAATTCTTACCAAAAAGGAGCCGTTTTTTACCAAAGACACAAACTATTTTACACTACCGACAGAAAAGCATTTATTGATTCATGACACAGATATTATAAAAAGAAATTCCTAAACCTGAATTATTCACGGCAGTATATGCGTGCATAAAATCTGCCGTAGTTGCCGTTACAACCACTACTCAATACCTCACCTTGCCAGAAGATAGCCTATAAATGGGCAGACTTCTCCTGTGATAGGTTTAAAAGCTTATTGTGATTGTCAAGGTTCGTTAAAAGTTGTCATTCCAACTGTGGCTGCAGATTATGGATATTTTCCAGTGTCTCGTAAAATTCTTTCTTGTAGGGACAACTGCTACACAGCTTGAAATATTTGTATCGTGCTGATTTTACCACTCTTGCGGCAATTTTCAGCAATTTTAAACGAAT
>KE159798.1:10959-358181 GCA_000403475.2 Lachnospiraceae bacterium MD308
CTATTCACTAAATAGGTGAAACGCAATATTCAATTAAAATACAGTAACTACGCGGATTTCAACGGCTGATGCTGTTGTACTGTGAATAATTCAGGCTAAATTAGTTTTTTCAATCATCTTTTTTCTGTGAGAAAACTTAAAACCATCTGAGCTATCAGGCCATTTTTTGTGTTCATTAATATAATGTTCAGAGGTCAAAAGTTTGTCATAAACATGTGTATTTGTATAAGCGTTATCTTCTGGTATAGAAATTAAGCCTTGCTTAATTAGGTTGTCAATAGATACACAGACTGTTTCAACTGATGCGATATCAATATCAGATATATTAGTGGCAATTGTTTGTAGTGAAGTTGCAATTGGAAAGCTAGTGTACTGGCCTGTTGATATTTAACTAAATTATTATGGAAATCACAGCTGTTTTGATGTATAATAAAAGAAACGGCGGTGATTTCTATGGCAAGACCAAAAAAGTATAGCATCCATCTTACAGAAAATGAATTTAAAAAGTTGAAATCTGTTATCCGTAAGAAGGAAACTTCAAAAACTATTCGCAGCAGATGTCAGATTATTCTCGACCTGGACGAAGCGCATGGAAAAGTTTTGACCCACGAACAAAGCGCAAGATCCAATGGTGTCTGCATGGCAACTGTCACGAATACTGTATCGAAATACGTGAATGGCGGCACTGATGCCGTTACCGAATTTAAAAGGAGCATAAATTCAGATAATGCAAGGCGCAAGGTTGACGGGCGTACAGAAGCCCGGTTGATTGAGCTTGCCTGCGGCCCCGTTCCAGAAGGACACTCCCGGTGGACCATCCGCCTGCTCGAGGAAGAATCAAAAGTGATTCTGGAAACTCCTGTAGGCAGGGAGGCAATCCGCAATGCCTTAAAAAAAACAAACTTCGACCTCACAAAAACGACTACTGGTGCATCCCGGCAAAAGAAGACCCGGAATTCATAGCCTGCATGGAGGATATCCTTGACGTTTATGAACTTCCCTATGATGAAAAATATCCGGTTGTGTGTATGGACGAAAAACCATACCAGCTTCTGGGGGAGGCAAGGGAGCCTTTGCCAATGATTCCCGGAAGCAGCCGGAAAACCGATTCGGAATATGTCCGTAATGGCACTGTGAGCATCTTTGCCTTTGTGGAACCACTTGGAGGGGTTCACCATGTGAGTGTCCGGGAACACCGCGCAGCCGTCGACTGGGCAGAAGAAATCAGGTATCTGGCGGACATCATGTACCCTGATGCCGAGAAGATTATCCTTGTGATGGATAATCTGAACACCCATAAACCAGCTTCCCTGTACAAACGGTATCCGCCGGAAGAAGCAAGGCGTATCATTAAAAAGCTGGAGATACATTATACGCCAAAGCATGGAAGCTGGCTGGACATTGCTGAAATAGAGCTTAATGTAATGACCAGACAATGCCTCAGCCGCCGCATTGCTGAGATAGGACTATTACGCAAAGAACTGTCCGTATGGGAAGCGAAGCGGAATACAGCTGCGGCAAAGGTCAACTGGCAGTTCAGAACCAGTGATGCCAGAATAAAGCTCAGCTCCCTGTATCCTGTATTTACTACTGCCTCTTAATGAGGCGGTAGTAATGCTAAATATCAACAGGTCAGTACACTAGTCTTGCACACAGGATTCTAGCAGCCTGTTCGCTATATTCGGAAATCGGATTTTTTATAAGAAGTCATCATAATTATAGCAGATATCTGGAATCTTTACGTTAAAAACCTCATAATTCAGACTAAAATTTAAAGATTGGTAGAATTTAGTCCTGCACTGGAATTTACTTTTTCAATTCAGCTCAAGGTGCTTTCTTAAAATAAAATTTTTAAATGTAGCAGGCAAAATCTATCAGGTAACAGATATTACATTCTTTCGTATGACGATTGAAGCAGCAGAAACGGATTTGACTGTTGCCGATGTTCCTGAGTGTGAATTATAGGATGTTGAAGAATTTGAACAGTATAAATGAAATTGGTTAATAATGGAGTAAAGGTTAAGTTAAATAAAAACAGTGCCTTTGAAAGAGTAGATATCGAAGGCACTGGATTGAAGCTTGAAGTTCATAGATTGTGACATTTGCTATTCCGTTAATTTAGTATATAATTTCAAACCCGTAGATGTAAGACGTGCTTTGGCGCATTTTGGATTTGTTTCACACTTTTCTTCTTCCATAAGACCAAGTTGTTTATAAAAGGGAATAACTTCATCATAAATGGAAACGTAAAAGTTTGGGGTATCTTCCTTTTTATAAGGACTACATAAATAATCGTAATTTATGACAAAATATTCTTGTGCAGTAATACTCTTTGATATACAATTTGATTGTTTGAGAATATTATAAGAATTAAATGTTTTGTTGTTAAGTAAGCGGGTTAATTGTTTAAAAGAATAGTCTTTAGATTCATTATCAAGACTTTGGTCTGCTCTAATCCATCCAATCAAATTATATTCGGAATCATGGAAGATATCATTTAATTGCACATGTATAACTGCAGGGATTTGATCAATATTGTCGACAAATTTTACAATATTTGATTTTACCAATTCTTTAAAAGTTTTGTTTTTTTCAATATTGTCTTTTTCAAAAATATCTTTTTCACCATCAGAAGCTGCTTTAGTCAACAGAAAACTTTCATTTAAAACAATCGCAAATACGGGCATATTTTTAGAAAGAGCATATTGATATTCGAGTTCTGTATAACTTAAGCCAGATTCTTCTTCAATAGAACCATAACGACCGCCAAGAATAAGCATATAAACATCGGACTCATCTATCCATTTACGAATAGTTTTCATTTGAGATTTTCCAGCTTTAAATAATTCCATGCCGGCAGGTATATGACCAGCTTCTAGAATGGCCTGTACGGCAGCTTGACGTTCCTCGGTAAGATCAGTGTAAGTAGATGAAACAAAAACTTGTAACTTTTTATTCATAAGTGATTTCCCCTCCCGTTTTTTATTATTGTAGCATACTATGTTAAAATATGGAATAATTTGGTATTAATTATTGTCTGATCCAAGAATGAAAAATTAAATTCTTATCACGAAGTTTAGGTCAGTTTACAAGGAACTACACGCAGACCGTGAAACGAGCTGCTGACAACAAACGGCGCTATGCTCCCGGCAGGGGGAGCATAGCGCTTATTTGTTGTGGGGGTATCCCTCCCGAAGCAACCGTAGCTGTTTTAGCGGTTGTCCTGTCAAATCTTATTGTTATCGCGCTGCTCAAAAATCGCTTCATTTATACGTCCAATTAGTCGACCAAACCATCCTGCCACCGGTGTGCTGGACAACACAAGGGTAATGACAACAGCCCCGGCAAGAAGCGCCGCCAGCTGAGCATATGTGTTTTCAATCAATCCAGCTGCCGCCAGCAGCAGCCCCGCAAGGTATGTGTGCAGAAAATATACCGAGAGGGTATTCCTGCCTATTCTGGCAAGCAAGCTGTTTTCTCCACGAATACCGTTGAACAGAACAAATACAAATGCAAATCCTATCACATAGCGAATCACCGCAATCGTCAGCCCCGGCAGGATCTGTTCCATATAGTGATTATAAGAACGGTCGCCCCACAGCATTTCACTTGGAATATGGAGTACGTTCCCGAAAATATAGGCAACAGCTATACCCGCGGCAAGCAGGACAACGCTCCATATCCTGTTTACCCGTTTCATCCTGTCGATGTGCTCTTGGCCGCAATAGTAGCCCGCCAGAAAATAAGGCAAAAATGTGATTGTTCGGGACAATGACAAAAAGGCTCCAAATTCTACGAACAGCCCTGACAATATTCCCACAACCAGGCTGACAGCAAACGCATTTTTGATCCGTATGATGTCCGGCAAAAACATCTTCCAAAGAAACAACGACAGCATGAACCAAAGCGCCCACCCAGGTGTAAAAAAGGAGAAATAAGCGGACGCACTGGAGTTAAAGGTCGTTGGCGGCACAAAGAAGTGAGAAATCAGCGTTATCAAGTTCCAGATCAGGTTAAACAATATAAATGGCACAAAATAGGTTTCTACTGCGCGCTGCCGCCCCTTTTCTATATTTTTTGACAAAAAGCCGGTAATGAAAATGAAAACCGGCATATGAAAAAATATATGAAATTATAGAGAAATTGTACGCCGCTGTTTTCTTTCCGCAAAAATTCTATCACGTGTCCTGCCACAACCAATATTATCAGCAATCCACGAACGGTATCTATGGAACCCTCTCTTTTTTTCATAAATTACTCCTCAAATCATATGTTTTAGCTTTACCATCCTGTCAGCAGAATTTAGACAAGTTTTTCTGTGTAATATTATCATAGCACAAATACTTTTGTGAAAACATCAAATAATTATTAAAATTTTCTTCAGATTTGCTTTAAGAGGCGTACCCGCAAAAAGCCTATTGTGTAGACCGACTGAAACATGCTATATTACTTTATATCAGTGTTTGGTACGGCAAAATTCATTCAGAGGTGTTTCCATGGGTAAGCAGCAAGATAAAAGAAAAAAGCAAAATCAGAACCTTATGAGAATTGTGAAAGCGTTACATGACCTTACTGTTCACGAGGATTTGCAGAAGCAGCGGTGTTCGCAGGAAAACATCGGGAAACTATTTGGCACGAAAAACAGCGAGGCCACATACACAGAATTTGCGGTCGACACGATCACGTGCGAATGGGTGCGCCCGATCAGACCGCACAAAACGTCTGATATTATTTTATACTGTCATGGCGGCGGCTTCTACACCGGAAGCCCGAAATATGCCCGCACAATAACAACGAAGCTCGCCCTGGCCGCCTCTATGGATGTGTTAAGTTTTAACTATCGTCTTGCCCCGGAGCATCCCGCACCCGCCGCTTTGGAAGATACACTGAATGTATGGAATCATTTAATGCTTTTAGGCTATGACGCGAAAAACATCACGGTCTGCGGCGACTCCGCAGGGGGAAACCTCGCCCTTGCATTGGGCTTGAAATTAAAAGAGGAGAAGCTGGCGCTTCCCCATAGCTTTGTGCTTTTTTCTCCGTGGGCAGATTTGACCCTCACAAGTCCCTCTCATATCGAAAAAGCGGGCCTTGACCCAATTCTTACCATGAAATACTTGAAATCCGCCCGTGAAGCCTATGTTCCAAAAGGCGTTTCCGATGAAACCGTTTATGAAAATCCCGACATTTCTCCACTGTTCGGAGAGTATAAAGATTTTCCGCCTGTCTATATTCAGGTTGGTTCCAACGAAATATTGTTGGACGATTCAACCAATTTGTATGAAAGACTTTCGGAACAGATTGTTCCCACAGAGATTGATATTTATCAAGGCATGTGGCATGTGTTTCAAATGTCTAATATGAATATCGCCAACGAGGCCATACGCAAAGCGGTTCGGTGTATCGTTGATGTATAATCCCTTTGATCGTTCCGTATCACTTGCCCACAATCAAAGTAGCTTTATACATGAAATTGAACTGTATTTTCTATTTCCGCCCGCGCTGAGGGATTGGATTTTTCAGCAAATCCGATTTTCCCGCGAGCCGTTTTAGTGCCGCTTTGTCCTCCCCGCTTAATTTTCCATAATTCAGCCGGAGCCGTTTACAGATAAACAAGAGAGCGGCTTTGTCTGGGTCGCTGTCTGGGCTGGCTGCTTCGTCAACGGCTTGTAGTAGCCCTTTCAGCGGATTGTCCTCCGGGACACTGAAAAAATCATCCCTATGGGCTTCCCGCAAATCAAGGGCTATCCCGTTTATATCCTGTTGGATTATGTAGCGGCAAAAGCTGTTATCGTCAATATGGGCGGCGATAAGCTGTCGCAACTGCGGGTCGGTCAAGCCGGGATTGTGCTGTTTCATAATCGTTGCGCTCATAGCGTCCACAATGGCGTTTGCGCTCTGTACCTACTTCACCGCCGTTCCGTTCACATAGATTTCAAAATCGGCCATTAACCGGGGAAAATCCGGGTGCGCCGCCAATTCGCACAAAAGGGAATTATCCACCCGCCCGCTTTTCAATAGGTCAATCATTCCGTCACTCAAACGCAGGTCTGCAAGATCGGCGTTTGGGTGACTTTTCATTTCAGACAGAGCCGTATTGAACAAGCCGGATGCCGGACGAGGAAAGACAGCACCCGGTTTGTCGATACCCTCATA
Organism: Lachnospiraceae bacterium MD308; assembly: GCA_000403475.2. Taxonomy (GTDB): domain Bacteria; phylum Bacillota; class Clostridia; order Lachnospirales; family Lachnospiraceae; genus MD308. The sequence continues at coordinate 17,116 of KE159798.1, forward strand.
ACCGCCAGCCCGGAGTTTTTCAAGGGCAAGTCCCCAAAGGAGATAGCGGCCTACTTCCAGCGGGCGGCGGACTTCCTCATTGACCGGGTAGGCCGGGAGAATATCGTATCAGCGGTGGTACACATGGACGAGAAAACGCCCCACCTGCACTTGACCTTTGTACCGCTGACGAAAGACAACCGCCTGTGCGCCAAAGAAATCATAGGCAACCGGGCCAATCTGACGAAATGGCAGGATACTAACACCAACAATGTGCTGCTCTCCTATGTGAACGTGAAGATAGCTGAACTGGACGGACACAAGCAGGAGTTTCTGGCGAAGATAGCGGAGTTAACGGTGGAAGCCATCAGCCCGGAACAGGTCAGCCAGATTTCCGGCTACCTCGACACATGGGACAGCGTATCCTTTGACGACAAGCGGCGGGTGGTGGATTTAATGATTACCACTGTTGCCGCCACAAGCGACAGCTTGAACATTACATGGAAAATCTGACGGGCATATCAGCGCCTGCCAGACCGTTACCTTGTGTAGTCTCTTGTAAACTGTACTTTTAAATTATATAAATAAAGAATTATTTACAGCCTCACATTGAACGAAATACATTATGTTTATCAAATTTTTTCTGCTTAATTTTTTCAGGATACACCCTTGGTATCGTTATCGTGACTCCCATTGTAGGTTCATAACTAATCGTTTCAACAGAAGTTCCATATATTGTTATTTGACTATTTTCGAGTATTCGTGATTAGCTGATTTCTCATTTTCTGAATTTAATCTTTCTATCTAGGCTTATAAATCACTGTGTTCTGTATTGTGGATTCCTCATAGATATCAAGATTATTGACCAAAATAGAATCAGGAAATCTTTTTATCCGTATTCCTGACATACATTTCCCACTTGAAAACCATAAACAAATATTCAGAAGGAACGTTTTCTGCCATGTTTACTAATGGAAAGCTGTTGCACTTTGTAAGGCTTGCCGTGTTTTTTCTTTTTATTAATATTTTACGTATATTTGTCAGAAACATGGATGAATAATCACAAAAAGAACATATTTATATGGTAATCTGTTGATATAATAAAGGCGTAGACCACAAAGTTGATTCCAGATATCACATAGGCGGAGGTTAGGACATGGATAAGATAAAAATTCTTGTTGTAGATGATGAGAGCAGGATGAGAAAGCTTGTGCGGGATTTTCTTGAACGGGAGGGATTTCAGGTACTTGAGGCAGGAGACGGGCTTGAGGCGATGGAGGTTTTTTATGGGGACAAAGATATATCCCTGCTGATTCTTGATGTGATGATGCCGAAGATGGACGGCTGGCAGGTGTGCCGGGAGGTGCGGCAGGCGTCGAAAGTTCCAATCATCATGCTGACGGCGCGCTCGGAGGAGCGGGATGAGCTGCAGGGTTTTGAGCTGGGCGTGGACGAATATATCTCAAAGCCATTCAGTCCGAAGATTTTGGTGGCGAGGGTAGAGGCGATACTTAGAAGGAGCAACGTGCTGGATTCGGAGGAGGTCTCAGATGCCGGGGGAATTGTTATTGACAAGGCGGCGCATCAGGTGACGATAGATGGCAAGGGGATTGAACTCAGTTACAAAGAATTTGAGCTTTTGACTTATTTTGTGGAGAATCAGGGTATTGCGCTGTCCAGGGAGAAGATACTGAATAATGTATGGAACTATGATTATTTCGGCGATGCCAGAACCATCGATACCCACGTGAAGAAGCTTCGCAGCAAAATGGGCGAGAAGGGGAATTATATCCGTACAATCTGGGGGATGGGTTATAAATTCGAGGTGGACAAGTCATGAGACATTCCATAAAAAGTCAGATGATCGCTATATTCGTCGGCCTGATCGGCTGCGTGCTGCTGGCGCTTCTTGTTATTAACATGAATTTTCTTGAACCATATTATATCAGTAATAAAAAGACGGAGTTCGTGAACATGTATGGCAGCCTACGAAATGCCATGGAAAGCGGCACGATAGAGCAGCAGGATGAAGCAGAAGAACTCTGGCATATGGCGGAGAAAAACAATATGTCATATCTCATCGTGGATGAGGATAAGGCCAGGATGTTCACCAATGTGCATGATATGGATATGCTGCAGAAGCAGTTGGCGGGCTATCTGCTGAATCAAGTGCAGAAGAAGAGCCGAATTCTGGACAGTACAGAAGAATATCAACTGACCCGCTCTAGAAGCCCGTGGAACAAGGAAGAATATATTGAGATGTGGGGGGAGTTCGCAGACGGAAGTATCTTTCTGATTCGAAGCCCTATTGAGAGCATTCGGGAGAGCGCTTCTATCTCTAACCGCTTTTTGATTATTATCGGCTGTTTTATGATTGTAATTTGTACCGTACTTATCTGGTATTTTTCTAAAAGACTTACCGATCCGATTCTTGAGCTTGCCGCGCTGTCAGAGCGCATGGCAAATCTTGATTTTGAGGCGAAATATACCAGCGGCGGTAAGAATGAGATCGGGAACCTGGGGGACAATTTCAACCGGATGTCTGCGAAGCTTGAGAGCACCATATCAGAGCTTAAAAGTGCTAACAACTGCCTGATGAAGGATATCGAACAAAAGGAAAAGTTAGAGCAGATGCGCAATGATTTCCTGGGAAATGTGTCTCATGAGCTGAAAACCCCTATCGCGCTTATCCAAGGGTACGCGGAAGGGCTTAAGGAAGGTGTAAACGATGATCCGGAAAGCCGGGAATTTTACTGTGATGTCATTATGGACGAAGCATCCAAGATGAACCAGATGGTGAAAAATCTGCTGGCTCTGAACCAGTTGGAATTCGGTGATGAGGATATCCAGTTCGAGCGGTTTGACCTGACAGCGGTGATTAGAGGAATCTTACAGAGCATGGAGATTTTAGCGCAGCAGGATGATATGCGCGTGATATTCAGACAGCAGGAGCCGGTATATGTGTGGGCGGACGAGTTCAAAGTGGAGCAGGTAGTAAGGAATTATGTCAGCAATGCGTTCCACCATGCGGGACTTGAGAAGGTGATCGAGGTCAGGATAAAGCGGCAGGATGACAAGGCAAGGATTACGGTGTTTAACACAGGGGCACCCATCCCGGAAAAAGATGTTGCGCATATATGGGATAAATTTTATAAGGTGGACAAGGCACACACGAGAGAGTACGGCGGGAACGGAATCGGGCTTTCCATTGTCAAAGCCATTATGGAATCCTTCCATCAGAAATACGGGGTCAATAATTATGAGAACGGGGTGGAGTTCTGGTTTGAGCTGGATGTGAAATAAATGGGGAAATTTGCATAGCATGGGATGTAAAACAGACCGGAATATAAATCTGCCGTCCTGCAGTCGACAAATTCCTGCAGGGCGGCAGATTTTGTTATTCGAGCGTAATCTGTTTGTCAGGACATAAAACCAGGTAAAAATGTTACAATCTGCGGGAAGCATGCGCATAAGAGCATGGCGAACAGCAATGCCGCCGCAAATGGGATCATAGCCTTTGCCGTTTTCATAATGGGGACTTTAGCTGTTCCGCTGGCGACAAATAAAAGGCTGCCGACAGGTGGTGTGATGCCGCCGGTAGTAGTCATCATAACCATGACAACGCCGAATTGGATCGGGTCAATGCCGTAGGATTTTACAATCGGAATAAACAATGGTGTCATGATCGTGATCATAGCAGCATCGACAAGGAAGCATCCCATGATCAAAAGAACTAACAGCACAATCAGAATAATAACAGTTTTATTGTCGGTCAGCCCAGTCATGAAATTGACCAAAAGCTGCGGCATTCTTCCAATCGTTAAAATCCAGGACAGCGCCTGGGATGTGGCGATAATGAACATAACAGCGGAAGAGGTCAGGGCGCCGTTGTAGATAATCTTTGGAATGTCCTTAAGCTTCATGGATTTGCTGATTAATCCATACAGTATTCCGTAGACGAGGCCGACAGCACCCGCTTCGGTGGATGTAAATATACCGCTGAGAATACCTCCCATGATGATGAATGGCATCAGGAGGGCACCGAAGGAACCAATCAATGCATGACCTCGTTCGCTCCAGTCAGCCTTTTCATGAATCGGATACTTTTTCTTTGAAGAGACTATATATGCGATAGTCATAAGGCAGATTGCCATCAAGATTCCCGGTACTATGCCGCCGAGGAACAATTTTCCCACCGAATCACCAGTGATAGAGGAATAGATAATAAAAGCAATCGATGGAGGGATGATCGGCCCCATTGTTGCAGCGCAGCAGGTTACCGCCGCACTGAATCCCGGATCATAGCCTTCTTCCTCCATTGCGGGAATCATCATTCCGCCTACAGAGGAAGCAGCGGCGACAGATGAACCTGACATGCCGGCAAACAGTGCACTGGCAAGAATGGTTACGTGTGCGAGACTGCCCCGGATGTGTCCGATCAAAGCGGTAGAAAGTCTTACTAATGATTTGGTAATACCTGCCTTGTTCATTAGTTCTCCTGCGATCATAAACAGCGGGACGGCAAGCATTGCGAAGCTCGCTGAACTGGTATACATTCTCTGGCATACAACCATAGGAGGTATGTCCGCGCCGGAGATTAGATAAACAGCAGCCGCAATTCCTGTTGCGAATGTAATTGGAACTCCTAAAAAAATCAAAACAATAAATCCAATCAGCATAGCAAAAATCATAGATCATAACCTCCTTTATCTTTAGGTTCTCCTGTATTTTCAGGGTTAAGGTTAATAGTAAAATCTTGAACAGCAACCCGAACAATGTTAATTGCCATAATAATACCTGAAATGGGGATGGCCATGTAAATATATCGAAAGCTCAGGTTCAGAGTTGAACTGAACTGTACTGCTGCTTCAAAGGATAACTGGCTTCCGTAGATGACCAGGAATACTGCGAAAGCAAGTTCAAGAAGATAGATACCCATCATCCACCATCTTAAAACCGGCATGGGAAGATGCAGCAGGATAATATCAATAGTGATATGCTTTCGTTCTGTCACACAGACGGCTGCGCCGAGAAAGATAGCAATATAAAACAGCAGATTACAAAGTTCCTGCGCCCATATAATAGAACTGCCAAGAACATAGCGGACAAAAACCTGGGTCATACAGATGGCAGTAAATCCTGCAGTTGTTGATATTAACAGCACACGAATTATTTTGTCATAATATTCAAAGAATTTTTTCATATAATATCCCGCCTTTCGGTGAATCTAGAGGGTTAGTTTGCCATGTTGCGAATTTCTTCTACAATAAATTCATCATATATACCATCTATGGATTTTTTAATTGCAGGCTCCGCCTTCTCAAAAAGTTTGTTCATCTCTTCGCTTGAAAGTGTGATTGTCTCAACGCCTGCGTTAGCAAGCTGCTGCTTGAATTTCGGCAGGTTGTTTTGAAAAGTTTCTATCTGTTTTTGCCCTCCTTTATCAAATGCATCCAGAACAATTTCCTGCTCCTCGTCAGTTAATTGCTGAAAAGACTTTTCGCTCATGAAAAACCCGTCCAGGGTGTAGCTGTGACTGGTCTCGATACAGTACTTTGCAACTTCCTGAAGGTTGTTGCTTAATGTGCTTTCCAGTCCAATTTCAAATCCATTTACAACTCCTGTCTGCATACCTGTATAGATGTCCGAGAAAGCCAGAACTTGCGGGCTGGCGTCTAGTGCGTCAAACAGATCGATAAGACCTTTTACGTCGGCAAGGCGCATAGTCAGTTTAGAGAAATCTTCGGCTGTGCGTATTTCTTTTGTTGTATATACATTCCGCGGCCCCATATCCAGCCAGCAAAGCATTCGTATACCTTTTTCATCAAGCAGCTTTTTTTGAATATCTTTGCTGTATTTGCTGTCCCACAGTTTTTGAGCCTGCTGTGAACTGGATATGGTAAAGGGTATGTCATAGAGAACAAATCCAGGTTCAAAGTTTTCAAGGCCGGCCAGACTTGTATAACCGATATCTATGATGCCAAGCATCGCACTCTCGATATAATCGCGCTGAGTGCCTAATTGTCCGGATGGATAGACTTCGATTTTCACTGAACCGTTCGTGCGTTTGTATACATCATCTGCGATTTCTTCGGCAATCTTAGCGCTGCCATTGTCCGGTGCAACTTCCAGTCCGAATCTGAGAATTTTAGTTTTATTTTCTCTGCCGGCGCAGCCGGTGAGCCCCGCAAGAAAGCAAATAATCAGAATGGTGGATATCAATTGTTTTTTCATCGCGCATCCTCCTTAGTAATAGAAAAACCGGCATCTATGTGACCAGATAACGTATCACACAGATGCCATTGGGAAAATGTTGTAGTTATCTTATCCTGAATTATTCACAGTACAACAGCATCAGCCGTTGAAATCCGCGTAGTTACTGTATTTTAATTGAATATTGCGTTTCACCTATTTAGTGAATAGAAAAAGACCTCTATCTGTGGTAAAATTTAGGTGTCGAATCCAAACAAATACCTCAGAAAGAAGGTCTCTCTATGGATATTTTAAACACTGTAAGCTTAGAAAGCAATAGCCAAATTAAAATTAATTTTGACGGAGGCGATTTATCCTCCGATGCAGGACTTCTCCTGTTTAAAGAGTTCCTGTTTAAGATTGGCGCCGTTAAGCTCATCAATCGTATGTTCAAAACCAATGATACTGCATGGTTCCGTATCCATAAGGATGATGCGAATCTGATGCAGGTAATCTATCAGATTGCCAGCGCATACTTTGAGGATGACTGTGCAGATGAGCTGACAAATGAGCCAGTCATGACAGCTGTTTTAGACAAGGATGCCCTGGCATCCCAGCCTACCTTGTCACGCTTTTATAACCGCATGGATGAAGATACACTCAACCAGCTAAGCCAGATTACACGTGAACTCCGTAAAGTCATCTATTCCATAAAGAGACCGGAATTCATGCTTTTTGATATTGACTCCACACTTCTTGATACCTATGGGAATCAGGAAGGAGAAGGTTTCAACTATCATTATCAGGCACATGGTTATCATCCTCTGTTGTGTTACGATGGATTAACCGGTGATCTTCTAAAAGCGGAGCTTCGCGACGGTACCATGTATTGCAGCAAGGAAGCAGACATTTTTATGAAATCTCTTCTGGATGAATTCATCTGTGATTTTCCAGATATGCCGCTTTACCTTCGTGGTGACAGTGGTTTTGCAGCCCCCGATTTGTATGAAGTTCTTGAAGATAAGAACTGTAAATACGCCATCCGACTGAAAGAGAATGCAAAGCTTCGCGAATTAGCTGAAGATAAAAGCCAGGCATTGTACCGCGCGACAAAATTCAACCAGGTGGATTACGCCGTCGAGTATGGAGAGTTTATGTATCAGGCGGGCTCATGGAGCCATCCGCGCAGAGTTGTTTTTAAAATCGAAAAGCCTTATGGGCAAATGATTCATCTATATACCTTTATTGTCACAACGATGGAAATGGAACCCTACCAGGTACTTCAGTTCTATTGCGGCAGAGGCAAGATGGAAAATTTCATCAAAGAAGGCAAGAGTGGTTTTGACTTTGCTTCTGTAAGCAGTTCCTACAAGCTGGTAAATGCGAACCGCCTTTTGGTTCATACATTAGCTTATAATCTATTCAATTGGTTTAGGCGATTGGCACTTGCTGTCAGTATGAGAAAACAGCGTATAGATACCATTCGTTTAAAATTGCTGAAAATTGCCGCAAGAGTGGTAAAATCAGCACGATACAAATATTTCAAGCTGTGTAGCAGTTGTCCCTACAAGAAAGAATTTTACGAGACACTGGAAAATATCCATAATCTGCAGCCACAGTTGGAATGACAACTTTTAACGAACCTTGACAATCACAATAAGCTTTTAAACCTATCACAGGAGAAGTCTGCCCATTTATAGGCTATCTTCTGGCAAGGTGAGGTATTGAGTAGTGGTTGTAACGGCAACTACGGCAGATTTTATGCACGCATATACTGCCGTGAATAATTCAGGCTTATAAATGTTTTACAATAGATTTTTTTCAGAGAGAACTTTTTCAATCAATCTGCGGGTTGCTTCTGTCGGTTCTTCTGGGATAGGGGTACAAGCATATCCGCCGTTTAAGCCCAGACGGCGCATTGCGTATTTGATTGGACCCGGATTTGCTTCTTTGAACAAAGCCTGGAATACCGGTAAGTAATCTTTTAGCATGTCATGAGCTTCGTTTGTATTTCCGGATGCAGTCAGTTCATATAATTTCACCCAGATTTGAGGCAGAACATTGGTTGTGGCAATGATTCCTCCTACAGCACCGGCAGCAATTACACTGACGGCAAGAAATTCCTCGCCGCTGAGTATGGAGATGCGTTCTCCTACTCTTTTTATCAGTTCAATATTTTGTCCGAGGTTAGGAGAACATTCTTTGATGCCGATTACATGCTTTGTTGTGTCTACAATTTTCTCTACTGTCTCCGGCAGCATATTTACTGCGGTGCGGTAAGGGATATTGTAGAGTACGATTGGGATATCCACGATTTGATCGATTCGCTGGAAATAATCGACAATGCCTTCCTGTGAGGGGCTTAAGTAATACGGTGTCAGTACCAGCAACGCGTCTGCCCCACATTCCTGAAAAGTTCTGCATGCTGCTGCACATTCACCAAAGCCTGGTTCTAAGACACCCGCGATTACCGGCACACGTTTTGCAGCAGCCTCTATTGCAACCTCAACTGCACGCTTTCTCTGGGCAGCAGTTAGAGCCGCGTACTCACCGGTTCCTCCCATCATGACAATTCCGCGAATTCCGTTTTCAATCTGGAAATCTACATGTGCGCGTAATTTTTCTTCATCTAATTCATAATTTTTTGTAAGTGGTGTAACTAATGCAGAAAGAATACCTTCTAATTTTTTTAAACTCATTCCGTCCTCCAATTCTTCTTTCGACTGCTGGAAAGATTATAGATTTAATTGCTTTTTGTTTACGATGTTCAAGGCATATCTGCCTTCCTGACAGATAGCTTCGGCAATTGATTCCGCTCCAAGTTTTGCCTGGTTTTCCATAAGCGTCTTGTGGGTTCCTGCCACATGGGCGCTTAGAATGATGTTTTCCAGCTGAAACAGCGGATTATCCGCCGGTGTGGGTTCTTGCTCAAATACATCCAGCGCGGCGCCGGCTATCTTTTTATCTGCAAGTGCGTGATATAGGGCGTCCTCATCAACACATGCTCCGCGTCCGACATTGATTAAAAATGCGGTGTTTTTCATCTTATCAAACTGAGAATGAGAGAACATTTTGCGTGTTGATTCTGTAAGCGGCATATGTACGCTGACAAAATCTGCAAGAGCAAGGCCCTGCTCCAGCGTCTCTACTTTTTTCAGTCCTGCTTTCTCCATCTTTTCAGCAGAAACATATGGATCATAGCCATATACGTTCATATCGAGTCCGAGTGCCTTTTTTGCAACCTGCTGTCCGATATTTCCTGTACCGGCAATTAAAAGGCTGCTTCCTGATACTTGTACACTGTTAAAGGACGGTTGGTTAAAAGATTTCCACTGGCCGGCGCGAGTTGACATGTCGTCGAACCTCAGATCTCTTGCAAGAGCCATGACAAATGCTATTGTATGCTCTGCGACTGCCAGCGCTCCGAGAGACAGGTTTGCAACCATTACTTGGTTTCTTGTGGCTGCCTCGACGTCTATATTGTCCACTCCGATACCATTTTCAACGACAATCTTTAAACTTGGGCAGCTATCGAAGATTTTTGCGGTTATTTTTTCGATGCGGACGAACATTCCAATTACTTTGTTATCGTTGATAAGCCGGATCAGGGAATCTTCGGCAGGGTCCTGTGCAATGATCACCTGAAATCCCAGTTCTTCCAGAGTCTCCTTTGCCTTCGGGTGAAGTGTGGGATTGGTAATCAGTACAGTTTTGCTCATAATGAATTACCTCCTTTGTTATGTTTTGTGAAACAAGGCGCGTCTTATTTGTTACATACATAATATCATAAGCTTGACATGAAATAAATCTCATTATAATATTGATATAAATGAAAAAAATTCACTAAAGAAAGGAGTAAACAATGTCACTCTCATCCTATAATTTATTATGTGTAATTGCAGAAAAAGGCAGTCTGGCAAATGCCGCTAAATATCTTCATATCAGTCCTTCGGCAGCCAGTCATGCAGTGAATGCATTAGAAAGAGAACTTTCCGTAACTTTGCTAAAGCGTGACAGGAACGGGGCTTCCCTGACTGTTAACGGAGAAATGCTGCTTCCTTATATCCGGAGTGTTGTGCAGGCGGATAATCTGCTGGCTGAAGAAGCTGCGCGGATTAGCGGATTAGAAAAAGGGATTGTCAGAATAGGAGTGTTTGAAAGCATATTAAGACATTGGATGCCCGATATTTTGAAGATATATTCAAAGGAACATCCGAATATCTATGTACAGATTCATCAGGCAGGTTACTCAGAAGTAGAACAGATGCTGGCGGTTGGCACACTGGATTTAGGCTTCGTATCTCTTCCGACTCAGGAATGCTTTTCAACCGTTACATTGACTCACGACCGGCTTCTTTGTATTACGCCTCCGGATTTTCAGCCTGAAAAAGAGGGCGTTATGACACCGGATGATATTCGTCGGAGTAAATTAATCATTTCAAAGAGAGGATATGACCGGGGAATGGAAACATACATCAAATCCAATCATCTGGATATAAACCTCTGGCATGATATCGATCTGGACAGTGCGGCAATTACGCTGGTTGAATGTGGGCTTGGTGTAAGCATTCTTCCCAAACTGGTACTTGACGTTCATCCGGGAAATTATAAGGCATATCCGTTGAAAAGCAATCCTTACCGCACAATTGCACTCGCCACGAATCGGCAGCAGCCGGAGTCACACGCATCGGCAAAACTTCTTGGTACAATTGTGGATTATATTGAAAAAATTTCATCTTAATATTCAGAATAGGGTTGAGTTTTCCTCTGAATTAGATGTAAAATAATATATATTTACGGAAGGAAAGAGAAAAGAATGATTGCGATTATAGATTACGATGCGGGCAACATCAAAAGTGTGGAGAAAGCGCTTAACTTTCTGGGACAGGAAGCAGTGGTTACCAGAGACCGGGATGTGCTTTTAAGGGCGGACAAGGTAATCCTGCCGGGAGTCGGGGCCTTTGGAGATGCCATGGGAAAGCTTCGCCAGTACGGGTTGGAGAGTGTGATTCATGAGGTGGTGGAGGCGGGTACGCCGTTTCTTGGCATTTGTCTTGGACTGCAGCTTTTGTTTGAGCGAAGTGACGAGACGCCAGGAGTTGAAGGGCTTGGCATATTGAAGGGAGACATACTGCGGATTCCTGAAAGTGAAGGGCTTAAGATTCCGCATATGGGATGGAATTCACTGGCGTATCCCAATGAAGGCAGGCTGTTTCGGGACATCCCGGAGGATTCCTATGTGTATTTCGTACATTCCTATTATCTGAAAGCGGCGGATGAACGTATTGTCACCGCGGCAGCAGAGTACGGCACCTGCATTCATGCTTCGGTCGAGCAGGGTAATGTATTTGCCTGTCAGTTCCATCCGGAAAAGAGCAGTGAAGTGGGGCTTAAGATTCTGAAAAACTTTGTGGAACTGGAAAATATATAGATTGGCGGAGGAGACAAGATGCATACAAAAAGGATTATCCCCTGCCTGGACGTGAAGGACGGGCGGGTTGTAAAGGGCGTGAATTTTGTTGACCTTAGGGATGCCGGTGATCCGGTGGAGATCGGGGAGGCTTATGATAAAGCAGGCGCGGACGAGCTGGTGTTTTTGGATATCACGGCTTCTTCGGATGCGCGCAGTACAGTGGTGGATATGGTGCGCAGGGTTGCAAAGACAGTGTTTATCCCATTTACCGTGGGCGGAGGGATTCGTACTGTGGATGATTTCAAGGCGCTTCTCCGGGAGGGGGCGGACAAGATTTCCATCAATTCTTCTGCAATCAACACGCCACGCCTGATTTCAGATGCGGCGGAAAAGTTCGGGAGCCAGTGTGTGGTGGTGGCCATCGACGCAAAGCGGAGGACAGATAACAGCGGATGGAATATCTATAAAAATGGCGGACGCATCGACGTAGGAATTGACGCGGTTGAGTGGGCGGTAAATGTCGAGAAGCTTGGAGCAGGAGAGATTCTGCTGACCAGTATGGACTGCGACGGGACGAAAGCCGGATATGATATGGAGCTTACGCGCACGATTGCTGATGCGGTGTCAATTCCCGTTATTGCATCGGGCGGAGCAGGGACGGCCGGGCATTTTTACGAGGCGCTTACTGATGGCAGGGCGGACGCGGCGCTGGCGGCTTCGCTGTTCCATTATAAAGAGCTGGAGATCAGGGAAGTGAAAGAGTATCTTCGTGACAGAGGTGTTCCGGTGAGATTGTAAGTTCGGAGGGAACTGCCGGAGAGCAGCAACTTAAAAATATACATACAAATGAGGAGGACGGGTTATGGCAGCGATTAATAATGACTGGCTGGATGCGCTGAAGGATGAGTTCAGGAAACCTTATTATAAAAAATTGTTCGAGACGGTGAATCAGGAGTATAAGACAAGGCTTATCTTTCCGCCGGCAGATGATATCTTCAATGCATTTCATCTGACTCCGCTTAATAAGGTGAAGGTCGTGATTTTAGGGCAAGATCCTTACCACAACAATGGACAGGCTCACGGTCTTTGCTTTTCCGTGAAAAAAGGTGTGGAGATTCCGCCGTCCCTTGTAAATATTTATCAGGAACTCCATGACGATCTTGGGTGCAGGATTCCAAACCATGGACATCTGACCAAATGGGCCGAGCAGGGAGTTCTCATGCTCAACACAGTACTTACGGTGCGGGCGCATCAGGCGAATTCCCATAGAGGCATCGGTTGGGAAGAATTTACAGATGCAGCGATTATGGCGCTTAATGGACAGGACAGGCCCATTGTGTTTATTTTGTGGGGGGCACCTGCCCAGAGGAAAGAGAAGATGCTGACGAATCCGAATCATTTGATCTTGAAAGCTCCCCATCCGAGCCCGCTGTCTGCGTACAGAGGTTTTTTCGGAAGCAGGCCGTTTAGCCAGACCAATGATTTTCTTACGGCGCATGGCACAGAGCCGGTGGACTGGCAGATTGAAGAGTAGGTATTTAATAAGAACACGGTGAAATTATAACAAAAATGGTTGACAAACGGTTGAAATTCGGTGATAATACAGGAAACCGAATTTCAACCGTTTTTTGCACAGGAGGTAAATTTATGGATATTGGACAGATGAAATATTATAAAAAGCTACATGGCTATACATTGGCGCAGATTTCAGAGTATTCTAAGGTTCCGCTCGGGACTGTGCAGAAGATTTTCAACGGAGAGACAAAGGCACCGCGTTATGAGACGCTGAAAGCATTGGAAAAGGTTCTTAGGCCGCATAGTGCGGATATGATCTGTGAAGCTCTGATTCAATATGGAAAAAAAGAGGGGGATTATACCCTGGATGACTATTACGGACTGCCCGATGAACGGAGGGTGGAGCTGATTGACGGAACGTTTTATGATATGGCGGCGCCTTCCTTGTCTCATCAGACGGTTGTCATAGAGATTGCGTCGGTGCTCAGGAATTACATCCGCAAAAATGGCGGGAAGTGCAGTGTGTTTTCCGCTCCGGTGGATGTACAGCTTGATGGGGATGACAGGACGATGGTACAGCCGGATGTGTTTGTGGTGTGTGATAAAAGTAAGCTTTTCGAGCGCTGTGTTGTGGGGGCGCCGGATTTTGTGATTGAAGTGCTGTCGCCGTCTACCGGGCAGAAAGACGGATTCCTGAAACTTCAGAAATATCAGGATGCAGGAGTGAGGGAATATTGGATGATTGATACCCGGAAAGAAAAGGTAGTTACGTATTGTTTTGAGGAAGAAATATTTCCTGCACTTTATGGGTTCGACAGTGAGATTCCGGTATGGATTTTTGGCGGGGAATTGAAGATTGATTTCAGACCATTGAAGGATGCGATTGAAGATATCGGGGGAAGGTACTCTCAGTGAACAAAGGACAGTGCCGTGTATGATTTTGAAAAGATAAAACTCACGTATATGTATTGACAAAACAGTTCTTCTATGGTTTACTATATATGAACATATGAATAAGTATTCATATATAAAATTAAACATTTAGGAGAGCAGTGTTATGAAAGAACATGAATTACAGATACATCATATGAATTACGAAGAGCATCATCATGAACATAGACATGAAAAAGAATGCGGCTGCGATCAAGAACATCAAGAACACCCTGAACATCAAGAGCACCATGAGCACCCTGAACATCATAAATGCCATGAGCACCATGGACACCATGAGCATCATCACAGTCATGGAGAGGAATGTGGCTGCGGCCATGACCATGACGGGCATCATCATGGCCATGAAGAGGTATCACATGAGAGGTATTCCCTGCCGGAAAATGTAGCCCGGAAGGTATACATATTGGAGAATCTCGGCTGTGCTAACTGCGCGGCGAAGATGGAAAGAAAGATCAATGCGCTGCCGGAGGTGGAAGCGGCAGTGATTACATTTGCGACAAAGAAGCTTGTGGTGGCGTCTGACCATCAGGAAAAGCTCCTTCCTGTGCTGCAGAAGATTTGTGCGTCCATAGAATCAGAGGTTCATGTGATTCCGCAGGAAGTTAAAGCGGCAGAGAAAAAGGAAAAGAAGAGTTTTTTTGCTGCGAACAGGATGGATATTCTGGGGATAGGATCAGGGGCGGTGCTTTTTGCTGCCGGTATAATGATGAAGAATATGGAAGCGGCGTATGTGAATCAGGTGGTATTTATCATTGCTTACCTGATCCTGGGGCTTGAGATTATCTGGAAGGCGCTTAAGAATCTGAAAAACGGAAGGGTCTTTGACGAGAACTTTCTGATGAGTGTGGCGACGATAGCAGCATTTGTAATCGGAGATTTTGCGGAAGCGGTGGGAGTCATGCTTTTCTACCGGGTGGGCGAATTCTTTGAGGACGCAGCAGTGGAGAGAAGCCGTTCACAGATTATGGAAGCAGTGGATTTGCGGCCGGAGGTAGTGAACCTTGTAGAAGGGGAAGCGGTGAGAGAGATTCCGGCGGATGAGGCGAAGGCAGGGGACGTAATCATGATACGGCCGGGCGACCGTATTCCGCTTGACGGGACGGTGCTTGACGGGGAGAGCAGGATAGATACCTCCCCGGTGACGGGCGAGCCGGTTCCGGTGCGTGTCTGTGCGGGGATGGAAGTCATCTCAGGGTGCGTGAATGAGCAGGGCGTCTTAAAGATGAAAGTTAACAAGCCGCTGAGTGAATCGATGGTGACAAGGATTCTTGATTCCGTAGAGAACGCGGCGGCAAGCAAGCCGAAGATTGATCGTTTTATCACAAGATTTGCCAGGACTTATACGCCGGTCGTAGTGGGGGCGGCTATATGTACGGCGGTTGTGCCGTCACTGATAAGCGGGAACTGGGATCACTGGATCTATACAGCGATTACATTTCTTGTTATCAGCTGTCCCTGCGCATTGGTGCTCAGTGTGCCGCTGGCGTTCTTTTCCGGGATCGGAGCAGGCTCGAAAAAGGGTATTTTGTTTAAGGGCGGCCTGGCGATTGAGGCGCTGAAAGATATTAAGACTGTCGTGATGGATAAGACAGGTACGGTCACTAAAGGAAACTTTGCGGTGGAAAAGATTGTTCCTGTCCGCAAGCTGACAGAAAAGCAGATACTTACGATGGCGGCGGATTGTGAGCTGGATTCCACCCATCCTATCGGCCACAGTATTTTAGAAGAGGCGAAGAGGCGAAGTTTGGAACTGGTGAGACCGAAAGAGGTTCAGGAGATATCGGGAAAAGGGATTAAAGCTGTGTTTATGGAGGGGACGGTGCTCTGTGGAAACAGCGCTCTGCTTAAGGAAAATGACGTGGATCTAAAGCAGTTCCAACCGGAAGGAGGGGGGACGGAGGTTCTTCTTGCTGTGGACGGTGAGCTTGTAGGATATTTGGTCATCAATGATATTATCAAAGAAGAGGCGGAGGAGGCGGTGAAGAATATGAAGCGGAAAGGTTTGTTTACCGCGATGCTGACCGGCGATGCGAAGCCGAATGCCCAGGCTGTGGCGGACAGGATTGGGATTGAGGAGGTACACGCGCAGCTCTTGCCTCAGGAAAAGCTTTTACACCTTCAGGATATCCGTAAGAATCATGGCGCTGTGATGTATGTCGGAGATGGAATCAACGATGCCCCGGTGCTTGCAGGAGCAGATGTGGGAGCGGCCATGGGAAGCGGCGCGGATGCGGCGATCGAGGCGGCGGATGTGGTATTTATGTCTTCTTCGGTTCAGGCGATTGTGGACGCCGTCAGTATCGCGAAAAATACCGGTCGGGCAGCCATGCAGAATGTAGTGTTTGCCCTGGCGGTGAAGTTACTTGTGATGATCTTGGGATTCGCGGGCTTTGCCAATATGTGGATGGCGGTATTTGCGGATACAGGGGTGGCGATGCTGTGCGTACTCAATTCAATTCGAATCTTGTACAAAAGACAGTGATGACCAGGCGAATCTGATGGATTGCCATGCTATATCGTAAATCGGCGGAGCAGAGGCAGTCCGTAACAAAATAATTACGTTTTTATTAACTTTGTGCCAAGTGGTTGAAATAGATTTCGCCATTTGGCATAATTAATATCAGATGTGTATTCACATATTCATATGAAAGGGAAGAATATATGGGGAAGGCAGAGGTAGAATGCTGTGATGTGCCATATGTGCACAAGGATATGATACAAAAGGTAAAGAGAATGATGCCGCAGGAAGGGCTGCTTCATGAGCTGGCAGATTTTTATAAAGTATTCGGGGATGCGACGAGGGTGAAGATTTTGTGTGTGCTTTTGGAGTCGGAGATGTGTGTCTGCGACCTGGCGGAGCTTCTTGGGATGACGCAATCGGCAATTTCCCACCAGCTTCGCGTATTGAAGCAGATGAAGTTGGTGAAAAACCGCAGAGAAGGGAAGACGGTGTATTATTCTCTGGCAGACGGGCATATTCAGACAATTATTAGCCAAGGAATGGAGCATATTCAGGAATGATTTGAATATAGATACAAAAAAGGGAAGTATTATGACGGCGCAGTTGAAGAAAATAAGTATAATTTATTGTACAGGCGTAGCAATCTATATATGTGGGGTGATTTTGACACTCTATATGACTGTGACAGACTGGGTGAAGTTTTTTATTTTTCTTGCAGCATATCTTATCATTGGTTTTGGTTCATTTAAAAAAGTAAGTGAGAGGTTGATGCAAAAAAAGATTCCGACAGAGCATATCTTGATCATCCTTGCCACAGTCGGGGCCTTTGGTATTGGAAGATATATTGAAGGCGTGCTTGTTATGCTTTTGTTTGATTTGGGATTGATTTTTGAGGAGTTTGCTACAGACAACGCAAAGCGCTCTATTGCTGAGATGACAGATATCCGTCCTGCGTATGCGACGCGTAAGACATTAGGGGAAGAGATTCAGGTAGAGCCAGGGGAGCTTAAGCTTTATAATATTATTGTAATTAAACCCGGAGAACGGATTCCTGTAGATGCAGTGGTGTTAAACGGGGTAACGACAATTGATACGAAGGCGCTGACCGGAGAGGCAGCACCTCAGCTTGCAAGGCCGGGAGACAGGATCTACAGCGGATGTATCAATCTGAGTGGTGTGATAGAAGCGAAAGTAATTAAAGTATATGAAGATTCCACCGTATCAAAGATTATGAATATGGTAGAGGACGCACAGAATCTTAAGGCAGAGAGCGAGACTTTTGTGACAAGATTTTCAAAGATATATACACCGGCAATGCTGTTGCTTTCGGTACTTGTAATGGTGTATCCACCGATGACATTTTCTTATGGCAATTGGGATACGTGGATTTACCGGGGGCTTATTTTTATGGTGGTTGCATGTCCAAGCGGCTTGGTGATGTCTATACCGATTGCGTTTTTGGGCGGAATTGCCAGCGCTTCGCGCCAGGGTATTTTGATAAAAGGAGGAAATTATCTGGAGGCTTTGGCGAAAGCGGATATTTTTGTGTTTGATAAGACAGGTACGTTGACGGAAGGGGTATTTTCTGTAAAGAAAGTAAAAGCAGTTGGAATGGGTGAAAGGGATTTGCTCAAACTTGCCGCTCATGTGGAATGCTATTCGAATCATCCGATTGCACAGTCACTTTTTGAAGCCTATACCGGGGTTATTGACAAGAATAAAGTGTCCAGGGTGAAAGAGGAGCCGGGCTATGGCGTCAGCGCTACTTATGAAGGGCGGCGGGTTCATGTGGGAAACTGGCGTCTGATGGAAAAGCAAAAGATAGAAGTAGAAACAGTGAATTCGGCAGGTTCAGTTGTATATGTAGCAATAGGACAAGAGTGTGTCGGATATTTTGTAATTGCAGATGAAATCAGAGAGGATGCCTATGATACTTTGGATTACCTGAGACAGCAGTGCAATGGTGTGTTGGTAATGCTTACAGGCGATTCGGAGAGAGCAGGAGTAGAGGTGGCGGAAGAGCTGGACATGGATTACGCATATACGAATCTGATGCCTATAGAGAAGGTAGAGCAGTTGGAGGAATTTTTGTTTATTCAGGACGATACGGAAAAGTTAGTCTGTGTCGGGGACGGAATTAATGACGCTCCGGTGCTTGCCAGGGCAGATGTGGGAATTGCTATGGGTGACCTGGCTTCTGCAGCGGCGGTTGAAGCGGCGGATGTTATTCTGGTAAAAGGCGAGCTTTTCAAGATTAAGGACGCAATCCGCATCGCAAAAGAGACACTTAAGGTTGTAAATGAGAATATTACTTTTGCAATGATTCTTAAAGTATTGGTGCTGGCGATGGCAGTTGTGGGATATTTCGGAATGTGGGAGGCAATCCTGGCAGAAGTAGGCGTAATGTTTGCAGCAATATTGAATGCAGTCTGTGTGGCAAAATATACAGCATAGATACCAGGAAGAAAGCTGCGAAATGATTAAGGGAGATAAGGGTAATGAGAAAGTTTTGGATGTACATGCCGGCCTTTTTGATGGTTGTTATGCTGACAGGGTGTATTGTGAATCCATATAAAAATGGAATAGAGGCGCTGGAAAACGGGAGATATGAGGAGGCGGCAAAAGAATTTAAAGAGGCTGTGAAAAAGGAGCAGAATAAAGCAGACTCTTACAGAGGTCTGGGAATTGCCTTGTGGGAAACAGAGGATTATGACGGCGCAAAGAAAGCCCTGGAAACTGCACTGAAAGAAGGAACTGAGAAAACAGGAACGATCTGCAACTTGCTTGGGAATTGTGAACTTCAGTCGGGCAATATGAAAGAAGCGATTGCATATTTTGAAGAGGGACTAAGCCTTAAAGGAAACAGTGATGAATTAATACAGTCAATGCGTTTTAACTGTATTTTTGCTTATGAGAAATTGGGCGACATGGATACCGCAAAGAGCCTTTTGGCGGATTACACAGCAGACTATCCGGAAGATGAAGCTGCGGTTAAAGAGGCTCAATTTTTAGAAACGAGATAGGATTATGATTGAGATAGGAAAAGAGACAGAACGGGTAGTTGTGGCTGGGGTATGTACTTTTAACATGGAAGATACAGGGCATCTTCTGGATGAGCTTTCCGAGCTTGCACAGACTGCGGGAGCGGAGACGGTGGGGAGGATCATCCAGAGCAGGGAGCAGGCGCATCCGGCAACGTACCTTGGGAAGGGAAAGATAGAGGAGCTTAAAGATCTCCTGTGGGAGACGTCAAGCACAGGCGTGGTCTGTGACGATGAGCTGTCGCCTGTGCAGATGAAGAACTTGCAAGACATGCTGGACGTGAAGGTGATGGATCGGACGCTCCTGATCCTTGATATCTTTGCCGCGAGAGCGGCCACCAGCGAGGGAAAGATACAGGTGGAGCTGGCGCAGCTTAAGTACAGGCAGACGAGGCTTACCGGGTTTGGAACGGCGCTCTCAAGGCTTGGCGGGGGAATCGGCACAAGAGGCCCCGGGGAGAAAAAACTTGAGATGGATCGGCGGCTTATCAAGAACCGGATCGCACAGCTTAACCGGGAGCTTAAGGGGATAAAGTGCCACAGGGAGGTTGCCCGCGGGCAGAGAAGGAAAAGCCGGATTCCGGTAGTGGCTATCGTGGGGTATACAAACGCAGGAAAGTCAACGCTGCACAACAAGCTTACAGGGGCGCAGATTCTTATGGAGGACAAGTTGTTTGCCACTCTGGACCCTACTACCAGAAACTTAAAACTGCCGGGTGGGCAGGAGGTTCTTCTGACAGATACGGTCGGGTTTATCCGGAAACTGCCGCACCATCTGGTGGAGGCTTTTAAGAGTACGCTGGAGGAGGCGAAGTACGCGGACGTCATACTCCATGTAGTAGATGCATCCAACCCGCAGATGGACGAGCAGATGCATACGGTGTATGAGACGCTCAGGAGCCTTGAGGTGGGCAGAAAGCCGGTGGTAACGGTATTTAACAAGCAGGACCGGATTTCCGGAGAAGAGATTTTGCGAGATTTTCAGGCAGACTGTACGGTAAAGGCATCTGCGAAGACAGGGGAAGGGCTTTCGGAGCTTTTGGAGGCGCTGGAGGCTGTCTTAAGAGAGCAAAAAATTGCGGTGGAGTGTGTGTATGATTACAGAGACACGGCAAAGATACAGCTTATCCGCAAGTACGGGGAGCTTATAGAGGAAGACTACCGGGAGGACGGCATCTTCGTGAGGGGATATGTTCCGGCCGACGTCTGGGGAAAGGCAGCGCCGTCAGGCGTTCCGGCGCATCACGGGGAGGACGCGGCGCCGGGTGATTCCGAGAACAGGCGGCGGTAGGCTCTTGAGAAGGTGGAGTAATCTCTGTAGCCGCAGTCAAAGCATGCCTGTGCCGGGGCGGTGCCGGACAGGATCAGCTCTTTTGCCAGCAGGAGGCGTTTGCGGGAGATGTAGTTTCCCAGCGTATATCCTGTTTCCTGTTTAAACTGGCGCATCATGTAGTATTTGCTGATGAAAAATGTGTCCGCGATATGGCCGATGCTCAGGTCTTCCGTCAGATTGTCGTTGATATACTGTAAGATTTCGGCAACCTTGGAGTGGTTTTCGGTGTCAAGGAATTCCAGGCGGTTTTTAAATGCAGCCCTGTTTAAATGGACCATGAATTCTAAAAAAAGCACCTGGCGGTACAGCCCGGCGGCGTACCCGTTGTCGGAAAAGGAGTGCTCCAGCCGCACGATGGAGGAGAACAGGGAGCTTTTTTCCAGGGAGGGGATACGCAGTACATTGGAGTGTTCTGCCCGGGCTTTCTGAAAGCAGTAATTTAAGTCATAGTCGTCGGTCTTATATGCATTGGTAAAGTTCGGGGAGATGTAGACGATAATCCGGTCATAAACCTGGGAATGATCGACAACAAGGCGGTGCATGTCGTTGTGCTTTACAAGAACGATGTCATAAGGTTTCAGCTCATAGTTTTTGCCTTCGATGATGTAGGAAACCCTGCCTTTCAGGAAGATGGTGATCTTGTCAAAGTCATGGTAGTGGGTTTTGATTTCCAGGGATTCTTTGCCTGTTAAGTGGAACAGGCGGAATTCGCTGTTTAAATAGCCTTTTTTTTCATAGATATCCATAGGAACTCCTTTGTGAAAACGGTATACGTTTATGATAGCGTAACAGAGCATTATTTGCAATAAAATAAGCACGAATTGCCTTGAAAAGGGAAATAATGCCTGTTAAGATAAAGTTATAATGAAACTGACATCGGATGGGATGTTAATAGAAACGAGAATGTTGCTTGAATGGAGGGTATATTATGAAAGTTGCTTTGGAGAGATATCACGGTCTTGGAAATGATTATGTCGTTTTCGACCCGAATAAAAACGAGCTTGAGCTGAAACCGGAGAATGTGCAGATGATCTGTGACCGCAACGCAGGTCTTGGATCTGACGGAGTGTTAGAGGGGCCGGTCCTGAAAGAGGACGGCATGTATGTGAAGGTGTGGAACCCGGACGGCAGCGTGTCGGAGACCAGCGGAAACGGCGTGCGTATCTTTGCCAAATATTTAAAGGACGCGGGATATGTGCAGAAGAAGAACTTTAAGCTTTTTACGGAAAACGGGGCGGTGGAAGTGACGTTTTTAAACGAGGACGGCAGCAGGCTCAGGGTATCTATGGGAAAGCTCTCTTTCTGGAGCGATGACATTCCGGTGACGGGGGAGAGAAGAGAGGTTATCAACGAGGACATGGTGTTTGGAAGGACGCTCTATCCGGTGACATGCGTGACCATCGGAAATCCTCATTGCGTGATTCCTATGCGTGAGATTTCAAAGCCTCTTGTGTGCAAGATCGGTGATTACGCCGAGATGGCAAGATATTTCCCGAACCGTGTGAATACGCAGATTATGAAAGTGATGGATAAAGAGAATCTTGCCATTGAGATCTTCGAGCGCGGGGCAGGATATACGCTGGCGTCCGGTACGGGAGCGTGCGCGGCGGCAGGCGTTGCCTATAAGCTCGGCATGACAAACAGCAAGGTCGTGGTGCATATGCCGGGCGGCGAGCTGCAGGTGGAGGTAGAGGACGACTGGACGGTATATATGACCGGGGATGTGTTCTATGTGGCAAAGATAACGCTCAGCAATGAATTCGCGGAGCGGCTTAGAAGTGTATAGCCATAGAAGGGAAGGGGCGTTTTCGCCTCTTTTTTTGCCATAATAAAACGAAGATTACAAGAGAAGTCTGATGTAGCGAAAAGGGGTGGAAACATGTCGGAAGATAAGAAGTGGCAGTTTGAGTTTGAGGAATATATCCGGCAGGGGGAGCCGGAACAGGCGGAGAAAAGCGAGGCATGGCAGATTGCAATTGGATTGCAACAGGTGGATGGCCTGAAGACTTCTGACTATTTGCTGGATACTGCAAAAGAGCATATTGAAGGTAAAATCAGTATCGGTGAGGCTCAGAAGAGAATTCAGAGTTACTATGAAGAGAGAGCAGACAGGAAGGAAACTGAGAATGAAACAAAAGAAGCCGATATTGTCTCTTCAAGAATCACACAGCTCCTTGGAGAAAAGGCATTTCAGTTTTCACCGGTAGAATGGATGGCAATTCACCGCCGCCTTTTTGAAGATGTATTTGACCATGCCGGACAAATCAGAACTTGCAATATTACGAAAAGAGAATGGGTATTGAAAGGCGATACGGTTATTTATGCATCCTGGAACAGTATTAAAGATACGTTGGATTATGATTTTAGAACTGAAAAGGAGTTTTCTTATGAAGGGCTGCCTATGATTGACTCGATTAAACATCTGGCTAAATTTACATCTGATATTTGGCAGATTCATCCGTTTTTTGAGGGAAATACAAGAGCTACGGCAGTCTTTATTATCAAATATATGAAGACTTTTGGCTTGAAGGCAGATAACGATGCGTTTAAGAAACATTCCTGGTATTTTAGAAATGCCCTGGTAAGGGCTAATTATAATGATATAAAAAACGGAATTTATGCAACAACAAAATATTTGGATATGTTTTTCAGTAATCTGTTGATAGGTACAGAGTATGAGTTAAAAAACCGATATTTACATGTGGATTTTATTCCCAATCATATTTCCGATATTGTTCAAAGGGCAAAAGAGGAAGTTTCAAAGGGCAAAATTTGCACTTTGGATTGCACTTTAGATGAATTGTCAATTCTGAAACTGATTATTGAGAAACCTGATATTACGCAGAAAGAGCTGGCAAAAAGGATTGGGAAGTCAGAACGGACTGTAAAAAATAAAACCGCATCGTTGAAGGAAAAGAAGTACATCCGGAGAATGAATGGAAAACGAAACGGTAAATGGGAGGTTCTATGTCTTTAAAGTTTATATTCGGGCCGTCCGGCTCGGGGAAATCGCAGTTTTTATATAACCGCATTGTTGAAGAGTCTGAGGCGCATCCGGAGCGGCAGTTTATTGTCCTTGTGCCGGAGCAGTTTACGATGCAGACGCAGAAGGATCTTGTGGCGGCGCATCCGGCTCACGGGATTATGAATATTGACGTTTTAAGCTTTGCCCGCCTTGCCTACCGGGTCTTTGAGGAGACGGGGGGCGGTCAGCTCCCGGTTTTGGACGACGAGGGGAAGAATCTGGTTTTAAGGAAGATTGCCGGGGATTTTGAGGGGGAGCTTAAAGTCCTGCGGGGCAATATGAAGAAACCTGGCTATATCAGCGAGGTGAAGTCTGTGATCTCGGAGTTTACCCAGTATGACGTGGGGGAGGAGGAAATCTGCCGGGTGATGGAGACGGCGGGGGAGGATTCGAATCTTTCCTGCAAACTTGAGGACATCCTTAAGCTGTACCTGGGGTTTTCGGAGTACCTGGATAAGAAGTATATTACGAAAGAGGAGCTTTTGGATGTCTTAAGCCGGGAGATTGGTAAGTCGGAGATTTTGAAGGACAGCACTGTGGCGCTGGATGGGTTCACCGGGTTCACTCCGGTGCAGAACCGTTTGCTCAGGGAGCTTATGCGGTGCTGCCGGGAAGTTGTTGTGACGGTGATAATGGACGAGAGGGAGAATCCTTTTTCCTACCGCAGCCCCTATCAGCTTTTTGCCCTTAGCAAGCACATGGTTTCATCGCTGTCGGATATTGCGAAGGAGGAGAAGATAGCTGTTGAGGAGCCGGAGTATCTTTATGGGAAACCTGTGCGGTTTGAGGGAAATGACGCGCTTTCTTTCCTGGAGAGGAATATCTTTCGCTGCGGGCGGGAGGCTTTCGGGCGGGAGCAGGAGGCGGTGAGCGTCCGCGGGGCAAGGAACCCCAGGGAGGAGGCGTTTGCGGCGGCGGGGGAGATCCGTGCGCTTGTCAGGGAAAGGAAGTACCGGTTCCGGGATATCGGCGTGATCGCCAGCGATATGGACGTTTATGGGGATTATCTGGAGGAGGCGTTTGCGGCTTACGATATCCCGGCATTTATGGATCATAAGAGGAGTATTCTTCTGAATTCTTTTGTGGAGTATGTCCGCAGCCTTCTTAATATGGCGGAGCAGGGCTTTACTTACGAGAGCGTGTTCCGGTTTTTGCGGACAGGGCTGTCAGGGATCGACTACGAAGATACGTGCGTCCTGGAGAATTATGTCATTGGTCTTGGCATCAAGGGCTACAAAAAGTGGCAGTGCCGGTGGGAAAGGCTTTTGAAAGGCATGGACGCGGAGGACCTTAGGAGGCTGAACCGCTTGAGGACGCAGTTTGTGGAGAAGGTAGACGGGTTTGTCTTTGTGCTGAAACAGCGGCAGAAGACGGTGAGGGATATCACGGAGGCGCTGTATGAGTTTATGGTGCGGGAGGAGCTGCAATTAAAGTTAAAGCGGCAGGAGGAAATGTTTTTGGCGGAGGGAGAGCTTGCTCTTGCGAAGGAGTATGCCCAGGTGTACCGGATTCTTATGGAGCTTTTGGATAAGTTTGTGGAGCTTTTGGGGGATGAGGCGGTGAGCCTTAAGGAGTACGGAAAGCTTTTGGACGCGGGGCTTTCTGAGGCCAGGGTGGGCGTCATACCGCCGAGCGTGGATCAGCTTGTGGCGGGAGACGTGCAGCGGACCAGGCTTAAGGATATTAAGGCGCTGATTTTTATAGGCGCCAATGATGCTTATCTTCCAGGGGCGCTCCTTCGGACAGGGCTTTTGTCCGAGCGGGACAGAGAGCGGTTCCAGAAGGAGAAGATAAGCCTTGCGCCGGGCGGGAAGGAGCAGGCGTACATCCAGAAGTTTTATCTCTATATGAACCTTACGAAACCGTCGGAGCGGCTGTCGGTTTATTTCAGCAAGGTATCCCCGGAGGGGAAGAGCATGCGCCCGTCCTATCTGATCCAGGAGATACGGAGGCTCTATCCGCTCCTGGCCGTGTCGGATGAGGAGGGGAGGCCTCTGCGCGACCGGGAGCTTACGGAGGATATGGGGATGGATCTTCTGATAAAGGGCTTTCAGGGGAGGGAGCTTACGGACCGGGGATGGCAGGAGCTGTATGCATGGTATCTGCGGGATCCCAGGCTTAAAGAGCGGGCAGAGCGGCTCCTCCTTGCAGGGTATTACAGCCGCCCGTCAGACGGGCTTACGAGAGAGGTCGCAGAGCGGCTTTACGGGAAGGATTTTGAGGACAGCATTACAAGGATTGAGCGTTTTTCTGCCTGTGCGTTTGCCCACTTTCTGACTTACGGGCTGAATCTTCGGGAGAGGGCGGAGTATGAGTTTCAGGCGGTGGATCTGGGTATCATATGCCACAGCGCGCTGGAAGCATTTTCAAAAAGGCTGCAGAGGGAAAATATAGGCTGGACGGAGCTTTCGGATGAGCTTAGGCGGCAGTATATTGATGAGAGCGTGGAGGAGGCGGCGGCAGATTACGGCAACCTGGTGCTTTCAAGCTCTGAGCGCAATGCGTACATGGTGGTGCGGATGAAACGGATGCTGGAGCGGACGGTGTGGGCTTTGGCAAAGCAGCTTTCGGCGGGGGATTTTGAGCCTGCCGCCTATGAGTTCCGCTTTAAAAACGGAAAAATCGACCGGATTGACACTTGTGAGGATGGGGATAAAGTCTATGTGAAGGTGATGGATTACAAGACGGGCAGCAGGGCGTTTGACGTGGTTGCGCTGTATCATGGACTGCAATTGCAGCTTATGGTCTATATGGACGCGGCGCTTGGCGAGCAGGAAAGGCGGCATCCAGGGATGGAGGCTGTTCCTGCCGGGGTATTTTATTACAGGCTGAGCGACCCTGTGGTGGACAAGGGGGAGGAAGATACTGAGGCGGCGGTTTTAAAGGAGCTTAAGCCGGACGGGCTTATTAACCTCCAGGATGAGGTTTTGGAGCATTTGGACCGGAGGCGGGAGGGAGAATCTTTGGCTGTTCCGATAAAATACAATAAGAACGGGAGCCTTTCAAAGACTTCTAAGGCAGTGCCGGAGGAAGAGTTCCGGCTGATGATGGGTCACGCGCTTAAGAAGATAGAGACGGCGCACCAGGAGATCTTAATGGGGGCGACGGTGGCCGCGCCTTACCGGAGAGGTACGGAGAGCGGGTGCGACTATTGCGGCTACCGCCATGTGTGCGGCTTTGACCTTAAGGTGCCGGGCTACCGTTACCGGGATATCGGGAAGATGAGCAAGGAAGAGGCAGTTGCCGCTATGAAAAAGGATGCGGGAGAGGAGGCGTAGCGTATGGGAGTGTCATGGACAAAAGAGCAGAAGAGGGTCATAGACCTTCGGGGGTGCAATATCTTAGTTTCGGCGGCTGCAGGCTCGGGAAAGACGGCTGTTCTGGTAGAGCGGATTATCACGATGCTGACGGCGAAGGAGCGTCCGGTGAGCGTGGACGAGCTTTTGATCGTGACGTTTACGGAGGCGGCTGCGGCGGAGATGAAGGAGCGCATCCGCAGGGCGATTGAGAAGGAGCTTTTGAGCCGCCCGGAGGATGAGCATCTTATGCGGCAGGCGACGCTCATCCACAATGCGCGGATTACGACGATACATAGTTTCTGCCTGTCGGTGATAAGGGATCATTTTCATGTGATAGATTTGGATCCGGGCTTTCGCATCGGCGAGGAGGGGGAGCTTAAGCTTTTGCGCCATGATGTGATGGGGGAGCTTTTGGAGGATTTTTACAGTTGGGGGGAACCGGAATTCCTTGATTTTGTCACGGCTTACGGAACCGGCCGGGATGATGGGAAGGTTGAGGAGCTGGTTCTTAAGATATATGAGTTTTCCAGGAGCTATCCTGATGCGGACGGGTGGCTTTCGTCCTGCGTGGATGCGTACCGCGCCTCCTCCCGGGAGGAGTTTGAGGAGAGTTTCCTTGCCGGGCTTATAAGGGAAAATGCACGGCGGTATCTTGAGGATGCGTATGCCCTTACGGAGCAGGGGCTTATGGTGTGCATGGAGCCGGACGGCCCGGCGGCTTATGAGGCGGCATTGCTTGACGACCAGCAGATGATCGGAAGGCTTTTGGCGGCTGAGACGTTCGGGGAGCTTTCGGAGAGGATGCGGGGCATTGCTTTTGCAAGGCTTGCGGCAAACCGGGATAAGACGGTGTCGGAGGAGAAGGTTTCTTTTGTCAAGGCAGTCCGGGATGAGGTAAAGGGGCTGGTGGGAGACGTATCTTCCCAGTATTTTTATGAGGATATGGATGGGATGTTGGAGGATCTTGCTCTCTGTGAGCCGAAGATGGAAGTGCTTGCAAAGCTTACGGCGGAGTTTGGGAAACGGTTTGAGGCGAAAAAGCGGGAGCGGGAGATCATCGACTTTTCGGATATGGAGCAGTACGCCCTTCGGATTCTTACAGAGAGGCGGGATGGGGGGCTTGTTCCCTCGGCTGTTGCCAGGGAGTACCAGCAGCAGTTCCTTGAGATTATGATTGACGAGTACCAGGACAGCAACTTTTTGCAGGAGGCTATACTTACAAGTATTTCCGGGGTGTCTCAGGAGAGATACAATATTTTCATGGTGGGCGACGTGAAACAGAGCATCTACCGTTTCCGGCTGTCCAGGCCGGAGCTTTTTATGGAGAAGTTCGATTCTTACAGTCTTGAAAGTGGAGAAAGGCAGAGGATTGACCTTCATAAGAATTTCCGCAGCCGGAGTGAGGTGTTAGAGAGCGCCAATTATATCTTCCGGCAGATTATGACGAAACCTCTCGGGGGGATTGCCTATGACGATGGGGCGGCGCTCTATGCGGGCGCGGATTACCCAGAGGCCGCGGCGGGATACGGCGGGGAATGTGAGGATGCGGCGGAAACTGCCAGCCCTGTGACGGAGGTTCTGGTGATAGACGGCGATACGGATGGTGAGACAAAGGGCGCGGCCACGGAGCGGGAGATTGAGGCCCGGGCAATCGCGGGGCGCATCCGGGAGCTTAAAAGGAGCCATCAGGTGGTGGACAAAGAGACCGGAAAGTTTCGCCCGGTCAGGTATTCTGACATTGTGATCCTTACCCGGAGCGTGAAAGGGTTTGCGGATGTTTTTACGGAAGTTTTGAACCGGGAGGGGATTCCGGCCTTCGCCGGCACCCGGGAGGGGTATTTTAAGACCCAGGAAATCGGCGTGCTGCTGGATTACCTTAGGGTGCTTGACAACGCATATCAGGATATCCCGCTGGCGGCGGTGCTGGCGTCGTCTTTCGGCGGCGTGACGGAGCTTGAGCTGGCGAGGGTGAAGAGCGCGTATAAAGAGATGCCTTTTTACCGTGCAGTCTTTGCTTACCGGGAAGAGGGGGAGGATGAGGGGCTGCGGGATAAGCTTGAAAGATGCCTGGGGCAGATGGAGAGGCTTAGGCTCAGGGTTCCCTATACGCCGGTGCCGGAGCTTTTGCGGAGGATTTTTGCCGATACCGGGTACGGGGAGTTTGTATCGTCCATGCCGGGCGGGCAGCAGAGGCAGGCAAACTTGGAGATGCTCCTTGAGAAAGCGAAGGCGTTTGAGAGTACCAGCTACAGGGGATTGTTTCATTTTGTCAGGTATATTGAACAGCTGCAGAAGTATGACGTGGATTACGGCGAGGCGGCTCTGGAGGATGAGCAGTCGGACACGGTGCGGGTGATGACGATTCATAAGAGCAAGGGGCTGGAGTTTCCGGTGGTGTTTGTCTCGGGGCTTGGGAAACGTTTTAACATGCAGGATGCAAGGAGCAGCGTGGTTCTCCACGCGGGGCTTGGGGTTGGGCTTGACGCGGTTGATACCGGGCGGCGCACGAAAAGCCCGAGCATCGTTAAGAAGGTCATTCAGAAGGAGGAGGCGCTGGACGCTTTAGGGGAGGAGCTGAGGGTGCTTTATGTGGCGCTTACCAGGGCGAAGGAAAAGCTGATTCTGACGGGAACTATATCCAACCTGGAGAAGAAGATGGAAAATTACGGGATGGTGAGAAACCAGGAGGCAGAGCAGCTTAGTTTCGGGAGGCTCAGCAAGGCATCCGCTTACTGGGACTGGCTCCTTCCGTCGCTTGCGCGGCTTACGCCTGAGATTCCTGTCCGGGTGCGGGTGCTTGGCTTTGAGGATATTGTAAAAGAGGAAGTGGAAGAGGAGACGGCAGGGCGGATTACGAGGACGGCGCTTGAGCAGTGGGATGCGGACAGAGTTTATGACGGCGAGGTGAGGGAGCATTTAGAAACCCAGTTCGGCTACTGCTATCCCTATGCGGACAGCCGGGTTAAGAAGTTAAAGTTTACCGTGTCGGAGCTTAAGAAACGTGTGCATTTTCTTGAGACTTTCGGCGAGGGGGCGGATGAGGCCGGCGCATACGGCGAGGTCATGTATGAGGAGCCGGAGGTGGTGCCGCTGATTCCAAGGTTTTTGCAGGGGGAGGCAGAGCTTACCGGGGCGTCCAGAGGTACGGCGTACCACAGGCTCCTGGAGCTTTTGGATTTCCGGAAGGAATATACGGAGGAAGTGCTGAAAGAGGATATGGAACGTTTCCGGAAAGAGGGGAAGATATCCGGGGAGATGGCGGATGCGATAAGGCCGGTGGATATTATCGGGTTTCTCTTCTGCCCTTCGGGGAGGCGCATGAAGGCGTGCGCGCTTAATGGAACGCTTAAGAAGGAACAGCCCTTTGTGCTTGGGGTGGATGCGAGGGAGATTTACCCGAAAGAGCAGGAGGGGGAGGAGATTCTTGTGCAGGGAATCATAGACGTGTACTTTGAGGAGCCGGACGGGCTGGTGGTGCTCGACTATAAGACGGACAGGGTGAGAGACGCCGGGGAGCTTAAGGAGAGATACCATGCCCAGCTTGATTATTATGCCAGGGCGCTTGAGCGGATGACAGGGCGGCGGGTGAAGGAGAAGATCATCTATTCTTTTGCCCTGAAAGAGGAGATTACACTGTAAATAAGGAAGAGACGGACAAGGGGGAGCGACATGGATATGCGTGTGTGGTGGCTTGTATATTTGGCTGTGATGAACATTGCGGCGTTTGCAGCATTTGGCTGGGATAAGATGAAGGCGAGATGGGGCGGATGGCGCATACCGGAGAGGACGCTTATGGCGCTGGCGCTTTTTGGAGGGAGCGTCGGCGCGTGGGCAGGGATGAAGTATTTCCGGCATAAGACAAAGAAGGCGAAATTTAAGGTGGGGATACTGGTGATACTTACGGTGCAGTGCCTGGGGATTATTCTAAATATTGTGGTGCTCTGAAAAATTAATCAATAATGGAAACTTACACTATTGAAAATTCATTTTCCTGCTCAATGTACTTGCAGAACACAAAAATACCGCATATTATTTCTGGAGAAAAATCATTCATAACTTTTATGTCCCAACCGCCGGCTAATCCCCGGTGGAAAATTTGAATAATTGTTTTGCCATATTTATCAGATAATAAATAATTTTGGTCGTTCTGCATTACCAGCAAATATTCGTTTTTATCGTATACAATCTTTGCATGGTCTACTCTCGGCATGCGGCATAAAGGCCAGGCCACAGTTGGTGCATCTCCCTTTGCATAGTCTGGATTTGCGACTGCACATTTATTACCACTACTGTCAAATAAGATATATTGACGATAACAGACGTTCACCGTTTCATTTGGTGGAACCTCTAAGTTTGCTACATCCGTGTGCATAATTATTGAACCGTTTGCAGAATATATCTTCTTTTCCGAACCTGTAAAACTACCTTCTATTCGAGCTGACACTATATTATTGAAGTATAAAGTTCCTGCTTTCATTATGTACTTCATGTTATACCTCCTCGTATCAAACAATGGAATACAGCAATACTCCGGCTGCACCTGCCCCAAACATCACATAAATGGAATTTACTTTCCATTTCCTCAAAACAAAAAAACCAACAACAAAAATAATTACAGAAATTTTATTGATTCCACTCAAATCAACCGGAAGGATTCTTTCCCCGTAAAAAGCCATGATTACTAGGGTAATGCCAGCAGACGCAATTATGGCTACAACAGCAGGGCGTAGACCTGCAAGTACCCCCTGTACCATGCTTAATCCACGAAAACGATAATAAATATAGGCAAGCGTGATTACAATAACGCAAGACGGAAGAATACAGCCTATGGTTGCTATAATCGCTCCCGGAATTCCGGCAACCTGAATCCCTACAAAGGTTGCTGAATTGATGGCAATCGGTCCTGGTGTCATTTCGGCAATCGTCATAATATCTGCAAATTGGGTCATAGACAACCACGGGTAAACAGCAACAACTTGATTTTGAATCAGCGGCATGGCAGCATAACCACCGCCTATACTAAACAACCCAATTTGAAAAAAACTCCACAGCAGCTCCAAATAAATCATGCCTGCCTCTCTTTCCTGCTAAGATAAAAAGTGTCAACTGCACCGATTATGGCACAGATTAGAACAATCAATATAATGTTGATTTTCAAGATATGGACAGCAACAAAAGACGCAAACAAAACAACAATCGGCAAAACCCGTTTTTTTCGGAAAATGCTTTTTCCCATTGTAATTACTACATCACAAATTACAGCAGCTACTCCTGCAAGCATACCTGTCATAGCCATGTTGACAATCACATTATCACGAAATGCAGTATAGAAAAAAGAAATGACAGAGACAATGATGAGTGGCGGCAGTACGCTTCCCAGCACCGTTATCAAAGCACCGAACACCCCTGCTACATGATACCCTACAAGAATAGACGCATTGACTGCGATTGCACCGGGTGAGGATTGTGCGATTGCTGTCAAGTCCATCATTTCCTGTTCTTCTATCCAGTGCAGCTCATCAACAAATTTTTTCTGCATTAAAGGTATAAATACAAATCCGCCTCCGAATGTACAGGCGCTTAACTGAAAAGTAGATAAAAAAAGCTTTGTAAATGTATTTTGTTTCAATGTGCTCCCCTCCTTATACACATAAGTATAACACTTGCTTTTTGATAAAGGAAATAATATAATTTTATCTATATAATAAGTGAATTCATATAAGGGTGGATATAATATGACAATACGGCACTTAAAAATATTCTTATCGGTTTGCAAGAATAATTTCAATACAACAAAGGCTGCCGAAGAACTTCGCATGACACAGCCCGCAGTAAGTCTTGCTATCAAGGAATTAGAGCAGTATTATGGCGTGGCTCTATTTGACAGAATCGGAAAAAGGCTTAAAATCACAGAAGCGGGGCAGCGGTTTTGTGAGTATTCTATCCATATCACCTCCATGTTTGATGACATGGAAAAAGCAATGAAAGACTGGGATTCTTTTGGCATTATAAGAATCGGAGCAAGCATAACTATTGGTTCACAGTTTCTTCCCTACTATGTGAAAGCATTTTATCATCGTTATCCTGGTACAGAGGTAAAAGTAACCATCAGTCCATCAGAGCAATTGGAACAGAAAATATTGAATAATGAACTGGATTTTATACTGATTGAGGGTATTTCCCATACACCGACTTTTGTTTCAGAAGAATATAGGGAAGACAACCTAACTGTTATCTGCCCTGCAAACAGTGGTTTTTATCCGGGGCAGTTGCTTTCCGTTGAAGAATTTCGCCAACAAAATTTTCTTCTTCGTGAGCATGGAAGCGGCACACGTGAAACCTTTGAACGGGTAGTTGAAGCTGCGGGATTTTCTGTTTCCCCTATCTGGGAAGCCATGAGTACCACGGCTTTAGTAAATGCTGTTATCAATGGGCTTGGAATTGCCGTATTGCCGCATCGTATGGTAATCGGGCCAATAGAACGCGGCCTTGTTGTTGCTGTCCATGTAAAAGGACTTAGTTTCAAACGAAAGTTCCATATCGTCTATCATAAAGAAAAATTCCTTACTTCATCAGCGAAAGCATTTATTGATTTGTGTCGAAATTATGATATGGATTATCCGCTGCCCAAATATAACGGATTGTATTAGAAGGGGCTGTTGCTCGTAGATACGTAACCATCTATGGGGCAATGGCTCCGCTTTTATGCCCGAAATGCTCCAAAACAGAAAGGCGGGCTTGGAAGAATCAATTTTTTGAATTTTATATTGACAAATAATATTATACGACATATAATATAGCTATGAAAATAATATTATTTCATAGAATATTATAAACCCAAGAAATTTAGAAAGAGGAGTGGGCATATGGTATTTAACACAGGAGCAGCGCTCTTGGACGCGATTGTGCTGGCAGTTGTGTCCAGAGACAAGGAAGGCACCTATGGATATAAGATTACGCAGGACGTGAGAAAAGCCATAGAAGTGTCAGAATCCACCCTGTACCCTGTGCTGCGGCGTCTACAGAAAGATGATTGTCTGGAAGTATATGACAGGCAGTTTGACGGGCGGAACCGGAGATACTACAAGGTGACGGAGAAGGGAGCGGTACAGCTTAATCTTTATGAGACAGAGTGGAAGAACTATTCCAGCAGGATTAATGGATTATTTGAAGGAGGAGAGTCTGTATGAACCGCATAGAATTTATGACTGAACTGGCTGCGCTTTTGCAGGATGTGCCGGAGGAAGAAAGAAGAGACGCAATGCAGTTCTACAATGATTATTTTGATGACGCCGGCGTAGACAAAGAGGGCGAGGTGATCTCGGAGCTGGAAAGCCCGGTGAAGGTAGCCGAGAAGATTAAAGCAGACCTTTTAGGACAACAGGGCGGCGGTGAATTTACAGAGACCGGATATCGGGAGAAAGAAAGCATCCGAAAAGATGTGCCAGCCTCAAGAGAAGGACAGAAGACGGAGTATGGCAATACAGCGTACAGCTATGAGAACAATCGGGAGGAAGAGAAAAAGCCCTGGAGCAGCAACGCGTTGAAGATTTTGCTCATCATAGGGATTATTCTTGTGGGAGCTCCAATTATCATTCCGTGTGCACTGGCGATTGCTGCGGTAGTGGTTGCGTGTGTTGTGGCACTGTTTTGTTTCTTCTTTGCCATTGTGATTGGATTTGCAGCAATTGCGATTGTGGGTGTGGTGCTTACCTGTGCGGGACTTATAGCGCTGATTCCGGAGATCGCGGTAGGGCTTGCGCTTATCGGTACAGGGCTTATCCTGAGTGTTATCGGTACAGTAGGCACGTTGGCAGGAGTTAAGCTCTGCATCGTTGTGATTCCGGGGATTTGCAGGGGAATCATATGGATTTGCCGGAAACCATTTCATAGAAGGGCGGTGGCTTAAGCATGAAAAGAGGATGGAAGATTTTTTGGATTGTCTGCGCGGTCTGTCTGGTGATTGGAATTGTATGCTGCGCAGCCTCGTTTGTAATGGGAGTGACAGTGGAAGCAATCGAGAACCGTTTTCCTAATGGGATAGGATTTGTCATGAACAGCGGCAGGCATTCGGATGACGATTATATAGGTGATATACCGGATGATGATTATCCGTATGAAGATTATGATGATGATTATAGCGGTGCTCATCATCCGGATGAATCATACGATAATGAGGACGATTTTTATGAGACAGAAGATCCGGGAAATATTATAGAAGGCTCAAAGAGACTGAATTTTCAGAATGTAAATGCCATCGATGCAGAAGTGTGGGCAGGCGAGATTGAGGTAGTGCCGGATGCTTCTCTTTCTCAGGAGATGATAATAGATACGAAGAATATCAATAAAAAGCTGGGCCTTAGATGCTATATGGATGGAGATGAGCTGAAAATAGAATCCAGGAAAAAGATATTCGGCGTAAATGATGGGAGAGCAGGGAAAATTATGCTCCGCATACCGGAGGGGGCACGTTTCGAGGAGGTGTCCATAGGGCTTGCAGCAGGGTATCTCCATATTGCAGACATTGAGTCCAATGAGTTGTCAGTTGACGTGGGTGCGGGAGAAGGAGTGATTGACAATTTCCGGGCGCTTGAGGCAGATCTTGACTGCGGGGCAGGTTCTCTGACCGCTGCCGGAACGGCAGAGACGGAGATAGACATCGATTGCGGCGTAGGGGAGATCACATATACGGCACATGGGAAAGAGTCGGATTACAACTATGAGATTGACTGTGGCATGGGTGAGATTATCTGCGGCGAAAGCACTTATTCAGGGCTGGGAAGAAATAAGACGATTGAAAATCACGGAAGCAGAGAGATGGATATAAGCTGTGGAATCGGAGCAGTAACTGTTAATTTTTCAGGACAATAAGGAGGATATGACATGGAACCTAAAAAACTTTATCGCAGCAGGAAAGAGCGTATGATTTGCGGAGTATGCGGAGGGATTGCAGAATATTTTAACATAGACCCCACCCTGATCCGGTTAGGGCTTGTGCTCTTAGCTTGTACAGGAAGCGGAATTTTGGCGTATTTTATAGCGGCTATCATTATTCCGGATGCACCGTATATGTAATGAACCGCATACAGATATAGAAGTGTTTTAGTACAGAGAGGTTACGGCTTTGTCAAAGGCTGCGGCTTGTGGAAGCCGGAAGCAAAAGAGATTGCCGGGGCCTCTCTGGCTATGTGTATAATTTTCCGGAGAGTGTCAATACTTACCTATATGCCATTCGGTAGCAGTATTGAAAGGAGAATTAGAGATGGCGGGAAAAAAACAGAAAGAAATTAAACTGGAAGAATTAACGGCGGAGGAGAAAGTAAAGTACGAGATTGCAGAGGAGCTTGGTCTGTTGGACCGGGTGATGGCAGATGGGTGGCGTTCGCTTTCTTCGAAAGAAACAGGCAGAATCGGAGGGCTCCTCGCCAGAAGGAAACGGTCTGCCGGGCAAAAATAACAAAAATATTACGAATATTAATAAGTATGAAAATTTTTTGACAATTGTTGAAAATAGAAGTCCCTTTTGCTATAATCGAAAAACCAACAGAGTAGAGTATAGTAGTGGAGAATGTATGGGCGGCAGAATTAATGTTTTAGATATTGATATAGACAATTTTACGGCGAAGGAAGCGATGAAGCAATTTGTCGATTCTATGCAGTCGGAACCGATCAGTGTAATTGAGATGGTGACAGCAGACAGTCTTATGCAGATGGACAGCACACCAGAGCTAAAAGATGAAGTTTGTTACTTTGATCTTGTGTTGGCGGGGGATACAACGATTCTGGAATCGGCAGATATTACAGAAAAAAGATGCCTTAGAGAGATACAGGAACGAACTTTTTTAAAAATGCTTTTGAGATATATCAATAAGCATCATAAGAGGGTATATCTGCTTGTCGAATCTGAAGAAGAGGGCCAGGAGCTTTTACGTTATCTGGAGAGTTTCTACAGAGGAATCCAGGTGGGGGGGATGGCGAAAGTGTCGGCGCAGGACAGAGCGGACGATATGATTGTCAACGCCATTAACGGAGCGGATATAGATTGCGTGATTTCAGCGATGTCGTCTCCGCTTCAGGAAGACTTTGCGACAAAGAACAGAAGCCTGTTGAATGCGCATGTGTGGCTTGGACTTGGGAAAGAGATTATTCCGCTCAGTAAAGCGGGGGCTGTGCAGAGCCGTTTTACCCAGTATGTGATAAAGAAGATCTTTCAGAAAGAACTGGAAAAGAGGAAAAAGATTGAGCCGCAGTCAATTCAGTTATAATTATAAGAAAATAATAAGAAACAAGTTTTGGTTACTATGTACATCGTTTTTTTGTCGAAAAAACCAAGAAAATTGAGGAAATCAACAAAAATATGTGATTTCCTCTTTCTTTTTTTGTAAATTTATATTAATATAAGACCTAAAGGTGTGTGTTTTGCACGAATAAGTGTTTTTTTTGTTGTGAAAAATGCATATTGAAATGAGTGGAGGAGATGGAATATGATATCTAATCAAATACTTCAAAATACAATTGAAGGATTGAAGGGAATTTCAAGAATTGACTTCTGCGTGATGGATACAGACGGGAAATCTCTGGCAAGTACATTTTCCGAACAGAGCAGCTATGAAGAAGAAATTATATCTTTTGTAAATTCGCCGGCAGATAGTCAGGTTGTACAGGGATATCAATTCTTTAAGATCTTTGATGAGCATCAGTTAGAATATATTCTGTTGGCGAATGGCGGCGGAGATGATGTGTACATGGTGGGGAAGATTGCAGTGTTCCAGATTCAGAGTCTTTTGGTGGCGTATAAGGAGCGCTTTGATAAAGATAATTTTATTAAGAATCTGCTTTTGGATAACCTGCTGCTTGTCGATATTTATAATCGTGCCAAAAAATTACATATTGACACAGAGGTCAGACGTGTTATCTTTATTATTGAGACAAAAAATGAAAAAGACAGCAATGCGCTCGACAATGTACGAGGTCTTCTTGGAAATAAGGTGAAAGATTTTGTAACGGCTGTAGATGAGAAGAATATTATTATTGTTAAAGAAGTCGATGCGAATGATGGTTATGCGGAATTGGGAAAGACAGCTCAGAATATTTATGATATTCTGAAGAACGACGGGGAGGAAGATATTCTGATTGCATACGGAACCGTCGTAAACGACATTAAAGAAGTGTCGAAATCTTACAAAGAGGCAAAGCTTGCTCTTGATGTAGGAAAGATTTTTTTCAGTGAGAGAAGTGTGATTGCGTACAGCGCACTTGGAATTGGGAGGTTAATCTATCAGCTTCCGATTCCGCTCTGTAAGATGTTTATACGCGAGATTTTTGAGGGGAAATCTCCGGATGATTTTGACGAAGAGACACTAACTACGATCAACAAGTTTTTTGAAAATAACTTGAATGTCTCCGAGACATCCCGTCAGTTATACATCCATCGCAATACGTTAGTGTACCGGCTTGATAAGCTTCAGAAGAGCACCGGTCTTGATTTGCGCGTGTTTGAAGATGCCATTACTTTTAAGATAGCACTTATGGTTGTAAAATATATGAAGTATATGGAATCTTTGGAGTATTAATAATCAGGAGGAAATTATGATTGAATTAAAGGACGTAAAGAAAGAGTACTCAAAAGGGGTTGCCGCTCTTAATGGTGTCAATCTAAAGATTGAACAAGGTGAATTTGTGTTTATCGTTGGTGACAGCGGCTCTGGTAAATCAACATTAATTAAGCTGATCATGAAGGAGCTTGATCCAACTTCAGGAACGATTGTTGTAAACGGCCAAAATCTGAATAAGATGAGGCATCGGAAGATTCCGATGTACCGGAGGGCAATCGGAGTTGTGTTTCAGGATTTCCGTCTCTTGAAGGATCGTAATATTTATGAGAATATTGCGTTTGCACAGAGAGTTACAGAGACTCCTGGCAGGATTATAAAAAAGAAGGTGCCTGCGGCGTTGTCACTGGTGGGGCTGGCGCAGAAGTACAAATCTTTTCCGAAGGAATTATCCGGAGGAGAACAGCAGAGAGTTGCCATCGCAAGAGCGATTGTGAACGAGCCGGCAATACTTTTGGCAGATGAGCCTACAGGAAACCTTGACCCGACGAATTCATGGGAAATTATGAAGCTTTTGGAAGAAGCCAATGACAGAGGGACGACAGTGCTGGTTGTTACGCATAACCAAGAGATTGTAAACGAGATGAAGAAGCGCGTTATTACGATGAAAAAGGGAGTTATCGTAAGCGACGAGAAAAAAGGTGGGTATAATAATGAGAATTAGTACATTTGGATATTCGATGAAACAAGGGGTAAAGAATATAGGCAGGAATAAGATGTTCTCTATTGCATCCATTGCGACGATGGCTGCGTGTATTTTCCTGTTTGGTCTTTTTTATGCGATTATAGTGAATCTGAACTATATCGTAGAAGAGGCAGAGAAAAATGTGGCGATTACCATATTTTTTAATGATGATTCTACACAAGAGCAAAAAGATAAGATTGGCGAGCAACTGTTAGATAAAGAAGGTGTCCTGGATGTCAATTATATCAGTGCGGAAGACGCATGGGAAAAATTCCGGGATGATTATTTCGGAGAGTCCAAGGATGCGGCGGAAGGGTTTAAGAATGATAATCCGCTGGCGAACTCAGACAGCTTTGAAGTCCTTATGGAAGATGTAGAAAAGCAGAAAGAAGTAGTTACTTTTGCAGAATCACTCGAGGGGGTTCGTAAGGTTCAGAAGTCGGATGTTGTTGCAAAGACTCTTACCAGTGTTAACAAACTGATGTATTATGTGTCGGCGGCACTTATTCTGATTCTTCTGGCAGTGTCCATCTTCCTTATCAGCAATACGGTTACGATGGGTATTACCGTTCGCCGGGAAGAGATTGCGATCATGAAATACATAGGGGCAAAGGACGGGTTTGTTCGTGCGCCGTTCGTGATCGAGGGTTTGGTCATCGGTATCGTGGGAGCGATTATTCCGCTGATCATGCTGTTTTTCATGTATGATAAAGCGGTGGCATATATTATGGAGAAGTTCAGTCTTCTGAATAATATTATTACGTTCCTTCCGGTAACGGATGTATACAAAACACTTCTTCCGGTGGGAATTGCACTGGGTGTCGGAATCGGATTTGTAGGAAGTTTCTTTACCATCCATAAACATCTGCGGGTATAATACATTTAATTTGGGGGGATATATAAATGCGAGGGAAGAAATTAGTATGTTTCTTGCTTGCAGGGATTCTTTGTTTTGGAATGGATTTTACATCTCAGGCTACTAGTGCCAGTGAGGCGAAAAAAGAGGCCAGTAAAGCAAAAGAAAAGGCTGACAAAGCAAAAGAAGAAAGCAAGGAGCTGGAAGAACAGAAGAAACAGGCAGAGACAGAAAGAAAGACGATTTCTGCACAGTTGGATGCACTTCTCAATGAGATCAGCGTGATGGAGGAAAAAATCTTCAGAAAAGAAGAGGAAATTACGCTGAAAGAGGAAGAATTGATTCAGGCCAGAGTAGATGAAAACGATCAGTACGAAAGCATGAAAAAAAGAATCAAATACATGTATGAGAACGGCAATGGCCAATTTGTAGAAATCTTGTTTGAGGCGAAGGATCTTAGCGATTTTCTGAACAAGACAGAGTATATTTCGTCAATTTCTGATTATGACAGAGATATGCTTACAAAGTATCAGGAGATTGTGAAACAGGTAGAAGCACAGGAAGCGGCGCTCCAGAAAGAACAAGAAGAGATGGAGGTCATGCAGGATGAGCTGATTGCGAAGCAGGGAAGCCTGCAGGAATTGCTCACCAGCAAGGAAAACGAGATTGACGGACTCAAGGAAGAGATAAACGCGAATGCGGATAGAGTGAAGAAGCTTGAAGCAGCGGCGAAGGCGGCGGCAGATGCGGCGAGAAAGAAAGCAGAAGCAGAAGCAGCAGCTAAGGAAGCAGCGGCACAGGCAGAAGCGGCAAGGAAAAATGCCGCGGTGTCGGGGGGCGCTTCCAATGAAATCGTAGTGAGCGGCAACGGGACATTTACCCATCCTTGTCCGGGATATACACGGATCTCCAGTCAATTTGGCTATCGGACGGCACCGCTTCGCGGAGCAAGCACGAACCATAAAGGTACGGACTTTGCAGCGCCTACAGGAACACCGATCTATGCGGCGGCAGACGGAACTGTTACATCTGCAAGGTACAGCGGAAATGCAGGAAATATGATTGTTATCAATCATGGGAACGGATTGCAGACATATTATATGCATTGCAGCCGTATATTTGTAAGGGCCGGAACAAAAGTCTCGAAGGGACAGCATATCGGTGCAGTGGGAACGACCGGAAATTCTACAGGGCCGCATCTGCATTTTCAGGTGATGTCCGGAGGCGTGCCGGTGAATGCAATGAATTATTTGTAAGAATAGGGAATTAGCATGAATAACAGGAAAAGTTTTTTAAAAGGGGCGTTTTGCGGCGCCCTTGCTATATTGTTGATTACAGGGATTGTTTCCTGCGGATTACGCCCGGGGAGGATATCTGTTGCCGGAGAAAAGACAGTGACTTCGGATGTAGAACGAAAATTAAGTATTTTGAACAGCTTGATAGATGAAAGTTACCTTGGAGACATAGATAAGAAAAAGTTGGAAGAAGGTCTGTACGAAGGTTATATCGGAGGACTTGATGACCCTTATTCTGTATATTATGATGAAGAAGAAACAAAAGCATTTATGGAAGCGACAGAGGGAGAGTATAGCGGTATAGGTGCCGTGATGACCCAGAGCAAGGACAGCGGGATCATTGTGCTGACACATGTGTATCAAGATTCTCCCGCAATGAAGGCCGGACTTAAGGATGAGGATATACTCTATAAAGTAGAGGGCAAAGAAGTTACGGGAGAAGATTTGACGGATGTAGTCTCTCGAATCAGAGGTGAGAAGGGAACAAAAGTAGAGCTTACTGTGCTGCGCGGAAAAAAGAATGAAGAGGTCACAGTTGTAGCAGTCAGAGATACGATTGAGACACAGACGGTACAGACGAAGATGCTTGAAGGTGATATCGGATACATGGCGGTCAGCGAGTTTGATTCTGTTACTTATGATCAATATGTAAAAGGATTAGACACACTGGAAGGTCAGGGAATGAAAGGCCTGGTGGTGGATCTTCGCGGCAATCCGGGAGGGAACTTAAATACAGTATGCGATATCCTTGATCTTATGCTGCCGAAGGGACTGATTGTATATACGCAGGATAAGAACGGTGAGAAACGTGAGATGACTTCGGACGAGGAGAACAAGTTTACCCGCCCCATGGTTGTACTGGTAAACGGGAACAGTGCCAGTGCATCGGAGATTTATGCCGGTGCGATTCAGGACTACGGGCTTGGAAAGATTGTAGGTACTCAGACTTATGGAAAGGGTGTCGTGCAGCAGATTTTCGATCTGAAGGACGGGACTTGTGTAAAGCTTACAATCGCAGAGTATTATACGCCGAAGGGACGCAATATCAATGGAAAAGGGATAACTCCTGATGTAGAAGAAGAGTATGATCTGAATGAAAAGAATCCTGAGGCGGATAATCAGCTTGAAAGAGCTGTGGAAGAATTAAAGAAAGAGCTGTAGTCTGTCTGTGACAGACAGGGAATAGAAAGGGAATGTAAAATGTGCATTCCCTTTTCGCTTGTCGTATGTTAAAATGGCATAAGATATAGCCAGATTGGAACAAAATGGAGAAAGGAAGGCGTATATGAAAATTCTGATTAAAAATGGACATGTAATAGATCCATTAACAGGTAGAGACGGGTGCTTTGATGTGCTGGTTGAGAAGGGCAGGATACAAAAGGTGGCGGAGAGTCTTGAAGATGCTGCAGAGAGGGTCATTGACGCAGCGGGATGTTATGTGATGCCTGGGTTCATAGATTTGCATGTACATCTCCGTGACCCGGGGCTTGAATATAAGGAGACTCTTAAAACCGGAGGAGAGGCGGCAGCGAGAGGCGGGGTTACGACTATTTGCGCCATGCCGAACACGAAGCCGGTTGTAGATGACGGAGAGAAAGTGGCAGAGGTTCATAAAAGAGCAAAAGCTGAATGTCCGGTGAATGTTATACAGATTGGAGCAGTTACCAGGGGACAGGAAGGCGTTGAGCTTTCGGATATTGAGGGGATGGCCCGGGCAGGCTGCCATGCTGTGAGCGAGGACGGGAAGTCTGTTATGAATGCATCGCTTTACCGGAAAGCTATGCGTATAGCGAAAGAGAATGGGATCTCGGTGTTTGCCCACTGCGAGGATATTACGATGGTAGAAGGCGGCGTTATGAATGCAGATAAGAACGCAGAACGTCTGGGGCTTAAAGGTATTACAAATTCTGTGGAGGATGTGATTGCCGCGAGAGACATCCTGCTTGCAAGAGAAACAGGGGTAAGGCTTCATCTGTGCCACTGCTCTACAAAAGACAGTGTTAGGATGATTGCGGCGGCAAAAGAAGAAGGGCTTTTGGTGACAGGAGAAGTGTGTCCCCATCATTTTATACTGACTTCGGATGATATCAAGGAGGATGACGGAAATTATAAGATGAATCCGCCTCTCCGGAGCAAAGAGGATGTGGAAGCCTTGAGAGAGGGGTTAAAGAGCGGTGTTATGGATGTTATCTCTACTGACCATGCCCCGCACTCTGAGGAGGAAAAGAAAAAGTCTATAGCGCAGGCGGCGTTTGGGATTGTGGGCCTTGAGACGAGCGCTGCCCTCACATACTCATATCTTGTGAAACCGGGATTTTTGAGCATGATGGGTATGGCTGAAAAGATGAGTTATAATCCTTCCAAAATATTAGGCTTATCTGAGAAAGGCTCAGTGTCAGAGGGGAAGATTGCAGATGTGGTTATCTTTCATCCGGACAGGACGTATCGAATCGACAAGAATACGTTTAGGTCGAAAGGAAAGAACACGCCCTTTGATGGTTTTGAGGTGAGCGGCGAGGTCATGTATACGCTGGTAGACGGCGAAGTTGTATACGAGGCAGTACAGTGAGTGAAAGATATCTGTGATTACAGTAAAGTTGGGAGGAAGAAAAGATGATAAATAAACTGATTGCGAATATTAAAAAGACGAATGCTCCTATTGTTGTAGGGTTAGATCCCATGTTAAGTTATATACCGGAACATATTAAAACTGCGGCTTATGCAGAGCGCGGAGAGACTCTTGAGGGCGCTTCCGAGGCAATCTGGCAGTTCAATAAGGAGATTGTGGATAAAACTTATGATCTCATTCCGGCGGTGAAGCCTCAGATTGCTATGTACGAGCAGTTTGGGATTCCGGGACTTTTAGCTTTTAAAAAGACAGTGGACTACTGTAAGAGCAAGGGGCTGGTTGTCATCGGCGACATTAAGAGAGGGGATATCGGCTCTACCTCTGCAGCTTATGCGGTAGGGCATATCGGCAGAGTGCAGGTTGGGGATAAGTCCTATCTGCCTTTTGACGAAGATTTTGTGACAGTGA
Source organism: Lachnospiraceae bacterium MD308 (assembly GCA_000403475.2). Taxonomy (GTDB): domain Bacteria; phylum Bacillota; class Clostridia; order Lachnospirales; family Lachnospiraceae; genus MD308. Next base: position 61,813 of record KE159798.1, read on the forward strand.
ACCCATACCTTGGTTCAGACGGAGTCAATCCGTTTATCAAAGTATGCGAAGAAGAAAAAAAAGGCCTCTTCATATTGGTAAAGACTTCTAATCCATCGAGCGGTGAATTCCAGGACAGGCTGATTGACGGCCGTCCGCTGTATGAGTTTGTGGGCGAGAAGGTTGCCGAGTGGGGCGCTTCCTGTATGGGTGAGGATTACAGCTACATTGGCGCAGTTGTAGGAGCGACCTATCCGGCGATGGGGAAAGTGCTCAGGAAAATTATGCCCAAATCTTATATTCTTGTGCCCGGATATGGTGCGCAGGGAGGTAAGGGCGCAGATTTGGTTCATTTCTTTAATGAGGATGGACTTGGAGCGATCGTAAATTCTTCCCGTGGTATTATTGCTGCGTATAAGCAGGAGAAATACGAGAAGTTCGGGGAGAAGAATTTTGGGGAGGCGTCAAGAGCTGCGGTTGAGGATATGATTGCGGATATTAAAGGTGCCCTTGAAAATCGATAGGATGGGAGAAGGATATGGCAAAGAGAAAGAAAGAAAAGGTGAGGATACTTTCACAGGAGCGTCTTGCGGAGGGTATTTTCAGTATGTGGATAGAGACGGAGGCGGCTGCCCTGGCAAGACCCGGACAATTTATATCCATCTATACAAATGATGCAGGTAAACTCCTTCCAAGGCCTATAAGTATCTGTGAGACAGACGGGGAGAGAAAAAGGCTTCGGGTTGTTTACCGGGTGACTGGTAAAGATACAGGGACAGAGCAATTTTCTGAGATGAAGGAAGGAGAGCTTCTGGAGATTATAGGGCCTCTTGGCAACGGCTTTCCGCTTGAACGCGCGGAGGGAAAGCGGGTGTGTCTGATGGGCGGCGGTATCGGCGTCCCGCCGATTTTGGAGCTTGCAAAACAGATCAGATGTTTAGAAAAGCAGATTGTGGTGGGATACCGCGATGAGAATACATTTTTAAAAGAAGAATTTGACAGAAACGGCAGCCTTTATATTTCCACAGAGGACGGAAGCGTCGGTACGAAAGGAAATGTTATGGATGCAGTCCGGGAGAATGAGTTGAGTGCGGATGTCGTCTATGCCTGCGGTCCGACGCCGATGCTTCGGGCAATCAAGGAGTTTGCCGAAAAAAACCGTGTGGAGTGTTATATATCCCTGGAGGAGAGAATGGCTTGCGGGATCGGTGCGTGTCTTGGCTGTGTATGCCAGTCGAAAGAGACGGATTCCCACAGCAATGTGAAAAATAAGCGGATCTGTAAGGACGGGCCAGTATTTTTGTCGACGGAGGTGGAAATCTGATGGATGTGGGTAAGCCGATAGAGAATGCAGTGGATATGAGAGTGAATATTGCTGGAGTAGAGTGGAAGAATCCTGTTACAACGGCGTCGGGAACTTTTGGGTCCGGGGAAGAATTTTCGGAGTTTGTGGATCTTAACAGACTGGGCGCGGTGACGACAAAAGGAGTTGCGAATATTCCCTGGGCAGGCAATCCCACGCCGAGAATTGCCGAGACCTACGGAGGGATGATGAATGCAATAGGGCTTCAAAATCCTGGAATTGATTTGTTTTGTGAGAGGGATATCCCGCTTCTCAGACAATATGATACGAAGATTATCGTAAACGTGTGCGGAAAGTCGGAAGAAGATTACTGTGAAGTGGTAGAAAGACTTGCGGGTGAGGATGTGGACATGTTGGAGATTAATATCTCTTGTCCGAATGTGAAAGAAGGAGGAATTGCTTTTGGGCAGGACCCAAAGGCGGCCGAGCATATTACAAAGGCAGTGAAAAAGTATGCCGGACAGCCGGTTATTATGAAACTAAGCCCAAATGTAACCAGTATCCCGGAGATGGCGAAGGCTGTGGAGGCGGGCGGTGCAGACGCCGTGTCTCTGATTAATACACTGACAGGAATGAAGATAGACGTTCACCGCCGCAGATTTGTCCTTGCCAATAAGACCGGAGGAGTATCCGGACCGGCGATTCATCCCATCGCGGTGCGTATGGTGTATGAGGCAGCCCACGCAGTAAAGCTCCCGATTATCGGAATGGGCGGAATCGCCAGTGCAGAGGATGCTGTTGAGATGATACTGGCAGGTGCAGATGCGGTGTCTGTGGGAACGGTAAATTTCCATAATCCGGCAGTGACGGAGGAAATTGTAGAAGGAATTGCAGCATATATGAGGACATACGGATTTGCCAGAGTGGCTGACATGGTTGGAATCGTATGATGAGAAAACCGGGCGCCTTTTTCAAGGGACTGCCCGGTTTTGGATTGTTTATTCGTATCTTTCGTCGAAAACTCTCTTGGATTTTTTCTCGCTTCTTGGGAGCAGGCCAAGTTCCACGACTTTTACAAGGGGTGTGAAACCGACGCGGCTCTTTACTTTTTCAGAGATTCTTCTGCTAAGATCCATGAAATCTATCGTACCGTTTGTCTCTACATAGAGCCGCATGGTGTCACGGCCGTCCAGATGGGAGATACGGATCTGATATTCGCTGGATGTTTCCGGGAATTCCTTCAGGATTTCTTCAATCTGGCTTGGGAATACATTGACGCCTTTAATCTTTATCATGTCGTCGGTTCTTCCCATAATAATATCCAGACGGGGGAATTTGCTGCCGCAGGGGCAGGAGCCGGGAATAATACGTGAGAGATCATGGGTGCGGTAACGGATAAGGGGCGCGCCTTCTTTTACAAGTGTTGTAATGACAATCTCGCCAAGTTCACCGTCAGGTACGGGCTTTAAAGTTACTGGATCTACGATTTCAATGTAAATGTAGTCGTCCCAGTAGTGCATGCCGGTGTTGTGTATGCAGTTGATTCCGATACCCGGCCCGTAGATTTCGGTCAACCCGTAGATGTCATAAAGCTCGATGCCAAGTTCATTGGAGATTCGCTGGCGCATTTTTTCACCCCAGCGTTCAGAACCGATGACCCCCTTCTTTAGGCATATTTTGTCTTTGATTCCGCGTTTTTCGATTTCTTCTGCGAGAAGAAGGGCGTAGGAAGAGGTGGCGCATATGACTGTACTTTTCATATCCATCATCATCTTTAGCTGCTTATCTGTATTGCCGGGCCCCATGGGGATTACCATCGCGCCGAGCTTCTCAGCGCCGTTCTGGAATCCGATTCCGGCAGTCCAAAGACCATAGCCTGGAGTAATCTGGATACGGTCCGTATTGGTGATTCCGGCAGTTTCATAACAGCGGGCGAACATGATAGCCCAGTCGTCCACATCCTTTGCGGTATAGGGGATGATGACGGGGAGTCCCGTAGTGCCGGACGAGGAGTGAATCCGTACAATATCCTCCTCCGGGGCGGTCATAAGTCCCAGCGGGTAGGCTTCCCGAAGGTCGTTCTTTTCGGAGAAGGGGAGACTTTCGAATTCCTCCGGGGTTGTGATACCAGAGATTCCGGATTCTTCCAGTTTTTTTCCGTAAAAGCTTCCGGCTTTTCTAAGTGCCTGAATCTGGTTGTTTACTTGACTGATCTGTAAGTCTGAAATCAGCATGTCTTAAGTTTCCTTTCTTAGTGTTTTAAATTGTTCGGAGTGGCTGCGCGCATATTCAAGAGCCTTAAAGTTAAGTTCATGGAATTTTTCGGGCAGTCGTTTTTTAATTGCATCTCGAATGTCGGCTTCCGAAAGTCCAAGGGCACCGCTTTGAATCGCAGCCCCTAAGAGGAGGAGGTTTAACACTTTCGAAGAACCGATGTCTTCGCAGGCCTTCTGGGCATCTATGACAAAGAGATTTTTTACATGCTTGTGCAGATAAGAAAGCATCTCGCTGCCATTATAGGAGAAGTTTGTGAGAGTGGCAGTGACGGGGATGATTTCACGGCTGCTGACTATGACGGTTCCGCCTTCTTTTAGGAAAGGGAGCATCCGGACAGCCTCGCCGGGCTCAAAGCCTAAGATAATATCCGCCTCACCTTTTGCAATCATAGGTGAATAGACGTCTTCTCCAATTCTTACATGGCTAAAGACACTTCCCCCTCTTTGGGCCATGCCGATTGTCTCCGCGCTCATGACAGGAAGGGATTTATCCATGGCGGCAGAGGCGATTAATTTGGAAGCGAGGACGGTTCCCTGACCGCCTACTCCGCATAATACGATATTTTTATTCATTGCCGTCACCTTCCTTTCCGTTTACGATGGCTCCCGTGGGGCAGAGCTGGCTGCATAGCGAGCACCCGGTGCACAGTGAAGAGTCAATGCAGACATTGCCGTCTTTCAAGGTAAGAGCCGGACAGCCCAGTTCGCGGATACATTTTTTGCATGAGATGCATTTTTCCAAAAGAACGTGCATGCACCGGGCAGGCTTTGTGACAGCGATACATGGGGACTTGAAGATAATCGCCTTGACTCCGGGCTTCTTTGATATTCTTTTTACACAATCAACGGACGCTTCATAGTCGAGGGGATTGACGGTTTCGATGTCGTGAAGGCCGATACCCCTAAGAAGCGCTTCTATGTTTATTCTGGTTGCAATCTCACCCATCATCGTCTGTCCTGTGCCGGGATGCGGCTGGTGTCCGGTCATGGCCGTGGTGGAATTGTCCAGTATGACGAGGGTCATATTCGCCTGATTGTACACTGCATTGACTACACCTGTGATCGCGGAAGCAAAAAAGGTGGAATCTCCCACGAATGCAAAGCAATACGTATCTGGCTCAATATGCCCGATTCCCTGCGCGATACCGAGACCGGCGCCCATACACAGGCATGTGTCTACCATGTCAAGCGGCATGGCATTTCCCAGAGTGTAGCAGCCGATATCTCCGCAGAAAACGGTCTTTTCCCCTTTCATGGCTGTCTTTACTGCGTAGAAGGAAGCCCTGTGAGGGCATCCGGCGCACAAGACCGGAGGACGGACAGGAAGCTGCACTGTCGGCTCCTGTGCGGTCTCTGGGGCTGCGGCGCTTTTGCCGTCCGGTTTGAGAAAATTCCGGATATCCTGAATTATGCTGTCCCGGCTGTTTTCCCCGGCTATTTTTACGTGCCGGCTGAGTTTGCCGTGAACGTTGACAGATAAGTGATATTTGCCGCATAGATAAATCAGTTCACGCTCAATAACAGGGTCAAGCTCCTCTAAGCAAAGCACCTCGTCAAGCCCGTCTAAAAATTCCAGGGCGAGTTTTTCCGGGAATGGATGAGGAGTGGCAATTTTGAGAACCGGCAGCTCTTCGGCAGTCCCAAGTGCTTCCATGACGTAAGTAAAGCTGATTCCTCCGGTAGCAATTCCCCTTCTGGGAGCATCGGAGCCGTGTTTTGCCTTTGAAGGGTGGAAGATTTTATTTTTTTCGTAGGAAGAAAAATCTTCGGCAATCGTTAAATTCCTATCCTCAATCTTTATGTGATTCTGGTAGGACAGACGGGGGAAGATGACCCAGCGCCCGGAATCCTTTACAAATCCGTCTGCCTTATGAATCGTGTGTTCATCCGTATCCTTCACCGTCACAGAGGCATATCCGTGGCAGACTCTCGTAGTAGGGCGAAGAAAAACCGGAGTTTCATATTTTTCTGAATAGGCAAATGCTTCCTGGACCATCTCATAGGCTTCTTGTGCCGAAGAAGGGTCAAAGCAGGGGAGTTTCGAAAAGTAAGCATAATGTCTTGTATCCTGCTCTGTCTGGGAGGATACGGGGCCGGGGTCATCTGCCACTAGGATGACCATGCCGCCTTTGACGCCGATATACTCTAAACTCATGAGAGAGTCGGAGGCTACATTCAGCCCGACCTGTTTCATTGTTACCATGCTGCGCGCGCCGCAGTAAGCTGCTCCGGCGGCAACTTCCATGGCGGCTTTTTCATTGACAGACCATTCCACATATGTATTATCCGGTCTTCGTTTTGCTATTGTTTCCAGAACTTCGGTGGAGGGGGTGCCGGGGTATCCGGATACAAGGTTTACTCCGGCGGCGATTGCTCCAAGGGCAATTGCTTCGTTGCCCATCAAAAATTCTTTATGCATAATCTCACCTCTGAATTGTAGTACAATTTAAAATATACCTAATTATTCTATCATAATGTGTGTGATACAAAAACACTTTTTTTGATAAAATAAAAAGAGTTGAACGAAAATGCTGAATATGGTAAAATTTAAAAAATATTTAATGGTGAACGAGAGGGAGAATTCGTAATTATGGAAAGCTATAAAAAAGAGTTTATTGAGTTTATGGTGGAGAGCGATGTGCTTAAGTTCGGAGAGTTTACGTTAAAAAGTGGAAGAAAATCTCCATTTTTTATGAATGCGGGAGCTTATGTGACAGGAGCGCAGCTTCGCAGGCTCGGGGAGTATTATGCGAAGGCGATCCACGACATATACGGACTTGATTTTGATGTGCTGTTCGGGCCTGCGTATAAGGGAATACCGCTTGCGGTAGCGACGACGATGGCGATCAGTGAGCTGTACGGAAAAGATATCCGATATTGTTCTAACAGAAAAGAAGTTAAAGATCATGGAGATACCGGAATTCTTCTCGGCAGTAAGCTTAAAAGCGGCGACAGAGTTGTGATTATCGAAGATGTCACTACGTCCGGGAAATCAATAGAAGAGACATTTCCTATCATAAAAGCACAGGCAGATGTGGAAGTTATCGGACTTATGGTTTCGCTAAACCGGATGGAGGTAGGAAAAGGCGGGGAAAAGAGCGCGTTAGATGAGATTCAGGGCCTATACGGCTTTAAGGCGGCTTCAATTGTGACGATGAAAGAGGTCGTGGAGCATTTATATAATAAACCGTATAAAGGAAAAATTGTGATTGATGATACATTAAAAACAGCAATTGATGCATATTATGAACAGTACGGAGCGAAATAAATCGTCTGGGAGGTGAAGGGATATGAATGAGAAAGCGTATAAGACTATGGGGATCACAGGTGCGGCGAACATTGCGATTGGTATCGTGACACTTGTGCTTGGAGTTACAGTTGGAGTTATTTCGATTGTCAGCGGAGTGCAGCTTCGAAAAGACAGAAAAGGGCTTACGTTTTAAGAGAACAATTTTGAACAGTTAGAAGGGGAGCTATATATTTGAATGTAAGGGACAAAAAAAGAATCCGTTTTGTCGGGAAGATTTTATTTGTACTTTATATTGCGTTTATCATATATTTTCTAATATTCTCTGACTGGTACGGGCGCGGCGACGTGATGTCGGAGTACCGATATAACCTGGTATTATTCCGGGAGATCAAGCGATTCTGGAAATACCGGGAACAGCTTGGGATGTTTGCTATGTTTACGAATCTATTCGGCAACGTATTGATTTTTATGCCGTTTGGGTTTTTTATGCCGATAGCCTGCAGATATAAAAGATTTTTTTCAGCATTAATTTATAGCTTTGGACTAAGTCTATGTGTTGAGACATTCCAATTAGTGGCAAAAGTAGGAAGTTTTGATGTGGACGACCTGCTTTTGAATACGGTCGGAGGGGCAGCAGGGTATATCCTGTATGCGATATGTAATGCAATAAGGAGAAAATATGTTTACGGGAAAACAGAAAAGGACAGAAGAAGATAGAGAGAAGGAGCTTGCAAAGGCAAGGGCGAAGCAACGTAAAAAACTTATAAAAACAAGATACGGGCAGAGGCAGAAGAAACATGCGAAAAAGGGGCTGCAGTCCTGTCTGTTGGCTGCTGTAGGAGTGTCTTTAGTTATAATGATGCTTGTGAATTCATTTAAGGCCAAAGGGGATATCAGCATATTGTATGGGCTGGCCGGTTTTGTGATACCTGTAATTGCATGGCGGGGACTTGTGTATGCGATTCGAGGCTTTAATGAGAGGGAGAAAAATTACATAACATGCAAGATCGGGGCGGGGTGCAATGGTGCTTTGATTTTTTGTATGTGTGCAATATTTATCAGGGGGCTTTTTTAGATGATTGAAGAAAGATATGAACTTGCAGTCGGCCGGATTCGGGAGATAAGGACGGAACAGACAGTAGACGGGATGTTTCAGGATTATTTTCAGAAATTGGCTGACTTTGTCATTATGATTGATGAATTGAGGAATATGCTTTCAGACGGTTCTTATAACGACTTGTCCATGGAGGAGTTAAGGAGATGGAACCAGAGACTGTATTTCGACATTCTGCCGGAGCAGTATGAGAAGAGCTATGCCAATCCCGCTTATGCAGTGAAAGTGCTCGGAAAAGAGTACGGCAGCTTGTTAAGTTTTTTATACGCAGAGATTCGCGGCATGATTGTGTACGCATTTGAGGGAAGGACAGAGTACCTGGACATTCTGATGGAGCTTTTCATTGAGATTTACAATCAGTTTGAGGAAGAACTGCCGGAGGAAAAAAGTGTTAAAGATATCCTGTACTGGTATGCCAGTGATTACTGTGACGTGTTTGTGGCTGATCGGATCAGAGAGCAGATATTGCCGGAGGAATCTTTCGCGGCAGACATTATCCGGGACAGTGATCTCTCGGATTTGAGGTATCTGTATCGGTTCGGCGAGTACGTCGGTGAAAATGAATTAAAGGGCGCGCAGTATATGAACAGCCTGCCGGAAGAGACCATCCGGAGGATGGCTGACGTCTACACAGAAGGCTACCGGACAGGTTTTGTGAATACGGGAAAAGATCTGTCGAAAAAGTCTGTGGTGAATATTCGGTATGTGTTGGGTTTTGAGCGTGTGGTGAGGAAAGCCATTGAGAATTTTGCAAAAATGGGACTTGCCCCTGTTATCTATCGTGCGTCAGTGAGCGCGCTTACAAAGCGTCAGCATATCAGAATCGGATATTGCGGGGGAAATCCCAATCCCCAGTATGACTACGACCACAAAAACGACCAGGCATTATTTCTGGACAAGAGGTTTGTGGAGCGAAAGCTGGAAGTGGTTCACACCACTTATGAAAAATATAAAGCAGCGGCGGCTCAGTTTGCGGGGCCTGCGTGCATGGAAGTGTTCGGGGAGAAACCATTTGCCCCAAAGGTGAAGGAGGAAGCGGTAAGGCTTACGGAAAAGCAGGAGGAGCTTGCTCTTAAGTTTGACAGCCGCCAGGGCCAGATTGTCAATGAATATATCCGGGGAGACGAGCGAAGCTATACGATCATCGCTTGGCCGGTGCCGGAGATTGGAGAGGACTACGAGGAGATTTTTGAGGAAATCATAAAGATCAATACACTGGATGCGAAAGTCTACGAACAGATACAAAAGACACTTATTGACGTGTTAGATGAAGGCGAGAGCGTCCATATCCTTGGGGCGGGGAACAACCGCACGAATCTGACGGTCAGGCTTTGTACGTTGTCCCACCCGGAGAAAGAGACGATTTTTGAAAACTGTGTGGCAGATGTAAACATTCCGGTGGGGGAGGTGTTCACTTCTCCGGTGCTTGAAGGAACCAACGGAGTTCTGCATGTCAGCAGGGTGTATCTGAATGAATTGCAGTTTAAAGACTTGGAGATTGAATTTGCCAATGGAATGATTGCGGATTACTGCTGCGGCAATTTTGAGCGGGAGCTTGAGAACAAGGAGTATATCCGGGACAATATCCTTCACAAGCATCCGACACTGCCCCTCGGGGAATTTGCCATCGGGACCAACACGACGGCTTATGCGGCGGCAAAGAAATACGGGATAGAAGATAAGCTGCCGATTCTCATCGCAGAGAAGATGGGGCCTCATTTTGCAGTAGGAGATACGTGCTATAGCTGGAGTGAGGACGTTAAGGTGTATAATCCTGACGGGAAGGAGATTATCGCGAGGGATAATTCGGTGTCTGCGCTCAGGAAGGAAGACATATCGAAAGCGTACTTCCATTGCCATACGGATATTACCATTCCTTACGAGGAGCTAAAGAGCATCTCGGTGTTGACCAAGGCGGGAAAGGAAATCTTTCTTCTTAAGGATGGAAGGTTTGTGCTGCCGGGGACAGAAGGTTTAAATGAGCCATTGAAAAACATAATCAAATAAGGTATGATGTACTAATATTTCAGGAAAAAAGAAAGGATGAGAAAAGATATGCCAAAAGTAGGAATTGTGATGGGCAGTGACTCAGACCTTAAGGTGATGAGCAAGGCTGCTAAGATGCTGGAGAAGTTTGGGATTGATTATGAGATGACGATTATTTCGGCGCACAGGGAGCCGGATGTGTTCTTTGAGTGGGCGAAGGCTGCCGAAGGGAAGGGCATGAAAGTGATCATCGCCGGAGCAGGCATGGCGGCCCATCTTCCGGGGATGTGCGCGGCGCTGTTTCCTATGCCGGTTGTGGGTGTTCCCCTTTCCGGAAAGAATCTTGAGGGTCAGGACGCGCTGCTTTCGATCGTGCAGATGCCGCCTGGAATCCCGGTTGCTACCGTTGCCATTGACGGGGGTATGAATGCGGCGATTCTTGCGGCGAAGATTCTTGCAGTGTCGGACGCAGAGCTTTTGGATAAACTGAAAGCGTATACCCAGGAGATGAAGGAGACGGTGCAGGGAAAAGCTGCGAAGTTAGATGAGATTGGCTATGAGGCATATTTAGGATAGAAGGAGAAGATATTATGGATTATAAGAAGGCAGGCGTTGATATTGAAGCGGGTTACAAGTCGGTGGAGCTGATGAAAAAGCACGTGAAAGAGACCATGCGCCCAGAAGTTTTAGGGGGGCTTGGCGGATTTGCAGGAGCTTTTGATCTAAGTGCCATTAAAAATATGGATGAGCCGGTTCTGCTCTCTGGGACGGACGGCTGCGGCACGAAGGTTAAGCTGGCGTTTGTTATGGACAAGCATGACACGATTGGGATTGATGCTGTTGCCATGTGTGTAAATGATATCGCCTGTTCCGGCGGCGAGCCGTTGTTCTTCCTGGATTATATAGCGTGCGGTAAAAATTATCCTGAAAAGATCGCGGCTATCGTGAGCGGCGTGGCAGAGGGCTGTAAGCAGTCTGAGTGCGCGCTGGTAGGCGGCGAGACCGCGGAGCATCCGGGACTTATGCCGGTGGATGAGTATGATCTGGCAGGATTTGCCGTAGGTGTGGCAGACAAGAAGGAGATTATAAACGGACAGGATATAAAGTCGGGAGATGTACTGATCGGTATGGCGTCAAGCGGCGTACACAGCAATGGATTTTCCCTTGTCCGCAGTGTGTTCGAGATGACGAAGGAATCTCTGGATACATACTATGACGAGCTTGGAAAGACACTTGGCGAGGCTTTGATCGCACCGACAAGAATCTATGTGAAAGCGCTTAAGAGCATTAAAAATGCCGGCGTCAGGGTGAAGGGATGCAGCCACATCACAGGCGGCGGTTTCTATGAAAATGTGCCCAGGATGCTGCCGGAGGGCGTTCGCGCGGTGATTGAGAAAGGCAGCTATGAGGTTCCGGCAATCTTTAAGCTGTTAGCGTCGAAGGGCGATATCGCGGAGGAGATGATGTATAATACCTTCAATATGGGACTTGGCATGGTGATTGCCGTTGACCCGGAGGATAAGGAAAAGGCTGTGGCGGCAATCGAGGCGGCCGGGGAGACAGCTTATGTGGTCGGGCGCATCGAAGAGGGTGAAAAAGGAGTTACATTATGTTAAATATAGTTGTGCTGGTGTCTGGCGGCGGAACGAACCTTCAGGCAATCATTGATGCGGTATCGGCAGGCGAGATTACCAACACAAAGATTTCCGGGGTCATCAGTAACAATAAGAATGCATACGCGTTGGAGCGGGCAAAAAATCACGGGATTGAGAATCTTTGCATATCCCCGAAAGATTTCCCGTCCAGAGCGGAGTTTAACAAGAACTTTTTGGAGGCGGTGGACAGGCTTGAGCCGGATCTGCTTGTGCTTGCCGGATTCCTTGTGGTGATTCCGCCGGAGATGACCGAGAAGTACAGAAACCGCATAATCAATATACATCCGTCCTTGATTCCGTCTTTCTGCGGGACGGGATATTATGGACTTAAGGTTCATGAGGCGGCGCTTTCACGGGGGGTTAAGGTAGTGGGCGCAACCGTTCATTTTGTGGATGAAGGGACGGATACGGGGCCGATTATCCTGCAAAAGTCCGTGGAAGTGGAGCAGGGTGATACCCCGGAGGTTCTGCAGAGACGTGTTATGGAGCAGGCTGAGTGGAAGATTCTGCCAAGGGCGATCGATCTTATCGCTAACGGGAGAGTTAAGGTAGAAGACGGCAAAGCTGTCATCCTTTAGAGGAAAGGGATTTGCCAGTAACAGTTGTGATAATGGTTGAGGACGATAATTTAGGAGGAAACGAAGAATGAATGTTTTGATTGTCGGAAGCGGCGGGAGAGAGCATGCCATTGCGTATTGCGTGGCAAAAAGCGACAAGGCGGATAAGATTTACTGTACGCCGGGCAATGCCGGGATTGCGGAGTATGCAGAGTGCGCGCCGATTGGCGCCATGGAATTTGAAAAAATCGTGGCGTTTGCGAAGGAAAAGGCGGTTGACCTTGTGATCGTAGGGATGGATGACCCGCTGGTGGGCGGCCTTGTGGACGAGCTGGAGGCAGCAGGCATCCGCACTTTCGGGCCGAGGAAGAATGCGGCAATCTTAGAAGGTTCCAAGGCATTTTCCAAAGATCTGATGAAAAAATATAATATCCCCACGGCTGCTTATGAGAACTTTACCGATGCGGACAAGGCGCTTGCCTATCTTGAGACTGCGAAGTTTCCGATCGTTCTCAAGGCAGACGGGCTGGCGCTCGGAAAGGGCGTGCTGATCTGCAATACCCTCGAGGAAGCGAAAGAGGGCGTTAAGACGATTATGTTAGATAAGAAGTTCGGCTCCGCGGGAAATGAGATGGTTATCGAGGAGTTTATGACAGGACGCGAGGTGTCTGTGCTTTCCTTTGTAGACGGCGATACGATTAAAACTATGACCTCGGCCCAGGACCACAAGCGGGCAGGGGACGGAGATACAGGGCTTAACACCGGAGGAATGGGAACATTTTCCCCAAGCCCGTTCTACACGAAAGAAGTGGAAGAGTTCTGTGACAAATATATCTATCAGGCTACCGTGGACGCTATGAAGGCGGAGGGCAGGCCGTTCAAGGGAGTCATATTTTTTGGGCTTATGCTCACGGAAGAAGGGCCGAAGGTGCTTGAGTACAACGCAAGGTTCGGCGACCCGGAGGCCCAGGTAGTCCTTCCGAGGATGAAAAATGACATTATCGAGGTCGTAGAGGCATGTATTGACGGCACGTTAGACAAGGTAGACCTGCAGTTTGAGGATAATGCAGCAGTGTGCGTTGTCCTTGCAAGCGAAGGATATCCGGTGAGTTACGAGAAAGGCCTTCCAATCTCGGGACTTGAGGAGTTTAAAAAGCACGAAGGGTATTACTGCTTCCATGCCGGAACGAAGTTTGCCGGTGGGAAGCTTGTGACAAACGGCGGCCGGGTGCTCGGCATCACGGCGAAGGGCAAAGACTTAAAAGAGGCGAGAGCCAATGCATATGCGGCAACTGAGTGGGTGCAGTTCGATAATAAGTATATGCGGCATGATATCGGGAAGGCGATTGATGAGGCGTAAAAGTGTTAAGGGGCTTGGATATTAAGTAGTAACAGAGCAGGGGCTGTTGAAAAGGTAGATGAATCTACCGGAACAACAGCCCCTGTTAAAAATTATAACGGTATTGTTATATCATCTTTTCCGTCACATGGGTCTTAAAAAACTGTATTAACGGCCCGTTAAACAATGCATTGCAGACTGTTCCGATTCCGATAATCAATCCCAGCTTCCCTCCGGACATCAGGCAGAATACTACACCGACAATTACCACGGTCACATCGCTTATGACCCGCGCTTTGTCATATTTCAGCCGGTTCTGTGTCAATTCTTCGATAATGATTCCTACAGCGTCATAGGGCGCCACACCCATGTCTGCTACTATGTAGAGAGCTACGCCCATGCCCGCAAAAAACATGCCGATAAAAAGGGCAACGATGCGCAAGGGTAAGGTCATCTCAACTTTCAGTATATCCTGGAACATCCAGCAGATAAAATCGGCCAGATATCCGACACATACCATGTTGACAATTGTCCCAAGTCCGATGCAGCGGCGCACAGTGAAGAAGATGACAATCAGGATGCCGGTGTTCATCATAAGCTGCCATGTTCCAAAGGACATGTGGAGGAATCCGCTGATTCCAAGGTTCATGCAGGTAAAGGCATCTACACCGAACGCGCTTAAACGAAAGCTCCCCACGCAGACTCCGATAAAGAGGATGCCAGTAAGCATCATGATGAAGCGTTTTGCAAAATTATTTTTCTGTGAATCCATAATTATATTCTCCTGTCGGCGGGTCTTTGCGGTATCAATATGCACCGGCAGAGACCCTCTTAAATCGTATTATTCTTATCTTAATTATCTGCTTTGAGAACAAACAGCTTGGAATCAAAATCGCAGGTGGGGATATTCCCCATAGCCATCTCCCCAACGCTCGAGTCGGTAGTGACCAGTCCGATGTTCATCAGTTCGTCGCCGTAATGCCCCTTGCCGTCCGCAGAATTGCGGTAACATAAGTCGGGAGCAAGGCCTTTAAGGGCTACCCTTGTAAATGGCATGTTTGCGCCGTTTAATACTTTGTATATACCTACGATAGCTTCCTTCTTATCCTCGCTTACAACCATCCATGCTGTAGCGCCGTCGCCTTCAAAAGGACTGTTTAAGCGATAGAATGTGCCGAACTGGAATAATTCACGGTACTGCTTCATGAATTTAATCTGCTCTTTGACCTCTTCCTGTTCTTCCTCTGTCAGTTTATTTAAGTCCAGTTCATAGCCGAAAGTTCCGAAATAAGCTACATTCGCCCGCGTGTGCAGAGGAGTATTGCGGAATACCTGATGGTTCGGAGTTACGGATACATGGCTTCCCATGCAGCTTAACGGGTAGCAGTAGGAGGTGCCATACTGGATCTTTAACCGTTCTATGGCATCGGAGTCGTCACTTGTCCAGCCCTGCGGCGCGTAGTAGAGAAGTCCCGGATCAAAACGTGCACCGCCGCTTGCGCAGGACTCGAAAAGTACATGCGGGAATTGGGAAGTCAGACGTTCATAGAGGTCGTATACGCCCAGGATATACCGGTGGAAGACTTCGCCCTGGCGGTCGGCCGGGAGGGCATGGCTGTAGCACTCCGTGATGCTGCGGTTCATGTCCCATTTCACATAGGAGACCTTTGCCGTACTTAAGATTTTCGCCATCATCTCATAGATGCAGTCCACAACATCCTTTCTGGAGAAATCAAGAACATACTGGAAACGTCCATGGGAAGCGCCTCTCTGCGGTGTCTTTAAGATCCAGTCCGGGTGGTTGCGGTAAAGGTCGGAATCCTTGTTTACCATCTCAGGCTCAAACCAGAGGCCGAATTTCATACCGATATCTTCGATTCTCCGGGCAAGACCGGTGATGCCTTCGGGGAGAAGGTCGGGATTCGCAATCCAATCGCCAAGACCGGCTTTTTCGTGGCGGCGTCCGCCAAACCAACCGTCGTCTAAGACGAAAAGCTCTACGCCGCATGCTTTCGCCTTGGAGGCGATTTCTACCAGGCGGTCCTCTGTGAAATCAAAATAGGTAGCCTCCCAGTTGTTGATCAGAATCGGGCGCGCCTTATCCTTCCAGTAGCCTCTTGCGAGCCGTGTCTGGTATAGTTTGTGGAAGGTCTGGCTCATGTGGTTCAATCCGCTGTCGGTATATACCATAACCGCCTCCGGCGTCTGGAAAGACTGGCCCGGCTCTAATTTCCAGTCGAACCAGTGCGGGTGGATGCCGAGGAGAAGACGGGTCTCATTGTGGGTGCTCACTTCCGCCTGGGCAAGAAAATTCCCGCTGTATACAAGGCTGAAGCCTATGGCTTCTCCGTGGAATTCTGTAGCGTCAGGACGCTTTAGGATTACGAAAGGATTGTGGTTGTGGGAGGAATGTCCGCGCACGCTCCCTACAGACTGAATGCCTTGCTCCAGTGTCCTCGTCTTCATATGCCGCTCTCTTCCCCATGCTCCGGAGAAATGGACGAACTCATAATTGCAGTCCGGCAGATCAAGACACAGGCTCATAGCTCTTGTGAGGTGAAGAGCCTGTGTGCTTTCGTTTACAAAGGCTGCGCTTCTTGCGATAATCCCGCCCTGAGCGAAGATGGTATAAAAGAGCTTTAAGGTAAGCCCGTTCACCGGATCTTTCAAGAGCAGCGTCAGCGTCTCGGCTTCGTTATCATTCTCTGTGTAGGTCGCAGGAAGTCCGGGGAGAGCCGGTTTGCCGCTTTCAATCGTAAAGTCCTGATACTGAAAGTCCGAGATACGGCTTCCGTCCGGATTCAGGACTTCTGCCGCCGGATCTCTGTAGTCAGTGGAGCCGAACACACCGTACTCCTGGTTGATATGTTCGAGTGTATGCTTATAGTCATTGTCGTTGAGATAAGAAGTCATCGGGCGGAAAGCAAATTCAAGAAGATGTGAAAAATCCTCCGAGTGGTGGATTCGTTTTCCAAAATAAAGCTGCGCCATCTGTCCGGTCTCAAGCACAGTCATGATATAGCTGACCGAATCATTGCACAGATGAAAGGTGCGTGTCTTGTCGTTAAATAAAATACTCATTATGAATTCCTCCGAATTAAAAATTGTTGATTTAGAGTATAGAAAAAAATACCGGGAATTAACAGAAACATATGTTGAAGAAACCAGTCAAAATGTTAAAAGACTGTAAGCAAAAGCCTACAGCCCTTTCAGTGTGTCGATACTGCTTTGTAATTTTGCTTTGTGTGTCTGTAATACGTCTTTGCGGTAGCGGGAAGGTGTCAGCCCTTTTTTTGATTTGAATACTTTGGAAAAGATTAAGGGGTCGGTGTAGCCGCAGGAGAGGGCAATGCTTTCTATAGAAAGATTTGTCACTGTAAGAAGCTCTGTTGCCCGGGAAATTCGATAATTTGCAAGATAGTCCTGCGGGGATACGCCCAGGTTTGTCTTAAAGAGTGTATACAGATAGCTCCGGTTAATACAGACGTAATTCGCGATGTCTGTCACATGTATGGGAAAGGAATAGTTATTCTGGATAAATTCCACAGCCTGAAGAATGTATGGATTTTCCCCATTCTGTAAAAGAGGAGTATTGACATGGATATCCCTTGTAAGAACGGAAAAAAATTCATATAAAAGCCCTTGGAGAAGAAAACGGTGTGTAGTTGTGGAAATGTTGTTTTTTAACATATTAAGGACAATCTGCTTCAATTCATCCTTATAAGCACATTCAAAAACGGGCTGCTGATGATTGAGACCTGTATCAGCCAGATAGTTGCCGGCATTATTACCGTCGAACCCAATCCAGATATATGTCCAGGGTTCTTCTCTGTCTGCCTGGTAAAAGGTCTGAACCTGCGGTTCAATTAAGAAGCCGAAGCCTTCTTTCAGGTGGTATTCTTTTTTACCTATACGGTACGTTCCTTTTCCTTCCAATATATAGTGGATAAGGTAATTCGGGCGGACAGAAGGGCCGAAGCTATGGGCAGGCTGACATTTTGCGTAGCCGCAATAGCAGAGGTACATATCTGTAAATTTTCTGTCTGACAATTGCAATACATAAGAATCTTCCATAAATTATCCTCGCTGTTTGATTAATAGTTGCCAAGCTTCCCGAGATATTTGTCGATTCGTTTTAATCGTTTTTCGATTCCTTTTACTTTGTGGCTGATTGTTTCAAGCAGGGCCTCCGCAATAAACTGGGGGCCAATCAGCGAGTTGAAGAAAGAATTGCTGTCGACAGAAACAGTAAAAAGAATAGTTGAGTATGGGGCAAGGAGGGCGCTGGGCTTGTCAGTAATAACGATGATTTTAGCTCCTGCATCATACGCCATCTGTGCAGTGACCTCATCGACGGAAGAATAGCGCGGGAAGCTGAACAGGATCAGACAGTCCTCTCTGGCAATGTTGCACATATGGTCAATGGGGCTTAAAGCGGCAGTATTGGTCATTACTACGTGGGGAACCATCTGCTTTAAATAGAGAAGAAAATAATTGCAGAGGCATGTATCCCCGCGGGAGGCGGCAATATATTTACGTTTGCTGGTTATAATAACGTCCGCAGCTTCTTCGAATAACTCTGTTGCATTATTAACAAAGACTGACTCCAGATTTTTTGCTGTGATTTTAAAGTGCCGGTCGATATAGTCTGTATTGTTGTTTAGCTTTGTCTGCTGAGCGATTCTTTGAGAAGGAACTGTAATTGTGCTGGAGATACTTAAAACCTTATCCTGATAATTTTTTCTCAGAGATTTCTGGAAGTCCATAAATCCACTGTATCCGAGGGAACGGCTGAATCGGATGACTGAGGATTCGCTGACTCCTAATGTTTCGGCAATTTCTGTAGACGTCATAAAACATGCATCTGAGGAATTGTCTAAGATGTATGTGGCAATCATCCTTTGCGTCTTTGTTAGTTTGGCGTTGTTAATAACTTCTCTTAATTCTTTCATACAGGCACCTCCGTATCCACTATTTATTTAACCATGAATCTCATAAATATGCAAGATAAATTGTAAATACAATTGAAAGAAAAATGTAATAATTTAAAGTTTTGTGAAAAAAATAACTTTTATTGAATAATACAGACAGGTGTGTTATTATAAGTTTTAGAAACAAATGAATAATATTGTTCAGAAATTAATAAAGCTGAAAAATATTATTCACCAAAAAAGAACAAAGCCGGAAAACAGGCTGTAAGTGCAATTTCACAACATTATTTAGGAGGTAGATTCCAGTGAAAGTAGGATGCGTAAAAGAGATTAAGAATAATGAATTCCGTGTAGGTATGACGCCAGACAATGTAAAGAGCTATGTGAATGCAGGACATGAAGTATACATCGAAAAGAGTGCGGGCGCAGGCTCCGGATTCATGGATGATGAATATGAAGCAGCAGGCGCAAAGATGATTGGCACTGCAAAGGAAGTATGGGATACTGTTGAGATGATGATCAAGGTTAAAGAGCCGTTGCCGGAAGAGTATCCGTTATTCCACGAAGGACTTATCCTCTATACATATCTTCACCTTGCTGCTGACAAGCCGCAGACAGATGCACTTCTTAACGCTAAGGTAAAGGGCGTTGCTTATGAGACATTGTTTGATCCAAGGAACGGCGGGCTGCCGCTTCTTGCTCCGATGAGTCAGATTGCAGGACGTCTTTCCATTCAGGAGGGTGCTAAGTACCTCGAGAAGACATTCGGCGGAGAGGGCGTTCTCCTTGCAGGCGTTCCGGGAACTCCGAAAGCTAATATCGTAATTCTCGGCGGCGGTAATGTTGGAACGAACGCATGTAAGATCGCTGTAGGTATGGGCGCTAATGTAACAATTATGGATATCAGCATTCCGAGGCTGGCTTACCTTGACGACATCTTCGGTGCACGTATCCAGACATTAGTTTCCACAGATGCTAATATAGAGAAAGCAGTTAAGGAAGCTGACCTTGTAATCGGTTCTGTGCTGATTCCGGGAAAAGCAGCTCCAAAGCTTTTCAAGAAGAAATATCTCAAAGAGATGAAACCGGGTGCTGTATTCGTTGACGTTGCAGTTGACCAGGGTGGATGTGGTGAGACGACAAGGGTTACTTACCATGATGATCCGATCTTCGTAGTTGACGGTGTTGTTCACTACTGCGTAGGCAACATGCCGGGAGCAGTTCCGAGAACATCTACAATCGCACTTACTAACGCTACATTAAGCTATGGACTTCAGATTGCTAATAAGGGTCTGGAGCAGGCTTGTAAAGATAATGACGTTATCTACTCCGCTATCAACACTTATGACGGAAAGCTCACATGCAAGAACGTTGCTGACAGCTTCGACTGCTATGAGTATGTAGATATCAAGTCTATCGCTAATTAAGACATTTTCCTAACTTAATTCCTTCAAAGTTGCAAAAGGAGCTTACAATTTCGGTTGTAAGCTCCTTTTGATTGTGTTATAGTGTATCTAGCACAAAAGAAAAGGGTGATAGGATGTACATAGAGATTGATTTTAACAGTGATGAAGCAATTTATGTTCAGCTTCAGAATCAGATTATCATGGCGATTGCGATGGATCTGATTCGCGAAGGAGACCCCCTGCCGTCTGTAAGGCAGCTTGCGGATACAGTTGGGATTAATATGCATACAGTGAATAAAGCATATAATATCTTAAAGAGGGAAGGATTTATACAACTGGACAGAAGGAGAGGGGCGGTTATTGCCATAGACATTGATAAGGCGGAGGCGCTTCTTGAGATGAAGGAGCAGCTCAGGGTTATGCTTGCAAAGGGGTATTGCAAGCGTATTTCCAGGCAGGATGTACATTCACTGGTAGATGAAATATTTGACGAATATAGAAAGGAATAGAAGATTTATGCAGTATACACAACAAGCGAAGGATGCGCTGCAGATTGCGCAGACAACGGCAAAGGAGCTTAACCACCCGTATGTGGGTACAGAGCATTTGCTTATCGGGCTCAGGAAGGTGTACACGGGAGTCGCCGGGCAGGTGTTGGCTTCGAATGGAGTGGATGAAAATCATATTTTAAAAATCGTAGATGAACTTGTGTCGCCGGCGGAGGAGGTTTCGCTGGTGCAGCGTCCTGGGCTGAGTCCGAGATTAGAGTGTATTCTTGAGGAGAGCAGGGAGGAGGCAGAGAAGGAGCGTGCGGCAAAGATTGGTACGGAGCATATGCTTTTGGCTCTTCTTAAGGATGTAGAGTGTGTGGCAACGAGGATGCTGATTACTTTGAACCTTAATATTCAGAAGATGCTGCAGGAGACTTTGACGGTTATCGGGATCAATCCGAAAGAATATCAGGAGGAGATGCAGCAGGGTCACGGGAGGAGAAGCGGTATATTAGAACAATACGGAACCGATCTGACGGAGCGGGCAGAGGAAGGGAAGCTGGACCCGGTGATTGGCCGCGAAAGTGAAATTGACCGGCTGATGCAGATCTTAAGTCGAAGGACGAAGAACAATCCTTGTCTGGTAGGCGAACCGGGCGTGGGGAAGACGGCTGTTATCGAAGGATTCGCACAGCGGATTGCAGCAGGCGATGTGCCCGATAATATGAAGGAGAGAAGAGTCTTTACGATGGACCTGGCAGGTATGGTTGCCGGTTCGAAATACCGGGGCGAGTTTGAAGAAAGGATGAAGGGCTTAATCAGGGAAGTAAAAGCTGCCGGGAATATTATTCTTTTTCTGGATGAGGTTCATACGATTATAGGAGCGGGAGGCGCGGAGGGCGCGATTGATGCGTCGAATATATTGAAACCTTCGCTGGCGCGGGGAGAAATGCAGCTTATTGGGGCTACTACGATTACAGAATACCGCAAGTACGTGGAAAAGGACGCGGCGCTTGAGCGTCGGTTCCAGCCGGTCACGGTGGAGGAGCCGACGCAGGAGGAGTGTCTTGATATATTATATGGCCTGAAAGGAAGATATGAAGAACATCATCATGTAAAGATAGAAGAGGAAGCGATAAAGGCGGCAGTCTATCTGTCAGGCCGTTATATTAACGATCGTTTCCTGCCGGATAAGGCGTTGGATGTGTTAGATGAGGCCTGCTCGAAGATAAGTCTTAGAGGGTTCAAGGTTCCGGCGTCTATATGTGAACAGGATTGTCTTGTGTCGGAACTCGGACAGAGACTTGAAGATGCAATTCGTAATGGAAATATGCCGGAAGCTTCGGTGCTGAAAAAGGAGCGAGAAGAGGCGGTTAAAAAGTCAGAGCAGATAAAAAAGCGTTTTGAGAGGAAGAATCAGGGAAGAACGGTCTCTGTAGAAGAGGAAGACATTGCGGATGTAGTGTCGCAGTGGACAAAGATACCGGTACAACGTCTGAAGGAATCGGAAAGTGTCAGGCTGCAGAAGCTTGAGCAGACACTTCATAAGAGGGTGATCGGGCAGGAGGAAGCAGTATCTTCGGTGGCGAAAGCGGTAAGGCGCGGAAGAGTAGGATTAAAAGATCTGAAGCGTCCGATCGGATCGTTTTTGTTCCTTGGGCCCACGGGCGTAGGAAAGACAGAGCTTTCTAAGACGCTTTCGGAGGCGCTGTTTGGAAATGAAGAATCAATGATACGGGTCGATATGTCTGAGTATATGGAGAAACACAGCGTAGCGAAGATGATTGGCTCTCCGCCGGGCTATGTGGGACATGATGACGGCGGCCAGTTAAGCGAACAGGTGAGAAGACATCCATATTCTGTAGTTCTTTTTGACGAGATAGAGAAGGCGCATCCGGATGTATTCAATATCCTTCTGCAGGTATTAGATGACGGGCATATCACGGATTCCCAGGGCCGGAAAGTGGACTTTAGAAATACCGTTATCATTATGACGTCCAATGCAGGAGCACAGGCGATTATTGATCCGAAAAAGCTTGGATTTAATGCGCGGGAGGATGCGGCGGATGACTACAAACGGATGAAGGGGAATGTGCTGAATGAGATTAAGCTGATTTTCCGGCCGGAATTTTTGAATCGTATTGATGAGATTATCGTGTTCCATCCGCTTGGAAAACCGGAGATGAAGAAAATCGTGAGCCTTATGTGTAAAGATGTGGTAAATCGTGCCAGAGAGCAGATGGGTATCCATCTGACAATCCGGGATTCGGTGAAGGAATATATCGTTGAGACAGGCACAGATCAGAAGTATGGCGCCAGACCTTTGAGGCGTGCGGTGCAAAGTAAGCTGGAAGACAGACTGGCGGAGGCGGTGCTGTCGGGAGAGATTGAACAAGGTAGCGAGGTGGCAGCGGGGATGTCTAAAAAAGAAATAAAATTTGTGCGAAAGACTACAAAATAATTTCGATTTAATGTATACTGTAAAAAAGATAAATGCAATGCCGTACGGATTGCAGTGGGAACAGAGGAGGATAAATAAGTGGCAGCAGTGAAAGAACTATTGAAGGCAGAAACAGACGGAACTTTAAGCTTTGGCGATTATACTCTGAGCAGTAAGACGAAGCTTGACGGGTTTGAATTTCAGGGGGACTTGTACAAGGTAAAGACATTTTCTGAGATTACAAAGCTTGAGAAGAACGGGATGTTTGTGTATGAGTCAGTTCCGGGAACCGCGGTTGGAAATTTTAAGGCATCGGAAAAGGAAGTGTCATTTTTGGTGTCAGGCAGCAAGGATGCGCAGTTTACTCTGGGGCTTGAGGCGGACAGCTCATATGTAGTATATATGGATGATGTGAATGTCGGAGATATGGCTACGAATCTGAGTGGAAAGTTGAGCGTAAGCACAGAGTTGGCGCCAGATAAAACGGTAAAGGTCAGAGTGATTAAAAAGTAAGATGGCTAAATCTAAAAAAAATGTTTTCTTCTGTCAAAACTGCGGACATGAAGAAAGTAAATGGTTAGGGCAATGCCCTGCATGTAAAGAATGGAATACGTTCGTAGAGGAAAAAGCGGCGCCGGTTAAACCAGGCGCCGCAAAAGCGATGCACGAAGCCCAGGCTGTCAGTTTGAACAGCATATCTACAGGTGAGGATGAGAGGGTAGACACAGGGATAGAGGAATTAGACCGTGTGCTCGGAGGCGGAATCGTACAAGGCTCTCTCGTGTTGGTGGGCGGAGATCCGGGTATTGGGAAATCGACACTGCTTTTGCAGGTGTGCCAGAGGCTTTCGGACATGGGCAAAAAGGTTCTGTATATTTCCGGGGAGGAATCGCTGCGGCAGATTAAGCTGAGAGCGAATCGCATGGGTGATTTTAAAGATACTCTCTCGCTTCTGTGTGAGACCAATCTTGATATTATCCGAAGGGTCATCGAACAGCATAAACCGGAGATGGCGGTGGTAGATTCCATACAGACGATGTATAGTGAAGAGGTGGCTTCCGCGCCGGGGAGCGTATCGCAGGTAAGAGAATCCACCAATACACTGATGCAGCTTGCCAAGGGGCTGAATATATCGATTTTTATTGTTGGGCATGTAACGAAAGAAGGGACGGTTGCGGGTCCAAGAGTTCTGGAGCATATGGTGGATACGGTGCTGTATTTTGAAGGAGACAGGCATGCATCCTATCGGATTTTGCGGGGGGTAAAGAATCGGTTCGGCTCGACGAATGAGATTGGCGTGTTTGAGATGCAAAAGAGCGGTCTTGTGGAAGTGGAGAATCCATCGGAGTTTATGCTGAGTGGTAAACCGGAACATGCGTCGGGTTCTGTAGTTGCATGTGCTATGGAAGGTACGCGGCCGATGCTTATGGAGATTCAGGCGCTGGTCTGCAGAAGTAATTTTGGGATGCCGAGAAGGACAGCGGCCGGACTTGATTATAACAGAGTGAATTTATTGATGGCAGTTCTTGAGAAACGTCTGGGTTTTCCGCTTTCTAACTACGATGCTTATGTGAATATTGCAGGGGGGATTCGGCTGAGTGAACCTGCTGCGGATCTGGGGATTGTTATGGCGGTGGCTTCAAGTTATAAGAATAAGCCTGTGTCCGAGGATACGATTGTGTTTGGGGAAGTGGGTTTAAGCGGAGAGATTCGTGCGGTCACAATGCCTGAACAGCGTGTGGCAGAAGCGAAAAAGCTTGGATTTAAGACCTGCGTCATACCAGAGGTGTCCATGAAAGCAGTCGGAACGGTGTCTGGAATTGAAGTGCTTGGCGTGAAATCGGTAAATCAGGCAATCAACTATATGATGTCTTAAAAGTAATTATAAAATGAACAGAGGATGTGAACCGGCGGGTGTCGGGACATATCCTCTGTTTGCTTCTGTTTATTTGCTCTTTAATATTTTCTCGATGCTTACTAGCTTGACACAAAGAATAAAGATCTCGTTAGCAAGTTTTAACTCTTTGAGGGTCGGATACGATGGGGCGATACGGATGTTGCTGTCCATCGGATCTTTTCCGTAGGGGAAAGTGGCCCCTGCATCGGTCATTACTAATCCTGCCTCTTTTGCCTTGGCAACAATTTTTTTGGCACAGCCCTCCATAGAATCAAAAGAAATAAAGTAGCCTCCTCGTGGAGCTAACCAGGAACCGATTCCAAGGCCGCCGAGCTCCTGTTCAAGAGTGGAAAGTACAATGTCAAATTTAGGCCGCATAATTGCTGCGTGCATTTTCATATGGTTCACCATGCCGGAGATATCTCCGAAAAATCTCGCATGCCGCAGCTGGTTTACTTTGTCGTGTCCGATGGTCTGTATCTGCATCTGTCTGCGGATTTCTTTTAGATTTTCATCGGATGCGCCGATTGCCGCGATTCCGGAACCCGGGAAACTGATTTTGGAAGTGGAGGAAAATTTGTAGACCATATTGGGATTCCCCTCTTTTTTACATTCCATAAATATCTCAATCAAGTAATCTTGTTTGTCTTCATATAAATGATGAATTCCGTATGCATTGTCCCAGAAGATACGGAAGTCTTCTGCTGCTGGCTTTAATGCGGCGAAACGATGTACAGTCTCATCCGAATAGGTAATGCCCTGTGGATTAGAGTATTTCGGTACACACCAGATACCTTTAATCGCAGGGTCGGAGCTTACAAGCTCTTCTACGATGTCCATATCGGGGCCGGTGGATGTCATAGGAACGTTGATCATCTCAATTCCAAAATATTCGGTAATTGAAAAATGTCTGTCATATCCTGGAACCGGGC
This sequence comes from Lachnospiraceae bacterium MD308, assembly GCA_000403475.2. GTDB lineage: Bacteria > Bacillota > Clostridia > Lachnospirales > Lachnospiraceae > MD308. Next base: position 87,369 of record KE159798.1, read on the forward strand.
ATAAAAACTTCACTTTATCAAGCTTGCACCAGGGGGTGCTGCCTAGCACGCCATGTGTCATACAACGTGAAATTGTATCAAACATTACATTCAGACTGGAGTTGCCGAAGATGACAATATTATCTTTCGGGATTTCCATCATGTCAGCCAAGAGCTGCTTTGCTTCTCTGATGCCGTCCAGCACACCGTAGTTGCGGCAATCCACTCCTTCTTCGCAGACGAGATTCGAATCGCTTGTAAGAACATCCATCATCCCCATGGAAAGATTGAGCTGTTCTGCGGATGGCTTTCCTCTGGACATATCGAGATTTAGATTCTTTCCTTTTATTTCTGTAAACTGCGCTTCAAGCTGCTCTTTTAATTCCAATAATTCTTCTTTTGATAATTCATTATATGCTGTCACTTTTGTAACCTCCATCATCCATTCAAAAACTCAACGCTACTATTCTATCACATTTTGACGGTTCGTCAACAATTTCTTGCAAATTAATTTGAAAATCATATGAAAAAATAGGGTTTACAGCGCATGCAAAAATCTGATATGAATATATTATGAAATGATTATTCAAAAGACTGACTATTTGATGAGAAATATGCAAAGAAGCAGATAAAAAAGCAAAAAGAAATACAAAGGCGGATTATAATGTAAAAACAGGAAAAATAAAATTACAGATTGAATAGTGACAAGGAGTCTGATATAATGTTAACAGCGTTGGTAACAACATACATAAACTTATAAAGGAGAGAGCAAGATTATGAAAAAAAGAATGAGCAGGATCTTATCTATTCTGTTGGTTTCTGCGCTCGTAGTGTCAACGGGGAGTGTTGTACAGGCGGAAGATGTAGAAGAACCAGCAGCAGAAGTGCAGTTGGCTGATGAGACAGAAGAACCGGTAGCAGAGGAACCGACGGCAGCGGAGCCGGAAGTAGTTGCAGAACCAGAAGTGGAAATTGATGCATTGTCAGCAGAAGGCGCAGAGATACTTGATTCTGTAGATATTTCAAGTCTGTCAAGGGATTTGAGCGCACAGGCACAAGTTGTAAAAAATATTCCGGTAAAGATGGCACCGACAGGAAGTGAAACGTTGACTGAAAATGAGCTGGGAGGTGTTGTCTACAACTCATATGATGATGTCAAAAGTGACCGGCGATTTGGATATAGCCAGAGTTTTACAGTTCCATCAAATGGAGTGCTGGATTTTGCGGTAGGTATTGCTGAAATTGAAGGAACAAATACAGTTTATTTTGGTGTGTATAAAGATGCCAATCTGACACAGGAAGTCGAAGAGGATTTCGTGACAGGTAAAGGCAGCACGAAAGAAAGATATATTGCGATACCAAGTGCAGGGACTTACTATCTTGGCGTAAAGTCTGTTGGAACTAGTAGTTCGCTGGCAGCAGTAGGCGTGGTTGCAGGAGCGATTTTCTATAATGGCGCCGACCGTGCAATTAGCAACGGACAGACAATTGCAGTAGGGCAGAAAAAGGCGCAGACGAATTATTTCCAATTTAAAGCTCCGTATACAGGTTATTTGCAAACGGCCGGAGATTCAAGTGCGTCATCTTATAAAGTGACTCTTTGCAACAGCTCAAAGAAAGCTTTGTCCGGAGCAAATTATCTGAGCTATAATCCGACTTACGGTGTGACAAAGGGGAAGACTTACTATATTAAAGTCGTGTCCAGCGTCAATACAAAAGGCGCATATACGTTTAAGGTGACAAGCAAGAAGATAACGGAAAAGAGCGGAAAGAAAAAATCAAAAGCTGTTACCGTTAAGAAAAAGAAAACGAAAAAAGGTACGATTCAGGCAGGAAGCGCACAGGACGACTGGTATAAGTTTAAATTGACTAAGAGTCAGAAGGTAAAAATCAGTCTGACCACAGGCTCTAACGATGCATTAAAAGTGATTGTATATAAAGGCGGAAAGAAAATTGGTACAAGAACGATTTATCGCAATTCTAAGGGATATGTAAGGTCTCTTGGCAAATGGCCGAAAGGAACGTATTATATTCAGATGAAGAGAGCAAATAAGAAATCTTCTGGATATTATACATTGAAATGGCAGTAATATTAAGACGAAGAATTCATAAAAAGAAGCTCGGTTGCCGGGCTTCTTTTTTGTGAATATTTTTGATATTTGATTGAATTGCCGGTATGTATGTGGTACGATTGCGGAATAGATATAATAACAGGAGAACAAGGGTGACATTAAAGAAAATGGAGGATTTGTGATGGAGGAGGAAAGAAAGGTATCGGACTCTGTCGTGGAGACAGTGCATATTGTACGGCCAAACCATCTGAATAACTCTGGCAGATTGTTCGGGGGGATTCTGATGCAGTGGATTGATGAAGTGGGAGCTTTGGCGGCAAAAAGACATTGCAGGAAAAATGTGACGACTGTGTCGGTAGACAATCTTCATTTTATCAAAGGCGCTTATCCCAAAGATGATATTGTAATCAAGGGTAAGCTGACACACGTGGGAAATACATCAATGGAAGTAAAGGTAGATACCTATATAGAGGATGAATATGGGGAGCGGACTTTGATTAACAGAGCATATCTTACAGAGGTTGCATTAGGACATGATGACAGGCCGGTGAGAGTGCCGCGTCTTCTTGTGGAGACAGAGGAAGAAAAACAGGAATGGATCAAGGCCGAGAAGCGAAGGGAACTGCGGAAGCTTCAAAAGGCAGGAGGATTTTAGATGTCAGGGAAGGTGTGGCTTGTAGGAGCAGGGCCGGGGGACATCGGCCTTCTGACAGTGAAGGGGAAAGCTCTTATAGAGAAAGCGGGTGTTATAATCTATGACCATCTTGTGGGAAACGAAATTCTTTCTTCTCTGGATGATAAAAAGAAACTAATAAATGTGGGAAAGTTGTCGGGACATCATCCCATTCCACAGGAGCAGATTAACAGGATACTTATAGAGGAAGCAAAAAGGGGGCAGAAGGTTGTAAGACTGAAAGGAGGAGATCCTTTTCTGTTTGGACGGGGCGGAGAGGAGATGGCAGAACTTCACAGAAGCGGGATACCTTTTGAGGTGGTTCCGGGTGTTACTTCATCTTTGGCAGTGCCCGCCTACAGCGGCATTCCGGTTACACACAGAGACTATGCGTCTTCGGTGCATATTATTACCGGGCATAAAAAACGGAATGCTCAGGAAAGTATAGACTACAGGGCTCTGGTTCAGACAAAAGGCACTTTAGTGTTTCTTATGGGAGTCACAGCATTGCCGGATATCAGAAGGAAATTACTGGAGGCGGGGATGGAACCGGATATGCCCGCGGCAATCCTTCAGGAAGGGACTACGGCAGGGCAGAGGACGATAATCTCGACAGTAGGGGAGCTTGAAGAAAGAGCGGAAACAGAGAAGGTTCGTCCCCCCGCTGTTATTGTAGTAGGTAAGGTATGTAAGCTTTCTGAAACACTTTCCTGGCGGGAGGGACTTCCTCTCTATAACAAGAGGGTCGTGCTGACAAGACCAAGAAAGCTGATGGGGGCTTTGGCAGACCGACTCAGGGCGGAGGGGGCAGAGGTGTTGGAGTTTCCGACGATTCGTACTGCTAAGTTGGAGGATAACGAGAGATTATTTCAGGCTTTCCTAAAGATAGAAACATATGACTGGATTGTATTCACCAGTCAGATCGGCGTACAGATTTTCTTTGAGCAGATGCAAAAAAAACAGATGGATATCCGAAGGCTTTCGGGAGCAAAATTTGCGGCAATCGGAGAGGGGACATATGCGGCACTTTGCGAAAGGGGAGTCTACGCAGATGTTATGCCTGATATATATGATGGGGAATCCCTGGGAAAAGCTCTTTCCTGTCAGGGAATCGGAGGCTGTCATATTTTGATTCCACGGGCTGAAAAGGGGAATGAGCAGTTAGTTCCGATTTTAAAACAGTCGGGGGCAGTGGTAGAAGATATTCCCGTTTACCGGACAGCTTTTTATACAAGCGAGACGGTCTCGGTAAAAAAGGAAATCCAAAAAGGGACAATCGACCTTGTAGCGTTTACAAGCAGTTCTACAGTGGAAGGATTTGCTGCTGCAACAGAAGGCTTGGACTATTCGAAAATAAAGGCGGCCTGCATCGGAATACAGACTGCAGGGACAGCTTCAAAGTACGGTATGAGGTGTTATGTTGCAAAAAAAGCTACCCTGGAAGATTTATCCGTATTGATATTTAAGATTCTGCAAAAATAATAAAAGAGAGGAGAATGGAAGAATGTTATCATTTGAAAGTGATTATACGGTAGGAGCCCATGAGAGGATATTAAACCGTATGCAGGAGATGAATTTGGTGCAGCAGAAAGGTTACGGGGGCGACGGCATCTGTGAGAGTGCAAAGGAAAAGATCCGGAAGGCATGTGAGTGCGAGGAAGCGCAGATTCATTTTCTTGTAGGGGGCACGCAGGCGAACTCGATTGTGATTGGAGCATGTCTTAAGAGGTATGAAGGAGTTGTGGCGGCACAGACCGGGCATGTAAGTGTCCATGAGGCAGGTGCGATTGAATATACAGGACATAAAGTACTTGAGATTCCCGGACATGACGGGAAGATTGATGCGGATGAGCTTGCGGGTTATCTTAAGACTTTTTGGGAGGATGGCAGTCATGAGCATATGGTGTTCCCGGGCATGGTTTATATCTCCCATCCTACGGAATATGGGACCCTCTACAGTTTAAAGGAATTGCAAAAGATTTCAGAAGTATGTAAGAGCTATGACATTCCTTTGTATCTGGACGGAGCGCGGCTTGGTTACGGACTGATGAGCAGAGATACAGATGTGACATTGCCTGATATTGCACGATGCTGCGATATTTTCTACATCGGCGGTACAAAAGTGGGTGCACTGTTTGGTGAGGCGGTTGTATTTACAAAGAAAAATATGCCGAAGTATTTTATGACTATGGTGAAGCAGCAGGGCGGGCTTCTCGCTAAGGGATGGCTTTTGGGGCTTCAGTTCGACACGCTGTTTACGGATAACCTGTATTATGAGATTGGGAAAAATGCGATTGATATGGCAGAGCTGGTAAAGGAGGAATTTCGGAAAAAGGGATATGAGTTTTTCATTGACTCGCCGACAAATCAACAGTTTTTTGTTATGGAGAATGATGCGATGGAGCGCTTAAGAAGTAAGGTGGCATTCAGCCTTTGGGAACCATATGATGAAAACCATACGATAGTAAGATTTGTGACAAGCTGGGCGACGAAGAAAGAAGATATAGAGGAGCTGTGCAGGCTGCTTTAGTCGGGATGAATAACTTGGTGCTTAAGATAAATAAAAAGACAGCCTGTGCAGGAAAACCTGCTGGTTGACTGTCTTTTTTTGGTTGCATGCAATCTAATATAAGCTTTCGAGCGAAGCGAAAAATTCTGGGTAGGACACATCCACACATTGGCAGTCTTCAATCACTGTTTCCTGGGAAGCAGCAAGCCCTGCTACTGCAAAAGACATGGCGATGCGGTGGTCGAGGTAACTTTTTATACGTGCACCAGAAAGAGGGGCGCCCGCGTTTCCTTCTATAATCATGCCGTCTTCTGTTGGAGTGACGGAGACGCCCATAGCTTTCAGGTTTTCTGTGACGGTATCGATTCGGTTCGTTTCTTTAACTTTAAGTTCAGCGGCATCTTTGATGATTGTTGTACCCTCGGCGCAGGCAGCCATGACGGCGATGATCAGGAGCTCATCAATCAGTGTAGGGATGATGTCGCCTTCAATGACTGTCCCTTTTAAGGGAGCGGATTTGACGAGAATATCTGCCCGCCCTTCACCGCCTTCGAAGGATTTGTTCAGGAGGGTGAGCGGGGCGCCCATGGCTTCACACACTTTGAGAAATCCGGCGCGAGTGAAATTAGTACCTACATTTTTTACAAGGATTTCCGAATGGGGAACTAAAAGCCCGGCGGCGATAAAGTATGCCGCAGAGGAGATATCCCCGGGAACATCAATCTGCTGTCCGTAAAGTTCATCGCATGGTTCAATCTGTGCGGTAGTGCTGCCGTCTCTATGCATGGTAGAGCTGACACATGCACCGAAATTCTGCAGCATAAGCTCTGTGTGGTTCCTGGACAGCGCAGGCTCTGTGACAGCGGTTTTGCCATCGGCGTAAAGCCCTGCAAGGAGGATGGCAGATTTTACCTGCGCAGACGCGACCGGCGCCTGATAATGGATGCCGCTAAGTGTGCCCGGATTTATCTGCAGCGGCGCACAGTTATTGTGATATCGGCTTGTGATATCGGCTCCCATGCTGTTTAACGGGGTCATAATTCGCGCCATAGGCCTGGAGTTTAAGGAGTCATCTCCGGACAGGGAGGAAGAGAAACTCTGGCCTGCAAGGATTCCGGAAAGCAGCCTGGTGGTTGTTCCGCTGTTTCCTACGTTCAGTGTTTCAGGCGGCTGAGTAAGACCGCGGAGCCCTTTCCCGTGAACCAGGATATAGTCCGGCTTTTCCTCGATTTCTATACCCATCCTGCGAAAACAGCCGATGGTGGATAAGCAGTCTGCTCCTTTGAGAAAATGGGTAATCTCAGTTGTTCCCTGTGCGATGGAACCAAGCATAATGGAACGGTGGGAGATGGACTTGTCTCCCGGAATGTTAATTTCACCTTTTAGCCCTGCTGACGGGCGTATACATCTAACGCTCATATACGATATACCTAAATTTCTGCAATAATTCCGCGGCTCTTTTAGAGGACGCCTCATCGTAGAATTCTATACGCAGAACCCCTTCTTCAAATTCTCTGTTGTGTACAATCCCGATATTTTTTATATTAAGCCCGTTAGAGGCAAGGATGGTGGCGATAGCGGCGATGCCTCCGGCTTCGTCGATGATATCGCAATATACCGCATAGGCTTTTTTGATGGGACCTTTTGAGGCAGAGGGGATTGCATTCCGGTAATTTTTGGAAGAATCAAAATTCCGGTAAAGGCTCTGCTCGTCCGCATTATCAATCAGTTCTTTAAAATGCTGCAAAGACTTGATATATCTGCCAAGAATCCGGGAGATGTTCTCCTGGTTCGCAAGGCAGATGTGCTGCCACATAGTAGGGGAAGAGGACGCAATGCGGGTAATATCCTTAAATCCCCCTGCCGCAAGATTTTTCATCAGCTCTGCCTCTGTGTCATTATCCTTCACAAAATTAACCAGGCTTGAGGCGATAATGTGCGGCAGATGGCTGATGGCGCCGGTCACGTAATCGTGCTGGCTGTAGTCAAGGATCAGCGGAATGGCACGCAGGGTTTTGATAAATGTTTCAAAGCGGTGAATTTTTTCTTGCACAACTTCCCTGGAAGGCGTCAGTATATAGTAAGCATTTTCAATGAGCATGGCTTTAGAATTAGAAAATCCGCTCTTTTCGGACCCTGCCATGGGGTGCCCGCCGATAAAGTATTTCCCGATATCAAGAGCCGTTACTTCCTTATGTATATTGGACTTTACACTGCCTACATCTGTCAGGATGCAGTCGTCATGAAGGAATTCCTTCATCTGCTTTAAATACGCTGTATTGTAGGCGACAGGCGCACATAGAAAGATATAATCGCAATGACTGAAATTTCCATCTATAGTAGTAGCCGCCACGTCGATGACGGATTCTTGGGTTGCCAGTGCCAGCGCTTCTTTATTCTTGTCGAAAGCCACGATTTCATATTCAGGATAATACTGGCGAATAGCTTTTGCGACGGAGCCGCCGATCAATCCCAGGCCGATAAATCCAACTTTCTTTTTCATAGTGTCCCTCCCGAAATAATATGATGTCAGCGGGTTTACCGCGTTTTTTGTTTATCATTCTATATTCAAATCCTTATTTTGTCAAATTATCCATTAATAACTGTGATAATGGAAGATGGATATTTTGAATAAATAAGTTGTAATGTTCACGGATTTTTAGTACAATGTGTATATGAGATTTTTCTAAAAGAACAAGGAGGCAGCTAAATATGAAAGTTTATAGAACGGACGAAATCAGAAATGTAGTTCTCTTAGGACACGGCGGATGCGGCAAGACAAGTCTTGCAGAAGCTATGGCCTATGTATCCGGTGCAGTAAACCGGATGGGCAAGGTGACCGATGGCAATACAATCAGTGACTTTGACAAGGAAGAACAAAAGCGTGAGTTTTCCATCAGCACAGCATTGATTCCAATCGAGTGGGAGAAAGCTAAGATTAATGTGCTGGATACTCCGGGATATTTCGATTTTGTCGGAGAAGTAGAAGAGGCAGTCAGTGCTGCGGATGCTGCGGTGATCGTTGTATCAGGTAAGGCGGGCGTAGAAGTCGGGACAGAAAAGGCATGGGAATTGTGTGATAAGTACAGCCTGCCGCGTATGATCTATGTGACGGAGATGGATGTGGATGATGCCAGCTTCCGTCAGGTAGTCGAGGATCTGACAGAGAGATACGGAAAAGTGATCGCGCCTCATTTTTCACCGATTCGTGAGGATGAGAAGCTGGTCGGCTATGTGAATATTATCAAGAATGCCGGAAGACGTTACACAGATATCGGAAAGAGAGAAGAGTGCGAGATTCCGGATTACTGTATGGAATATGTAGAGAGTTACCGTGAGAAGCTTCTTGAGGCGGTTGCAGAGACCAGCGAGGAGTTCATGGAGCGTTATTTTGGAGGCGAGGAGTTTTCTGTGGAGGAGATTCGTGCAGCGATGCGTACAGAGGTTATGGACGGAAGTATCGTTCCGGTTGCCATGGGTTCTAATATTCAGGCGCAGGGTGTTGCGAATCTGTTGTCTGATATTGTAAGGTTCTTCCCAAGTCCTGACTGGAGAGAGTGCGCAGGCGTGAATCTTAAGACGAATGAGATTTATGAGGCGAACTATGACTTTGCAAAAGCAAAATCCGCTTACGTATTCAAGACGATGGTAGACCCGTTCATCGGTAAATATTCTTTTGTAAAGGTATGTTCCGGCGTACTTAAAGGTGAGGACGTCCTTTACAATACATCTTCCGAGTCTGACGAGAAGCTTGGAAAGATCTATACAATGATTGGAAATAAGCCGGTAGAGGTCAGCGAGCTGTTTGCCGGCGATATCGGAGCAATCGCAAAGCTTGGCAATACAAAGACGGGCGATACACTTTCTGCTAAGACGATGCCGCTTCTTTTCGGAAAGACAGAGTATTCCAAACCTTATACATATATGAAGTATGTGACTACCAATAAAGGTGATGAAGATAAGGTATCCCAGGCGCTTCAGAAGATGATGGCAGAGGATATTACTTTAAAGGCAGTCAATGACAGCGAGAACCGTCAGACACTTCTCTATGGTATGGGTGACCAGCACTTGGAGATTGCTGTGAGCAAGCTGGCAGAGAGATATAAATGTGCAGTTACCTTAGAGACACCGAAGGTAGCGTTCCGTGAGACGATCCGCAAGAATTCTGACGTGGATACGAAGTATAAGAAACAGTCCGGCGGACACGGTCAGTACGGACATGTCAAGATGAAGTTTGCTTCCTCCGGAGATTTGGAGACGCCGTATGTATTTGAGGAGACGGTTGTAGGAGGAGCGGTTCCGAAGAACTACTTCCCGGCAGTTGAGAAGGGACTTCAGGAGTCCGTGATCAAGGGACCTTTGGCGGGATATCCGGTTGTGGGCGTAAAGGCTACGCTGTATGACGGCTCCTACCATCCGGTAGACTCTTCTGAGATGGCGTTTAAGACGGCGACCATCCAGGCATTCAAGAAGGGATTTATGGAGGCTGGACCGGTTCTTCTTGAGCCAATTGCTTCTATTAAAGTAACTGTTCCGGATGACTACACCGGAGATGTTATGGGTGATCTGAATAAGCGCCGCGGACGTGTGCTGGGCATGAACCCGATTGCCGGCGGCTATCAGGTGATTGAGGCTGACATTCCGATGACGGGATTATTCGGATATTGTACAACGCTTCGTTCCATGACTGGCGGACGCGGTGTATATGAGTATGAATTTGCACGCTATGAGCAGGCTCCGTCGGATGTTCAGGAGGCAGAGATTGCGAAAAGGGCAGCAGAAGAATAAAAGAATAGAAAAGATAATAAGAAAAGCCCGAGAGGGCTTTTCTTATTTTTATAAAGGTGATATACTCTACTATGTTTAATTTAAAATATGTAGATTAAAGAGGAACGAAGATGAAGATTGTAATTATTGGTGACGGTAAAGTGGGGCATAAGCTTGCAATACAGTTGTCAGAAGAAAATTATGATATCACTCTGATTGACCAGAATGAAGGAAAGCTTAAAGATGCGTTGAATAAGATGGACATATTCTGTATTCCGGGAAACGGTGCGGATGCGCAGATCATGAAGCAGGCGGATGTGCCTCATGCAGATCTTGTGATTGCCTGCGCTTCGGCTGACGAGATGAACATGCTAAGCTGCCTCATTGCAAGAAGGCTTGGGGCAAAGCATACGATTGCGAGGGTTAGAAATCCAATTTACTACAGACAGATTGGGATTCTGAAGGAGGATTTGCATCTTTCCATGGCAGTAAATCCGGAGCTTGCAGCGTCCAATGAGATCTTAAGAGTATTATTGTTCCCGGAGGCCAGCAAAGTAGAGACATTCATGAAGGGACGTGTGGAGCTGGTAGAGTATGCTGTGGCCGGGGATCAGCCGCTGACAGGTTTATCTCTTGCCGAGGTTTACCGAAAGTTCCAGATCAAGATATTGGTATGCGCGGTGAAGCGCGGGAAAGACGTCTATATACCGGATGGAAATTTTGTGGTGGAAGCAGGGGATCGTCTGCATATTGCGGCGGCCCATCAGGATTTGAGGACATTTTTTAAATCCCTTGGGCGTAAAAATGCGAAGGTGAAGAAGGTGCTCATCTGCGGGGGAGGGCATGTCTGCTTTTACCTTGCATCGCAGCTTTTACAGGTGGGTATGAAGGTGAAGATTATTGAGCGCAACGAACAGAGGTGTGAGGAGCTGTGCGAGCTGCTCCCCAAAGCCACTATCATTAATGGCAATGCGGCAGATCAGGATCTTCTGATGGAAGAGCGGATTACAGATACGGACGCTTTCGTGGCGCTTACCGGGATGGATGAAGAGAATATTATTATGTCTTTTTTTGCCAAGACACTTGGCGTACCGAAGATCATTGCCAAGGTAAATGACGATACCAGGGCGCAGATGGTGGAAGGGCTGGGAATTGACAGTATTGTTTCCGCAAAAAGCGCGACGGCAGATGCAATCATGGGTTATGTAAGAGCGCGGAACAACTCTTACAGCAGTGCGAATGTTGAGACGATGTACCGGCTTGTGCAGGGCAAGGTAGAGGCGCTGGAGTTTATCATTAAGAAAGAATGCGAATATACGAATGTGCCGTTAAAGGATCTTCCTATCAAAAAGAATAATCTAATTGCCTGCATCGGGCGTAAAAGACAAGTTATCGTTCCAGATGGTGACGCTCACCTGGAAGTGGGAGACAGTGTGATGGTGGTGACAAAAGATCATATTGTCAGCAATTTCAGTGATATTTTAGGTTAGGAGCCTTGCAGATATGAACATAAAGATGATACGGTATATATTAGGGAAGATGTTGGGAGTGGAAGCTTTGCTTTTACTCATACCGGCATTTGTGGGCGTGCTGTACGGGGAGCATGAAGGATTTGCCTTTCTGATTCCGTCAGTAATCCTGTTTTTTGTGTACCTTTTGACAGGGCGAAAGAAGCCGGAAAAGACAAAGATTTATCAGAAGGAGGGGCTGGTCATTGTCGCCATGGCATGGATTTTATGGTCGGTGTTCGGGGCGCTTCCATTTACGATATCCGGTGAGATTCCACTTTATATCGATGCTCTGTTTGAGACAATCTCCGGATTTACGACGACAGGTTCTTCTATACTTCCGGATGTTGAGAAGCTCTCTCAATGTATGCATTTTTGGAGAAGCTTTACCCACTGGGTAGGAGGTATGGGAGTGTTGGTGTTTGTGCTCGTGCTTACCAGCCTGGAAAAGAGCAGCACGATGTATCTGATGATGGCGGAAGTGCCGGGACCGGAGAAGGAAAAGCTGGTTCCGAAGATGACGTCAACGGCGCGGATTCTTTACGGCATTTATTTTGGGATGACGGCGTTAGAGGTAGTGCTTTTGCTCCTTGGCGGTATGAATATCTTTGACAGCTTAGTCCACGCGTTTGGCACAGCAGGAACCGGCGGTTTTTCTAACTATGCGGAGAGTGTGGGGCATTTTGGGAGCGCCTATATCGATGGGGTGATCTCCGTGTTCATGATTTTATTTGGGATAAATTTTAACCTGTACTTTCTTTTGCTCATGGGGGATTTTAAGCCTGTCTGGAAAAATGAGGAGCTAAGGGCGTACCTTCTCATTATTGCCGCGTCGACAGTGCTGATCACGATGAATATCAGCGGCCAGTACCCGGACATTCTTGGTGCTTTCCGCTATGCATTCTTTCAGGTAGGGTCAGTGATTACCACCACCGGATTTGCCACTGCTGATTTTGCATTGTGGCCTATGTTTTCCCAGTGCATCCTGCTGATGCTGATGGTGACGGGAGCGTGTGCGTCCTCCACCGGAGGAGGAATCAAGGTGGCCAGAGTCCTGATTATTTTAAAGAGCATCAAGCGGGAAGTAAAACAGATGAAGCATCCGAAATCGGTAAGCATCATCCGTGTAAACGGCAAAAAGATGAATACGGATGTGGTGCGGAAGGTCTGCTCATATCTGATGGCTTACGCTGCTATTATGATTGGTTCTGTTTTGCTTGTTTCTATTGACAATATGGATTTTGCGACGACATTCAGCTCGGTGATGGCGACGCTTAACAATATCGGTCCGGGAATCGGAGGTGTGGGACCGGCAGGGAATTTTTCACAGTTTTCTGTATTCTCAAAGCTGGTGTTCTGCTTTGACATGCTGGCGGGAAGGCTGGAGATATTCCCGTTCCTGATGCTGTTTGCCGTTCCGATATGGAGAAAACAATTTTAGACAGGAGGTATTTATGAAATCAAAATGGAAAATGTTGGCGGTGCTTGCGGCTGTTATTGTAGTTGGGGGTTATTATTATGTTGCATTGCCTGCGATTAATATTCATTCTTCGGATACGTGGTTTTTTATCTTTGTTATCCTGATTGTGGCAGCGTTTATTTACATGGGCCGCAGGAAGATGCGCTCGTTTCATGAGGCGAGGGAGAATAAAGGACTTCGGGCGATCGGTCTGATCATCGCAGTGCTTGGTATCATTTATCTTGCAGGGACCTTGCTGTCCTCGCCAATCATCAACGCGAAAAAGTACCAGCAGTTGATGACGGTGGAAGAAGGAGAATTTACGGAGGATGTGGAGGAGCTTTCTTTTGACAAGATCCCGCTCCTTGACCGTGATACGGCTATGATTCTTGGCGACCGCAAGATGGGAAGCATGGTGGACATGGTTTCCCAGTTTGAGGTGGATGATATCTACACTCAGATTAATTATAAGGACAATCCGGTCAGGGTGTCGCCCCTTAAGTATGCCAGCGTAATTAAATGGTTTACGAACCAGTCGGAGGGAATCCCGGCTTACATCAGGATCAATATGGCGACGCAGACGACGGAGCTTGTAAAGCTTGAAGAAGGCATGAAGTATACGAACAGCGAGTATTTTAACCGAAACATCTACAGGCACCTTCGGTTTGCACATCCTACCTATATATATGGGGGCCTGAGCTTTGAGATTGATGACAGCGGAGTACCGTACTGGGTGGCTCCCGTGAAAAAATATAACATCGGGCTGTTTGGCGGAGAGACAGTGGGAAAAGTAGTGCTGTGCAATGCAATTACCGGAGATACGAAGACCTATGATATAGATAAAGCTCCGTCATGGATCGACCGGGCGTATGCGGCGGATCTTCTTGTAGAGCTCTTTGACTATTACGGAACTTTGAAACATGGATTTATCAACAGCGTGTTAAGCCAGAAGGATTGCCTGGAGACAACCGACGGTTACAACTATCTTGCCCTTGACGACGACGTATGGATGTATACAGGCGTTACTTCAGTCAACGGGGATCAGTCAAATGTAGGATTTATGCTGTCCAACCAGCGGACTATGGAGACGAAGTATTATAAAGTGGAGGGAGCGACAGAGGCCTCCGCGATGTCTTCCGCGGAAGGGCAGGTTCAGAATTTAAAGTATGTGGCCACATTCCCTCTGCTGCTTAATATTTCAGACGAACCGACTTACTTTATCGCCCTTAAGGACGATGCTGGCCTTGTGAAGAAGTATGCTATGGTCAATGTGCAGAAGTACCAGATCGTTGCTATTGGCGACAGCGTCAGCCAGTGCGAGGAAAATTATCTTGAGCTTCTGTTTAGCAACGGCGTAAAAGAAGCGGAGAAGGACACGAGGCAGGTTAAGAAAATAAGCGGGAAAATCACGAAGATTGCCCAGGCAGTCATTGAGGGAACTTCCCATTATTATCTGATGGTGGAAGGCTCGGATGATATCTTTGACATATCGGTTGTGGATTATATCGACGTGGTAAGATGCGAAGTCGGGCAGGAAGTCCGAATGGAATATAAGGAAGATGAGAAGGCGAATGCGGTGCTGTCTCTGGAAACCATTCAGGGGAGCGGCGGCGCGCCAGCCGTAAAACAGGATGAAGAGTAGGATAAGGGAAACGGATTATGGAACTTAGTATATTGCTTGCCGGTCAGATTATCACAATGTTTTTATATGTGGCGGCGGGATATGCAAGCGTAAAGGCGGGATTGTTTAAGAGCGAGGACAGCAAAGTCCTATCGAATATGATGGTATATATCTGTTCCCCCTGCATGATTATCTATTCCTTTCAGATAGAACTTTCAAAAGACAAGATACAGGGGCTTTTACTGGCAATTGCAGCAGCCGTGCTGGTACATGCGCTGTTCATAATCGGAACGGCATTGCTGCGAAGGCCGTTGAACCTCAACAGAATTGAGAGGGCGTCCCTGATCTATACGAACGCAGGAAATCTGGTTATCCCGCTGGTAGGCGCAGTGCTTGGCATAGAATGGGTATTTTATACGAACGCGTTTAACATTGTCCAGACTATGCTGATCTGGACGCACGGAATCAGCCTGATTGGAAATACGGAGGAAAAGGATTACCTGAAAATCCTTATGAATCCAAACATCATCGCCACAATAGCCGGATTTTTCTTCTTTGCGGCGAGAATCCATATCCCGGAGATTGTCGGGAACTGCTTGGAAGGACTTGGCACGATGATTGGAACCGCGGGCATGTTTGTCATTGGAATGGTAATCGGAAATATGGATTTAAAGTGGGTGTTTACCCGGAAGAGACCGTATTTTGTCTGTTTTATCCGTCTTATCCTGTTTCCGGCAGTCACTGCCGTAATCTTTGCGGTGATTGCCCGGATGGGAATACATAAGGACGCGAAACAGATTCTGCTTGTGGTATTTTTGGCATCTTCTTCAACGGCTGCGGCGATGGTTACGCAGCTGGCGCAGATTTATGATGCGGATGCGAAATATGCGAGCGTCATTAATGTGATGTCTATTATATTCTGTATCATAACGATGCCTCTCATGGTGATGCTGTATGATATGCTTGCTTAAAGAATATGATGCCAGGGTCAAAAGGTCATGTGATTCATGCTTGCATGAATAAACATGACTTTGTGACCCGTAAAAACATGAAAAAGTAGCCCGATTAGGGCGGATTTTGAATGTTTTTAGGATTGTGGGAGCACGAAGTGCGGAACAATCCGCGGCATCATGATATAGTTTTTTCATAAAAAACAGGCGGCCGGTAAGGCTGCCTGTTTTTTTGAGCGGGTGTTCCGCATGTATCTTAATTTAAAATCTGGCACTTGGACGTGTCTACTCCGGCTAAGTCTTCTCTGGAAGCGCTGATGCTTACGCAGAACTCGATTCCGCAGGTCTTTGTGAGCTGATCCAGCCTGTCAATGAATGAAGGAATGCTATCAAGCGTAATGTCGGCATGCTTTAAGATTCCGTCAATGAATACATACTCCGTATCATGGTTGGAGCTGTACATGCCGTATAAAAAGCCGATATATCCGTCAATGTTCTCAATCGCCGGATAGTCATCCATGCAGATGGTACGGATATTGAATGCTACGCTTGCGGTATCGCGGTGTGTTTTCTTGATGAAAACGACGTTACCGTTACATTCTTTGGCTTTTTTGTTGGCCTGTTCAATCATTTGCTGTGTCTTTCCGCTGCCTTTCGGACCTATCAATAAATTTATCATGGCAACCTCTCCTTTATGTATCATATTCTACTGAAAATCCAGTATGTCTACTTGTATCTATTATACACTAAAGAGACAGAAGGAACAACCGTAAAAAATAATTTCTTCAGGGTTGACTTATTTTAACATTTTTCCTATAATGATTATCGTATATGAAAGAAGCAATGAAGAGGAATAGTAAGAGACGGATGCTTTCAGAGAGCTGCCGGAGGGTGCGAGGCAGCAGGCAGAAATCTCCCAACTCGCCTCGGAGCTCCCGGACTGAACGTGCGGCTCGATGAAGGAAAAGTGTTTTCAGAAAGCGGCAAGTAGGTGCGGGCGGGTTTCTTCCCGTTACAGAAGCAATGAGTGCATGCGGCGCATAGCCGTGTGAAAAAGAGTGGTACCACGGAAGTTAAGCCTTTTCGTCTCTTGGAGATGAGAAGGCTTTTATCAGGTTTGGCAGAAGTGAGGTCCTTTCGAACCTCACCAAGTAGGAAAAAGGATACAACCGCGCTGCCAGGTTCGAAAAGACCTCACCAGGCCAGCGGGTTGTACCTTACTTACTAGGTTCGAAAGAACCTCACCAAGTAATTAAGGTAGGAGGAATGTAGGCATGTCAAAGATACCTTATAATCATAAGGCAATTGAGAAGAAATGGCGTGAGAACTGGGAGAAGAACCCGGTGAATGTAACAGAGAACGAGGACGGGAGCAAGAGGGAAAAGTATTACTGCCTCGATATGTTTCCCTATCCGTCAGGGAACGGACTTCATGTAGGGCACTGGAGAGGTTATGTCATCTCGGATGTGTGGAGCAGATATAAGCTGCAGCAGGGGTACTATATCATCCATCCGATGGGCTGGGATGCTTTCGGCCTCCCGGCGGAGAATTACGCGATCAAGATGGGCGTCCATCCGGCGATTTCCACAGCGGAGAACGTAAAGAATATCAAGCGGCAGATTAATGAGATTGCGGCCCTTTATGACTGGGACAGGGAAGTAAATACTACAGATCCGGAGTTTTATAAGTGGACGCAGTGGATTTTTGTAAAGATGTTCAAGGAAGGCCTGGCATATGAAAAGGAATTTCCTATCAACTGGTGCCCGTCCTGCAAGACCGGGCTTGCCAATGAAGAGGTGGTAAACGGGAAATGTGAGCGCTGCGGCGCGGAGGTGACAAAGAAGAACCTCCGTCAGTGGATGCTTAAGATTACCGCCTACGCGGAGCGTCTTTTAAGTGACCTTGACAAGCTTGACTGGCCGGAGAAAGTAAAGAAGATGCAGACTGACTGGATTGGGAAATCCTACGGTGCAGAGGTTGATTTCCCGGTAGAGGGGCGGGAGGAGAAGATTACCGTATACACGACGCGCCCGGACACTCTTTACGGAGCAACCTTCATGGTGCTTGCGCCGGAGCATGAGCTGGCGGCATCTCTTGCCACCGATGAGACGAGAGAGGCAGTGGAGAAGTATATCTATGACGCGTCCATGAAGTCCAATGTGGACCGTCTGCAGGATAAGGAGAAGACAGGTGTGTTCACGGGCAGCTACGCGGTAAATCCGTTAAGCGGCGAGAAAGCGCCGATCTGGCTTTCTGACTATGTCCTTGCAGATTACGGTACAGGGGCGATCATGTGCGTACCAGCCCATGACGACCGTGACTTTGAGTTTGCGACGAAGTTTCATATCCCGATCGTGCAGGTTATCGCAAAAGACGGGGAAGAGATAGAGAATATGACAGAGGCCTACACCGAGGCCAGCGGCACGATGATCAATTCCGGCAAATGGAACGGCATGGAGTCCGCAGTCCTGAAAAAAGAGGCGCCCCATATGATTGAAGAGTGGGGTATGGGTCGGGCTACGGTAAATTATAAGCTGAGGGACTGGGTATTTTCCCGCCAGCGTTACTGGGGCGAGCCGATTCCGATCATTCACTGTCCGAAGTGCGGCAATGTTCCGGTGCCGGAGGAAGAGCTGCCGCTCAGGCTCCCTGAGGTGGAATCTTATGAGCCGACCGGAACGGGGGAATCACCCCTTGCGGCAATTGACGAGTGGGTGAACTGCAAATGTCCGAAGTGTGGGGGGGATGCGAAGAGAGAGACGAATACTATGCCTCAGTGGGCAGGGTCTTCCTGGTATTTCCTGCGCTATGTTGACAATCACAATGACAAAGAGCTGGTATCCAAGGAAAAGGCCGACGCTATGCTGCCGGTAGACATGTACATCGGGGGCGTGGAGCATGCGGTGCTGCACCTTCTGTACTCCAGGTTCTATACGAAGTTTCTGTGCGATATCGGGGCTGTTGATTTTGACGAGCCTTTCCAGAAGCTGTTTAATCAGGGCATGATTACCGGGAAGAATGGCATCAAGATGAGCAAGTCCAAGGGAAATGTAGTGTCGCCGGATGACCTGGTGAGAGATTACGGATGTGATTCCCTCCGGATGTATGAGCTGTTTGTAGGCCCTCCGGAGCTTGACGCTGAGTGGGATGACCGTGGAATCGACGGTGTGAACCGTTTCTTAAAACGTCTGTGGAATCTGGTGATGGACAGCAAAGAGGCAAAGGTCGATGCCACAAAAGAAATGATCAAGGAGCGTCACAGGCTCATTAAAGATATTACGGTGCGTCTGGAAAGCTTTAGCTTGAATACCGCCATATCAGGATTCATGGAGCACAATAACAACCTGATTGAGATTGCCAGGAAAGCAGGCGGAGTCGATATGGAAACATTGTCGGCTATGGCAGTCCTGCTCTCGCCGTTCGCTCCTCATATCGCAGAGGAGATTTGGGAGCAGCTCGGCCATGAGGGCAGCGTATTTAAGGCCGGATGGCCGGTTTACGACGAGGAGGCCATGAAAGACGATGAGATCGAGGTCCCGGTGCAGATTAACGGGAAGACAAAAGCAGTTATCAGCATCGCGGCAGACGCGTCCAAAGAAGATGCCATTGCTGCCGGGAAAGAGGCGGTGGCAGATAAGCTTACCGGAACGATTGTGAAAGAGATATATGTTCCGAAGAAGATTATAAATATTGTGCAGAAATAATTCATAAATATGAGATGGCGCAGATAATACCAGAGCGGATATTATCTGCGCCATTCGAGAAAGAAGTAATGGAGAATGAGTGTGAAGAAAAGAAAAAGCATCAGGTGGAATACTCTTCGCATTACGGCGCTTGGGTTTTTGAGTGTCATATTTTCGGGCGGGATTCTTTTGTACTTGCCGGTTAGCAATGCAAAGCCCATTGCGTTTATTGACGCGATGTTTACCGCAGTGTCGGCGGTGTGCGTGACAGGTCTTGTGACGATTGTTCCGGCCAGCCAGTTTACGGTGTTTGGAAAAGCGGTGCTGCTCCTTCTTATACAGATCGGCGGTCTGGGCGTGATTGCGTGTGCGGCACTTTTTTTCTTTTTGCTGCACAGGAGGCTTGAGCTGCGGGAGAGAATTGTGCTGCAGGAGGCTTACGGCGCGCAACAGCTAGGGGGCATCGTGGGGATGGTGCGAAAAGTGATTGTGGGAACTCTTTTGGTGGAGGGCGCTGGGGCAGTGTTCTATGCGATTCAGTTCGTGCCCGAATTTGGGATCTTAAGGGGCATCTGGTATTCAGTCTTCCACGCGGTGTCTGCATTCTGCAATGCGGGGATTGACATTCTCGGGGAGAAGAGCCTTGCGGGCTATGCGGTGAATCCGGTGGTCAATCTTACGACAATCCTTTTGATTGTTTTGAGCGGTATCGGGTTTACGGTATGGTTTGATGTGCTCGCAAGTGTGAGGGAGGCTTTTCGGCGGGAGAATCCGGTGCGGTGGAGATTTGGAAGGCTTAAGCTGCACTCGAAACTGGCGATTATCACAACAGTGATTTTGATTGCTGCGGGGGCGGCTTTTATCTTCATAGCAGAATATGGGAATCCGGACACGATTGGCGGTATGAATACAGGGCAAAAACTTATGGCGTCGCTGTTTCAGTCAGTGACCACCAGGACGGCAGGGTTCTATACGTTTTCCCAGGGGGCGCTGCATGAGGAGTCAAAACTGTTCTGCTCTGTCCTGATGTTCATCGGCGGCTCTCCGGGCGGAACGGCGGGCGGTGTGAAGACGACAACGTTTGCCATGCTGATTCTCGCCTGCGTGACATTTGCGCGGGGAGGGAATGATACGGAGTGCATGGGGCGGAAGATTTCGGTAGCAAATTTCCGCACAGGTTTCTGCGTGGTGGTGGTAGCGTTTGCTGTATTTATCACCGGAACTATTGCGGTTCTTGCGCTTGAGCCGGACAGTGTTGCTACGATTGATGTGCTCTACGAGACGGCATCAGCGGTGGGGACAGTGGGGCTTACAGCAGATTTGACCCCGCGGCTTTGCCGGGCTAGCCAGATTGTGCTGATGATCATGATGTATATGGGGCGGCTTGGGCCGCTGACGCTTGTGCTGACATTTGCGGGGAAGACCCATCCAAGGGATAAGGTGCGGAGTCTCCCGAAAGAGCAGATAATGGTTGGGTAAACTTATATTGCAGATCTTGTATTTTTTAATATATTCTACCTGAATTATTCACGGAACAGTATTTGAACTGATAACTGTACCATGAATCTGAAAATTGATCCTTGCAACCATAACATCACTCAATTAACCCGTCAAAAGGGCATAAAATCCCCGTGACAGAGTTCAGAGCAGTTGTTAAGCTGTCAAGGTTCGTTAATAGTTGCTATTCCAGCTGTACATTCAGCTTACCGATATTTGAAAGTGTCTCAGTGAATTCATTCTTATAAGGGCAGCTGCTACACAGCTTGAATATGATATATCTTGCTGAATGAATTACTTTTACAGCAATCTTCAGCAGTTTTAAACGGACAGTATCAATACGTTGCTTTCGCATATTTGCTGATAACGCCAATCGTCTAAACCAATTAAATATGTTATACGCAAGAGCGTGTATCTGAAGTCTGTTGGCATTTACCATTCTGGTATGACTGCTTACGGACGCGAAATCAAAACCGGATTTGCTTTCTTTGATGAAGTTTTCCATCAGCCCTCTCTTGCAGTAAAATTTGATGAGATACTCTGGGGAAGAATCCATGTTTGTGACAATAAATGTGTACATGTAAACCATCTGGTTTTCCGGTTTTTCAACTTTGCATACCACGCGCCTTTCATAAGGCCATGAACCTGCTTTGTACGTGAATTCACCATAAACTACCGCATAATCAACTTTATTATTCCTGGTGATCTCATCAAGCCCATCCACAAAATGGGATGCTTTTTCACGGAGAATGCCATTCTCTTTCAGCCGAATCACATAGCTTGTGCCATTTTCCTCACACTGCTTGTAAAGGTCAGGCGCAGCAAAACCGCTGTCACCCCGAAGCAGAATACGGATTTCCGGATAATCATCCAGGTATTCATCAAGTATCGGCTGCAGGAAGTCAACCACTCCGGTGCAGGAATACTGTGTTCCGTCACGAAGTTGGATTTTTATTAGATCTCCGGTCATTCCATCATAACAAACAAGTGGATGATAACCATTGCTTTGATAATGAAAATTAAAGGCGCTGCCTTCCTGTTTGCCGTATGCATCAAGAAGAGTGGAATCCAGATCCAGAATAACAGCCTGCGGCATCTGAATACTGTAAATTTTATTCCGAAGTATTCTGCCAATCGCAAGAAACTGGTTTAAGGTATCTTCATCCATACGGTTAAAGAATCTGGAAACAGTAGGCTGTGATGCAAGGGCATCTTTTTCAAGTATGGACTTGAATACGGGATCGTTTGTCAGTTCATCGGAATTATCATCTTCAAAATAACCGGCAATGATCATATAGATCATCTGGAGCAAGTTTTCCTGATCCGTATGATATCTGAATAATGCAGAATCATTGGTCTTGAAAGCTTTGCCTAATAGCTTATCAATCCCAAGTTTGCTTACGAATTCTTTGATGAGAAGCAAGCCTGCATCGGAGGATAAATCTCCTCCATCAAAATTTATTTTAATCTGTCTATTGCTTTCTAATGGTAAGGTGTTTACAATACTCATAAAGGGCTCCTTTTGTTGGTATTATTTGAGATTAGACACCTTAATTTTATCACAAGTGGATGCTCTTTTTTCATTCACTTGACAGGTGAAAAGCAATATTCAGTTAAAATACAGCAACTATGTGGCTTTCAGACACTTTCACGGCTGTGCCGTGAATAATCTAGGTTCTATTATAATATGTCTCACTTAAGCATATTCGGTTGCTTAAGTGAGGCTGCAAAGGGAGATAAAAAAGAGGCTCTTTGCATGTATCTGATAGTCTGGCAGTATCTTGCCGCTTATTTCAAAACTTGACTGGAAATATTTTTGTAAAAGAATTCTTTGCTTTTTTGAGAGGTATACTTGTGTTAATATATACGTATCAGAGCGCTTTCCTGTATGGGCTTTTATGGAATGTTTCATGGATGAAGTTTTTCAGTGGGAAGACGAAGAAGGAGTTTGAGGATATGGCAAAGACGAATGAGTATATAGGCGAGGCATACAATGCGTTGCTTGAGCTGAGTGCTGACGAGAAGAGGAGACTGGAATATGAGGCGCGGGAAAAGGCATTGAAAGATTATAACTCGCAGATGGAGAGCGCGTTTAAAAGAGGCGAAGAGCAGGGAGAAAGACGGGGTGAGGAACGCGGAGAAAAACGTGGGGAAATACGCGGGATAGAAAAGACCCGGGAGGTTTTCCGGTTGCATGGGCAGGGGAAACAGCCAGAAGAGATTGCCGGGCTCTGCGGGATGACAGAGAATGAGGTGGAATGGGTTCTTTTTGGGGATAGGCAGAATACGAGGAGGACGGGATTATGAAGAAACAGTTTGTTGTGCTGGGGCTTGGCAGTTTTGGCGCCAGCGTGGCGGTGACGCTGCAGCAGCTTGGCTGTGACGTTGTGGCAGTAGATCAGGATATGGAGCGTATTGAGGATGTGGCGGACAGGGTGACTTATGCCATGCAGGCGGATATTGGCGACCCGGAACTTTTTGACGTCTTGGGGAAGGAGAGCTTTGACGGGATCGTGATCGCCTCGTCGGAAAACCTGGAGGGCAGCATTATGGCGACTTTGGCGGCGAAGGAGGCGGGGATTCCTTATGTGCTTTGCAAGGCGCACAATAAGAGGTATGCCGAGGTTTTAAGGAAAGTGGGAGCAGATGCCGTTGTATTCCCGGAGAAGGAGATGGGAAAGCGGATTGCGAAGAATCTGGTGTCTGCGAACCTTGCGGACTGGATTGCGCTGTCGCCGGACTATAGCGTGGTAGAGGCCGCCATCCCGGAAAAATGGATTGGGAGGACGCTTAAGGAGCTTGACGTGAGAAAGACATACGAGGTGAATGTGGTGGGTATCAAGGAAGGGGAGCGGGTGGAGATCACCCCAGACCCGGATATGCCCCTTAAGCCGAAAATGATTTTAATGCTGGTAGGCTCGAATGAGGCGTTGCAGAGGATTTAAGAGGGCAAAAGGGAGGACGTCAGGATGCAGAAGAGAAAGTGGCGCGTGTTGATCGTAGATGATGAGTTCCGGATTGGGATGCTCATTAAGAAACTGATCCGGTGGGAGGAGTTTCCGCTGGAGTGTGCGGACATCGTGGACAACGGGGAGGCGGCGTTTCATATCATAAAGGAACGGGAGCCGGATATTGTGATTACGGATATCCGGATGCCTAAGATTAACGGATTGGACTTGATCTGCATGACCAGGGAGCTTAAGAAGGACATTAAGTTTGTGGTGATCAGCGGGTATAAGGAGTTCGAGTACGCCCACAGGGCTCTCCAGTATGGGGTGGACGATTATCTGTTAAAGCCTATTAATGAGGATGAATTAAATAAGGTGCTGAGAAAAATCTGCGGGCAGTTTGAGCTGATGGAGAAGGAGACCAGGGAAAAGCTTGAGCTGCAGGAAACAGTTGCGGAGAGCAAGCAGATTATCCGCAGGGATTTCCTCAACAATATTATTGAGCAGGGCGGGCAGCCTCAGATGGAGGATGCCCGCGTGCCTTTAGAGGGCGAGATATACCGGGGGATAGACATTAAGCTTGACTATGTGGATTACAGGAAGAGCGATAAAAAGCAGGATCGGATTACCGTGGAGAAGGTGATTGAGATTGTGGAGAAGATTCTGAATCCGGCGGCGGAGGAAGTTCTCATCTGCGAGAAGGAAAACCTGCATATTTACTGCCTGTTTAACTATGACGACAGCAGGGCGAAGGAGATACGGGGAAAGATTAATGACATCCTCTCGGAGATCCAGGAGTACCTTCTGGGATTTGAGCAGTATGAGGTGACCATCGGCGTGGGCACGGAGAGAAAAGATTTTGCCGGGATCAGCTATTCTATCAAAGAATCTAAACGGGCGGTGTTAAACCGGATCAAGCTGGGAACGGGAAGGCTCATTTACGTGGAGAATGTGTTCCCGGAAAATAAGGCGAAAAATCCGGTGGCGCGTTACAAGGAGAGTTTTCTTGCCAGTATTGAGAGCTATGGAAGGGAGAATCTGGAGCTTTGCATCAACCAGATATACAGCGGGTTTATTATGCGGGATGACATTGATTTTTCAGTGTGCTACAGTGCGGCGGAGGAACTTATCGAGATTTTTTTTGAGAGTATGGACGTGCAGCCGGAGGAGTTCCGCCAGATGGTGAAGAACACGAAGAACAGCTGCCAGCACTGCGGCTCGGTCCTGAAACTGAAAAAGCTGCTCAAGACGGAGCTGGGCAATTACCTGGATATTGCCAGAGAGGCGGTGGAGACGGAGTCGGCGAAACCTGTCCGTCAGGCAAAGCAGTATATCGAGGAGCATTTTGGCGAGAAGATCGTGCTGGAGGATATCGCGGCGGTAGTGGAACTGAATCCGGTATATTTCAGCGTCCTTTTTAAGAAGGAGACGGAGATGAATTTCAGCGCGTATCTTCTGAATGTGAGGATGGAGAAGGCGAAGGAGATGCTCTGTACGACGAACGAGACCATTGCGGCAATCGGGGAGAGTGTAGGATACAGGGATTCCCGGTATTTCAGCCAGACGTTTACGAAGACGGTGGGGGTAAAACCGGCTTTGTACAGAAAACTGCATTCTTAGGAGGATGAGATGAGGCCGGTTGGAAGATTGAGATGTTTTATATGTGCGGAATGTGCTTATCTTGGGTTTGCGTATATTATGTTCAACGTATGGGGCTATAGTGCATTCCTGGGGATGGGGTGCATTATAATACAGGTACTTATAATTGCATGTGCATATTTCTGCATCCTGCGCCCGCTGAAAACGTTTGAGGATATGATTGATTATTTTATGGAAGAGGAGAGGGCTGAGGAGGAGCTTGACAATGTGCGGGAGACAATTCCGTATGCCGGAGAGGTTAAGGGGCTGGTGGACAGGTATTCGTCCAGGAAGACGCGCAGGAATTCAGCGGAGATTTTTGACAAGCAGACGGAGCTTACTGCGCTGCAGAGCCAGATTAACCCGCATTTTCTTTACAATACGCTGGAGTCCATCCGGGGGCAGGCGCTTATGGACGATAACCGGGAGATTGCCGGTATGGTGGAGGCGCTGTCTGCTTTTTTCCGGTACAGCATCAGCCGGAAGGGAAAGCTTGTCACTCTCCGGGAGGAGCTTGCCAATATCAATAACTACATGCTGATTCAGTGCTACCGGTTCAATAATCGTTTTTCGTTGGAAGTGATTATTGATGAGGAGGATGAAGAGGCCTATGATTTTCTGATTCCTAAACTGATCATACAGCCAGTGGTGGAGAATGCGATCTACCATGGGCTTGAGGAAAAGCTGGAGGGAGGCAGGGTGATCATCGAGGTGATAGTCACGGAAAAGAATCTGATCCTGACCATTTCCGATAACGGCAGCGGCATCGAGGGGGAGGCTCTCGACAAGCTAAATCAGAGGATTCATTCTTCCAGCATGCGGGTGGAGGAGGAAAGCGGGGCAAAGCAGCGCAATACCGGCATTGCCCTGCCCAATATCCATAAGCGCATCCAGCTCCTTTTCGGGGAGGAGTACGGCGTAAACGTATATAGCACGGTGGGGCAGGGAACGGACGTAGAGATTACTATTCCTGCCAATTATTCATGACAGGCTGGCAGGGGCATGGGCAGAGCATATGAGGAAAGAAATATTAAGAATCAACAATTTAACCGTCAGCATTGGCAGGATGCAGAGCCTGGAAAATATTACGCTGTGCATCCTGGAGGGGGAGATGGTGGGGTTTTTAGGCCTTGCCTATTCCGGGAAGGATCTGACTGTAAAGATTTTGTCAGGAGAGGTGCAGGAAGAACTGAGGCGGCACCACATCTACATTGGAGGCAGGCGGATATCTGAGCCTTCGGAGCTTGCAGGAGCGGTATACCGTATCGCGGCCTCTAACTACGTCATTGACGACTGGACTGTGGCGGAGTATGTGGGGCTTGTAGAGAGCGGGTGGTTCCAGCTTATGTGGAAAAAGCGGAGGCTGGAGGAGCAGGTGAAGAAGTTTTTCGGGGAGCTTGGGGTGGATATAGGCGTGTCAGGCAAGATGAAAGATCTTTCGGAGCTTGAAAAGCGGATCGTGGATGTGGTGAAGGCCAAATGGAACCGTAAAAAACTCCTTATTGTGGAGGACGAGTTTGAGGGAATGGGCCCGGAGGACATCCGTTCTTTCGGGGCGGCGGTGAAACGCCTGATTGCCGGAGATATGGGGGTCGTCATTAACAGCCATTCAGACATGGTTTTGTCCCTCCTTTCGGAAAAGTACGTTATCTTTAAGAAAGGGAGAATCGTTAAAAAGTGCAGGAAAGATTATATAAAGAACGGACTTCATCTTGAGAAGTTCCTCCTTGGAGGAGGCGTCATATCGAAAAAGAAAGGGCTTGACAGCTACATGCTTGAGGAGCAGGAAGGGGAAGGGAAACCGGTGTACCGGATCGAGGGCCTTCAGATGAGCTCCGGGAAGATTCATGACTTTAATTTTCTCCGGGGAGAAATCGTTACGTTTCTTGCCCTGGACGGGAAAGTGAAGGAAGGGCTTTTTATGATCCTCTCCGGGCGCCGGGCGGCGCCGTACATTTCCTGCGTCCTGAATTCCAGAGTGTACCGGGCGGCTGATTTTTCCGACTATGTGAGGGAGAAGGTGGTGTCCGTCATGCACATGGGCAGCGAGGAGGAGGTGTTTGCGGGGATGAGCGCAGGGGAAAACCTGCTGATCCCTTCTTTAAGGAAGATATCTTCTCTTGAATATATTGCCAATTCCTCAAAAATCCCACGGATGCTGGGGGAGGAGCTTGGGCAGTCGGAGGTTGCCCCGGACGCCGCGGCAGACAGCCTTGGGGTGAATGACATCATAAACATCACGCTGGAGCGGTGGTATATCTATAACCCGAAGGTGCTTATATTGTTTGAGCCTTTTGCAAGGTGCGACCTGATGGGAGTGTCCATCGTGAAATCCTATATAAAAAAGTTTGCAAACCGCGGCGCGGCGGTGATTATCATAAAATCAAGAGAAGAGTACGTGGAAGATATTTCCGACCAGATTATAAGTGTGGAATGACATATTGGCAGTTTTATATAACTTAACCTAGATTATTCACGGCACAGCCGTGAAAGTGTCTGAAAGCCACATAGTTGCTGTATTTTAACTGAATATTGCTTTTCACCTGTCAAGTGAATGAAAAAAGAGCATCCACTTGTGATAAAATTAAGGTGTCTAATCTCAAATAATACCAACAAAAGGAGCCCTTTATGAGTATTGTAAACACCTTACCATTAGAAAGCAATAGACAGATTAAAATAAATTTTGATGGAGGAGATTTATCCTCCGATGCAGGCTTGCTTCTCATCAAAGAATTCGTAAGCAAACTTGGGATTGATAAGCTATTAGGCAAAGCTTTCAAGACCAATGATTCTGCATTATTCAGATATCATACGGATCAGGAAAACTTGCTCCAGATGATCTATATGATCATTGCCGGTTATTTTGAAGATGATAATTCCGATGAACTGACAAACGATCCCGTATTCAAGTCCATACTTGAAAAAGATGCCCTTGCATCACAGCCTACTGTTTCCAGATTCTTTAACCGTATGGATGAAGATACCTTAAACCAGTTTCTTGCGATTGGCAGAATACTTCGGAATAAAATTTACAGTATTCAGATGCCGCAGGCTGTTATTCTGGATCTGGATTCCACTCTTCTTGATGCATACGGCAAACAGGAAGGCAGCGCCTTTAATTTTCATTATCAAAGCAATGGTTATCATCCACTTGTTTGTTATGATGGAATGACCGGAGATCTAATAAAAATCCAACTTCGTGACGGAACACAGTATTCCTGCACCGGAGTGGTTGACTTCCTGCAGCCGATACTTGATGAATACCTGGATGATTATCCGGAAATCCGTATTCTGCTTCGGGGTGACAGCGGTTTTGCTGCGCCTGACCTTTACAAGCAGTGTGAGGAAAATGGCACAAGCTATGTGATGCGGCTGAAAGAGAATGGCATTCTCCGTGAAAAAGCATCCCATTTTGTGGATGGGCTTGATGAGATCACCAGGAATAATAAAGTTGATTATGCTGTAGTTTATGGTGAATTCACGTACAAAGCAGGTTCATGGACTTATGAAAGGCGCGTGGTATGCAAAGTTGAAAAACCGGAAAACCAGATGGTTTACATGTACACATTTATTGTCACAAACATGGATTCTTCCCCAGAGTATCTCATCAAATTTTACTGCAAGAGAGGGCTGATGGAAAACTTCATCAAAGAAAGCAAATCCGGTTTTGATTTCGCGTCCGTAAGCAGTCATACCAGAATGGTAAATGCCAACAGACTTCAGATACACGCTCTTGCGTATAACATATTTAATTGGTTTAGACGATTGGCGTTATCAGCAAATATGCGAAAGCAACGTATTGATACTGTCCGTTTAAAACTGCTGAAGATTGCTGTAAAAGTAATTCATTCAGCAAGATATATCATATTCAAGCTGTGTAGCAGCTGCCCTTATAAGAATGAATTCACTGAGACACTTTCAAATATCGGTAAGCTGAATGTACAGCTGGAATAGCAACTATTAACGAACCTTGACAGCTTAACAACTGCTCTGAACTCTGTCACGGGGATTTTATGCCCTTTTGACGGGTTAATTGAGTGATGTTATGGTTGCAAGGATCAATTTTCAGATTCATGGTACAGTTATCAGTTCAAATACTGTTCCGTGAATAATTCAGGCTTAACATTCTCACACTCAATCTAAATTCTTTCACATTGGATTTCCGGAGAGCCTTTTGTATAATGTAATCATTCCAAACGGATAATAAAGAAAAAGGAGGAAATGTACAATGAGAAAGAAAATTTTGTCAGTATTACTTGCGGCAACTATGATTGCTACGCTTGCGGCAGGATGCAGCTCCGGCGGTTCCGGCGGCTCTGAAGGAGGAGAAGGCGGCAAAGGCGGCGCGGCAAAGGATATGACCTTTGTAATCGTTCCGAAATGCGTACACGCATGGTTTGACGAAGTAAACAAGGGCGCGCAGATTCAGGCGGACGCTCTGTCCGAGCAGCTTGGCGTTGAGGTTAAGATTGATTACCGCGCTCCTAACGCGGCGGACGTTGCGGAGCAGAACTCCGTACTTGAGCAGGCGGCGGCTACAAAACCGGCAGGAATTGCACTTGACCCGGTTGACTATGACGGCAGCAAGGCAGTTATCGAGCAGATTGAAGAGCAGGGCATCCCGGTAGTTCTCTTTGACGCTCCGTCACCGGAAGGCAGCGGGCTTACAAGCTGCGGCAACGACTTCAAAGAGCAGGCGACGATCGCGGCAGACAGGCTTGCGAAGGAAATCGGCGAAAAAGGAAAAGTTGCGGTTATGCAGGGATTCCCGTCTGCGCCGAACCATGCGGAGAGATATCAGGCTCACCTAGACGCGCTTAAGAAATATCCGGACATCGAAGTTGTTGACGGCGGTATCGACAATGACAACATCGAGGAGGCTCAGTCACAGGCAGCGGCAGTTTTGGCGGCAAACCCGGATCTTAAGGGTTACCTTAACTGCGATGCGTGCGGCTCCGGCATTGCGGCAGCGATTGAAGAGGCTGGAAAGAAGGGTCAGGTTACGTTCGTATCCATGGACAACCTGATTGAAATTCTTGACTACATTAAGAGCGGCACTATTACGGCTACTTCTTCAACGATTCCTCAGATGCAGGGCTCCATGGCGGTTCTTATGATGTACCAGAAATACATCGGCATAGAGATTCCGGCTATGGTTGATACCGGCATTGCGGTTATCGACGGAGAAAACATTGACGAGTGGATTGAGATTGTAGGCGGCGACGCAAAATAATCTTGAGGCTTAAAATTTTAAAATGATTAAAAGCGGGGGCTTGTAACCAGTTAAGGAGTTGCTCGCCCCTGCTTTTTTAAAAGGAGCATGTCTATGAAAGTATTAGAGGCGCATAATATTACAAAATTGTTTCCGGGCGTGGTGGCGCTTGATTCGGTAGACGTAGCCTTTGAACCCGGGGAAATCCACTGTGTGATCGGTGAGAACGGGGCGGGGAAGAGCACGCTGATCAAATGCCTGACAGGTGTCTATGACCCGGAAGAAGGAGAGGTTCTGATAGGCGGGGAGGATGCCATGAAAAATAAGGCGCTGTTCGGCAAAGTTGCCTATGTGCCCCAGGAAATTGACCTCTTCGGATATATGTCTGTAGCGGAAAATTTGTTTCTCCCATATGAAAAGTCAGGAATCAAAGGAATCGTAAACCAGAAAGAACTTGAGAAGAAAGCGGCGCCGGTTCTTGAGAAATTCAGGATTCCGGTAGCGCCGGACGCACTGGTAAAGGATATATCGGTGTCTTCCCAGCAGCTCCTTCAGATTGCGAGAGCCTGCGTGCACGAGGATTTTGAAGTGCTTATGCTGGATGAGCCGACTACAAGCCTGACTACAAGCGATACGGAAATTTTATTTGACATTGTAAAAGATATTAAAAAGGAAAATAAGGCGATTATCTTCATCTCCCACAAGCTGGAAGAAATCTTTGCCCTTGGGGATGTGATCACGGTATTCCGGAACGGAAAAAAAGTTGCGGGAGACGTGATAAGCAACGTGGATATCCCCTGGGTCATCAGGCAGATGACAGGAAAGGAGCTTGACCAGACTCAGGTATACTGCTCTGGAAAGGTGTCTGACAAGGTGCTTTTAGAGGTAAACAATCTCACGGGAGAAAAATTCACCGACATAAGCTTTACGCTGAAAAAAGGGGAGATCTTAGGGTTCTCCGGTCTGGTAGGCGCGGGAAGGAGCGAGCTGATGCAGGCGATTTTCGGCTATCTTCCGGTATATTCCGGCACGGTAAAGCTTGACGGGGAAGACTGGAAACTTGGGGATACCAACTATTCCGTAAACCATGGGTTCATCTATCTGCCGGAGGAGCGCAAAAAGCAGGGCATCCTTCCTGTGCTTTCCATCCGGGAAAATATCTCTGTCTCCACCCTCGATACGCTAAAGAGCGGAATCAGCATTTCGCGGAGGAAAGAAGACGAGCTTGCCCAGGACGTGATTGATACATATGATGTAAAAACGCCGGACGCGGACAAGGCGATTCAGTTCTTAAGCGGCGGAAACCAGCAGAAGGTCATCATCGGGCGGGCTATGAAGTGCAGCCCGAAGGTGCTTGTGTTTGACGAGCCGACAAAGGGCATCGACGTAGGGACTAAGGCGGAAATCTACAGGCTCATGAAGGAGCTGGCAGAGGAAAAGGGCATCGGCATCATCCTGATTTCCTCGGAGATGGATGAGGTTAAGAAGTGTTCCAACAGAATTATTGCATTGTACGAAGGCAGGCAGGCCGGGGAGTATGATGCGGCGGCAGATAAGGACACGCTTCTCAGTGCAATTATCGGCGTGAATTCATAAATGAAGAGGAGTTGTTTGTTATGGGTAAAGATAATGTAAAAGCAAACAATGCATTGGTCAATGCATTGAAAAAAAGTAATATGACCGCAATCGGGGCGGTGCTTGTGCTGATGATTGTCATCGCCAGCGTGGCGTCTCCGTACTTTCTTGACATCTATAATCTGCAGGCGCTGATCCGCGACCTTGCTTTTATCGGCATGATCGGCATCGCCCAGTCGCTGCTCCTTCTCATTGGAGAGCTTGATTTGTCTGTGGGAAAGATTGCCTCCCTGTGCGGCATCCTTTCCGGCATCATGATGGTAAATAAGGGGTGGAACCCGTGGCTTTCCGTGCTGCTGGGGCTGGCTCTCGGGCTTATCTTCGGCTGCATCAACGGCCTGATCATCACCCAGCTGCGCTTGAATTCCATGGTTGCCACCATCGGAATGCAGGGTGTGTACGGAGGAATTAACTTAGTGCTTACGAAAGGAAAGGCTATCACGGGTGTTCCGGAGGACATCTATTTTCTCGGCAAGGGAAATGTAGGGCCGGTTCCGACGCCTTTTATCTTCTGCATCATCGTGCTGATACTTGTGCTTTTCATGGTAAAGAAGACGAAAACCGGGCGTTACATTTACGCCATCGGCAACAGCCGCGAGGCGGCGAAGATTCTTGGAATCAAGGTAAATAAGATCCGCATTATGATCTATTCTTTAGTAGGGCTTATCTCTTCCCTGGCCGGTCTTTTGTATGTTGCAAGGCTTGGCTCCGCCCAGACGGCGGTCGGCGAGAACTGGCCGATGAACTCCATCGCATCTTCCGTAATCGGCGGCGTGTCTCTTACGGGAGGAATCGGAAATCCTGCGGGCGCCCTTATCGGAGCGGCGATTATCAGCATCATCCAGAACATGATCGTGCTGTTTGGCGTAAATGTGTACTGGCAGTCGGCGGTATCCGGCGTGGTAGTTGTTATCGCGATTTCCTTCAGCTCGATTTCCGAGATCATGCGCGAGAGGAAACAGCGGAAGATTAAACTTAGCTAAGTATAAATAAAGGAGGATGACTTATGGTATTGGGATTAAACCTTTCCTTTGCGGTCAAGCGCTGGATGAAACCGGCGCAGCTGGCGGCTATGTGCAGAAATGATTTCGGCGTGGAGCATGTGCAGTTTACCTGGGATCTTATCGACCCCTGGTGGCCGGAAGAATTAAGGGATGTAATGGTTGCTGACTATAGAGAGGCATTTGAAAAAGAAGGAGTAAAGATAGACGCTACTTTCGGAGGGCTTGCATCCTACTCTTTCGCGCATTTCCTTGCTCCGGCGAAGGAGCAGCGGGAGGCAGCGTTTCTCTTCTTTAAGAGAGCCATTGATATGACGGTCCTCATGGGCGCTAAAGTCTTAGGCTCTCCGGTGGGCGGCATGAACTATGACGATGCCAGAGACCAGGGAAAGCGGGAGGAGCTTTATCAGGAGATGCTTGAGTACCTGCAAAGACTTGCGGCTTACGGAAAGGAAAAAGGGCTTGAGGAGATACATATCGAGGCCACGCCTCTTATTACGGAGTTCCCCCACAGTCCTTCTGTATGTGTCAAGATGATGAAAGACTTAGAAGGCACGGATATTCCCATCAGGCTTTTGGTGGACTGGGGACATGCGCTGTTCAGGCCGCTTTTGAAGGATGAGGCGGACATTGAGCTGTGGTTTCACGAGTGCGCGCCCTACATCGGCTCTATCCATCTGCAGCAGACAGACGGGGAGTGGGACCGGCACTGGGATTTTACAAAGGAAGGCATCGTGACGCCAAAGCTTATAAAGCGCGCCACGAAAAATGCAGGGCTTGAAGACATCGTGCAGTATCTTGAGGTAGTTACCATCTTTGAGGACGACGACGATGCGGTGTATGACGGCATGAAAAAAACAATGGATTATCTTCACAGAGAGTTGGATTAGGGGGCGTCTTGGCATGGAATATAGAGAGATGTATGAGAAAATCTTAGACGAGCACCGCAAAGTCTATGAGCGGTTAGACCAGGAGGGGATGCGTGAATTTATCGAAGAGATAAAGGCTCATGAGCGCATCTTTCTAATCGGCGTAGGACGGGAAGGGATGGCCACCAGAGCATTTGCTATGAGGCTGATGCATATGGGAAAGGAAATCCACTGGATCTGGGATGACACTACTCCGTCCATAGGAGAGGGCGACCTTGTGATCGCCACTCTGGGAGACGGAAATATCGGCCATATCAATTATATCTGCGAACGGGCGAAAGAGGCGGGGGGAATGATTTATGTGGTGACCGGCTCGCCCAGCGGAAATACGGCGAGAAACGTAGCGGATAAGGTGTTTTTTGTGCCGGCTGCGGTTTACAGAGGAACAGACGACGTTGTTCCGTCCTTCCAGCCCATGGGGAACCTGTTTGAGCAGTGCCTTCTGATTACCTTTGACATGATTGTCATGACACTGGTTGAAGAGACACCGGGGCTTAGTTTTGAGAAAATGTCAAAGAGGCATAGAAATGTGGAGTAAGGAGGCAGACTTGAGATGAAAAAAATATTAAACGCTGATGTGTCAAATGTTGTGGAAGAGATGCTTGCGGGATATCTCTCTGCATATAAGAAATATTATAAGAAAATTGGTGATTACAATGCTTTCAAATACCGCGGGAGCAGGAAAGACAAAGTCGCTCTTGTGATCGGCGGTGGCAGCGGGCACGAACCGCTGTTTTCCGGCTACTGCGGGGCGGGCCTTGCGGATGCGGTTGCCTGCGGCAATATCTGCGCGTCTCCTAACCCGGAGCTTATCTATGAGACGGCGAAGGCGGTAGACCAGGGGAAGGGAGTGCTTTTCATCTACGGGTGCTACGCCGGGGATAACTTAAATTTCGATATGGCGGAGGAGCTCTGCCAGGCGGACGGCATTAAGACGGCTCATGTGCGGGTATGGGATGATTTCGCGTCTGCGCCGAAGGAGCGGTACTATGACCGCCGGGGAATCGCCGGGGATGTGTTTGTGATTAAGGTGGCGGGAGCGGCATGCGACGCAGGGCTCCCCTTTGACGAAGTCGTAAGGATTGCAGAGAAAGCAAGGGATAATATCAACACGATCGGACTTGCCACATTTCCGGGAACGCTGCCGGGCAATGACAAGCCTACCTTTGAGCTTGCGGATGATGAGATGGAGTTCGGCATGGGCCTTCACGGCGAGCCGGGAATCGAGCGGACAAAGATGATGCCCGCAGACGACATGGTTGACCGGATGTATCGGGAGATTAAGACGGAGATGGGATTTAAAGAGGGGGATAAGCTGGCGGTGCTTGTAAACGGCCTTGGCTCTACTCCGCTCTTAGAGTTAAATATCGTCTACTATGACCTTCATAAGCGTTTTGCGAAAGACGGCCTTATCATCCATGACGCGGAGATCAAGACATACTGCACCTGTATGGAGATGGGAGGATTTTCCATCACCATCTTAAAGCTTGATGATGAGCTGATTGAATATCTGGACGCGCCTTGTTATTCTCCGTACTACGCAAAAGGAGAGCTTACCGGGGCAGCCTGCCGGGCAGAAGATACGGTGGAGGAAGAAGAGCCGGAGTTCGATGAGAACGATGTAGAAGAGGCGGACATCGTAAGGAGCAAAGCCGGTGTTCTTACAGAGCTTAGCGCTGAGGATGCAAGAAATATGCTGATCTATATCGCGGACAAGATTATCGGGAAGAAACCGTATCTCACGGAAGTGGACAGCGTGATCGGCGACGGCGACCACGGTATCGGGATGGCCGGCGGCATGCAGAAGGCGAAGAAGAAACTGCTGAAGATGCAGGGCGAGGCAAACGCCTACAAGCTGTTTGAGACGGCAGGGCAGGCAATGCTGATGTCCATGGGCGGCGCCTCCGGCGTGATCTTCGGCAGCCTCTACCTAGCGGGAGCTAAGGGAATGGATGGGAAGGAGGCGCTTGATGCGGCGGACTTAGCGGCCATGGAGAGAAAGAGCCTTGCGGCAATTCAGGAACGCGGGAAGGCAGAAGTAGGCGATAAGACCATGGTTGACGCGCTGGCTCCGGCAGTTGACGCTCTTGAGGCGAACAAGGACAAAGGGCTTTTGGAGATGCTTAAAGCGGCGGAAGAGGCGGCAAGGGTCGGCATGGAAAATACGAAGAAATATGTAGCCAGATTCGGACGTGCGAAATCACTGATGGAGAGAGCAATCGGGCATCAGGATGCGGGGGCGACTTCGGTGTATCTGATCATTCAGGGGATGCGGGAGTTTGTTGAGGATAAGATGTAATTTGTTTTGCTAAGATGAGTGTAGGAGGATTTTGATATGGATAGGAGCAGGAAGGTTAGATGGGGGATTTTGGGGTGCGCCCAGATTGCGAGGGTGCGGACGGTTCCGGGTCTTCTTAAGGCGGCGAACGGGGAGCTTTATGCGGTGGCCAGCAGGGGGCTTTCCAAGGCGGAGGAGTTTAAGGAGATGTTTGGGGCGAAGGCGGCTTATGGGAGTTACGAGGAGCTTTTGGCGGATGACAATGTGGAGGCGGTTTATATTCCTCTTCCTAATTCCATGCATCTTCAGTGGGTGGAGCGGGCTGCGAAGGCCGGAAAGCATATTTTATGCGAGAAACCGCTTGCTCTGAATGAGGAGCAGGCCAGGGAGATGTTTGCGGTGTGCGAGGAGAATCATGTACTTTTGATGGAGGCATTTGCGTTCCGCCATGCGCCTCTTGTGCAGAAAGTAAAAGAGCTGATAGGCGAGGGAGCTGTAGGGAAGGTAAAATATTTGGAGTCCCACCTTACAGACCTGCTTACGGACATGGGCAACATCCGGATGAATAAGGAGCTTGGCGGCGGTGCGTTTTATGACATGGCATGTTACAATATCAGCACCATCAGCTATCTGCTTGACGGGAAAGAGCCGGTATGCGTGAAGGCGTTTGCCGAGATGGATGAAGAGTACGGCGTGGATGTAAGCAATACCGCACTGTTCAAATACGAGGACGGAGTGCAGGCAGTGAGCTATTCTTCCCTCAATTCTTATGCGAGGGGATATTATGCAGTTGTGGGGGAGAAAGGGCGGATTGAGGTGCCGTGCAACTTTAACTGCCGGAATATCTGCAAGTTTACGCTGGTGACGGACGGGCGTGTAGATAACGTGGAGGTTCTTGACGAGAAGAAGACGGAGTATACGGTAATGTGCCCAGATAACTATATGCTGGAGATTGAACAATTTGGAAGGTGCATTTTGGACGGGGAGAGACCGTATGTGTCCAGGGAAGAGACGCTGTTAAATGCAAGGATTTTAGACAGGGCATTTAGAGCGGCGGAAGAGTAGGAGTATTCGGGGCTGTGCTTTTGGACAGCCCCGTTTCAAATTCCGGAAAAAAATAAAAATTAAATTTCAAAAATATCTCTTGCACAAACTTTCATGCATGTGTTACACTCATTTAACAAACAGGAAAAGCGTTCTGCTGATCCGAAGATATTTCACGATGAAAGTCTTTTTATCTTACCGCTCCGCTTTCGGGGCAGTTATCCAAAGCAACTGTTTAAAGATTATGCCATGGGTATATTTACAAGGAGGAATTTGCGTATGACAAACAAATTACAGGAGTATTTTCCAATGATTCAGACAAGGGAATCTATTATGGAACAGATTGAGGCAGACAGGCATTTGAAATCAATGTTTGAACAATGGGGTGAAAATCACCGGCAGGAGTTCTTGGATTTCTGCACCGGGGTTCGCGGAGCGCATGTTATTCCGCCGACTTGCTGCTCCGGCAGTATAAGAGAGTCCGCAGCAAACGGAAGAAGAAATTTGTCTATAAAGATATCAAGGAAGTCTACACAATCGTCTTATTTGAGCAGAGTACATCGGCATTCCATCAGTTTCCAGATACATATCTCCACTATTTTGAACAGAAATCCAATACCGGGATAGAGATAAACCTCCTCCAGAAATATCTGTTCGTGCCACTTGACATCTTCCGGGAAATCCAGCAAAATAAACATATCAGGATAGAGAATCGGCTGGAGGCATGGCTGGCGTTTCTGAGTATGGATGAGCCGGAGGCGGTCATTTCCGTCATAGAAAAATATTCAGACTTCAAAGCCATGTACGGGCAGATTTATGAGATCTGCCAGAATATAGAAGAGGTGATGGGTATGTTTTCAAAGGAGCTGCGTGAGCTGGACCGGAATACGGTGCAGTTGATGATTGACGAGATGCAGGAGGAGCTGAACCAGGTAAAACGTAAGGTGGAAGAGGAAAAGCAGAAGGCAGAGGAGGAAAAGTGTAAGGCAGAGAAGGAAAAGCGTAAGGCGGAGGAGAAAGACTACGAACTGGAACAGGAAAGAAAAGAATTGGAGAAAACCAGGAAGGCGTATGAAAAAGCGCTGGAGCGGATTGCAAAGCTGGAAAAGCTGTCATAAGAAACAGAGGCGGATATCGGTATCGCGTCAACAGGAGGGTTCTTTATTATGGAATATTCCCATGAGCTTATTATGCCAAATGATGATATCCCTTTTAAGCTGTTCCTTTTTGAGGGGAAGGACGGGCATTATGTCAGGGAAAAGCACTGGCACCGGTCAGTGGAGCTGTTTGCGCTTTTTGAGGGCGGATTGGATTTCTACATCAATGACATGCGCTGTGCTTTAAAGCCGGGCGAGTGTATGCTGGTGAACTCCAATGAAGTTCATTCCGTCCATGCGCCGGAGAAAAACCGGACGGTTGTGCTGCAGATTCCGCTGTCAACTTTTGAGAGATATTATACAGATGAAAAGTTCATCTATTTTTCCAACAGCAGCCTGCTTAAAGATGGGGAGGTCATGAGACTTGTAAGGGAAATTTATGAAATTTATACGAAAAAAGAGTGCGGATATGAATTTAAAGTTATGGGTGAGTTCTACCTTCTGCTTTATCTTCTCGTCACCAAATACCGCATGGCAGATGTGGACGAAAAGGTTGTCTGGCAGTATAAAAAGCTTGACCGGCTTTCTGCCATAACTGCTTATATAAAGGAAAATTATGCGGCGGAGCTGCCGCTTGCGGGGGTGGCCGCGGCTTTTGGCTATTCGCCTGCGTATTTTTCGCGGATGTTCTGCAAATATACGGGAATTAACTATAAGAGTTATCTGGACAGCCTGCGGCTTGCACATGCGTATAGGGATCTGGCAAATACGGACATGCCGATTGGAGATATTGCTGTAAACAACGGATTTGCCAACAGCAGGTCATTTTCAAAGCTGTTTAAGGAAAAATACGGAATCCTTCCCAGCGGATTCCGGAAAGAGAACATGTGAAAGGAATGGATTGCCATGAGTGGATTTTTTGCATTAACATCGGATGAGGTTACGTCTCTTGAGCGGGAGAACCAGCGGGAGGTAAGACGGCTTGCCGGAGAGTGCGCGGTGATTTTGGAAAATGACGGGGCGCTCCCCCTTAAAGACGATGAGCGCAAAGCCGCCCTCTATGGAAACGGAGCAAGGCACACGGTAAAGGGAGGTACCGGCTCCGGGGATATGAACGCGAGGGAGAACATTAATGTCGAGCAGGGGCTTGCGGCCGCTGGGTTTGATGTTCTGGGCGGAGAGTGGCTGGATCGCTTTGATGCCGAGGTTTCTAAGGCGGAGAAAGAATATATGGAGAGCGTGGAGCGGGAGATGGATGAGCGGGGCGTGCCGGTGCATATGGTTCTCTTTGAGCGTCCTTTCGAGGCTCCGGAGGTTCCGCTGATTGAAAGAAAGGAAGATGCACGGACAGCCATCTATGTGCTTTCGCGCAATTCCGGCGAGGGGAAAGACAGGGAATGCAGGAAGGGCGATTATCTTTTGACAGACCGGGAAATTCAAAACCTTAAGTTTCTGGCGGAAAATTATGAGAAGACGATACTGCTCCTCAATGTGGGCGGAGTGATTGACACTGCCCCTGTCCGAGAGATGAAAGGGATTAACGCGGTTGTCCTTATGGGGCAGCTTGGGAATATCGGAGGCCTTGTGGCGGGCGACGTGCTGACAGGAAAGACGTGCCCTTGCGGAAAGCTTACGGATACGTGGGCAAAGGATTATTATGATTATCCGTCCTCCAGGACTTTCAGCCACAATAACGGGAATGTGGACGACGAGTATTACACAGAGGACATTTTTGTAGGCTACCGCTATTTTAATGTTCATAGGATAGAGCCGGCCTACTGCTTTGGATATGGGAAGAGCTATACCCAGTTTGAGATAAAGGCGGAAGTCTTTTCTGTGGAAAATGCGGGGGAGGATAAAAGGATCACTCTGGAAACCGCTGTGACCAATATAGGAAAAGAATATGCGGGAAGAGAGGTTGTGCAGGTCTATTATACTGCTCCGGAGGGTGAACTTTCAAAGCCTTATCAGGAGCTTGCGGCATTTGCAAAGACCAGGCTTTTAAAGCCCGGAGAGACGCAGCGGCTGACGGTGGAATTTATGCGTTCAGATATGGCGTCCTACAGCACGAAAGATGCGGCGTGGGTGCTGGAGCCGGGAGAGTATATGATCCGCTTTGGGGCGGACTCATCTTCCACAAGTACGGCGGGAACGGTGACCGTTGAGGAGAAAACCGTCACGAGACAGCTTACAAACTGCCTGACTGAAAGCCTTTCCGGACAGAAAACAGGCAGCTTGCAGCGCCCGGTTCTTGAAGATAAATATCCGCAAAGGATTCTGACCTTAAAAGATGTAAAGGAAGGAAATGCTGACGTAAAAGATCTGGCGGCGCAGCTTACGGCAGAGGAGATGGCAGAGCTTTGCGTGGGCATCGAAAGGCGCACCGACAACGGAACCCAGGTTGTGGGAAATGCGGCCACTCTGGTTCCGGGCGCCGCAGGGCAGACAAGCTCCGTTCTTTTAGGGGAACGGGGAATATTCCCGCTGATTCTGGCGGATGGTCCGGCAGGCTTGAGGCTCCAGCCGCACTTTAAGGCGACGGAGGAAGGTGAGGTGCTGCCGGGGGGCGAGGTGTTCGGCATGGATCGCATGCCCTTTCCGGAAAGCACGCCAGAGACGGCGGAGGATTACTACCAGTACTGCACAGCTATTCCTATTGCAACCACCCTGGCTCAGTCCTGGGATGTGGAGCTGCTTGAGAGGATGGGGGAGATTGTGGGGAGGGAGATGAGACAGTACCACGTCCATCTATGGCTTGCCCCGGGCATGAACATTCACCGGAACCCACTGTGCGGAAGGAATTTTGAGTATTACTCCGAAGACCCGCTGCTTTCAGGGAAATGTGCCGCGGCAGCCACGAGAGGGGTGCAGAGCCTCGGCGGCCAGGGAACGACCCTTAAGCATTTTGCCGCCAACAATCAGGAGGACAACCGGATGTTTACCAACGCCCACATAAGCGAGAGGGCTCTGCGGGAAATCTACTTGAAGGGGTTTGAGATTGCAGTAAAGGAATCTCACCCTTACTCTATCATGACATCCTACAACCTGATCAACGGAATCCACACGGCCAACCACTATGGCCTGTTGCAGACTGTCGCCAGGGATGAGTGGGGGTTTGACGGCGTGGTGATGACAGACTGGTGCACTAGTCAGGACACCGGCTACATGGGGCTTACCTCGGATAAATATCCCTGGTCCTCAAGCGAATGGTGTATTAAGGCGGGGAATGACTTGCAGATGCCGGGGTGTCAGGAGAATGTGGAGGATATCGTAAACGGGGTGAAAAGCGGGGAGATTATCACGCTGGGGGATCTGCAGTTTTGCACCTGTAACCTGCTGAGGGTGATGGTAAGGTGCATGTAAGAAAATCAGAAGAGACGGGAGGTTTGGCATGTTGAATATTTTTCTGGGGAAAATGGATGATGCGATTTATTTTCCCCCCGTATATTTTGACAATCAATATGAGGATGAATGGATTACAAATGAGCTGTCAGTAAAGATGATAAAGGATGTGGATCGGTCGTCAGTGATTGGAGAACGGCTGATTGACAGCCCGGTTCTGGGGCCTATTTCCACAAAAGAATTATCCGGCGGAGTAAAGACTTTGATTTTGATGGCTTTTGATGATACAGGCAAGGTGTTTAATGCGTCCGCCTGCGGTGACAACTGTGCAAAATGGATTCTGGAAATAGGGAAGTTAAAAGATCTGACAATCAATCTCAGGCATATTATGGAGTTCGGAGATGAAGAATTTGAAATCCGGATTTTGAACACGGGAGAAACCATTCACAATATGCTTGAATTTATTAACATTGCAGGGAAATATGTATAGGTGGAATATGAAAGGCAGATATCGAGTTATAGTACAAAATAATAGATTACATTATGAATTTGAAATACGCAGAAATATTACAGTCATCCAGGGCGACAGCGCGACTGGGAAGACAACTTTGATCAATATGCTCAGGCAGGCAGAAAATCTGGGTGTATCAAGCGGGATAGATGTGATCTGCGATGTGCCTTGCAAAGTGTTGGAAGGCAGGGATTGGAGACTGATACTTGAAAACTTATCGGGAAATATTATCTTTATAGATGAAGAGAATGCGTTTATCAATACAGAAGAGTTTGCCTCGTCTATCCGGGGCTCCGACAATTATTTTGTGCTGATTACGAGGGAAAATCTCTATAATCTGCCATACAGTGTTGAAGAAATATACGGGCTGCATTCTTCGGGTAAGTACCAGAATACGAAAAAAGTATATCAGCAAATGTACAGGATATATTCGGATAATGCGGATTTCCCTGTAAGACCAGAAA
Organism: Lachnospiraceae bacterium MD308; assembly: GCA_000403475.2. Taxonomy (GTDB): domain Bacteria; phylum Bacillota; class Clostridia; order Lachnospirales; family Lachnospiraceae; genus MD308. Next base: position 130,186 of record KE159798.1, read on the forward strand.
GGATTATCGTAGAAGATTCTAATTCCGGATATGAGTTTTTCAGGGCTGTCAGTGAAGAAAAGGGCATAACGTGTGAAAGCGCCGGTGGTAAGTCTAATATTTTTGAAAAATTAAAGGGAATTGATGGAGAAATATGCATTATTGCGGATGGGGCTGCCATCGGCCCGGAGATGGAGCGTTTGTATAAACTGGCTCAAAGAATGAAAAATATCAGTCTTTATCTTCCCGAATCATTTGAATGGCTTATTTTAAAATCCGGATTGATTCCGGGAAAAGAGATACATGAAATATTGGAAGAACCGGAAAAATATATTGACGGTAAAAAGTTTTTTAGCTGGGAAAGATATTTTGCCAGGTTTTTGACAGAAAAGACGGAAGGCACATATTTAAAATATAAGAAATCCAGGTTAAATGAAACCTATTTGCACAAAAAGAATAAAGAAATGATTCTTAAAATCATAAAGGGCCTTGAATTATAAAACATGTCAAAAAATTACCATAAACTTCATAAATTTTTGAACGCAATCCGCCTCTGAAATTGGTATGATAGATATATCAGTTTTAGGGGCAGCGCCATATATGAAGGAGGACGGATATGGAGATTAAAAAAGTTACGGATGATGCATTTTCAGCATATGGAAAGGTTCTTGAAGGGTATGATTTTTCTGAGCTTTTGGAGGTGATGAAAGATACGCCTCTCCCGGAAGACGAGGTGGTCTATGTGCCGGGAGTTAAAGCCATGGAGGAGGCAACTGTGTCGGAAAGGTTGAAAAAGAGCGCTTACGGGGGACTTCCTATTCAGGTAGGGTATTGCAATGGGCATAACCTTAAGCTGAATGCGCTGGAGTACCACCGCTCATCGGAGGTGGACATTGCCGCCAGCGACCTGATTCTTCTTCTTGGGAGGCAGCAGGACATTCAGGAAGATTACACTTATGACACGGCCAAGGTGGAAGGATTTTTCGTTCCGGCAAAAACGGCGGTGGAGCTTTACGCCACTACGCTGCACTATGCGCCCTGCCAGGCATCGGAGGAAGGTTTCCGCTGCGTCATCGTGCTGCCGGAGGGAACGAACCATGAGCTTGATTTTTCTGTGGTGTCAGAGGGAGAGGAAAAGCTTATGACAGCGAAAAACAAATGGCTCATCGCCCATGAGGATGCAAAGATTGGGGGCGCGTTCTGTGGGCTTAAGGGGGAGAATATCTCATTGGAGCAATAGAAGGACTTGCCTTTTGAGGGCAGCAAGAGTTTTGTGCAGATAATACATGATAAATTTTATATACAAGGAGGATTTTTAGTATGAATAACATGCCGGAGGTAAAAATTGGAGTGGTGGCGGTAAGCCGTGACTGTTTCCCGGAAAGCCTGTCTGTGAACCGCAGGAAGAATCTGATGAAAGCTTATACGGATAAGTACGGCGCGGAGGGGATTTATGAGTGCCCGGTCTGCATCGTGGAGAGCGAGATTCATATGGTGCAGGCGCTGGAGGATGTGAAGAAGGCAGGATGCAACGCCCTTGTAGTGTATCTTGGGAACTTCGGGCCGGAGATTTCGGAGACGCTGCTTGCAAAGCATTTCGACGGGCCGAAGATGTTCATCGCGGCGGCGGAGGAAACAGGAGACAATCTGGTGCAGGGAAGAGGCGACGCTTACTGCGGCATGCTGAATGCAAGCTATAACTTAAAGCTCAGGAACATTAAGGCGTACATTCCGGAGTATCCGGTGGGAGATGCCAACGAGTGCGCGGATATGATTCACGAGTTTGTGCCTGTTGCAAGGGCGGTTGAAGGGCTTAACAATTTAAAGATCATCAGCTTTGGCCCAAGGCCGCTTAATTTCCTCGCATGCAACGCGCCTATTAAGCAGCTTTACAATATCGGCGTGGAGATTGAGGAAAACTCAGAGCTTGACCTTTTTGAGGCATTTCACAGGCATGCGGGAGATGAGAGGATTCCTTCGGTCGTGAAAGAGATGGAAGAGGAGCTTGGGGCAGGCAACAAGAAACCGGAGATCCTTATGAAACTTGCCCAGTATGAGCTGACTCTTAAGGACTGGATCGAGGAGCACAGGGGGTACCGCAAATATGTGGCAATCGCCGGAAAGTGCTGGCCGGCGTTCCAGACCCAGTTCGGGTTCGTGCCCTGCTATGTGAACAGCCGCCTGACGGCCCAGGGCATCCCGGTTTCCTGCGAGGTGGATATTTACGGGGCGCTCAGTGAGTTCATCGGAACTGTGGTAAGCCAGGACGCGGTAACGCTCCTTGATATCAACAACACTGTGCCGAAGGATATGTACGAGAGTGAAATCAAAGGCAAATACGATTACACCCACAAGGATACGTTTATGGGATTCCACTGCGGCAATACGGCGTCGAAAAAGCTTTCTTTCTGCGAGATGAAGTACCAGATGATCATGGCGCGCACCTTGCCGGAGGAAGTGACCCAGGGAACACTTGAGGGAGACATTGTGCCGGGCGACATTACTTTCTACCGTCTGCAGAGTACGGCGGATAATATTCTCCGGGCTTATATCGCCCACGGCGAGGTATTGCCGGTGGCTACAAGGTCCTTTGGCTCGGTGGGCGTGTTCGCGATCCCTCAGATGGGAAGGTTCTACCGCCATGTGCTGATCGAGGGCGGATATCCCCATCACGGGGCAGTGGCTTTCGGCCATTTTGGAAAGGCTCTTTTTGAGGTGTTCAAGTATATCGGGGTTCCGGTGGAGGAGATTGGGTATAACCAGCCGGCAGGCGTGAGGTATCCGACGGAAAATCCGTGGGGATAGCCCGATAGGTACATGCTGCGAAAGGTATATGCAAAATACTATGTAGGAGAAAACGGATGTTATATATTGGAGTAGATTTGGGAACCTCTGCGGTGAAACTTCTCCTGATGGATGAAAAGGGGGAGATACGAAAGATCGTGTCAAAGGAGTATCCGTTATACTTTCCTCATCCGGGCTGGTCGGAGCAGAACCCGGAGGACTGGTTTTTGAAGTCTGTGGAAGGGATAAAGGAGCTGACTGCAGAGTGTGAGAAAAGTAAGGTGGCAGGAATCAGCTTTGGCGGACAGATGCATGGGCTGGTGGCGCTTGACGGCGAAGACAGGGTAATCCGTCCGGCGATTTTGTGGAACGACGGAAGAACCGGGGAAGAGACGGATTATCTGAATGAAGTGATTGGAAAAGATAAGCTTTCGGAGCATACGGCGAATATCGCCTTTGCGGGCTTTACCGCGCCGAAGATTCTCTGGATGAAAAAGCATGAGCCGGAAAATTTTGCGAAAATCCGTAAGATCATGCTGCCAAAGGATTTTCTGGCGTATAAGCTTTCAGGGGTGTTCTGCACAGATGTGTCGGATGCGTCGGGGATGCTCCTTCTGGATGTGAAAAACCGGTGCTGGTCAAAAGAAATGCTTGATATCTGCGGCATTTCTGAAAAGCAGCTCCCGAAACTTTATGAGAGCTTTCAGGCGGTGGGCACATTAAGGCCCGAGATTGCAGAGGAGCTGGGGCTTAGCGGGCAGGTAAGGGTCATTGCCGGAGCAGGCGACAATGCGGCGGCGGCAGTGGGAACCGGAACAGTGGGCGAAGGCATGTGCAATATTTCCCTCGGAACATCGGGAACGGTCTTTATCTCCAGCAAGAGTTTCGGGGTGGATGAAAATAACGCGCTCCATTCTTTTGCCCACGCGGACGGGAACTATCATCTGATGGGCTGCATGCTCAGCGCGGCATCCTGCAATAAATGGTGGAATGAGGACATATTAAAGACGAAGGACTTTGCTGCGGAACAGGCGCAGATTACGAGACTTGGCGAGAACAACGTCTTTTACCTGCCCTATCTCATGGGCGAGCGTTCGCCTCACAACAATCCGGACGCGAGAGCGATGTTTATCGGCATGTCCATGGATACCACGAGGGAGGATATGACCCAGGCGGTTTTGGAAGGCGTGGCTTTCGCGCTCAGGGATTCCCTGGAGGTGGCAAAAAGCCTTGGGATTCGCATAGAGCGGACAAAAATCTGCGGCGGCGGAGCGAAAAGCCCCCTGTGGAAGAAAATGATCGCCAATATTATGAATCTTAAGGTGGACGTCATCGAGAGCGAGGAAGGCCCTGCCCTTGGAGGAGCCATGCTGGCGGCGGTGGGGTGCGGCGAGTACCCGGATGTGGAGACGATCGCGGAGAAACTTGTGAAAGTGGTGGATACAGTAGAGCCGGAGGATGAGCTGGTCGCGAAATATGAGGAGAAGTATCAGAAGTTTAAGAAGATATATCCGGCGGTGAAAGAGCTGTATTAAGAATAATTGTATTTTTTCTGTGAATTCGGATATGCTAATATTAAAAAGATGTTTACATTCACTCGTTAATTAAGTAAAATATAAAGAGAGTATGTAACGCGATGCAAGGAGGCAGTGTCAATGGATGAGATTTATAATAAGATTGAGTCGATAGCTGCCAAAAGCAACGGCTTTGTAAGGACTTCACAGATTGAAACGGCTGGAATCGGCCGCGGTGTCATAAAAAAATATGTTGAAAGCGGTTTATTGGAACGGGTCCGAAAAGGCATTTTCGTTCCGCTAAATGCCGACATTGATGAATTTGCATTGCTGCAGGTTCAGTGTTCCAGCCTTGTTTTTTCATATGGCACAGCTCTTTATATTTGGGGCTTGACAGACATTATCCCGCATACATTCGATATCTCAGTTCCACAGGGAGAAAATATTTCAAGATTACTTCGAGATAATCAAAAAATAAAGGCTCATTATGTTATGAAGAGCTTTTATGATCTCGGAATTACGGAAACGCAGTCTCCGCAGGGAGCGGTTATTCGGCTGTACGACAAAGAACGCTGCCTTTGCGATCTGATCAAAGACAGAAATCGAATCGAAAAGCAGCTGTATGTTCAGGCAATCAAGGATTATTTCAAATGCCGTCCGGATGTCCGTAAATTGATAAAGTACGGAAAAGTCTTCGGAATTGAAGAGAAAATAAGGACTTATATGGAGGTGTTGTAATGAAAACACCGGAACAGCTAAAGGGAGCAATCCGAAATTTCGCAGCAAAGAATCATCTGAGGGCTTTGGATGTGCAGCATATGTTTATGTTTGAGCGCATTTATTCGCAGGAATATAGGAAATACGAGAGCCAGGGATTTTTATGATTTACATATTCTCTATTGTGAGCGTAAGGACAAAGTCAGGCCGGATATTTTAAAAATGGCAATCGAACATACCGCGGTCAAAAGAGGCTCTATGAATATGTTGAAAGATTGGAAGGATATCATGCGGGATATGCGTGAGGAAAATGCGCTTTACAGCCTGTGGCGGAATTATGCGGCGGAGAACAGTTATGCAGAGGGATTGGAATTCCAAGTGCTTTTGGATTCAGTTGAGGAGATTGCAGAGCTGATTAATATAAAAGCTAACTGAACCTACTTATAGGGATAATTACAGGGAGGCATGTGACTTGTTAGGTCACATGCCTCCCTGTTTATGACTATCCTTAAGACTAGTGTACTGACCTGTTGATATTTAGTATTACTACCGCCTCATTAAGAGGCAGTAGTAAATACAGGATACAGGGAGCTGAGCTTTATTCTGGCATCACTGGTTCTGAACTGCCAGTTGACCTTTGCCGCAGCTGTATTCCGCTTCGCTTCCCATACGGACAGTTCTTTGCGTAATAGTCCTATCTCAGCAATGCGGCGGCTGAGGCATTGTCTGGTCATTACATTAAGCTCTATTTCAGCAATGTCCAGCCAGCTTCCATGCTTTGGCGTATAATGTATCTCCAGCTTTTTAATGATACGCCTTGCTTCTTCCGGCGGATACCGTTTGTACAGGGAAGCTGGTTTATGGGTGTTCAGATTATCCATCACAAGGATAATCTTCTCGGCATCAGGGTACATGATGTCCGCCAGATACCTGATTTCTTCTGCCCAGTCGACGGCTGCGCGGTGTTCCCGGACACTCACATGGTGAACCCCTCCAAGTGGTTCCACAAAGGCAAAGATGCTCACAGTGCCATTACGGACATATTCCGAATCGGTTTTCCGGCTGCTTCCGGGAATCATTGGCAAAGGCTCCCTTGCCTCCCCCAGAAGCTGGTATGGTTTTTCGTCCATACACACAACCGGATATTTTTCATCATAGGGAAGTTCATAAACGTCAAGGATATCCTCCATGCAGGCTATGAATTCCGGGTCTTCTTTTGCCGGGATGCACCAGTAGTCGTTTTTGTGAGGTCGAAGTTTGTTTTTTTTAAGGCATTGCGGATTGCCTCTCTGCCTACAGGAGTTTCCAGAATCACTTTTGATTCTTCCTCAAGCAGGCGGATGGTCCACCGGGAGTGTCCTTCTGGAACGGGGCCGCAGGCAAGCTCAATCAACCGGGCTTCTGTACGCCCGTCAACCTTGCGCCTTGCATTATCTGAATTTATGCTCCTTTTAAATTCGGTAACGGCATCAATGCCGCCATTCACGTATTTCGATACAGTATTCGTGACAGTTGCCATGCAGACACCATTGGATCTTGCGCTTTGTTCGTGGGTCAAAACTTTTCCATGCGCTTCGTCCAGGTCGAGAATAATCTGACATCTGCTGCGAATAGTTTTTGAAGTTTCCTTCTTACGGATAACAGATTTCAACTTTTTAAATTCATTTTCTGTAAGATGGATGCTATACTTTTTTGGTCTTGCCATAGAAATCACCGCCGTTTCTTTTATTATACATCAAAACAGCTGTGATTTCCATAATAATTTAGTTAAATATCAACAGGCCAGTACACTAGATATGGAGAGCAAAATTCCATAATCTGCCAGAATTTCTGTGCCAATTTTTGTGATATATTTTTCTTGCCGGATTATCTGGCATGGCCAAATGCAGGTATGAGAGGAGTTTAACAAAAATTATCACAAAGTGTTATAATATGTTGAAATGTGATATAATATGTGATAATATAACAACAAGTAACAAAATATAACATACAATAAAAGAAAAGGAGGAGAAGTATGAAAAAAGCATTATCATTGCTCATTACTTTGCTCATGGTAGTGGGCCTGGCAGCATGCAGCAGTTCTGGAGGTTCTGGAGACGAAGGGGATGCCGGCAAGAAAGAATCAGGGAAATCGGATGGTAAGTATGAGATCGCGGTCGTTGTTAAGGTTGTAGGCATCGACTATTTCAGCGTGTTCGAAAAAGGCGTGGAGAAATTTGCAGAAGAACATGACGTGAATGCATACGTGACCGGGCCTTCCACAGCGGATGCCGCGGAGCAGGTAAATATCATTGAGGACTTGATCAACTCTGGCGTTGACGCAATCTGCGTTGTTCCGAACGATGCGACTGTATTGGAAAGCGTGCTCCAGTCTGCGAAGGATAAGGGCATTGTAGTGGTGACGACAGAGTCTCCGGGCCAGGTTGGCGCAGACTACGATGTGGAGATGATCATCAATGACGCATTCGCAGAGCTGATTGCAGAAGACGCGGCAAAAGCCTGCGGCGGTTCCGGAGAATACGCCCTGTACGTAGGCAGCCTGACAGTGCCGCTTCATAATGCGTGGGCGGATCATGTAGAGGAATATCTTGCAGAGAAATATCCGGACATGAAGTTATGTACTGACAGAATTGCCTGCGGGGAAGATTCCGCGCTGGCCCGTGAGACAACCTTGGACCTTCTGAAGACCTACAGCGATCTGAACTGCTTTATCTGCTTTGGCAGCCAGGGGCCGATTGGCGCTGCGGAGGCATTGACAGAGGAAGACATGATCGGCAAGGCGACGGTTGTCGGCAATATAATTCCAAGTGAGGGCGCCGCGCATCTTGAGAGCGGAGCGATCACGACGGGATACCTGTGGAACCCGGCGGATTCCGGTTACGCGTCCTGCTATATTGCCGAGGAATTGCTGAAGGGGAACAAGATTGACAGCTCATTCTCGATTCCTGACATGGGTGATGTCGCGATTGAGGATACAACTCTTTGGATTGACAATCCGATTACGATTACAGCGGACAACTGGAAAGAATTCGGTTTCTAGAATTAGCGAGGCGTATGTGGCTGTATAAAGAGGAGCGGTTGCGGAGTGGCGCGCCCGCTCCTTTTTGGAAAAAACGATTGAACGATAGTGAGAGGGATGGACATGGAAGAAAAGATCATTGAATTAAAACATGTGAATAAACATTACGGCGGTGTTCATGCTCTGAAAGATATTGACTTTGATTTAAACCGTGGGGAGATTCATTGCCTGATCGGGCAGAATGGCTGCGGCAAGTCGACAATGATCAAAGTCATATCCGGTGTAATTGATGTTGATGAGGGCAGCGAAGTAATCCTGGACGGCAGGAAGAGCGGCGGAGGTTCCGCAAGGCAGGCGATGAACAACGGCGTCCGGGTCATCTATCAGGATCTAAGCCTTTTTCCGAACTTGACGGTAGCAGAGAACATAGCATTTGACCGGCATGTGGACAAGAGTGTCAAAGGGGTCAGCTGGACGCAGATTTATCAGAAGGCGGAAGAAGTAATCGACAGGATGCATATTGAGCTTAATCTGGAAAGTCTTGCGGAAGAACTGTCGATAGCTGACCGGCAGCTTGTTGCCATTGCCCGAGCACTGGCGACCAATGCAAAGATACTGATTATGGATGAGCCAACGTCTTCGCTGACAAGAAAAGAGGTCAATGTGCTTTTCTCGATCATCAAGAGCCTGCAGGAAAAAGGCATGACGATAATGTTCGTCAGCCACAAGCTGGACGAGATTATTGAGATTGCAGAGCGCATTACGGTTATGCGGGACGGGCAGATGATATCAACTTTCGAGAATAAGGACGTGGACGAAACGAATCTGGCACACCTGATAAGCGGCCAGCAGATTACTTATCAGCAGGATTTTGTAGAACATGGTGACGAAGAGGTCCTGAGGATAGAGAATCTGTCCTGCGGAAGACAGTACAGGGATGTGTCGTTCTCTGTGAAAAAGGGAGAAATCCTGGGGATCATAGGCCTTCTGGGCGCCGGGAGGACAGAACTTGCAAGTTCGATTTTTGGCATGAACCCGCCGGAATCAGGGAAGATTTTGCTGCATGGCAGGGAAGTGAACTTCAGAAACAACCGGGAGGCAATTGCAAGCAGGATTGCATATGTTCCAGAAGACCGGCTGCTCCAGGGGCTTGTTCTGAATCAAAGCGTAGAAAATAATACGATTATATCGATTATTCAGAAACTTAAGAATAAGCTCGGGATGATAGATAAGAAGGAGTGCAGGGCGATCACGCAGAGATGGATTGATGAGCTCCGCATTAAGAGCGCATCGCCGGAGATCAATGCATCTGCAATGTCGGGCGGCAATCAGCAGAAGATCGTCATCTCCAAGTGGCTGTCAACCGAACCGGAAGTGCTGATACTGGACCAGCCGACGAATGGAATTGACATTGCGGCCAAAAATACCATCTATGAACTGATCCGGGAACTTTCCAGGCAGGGAATGAGCATCATCATGATCTCGGATGAGGCGGCAGAGATTTACTACAACTGTCCAAGGGCGCTTGTCATGCACAAAGGCAAAATTGTAAAAGAGCTGGATTGCAGCGCCATTACAGAAAGCGAATTCAGCCAGGAGGTGCTAAGTGACTAATAAATCGGCAAAAAGTAAATATATCAAAAGTTATGAGTTCATGCTTTTATGCGTGGTCGTTATCTTGGCAGCCGTGCTTGCTGCGATCACAGGAGGCAAATCGATCAAGCCCAACAATATTGTGGATCTGCTGACGAGTTATTCCGCATATGGCGTCATTGCCGTGGGGTGCCTGTTCGTGATCATATCCGGCGGCATTGACATATCTTTTATGGCGGTCGGGGCAGTGGCCCAGTATCTGGTGGCATTATTCATGCTGAACATGGGCGGCAATTTTATAGCGGTTTATCTGATCTCTGCTATTGTCGGAGCTTTGCTGGGGTTCATCAATGCGGTGCTGGTCAACAGGCTGAGGGTGCCGACGCTGATCATTACAATCGCCACTATGAACATCATTTACGGATTGATGATGCGTCTGACAAGCGGCGTCAGGCTGCACGGGTTTCCGGCATGGTTCGCCCAGAAAACGAAGGTGTCGCTGTTTGCGGTATCCGTCGGAACGCTGCTGGCGGTGCTGGCTGCGGCCTGGTACATCCTGAAGAAGACGAAGATGGGGCGTAAGGTGTATGCTGTCGGCGGCAATGCAGAGGCCGCCAGGCGATGCGGAGTCAGCGTGCTCCAGGTGCACCTCTTCGTATATGGATTCGCGGGGGCAACGGCCGGGATCGGCGCACTGATCAAGTGTTACCTGTCGCAGCAGGCATCGATTGAGGCGCTCTATGGAAATGAGATGGATGTGCTGGCGATGGTCGTTTTGGGCGGAGTAGCATTGTCAGGAGGAAAAGGCTCGGTGTCCGGAACATTTCTTGGCATTCTGCTGGTTGCGCTGCTGAGCAACGGCATGATACTTGTGGGCGTATCCAGTTATTGGGAAGACCTGGTAATCGGCGCGGTCATCCTGATTAGTTTTTGCGTTACCGGCTGGAGGGTCCTGGCATCTAAGAGAGAAGAGCGAAAAGGGGGTGCGGCAGAATGAGAAAGGGAAATTCAAGTATCCGCGCAAAACTGAACCATGACAGTGGAATGCTCATTATCCTGACCGTAATCTGCATTGTATTTTTCAGTATTATGAAACCGGCATTCCTGTCTGTAGACTCGTTTGCGTCTATTGCAAGGCAGATACCGGAGATCGGCCTGTTCACATTGTCTATGATGCTGCCCATGCTGGTAGGCGGGATCGACCTCTCAATTATCGCGTCTGCGAACCTGGCCTCTATACTGATGTCCATGTATATAACCTCTCATATTGAGAGAGGGGAGGAAAATATACCGGCAATGCTTATAGCTATCGTAATCTGCATTGGCACATGTACGGCTGTCGGCTTTCTGAATGGGGTCATCGTCGCGAAGTTTAAGATTCCGGCAATGCTGGTAACGCTTGGAATGCAGATGGTGCTGACCGGGATCAGTCTTGGGATTACAAAGGGCGGAACGCTGTCCGACTACCCGGAGTCTTTCCGGTTTATCGGAAATGGCAGCATCCTGGGGATTCCGATGCAGTTTATACTCTTTGCCATAGCGGCTGCGATATTGGTCGTGATAATGCAGATGACATCTTTTGGAATGAGGCTGCAGATGTACGGCTCTAATCAGATTGCAACGCAGTATTCAGGAATCAATGAGACGGCTCTTCTGATCAAGACCCACATGCTGTCGGGAGTTTATGTAGGAGTTGCAGCTATCATTATGGCATCGCGCCTGAATTCGGCGTCTGCCGGAGCTGCGGCTAACTATCTGATGCGGACGATTCTGATCGCGGTGCTGGGCGGCGTTGATCCGAACGGAGGAAAAGGAAAAGTGTCGGGCATCTTGTGGGCGGTTCTGCTGTTCCAGTGCATGGCGACAGGACTCAACATTCTCAGGGTGAATTCTTATATTGTTATTGCGCTCTATGGCGTGATTCTGCTCCTGGCGGTAATTGTGCGGACGCGCAGATATGAATAGGAGAGTGGAAGATGGATAATAGTTTGAACCTGGTTGCGTTTGACTGCGGAAACAGCAGCATCCGCACCATATTATGCCGGTTTGACGGTAAGAAAGTGGTAAGCGAGCTGATATTGCAGGAGCCCAATGAGATGACAGTGAGCGGCGGATATTATTACTGGGATATGCCGCGGATCTTCGGGATATTAAAGAAGGGGCTTTCAATGGCGGCCGAAAAGGCGGATAAGATTGACTCTGTCGGAATCTGCACATGGGGCGTTGACTTTCAATTGTCAGATGATGATGATTTTCTGGAGAAGGCGCTTTGCTATCGCAATACCATCGGAGAAGAACAGCTGAGCCTTCTGCCGGAGAAGACAAAAAGAGACATGTTCTACCGCACGGGAATTCTCTGCGACAAGATTAACAGCATATATATGCTGCGCGGGATTAAGGAACATATGCCGTCGGTAATGGAGCGCGCCAAAAAGATATTTCTTGTCCCGGATATTTTTGTATACATGTTCACGGGGAAGGAAATGAACGAGCCCAGCGAATTATCGACGACGCAGATGCTTGATGTGCGGACTATGGCTATCAGCCGGGAACAATGTGAATATGCGGGGGTAAGCCCGGAGCTGTTCTCGGAAATCGGCAGGCACGGAAGGCTTATCGGCAACATTAAGAGGGAAATACTGGATGAGATTGGGATTGCGTATGATATCCCGTTTGTCTGCGTGCCTTCCCATGATACTGCGTGTGCGGTGATGGCGATTCCGTCCGGAGAAGAGAAGTATCTTTTTGTCAGTTCGGGAACGTGGGCGCTGATCGGCGCGCAGTGCCCTGAGCCGGTTGTGAATGAGAAAGTATTGGATGCGAGGCTTACAAATGAGACGGGGGCATTCGGAAGGACAACGCTCCTGCGGAATTCGGCGGGCATGTTCATCGTTCAGAGGTTAAAGGCAGAGTATGAAAACGAAACAGGAAGTAAAATAAGCTGGAATGACTTTACGGCGCTGGCCGATGATTATACGGGAGAGATACGTACCTTTGACGTTAATGACGGGAGGCTGTTCAATCCCGAGGTAATGGTGCGGCAAATCTGCGCTATGATCAGCCCTTCGCAGGAAGAGGAAACGGCAAAAGGCAGATATTGCTGGCCTGAGATACTGGCATCAACCTACGCGTCGCTGGGAGACAGCTATGCGGAAACGCTGAGTACAGTAAAGGAATGTACGGAAGAGACATATAGAGAAGTATATATCGTGGGCGGAGGCTCTAAAAATGCGGCAATCAACCAGCGGTGTGCAGACAGGATAAAGATGCCGGTAGTCGCATGCGATATGGAATGCTCGTCTGTAGGGAATGCGGTCGTTCAGATTGCATATTTCCACCCGGAATACTCATATGAGAGATTGCGGGGAATTATTGTGGATTCTTTGCAGGTAAAGAGATATGATCCGAAAGAGTAGATGAGACAGGGAACTGGAGAGGAAAAGGAGGAATATGTATGGATTATAAGAAATATCTTGTAGATTGTGGAATGAGGATGTTTAAGTCGGGGCTTACAGTAGAAACGTGGGGGAATATCAGCATAAAAGATCCCGAGACAGGTTTAATTTATTTGACCCCATCAGGCATGGATTATGATATAATTAAACCGGATGATATAATTGTTATGGATCGTGAGATGAATATCGTAGAGGGAGAGCGCAAACCGACCATTGAGTACGGGATGCATGTCAGGATTATGAATGCCCGCCCGGACGTGCACGCGGTAATACATACGCATCCGGTTGACTCGCAGGTGTTTGCCTGCCTGCACAGGGATATCCCGCCGATCATTGACGAGGCGGCGCAGCTTCTTGGCGGCACGGTGAAATGTGCGGAGTATGCCCTGCCCGGCTCGGATGAACTGGCGGACAATGTAGTCAGTGCGCTGGGAGACGGCGCGGCATGCATGATGGCGAACCACGGCGCGGTATGCGTGGGCAAAGATATGGACGCTGCATTCCGCGTGTGCACGGTATTGGAGATGACGGCAAAAATATATCATAAAGCGCTTGCTATTGGCGAGCCTGAGGTGATTGATGATGAGAAAGTATCATTTATGAGTGATTTTGCAGCCAATCATTACGGACAGGGAAAATAATAGCGCCTATACTCAGATTGCAGATGAATGGGAGCCTTGATATATGAAAGAGATGAAAGAATTGCCTTATACCAGACAGCAGAAGATATTAGAACAGCTGAATAAGAGTGACTGTGTAAAGATTGAACAATTGGCGAAGGATTTTAACGTATCGAATATGACGATCTATCGGGATATTCTTCAGCTGGAAAAGTCTGGTGACGCGCTACGCGTATATGGCGGTGTAAAGGCGGTGAATAAGACGGCACAGAATGGGAGCGATGAGAGCTCGGCGCAAAGTACGATACCATCCGTGCTCAAGCCGTACTGTGACTCTACGATTGAAGAGCGTTTTCACCGGGAGATCGAGGCCAAACGTGCAATTGCAAAAGTAGCGGCAAGTTATGTGAAAGACGGTGACGTGATTGCCATTGACCCAAGTACCACGACACTGCATATGTGCCCGTATCTGCTGAATAAGAAGATTACGGTTGTTACCACGAGCATGAGCGTTGCGCTGCAATTCGCCTCTTCCAATCATGTGGATATAATTATGTGCGGAGGGAGAGTGAGGAAAAGTGCTCTTTCTATCGTTGGAGCCCTTCTGCCGAACATCCTGAAACGGATTCGGATCAATAAATGTTTCCTGTCCTCCCACGGGTTTACTTTTGAACATGGGCTGACGGACATGACGATGGAAGAAAGCGACGGAAAAAAGCAGATTATTGACAGCTCCAATGAAGTGTACGTATTGATCGACCATACGAAGATTAATCAGTATGCGCCGTTTGTAGTCTGCGAGGTGGAAGAGGTCGGAAGGATCATTACGGATTACGAGACGCAGAAAATCAAGAAGAAAAAAGAAATCATGCAGCAATGTGCGAAGATTGGATGTAAAGTCACATATACGAGAGAAAAATAATCTGGGAGTGCGGGCCTAAGTAAGCTCGCACTCCCAGATTTCTTGATGCATCTGCCTTGTTTCATCCCATTCGTTGAAAAACTCGCTCTTTACCAGGTGAAATCCAAATTTTCCGTAGAGGTGCCGCGCCGGCTTGAGGATGTCAAGGGTGGAGAGGGTGAGATGGACGTACCCCTTTTCCCTGCAAAAATCCATGGCTGTGTGCAGCAGGCGGTTTCCAAGACCCTGCCCCTGTACTTTTAAGTCAACGCCGAACCACCTGAGCTTTGCGCTATCCGCCCCTTTTTTGACAACAGCGATATCCCCGACGATCTTCCCGTCAAGCTCGGCAATCCACATCTGGCTGCCGTTTAAATCGTTATAAAGCTCGGCCATGCCGCCCAGCATCTCTTTTTCATAATATCCGTTAAAATGAAACTGTTCTTCATAGAGCTTATACTGAAAGTAGCAGACAAGGCTCGGGTCTCCGGGGCGGTATGTGCGGATTGTGATTTTGTCGTTCATTGTGTGATTTCTCCTTTGATTGTTGTTATTTGCAAATGTCATTGCCGCGCAGAGTCTTTTCGATAAATTCCATCGCCGCGCAGAGCTTTTCGCAGGTTTCTTCGTCCAGATCTTTTAGCTTGTCCGTAATCTGGCGGTCGCCGTTTGAATCTATTTTTCGGGCGGCTTTTATTCCGGCATTTGTAAGGAGCAGCCTTTTTAATCCCTTGCTGCCCGGAACAAGTTCGCGGGTGATGAGCCCCTGCCTTTCAAATTTGCTGAGAATTCTGCTGACATAGCTTTTGTCCATGTTAAGATTTCCGCAGATATCTGTGGCGGTGATGCCGCTGCAGAGATAGATTTCAAATAGGACTCTTGATTCCGGCCATGCGAGGTCAGTGCCCAGGTAGCCTTTGTTCATCACATCCAGCCATGCAGTGTAGTAGCGGTTGAATTGACGGATTTTTTTGAGTGCGTGGTTGTTCAATGTGCCAGCCTCCTTGTGCGGTGTTTGAGATTGCTTATAATTGTCGAGTTGATTTTATCAACTCATATGATAGCATGAAGAGTTGAATGTGTCAACTTATAAAAGGATATAAAAGATATTTTGTTTTTCACGTTTTGAATTTTTTCTCATACATTAGATTAGCGGGCAGATTGCGCCTGTAAATATAAGTATGAGGGAGCGTGGCGGGAATGTATACAGAAAACGGGAGAATCCCTGCGGCGACAGCGCAGATAAGCGGAAGTAAAGAGTATGACACGATCAATGGAAAGGCAGACTTTTACGATACATATGGAGGAACAATTGTCGTAGCAGAAGTACAGGGAATTCCGGAGGGACTTGGAAACGGGTTTTTCGGGTTTCACATCCATCAGGGAGGGGCATGTACGGGAAATGAGGAGGATGCATTCGCCGATACAGGGCAGCATTACAATCCACAGGATAAGCCCCACCCGGAACATGCGGGAGATCTGCCGCCGCTGCTTAACAACAAAGGTACGGCGTGGATGGTAGTTTATACGGATCGGTTTTACCCGGAGGATGTGATTGGAAAGACGGTGGTGATTCATTCAAAGCCGGATGACTTCCGCACCCAGCCATCCGGGGATTCGGGGAAGAAGATTGCCTGCGGGGTGATTAAGGAGCGGACGAACAGATAGGGATGGCAGAGGCCATCCTTTAAAGTCCTAGTCTTGTAAGCATTCCGTCAATATCTATGCCGGGATGTGTCAGATACATTCGGTTAATCTGAGCGGACAAGTCTTTTGAGATGTGGTGCTTTGCTGCAATCCATTCTACGGTCTTTCCGGCATCAATCTGCCGCATGATTGCCGGGAGCATTTCTGCTATATCGGCCGGAATTTTTCCATCTGTATTCTTTTTGGGGGAACTTGTTGTTTCCGGATAAGGGATTAAAACTTTCTCTGTTTTAAAGGTTTTGTTATCTTCTATATATAAAATTGCCAGTGAGATTTCCTGGCGGAATCTTCTTGGACCGCAGCTGCCGGGATTCAGGTAAAAGATTCCGTCGTAAGTCCGCTCTTCGTATCGATGAGAGTGTCCATAAACTACAAGCTTATTTTCAGTCATATTTTTTGGGATTGATTTTTTGTCATGAACCATAAATATCTGTATGCCAAAGACATTTAAAGTCAGTGTTTCCGGCAGATGTTCTGCCCATTTCTTGTCATTGTTGCCGCGGACTGCATGGACAGGTGCAATTTGTTCCAACTTATCTAATATTTCCTGCTTATTGATATCGCCGCTGTGCAGGATCAGCTCACATCCTTTTAGTGCGTCGATGACTTCCGGGCGTAGCATACCGTGAGTGTCAGATATAATTCCGATTTTATGCATATTCTCTCTCCTGTTTTAAACTATTATAAATACACTATAGCAGGAAAGCATAAGAAATACAAAATTAAAGGGCAAATATCGCATTATTTAAGGTCAGGTGGTTGATTCTTCCAGGAAAAGTAGTATGATTTTTTTATGGGCTACCTAAATAAAAGCACATACTTTTGGAGGAAGAAGTTTGATTAATATTTCGATTATCGATGATGACAGAGCGATGCTGAATCTGATGCAGAAGATTGTCCGGGAGGCGGCCGGGGCCGGAAACGGTATATCCATTGCCGGGTATGAGCGCCCGGATGTATTTCTGGAGGAAAATGAGAAAAGAAAGTGCCAGATCCTGATTTCGGACATCGACATGCCGGGCATGAGCGGGCTTGAGGCAGCGAAACGGGCAAGGGAGATGAACCCTCGGATGTTCATTGTCTTTGTGACGGCATATATGCAATATGCCATAGAAAGTTATCGGATGGATGCGTTCCAGTATGTCCTGAAATCAGAGCTTTCGGACAGGCTGCCAAGGATTTTGGGTAAACTTACGGAGATGATAGAAAAGGACAAGAAAAGTTACGGCTTTGTCGGTACGGAGAGCAACCGCAAGAAAGTATTTTATGACGACATCATCTGGCTGAAAAAGGAAAAGAACGCCAAGTATGTCACATACATTTTGAAGAATGGGCGGTACACGGAGAGGGCGAGCTTAGAGAGCGCGGTAGAAAAGCTTGACTTTATGCAGTTCTTGAATGAAGGGGCGCAGATGGCGATAGAGCCGGAAAAAGCGGCTAAGACACGGATGGATGCAGAGCGTTTCTTGTTTCATTTTCTGCAGAATCAAGGGATGCAGGAATAGAAATATAAGCGAAGGAGGATTTTGGGATGTGAATGGATAGTAATCTGCCGATAAAAGATTCGATAAAAAGATTGCTAAAAACAATAAAAATTTGTATAATATACACAAATTGTTCTTTGAGCGAAAGTATCTAAGTCACAAGGATATGATACTGAGCCGGGATAAGCTGTTTTATGTCAGGCGTTGTCCCCGGGGTTTGGATGGAAACAGACGGGCCTTCCTTTTTGAAAAAAAGAACATGAAGTGGTCGTATTGCATTGAAAAGCAGTAGGAGGGCTTTATGTCTTTCTGCTGTTTTTTATATATGGAAGGAAATATCATGATACAGGCAGACGGGCTTATACTGGCCGGTGGGAAGAGCAGCAGGATGGGCGGCCATCACAAAGGAAGTCTTACATACAAAGATGAGACATTTACAAAGATATTAGTAAGAGAACTAAAAAAGGAAGTACAGACAGTGTGGCTGTCTTATGGGCGGGAGATCAAAGAGTACATGAATGGGTGCCGTATCGTCCGGGACATCTACAATAACAGCGGACCAATCGGCGGGATTCACGCGGGCCTTAAGGTGTGCGGGAGTGATATTTTGCTTGTAGCGGCCTGCGACATGCCTTTTCTCAAGATAGATTTGTATTATTATTTGTATGAAGCACTGAGCCGGGAAGAGATGGGGGACTGTTTTATAGCTCTGGCAGCCCGGTATGACGGATGTGTGCCTGTGATAGATGACAGGGTTCACCCCCTCGCCGCCATTTACAGAAAAAGTGCTGTGAAAGTATTGGAAGAACAGATCAGAGATAAAAATTATTGCTTGCGGGATGCGTTGCGAAAGCTTGATATATTGTATCTGGATGTGACGGGAGAAAGCCGTTTTATGCGGATGCTTCAAAACATCAATACGGTGCAGGAATATAAAGCGATTGAAGGCGAAAGATAAATGGAAAGGATTATGGGATACGATGGATGAATTAATCTTAGAGCAGGCAAGAGAGCTCCTGCTTGAGAGAGTACACAGAGTGGAAGAGAAAGAAGAGATTCTTCTATATGATGCAGTTGGCAGGGTGCTTGCAGAGGATGTCGTTGCAGAGCATGACCAGCCGCCTTTTCCGCGTTCACCTCTGGACGGTTACGCGGTTCGAAGCGAGGATATCCGGGGAGCGTCCAGGGGGTGCCCGGCAAAACTGACGGTTATTGATGAAGTGGACGCCGGATATGTCAGTGGAAAGTGCGTGGAGAAGGGAAATGCGGTTCGGATTATGACAGGCGCGCCCATACCTGAGGGGGCTGACTGTATCGTAGGGCAGGAAGACAGCGATTACGGGGAAGATACTGTAGAAATATATGAGGAAGTCAGAGCGTATGAAAACTATTGCTTTGCGGGGGAAGATTATAAGACCGGCGCGAGACTGCTTGAAAAGGAGACACTTCTCGGGGCGGTGGAGGTTGGCGTTCTGGCAAGTCTCGGAAGGGAGACGGTAACGGTATACCGGAGAGTGAAAGCAGCAGTACTGACTACAGGGGATGAAACGGTACTTCCCGGTGAAAGGCTTTCGGGCGGGAAGATTTATGATTCCAATCTCTACATGGCGGCAGCGAGATTATCTATGTGGGGAGTACAGATTACAAGCAGAGGGCATGAACGTGACGATGCCGGAGCGATTGCAGAGAGGATAAAAGCAATTGCAAAAGAAGCAGACATTGTTATCACAACAGGCGGTGTTTCTGTTGGGAAAAAGGATGAGATGCATGAAGTGTTAATGCTTCTTGGCTGTAAACGGATATTCTGGAAAATCGCCGTGAAGCCGGGGATGCCCATCCTCTGCGCAGAATATCAGGGAAAGCTTCTTATATGCTTATCGGGAAATCCTTACGGTGCGGCGGTGAATCTGGAGCTTTTGGTACGGCCGGTTGTTGCAAAGCTTTCCGGAAGGGAAGATTTGAAGCTGCAAAGGATACAGGCAGTGTCAGAGAGTATTTTTTCAAGAAAAAGTATGGTGACAAGGTATGTTCGGGCGCATTATAGAAGCGGTAAGGTTCAGATTCCGGAGGGGTCAAATGCGTCAGGTATTTTAGGCTCTATGTGCGGCTGTAATTGCCTGATTGAGATTCCGGCTGGAATGCCGGAGCTTTTAAAGGGGGATGCGGTATGGGTTGTCCTTCTGTAGATATGGCGCAAAGTGCTTTTGTGCAGAAAAAACAGATGATCATTGCCGTTTGCGGCAAAAAAAATTCCGGCAAAACTACACTTCTTGCGAAGCTGGTACGAGAGCTTTCCGGGCGAGGAGTAAAGACTGCCGTCATCAAGCATGATGGACACGATTTTGCCTGTGATATTCCGGGGACTGACAGCTACCGGCTCAAAGAAGCCGGTGCCTACGGTACGGCGGTTTTTTCGGAGTCTCGTGTATTTGTTCACAAGACAGGAACTGGGGAGAGTGAAGAAGAGCTGATCCGGTTGTTTCCGGAGGCACAGCTTATCATTTTTGAGGGTATGAAAGGGAGTTGCTATCAAAAGATAGAGGTTGTCCGCGAAGGGATATCAGAGGCGCCGGTATCCAATCCGAAAGGGCGGTTTCTTATTGTGACAGATAAGAATCCGGCGGATTTTGCGGAAAGGACAGCCGGATTTGATGATATTGGATTGATTGCGGATTTGATTATGGAGCAATCAGAGAAAGAGATGAAGAAGGGAAATGACAATAGATGAGAGAGATGAAGACAACGGAGGCTGTCGGACAGGTATTATGCCATGATGTGACACAGATCATCAGAGGGGTAACAAAGGACGCGGCATTTCGGAAGGGGCATGTAATCCGTAAGGAGGATATCCCGGTGCTGCTCAGTATGGGAAAGGATTCTGTATATATCTGGGAGAAAGATGAGCGTATGCTGCATGAGAATGAAGCGGCGCAGATTCTTTATTCAATGTGTGCGAATGAAAATATGTGTCCCTCTGAGGTTAAGGAAGGAAAGATTGAGATAACTGCAGAGTGTGACGGACTTTTTAAAGTAGAGAAAGAACGGCTTGATATAGTCAACGGCGCGGGGGAGATGATGATTGCTTCCAGGCATGGGAACTTCCCGGTGAAAGCCGGTGATAAGCTGGCAGGAATGAGAATCATCCCGCTGGTGATTGAGAAGAAGAAGTTAGAGGATGTAAAGGCGTCCTGCGGCAGCAAACCTCTTTTTGAGCTTCTTCCGTTTTTACATAAAAAAGCCGGGATAGTGACTACAGGAAATGAAGTGTATCACGGGAGGATTCAGGATACGTTTACTCCTGTCATAAAAGAAAAGCTGGCAGAATACGACGTAGAAATTATCGGCCATGAAATCAGTGATGACAGTCATGAGCGTATTACAGGATGTATAAAAAAACTGCTGTCAGCAGGCGCAGAGATGATTCTTTGTACCGGCGGCATGAGTGTAGACCCGGACGACCGTACGCCTCTTGCTATCAAAAATACAGGGGCAAAGGTAGTTACTTACGGAGCGCCGGTGCTTCCGGGAGCAATGTTTTTGCTGGCATATTATGAAGATATACCGGTGATAGGACTTCCGGGATGTGTGATGTATGCGAGAAGGACAATCTTTGACTTGGTACTTCCTCGTCTCTTGGCAGGCGAGAGATTAAGAGCAAAAGATTTTAGCAAGCTGGGGGAAGGCGGGCTGTGCCTGTCTTGTCCGGTGTGTACCTTCCCGAACTGTGGTTTTGGAAAGGGAGTGTAGGCGATGGTAAGGGCCAAGCCTTTACGGGATAACTTCGGAAGATTGATAGATTATATGAGAATTTCTGTTACAGACAGGTGCAATCTCAGGTGCACGTATTGTATGCCGGATGGGGTTCAGCTAGTACCGGCAAAGCAGATTCTTACTTTTGAAGAGATTGTTGATGTCTGCCGGGCGGCGGCAAAGCTTGGGATTCGAAAGATTAAGATAACGGGAGGGGAGCCGCTGGTTCGGCGGGGATGTCCTTCATTGATTGGAAGAATCAAGGAGATAACGGGAGTGGAACAGGTCACTCTTACAACTAACGGTATTCTTTTGGGAGAATATTTAGACGCGCTTCTTGACAACGGACTGGATGCGGTAAACATAAGCCTTGATACGCTGGATGCGGATCGGTATCGAAAGATGACCGGGTGCGGAGAATTGTCTTTCGTGTTGGAAAGTTTGGACAGGGCAGTAAAGTCCCGTCTCAGGGTTAAGATAAACAGTGTTCTGCAAAAAGGTATCAACGACAGAGAGTGGGACGACCTTGCAAAACTGGCACAAAACCGTCCGGTGGATGTGCGTTTTATAGAGATCATGCCTATTGGCTGCGGGAAAAGATATGAGACGGTAAGTGGGGATGAGGTGCTTGCGGCGCTCCGGGGGAAATATCATGCAACAGAGAGGGAGCTGTCTGTGCATGGAAACGGGCCGGCGGTTTATTATCGGATTCCCGGATTCATGGGAAGCATTGGCTTTATCAGTGCAGTGCATGGGAAATTCTGTGATTCCTGCAATCGCATCCGTATGACAGCGGAAGGGGAGTTAAAGCCTTGTCTCTGTTACGGTGAAAGTATAGACATGAGGGAGATATTAAGGAGCAGTATCTCAGAAGAGGTTCGGGACGACAAAGTGTGTGAGGCAATTTGCGGAGCAGTCCGGCAGAAGCCGGCGATGCATTGTTTTGAAAGTAAAGAACAGATATCGGAAGACAGGCAGATGGTTCAGATTGGAGGATAGGAAGATGGAGAAAAAACGAGTTTCACAGGAGGAGTGGGGCAAGGTGGCTGCGATATGTACCAGCGAAAAAAAGGGAACCCCGAAGACAGAGGTCAATGATGCGGTGTTAAAAGAAAATTGGGGAATTGAGGGGGATGCTCATGCGGGGAACTGGCACAGGCAGGTGAGTCTTCTTGCCGCAGAACAGATTGAAGATTTTAAAAGAAGAGGAGCTGAGATTGATTTCGGAGCTTTTGGAGAAAATATTGTTACAGAAGGCTTTGAACTGAGAAATCTTCCTGTTGGGACAAGGCTGGAGATTGGCGGGGCGGTGCTCGAGCTGACTCAGATTGGAAAGGAATGTCACAGTCATTGTGCAATTCATCAGGTGATGGGAGACTGCATTATGCCGAGGGAAGGGGTGTTCGCGAAGGTAATAAAGGGAGGAAAAGTCTGCCCGGGGGAAAAGATAAGGCGAATCCCGCTCGTGCCGGAACGCTCGTTTACGGCTGCGGTTATAACTTTGAGTGACAAAGGATACGCGGGTGAAAGAAAGGATAAAAGCGGCCCTGAGATCTGCAGGATACTTACAGGAAAAGGGTATGAGATCATAGAGACGCTTCTACTGCCCGACAGTAAGGAGGAACTTGAAAAAGAATTGATAAGACTCGCGGATATGCGGCAGGTCAATGTGATATTTACTACAGGCGGCACAGGTTTTTCAGAAAGGGATGTCACGCCGGAGGCGACAGAGGCGGTTTGTGACAGAATGGCAATGGGAATAGCCGATGCGATTCGTATCCATTCATTGACGATTACAGATCGTGCTATGCTAAGTCGTGCAGTTTCCGGAATACGTAAGAGGACATTGATTGTAAATCTTCCGGGAAGCCCAAAAGCCGTGAGGGAGTGCCTGGAGTATATTTTGCCGTCCTTAGAGCATGGACTTGGCATATTAAGAGGGACAGAGGGAGAGTGTGGGAATACGGATACAAAGAATGAAAAGCATTAAGAAATGGGTGTGGATTTTAATTTTGTCACTTTTAGTTTCAGCGCCGGGCTGCTCTGGTGACAGCAGCAAAAAAGCGGAAGAGACGAAGATACAGGTATTTATAGCAGCCAGCCTCAATACGGTCATGACCGACCTCTCAAAGATGTATGAAAAAGAGCATCCGAATGTAAGGATTGTATGTAATGCAGACAGTTCCGGTACCCTTTTGAACCAGATTGAAGAAGGCTATGCGTGCGATATCTTTTTTTCGGCGGCGCAGGAACAGATGGATCAGTTAGAGGAGGGCGGCCTTTTGAAAGCCGGAACTCGTGCGGATGTAGTCAACAACCAATTGGCGGTAGTTACAGGAAAAGACAGTAAAACTTCTGTGCAGGGACTTAACACGCTGGAACGTGCAGAGAGTATTGCACTTGCCGGGGAAAGTGTTCCGGCAGGCAGATATACGAGGCAGGCGCTTATAACTTTAGGGATTCTTAGGGAGGCAGAAAAGGAAGCGGCGGAGATTACAACACAGGAGGTTTCGAAGGCGCTTAATAATGTAGAGATCAGTGAGCAAGATAATGTCAGCAAAGTTTTGTTTGCAGTTGCAGAAGGCTCGTGCGAGGTTGGGACTGTGTATTATTCAGATATTTACGGGTATGAAAATAGGCTGGATATTATAGAGGCTGTAAGTCATGACCTTACAGGGGATGTAAGGTATCCTGCGGCAAGAGTGATAAATAAAGAGGCTGATAAGGCGCAAAACGATGCTGCCGATGACTTCCTGAAATATATTCTTTCAGAAGAAGCGAAAGGAGTATTTGAATCTTACTATTTTGATACGGATGTGGAGTAGATGTTAAATGAAATATTGAAAAATCTGGACTGGAGTCCGCTTTTTATTTCGCTGAAGACGGGGATTGCAGCTACAGGTATTTGTTTTTTTGCGGGGCTGTATGCTGCAGGCAGGGTGATGAGAATGTCAAAGAAAAAACGGGCGTTCGTAGATGGGATTCTTACATTGCCGATGGTGCTGCCGCCGACGGTGGCAGGTTTTTTTCTGCTACTCGTTTTCAGCAGGAGAAGAGCACTTGGAATTTTTTTGTTTGACGAATTACATATAAAAGTAGTGCAGACATGGCTGGGTTGTATAATTGCTGCGACGATTATCGCGTTTCCGCTAATGTACCGGAATGCGCGCGCCGCGTTTGAGCAGGTAGATATGAATTTGATTCATGCGGGGAGGACTCTCGGGATGCCGGAATATGTAATATTCTGGAAAATAGTGATGCCTGAGGCAAGACCGGGAATCACCTCGGGGACAATACTGACTTTTGCAAGAGCACTGGGAGAGTATGGGGCGACTTCTATGCTGGCAGGAAATATCCCGGGGAAGACCGGGACCATATCCCAAAAGATTGCGATGGTGATTCAGGACGGCGATTATATAACGGCAGGTATCTGGGTGACAGTAGTCCTTTTGATTGCTTTTGTGTCTCTTTATTTGATTAATTTGATTGCAGGAAGAGGCAAAAGGCATATCAAGAGATGGTAGAGGTGAATATATGGCAGTGTATGTAGAGCTCCGAAAAAGAATGGAAGGATTCTCATTAGACCTTCAGTTTCAAAGTAATTCAAAAAGAATCGGGATTCTGGGAGCTTCCGGCTGCGGAAAGAGTATGACGCTTAAAAGCATAGCAGGTATTGAGACGCCGGAAGAAGGGCGGATACAGATCGGGAACAGAGTATTGTTTGATTCTGATGAGAAAATTAATATAAAGCCCCAAAGGAGAAACGCCGGATATCTTTTTCAGAATTATGCATTGTTTTCTGCGATGACGGTGGAAGGGAATATTGGGGCAGGTCTTAGAGGGAGGCGGAAAGAAAGGCAGGAGCGAGTACAGGAGATGATTCGAAAGTTCGGACTTCTGGGACTTGAAAAGAGATTTCCGGGAGAGCTTTCCGGCGGACAACAGCAGAGGACAGCCCTCGCAAGGATTATGGCATATGAGCCGGAGATTATCCTTCTTGATGAGCCTTATGCAGCCCTTGACATGTTTTTGAGAGATCGGTTACAGCAGGAACTTTTAGATATGCTTGGAGATTATGAGGGGACAGTGATTCTTGTCTCTCATAATCGGGATGAAATATACCGGTTCAGTGACGAGCTTCTTGTTATGGAAAAAGGTCGGGCGGCATGTTTTGGAAAAAGTAAAGATATTTTTTCTAATCCTAAAAAGAAGGCGGCAGCAGGACTGACCGGCTGTAAGAATTTTTCGAAAATACGGCGTATAGACGAACACCACCTGGAGGCGTCAGATTTTGGGATTCATCTGTGCACCAAAAGAAAGATTCCTGAGAATGCGGCGTATATTGGCTTTCGGGCCCATGAGTTTGAACCTGTATGGGGGATGCGGGAAGAAAACTGTATAAAAGTTCAGGTGGAAAGCGCAGCGCAGTTACCTTTTGAAACGCAGTATTTTCTTCGTTCAGAGAGAGGGCAGACGGGAGAACCGGGACAGGAACAGATTTGCTGGTTCGTGCAGAGGGACAGGCAGCGAGAGATAGAAAAAAAGGGGCTGCCTTCTTACCTTAAGTTTACAGAAGAACATATATTGTTTTTAGAGGGGTAAAAGGGCATAAGAGAGTGCGTTCTGGACATTGACACATGTTCCGGCACTTGGTAAAATAGTAGGAGAGTAAAAAGCAGGGAGGAAAGAGAGATGTATCATTGTCATGTTCATTTCTATTTAGCAGGCCATCATTGCAGAATTTTTGAGATTATAAAGGAAATGTCCCCGCTTGAACATTTTACGCATGAGTTTGTTGAGGATGGGAGGCTGTCAGAAGAATCTGCGGCCGCGGCAGACGTGATTTTTGCCAATGTAGAAGATATGGACGAGAAAAAAGCATTGTGTTCACTGATTTCAGGAAAAGGCAAAGATACAGATTTAATATTGCTTGCAGGCGGGAACCAGATGAGTTTGACGGCAGAAGAACTTAAAGAAGTCACAGATGTGTGGAAGCTGCCGATGTTGGATGATGAGATTGGATTCCGATTTTTGCGGTGGCAGGAAAACCTGAAAATGTGCAAGGATTTTTGGCAGACCAGTCATTATCTCGAGGCAACGATTGACAATATTCCCAATCTTGTCTGGTATAAGGATAAAGACGGAATCCATGAAAAGGTAAATGACAGCTTTTGCAAAACAGTCAATAAGACAAAAAAGCAGGTAGAAGGGCGCGGGCATGCTTATATCTGGGATGTGGAGCAAGATGACCCGGCCTGTATAGAGTCAGAGCGTGAAGTAATGGAAAAAAGAGAAACCTGCGTGTCTGAGGAAACGGTTCAGTCAGGGGACGGAACGAGACTTCTGACTACCTACAAATCTCCCCTTTACGATTTGGACGGGAGTGTTATGGGTACAGTAGGTGTGGCTATTGATGTAACGCAGGAGCGGGCCTACGAGCAGGAAATTATAAAAAAGAATCATACGCTGGAGACGATTTTCACCACAATGGATTGTGGTGTTATGTGCCATACCCTGGATGGAAGCCGAATTATCAGCATCAACAGGGCAGCTCTTAAAATTCTGGGATATGATTCCCAGAAAGAGCTTTTGGAAGACGGATTTGATATGGTTGCGAAGTCCGTTTTGGAGGAGGATCGAACCAGTCTTCAGGAAAGAATTAAGAAGCTGAAGACAGAGGGAGACAGTATCAGCGTTGAGTACCGTATACGTCACAAAGATGGTGATATCCTTCACATTATGGGTAATGTTAAGCTTTTGAAGCAAAACGGAGAACTGGTTTACCAGAGATTTCTATTAGACTGTACTGCTCAGAAGCTTCAGGAAAAAAAGAACGAAAGACACCATATGGAGCTAATCCATGCTTTGAGTATAGAATATAATCTTGTATGCTTTTTTGACCTTGATACGGGGATGGGTATGCCGCTCAGGCTGTCTGATAAAGAGCATCAGATGTTTGATTCTGTTTTCGACACAGGGATCTCGCTGGATGAGAGTATGGAGCGGTACATACAAAAATATGTCCACGATGAAGACAAAGAGATGATGCTTGCAATCTCTAACAGAGAGAAGCTGAAAATGGAATTGACAGAAGATAGTCAGTATTATATTAATTACCGGACAATTAAAGGCGGTAAAGTAAAGTATTTCCAGATGAGAGCAGTGCGGTCTGGAAAATGGGAAGGTGGACATGGCATGGTTCTTGGTTTTCGCAGCGTAGATGAGGAAATACGCAGCGAGATGGAAAAGAAAGAACTGTTAGAGAATGCACTTATGCAGGCGAATAAGGCGAGTAAAGCAAAAAGTGTATTCCTTTCTAATATGTCACACGATATACGGACGCCGATGAATGCCATTGTAGGATTTACATCGCTTGCTATTACCCATATTGAGAATTCGGAGCAAGTGAAGGAATATCTTGGAAAGATTATGACTTCCGGGGAACATCTGCTGAGTCTGATCAATGATGTGTTGGATATGAGCCGGATTGAGAGCGGTAAGATGCATTTGGAAGAAAAGCCATGCCGCCTGCCGGATATTCTGCATGGACTCCGCAGTATTGTACAGGCGGATATCCATGCAAAGCAGTTAGAATTGTATATTGATGCCGTGGATATTTTCGACGAGGAGATTTTCTGTGATAAGCTTCGCCTGAATCAAGTGCTTTTAAATCTTTTAAGTAATTCTGTTAAATATACAGGTGCAGGCGGCATCGTCAGTATAAGGATTATTGAAAGGCCGGGAGCACCGATCGGTTATGCTAATTATGAATTCCATATCAAGGATACAGGCATAGGTATGAGCGAAGAATTCGTAGCGCATATTTTTGAACCCTTTGAACGGGAAAAGAACAGTACGATCAGCGGGATTCAAGGCACCGGGCTTGGGATGGCAATTACAAAGAATATCGTGGATATGATGAACGGCACGATTGAAGTGAAGAGTGAGCAGGGGGTAGGAACAGAATTTATTGTAAGCTTTACTTTCCGTCTTAATACAGATGCAAAGGAGCCGAGGGATATACCTCAGCTTAAGAATTTGCGGGCGCTTGTGGTAGATGATGATTTCAACACGTGTGACAGCGTCTCGTACATGCTTCAGCAGATTGGTATGCGTGCAGAGTGGACATTGTCCGGCAAGGAGGCAGTGCTGCGTACCCATCAGGCAGTTACCCGGGGAGATATTTATAGTGTGTATATTATCGACTGGCTGCTTCCGGATATGAACGGCGTTGAGGTGACAAGAAGAATCCGTAAAGAGATGGGCGAGGATGTACCGGTTATCGTTTTGACTGCCTACGATTGGGCGGATATTGAGGAAGAGGCAAAGGAAGCCGGTGTGACAGCATTTTGCAGCAAGCCGCTGTTTTTGTCAGAACTCAGGAGCTGTCTGCATTCCATTGTGAATGATAAAGATGATAAAGGAAAGTCTGCTGAAGAAAGAAAGAACTTTCATGCGGGACGTATTCTGCTGGCAGAGGATAATGAATTGAATCAGGAGATTGCTACGGCGATTTTAGAAGATGCAGGCTTTAGCATTGATATAGCAGGAAATGGAAAAATTGCCGTAGATATGCTTGAAAAATCAAAGCCAGGGTATTACCAGTTGATACTCATGGATGTCCAGATGCCGGAGATGGATGGATATGAAGCATCAAAAAGAATTCGTGCACTAAAGGATGAGAAACTGTCATCGATACCTATCTTTGCCATGACTGCGAATGCTTTTGAGGAAGATAAGCAGGAGGCATTGAAAAGCGGAATGGACGGACATATTGCAAAGCCAATTGATATTGAGAAATTATTTGATACCTTGAGTATGGCTTTGAGCTAGACAAAAATAGACTGACGGAAAAGAGGCGTATGATTATGCAGAAACAAAACTTCACCCCGACAATGAACGCTGTCCATATGGAGCCTATGGACAAAATTGCAGGTTTTGAGGTAAGACCCGGGCTCTATGAGTTAAATGGCGCGGTGGCGATTCCTGTAGGAGTTAATTTTACGATACATTCTTTGGGGGCGACTTCCTGTGAACTGTTATTGTTTCGTCTGATGGAGGATGAACCTTATGCAGTACTTAAGTTCCCGGAGCATTATCGTATCGGTAATGTATATTCTATGATTGTATTTGGACTTCATATTACTGAGTTTGAATATGCATATCGGTTGGACGGCCCATACGATCCTCCCAAGGGTCTGTTGTTTAATAAGAATAATATTTTATTAGATATCTATGCGAAGGCGGTTACAGGGCAGAGCGTATGGGGGACGAAGAACAAGAGCGGAAGCTTTTATAAGGCGAGAGTCGTTCAGGATAACTTTGACTGGGGAGCAGAGCTGAATCCGTTAATCCCCATGGAGGATCTGATTATTTATGAGATGCATGTAAGAGGCTTTACAAGGCACAGTTCCTCTGGCGTTACCTATCCCGGCACATTCTCTGGTATTATGGAGAAAATACCGTATTTGAAGGAGCTTGGTGTCAATGCAGTGGAGTTGATGCCGGTGTTTGAGTTTGATGAGATGAAGGACTGCCGCGAAGTAGACGGCAGGCAGCTTTTGGATTATTGGGGATATAACACGGTAAGCTTTTTCGCCCCTAACACAAGTTATGCAGGAAGTGTAGAGTATAACCGTGAGGGGAATGAGCTGAAAACGCTGATTAAGACGCTTCATGACAATGGTATTGAATGTTTTCTGGATGTAGTATTTAATCATACTGCAGAAGGAGATGACCGCGGGCCGAGCTTTTCCTTTAAAGGGTTTGACAATAATGTATATTATATGCTGACACCAGACGGATACTATTATAATTTCAGCGGCTGCGGCAATACATTGAACTGCAATCATCCAGTAGTCCGTCAGATGATTTTGGAGTGTCTGCGTTACTGGACAACTTTTTATCATGTAGATGGTTTCCGATTTGATTTGGCAAGTATCCTTGGGCGCAATCAGGACGGCACGCCGATGAGCAATCCTCCCCTTCTTCAGAGCCTTGCTTTTGACCCGATTCTTGGGAATGTGAAGCTGATCGCAGAAGCGTGGGATGCAGGCGGACTTTATCAGGTGGGTAGTTTCCCGGCCTGGAGCCGCTGGACGGAGTGGAATGGAAAGTACAGGGATGACATGCGTGATTTCCTCAAAGGTGATTTTGGCATAGCATCAATTGCGTCTCAGAGGATTACGGGTTCTCACGATTTGTATGACCCGAATATCAGAGGGAATAATGCATCGGTTAATTTTTTGAACTGCCATGATGGATTTACGCTGTGGGATATGTATTCTTACAGTAGGAAACACAACGAAGCGAATGGATGGTATAACGTTGACGGCAGCGATGACAATCGAAGCTGGAATTGCGGAACAGAAGGAGAGACGGACGATGTAGAGATATTGTCGCTTCGAAGAAGACTGACCAAAAATGCTGTAGCAGTCTTACTAATGAGCCGTGGAACACCGATGTTCCTTGCAGGGGATGAATTTTTGAATACTCAGTATGGCAATAATAATGCTTACTGTCAGGATAATGAAGTATCATGGCTCAATTGGGATTTCCTTGAAAAGAATAAACGACATTTTGATTTTACCAAACACATGATTAAACTGCGTAAAGAGCATGGTGTAGTACGTAAGTTTTCGGGAGGCTGTTCCCTTGGATTCCCGGAGATACAGGTATCAGAGCCTAATGGGAATACAAAAGTCCTTCGTGTAATCTATGCAGGGCGCAATCAAGATGATACGGGGGATGATATTGTATGTCTCGCAATTAATACGTATTGGGAAGAGCAGACATGTTTTCTGCCTGAACTGCCGTTACAATTAAAGTGGAAGTTCGAAGCGGATACATCGGGCAGATATTTGCCTGCCTATATATCCGAGGACGGAAAGATGGCAGCGCCGGACGGAAACAGGTTCACGATGGGGCCCCGTTCTGTGGCGGTATTAATAGTGACAAAATGATTTTTATAGCACATCAGAGATGGTGTGCTTTAATTATTTGAAATAAGGAGGAAAAAGTATGTATGGATTAAGTACGTTATGTTATATAGAGAGGGATGGAAAGTATCTTATGCTTCACAGGACGGTGAAGGAAAAGGATGTAAATAAAAACAAATGGATTGGGGTGGGAGGACATTTCGAGGAAAATGAAAGCCCGGAAGAGTGTCTTTTAAGAGAAGTAAAGGAGGAGACAGGTTATACGCTGACATCCTATCGCTACAGGGGAATTGTGACATTTATTTCTGGAAATGGTGTGACAGAATATATGTCTTTATTTACCGCAGATGAATTTTATGGTACACAGATTGAATGTGATGAAGGCCAGCTTGAGTGGGTGGATATCGATAAAGTAGAGAATCTTGAGCTATGGGAAGGAGATAAGATATTTTTGCGTCTGCTGCGGGATTCCGGAGAATTCTTTTCGTTAAAGCTTGTATATGACGGGCATGATAAACTGATATCCGCATCTTTAAATGGGGAAAAAATTGATATATAGATAAAATCTATATAAATAATAATATATTGACATTATCAATTATACAAGCATATACAGTGATGATATAATGGTACGAAAGTATAGCGAAACATTTAGATATCAGAGAGATTGTGATGAAAAATAAGAAACTGTGGATATTTATTGGCATCATTGCTGCGATTTTAGTTTTAGACCACATTTTTAAGTGGTCTTCTTATATTGGAGATTTTGATAACCTGCGGTTTTTAAAAGATATCGTGAACGAGAATCTTTTTCTTGCAGTGTTGCTCTACATTGGCATCACAATTATAGGGTGCGTTGTGCTGGCGCTACCGGGGGTTACCTTTGCCATTGCGGCAGGGCTTTTGTTTGGGCCGGTGCTCGGGACGCTCTGCTGCTCGGCAGCGACGACCATAGGTGCGATGTTAGCGTTTGCCGTGGGCCGGTTTTTCCTGAAAGACAGTATAAAACCAATGGCAATGAAGAATAAATATATTAAGAAATGGCTTTTCGGAGAGAACGGCGGCAATGAGGTTTTTATCCTTATGATTACGAGGCTGGTTCCGGTCTTTCCGTATAATCTTCAGAATTTTGCCTACGGGGTGACGGATATTCGTTTCGGCACCTATTCTGTCTGCTCCCTGATCTTCATGCTGCCCGGAACTGCCATGTATACAGTGGGAACGGCGGGCCTTGCGGACAAGGAAAACCGGATCATGTATATCGGGATTGCTCTGCTTTTGGGCGTAGTGGTGATGGGGCTTGGAGCATTTTTGAAGAAACGTTACATGAAAGAGGGGCAGGATGATGGAGAAACAGAGAGGTAGGACTATAGACACGTCGAAATGCGTGCATTGCCATATTTGCCGGAAGAACTGTGTGTTTTTGGGGAAATATGGGATCGATATCGGGGATGCGGCGAGGCTTAATGAGCTGGCGTACCACTGTTTTCTGTGCGGGCGGTGCAGCGAGGTCTGCCCGGTAGGGATCGACGGGCGGCAGGTGGTGGCGGATATGCGCCGCAGGCAGGTAAGCGAGGATGCGGGAGCATATGTAAATAAAAAATATAAGCGGATGATTTCGGAAAAGAAAGATTATCTGTACCGGAATTACCGGCATATTACGGAAAAAAGCGTCCTGTTTCCGGGGTGCAATTTTCCGTCGGTATATCCGAAGACGACAAAGAGGCTTGCGAAGATATTGCTGGAGCGGGCGGGAATCGGAACGGTGTATGACTGCTGTGGGAAACCTATTGCCGATATCGGTATGGCCGGGCAGGAAGAAAAGATATTGCAGGAGATAGAGGGGCGGCTTTCCGGGGCCGGGGTGACAGAGATTATCACGGTCTGCCCCAACTGTGAGGATTATATGCGCGGGCGCGTTTCCATGAGGGTCGTGAACATATATGAAAAATTAAGGGAACTGGGGATTGGCGGCAAGATACCCGGGGGATGCCGTATGTTTTGCCCCTGTCCGGACAGGGAGAAGGGCAGATGGCTTAAGGATATTGAGTTTTTCCTGGAGAGAGAATGCAGTGTCATTGGGGACATCCAGTGCTGCGGGCTCGGCGGCAACGGCGGGGTGATGGAGCCGGAGCTTGCGAAAGGATTTGCAAAGAAGGTGAAGAAGTGCCCGGATACGGTCTATACTTA
Organism: Lachnospiraceae bacterium MD308; assembly: GCA_000403475.2. GTDB lineage: Bacteria > Bacillota > Clostridia > Lachnospirales > Lachnospiraceae > MD308. The sequence continues at coordinate 163,837 of KE159798.1, forward strand.
CTGTGGCTCCTGCGCGGGCAACCTTACGAGAAACGGGTGCAAAAAGATGCGCCATGTGCTGCCGGAGATTCTTGGAACAGGGGAAAGGCCGGATACGGTCAAGTCACTCATTAACCGCATGAGGACAAAAAATCTGTGATTTTGGAAATAATGCAGTCAGATAGGGGGAAGGTATCTGCGCCAAGATGCCGGAAAGGGATGCATGAGAAAAAAAGCGTTGATCATATTTACCCGAGTGCCGGTTCCGGGGAAGACGAAGACAAGGCTGATGCCTTATTTTACGCCTGAGCAGTGTGCAAAGCTGCATTGCTGCTTTTTAAAGGATATTGCAGCGACGTGCAAAGAAGGGCAAGCCGAGGCAGACTTGTATGTGTGTTACAGTGAACCCGCAGATGATGCCGGGGAGGAATCATTTTTTGGAAGGACGGCGGGATATCAGGGCGGTTCTGGCAGGCTCGTAAAAATATTCGGGGAGTGTGCCGGATATTTCCCACAGGAGGGAGAGACCCTGGGGCAGCGGATGTATCGTGCCATAGAGAAGGTGCTGGAAAGAGGTTATGAGTCCTGCCTGCTGATGGGAACGGATGTGCCGGAGGTGCAGTGGGGGGATATCAGGCTGGCCTATGAGGTTCTTGAGCAGAAGGATGTGGTGCTTGGCCCTACCGCGGACGGCGGATATTATCTTGTGGGAATGAAGGCTGCCCGGAAAGAAGTTTTTGAAAAGCAGACTTACGGACACGGGAGAGTCCTTTATCATACGGTGTGTGGGCTAAAGTCAAAAGGTCTGTCTGCCGGGCTTGGAAAAGAGCGTTACGATATAGACACGAGAGAGGATATCGAAAGCTTTCGGGACAGGATGAGATCTTGCAAATCTCTGCAGAAAACGGAGACGGGAAAATACTTAATGAGGACAGGAAAGATTTCCGTGATTGTGCCTGTCTACAATGAAAAGAAGACGGTCGGGAGACTTCTTGAAGACCTGGAAAAGATAAAGGAGCGGTGCGAGATTATCTTTGTGGACGGGGGGAGTACGGACGGAACTCCGGAGGAGATAAGCCCTGATTTCAGACTTCTCTGTTCGAAAAAGGGAAGGGCGGCACAGATGAACCTGGGGGCGAAGGAGAGCTCGGGGGATATCCTGTTTTTCCTCCACTGCGACAGTGAGCTGCCGGAGAGACCCCTTGAGCAGATTCGCTATGTGATGAAAGATTACCGGGTGGGATGCTTTGGGATTGCGTTTCATTCGAGGAATTTCTTTATGTATACATGCCGCGTCATCTCCAATCATAGGATTAAGGACAGGAACGTGGTGTTCGGCGACCAGGGAATCTTTATCGACCGGAGATTGTTTTTTGAGATGGGGATGTTCCCGGAGCTGCCCGTTATGGAGGATTATGAGTTCTCCCTCGGGCTTAAGGAGCGGGGGGAAAAGATTGGGATAGCGAAGAAGAGGATCTATACGTCTGACAGGAGGTTCCCGGCGGGAACGATACCGAAACTGAAAGAGATGTGGAAGATGAACCGGCTCAGGAAGAAGTATCGGGATGGGGCGGATATAGAGGAGATTGCAAGGCTGTATAAAGATGTGCGGTGAGAGAGGTATTGATGTGGATAGGATTGCAGGGTTAAAGGAATATGTAAGGAATCCTTTTTATCGGGAGGCGATGGGGCTGCCGGGGGTGGTTTGCGAGGAGTACCGGCTGTTGGCGCAGGGGGAGTATAATATGAATTATATTTTCACCCATCCGGTCAGCGGCAGGGAGTTTCTTTTGCGGGTGAACTGCGGGAGCCAGATGCATCTTGAAAATCAGATTGAATATGAATATCATGCGTTGGAGCTTTTAAAGGATTCAGGAAGGACGCCGAAGGTGTTTTATGTGGACGGGAGCTTGAAAGAGTTAGGGCATGGGGTGCTGGTGATGGAATATCTTCCGGGGAAAAGTCTTGATTATCGGAAGGATATGGGGATTGCGGCGCAGTGTCTTGCGGATATCCACAGTGTTCCGGTGTCGGCGGGCGACGGGCTTTTGTCTCCAGCGGACCCTCTGAGGGCGATCCTTAACGAGTGCGAGGAGATGGTGAAGGTCTACATCGACTCTTCCCTGGGAGACAGGGAGACGAAAAGAGCCCTTCGGGAGCTTTTGGACAGGGGATGGGAGAGATCCCGGCAGACAGAGAACCGGAAAGGTTACCGGTGCTGTATTAATACGGAGCTTAATTCTACGAATTTCCTTATCAACGGGGAGGGCAGGGAGAATTACCTGATTGACTGGGAAAAGCCGCTGTACGGGGAGCCGGCGCAGGATCTGGGGCATTTTCTTGCTCCTACAACTACGTTCTGGAAGACGGATGTGATACTTACGCCCCAGGAGACGGAGGATTTCCTGGAGAAATATATGGAGGCCGCAGACGGGAGGTTCCCGGTGGAGGGGCTTAAGGAGAGGGTCTGTACGTTTATCCCGGTTACCTGTCTGAGAGGGGTGACGTGGTGCGCCATGGCATGGGTTCAGTACCAGCAGCCGGATAAGCTTATTTTCAACGAGTCTACATACAAAAAGCTTGAGGCGTACCTTTCCCATGATTTCCTTAAGATGCTGTCACGGGATTATTTTTAGAGGATGAGTTTTTTGCATGAAAAATACAGACGAGAGGTAGAAATTATGGACAAGAAAAAAAGGATTCGGATAGGGAGGGCGGCGGTGGTGATTGCTGCGTTGGCGGCGTTTTTGATATACTGCTTTGTTCCGTCGGTGAACCGGACGATGCATACGGTGCTGGCGGCTTTTGCCAGCGGTGATTTTACGGTGGTGAGGGATTTTGTGGAGTCTTACGGGGCGTATGCGGCGGCAGTCTCATTTTTGCTGATGATCTTACAGTCGATCGCAGCGCCTTTGCCGGCATTTCTTTTGACCTTTGCCAATGCGAATCTGTTTGGCTGGTGGAAAGGGGCTATTCTTTCCTGGTCAAGCGCCATGGCGGGGGCGGCGGTGTGCTTTTACATCGCAAGGCTCCTGGGGCGGGACGTTGCGGAAAAGCTTACGAGCCGGGCGGGACTTAAGCAGATTGATGTGTTTTTTGAGAGGCATGGGAGGATGAGTATTCTGATCGCCAGGCTTTTGCCGTTTATGTCTTTTGATATCGTGAGCTATGCTGCGGGGCTTACTTCTATGTCTTTTGGGAGTTTCTTTATTGCTACGGGCATCGGGCAGCTCCCGGCGACGATTATCTATTCTTATGTTGGCAGCATGCTGACGGGAGGGGCGAAACTGTTTGTGACAGGATTACTTCTTCTGTTTGCCATATCAGCTTTGATAGTTTTATTCAAGCAGCTGTATAATGAAAAACGAAAAAAGGAGGACAAGTAAATGAATACTTATTACAATCCGGAGGATCTGGCAAAATTTGGCACAATGGGCGAGGAGGCTCCGAAACTTTGGGAGAATTTCATGCAGTATTACGGCTCGGTATTTGCGGAGGGAGCGCTGACTGCAAGGGAGAAGTCTCTGATCGCGCTGGCGGTGGCAACTGCGGTCCAGTGCCCGTACTGCATCGACTCTTATACGCAGGACTGCCTGTCAAAGGGCGTTGACGAGGAGCAGATGACGGAGGCCGTTCATGTGGCGGCGGCGATTAAGGGCGGCGCGGCGCTGGTTCACGGAGTGCAGATGAAAAATATTGTGAAGAAACTGGAGCTTTAATTATGGACGCGAGAGAAGAATTTAAAAAATTGGCGCAGATTCCTGATTTCCAGGATTCTGTTGAGGATAAGGAACTGCTGATGACGGATAAGATGTCGGTGCTGCAGATTAATGTGGGGAGGCTGTGCAATCTTGCCTGCAAGCACTGCCATGTGGAGGCGGGGCCGAACCGCACAGAGGTGATGGAACGGGATGTTCTGGAGGACTGCCTTAAGCTTTATAAAGAGTGGGGGTTTCAGACCATTGACATCACAGGCGGCGCGCCGGAGATGAATCCGCATTTCCGCTGGTTTGTAGAAGAGGCGGTGAAGGTGTGCCCCGACGTGATGGTGCGGAGCAATCTCACTGTCATGTTAGAGGAAGGGTATGAGGATCTCCCGGAATTTTATGCAGCGAACAAGGTGACGGTCATCTGCTCCCTGCCCCACTACAAGGCGAAGAATTCCAATAAGCAGCGGGGGGAAGGTACCTTTGAGAAATCTATCCAGGTGCTGAAAAGGCTCAATGCCCTTGGCTATGGCAAAGACCCGGAGCTTACGCTGAATATGGTGTTCAATCCGGGGGGCGCATTTTTCCCGCCGGAGCAGTCGGCGATGGAAAAGGAATATAAGGAACATCTGGGAAGTGAGTATGGGATTGTGTTCAACCATCTCTTTACGATTACAAATAATCCAATTGGAAGATTTGGGGCATTTCTTACCCGGACGGGCAATATGGAAGGGTATCTCACAAAGCTTTATGATGCGTTTAACCCGGGTGCGGTGGCCGGCATGATGTGCAGGAGCCAGTTATCTGTGGGATGGGACGGAAGGGTGTATGACTGCGACTTCAACCAGGCGGTGGATCTGCCGATCGAGGGAGTGGATCATATGAAAGACCTGGTAGGAAAGCCGTATGAGAAGAGAAGGATACGCCTTGACAAGCACTGCTACGCATGTACGGCGGGGCAGGGGTCAAGCTGCGGCGGATGTACGGCTTAAGAACATAGTATTTTGGACAGAGGATATAAGGAGAGGGATATGGATACAAAACAGATTGCAGAACAGTTTATGGAAGGGTATGACTGCTCCCAGGTAGTCCTGAGGCATTTTGCCGGGGAACTTGGCATCAGCGAGGATGAGGCCAACCGCGTGTCGGCGTGTTTTGGAGGCGGGATGCAGCTTGGCTCGGTGTGCGGGGCATACACAGGTGCGCTTATGGCGGTCGGCTTAAAATACGGGCACAGCAGTTTAGATGGGCTGATGGAGCAAAAAGAGGTCATGATGGCAAAGACGGCACAGCTTAAGGAGAAGTTTTTAAAGGAATTTGAGTCGTTAGAATGTAAATGCCTCATCGGCTATGACGTATCTACGCCGGAAGGCCTTAAGGGCGCCCTTGAGAGCGGAAAACTTCTTGAATATTGCCCGGGGCTTGTGGACAAAGTAATACAGATGACAGAAGAAGTGCTGAATGAAGGAAGAGAAGACAGATGAAGATGAGAGTGAAAAGAACAGGGGTGTTACTTATGGCGGCCTGCCTTCTGGCAGGGTGCCTTGCGGGATGTAAGAGCAAAGGAGTGCCGGAAGATGAGCTGGTATCCGACGCGGCATTTGAGGGAGCTTATCTTGTGACGGCGGACTATGTGAAGGAGCATGCGGGAGACGAGAATGTCCTTCTGGTGGACTGCCGGGGCGCGGACAAGGCGAAAAAAGAGACTCTTGAGGGGGCAATCGCTACCACCTGGCAGGAAATCGGAACTTGCGGGGAGAGCTACGGCAAGGAGGGAGACGAAGGCTGGGGGAAGATCCCGGAGCCTTCGGAGCTTTCCGAAAAGCTTGGCGGGCTTGGCATGAGCAAGGATAAGGAGATCATCCTGCTTGGGGAGACCCTTGGCGGATGGGGTGACGACGCGAGAGTTTTGTGGGAGCTTTCAGCGGCCGGGTACGACAATGTGAAGATGGTGGACGGCGGGTACAGCGCTGCGAAAGCTGCGGGAGCGCCGACCCAGAAGGGGGCGTCTGAGCCGGAGCCTTCGGAGGTATCGATTGACGCTATAGATAATACCCACGTGATGGGAACGGAGGAACTTCAGGCGCATTATGACGACTACAAGATTCTGGATGTGCGGACGGAGGAAGAGTACGAAGGCGCGGTTAAGTACAATGAGGCGAAGGGAGGCCACCTTCCGGGAGCCATTTTTATGCCTTATACGGATCTGTTCCGGGAGGGCGGCACATTGAGGTCCCAGGCGGATATTGAGCAGATGATGACGGATGCGGGAATCTCGAAAGAGGATAAGATCGTGGCTTACTGTACGGGGGGAATCCGTTCGGCATATATGCAGCTTGTGCTAGAGATGGCAGGCTATGAGAATACCTGGAACTATGACCAGTCTTTCTGGAGATGGGCGGTTGTGGGCGATGTGGAAAAGTAGAAGACATGGCGATAACTGCCTGATATTTATAGAAATAATCTATAAGAATATATTATTATGAAAAAAATCAATTAGACGGAGATATATATTATAAATATAATGGTGATAATATACTAATATTAAATCCAAGGAGGAAAGAGTATGAAAAGAAATGCAGTAATCATACTTATGCTTGCGGCTGTCTTAACGCTTGGCGGCTGCGGAAAGAGCGAGCAGAAAGCGCCGGAGGAGGAGACAAAGACAGAAGAGCCGACAAAAGAAGAAACAGCGTCAGGAGAGGCATCTGAGGAGGATGTGCTGGCGTATATCAAGGACACCGATGAGAATACGGTTCTTGTGGATGCGAGAGTTGCGGACGCTTATCAGGGATGGGCGCTTGACGGAGCAGAGAAAGGCGGGCATTTTGAGAATGCGGTCAACATTTCCGCTCAGTGGATTGACTGTGAATATGAATCAAACGAAAAGGAAAATAAGACAAGAGAAGAATCAATTCAGAAAGAGCTGGATGCCAACAAGATGACGGCTGAGAAATCCTATATCGTCTATGATACGAACGGGAAGGACGCGGCAGCGGTTAAGGGATATCTGGAAGGGCTTGGCTACAAGAACGTTTCTACATTTAATGCGTCAGAGCTGATTAATTCCGGCTCAGAAAATCTTGTAATCTATGAAAATTATAACCTGTATATGCCGGCGGATATCGTAAAAAATATTTCCGACCATGTGGTAAAGGGCACAGAGCTTGAGGCTCAGGCAGCAGATATCGTTAAGGATGCGAAAGTTGCGCTGCTTGACGTATCATGGGGAGACGAGACGAACAACGAAGAGACCGGCTCCGGCTATGAAGGCGGACATGTTCCGGGAAGCGTTCATGTTAATACTGACGAGTATGAGACTCCGAAGGTTTATGTGGAGGAGAAGGATGAGGACTTCAGAAGCGAGTGGCGGCTGATTCCTGATAAGGAGCTGATTGCGCTGGCTGAGGCTAAGGGCGTTACGAAGGACAGCTGCGTTGTAATCGTTGGCTACGAGCCGCTTGCAACAACACGTATGGCTGTTATCCTGAAATATTTAGGCTGTGAGAATGTCCATGTGATGAGCGAGGGCTTAGTGGGCTGGAACGCAAAGGGATATGAGATGGAGACTGGCATCAATAAGCCGGAAAAGGTAAGCTTTGGCGCGGACAAGCCGCAGAATCCTGATATGATTGACACGATTGATGAGGCGGCGGACAAGCTTAAGAATGACTCCAATTTCCAGCTGATCGACACACGTACCATTGAAGAATGGGAAGGCAAGGATACAGGATATGGCTACCATGACCTGGCAGGAAGGATTGACGGTACGATTCTTTCGGAGTCTGGAGTCGGATATTCCAGTTCCATGTACAATTACAGGAATCCTGACAAGTCTATGAGAAGTAAAGAAATCTTAGAGGCAATGTGGAAAGATCAGGGAATCGATACGGCAAAACACATGTCTTTCTTCTGCGGCAGCGGCTGGAGAGCGGCGGAGGAAGTATGGGATGCTATGGTTCTTGGATATGAGGACGTGTCTCTCTACAGCGATGGATGGATCGGCTGGAGCAATGAAGGACATCCGTATATTGACAAAGACGGAAATACGGTTCATTATGATAAGGAGCAGAATAAAGTGGTTCCTGTAAAATAAATTGCAGGAATGTGAACTTAAGGGGAGCATTATTTTGCTCTCCTTAAGTTGTTGACAGCATCATTGTGAAGGGGAAAAATTATGAAGAAAATGATAAAGAAATTTGCTGTCGCACTGTTTGCAGCAGTCTTGACATTGACGGCGGCAGGCGGCAGCCTTACAGCAGAAGCAGCAGCGAAGGCACCAAAAAAGATTACGTTGAAGGTAACGACAAAAAAGATTGATATAAAAGGAAAAGCGGCGATTACTGTAAAATCAGTAAAGCCGTCCAACGCCAGCAAGGCGGTAAAATACAAGTCCAGTAATAAAAAGGTGGCCACAGTATCGTCCAAAGGGATTGTTACAGGTAAGAAAGCGGGAAAAGCGACGATTACCGTTACATCCAGGAAAAACAAAAAAGTGAAAAAGACAGTTAAGATAACAGTCAAAAATATGAAACCCACCAGTTTGAATCTGAACCCATCAAGTCTTTCGCTGACTGTGGGAGACAAAGCAGAGACGAAGGCGGCAGTGAAGCCCGCGGGAGTATATTGCCCCATCGCTTATAGCTCCAGCAATCCGTCGGTGGCCTCTGTAGATAAAAGCGGAAAAGTAACGGCCAAGGCTCCCGGAACAGCAGTTGTCACAGCGAAGGCAAAAGAGAAAAACAGTAAGGGGAAGTATTTATCAAAGACCTGTAAGGTTACGGTTTCAAAAAAACAGCCCGTATATGGGGAGGAGTTCAAAGGAGGACTGGTGATTAGTGCCGCTGAACTGAAGGCGAAGATTGACAGGAAAGAGGCGCTGATACTTGTAGACGCCAGAAATATCAAGGTTACGGCAGATACGGCGCAGGGTGCGATTACGATGTCATGGCAGGATATATCCGACTCTGCTTTAAGTAATCGCGGAAAGGGCCGTCAAAACCAGCGGGCAAAACTGTGAATGTAACGAATGTGAATACGGCAAATGAAGTGACGACGGAGGAACTTCTGGAGGATTACGCTTCATATAAGATTGTTGACGTGCGTACAGATGATGAGTTTAAAGGGATTAAAGTTGAAGAGGGAACAACCGGAGGGCATATGAAAGATGCTCTGCAGGTTCGCTTTACAGATATGTTCCGGCCTGACGGAACGCTTAAGAGCAACAGTGAACTGGTGCGGTTGTTTGAGGCGGCAGGAATTAAAAAGACAGATAAGATTGCCACATGCTGTACCGGCGGAATCCGCTCCGGATACATGCAGCTTGTGCTGCGGATGCTTGGATATGAGAACAGCTATAATTATGCGGAATCAGTCTACAGATGGTCGAATACTGCGGATGCAGGTACAGGAGACTACTGGGTACAGTAATTGAAATTGAAAAAATGCACAGGCGGGGAAATGTATGGACGACAGAAGAAAACTTGCAGACGGAAAAGAAATATGGGTGATAAAAGCAGGATTTCCTGATGCACCGGTTAAAAAATGGTGGTCGGAGTATGTTTTTTCTAATTCCCTCAAAAAATATCTGGAGAGATTGGGATATTATGTCGTTATCGAATCTTACGATGAATGGTATGACGGCGGGGAGGCGGATGTCGTTATTGTACTGCGGGGACATAAGGCGTATTTTCCGGACAGGAGTAATAAAGAATGTCTGTATATTATGTGGAACTTAAGTCATCCGGCCACAATTACAGATGAGGAATATCAGTCCTATGACCTCCTGTGCATTGGCTCGCCGAAACATGCAGAAAAAGTTGCGCAAAAAGTAACTGTGCCGATAAAATATCTTCCTATGTGTGCCGATACAGAAATATTTTATCCGGATGAATCTGCTTGCGCCAGTAAGGAATATGATTGGATATTTGTCGGGAATTCAAGATATGTCAGGCGAAAAAGTGTTTCCTGGTCGATTGCCCATGGAATTCCCTTAAAAATATGGGGGGCAAACTGGAAGAATTTTATTCCTGACAGTGAAAAATATGTGGTGGCTGATAATATCCCGAATGATGAGCTGCCTGAATTATACAGACATGCTAAAGTTACGGTGGACGATCATTATGAAGATATGATCGAAAGTGGTTTTATCAATACAAGAATCATAGAGGCATTTGCATGCGGGCTGCCTGTGATCTCGGATTATTCGGAAGTGCTTTTTGATATGTTTGGAGATGCGGTTTTATGTTATCGCGATGAAGAGGAGTTTGTCAGACAGACCGGGGCAGTTGTTGAAAACTATGATATTGTCAGGGAGAAAGTACGGGCATTATGGCCGCTGATTCGTGAACAGTATTCTTTTCATGCCCGCGCAGGACAGCTCGCTGCATACAGTAAGGAGATAAAAGAATACGGCAGAGAGTGCATCAGGCTCATCGATGGTCTTATGTCCCCGGAAGTTAAAGGAAAACCGGAACAAATCCTTTGCCGTAGAGACAAGTTGACGGATATTAAAGTATCTGTTATTGTTGCTGTATATAATGCCTCTGCATATTTGGCGGATTGTATGGACAGCATCACAGGGCAGACTTTGCGGGAGATAGAAATCATCTGTATCGATGACGGCTCAGAGGACGAATCATTAGAAATATTAAAAAGCTATGCAAAGACAGACGGCAGGATATCCGTATTCACGCAGGAGAACTGCGGTCTTTCAACGGTGCGGAACCGAGGATGTAAGAAAGCTTTGGGAGAATATGTCTATTTTATTGACAGTGACGATGTGTTAGAGGAAAAAGCACTTGAGACTTTGTATCTGAAAAGCAATGAGAAGAAGCTTGACCTCCTGTGCTTTAATGGGAAGACAATATATGAAACTTCGGAAGATATGAGGAGACACTCTGAATTTCAGGACTATTATCTGCGGAAAGCGTCATATCCGGAGTGCTGCACAGGGACGCAGATGTTGACAGAGATGAGGAGGAACGGGGAATACAGAGCAAGTGTTGTAATGCAGTTCTACCGGAGAGAATTTCTTGAGGGTGCCGGTCTTTTGTTTTACCCGGGAATCTTGCATGAAGATAATGATTTTTCGTTCCGGGCCATGCTTAAGGCAGGGCGTGCAGGATATCTTCCGGCAGATTACTACAGGCGCAGAGTACATGAAGGTTCGATTATGTCCGGGACGTGCGGGATTGCGCATACGTACGGGTATTTCCGTGTTCTGATGAACATGGTTTCTTTTGCGCAGCAAGGAGACTATGATGCGGACACGCAGGAAATGATTTGTGATATTCTAAAAGGAGTGCGCTGCAGCCTGAAAGAGAGATACCAAAGGCTGACTTATCAGGAGAGAAATGCATTTGACAGATTTCAGGGAGCGGAAAGATTTTACTTTTGGCTGTGTGTGAAGCAGGAAGAGCCTGCACCTGTCAGGACACAGGAGAAGGAAGATGCCGATATGAAACGGAAGCTGCAAAAGCTTGACGATAAACTTTCGCAGACATATAAAGAAAAATCCGAGATCAACGCGAAGCTTCAGCAAACATACAAAGAAAAGTCCGAGATTAACCGGAAGCTCCAGATTACTTATGGAGAAAAGTATGACAGGGGACTGAGGATAAAAAGTCTTGAAAAAGAGCTTGCATCATTGAAAAGATCCAGAAGCTACAGGCTTGCGCGGTTGATTGGGTTTCCGGTACGGTGTTTCAGGAAGCTTATAAAAGCGGTGAAGAACAGCCGGACAGAATGACAGGAGCGGAAGGTACAAAGGAGAGCATGAGATTGGAAAACAGTAAAAATATAGATATCTCTGTTATTATGCCGGTGTATAATAGCGGAAATTATCTGGAACAGTCATTATCTTCGCTGACAGGACAGACATTAGAGAATATAGAGATTATCTGTATCGATGATGGTTCGACCGACAGTTCGGCAGAGATTCTTGGCAGGTTTTCAAAGAAGGATAAAAGGATAAAGGTATTGAGCCGGAATCATACCGGAGCCGGAGGGGCGAGGAATGCAGGACTTTTTGAAGCTTCGGGAGAATATGTGATATTCCTTGATTCGGATGATTTCTTTGATATGACACTGCTTGAAAAGATTGCAGCGAAAGGAAAAAAGGCACAGGCGGATGCACTGCTGTTCGGGGCGAAGAGATATGACGACAGAACCGGGGAAACGGTAGACGCCCCCAGATATCTGTGGAGAAAACTGATTCCTGAACAAGAGGTTTTTTCAAGGAAGGATATGGACGGGAAGCTGTTCGGACTTACAACGCCCCCGCCGTGGACAAAGGCATTTCGTAAAAGTTTTATTATAGAGCAAAACATACTTTTTCAGGAGCTTCCGAATAGTAATGATGTACGGTTTGTACTGACTGCGCTTGCAGCAGCGGAGCGGATTGCGGTAATACAAGAGGATCTCGTGTACTACCGTGTATTTCGAGAAGGAAGTCTTCAAAACAGAAAGGATGAAGCGCCGCTGTGTTTTTTAGAGGCGTACAGAGCCGCTTATGATGAACTGAACCGCAGGGGACTTTATGCAGAGGTGGAAAAAGGATTCTGCGATATGGTGCTTTCGGGATGTGTATATAATCTGAATACAGTTTACAGTGAAAAAGCACGCTGGAGTATCATGCGTGCTTTATGCAGTGAGAAATTCACAGATATGGGGCTTTTAAATCATCCGGCGGAATATTATGACATGCCGGAATATTACTATCGGATTGCGGGCCTTCCTTTTGCGGTGCAGGTAAAAGATGAGGGTGAAAGGCGTAAAGCAGGGAAGGAAAATACGGATGGTATTGGGAAGAGCAGCGTTTCGAGTCACATAAAAGTTTCTGTGATTGTTGCCGTTTACAATATGCAGCGGTACCTTGCGGAATGCATTGACAGTATTCTTTCGCAGACGTTAAAAGAGCTGGAGGTACTCTGTATCGACGACGGTTCCTCCGATCAATCTCTCGGGCTGTTACAAGACTATGCAAAGAAAGATCAAAGGGTGCGGGTATACCATCAGGAAAATGCCGGCCTGTCGGCAGTCAGGAACCGGGGGCTTTCCCTTGCTGCGGGTGAATATATCTATTTCATAGACAGTGACGATATGCTTGCCTCGGAAGGATTGGAGCAGTTATATCGGGAAAGTATGAAAATGAAGCTGGATATTCTGTATTTTAATGGAGAAGCTTTCTATGAAAATCAGGTGTTAGAAAGCAGTCATCCTGAATTCAAAGACTACTATATGAGGAAGGGCGGCTATCCAAAGCAGTGCCCGGGGCAGGAGATGCTTATTCGGATGCGCCGCACCGGAGAATACCGGGCCAATACTGGAATGCAGTTTTTTCGCCGGGAGTTTCTTAAGAAACATGGACATTATTTTCAGCCGGGAATTTATCATGAGGATAATGATTTTACCTTTATTGCGATGCTTACGGCAGAGCGAACCGGATATACAGAAGGCGTCTATCTGAGAAGGAGAATCCGGGAAGGTTCCATTATGACGGCAAGGACAAGCTTTGCTCATAGCTATGGGTACTTCAGGAGTTTTTTAAATATGCTGTCATTTATCTCGCAGCAGGATTTTCCGGAAGAGCTGACAGGCGTGCTTTATGATTCTTTAAGAGGAGTGCTTGACAATGCAAAAAGCCGGTATAATGAACTTCCGGAGGAAGAACGATATGCATATCTTGGACTTGAAGGGACGGAGCAGACATTGTTCCGGCTTTTCATTGAAGAGGGAGCAGCCGCATATGCAAATATGAAGCGCGCCTACAGGGAAAAGTCTGAGATAAACCAGATACTTCAAAGGACATATGCAGAAAAATCAGAGATAAACCGAAAGCTTCAAATCACCTATAAAGAAAAGTATGACCGCGGCTTAAAGATCAAACGCTTAGAGCAGGAGCTTGAGGCGATTCGAGGGTCAGAGACTTACCGCCTGGCGCGGGTAATCGGGTTTCCGGTAAGGGTATTTCGGAAAATCATCAGAAAGGTACGGAAGAGTTGGTAGCAGTACATGAAAACGGGAGAGCTATATGGCGAAAGTATCGATTATTATACCAGTATATAATGTAGAAAGATATCTTGCAGAATGTATGGAGAGCGTCGTCACACAGACGCTTAGAGATATAGAAATCATCTGTGTGAATGACGGCTCTACAGATGGTTCTTTTAAGATATTAAAGGAATATGAAAAACGGGATAAAAGAGTCACGCTCATCAGTCAGGAAAACCGGGGATATGGATATGCCATGAATCGGGGAATCATGCATGCGTCGGGGGAATATATAGGAATTGTTGAGCCGGATGATTACATCGTGCCTGACATGTATCAGGATTTATACCGGACGGCAAAAGAATATGAGCTGGATTTTGTAAAGGCAGATTTTTACCGGTTTACCACAGGCGCAGACGGGGAGCGGGAATTTGTCTATAATCATCTGTCGCAGAAACCGGAGGACTATAACAAAGTGTTCACTCCTGCCAGATGTCCGGAGGCCCTTCGCTTTGTTATGAATACATGGAGCGGCATCTACCGCCGGGAATTTTTGGAGGAGCATAATATCCGGCATCATGAGACGCCGGGGGCGTCATTTCAGGACAACGGATTCTGGATTCAGACATTTATCTATGGAGAGCGGGCAATGATAATAGACAGGCCCTATTATAGAAACCGCCGGGATAATCCGGCGTCTTCCGTCAACAGCCGGGAAAAGGTTTACTGCATTAATATAGAATATGACTATATCCGGGGCATTTTAACGAAGAACCCGGATATATGGGAACGGTTTAAATATATGTACTGGTTCAAAAAATACCACAACTACATGGGAACGCTTTGGAGAATCGGGGAGGAATACCAGAGAGAGTATGTCGTCAGGTTCAGTGAAGAACTGAGGCGGGGCATAGCGCTGGGAGAGGTTAAAAGAGAAGTGTTTTCCGACTTGGCCTGGAGCCATATTCAGGGCATGGCAGAAGACCCGGAGCGGTATTACGTCTGCCGGGTCTATGCAAAAAGTGCAGACGAGCGGTTGTTTGAGCGGATCAATGAGCTGGAGCTTAAGAACCAGAAACTGAAAGACGAGATTGCGAAAGTACGCAGTTCAAAGTCATTTCGGCTGGGGAGGCTGCTTTTGTATCTGCCTGGAAAATTTAAAAAACTGATTCGGGGAAAGCTGTAAGAAGGTTCTGAAATGCCGGGAGAGGTTTCAGGATGCGGCGGAGGGATGAATGGGTAACAAAGATTTGAAAGTATCGGTGATCGTGCCGATCTATAATGGGGAAAAGTATCTTGTCCGGTGCATGGACAGCATTGTGGGGCAGACACTAAAAGAGACGGAGATTATCTGTGTGGATGACGGTTCTTCGGACAGGTCGCCGGAGATACTGGATGAATATGCGCGGAGGGATAACAGAGTGCGCCTTATAAGCCAGAGAAACGCAGGTGCAGGCGCGGCTAGGAACAGGGGGCTTTCAGAGGCGAAAGGGGAATACCTGTCTTTTTTGGATGCGGATGATTTCTTCGAGCCGGATATGCTTGAGAGAGCTTACCGGAAAGCGAAGGAGCAGAAAGCGCAGATCCTCGTGTTTGGCTCCGACCAGTACAGGAGTGACTTAGAAGAATTTCATCAGGTAGACTGGACGATCCGGAAACATGCGCTGCCGCCTTACCGTCCTATGAATTATCGGACGTTCACGGAAAATGTGTTTAAGGTGTTCGTGGGCTGGACGTGGGATAAGCTGTTTGAGAGGGAGTTCGTCCTGAAACATGGGTTCAAATTTCAGGAGCAGAGGACTTCAAATGACTTGCTTTTTGTCTTTTCAGCGCTTGTGCTGGCGGAGAGGATAGAGGTAGAAGAGGCGGTGCTGGCGCATCAGCGCCGGGATAACCCGGAGTCGCTTTCTCATACGAGGGAAAAGTCCTGGCAGTGTTTTTACCATGCGCTGACAGCACTCAGGGAAAATCTGGTGAGATACGGGCTGTACTATGAACTGGAGCAGGACTTTATCAATTATGCACTGCATTTTTCTCTGTGGAATTATAAGACGATACAGGGAGAAAAAAAGAAAGAGCTGTATCGGATGCTGAAAAGAAAGTGGTTTCGGGAGCTTGGGATAGCGGGGCGCGGGAAGGAGTATTTTTATAATAAGGGGGAGTATGAAGAGTACAGGGAGATAATGAAACGACAAAATTTAGCAGAAAAATGAAGGGAAAAGAACATTTATGTAGCTGAAAAAATTATAGTATGTTATAATGTAGTCACTCTGATTTTGGAGGATAGATTCTATGGAATTGTTGAGAAACCAGATTAAACATCATTTTTTGAATCAGATTGTTTTCAGATTGGATTATGAGGGGCTGCTCGAAAAAGATGTTGAAGAATGCGTATTTAATCTGCGGCAGAAATTTTATGGCGCAGGTTTTACACATATGAACAGGCGTGCGGAAAATCAAGTTGATATTCAGGTAAAGATAGATTTGAATGTATCATCTGATAATGAGTATATGGTTAGTAACACCAATGAAGGATGGGTTTATATTTTTTCTTCTGACAGTAATGAAGTGATAGAACTGAGTAAAAATTTTTTCACGCTTACTATAGAGGTGGATAAGGAATATAAGACATTTGATAAATATATTTCTTTGCTTGCGGAGTCAATCGAATTTATTAAAAACTGTTCGCCGTACTTTCGTGCATTAAGGATGGGATTAAGAAAAATTAATGTCTGTTTTTTGAAAGAATTGAATTTGGCATCTTCTTTTTTCACAAAGGCAGCATTTAATGTTGAAGAAATAATGAATCAATTTTCAGGGTTTGAATGTACAGGTTCTAATATGGTGACACTGTTTGTAAAAGACGGATACTGTATTAATTATGTACGCAATATACAGAAAGGCGCAATGCAGCAGGAGGATGGCTCTCAGGAACCGGTTTATCAGATAGCTTTAGATATTGATGTCTACAGAGAGAGTGATAAAGAGATAAGACATCTCTTATCAGAAAATAAATCCATAGAAACAACTTTGAGAGAACAAAATAAAGTTGAGTTTGAGATGTTTATAAAATCACTGACTGATGCAATGATAAAAAAAATGACAGAAGATGATTTTGAATGTACGGAAATATTAGGAGTGAATTAAGATGAGTAAAGTTAAGTTTGTATCTACAGGGAAAAATCCTTATGTATTAAAGCACGTCAGTGCGGAAACGAAACCAGGAGAATTTATCTCAAGCTCAAAGATGGGGAAAACTCAGATGTTTAGAAACAATACTATGAACATAACAGGGAGAAAAGTGACATTTAAACATGTATAAACATCATATTGATGGAATTGTAAATAATTCAAATAAATATAAAAATATTGTATTTTTTCAAAAGTCTCTGCTTGTTGAAACATATATCATTGGATATAAAACTGAGGGAGAGACGATTCTCTTTTTTATCCGAGCAGATGGAGGGGTAAGCTTTTCAGGATTAGTCGATTGTTACAGAAGTAAAGATATTGATATTGTAAGTTCTATTTTAAGGGAAAGTGGCGTTAATAAATTAAACTTTATTTGTTGGACGCATCCCGACTTGGATCATTCTAAAGGGCTCAAAGAAATGATTAAGCAATATAGCTCATCAGAAACCAATATCTGGATTCCGGAGGGTGTGGATGCAAAAGAAATAAGTTGCAGTGAAGAGGTGAAGAATCTGTTTGCTTATCTGAAACAATGTGCCCGATCAATGGAAACGGAATTGAATGTTTATTCAGTGTCTGATAAAAAGGACTTAACATATTATGACTCTTTGTGCTTTCAAAAGGGAATTGACGCTTTCCCTCTTAATTTAATTTCTTATACTCCTAATTCTAAAATCATGCGAAAGCAGAATTATCTTGATAAATTTATCAGAAATGATAGGTCAATCTTTTTTGTTTTATCTTTAGGGCAGGTTCGCATATGGCTTACAGGCGATATCGAAGATGCGACAATTGAGCAGATTCCCAAAGAATTTTTTGCAGAACATATACATATCCTTAAAATTCCGCACCATGGGTCAGGTACATCGACTAAAATCATGGAGCTTGGCTGGACAGACTGTGATGTGGCATGTTCAACAGTTTATCGGAAGGGACGCAGCCATTTGCCTGATGAGAAAGTAATGGCTCAATATAAGAAATTAGCTGAAAACTTATATTGTACTGGAAATGAGGATAGACATAAAGAGAAACAGGAATATGGCATGGTAAAAGTGGTGACGAATGTTTTGGATAATAGCTATACTACTGTAGTACAGGGAAATGCTGAGATTTGGAATTAATTTTGACAGAGCAATTGGTGATGTTTGAAAGGGCGTGGGGTTATGGCAAGGACAGTTGGAATCGGCCATCAGGATTTTGAAGATTTGCGGCTGAAGGATAATTTCTATGTGGATAAAACCAATTTTATCAAAGAGTGGTGGGAGTCAGATGATGTTGTAACGCTGATTGCCCGTCCCCGAAGATTCGGAAAGACACTGAACATGAGTATGTTAGAAAAGTTCTTTTCAGTAAAATATGCTGGTCGGGGCGAACTGTTTGAAGGGCTTTCTATATGGGAGGATGAAAAATATCGGGAGATACAGGGGACCTATCCGGTGATAGCATTAAGCTTTGCCAGAGTAAAGGCAACATCTTTTTCAGATGCCAGAAAGGAAATCTGTCAAATTATCAAAGAGCTGTACAATAAAAGTGATTTTTTGCTTGAAAGCGGCTGCATGAACGAAGATGAGAAGGAGATGTTTCGCAGTGTGTCAGCCGAGATGGAAAATTATATAGCGGGAGGTTCATTGCGGGCACTGTCGGATTATTTAATGCGGTATTACGGAAAAAAAGTGATTATTCTCCTGGATGAATATGATACGCCGATGCAGGAGGCTTATATAAGTGGGTACTGGGATGAATTGGCAGAATTTATCAGGAGTCTGTTTAATGCCGCGTTCAAGACGAACCCCTATCTGGAACGAGCCGTTATGACAGGTATAACGAGAGTGAGCAAGGAGTCCATATTTTCAGACCTGAATAATTTGGAAGTGATCACAACAACTTCTCATCGATATGAAGATGCATTTGGATTCACGGAGAAAGAGGTGTTTTCTTCACTGGATGAATTCGGTATGTCGGAAGATAAAACAGATGTAAAAAGATGGTATGATGGTTTTACGTTTGGAGAAAGGACAGATATATATAATCCATGGTCTATCATTAATTATTTAGTTAAAGGGAAACTCGCTGCGTACTGGGCTAATACCAGTTCTAACAGTTTGATTGGGCAACTGATCCGAGAGGGAAATAAAGATGTGAAATTGTCTTTTGAAAAACTTCTTGCGGGAGAGAGTTTGGTTACAGAAATTGATGAACAGATCGTGTATAATACATTAAACGAAGATGAAACAGCAATCTGGAGCCTTTTGCTCGCCAGTGGTTATTTAAAAGTGGTTAGAGTCGGGGAGTATAAAAAAAATGAGTATGAAGACCATGTACTTGAGTATGAACTAAAGATAACGAATTTTGAGACAAGGCATATGTTTGGTAATATGGTGCGGGGGTGGTTCCGGAAAAATGCGTCTGCCTATAATGGGTTTATAAAGGCGCTGCTTTCAGATGATATAGAATCTATGAATGCTTATATGAATAGAATTACATCTACGGTATTCAGCTATTTTGATACCGGGAAAAATCCTTCCGGGGAAGGGGCTGAAAGATTTTACCATGGTTTTGTTCTGGGGCTTATGGTGGAGCTTAACGACCGATATATGATTACTTCTAACCGTGAGAGCGGTTTCGGAAGATATGATGTGATACTGGAACCAAAAAAGCAAATCGATGATGCTATCATACTGGAATTCAAAGTACAGAATAAAAGACGCGAGAAAGAGCTTTCGGATACGGTAAAAGCTGCTTTGCAGCAAATTGAAGAGAAGAATTATGTTGCTGCGCTTATTGGAAGGGGTATAGAGAGAAAACGTATACGCAGGTATGGATTTGCGTTTTGTGGCAAAGAAGTGTTGATTGACGGGCAGTTGCTATTGTATTTGCAAAAGGAGGAGTGAATTTGAAAGATGAATTTTTCCTGATTATTTTCGAAGGTTCAAATTGCCGGATGGAGCAAGGGAAGAATTAATAAAAGATTATAGAGCATGTAGAAGCGGAAAAATTCTCTATCGACGTTCGGGAAACCTAGAAATGTGAAAAGATTTGCAGGTGATGATATAGTATAAAATTATGAAGTAGCAGAAAGTATATTTTGTGTTGTGTGAGTATTTCCATATCACTCTTAACGTATATGAAATATGGATATAGTTGAAAGGATGTGTTTTTATGGCGTATGATACGTTAGTCAGAGAAGCGAAAGACCTTCCAGAAGATATGATAGAGCAAGTAATTGATTTTATAAGATTTTTGAAATACGCTTCGAAAAAAGAGCAGACAAAGCATTCTATAAGTAATAATATTACATTTCGCAGAACGGTAAATCCGTTAGCGGATGAATTTATTTCTATGGCAGAGGATTTTGACGAAACACCAGAATGTTTTAAGGAGTATATATAATGTATCTATTGGACACCAATGCCCTCTTATACTTTTTATATGATAGCGGAAAACTTTCAAAAAAAGCATCAGACATAATTTACCATAATGATGAAAAAATCAATGTAAGTATTGTTTCTATGTGGGAAATTGCGATTAAGTCAAGCATTGGGAAATTGGAAATTAAAAGTTCAATTTCTAAAATTGCGGAAACTTGTGAAAACGAGCAATTTGATATTCTTCCTATAAAACTTTATGGTAAGCTGTATTTAAGGGTATATCCCTGAATGATCATGCGGTCATAACAGGTAATGATGCCGTAAATTTTATCGGCGTATTTATCCGTAAGCAACATAATCGAAATTCCCCTTTTCTTTAGAACAACACAAAAAGGGGAAAATATAAAATAAACTTTTTCGGTTTATCCGGGTTAGGGGAAGGGGAGGAAAGATTTTATCATGGCTTTGTGCTGGGGCTTATAGTAGAGCTCAACGAACGTTATACGATCACTTCTAACCGTGAGAGTGGTTTCGGAAGATATGATGTGATGCTGGAACCAAAACAGCAAAGCGATGATGCTATCATACTGGAATTCAAAGTACAGAATAAAAGACGCGAGAAAGAGCTTTCCGATACGGTAAAAGCTGCTTTGCAGCAGATTGAAGAGAAGAATTATGCTGCTTCGCTTGTCGGAAAGGGTATAGAGAGAAAACGTATATGCAGGTACGGATTTGCGTTTTGTGGCAAAGAAGTGTTGATTGACGGGAAGTAAAGAAAAAACATAAAGAAGAATTTGATTTTAGAAAATCCATGAAAAGGTGGTATTAGAAAAGCGCCTTTCCATGGATTTTTTGTGTTATATGGCGTGTTTCTTTACATATAGGAAATATAAATATATGGTGATGATTTATCTGGTATATCAATTGGACGAATACGTAGGGGGGGGGGTATAATCGAAAGTATAGGAAAATTATCTGGAAGGAGGAGTAAATGGGAATGTATAAAAGACGAACGCTCTTATCGATTATGGTATTTGTAATTATGTGGGGATGCTTTGCAGGAATAAATCTAACTGTAAAGGCAGCAGCATTTGATACAAACATATCACCAGATGGACAGAGGGATGATAGAGAGGAGGTGTTAGTAACTACTGCGGCTACAATACCCATATATCATTCAATTCCGCCTTATCAGCAAAAAGATTTATATGCCGGAGCAACTGTAAAGATCAAAGGATTGACTGTTGAAGAGATTGTTGATGGGAAAGCAAATGGTGAAACAAGACCTTATACAGATGCAATCAGATTTAAGATTTATAATAGCACAAAGCAGAAAGTAGAGCAGGTTGTAGAGGCAAAAAACGGAAGGCTTCCAGATATTACATTAGTTGACAATCATACTTATATTATATTTTCGCAGGATGCAGATTACAAAGTAGTAAGAGATGACGGGAATACACAATACAAATTATCTAAAAATGCGTACATTTGGGTAAAGAATGGGAAAATATATGACATTAAAGAAGGGGCGGATGCGCCGTACAATTATCCGGAGTTCAAAAAGATTCAGGTTACTCAGAGAACAGGCTCGGATTTGCCCGATGATGACAGAGTTCCTTTATATCTGCCTGTTCAGTATAAAGGGAGCGGAATCTCTCTGCGAAATGTCAAGCTTAAGCTAGTAAGCGATGTTGAAACAATTGAAACAAGTTCCGGGGATTCCGGACGGTTAAATGTTCAGGTGTTAGAAGATGTGAATTATATCATTACAGTAGATAGTGATGAGTGGGATATAGAAGCATTTCCGCTTGCAGCTAAAGACAAGTCTGAATATCGTACGGACAAAGGGCGCCCGGGTGAAAGATATTTTTATGACCATTCAGATTGTCATCAAGTTCTTGCTATAGAATTGGTAAATAAAAAAGATGCGCATAAAAATGATAAGAAGGTAACCAGCCTGTCAGGAAATACAACTGTTTCTGGTTTTGACTTTAAAGACTTTCTCGTAATGGAGAAAAAGCTGAACAAAAATCTGGTGAAGGGATTAGAAGGGAAAGATTATGATATTTTAAATATTTCAGCTGTCAATCCGCACAGATGGGAAATATCGAAACTTGCAGCAGGGAATTTCAATATTACAGAAAAGACGGATACGGCAAAAAAGGTCAACAGTGTTTATTATATCGACGGCGAAGGCGGACTTAGGCCGCTTGATTTCAGCGAGACGAAGGGTGCTGTGAGTTTTACTATGAACAGTATGTCTATACATCCGGTTGTAATCGTATATGACAAGATTGTTCAGAAAGCGGAAGCCCAGAAAACGGCAGTTCAAAAAATAACTGTCAGCGGCATATCTAAATCAATTGCTGCCGGAAAAAAGATACAGCTTAAAGCTGATATAATACCGTCGAATGCAGAAAACAAGGCTGTTGTATGGGAAAGTACTAACAGTAAATATGCATCTGTAGATTCCAACGGAAAAGTTACGGCTAAAAAAGCAGGTGGGGGAAAGAGTGTTGAAATTATTGCCACAGCAAGGGACGGCAGCGGGAAACAGGGCGTATATAAGATTAAAATTATGAAAAATGCTGTCAAGAGTATCAGTCTGAAGGCAAAAAGGACATTAAAAGCAGGGAAAAAAGTAGCAGTAAAGGCGACTGTCAAAACGACAGGAAAAAGTGCTAACAAGAAGCTGCAGTGGCTCAGCTCTGATACGAGATATGCAACGGTTAATTCTAAGGGAAAAGTGACTGCAAAAAAAGCAGGAAAAGGAAAGAAAGTAAAGATAACCGCAAAAGCGACGGATGGAAGCGGAAAGAAAAAGACAATAACGATTAAGATTAAGTAATGGATAGAAGAGAGGGACAGAATATGAAGAAATATATTAAAAAATTATTGGCTGGTTTGATGATACTGGCTATGATCTTTGGGTGCATTTCAGGAACAGGGGTATCTGAAGTTAAAGCAGCGGCGGAAGAAGATGAAGATGGAAATTATATATCATTTGACATAAAAGTTACAGATGAAAACAATGCACCGGTTAATGGGTTGGAATTACAGTTGTATCGTAAGGACTCATATGAGGGTGAATCGATTTTAAATTTTGAAAGCCCGACAAATGGGCAAGGTGAGACAAGTTATAAGTGTAATGATGAAGAAATGTATGGAGCACAGACCATATATTATGAATTACAGCTTAAAGCGGAAAGTGGTTATGAGATTTCACAGCCTTTGAAAGTATGGTTTGGAGAAGGTTATGAGGATGAAGATTTTAATGTACATACATGTATTGATTATATAAATAATACGAATTCTTATTATGATGGGGAAACAGTGCCTGTTCAAGTGAAAAAGACAGGAGGAGATGCTCCAGAACCAGTCGTAGAAGACCAGTTTTTAGAAGGAAAAGTTGCAATGGAGGACGGCAGTCCTATAGCAGAAACGATAAGCTTGCAGCTTGAAAAATCAATTATCAGCAGTGATGAGCCAGTAGTATTTGATACAGAAGAAGATGGGCGGTTTAAAGTAAAAATTAACGACCTTGATGACGCGCAATATAACTTGAAGCCAGTTGCAGGGAGTAAGTATAAATGTGTCGGCGACAAACCAATGACGATAACTTTTGACAGTCGTACAGAAGATGGGCAGAAAATAAAATATGTTTCTAAGGTAAACAATGAAGAGTATACAGACGGAGAAATCATTCTTTCTGTAGTTGATGATTCTTCTTCTACGGTTGTCAAAGCAGCGGCAGAAGTAAAATCGATAAGTGAAAAGGGAGGTAATGTTGTTGTAACTGTTACGGGAAAGAACCTTCCGGATAAACTTTATTACAAGAAATATTACGTAAGAGATGATATGGATGGGGATTTGTCGAGCAGTTCGGAAAAGCCGCAGGAAGTCTTGGCACAGGGAAATACGGATACAGAAAAAACAATAGAAGTGTCTCTGCCAAATGCAAGGGAGTATCTGGGTGAAGAGATTTTTTTGAAAGCTGTGGCGTGGAAAATAGGCGTAGATGTGTCTGCTGACGGAATGTTTCTTGCCAATGCCAGGACAGGCAATATAGAAATTGAAAAAGAAAAGCAGCCGGATGAAGAAGACGGAAAAGAAGAAGATAATAATAAAGATGATGACAATAATAAAGAAGATAATAAAGGAGACAATAAGGTAGAAGACAACAAGGACTCTACGACGGTAAAAGAGGATATAAAAGTCGCAAAAATTACAATAAGCGGCATTTCTAAAAAAATCGCAGCAGGTAAAAAACTTCAGCTCACTGCAAAAGTAACTCCGTCAAATGCGACGAATAAAGCGGTTATATGGTCAACGTCTAACAAGAAATATGCAACTGTAGATTCCAAAGGAAAGGTTAGTGTTAAAAAAGCCGGTGCAGGTAAAACAGTTACAATTACGGCAAAAGCGGCAGATGGAAGCGGAGTGAGAGGTTCTTATAAGATTCAGATTAAAAAGGATACTGTTAAAAGTATAAAACTGAAAGCGAAAAAGTCTGTAAAAGCAGGAAAATCGTTAAAAGTAACAGCAATCGTAAAGACAACTGGAAAAAAAGCAAATAAAAACTTAAAGTGGACGAGTTCTAACACGAAATATGCTGTTGTGTCTGCAAAGGGCGTTGTAAAGACGAAAAAGGCTGGGAAAGGAAAAAAGGTAAAGATTACGGCAAAAGCAACAGACGGAAGTAACAAAAAAGCAACAATTATGATTAAAATCAAATAATATTTCCAAAAGGGTATTGCAAGGTTATCTAAATAGATGGTCATGCAATACCCTTATTTTATTAATGTGAAGAGATTCGGCAGTGCACTTTTTCAGAAACGCATGCCGGATTTTAGATGTAATTGAACGTTGGGCGTGCTGTTTTGCATATAGATAATATAAATATATGAATATGATTTATCTAGTATATCAATTGGACGAATACGTAGGGGGGGGGGGTATAATTGAGAATGATATATAATAACGCATTCAGATAAACGCATTGAGGAGGTAAAATATATGAGAATGTGTAAAAAACGGACGCTGTCGTTGATATTGACGTTAGCGTTGATTGTGGGGTGCTTTGCGGGGACGGGGATAACCGTGAAGGCAACGGACAATTATCCAGAGTTGAACAGTATAACATTGTCCCCAGAATCATTGGAAAGTAAAGGCGGAACAGTTCAAGTAACTGTAAAAGGACAAAATATAGGAAGTCTTTATTATCGGGTGGGAAAGTTGACTTCGGAAGATCCTGGACCCCAATATGATTGGGGAGGATGGCAAAATGTAACAGTAAGCAGTGCTACAGAGTCGACGTTTACAGTAGAGATTCCTGCAAATACAGCGAATGAAGCAGTTACATATAGAGTTCAAGTGAATACTTCTCAGGGGGCAAATGGAGCAAAAGCAAAAAATATTACAGTAGCAGCATCAGATGGTTCTGTAGAAACAGTGGACAAAACAGAGCTGGCAAATGTAATTGCGGACGCAAAGTCAAGAACAGAGCAGGATTATGAAGCGGCTGGATGGGCAGCAATGCAGGAAAAATTACAGGCAGCCGAAACTGTAAATAATAATGAACAAGCAACAGCAGCACAGGTTAAGGAAGCTCAGGATGCATTACAGACAGCGCTTGACGCACTTGTATTGAAAACAGCTACAATCACAAAGGTAACAGCTACACCGACTGAAATTCCGACGAATGGAGGTACAGTACAGCTTAAAGTTGAAGGAACAAACCTCACAAGTACTAATTGGGGGATAAAATCAGAGAGCTTTATCAGTGGAACTCAACAGTCGGCAAGTGATAAAGCCGGGCAAGTTTCTGTAAAGGAAATAACAGAAAGTGGCGCTGCAATTGAGATTTCCTCGAATGGAATGAAAAATGATGTGGATTTTGTGCTTTCGGTAGGACCTAAAAAGGGAGAGACAATCGAGAAACAAAAAGAAGTAACCGTAAAACAGTTAGCTAAGACTTATTCTACGACAAGCTTAACGCCGGAATCGGTTGTGCTTGCAGATGACCGGACTGTAGTTGCAGAATTTGCAGAAGATATATCAGCAGTAGAAGGGGCAGACCTGAAAAAACTTATCTATATCGCAGATACAAGCGGAGAAAACCGTCATAATCTGACAGATGACGGCAAAGTGACAATTGATAATAAGAAAGTTATTGTCGAGTATGCAGAGCCATTAAGTGATATAGGGACAACTTCCTATCTGTATATTAAAGAAGGTGCCATGACTACCGTTGTCAATAAAGAGACATTGGTAGTATCTGATATCAAGTGGCTTATTCAGACAACTACAAGAGTATCTAGTATTACGGTAGACAAAGATTTGTTTAACCATAAAGGAGGAACAGTAACGGCAGTATTAAATGGTTATAAAGTTGAAGAGATTGATCTTGAAAAAGATTTGACCGCTGCCGTATATATTCCGGGAGAGACACAGGCGTCAGATATTGCAGTCAGCAAGACGAAAAATGAAGATGGAAAGCCGGTTCTTACTTTTGCGGTTCCGGAGAATAAGACCGCAAATACAATGAGCTACTGGCTGAATGTTAAGTATAAAAATACTCCGGTATATGAAAGCGCAGCAGACAGCCGCGGGCAGAGGACGGCAATCTCCGTCCTTCCGGTGGGTAAGACAGATAAGGATGTTACATTAAGTATGGTGACAATCTCCGGTAACAATAAGACAGAGGTCAACAATACAAAAGACATAGAAGTCCAGGTGTCAAATAACATTGGAGAATTAAAGACAGAACTCAGAGTATACGGTACGAATCTGAATTCTGAACTGACAAAAGTACGTGCAGTTGATGAAAATGGAATTGTATGGCCGGTTTACCAGATTTCTGAGTGTGACGGAACATGGAGGTTTATCGCTATTGCAGGGCCTCACAGGAACGGAGTGTTTGGCGATGGCAACAGCCAGTTGATTGAATTGCTTCCTCCGAGATATGCGGGAACGAATAAGACATACCGCATTCAGGTGGCTCTTGACGGAAAGAACTTTATAGAGGAGCCATGCGTTACTTTGAAAGTGAATAATGAGGGCATATCAGGCGAGTATGAGTTCAGAGATTGTACCTCCGCTAATTTTAAATATGTTACGGTAAAATATGTAGATGAATCAGGAAAAGAGCTTGCAGACAAGGATGTGTATAAGGGATATTGCATCTCCATGCCGGAAAGTTTCGGTATCGCACCGAAGCAGATTGCGGGCTATAAGCTTATCAAAGAGCCGGAGCTTGATGAGTGGGTGGAAGAAGGAAGAACTTACAGCTATGTGTACAGAAGTACATCCACATCCTCAGGCACGGATATAAAGGATACAACGACAAACAAGGAGCCGATAAAAGTCAGCAGCATCAAACTCAGCGCAGCATCAAAGAAGATTGCGGCTGGGAAGAAAGTCCAGATGAAGACAGAAGTATTCCCTGCAAATGCAACAAATAAGGCTGTTACCTATAAGACGAGCAATAAAAAATATGCGACAGTCAGTGCTTCTGGTAAAGTTACGCTGAAGAAAGCAGGAGCAGGTAAGACGGTTACGATTACCGCGACGGCAGCAGACGGCAGCGGAAAGAAAGCTTCCTATAAGATTACAATTATGAAGAATGCTGTAAAGAGCGTTAAGCTCAAATCGGCAAAAACTGTGAAAGCAGGAAAGAAGCTGAAAGTGAAAGCCACCGTTAAGACAACCGGCAAGAAGGTTAATAAGAAGCTGAAATGGACAAGCTCAAATACGAAGTATGCGACAGTATCCGCCAGCGGTGTTGTGAAGACAAAGAAAGCAGGAAAAGGAAAGACGGTGAAGATTACAGCGGTGTCGACGGATGGAAGCAACAAAAAGGGCACTGTTAAGATTAAGATTAAATAATTGCATAAGTTCGGCAGTATGTTTCTATAATGTGAATTTGAGTTTTTAAAAATAATATAAGCAAAAAAATCAGGATGGTTAATTTTTATAATTACCGTCCTGATTTTTTTGTTTATATATAGATTATTTGAATAAGTATATAATGTTTTTCGATTGGACGGAGAAGTAGGGGGGGGGGGTATAATAATGATGACTTATAGTACATTCAGACAAGAACGCTGAGGAGGTAAAAGATATGAGAATGTGTAAAAGACGGATGCTTTCGTTTGTATTAGCGTTAGTATTAGTAGCAGGGTGTTTTGCAGGTACGGGGATATCTGTGAAGGCAGCAGATGTGGAAGAAAATGTAGTAGTGTTAGCGACGGCTGTGTTTGAAGATGTGCCGGTAGAAGGGGTGGAATTTGAGCTAAGGGACACTACAAAGACTCCAGGGGATGAGGGATATATTGCAGCAAAAATAACATCTGATAAAGATGGCAAATTAAAATGTAACGTTAAAAATATAGCTAATGGTATGTATCGATTTATAATATCTGAATCGGCTGTGTATACTTCGTTTGACGCTTATGATTTTACCATTCAGAATGGGAATATTATTAGGGTAGATTCAACAAACTGGACAGGCAATGAAAATTTGAAGTTTGATCTTGCGGAAAAACCTGATCCTGCAAAACAATCAATTACCATTAAACTAGTAGATGAGCCGGGTGGAGCTTTGGTGACAGATTCAGCAGTGAAATTACAAGTAATGGATTATTATTCGGATGATGATAATAATCCGTATACAAGTACAGAGGAACCTGTGAATGGAGAATACACATATACTGTTGCAAGTGACTCAGGGGTAAAGATTGTCATTGGATTAGATAAAGATGTAAAGGGATATGAAGCAAATCCAATCGAGCTCCGTTTAAGAAACAGCATGATTGATAAAGTAATTATAGATGGAGTAGAGACGGTTTATGACGGAACTCCGCAGGAAATGGTAGTAACTCCGGTTGGTTTGACAGCTAATATTACAGAAGTAATAGCTATGCCGAACGAAATCCCGGCTAATGGCGGCGAAGTACAGCTTTCTATTACAGGTACAGATACAACAGCAGCTAATTGGGGAGTGGAAGTGCAGAGCGTAATAAGCGGGACGGAGCAGAAACCGGGCGATAAAGCAGGACAGGCAGTTGTAGAAAAGACTACAAAAAAGAATGCAGTG
Organism: Lachnospiraceae bacterium MD308; assembly: GCA_000403475.2. Taxonomy (GTDB): domain Bacteria; phylum Bacillota; class Clostridia; order Lachnospirales; family Lachnospiraceae; genus MD308. The sequence goes on from KE159798.1 coordinate 193,173, forward strand.
ATAAAAATTTCTGAAAATGAAACAGAAGATAAGATTGATTTCATATTTTCTGTTGGACCAAAGGGAGAAGAGGGTAATATTACAAAACAGGCAAGCGTAAAAGTAACTCAGGCGGGTAAAGTTCAGGATAATGATAAACCGCAGAATCCAGATGACAAACCGCAGAATCCAGATGACAAACCGCAGAATCCGGATGACAAGCCTCAAAATCCGGATGATAAGCCTCAGACCCCGGGCAATGATAAGCCGCAGGATGATAACAAACCAGCGCTTCCGGAGACAATTAAAGTCAGCAGTATCAAACTCAGTGCAGCTTCTAAAGAAATTGCTGTAGGAAAGAAGATTAAGCTTACAACAAAAGTATTTCCGGCAAATGCAACAAATAAATCTGTTACATATAAGAGCAGCAATACTAAGTATGCATCTGTAGATGGAACCGGTAAAGTTACAGTGAAAAAAGCAGGCGCAGGTAAGACAGTTACAATCACGGCAACTGCAGCGGACGGCAGTGGAAAAAGTGCTTCTTATAAGATTAAGATTATGAAGAGTGCTGTAAAGAGTATAAAAGTAAAAGCTGCTAAGTCTGTAAAGGCAGGGAAGAAAGTAAAAGCAAAAGTTACGGTAAAGACAACTGGCAAAAATGCAAATAAGAAGCTGAAATGGACAAGCTCTAATACAAAATATGCGACAGTATCCTCGAAAGGAGTAATTAAGACCAAGAAAGCTGGAAGAGGAAAAACTGTTAAAATTACAGCCGCTGCGACAGACGGAAGCGGAAAGAAGAGCACTGTTAAGATTAAGATTAAATAGCTAGTTATAAAAGACCGCTGCATCTATCTGCGACGCAGGTAAGTGCAGTGGTTTTTAAGCAGAAAGGAGTAGTATGAAAGCAGGAAAAGCAAAAAGGATTATAGCAGCAGCGTTAACTGCAATACTGGCGGCAACGGGAAGTATATCTTCCGCCATCACGTCTAACGCAAACAATTGCGGCGGATTGATAGAGGAAGATTTGTGGGAGCCGGGAAAAGATGAGGTCATTCAGGACCCGATTCTTCATTGGGCAATCCGGTCATCACTTAATGCGATTAAGACAGAACCCAGGATAAAGCTTACCAGCAATATTGTAGGAACAGTGAAGGAGATATCCTATTCGTTATGTGCACATCCGGATGACTTTGAAGGCTGGAGCAAGCCTTATTGGATTGACAGCTTAGAAGGATTGCAGCATGCATCTTCAATGACATCACTTGAGATAAGTTATACACAGAAAGTACAAAGTGAGGGTGGAGGGACGGAAAAACTTGATGACCTGACGCCCATATCTGATTTGACGCAGTTAACCAGACTGATAATGATGCAGGACGGTCTTAGAGACATTAGTTCACTGGAAAAACTGACAAATATGAGAGAGTTGAACCTGAGCGGCAATCATGAAATAAGTGACATCTCTGTTGTAGGAAATATGAAAAAGCTTGAAATGCTTACGCTTGACACCAATAATATTACAGATGTCAGTATGCTTGCTGATTTGGAAAAACTCGAAAATCTGAATATATCAGATAACAACATCTCTGCGTTACCTGATCTTAGTAAGCTTAATAATCTAGAGTATCTTTATGCATCGTCAAACAACTTGACTGATGAAGACGTAAAGAAGATTGGCGGGAAAAAAGATTTAAAAGAGCTGGATTTAAAAGGCAATCCTGGCATTACCGACCTAAAGCCATTAGCGGGGCTTATATTTCTTAATAAAGATAAAACATTTTTTAACGAGGAGTTAGAAGGTGAAAAAGAGAACCTGTTTGCAGCAATAGGAGTAAATAAACTGCTTAATAAGTTCAGTATTAATCACATGCAGCCCTCTGATCTTGAAAATGTTGAAAAAGCGCTTAAAGTCTATGATGAACTGAGCGCGGAGCAGAAGGCATATCTTGATGAAGGCAGGATAGAGGCGGCGCGTTCTAATAAAGAGCTGGTCAGCAATGGTGAACCGCCTAAGTTTTATGATGAATATGAAGGGGACGATGAAATCAGGCCGGTACTGGATCGTATGGAAATTACAGTTGTTGATAAAAATGGAAAACATATGCCGGGAGTTAAGTTTGAAAGACAGGCCAGAGTCACCATAGGAGAATTTGTGACGGACGAGGATGGTGTGATGGAGATTATGCACAGGCCGGACAGTGACCACTATACCCAGATTATAACTTTGGCGGATGAAGAGTTGATAAACCAGGGTTATGTAGCAATACCAGAAAAATTTGAATACGAAACAAGAGATTTAAAAACATATACGGTTAATAATAAACGAGTTACAGGACTTGAACAGCATCGGATTATGCTTGTTCTTGAGAAAGAGTATGTTGATAAGACACAGTTAAAAGAAGTATTAGAAAGTGCAAAAGCGGTAGGGGAAGATTATAAGTATACAGCAGCTACTTATAATGCGTATCTTGATGCACTGAAAGCCGCACAGTCGGCTTATGATAATACGGAAGCGTCGAAAGAAATGGTTGACGCTGTTGCAGCAAACTTGAAAAAAGCTATCAGTTCTTTAAAAATAGCGGATGAACTGACAAAATTGAAGCTGATTGTGAAAGATCAGAATGGTAATGCATTTACGAGAGCGTTTAAGTTTCAGATTTATGAAGCAGGGACGAAGAAAAATGCATGGAATGGGTTCTCGGATGCAGAAACAGGAGTGGCATATTTAGAGCCGGGTTATATAGGAGCCGGAGAGTGGACTGTAGATGCATGCTATGAGGAACCATATAAGATTGATACTTTTAATGTGACCGTTGCGGTAAGAAATGACGGAAAGAGATATTATAAAGCGGTTGACAAAAGGGATGTTAAGGCTGATTTTGAAAAAGAAATTATCGTAAAAGCATTGCCGGGAGGAACTTCCGATAAAGATACAGAGAGAAAGCCTGACAGTACGGTATTGAGAAAACGTATAAAAGAGGCACTGGCATATAAACAGGGTAATTATACGGATAAATCCTTTAGGAATCTACAGACGGCAATTCAAGAAGCAGAGGAGGCTGCGGCTAAGGCAGGGGCTACTCAGGAGGATTATAATGCGGCCGCGGCAAAACTTAAGAAAGCAATCGATGAGCTGGGGGAGCCGGCGAATACCGTTATGTTAGAATTAGCATTAGAAAGATATGCTGATTATGGGAAAGATTACTATACGCCGGATACGTGGGCAAAATATCAGGCTGAATACGAGTATGCAAGAAGGGTGTACAGAGATAATGAAGCTACACAAAAGCAGGTGGATGAGGCGCTTTCAAGACTCAATGCAGCAGAGAAAGCGCTAAAAATGAACAGAACTGTGCTTCAGGAGATTTTAGAAACTGCAAAGCTTTTGAAAGAAGAAGATTATGTAAGCGGATATGAAGAACTGCAGGAAGCTATAGCAGAAGCACAGGCAATATGTGATGATATAAACCATGCAGAAGAAACAAAAGTGAAAGCAGCATTGAAGCGATTGCAGGATGCGATTGACGCATTGCAAAAACCCACTCCGGAAAAACCAGGGCAATCAGAAAAACCAGGACAATCAGACAAGCCAGGTCAGTCGAAACCACAGACTCCGGCCGTAGAGACAATTAAAGTTACAAAAATAAACATTACCGGGTTATCGAATAAAATTGCCCAGGGTAAAAAGGTAACTTTAAAAGCAATCGTATCTCCGTCTAATGCAGAAAACAAAAAAGTTACATGGAAATCCAGCAACACAAAAGTTGCAACTGTTAATTCTAACGGCGTTGTGTCCTTGAAAAAGAAAACAGGCGGAAAGAAAGTGATAATTACTGCAACAGCGGCCGATGGAAGTAATGTGAAGGGAAGCTATAAAATTACTTCTATGAAAAATCCGGTAAAGAAGATAAGCATTTTGGGAAAGAAGTCTGTAAAAGCAGGCAAGAGTATAAAATTAAAAGCGAAGGTTAAAGCGTCCAAGGGTGCAAATAAAAAAGTATCGTGGACCAGCAGCAATACAAAATACGCAAAAGTATCTGCATCAGGAAAAGTAAAGACTTATAAAGCAGGTAAAGGCAAGAAAGTAGAGATTACTGCAAAGGCAACCGACGGAAGCGGGAAGAGAAAAACCGTGACAATTAAGATTAAGTAAGCTGAAATAATTTCTGATAATTGCTTAACGGCATTGGAAATCCCAGGGAATGATATATTAATTCTCTGGGATTTCCATTTGTTTTTTTATTTTCATTGCAAATGATTGGATATTGACAAAATTCCATCATTAAGATAAACTGAATAAGACAAAGAATAATCATAAACCTTACAGGGGATAAAGCTTTGAAGATAGATAAAATTTGCAGAGATGTAATCCTTTTGGAAAGGAATGGGACACTTATATATTATTTTAAGTGATCAAGAGACGTAGCGGAGGTGACCATTATGTCAGAGAAGGAAAGAAGGGATTTTTGTATTGAATGCAGAAAGGATACAGAATATCTTTTACAGAAAAGGGACATTGTAAAAAATATTAGGGATAAGGAATATACTTTTAGTATCACAGTGGCAGTATGTGTGGAATGCGGTGAAGAAATGAGTATTCCTGGATTGGTTGATAAAAATGTCCGAGAGATTGATGAACAGTACAGAGCTGTGGAAGGACTTGTTTCTATTGAGGATATTGAAAAACTTATGAAAATATATAAGATTGGAAAGGCTCCGTTATCATTGGCGCTTGGATTTGGTGAAGTGACAATACCAAGATATCTGGAAGGACAGGTGCCTTCAAAAGAGTATTCAGATGTTATCAGAGCCGCGCTATCGTCTCCTGCATATATAAAGCAGAAGCTTACTGAAAACCGTGAAAAGCTTACAGATGCAGCGTATAAGAAAGCAATGGGAGCGGTTACCAGCCTGGAGGGTCTGTTTTCTGTATCAGAGAAGATGCTCGGGGTGATCGCATATGTCTTTGAGAAATTGGAAGAAGTGACACCGTTGATGTTGCAGAAGCTCCTTTATTTTACACAAGGTATCCATTTTGCTTTATACGGCGGACCAATCTTTTCAGAGGATTGTAGGGCATGGGTTCATGGGCCAGTTTATCATGAGGTTTATGATTTGTTTCGTGACTTCAAATATAATCCGATTGATGATGCACGTTTTGCCCTGTTGGAGGGAATAGCTGATGCACTAACAGATGATGAGAAGAGAAGTGTTGAACTGGTTGTTAATACTTTTGGAATGTATAGCGGAAAAGTTCTGGAGTTGATCACGCATAATGAAGAGCCTTGGAAGGAAGCCAGAAAAGGATATGGGGACAGCATACCTTCAAACGTACTTTTGTCGAAGGAACGTATTATGAGTTATTATGAAGCGGTGAATCAGAAATATCGAATAGATACAGAAAAAGGGCTGAAAACATATATCAATGATATGCTTGACAGAGCATCTTGAGTTCCGGTGGTTAAAACTGGATTACAGTATCGGAGATAAGTCCATATAACCTGATAACGTAATAAGACTCAGAAGAGTGAATTCATTCTTCCGAGTCTTTTTTGGTATAACAAACAAAAAACAAAATAAATAAAAATAATACAACATAAAACAAATAAAATAGTGTACAAATAAAGAATTGTTATGGGAATCGTATACCAGCCTTATACAGAAGAGCTTTTTTGGGCGCAGGAAGGAAAGGGAGCCTGGCTCAATGAGGACAGGATTTTTGTAAGTAGTACAAAGGAGCTGGGAAAAAGCCTGATAACAATTGGGACAAGTCCGTGGAAGCATGAACTTGCGGACAAAAATTTTGAAATGTTTAAACAGATATTTTTGCGTTGCTCTGATATACGCAGGACGGGCTCTGCGGCGCTTGACCTTGCATACGTGGCATGCGGGAGGACAGAGGCCTATGTTGAATGTGATTTAAAGCCGTGGGATTTTGCGGCGGGAGTTCTGCTTGTGAAGGAAGCTAAAGGGACAGTGACAGATTACAGAGGTGGAGAGATAGACATTACAGCTCCGCCACAGATCGTAGCGGGAAATGGACATATCGGAGAGCTTCTGGTAGGGGAGCTTTTGAAAGATTATTAGGGTGACGGGAGTTATTGTAGGATGGAAAAAGACGGGAAAATAATGAATAAAACAAAACGACTTGCAGAGATTAAAAAGATGGTTGAACAAAAGGGGCGCATAGAGGTTAATGATCTAAGTGAGATTTTCGGAGTGTCGGAGGTTACTATCCGCAAAGATCTGGATGTTCTTGAAGAGCGCAAGTGTTTAAAGAGAATCTATGGTGCGGCGCTGCCCGTGAAAGAGGTCGCGGAGCTTTCATCTGTCCAGGAGGAGTATCTGGGGATTCATATTGAGTATGACAGCAGAAAAGAGGAGATAGGACGTCTTGCGGCCTCTCTGGTAACAGATACCGGATGGCTTTTTATCGGCCAGGGGACGACCTGTTATTATGTGGCCAAGGAACTGGCGAAATTAGGAAAAGTAAATGTGCTGACAAACAACCTTTTAGCAGCGCAGGCTCTTGCAAAAAATACGGAGGCAAATGTTATCCTTACCGGGGGAAATCTGGTGCACAGTCATCTGTACGTAGCAGGAGAGATGTTTATGCGGAATCTGGATAACCTTCATGTTTCCCAGGCATTTATGGGAGTAGGGGGTGCGGATTTGTCTGCAGGATACACGGTGAACTATTCGACAGAACTCATTGTGTACCGTACCATCAGGGAGATTGCAGACAAGATGGTTATTGTACTTGATTCCCTCAAGTTTGATAAGAAGACTTTTTTAAGCCTGGGGAGGCTGACACTGTCGGACACAGTCGTATCAGACAAAGGAGTGCCGCAGCAGTATATAGATTATTATGAAAAGAATAATATAAAAATTCTTATATAAATACCTCCACGTTTTGCTCAAAAAGAAAGTCCAGCCATTTTCTGCTTAACGGTTTATCTGTGACAAGCCCGGTGACAGGAGCGAAGTCCGAGATGGTGAGGAAAGAGGTATTGTCAAATTTAGAAAAGTCTGCAACAATATATATCTTCTTGCTCCTTTTTATCAGGCTTTGCCGGATGGATGCAGTTGGTTCGCGGGAATCTGTAATGCCGTGTTCCATTGATAAAGAGCGGCAGGACATAAAAACCTTGTCAAAGTAATATTGTTCAAGGTTTTTTAGTGTAATATTGCCGCAGAACGCCTTGTCATCAGGAAGATATGTTCCGCCTAAAGTGACAAGGTGGATATTTTCTTTTTCACAAAGCTCATTAATGATAAGCAGAGAGTTGCTTGCGACAGTAAGACGCATGTTCTTGATTGCCTTTGCAATCTGAAAGGCAGTGGTGGAGGAATCTAAAAATATAGAATCCCCATTATTAATGATATTCTGGCATTTTTTTGCAATGTTCTGTTTGTTTTCAGTATAAGCAGTCTCACGGATTGTCAGATCGATATTATTTGCCACGCCATCTTGTATAAAAGCTCCGCCGTAGGTGCGGGTGAGGAACCCTTCATCCTCTAGCTGCTTAAAATCGCGGCGGATGGTTTCTTCCGTCACGGAAAACCGTTTTGCTAACTCAAGGACGGTGATGCTTTTCCTTTCAAGAATGATTTCTTTAATTTTTGTTTTTCTGGTAACAGCCAGCATGATTTTTGATTCCTTTCTGAGTGAAATAAGGCTTATGGTATTATTATAGAGTGGAAGGAAGAGGATGTAAAGATGATGGAAGGGGATTTTATTGCCGCAAAAAATAGTCTAAGAAGTTTTCATGAAACAACATTCGGAAACAACATAAGTGGTAAATGAATATTGAAGCGAGCAAAACAGAAGGTAGTACAATAAAATAAAGAAATTAAGTTATCACAGCATTTAAGCCATAAATGGTTTGAGTGCTGTTTTTTTATGCAACGGTGAGGATGTATTTGAGTGGAATTTTTGAATGCATTTGCTTATTGATAAAACAAATAAATGGATGCCATATATGTAAATTATCGATTAGACAAGATGGTGGGGGGGGTATCATAGGGATATAATTAAATACATTTTTAAGCGATACTTAACGAGGAGGATAAGGTATGAAGAAAAGAAAGTTGTTATCAGTTCTTTTGGCAACATCACTGTCTGTATCATTGGTTATGCCGACGTTTGCAGCAGATGTGACTCAGTCAGAGGATACAGCTAACGGGCAGGTTGCTTCGAAAGAAATCACAACCAGAGAGGCAGATACAGAGTGGAATGTAGATGATTTTACTTACGAGGACATTCAAGGAGAAGACGGGGCTGGAAACAGTGCGAAGATTACTGGACTTTCGGATTCTGGTAAAGCCAAAAGGGTAGTAAATCCTAATCTGGTTATGCCAAATGAAACTAAAGATGGAAAAACAATTACTGCAATTGCTGATGCAACAGGAACAGATTCATATGGTTTGTTTGGAGCTGAAAATGAATTGCTTACCAGTGTTATATTACCAGAAAAGATTGAGACTATTGGTAATTTTTCTTTCAGGAATTGTGGACTAGAAGAAATTAATTTTCCTGAAACGTTGACAACTATAGGGCAGGCAGCTTTTCAGACTAATAAGTTGAAAAATATTATTTTACCAGATAGTGTAACGACTGTTGGGGGTGGTGCGTTTGCATCTAATTTTGCACTTGAAAAAGTAAAAATATCTAAAGGTATGACAGTAATACCGGCAACATTTGTAGGGTGTATTGGAGTAAACATAGCTCCTAGTTTTAAGGAAATTGAAATACCAGAAGGAATTACAACCATTGACTCAAATGCATTTGTTGGTAATAGTTTTGAAAAAGTTGAGATTCCTAAAACAGTAACTCAAATTAAAGGCTCTGCATTTATGCAGTCAGATCAACACAGGACATTAAAAGATGTTGTATTGCATGAAGGTTTGACATCAATTGGCAGTAGTGCATTTAGTTATACTTTAGTTAAGAAGATTAAAATACCATCAACAGTTACAACATTAAATAAAGCAGCTTTTAACTTCTGTGCCATTGATGGAGAAAAAGTTAAAATATATGCTTATGATAAAAAGCAGGTAGGTAGTACAACCAAATTTATATCAGAGTCAGATAATCATACAACAGTTTATGCATTAACAGAAGAAATTTCCCGAGCTGAAAGCTTGAATGAAGGTGATTATAAGAAAGCTGATTGGGTGGCTCTTTGTACGAAACTAGAAGCAGCGAAAGCAATAGATGCAAAAGAAGATGCGACGGTAGAAGAAATCAGACAGGCATCTGATGATTTGGAAGCGACGATAGATGCATTGGAGAAGAAATCTATCAGTAAGGTGACAGTATCTCCAAAAAGCTTGTCTGAAAAAGGAGGCGAGGTTCAGGTAACTGTAGAGGGCAATTTGGATGAAAATGTTTGGTATGTATTGCAGAAGAAGGAGGCTGACGGAAGCTATACGTCAGTAGATGGAGATGTAAAAAAGGCAGGGGTTACTTTTTCGCTTACTATACCAGAAAACACGGAGAAGAAAGAGGTAACATATGTTCTCAAAGTAAAAGATCGTGAACCGGAAGCTAATGCTGATAATAGTGGATATAACTGGGATGGGGCGACAGAAGCAACAATTACTGTAGCGGCAATTCCAGAGGAGCCAACAAAGCCAACAAAGCCGGCAGATCCGTCAAAGCCAACAAATCCGTCAGAACCAACAGATTCGTCAAAACCGTCAGGATCAAATGATCCAACAGTTTCTACGGTAAAAGTAAGTAAGATAAACCTTAGCGCTATTTCCAAAAAGGTTGCGGCAGGCAAGAAAATCAAAATGTTAGTATCTGTTGCACCGTCAAACGCAAGCAATAAAACTGTTGAATGGAAGACAAGTAATAGCAAGTATGCAACGGTCAACCAGTCGGGAGTTGTCTCGACAAAAAAGGCAGGTGCAGGAAAAACGGTTACTGTTACGGCGACTGCAAAAGATGGAAGCGGAATAAAAGCATCTTACAGACTGAGTATTTTGAAAGATTTTGTTAAAAGTATCAAGTTAAAAGCAAAGAAAACAGTAAAAGCAGGAAAGAGCTTAAAAGTAAAAGCGACTGTAAAGACTACGGGAAAGAAAGTTAATAAGAAGTTAAAGTGGACAAGCTCTAATGAAAAATATGCAACAGTATCATCTAAAGGAGTTGTAAAGGCGAAAAAGGCAGGAAAGGGAAAAACTGTCAGGATAACTGCGGCTTCAACAGATGGAAGCAACAAGAAGAAGGTTATTAAAATCAAAATCAAATAATGAATGAAAGAAGGGCTTCTGCAGGATATCTGCTATAGTAGGTATTTGCGGGGGCCTTTTGCAGCAGAAGAGGAGGCAGATTATGAAGATGAAAAAATGTTTTTCTATATTTCTGGCTGTGCTGTTGTCATTATCTTTGTCATTGCCGATATATGCAAATGATATACCTCAGACAGTGGAAACTTCGGAAAATCGGGAAATTCCTGAAACAGAAAAAGAAGAAAGACTTCCGGAAGAGAATCAGGAAGAATTGACAGACTTAGAAAATAGAGAAATTGAAAGTGAGATTAAAGAGACAGAGGCAGGACCCGAAACAGAATTTGAAGCAGAAGCTGAGGCAGAATCCAAATTAGAACTTGAGACTGAGGATGGAGAAGCAGCAAAATCTGAGGAAAAAATAGATGAAAAATCAATAAAGGGAAAAAATGTTCGGCTTGATGATGAGTGGACAGCGGAGGATTTTACTTACACGACACTTACACAGACGTTGAATGGATGTGACTATACCAGACAATTCCAGATAAAAGGTCCCGCAATTGCAGGATTTTCTGAATCCGGGGAGGAAAAACTTAAATGGAATAAAGACCTTGTCATTCCATCTGTGAATGACAAAGGAGAAATGCTGGTGGGCGTTGCTGCCAGGGCATTTAAGGAAAAAGGCATTGAATCTGTAGAGTTTCCAGAAGGAATGATGGTTGATTATGACGATACAGTAACGCATGTCGTTACAAGGCGAGGCAATTTTATTATTGACACAGAGGCATTTGCAAAAAATAAGCTTACATCTGTAAATCTTCCAGAAGGTGTGATTGCCGTAATGTCGGCGGCATTCCGCAGTAATCAGCTCAAAAAAGTATCCTTGCCTCATACAATCTGGTGGATTGAGAATTCCAGTTTTGCGTATAATGAGCTTACAACTGTTGGCTTTCCGAAAACTTGTGACTTTCAAGTGCAAATACATGCTTTTGCGTTTTCGGAAAATCAAATCAGGACTGTAAGGCTGCCGGATTATACAGAAGTAGTACAAAAGCATGCTTTTATTTTAAATCCAGGTGTAGAAGCGTGTCCTGCGGATGCTCCAGAAGATGAAAAGACAAAGGGCGGTATTGTCTATATGTATACAGACAATGCAAAACTTGCCAATATGGAGCGAATTCATCATATAGGACGGAGCGCAGAATCGCAGCACTCGTGGCATCAGAAGCTAGTAGTTGGAAGCAGGCCTGTTGAGGAAGGCGAGTGGAGCATTGATGATTTTACAGTTGACGGGACTACAATTACAGGTTTGTCAGAAAGCGGGATAAAGAAAAGAAAGTTAAATAAGGAGTTGATTCTTCCTGATAAGAACAAGGCCGGACAGTATATAACAGAACTTGCTGACACAGGTTCTATAACAGGCTTGTTTACAACTGAAGAAGAAAAATTTACTGGTGTTGTGTTGCCTGTGGCTATTGAACGAATTGGGAACAGAGCGTTTATGGAAAGCGGACTGACGGGAAATATAAAGTTTCCGTCTACATTAAAGGAAGTCGGGCTTGCAGCGTTTCAGAATAATAGTCTGACGAGCGTTGTATTGCCGGATAGTGTTACTACATTAGGCGGCGGTGCATTTGGCACGAATCCTAAGCTTAATACGGTTGTTTTGTCAAAGAATCTGAAGGAAATTGCGCCCGGAGCTTTCGGAAGCAGTGATAAGTCCCATTGGATGGAGAATCTGACACAGCTTGTGATTCCGGAAGGAATTACGAAGATTGGTAATAATGCATTTGCAGGGAACAATATCAAAAAAATTGAAATTCCATCTACAGTTACAGAGATTGGAGAGTATGCATTTTCAACAAAAAATTACTTGAAGGATGAATGTACAGTTATACTTCCAGAAGGGCTTAAGAGCATCGGGAAGATGGCGTTCAGAAATAAGGTCATTAAAGAGGTTGAATTGCCTTCGACGGTAAATGGACTTTCACCGGATACATTTTTAAAAGAATATTCGGATGGAAGCCCGGCACCAGTGACAACAGTGTATATAAATAAAGCGCAGTATAAGGATAAGAGCAATTTCCCATCTTCAGATTATCATGTATATAAGATAAAGGCAGATCCTAATGATACGGAATGGGATGAATTTGATTTTACATATGCGACATGGAAGGATGCGCAGGTCAGCGAAGCTGAACTTACCATGTATTCTGTGAAAGATCCGGCGAATAAGGTGGTGTTGGAACCATATCTGGTCACAGGCTTATCTGAATTAGGGGCATTAAAGATGGAAAAAAATAAAGATATGGTAATTCCGAAAGAAGATCCAGACGGAAAAGCCGTGACCGGTATTGCACCGGGAGCATTTGACGACAGTGGGGATGAGAAAAAATACGGAATTGAATCGGTTAAATTTCCAGAGAATGTTAAAGCCCCACATGACAGTTCGACGAAAAGCAGAGATAGTGCCCTCACAGAACGCGGTGATTTTATAATCTGTAGTAATGCTTTTTCGGGAAATCAGTTGACGATGCTGAAATTACCAGAAGGTGTGATTCGAATCGGTGAAAAAGCATTTGAAGGAAATCAGATAATAAGTGTTACAGTTCCCCAAACTACGTGGTGGATCAGTGATCGGGCGTTTGCTGTTAACCGGATTGTTTCTGTGGATTTACCGCAGGATTCTGATTTCAAAATGAATATAGGATCGGAGTCATTTGCCGGAAATAAAATCAGGGCAGTACAGCTTCCAAATAGAATAGAAAGAGTAGAAGTGGATGCTTTTAAAGATAATTCCGGCATGGAAGAGGTAGATTCTTCTGCACCGGGCGAATGGAAAGACAGTGGCGTAGTGCATATGTATGCAGCTCCAGGTACAGAAGCGGAAGATTATATCGGACATATTGGAAATACCGGAGACAATCAGTCTTATATACAAAAGCTGATAACAGATTCGCCGATGCCGGACGAATTAAAACCATGGGGATTGGATGATTTTGTATTCTCTGCCGATGGAGGCATGGTTACAGGTCTTTCTGATAGAGGAAAAGTGAAAATGGTATCTAATCCCAATATAGTTCTTCCAGACAGGGGAGCAGATGGAAAAGCAATTACAGCCCTTGGAGATGCTGATACAGGTAGTTGCGGGCTGTTTGGAAGTGTTGAGTATAAATTGGAAAGCGTGTATTTTCCGGAAAGCCTGGAAAGGATAGGGAATAACGCGTTCAGAGATTGTGGGCTGGAAAGTATTCGTTTTCCTAAAACATTAACTGCAATTGGAGAATATGCTTTTGCAAAGAATAATTTGACAAAAATTATCCTTCCGGATCATGTAACAGAAGTTGGAACAGGAGCATTTTCATTAAATAGCAATTTAGAGAGAGTGAAGATATCTAAGGGTATGACGACGATTCCGGTATCATTTGCTGAAAATTCCGGAACGGCAGACGGAAAGATTTTGGAATTGGTAATCTATGAAGGAATTACTTCCGTTGGAGATAATGCCTTTAAAGGAAGCAGATTGAGCAATATCGAGTTGCCGGCGTCAGTAAAAACGATTGGCAGTTATGCTTTTGCACAGGTACAAGGAAAGGGAATTCCTGTAAAGATTGTACTTTCAGAAGGGCTTGAGGCCATTCGTGAATGTGCGTTTGAATATGCAGGAGTCATAGAATTAAATCTACCGTCAACTCTCACAGCGTTAGATAACGATGCATTCAAAGATTGCGTGAGCGGAGGAAAGGTTAAATTATATACCTCGAATCCGGAACATGTGGCAAAGTTCAATACGTCGAAATATCATGAAGTAGTATTTAAGTATTTGCTTGGGAGCGGATGGTCTGAGGATGATTTTACATATAATGGAACTGCGGTTACCGGCTGGTCGGAGAAAGGAAATAAGACAAGGCTTGAGAATAAGAAGCTTAAGATTCCTGACCGCAATCCTGAAACCGGAGAAGTGATTACTGAGATTGGGGAAAGCGCATTTAAAATACCGGATGATGAAGTAAATCAGTTAAAAGACAGTGTGGAATCACCGAATGGTATGACAGAAGTTGTGATTCCGGAGACTGTAACAAAGATTGGGGAGAAGGCATTTGAATATAACAGCCTTGAAAATGTTGATTTTCCGAAAACTCTCAAAGAGATTGGAGGATCTTCATTCCATGGTAATAAGCTTAAGGAGGCAATCATTCCGGGTGGCGTATCTTCCATCGGAAGCGGTGCATTCTCTGAGAATAATATTACAAAGATTGTATTTCCTCCAAATTTAACAAAGCTGGAAGCAGGAGTATTCTCTATGAATATTCGTCTGGAGCAGATCAATCTTCCGGAACGGCTGACGGAGATTGGGGCTATGGCTTTTGCCGGGGCGCGGCTTACCAGCCTTACAATACCGAAGTCCGTGAGCAAGATTGGAAGAAAAGCGTTCCATTTACATCATTTAAAGGAACTGACTATTCCAGGCAATGTCAAAGAAATCGGTGAATCTGCATTTGAAGGAACATTCAAGGCAATAACACTTGAAAAGCTTGTTTTAGAAGAAGGCGTAGAAACGATTGGCGACAGGGCGTTCAAAGAAGGATATTTAAAGAGCGTGAATATTCCCAATTCCTTAAAATCTTTGGCGTCCAATGCATTTGAAAACAACAGTGGAACAAATAATGACCATATCGTTGTATGCTATACAAAGAATAAAGAACACCTTAAATGGCCAAAGGCAAGCACCTACAGAATTGTCTTGAAAGAGGATGAAGGTGTTACACCGCCGCCTGTTGTGCCGCAGCCACAGAAAGTCCGCGTGAACAAGATTAAGCTGACGGGTATATCAAAGAAAATCGCAGCCGGTAAAAAGATAACCTTGAAAGCGACCGTGTATCCTGCCAATGCGAGCAACAAAAAAGTTACGTGGAAATCTAGTAATACAAAGGTTGCCACAGTAAGCAGCAAGGGTGTTGTGACCATGAAGAAGAAGTCTGGCGGCAAGAAAGTTAAGATTACTGCCATAGCTGCAGACGGAAGCGGCGTGAAAGCAACTTATATGATTACCGCTATGAAAGGTGTTGTAAAAAAAGTAACCATTTCCGGCAAAAAGACCGTAAAGGCCGGAAAGAGTCTCAAATTAAAAGCCAAAGTCACAGCTTCCAGGAAAGCGAATAAGAAAGTAACCTGGACAAGCAGTAATACCAAATATGCCAAAGTATCTGCATCCGGCAAAGTAAAGACATACAAGGCAGGAAAAGGCAAGAAAGTTAAGATTACTGTGAAAGCGACAGACGGAAGCGGGAAGAAAAAGACTGTGACAATTAAGATAAAATAGCGGCATTAAAATACAGCGGGGAGGTGTGGGCCTCCTCGCTGTTCTGTTCAAAAGCATTTATGTGTGAATTATGGTTTAATCTGCCAAATCCGTCAATCTGCGGATAAGAAATAATTATAAAAGATGCTTGTTTATTTTTGGGGAAAATGCTACAATACGAATTGTAAAGAGCATAATTTTTTGTTAAAAATTATGCAAAATTATCTATATAAGGAGGGTTACATATGAAGAAAAGTAACAGAAAACGGTTTGGCACATTTTTCTTGTCATTGCTTCTTATTTTCTGTTTATGTGCAGCACCGGTTCAGAGTGCAGTAGTACATGCAGAAGAAGTCGTTGATGTTGAAGAGAATGTTGAACAACCAAAAGACGAAACAGCAGAACCCCAAAATATAGCGGGGGGGGGGTATTCTGTCTTCTGAGGAAAACGGCGTAAACAATCCGGCGATTCAGACAGAGGAACCCACACAGCCTCAGACAGAGGAAGCGAAACCGGATGCAGAGCCGGTGATGGAGACAAAGAATGCTTCAGAACCAGAGCCGATTGCAGACGTTCCGGAAGGTGATTCGAATTCCGTGACAGATGACGAGGCTGTACCGGCAGATGCACCAAGGCTGGTTTATGGAAGCCAGGAGTTATCAGATGATGATGCATTTGTCCTTCTGATGTTTGGTGATGGATTTACAAAGGACGAGCAGGAAAAGTTCTATACGGAATCCAAGAGAATAGCAGATTATGTAATGGAGACATCCCCCTGGGATGAATTTAAAGATGTAGTGAAGATTTATGCAAAGGGCGTTATTTCTAATGAGTCCGGAGCAAAGGCTGATAAAGCAAAGAATCAGGAAGAAGCGGATAAAGATACGCGTGATACGTATTTTAAGACGTCATTTTGGTCCGGTGGTATGCAGAGACTTCTTACCATTGGCAATGATGGTGCTGCTAAGATTAAGGCATTGAAGGAGAAATTCCTTCCGAAATCGGATTTCGAGGTTGTTATTGTCAATTCTGAGACATACGGCGGCAGCGGCGGTACGTACTGTCTGGCATCACTTAACAATGAATCATTAGAGATGATGCTTCACGAACTGGGACATACGATTGCGAATCTTGCAGACGAGTATTTTGCCGGAGCAAGCTATGCGCGTGAGTATGCGAATATGACGGCTGAAAAAGATCCGGAAAAAGTAAAGTGGAAAAGATTCATCGGAAAGAATGGCGTAGGGGTCTACGAATATGATAACGGAGGCGATGGATGGTATCGTCCGCATCAGAATTGTAAGATGCGTTTCCTGGGTCAGCAGTATGCATTCTGCGAGATATGTAAGGAAGAATTGAGAAGAGCTTTCTGTAAAGGCTCTACAGTGACGAAGCTGTTTTTCCAGACATACGCAGATATCCTTTATGAGACGGCTGAAGGAAAAGATATGAGTGAGTACTTCATCGTAAGAAAGGGTAGCAGCGAGGCGACATGTGATACCTTAAAGGATAAGCTTCATCTTACATATAAGTATGTTAAGGATGCTGAGGGTAATCCTGTGGAGAGTAATACTGTAGAGGGTATACCATCAAAGGCAGGCACATATACGATTGAGGCTGTGTTTGACGGCAATGAGACATATGGTGCATGTACAGCGACCGCGGAGTATACGATTGAGCTTCCGGATTTGATTACATTAGGTGTAGAGAGCAAGGTGTATGACGGAGAGCCGGCTGCACTTGATGTAAAAGTTGATTATGATAAAGAATATGAAGTGAAATATCACTATACAGGAACAGTCCCATATGCTGCAGAGATTACTTATGATTATAACAGTGACGAGGCTCCGATTAAGCCGGGGCGCTATACTGTGGAAGTATCGGCATATGATAAAGCGAGTAAGAAAAAGATCAGCAGGAAATCCAAAGACTTTGAGATTACGTTCAAGTCTACACATGTGACGGATAATAATACCAGTGAATATCCCGGTGCACAGACATATTACAATAATAAGTCAATCGTGTTCACAGGAGAAGGATTTACCGCTGATGAGCAGGATAAATTTGAAAAGAAAGCGGCAGAGTATATCAAATACTTTAGAAATACAGAGCCGTACAAAGAGGCGGATATTTATTTCAACTACAGTACAGTTGAAGCGGTATCTGACGAATCAGGAATCGGAAAGCAGGCGAAGAAGACTTATTTTGAGCTTACTTATGATGATAATGGAAAGATTGTTCTTCCGGAAGATGGCGGGAAGGCAGTCCAGGGGGCAATGTATATTGGAAACAATGTGATTACCTCATATTA
This sequence comes from Lachnospiraceae bacterium MD308, assembly GCA_000403475.2. Classification (GTDB taxonomy): domain Bacteria; phylum Bacillota; class Clostridia; order Lachnospirales; family Lachnospiraceae; genus MD308. Next base: position 211,008 of record KE159798.1, read on the forward strand.
TAAAGCAGCGATTGTTATTGTAAATGATGACAATGTTAAAAAAGGAGCAACATTTACGAATAAACGGTTTACCGTATTCGCAGGAATGGACGAGAGCGGGATGGAGTTTGCTGCGAATGAGCTGCTCAACTACTTCAATGGAGATGAAGAAGGATACAGAGCAGTTACAAAAGAGCAGAAAGATACGCAGAGAACACAGTTCTTAAAGGCTCTTTACTATACATGGTACGGAACGGATTATGCACCGATTCTTTCACGTGCATATGATGAGAAGTTTGTAGAGAACGGCAAACCGGTAGACCTTGCTCCGCATTTCCACACATACGTTTTGGGAAAAGAAGTGGCAGTAAAATATGTCATTACCTACTATGCAGATAATGGCGGGAAACCGGGAGGAAAATTAAGCAGTGCGCCTTCGAAAGCAGGGACGTATCATGCGAAGGCAGAGTTAGATATGGGCGGAAAGAGCAGCCTTCCTGTTGAACTTGACGGGAAAACGTACAATCTCCCACAGGCGAGATGCTGGACAGTATTCACAATTCAGCCCAGCCAGATAACTCCGCCAACTTCGGCAGTGAGCCAGCCTAAGACACTTACACTTTCAAAGACCAGCTATACGTATGACGGAAAGGTGAAAAAACCATCTGTGACAGTAAAGGATACGGAAGGAAAGGTTATTCCGGCATCCAAGTATACGGTTACATATGCGAAGGGAAGAAAGAATGTCGGTGTTTATTCTGTAAAAGTAACATTTAAAGGCGAGTATAAGGGCACGCTTTCCGGAAGCTTTAAGATTAAACCGAAGTCTACTTCGGTGAAGTCGGTTAAGGGTGGCAAGAAGAGTATGACTGTCAAGTGGAAGAAACAGACAAAACAGACGACAGGATACCAGATTCAGTATTCCACAAAGAAAAAGTTCACGAGCGGAATAAAGACAGCTACAATCAAAAAGAATAAAACCACATCGAAGAAAATTACAAAATTAAATAAAAATAAGAAATACTATGTAAGGATACGTACTTACAAAACCGTCAAAGTGAATGGGAAATCGATAAAGATTTACTCTTCATGGTCGAAGGTAAAAAGTGCGAAAACCAGGAAATAGAAACATATTTCGTTTCATAAGCAGAGGCAGAGATTTTAATATCTCTGCCTCTTTAGTTTCGGGTAATAGAGGTATAGTTATGGATTATATTTTTTACCCCCCCCCTGTAGTATAATTATAAAAAGTGTATTTTTAGTGGTTTTATGACCTGAAATAGACTAGATTGCAGTGGCGTTAAGGAGGCTAATTATGCATAAGCGAAAAATATTCCTGGGGGTAGTTCTAATTGTTGTGTTGGTTTTCTGCGGAAGATATCTGCTTTCGGATGAGATGGAGACAAACTTTTACCATCTGTATTCCTCTAAAGTAAAAGGCACTCAAAATACCCGTGTCGTAGTTTTGGCAGATTTGCATAATCGGGAATTTGGTTCGGGCAATAAGAATCTTGTAGATCAGATCAAAGCGCTGTCCCCGGACTTGATTGCGATTGCCGGAGATATGGTTAATGCGGATGACGACAATCTGGGCATCATCCTGAGCCTGTGTGAGAAGCTGGCAGAGATTGCGCCTGTTTATTACAGCCCCGGCAATCATGAAAGCCATCTGCTCTATGAAAAAAATATTCCTCTTGAAGAAAAGCTTAATGAGAAAGGCGTCCATGTATTGGTGAACCGGGCTGAGTCCGTGGAAATTCACAAGACACATTTCCTGGTTGGAGGATTGACTACAGCCCCGGAGGGGTATCTTGAGTACGGCGAGGAATTTATAAAGGAATATGAAAAAAGCGATGAATTTAAGCTGTTAATTTCCCATTACCCTGGGCTTTATTATGAGGCTTTGGCAGATACTAAGATTGACCTTGGCATATGCGGGCACTATCACGGCGGCGTAGTCCGCATACCTGGAATTGGCGGCTTATATCATGGGGATACAGGATTTTTACCCAAATACAGCGGTGGAATGTACGACTTGTCATCCGGCACAATCTTTGTTTCCAGAGGGTTGGGAGGACACAGCGGATTTCCAAGGGTTAACAACCGGCCTGAGCTGGCTGTCATAGATATCAATACTCGAAAAGAGAAATAAAGGAGTGAAAGAAGTTATGGTTTTGTTAAGTGTAATTGAGCCGGTTTTAATATTGTGTACGCTCTGTCTGTACATAATTTTAATCTGGCGTATTTTCAAGGTGAAATCAAAGCTACAGATTTCCGAATTGAAAAACGGACTCGGAAAACTACCTAAAAAGAGGAAGATTGCCATAGCGGGATTGGCGTTTTTTCTGATTTGTTTTGCAGGAAGGCTTTTGACAGAGCTCTGGTCGCCGAGTATGCTGATGGCTTTCAATTATGAAGAAGCATCGAAAGGGCAGAATCCCAATGGTACTCGGTTTAATGAATCGGATATCCTTTCTGATGAAATCCTTAAAAAAGTGATTGAGCGGGGGGATTTGAAAATCAGCGTTGAGAAGTTATCTGATTTGCTGACGCTGTCAACGCCTCTGGATTCACAAAAGTTGGATGTTTCTAAAGAGTCTGATATGAAGATTTCCACGGAATACTGGATTCAATGTTCACCCCGTGTATCTATGTACCGGACCAATCCGCAGACTGTGCTGAATTTCCTGGTTGATGTGTACCGGGAGAATTTTACGCTGAACTATGCAGAGAATGACAGCGTGCTGGATTTGTCTTTTGACGGCTTAGAAGGAATGGAGTATCTGGATGTAAAGGATTATCTGCAGATGCAGGCAACCAAACTTAAAGATTATCTCCCCGGAAACAGTAACGAAAGCAGCAGTTACCGTGAGGAGGGAAGTGAGGAGACTTTCGCCTCCCTTTATGAAAAGATTCAGAATTTTATTGATGTGGAGTTAGAACGTTACGGAGCGTTTGTTTTGGAAAACGGGCTTTCTTCGAACAGAGATACTTATCAGTCCCGGATGCAGTATGCCAACCATATATTAGAGACATCACGCAAAAAGGACATGGCTGCTCATGATGTGCGTATAGAGGCAATTGACAGCTACAATGCGTATATGACCCGTTTTGTACTTATTCCTACTTATGATGAGGAACAGGAATTTTACATGTCCAGGACGAAGGTCGGAGTGGATTATTTTGCGGACGAGGCGACGGAATTTTTAGAATCTGCTACAGAGACGGTGGAGAAGATGGAGCGCAATACATATGCTTCCGCACAGATTGGAAAAAATAATCCTACTGCACAGATCCATAAGCAGGCAAATGAGCAGATTGAGTCTCTGAAAGCAGAGCTTCTTAATCTGGCTGACCAGAGCAGAGAGCTTTGTGATACATATATCGAAGAGAAGCGTGACGGCTACATGCAGGTGAGCTTTACTTCACCGTCAGTTCCAGGTATCGCAATCCGTTGTCTGCTGCGTACACTTCTTTTTGTTGCTGCGATTGGCGGACTCGCATTGTTGAATCCATTCTACCGTGAGCGCGGCCAAAGCCGTACAGGTGGATTGAAGGCTGTTATGAAAGAAAAAAAGAGAAAAAATAAAAAAACAGAGGAAGGCGCGCGTCATGAAAGAACTTGATGTATTTCGTTATTTAAAAAAATACCGCAGAGTGATTGTCGTGGTATCCATTCTGGCGGGAATAGCTTTTTATATGATTGCCCAATATTACATACAGCAATATACGGCGGTTACGGTCATCGAATATACCGGTGCCGAGGCAGAGAAAGGGGAGTCTCCGGACAATACCCCGCTGGACCCGTCTGAGATATATGGAACCAACCTGATATCCCAGGCGATGCAAGAGCTTGGAATTAAATATACAGAGTCGACGATAGACGATATCCGTATGAATATCCACGCAGAGCCTATTATCACGGATGAAGATCTTCAGATACAGCAGGCTAAGCTTGATAATGGAGAAAAAGATTACGAATTTATACCCACACGTTTTATCGTTTCTTTTAACTGCGGGGTTGGAAACGGCAAAGAATATCCCCGCAAGATTTTGAACCAGATTCTGCAGGAATATGTCCTTTATTATGGAAAGGTTCATGTTAATACTTCCCAGGCGGCTAACCCGGTCAGCGACATTTCTACAAAGGGTTATGATTACCTGGAGATGGCTGAGGTTATGGATGATACTTTAGATGATATTACGGAGCATTTGACAGACAAAGCTGAATGGAATGGTGATTTTCGTTCCAGCAGAACCGGCCGGAGCTTTCAGGATTTGAAGAATGAATTCGAGTTTATCCGGGATGTGGAAGTCAGACAGCTTCTTTCCGAGATTCTGGAAGGAAAGATTACAAAGAACCGCGATTTGCTTCTGGATAAGTATAAAAACCGGAACAGTGAACTTGGAATATCCAACAATGCAGTATCCTTTGAGGTCAACAAAATTCGCGGAATTATCTCTTCCTATGAGAATGCTATGGATGAATTCAGTGCTACCGCTGATATTAACAAGGGAAACGATGCGGATGCGGACGAGGGCACTCTGCGCAATTATGTGCTTCCTAATGTGTACGATGACTGGAACCGGAAGAACGAGGATGATAACTGGGAGCCTGTAGACCGGACGGCGGAATACGACCAGCTGATGATGAAGTACATAGAAGACCGCACGCTGTACGAGGAGAACGCCATTGACAAAGACTACAACAACTATATTTTAGAAGTATTTGCCAATGCGCCGTCCAGCGCGTCTCAGAAAGTCCAGAAAGATATTCTTGACAAGATTGAGCGCCTGGCGGAAAAGATCAATGCACTCCAGTCAGTTTATTATGAAACAAACGACGAGTATAACGAGTATCTGGGCGGAAAGAATATCGCTGTTCTGTCAAGCGTAAGGGTTACAGAGCGTTTTCCGATTATGCTTTTTACCGTCCTGATCATTGTGATTTTCGGTGCATTGGGTTGTGCCGGGGCAGCACTCTTTGGCAGGGTTGAGGATTTCATTGAGTACTATGCCTTTACAAATAAGGTAGACGGACTTCCTAACCGGGCGAAATGTGACCAGTTTATTACTGCCAGGAACAATCGCCCGATTCCGGAGAACTTTGCGTGTATTGTCTTTAAGCTGGCCAACCTGCAGTCGGAAAATGCGAGGCTGGGACGTGAGGCCGGAGATCGGATGATCAAGGATTTCGCGGAGATTCTGACTTCTGTTTTTGCCCCGTCTGAGCAGATGTTCGTGGGCAATAACGGAGCGGGGCAATATCTGGTCTTCGCGGAGGCTCTTAATCAGGAGCAGGTACATGCCGCTACCTTGCAGGTCAGTACCGTCCTGGAGGAAAAGGCCCACGAGCGCGGATACCACATAGACCTGCAAAGCGGTTCATCTAACGCAGGAAGCGAGCAATGCTACTATATTCGTGAACTTCTTTCAACTGCAATGAAGCGGGTAAAATAATTGGAGATGATTCAGTGGAGAACAAGAAATTAAAGATTTGTTTTGCGGCGTCATCTGGCGGCCATTTAGAAGAGCTTATGGTGCTGCGTCCTCTGATGGAGCGATACGACAGCTTTATCGTCACAGAACGGACAAAGCATAAGGCCGCCGGGTCTAAACGACAGATTTACTATCTGATGCAGGTGAACCGTTTGGAAAAAACCTGTATCCCCAGATTAATTGCGAATGCGTTTCTTTCGCTGAAAATAATACTGGCGGAACGTCCGGATGTAATCGTAACGACCGGTGTTCTTGCGATAATTCCCCTGTGCCTTTTTTGTAAGGCATTGGGGAAGAAGCTGGTATTTATTGAATCTTATGCCAATGTGTACAGTCCGACGAAAACCGGGAAGTTTCTTTATTGGTTCGCAGACCAGTTTTATGTCCAATGGCCGGAGCTGATGGCATACTATCCCAAGGCTGTATATTTCGGAGGTATCTATTGAGGTGAGGTGACGAGTATGATTTTTGTAACAGTTGGAACCCAGAAATTCCCCTTTAACCGTTTGCTGAAAAAGGTAGACCAGTTAGCCCGGGACGGAGTGATTACGGAGGAAGTCTTTATACAGACAGGCACCGGAGATTATATACCATCCTGCTGTCATTTTCAGGATTTCTACGGCCGGGAACAGTTTGGAGAGATGCTTGAGACGTGCAGTATCCTCATCACACATGGAGGCGCCGGCACGATTATTGATGCTGTGAAGCGCAGGAAAAAGACTATCGTCGTTCCAAGGCTTTCCAAATACGGGGAACATGTGGATGATCATCAACTGGAGCTGTCGCTTAGATTTCATGAGATGAATCTGGTTTATACCTGCCGGGATGAGAATAACCTGCCCGATGCACTTTTTAAAGTCAGAAATCATGAGTTTGATACATACCGTTCTAATACGGAGACATTTATCGAGTCTGTCGATGCATTCCTTCAGGCGGACGCGCCTACAATGATACCAGGGAGGTTTAGAACTTGATTTCGTTCATTTACATTGTACTGTCAACTGCAATGTTTTTTTTACAGGATACATATTTTAAGATAGGGGGCGTTGATTTCAGCCTGAAAAATCCTTGTGCACTTGCGATTTTGTTCCTTGCACTGCTGAATTTCATCGCAACGGTGCGGCTTGGCCGGTTTATGGTGCTGGCCCGTCATACGGTCGTGCAGATGCTGCCGTACCTGATTCCTCTTTTCTTTTCTTCAGTCATATGGGTGACTTCCGCAACAGACGCCGTCACGATTGCGAACGGCATTGGCATGATTATTCCCCAGCTCCTTTCAGTCTGCGTGGCAGTGGCCACATTATATCTGTTCGGTGAAAAAGGAATCTGGTATTGTCTTGGCTCTATGTGTGCCGCCAATATTCTGCTCATTTTGACTGTGATTGCAGAAGGGGGAGCAGCGGCTTTTCTGGAGGAATTCCGTACGCTGATTGTCACTTTTACTGCTGAGAGCGGTCCGTTGATGATGATGCTGGAAGTCAATGATCTGACTTTCGCATTCGGCCCGTTTTTGATTTATCTGCTTTTGAACAGAAAAGAGGTTCCTCATTTTTTTCTGTGGCTGCTCGTGGTGACCTTCCTGTTTATGGCCGGCCTTAAGCGAATAGCTATTCCGGCGGTCATACTCGGTGTTCTCATAGCGTTTCTTTTGAAAAAACTTCCGGAAAAAGCCGCCAGACAGACCGCGCTCTGCCTGTCCGTGGGAATGATGCTTGTGAGCTTTCTCTATATCGCAGGAATTCGGATGGGGCTTTTTGAGTATTTGGAGGCAAAGCTTGGAATCAATACCATGGGCCGGGTCAACATGTTTGATAATCTGGCGCCTTATTACGATATCAACTTTACGTTTATGGGCCGCGGCACAGGATTTGAGCGGTATGTAGATTGGGCTTCCGGGACGATATTCCAGACCCCTCAGCGTACGATTATGCAGATTCATAACGATTTCATGCGTATGTACTTAAATATAGGCTTTGTGGGATACTGGATCTGGCTGTGGGGATATCTGGTTGTCCGAATTCGCTACTGGTTCCGCTACGCAGGGAAATCTGCAGGCTGCACATTTTTTGCAATCTGCATATATTGTTTCGTGTTGTACGCTACAGACAACACCATCTACTATCCTTATACAATGATTGCCTGCGCGCTGGTTCCGATGTCCTGCAATCTGGATGCCTTGGCGGATGCTGAACTTGATAAACGCAGTGCACATTGGGGAAAGCAACTGAATGGAGAACAGCAATGAGAATATTAGAGATTGGGCCGAGCGAGACCGGCTCCTGCGGAGGGATGGCCGAAGTCATCCGGGGAATCAGAAAAAGCCGGTATTTGAACAAGGAATTCGAGATTGACAGTTTTCCTTCTTACATAGACGGGAAATTAGCTGTCCGGCTGTTTTATTCTGTCTATGGTTATCTGCGGTTTTTGCGGCGTCAGAAGCAGTACGACCTGTTCCATATTCATACTGCAGAGAAAGGCAGTACTTTTCGCAAGAATCTTTATCTAAGAAAGATAAAAAAAGAAGGGAAGAGAGCTGTCGTACACATCCACGGTGCAGAGTATCTTTCTTTTTATGACGGCCTTAATTGCCGTCGGAAGAAGATTGTCGATAATTTTTTCCGGCAGGCAGATCTTGTGCTGGCATTGTCTGAGCAGTGGAAACAAGAGCTTGAAGAGAGACTTCCAATTGCTGACTGTCAGGTGTTAAATAACGGTGTTGATACGGATCTGTTCCGAACCGCAGCCTGTGACGTATCAGAACGCCGCAATTTCTTCCTCATGCTCGGAAGGCTGGGAGCAAGAAAGGGCGTCTACGACCTCATCGACGCGGTCGAAATTGCCCTTAAAAAGAATCCTGGGATTAAGGTGTGTATAGCCGGGGACGGCGAGGTAGAAAAAGTCAGAGCCCTGGTCGCACAAAAGGGACTGGAACAGCACATTTACGTGCCCGGCTGGGTTGATGAATCTGCCAAGCTTAAATACTTAAAAAGCACCGCAACCTTGATACTTCCGTCCTACCATGAAGGGCTGCCTGTAGCTGTCTTAGAGGGGATGGCGGCCGGCAAGGCTATCATAAGCACCACGGTTGGGGCGATTCCGGAGGTTGTGGGGACAGAGAATGGAATTTTAGTATCCCCCGGAGATACTGCTGCACTGGCAGAAGCGCTGCTTTACTGCAGCAGTGATACAGAGATGCTGAAAGGCATGTCGCGGGCAAATATGGAAAAAGCGGTAAATCTGTACAGTATCCGGCGGATGCATGAGCAGCTTGCAGACTATTACAGACAGACGGCGGGCCGCGAATGGACGTCCTGGTAAAGAAAGAGGTGAATATACAGGATGAGTCAGGAAAAACCTATGATCAGCGTGATTGTTCCGGTATATAATACGGAAGCCTATCTTGTAAGATGTCTGGATTCTTTGCTTATGCAGACTTATCCGAATCTGGAGATACTCCTCATCGATGACGCTTCCACAGACAAAAGCGGCAGTATTTGCGAGACCTACGCTGCCAGGGACAGCCGCCTGAAGGTGATACGCTTCCCGAAGAACCAGGGACCGTCTGCCGCCAGGAATGCAGGCATTCGCAGGGCGGAGGGCAAATTTATCTCTTTTGTAGATGCGGACGATTATGTAGAACCGGATATTATGGAAAAGCTGTACGCTACGCTTTCAGAAAACGAAGCGGATATCAGCATATGCGGGGCTGACGGAATACGCATAAAAGACGGGGCAGCAGATACGTTTTCCGGGACAGAGGCCGTCCGGTGTTTAGCTCGCGGTACGCCATTCAACCTTGTGCCCTGGGGAAAACTTTACGATGCCGGGCTGGTAAGAGCCTGCCCTTTTGACGAGCGTATTTTTTACAGTGAAGATTTTTTGTTTCTTTATCAGGTATTCCGGCGTGCCGGGAAGGTTTGCTATTTTCCGGAGCAATTGTACCATTATGTCAACCGTGAGGACAGCCAGGTTCACAGCGGCGTCAGTGACCGGAAATGTACAGCGCTTTCTGTCCATAACCGAATCTGCAAGGATGCGGCTGTCCATTTTCCGGAAGTGCTGCCTGATTTTCAACAGATTGCCCTGGATACGAATACACGTATGGCCATGCTTGCAATGGAGACAGAGCTGCCGCGTCGTCAGCTGCTTGGATACTTAAGGCGGCTTCGGAGGAATACCAGGCGGCATATCAGCCGCAAGGCTCTTGTGCGGTGCCGGGAGAAAAAGGTAGTTGCTGCATCGTTGCTTTTGTGTGCCGGTGAGCTGCCGTTCTATGGGATTGCGGTTATCTATAAACAGATGAAACGCTGGAGGCTAAGATGAATACAGAAGAGAAAAATCCGATGATCAGCATAATTGTGCCGGTCTACAATGTTGAGCCTTACCTTGAAAAATGTCTGGCTTCCATAGCTGCACAGACCTATTCGAATCTGGAGGTTATCATCGTCGATGATGCATCTACAGATCGGAGCGGGCAGATTTGCGAAGATTATGCCGCCCGTGACTCCCGTATGCACGTTATACATTTTCCGGTGAACCGGGGACTTTCCGCCGTCAGAAATGAGGCGGTTTTAAAGGCAGGCGGCAAGTATCTGACTTTTATCGATTCAGACGATTACGCGGAGCCTGACCTTTTAGAAAAACTGTATGCCAATCTTGTAGGAAACGGAGCGGATATTAGTATCTGCGGCACTGAAAATGCCTGGGCGAAGAGCGGTTTTCCCCGTACATACTCGCGGGAAGAGACGATATGCTGCATGGCGCGCCGCACCCCGTTCCTCTGGAACGTCTGGGGAAAGCTTTATCTGACAGAGACAGTTAAAGCGCATCCTTTTAATGAACGTGCCCTTTGCTGCGAGGATCTTTTGTTTTTCTATCTAGTGCTGAAAGGTGCAAAAAAGGTCAGCTATTTCCCGGAGCCGTTGTATCATTATGCCTACCGCCCGGGAAGTCTCATCAACAGCGGAATTGACGCTAAGAGATGTACGGTGCTGTCTGTCCTTGATGCCATCTGTGCGGACGCCGCTGTTCATTTCCCGGAGGCGATGCCGGGACTTGGGCTTCTGGCTATGGATACCAGTGTTCGCCTTGCCCAGCAAGCGGTAGAAAACGGCGTGGCAAAAGGAAATGTTTCTGCCTGGCTGAAACGTTTCCAGAAGCATATCCGGCGGCATTTCAGTTGGAAAGCAATAGTGCTTGGCCGGGATGCAAAGACTGCGGCCGCAGTATTCATGTTATATGCCAGTACAGCGGCGTTTCGCGGTACGGGCGTCATCTATAGGTGCTGCAAACGCTTTCTCAGTGCTGTAAGCTGTTGTCACATCAAACGCGTTGATTCTTAAGGCGCTGATGTAGCGGTAAAAATCGGAGAGATGGAGTGAGCGTAAAGAATGGACAGGACAGACCATGTTGTAAAGAACCTGAAATTTGCGGCGGTCAGTGAGTTTTTGCTGGCTGTTCTGAAATTCGTATCCCGCCGGGTATTTGTCTTTCTTCTCGGAAAAGAATACTTAGGGATCAGCGGATTGTTTACCGATATTCTCTCTATGCTCTCGCTGGCAGAGCTGGGGTTCGGAATTTCGATTACATACAGCCTTTACCGTCCGGTAGCTATTGGAGACACTGAGCTTATTAAGTCTCTTATGGCTCTTTACCGGCGTGCCTACAATATCATCGCGTTGATCGTCCTTGCGGCCGGATTGTGCCTGACTCCTTTTTTGGACTTTTTTGTGAAAGAGATGCCGGAGGGGATTTCACAGCTTTCATTAATTTATGTGTTAAATGTAGTGAATGCCAGTGTCTCATATATATTTGCATACAAGTCTACTTTGCTGTTCGTGTACCAAAAAAAGTATATTGACAGCCTGATTCGCACTGCCGTGGCAATCGGGGCCACTGCTGCACAGATCGGCGTCCTTATGCTGACCGGAAATTATGTATATTATTTGTTCATTGCAATCGGGGCTACGCTGCTGCAGAATACGGTTCTTTCCGTGAAAACGGACAGACTTTATCCGTATCTTCGGGAACAGCAGGTAAAGCCTCTGCCTGCGGAGATTCTTTGCGATATCCGCCGAAATGTGGGCGCTATGATCTTGCACCGCATAGGGGCTGTGGCCGTATTTAGTACGGACAATATCCTGATCTCAAAGTTTGCCGGAATCGCAGTTACCGGATTATATTCTAATTATACAATGATCCGGGGATTTTTGAACGTAATGATCAATGCTTTGTTCAATGCGATTACACCGGCATTAGGTAACTTAAACGCCACGGAATCTTTAGAGGAAAGACGGATTGCTTTCCGGCGCCTTAACTTTTTTTCGGCCTGGCTGTTTGGCTGGATGAGTATCTGTCTGCTCTGGCTCTTTGATCCGTTTATCTGCATCTGGCTGAGTGAAGATTATCTGCTTCCGGGATCGGTGGTGGCGCTGATCGTAGTGAATTTTTATATTAATTGTATGCGGATTCCCGTGGCGAACACCAAAAGCACAATGGGTCTGTTCTGGGATGAACGTTACAAATCTATCTTTGAGCCGCCCTGCAATCTGATTATCTCGATTATTCTGGCAAAGCGCCTGGGGATTTTCGGTATTCTTGCGGGCACACTGATCAGCATGGCGGCGCTGCCGTTTTGGATTGAACCGCTGGGGCTTTACCGTCATGGCTTAAAGGAGTCAGTGCGGGGATATTTTCTGCGGTATCTGGGACATCTGCTCGTAACCGGTCTTGCTGCGGGGCTTACGGGGCTTGCGTGCCTTGCGGCAGGTACAGATATATTCGGATTTCTGCAGAAATGCATACTCTGCCTGCTGATTCCTAACGGGGTGTATCTGCTTGTTTACCGGCGGACGAGCGAATTTGAATTCCTAAAAGATATGGCAGGTTGTATTGCAAAGAAGATTTTCAGATGAGAAAAGAAGCTGGGAGGAAATACTGTGAAAGAAAGTAGAGGACAGCCGATAAATGGCGCACTTTAACAATCTGCCTCATGGCAGCCTTTGAAAAAGTATTGTTTTAGAAAGCTAAGAAACCAGTTGGGATTCAGAAATAATCCCTTCGCAGATTAGTAGTTTCTTAGCCTGCTTGATAGCTTTTTCCTTCTGCTTTTCTTTCAGAGGTTCAGGCATATCAATCTTGTATAAATCGGTCGGATTCCATACTTCACCAGCAGACAGCATCTGGTAAATGGCAGTAAGGATCATCCGAGCGATTGCAATAATGGCTCGTTTTTTGCCACGGCGCTTCCTTATGCGTTCATATTTCTGTTTGTAGTAAGGCGATTTATCAGATTTCACGGCTGCATGAGCAACTTGTACTAATGCAGGTTTGAGGTAGACACCGGCACGTGTTATTCTGACGGATTTCTTCTTACCAGCAGATTCGTTGTTGCCGGGCGTTAATCCTGCCCAGCAGCATAAACGTTTGGAATCAGAAAACTGAGTCATATCGGTACCAATTTCAGAGATAATAGTAATGGCACTATTACGGTCAACACCTGGAATGGTACATAGTAACATGACAGCATTTTCATAGGGGGTAATCAAAGAATCAAGCATAGTGTCTATATCATTTATTATAGATGTGATATAATCCATATGTGCGCGGATGAGGCGCATACGGTATTTTTGGGAATCAGTCATCTGGTACCCTTCGATGGATTCAATGACACTGTCAGACTTCTTCTTTAGGGAACGAAGCAGTCTGGAAGCTATTTCTTCGTGGTTGATGGAATTGTCGGATTGCTCGATTAGGTAGTCAATAACAGAGGTGGCTGATTTTCCAAAGATATCGGAAACAACCGAATCTAATGCGACATTACAAACAGTAAGAGCATTCTGATATCTGTTCTTTTCGCTGGAACGGCAGGAGGTCAACTTGTAACGGTATCTTGTGAACTCACGCAGGATACGGATTGGTTTACAAGGAATATAACTTCCAGGAACCAGACCTAATCGAAATAACTCCCCAATCCACTTGGAATCCTTGGCATCGTCCTTGTTGCCTTTGACAGCTTTCACCCATTTGGGATTAGCGATGGTAACGTTAATATCGTTTTCCAAAAGGTTAAACACAGGAACCCAGTATTTTCCGGTAGATTCCATGCAGACATCACGACATTTGTTTGCAATCAGCCATTCTTTGAATTGCAGGATAGAATTGTTGAAGGTGGAGAAACGCTTCTTGTGGTAAGAGGGTTCGACTCCGGAAGTGGTTTTGATGATTGTTGCAACAAGAAAAGATTTGTGTACATCGATAGCACAACAGGTTTGGTAAACAACTTTCAAGGTCAAAAACTCCTTTCGGATTAAAATGGGAAAGAAGCCATTGACTGTCCCATCACACATTTAACAGAGAAGTTAAAACAATTTTTACTGTACGGTCTTATAGAGCCACTCATTTGTGCTTGAAAGATGGGACTTACACTGATTATCATGCTGTCTAAAACGAAGAAAGTCTTTACGACTCGCCTCCTCGTGCTTTGTAGTGTAGCTTCTTTAAGAATTATTTTATCAGAAACGTGGAGAATTTGAAGACTTTCATTACTATTTGTGCCGCCGACCGAAGGCGGCGGAATGGAGATTATCATGTATAAACGATCAATCTACGGCGGGTTAAGATACTGGGATTTTCTACTGTTAGATTTGGTATCCATGCAGATTGCTTTTGGGGCGGCCTATGCTTTCTGGGCATCCCAGACGGCATACAGCGACCAGTTATACCGCAGCGAAATGTTTAACTTCATGTTTTGCCAGATTGCGGTAACGTTCTTTGCAAATCCATTTCAGGATATATTGAAACGCGGTTATTATGTTGAATTCAAAGAGACTTTCAAGCATGTCTGCGCAGTCATGCTGGTTGCGGTACTGCACATGTTCCTGACAAGGCAGACCGTGGAAAACCCGGAGGTTCTTTTTTCTTTAACTGCGGCGGCTTATTTCGTCCTTTTGTATCTGGGGCGGATATTCCGGAAAATATGCTTAAGGAAAGGCGGTAAGTCATCGAGGGGGAAGCGTTCGCTTATTGTTGTCACGGTATCTGACCTGGCACAAGAAGTGCTTTCCAGGTTTACAGACACTTCCTACGAGGACTTTGTCATATCTGGAATTATTTTTCTCGATAAAGACCTGACCGGACAGCGTATCGGGGATATTCCCGTTGTTGCTTCGATGGAAAGCGTGAAGGATTATGTGCGGTATGAGTGGGTGGATGAGGTATTTGTTAAAGTTCCGAATACGGTTGCTTATCCGAGAGAGCTGATTGATTCTTTTATCCTGATGGGAATTATCGTGCATCTGACTTTGTCAAAAATAGAAAACATCCAGGAAGGACTTCAGCAAGTGGAGTTCATGGGCGGCGAAACTGTCCTGACTACCAGTATAAGCATGAGTTCTCCCAGGCAGATTCTCTATAAGAGGTGTATGGATATCGCCGGCGGTCTTGTGGGCTGCCTGATTACAGCCGTTCTGTTTTTATTCATCGGGCCGTTAATCTATATCTCGTCGCCTGGTCCGGTGTTCTTTTCACAGGTCAGGATCGGACGAAGCGGAAGACAGTTCAAATTGTATAAATTCCGAAGCATGTACATGGATGCAGAGCAAAAGAAGAAAGAGCTGCTGGAGCAAAATAAAATTCAGGGCAGCCCTTTGATGTTCAAGATGGATTGTGATCCTCGTGTGATCGGAAGCGGAAAGAAAAACAGGCATGGCCACCCCGCAGGAATCGGCCATTTTATACGAAGGACTTCTTTGGATGAATTTCCTCAGTTCTGGAATGTACTGAAGGGGGAGATGAGTCTGGTAGGTACGCGCCCGCCTACAGTAGACGAGTGGGAACTTTATGAACTGCATCATAGAATCCGGATGGCTATCAAGCCAGGAATCACCGGTTTATGGCAGGTCAGCGGAAGGAGCAAGATTACGGATTTCAATGAGGTCGTAGGACTGGACACGGAGTACATAAAGAATTGGTCTCTGGGACTGGATTGTAAGATATTATTCAAAACACTTTATGTGATATTCAAGAGAGATGGGGCATCATAAAAAGGGCGGCGAAAGCCGCAACGCTCCAAAAGCGTCCTTTTTCTCTTACGGAGAATTTTTTCTTTACATAGAAATGCAAAAGTGCTATAATACAACCATGCAGATATGGTTCATCGGTAGAACACTGGCTTCCCAAGCCGGAGAGGCGGGTTCGACTCCCGTTATCTGCTTTCTTTATGGGGTATTAGCGCAGTTGGGAGCGCGCAACATTCGCATTGTTGAGGCCAGGGGTTCGAATCCCCTATACTCCATTTTAAGGGTGCAGGAATGGCTGCATCCGATATATGGAACAAAAAGTAATCATCAACCTCCGTTTTAAGTGAAGGTTGATGATTTTTTGTTATATTATTTATTTTTCTCTGCTTCCAGCATCTTCATTGCCCGAACTTTAAGAGGCAGTCCAAACAGATTGATAAATCCATCCGCATCATGATGATCATAGAGGTCTCCGGTAGTAAAGCTTGCAAGTGACTCGCTGTACAGAGAGTACGGGGAAGTAGTTCCTGCCTTGATAATATTGCCTTTATATAACTTGAACTTTACTTCACCGGTCACATATTCCTGCGTGCTCTCGATAAATGCCTGGACAGCCTCGCGCAGCGGTGTGAACCATTTTCCCTCGTAAACAATCTGAGAAAGCTTGTTCCCCATCTCTTCTTTTACTTCATATGTAGCGCGGTCCAGTACCAGTTCTTCCAGCTGCTGGTGTGCCTCGTAGATAATGGTTCCTCCTGGTGTCTCGTAAATACCGTGGGATTTCATGCCTACGACACGGTTCTCCACGATGTCAGAGATACCGATTCCGTGTTTTCCGCCAAGTTCATTGAGCTTGCGGATAATGTCAGATACCTTCATCTCCTCGCCGTTGACACTTTTTGGAACGCCCTTTTCAAATGTCATCGTCACATATTCTGCCTCGTCAGGAGCTTTTTCAGGGGAAACGCTCATCACAAGCAGGTGGTCATAGTTTGGCTCCAGAGAAGGGTCTTCAAGTTCAAGACCTTCGTGGCTGATGTGCCAGAGGTTGCGGTCGCGGCTGTAGCTGTGGCTCGTGTCAAAAGGAAGGTTGATGCCGTGAGCCTTACAATATGCAATCTCATCCTCACGGGACTGCATCGTCCATACATCAGTCATACGCCATGGAGCGATAACCTTGATATCCGGAGCCAGAGCCGTAATAGCAAGCTCAAAACGGATCTGGTCATTACCTTTTCCGGTAGCGCCGTGGCAAATAGCCGTAGCGCCTTCTTTCCTGGCAACCTCTACAAGACGCTTGGCGATAGCCGGGCGCGCCATGGAAGTTCCAAGAAGGTATTTATTCTCATAGATTGCGTGAGCCTGGATACAGGGTACGATATAGTGATCGCAGAAGTCATCGACTACATCTTCAATATATAACTTGGACGCGCCGGAGAGCTTCGCGCGCTCATCAAGCCCATCAAGCTCTTCTCCCTGACCGCAGTCAACGCAGCAGCAGATAACTTCATAATCAAAAGTCTCTTTTAACCACGGAATTATGGATGTAGTATCAAGACCTCCGGAATATGCCAATACAACTTTCTCTTTCATCTTAAAAATCCTCCTCAGCTATGTATTATTTTATAAATTCAGAAATGATATATTCTTAATCGCAAAAATTACTATACACTATATCTTATAATTATGCAAGAAAAAAATAAGAAATAATTAAAAATATGCAAAATATACAATTAATATGTATAAAAAGGTAAGCGTGCATATGAAATGAATAAAGTGAGGAAATTATTTTTCAAATTTGGTATTGACTTATGTAGATTATCTATATATAATGTAGATAGTCGATATATAGATGAACTACATAAAAGGAGGGATTCGAAGATGAAGGTCATGGTCAGGATATTTAAAAGCAATATGTGGAGATGTCTGCCTTGTTTTATGAGTTCGATATTGGTTACGGCGACACTGCTTTTATTTGAAGGCATCAAAGCTATGTTCCTTCGCACCATGGATGGGGAGGAGAGATTGCGATCCTCTCTTGGAATTTCCACCCATCTGTACATCTACGTGCTTTTGTTTATCGGTGTCATACTGATTTTGTATACGGTGAACAATTATAGCAGAGTGAGGCTTAAGGATTACGGGACATTTTTGGTGCTGGGCAGTGAGAAGGGCAGTATTGCAGGGATGATATTGGCAGAGTATGGGATGCTCAGTGCAGTCTCTTATGTGACGGGGTGTATATTAGGGACGGCGTTTCTGTTTGGGGTAAGAAAAGTGATTCTTTCTGAGGACATCTACATGGAGCTTGACGGGCAGATGTATTTGGGCGTGGTGTTAAAGACGCTGTTTTACATGCTGATGGTATATGCGGCTGCGGTGTTGATGAATGCGGTGTATTTGCAAAGGAATTCGTTGTCGGCACTGATGAGATATGACAGGAAAAAGAGCAGGCTGCCCTCTGTAAAAGCAAGTCTGATTGGTACAGGATGCGGGGCTTTATGTTTTGCTGCTTCCTGTATCCTGTTGGCAAATAAGCACATTCCTCCATATATAAAGATGAGATACGGCCTGCTCCTTGTGCTGGCTGGCCTGTTCCTTTGCTTTACATATATCGGAAGACTGCTTTTGTATCTGTTCAGCAGTCGGGAAAAGCAGTATTATGAGCATCTTCTTAGAGTAAAGGATTTGTACTACCGATTTGCAGACAATAAAAATATCATGCTGCTGAGTTTTGTGATTAATTTTACGATGCTTATTTTTATCAATAAAAATATTGTGGAATTCGCGGGTACGGATTCACGTTATCTGTGGAAGTATCCTTATGATTATGTGTATGCGGTGGCAGAAGAGCATGTCAAGGACTTCTGCGGGGGGATTGGGGAAGTAAAATCGGAAGTAGACGCATACCCATGTGTATTTCTTACTTGTGTGGAGTATGGGGAATATATCGGTATGCCGGTGTCGGCTTACAGCCGGCTTTCGGGACACGAGGAGAAGATACGCCCCGGGGAGGTGTTGGGCATCCTGCAAAAGCATGAAACTGATGAGGATATGCTCCTTTTGTCCGGGCAGGTGACCATAGAGACCGGGGAGGGTATAAGAAGGTTTGAGGCCGGCAAACAGGAGAACCGCATCTTGTTTGCTGCCCAGCAGCCGGAGAGTATGGGGATTTTAGTGTTTTGTGATGAGGATTATGCTTCCCTCCGGGATGCCTGGGGCGGTATGTCTCTGGTCACGCAAAGGATGCCGGATGATACCGGGGAGTATGAGGGGCATATGAAAGAGCTGGCCCGGTCCGCTGATGCAAAGCTTTTCTATTCGAAGGCAGCGCTGATGCAAAAAGACAGGAAAGAAGATATCACGACGCTGATCTTTTACGTATGCATGGGAATCTTCCTTATGATCAGCAATATGGCTGTCCTTGCAGTTAAAGTATGGTCAGAGATTCCGGTGCTTAGCGGCAAATACGGATTCTTAAAAAAGCTTGGAATGGATGATGAGGATGTAAAGAGTAATGTGAAGGAGGAGCTTTCTATCTGTATGAAGATTCCTTTTGTGTTGTCATTCGCTTTGGGAATGTGCACACTTATATGGCTGTTTGACAGCGGAGGGTACAGTTTTGATATGCGGATGATTCTGCTGTTTGTTGTGTTAGTTTTCGTCCAGGGCTGTTTTATTGCCGGGATAGGGAATTACGGATACCGGTTGGTAAAGAATCGGATAGGTGAAGAGAGTGGGGGGATGATATGGAGTTAATCAGAGCGGAAAATGTAATCAAGAATTATCAGAACACGCAAGTATTAAAAAGTATAGACCTGACGGTCAATGAGGGGGAGTTTGTGGGGATTATGGGAAAGTCCGGGAGCGGGAAGACGACGCTTCTTAAGATTATGGGCATGATTGAGCCGGTGACGGACGGGAAGGTATTTTATGAGAGGGATAATGTAGAAAGGATTTCCGGCAAAGAGGCAGCCAGGATAAGGCGGGAGGAGCTGGGATTTATCTTTCAGGAATTTTTCCTGATGGACAGTCTGACAGTTCTTGAGAATGTGATGCTGCCCTTGTTTATCAGCAAGAGTGCTGATAAATCCGGGAAAGAAAGGGCAGAGAAATTTATCCGGAAATTTGGGATAGAAGGTCTTGAGAAGAAGATGCCGGATGAGCTGTCAGGAGGAGAACGGCAGAGGACGGCTATATGCAGGGCACTGATGAATAATCCGCGGATCGTCTTTGCCGATGAGCCTACGGGCAATCTGGATTCCAAATCAGGAAAGGTAGTGATTGATGCTTTAGAGGCGATCAATAAGGAGTTTAAAAAGACGGTGATCATGGTGACCCACGACCCGCAGATGGCAAGTCACTGTGATAGGATTATCCTGTTAAAAGACGGGAAGATTCTCGGGCAGATGGAAAAACAGTCGGGCAATGAAGAATTTTATAAGGAAATTATAGAGCGGATGATCGATCTGTAAAAAAGGGGGTATATGTGGTGGACAGGCAGAGGTATATGGAGATTCTTAGCGGGCAGATCCGCTGCAAGCGGGCGGTTCCTCTGGTAACTAAGGAGCTGGAGGCGCATATCGAGGAGCAGAAGGCAGATTTTCTGGCGGAAGGGATGTCAGAGAGCGAGGCGGAGGAGCTGTCTGTCAGGGAGATGGGCGATCCGGTGGAGGTAGGCATACAGATGGACGGAATCCACCGGCCGAAGATGAACTGGAGGTTAATCTTTGTCATCGGATTAGTGAGCGCGGCGGGCCTTATGGCATGGTTTGGCTTGAATATCCGGGTTGCGGGGGGAGTAAATGAGCCGCAGGGCGGTATTTATCACTTGTTTTTCCGGCATGTGATCTACACGGCAGCAGGCTTTCTGGCGATGGTGGGAATCTGTTATATCGACTACACCTGGCTGGCGGCAAAGTCAAAGAAGATTATGCTTATATACAGCGGGGCGCTTTTGCTGATACCGATTGTTAATGTACAGCTATCGAGTGATGTTTTTTCAGAAGGGTATATGGCCGCGGTGTGGCTGATGGCTTTTCTTTTCCTGCCGCTGTGCTGCGGAGTGATGTACGGTTACCGGGGACAGGGGATTTCAGGATTGCTCAAAGGTACGGCGTGGATGCTGCCTGTTGTGATATCTCCGCTTATTTACCGAAACAGGATGGAGATGCTGTTATTCCTGTTCGTGCTGGCGGCAGTTTTATCTTACGCGGTGGGTACAGGGACATTTTGCATTCCGGTGAAACGGACACTTCTTATTATCTGGGCAGTGACAATTATTTTGTTTGCCGGGATTATGAAGGCTGACGGGTTTACAAGCTTTGGCATTTTGCCGGAGATGTACGAAGAATTTATGGAGCAAAGCCAGGATAAGGTGCAGGAGATTATAGCGGGAAGTCATGCTCTTGGAAATGCGGGAGAGACCGGCGGTGTACAGGGAAAAGAATTTGAGTTTTCTATAGGCGTACAAGGTGAGATGCTTGAGATTACAGAAGTATTCCCCATGGGCAGTGAGTTCATACTGACTTATATGGCGGTGTGTTTTGGGACGTTCGCGGTGGCTGTAGTAAGTCTGGTGGTCGGGACATTGCTTTTAAGGCTTTTGGCTCTGTCGGTGAAGCAGAAGAACCATCTGGGGCGGCTTATGGGGCTTGGATGCGGGCTGGTGCTCTTTATCCATGCAGCCGGATACATGTTGGTGAATGTGGGTGTGATCATGCCGGAGCAGTTGTACTGCCCATTTGTCATAGAAAGCAGAGGCGTGATCGTTACATATGTGTTATTGGGAATCATGTTGAGTATTTACCGGTATCAGAGTATATCGGAAGCATAAAAGGAGGTAATGAAAATGGCAGTTGATAAAAGTTTGGTTTCAGGAAGCACGTCGATGTTGATCTTGCGGCTTTTGTCGGAGAAGGATATGTATGGGTATGAGATGATTGAGACTTTGAGGGAGAAGTCGGAGAACGTGTTCGAGCTTAAGGCGGGAACGCTCTACCCTCTGCTCCACTCTATGGAAGAAAAAGGATTTTTAGAGGCGTATGAACAGGAGGCAGTCGGCAAGGTGCGCAAGTATTATCACCTGACGAAGTCCGGAAAAAAGCAGCTTAAAGTAAAGGCGGAGGAGTGGAAGGAATACTCTCGTGCGGTGGTAAATGTCATGGGAGCTATGGGGGATGATGGAAGGAGTGCATGTTATGGACAAGCGTAATTATATGGAGCTTTTATCTGAACAGATTCGTTGTAAACGGGCGCTTCCTCTTGTGACAAAGGAACTGGAGCTGCATATCGAAGAGCAAAAGGCTGACTTTCTGGCGGAGGGAATGACAGAACGGGAAGCGGAAGAAGCGGCTGTCAGGGAGATGGGCGACCCGGTAGAGGTGGGTGTGGAGATGGATCGGATTCACAAGCCGAAGATGAACTGGCGGCTGATCTTTGCAATTGGTGTCGTCAGTTTGGCTGGGATGGCATTGCTGCAGATTCTCAATGTGGCTGTGGAAGCGAAGGATGTGCCATTCTTTTATCTGCCGGGACATTTGGCCTATATGGTTATCGGATACGGAGTCATGATCGGGATCTGCTGTCTTGACTACACATGGTTTGCGCCCAGGGCGAAAGTGTTCCTTGTTGGTTATATGCTGCTGATGATTGCGGGAACGACGTTTTTTGGAGAGACAGTCAACGGGCTGGATGGTTTTGTGAATGTATTCGGGTTGGCGGTTGTCAATGTCAATCAGTGGGTGGTTCTTGCCATTCCTTTATACTGTGCAGTACTCTACAGCTATTATGGCCAGGGATACCGGGGGCTTATCAAAGGTATTCTGTGGATGGCGCCTGTCGTCTTCATGGTGAACGTATTCCGGTCGGCAGGGATGATCGTGCTGATTCCTGTGCTGGCGGTAATTCTGTCTGTGGCTGTGTGTAAAGGATATTTCCGGGTGAATGTGAGGCGAACCCTGGCGGCGGTCTGGAGCGCTGCGGTGCTGTTTCCCTGCGGGATGTGCCTGTGGTTTTTGAAATTCGGCGAGCCTTATCAGGCGAAACGGCTTGAGGTGATGTTCAACTCAGGAAAATACGCGTCAGAGGAGGGCTATCAGCTCCATTCTCTGCGAAAGCTTCTGGGAGGGAGCAGATTTATTGGCGAGGGAAAGAATTTTGCGGAGTATTCGGGGATGGTTCCGGACTGCTCAAGCTTTGCGCTTACCTATATCATGTCCTGTTTCGGCATACTGGCAGCAGCCTGCGTCGTCTGTATGATTATTATCCTGATGTTTAAGCTGACAGCCATGACGCTCAGACAGAAAAATAAGCTGGGCTGTCTGATGGGTGTCGGGTGCGGCATAACGCTTGCTTGGCAGGCAGCCTGGTATGTGCTGACGAATCTCGGCCTTGTACTGATCGGGCCGATATACTGTCCGTTTATTACAAAGGGAGGCAGCGGGATGATTATTACGTATATACTGTGCGGGATCATGCTGAGTATATACCGGTATCAGAATGTGGCGGCGGAATCGGAGAAGAAGCCAGGCGGAGCATTTCACTATAAAAATATAATAAAACATAGGACAGATTATTGAAACTCTTTTTAGAAAATGCTTGCATAATATACATAAAAGATGTATAATTATGCAAGCATTTAATTATTTGGAGGCAGAAAAGATGATTAAGGTTGGAATTATCGGAGCGACAGGCTATGCAGGAGGTGAGCTGGTAAGACTTCTTACAGGGCACAGACAGGCTGAGATTGTATGGTACGGCTCGAAAAGTTACATAGATAAAAAATATGCGGATGTATACCGGAATATGTTTGAAGTAGTAGAGGACAGTTGCCTGGATGACAATATGGAGGCGCTGGCTAAGAAGGCGGATGTTATCTTTACTGCGACGCCCCAGGGATTCCTTGCGTCGGTTATGAGCGAAGAGATTTTGTCGGAGACAAAGATTATTGATTTGAGTGCAGACTATCGGCTTAAGGATGTCTCCGTCTATGAGGAATGGTATGGGATTGAGCATAAGAGCCCTCAGTTTATTGAGGAGGCAGTCTATGGATTGTGTGAGGTGAACCGGGAGGCAGTAAAAGGCGCCAGACTGATTGCCAATCCGGGATGCTATACGACTTGCTCTATTCTGACGGCCTATCCGCTGGCGAAGGAAGGCATTATCGATATGAATACCTTGATCATAGATGCAAAATCGGGAACTTCCGGGGCAGGCAGAGGAGCAAAGCTTCCGAATCTGTACTGTGAGGTGAATGAGAATATCAAGGCGTACGGTGTGGCGTCCCACAGGCATACGCCGGAGATTGAGGAACAGCTTACATATGCTTCGGGGAAGAAGACAGTGATTAACTTTACACCTCACCTCGTTCCGATGAACAGAGGAATCCTGGCAACAGAGTACGCATCTTTAAACAGAAGCACAACATACGAAGAGATAAAAGCGATTTATGACCATTATTACAAGGAAGAGAGCTTTGTCAGAGTATTGGAAAAGGATATCTGCCCTGAGACAAAGTGGGTAGAGGGGAGCAACTATGTAGACATTAATTTTAAGCTTGATTTCAGAACGAATCGTATCATTATGATGGGAGCCATTGATAATCTGGTGAAGGGAGCAGCAGGTCAGGCGGTTCAGAATATGAATATTATGTTCGGACTTGAGGAAAGAGAAGGGCTTAAGCTTGTTCCCATGTTCCCCTAGTGCTTGATGATTTATTAATATAGAAAGATATCAGGAGATAAACCAATATGTTAAGGATAATGACAATTGATGATTATGAACAGGTCTATGCACTCTGGAAGCAGATTCATGGCTTTGGTATCCGCAGTGTTGACGATTCCAGAGAGGGAATTGCGCGGTTCTTAAAACGTAATCCTGACACCAGTGTAGTTGCGGTGGAGGATGGCAAGATCGTTGGCGCGATTCTGTGCGGCCATGACGGCAGGCGCGGGTGCATGTACCACGTATGCGTGGATGCAGATTACCGCATGAGAGGAATCGGGAAGTCTATGGTTGTCTTTGCCATGGAGGCGCTTAAAAAAGAAAAGATTAACAAAGTGTCTTTGATTGCATTTACGAAAAATGATATCGGCAATGCATTTTGGAAGGAAATCGGTTGGACGAAGAGGCTGGATTTGAATTATTATGATTTTACTCTGAATGAGGAAAATATTACGGCGTTCAACCAGTAGCCGTGAAAAGCAGGAAGCAAAATCAGTATAAGTGAACAAAATAAGAAAGGAAACAGGAAGAATGAAACAGGTAAAAGGCGGAGTTACAGCGGCAAAGGGTTTTGAGGCTGCAAGTACAGCAGCGGGGATTAAATATACAGGGAGAACAGACATGGCTTTGATTTACAGTCAGGTGCCGTGTGAGGCAGCAGGAACATTTACGACTAATGTAGTAAAGGCTGCCCCTGTAAAGTGGGATCAGCAGGTTATTGCAGGAGGAGAAAAGGCGCAGGCGGTTGTGGTCAATTCGGGAATTGCCAATGCATGTACCGGAGAAGAGGGGTTTGGATACTGCAAGGATACAGCAGAGGCTCTGGCTAAGACACTTGGCATCTCACCTGCGG
The DNA here is from genome assembly GCA_000403475.2 of Lachnospiraceae bacterium MD308. Taxonomy (GTDB): domain Bacteria; phylum Bacillota; class Clostridia; order Lachnospirales; family Lachnospiraceae; genus MD308. The sequence continues at coordinate 236,082 of KE159798.1, forward strand.
GAGTTCTTATCGGTTCTACGGGAGTTATCGGAAAGCAGCTTCCTATGGATAAGCTTACAGCAGGGATTGAAGTGCTGGCAGAAAAGAAGAATGATTCGCTTGAAAACGGTACAGAGGCAGCAAAGGCCATTATGACTACGGACACCTGTGAGAAAGAGCTGGCGGTGGAGATTGAGATTGGCGGGAAGACGGTGACTATTGGCGGTATGGCAAAGGGATCTGGCATGATTCATCCTAATATGTGCACCATGCTGGCATTTATCACCACAGACGCAGTGATTTCCAAAGAGACACTTAAAAAGGCTCTCAGTGAGGATGTGGGCGATACATATAATATGATTTCTGTAGATGGGGATACATCAACCAATGATACGGTGCTCCTTCTGGCAAACGGTCTGGCAGAAAATCCGAAGATTGTGCCGGATAGTGAGGACTATCAAAAATTTGCGAAAGCCCTTCATACGATTAATGAATATCTTGCGAAAAAGATTGCGGGAGACGGAGAGGGAGCGACTGCACTTTTTGAGGTGAAAGCGGTAAATTGTGAGGATAAGGAGCAGGCAAAGGTTCTTGCAAAATCTATCGTATGCTCCAATCTTACAAAAACAGCGATTGCAGGACACGATGCGAATTGGGGACGGATTTTGTGTGCCATGGGTTATTCGGGCGCGCAGTTTGACCCGGAAAAGGTAGATTTGTTTTTTGAGAGCGCTGCCGGGAAGATTCAGATTATTGAAAATGGTACGGCTGTCGCATACAGTGAAGAAGAGGCAACGAAGATTTTATCAGAATCGGCAGTGACAGCGATTGCGGATGTGAAGATGGGAGAGGCGTCTGCCACTGCCTGGGGCTGTGATTTGACTCACGGTTATATCGATATCAATGCGGATTACCGCAGCTGATCGGAGATTACATGCGAAGAAGGTAACAGAGCTTTTGAAGTGAGGTAAGAAAAGCGATATAAGGAAGGAAAGAGGGTAAGGAAGATGAATAAGGATATGAAGAAATATCTTGAAAAAGCGGAGGTGCTCATTGAGGCGCTTCCCTATATTCAGCGCTTTAACCGCCGGGTTATCGTGGTGAAATACGGAGGGAGCGCCATGGTGGATGAACAGTTAAAAGAACAGGTCATTCAGGACGTAACACTTCTTAAGCTGGTTGGGTTTAAACCGATTATCGTCCATGGAGGCGGAAAGGAAATCAGCCGCTGGGTCGGCAAGGTGGGCATGGAGCCTCAGTTTGTGAATGGACTGCGTGTAACGGATGAGCCGACGATGGAACTTGCAGAGATGGTGCTCGGGAAAGTGAACAAAGGTCTTGTCCAGTTAGTAGAGAGGCTTGGCGTACGTGCGATTGGACTGAGCGGCAAGGACGGAAAGCTTTTGACGGTAAATAAAAAACTTTCGGACGGAAAGGATATCGGATTTGTCGGAGATGTTAAAAATGTAAATGCAAATATTTTGTATGATCTTTTGGAGAAGGATTTTCTTCCGATCATCTGTCCGATTGGTCTGGATGATGATTATAATACTTACAATATTAATGCGGATGATGCGGCTTGCGCGATCGCAAGGGCTATGCGTGCAGAAAAGCTTGCATTTCTTACAGATATAGAAGGGGTATATAAAGATCCGGAGGATTCTTCAATGCTGATTTCGGAGTTAAAAGTTTCGGATGCGCGGGCTTTGATGAATGAAGGATATATTGGAGGCGGTATGCTTCCGAAACTTCACAATTGTATTTCTGCGATTGAGCATGGGGTGTCAAGGGTACATATTTTGGATGGAAGGATACCGCATTGCCTGCTCCTTGAGATATTTACGAATAAGGGAATCGGCACAGCGATTATTAACGATGGCGAGCAGCAGTTTTACATGGGCGAGTAAAAAGGCAGCGCAGACAGAATAAAGCAATGAAAGGGATGGTGAAAAATGACACCAAATGAATACATGCAGGCAACAGAAGATAATCTGGTGCATACCTATAACCGTTTTCCGGTGACTCTTGACAGAGGGGAAGGTGTATATATCTACGATACGGAAGGGAAAAGGTATCTGGATTTTGCGGCAGGGATTGCTGTGTCTGGCCTTGGGTACGGGAATCAGGAGCTTAATCATGCATTGAAAGGGCAGATTGATAAATTGATGCATTCCTCAAATCTGTATTATAATACTGCATGCGGAAAGGCAGCGAATGCATTAAAGCGGATATCGGGGATGGACAGAGTGTTTTTTACAAACAGCGGGACAGAGGCCATCGAAGGAGCGTTAAAAACTGCAAGAAAATATGCATGGACAAAGGGAACGGGCAGATATGAGTACATAGCTATGAAAGATTCCTTTCATGGAAGAAGTATGGGAGCTCTGTCCGTAACGGAGCATAAGGCGTATCGGACACCCTTTGAGCCTCTGATACCGGGTGTTGGTTTCGCAGAATTTAATAATCTCGACAGTGTAAAAAACCTTGTCACAGATAAGACATGTGCGATTATCTTAGAGCCGCTTCAGGGCGAGGGCGGAATTAATATGGCAGCGTTGGAGTTCATGGAAGGAATACGTGAACTCTGTGACAAAGAGGGGATTCTCATGATCTGCGATGAGATTCAATGCGGTATGGCGCGTACAGGTGAGATGTTCGCCTCTCAGTTATATGGTGTGAAGCCGGATATTATGGTTATGGCAAAAGCAATCGGGAGCGGTGTTCCGGTAGGTGCGTTTGCTATGACTGAGGAAGTGGCGGAGTGCTCTTTAGTACCGGGCGACCACGGTACTACCTACGGGGGGAATCCTCTTGCATGTGTTGCTGTGGCGAAGACTATAGAGATATTTGAAAGAGAAGACATCAAAGCCCATGTAAAAGAAGTGGGGGCATATCTGGCTGAGAAGTTAGATGAGTTGGTAAAAGAATGTGATGCTGTCCTGGAAAGAAGAGGTGTCGGGCTGATACAGGGTATCCGCCTGAATCAACCGGTTGGAGAGTTAATAAAAAGGGCGATTGAGGAAGGCGTCCTGATTATCAGTGCAAGAAGCGATGTAGTGCGTCTGGTACCGCCGCTTGTGATAGAGAAAGAACATGTGGATGAGCTGGTTGATGTACTACGGAAAGTGCTTGGAGAGCTGTTATAAGTTTTTATTCGGTAAATGTATAATAGAAAAACCAATTATTGGATATACTACATGAAAAACAGGAGGTATATAGCAATGGTTGGTTTTTTTATTGCCCTGTTGTCAGGAGCATTGATGAGTGTGCAGGGAGTATTTAATACACAGGTGACGAAGACAACTGGAATGTGGGTCAGCAACGGGTGGGTGCAGCTCAGTGCATTTGCAGTGTGTTTGATTGCGTGGTTCATTGCAGGACGTGACAATATCGGAACAATTGCGAAGGTAGAACCGAAATATGTGCTTTTAGGAGGCGTGATCGGCGCAGGGATTACATGGACGGTTATCAAAAGCATGGAGCAGTTAGGGCCTGCGAAGGCGGCGCTTTTAATCGTTGTCGCCCAGCTTATTGTCGCGTACGTTATTGAGCTTCTGGGACTTTTTGGAGTGGAAAAAGAGCCTTTGGAGTGGCGAAAAGTAATTGGTATGATTATTGCGATTGTTGGAGTTGCAATTTTCCAGTGGAAATAGTACAATAAAATTTGTCTAAGCATAAGAGGGGTATTTACAGTTTTCGACATCTGTAAAGGAGGAATTTTATGCGCGGCAAAAAGAAAGTTATTTTATTATGTGCGATGTTATTATGTACAGTCAGTGTGGCTGCCGGTTGTGTAAGTGACACAAAGGAGGATAACCTTGTCAGTGTGGAACAAGCGGATATTCTTCCGGATGTAGAGCAGGAGGCAGAAAAAGAGGTGACATCGGACACGGCGGATGTAGATGAGATAGGTGTTATATACGTAGATGTGTGTGGTGAGGTAAATCATCCGGGCGTCTATCAGCTTACAGGCGAGAGCCGGGTGTATGAGGCGATTGAAAAGGCCGGGGGATTGACAAAGAATGCGGCAAAAGCCTGTGTGAACCAGGCAGAAAAGCTGGCGGACGGCCAGCAGATCTATATTCTTTCAAAAGATGAGATGGAACGGGGCGGTGCGGAAGCCGGCGGTGCTTCTGTATCTGAGTTTCCTGTATCTGACGGAAAAGTAAACCTCAATACTGCCTCTAAGGAAGAACTCATGACACTTGGCGGTATTGGGGAAGTTAAGGCGGATGCTATTATAAGATACCGGGAGGAACACGGAAGCTTTCAGTCGGTGGAGGATGTAAAGAAGATTGAAGGGATTAAAGACGGGGTGTTCAATAAGATAAAGGATCGTATAACAATCTGATAAGGAGATGAAGTATGAGTAAACGGGTACTGGTTGTTGATGATGAAAAATTAATAGTTAAAGGAATCCGGTTTAGCCTGGAACAAGACGGTATGGAAGTGACAGCAGCTTTTGACGGGGAAGAAGCCCTGAGGCTTGTCAGGGAGAACAATTACGATATTATTCTTCTTGATGTTATGCTTCCCAAATATAATGGTTTTGAAGTGTGCCAGCAGATCCGGGAATTCTCAGATGTACCTGTTATCATGCTGACAGCTAAAGGCGATGATATGGATAAGATTCTCGGATTGGAATATGGTGCGGATGATTATATTACCAAACCATTTAATATTCTTGAGGTAAAAGCAAGAATTAAAGCGATTATGAGACGCACCAGGAAGAAAGACGGAAAAGAGCAGAATCCAAAGACAATCGTGAAAGGCGATATGAAGGTGGACTGTGAGAGCCGGCAGGTTACGATTGGGGAAAAAGAAGTGAATCTTACAGCCAAGGAATTTGATCTTTTGGAATTGCTTGCCATGAATCCCAATAAAGTATACAGCAGGGAGAATCTTTTGAATATTGTGTGGGGATACGAGTATCCGGGGGATGCGAGGACCGTGGATGTACATATCAGGCGTCTCAGGGAGAAAGTCGAAGCAAATCCAAGCGATCCAAAGTATGTTTATACGAAGTGGGGAGTTGGTTATTATTTTAGGGGTTAGAAGGTATATAAAAATTAACTTTTTGAGGAGTCTCCGCTTTCGAATTGCGGTTATGATTATTCTTGCCGGAATTATTCCAAGCGTAATTATGAGAGCGGTGATTCTGAAAAATTATGAAAAACAGGCGGTGGAGATGCACACCGCCGAAATTCAGAATCAATGCGCAATTCTTTGTAACCAGTTAAGTAAAGCAAATTATCTTACGGGAGTTACGTCTGAAAGTATTCAGCTAGAGCTTATCCAGTTATCGAACATTTATAATGGACGTGTTATGGTTATAGACAAAAATTATCATATTGCAGAGGATACATATAATCTCGATAAAGGAAAGACAATTGTATCGGAAGACGTTATCCGCTGTTTTCAGGGGGAGAGCACCAGCAATTATGATGCAGAGAACAGGTTCATAGAGGTTACAGCGCCGGTTTTAGACAGTGGCTCAGAAAAGATACGAGGAGTTATGCTGGTCAGTGTTTGTACAGATTCTATAGCAGAGAATATGGAAAGCTTATTAGGAAAAGCGGATCTTGTTATTGCAATGTCAGGGATTATCATAATTACATTAGCGTTTCTTGCAGGTATTTTTATGGTGCGTCCTTTCCACAGGATTACCAGGTCTATCGGTGCGGTTACAGAAGGCTATGAGGACGACTATTTAAAGGAGTACTCATATACAGAGACGAAGCTTTTGTCTGAGGCGTTTAACAAGATGCTTGGCAGGATGAAGGTGCTTGATGATTCCAGAAATGAATTTGTGTCCAATGTGTCTCATGAGTTGAAGACACCGCTTGCATCTATGAAAGTGTTGTCGGATTCGCTGCTTGCACAGCAGGAGGTTCCGGCAGAGCTGTATCAGGAATTTATGGCGGATCTTTCAGAGGAGATTGAAAGAGAGAGCAAGATTATTGATGACTTGCTGGCACTTGTCAAACTTGATAAGACCGCTAAGACTATGAATATAAAGACAGAAGACATCAATATGTTAGTGGAACGGATATTGAAGCGTCTCCGTCCTATTGCGGAGCTTCGCAATATAGAAGTAATCTTTGAAAGCTTTCGGCCGGTCATTGCAGAGGTTGATGAAGTAAAGCTTACATTGGCGATTACCAATCTTGTAGAAAATGCGATTAAGTATAATAAGGAAGACGGCTGGGTACATGTTTCTATGAATGCGGATCATAAAGTGTTTTATGTTGAAGTGGCGGATTCGGGGGCAGGAATTCCGAAAAATGAGCAGGCTCATATATTCGAGAGATTTTATCGTGTGGATAAGTCTCATTCCAGGGAAATCGGCGGAACCGGGCTTGGGCTTTCTATTGCCAGAAATGTTGTTGTTATGCACAGAGGCTCTATACAGGTGTATAGTCAAGTTGGAGAGGGAACAACGTTTACTATGCGTATCCCGCTGAAATATGTAGTATAGGAGGGACGGATATGAGAATGTACCAAAAATATTTTGTATTTTTTTTATGTCTGTCAATTCTTCTTGGCGGCTGTGGACAGGGGACGGTTCCGGACAGGAACAGAACTTATATCTATTATGTCAATGGGGACGGAACCGGACTGGTGAAGGAAGAGTACGATTTGCCCGGAGGCAGCACAAAGGGACAGATATCTGCTGTGCTTGAGGAACTCAGGAAAGAGACGGAGTCAATTGAATATAAGAGTGTTTATCCGAAATACGTCCGGATCAATAGCTGGGAGCTTCGGGAATCTGACTTGGAGATAGATTTTTCGGATTCTTATAATAATATGGACGTGACAGAGGAGCTGCTTTTGCGTGCAGCTACGGTGCATACGCTAGAACAGATTGGCGGAGTAGATTATATTAAATTCACAGTAGAGGGCGAGGAACTTCGGGACAGTGAAGGAAAAGAAGAAGGCTATATGAATCATGATTCTTTTGTAGAAAATACCGGTTCGTCGATTCATACTTATCAGGAGGGAAGTCTGCACCTGTTTTTTGCCAATGAGACAGGAGATAAACTTACGGAGGAGATTGTAAGCGTCAGATACAACAGTAATATGTCTGTAGAGAAGTTGATTACAGAGCAATTAATTAAAGGGCCGTCGATGGAAGGGGCATATCCTACACTTCCGCCTGAAACGAAGATTTTGGGAGTATCCGTAAGGGATGGAATTTGTTATGTGAATTTCGATGAAGGCTTCTTGGATATGGATTATAAAATCAGCCCTCAAGTCAGGATTTATTCTGTTGTAAATTCCATTGTAGCAGGAGGAGAGACGGGCCAGGTACAGATATTGGTAAATGGAAAGGCGGATGCGACGTATCAGGGAAGTGTTGGCCTGGAGAAGCCGCTCTCAAGAAATTTAGAGATTGTGGAGGAAAAGAAAAAAGATTGAGAAACAGACCATTATGCAGTATATGTCTGTTCGTTTGTCTGGCAATCTGCCTTATAACTGTCTGCGGAGGGGAGAGGATGATAAAAGAACTTCGACCATCCGCAGCAGAAAGTTATCTGCAGGATAAAGATGAGGTTTTAGTCGCAGGAAGGGTATACCAGAAAGCGGACAAAGAAAAGTATCAAATCATATATCTTGAAAATAATTCTATAAAATATCGTCAGCAGTCGCTGAGAGAATCCAGATTAATAATCTATGATGAGTATAAAGAAAATGTGAGGATTGGAGATATCCTTACGGTGCATGGTAAAATCCGTTTTTTTGAAAATGCGAGAAATCCAGGAAATTTTGACAGTAAATTATATTATCAAAAGCAGGATATCCATGCAAATGTGTGGGCCGAATCTGTACAGAAACGAGAGGGGAAAGCCTATACATTAATTGAAAAATTGGAGAACGAGTTGTACCAGTTCAGACAGGAATGGAAAAGTAAACTTTGTGAACAGATGGGGGAGCAGGATGGGAATACCTTGTCTGCTATGATTTTAGGAGAGAAATCCCAGATGGATGAAGAACTGCGGGAGCTGTATCAGAAAAACGGGATAGGGCACATATTGGCGATTTCGGGGCTGCACCTGTCCTTTATAGGGATTGGGATGTATAAGATACTGCGGAGGATTACAGGGTCTTATCCTGTTGGAGGGGCGTTTGGTATTTTATTTCTGGCGCTGTATATTCTTATGGTTGGGCTTACTGTATCGGCGGTGCGGGCGCTTACGATGTTTCTCTTCCGGGTGGGAGCGGATATGGCGGGAAGGCATTATGATGCGCCGACGGCGCTTTCTGTGGCAGCGGTCGTAGTGCTGTTGTGGAGACCGCTGAGTTTAAATGACGGTGGGTTCTGGCTGTCTTTTGGGGCGGTGTTTGGGGTTCTTGCGGTAGTGCCAGTACTGCAAGGGTGGATGGAAAGAAAGTATCCAGAAAATAAAGGGGGCAGGATGCAAAAGAGTGATCGAATATCTATGACATATAGGATTTGCATGTCAATCGTGCAGGGACTTACGGCAAGTCTCGGAATTAATCTGATAATTCTTCCGGTTTTGCTTTACTATTTCTTTGAATTTCCAATCTATTCTTTGTTTTTAAATCTATTTGTGATCCCGCTGATGTCTGTGCTTTTATTCATGGGGATGGCGGGAAGTCTGTTTTCTGTATTCTTTTTGCCGTTATCGGGTGCGTGCTTTTGGATATGCGGCGGGATTCTGCGGTTATATGAGATGAGTTGTAATCTTGCGCTTACACTTCCGGGGGCGCGGTTTGTGGCGGGGAAGCCTGAGATATGGCAGATTACGGTATATTATGGGATATTGGTAATCATTTTGTTGCTTTTGAGAGAAAAGGAAAGACTGAGGGAATATGTAGATGGTGTAGATGATGTTGAGGGCGCAGAGAGTAAGAAGTATAAAACTTGCAGAAGAGGAAATTTTTCCCGAAAGCACGCGGGGCGTGGATCAGGAAGGAGTATACAAAAACGAGAGGACAGTAAATTAGATGTAGGTGTACAAAGACGTGTGACCAGGCTTGGAAGATTTGCGCTTATGCTTGGAATGGCAGGTATTATTGTTCTGACACACCGATGGGGAGAACGGGGAAAGCTTACGGCAGTGATTTTAGATGTAGGACAGGGTGATGGAATCTTTATGAGAGGACCGGAGGGTGAGACTTATCTGGTGGACGGAGGCAGCAGCGATGTGAAGAAAGTGGGGCAGTACAGGATAGAACCGTTTTTGAAATCCCAGGGTGCTGGGGTGATTGACTATGTATTGATATCCCATGGCGACAGTGATCATGTGAATGGTGTGGAAGAGTTGATGGAAAGACAGAATATCGGCGTAAAGATCAAGACACTGGTACTGCCGATGCAGGAGGTGTGGGATGAAGCATTGGCAGGGATAGCGGAAAAAGCGAAAGAGTATGGGATTCGCGTAGTTGTGATAGAACCGGGACAAAGTATTAAGGAAGGGGATATGACGATTACATGCATACAGCCGGGGAATCCAGGAACGGAGGCAGAGAATAGGGAATCTGAGGGACGGGATGCAGATGAAGAATACGAACCGGGGAACGCGTCATCTATGGTATTGGCAGTTAAGTTTGGAGAGTTTGATATGCTGCTGACCGGAGATGTAGAGGGAAAAGGAGAAGAACAACTTACAAAGCAGTTGGAAAAACGATACCGGGATTGTAGATGGGAGATTCTGAAGGCGGCGCATCATGGCTCAAAGAACTCATCATCTGAGGAATTTCTCCGACAGGTCAAGCCTGCATATGCGTTTATTTCAGCAGGACGAGAAAACCTATATGGGCATCCGCATCAGGAAACAATAGAAAGGCTTACGGATGTAGGAAGCAAAATTTATTCAACACAGGGAAATGGAGCACTTATAGTGGAGGTTGAAGACGGGGAAACAATGAAAGTTGGAAAATAGAAGCGGACGAGAACCGGAAGGTTTCTATGGAAATGCCGTCGCTTAGTTGCTATAATGTAAATAATAAACTAAGGCAGGAAACGAATTAAGGATGATGGAAGGAGCGTGGAAAGAGATGGAGATGCGAAAGAAGAAACTTCCTATTGGAATTGAAAATTTTGAAAAATTACGTTTAGAGAATTTTTACTATATTGATAAAACAGGACTCATCAGGGAACTTCTTAACAACTGGGGAGAGGTGAATCTGTTCACTCGCCCCAGGAGATTTGGGAAAACTCTGAATATGAGCATGCTGGAAAACTTTTTCTCATTGGATGGAGATAAGAGTATTTTTGATGGACTGGAGATTTCAAAAGAGACTGCGCTTTGTGAAGAATATATGGGAAAATATCCAGTTGTATCCATATCCTTAAAAGGGATTGATGCATGGTCTTATGAGACGGCATATCAGATGGCAGTCCGGGTTATCATAGACGCAGCGGCAAAATTTTATTTCCTTTTGGACAGTGAAAAATTAAATGCGCATGATAAAGCAGAGTATCAAAAGCTTTTGGATGATACTATGATCAGATGATTTCACTGATCCGAAGTCTTCTAGGAGAGGCGCTCAAAACAAACAGCAGTTTGAAACTTGCAGTATTGACGGGCTGCCTTCGAATTTCAAAGGAGAGTATCTTTACCGGACTTAATAATCTGAAGGTACGTTCTGTTACGGATGTACGGTTTGATGAGTATTTTGGATTTACAGATATGGAAGTAAAGACGCTTTTACAATATTATGGGTATCCAGATAGCTATGATGTAGCGAAGAAATGGTATGACGGATACCATTTTGGCAATGTAGATGTATATTGTCCATGGGATGTTTTAAATTATTGTGATTCATTATTGGATGATAAGGAGGCGCAGCCGGAAAACTACTGGATCAATACTAGCAGCAATGATGCGGTGAAGAGGTTTATTCAGGAATCGGCAAATGCTGCGACCAAACGGGAGATTGAGCGCCTGGTAGCGGGTGAGGTCATTATGAAGGAGATTCATCAGGAACTCACATATCCAGAGATTTACCAGACGATAGATAATATCTGGAGCCTGCTTTTTACCACCGGTTATCTGACCCAGCGGGGAAAGACAGAGGGAAGGCAGATGAAACTGGCAATCCCCAACCTGGAGATCCGGGATATTTACATGACGCAGATTATGGAATTTTTTAAAGAAAATGTCCGGGAAGACGGGGGTACGCTGAACCGTTTTTGTGATGCCCTGCAGAATAAAGATGCAGAAAATGTAGAGAAAATTTTCACGGAATATTTAAGAAGAACCATCAGTATCCGGGATACGGCTGTAAGAACAAACATGAAAGAAAATTTTTATCACGGTGTCCTGCTTGGAATTTTAGGTGTGAAGGCTCAGTGGGGGATTTCTTCTAACCGGGAAATGGGGGAAGGCTATGCGGATATCCTTGCGGAACCGGATACTAGAGATATGGGGATTATCATAGAAGTGAAGTACGCACATGACGGAGATCTGGATGCTGCTTGCAAAGAAGCATTAAAACGGATTGAGTATACCAGATATGAAGATGACCTTGAAGATGACGGGGTAGATAATATCCTCAAATACGGGATTGCATGTTATAAAAAACGGTGCAGGGTCATGTTGGCACATAAATAATAAATGAAAACATTAATTCCCCAGCTATGCTGGGGAGAATAGAGTAAGTAAAAGCGAAGAAGTTTGGGGTGTCATATCTGAGGTTTTATTTCTATAATTTAGCGAAAGATAATTATAAAGAGGAGGCAGATTTTGAAAAAGTTACGTTTAAGGTCGGATTGGATATTAAAAATATTAAGTATTTGTGTTTCCTTCATTTTCCCTATTATGGTTTGGATTTTTTTGAGTGGAGACGTATATATAAAAATTTTTAATTATGTATGGATTGCTTTGTATAGCTGCATATTTGTTTGTCTAATATATAAAAATATGGTTTTGAAAGTATTTATTTGTATTTTGAATTTTTTATCAGTAGCTTTTATTACATTTCTTTTTTTGATGAGTGATGGTGATTTAATTATTAAAGTGATTGTAAAAGCGATTTTTCCTTTTTTTCAAATTTCATCATTTGACCAGCACTGGTCTGCCTGTAACATTTGTTGACATATTTTGGATAGTGTGATACAGTTGGACTAAGGCTAGATAGTCCTAATAATAAGATGAAAATGGAACAATGACAGTTACTTTTATTGTAATGTATGGGAGGAAAATATGGAGAAAAAATACAAAAAGATAGTATGCGTATGTATTAGTCTGTTTATAATTTGCATTTTGACAGGATTTATAGCAAATAATCTTGTATTTGCAGATGATGATACCAAATATGAAAGTTTTGATACAGAACATGAAACTGATATGAGTAAAAAAGAGGATTACCAGAAGGCTGATTTAGAAAGGGCGTTACAGGATGCGATCCAATTGATAGTTGAAGGAAGCAATCCTTTGGTCAGCATACATAATTATGATTTAGAAGATCATTCAGAGACTACTGTGAATGTAACATTATATGCAGAGCCGTGTAATGAAATTTCAGAAGAATCACGAGCAGCAATCGAAAATATGATAATGGGAAGTTTCAATGGAATCTCGAAAGATAATATTTCTATAGATATTGAATATACAGAAAGATAAAACAGATAGGGGAGAGGCTTATGAGAAACAGCGTATTGTTTATGATGTCTTTATCGGGTTCTGCTGTTTTTATCCTTTATATATTGATATATCCGATTGCAAAAAGATTTTTTACTGTAAAATGGCGGTATAATATTTTGAAGCTGGCCTTACTATTTTTCTTGTTTCCGTTCCCTTGCTTTAAGTATAAAATCAAGGAATATATCACTGCTATCCCTTTGCTGAAGTTTCCGTCAGATCTGTCTACAAAAAGATATTATTTTTCTAATTTGATTATACATTTAGGAAACGATATCTATGTATCTCATAATATTAAAAAAAGAATTGTTTATCTTATTTTTGCAGGGTGTGTGACTGCTGTTATTTTGTGTATACAGCTTTATCAATACTTTAAACTTAGAAGGTTTTTGAATCGGTTAAGCGCTGATAATAATGTTGAAACTCCAGAATATATTTTAGGGTATATCGATAATCTGAAAGCGGCTTTAAATTTACACACGAAAATGTCACTTGCATTTTCACCGTACATAGAAATTCCAAGTGTGATTGGATTAGCCAGGCCTGTTATTTATATGCCTGAATCTTATCTCGACAGATTTTCTCCGGAAAGTATTAGAATTATTATCATGCATGAAATAATTCATGTAAAGCACAGGGATTTGCTTATTAAATTTCTCGCTCTTTTTGCGATTGCATTAAATTGGTTTAATCCATTGTGCTACTTTTTATTTTATGAAATTTGTAATATTAGTGAGATTTATTGTGATGAAACGGTGATACATAACAAAGAAAAGGATTTCATAAGCGGGTATGGAAATTTACTTATTAATATATCTGAAGAAGAAGGCTCAATAATGAAAAACAGATTTGTATCAGGAATGATCAATAATGGAGGTATTGTTTTAAAAAAGCGAATTTTGGAAATGAAGACAAAAAGAAAAAGAACTTTGAAAAAAATGTCTGTTTTCGTTGGAATACTTATCTGCACAGTGGGTACATCAACAGTTTTTGCCTATGATAATGCGCCGCGAATGGAAATACTTGGAGAAGGATCTTTAGAAGAGATACAGTTGAATGCCTCCGAGTGGTCAGATTTTAATCCAGAAGGAACTCTTGAAGAACTGGAAGAGGCGCCTTTTGATACATTTTTTACAGATGAGAATGGAAATATTTTCGAAATTAATGATGACATTTCAAATGAAAAGGCTTATTGCACCCACAAATATGTTTCCGGAACACAATCCGACCATATGATTATTGGAAAAAAATGTAGAATAGATGTTTACAATGCAAAAAGGTGTAGTTTATGTGGAAATGTTATCTTAAAAGAACACTTACATGCAACAACATATAATATTTGTCCACATTAACAGGAAAAAAACAATAAGGGGAGTTACATTAGATGAAGAAAGAATATGGTTTAACCAGTACGGAGATGGAAATCATGGAATTTTTATGGAGTCAGGAAAAGGATGTGTCATTTAAAGAAATCCTGACTTATGCGAATGAAAAACTTCACAGGGATTGGAAACGACAGACGCTGAGTACTTATTTAAAAAATCTTCAGATGGCTGGTCTTGTAAAAGCGATAGACAGTAAAAAAAATTATAGCTATTATGCAGCATGCACGAAAGAAGAGCATATACATAGATGGACAAAAGATTTGGTAAAAAAATCCTACGGCAATTCGATTGAAAAATTTATGGTTGCATTTTCTGGGGGAAAGAAACTTGATAAGGAAGTTGCAGATCAGTTGCGCAAGCTTTTGTAAAGAGCGATAATTTTACGAAACAATTCTTGAAGTAAATCTTAAATTTCAGTATACTGTCTCTAGAGATATAAGGGGATGTGTGCAGTCAATGAAGAATATCAATGAACAGATAAAGACAGGTCAATTTAAGAAAGTATATCTTCTCTATGGGGAGGAAGCCTATTTAAAAAGACAGTACAGGGACAAGATTACAAAGGCTATGCTGCCAGAGGGTGACACGGTGAATTACGCTTACTATGAGGGGAAAGGCACCGAACCTGAAAAGCTTATCGATCTGGCGGAGACGATGCCTTTTTTTGCCGACCGGCGGTTGATCGTAGTGGAAAATTCCGGATTTTTCAAAAATGCAGTGCCAAAGTTTGCGGACTATATTAAGACGATGCCGGATACTGCCTGTTTTCTTTTTGTGGAAAATGAGGTGGACAAGCGTGGGAAAATGTATAAAGCAGTTAAGGACACAGGTTATATTTCAGAGATGGGGCGGCAGGATGAGAAGACACTTCTTTACTGGATTGCAGGACAGATAAAACGGGAAGAAAAGCAGATTAAGGAATCAGCAGCCCGCCGTATAATCGCAAGGGCGGGGACAGATATGGAGCTTCTTGAGAAAGAACTTGAGAAGCTGTTTGCCTACACATTCGGGAAAAATGAGATTACAGCAGAGGATATCGACGCGGTCTGCACGACGCAGATTACCAATAAAATTTTTGATATGGTGGAGGCTGTTGCCACAAAGCAGCAGAAGACAGCGCTGGATTATTATTACGATTTGCTGGCGTTAAAAGAGCCGCCTATGAGGATTTTGTATCTTTTATCCAGACAGTTTCGGCTGCTTTTAGAGGTGAAGGAGCTGATGAAACAGGGATATGACAAGTCACAGATTGCGAAGACGGCAAAGCTTCATCCATTCGTGGCAGGAAAATATATGAAACAATGCAAAGAGTTTTCAGGCGGACAGTTAAAGGAAATTATGGAAGAGGCTGCGGAGTATGAGGAACTGGTTAAGACAGGCCGGTTAAATGACCGGATGAGTGTAGAACTTTTCATTGTAAAGTACAGTCACTCATGATATACTTCATTTACTGTTATTCATGAGATAGAAATGGAAGGACGATAAAAAGTGGCGGAGATAAATCAAAGTAAAATTCGTAATTTTTGTATTATTGCCCATATTGATCACGGCAAGTCCACGCTTGCGGATCGTATTATTGAAATGACCGGGCTTCTAACGAGCAGGGAGATGCAGTCTCAGGTGTTGGATAATATGGAGCTTGAGAGGGAACGTGGGATTACGATCAAAGCACAGACGGTGCGGATTGTGTATAAGGCAAAGGATGGCGAGGAATATATTTTTAATCTCATTGACACACCGGGACATGTAGATTTTAACTATGAGGTGTCCAGAAGTCTTGCGGCATGTGACGGGGCGATTCTTGTGGTAGATGCTGCTCAGGGTGTGGAGGCACAGACGCTGGCGAATGTATATCTGGCGCTCGACCATGATCTGGATGTTATGCCGGTGATCAATAAGGTAGACTTGCCGAGTGCGGAACCAGACCGTGTTATCGAGGAGATTGAAGATGTGATCGGGCTTGAGGCTCAGGATGCGCCGCGCATTTCCGCAAAGACCGGTCTTAACGTGGAGGAGGTGCTCGAACAGATTATTGAAAAGATTCCGGCGCCGACCGGAGACGCCAAAGCGCCCCTTCAAGCACTTATTTTTGATTCGGTGTATGATTCTTATAAAGGTGTGATTGTGTTCTGCCGGATAAAGGAAGGTTCTATACGCAAAGGCACACAGATTCTTATGATGGCTACCGGGGCGAAGGCAGAGGTGGTGGAAGTTGGATACTTCGGTGCCGGGCAGTTTATTCCTTGCGAAGAATTGAGTGCGGGGATGGTTGGTTATATCACAGCAAGTATTAAGAATGTAAAGGATACCCGGGTGGGAGATACGATTACTAATGCGCAAGCGCCCTGCAAGGAACCGCTTCCGGGGTATAAAAAGGTAAATCCTATGGTTTACTGCGGCATGTACCCGGCAGACGGAGCGAAATATCCGGATCTTCGAGACGCGCTTGAAAAGCTGCAGCTTAATGATGCGTCCCTTCAATTTGAGCCGGAGACTTCTGTTGCGTTAGGTTTTGGGTATCGCTGCGGTTTCCTGGGACTTTTGCACCTGGAGATTATTCAGGAACGATTGGAGAGAGAGTATAATCTGGATTTGGTGACGACAGCTCCGGGCGTTGTCTACAAGGTGTATAAGACAAACGGGGAAATACTTGAGCTTACGAACCCTTCCAATCTTCCGGACCCTTCCGAAATAGAATATATGGAGGAGCCGATTGTCAAGGCAGAGATTATGGTTACATCGGAGTATATCGGGGCAATCATGGATTTGTGCCAGGAGCGGCGGGGAATTTATGAGGGTATGGAGTATATGGAGGAAACTCGCGCGGTTCTTCGGTATCGCCTGCCCCTTAACGAGATTATCTATGACTTTTTTGATGCGTTGAAGTCCCGCTCCAGAGGGTACGCTTCCTTTGATTATGAGCTGGACGGTTACATGCAGTCAGAACTTGTGAAGCTTGATATTTTAATTAATAAAGAAGAAGTAGATGCGCTTTCCTTTATTGTACATGCTGAGACCGCTTATGAGCGCGGCCGGAGAATGTGCGAAAAGTTGAAGGAGGAGATTCCGAGACACCTGTTCGAGATTCCAATTCAGGCAGCGATTGGCAGCAAGATTATAGCCCGGGAAACTGTGCGTGCGATGCGTAAGGATGTGCTTGCAAAGTGCTATGGCGGCGATATCACTCGTAAGAAAAAGCTTTTAGAGAAGCAAAAGGAAGGAAAGAAGCGTATGCGTCAGGTGGGCAATGTAGAGATTCCGCAGAAAGCATTTATGAGTGTGTTGAAGCTGGATGATAAAAAGTGATGAAGCCGTTAGAAATCTATGTGCATATACCATTTTGTGTAAAAAAATGTAATTACTGTGATTTCCTGTCTGCTCCTGCATCGAAAGAGGAGCGGCAGGAATATGTGAAGAGCCTTTGTAAGCAGATCCGTTCCTGCGGAGAAGCTGCAAGGGCTTATCGTATTGTCAGTATTTTTATTGGTGGAGGGACGCCTTCATTATTAGAAGGAGAGCAGATGACGGAGATTTTCCGGGCGATACGGGACACATTTTTTGTTGAAGAGCATGCGGAGATTACCGTAGAGATGAATCCGGGGACAGTGTCAGAGGAGAAACTTAAGGTATACCAGACGGCGGGGATCAATCGTTTGAGTATCGGGCTGCAGTCTGCGGATAACGGAGAACTTCAGGTTCTCGGAAGGATTCATACCTTTGAGGACTTTCTTGAGACATATTGGATGGCCCGGGGCATGGGCTTTGGGAATATCAATGTGGATTTGATCTCGGCGGTTCCGGGACAGTCGCAGGAAAGTTTTGCAAAGACTCTTCGGAAAACGGCTGAACTTTCACCGGAGCATATTTCGGCTTACAGTTTGATTATTGAGGAGGGGACACCGTTTTATAAAATTTACGGGGAAAGGCCGTATGTGCCAGATTGTGAATACCCGCCCCTTCCAGACGAGGACTGCGAACGGCAGATGTATTACGATACGAAACGGATTCTTACAGAGTATGGCTATCGTCGGTATGAAATATCCAACTATGCGAAACCGGGATATGAGTGCCGTCACAATCTTGGTTATTGGAATCGCACAGAATATCTGGGATTTGGGGACGGGGCAGCATCTTTTATGGATCATAAACGGTGGGTGGCGGGAGAAACGCCAAACTTATTAACCATAGAAGATGAGATGGAAGAATATATGTTTTTGGGGCTTCGTAAGACAGAAGGGGTGTCAATACCGGGATTTGAGAAGCAGTTTGGGAAGGCGATGGAAACTGTATATAAAAAAGTGCTTGCAGATATGGAGAGCAAGCAGCTTTTAGAGAGGCAAGAAGATTTCATTCGGCTGACAGAGCGGGGGATAGATGTCAGCAACTATGTGATGAGTGAGTTTCTTCTGTAAAATATATTGACAGAAGTGTTTTAGCGCAGCAGGCTTTTCATCACAGATGCGTAGATTTCCTGATTTCTTACGGACCAGTTGTTTGCGATGGTGGAAGCCTCTGCTTTTGTCGGGACAGAGACAGTCAGGTCAATGAGAGGCAGCCCTTGTTCCATAATCTGACAGCGAACATTGTATTCATTGGCAGAATTTAGGTAGTAGTCTGACCGGACAGAAAATTCATTTTTTAATTCATATTTTTTGTTTTTTAAAAATGTCTGAATATCTTTTCGGATATCCGGAGAGATATCATTTTTGAAAAGCAGGATTGTTTTTTCGCCCTCATCAGTCAGGTAATAAAGGGTGCGGTTGTGTGTAGAGTCCCGGCGGATAAGACCGTCTTCGGCAAGTTCTCCCACTGCCTGCTGCAGTTTGAAATAATCGGTATACCCTTGCTCGAGTATAAACTCGGAGATTTGGGAGGTAGTGAGGGGGAAATCAATACAGTCTAACATATAGAGAACAATCAGTTTATATAGTTTGAATATAGTTGTCATTTTTAAACTCCTTTCCCTGCCAGATATTATTTTGTTTTAAATGTGCCTGAATCTGGTTCAGTACGCGCCGCTTGTCGGCGCTCCATGCAGGCGCCAGCAAAAGAGATTTCGGGCCGTCTCCGGTTAAGCGGTGTATGACGATGTCGGTTCTTAAGTTAGCAATGCACTGTCCGGTGATTTTGATGTATTCATCCATGGAAAGTACGCGGAAAGGATGACGTTCATAATAATCTGCCAGGTCCGTTTCCTTTAATATATGGAGAAGCTGAAGCTTGATTCCCTGGATGTCCATCTTATTGAGATAATGGATGGTGGCGAGCATATGGTTTTCGTTCTCTGTCGGAAGTCCCGTGATTACGTGGACAATGACTTCAATGCCTCGTTTCCTGAGAGCTGATACAGCTTTTTCGAATATGGGAAGTTCATATCCTCTTCGAATAAATCTTGCGGTGTGCTCATGGATGCTTTGGAGTCCGAGTTCTACCCAGACAGGCTTTATGCCGTTTAGTTTTTCAAGGAGATTCAGTACGTTGTCATTGAGACAGTCCGGTCTTGTCGCGACAGAAAGTATGCAGATGTCCGGGTGGCTGATGGCCTCTGTAAAAATCTTTTTTAATTTTTCATAGGGGGCATAGGTGTTCGTATATGCTTGAAAGTAAGCAATATAGGAAGAACCGGTGGTCTTCTTTGCTACGAGTGTCTTGGCGGCCTCGATTTGTTCTTTGATGGAAAGAGCGCAGCTCGCAGCAAAATCGCCGGAACCGCCTCTGCTGCAGAAGATACAGCCCCGGTTTCCCAAGGTGCCGTCACGGTTTGGACAGGTCATATCGCCGTTTAAAGATAACTTGTAGATTTTTTGACCGAATCTGTTTTTTAAGTGATAATCAAGGGAGTGATACCTTTTTTCTCCCCAGTATACCGTCTGTGTGCCCATAATCTCCTCCTGCTTTTGCGGGGATGTTTTGTTTTTTGTGAAGTACGCCATATTTTGGGTCTGGTATCATCATATCATTCAAAGACATGTAAATCAACTGGTAAATCAACCTCGATTATCTTTCGATTATCCTTTGAAGATTTGCAATATTAGTGATAGAATAGAGACGAATCGGAATATTCAGGAGGTGTTTTAATATGGATTATGCAAAAGAATCTCTGAGGCTCCATCACGAGTGGAAAGGGAAGATTGAAGTGATTGCGACGGTTCCGGTAGAGACAAAGGACGATTTGTCATTAGCTTATACACCGGGAGTTGCAAAACCTTGTTTGGAGATACAAAAGGATGTGGAGAAAAGCTATGATTTGACCAGGCGGCATAATATGTGTCTTGTTGTGACAGACGGCTCGGCGGTACTCGGGCTTGGGGATATCGGGCCGGAAGCGGGTATGCCTGTGATGGAGGGGAAATGTGTGCTGTTTAAGGCATTCGGTGATGTGGACGCTTTTCCGCTCTGTATCAAGAGTAAAGATGTAGATGAGATTGTTAATACAATTTATATGATTTCCGGTTCGTTTGCGGGCGTTAATCTGGAAGATATCTCTGCGCCGAGATGTTTTGAAATAGAAAGGAAACTGAAAGAGAAATGCGATATCCCGATATTTCATGATGACCAGCATGGGACAGCGATTATTACTCTGGCAGGTCTTACGAATGCCTTGAAGGTAGTAGGGAAGAAGAAAGAGGAGATCAGAGTAGTTATGAATGGGGCGGGAGCTGCAGCGGTATCGATTGCAAAGCTTTTGCTGACGGCCGGTGTGAAGGATATCACTCTGTGCGACCGCAACGGTGCCATCTATAAAGGGCGTGAAAAGGGAATGAACCCGGTAAAAGAAGAGATGGCAGAGATTACGAATCTACAGAAGAAAGCGGGCTGCCTTGCAGATGTGCTGGCTGGTGCGGATGTGTTTATCGGTGTTTCAGCGCCGGGGGTAGTGACAACGGATATGGTAAAGACGATGGCGAAGGATGCTGTTGTGTTCGCGTGTGCGAACCCGACGCCGGAGATTTTTCCGGATGAGGCAAAGGCGGGCGGCGCAAAGGTGGTGGCAACCGGCCGAAGCGATTTTCCGAATCAGATTAATAATGTGCTGGCATTTCCGGGGATATTCCGGGGGACTTTTGATGTGCGTGCAAGAGATATCAATGTTGAGATGAAGCTTGCCGCGGCTAAAGCACTTGCAGATTTCATTCCGGATGAGGAACTGTCGGCAGACTATATTATTCCGGCAGCATTTGCAAAAGGAGTGGGAAAAGTTGTCGCTAAAGCTGTTGCGAAAGCGGCAGTCGAAACCGGAGTGGCAAGGATCAAGGAATAGAGATGTAATATTTAGCTGTAATAATTCTTTAAAAAGGCTTTCCATTATAGAGATGTTGTAGTATAATCATAACGTTACAGATATTTCAGGAAGGTCGGTTCAGACCGCATATCCCATGACAGCAGGATGAATTGAGAAAGGATTATATATATGATGAAAGAAAAATATGAATCTCTCCCCCTTGCCACCTTAAAAGAACTGGCAAAGGCAAGAGGGCTAAAAGGGGTTTCCGTGATTAAAAAAGCAGAGCTTATTGAGCTTATGCTTAAGGAAGATGAAAAAGACAAAAAAGAAAAGCAGGAGGCCGTAAAGGAGATGTCTGCCAATACCGGGGATAAAGAAATTCACGATATTGACAGACTGGACAGCGGGGTAAAAGCACAGGGGATTCTGGAGGTTATGCCGGATGGATATGGTTTTATCAGGAGTGCCAATTATCTTCCCGGGGAGAACGACGTCTATGTATCTCCCTCTCAGATTCGTAAGTTTAATCTGAAGACAGGAGATATTCTGGAAGGAAATACCAGAATTAAGACCCAGCAGGAAAAGTTCAGCGCACTTTTATATCTGACAAAGATTAACGAGCTGGACCCGTTAAAGGCAATGCGGAGAACGAATTTTGAAGATATGACACCGATTTTCCCCGATGAGAGATTGAAGCTGGAGTGTGGGAAGACAAGCACTGCTATGCGGATTATGGACCTGATGTCGCCGATTGGAAAAGGACAGAGAGGTATGATTGTATCTCCGCCTAAAGCGGGTAAGACAACCCTTTTAAAGCAAGTGGCTTTATCTGTACGCCAGAACAATCCGGAAGTGCATCTTCTGATTTTGCTGATTGATGAGCGCCCGGAGGAAGTGACAGATATAAAGGAGACGATCGAGGGGGAGAATGTAGAAGTTATCTATTCTACATTTGATGAGCTGCCGGAGCATCATAAGAGAGTTTCTGAGATGGTCATCGAACGCGCGAAGCGTTTAGTAGAGCACAAGAAGGATGTTATGATAATCCTTGACAGTATCACAAGGCTTGCAAGGGCGTACAACCTTACTGTCCCGCCGTCAGGACGTACTTTGTCGGGAGGTCTTGACCCGGCGGCGCTGCACATGCCGAAGCGGTTCTTTGGCGCGGCGAGAAATATGCGTGGGGGCGGAAGCCTTACCATTCTTGCCAGCGCACTTGTCAATACGGGCAGCAAGATGGATGACGTCATCTATGAGGAGTTTAAAGGGACCGGTAATATGGAACTTGTTTTAGACCGGAAGCTCTCTGAGAAGAGGATGTTCCCGGCGATTGATATCGCACCGTCAGGCACAAGAAGAGAAGACTTGCTGCTTTCTGCTCAGGAGCAAGAAGCAGTAGATACGATGCGGCGTGCATTGAACGGACTTCGGGCCGAAGAGGCGGTTGATAACATTCTTAACATGTTCAGCCGCACAAAAAATAACGTGGAATTAATGCAGTTAGTAAAAAAGACAAAATTAATCTAGACAAATACGGGCTTTTGTGATACAATATGAAAGCTGTTTAGAAAAAAAGAAATATTACCGCATTATGCGTAAAACAAATAAAGAAGAGGTGAAATCATGAAAGAAGGAATACATCCAACATACCATCAGGCAACTGTAACTTGTAACTGTGGTAACACATTTGTAACTGGCTCTACAAACGAGGATATCCACGTAGAGATCTGTTCTAAGTGTCATCCGTTTTATACGGGACAGCAGAAAGCAGCTCAGGCCCGCGGCCGTGTTGATAAGTTCAATAAGAAATACGGAATGGGAAAATAAGCTTACAAGTATCGGGTTGAGGTTTTTAAAATCTCAACCCTTTTTGTTAAAGGAGAATTTATGAAGTCATCAAATATCGGCGGCCAGGCAGTTCTTGAGGGAATTATGATGAAGCACGAGGACGAATATTCTGTTGCCGTGAGGAAACCAGACGGAGAGATTTTCGTGAAAAAGGATGAGTATCATGGCGTGATCGGATGGAAGCCGCTTAAGAAGGTTCCATTTATCAGGGGAGTGTTTAATTTTATAGATTCTATGGTACTTGGTATTCAGGCGTTGACATACTCGGCAGATATTTATGAGGAGGAAGATGAGCACGATACAAAAGACAAGAAAAAAAAGTTTATTACGACATGTGTGACTTTCTTTTCCGTGGCGGCGGCAATTGGTATTTTTGTGGTGCTGCCTTACTTCCTCTCTTCTTTATTATTAAAGCCGGTTGTTTCTTCCTACACATGGTGTACGGTTTTCGAGGGATTTATGCGAATCGGCATGTTTATTGTCTACGTGCTTTTGATCTCGCGGATGGAAGACATACAGCGTACGTTCATGTATCACGGCGCGGAGCACAAATGTATTAATTGTATCGAGCATGGACTTCCGCTGACGGTTGACAATGTGAGAAAAAGTTCGAGGCAGCACAAGCGCTGCGGAACCAGCTTTTTGTTTTTTGTGTGTGCAATCGGTATTATTCTGCTGCTGCTTATACAGGTAGAGTCACCGCTTCTCAGAGTGGTGGTGCGGATTGCGCTTCTTCCTGTTATTGCAGGTATTTCGTATGAAATTCTAAAGCTGGCGGGCAGAAGTGAAAATCCGTTGGTGAATTTTTTTAGCAAACCGGGGCTTGCGATACAGAGATTGACAACAAAGGAGCCGGACGACGATATGATTGAGGTGGCAATTCGGGCAGTGGAGGCAGTGTTTGACTGGAAAAAGTATGAGGCAGAAAACTTTGGAAATGCAGAAGATTTTTCGGGAAGGTAAAGCTATTTTGGAAGAGGCGGGAATCGCGGACGCCGAACTGGATGCATGGTATCTGCTTGAGTATGTGACGGGAATCAGTCGTGCTTCCTACTATGGGGAGCCGAAAAGAGCGCTGAGCGACGAGGAACAAAAGAAATACTTTACTTATATTGAGGAACGTCGAAAAAGGATTCCTCTCCAGCATCTTACCGGGGAGCAGATGTTTATGGGGCTGCCATTTTACGTGAATAGACATGTTCTGATCCCCAGGCAGGATACGGAAGTTCTGGTGGAGTGTGCGATGAAGCGGATGAAGGCAGGTATGAGGATTTTGGATATGTGTACCGGGTCGGGATGTATACTGCTGAGCCTTCTTCGATTGTGCAGGGAAAAAGGGGTGACAGGAATTGGAGTCGATATTTCCCGGGAAGCACTGAGTGTGGCGGAGGAGAATGCATTGAGACTTGATGTGACGGCAAAGCTTGTGCAGGGAGATTTGTTCGAGAATCTAAGGCCTGAAAAGAATTTTGATATGATTGTATCGAATCCACCCTATATCCCGACTGCCGTGATTGCTAAGCTTCAGGAGGAAGTGAAGTTCTATGATCCGTGGATTGCTCTTGACGGCAGGGAGGATGGGCTATTCTTTTACAGAAGGATTATAGAGGAGAGTATTTTGTATCTAAAAAAAGAAGGCTGGCTGTTATTGGAAATCGGATGTGAACAGAGCCGGGCGGTATGCGGGCTGATGGAAGCAGCCGGTTATGAAGAGATAAAGGTGAAAAAGGATTTGGCAGGTCTTGACCGCGTTGTGATGGGCATGTACAATGGAGAATAGTTGTTATTAGGAGGATATAAGATGTTTGACAAGTTAGAAGATTTACTTATTCGCTTGGAGGAGATACTCAGCGAGCTTTCTGAGCCGGATGTGGCCAGTGACCAGAACAGGTTCCGCAAACTGATGAAAGAGCAGAACGATCTGACTCCCATTGTGGAGACATATAAGGAATATAAAAGCTGTAAGCAGGCCATTGAGGACAGTCTGCAGATGCTTGAGGAAGAAAGCGACGAAGAGATGCGCGAGCTTGCCAAGGAGGAGCTTAATGATTCCAAGGCCAAGGTGGAGGAGTTAGAGCATGACCTTAAGGTGCTGCTGCTTCCGAAAGATCCCAACGATGACAAGAATGTCATGGTAGAAATCCGCGCAGGGGCTGGCGGCGACGAGGCAGCGTTGTTTGCGGCGGAGATCTACCGCATGTACATCCATTTTGCGGAGAGCAGGCGTTGGAAGGTGGAACTTGTGGAGTGTGAGGAGATCGGCATCGGCGGTATGAAGAATGTAACCTTTATGATTAACGGGAGCGGCGCCTACTCTGTGATGAAATATGAATCCGGTGTTCACCGTGTACAGCGGGTGCCGGAGACAGAGTCCGGCGGGCGTATTCACACATCCACCATTACTGTGGCAGTTATGCCGGAGGCTGAGGAAGTGGATGTGCAGATTGATGAGAAGGATATCCGCATTGATGTCATGCGTGCGTCCGGAAACGGCGGGCAGTGTGTCAATACAACGGATTCCGCGGTGCGCCTGACTCACTATCCGACGGGGATTGTTATCTACAGTCAGACGGAGAAATCGCAGCTTCAGAATAAAGACAAGGCATTTGCCCTCCTGCGTGCAAAACTCTATGATATAGAATGTCAGAAGCGGCACGATGCGGAGGCAGAGGCAAGAAAGAGCCAGATCGGCACAGGGGACCGCTCAGAAAAGATCCGTACTTATAATTTCCCCCAGGGACGTGTGACAGATCACCGGATCGGCCTTACTTTGTATAAACTGGATAAGATTATGAACGGAGACATACAGGAGATTGTCGATGCCTGTATTGCAGCCGACCAGGCGGCGAAGTTAGCGTCCATGAATGATTAATTAATAAAGGACTATTAATAATGAAAGAAAAACTGAAAAAACTGTTTGCATACTACGGTCCTTATAAATACTTGTTTTACAGTGATCTGTTTTTTGCAATACTTGGAGCGGCGGTGACCTTGGTCATTCCGCTCATTATCAGATATATTACTAATGAGGTGGTCTATTTTGGGCCTGACGAGGCAAAACAGGCGGTAATTACCATTGGTCTGGTGCTTCTCGGCCTGATTGCTCTGGAGGTTTTTTGTAATTTTTATATTGCATATTATGGGCATATCATGGGGGCGAAGATGGAAGCAGATATGCGTAAGGATATTTTTGGACATTACCAGAAGCTAACCTTCGCCTTTTATGACAACCAGAAGGTAGGACACCTCCTTTCACGGATTACCAGCGACCTTTTTGATATCAGCGAGCTTTTGCACCACGGGCCGGAAGATCTGGTGATCTCTGTCATCAAGATCATCGGCTCTTTTGTGATTCTTCTGGCAGTTAATGTAAAACTGGCGCTCATTATGTTTGCGTTTATTCCGGTTATGGTAATATTTGCCTTTTATTATAACGGGAAGATGAAGACTGCATTTGTACATAACCGGGAAAAAATAGCGGATATCAATAGCCAGATTGAGGACAGTCTGGCGGGAATCCGCGTGGTGAAATCCTTCGCGAATGAAAATGAAGAGATGAAAAAGTTCAAAGCGGGGAATGATAACTTTGTAAATGCAAAAAAAGTCAGCTATAAGTATATGGGAATCTATCATTCCGGGCTTGGAGCTATGACGACGCTGGTCACTGTGGCGGTGATCACATCCGGCGTCGGAATGATGCTGTCCGGGGGCGTTGAGCTTACGGATCTGATTACATTCCTTCTTTATATCAATAACTTTACAGATCCGGTGAAGAAGCTGGTCTCGTTTACCGAGCAGTTCCAGAACGGATACTCCGGCTTCGTCCGTTTCCTGGAGATTCTGGCAATTGCGCCGGATATTGCGGATAAGCCGGGTGCAGCCAGTCTGGAACACGTAGAGGGGAATATTGAGTTTGAAAATGTATCCTTCCACTATGAGGATACGTCTGAGCAGGTATTAAGCTCCATCAACCTTAAAGTCAGGGCAGGAGAGTATATCGCTCTTGTGGGGCCATCCGGTGTGGGAAAAACTACGCTTTGCAGCCTGATTCCAAGATTTTACGAGGTGTCGGAGGGAAAGGTCTGTATCGACGGCATGGATATCCGGGATATCCGGCTGGAGAGTTTAAGAAATCATATCGGTATCGTGCAGCAGGATGTGTATCTGTTTGCGGGGACCATCATGGACAACATCCGCTACGGGAAGCCGGAAGCCTCTGACGAGGAGGTTGTGCGGGCGGCGAAACGCGCCAATGCCCATGATTTTATTATGAGCTTTCCTGACGGATATGATACAGATATCGGCCAGAGGGGCGTAAAGCTCTCCGGAGGGCAGAAACAGAGACTCTCGATTGCCAGGGTATTTTTAAAGAATCCGCCGATTCTCATTTTCGATGAAGCGACTTCGGCCCTTGACAATGAGAGCGAGCAGGTGGTGCAGAAGTCGCTGGAGAGTCTGGCTAAGAACCGGACAACCTTCGTGATCGCACACCGCCTTACAACGATTCGCAATGCGGGGAAGATTCTTGTGTTGACGGAAAAAGGAATCGCAGAGCAGGGAACCCACGAAGAGCTTTTAAAGCAAAAAGGCATCTACGAATCTTTGTACCATATGCATTTTTAGCTGACAGTCCGGCTGTGTAGTGCCTTAAAGTTTACCCGGCCGTGTTGCAGATACAGCTAATAACAGACAGAACAGGAAAAGGATAATTTATGGAAGAAATACAATTTAAACGGGCAGAACTGGAAGACAGGGAGATTATTTCACAGTATTTAAAGCATCACACGAGTAGGAGCTGTGAGCGTACTTTTGTCAATGTATTCTTATGGTCCAGGCAGTACCCGGTGAAATGGGCAGTCATCGAGGGCGCTCTCGTGTTTAAGAGCGAGGATGAGGAGCATGTGTCTTATGCTTTCCCGGCGGGGGATGACGACAGCATAAAAAAGGCACTTGAGGTCATGAAAAGTTACAGCGAAGAGCGGGGCTATCCGTTTACGATGTACAATATCACGCCGGATAATTTCGCGAAGCTGGAGGAGTGGTATCCGGGCAGGTTTGAGATTGAGTATGACAGAGATTATGCAGATTATGTGTATGAGACCGAGAAGCTTGCTACTTTGTCCGGCAAGAAGCTTCATGGGAAACGCAACCATATCAACAAATTCAAAGCCATGTATGAAGGGCGTTGGAGCTATGAACCGATGTCTGAGTCAAACCTGGAGGAGTGTTTTCAGATGGCGCTTAAATGGCGCAATGAGAATGGCTGTGAGGAGGACGAGGAGAAGAACGCCGAGATGTGTGTAACCCTCAATGCCTTGAGGCTGTTTAAGGAACTGGAGCTTGTGGGAGGCATCCTGAAGATTGACGGGGAGGTGGCAGCCTTTACCCTTGGGGAGCCGGTCTGTTCGGACACTTTTGTGGTTCATATCGAGAAGGCTTACGCCGAAGTGCAAGGGGCGTATCCTATGATCAACCAGCAGTTTGTGGAGCATGAGTGCATGGACTATCAGTATGTTAACCGGGAGGAAGATACGGGAGCCGAGGGCTTAAGAAAAGCGAAGCTTTCTTACCGTCCGGCATTCATGGTGGAAAAAGGCAACGTGAAGGAAAAACAGTAAAGGAGAAGGAAAAGATGATTGCAGAGAAGATGAAAAATATGGTGGCGAATAGTTCGGCCATACGTGCGATGTTCGAGGAAGGGAACCGACTGGCAAAAATTTACGGTGCTGAGAACGTGTTTGATTTCAGCCTTGGCAATCCCAATGTCCCGGCTCCGGAAGCAGTAAAAAAAGCAATATTTGAACTGCTTGAGGAGGAGGACCCGGTGGCGCTCCACGGCTACACTAACAGCAATTGCGGTTACGGGGATGTGCGGGAAGCAGTTGCCGTATCATTAAATGAAAGATTCGGCACTCATTTTGAGGGAAAAAATATCGTCATGACGGTGGGCGCGGCGGGAGGACTTAATGTAATCTTAAAGTCGCTGATTAATCCGGGGGATGAAGTGATTGCCTTTGCGCCATATTTTGGAGAATATCGTTCTTATACGAACAATTATGACGGGGTACTGGTGGAGATTTCACCCAATACAGAAGATTTTCAGCCAAAGCTTGATGAATTTGAGCAAAAGATTACGCCGAAGACGAAAGTGGTTATTGTCAATACGCCGAACAACCCGACGGGAGTTGTGTATTCGGAAGAGACGATAAAGAAGCTGGCGGCTGTCATGGAGGGAAAACAGAAGGAGTTTGGCACAGATATCTTCCTGATTTCGGATGAGCCGTATCGTGAACTTGTGTATGACGGTGTTCAAGTTCCATATCTGACTAAATATTATGCCAATACGATTGTAGGATATTCCTACAGCAAGTCTCTTTCACTGCCGGGCGAGCGTATCGGATATCTGGTAATTCCGGACGAGGTGACAGACAGCGAAGAGGTTCTTGCAGCGGCGAATGTTGCTACACGTATTTTGGGCTTTGTGAATGCACCGACTCTTCAGCAGAAGATCGTGGCGAAGTGTATGAACGAAAAGACGGATATTTCCTACTATGACCGTAACCGGGAGGCGCTGTATCAGGGACTTAGGGACTGCGGATTTTCCTGTATTAAACCTCAGGGGGCGTTCTATCTTTTTGTGAAATCTCCGGTAGCTGATGAGAAGGAGTTCTGTGCGGCGGCAAAGAAGTATAATCTTCTTATCGTTCCGGGAAGTTCTTTTGCATGTCCGGGCTATGTTCGGCTAGCTTACTGCGTCTCCTATGAGACGATCATCAATTCCCTGCCCAAATTCCGGGAACTGGCAAAGGAGTATTTTTAGATGAAAGCATTTGAGAAAAATATCCGAAAGGTAGAGCCTTATGTTCCGGGAGAGCAGCCTTGGCAGACGGTGATAAAGTTAAATACGAATGAGAATCCTTACCCTCCTGCGCCGGGGGTTGCGCAGGTACTTCACACTATGGATGCAGACAGATTTAAACTATATCCGGACCCGACCGCAGGAGAGCTTGTGAAGGCGCTGGCCGATTATTACGATGTGAGCGAGGAGCAGGTGTTTGTGGGCGTTGGCTCTGACGATGTACTGTCCATGTGTTTTCTCACGTTTTTTAATTCGGAAAAACCTGTGCTTTTTCCGGATATTACGTATTCTTTTTATAAAGTATGGGCGAACCTTTATAGAATACCTTATGAGTGTTGCCCGGTGGATGAGAATTTCCGTATCGTGAAGGAAGATTATT
This sequence comes from Lachnospiraceae bacterium MD308, assembly GCA_000403475.2. Classification (GTDB taxonomy): domain Bacteria; phylum Bacillota; class Clostridia; order Lachnospirales; family Lachnospiraceae; genus MD308. The sequence continues at coordinate 266,368 of KE159798.1, forward strand.
TTAGGGAAAATGGAGGGATTATCTTCCCAAATCCCAATGCGCCCACGGGACTTTACCTGGAGCTGTGTGAGGTGGAGGAGATTATTGCCCACAACCGGGACGTGATTGTGATTGTAGATGAGGCGTATATAGATTTTGCCGGGAAATCAGCGTTAGAGCTTATTGAAAAGTATGATAACCTGATTGTCGTCCAGACATTTTCTAAAGCGCGCTCTATGGCAGGTATGAGGATTGGATATGCAATCAGCAACCCATTGCTGATTCAGTATCTCAACGATGCGAAGTATTCCTTCAATTCCTATACCATGAGTCAGGCTGCGATTGCCTGCGGCGTGGAAGCGGTGAAGGATAAGGAATATTTTGAGAACGGAATCCGTAAGATAATTAACACCAGAGAATGGGCGAAAAAGGAGCTTGGGCGGCTTGGATTTACATGCCTTGATTCTGAGGCGAATTTTATCTTTGCGACCCACCCGAAGTATGATATTAAAAAGATGTATGAGGCGCTGAAAAACGAGGCGAAGATCTATGTGCGTTATTGGGGCAGTGAGCGGATTGAGCAGTATATCCGCATAACTGTCGGCACAAAGGATGAGATGGATGCGCTGCTCGGATTTTTAGAAGGGTATACGCAGAAATAAATTAGAACATATAAAGGGAGAATGCTATGACAGAGACATTAATTCAGGGGATTATCGATGCACTGGGAGGCAGTGTGGGAAAAGAAGTGATCGTGTTTATTATTTCCATGATTCCGATCCTGGAGCTTAGAGGGGCGCTTTTGGTTGCAGGGCCTTTGCTTGGCGTTCCGGTATCGGTTGCAGTGCCTATAAGCGTTATCGGAAATATTATTCCTGTGCCGTTTATCCTTCTTTTAATCACTCCTATATTTCAGTGGATGAAGGGGACGAAACTTTTCCGTCCTATGGTGGAAAAGCTTGAGAGCAAAGCTATGAGTAAAAGCGATCAGATTGAAAAATACGAGTTCTGGGGACTGGTGCTTTTTGTTGGGATTCCGCTGCCGGGGACTGGGGCGTGGACGGGCTCGCTCATCGCTGCGCTGCTTGGAATTAAGTTTAAGAAGGCATTTCCGGCGGTGATACTGGGAATTTTGATAGCTACAGTGATTATGTGCTTTATCTCTTATGTGCTGCTTGGAGGAGTGAACCTGATGGGGTAGTTTTTTTGTTTACACAAGTGCCATTTATTGATATAATATTAACAGATATAGGAAAAGGAGATTATTAGCATGGACAAATTATATGACATAACCGCGCTTGGAGAACTTTTGATTGATTTTGCAATGAACGGGCAGAGCGAACAGGGAAATAATCTGTTTGAGGCGTGTCCTGGAGGAGCGCCTTGCAATGTACTTGCGATGCTGAATAAGCTAGGCAGGAAGACTGCATTTATTGGAAAGGTTGGCGCTGACCAGTTTGGACGTCTTCTTAAGGAAACGATTTCTGAAGTGGGTATTCATGCAGAAGGGTTATGCATGGACGAGGAGATACCGACTACTCTTGCATTTGTACATACATTCCCGGACGGCGACAGGGAGTTTTCCTTTTACCGTAAGCCGGGAGCAGATATGATGCTTGATGAGAAGGATGTGAATTATGACATTATCCGGAACTCAAAGGTATTTCATTTCGGAACGTTGTCTATGACAGGAGAACCGGCGAGGACGGCGACGAAGAAGGCTCTTGAGACAGCAAAAGAAGCAGGATGCCTCATTACTTTTGATCCTAATCTTCGCCCGCCGCTTTGGAAGACACTGGATGAGGCGAAGGAGCAGATGGAGTATGGCTTTGGGTACTGTGATGTGTTAAAGATTTCGGACAATGAGATTCAGTTTGTCTCGGGCATGGAAGACTATGACGACGGTATTCGTTATTTGCAGGAGAAATACAATATTCCGCTTATTTTCCTCACGATGGGGAAAGAGGGAAGTCGTGCTTACTATAAGGACTTGCGGGTAGAACGCGCAGGATTCCCGGTGAAGGCCATCGAGACAACCGGAGCGGGAGATACTTTCTGCGGCTGTGCAATTCACGGCGTGTTAAAGTATGGGATTGAGAATCTTGATGAAGAAAAGTTAGGGGATATCATCAGCTATGCCAATGCGGGAGCTGCCTTGATTACGTTAAAGAAGGGCGCTATTCGCTCTATGCCGGACCCGGAGCAGATTGATGCTCTGATCAGAGAGCGGAGCGTGTAAAGCGATGGCGATGAGGATTAATAAGACACTCCCGTCACCTAAGGAACTGAAAGTGGAATACCCGCTGTCAGAGAAGCTGGCAGTGATGAAAGCACGCCGGGATCAGGAGATTAAGGATGTGTTCACGGGGAAGTCTGATAAATTTCTGGTGATAGTAGGCCCCTGCTCTGCGGACAATGAGGAGTCGGTCTGTGAGTACGTGAACCGTCTTTCCCGTATCAATGAAAAGGTGTCTGACCGTCTGATTTTGATACCGAGAATATATACGAATAAACCGAGGACTACTGGGGAGGGCTATAAGGGGATGCTTCATCAGCCCGACCCGGACAAGGCTCCGGATTTATATGCAGGAATTCTTGCAATTCGTAAAATGCACATACGGGTGATGGAGGAAAGCGGTTTAACAGCGGCAGATGAGATGCTTTATCCAGAGAACAGAAGCTATCTTGACGACATACTTTCCTATGAAGCAATCGGCGCAAGATCCGTAGAGAACCAGCAGCATCGACTGACTGCCAGCGGAATGGACATACCCGTCGGAATGAAAAACCCGACCAGTGGCGATTTGGCTGTTATGCTGAATTCCGTAGTTGCAGCGCAGATGGGGCACCGATTTATTTACCGGGCTATGGATGTGACTACCAGCGGAAATGAACTTGCCCATGCAATACTGCGCGGCGGCGTGGATAAATATGGCACTTGTATTCCTAATTACCACTATGAGGACTGCATAAGGCTTCTTGAGCTGTATGAGAAAAAGGAACTTAAAAATCCGGCAGTTATTATAGATGTCAACCATTCTAATTCTAACAAAGCGTTTAAAGAACAGATTCGGATTGCGAGCGAGGTTTTACACAGCAGAAAGCATTACAGTGGTGTAAAAAAGCTGGTGAAAGGCGTCATGGTAGAAAGTTATCTGAAAGAAGGAAGACAAGATATAAATGACAATATGGAATATGGGAAATCTATCACTGACCCATGTCTTGGATGGGAAGATACCGAAGAGTTGATTAAAAAGATTGCGGAAGAGTGTTAGGTTATAAAAAATTAAACTTAACGCTCTTCCGTTTCACCAAGTTCGAGTAGATGTACATATTCTATAATCCGCTTTTTAGAGACAGGTGTAAGCCGACGGTATTTTGAGATTAGTCTCTTTTCTTCTTCTGAGTAGATGTGATATTGGGAACTATCAAGGTTTATTGTCTCATCATCTAGAAGATAATCAATTGTAACGCGGAAAAGATTTGCAAGCGTCGTCAGCTTTTCATGGGAGGGCTGACGATTTTTTGTTTCATAGCCTGCAACCGTGGAACGGGCAACATTGAGATGGTCTGCAACATCTTGTTGTGTCATTCTGTTTTCAGTGCGGAGTATTTTGAGTTTATTTGCAAAAGACATTACCGATGCTCCTTTTTTGTAACTATAGTTATATTTTATCAAGTGTTGTGATAAAGAACATATACTGTGCCGATAATTGACATAATATAAACATTATGTTCCGAAATGAAACAAAATATTGGAAAATTGAAAGGGAATAGGACAAAATGAGGCAGGAAAGATTCAAAATGGAAAGAGAAGGACTTGTAAGGGAAGGACAGGAAGTTGAAATCAGCGAGAGGAGTGCAGTGACCGGGCAGTATACATATCTTGTGGAGCCGTCTATCGCAATGTCAGGAATTTACCGCACTGGCGAACGTATTATGTCGAGAAAAGGTGTAATAAAAAAGATAGAAAAAACGGAAAAAGGTTTCTATCTTTTGGTAGAGGTGGAAGGTTAAAGATCAGCTTAGTCACCCGTTGACACAGATGAAAAAAGCAAATATAATTTAAGAGAGCAGTAAATATGTGAGGGGACAAAAGAGCTTATGATAATTGCGAAAAACGATGAGAACAAAAGGAGCATGCTGTGGAAAGTGGCAACAATCGGGTCATCGGTGCTGATTGTGTTGATAGCAGTGTACTTGTTGACAAAGCTTTTTACTTCCAATCCATTAGAAGGGAGTTGGGAGGATGAGGACGGGAACATAGGTATTACAATCAAGAAGAATGGAACTGTGATTGTAAATGTACCGGAACTTGGCTCGGATAAAGGTGTAGATGTAAGGATGAATTATGCTCTTGATAAAGAGGAAAAAACGATCTCTATTCATCCGGATGAGAAAGAGTTTGAAAGGCTTTCCGAAGCGTCAGGCGGCCAATACACAAAAGAGGAGCTTTATCAGGCGGTAACTCCTGTAGTTACGACCTTTAATTATAGTGTTGACAGGAGCTATCTCACGCTGACAGAGCGAGAATATGGAGAACAGATGATGTTTTTGAAAAAGTAACATTGGCGGATATCCCTCTATTTGTCATCGGTGGAAGCGGTGGTATATAGAGGGAATTTTTATGGGAGGTGTTTTGATGTACAGAGAGAATACAAAGAAAATCAACATAGGTGAAAAAGTAATTGGAGGCGGCAGCCCCATTGCCATCCAGTCCATGACCAATACAAGGACAGAGGATATTGAGGCGACAGTTGCGCAGATACATAAGCTGGAGACGGCGGGCTGTGAGATTATTCGCTGTGCGGTACCTACGATAGAGGCGGCAGGGGCGTTGGCAGAGATAAAAAAGCAAATACACATCCCGCTGGTTGCAGATATTCATTTTGATTATCGTCTTGCGATTGCCGCAATAGAAAACGGAGCGGATAAAATCCGTATCAATCCGGGGAATATCGGTGATTCTGAGCGCGTGCGGAAAGTAGTGGAGAAAGCGAAAGAATACAGGGTGCCTATACGGGTAGGAGTAAACAGCGGCTCTCTGGAAAAAGAGCTGATAGATAAATACGGCAAAGTTACGGCGGAGGGCTTAGTGGAAAGTGCTCTTGACAAGGTGAGGATGATTGAGGATTTTGGGTATGACAGGATAGTGGTCAGCATCAAATCGTCGGATGTCATGATGTGTGTTAAAGCACATGAAAAGCTTGCAAAAGAATGTTCGTATCCTCTTCATGTGGGAATTACGGAAGCGGGAACGCTCTTGGCAGGAAATATTAAGTCGTCCATAGGTTTGGGGCTGATTTTGAATCAGGGAATCGGTGATACAATCCGCGTGTCTTTGACAGGAGATCCGGTAGAAGAGATTAAGTCGGCGAAGATTATTCTGAAAACACTCGGTCTCAGAAAAGGGGGAATCGAGGTGGTATCTTGCCCGACTTGCGGACGTACAAAGATTGACCTCATTCGTCTGGCAAATCAAGTGGAGCATATGGTGGCGGACATTCCGCTGGATATCAAAGTGGCAGTGATGGGCTGTGTGGTTAACGGGCCTGGCGAAGCGAAGGAAGCAGACATCGGGATTGCAGGAGGAGTCGGAGAGGGCCTTTTGATCAAGAAAGGTGAAATCGTAAAGAAAGTAAAAGAAGAAGAACTATTGGAGACGTTGAGACAGGAGTTGCTTAACTGGAATGAGTAAAAGATTTTTTGAAGTGTTTCCGACACTTAAGGTAAATCAGAATATAGAGATGTTATTTCAGGAGATTGAGGTTACAAAGGTTGCGACAAATACAAATCGTGACTTTATTCGTGTACACATTTTAGGGCGTCATCTTTTGCATAAAAAAACGGTTTGTGAAGTAGAGCGAATGCTCAAGGAACAGCTTTTTTTAAGGAGTAATGTCCAGGTAGAGATTGTGGAGCGCTATGAACTTTCCGGTCAGTATACGCCAGAGAATCTAATGGAGGAGTATAAGGACAGCTTAATCTTTGAGTTGGGACAGATAAGTGCTGTAGAGCGCAGCATGTTAAAGGGAGCAGATTGTTCTTTTAAGGAGGGAAATGTACTTTGCCTAAAGCTGAGTGATACCATCGTATCTCAGGGGAAAAAAGAGTCGCTGACCGGATATTTGAAAGAAGTGTATGAGAATCGTTTTGGGGTCGATATCGATATACGGGTTTCATATGATAAACCGAAGGAAAGCAAATTAAAGTACAATGACCTTAAGGTGCGTCAGGAGGTGGATGAAATCTTAAAGGCATCGGCCCAGGCGCATAAAGAAAAGAAAGATGAACAGGTGAAAGAGCCTTCCGCTGTTAAACTGCCGGAAAAGAAGGAGAGTGGTGTCTCAAGGATTACCGGGCAGAGAAAGCGGGAGAATTCTGTGAGTGTAAGGCGTTCTGGGAACCCGAATATAGTGTATGGGCGGGATTTTGACGACGAGCCGATTAAGCTCAATCAAGTAGTAGGCGAGATGGGCGAAATTACTTTTCGGGGAAAAGTCATCAGTTTTGATATGCGTGAAATCCGTAATGAAAAGTCGATTCTTATGTTTGCGATTACAGATTTTACGGATACAATTATGGTCAAGATGTTCGTAAGGAATGACCAGCTTGCAGAGATTTTAGGGGAAGTGAAAAAGGGAGCATTCCTCAAGGTGAAAGGCGTTACGACCATTGACAGATATGATGGAGAGCTTACGATAGGCTCTGTGTATGGTATCCGGAAGATTCCCGATTTTACAGAAAGCCGGCAGGATACGGCGCCGGAAAAGCGTGTAGAGCTTCACTGCCATACGAAGATGAGTGATATGGATGGCGTGTCTAAAGTAGAGGATATCTTAAAGCGCGTCCATGACTGGGGACATAAGGCTGTAGCCATCACAGACCATGGTGTTGTCCAGGGATTTACAGAGGCGCATCATTATCTGCAGGGATTGGATAAGTCAGATCCTTTTAAGGTTATCTATGGAGTGGAGGGATATCTGGTAGATGATCTCCAGGATGTTGCTGTTAATGAAAAGGGCCAGTCGCTTTCCGATACATATGTAGTGTTCGATCTGGAGACGACAGGCTTTAGCTCTGTGAAGGATAAGATTATTGAAATCGGCGCTGTAAAGGTGGTTGACGGGAGGATTACGGAACGGTTTAGTACCTTTGTCAATCCCAGAAGGCCGATTCCTTTTGAGATAACGCAGCTTACAGGAATCAGTGACCAGATGGTGTTAGACGCTCCGGATATAGAGAGTGTGCTGCCTGATTTTTTGAAGTTTGTCGGCGACGCAGTACTTGTGGCGCATAATGCAGGATTTGATGTGGGCTTTGTTGAGCAGAATTGCAGGTATCAGGATATCATGCCGGACTTTACATCGGTAGATACAGTCGCGATGGCGAGGATACTTCTTCCTACGCTGTCTAAATTTAAGCTGAACATTGTGGCAAATGCACTTCATATTTCTTTGGAAAACCATCACCGGGCGGTAGACGATGCGGGAGCAACTGCAGAGATTTTTGTGAAATTTATAGAGATGCTTAGAGAAAGAGGTATCTATACTCTGGAAAAGCTGAATTTGTTTGGAGCGCAGAGTAAGGAGATGGTAAAAAAGCTTCCTTCTTACCATGTGATCATACTTGCGAAGAATCAGGTGGGGCGGGCCAATCTGTACACCCTTGTATCTAAGTCACATCTGGAATTTTATGCGAGGCGTCCAAGGATTCCGAAAAGTGAATTGTCAAAATACAGGGAAGGGCTGATTGTCGGGAGTGCCTGCGAGGCGGGAGAGCTCTATCAGGCTATTTTGAATGATAAGTCAGAGGAGCGAATTTCAAAGATTGTCAGTTTTTATGATTATCTGGAAATACAGCCTCTTGGAAATAACCACTTTATGATAGAGAGCGAGCGTATCAGCAAGGTAAACAGTGAAGAGGATTTAAAAGAGATTAACCGTCAGATTGTGCGGCTGGGCGAGCGATTCAATAAGCCGGTGGTAGCTACCTGCGACGTGCATTTTTTAGAGCCGGAGGATGAGGTGTACCGTCGGATTATAATGGCGGGGAAGGGCTTTGGCGACGCAGACAAGCAGGCACCGTTATATTTGCACACGACGGACGAGATGCTGTCAGAGTTCGAGTATCTCGGCTCGGAAAAGGCAAGGGAGATTGTTGTTGAGAATCCGGGACGAATTGCGGATATGGTGGAGAGAATCTCTCCGGTTCGTCCGGACAAATGCCCGCCGGTGATTCCGGATTCAGATAAGCAGCTCCGGGAAATCTGTTACCGGAAGGCACACAGCATGTACGGGGAAGAGCTGCCGGAGATTGTGACAGAGCGTCTGGAGCGAGAGCTTCACTCGATTATCTCCAACGGATTTGCCGTGATGTATATCATTGCCCAAAAGTTGGTATGGAAATCTAACGAGGATGGATATCTGGTGGGCTCAAGAGGGTCTGTAGGATCTTCCTTTGTAGCAACTATGGCCGGGATTACAGAAGTAAACCCTCTGAGTCCCCATTACTATTGTGAAAAATGCCATTACAGTGATTTTACCTCTCAGGAGGTACGTGCGTACGCGGGGGGCTGCGGATGGGATATGCCGGATAAAAAGTGCCCTGTCTGTGGTGAGCCGCTAATTAAGGATGGCTTTGACATACCTTTTGAGACATTTCTGGGATTTAAGGGAAATAAGGAGCCGGATATCGATCTTAACTTTTCCGGCGATTACCAAAGCAATGCGCACAAATACACAGAAGTAATCTTTGGGGCGGGACAGACTTACCGCGCAGGTACAATCGGTACATTGGCGGATAAGACTGCTTTTGGATATGTAAAGAATTATTATGCGGAGCGGGGACAGGGAAAACGAGTCTGCGAGATTAACCGGATTGTGCAGGGATGTACAGGGATTCGCAGAAGTACAGGGCAGCATCCGGGCGGTATCATCGTGCTTCCCCTGGGGGAGGATATCAACTCATTTACTCCTGTGCAGCACCCGGCCAATGATGTGAATACGGATATAGTTACGACGCATTTCGATTATCATTCTATCGACCACAACTTGTTAAAGCTTGATATTCTCGGCCATGATGACCCGACCATGATAAAGACACTGGAGGAGTATATCAGTTCTCCTGCAATGGAGAATGAATATAACGAATCAGACCATAAGTTTGTAGCCACAGAAATTCCCTTGGATGATAAAGGAGTAATGTCTTTGTTTCATGATACTTCGGCGCTTGGTATTACACCGGATGATATTGGGGGATGCCCGGTAGGGTGTCTTGGAATTCCAGAGTTTGGAACAGATTTTGTTATTCAGATGGTGGTGGATACAAAGCCTCAGTCATTGTCTGATCTAATCCGGATTTCCGGTCTGTCGCATGGGACGGATGTGTGGCTTAATAATGCCCAGGAGCTTATAAAGAGCGGCAAGGCAACGATATCCACCGCAATCTGCACCCGTGACGACATTATGACATATCTTATCAATAAGGGGATGGACAGTGAATTATCTTTTACCATTATGGAAAAGGTAAGGAAAGGGAAAGGCTTGACTCCGGAGTTTGAGGAAGCTATGAAAGCTGCCGATGTACCTGACTGGTATATATGGTCCTGCAAACAGATTAAATATATGTTCCCCAAGGCTCATGCAGCGGCATATGTTATGATGGCTTACCGGATTGCCTATTGCAAGATTCATTATCCGTTAGCGTATTATGGGGCTTACTTTGGAATCCGTGCAGATGCGTTTTCTTATGAGCTGATGTGCAGGGGAAAGGAGAAGCTTAAGCAGTACATTGACGATTATAACAGGCGTTCGGCGAGTCTTTCTCAGAAGGAGCAGGCCACGCTTAAGGATATGCACATCGTGCAGGAAATGTATGCGAGGGGCTTAGAGTTTGAACCGATTGATGTTTATAAGGCGAAGGCAACGAAGTTCTTAATTGTGAATGGAAAACTGATGCCTCCATTTACCAGTATTGAAGGAATGGGAGAGAAGGCGGCGGAGGCTGTCGCGGAGGCTGCAAAAGATGGTCCGTATCTGTCTAAAGATGACTTCAGGCAGAGAACAAAGGCGAGTAAGACAGTTATTGATTATATGGCGGGAATGGGTCTGCTTGGCGATTTGCCGGAATCAAACCAGTTGTCGCTCTTTGATTTATAGGAAGGAATGACAGAGTATGAGTAAAAAATATAGAGGGATTATCTATATCGTTCTGTCTGCATTTTGTTTTGCATTTATGAACATGTTTGTCCGTCTGGCAGGGGAACTGCCTTCTATACAGAAAAGTTTTTTCCGCAATTTTGTGGCGGCGGTATTTGCAGGGGCGATACTTATAAAGGACAGAGTGCCCCTTCGGTGCAAAAGGGGAAACTTAAGTTACCTTTTGCTGCGGGCGGGATTTGGAACGATGGGAATTCTCTGCAATTTTTATGCAATCGATCATCTGGTGCTTGCAGATGCGTCGATGTTAAATAAGATGTCCCCCTTTTTTGCAGTGTTGTTTAGCTTTTTCGTCTTGAAGGAAAAGGTGACGGCGCCGCAGGCTCTTATTGTGGCAGGTGCTTTTATAGGTAGTATGTTTGTTGTAAAACCGACTTTTACGAATATGGCGCTTGTACCGTCTGTTATAGGTCTGTTTGGCGGAGTCTGTGCAGGGGCGGCTTATACGATGGTGAGACGGCTTGGGGAAAATGGAGAGAAGGGCTCTTTTATTGTATTTTTCTTTTCCGTTTTTTCCTGTATGGTAACTCTGCCGTGGCTGATTTTAGATTATCATGCCATGACCGGCGGCCAGCTTGCTGTGCTGCTTTTGGCGGGGTTAAGCGCAGCGGGCGGTCAGTTTGCGATTACAGCGGCATATACTTGTGCACCGGCGCGAGAGATATCAGTGTATGACTATTCCCAGATTATATTTGCGGCATTTCTCGGATTTGTTATATTTGGACAGATTCCGGATATGTTTAGCTGGCTTGGGTATGGAATTATCTGCACAATGGCGGTTGTTATGTTTCTTTACAATGGATATAATCACAAGAAAGAGGAGATACAGTCATGAAGCAGTCGCAGATTACATCTTTCCAGCCAAAGAATTCACGGTGATCGTAAATCAATACTGGAATCGGGGGAACTGCCCGCCGGTACCGGTATTTGTGTTTAAAAAGGGGTAGACCGGAAATTCCCCCGATGTTAGAGATGGAAGGAGATGAAAGCTGATGAGAAGAAAAGAAAGGGAAGTAACAGATTCAGAAGAAATTCGAAAGGTGCTCGGGGAATGTAAAGTATGCCGGCTTGGAATGATAGCTGACGGAAAACCGTATATTGTTCCGATGAACATGGGCTGTGATTACGACGGGGAAAAGCTGATTATTTATTTTCACTGCGCGAGGGAAGGCAAGAAGCTAGAACTGCTCCGCGAGAGTGCTAAGGTGGGCTTTGAGATGGACCGTGAAATTGCGCTGGCAAAAGGGAGTACGCCTTGCCAGTACAGTTACTATTTTGCCAGCATAATCGGAACCGGACAGGCAGAGCTTGTGGAGGAAGAAGAAAAAGCGAAGGCGCTTGCGAAGATTATGAAGCATCAGACAGGAAAGGATTTTAGTGATTTTGAAAAGAATCCTAAGCTTTTGCAGGCGGTCATGATCATAAAAGTCACGGCAGAAGAGTTTTCGTGTAAGCAGAATTTGCCTGTAAATTAGCACTTTAAATAGGAAAAGTATTATGCTATACTTAAGATTATTTGTACGAAAGGATGGACCAAAGAATGGCAGAAACGAATAAAGTGATCATGCTCGGCAACGAGGCGATTGCCAGAGGAGCCTATGAGGCGGGAGTGAAAGTATCCGCAGCATATCCGGGAACACCGAGCACAGAGATCAGCGAGTATTTAGTACAGTATAAAGATTTCCTGTATTGCGAGTGGTCGCCCAATGAGAAAGTGGCGACAGAAGTGGCGGTGGGCGCCTCTCTTGCAGGTACAAGAGCTATGGCGTGCATGAAGCATGTAGGTTTCAATGTTGCGGCTGATCCCGCATACAGCGTTTCTTATATGGGCGTGAATGGAGGACTGGTCATCGTCGTTGCGGATGATCCGGGTCTTTACAGCTCTCAGAATGAACAGGATACAAGGATGGTAGCCCGGGCGGCACAGCTTCCTGTTCTGGAGCCTTCGGACAGTTCGGAGGCGAAAGAATATATGAAGATGGCTTTTGAACTCAGTGAGAAGTTCGACCGTCCCTTTGTCTACCGTACTACTACGAGACTTGCCCATTCCCAGGGGATTGTAGAGCTTGCAGACAGGCAGGAGCTTCCTGATAAAGAGTACATAAAGAATATCCAGAAAACGGTTATGATGCCGGTCAATGCCAAGATGCGCCATGTAGAGATTGAGAAGCGCAACAACGAATTGGCGCAGGCAGCTAACGAGCTGCCGATCAATAGAGTAGAGATGAATGATACGAAGATTGGAGTTATCACCAGCGGTATTCCGTATCAGTATGTGAAAGAAGCGCTGCCGGAGGCTTCTGTGCTGAAACTTGGAATGGTGAATCCGCTGCCGAGGAAGCTGATTGAGGAGTTTGCTTCTAAAGTTGAGAAGCTCTTTATCGTAGAAGAGCTTGACCCTGTGATTGAAGAACAGGTAAGATCCTGGGGAATTCAGGTGATTGGAAAAGAGATATTTACTGTGCAGGGTGAGTACAGCGCGAATATGCTTAGAACGGCTATTTTAAAGGAAGAGTTATCTATCGCGGAGCCGGCCAAGGCACCGGGAAGACCGCCGATTTTATGTCCTGGATGTCCCCACAGGAGTGTTTACCATGTGTTGAATAAGTTAAAACTTCACGCGGCAGGAGATATCGGGTGCTATACTCTTGGCGCGGTGGCGCCTTTAAGTGTAGTGGATACGACGATGTGCATGGGTTCTAGTATCTCCACGCTTCATGGCATGGAAAAGGCAAAAGGGACGGCATACATCAAAGACTGGGTGGCGGTTATCGGTGATTCAACATTCCTGCACACCGGAGTTAATTCATTGATGAATATGGTCTATAACCACGCGACAGGAACGGTTTTGATTCTTGATAACTCCACGACCGGGATGACCGGGCATCAGGATCACGCGGCTACCGGGAAGACTCTCCAGGGAGATTCGACCTACGCTATCGATATCCCGGCGCTTTGCCATGCCATTGGCGTAAAGAATGTGGTGGAAGTCAATGCATTTGACATCGAAACGTTAGAAAAAAACGTGAAGGAAGAGCTTAAAAAGGACGAGGTGTCGGTTATTATCACTAAGAGCCCGTGTGTGCTTTTAAGTAAGGCAAAGAAGCCGCTTTACATTGCTCATGCGGATAAATGTAAAAAATGCGGCATGTGCATGAAGCCGGGCTGTCCTGCTATGACTAAGAATGAAGATGGAACAATACATATTGACGATACGATATGTACGGGCTGCGGTCTTTGCGATAATCTATGCAAATTTGGCGCGATTGAACTGGTAAAGGAGGGGGACAGATAATGGCAGCAAAGAATATTATGATCGTCGGTGTGGGCGGCCAGGGGACACTCCTCACCAGCAGGATTTTAGGAGGGCTGGCTACGCTGGGTGGCTATGACGTGAAGCTATCAGAGGTACACGGCATGGCTCAACGAGGCGGAAGTGTTGTGACTTTTGTCCGTTATGGCGCGAAAGTGGCGGAGCCTATCGTAGAGGAGGGGCAGGCGGATGTGGTTATCGCTTTTGAGCGCCTTGAAGCATTAAGATACGCCCATTTCCTGAAAAAAGACGGCGCGCTTATCGTCAATGACTGGCGGATTGACCCTATGCCGGTTGTAATCGGTGCGGCAGAGTATCCGGAAGGGATTCTTAAGACTCTTGAAAAGGAGCACAAGGTCTATGCCGTAAATGCTACAGAGGAATCAAAAAAGCTTGGCAATCCGAGAGTATTCAATCTGATTGTGCTGGGAGTTGCGGCGCAGCACATGGATTTCACTAAGGAACAGTGGTATGAAGTGATAGAAAAGACCGTACCGCCAAAGACTGTGGAGATCAACAAGAAGGCATTTGATGTGGGATATCATCTGTAAACAGGAAAGGAAGGAATTAAGACATGGCAAAAGTGAAATTGGCTGATTGGAAGGAGCAGATCAGAACTCCTGAGATTGAGTGCATGAGCAGGGATGAGATGGCTGCACTCCAGAGTGAGAGACTGGTAAAACAGGTAAAAAATGTATATGAAAATGTTGAGTTCTACAGAAAGAAGATGGATGCTCTGGGTGTGCTGCCGGGAGATATCAAAGGTATTGAGGATATCGGAAAGCTTCCCTTTACGACGAAAGAGGATTTGAGAGATAACTATCCGTTTGGCCTTCTGGCAGTTCCGCAGAATAAGATTGCCAGAGTTCAGGGGACTTCCGGCACGACTGGCAAGATTACGCTGGCATCTTATACTCAGAAGGACGTTGATGTGTGGGGAGAATGTGTGGCAAGAGGACTTACAATGGCAGGTCTTTCTGCTGCGGACCGGATTCATGTGTGTTACGGTTACGGACTATTTACAGGAGGAATGGGTCTGGATCTTGGCACTCAGGCCCTCGGCGCTATGGCGATTCCTATGTCCTCCGGAAACACGAAGCGTCAGCTTATGTGTATGGAGGACTTTGGGGCGACAGCATTCGCATGTACGCCGTCCTATGCGCTGTATCTTGCAGAGGCGGCAGAGGAAGCAGGGGTTGTGGACCGTCTTCAGATTAGAGCGAGTATCAACGGTGCAGAGCCGTGGACAGAGGAGATGCGAAAGAAGATTGAGAGCATCTTAAACATCAATAGTTTTGACATCTACGGGCTTTGTGAGATTACTGGCCCGGGTGTGGCTATGGATTGTATTCATCATAAAGGTCTTCATGTATACGAGGATTATTTCTATCCGGAGCTTCTTAATCCGGCTGACCAGAGTGCATGTGCAGACGGGGAGACGGGAGAGCTTGTATTTACCACCCTCGCCAAAGAAGGCATGCCGCTGATTCGTTATCGGACAAAGGATTTGACCAGCATTGAACATGGTACTTGCGAGTGTGGAAGAACTTTGCCGAGGATACAGAAGTTCACCGGACGTACCGATGATATGAAGGTTATTCGCGGCGTGAATGTATTCCCGACGCAGGTTGAGACTGCACTTCTGTCTATGGGCGGCGGAGTTGCACCGCATTATATGATGATCGTGGACCGTGAGAATAATCTGGATGTTCTTACTGTTATGGTAGAAGTGGACGAGAAATATTTCTCCGACGAGATTCGTAAGCTGGATCAGTTGAAAGCGAGAGTGGGCGCGGTTCTTAAACAGGCCCTCGGAGTATCGGTAAGAGTGAAGCTTGTTGAGCCAAAGACAATCCAGAGAAGCGAAGGGAAAGCGAAACGTGTCATTGATAACAGAGAGTTATAGAAAAGGTTGGAAAAAGGAGGATAACCATGAGTGTAAGTAATACGATACAGCAATTATCAGTATTTTTGGAAAACAGAGAAGGACGTCTTGACGAGGTGCTGAAGGTGCTTTCCTTGGCAGAGGTAAATATTGTTGCACTTAGCCTGGCAGATACGTCCGATTATGGGATGCTTCGCATGATTGTGTCGGACCCTGATAAGGGGCGTTCTGCTCTCAAGGAAGCGGGTATTACAGCGATGCTTACGGAAGTGGTTGCGCTTAGAGTTCCCCACGCTACAGGGTCTTTGTGCAAGGCAATGCACCAGATTGTAAAAGGGGAGGTCAATGTAGAATACATGTATGCATTTGCTAATGGAAGCGATGCGGCGGCGGTACTTAAGAGTGATGATGCGGCAAGAGTAGTTGACATTCTGAAAGGAAGCGGTTTTGACGTGTATTCGGCAGATGAAGCATACCGCGCAAATCAATAAAATGAGTGATTCGGTAAAAAAGATGATAAATCAGCAGGAAGTGATGCAAAAAATAAGAAACGGGGAGGAACTCTATGCGGTGATGTCCCCGTGTACGCGTATGCCTTTTGTTTATTGTAACCCGGAGACTTATGACGATGAAGTGTTTATCTATTTTGATAAGGATGGTGCGAATAAGGGAGCGAGGTGGCTCCTTGAGGGGAAGAACCCCATTCAGCTTGCCAGTATAGACAAGAACAGCCGTCTGGATTTTTTTACAAGCCTGTTTCCTATGGGAGTAAATGCTGTTTCAGTAGATAAAGGACTTATGTATGAGACAGGCTTTCAGTTAGAACATCTGGTCCGCAGGCATGATGCAGAGCAGACGCCTGAGGGAAAGGTGCGTATAGAGAACCCTGAACTTCATCTGACTTCCCTTTATTTTGCACAGGAATTCAGGAAAAATATGGGTGCAAAAACAGAATTGCCAGAGGAATTGAAAGAACTGAATGAGGAGATGGTTGTACATTTCTGTAAGGGAAAATATATTATTGCGGTTGAAGAGGAAAAAGGGTTTCCGATGCTTCAGAAGAACAAAGAAGTTTATCAGCCGGTTTTTACAGACATTCGTGAGTTCTGGAAATTCAACCGGGAAAAAAAGTATGGCATGGTGGTGGTAGAATATGACAAGATCAGGAATATTTTTACGCCAGAAACAAAAGGGGTAGTATTAAATCCATTTGGAGTAGATATCATATTAAAGATTTAGATGAAAAAAAGATGCGGCATGAATTATCTGCTGCATCTTTTTGTGAAATCTCATTTTGTGTATTGCTTTTTAATATTAAAAATACCATATAAAAAAAAGGTACATCGCAATTTTGATTTACATTCTGTAGGTTTAAAGCTTTGTTACGTTAACTGCCTGTGGTCCCTTAGCACCTTCTGTAACATCATACTCTACTGCCTGTCCCTCCTCCAGGGACTTGAAGCCTTCCATATTAAGTCCTGAGTAATGTACGAATACATCATTCCCAGCTTCGTCAGAAATGAAGCCGTATCCTTTTTGGTTGTTAAACCATTTAACTGTACCTTTCATTACGATACCTCCATAAAAAATTAATCATGTGTCACATGTTTTGTGTGCAAATGACACTCCGTCAGATTACCATAAACTGAATGAAAAGTCAATGGATTTATGGATATTTTTGATGTGTTGTGAGCCGGAATTGCTTGACGAAAGGGCTGGAAAAGTGTAAAGTATAATTGGTATTAAACAGTAAAGGAAGTGCACTATGATCACACTGACCGGGAAAAAAGTTTCCGAGGGTATTGCCATCGGAAAACTATCATTTTATAAAAGAGATATAAAGGAAGTACGTCATATCTATGTAAAAGATGTAGAGAAAGAGATTTCGCGGCTTCAGAAAGCAAAAGAAAGGGCATTGTTCGAGCTCCAGGAATTGTATGAGATCTCTATTCGGGAAGTTGGAAAAGCGAATGCGGCTATTTTTGAAATGCAGCAGGATATATTGGATGATGACAGACTGTGGAACAGGATTACCAGCATTATTCTGGATGAGAAACTGAATGCCGAATATGCCGTAAAAACAGCGACAGAAGAGTATTTGAAAGAATTTAGGGACAGAGGAAATGAACCGGATGTGCGTGATGCGGCGATTCGTATGATACGGATTCTTTCAAGAAGCTGGAAAGATAAATTATATGTAGATGAACCGTTTATTATGGCTGCCGGAGATTTGTATCCGAGTGAGGCCGTACAGCTTGATAAGGAGAGAGTGCTGGGATTTGTCACAAAATACGGGACAGTTAATTCTCACACAGCGATTATTGCCCGCACAAAAGGAATACCTTCAGTAATCGGACTCGGAGAATCGTTAAAAGCAGAGTACGAAGGGAAGATGATTATTGTAGACGGCTATGAGGGCAGAATATACATTGAGCCGGATTATACGCTGCTTACAAGGATGAAGCGAAGACAGGACGAGAATAAAGTACATATTACGAATCTGGAAAGATTAAAGGGGAAAGAGAATATTACACAGAGTGGACAAAAGATTGATATCTGTGCGAATATCGGGATGCGGGAGGACATCGAGCGGGTGATCAGAAGTGATGCCGGAGGTGTCGGCCTGTTCCGAAGCGAGTTCCTTTTTATGGAGAATGGAAATAAAGCACCGACGGAGGAGCAGCAGTTTCAGGCATATAAGCTCGCGGCGGAATCTATGGGCATGAATAGAGTTGTTATCCGTACTGCCGATTTAGGAGGAGATAAAAGGGCAGATTTCCTGGAAATGGAAAAGGAGCACAATCCGGCCATGGGACTTCGGGGAATCCGTATGTCTCTTGAGAAAGAGGAGATGTTCAAGACGCAGCTTCGGGCTATCCTCAGAGCTTCCATTTATGGAAATGTGCAGGTGATGTTTCCGATGATAACGACTGTGGAGGAGGTAATAAAGGCAAAAGAATACCTTGAAATTGTAAAACAAGAGCTGAAAGCGGAAAAAGCATTCTTTGATGAGAATATTAAGGTGGGTGTCATGATAGAGACACCGGCGGCGGTTATGCTTAGCGGGGAATTGGCGCGTGAGGTGGATTTCTTTAGTATCGGAACAAATGACCTGACGCAGTTTACTCTTGGCATGGATCGGACGAATCAATCGGTTATGAGTCATTATGATACAAAGCATCCGGCATTGCTTAAAATGATACGAATTGTCACGAATAATGTTCATTTGGAAGGTAAGACTATCAGCGTGTGCGGGGATTTGGCGGCAGATTTGTCTATGACAGAATTTTTTGTCCAGATTGGAGTAGATGAGTTGTCAGTCGCCCCGGACCAGGTGTTGGGCCTTAGAAAGAAAATCAGGGAAATTCAATAGATTGAGACATGGAGGAAGATTATGTGGACGAGAGGACAATTAAAAAGTAATGCAAGAATTAGTATGAAGAGAAATTATTGGAGCTGTGTGGCAGTTGCGTTTATTATGTCTATATTGGAAGGTGCCGGTGCTATAGGGGGAGCGAGGAACGGCTCTCAGAGCGCCATATCGGAAGATGGACACAGTTTTGAAAGCTATCATAGTATGGAAATCGCTGTTCCGGCTGTGGCAACTGCTATAATCGCTATAGTTGCAGTGCTGCTTGTATTTGGGATATTGCTGAATATCTTCATAGGAAATGTTCTGCGTATCGGCGCAAATAAATTCTTTGTCCAGAATCGGACGGAGATAGTGCGGACCGGGACGATATTCGACGGCTTCCGTTCCGGACATTATGGGAATCTTGTTCTTACTATGTTTCTGAAGGATCTGTATGTTACTTTGTGGACACTTGTACTTATTATTCCGGGAATCATCAAAGAGCTGGAATATATGATGGTGCCGTATATCCTTGCGGAAAATCCCGGGATGGGGCAAAGAGAAGCTTTTGAAATCAGCAGGCGGATGATGGATGGAGAAAAATGGAATGCTTTTGTACTTCAACTTTCATTTATTGGCTGGTATCTGCTGTCAGGGGTTACTTGCGGAATCGTGGGAATCTTTTATGTGAATCCGTATGTGGAAGCAACGATGGCAGAGCTTTACGCGTATAATAAAGGAAAAGCTTTTCATGAGGGGTATATCCATTAGGAAGATTTAAGAAATGTGTGAATAATGATTTATATTTAAAGAAAATAAAGAATTTTTGAAAAATACCTTACATTTAGTGGATTTGTGTGATATAATGCAAGATAGAAAGGATTATGTCGGCAAATGAAGAACTTCATAGATGATATACCAGATGCAGCTGGCGTACGATCTATAAGCGAAATATGCTTAGATTGTGCGCCATTTCTACTATAGAGAAGGTGTCCGGCAGATTCCTTTTATGAATAAATGGGGGATGTCAAGTAGGAAGCAGGAAAACGTCAGTGAATGAACAGGAGGTAAATATGTTCAAAATTGGTGATCAAGTAGTACACTATAAAGAAGGCGTCTGTGAAGTGATGAATATTGGCAGGCTAGATATTAGATGCTCTGACAGGAAGAAGGAATACTATACATTAAAACCTTTATATAATGCAGGAGGAATCCTTTATATGCCGGTGGATGGAGAGGAGAAACAACTGCGGAGAGTAATATCGCAGCATGAAGCAAAAGAATTAATTGATGATATGCCCAACATTGATATTTTAAATGTAAGTGATGAGAAGCGCAGAGAGGTTATGTATAAGGAAGCCTTGTTTAAAAATCAGTGCAGGTCGTGGGTTGCGCTGATGAAGACATCGTATATCAGAAAGCAGGAGCGGATAGCGGTCGGAAAGAAGGTCATTAATGTAGATGACAGGTATTTGAGCAGTGCAGAGAAGTTTTTGTACGGAGAGCTTGCAGTTGCGTTGGACATGCCAAAAGAAGAGGTGCGACAGTACATTGCAGAAAAGATGGAACCTTAAGAGAAAAGTGCTTTGGCGGCGGGGAGCGACCAGAGCACTTTTTATATAAATATTTTAAGGAGAAAACAGAGCCATTAAAAACAGACAGATAATAATACTGATGACGAGTATACCGAGTCGTACAACAAATTGCAGTGTCTTTTTCTTCCGGCCTTTCCCATGGTGAGGTGATTTTTCCTGAGACATGAGAAATGCCATATAATAATCGCGGCTTAGGGAGTAGTCGAACTTTAGTGCCTTGTTTTTCGACAACTGCGTATACTGAAGAAATCCGTTCCAGTCTTTACAGATGGATTTCCAGCCATTTATAATTTCGTTTTTCCAGTCGCTAATCGGAGAGCGGGAAAAGAACCCGATGTCCGAGCGGTAGCGGTTCATATTCTGGTAGACGGGGTCCGTCTGCTTTTCATAGTAACTTTCCAGAGATTTTTTGAAACCTGCCAGCACAGCGCTTTGAGCATCATGTTTTTGGCTGTAGGTATCAATCATATATCTGTATATTTTTTGAAAACTGTCAGCCTGATAAGCAGGGCAAGAGCTTTTGTCGCGAAATTCAGGTGTTTGTTTTAAGTTCTGGCCGTTTTGAAAAAAATATTCTTGTGCAAAAGTTCCCATAGCATATTTTAAAGCAGAGGCGGTTCCCTCTGAGAGACCTGTCTGCTCAATAAAAGCCTGAGCTTTAAGAGACGATACTCCGGCAGAAAAACCAAGGTATTCCTCGCTGGTATAAGGAAGCTTTTCCGGTTTTATCTGAGGAAGGTTCTGGTTTAAATAGTGGATGAAATTTTGTACCTGCCTGATATCCCGCAAGTTAAATGCTTTGTTCCCGGTAAGATACCCGCCGCGTTGCATAAGTTCCAGCGCTTTTGTTCCGCTTCGCTCTGATTTCCCGACATGATTTTGATATTCGGTGTTAATACGGGCCTTGGAATCTTTCTGGTAAATTATTCCCTGTTCCAATTGCTGTCCTCCGGTGCCTTTTTGTGTCATGTTTTGTGACGCATAGCCTGTTCCGCCAAAGAAAGAATTACCTTCTGAAAGGGTTAGTGGCTTTCGCTCGGACAGGTTTTCGAATAATCCGTTAATAAGAGCTTCCCCGGAATTAGGCCGACCGTATTGTCCAAGAAAATCCAACAATTCCTGGAATCTTTCAGTTATCAACTGCCGGATGGCATTTAAAGTAAAAGCATCAAGCTGGGCCATCAATTGAACCTGCAAAGCGCCTTTGGAGTTTGAAAGAAGTTCGTTCAGCAAAGCTTGAAATATGCTTTGTATCTGATTGAAATTAGCAGCTACAGACTGGTGGGAATCCTGTTTCCAGTGGAGCATTTCTAAAAGTTTGCGGTTCAATATCCTTTCGTTTGTTGCGTCATCCGCTGAACTTGTGCGGTCAGGTTCTTTTGTAGATTCCAGTTCGGCACGATCTTCTTTTTTTTGATATTTTTCCAGTTCCGCTTCTTTTGCAAGTGCCGCATTCAAAATCATTTCCCCGGCGCGGATTTCTTCTAAGGAAGCTTCCAGCTCTGCTAACGCGCCGTCGGCTATCGCACCCTGCACAGGAGCTTCTGTATTCCCTGTACCTTGCTCTGAAGAAGGCAGTGGAATCAGAGGTTTCGATGGGGGCTGCGCACCGGTGAAGGGATTTGAAATCAGGGGTTTCCCTTGGTTTGGAGTTATTGCGTGTTGAGTTGTCGTGTTTTTAATATCCATATATCCTCACATCCTTATATATATTATCGGCAGAAGATAGCGAAACTTGAAAATCACAATCCTTTTTTGTGCGCATACAATATATTGTTATAATTTTCAAGGAGGGTATTTATGAAGAAGAGAGTATTTGCGGTTCTGCTGACTGCGGTTATGATGGTTGCAGCTTTGACGGCATGCTCCGGCAAAGAGGAGACAGAAAATACTTCCGAGAACACTGTGGAGGATACAAAAGAGGAAGCTTCCGAAGAAGGAATGCTTCCCGCAACTACGAAAGTAGTGCTGAATGAAGTGGCACATTCGATATTTTACGCGCCTATGTATGTGGCGATAGAAGAGGGGTATTTTGATGAAGAAGGAGTAGACCTTGAATTAGTTACTGGATTTGGGGCTAATATGTTAGTACAAGACAGATTATAAAAAATCAACGCATTTAATTGTAAAATCTTCGTTCAGATATATCTGCGCGATGGTAGAGCGCCAGAAAGCGCGGCGGTTTTCGGGCGTCAGCTCCAGATACATGCTTTTAAAATCTGTGCACAGTAGTTCTTCGAGATGGGAAAAATCCCTGTGTGATTCTGATACGGCTTCATGGAGATTTTGAAGCTCCTGCTCAATGCGGTCATATTCTTTACTGTAATACTCCCAGTCTATACGGTCCTTCTGAAAAAGGAGGTTCAGCCGGTCTAATTCTTTTCTGAGTTTTTCAGGAGACTTTGACTTTTTTTGTTTCCGCATCTGTTCTTGTATTTCTCCATAACGAATCTGATATCTTTTATATTCTTCGGACAGGTTGTCGAGGAGGTATTGCTCTACCAGGTTCTGGCTCATCCGGTGGCGGTTCTGACAGACATGGTCGATCATGGCTTTGTTACAGCGATAATAGCAGTAGGTGCGCTTTTCCCGGGTCTTTCGGTTAATAATGGAGGAACACCCGGTAGCGGCAAGCTTTTGGCCGCAGAGCGGACAACGCATCATGCCGGAAAAGAGATACAATCTACCGGAAGGAGTGAGCTTGACATTGTTGTGTGATATTTTCTGGAGCTTATCCCATTGTGCCCCTGTGAGATATGCAGGGCAGTAGGGGAATCCGCGATAAGTGCCTTTATAAAATTCGCTTGAGAGCATAGTACGCAGCATGCTATAAGAAAAATCTATTCCATAAGTATCCTGCATGTAACGTACAGTAGCGGATTTGTTCTGGTGCGTGAAAAAATATTGAAAAACGTCATTTACCATGTGTTCTGTCTCAGGGTCCTTTACCATGCACTTGCGCCCGTCTATAACACCGGATTTATAGCCTAACGGCATGTTGGAATCACCGAAGATCAGCTTCCCCTGGCGGATGGATGCCTCATTGACGAAACGGATACGCTCTGATGTGGTGTCTACTTCGTTCTGGCCGATGGACAAGACAACATTGAGCTGCAGCCTGCCGTCGCGGGTCTCCATGTTGATGCCCGGCTCGGATACAGAAATCCAGCGGACACCGTATTCATCCAGAACATCCTGGACTTTGTAAAAGTCCGAGAGATTACGGAACCACCGATCCAGCCTCCAGAAGATGATAACGTCTATTTTGCCGGCCTTTACATCTTCAAGCAGGGCATGTATGGCTTTTCTCTTTTTCAACTCTTTGCGGGCGGTTTTGCCCTCATCAGCGTACACTCCCACAAGGTTCATGTCGTGCTCGGCGGCAAAGCGTTCCAGATATTCCCGCTGTGCCTGGAGGGATTTGCCGTGTACCATCTGCTCTGCGGTGGAGACTCTTATGTAAGCAGCGCAGCGTTTGATTTTTTCAGACATTATATATCACCATCCTTTTGTAAATATATGTAAAAATGAGTATAAAAATAACAGCCTGAGAGCAGATGCTCTCTTGCAAAGGCTGTCCGAAGATGATACAATGGTTTTGCGAAAAGGTATATCTTCGGATATATATCTTAAGGCCGTTCCTGTTGGCGCAGGAGCGGTTTTTTATTATAAAACCAACTCTGCAACATTGATGCTTAAATCTTTATAAAGGCATACAGGAATCAAGTCATCGAAAGAATATTGCGTCCCTTCATCGTGTGCAAAGTCATAGACCATTACAGTATGTTTTAAGGGATTCACGATCCAGTATTCATGAACACCAGCAGTACGGTATTTAAAAAGCTTTACGCCATAGTCTATCTGCTGGGTAGACGGGGACACAATCTCGATGACCCAGTCGGGAGCGCCGTTACATCCTTTTTCATCCAGTTTGCTTTTATCACAGATAACCGAGATATCCGGTTCAACATAGTTGTGGTTGTCTTCATTTAAGAATACAGCGAAAGGAGCCGGGAAGACCTCGCAGTTACCATGATGTTTTTTTATGTGTTCTCGGATTTCGCCAGACAGATTCATAAGAATACGCTGGTGGGTTGTATTTGGCGGCGCCATATTATAGAGCTGACCATCAATCAGTTCTGCACGTTTGCCGTCCGGAAGAGCGTAGATGTCATCGATTGTATAAAGTTTTTCCTGTGGTAATGCCATTATGTGAACCTCCTTTTTTCTTAGATTGTTACTTATAAGTGATGTGTTTTTTAAATCCCAATTAATAGCGTCATGCTGGCGCAGGGACGGTTTTTTATGATTGTTAAAATAATTTAATTACTGTTAATAACATAGTTTACATGGGCGGCTCTTTGGGCAGTCAGTCTTAGATCCGCTGCTAATATATTTAGAGCGCTTGAGGGAAGAGCAGTCTTTAGTGCTGTGATAAACCTCACCATTTGGGACCCAATAAACAGTACCATTATTGGAAGAAACAGAGGTGGAGTTGCCAGAAGAATTCTTTCCGGATGTCTTCTTCTTGGCAGTGACCTTTACAGTACATGTTGCTTTCTTGCCGGATTTCATAGTGACAGTGACTTTAGCAACTCCGTTTTTCTTAGCTGTCACTTTACCACTTTTGGATACGGTGACTATTTTTTTATTATTTGTCTTCCATTTTTTTACGGAATCGCCTTTTGCATATTTAATCTTAAGTTTTTGGGTTTTGGATATTTTTAATTCGATTTTCTTCTTTGTAAACTTAACAAAAGGCTTTAATTTTGAAATTCTCTGATTTTCGGTTTTTCCGCAATTTATGCATTCATGAGATTGCAGCCCTTTTTTGGTAACAGTTGCGTTTTTTACAGTATTCCATCCACTCCATTGATGGGTGCAGGAGGTATCTGTTGCGGCAGCAGTTATCGATATAGATAACATGGATATTATGGCAATAAGTAATCTTGTTACGTTTTTTTTCATGATCTTATCCTCTTTTTTATGATTTTATAACAGCATTTTAGGTATTCATTATTTATCTGGTAGACAAAATAAAAATTTTATTCTTGTAGGCTAGGAAGAATCCATAACTCGTCAGCATAATTACCTAGTTGGTTTTCAACAATATTTTCATTATAAAGATTATCAATAATTTTTTTGTTAAGATCAAAAGATATGCATTTTGCCTCTTCCCCATCTTCCATGTCAGCGACTGCCCAGTACGAGAGTTTTTCACAAGTATTAAAACCGTGGTTTTTGACAAGATCAGCAACAGTAAAATAATTTTGGTCAATAGTCGCTTTGTTATTGAAACTTGGTTCAATTTTGGTTTTTACAGTTACAGTCCCATCACTATAAATAACACTAAGCAATTCCCCATGTTTAATTGATAAATTGCTGATATCAATTTCTTTGTATGGTGTATCGTAAGTAGAAAAATCAAATGTACTTATATTGTCGTCTGCGGATTCAGTATTATCCTCAATGGGTTCCGTTTCATCCTCGTTTTGCACGATGTTTTCGTTAAATTCGTCTTCAATAGCATCAGTGCTTTTTACAGATGAAATGATTTTGTCAAAATATGAATCATAATTGCTTTCGGAAAATGAGGAGAAAGCTATCATTACAATTCCTTCATAACAGTTAAAGACGACTCCTTGAGTTTTATATTTTGTCTGCTCAATCTCCATATTATAATTAAATTTTTTCATCTTTATATTGTTCGATTCGAAATCTTCTGATTGAAAGCCATCTGTATCATAACCGGAATTCAGTAATCCGTCAGCAAATTCATTAAATGATGTTTCGGTTAGGATATCACCGTCTATTTCCTGATAGATTATGTATAACATGCCATCACCGGAACCAATTTCTTTTTTATAGTGATATATTTCAGTATCGCTGTTAGTATCAGGAGTTTTCCAGGAATCAGGTATTTCGTAAGATAATCCAAAAGTTGTTTCATGTTGTGAATAAGCTTCTTGTGAAACGTCTTCAGAAGTTGATTGTTCATGTGAAGATGAACAGCCAAAGGAGAATATTATTGTAAATAATAATATCATCCCCAAAAGTTTCTTTTTCATAAATTTTTCCTCTTTTCTTTTGTTTTTATAGTAATAGCGCTCCAGTCTACACTATTATTACCATTATTTACTAATAGTTTCCCGAACATTATATTGTAAAATGGTTATATGAGAATACTATTGGACAAAATCATGTATGACAGAAAACTGTCAGTACGTCAAGTATCAAAAATGACCGGAATATCCAAATCTACAGTAGGCAGAATTGCTAATGGGGAAATATCTCCTACAGCAGATATGTTAGAAATTCTAGCTAAAAATCTGAAAGTTCGTATTTCAGATTTAATCGACTCCCCTTACAAATGAAGGCACTAGTGGTTGTTTATTATGCAACCTTTGAATAGTCAATAATGGAAATCTTACTCACAATTTTTTCTAAATTATCGAGAATATCGTCAATTTTTTCCACAACAGAACCTCTGAAAACTTCATCTCCGCATTGAGTGCATTTCAAACAAGGTACATTTTCAATAATTACATAACATGATTTAAGTTGAGCAAAATATGATGTTTTACTTTCTTGCATTTCTCCGCTTTTACAACTCGTGCATCTCATAATCATCGCTCCTTTCTGGTTTTCAAATCATTTTCAAATATATTTGTATTGGGGATATAAGCAGTAATAATGCGGCCGCATTCTCCTTCACTGCTGATTACGGCATGTATAATCTTATTATCTGTCGCATATCCAAAAACTAGACAGCTTGGAAACGGGAAATCCTCTGGATATTGTTCAATGATTTCACCTGTCATAATACAATTTTTAACATCCTTTTGCTTTATATTGCGTTCCCGGCATCTGTTCTTAGCATGTTCTGAGATAATTATTGTATCACGATTAAAGTATTCTCTTAATGTTTCAATATCTATCACTTTCTCACCTTTGTTTATTGATTTTATTGAAAATAAATTAGTTACAAATAAGTGTCCCATATCTGGGACGATTTCAGTATCTTCCGTCAGTTTTTCCCTGCTCATGTGTCTTATATAGCAGATAAGGAAATATCTTACAAATATGTACGAGAACATTTGTTTGAATTCACAATTGATATTTTACGCAAATAGTAGTATTATATTTATAAAGATTTCCGAACACACGTTCTAAAATAAAGTGCGGGGAGGTATTACATATGGATGCTGAAGAATACAAAAAGTTGATTATCGACATTGTCGCGGTAAGCCAAGATATTGAATACTTGATAGCAGTTTACACATTTGCATTGCATTATCCAAATCAGGGCGAGAAAAGGGAATAGCTGAGGCTATTCTTTTTTCTTGGACAAATTGCTTGAAAAGTCTTTAAAAAAGTCTAATAATACCTTTTTGTTTTCAGATGTCAGCTTACTGTATGTAACAACCAATGTTTCAAAAAGCTGATCTTTTTCTCCAAGTAAGGAAGCGGCCTGAGCTATCAAATCATTTTCTTCTGGATGAAGAAACATATTTTCTGAGCCGCCTTCTCCTGTTCTTAACCATTCTATATTTACTTTTCGTTCATGCCAGTTTGAGAGCATAATTAAGTGCTTTTCAGTAACATTCCTTCTTCCAGATTCTATATCAGCAACTCCAGAAGAGGATATTCCAAGAATTATACCCCAGTCACTTTGTGTTTTTTTACATTCTTTGCGTAACTGTTTGAATCTGTCGTTTATGGTTTCCATATTTCACCCCCTTAACAAATCTAATATAACACACTGAAAAGAAAAAGTAAATACAAAAACTTCGCAAACAGAGTAGAAATGTATTGACATATACCTGTTAGCGATATATAATGTACGCAAACAGGTAATAGAAAAGAGGTGGAAAGATGCTAGAGCTAAAGACAAGTTTTGGAACATTTGGAAATTTTAAAGATATGTCAAGATACATGGAAGAAGAAAACATTAGAGAGGTAATGGTAGAAGCTCATTATGTATTCACAAAGATAGTGAAGCTGGTCTTTACTCTAAAAGAAATCAAAGAAAAGATTGCATCAGGTGAACTGGCATAGGCAGTACAGAACAACAAGGCAGGAAGGAGGAAAGAAAATGCAGGAAGTAAAAGGAGAAAACGAAGTAAAAGAGAAAGAGATTTTAGAGTTGGCAGAGATGTACAGAAAAATGACGCCTTCAAACAGGTTTTTCATGGTATCTGCATCAGGGCTGTTGTTGGCCAGTCAGAGCAATGCGGCGCAGGAACCGGAAAGGGCAGCAGGATAGGGAGGAGGTGTGAGGATGAAGGTAAACTCTATAAAAATTAGTAGATTAGATTCGGTTTTTGATGTGGAGATAAACGGAATACTACTGGAAAATGTTTCGGATTATAGAGTGAAAAGCTCCGCAGATGGAACCACAGAGCTTGAACTAAAGCTGAATATTTCTGGAGCATTTATGGAATTTGGGACGTCAGCCAACCAAACAAAGCAGACATCATCGGATCAGTAAACCAAGTATTGCGTTTAAGAACATCGGCAAATTTAGAAAACATGCCTTTTTGGGGAGGAAGTTCATCATTTATCATCATTTCCAGAAGATTTGTTATTTTTTCTAATTCATTTTTATCAGGCGAATCAGAGGAATCAACTTGGTCTTTTAATTCTGAAATAGTGTTTGTGTAACTGAAGTTTACGATAGACTGAGTTCCGATAACAGAGCCTGTGGCTGAACCAATATTGAAAACTGTCGATGTGTTTGGAACATTAAGTTTTTTGTATTCAATTTCTGTCAGGTAAAATGCTTTGTATTGTTGTAATTCTCCAAAATGATATGAGGGTTGCACATCTTCAACGAAAAGCCGGTTGCCATTAGGGTTGATCACCCAGTCGTTTGGCAATACATCGTTTTCGGGTAAAAAGCCGATGTATTGCTTGCTAGTAGATTTTTCATGATTTGGTAAGCCTTTGATGGTGTCGATTATGGTTCCGTTTCGTTCGATTTGAAATAAAATACCGCGGGATTCAATAAAAGTTCTTGCCGTATTCATGTTTTATCCTTCCTTTCATCATTTGATAGGAAGATTATACCAGATGATTAAAGTGAAAGAAAGTATTTTGTGCTGGTAAAGGGATTTAAGCTGGGGATTGAAAGTGAAGAGCCGAAAGCGGCAGCAGGATAGAGAGGAGGTGACAAAGAGTGAGTAACATGATTCAGTTAGGTAATAGCATTGAGTTATCAAAGAGTAGTAAGGCGATGCGAAAGCAGAGAATGACTGCTTACGTAAGAAAACATAGGCATGGATGTAAAGCGCGGCAACCTGTGAAAAAGTAAGCAACAAGTACAAACAGTGGTTCATACATATTAGAGAGGTGGTGCAAGTGGCTGAAAATGAAATCAACATGGAGAAGATCATACAAGTACTGATCTCCTTATTGGAGGAGCAGGAAGGGGTAAAGATTCCATATACTTTGGAGAAAACCGCCTGAGGCGGTAAAGAGGAGGACAAGCTATTGAAAGTAAATAGTATGAAAGAAGCGAAGCAGCGTGTGGACAGAAGGCGGCAAAGAGCAATCCGGCTCATGCTTATTCTGATCGGTGTATTCCTGATAGGAGTTACGACGGGAGCGACAGCATGCATGGTAGCTGTGCTGGGGTTCGGGTTGGCATAGGAGGTGAAGGGATGTCCAAGATGAAAGAGCTAAGAGAAAGGGCGGAGGAGTATGCCAGAGAGCACAAGAAAGCCTGTGAAGGATGGACGCATGGAGAGGTGGAGAAAGCGTGGCTTGATGATGATGGCAACATTTGCGTTCAGTATGAGGATGGGTGTTGGTGGCATTACCGGGAAACAGAAGAAAGCCTGGTATGGTGGTAAGAAAAAGAGCGCTTACCAAAGCCCGGAAAGGCGGTAGGCGCTCACGCATAAACATTCAATTACATTTTATGAAAAGAAGGGGAATTAGTCAAGATGAAAGAAATAGAATTTAAGGTTTTGGGGTTTACAAGGTTGAGTCTGCAATATAGCGGTAAAAATCAAAGGAGGTAAGAGATAAATGGATTTACACGTATGTATTAAGATTGATGATGATGCAGTAAACAAGATTGCAAAGATTATTACCGAAACAGTAAAAAAGGTAACAGAAATTCAACAAGCAGGAGAGGGGCAACAGCCGTCCGTTACGGCACAGCCGGTATTGGAGCCGTCAAGCGTACCAGTTCCTACAGCACCAACAACAACTCCCTACAGTGCACAGATTGCGCAGGCGACACAGCAGCCTGTACCAACACAGCAGCCTGTACCAGTACAAGCGGAAGCACAACAGCCGCCTGTTACAGCGATACCGCCAACCGTTCCAACTGCATCCCGTACATACACATTGGACGAGCTCGCAAGTGCAGCGATGGTTCTAATGGATCGTGGGATGCAGGCGCAACTGCAGGAGCTCTTAGCAGGTTATGGTGTGGAGGCTTTGCCGATGCTTCCGCAAGAGCAGTACGGAAACTTTGCAACGTCACTTCGGGGAATGGGGGCGCAGATCTAATGGGACATGTTGAAAGACAACATGCACTGTTAAGTGCATCCGGTGCTGGGCGATGGCTGGCGTGTCCGCCCAGCGCAAAGCTGGAAGAGCAGTTTCCGGATACAGAGTCGGAAGCGGCTGCGGAAGGAACTCTGGCGCATGAACTGGCAGAGATGAAGGTTCGGAATTACTTTTTTACGAAGGAATTCGGGAAACGGAAACTGAACAATGCAGTCAAGAAACTTCAGGAGGGTAAGCTTTGGCAGGATGAGATGCAGGGATATACGGATGAATATCTGGACTATATAAAGAATACGGCACTTTCATTAAAGTCTGCCCCGAGTGTCCGGATTGAGCAGAGGGTATACTTTAAGGAATATACCTTTGCTGATCCAGACGATGCGGTTGAAGGCAGCGGGATTGCAGACTGTATCCTGTTGTATGAAGATACTGTCCACGTAATTGATTTTAAATACGGTAAAGGTGTTCCGGTCAGCGCGGAAAACAATCCACAGCTGATGCTATATGCGTTGGGGGCGTATCAGACATATCGGATGTTGTACCCGATCAGTAAGGTGAAGCTGACGATAGTGCAGCCAAGGCTTGATTCCATTTCTGAATGGGAGTGCGCATCCGAAGACATACTTAAGTTCGGGGAATATGTAAAGGAGCGTGCAGCGCTTGCGGTCAAAGGAGGAGGAGACTTTGCCCCTGGGTTGGACACTTGTCGCTTCTGCAGGGCGAAAGCGCAATGTGCGGCCAGGGCAAAGGAAAATGTCCGTCTTGCATTCTTTACTGATAAACACCCTCCGTTGCTTAGCAATGAAGAAGTAGGAGAGTACCTGAAGAAGGGAGAAGATGTAGCGAAATGGCTGGAAGATTTGAGGGCGTATGCGCTGAATGAGTGCCTGGCCGGAAAAGAAGTGCCGGGCTGGAAGGCCGTTGAAGGCCGTGGATCACGTGAATGGACAGATATGGACAGAGCCTTTGATGTACTGATGAAAGGCGGGATTGCTCCAAAAGAGATGCTGTGGGAGAGGAAACCGTTAACGCTTGCACAGGTTGAAAAGCTGGTAGGGAAAACGGATTTCCAGAAGGCAGTTGGTGAATACGTTATCAAAAAGCCAGGGAAACCAACGCTGGCAAAAGAATCTGATAAGAGATCTGCAATTACAAACAAGGTAACTGCTGCAGATGCATTCCGAACAGAGGAATAAATAGGAAGGATGGATAATCGATATGAATGATTTGACAAATGTAACAACGGGAGAAGTGAGGTTATCATATGCCCATTTATTTAAGCCTTATGCTGCGATGGTGGGGCAGGAGGAAAAATATAGTGTTACGGTATTGGTTCCAAAGACGGATGTGGATACTATGAATCGTATCAATGCCGCGATTGAAGCGGCTAAACAAAGGGGAATCTCTGAAAAATGGAATGGGCAATGCCCGCCGATTGTGCCGACCCCAGTACATGACGGAGACGGTGTCCGCCCGTCAGACGGAATGGAATTTGGTGCAGAGTGCAAAGGGCATTGGGTGTTTACCGCAAGTGCAAGGGTGGATTATCCGCCGGAGGTTGTAGATTCCCAAGGAAATCCGATTATTAACCAATCAGAAGTATACAGCGGCGTGTACGGAAGAGTAAATGTTAATTTCTTTCCGTATTCCTTTGGGGGTAAAAAGGGGATAGGCTGCGGATTAGGCCCGGTTATGAAAACACGGGATGGCGAGGCCCTCAGCGGGAGTTCGCCGACAGCGGCGCAGGCCTTTGGTTTTACGCAGCAACAAACAGTGTTTAATGCATATCAGGCATCACCAGCACCAGTACCAACAGAGACACGGCGCCATCCTGTTACAGGTGCGCTGATGTAGGGAAAGGGCTTTATAGTCCTTTCTGTAGAAAGAGGTTGGTATTATGCGTCATTTGAGCATAGATATAGAAACAAAAAGCAGTGTAGATATTGGAAAAGCGGGATTGTACAAATATGCACAGTCCCCGGATTTTGTTGTTCTCCTGTTTGCATATAAAGTAGATGAAGAAAAAGTTGAAATTGTTGATCTGGCACAGGGAGAAAAGCTGCCCCCGTATATTTTGAAGGCCTTGCAGTCTCCAGATGTTGTGAAACATGCTTATAATGCAGCTTTTGAATGGTACTGCTTGAACCAAGCAGGATATTCTACTCCGATTGACCAATGGCAGTGTACGATGGTACATGGGCTATACTGCGGATATCCGGCGGGCTTGGGAAAGATAAGCGAAGCAGTTGGATTGCCGCAGGACAAAAGAAAAATGTCTATAGGAAAGGCTTTGATCAGATATTTCTGTGTGCCGTGTAAACCAACGAAGGCCAACGGAGGCAGACTTTGGAATCTCCCGGGGCATGCTCCTGAAAAGTGGGGGCTATTTAAGGAGTATTGTAAGCAGGATGTTGTGGCTGAGAGTGAGATATTAAGAAGGCTGCACTTGTTCCCTATGCCAGAAGAGGAAGAGCGTCTCTGGCAGATGGATGTCCTTATGAATGCATTTGGCGTCAGGGTGGATATGGAGTTGATGGAGGGGGCTCTCTTTATTAATGCAATTAGTGAGCAAAAGCTGATGGACGAAGCGGTCGGATTGACCGGTCTTGTGAATCCAAACAGTGAAAAACAGTTGTCAGCCTGGATATATGGACAGACAGGTGACAAAGTGCCGGACATGCAGAAGGCGACCATATCCGAAATGCTTAAAAGGGATTACCCTGAAAACGTACGCCGGATGCTGGAGATTCGCCAGCAATTGAAAAAAACATCGGTTGAAAAATATGTCACAATGAAGATTTCAAAATGTGAAGATGATCGGATTCGTGGCGTGACGCAGTTTTACGGCGCCGGCCGTACTGGAAGGTGGGCAGGGCGTATGGTACAGATGCAGAACCTGCCGCGGAATTATATCAAGACCTTGGACTACGCCAGGGAGATTGTGAAGAAAAAGAATTACAATGGGCTGCAACTTTTATATGGAAATGTGAAAGACACGCTTTCACAACTGCTCCGGACAGCGTTCATCCCGTCAGAAGGAAACCGGTTCGTGGTTGCAGATTTCTCAGCTATTGAAGCAAGAGTGATTGCCTGGCTAGCAGGAGAACAGTGGGTTAATGAAGTATTTGCAACTCACGGAAAGATTTATGAGGCGACAGCTTCGCAGATGTTTCATGTTCCGATTGAAAAGATTGTGAAAGGGAACCCGGAATACAGCTTGCGGCAGAAGGGGAAAGTGGCAACGCTTGCGTTGGGGTACCAGGGCAGTACGGCAGCCCTGATCCAGATGGGTGCGTTGGATATGGGATTATCGGAAGATGAATTGCCGGATATCGTACAGCGATGGAGAGATGCGAATCCGCGGATTAGAGATCTGTGGTGGAAAGTGCAGCAAGCTTCAGTGAACTGTGTGCAGACAGCACGTTCCCAGGCAATTCCACACCTTATTTTTGCACTGGAAGGGGATTTGGTTTATGGCCAGTCATTCCTTACGGTACAACTCCCAAGTGGGCGGAAGCTGTTCTACCCGAAGCCTTTTATCAGTGAGAATCAGTTTGGGCGCCCGGCCGTACATTATTACGGCGTTGGAAATAATAAAAAGTGGGGGATATTATCCACTTATGGCGGAAAAATGACTGAGAACATTGTCCAGGCAATTGCGAGGGACTGTCTGGCAGAAACCTTGAGGCGGATTGAGGCAAAAGGCCTCCGAGTAGTGTTCCACGTACATGATGAAGTGATCATAGATGCGCCGCCAGATGTGACATCTGACCGGATATGCATGCTGATGGCGGAGCCAATCGCATGGGCTCCGGGGTTAACACTGAAAGGTGCCGGCTTTGAGACCAGATATTACATGAAGGATTAGGAGGACCAGAAATATGCAAAATAACAGGAAGGTTTTGGTCAGCATGGCTGGTACTAGAAAGACCAGACACTGGCCGAGGTCGGAGATTTTCTGGTCTGAATTTGTTGACAGGCTAAAGACTCCGGCCAGGAGTACGGAGACAATGGAAGAATATCTAGCGATGCCGAAAGCAAAGCAGGATGAATTAAAAGATGTCGGCGGGTTTGTCGGCGGTACGTTTGTGCATGATATCCGAAAGTCCGCCTATGCTGAAGGGCGGGATCTAGTTACATTGGATATGGATCAGCTTAAGCCGGGGCAGACGGAAGAAATCTTAAAAAGAGTCCGTGCGTTAGGCTGTGCTGCCGTTGTCTATAGTACCCGGAAACATACTGGGTATGCGCCGAGGCTTCGTATCGTGATTCCTTTTGACCGGACAGCTACAGCAGATGAATATGAACCGGCAGCAAGGAAGATTGCGTCCTTGATTGGAATTGAATTTTGTGATCCGACTACGTTTGATGTGTCACGGCTGATGTACTGGCCGAGCTGTTGCAGGGACAGTGATTACATACATGATGTATCAGATGGCGGCTTCTGCAGCGTGGACGGGGTTCTGGGCATGTACGGGGACTGGAAGGACGTACAGCAGTGGCCGCAGGTGCCGGGGACAGATGCAATAGAAAGGCGGAGGCTGGCAAAGCAGGAGGACCCGACTGCGAAAAGAGGTATCATAGGGGCATTCTGCCGTACTTATAATATTGTGCAGGCAATGGAGAAATTTATTCCGGGTATGTATGAAGAGACTGCCGTATCCGGCAGATATACTTATACAGGAGGCTCTACTGTGGGCGGTGCTGTGGTATATGACGGGGATATGTTCCTGTATTCCCATCACGCTACCGATCCATGTTCTGGCCTTCTGGTGAATGCGTTTGACTTGGTGCGGCATCATATGTACGGGGATAAGGATCAAGGAGCGAAGGAAGGGACACCAAACAATAAACTGCCTTCGTTCGTGCTTATGAGCCAGATGGCTGCTGCGGACCCCGCAGTTGCAGATCTGATTACAAGGGAAAAATTTGAAGAGGCGCAGAGAGCATTTAACTTACAAGGGAATATGGATGGCCCTGAAAATGACCGGGATCTGGATTGGATTAAATGCATGAAACATGATGGGAATGGAAATATTGCCAAGACTATCAATAATGCGGTCTTGATTCTTGAAAATGATCCCTTATTGAAGGGGAAAATTGTAACAGATGAATTTGCAAACTGTGGGCTCATTATCGGAAAGGTACCGTGGAGCGCGGAGACAGGACGGCGTAGGTGGAGAGATTCTGACGATGCGGGATATTATAATTATATGGAGCTGTTTTACGGAATCACGGGAAAGGAAAAGCTGGATAACGCGCTGTTGCTTGTCGGTAGCCAGAACCGGATCAATGACGTGAAAGAGTATCTCAAGAGATTAAAGTGGGACGGCACTAAAAGGCTGGATACATTGCTTATAGACTATCTCGGAGCAGAAGACAGTGCATATGTGCGTGCGGTCACGCGGAAGTCATTGTGCGCGGCTGTGGCAAGGGCCGTTACGGGTGCTGTGAAGTATGACTATATGCCAATCTTTGCCGGGCCTCAGGGGCTCGGCAAGAGCACATTTCTTTCCATTCTGGGGAGAGACTGGTTTTCAGATTCCCTGACAACGTTTGAAGGGAAGGAAGCCGCAGAGCTGATACAAGGAACCTGGATTAATGAAGTCGGGGAGCTTACGGCTATGTCAAAGCAAGAGACTAATGCTGTGAAGCAATTCTTAAGCAAGACTCACGATATCTACCGTGCGGCATATGGCAAGAGGACGGATAAATATCCGCGGAGGTGTGTTTTTTTCGGCACTAGCAATGAAGCGGAATTTCTAAAAGATGTAACCGGAAACCGGAGATTTTGGCCGGTGGATGTCGGTGTATGCAAGGCGCGCAAATCCGTGTGGGGGGATTTGCCACATGAGGTGGATCAGATCTGGGCAGAAGCATATCTGTACTGGATGCTGGGCGAGACGTTATATCTGCCAAAGAAGTTGGAACAGGCTGCAGAAGAGATGCAGGAAAGCCACAGGGAATTGTCAGGGAAAGAAGGGCTCATACATGAATTTATTGAAAGAGAGATTCCATTTAATTGGGATTCCATGGGCCTGATGGCCAGAAGGCAGTTCTTTAGCGGGAATATGAAGCTGCCAGAGG
Source organism: Lachnospiraceae bacterium MD308 (assembly GCA_000403475.2). Lineage (GTDB taxonomy): Bacteria > Bacillota > Clostridia > Lachnospirales > Lachnospiraceae > MD308. The sequence continues at coordinate 303,320 of KE159798.1, forward strand.
GTGAAACACTGATGAAACGGGATAAGGTATGTGCAATGGAGGTATGGGTAGAATGCCTGAACAGCGAGGCAAAGTATATGAGCAAGAAAGATAGCATGGAGATTAATTCTATTTTAGCTTCTATTCCAGGATGGAAACGAAACAAATCCAAAAGAAGGTATGGCCCACACGGTATTCAGAGAGGTTTTGAGCGTGGACAAACTACGTAACCCTATTTGGGATTAGAGGAACAAAGTAGAATCTACATATTTTTGGTAACGTTGCCGTGTTGCAATAAAAATTTATAAATGTCTACGTGTACAGCAACGGCAAAAAACCCGAAAACACAATAAAATATATTATATGTTACCAATGTTACCAAACTATCTAATAGAAAGAAAAAATAAATAAAATAGGGGAATATATAATACCGCCTAAATTACCTAAATCGCCTAATAGAAATACACGCATATACGCGTAAGGGGAAACGGCACTTTGGGTACGGTGACAGTAACGGAGATTGGAGTGGATGTGGAATGAAAGAATCGGAGATAGAGAAGGTATTGGTGAGGGAAGTGAAGAGAATTGGTGGGGCTGCATATAAGTGGGTGAGCCCCGGTAATAACGGAGTACCTGACAGAATCGTAATCTTTCCCGGCAGGCGGCCAGTATTTGTGGAATTGAAGACCTGTAAGGGAAGGATGACGGTTCTGCAGGAGGCGCAGATTGAGAAACTTGAGAAATTGGGACAGGAGGTGGCGGTCGTTTACGGGATTGACGGTCTGAGCCAGTTTTTTCAGGATCAGGGATATGAGGAAACTAGCAAAGCGTTGGACTGTAAATACAGGTTGTAAGGAGTTGGAGAAAACATGAGGAGGTGACGGCTGATGGTATTCCAGCCGCATGCGTATCAGCAGCACTGTATTGACAAGATTATTGAGCTCAAGAAGATAGGGTTGTTTCTGGATATGGGACTTGGAAAGACAGTGACAACGTTAACAGCGGTCAAGGATCTTAAGTACAATCGATTCCTGGTACGGAAGGTGCTTGTGATTGCACCCAAAAAGGTTGCGGAAGGTACTTGGACTAGGGAGAAGGATAAATGGGATCACACGAGGATGTTAAGAGTGTCGGCTGTACTTGGCAGTCGGTCGAAACGGATTCGGGCACTGAATACACCAGCAGATATTTATATCGTCAACCGGGAAAATGTGGTGTGGCTGGTAGATTACTACCGGAATTCTTGGCCGTTCGATATGGTAATCGTGGATGAGTCTAGCAGTTTCAAAAGCCATAAGGCGAAACGGTTTAAGGCGTTGGCCAGCATGAGACCCCATATTGAGCGTATGGTTGAGCTGACGGGCACGCCTTCACCAAATGGCTTGGATGACCTTTGGAGTCAGGTATACCTGTTGGATGGCGGTGAACGCTTGGGGAAGAGATATACACAGTTCAGGGAACGGTATTTTGATCCGGGAGACCGCGGGCAGAATGTGGTATATAACTACAGGGCCAAGCCAGGGAGTGAAGGAAGTATTCTGGGGAAGATTTCAGACATCTGTATTTCCATGAAGGCGGAGGATTATCTTCAGCTTCCAGAAGTTATCTACCATCAGGTTCCCGTTGTTTTGGATGTGAAAGCGGGAAAGGCATACCATGAATTGGAACGCAAAATGGTGCTGGAACTTCCGGGAGATGAAGATAACATCAGCGTGACTAGTGCTGCTGCATTGAGCAACAAGCTTCTACAGCTTGCAAACGGTGCCATTTATGACGATGATCACAGTGTGCATGAAGTACACGGATGCAAGGTCGAAGCCTTTTTGGAACTTGTGGAATCATTGCGGGGGAAACCAGTATTGGTTTTTTATAATTTTCAGCACGACCGTGAGAGGATATTGAAAGCATTGGAGAAATCAGGGCTCCGAATCCGGGAGTTAAAGACGTCCCAAGACGAGGATTCCTGGAACCGAAGGGAGATTGATATCCTGTTGACGCATCCGGCAAGCAGTGCTTATGGGCTGAATTTGCAGCAAGGAGGAAACCACGTAGTCTGGTTCGGCCTTACATGGAATTATGAGCTTTACACCCAGGCCAATAAGAGACTTCATCGGCAGGGGCAGAACGAACGCGTGATCATCCATCATCTGGTTTGCAATGGGACACGGGACGAGGATGTCATGAAAGCGCTGGATAGGAAAGACAATATGCAAGAATGGGTGATGAAAAGCCTGAAGGCTAGGATAAAAGCAATCAGGGGGGGAATGATTTCATGAGATACATAGAAACAGGGGTTCAAAACAAACAAATATATTTTTAGGATTGTTGGAAGGAGAAAAGAATGGAATGCAGCAAAACATATGCAGTAGATTTTGATAAGACGCTGAACTTGGCGGAAAAGTATCCGCAGCTAGGGGAGCCAAACATGAGGCTGATCGGTTACCTGAGTGCGCGGCAGCAGGCAGGGGATAAGATCATATTGTGGACATGCAGGGAAGGGGATTTGCTGAATTCGGCGGTGAAGTTTTGCAAAAGATATGGCTTGGAGTTCGATGCCGTCAATGATAATCTGCGGGAGAATATCGAACACTTTAACCATAATTCCCGGAAGGTGTGCGCAGATTACTACATAGATGATAGGAATATGGGTTTCTGGAATCTGCCGTTAACTGCTCCGCCTAAGCTACAGGTGGAAGAGAGGATGGGCATTGCGGAGTATATCATGAGGAGGCTTGCTAAGACAGAATAGGCGTTTAAAACAAATAGAGAGCCCTAAGCCCTCTATTTCCCATCGCTATTACTCTGATCCGGGCGCTTTGCCGGCGGCAGTGATGTATCGTCCTGGTAGCTCGCTGTCTCGCGGTTGCCGTCGTAAGCGTCCTTGGATTCAGTATAATCAATGGGTTTTTCTGTTGTAAATGATGATTTCTCTTTCATGTGCATGCACTCCTTTCAGATATAGGATGCCGATGGGAAGTTCTTTATTATCTATCACACTATCACCCCGAAGGTAGGATGTGCGGAATGAATGGGAAATATACAGAGAGTTTAAAAAGGAGGTTTGGAGATGTATGGATATATAGGTGGTGTATCAGATACGGATGAAATCAATTTTTGCCCGTATTGCGGAGAGGAAATAGTGATTATGCATGCGGGCGGGACTGCGACGTGTAATTCATGTAAAAGAAGATTTGGCGTCGTAGAAATGGATGAAGAGGGGATGTCCGAACCACTGCAGGTGGTGTGTGGTCCCGGAAAAAGAAGGAAATATAAGGCCTTACAGGACATGGAGGGAGCTTGTGCGTGCGGATACAGATAAACTGGTTTTGATGGATAATAATATTCTTGCCTGTGAACACGGAATAATACAGTTGATCAGCATGATTGGGAGCGGATACAGGATTGACATCAACCAGGGGATGGATGCCCGGCTGGTTGATGATGAAATAGCGGATATATTATCCCGGCTGAAATGGAGCCGGTTCATACGCTTCTCATGTGATCAGAAATCCCAGATAGAACCAATCAGGAATACGATTGAACTGTTGGGGAAGTATGGCGTAAAGCCTTACAGAATTTTTATTTATCTGTTAGTAACGGCAGATATCAAGGATGCTTCGGATAGGGTAGAGGCATTGAAGAAATATAAAGCAATCAATCTGTACGCCCAGGCAGAACGTAATGAAAGGCTGGGGATTATTCCTGATAGAATGCAGCTGGAATTCCAACAGAGGTACATATATGGTGGCTGCTACCGGAATGAGACATGGGAAGAATATTGTAAAAGAAAAGGTCTGAAAAACGGGGTGGTATTTTGAAAAACGGATTAATCATAGACTGCTTCGCCGGTGGCGGCGGGGCAAGCGTAGGGATAGAAATGGCATTAGGCAGGCAGGTGGATATAGCCATCAACCATGATCCGGACGCCATCCGGATGCATAAGACCAATCATCCGGACACACTGCATCTGACAGAGGATATCTTTAAGGTTGACTTGCAGAAATACGTAAGAGGTCGGCATGTGTCCTTGATGTGGGCGAGTCCCGACTGCACAAGCCACAGTAAGGCAAAGGGCGGGCAGCCCAGAAAACGGGGATTACGAATATTGCCATGGGCAGTATATAAGCATGCGAAAGTGATTCTGCCGTACGTGATCATCATGGAAAATGTGGAGGAAATTCAGCAGTGGGGGCCGTTGGACTCAGGCGGTCACCCGATACCAGAGAGGAAAGGCGAAGATTATAAGAAATTTGTCACAGCTATGAAGTCATTGGGATATACTTTTGATAGCCGGGAACTGGTGGCAGCAGATTACGGAGCGCCTACGACACGTAAGCGCTGGTATGCAATATTCCGGAGAGATGATAAGGAGATAGTTTGGCCGGAGCAGACACACAGCAAAGGCGGTGTGAATGGTTTGAAAGCATGGGAGCCAATCTGTAAATATCTGGATTTAGGGGATATGGGGAAATCCATTTTTGGAAGGAAAAAGCCGCTGGCCGAAAATACCATGAAGAGGATTGCAAGAGGGCTGGAGAAGTTCGTGTTTGGAAATCCGGAGCCGTTTATCATCAAGGTTACGCACAAGTATGACCAGTTCCGGGGGCATTCCATGCATGAGCCGTTACAGACAATCACGTCAAAGAATGACACTGCACTAGTGACACCGTATATCATGCAGATCGGGCAGACCGGATTTACAAAAGACCGTAATAGGGCGGTAGATGAAGCTTTGAGTACTATTGTCACGAAAAATGAGCACTGCCTGGTTAGTCCGCTTCTGATCCAGTACCATTCCGAAACTACGAAGAACGGGGTTCGGGGACAGCTGGTTACAGAACCGGTTCAAACGATAGATACAAGCAACCGCTATGGGCTCGTAATATCCTATCTGACAAAATTCTATAAAAGCGGTACCGGACAAATGATGTCTGAGCCGGTACATACGATCACCACATCACCCGGGCATTTCGGTACCGTATCTGTTCTGACTGTGGACTGGAAAGAGCTGCGGGAAACAGGGATTGATGAAGAGACAGCACAAAAATGTACATGGGTATCACAATTCATTATGGAATATTACGGATGTGGTACCGGGCAGGCGTTAACAAAACCGATGCATACCGTGGTGACGAAAGACAGGTTCGCGTTGATCACAGTTCTGGGAAATGAGTATGTAATAATGGATATCTTCCTGCGTATGCTAAATCCGGAGGAGCTGAAATTAGGGCAGGGATTTCCGAAGGATTACATCATTGAACATGATTATAATGGAAACAGATACCCGGTCAGTAAGCAAGTGGCGCGGATCGGCAATAGTGTGGTTCCGATCATGGCGCGAAAGTTGGTAGAAGCGAACTGCAGCTATCTAAAGGTTGGGGAGCGGATGCCAAACATGAGGATAGATGACAGTGGGGAGCAGTTAAGGTTTGCGTGAAGCCGAGCAAGGAAGAGCAGGAAGATTGTGGGAGAAACAGGTGAAAGAAAACAGGAAGATGAAATTTAGCAAGGCGAAGTTCCTGAAAAATGCGCCAATAGGAATAAGGCGGCAGTTAAAGGGACATGAGAATGCTTTGGACGGGGTAGAGGTTATTTTTGACGGAAGGTTCGGCAGGGATGGTTATATACCGCGGTATCTTGCAAACGGGAAGGAGTATTATTTATACCCGGTATATAGAAGCTGGTGCCACAAATCTGATGATATGGGAGATAACGGAAGTATAGAGGAGGTTCAAGGAAATGAAATGGTCATGGAATGAAAGAGATAGTGAATGCTGGACGCATGGTACATTCGATACAAAAGAAGAAGCCATAGAAGATGCTTATGGGTGTAAAGAGATGATAAAGAGAGATGGATTTTATAGTGATGACGAGGATCCAATGATTTACATTGGTCAGTGCGAATATATACCACTACGGACAGATTTGGATGCAGATCGGGAACTTGAGTATCTGGCTGAACTGTATTGTGACGAATCTGGATGTGATTACTATATCTATGAAGGTGTTTCAGATGAAGATAAGAAATGGCTTGAACAAAAGTTATCCTCAGTAATGGAAGAATTTCACGAAAGAGTCGGTATGAAACCAAACTGGTTCAGAATTGTGAATATGGAAAGTTTTGTGCTTCACTAAGTGGAGGGAAAGGGAACTATGAACAAACAAGAATGGAGAAAGGAAAAGGAGACAAGTTTTTGTTAGGAGGTTAATAACCATGCAATATGAGGTAATAAGCAGAGATTATATATCAAATTGCTTGATAGAAGCTGTAAGGGCAAAGTTGAGAAAAAATCAAGTTAAAATCTACATCTGCAGGCCGAGGATAACAGAAAACGGGCATTTTCAGATGTTTCACTGCATGTGGGAGGATGAAAAGGGAAGCTATGATTTTTCTGAACCTGAAGCAGTAGGGCTTCCACCGTGGAAGCAGCTTTTATTCAAAGGGCATATTAGAAAATTCGAAAAAGGATTTGCAGAAAAGTATTCATCATATAGAAACGGTAATTGAATTTCAAGGAAATATGGAGGGAAAGAGAAATATGGAGAGATTAACAGAACGCACCGGGGAAGGACAGGCTATTCCACGGATGGACTTAAAGAATAACGGGCATCAGAGATGTATGGAACGTCTGGCAGAATACGAGGACTTAGAGGAGCGAGGGAAACTTCCTTGTAAGTGGATATCGGAAGAAAGGCCTCCGGAAGCCCCATGCTATGTATTGCTGTCGTTTGACAACTTTTCAATGCCATTGATAGGGAGATACGAAGAGGATGAAGAGGGTGGAGCATTTTACATAGGCGACGATGAAGAAAGCTGCATCAGCCAGGATCTTATAGTCAATGGTTGGATGCCATTGCCAGAACCATACAGTGAAGACGCGGGAAAAGAGCTTAGGCAGGGCCATCCGACAGAAAAAAGAAAAGTTGCCACACAGGATGCAAAGATGGCAGCAGACATCGAGCAGGCAATCAAATATTTTGAAGACGAGCTGTCACAGATAAAGGTATTCTCCGGCATCGTTTCTTTTCAAGAAAGGGAGAGGAAGAGTATAGAAACGGCCTTGAAGGTCTTGTATGAAGCACAGAAAGAAAGCCCGAAGGGGCAGCAGGACGGCCCAATGTGCGACATCGCACAGGTAAAGGAGTAACGGATGGCAGCGGCTAAGGAGGAATTATATGGAAGAAGCAAAGATATGCCCTGTTTGCGGCGGGAAAGTTACTGCTAAAAATAGAAAATATTGTAGCCCGAAGTGTTCAAAGGAAGGATACCGGAGAAGGCAGGCAAAATACAGTATTGAAAAATACCATAAAGATAAACGGATAAAAGAAGATGGGAAGCCAAAGGAAGAAAGGCCGATAGAGGCGCTTGCCAGGAAGGCGAGGGAGGCGGGAATGTCTTACGGGCAGTATGTTGCTTTAGAATATGCAAAGATAAGAAGGGGTTGATAACATATGCAGACAGTGCAGACGGAGAATGAACAGAAAAAACGGTACCTGAGAGGCTACCGAACCCACGTCCGGAGGATTAACCGGATAAAGGCGGAGCTTGAAGAACTAAGGGAAATGCGGCTGTCAATGACAATGAACAATGATGGGATGCCGCATGGCTCCGGCCAGTCGGATCTGTCTGGATATGCGGCGGAACTGGACAGGAAGGAGCGGGATCTCGAAAGGGAACGTTGTGAGAGGATGCAGACCTACGAGGACATAGCAGAGAGGATTGAAAAGTTAAAAAGCGAGAATGAGAAAGATGTGCTGTTCTATCGGTATATGTCGGGGCTTGCCTGGTGGGAGATTGCGGAGAAGATGACGTTCTCTGAAAGGCATGTGACAAGGTTACATGGGAAGGCCTTAGCACATCTTGAAATTCCGAAAGATGTCCTAGAATGTCCTATTGACATATGATATTATGGTATCATCGAGAAACGCAAGGAAATTAAGTTTCTCGCCCACACAATATGGAAAAGGCGTTCTGTAGAAAACAGGGCGTCTTTTTATTGAAAACATATACTTAATATGCTAATATAAATGCGTACTTAAGCAGAACGAGGATAATTGTATGATATTTATTTGTATAATTTTGGGGATTATAGCTCTTGGAGAGAGTATATTTATATTGTGGGTAGTAAAATGGAATGATGAAGAGAGAACGATTGGAGATAAAATAAATTTTTTTAGAAATTTATGGGGGAAATTTCTTTTTTATGTGTTGGCAACAAGTATTATAGGATTATTTTTGGGAAGTGTGTATTTCAAAAAAGTAATTGGCTTGGATGTAATTAATACGTGGGTAGGGATAGTACTTGGACTTGTTGCTTTAATAATTGGCATCATTTCCTTGTTTTTGAGTTTTTATAATGTAGATCAGGCAAACAAAACTCAAGAAAAAACAATTGAAATTATAACTAATTTACAAAGAGATATTGAAAGAAAGATAGATGAGAATTATGAAAAAACGAGACAGGAGATAAAAGGAAATTACAATAATTCTACTGCTAATTTTAGAAATTACAATTCGGAAAGTTCACAGTGGGAGGATAATAATGAGTAATATTAACATTTGTGCGTTTATTTGTAAAAATGCAGATGAACAAGAGCAAACAATTAAAAATATAATGAATGAAATTGAAAAGGTAGATGAGGAAAAGCTTTCTTTGTTCATAGCTACCATTATAAATGGAGTTGAGGTTGAGAGAGATAAATTTTATTTGGATTATTTCATTCGGTATGTATGTGATTTTGAGCAGAATAATAAAAAGGGGCCATTTACTCATCTTTTCTCATTAATTATACAAAAAGATGAAATGCAAAAGTTAGGTAATAAAGGAAGTCAGGAATTAAAAGCGGCCTATAAAAATGCATTTTTCAGTACGTCATATGATGCGATAAAGATTAAGTTTCCCCAAAAAGGATTTTATGAATTGGAAGTGTTTGAAGATGAAAAAGAAATAAAAGGAGACTGGCGTAAAAGATATAGAAGATACGAAAAAGATAATCATAAACCTGTTTCAGTATATAGTTTTGTAGTTAAATGATTTGTATAAGATTTTCCAACATAAAAAGAGCATCCGAAATAATTCCGGGTGCTCTTTTTATACAAGAAAATGTGTGGCATTGCACAGGAGAGAGGTGGTGGGATTGCCAAAATGCAGAAGTAAAAATAGAGATAAAGCTTTTGAGATATACAAAGAACACAATGGAGAGATTACCAACAGAAAGATTGCAGAGCTTCTCGGAGAGAAAGAGAACACGATCAGCAATTGGAAATGTAGAGATAAATGGAATGTAGTACTACAAAAGAATGATTGTAGTACTACGAAAAAAAGAAGAGGCGTTTTGCCCAAAAACAAAAAGGTAATTACTGAGGAAGTTGAACAGGTAACTGAAAACAGTGAATTGACTGATAAACAACAGCTTTTTTGCTGCATTTACATTCGTTGTTTTAACGCTACAAAGGCATATCAGAAAGCTTATGGAGTGAATTATAATACAGCGATGGCAGCAGGTCCAAGGATGTTAGGGAATGCTAGAATAAAAAAGGAGATACAGAAGCTAAAACAAGCAAGATTAAACCGCGAAATGCTAGAGGAATCAGACATCTTCCAAAAGTATATGGACATTGCTTTCGCTGATATGAATGATTATGTACAATTCGGCCGGGAAAACATCCCGGTCATGGGTCCATACGGGCCGATAGAAGTAAAGGATAAAGCGACAGGGAAAAAGAAAATGCTCACAAAAGAGGTCAATGTTGTTAAGTTCCGGGAATCTTTGGAAGTAGACGGAACCTTGATTAGTGAAGTGAAGCAGGGGAAGGATGGAGCCAGTATTAAGTTGGCAGACCGCATGAGAGCTCTTGATTGGTTAGCGTCTCATATGGATCTTGCCACCGAGGAGCAGAAGGCCAGGATAGAGCAGCTGAAAGCGAACACAGAACGAATCCAGAGGGATTCCAACATTGATGAAGACGAAGGAGTTGAGATATACAATGATGCGCCGCAAAAACCAGGTGAAGATATCGGAAATCATCATCCCGAAGTATCTTCCGATATTCAATGACACAAAAATCAAGCATATCATTCTGACTTCAGGACGCGCGGGAACCAAATCCAGCTATGCGGCTATCCGTTCTAACTACCAGATAGTTGCCGATGCACATGGTTCTGTGGTGGTGCTGAGAAAGCATCATAATAAGCTGAGGAAGACGGTGTACAAAGAGATGCTCCGGGGCATTGGACGGCTCAAGATACCGAAGAGCAAGTTTCGCATTATGAAGTCACCGATGGAGATTACCTATAAGAAGAACGGCTCTACAATCTATTTCTCTGGGTCAGACGGAATTGATGATACAAAGGGCATCATTGACGAGGACAAGCCGATCAAGCTGGTTGTCATTGACGAGCTCACGGAGTTCTTTGAGGATGGGGAAGGAGAGGATGAGCTGTCAAACATTGAGGCTACGTTCGTCCGCGGCAACAGCAGCGGATTCCAGATGATTTACCTGTATAACCCACCAAAGAATCCTAATGCGCCGGTAAACCAGTGGTGCAAAAAGATGGAAGAGAGGGAGGATTGCCTGCACATCCATACGGATTACAGGGATGTTCCGGAAAGCTGGCTGGGGCGTGACCTCATAGAGTCGGCGGAAGAGATGAAAAAATCTGACCCGAAATTATACCGCTGGATCTGGCTAGGGGAATCTATTGGGGTGGATGATCTGATCTACTATATGTTCGATGCCAAAGCACATATCTATGATTCGGAAATATTTACAGGGGAATCCAAAGAGGCGATAGGAGAGATTGGGATTGGAGTGGATTACGGGCAGCAGAACCCGACAGTGTTCGAGGCATTCGGCATTGATTATGAGAAACAATTATTCCGGGGTTTAAAGGAATATTATCATTCTGGGCGCGAGACCGGGAAACAGAAGTCTCCTTCAGAATACGCTAAGGATCTGAAACAGTTTTGCGATGCGATTGAAAAGGAATATAAGCGGGTGGTCAGCGGTATCTATATAGACCCGTCGGCAGCAGGACTGATTGAAGAAGTCAGGAGGCAGCTCCCCCATATAGATATTATTCCTGCGAGGAATGATGTCAAGCTCGGAATCAGCAGGGTGCAGAAATTCCTGTCTTTCAACAGGATGGCAGTCAGCACGTCGCAGAAATGGCTGATCCGGGAGATGGGGCTGTACCAGTACGATCCTAAGAGCATTGAAAAGGGCAAGGAGGAGCCAGTGAAAGTTTCAGATCACTGCATGGATGCCTGCCGCTATGTCCTAGTTGGGATGTGGCGTCAGATTGTCTATATGCTGCCGGTATCAGAAAGGGGTGATGAGGATTGATACAATATGAAAATATTCAGAAGGCGATGGGCGTGGACATTGCGGTTTCGGGCAGCATGTCGAACGCTATCCACCGATGGAGCAATATGTACACGAACCGCGCCCCGTGGCTGAAGGACGGGGTGAAGAGCTTAAACCTTCCTGCTGCGATATGTACGGAGATGGCCCGGCTTGTGACGATGGAATCAGAGGTCAGCGTTACAGGGAGCCAGAGGGCAGATATGATAGCCAGATGCCTGATACCCTTCCTGGAAAAACTTTCGGTGTACGTAGAGTATGCATGCAGTACGGGAGGAATTCTGTTCAAACCTTATGTGTCAGGCGGGCGGGTGTTCATAGATGTGGCCAAGACAGGGTATTTCTATCCGGTTGAATTTGACAGCTCCGGTGCGATAACCGGTGCCATTTCCCCGGAGTTTAAGCGGAAGGGGAAGAAACTGTACACCAGGCTTGAATACCAGCATCTTTCAGGCAGCAGGTATGTTGTTGTCAATAAAGCGTTTATGAGCCGGAAGGCGCAGGTGAGGAATGACGATATCATCAACATCGGCCAGGAAATCCGGCTGGAGGAAGTGCCGGAATGGGCAGACATCGAGCCATATGTAGAATTTGGCAATGCGGACAGGACGCTGTTTTCTTATTTCAGCATCCCGATAGCGAATAATACGGATCCGGAATCGCCTCTTGGTGTGTCGGTGTATGCAAGGGCGGAGGAGCAGATTAAGGACGCAGATGAGCAATATGGGGCAACGATTTGGGAGTTCCGCTCCAAAGAGACGGCGGTTCAGGCGGCAAGGGAGTTTTTTAAGAAGGACAGGCAGGGCAATGCAGTTCTCCCGAAAGGGAAAGAAAGGCTTTATCATGATATGGGTGCAAATATCTCCGATATCACGGGCAAGCCTTTTTTTAATGTATATTCGCCGGAAATCCGGGATGTAAGCTTTTTCAACGGGTATAACCGGATTATTCAGAAGGTGGAGTTTAACAGCGGTCTTGCTTATGGAACTCTTTCTGACCCGCAGACGGTGGAAAAGACAGCGGAGGAGATTAAGGTCAGCAAGCAGCGTTCCTATGCTACCGTCAAATCCATACAGAACAGTCTGGAAAATGCCATTCATGACCTTGTAGGAGCTATTGACGCATGGATGACAATAGAGGGGCTTGCGCCTCCCGGGGTGGTGGACGTATCGGTTTCCTGGGATGATTCCCTTGTCACTGACAAGGAGACCGAGCGGCAGCAGGACAGGCAGGATGTAGCCATAGGCGCCATGGGGGTAGACGAGTATCGGGCGAAATGGTACGGGGAGACAATCGAACAGGCGAGGCGCAATCTCCCGAAGCAGAATACGGTAATGGAGTGATGGCATGGGTAGACCGGATATTGAAGGCATCTCTCTGCGGATGGAGAACATCTGGCGCGCTGCAGGACTTCGGACAATGCAGGATATTGTGCGCCGGATTAAGAAGGAAGGCAGGATTACTTCCACGGCAGATTACCAAATAAACCGCCTGCTGGAGCTAGGGAAGTCAACGGAAGAAGTGGAACGAATCCTGAAAGATGCGCTCAATGCAACTTACCCGGAGATGTTCGAGCTGTATGATGAAGTGGCCAACTGGCAGTATGTACGCAACAGAGATGTATATGAGCAGATAAACGGCAACTTCATCCCTCCAGAGGAAAACGAATGGCTGCAAAAGATGTCAGAGGCGGTGAAACGTCAGACAAAGGACGAGCTTGTGAACCTGGCACAGTCCTATGGATTCTCCGTCATGATAGGGAACCGGAGGGCATTTACGCCCTTTTCCATGTATTACCATCAGTATGTTGACGCGGCTATTATGGATATCATCAGCGGTTCTTTTGATTATAATACGGTCATACGGCGGGTGGTCAGGCAGATGACGGACAGCGGGCTCAGGACGGTAGATTACGCTACTGGGAGGAGCAATCGGGTGGATGTGGCAGTAAGGCGGGCGGTCATGACGGGAGTTTCCCAGATTATGGGGAAAATTAACGAGCGGACGGCAAAGGAACTGGGAACAGGTTACTTTGAGGTGGATTGGCATGCCAATGCGCGTCCGTCACACCGGGAATGGCAGGGGAAGGTATACAGCAAAGAAGAGTTGGAGACTGTCTGCGGATTGCATACTGTCACAGGCCTGTGCGGTGCGAACTGCCGGCACACCTACTATGCGTTTGTGCCGGGAGCATCAAAGCGGATGTATCCGGATGAATGGCTGGAGGAGCAGAACCGCAAAGAGGCAGAGACAAAGACCTGGCAGGGGAAGGAGTATGATGCTTACGGGCGCACCCAGAAACAAAGGCAGATGGAAACCGCCATGCGGGCGCAGCGTGAAAAGGTTCAGCTTTTAAAGGATTCCGGGGCGGGTGAAGATGAAGTCATGCTTGCAAGGTGCAAGTATCAGGCGCAGTTGAATGAGTATTCCCGGTACTGTAAGAAGATGAATCTGCCGGAGCAGAGGCAGCGTATTTATTACGATATGAGGGGAAGAGTAGCGCCTTCAAATGTTGCACGGAAAAGCAAAATACGGTATAATCAAAATAGTACAACAAAGATAACTGATGATTGGAAAGACAAAACCCATGCACGGATTCCAAAGAACTATTTTAAGAATGCGGTTATTGAGACCCGTGAGAAAAAAGGAAATAGCGTTCAGATTAACAGAACATTTTATGATGAAAAGGGGCAGATGCGCAAACAGATTCATTCAGGGAATCATAAGAACCCAAAACAACATCCATATGGCATAAATGGTGAACATGCGCATGATTATGAGTGGAAAGATGATAAAATTGTAAACAGAACAACTAGAGAACTAGATGAGGGAGAGAGAAGGGAGAATAATGATATTATATGAAACCTGATGATTTAAGACAACTGATATTGTCATTGACACAGGATGTCACCTTTGAGTTTGAGGGAGGATACGCCTGTATTAATCCTTATAATTCAAGGAAAATAGAGGTTGGCTATGAAGAGAAAGTCAAGACATACAGTGACATTGATGAGGTTATGAGTGATAAGTTTTATCATGGAAAATCCCTGAAAGATATTTGCAGTCAATTACAGATTGATTAGATACCACCCATTCTTCAAAGTGAGTGGTATTTATATATATTACGCAAAAAGGAGGCGTAACATGGACAATTTTAAAATTATCTATAAAATTCTCTCAGCTTTGGAAAAATCTATGGATATGGGAGGGATTGATGTAAATTGCATCAGTGCAGAACAGTTGAAAGTTTCTCAGGAACGTTGGAACAGGTACATGGAAATGCTTACAGATGCCGGTTATATCAAGGGTGTTTCTATAAAGAAATATGTGACGGGAGATATTGTGATAAATATTGATGAAATAAGGATTACTTTGAAAGGACTGGAATATCTCAGTGAAAATTCGATTATGCAGCGTATGTATAAGGCGGCAAAGGGATTTACGGATTTGATTCCGTAGGGTGTTGCGTTTTAAACCACTTTCCATTTATGGGAGTGGTATTTTTATACCTATTTTTAAGGAGGTGAACATGTTCCGGAGCTGTCTGTCAGGCAGCATGAAAGGCATTGCGGTTACGCAGTGCTATTTTTTCGCCCAAAATGGTTATGGCGCTTAAACTATTCCTAAATTATGCCCGGCATGGCATTTAAACTGTACAGCCCCCGGGAGACACCGGCTATAAAAACGCAGGCGGAAAGGAGAAGACATATGGAATTAAGAGAGGCTTTAGGAGAAGAGCTGTTTTCTAAGGTGGAGGCAAGGCTGACGGAGATTAACGGGGCGGACGACAGGAGAGAAAATCCCGTCCGGTATGTGGATCTGTCAGAAGGCAGTTATGTGGGAAAGGAAAAGTACAGCCGCATGCAGACAGAATCGGAAGGGTACAAAAAGCAGCTGGAGGATGCGAATGAGCTTATCAAGTCTTATAAGGATACTAAGGATAAGGATATCGAGGGGCTCAAGCAGTCTGCAAAAGACTGGGAGACGAAGTACGCCGAGGAGACGAAGGCCCTCCAGGAGAAACTTACGGTTCAGGAAAGGACTTTTGCCGCAGAAAGATACCTGGACGGCCAGAAGATCAAGTCGCCTCTGTCAAGGAAGACGATCCTGAATGATTTCATGGCTCAGAACATGGAATTCAAGGATGGGAAGTTCATCGGCGCGGACGAGTATATGAAGGGTGTTCGTGAGCAGTACCCGGATGAGTTCCAGGCAGACGAAGGCGCGAAACCCGAAAAGAAAATCTTCGTGCGGGGAACAAGCAACACGTATAAGCCGGCCACGAAGTCAGAGGAAGAGGCTTATCTTAAGAAAAAGTACGGAAACAACAAATATTCAAAACAGTAAAGGAGAGTAAAAACTATGGAATATGGTGGATACAACGTAAATGAAAAATACAGCCCGATTATTGCGCCAAATTTTTATTTTGACGCGGTTTTCCAGCCGGGGCTTACTTACAGCGACCAGTTTCAGGGGGACGCAACGGGAGCCGGCTCGGTAAAGGTGTTCCGCTTGGCGGCGAAGTCGGCAAAAGACCCGAAACCGCCCGCATCTGATTTCGACCACAGCAAGGCGAATAATGAGCTGATTCCGATTCAGCTCAATAACCTGCAGCAGGAATCCACAAAGATTTACAACGTGCAGGCGGAGGCAGTTCCCTACGATGCGGCGGATGCCCATCTGTCGCAGTCTACGCTGGTGTGCCGGGAAGGCTGGCAGCTGTCAGGTCTTGCATGCCTTGTCCATGAAGGCACTGCGATGGAGGATACGGCGGCGATTACGAAAACAAACATCATCAATAAGATCATTGCCGGGAGGAAAGCTATCCGCAAGCAGAAAGCGTCTGCAAATGTGGTCATGGCATCCGTGGAGACATACAGCACCATGCTGGAGGTTGCCGGGGATAAGTTCATTCCGGTGAAGAATGACGAGATTATCCGCACCGGGCAGATGGGTTATTACCTGGGGATGCTCTGGGTGGAATGCAACATGCTTGACCTCTCCACGGCGGCAAAGTATTACGATTATACGGGAACACTCCAGACAGAAGATTTATCCAAGGTAGAGTACATCATGTACGACTGGCGGGGGCTGCATATCGTAGACCTTCTTGACATGGCGAGGCTCAAGGATTCCGAGAACTTCAACGGAACGTTGGCACAGGTGGAAATCTGTACGGGTTACCGCCTTGGCGATGCTAATTATGCTGTTGTAAAAAAACAGGAAGCAGCAAAATAGGCGGTGATAACTGATGATGGAATATGTAGATTACGCATACTACAAGGAGAGGGCTCACGGAAAAGACATTCCGGAGGAGGAGTTCCCGAAAGCAGCTCTGAAGGCGAGCATCTTCATTAAGTGTATCACCCATGGCCGAGTATCGGATTCATTCGAGGCGGATTATCCGCAGTATACAGATGAGGTCAGGCTGGCAGCATGCGCGGCGGCAGAGGTGTTTTATGCGGCGGAGAAACGTTTGCGGGAACACGGCGGCCGGGAAGTCCAGTCTGAGAATAATGACGGGTATTCCGTGACCTATGCGGATGCTGCGGAACCGGGAACGTCTTTAGGGGAGCAAAAGGCTCTCCAGGCAGTCCGGCCATATCTGATAGACACGGGGCTCATGTATTGCGGAGGGATGACGGGATGATTACTAATGCAGACCTCACCATTTTCAATAAGCGTCGCATAGAAAAGGCCACAGGCCGCCCGGTCTACTTCCGTACCTGGATTAAGGGTGTGAGTTTTTATACGGATCAGAAAGTAAGGGTGACGGAAGATGCGGGGGTTATATCCAAGGACATATATAAGGTCCGGATTCCGGAAGATGCGGATACAGAGGGAAAACCGTATGTTGACGCTGAGAAATACAAGTCTATGACGGATGAGGAGGCAGCAGGATGCTGGACGATTGACAATGACGACCTGTTCGGGAAAGGGCTGCTCCCGGAGTTTGAGAAGGAGGCGGATTTTTTAAGACGCCAGTATACCGGGAAGGTGGTTTCCTTTTCCGACAACCAGAGGGGCGGCCTGCCCCACTTCAGGATTGGGGGCGTATAGCATGGGAAAGGTAAGGATTAAGATGGACCCAACACAGAAGATACTGCTGAAACGGTCGCTGAATGAGAGCGGGGGCGCCCAGAGGTTCTTTACCAGCGAAATGCAAAGAGTGATGCACCCGTATGTGCCGGTTCTGGAAAGTAAGTTGAGGGATTCATCTGTTATTAAGGGAACATGCATTGAGTACAATACCCCCTATGCCCGCCGACAGTTCTACGAGAACCAGGGAAACGGGATCGAGGGCATGAACAACGGCGGCAGGGCAGGCTCACAATGGGCGCAGAGGGCATGGGCGGACAATGGGGATGCAGTAGTGGAATCCGTAGCGGATTATGTAGGAGGAAGAGCAAGGTGAGCGTGATAGAAAGCATACGGGCATTCATTAACGGATGCCCGTATTTAGATGAGTTTGATGCGGCTGTAGGGGTGGAATATCTCCCGGAGGACGAGAAGTCCTATATCATCGGGGCATCCATCACCGATAAGCCGGTGGTAAAAAGCTATATGAACGGCGATAAGGTCAAGCGGTCCAACTTTGTGTTCGCAAGCCGGGAATATTTCGGCGCAGACAATGTTGAGAATATGGATGTGGCGGGCTTTTACGAGCATTTCTCGGAATGGCTTGAGGAGTGTGAGGCGAACGGGAAACTTCCCCAATTGCCGGAAGGGAAAGAGGCACGGCATATCCGGGCGCTGACAAACGGTTATGTCTATAACCAGACGGAAACAAAGGCACAGTACCAGATACAGTGCCAGTTGATTTATTACCAGAAAAGAACAGGAGGAATATAAAAATGGGTGGAATTACAGGAAGGCATATGATAGGTGAGTATCTGAATACGACGCCGAAAGAGGAAAACCCTACATGGGGAGTGATGGGAACCGGCTTTACCGAGGCAAATGAGGAGGTAAATGCGCAGACGGACTCCAAGAAGTACATCAATGATGCATCGGCTACCGGCTCCGTGAAGAGTTATGAGTGGACGAAACCGATTGTGGCGGATCTTATTGAGGATGAGGGGGTCATTGCATACCTGACGGATATCGGGCGCCTCATGAAGACGGGCGGAGATTGTGAGACGGAACATGTATCTGTGCATTTCAACAAGCCGGTAACTGGGAAGGAAAATACATTCTATGCCAGAAAGATTGGAGTGTCTGTTGCAATCTCTTCCTTCTCTGATAATGATGGGGAGATGCAGATTGAAGGTGATCTGTTAGGGCGCGGAGATATTGTGGAGGGAGAGTTTGACACTACTTCCAGAACCTTTACAAAGAGAATAAGCATTGCAGTGTTGCCGGAAAACTAAAGAATTAATGGATATATAAAATCAGAAATTGAGGAAGAGGAGATCAGATATGTTTATATGGGAAAATAAGAAGTATCCGTTTGACATTATGGATGCGGATACGATGGCGGTGTTCGGTGAGGCGGAGCAGGAGCTTTGGGATTCACTTAGCAGCTATGAAGAGGAGCATGCGAAGAACGGGAGGATTGATGCAGAGGGCGTAAAGGCGGAATGCCGGATTATAGATGCATTTTTTGAAAATGTGTTCGGCGAGGGAAAGGCTGAGGAAATGTTTTGCGCGAAGTATAACTTAGCGGAGCGGACCAAGGCAGTGAAAAAGCTCTATAACTTAAGGAAGAGTCAGATGGAAGAGCACAATTCGAGGATTAAGGCGCTGAGCAGTCTCGTTTCCAAAGGTGATGCGTGATGATGATTGAAAAGCCCCCGGCATCTGTGGAAGTCGGGGGCATATTTTACGAGGTTAATACAGATTTTCGCACGATGGTAGAAATAGAGAATCTAATCGTAGATAAAAGTGTCACAGAGGAGCAGAGGGCATTTGCAAAAGAAATCATGCAGTATAACCCGGACTTTTCCTTTGAGGAAGCATGTGCCAACGCAAAGTACCATGAGGCGCTGACTCTTTTCTATAAGGGAGGCATCCCGGAAGACCTGGAAGGGGCGATAGAAAAGCTGGTCTGGTTCTACGGGTGCGGAAAACCCGGGATCAATGGGAATCAGGAGAAACCAGGGAAAAAGCCGCTTTATTCATATCGGCATGACTTTGACTATATCAATGCGGGGTTCATCCAAGATTATAAGCTGGATTTGCTTGAGGTGGAATCTCTGCACTGGTGGAAATTCGTAAGCCTGTTTAGCGCACTGCGGGATGACTGCAAGATCAGGGAGATCATGGGCTACCGTGGGGCGGACACGAAAGGCATGGATAAGGAGCAGAGGAAATTTGTAAAGGAGATGCAGAAACGGTATGCGCTCCCTGAGGATGAGTTGACAGCGGAAGAGGAGGAGCTTAAAAATAAGCTCCGGGAAGCGTTGCTCAATGGGGGAGATGTGAGCAGGATATTAAAGTGAGGTGAAATCATATATGGCGGACGGAAGCGTTGTAATCGAAACAGACCTTGACAATAGCGGGGTCAAATCTGGTCTGAGTAGGTTGAAGGGAACGGTTGCCAAAGGCGTTGCAGCGTTAGGGATTGGGACCATGTTTAAGAAGGCTGTTGATGTCGGCAGCAGCTTTGAATCTGCGATGAGCGAGGTGAAGGCAATCTCAGGGGCTACCGGGGAGAATTTTGAAAAGCTGACGGACAAGGCAAAGGAGATGGGTGCGACGACAAAGTTCAGCGCCACGGAGAGCGCCGAGGCTCTGAAATACATGGCAATGGCAGGATGGGAAACAGAGCAGATGACGGACGGGCTGGCAGGTGTCATGAACCTTGCTGCCGCGTCAGGAGAGAACCTTGGAACGGTGTCGGATATCGTCACAGACGCGATGACAGCGTTCGGCCTGGAGGCAAAAGAAAGTTCTCATTTTGCGGATGTGTTGGCGAAAGCGTCCAGCAGCTCTAATACAAACGTGGGGTTGATGGGCGAGACCTTCAAATATGTTGCCCCCATCGCCGGAGCCATGAAATATTCCATAGAAGATACAGCTACGGCCATCGGGCTTATGGCTAATGCTGGGATTAAAGGGGGAGAGGCAGGAACTGCCCTGCGCTCCATGCTGACCAGGCTGGTAAAGCCGCCTAAGGAGGCAGCAGAGGCACTTGATGGCCTTGGAATCAGCGCGAAGAATTCAGACGGCAGCATGAAACCACTGCGGGAAGTGCTGGGAGACCTCCGGGAAAAATTTGCGGGTCTTGATGACAGTCAGAAAGCACAGTATGCTGCAAGCATCGCGGGCCAGGAGGCCATGTCAGGACTTTTGGCGATTGTAAACACCAGCGACAAAGATTTTGAGAAACTGACCAAGTCGATTGACAACTCAAAAGATGCCGCGAAAAAACAGGCAGACACCATGAACAATAACCTGAAGGGCGCAATGTATGAGCTTGGTTCTGCGGCAGAGGCAGTTGGGATAGAAATCTATGATGGATTTAAAAAGCCGTTAAAGAAAACGGTGAAGGAGGGTGCAAAGCAGATCCGGGGGTTGGCAACGGCAATCAAGGAGAATGGGATTGAGTCCATTGTGCCGGAAGAAGTGTTGAATGGCGTCAAGAATCTGGGCAGCATTGCAAAGACTGTCGGCGGGGGCGGCATAAAAGTGCTGTCTCAGGGCGTGAAGGGGCTTGCGGATAACCTGAATATAGTTATTCCGCTAACTACCACTATATTGGGAGCTATGGCGGGTTACAAAGCGTTTATTATAGCATCAAAAGGCGTTGCAGCTTTAACGACAGCATATAAAGCACTTCAAGCAATGGAAGCGGCAAATGCAATCACTTTAGTTGCTCAGGAAGGTGGTTTGACTTTATTACAGACAACTGTAGGCATATTTACAGGAAAAGTATCTTTAGCAACAGCAGCAACAGGGGCATTTAATACTGCGTGTACTGCCCTTGGTGGTCCTGTCGGGGTGGCGGTGGTAGCTATCGGGGCTTTGGTGGCCGGATTGGGCGCATATGCTCTGACCCAGGACCGCAGCATACTGAAGGAGGAGACGCTGCGTGACAAGCTCCGGAAATCAGCGGAGGAGCAGAAAGAGTATTTAAAGTCAGTAAAAGAAAATAAGAAGGCAAGGGAAGAGTCAGTAGAATCTACTAGAATAGAAGGGAAACAGGCGGACTTTTTGGCAGCGAAGCTTAATGAGCTTACGTCGGTGGAAAATAAAAGCGCTGGCCAGAAAGAGCAGATTAAATCAATCGTAGAAAAGCTGAATGGGTTACTTCCAGACTTAGGGCTTGCATACGACGAAGAAAAAGATAAGCTGAACAAGTCAACGGATGCTATCAAGAAGAACATAGCAGCTCAAAAAGAATTGGCAATGGCAAAGGCCTACGGGACTCAGGTGGAAGGTATTGCTAAGGATATCATCAAGACGGAGGATAAGCTTGCTGAGGCTCAAGAAAGGCAGATAAAAGCAACAGCAGAACTGGAAAAAGCCAATAAAGCTGTAGAGAAGGCGCAGAGCGATAAGAGCGTGGCTCCGCGGGATAATATACAGCTTCAGGTTGCCCTAGAGAATCAGAGGCAGATGAACGAGGCATATAACGCCGCTGAAGAACAGGTAAAGAAATACCAGCAGAGCCTGACAGACCTGAATGTAGAGTTGGAAACGGCGGAAAACCGGCAGGTAGGGGAAACGAACTATGCGGAATTCCTTGGCGGTATTGATAAGATCTGCGAAGAGGCGAAGATAAAAGCGAGAGATATTCCTGACTCGGTGCAGCAGGGCATGAAAGAGGGCCTATATGCCGCTCCGATGACCGGGGAGGAGCTTAACGCCCTTATCGATCTGGATGGCTTAGTGCAGGAAGCACAGGCAGATGGAACGAAAGTGCCGGCAGCAGTTGCACAGGGAATCCAGTCCGGGAAATATGCGCTTCCGGCAAGCGTAGATCAGATGAAAGCTTTGATTAAACTTGATGAGATTCAGAATATGTCTTTGCAGTCCGGTGTGAAGATTCCAAGCAATTTATCAAAAGGTATTGCATCCGGAAAGACAAAACCAGCAAGTGCGATAAAGCAGATGGAGGCACTGGTCACATTTGACCAGTTGGTAACAGAATCAGGGCTAGCTGGAAGTGAAGCAGTACAGAAGCTTGTTTCTGCTGTAAATTCAGGGAGGATGAAACCCGCAGAGGCAGTGAAACAGATGAATGCCTTGGTAGAAAAGGAATCGACGCAGGGGCTGGGAAAGGCAGCCGACGAGGGCGGAGAAGAATACTCAAAGGGTCTGGATTCGAAGAAAGGCACAGTAACTAAAGGCGGAAAAGAATTATCATCTGCGGCAGAAAAGGGAGCAAAAAGCATATCCTTTAAGCCGGTTGGAACTTTTATAGGTTCTGGAATAGAAACTGGATTGATATCGATGATTCCAGCGATACAAGCAGCAGCACGACGCGCTGTAAAAGCGGCGAAAGATTCGGCAAATGACGAGGGTGACATCCATTCCCCGTCCCGTGTGTTCCGGGATGAAGTGGGGAAATTCCTTTCTCTTGGAATGGCAGCCGGTATTGAGATGTATACGGGTGAAGTAGAGGATGCATCACGGAGCATGGCACGAGCCTCTCTGGAGGCAACAACAGATGAGCTGGACATTCATTCACCTTCTAAAAAATTCAAAAGTATTGTAGGGGTCAATATTCCAAAGGGGATTGCAGCGGGTGTGAATGTAGCGAAAGCAGAGCTGGTTGCCGAAATGAGAAAAACTATGGCGGAAGTGCTTGATACTGCAAAGAATGCAGCCCGGGAAGGGAAATATTCTCAGATTGGAAACGACTTGGTGAGCGGCTTATCAGATTCTTTGAATACAGCAAAGACCAGAGGCTCCAACAGTATGCAGGAGGCTATTGATAAGCAGTATGAAGCGCTGACAGCAGCACATGCGAAGAAAGAGAATAAAATAGAGAACGATATAAACAAGACCAAGAGTAAGAAGGAAAAGAAAAGGTTAAAGAAAAAGTTGGCGAAACTAAAGGCTGCCAATAAAAAGGAAGCGGCTCAACTTCAGGAGGCAGGGGAGAAGGTAGCTAATGCATTTAACACTGCTTTCGAAAAGGAGTCAGAACGACTGACCCAAATAGCACAACAACAGATCCAAGAGCTGTCAGAGAAGTATCAAAAAGAATATGACCGCATCGAGGGCTTACGGGACAGCCTGAAAAATAAACAACAGTCGTGGGGAAATATATATGACCTTAAGCAGAACATTTACGATATTGAAAAGTACCAGAAGCATCTGAAAGGACTTGAAAAGAAGATACCGGAATCCATGATGGAAAGGATTCTCGGGATGAATGTGGATGAAGCATCGGCTTATATGGACTGGTTTCAGTCCATGTCAGAGGAGCAGCAGAGGGCGTATATTGCAAACTGGAACAAGCAGCAGTCTATGTCAGAGATATTTTCTAACAATTTTTTCGCAGAGGATTTTGCAAGAATTGAAGGAGAGTACCAGGCCGAGCTTAAGAAGGCGACAGATAATCTCCAAAAACAGATTCAGCAGGCCGGTGTTAATATCACAAAGGGGCTGACGGCGGGGATAGAATCCGAGACACGCAGTGCCAGCAAGGCAATAAAAAACTTGTGTCAGAAACTGATTAAAACGGCTAAAAAACAGCTCGGGATTAAATCGCCTTCCCGTGAGTTTGCAGAGATTGGAAAGTATGACATCTTAGGTGTAGAAAAAGGGCATGAGAAGGAGGCAAAAAAGCTTTACCGGCAGATGGAGGATGTGTCTGAGACGATGGCAGAGAGATTTGCCAGAACTAGATTGAATATTCCGGAGATTCAGAGCCGTATGCAGACAGCGGTACAAAAGCAGATGGGGAGGATAACGGCAAATGTCCAGACACCGCAGATTCGACAGAGCGCAGCCAATGAGATGAATACAGAACGTATCGTATATGCAGGGCCGGATAAAATAGAAGTGCCGGTTATCCTTGACGGTAGAGAAGTGGCAAGGGGTACGGTTCCTTTTATGGACCAATTTCTGAATGATATCGTAAATCGCAGGTTGAGAGGAGGCGTGTGATGAGACGTGGAACGATGGGAGTACAGATAGGGAGCAAGCACACCTTAAAGGATTGGAATCTGGGATGGACAACGGTCAACCTTGGTTTTCCGGAGGCCAAGACCTATGAACAGGACATCCCGGGGGCTGATGGGACGCTTGATCTGACGGAGGTGATGACTGGCGGTGATGTGAAGTATAAAAACAGAACCTTGTCGTTAGAATTTGAAGTGGAAGATGAAGATTTCTGTCGCTGGAGTGTAATAGTTTCTGAAATCGCGAATTACCTGGCAGGTCAGAGAATGAAAATTATCCTTGATAATGATTTGTATTTCTATTATGTCGGCAGACTGGCATTGGATGTGGAAAAGACAGAGAAGAGTGAAAGTAAGTTAGTGATTTCTGGTGAAGTGGAGCCGTATAAGTATGAACGTTACTCTAGTCTGGAGGAGTGGATATGGGATACATTTAACTTTGAAGTGGGAGTTATCCGAGCATATAAAAACATAAGAGTTGAGAATTCATATGAATTGCTTATTCCGGGCTTAAGAAAAAGAATTGTCCCGATTATTGAATGTTCGGTATCGATGAGAGTGTCATACAATGGAAAGACTTACGAATTGCGGGCAGGAAAAAACAAAGTGTTCGATATTTGGCTTGGTGAAGGGGAGAACATATTAATTTTCACCGGAACCGGGAATGTATCAGTGGAATACAGGGGAGGAAGCTTGTAGATGTACAGAATAGAATGTGATGGAAAAACTCTTCATGATATGCGAGATGAAAAGTATATGTTGCTGTCTCCCAAGGTGTCTCTTGAATTAAATAAAACAGGGAATCTTGATTTTGGTATTCTTTCAACTCATCCAGAGATTGGGAGTATTCGAAAACTACATTCAAGGATATCCGTATACGATGACGAAGAACTTCTCTATGTCGGCAGGCCAACGACAGATGAGGCGGATTTTTATAATTATGGTCAGGTGTCTTGCGAAGGAGGACTTGCTTTTTTATTAGATTCAATACAAAGACCGAAGGAACGTGGCAGAGCATATAATTTTGAGCCGATATCGACGAATATAGAGGTTTTTCGTGCTGTGATTAACGAACACAATATACAAGTGGAGGCCAGCAAAAAGTTTGAGATAGGTATTATTGATATTGAAAGTGCGTCAGTGGAAAATTTTGATGCCAATTATGAAAAAACTTGGGATTTGCTTGTATCCAAGTTTACCACAGTGTATGAAGGTTACTTGAGGGTCAGATATGAGGGGAATGTACGGTATATTGATTATGTGAAACAGTTTGGAAAAGAAAGTGGACAGGAAATTCGTTTTGGTGAAAATCTTTTAGATTTAAAACGATATATTAAAGCAGATAACATTGCGACGGCAATTATCCCTTTAGGTAAAAGTAACGTAACAATTAAAAATGCGAACGGGCACAATGGGTCTGATTATATTTATGACTCCAAGGCGGTTGGATTGTATGGTTGGATTTACCAGAAAATAGATTTTTCAGAGGTAAATGATCCTGATACATTGTATGAGAAGGCAAAGGAATATCTAAAAAAATGCATTAATCTAGCGGTTACCATAGAACTTACAGCAATTGACCTTCACTTAATAGATATAGATATTGACTGTATAAAATTAGGTGATACGGTACGGGTTGTTTCCCCTCTTCATGGCCTTGACAGAAATATGATGGTTTCAAAGCGGGAATATAATCTTTCTAATCCATCAGCAGATAAAATCACACTGGGAGATACATTGTCCTTCCTTACAGAAAAGCAGGTGGGACTGCAAAGAGAGATTGCGCAGCAAAGGAATGCTACCGCATCGCAAGAAGAGATAAGAGAGAATGTAGGTAACCTGAATAATAAGGTGGATGCAGCGCATACAGGGATAAGCATGATGGGAGGAAAAGTGGAGCAACTAGGGACGGATTTTTCTAGTATAACAGTAGAACTGCAGGAGGTGAAAAACAGCATAGCAAATTTGACACAAACTGGTACGAAAATGAATCAAAGTATATCGGAAATTTTAGTGAGGTTAGAAACTTTGGAAGAAGGTGGGGAAACTAATGCTTGAACAAAATCTAAGGGTGCTGGTACAGGAATTCAAGACAGCGATATATGGTAAGGATGTCAGGAGGACATTTGCTGATATAGCGGAGCTTATCTGTATCAGGGCAATGCAGGAACTGGATTATGCAGTTGAACGGGGAAATATAGCAGAACAACAGGGTGATTATGCCAAAGAACAGGGTGACTATGCCAAAGAACAGGGTGACTATGCCAGAGAGCAGGGTGATTATGCCAAAGGGCAGGGTGATTATGCAGGGGAACAAACAAATGCTGCGTTAACAGAGATTAATTCGGCTATGCTTCGAATAAGCGATGAATTTAGCAGTTTACAAGAAGCCTTGAGAGCTACAGAAAGTGGCGCTTTATTACTTGAAATTAATAAGCTATTGCAAGACATGTATCGAACAGCTACGGACGAGGACATAGATAAGATTATCGATGGCTTGTATGTGGACGAGGATAATGAGGGAAGTATCTTTGAAGCGGGGAGCATTCAAGATATAGATGATATTATCGAAGGCACATATGTAGGTTATGAGGAACTATCCGTAACTATGATAAATGCAATTACTTAAGGTAAGTTTGAGAAAGAAAGGAAATTAAATGAAAGTCATTACAACAAATCTATTAAATAGATTCTGGGAGAACGGGATTAAGCCGATAAAAACTGCTCTGGGAGGAAAACTGGATGTGACAAAGGTGATAAAGAGCACAAATATAACGGAGCCAGGGTTCGTTATGGATGGAAAGACGGCAGCGGATGCATTTGCTCAATTAAACAAAAAATTAGGTGATTTTATAATCACGCGCAAAATACAAACTACTATAATACTTCCGCCTAATGGTTCAAACAATCCTCCTGCTGATTTTTTTGCTCCCACAATAAATGGATATAAGCCAATAAATATAATCTGTACATTCGTAGGTGATAATCGTTCCTTTTTGTATGGCTTGAACGTAAGGACGGATAACAACTATATTTATGTACAGTTTACAAACACTACAGCAAATGAAAAGACAATTTCCCCAGAATTTTTAGTCATGTATTGTAAAGTTTAATCATTTGTAAAATAAACGAGCTGTCCGCCATGGACTGTATTTGCGTTAGCGTCTGGTGATACCCACCAATATACAAGTTTTCCGTCTTGGCGCACAGCTACTCGCAATCCGACAGAGCCAAAATAAGTTGGTGTTAAGACGGTACTGACAGCACCATATATCGGAACCGGTAATCCTTCGGCAATTATCACGTCTTGTCCTTCAGGTCTATCAATAAAGGAAAAGTCATAAAATGACAATATTACTACATGTCCATATTTTGTCATGTTAACACTAGCATTTGAGAAGGCCGGGTTTACGTTTTTAATTGAGAGTCGCACATTTATATTTTTGATTAATTCAGTATCTGTTTCTATATCACTTTTTGCTAAAATAAAGCAAAAAGGAGTTGAAAGTATGAAAGAGCAGTTGATTAACAGGGTTCTGTACTGTATGCAGGATAGGCTTCAGGAAGAACAGCTCACAGAGCTTAAAAGTGTGCTGCATAATGTGTTATGTGCGTACCGGGTGGAATCAGCAGAACGGCAGGAATTAAAGGTGATGGATTGTTCATGGCAGGGAGACCTGGAGGATTACCTGATGGCGATAGCTCTTGAAGGGAAATCACCAGAAACAGTCAAGAGATACAGGTATGAGCTTAGTAGATTGCTGTCGTACATTAACAAGGCCGTAGCAGATATCAACAATACAGATATATCAGGGTATATGAGGGCATATAAGCGCATAAGGAATATCTGCAACCAGACATTAAAGAATGTACGGGCGGTATATAGTAGTTTTTTTGTGTGGCTGAGGGACAGAAATCGGATTGGAAACAATCCTATGGTTCTTGTTGAACAAATCAAGGTGGAAAAAAAGATTAAGAAACCGTATACAGATACAGAAAGGGAACTGATGTTGCGTAATTGCAAGACAATCCGTGATAAGGCCATCATGGAGTTTTTCTACAGTACTGCGGTCAGGGTGTCTGAGCTGGTAGCTCTTAACAGGGAAGATATCCGTTTTACTACGAAAGATTTGATTGTATTTGGAAAGGGGGCGAAAGAGCGTGTGACCTACTTAAATGAAAGGTCACATATGTATTTAAAGGAATATTTAGAAAGTCGCACAGATGGCAATCCTGCTTTGTTTGTGTCGGAGAGGATGCCGCATCAGCGGCTTACAAAGAATGGGTTAGAGGACTTGATCAGGCGAACCGGCGCTAGGGTAGATGTACATGCATATCCGCACCGGTTCAGGCGGACAGCAGCGACAAATGCTCTTAACAGAGGGATGCCAGTGCAGGAAGTGGCTCAATTCTTAGGACACGCAAAATTAGAAACGACGATGGTATATTGTACGGTTGAGCAAGAATCTGTGCAGTTTCACCATAAAAGATACCTGAGCGCATAAACAGAGTGGCATGAATATTTGAATTTTTACACTCGGTTGTGCCGGGTGTTTTTGTTATGCGTTTCGGTATGTAACCTGGAAATATTTATTTCGTGATGGATACTAAATTAAACAAAAATATAAATGTTCAACTATCAATTAAAAATGTCAATATGGATGGCAATAATCCCAGTATTAATATGACAAAATATGGTCATGTAGTAATATTGACATTTTATGATATTCGCTATGTTAACAATAAACCGGAAGGCCAAGAAATGGTAATAGCCGAAGGATTGCCCGCTCCATTAGGCGGGAGGTCAATCACTGCTGTTCTTGTGTCAACTTATTCCGGCTCCGTTGGATTACGGGTTGGTGTGCGTCATGATGGAAAACTTGTTTATTGGTGGGTATCGCCAGATGTAAAGGCCAATGTACCATGTAGTGGGCAATTAGTTTATCTTGCCAATGATTAAGTTTTAATATACATGACTAAGAATGATGGAGTAATCGTCTTTTCATCCCCTGTAGTGTTTGTAAATTGCGCATAAATACTGTTGTTATCTGTCCTTACTCTCAAACCATACAAAAAGACGCGATTATCACCTACAAATGTGCAAACTATGTTTATTGGTTTATATCCATTTATTATAGGCGCAAAAAAACCACTAGGAGGATTGCTTGAAGCGTAAGGCGGAACCGTTATGGTAGTATGAATTTCGCGCGTAATAATGAAATCATCTAATTTTTTGTTTAATTTAGTATCCATCCAGAAGGAGGATTTAATGGAGAACATTTTATTTCTTGACAGTAAGGAAACGAAAAAAGCAAAAGTGGAAAGGCTGTCAGATCATACAATTCAGATCATGATAGAAGGAGAAGCGAACACATCGGGATTCCATCTCGTAACGGATGAAGGTATCTTATATGGCAAATACGAAGAGTTCACTACCCTGTATAAAGAGATTGAAGGTGGATTTATTTTGAGTGATGACGGCTCAGTGTATGAAGAGCCCGAGCCACTGCCAGAACCTGAGATAAAGCCCTATGAACCTACACTGGAAGAGCTGCGGGAGGCAAAGGTGGCTGAGATGAACGGTGCGCAGCAGCAGGCGGTACAGGCAGGGGTCAATGTTACATTGACGGACGGTATTGTAGAGCATTTTACGCTGACGGAGCATGACCAGACCAGTCTTATGGGACTGCAGTCCCAGGTGCTTGCCGGTGAGGAGAGCATCCCCTGGCATAATTCTGATGAAATGGAACATTGCAAGTTCTACTCTAATGCGGATATGGGATTAATTACATCTGCGGCAATGGCATATGTGACCTGGCATGTTACATACTTTCGAGATCTGAGGATCTATATCAGATCATTGCAGGATAAGGAAGAGGTGGAAGCGGTAACCTATGGCATGGATATTCCAGCAGCGTACCAGTCAGAGCCGTTAAAAGCAATGCTTGCGGCCAGACAGTCATGAGGGACGTAAGGCCATTGGTGCTTTTTTGTATGGGTGGCCTGATTTATATGGTAATCGAGTTGATGTGGAGGGGGTACAGCCATTGGACAATGTTTATTGTGGGCGGCATGTGTTTCTTATTGCTTGGGTTGATTAATGAGGTGTTCACTTTTGAAATGCCGTTGGTATGTCAGATGGTGATAGGAGCATGTCTTATTACACTGGTAGAGTTTTTCAGCGGCTGCATTGTAAATCTTTGGCTCGGTTGGAATGTGTGGGATTATTCAGATATGCCGCTTAATATCCTTGGCCAGATATGCCTGCCGTATGCAGGGCTGTGGTTCCTGCTGTCGGGGCCGGCAATCATATTGGATGATTATCTACGTTACTGGTGGTTTGGGGAGGAATATCCTCATTACAGGATTATATGAAAGAAGGTGAAGAGATGGATATCAGAGCGGGGCCATAGAGGCCTTTTTCTTTTGCAAAAAATCAGGAAAATAACAGAAAGAGAGTGAGGTATATGAAGAAAATGAATTATGCAGGACCAATTATTGACGGATATAATATGATCTTCGGGACGATTGTTGCTGTCCTTTCTTATGTACTCGGGGAGCATTGGTTTTTGTTTGTGGCGTTTCTTGCGCTGAATGTGGCAGACTGGCTTACCGGGTGGATGAAAGCCGGTCTGAAAAAACAGGAGAATTCTGTAAAAGGGTGGCATGGCGTCCTTAAAAAACTGGGATACTGGATCATGGTCATGGTGGCATTTGGAGCAAGCGCTGTATTTATTGAAATTGGAATGGTCCTGGGGATCGACCTGGGGATAACGACCCTGCTTGGCTGGTTCGTGCTCGCATCGCTGCTGATCAATGAGATCCGCTCCATTATAGAAAATTTTGTGGAGGCAGGGTACAACGTGCCGTATGTCTTGATTAAAGGGTTAGAGGTGGCCGATAAGGCAGTAAATAAAGAAAAGGATACGGAGGACGTGTAACAGCGTCCTCTTTTTGTGCGGCGCCGCACAGGAAGGAGAAAGAGATGAAATATCCAGACATATCACACCACCATCCGGTCAGGGACTGGACAAGTGTAAAGAAAAATGCAGCGTTTCTGATATCCAAGGCTACTCAGGGGACATCCTATACAGACCCTACCCTGGACAGCTTTATTGCCGGCTGTGAGAAGAACAAGATCCCGTACTGGCTGTATGCTTTTATGATTAAAGGAGACGGAAAAGTCCAGGCGAAATATATGGTTGATAAATGCAAGGGAAAGGTTGGCAAATATTTTGTTGGATACATCATTGATGCGGAGAAGAACCCCGGTACAGGGACAAAGCCAACGGACAGCCAGGTGAGGGCTGCTTTGGACTATCTGGCATCACTGGGGATCAAGTGGGGGCTGTATACCGGATTTGCGGATTACGCCTATTATAAAAGCTCTATCACCAAAGCAAAGAACTCTGATGGAGGATTCTGGTGGGAAGCCAGGTATGGAAACAATAACGGAGCCTACAGCTCCAAATACCCATGTAATAAAGGTGTGTCCCTCCATCAGTTCACATCCCTTGGAACGTGTCCGGGCATCAGCGGCAGGATTGACCTGAACCGTGTCGCCGGACAGGGGAAGACGCTTGAATGGTTTATGACCCCTGCAGAGAAAAAAGCGGAAACCAAGCCCCCGGCAATAAATACGCTGGCAACGGAGAAGACTATCACACTCTGCGGCCATGGCTCTGGCAGACCGTCAACTAAGGTAATGCACACATATCTTGAGGCTCGGTATAAGAGCAAAGCCCCGAACGGGAAACGAAAAGGCGCCGTGAAGGTCATGAGGTTTCGTGACCTGACGGGCGCAGGAAGAATGAAGTTCCATGATTATTACGGGATTATCCTCGGGCGAAATTATTACAGCCAGGGGAAACGGGAGTATGTATTCCGTAAAGCCGCTGACGGCAGATACTACAGTGATTGCAGCTCATCAGGCATGGCGGCGTTGCAGAGGTGTGGGTACGGTGTTACGTTGCTGAATACGGCAGGAATCTACAATTCCCCATTGTTTGAGGAAGTTCCAGTAAAGATAAAGAACGGTCACATCACGAATCCGGAAATATTAAAGGTTGGTGATGCAATCCTTTTTGTGGGGAACGACCCGAAACGCCCGCTTCAGATCGGGCATGTGGAATGGGTATATGAGATTAAGGGAGGCACGAAAGAAAGTGCTCCAGAAAAGTCAGGAGGTACATATAAGGTGGAGTTTGGATTATTAAAAAATGGAACAAAAAGTAAGCAGGTCAATACCTTTGAGCTGTGCATGAAGGCAAAGGGGTATTATACCGGGAAGATTGACGGGGATTATGGGGCGAAGTGTGCAGAGGCTTGTAAAAAGCTCCAGAAAGCCAAGATGGGGGAGAAAGAAGCTGACGGGAAGTGCGGTGAGAAGACGTGGCCGTATGTCCTGGGGATTAAGTGAGAAGGCATGTCAGGCATTTTCTAACAACGTTGAGCGCCGGGGATCGAACCCGGCGCAAGGCTATAGAGCACTTGTTTTCTCCCTGCATTACCTGGCAGGGACGAGGATTATTCGTTCTGATGCTCTTCTAATAATTCCATCTGAAGCCAGTAGGGCATGTCCTCATAAGTTTCATAAGGTATTTCTTTTATATGTTCAATCCACCATTCAAACATATCTTCCCTCCTTCTTTCGGCGCAACCCCACCGGGTGGGTGATGTGGTTAATGTGTTAATGCGCATTGGTATCTATCAAAGCAATCAAGGCAGTTCATTAAGTACCAGTCTAATTCCATTGCAGATTCCTTTGTGATGTTGATAAAGTTCAAATCAAGACATTTAACAACGCTTATATCCATATAAGGATTGTTAAAAGCAAAACCTCTGATAATTGGATTGATGTATTTTGTTCCCTTTACCTGCGTGAATCCGTCCTCAAAGATGCTTTAAAAAAGTTCTGCAAACCCTATCGCTTCAACATTTCTGTCAGTTCCTAAATCCTTGCTTGCCATCATGCTCCATCTTTTTACTATGTTCTTTTCGCTGATTGTCATTTTCCATATCCTCCGTTTCTTTGATAAGTCTATTATAAACCAATATTGGTTTAACGTCAAGAATTTTTTAAACTTTTTTTGGATTATTTTTCTTGACTTTTTTTCAGTATCAAATTAAAATGGAGTAAAGGAGGTTTGCGTATGCTGGCATATAAGATAGATGTGATAGAAACACTGAAAGAATCCGGGTATAATAGCACTAGAATATTAAGGGAAAACATACTTAGTCAATCTGCTATGCAGAAGTTGAGGAAGGGGGAAATGATAGGAATAAAGACGTTGGAACAGCTTTGTGAATTGTTGGATATGCAACCTGGGAATATAATAAAGTATGTAGAAAATAAACCATAAAAAGTTTAATTTGAGTATTGACAATAAACCAAATATAGTTTATAATAGTATTATCAGATGAGGCAAGTAAATCTGATGAACGGAAAGGAGATTGAAAGATGGAGGTAATGCAAGATATGGGAATGACAGATAGTCAGTATAAATCAATGAGAAGACGGGATAAAAAAGAGTTGGAAAGAATTTTAGAAGTAAAAACAGCCGAGGAAAAAGACAAGTTAATAAAGGAAATGCTGGAAATTATTCAGCAAGATTTAGAGGATTAGAAAAATGCGGAGACTTGCCACTCCGCTATAATTGTCAAGAGGGAAACCGAATGACAATAACCCGAAAGGGAGAAAGGAGAGACATGGAGCAAATGAATATGCAGGAAAACGCAAGACTGGTTTTAGGTTTAAGAGCTGCCGGATGGAGCGAGAAGAAAATTAATGATTTTATTCTCTATATCGAGACAGGGGAAGAGCAGTACAAGCCAGAACCGGACAAAAAAGAAAAGGCTGAATAATCAGCCGGACACACAGAAAGGGCGGCGAACAAAAGCCGCCCTTTCTGCACAAATAGAATAACATGGAATCTCAATGAAATCAAAAAGTCAAACGTTAATGAAGCCGAGGACAGTCCCAAGCCCGTACAAATTCAGAGGGGCGCGCATAATTTGCAGATCAAGCC
The DNA here is from genome assembly GCA_000403475.2 of Lachnospiraceae bacterium MD308. GTDB lineage: Bacteria > Bacillota > Clostridia > Lachnospirales > Lachnospiraceae > MD308. The sequence continues at coordinate 337,768 of KE159798.1, forward strand.
CGATTTGAGTGATAGATGACAGCAGTCGCCGCTGTTAGTCCCGTGCAACCTATAAATTTTTTAACGTGGCTGAGGAAGCCAGAAAGGGACGGTGATAGTCGCCAAGCTATGCAGGTTCTATTTCTCGGGATTAAAATCTGTAATAATCTGCCTTGTACTAAATATATAATTCCATTTGGGGCAGATAAAACGATGACTGCTGTCATCTCCGGAAGTGCGGACATTGGTTTTATGGGTTCTGAGGCTTCTATTTACACCTATAATGAAGGGGCTAATGATTATGTAGTGAATTTTGCCCAGCTTACCCAGCGTGCCGGGAATTTCCTTGTGGCAAGAGAAGAGATGCCGGATTTCAAATGGGAAGATCTGAAAGGGAAAGATGTGCTTGGCGGGCGTAAGGGCGGTATGCCCAGCCATGATGTGACATGGGAACACATCAGAGGGATTTATGAGTGGACAAGCCGAAAAGCCCCGGATTTAAAGGTTTTTAAATATGAGGAAAAGGTTATTTTTGTCTCATAGTATAACTGCATTTATTCACTTTGCCAGAAAAAGGACAGGCCAAGACCGGGAGCCTCTCAAAATCTATATGGGGCGCTCACTAAAATACTGTTGTAAAATATGCTGTTGAATTTTACATCAAATCAGGGTATACTAAAGGTAAGAAAGGAGAATGTGATTATGCCGAATATCAAACCAATCTCTGATTTGAGGAATTACAGTGATGTGCTCCGTGACGTATCTGTGGGCGCACCGGTCTTTCTCACCAAAAACGGACGCGGGCGCTATGCAATCATTGACATGCAGGACTATGAAAGAACACGGGCGACCCTGAAACTCATGGGTGAACTTGCAAAAGGAAAAAAATCTGGAGAGGAAAAGGGATGGCTTTCGTCCTCGGATGTGAGAGCACATTTCCGGGCAAAGGCAAATGAAGAATAACATTTATTACTCCCCGGAGGCCCAGAACGACCTGGACGAAATCTGGGAGTATATTACCTTTGAATTATGTAATCCGCAAGCCGCTGAAAACACCGTAAACAAAATCATGGACACTATTGATGAACTGGAAAATTTTTCAGAAATCGGCGCTTTGCTGTCCTCTGTGACAAATATAGAAAGCGATTACCGATTTCTCACCATTGGAAATTACATGGTTTTTTACCGTGTGAATGGGCAAGACGTGTACATTGACCGTGTTCTCTACGGCAGACGGGATTATCTTCGGATTCTGTTGCCTGATCTGTCGCAGAATGACAACGAAGGATAAAACAAAATATAGTAACGATGGAACCGCTGGTTGATGCTGGCGGTTTTTATTGCTCCGGATTAATTTCGAGCTGTTGACAAACCATTTGATTTCGTGAATGTCACAAAATATCATGATAAAAATCCAGCAAAGAGAGTAGAAATATTCCAAAGAAAAAGATCTAAACTTAATAAAAAATCTTGTCTTTTGTAAGGCGGGATTTTTGCGTAAAAATAATTGCTGTCTGCTATGAATGAATAAAAGCAGGCAGTTTTTTATTGTATTTTTTTACATAGCCATTTCAATATTTTATAGGATGGTTATTTTTTCTATAAATTTCAGGAAGGAGGAAACAGAAATGTCAGGATGCAAGGTGTTAGCCATAGCTAACCAAAAAGGAGGAACTGGTTATGAAAAGTAAGTTATTATGCAAAGTTGAGCCTACACTTTTGCTGATTTTATAGGGTATAGGCTCTTTTGAACTTTGCATAATCAGGAGTAAACCCTTATAAAGATTTCAACCAATCAAGAAGGTCTTTATCCTTTTTCCACGCTGGCAGTTCGTCAGATGATGGACTGTTGTAAGCTTCCGTCAATGCTTTTCGCTTCATTTTTTCGTCTGCCCGTGCGTAGATTTCGGTTGTTGAAATATCAGAATGTCCCAGTAGATCTCTGATATAAACAAGATTGACTCCGGACTGAAGCAGATGCATTGCTTTGCTATGCCTCAGCCAATGCGGTGTGATTTCATCGGATATATCCTTTATTCCCATTGCTTGAGCCTGTGCAGCATATTTTTTCAAAATATATGTCACTCCGGCTCTCGTCAGGGGTTTATTGCTCCGGTTGGTAAATAACGGATTGCGACCATATACAGGCGAAGCCAGACCAGAACCTTCCATATACTGCTTCAACAATTCCCCAGTTGGTCTCATGACTGGAACAATGCGGCTTTTACCGCCTTTGCCTGTCAGTACGATGGTGACAGTATCATTTAAAGCAACATCACAAACTTTTAGATCCACAAGTTCCTGAACCCTTGCTCCGGTATCATATAAAAGTGACAGCAGAACAGCATCTCTTTTCCCCTGGATCGTTGTCCTGTCGGGTTGTTCTAACAGGCCCTTGATGCTATCCAATGGAAGATACATGAGTGGCACCGTATCCGTTTTTTTCATTGGAATAGCCAGGATTTTCTGGCTTTGCTGTATATACTGTGGTTCTTCTACCATTAAAAAGCTGAAAAATGAATGGATTGCAGCGAGACGTTGATTCCTTGTCGCCGCTTTGCAGTTACGTTCTTCTTCCAGCCATTGCAGAAAGCGGAGGATCAGATCCCTGTTTATTTTTGCAACTGTCAGCTTTTCCGGCAAAAGGTTCTCCTGATCTCTGCAGTATCTTAAAAATAATGAGAATGAGTCCCTGTATGCTAACTGGGTATTACGTTTGCTGCCGACCTGGCAGGGAAGATATACTGACAGGAACTGCGTTAAATACTGTGCAAAATCAGTTTCCTTCATGGCATACCTCCGGGATGACGTATGCACATGACCTTTCCACTTCCCTCATCAGGTCTGGATAAACTTCCGCTGTCAGGCGCAGATACCTTGCTGTTGAGCGTATTGTTTTGTGCCCCATATATGTGGAAAGAATCGGGAGCATAGCCGTTAAATCGGCTTCTTCCCTGATCCACTTTTGTAAAACATGAACCGCAAATGTATGGCGTACATCATGCAGACGGGGGCCCTGCCCTTTTCCTCCATGTGAAATCCCTGCCGCTTCCAGATACCTGCGGTACCTTTGATAGATAGTCATCGGACTGATCATGGTCTTATCAGGAGCAGGGAAGAAAAAGTCACAGTCTTTTTCCCACCAGATTTTATCTGCATAGGATATACAGGCTTCTTTTACGGAATCTGATAATGGGATATACCGGTCACGGTCAGTCTTTGCTTCACGGATCGTAAGAATCCCATCTTCGAGATTTACATCCCCGCAGCGAAGTCCGACAACTTCTGACACACGAAGTCCACAGCCATAAAGAATCCTGAAGATCACTGGTAACGCCAGATGCATATTTCTTGCAACTTCTTTGGGTTCTGTTTCATCAGCGGCTTTGATTACAGCTGCTATCTGCTCATGTGTAAATATATATGGTACAAATGAACTGTGATTCAAACCCTTCACTTCCGGCACGATATAAGCGTCATAACCAAGGGTATTAAGGTATATGGCAAACTGTCTTATGCAGGTAATGCGGTGTGACCGACTTTTTTCGGATTCACCTGCCCGGGGCGCTGTCCATTTTTCTGCAAGGGAGCGTGATATTTTTATTTCTGTGACACTCTGTTCTTCACTGAAACGACAAAACCGGGATAAACATTTCGGTTCATCTGCATATTTAAAACCTGTGCTTCTTTTGTACTGAATGAATTCCTGGGCAACTTCCGCAAATGAACCTGTCATGGATGGAGATTTTCTGATTCTTGTCATTAGATTGCCACCTCCAATGCACATTTCCGAAGCTCGGTGATATCAATACGAAGATATGCCATCGTAGTTTCAGTAGTTGTGTGCCCCAGGATTTCTGAAATGACCGGAAGCGGAATCTCATGCTCCAACAGGCGGCTCGCAAGGCTGTGGCGGAGTGTGTGGGAGCCTTTCTTTTTCCCTTCAAGATGGATTCCCGATCTCTGGAGACGTACCCTTACAAGGGCGCCGACCGCACCCGGATTGAAATCCGTATAAGGAGGAACCTGTCTCACAAAAACGTGATCCGAGCCGGTTTTAGGCCTTGCGTTCTTCAGATAGTTAATGATCGCTTCGCCAACATCTTCTAAAAGAGGAAGTTCTAACGGATTTCCTGTTTTTACCTGGTTCAAATGGATTACTTCTCTTTCCCAGTCGATATTGGAAAACCTTAAATTTGCGACATCACTACTGCGTAATCCAAGTCTTGCAATCAGAAGAATGATTGCATAATCACGGATTCCACAGGGATTCCCAAGGTCAATCGAGTCAAGAAGTTTTGTCACCTCATTCGCAGAATACGAAGAAGGTAATCGGCTCTGCCTGTTGTAATGAGGGTTTGGAAGTTTTGAAAACATCTCCTGCTCCATAAGACCATGTTCATAGCAGTATTTCAGATAATAGCGCACCGCACGCATTGTATGATTTATGGTTGGCTTTTCATAACAGTTCAAAGATGCCATGAAATCCAAAACGTCTTTGAGAGACAGTGTATCTAAAGAAGTAATGTTCTTCCTGCTTAAAAACGCAAAAAAGCGCTCCAAATATAAACTGAAAATCTTATTTGATTTTTTTATTATCCCGATATCTTCTCGATGGGAAATATATGCTTCTGCGCTATATCTAAATCCCTCTGGGAAAGTGTATGCTCTTTTATCCATGGCAAGATAAAGAACTACATTCCCTGAACGCTGGTATTCTGCCAAAGCATTTATACAACGGGAATAGGCTGTACACCATTTTTTCAACGCTATCTTAGATGACATAGAATAATGGTCTTCTAAAAACTGTAATCCAAAATCCATGCTGAAAGAATCAGTACCTTGTTCGTGGGAGTAGAGCAAAAGCTGTTTTGTAAGAGTTTTAAATACTTTTTGGTAATAGCTGGATGCACCTGCCTGTACGAGTGCTTCCCCGGTTTGGTTGATCAGTTGCTGCAAAGTTGATTTTTCCATCATGTGTTCCTCCTTAAGTGATTTGATAAAATACACTTAAATCGTGATAGATTATGGAAAGTAAATCAACTAAAGAATCCTTTATTTATAAGGATTTCTATCATTAACTTTGCATAATGTATAGCTTTTCATAACCAACGCCGCCTTTCTGATTGGTTAAAGCGATTACTTTGCAATTTGACATAGGGTGCGTCCTCCTTTCGCATAGATTTAGCCACTTTGTCAAGGTGGCTATGTAACTGTATCAGAGAATGACGGGACGCAAAAAAGCCGCTTACTCTTAAAAAATCAATAAGAATAAGCAGCTTCATAATGATGTGCCTTAGACATATTCAATTTTCATTCTCCTAACGGGTGCGTTTACGACCTTATATATTAGTTCGTCAACGCAGTCCGTATATCTGCCCTGCTGAATGAGCTGGTTTTTCAGCTCCACAAGGCTATGTAATAAAATGCTCCGTTCTTGGCTGTCTACATATAAATGGTTTTTCTTTTCTCTCATAATCAACACCATCCTTTCATGGTTTAATTGTATAGGAAGATGGCTTTATGTTCAAAGGTGTAAAAAGAGTGTTATGCGGGGGTATTGATAAAAGGTGTAGTTACGCTTTTCTGCTGATTCTATGCGGTTTTCTGCTCTCCACCAAAATGACAACTCCAGAGACGACATGGCACAGGGGGACAGCGAAAGCATAAAAACGCAAAAAGCGATGCTGACACAGTACGCTAGGGAGCATGGGTTTTTAGTCGTTGAAACCTATGTGGATGACGGTTGGAGCGGCTTGAATTTCGACAGGCCAGATTTTAACCGTATGCTGGATGACATTGAAGCGGGGAAAATTGACGTAGTAATCACAAAGGACTTGTCACGTCTGGGGCGTGACCATCTGAAGGTTGGGCATTTCACGGAGATTTATTTCCCGATGAAAAACGTGAGGTATATCGCTGTCAATGACTGCGTGGACACCGCCAACAAGAATAATGACATTGCCGCATTGAAGAACGTGAAGAACGAATTTTACAGCAGGGACAATTCACGGAAAATCCGTTCCTCCATTCGGGCAAGGGCGAAAGCGGGGCTTTACCGCTGCTCCTATGCGCCGTTCGGATACCGCAAATCGTCCGACAACCACAATAAGCTGGTAGTCGATGGGGAAACGGCAGGGATTGTCAGACGGATTTTTGAGCTTGCAAATGCGGGCATGGGGGCGCACAAGATAGCAAGTATTTTTCGGGATGAAAAAGTGCCCTGCCCCTCATGGTGGCAGCATACCCGCGGGGAGAAGAATTACACCGAACGCTTCAAAAACCCCCAGAACCAGTATGAATGGTCGCACACCATCATCCGAAACATGATAGGCAACCCCGTGTATCTCGGTCATTCCGTGATGTGCAAGACGGAAGCCATTTTTAAACTTGGTAAATATAAGAAGCTGCCAGAGGAAGAATGGATACGGACGGACAACACCCACGAGCCATTGGTTTCGCAGGAAATCTTTGACGGGGCGAACGCAAAGATTCTGAGCAGGAAGCGTGACACGACAAATAATTTTGTGTCGGTTTTCTCTGGACTTGTGAAGTGTGGCACTTGTGGGAAAGCCCTTGCCCTGCGGTACTGGGGCAGGGACAGGCACCGTATCTACGTCTGCACCACATACGCCCACAACACGAAAGCCTGCACAGACCACCGCATTTACTACGAGGATTTATACAATGCCGTGCTTGCCGACATCCAGTACCATGCCCGCCTTGCTTTTGAAAACAGGGAGAAAGCGGTGGCTCTGGCAGTGAAGATGAACGCCAAGGCGGAGGGGAACAGGGGTAAAAACAACGAAACGAAGCTGAAACAGGCGAGGAAACGCTACGATGAAGTGACGAGATTGTTTGACCGTCTGTATGAGGATTCCCTTTCGGGGCGTATTTCCAATGAAAATTTCACCCGATTGATTGATAAGTACCAGACCGAACAGGGGAAACTATTGGAGCAGATAGCAACGCTTGAAGATGCGTTGCAGGAAGTTAAGGACAGCAAGAATAATGCAGTGCAGTGGGCAGAACTGATGGCAGGGTATGTGGGGATAACGGAACTGACCGCCGAGAACCTTAATCTTTTAGTAGAGCGGATTGAGGTGTCTGGCCGAACGGAAACAGAGGATGGGATGCAGCAGACCATCAAAATCTGTTACCGCTTCGGCGGTTACATAGGGGAGCAGACAGTTAAGACGAAGATGATTCGGAAGCCACGCAAAAAGAAGGACTGCCTACGAAAAACAGTGATGGCAAAATAAACTATGATAGCGGAGGTACACACAATGAGGAAAACAATTTTTGAAAAAATCGGCGGCGAATTTGAACGACAGGGGAATTGCCTTATCCCCTGTCTTGCCTTACCGCCCGAAAAAGAACAGCCGATTGGATTATTCGGGCGGCAGCATCTGGACTATCTGAAGCAGTGCCGAAAGGTTACATACACCAATCTTCTCACAAGCGGCAGGCTAAATACATATCTTGCGGACATTGACAGGCAGGCGCAGGAACGCTTTGAAAGGCTCATAGAGGGCATGAAACAGGCACAAGGCATAACAGAACAGCTAAAGGAAGAAAATGCTTTGGAATGTCTAGGAAGAATGAATAACATAAGGGCGTGTGCGAGGGAGATTGTAAACGAGGAAATCATTTATACATAATAGGTTGGCGGCTGAAATGCCGCCTTTCTAAATTTCCAACAGATAAATTTGTACTTATATATTGACATGGAGCGTACACCATAGTTTATTTTATACTAGGAGGTGTCCATATGAACTATACAACAAATGAGGTAGCGCAAAAACTAGGGATTACGAAAGACACATTATTTTATTATGAGAGGGAAGGTCTGTTACCCCAAATTGAACGGGATGAAATGAACAGACGGATTTATTCTGAATCGGATATTGAATGGATATTTTTAATCCGTTGTTTACGGGATACAGATATGCCAATGTGCAAAATAAAACGATATATTTCTCTCCTTAAACATGGCGGGGAAAACTCTATATCAGAGCGAAAAAATATTTTAGTTGAGCATGAAACTTTTATTATAGGGAAAATAAAAGCATATCAAAATTTGTTGTTGCTAATAAAAAAGAAAATTGAATTTTATGATGAAGTTTTAAATGATAAAAATCCTGAATCTCAAAAATGTATGGATTATCTGATGGAATGGGAACATTTCAAAGAACTTCTCGGAGGGATTGCACATGAAAAATAATAAAACAGCTTTGATAACAGGCTGCACAAGCGGAATAGGAAAGGCTCTATCTGTCAAATTTGCACAGGAGGGCTACAATTTGATTTTGGTAGCAAGAAATGAAGATAAATTGAAAGAATTATCAAACCATCTGTCGCAGGCTTTTCACATAAAATCAGTTTTTATTGCTTATGCGCTAGAAAAGCCAGAAGCCGCTGAATATGTATTCCGTAGAGTACAGGAATTGGACTTGAAAATTGCTGTGCTTGTTAATAATGCTGGTTTTAATGAGTTTGGGAGTTTTATAAAAACAAGCAGGGAAAAAGAACATGATATGATGCACTTACATATGTTTTTTGTGACAGATATGATGAAATTATTCCTGCCTTCAATGTTGGATAACAAACAGGGAAAGATTTTAAATATAGGCTCAACAGGCTCTTACATATCATGTCCCTATGATGCTGTTTATGCAGCAACGAAATCATATATTTTATCTGTATCAAAAGGAATTAATGCAGAACTCAAAGGCACTGGCGTAACAATTACAACTCTATGTCCAGGTTCTACAAAAACAGAATTTGCCGCTAAAGCAGGCATGGAAGATACTTTATTATTTAAGTTATTTGTTATGTCGCCAGAACGGGTTGCTGATATTGCTTATAAAGCTCTTATGAAAAGAAAAACGGCAGTCGTGGCGGGAATTTACAATAAGATACTCGTTATGTCATCTTATATCCTGCCCAACAGATTCGTTGATTATATTAGTAAGGTGATGTTAGGAAATCAACGTTAAGTAGGTTAAATGAAAGACAACATTCAACAGACAATTCACTCTTGCATATTAAGGGTGGCATAATTGCCTACTTCCCGTGGTGGCTTTCCATAAGAAAACGTATATAATGTTATTTTAGAGGTGATATATATGAATTTAGAAGAAAAATTGCAAATGCTAAGGAAGAAGAATGGTTATTCCCAAGAGCAACTGGCAGATAAGATTGGGATAGCAAGGCAGACTGTAAGCAAATGGGAAAACGGACAGGCAATTCCAGAATTGAATGGCTTGATATTATTAAGCGAATTATATGGCGTAACCATTGACAGAATAGTGAAAGATGATGATGAGTGCAACATTTTATTATGCAAGGGTGCAGACATTGACATCAATAAAGCTGTTTCCTTTTTGGTTTCTGCAAAAAAGAATACTTATCCAATCAATGAAAATAAAGTGCAATCTTCTCGGATAAAATCCAGTGATTTTTGTTATGCGGAAAATGAGTATAAATATTACGATACATATTTAGGCGGTGAAAAATTTACTGGTGAAGAAGCGGTATGGCACTATGATAACCCTATTTGGTGCATGAATTATACTGGACGGGTTATAGGGAGTAATTTTAACAACGGATTTTTGAAAGAAGTTTTGTTGCAGGTTACAGAAAAATTCCCTTATCGGGGACCAAAAATATATACAAAAGGCGATTATCATTATCATTGTAAAGTAGATGGGGAATTTGTCTGGTTTCAAGGATACGAAAATATTTTTTATTTGGATGAAAAAATTTATGAATGTTATTTTCATGGAGGTGTAATTCAATAGATGGATATTATAGAGCAAAAAATAAATACGAGAGATTATCTGACAAAATCAAATTTGCCAGCAAGTGATTATGTGATAAATCCGTATGTTGGCTGTACTCACGCTTGTAAATACTGCTATGCCAGATTTATGAAAAGATTTACAGGGCATAGAGAAGAATGGGGGAAATTTATAGACATTAAACGATGCGAAAAGCCTATTAACCTAAAGAGATTAAAGGGAAAATCTGTTTTTATGTCATCTGTAACAGATTGTTATAATTCTTATGAGAAGAAATACGGCATCACAAGAAAGATATTAGAACAGCTTGTAAATGCAGATTGCCAACTTACAATTTCAACAAAATCAACGCTTATTTTACGGGATATAGAATTATTGAAAAGGATGTCCAATCTCAAAGTAGCATTTTCAATCAACACTTTAGATGATGATTTTAGGGCAGATATGGATAAAGGCAGTTCCATAAAGGACAGGCTTCATGCGATAGAGAAATTACATAATGTGGGTATTCATACAGTTTTGTTTATGTCTCCTATTTTTCCATATATCACAGAATGGAAAGAAATAATTGATAGCACAAAAGAGAATGTATGTGAATATTGGTTTGAGAATCTGAACCTTAGGGGGGAATATAAAAGCAGTATCCTTTCTTATATCAATACACATCATTCAGATTTAAAGGAAAAATATGAAACAATTTATTTAGAAAAAGATAGTACATATTGGAATACGTTAGCCGATTTGCTTAACACATATTGTGACAAACTGGGATTAAATTATGTCAATTACTTTTACCATGAAAAACTTGTTAAGGAGAAATTAAATAATCAATAGATAAAAAATAAGAAGGCAAATACGTCCATTGAATAAAAAAAACGATGTTCGATGGGCTGTATTGTTATACGTTAATTACCCTCTGACTTTGTTTTTGAAGTTTGGAGGGATTTTTTTATGTCCTTTTTTCGGGCAGTGACCTATCTGCTCATGCAACGCAAATTTGACTTATACATAGCATATCGGGGAATGGCAGGAAGCCAGTTAAAAAAATCCCTGCTTATGCAACGCTACTTCTCACCATGAAACTAGAAGTAGAATCTCTACTCAACAGAATATGTATTTCCTATAACCGTGAAGGTCGCAGAGCCTTTGCGGTTTTTCTTTTGTCGTTTTTTATCGGAATGTGCCGCAGGGCTGTTTCCGCTGTTGGCTGTCGTTCGCCGCCTATCCAATTTGGATTTTTACATTTTCAAAAATTCAGATTGGAGGTACTTACGGTGAAATATGCACCAAGAAAAGTATATATCAAAGAAAACAATGTCTATGTGGAATTGTCCTATAAGGATTTCTACCGCCGCAGGGAAGCCGACCAAAGTTATCTGGACAAGCTGTTTATCCCCGTGCAGGGCTGTCTGCTTGAAGTTGTGCGGGAACAGTACGCAGATTTTTACAAGGAGAAAGAGCGGTGGCGTTATCTGCAAAAACTGGACACGAACCACAAGCTGCTCTCATTGGAAGGATTTACGGACAGCGAAGGAAATGTGCTTGACTTCGTTGTGGATGAAGCGGTGGACATTGCGGAAACTGTTGTCCATGCGGTGATGGTAGATAGGATGAAAACTGCCATGCTCTTATTGTCGGACAGTGAGCAGGCGTTGATACAAGCAATCTTCTTTGAAGAACTTTCCGAGAGGGAAGTCGGTTTAAGGTTAGGCATAACGTAGAGCGTTGTCAACAAACGCAAAGCCAAAATCCTTGCGAAGCTGAGAAATATAATCGAAAACAAAATTTAAGGCGTTCAGTCCCCTTATTTTTTCCTTTGGGAAAATGAGGGGGCTTTTGTCTGCCCTCTCAATCAATTCTGATTGGAGGAAAAAAGCATGGCATACAACCACGGACGGGAGGACAGGAAATGGCGCATCTGGAAAGAAGCCGAGGAAAAGATTCTACATGAGTGCGGCGTTGATGAAGCGGTCATTGAACAAATCCGCACAGACGACAGGGCAGATTTTAATTCCAACAGGAGGTTTTACCGATGGACAAGCGACTTCGGAGAATGCCTTGAGGAAATGGCGGTCAGGGAGAAACAGGCAGAGATAAGGTCTGTTTCTGATTTACTGGACGAGATTGAGGATGAAACTCTGTATTTTGCCTTAATCACGGTGGACAGGCGTACGTTACAAATCGTCCTGCTGAAAATGCATGGATATTCCACAAAAGAAATTGCCCCGCTTGTACATTTGACGGCAGGGGCTGTCTATGCGAGATTGGCTCATTTGCGTAAGAAGCTGCGGAAAATTTTATAATAATGTAGTATGGTTTTCTATGAGAGGTTGGGTGAGAGGTCAAAGGCTTCTCACTCATTCTTTATATATGGTATCTCTCTATATGTTCTCTAATGGAATTATACAGAGGTAAAAAAGCCGGAGCATGCAGCAAAGCTGTTCGTTCGGTTTGCCATAGCGAAAGGCGTCATCAGCTATGGCATGGAGCTGATGATGTCTCTTTATAAAATCGTGCAGGGAATTGTCAGTACGATCATGAGGACGGCAGGGCTTGGGAGGACGAAGAAAACAGTGCTGCCAAAGGAGGTCGTGGAGGCAGTGGAGAACTGCGGCTTTTTTGAGAGCATCCCTCTGTGGGCGGTGACACTTATCGGGGGATTGTTCATCACGGTACTGAGCTTTGTCATGATCATGAGCGTGTACGGGCGGTTCTTCCGTCTGTACCTGTACACGGCGATAGCCCCCGTTCCCTTGTCCTCATTTGCCGGGGAGCCTACGCAGAACATTGGGAAAAGTTTCTTGAAATCCTATGCGGCGGTCTGCCTGGAGGGAGCGGTCATTGTCCTTGCATGCATCATCTTTTCAGAGTATGCATCCTCGCCGCCTGCTGTTGATAAGGACGCGGCAGCGGTAACGATGGTGTGGGGATATATCGGAGAGCTTATCTTCAATATGCTGGTGCTGGTCGGTGCAGTGAAGATGGCAGACCGGGTTGTGCGTGAGATGATGGGGCTGTAAACGACAGTGAGATGGGAAAGTCTTTTTATGCGCTTTTTATGCAAAAATGCAGGGTAGACTTTTGATGTCAGGTCAGATATAATAATTTGTAAATCAAATCGCTTTAGGAATGGCATATATCAGGCGCTCGAACAGGCATTTTCACAGTATAAATTAAATAAAATACAGGAGCCAGACGGCACTTTGTGGTTTACGGGAACTGGAAACTCGAAAGATTATGGTGCATTTGGGTGTGTCATCACATCTTTGAAAGAAAAGGTGTGGTTCATGGATTATGTGACGCGGTGGGTGTGGTACAGATTTGAAAGAGAATTTTTCCGAAACAAACCTGAATGGCGCGTATGGAAAGATAAGAGGTTTTCTGATGAAACATGATTTTTCACATGAACAATATTCTGGTTATCATTCAAAGTGTAAAATTACAGATTTGGAAATTGAGCTGATAAACATGAATAGTATTGAGAGAGCCATTTATGAGGCAGAGAGTGAAAAGGAAGATGGAAGGGATCTGTTAGATGCGAGGGCTGTATTAATACAGCTGAGAAGAAAATATTTTTCTATAAATCATAGAGGAATGAAACCAGATAAGGATTAAACTCAAAAATATATTCAACTTGAAGATGTCTTTATCAAAATGGTTTTTCGGGATGTCCACAGTGATAGCGAGCATCGGATTGTTTCTGTCACATTCCTAGTTACAAGTCTTTATCATCAAATGGTTAGACAGCAATGACAGGAGCAACAAATAACCTACTGGGCGCTTTGCCAGTATAAAAGTAAAGAAGAATCCCTGAACTGTACTGCAATACAGTTTAGGGATTCGTTCTTTCGTCAACGTGGACTTTTCATTTCTTTTTGCCTGTTGGCATTTTAGCATATGCAAAAATGTTTTTCAATATGCTTATATTCAAAAATTTTTATCCTAATCTGGTATCAAACATATGCTGTGATTAAAAATATATAAAGATGGAGCAAAAAACGTCACTTCTTTACGGAGCGGCGTTTTTTATGCCCTGAATATAAGGAGGTTTTAACATTGGAAGTAAAAATTAATAAGGAAATCCGTAACTACACGGAATATATGTTTTTTGGGCTGTCCTTCCGGCAGCTCATTTTTTCTGTCTTAGCCTGCGGCGTTGCCGTGGGGCTCTATTTCCTGCTCCGCCCTTACCTGGGGGTGGAGACACTTAGCTGGGTATGCGTCTTAGGGGCATTCCCCTTTGCGGCGCTGGGATTTATCCGGTATCATGGCATGAACGCGGAGCAGCTTTTGTGGGCTTGGATAAAGTCGGAGCTGTTGATTCCAAAACGGCTGGCTTTCCGCCCGGAAAATTTATATTACGAGGCATTAAAGCCTTGCATCGAAAAACATGAGAAGGAGGGGCTAAAAAAACATGGTAAAGACGCTTAGGAACGTATTTAAACAAGATAAGGAAAAGTTCGTTGTACCAAAGAGCGTCCAGCAGGCAATTCCCATACAGACAGTATGGGCAAACGGGATTTTTAAGGTGGGGAAGAATAAATTTGCCCGCACCTATAAGTTTGCGGACATCAATTATGCAGTGGCAGGCAAGGAGGACAAGGAGGCGATGTTCCTTGAGTATTCCGAACTGCTTAATTCTTTTGACAGCGGGGCGACCACGAAGATCACTATCAATAACCGCCGCCTGAACAGGCAGGAGTTTGAGAAAGACATCTTGCTCCCCATGCAGGAGGACGGGCTGGATTTGTACCGGAAGGAATACAATGAGATGCTGCTTGAAAAGGCGACGGGAGCCAACAGCATCATCCGGGAAAAATACGTGACCGTATCCATCTACAGGAGAGACATCGAGGAGGCAAAAACGTATTTTAACAGCCTGAGCACAGAGCTGTCAAGCCACTTCCTGCGGCTTGGCTCCAAATGCACAGAGGTGGATGCCGCAGAAAAGCTGGGAATCCTGCATGACTTCTACCGTGGAGGGGAGGAGATGGGGTATGGGTTCGACCTGATTGACAACATGAGGAAAGGGCATTCCTTTAAAGACTACATCTGCCCGGACAGCTTTGAATTTGAGAAAGACTATTTCCGCATGGGGGATAAGTACGGGCGTGTGTTGTACCTGCGGGAGTATGCCTCTTATATCAAGGATGAGATGATAGCCAAGCTGACGGACATGAACCGGAATATGATGTTGAGCATCGACATTATCCCTGTTCCAATGGATGAGGCAGTGAGGGAGGTAGAAAGCCGCCTTCTTGGGGTAGAAACGAACATCACCAACTGGCAACGCAGGCAGAACTCCAACAACAATTTTTCTGCCATCGTGCCCTACGACATGGAGCAGCAGAGAAAAGAGAGCAGGGAATTTTTGGATGACCTTACTACCCGCGACCAGCGGATGATGTATGGGATTCTAACTATTGTGCATACTGCCGATTCCAAAAAGCAGCTTGACGCAGACACGAAGGCACTTCTGACAATCGGCATGCAGGGTATGTGCCAGTTTGCTACCCTACGGTATCAGCAGATGGACGGGCTTAATACTGTCCTTCCTATCGGACAGCGGAAAATTGACGCCGTACGGACGCTCATCACGGAAAGCCTTGCGGTGCTGATGCCATTCCGGGTGCAGGAGGTCATGGACAGGGGAGGCATTTATTGCGGGGAAAATGCAATCTCCCGGAACCTCATCATGTGCAATAAATCTCTGCTGTTAAATCCTAATTCCTTTTTCCTCGGCGTTCCGGGGAGTGGGAAATCATTCTCGGCAAAAATGTTTATCGTGTTCCTTGCCCTTGCGACGGGGGATGATATCCTTGTCTGTGATCCCGAAAGGGAGGTGCGACAAGAAGTCGCATAATAAATTGCTGGTCGTCAGCTACCCTATCCATTTGGGGTAATCCTACCACAATCTGCGTGAATGGCAACGTTCAGGTGGGAAGCTTGTGGGACAATATGGGAAACCTGACAGCCTAAGTCGGGCGTACTGTTAGGATAAGAGTGCTATGACGAATGTAATGTGAACCATTGTAAGAGTCGTTACAGGGAATAAGTGAAATAAGGCTGATACACTTACACCAAAAGGTGCGGAGGTGGTTGCGGTGACTTTCGCGACGCCGTAACAAATGGACGTGATTCCTCCCGGCTCAAAGATGGCGTCTAAGGCATTCATAATTATTTATTATGCGGAACTTGGTAAGCCCTATGTGTTCCTTATTTAAGGTATCGACCCCGCAAGGGGAAGAAATGACGCAGAGGGTAAAGGAACGGGATAAAAAGCGAATGGCTCTGCTGTAATGGCGGGGCATAGGGGTTCAAGATTTGCCCTGACCTGAAAGGGTGCAGACTTATCCCACGGTATTTCATGACAAAGAATGGAGGTAAACCTATGAACGGTAATAATTCAACGACGGAAACAATAGTTTCCGAGAGATTATCGGACAGCAAGCGGCTTTCTACGCAGTGGAAAACTATCGACTGGAAGAAAGCGGAGCAGGAAGTTAATAGGCTGCAAGTCAGGATTGTCAAGGCAACTCAGGAAAAGAAATGGAACACAGTGAAGCGGCTTCAGTATTTATTGACACACTCGTTCTATGCAAAAGCACTCGCCGTAAGGCGTGTGACCACAAACAAAGGAAAGAAAACCGCAGGGGTGGACGGGGAAATCTGGTCAACGCCTGCAATGAAGATGAGGGCTGTCATGTCATTGACAGACAAAGGCTATAAAGCAAAACCGTTAAGACGTGTCTATATCGAGAAGAAAGCTAAAAAAAAGAAACGTCCGTTAGGAATTCCAACTATGTATGACAGAGCAATGCAGGCGTTGTACGCCCTTGCATTAGAGCCAGTGGCAGAAACAACCGCCGACACGAAATCGTTTGGTTTCAGAAAGGGGCGTTGCGGTCAGGACGCGTGCGAATATATTTTCACGGCATTGTCACGCAAGGTATCGCCCGAATGGGTTTTAGAGGGCGACATCAAAGGCTGTTTTGATAACATCAGCCATGAATGGTTAGTGGAAAATATCCCTATGGACAAATCTATTCTGAAACAGTTCCTGAAAGCGGGATTTATCTTCAAAGGGGAGCTGTTCCCGACAGAGGACGGCACTCCGCAGGGCGGTGTCATTTCACCGATTCTTGCAAACATGGCACTGGACGGTATGCAGAAAGTATTGTCAGACAGATTCCACACCAACAGGCTTGGGAAGGTGGACTTACGGTTCAAGAACGCCCACAAGGTCAATCTGGTACGCTACGCTGATGATTTTGTAGTAACAGCGGCAACGGAGGAAATCGCCTTGGAAGCAAAGGAATTGATAAAAGACTTCCTGAAAACAAGGGGCTTGGAATTATCTGACGAGAAAACGGTAGTCACCCACATCAACGACGGATTCGATATGTTAGGCTGGACATTCCGAAAGTTTAAAGGAAAGCTGATTGTGAAGCCGTCAAAGAAATCCATACAGACAATCGTGAGGAATTTATCTGACACGATACTGAAACGTGGGAAAGCATGGAATCAGGACGTGCTGATTATGAAACTGAACCAACAAATCCGAGGATGGACGAATTACCACCAGTCTGTGTGTGCGGCAGAAGCGTTTGCACATTTGGACTATATTCTCTATGAGTTATTGTGGAGATGGGCGAAAAGGCGGCATCCGAAGAAAGGGCAATGGTGGATTTCCACGAGGTATTGGCACCGAAGGGAAAACCGAAACTGGGTGTTCGCTACGGACACAAAGGAGCTGATACGTGTAGACCATACGCCGATTGTCCGACACACAAAGGTAAGGGAAGCAGCCAACCCATTCCTTGATACGGAATATTTCAAACAACGCAAGTTCAATCAGGGAATGAAGAAACTTTCAGGAAGATTCAAACTAATCTGGAAGAATCAGGACGGCTGTTGCTATCACTGTGGAATGCCACTGGACATTTCGGACGAAAGGGAAATTTTCTTTAAAGTACCAAAGTCCTGCGGTGGCAAGGAGGAAGTGGCTAACATGGCGTATGTTCATGCTGATTGCCAACGAATCTATCTTGAGAGCCGCTCGAAAGAGTGATGAAATGCTTGAGCCGTATGAGTGGAAACGCTCACGTACGGTTCTTAGGCGAGAAAGGGCGAGTAATCGCCCCGACTTAGCCGACTATGCGGCGCTCATAGAGGCGATGGGCGGCGAGGTCATCCGGATTGCTGCGGGGAGCCGCGACCACATCAATGCGATGGACATGGTGGAAGGCTACGGCGACGGCGGGAACCCGGTGGTGGATAAGTCGGAGTTTGTGCTGTCCTTATTCGAGCAGCTTGACAGCGGCGGCATTGGCCCAAGGGAGAAGTCTATCATTGACCGATGCACTGCTTACGTTTACGATGATTATAGGAGGGGCGGGAGGGTGCCTACCCTCTGCGTCCTCCGGGAGAAACTTCTTGAGCAGCCGGAGCAGGAGGCGAAGGAGCTTGCCCTTGCGCTGGAGCTTTTCACAAGCGGGAGCCTGGACGCGTTCGCCCATGAGAGCAACGTAGACGTGAATAACCGCATGGTGGACTATGACATCATGGACTTGGGGAAACAGCTTAAGACGATGGGGCTTTTAGTCATTACGGACGCCATGCTTAACCGTGTGACGGAGAATTGGAAGAAGGGAAAGCGCACCCATATCTTCTTAGATGAGTTCCATGTAGTGTTTGAGAATGAGTATTCTGGGGCATTTTTCAATTCCGCATGGAGAAGGTTCCGTAAAAGAAATGCCTTCCCCAATGCTATTACGCAGAACGTGGAGTACCTTTTAGATTCTGTGCTGGCAAGCACCATGCTCTCCAACAGCGAGTTCATCGTGATGCTGAACCAGGCGGCAACGGACGGGCACAGGCTGGCAAAGCTTTTGAACATCTCGAAAGAGCAGATGGACTATATCATCAATGCGGATGCGGGGAGCGGCCTGATCAGGTATGGCAGCTCCCTGGTGCCTTTTGTCAATCAGTTCCCAAAGAATACAAGGCTGTATAAGCTGATGACGACAAAGCCGGGGGAAGATGGGGTGAACCGGGGGTGGTGACCTGTGTTGACTGATAAATAAGTTTTATACTTTGCAAAATAAGTCTTATAAATTCGCAAATAAGTTCCATAATGCCGTAGAAGTTGAAATTTTTATAAATATGTTTCATAAAAACGGCGTGAAATTAAAAATAGGTTTCATACTGGAACGTGGAAAATTGCGGACGACAGGACGTAGTTGGAAAAGGCGTGTTTGCTGATACAGGTAGATATGCCTTTTCTTTATGCAAAGGTGGTAGAAGTCACATTATTATGAAACTTATTTAGCAGAAAAGGGAGTAATTAGTATTGAACTTATTTTTGAAAGGACAACCTGTTGACTGATAAATAAGTTTTATATTTTATAAAATAAGTGTGAAACCAGATAAGGAGAAAATTCATAAAATAGTGAATAAGGAGAACTGTACAGCAAAATTACAGATATAAATATCCTTTTCGGAGAGGTCAATATCCACAGAAATAGCGGGCATCGGATTGTGATAGCCACAATCTTATTCACTGTTTTGGCTGGTGCAGCTTGCCACTATAAAAGAAAAGAAGAATCCCCGAACTGTGCTGCAACACGATTCGGGGATTCATTCCATGTCCGCATTATAATGTACCCTATAAGGTGGACACGGCAAGCGACAGGGATTGCTTGAAATGTTGATTACCGCTAGGGAAAATAATATATGATTGCTAGGCCTGAAATAACTAATGGAATCCCAAGTCGCAGACACTTCAAAAAAGGAATATACCCCAAGAAACAGACACATAAGCATCTTGTTTAAGTACCAGATTGTATACATATTCTGGGCATAATGACTCATTGCATTTTTCATACCACTTTACATGTTTCAGCTTGTAAAGGGCAGATGTTTTGAGTATAATTAATTTAAGAAATGTGGGAGTGGGAGTGGGAGTGGGAGTGGGAGTGGGAGTGGGAGTGGGAGTGGGAGTGGGAGTGGGAGTGGGAGTGGGAGTGGGAGTGGGAGTGGTAATAACAGGAAGGAATGGTGCTATGGCAGAGAAAGACATTGCAGAAAAGACGTTAGAAACCTACAATGATGTGTTTGCAGACATTATCAATGTATTGCTTTTTAATGGCGAGCAACAGGTTAAAGAGGATGAATTGGAGGAAGAGAGCCCAAATTCCAGTTATAAAGCAGACGGGAAATTACATGCACAGGAAAGGGATGTTGCTAAATATTGGCGTAAAGGGCTTGTACGGATTGCGCTATATGGATTGGAGAACCAGACGGATATAGACAGCGATATGCCGCTACGGCTATTTTCTTATGATGGGGCGGCTTACCGGGGACAGCTTCTTGCAGATAAGGAAATGAAGGAAAAGACAGGAAAGGCCGCACCGCGGTATCCTGTAGTGACACTGGTTTTATATTTTGGATATCAGAAACATTGGAAAACGCCAAGGACACTCTATGATTGTCTTGATATACCGGAGGCAATAAAGCCATATGTAAATGATTACCGCATGAATATGTATGAGATTGCGTATCTGTCTGATGAACAGGTGCAGATGTTTACAAGTGATTTCAAGATCGTGGCGGATTATTTTGTGCAGATGC
>KE159798.1:358871-362008 GCA_000403475.2 Lachnospiraceae bacterium MD308
TGGTCGACTGGATGACGCTAGGAGAGCGACTGAAGACAAGGCTTATAGGAATCAGCTTTTAGACGAGATTCCACTTCAAGGAAGAAATTACAAAGAATTTTTCTCCGAGATGGAAAGCAGGTACGAAAATGCAAAGCTATAACGTGATTATCCTTCCATTAGCAGAAAGAGTTATGGCACGCGATACAGATTATATTTTTAGTAAAAAAGAGTATACGTGCCGCGTGTTTTGCATGGATGCGAAGTCTTTGTTGTTAAGTTTGAGATACTAGTCATTGGAAAAGTTCTGTAAAGGCAGGGCTTTTTTTATTTAATGTAAACGGTAGATAGTGCATACCTCGACTGTAAGGGCAAAGTGTGTGACAATAGACTATATTTCTATCATCAGTATTAAAAGTTAAGCCTTAACTTTTGATACCGTTATACGGAGGTAAGTCTATGAACTCAGCAACAACAGCAGTAGCTGTACAATACCGTTTAAAAGAGTGGGCAGAGCAGATCAGGGAATGCCAGAACCGGCCCGCAGGCATGAGTGTCGTTGATTGGTGTGCCAGCCACGGCATTACGAAAGCGAACTACTATTACAGGCTGCGCCGTGTAAGGCAGGTGTGCCTAGAAAACTTTCCGCCGGAGACTCCGGCGCAGCAGATCGTCCCGGTAACCCCCTGTCTCCTGCATCAGGAAACACAAGACGATACCGGTACACGGCTGGGGCTTTCTGTTTCTGTAAACGGTCTTTCCATCCACGTAACAGAATCCACACCCATGCCGCTGCTTGCGGCAGTCCTGAAGGTGGTGCGGGATGCTGAATGACGCCACCTGCTTTAAAGCCGTATACATTGTCTGTGGCTACACTGATCTGCGCGCCGGCATGGACCGGCTGGCGGCACTCGTGGAAACACAGACCGGGAACAGGCCATATATCCCGGATACACTCTATCTTTTCTGCGGGAGGCGCACAGACCGCATCAAGGGACTTGTATGGGAAGGGGACGGCTGGCTCCTGTTATACAAACGGCTCTCGGAAAGCCGGTTCCAGTGGCCGCGCACCCCGGAGGAGGTGCGTGAATTAACGCCGCAGCAGTTCCGGTGGCTGATGGAAGGGCTGACAATCACCCCGAAGAAATCGGTCAGGCCGGTGGAACCGCCGGAATACATGGGATGACTTTGTGCAAAGCGGAGAAATTTTCAGACGGTCTTCCTGCTGGAAAAAATGTTCCGCCTTATCCCTGCCAAACCACGCTGCACACCATAAAGGAGCCCAGAATGGACGCAGACATGCTTTTCCTTCCCGAAAAGGGTTCTGGAAACAGCATCATACAAAGGCAGCATCCGCTGTTTTAACCATAGGCATTATGACGGTTATCCGGCAACGCGGAGTTCGCAAAAATCCCGTATCCATGGTATAATAAGGCTATCAGGATACCAGGAGAAAACAGCATGGCCTTAAAATATACGGAAGAACAACTGAACAGTCTTGACAGGGAAACGCTTATCAGGCTGTTTCTGTCGCAACAGGAGCAGTTTGAAAATATCGACCATACGCTTCAGCTTGTTTTGGAGCAGATGGCGGATCTAAAACGGCACCGGTTTGGCAGGTCATCGGAAAAACATGAAATCGAAGACCAGATCTCCTTTATGGAAGTGGACGGGAAGGTCGTATTCTTTAACGAATCCGAGGCTGTCGCTGCAGAGGAAAACGCACTGGAAGAGCCGGAAGGCGTTTCACGCACAAAACCGAAGAAAAAGCAGGGGAAACGGGAAGAAGACCTGGAGGGGCTTCCGGTAGTTGTGGTGGAACATTCCATGACGGATGGGGAGCTGGAAGATAAATTTGGAAAAGACGGCTGGAAACAGCTCCCGGATGAGGTATACCGCAGGTACAGCTTTACCCCGGCAAAAGTCGAAGTAGAAGAACACCATGTAAAAGTGTACGCTGGAAAAAAGACAGAGGAGATCGTTAAGGCTGAACACCCGGAATGTCTTTTAAGGGGAAGCCTTGTGTCCCCGTCCCTTGAGGCGGCAGTGATGAACGCAAAGTATGTCAATGCCGTTCCGCTTTACCGCCAGGAGCAGGAATTTGAGCGTTATGGTCTGCATATTTCCCGGCAGAATATGGCAAACTGGACAATCCAATGCGCAGACAGATACCTCGCTGTTCTCTATGATTACCTGCATGAAAAACTGTACAGTTATCATGTGCTGCAAGCAGACGAAACACCTGTGCTGGTGAACAAAGACGGCCGTCCTGCCGGATCAAAAAGCTACATGTGGGTATATCGCACCGGACGGATGTACACAG
Organism: Lachnospiraceae bacterium MD308; assembly: GCA_000403475.2. GTDB lineage: Bacteria > Bacillota > Clostridia > Lachnospirales > Lachnospiraceae > MD308. Next base: position 361,174 of record KE159798.1, read on the forward strand.
AACGCCAGATTGTCCTGTATGAATACCAGAAGACGCGCAATGCCAGCCATCCCAGAGAGTTTTTGAAAGACTTCAACGGCGTATGCGTCACGGACGGATATCAGGTCTACCACACCATTGAAGGCGAACGGGAAGACCTGCGGATCGCGGGATGCTGGTCCCATGCCAGGCGGAGATTTGACGAGGCAGTGAAGGCTTTGCCTAAGCAGAAGCAGAAGGACAGCCGCGCGTACCTTGCGCTTACCATGATACAGGCGATCTACCGGGAGGAAAAACAGTTAAAGGATCTCCCGGCCGGGGAACGGAGGAACCGCCGCCAGCTGAGCGTAAAGCCCCTGGTGGAGGCTTATTTCACATGGGTTCGTGAAAACCTCCCGAAAGTGCCGCAGAAAAGCAAGACGTGGGAAGGTTTCAATTATTCCCTGAACCAGGAGAAATACCTGAAAGTATTCCTGGACGATGGTGAAGTGCCGATGGACAATAACGCTGCGGAGCAGTCCATCCGTGGGTTCTGCATTGGCAAGAAAAACTGGGTGATGATCGATACCATTGCCGGTGCAAAGTCCAGCGCTATCATCTACAGCATTGCGGAAACTGCAAAAGCAAACAATCTGAAACCATATGATTACTTTGAGTATCTGCTTACCGAAATCCCGAAGCATCTGGATGATACCGACCGTAGTTTTCTGGATAACCTGCTCCCCTGGCCACCAAGCCTGCCAGCGAATTGCCGAAAGCCTGATAAAAGTGAAGTGAAATAAAGACTGGAGCAAATCTGTTTCTATCATACAGGTTTGCTCCTGTTTTGTATAGGTACTCACTATCTACCGTTTAC